>NC_004337.2:1468129-4607202 GCF_000006925.2 Shigella flexneri 2a str. 301
CAGCTTCAGCCGTTATTGGTGCGATTGTCGTGCTATTTATCTACAGGAAGATTAAAAGTTAACGCTTAAATTGCACAAAGGCTGCACACAGGCAGCCTTTGCTATTTTTTAGAGGTGACGTTACCACCATCCCAGCTCAGTGCCGAGTACGACAATAATCGCCACACCCATCATAATAATCGTTGTTTTTTTCATCTTTATGCTCCCGGGGCAGCATAGCAGCCAATAAAAAACCATGCTAAAAATACGACCGCTGTAATGAAGATTACAACCGGAAAAATAATACCGATTCGCATGTTATCACCAATCAAAAGGATGTGAATACGCCTCAGGAATGTAGCGCTGGATGCGCGACAAAAGGTGTTTTCTGTTTGTGTTTTTTCTCCTGATACATCGCAATATCGGCAGCATGCAGGGCACTGTCTGCATCGGTTGTTTCAGGATCGACTTCTACTATGCCAAGACTGGCACCGGGATAATACAAATCAACATCACCTAAGTGATATTCTCCACGTATTTGCTGTTGAATACGTTCTCGCAGCGACGAAATATCCGCATTCTCGTTGTTTAGTGAAACAACCAAAAACTCATCACCACCGAGACGACCAATAACTTCGCCATTTTGCTGGAGCGTATTAAGGCGCTCGCCAACCTGAATGAGAAACAGATCGCCACTATTATGACCAAAACGATCATTGATTAATTTGAAGTTATCCAGATCGATAAACGCGATCATTATCTTATGGTTAAGATGCCGGGCGAGGGAAAACAGCGTCGTCAGATTTTCAAAAATCGCCCGCCGATTCGGTAGCCCGGTTAACGAGTCGGTATACGATTGCGCAATCAGCGCAGCATTGGCTTCGTGCAGCTGTTCAACCAGTGCCTCTTTTTGAATATATTGTGCAATCAGTCCGGCGAATAACTGTAAAACCTGTTCCGCGCGTTCACTCCACTGGCGCTTCTCACTGCTGGCGGCGCAAAGCGTGCCATAGAATGATCCATCCGGTAAGTGAATTGGCGTGCTCAGAAATGTGGTGATGCCAAGATTGCGTGCCGCAATACAGTCGCCCCAACGGTCAGGGACTTCATCGCTGAAAAAGCAGTTTTCATCAATGGCGCGTTTGCATAACGAGTAATCCCACAAGACGGTAAAATTCTCCGGGATGTGCATTTTCTGGCTGTTACGGGCAAACATAATATGCTGCAGGCGCGCTTCGACATCCACTTTGGTCAGGTAGGTTGATTCCATATCAGTGACCATTTCCAGCATCTCCAGAAGCTGTCGGACCAGACTTTCCAGTGACTGTTCTTTGGCAAGGGATTGCGAGACGCGGGCGATAATCTGATCTGACACGGAACAACTCCAGGATACGGCGGGTAAGTGCTGATTATTTAATCTTTGCAGGCATGATAAAACATCATCAACAAAGATGAAACAAGACGTAATATGTTTTGAGTGAATGTAATAAAAATAGTGCTGCAAAACAAAACGATACCGCGATACTCTAAGCTTGGATAAATATGTGAGATCAATAAATGAAAATTATCAGTTTTGTTCTGCCTTGCTTGCTGGTCCTGGCTGGTTGTTCAACCCCTTCTCAGCCAGAAGCACCTAAACCGCCGCAGATTGGTATGGCAAATCCGGCGTCGGTCTATTGCCAGCAGAAGGGCGGGACGCTCATTCCAGTGCAGACAGCGCAAGGGGTCAGCAACAATTGCAAATTACCGGGCGGTGAAACGATTGATGAATGGGCATTGTGGCGACGGGACCATCCGGCTGGTGAAAAATAACCGCCGGATGCCGTACTAAAATCACAAGCTACGTAGCCAGTCGGCCAGCACCAGCGCATGGTTCTGCGTGGTGTTTTTTGCTGCGTAGAGCAGGGTCAGCGGCTGTTTTTTGGCGATGTCCGCCAGCCGCTTTCCTTCTTGCTCGTGTTGCGCCAGTTCTGCGCGATATTGCTCGCGAAAGGTTGCAAAATCGACGACTTCGCCGTGAAAGGCTTTGCGCAGTTCCGTTGACGGCGTGATTTCTTTATCCCACTCATCAAGGGCTAAATCGGTTTTTTTGATACCGCGCGGCCAGAGGCGGTCGACCAGTACGCGATAACCATCGCTCTGTTCAGCCGGATCATAAACGCGTTTGCACTGAATATTCATCGTGTTTGTTCTCCCTTTCACGCAAGATTTGTCACGTCACTATAGCACCGGATATTAGCGAATTTCTTTGTCTCTCCCGGCGCAAAGTCCGAAAATCGCCATCAGTAGTGAAAGTATTGCAACACCCATCAGTGGTACGGACCAGTTACCGTTAGCATCGTGTATTTTACCCATTAGCGGCGGCCCACAGGCTGCCAGCAAATACCCGACGGATTGTGCCATCCCCGAGAGTGCCGCCGCCTGATGCGCAGAACTTGCCGAAGACCAATGAACGTCAACCCCAGTATCATTGTTGCGCCGGAACCAAAACCGAAAAGCAGAGTCCAGGTGATCGCGTGCGCTGGCATAAAGCAGAGCCCAACCGCGCCCACTGCGCACATCAAGGCAACGAACGCTGCAATACCACGCTGGTCTTTCACATGATGTAAGAAAAGTGCGATCAGCAAACCGGGAGCTGCTGTGGCTAGTTGCAGCAAACCATGCAGTGAACCCGCCTGTGCTTCGCTATAGCCGTGACTGATGAGGATCGCCGGAAGCCAGCCAATAATCACGTAATAGACCAGTGAGTTGATCCCAAGAAACAATGTTACCTGCCAGGCAAGTGGCGAACGCCAGATACCCCGAGTATGTAAGGCGCGTGAGGTACTCAAATTTGCATGTTGCTGACTTCGCCACTGTGGCAGCCATAAAAAAAGAGCCAGCAGAGGAAAACACATCAGCATGAACAACGCGCCTTGCCAGCCAAAACCGTTCAAAGCCAGCGGCACGACCATAGCCGATCCCAGTGCCGCTGCAGCTCCCATTGTCAGGGAATATGCGCCGGTAAGTCTGGCGACGGAATGAGGGAAATCGCGTTTAATTAATCCTGGCAGTAAGACATTGCCTAATGCAATCCCACCGCCAATGACCGCTGTACCGCCAAATAATAAGTAAGGCGAAGGGAGAGAACGAATTGCGATACCTGCACAGATCAAAAGTAACGCGGCAAACAGGCTACGTTCCATACCAAAACGTCGCGCCACCGGGGCAGCCAGAGGTGAGATTAGCGCAAAGGCCAATAATGGCAGGGTGGTTAATAAGCCGGTTTGCGCTGTCGTCAGCGAGTAAGCGGAACGAATCGTATCCAGTAACGGCGCTGCGCCGGTAAAGGTGACGCGTAATGTTGTGGCAATCATCAGAATGCCAGCGATAAGGACAATCCTGTTTTTGCCGCTTAATGAAGTTGAACAGGTCATATGCTTCTCATTGTTACAAACGAGGCTGTACCTTACCGTTTTTATTGTTATGTTGAATCAAGCTAAAATGACAAATTATCGCTAAGTTCGGACAAAATGATGCACAGGTTGAATCTCAATGGCTATGAACCCACCGACACCATGAAGCCGCGGTCGCATTTTGTATTCACGCCGGAACGGATGAGTTAACCAGTCCTGTACATCAGCACCGCAAAGGACAGCTGATACTGGCATTACATGGTGCAATTACCTGTACGGTGGAAAATGCTTTGTGGATGGTGCCGCCACAATATGCGGTTTGGATACCGGGCGGGGTGAAGCATAGCAATCAAGTGACAGCTAACGCTGAACTCTGTTTTCTGTTTATCGAACCCAGCGCAGTGACAATGCCGACCATGTTGCACATTGAAAATATCGCCCTTATGCCGGGAATTGATTTTAACCCTGGCAAACAGGACGACGACTCAGCGTGCTGAGCCGATGACCCGCAGATTAATTCAGGTCCTGTTTGATGAACTCCCTCAGCAGCCACAACAACAGCTGCACCTGCCCGTTTCTTCTCATCCTAAAATCCGCACGATGGTGGAGATGATGGCGAAAGGGCCCGTCGAGTGGGGGGCATTGGGGCAATGGGCTGGCTTTTTTGCGATGAGTGAACGCAATCTTGCCCGCCTGATAGTGAAAGAGACGGGGTTGAGTTTTCGCCAGTGGCGTCAGCAGTTACAGCTGATTATGGCGCTTCAGGGATTAGTGAAAGGCGATACTGTACAGAAAGTTGCTCATACGCTGGGGTATGATTCAACAACGGCCTTTATTACTATGTTTAAGAAAGGCTTGGGGCAAACGCCAGGCCGATATATTGCGGGATTAACTACTGTTTCCCCACAATCAGCGAAACCAGACCCGCGGCAATAAGCGGGCCAACCGGTACGCCGCGAAACAGCGCTACGCCTAAAACAGTGCCCACCAGCAGCCCAGCAACCAGTTGCGGCTGGCTGCCCATTAACGTCACGCCGCGCCCACCCAGCCAGGAGACAATAACGCCTACTGCAATTGCCACCAGCGATTTCCAGTTCAGAAACGAGTGAATCAAGGTTGAGGGCGGTAGCGTCCCGCTGGCGATGGGGGCCATAACGCCAATCGTCAGAATGATTATCCCGATACTTAGCCCCTGTTTTTCAATCCACGGGAAAAAGGTGCTTAACGGTGTGACGCGGACAATGATCAACACCAGAATTGAAACGGCGACAGTGGTGTTATGACTGATAAAGCCCAGCGCAGCTAACCCGAGCAGGATCAGCAAAGTGACATCAAACATCGTGGTTTCCTTGCCAAAAAATAATAAGCCTGCTTACTTTATGCTTGCTGCAGGAAGGAAGTAGAAAATCTTTACGTTTTTTGCATAAAAAATCAGGCGAACTGTCATCAAACTGCCATTTGTGCACGCTAACAATAACGTGAAAACAGCTATCTCCCGGGGGCATGCTATGAACGATCAAATGTTCGTCGAGACACTGATTATCACATCATCGTTTTTTGCTATTGCTGTTGTGCTGGTTTTGTCCGTTCTGCTTATTGAACGGATAGGCTAGCTACGCAGTGCGGCGGAAATTGACCAGTTCTGGTTGCGCAATGCGCAAATAATCCGCGGTTTTCAAAATAACGGATTTATCCAGCATCCCTGCATTGAAGGCGATTTCATCAAATCGTTCGAAGAGTAGAGGGTCGGCAACCAGTTTGAGTTTTGGATGGAAGCTGAAAGGGGGGATCGCGCCGAAGACACAGCCTGTGAGTTCATCAACTTCCGCCGGGCTGGCCAACGAAGCGCGTAATCCGCCTATATGGCTGGCGAGTTGGCTCAGATCGGCCTGTTGATCGGCTGCGAGGATCGCCAGAACATGTTGATTTACGCCATTGCCTTTGACTTTACATACCAGTGCCTTAGCACCCTGGCCTAGAGCGGTACCACGAATTTCTGACACCGCTTCACATTTACCTACCGCTTCATGGGTAACGACGCGGAAGTTAGCACCTTCTTGTGATAATAAAGCGATTAACTGCTGATGCGTCACGCTTCCTTTAGCCATTTCAGTCATTTCACGCTCCTGAGATTACAAGCAAACAACCACAGAAGGTTATCATGAACGGCTGTTTTTGTTCTGCTTATTGACATATAAACGCTCATCGGAAGCTTTATACGCATCATGTAACGTAATCGCTAAATCCCCCTCCTGATGACCGAGGGTGTCATTTATTTGCTTTAACTTGTCCATGTCAATTGCAATAAACATCACCGAAGAACCGGATTGCACCAGTTTCTGCAACCGCTGCTCCAGTTCAGGGGTTAAAATTTTGCGATTATACAGTCCAGTCATCGCATCACTAATATTTTCTCGCGACACATTTTGGTATAAACGGAAGTGCATCCGGACCATATTCAGCAAAATTAACGCCGTCAAAATCCAGAACAGAACGCTTTTCCTCGAAGACGTGATAAAGTAAAGAATATCAATGGATAACGAGACACGAATGCCGCCCGGTAAGTCATGGACGTAACTGACATACTGGAACAGATTATCTTCGCTCTGGTTGATGATAATGTCGCGCCCCGAATCGGTATCGGTTAGCGTGACATTGAGAAAACGCCAGAGGAGAGGGCGGTCATGAGTGTAAAAGATATTCCGCAAATTGTTTTTGTTAATATCCAGCAGCACAATCCCTTTTAGCTGCCCTGCGACATATACCGGCGTCAGCAAACTCATCACGTTCTGTTTAGTACGCTGATCCTGGTAAATGCTCGACAATACGGTACGCCCGGTAAATACCTTTTCAATATCTTTGCGATCGATGCCAATACTTCCTGACTGCAGGAAGGACCAGTTATTCATCGCAAAGTATTCAACATTAACCGGCTCATAAAAATAGACATAGCGGTCATTGAGATCGAGATAATAGTGAAATTTCTCTTCGGCCATCCCAAGACCTGAACCGTAATCATCCTGGTGGCGGTTGCCTTCCACTGCCTGATCAAAAGCGGGTAATAGTGCTGCAGCTTCCACAATTGTGTCGCAGTCAGTGGATGCGGTTTGTAGTGTGCCGCGTAAGCCCGGGTATTTATGGGCAGTCAGGTTTAAGCCATGGGTATTATTGGCAGACTCAAAAGCCTCGCAGATGGCGCGCCGCTGTTCTGGCGACACTTCCGACTGCTCAGCAGCGTGAGGTAGCCTGAGTTTAACGGACACTCCTTCCTGAAATAGAATGGCATCAGAAGGAGCTAATAATGAGCAGAAAAACCCAACGTTACTCTAAAGAGTTCAAAGCCGAAGCTGTCAGAACGGTTCTTGAAAATCAACTTTCGATCAGTGAAGGCGCTTCCCGATTATCTCTTCCTGAAGGCACTTTAGGACAATGGGTTACCGCCGCCAGAAAAGGGCTCGGTACTCCTGGTTCCCGCACGGTGGCTGAACTGGAATCTGAAATTCTGCAACTGCGTAAGGCGTTAAATGAAGCTCGCCTTGAGCGAGATATATTAAAAAAAGCAACAGTGTATTTTGCACAGGAGTCGCTGAAAAATACGCGTTAATCGAACAATGGCGACAACAATTTCCCATTGAAGCGATGTGTCAGGTATTTGGTGTATCCAGGAGCGGTTATTACAACTGGGTACAGCATGAACCCTCAGACAGAAAACAAAGTGATGAGCGGCTAAAACTGGAGATTAAGGTGGCACATATCCGCACTCGCGAAACATATGGAACCCGGCGGCTCCAGACGGAGCTGGCAGAGAATGGCATCATCGTTGGTCGTGACCGACTGGCACGTCTTCGTAAGGAGCTGAGGCTACGCTGTAAGCAGAAACGCAAGTTCAGAGCGACTACGAACCCGAACCACAATCTGCCAGTTGCGCCAAATCTGCTGAACCAGACGTTCGCTCCTACAGCACCAAATCAGGTCTGGGTGGCGGACCTGACGTATGTTGCCACACAGGAGGGATGGTTGTACCTCGCTGGCATCAAAGATGTTTATACGTGCGAAATTGTCGGCTACGCCATGGGAGAGCGCATGACAAAAGAGCTGACAGGTAAAGCCCTGTTTATGGCGCTCAGGAGCCAGCGCCCACCTGCCGGGCTAATCCACTACTCTGATCGAGGTTCACAGTACTGCGCATACGATTACCGGGTCATACAGGAGCAGTCTGGTCTGAAAACATCAATGTCGCGTAAAGGTAACTGTTACGACAACGCTCCGATGGAAAGCTTCTGGGGAACGCTGAAAAATGAGAGCCTGAGCCACTATCGTTTTAATAACCGGGATGAAGCCATCTCAGTAATACGGGAATACATTGAGATTTTCTACAATCGTCAGCGTCGTCACTCTCGTCTGGGGAATATCTCCCCGGCAGCCTTCAGGGAAAAATATCATCAGATGGCTGCTTAAAAAAAGAACAAATGGTAGTGTCCGCTATTGCCAGTACACCTCAGTAAACTGAACGACGTCTCTTGCTAAAACACAGCAACTCTCATGCCATTTTATCGACGATGAGAACAACGTGCCCGGTGATACACCTTCAAAATTAAGCGTAGATGGCAAATGGAAAACTTGCCTGCACGGCTTTCTTAATTTCAATGGCATATCAACAACTCATCCATAAATTTTGCATAATTAATGTAAAGACCAGGCTCGCCAGTAACGCTAAATCCATTTGGCTGTAAGCGCGGTGTCATCCGCGGCAGGAAAATTAAACAGTTACTTTAAAAAATGAAAACGTAAAAAGGTTGGGTTTCGATGTATTGACGGGTAAACTTTGTCGCCCGCTAAACATTTGTTTAAGGAATGATTAATTGTGACCAAACTCAAACTTCTGGCACTTGGAGTGCTTATCGCAACGTCTGCAGGCGTAGCGCACGCTGAAGGTAAATTTTCCCTGGGCGCAGGCGTAGGTGTCGTTGAGCACCCATATAAAGATTACGATACCGATGTTTACCCAGTACCGGTAATCAACTATGAAGGCGATAACTTCTGGTTCCGTGGCTTAGGTGGTGGTTACTACCTGTGGAATGACGCAACGGATAAACTTTCAATTACCGCTTACTGGTCGCCGCTTTACTTCAAAGCGAAAGACAGTGGCGATCACCAAATGCGTCACCTGGATGACCGTAAGAGCACCATGATGGCTGGTCTGTCTTATGCTCACTTTACCCAGTACGGTTACCTGCGTACCACCCTGGCTGGCGATACCCTGGATAACAGCAACGGCATTGTCTGGGATATGGCCTGGTTGTATCGTTACACCAACGGTGGCCTGACCGTGACTCCGGGTATTGGTGTGCAGTGGAACAGCGAAAACCAGAACGAATACTATTATGGCGTATCGCGCAAAGAGTCCGCTCGCAGCGGTCTGCGTGGCTATAACCCGAATGACAGCTGGAGCCCTTACCTTGAGCTGAGCGCCAGCTACAACTTCCTCGGCGACTGGAGTGTTTACGGTACCGCGCGCTACACCCGTCTGTCTGATGAAGTTACTGACAGCCCGATGGTGGATAAATCCTGGACTGGCCTGATTTCTACCGGGATCACCTACAAATTCTGATAATGCATCTTTCCAGGGCATTTTGTGCATAAAAACAGGGCGTCACGCCCTGTTTTGCATTACGGTGGTGCAATACCTGGGAGGAAACAATGCAACAAAAAATGATTCAATTTAGTGGCGATGTCTCACTGCCAGCCATAGGGCAGGGAACATGGTATATGGGCGAAGATGCCAGTCAGCGCAAAACAGAAGTTGCTGCACTACGCGCAGGCATTGAACTCGGTTTAACCCTCATTGATACCGCCGAAATGTATGCCGATGGCGGTGCCGAAAAGGTGGTTGGGGAAGCATTAACCGGTCTGCGAGAGAAGGTCTTTCTCGTCTCTAAAGTCTATCCGTGGAATGCTGGCGGGCAAAAAGCGATAAATGCATGCGAAGCCAGTTTACGCCGTCTCAATACTGACTATCTCGATCTCTACTTATTACACTGGTCTGGCAGTTTCGCTTTTGAAGAGACTGTTGCTGCGATGGAAAAATTGATCGCCCAGGGAAAAATCCGTCGCTGGGGCGTTTCTAACCTTGGTTATGCCGATATGCAGGAACTCTGGCAGCTGCCGGGGGGAAATCAGTGTGCCACTAATCAGGTGCTTTACCATCTCGGTTCACGAGGGATTGAGTACGATCTACTCCCCTGGTGCCAGCAACAGCAGATGCCGGTGATGGCTTACAGTCCATTAGCCCAGGCCGGGCGGTTGCGCAATGGACTGTTAAAAAACGCGGTAGTCAACGAAATTGCACATGTCCAACAACATGCAGCTGCGCTTGAGGTCGAACTTTCGTCAGCGGAATTAGCTATGCTGGATAAGGCATATCCGGTACCAAAAGGAAAAACTGCGCTGGATATGGTGTGATGTTGATACGTGCCGGATGCATCGCACCCGGCACACAACATTAACGCAAATTAACGTTTGGCAACGCGAATGGATTGCGCCAGATGTGCAGGTTTCTCTTTGGTGACTTTTTGCGTTTCTGAAGCGTAAGCCGTTTCTACACAAACAAAGGTCTTGTAGCCATCGTCCGGCATGTCGCCCATGCTAACTGAAAGCGCCGGTCCCGGGTTCCAGCCGACAACGTTCAGATGATGCTGGTGGCCTACGGCGATAATACGATTCAGCGCTTCATCATTAATCACGCTGCAATCTTGCGGATTCAGATACACGCGATCGGTACGGTCAGGGAAGGTCTGAATACCGTCGGTCAGTACATCTTCTTTCGCGTCATTCACTTTATCAATGAAGCGATCGCCCAGCCCACTGACGCTTACCTTAGCGATATCACCCACGTTAAAGTAGGTATGCAGGGCAGAGGTGGTTTCAAATTCGCCATGTGATTCAAGATCGATTTCACAGGTTTTACCCACGCGGAAATGCGCTAACAGCGTAAAGTCGTGCGGCCAGAATTTTTTCGTCTCTTCGCTTTGTGTCAATTCAAAAGTCAGCGCTACGCCATCAGCATCTTCATGATGTGATTTCAGCGTCCACGGCAGGTTGCGGGCAAAACCGTGCGCAGGCAGACCTTGTTGTGCCGCCGGACCAAACCACGGCCAGCAAACCGGTACGCCACCGCGAATAGCGACGCCATTTTTGAACGGTGTGTTGTTGCTCAACCACAGAACTTCTTCTTCACCCGCAGGTTTCCACGAGAGAAGGTGTGCGCCCTGTAATGCAAAAGAGGCTTTTACCTGGGGATGATCGACCACAATGAGGTCCAGTTCATCCAGTTTACGACGGGAGAGGACAGGGGAGATTTGTTCGATGACCGGAAGGGCAAAAATTTTCTTAATCATGACGCAGTCCTTTAACTTCATTTTATCAGGTAAAAAAAAGAGCGACCGAAGTCGCTCTTTTTAGATCACAGTGTCATCTCAACTTATTTGGAGATGTGAGCGATCAGGTCCAGAACTTTGTTGGAGTAACCGGTTTCGTTGTCGTACCAGGATACCAGTTTCACGAAGTTGTCGTTCAGAGCGATACCAGCTTTAGCATCGAACACGGAAGTGCAAACTTCGCCGTTGAAATCGGTAGATACTACGTCATCTTCGGTGTAGCCCAGAACGCCTTTCATTTCGCCTTCAGCAGCAGCTTTAACGGCAGCTTTGATCTGCTCGTAAGTTGCAGCTTTTTCCAGACGAACGGTCAGGTCAACTACGGATACGTTCGGGGTCGGAACGCGGAACGCCATACCAGTCAGTTTGCCATTCAGTTCTGGCAGTACTTTACCTACAGCTTTAGCAGCACCGGTAGAGGACGGGATGATGTTCTGGGAAGCGCCGCGGCCGCCGCGCCAGTCTTTGTGAGACGGGCCATCAACGGTTTTCTGAGTAGCGGTAGTAGCGTGAACGGTGGTCATCAGACCTTCGATGATGCCGAAGTTATCGTTGATAACTTTAGCCAGCGGAGCCAGGCAGTTGGTGGTGCAGGAAGCGTTGGAAACGATGTCCTGGCCAGCATATTTGTCGAAGTTAGCGCCTTTAACGAACATCGGAGTGTTGTCTTTAGACGGACCAGTCATAACCACTTTCTTCGCACCAGCGGTGATGTGTTTACGAGCAGTTTCGTCAGTCAGGAACAGACCAGTTGCTTCAGCGACAACGTCAACACCCACTTCGTCCCATTTCAGGTTAGCCGGATCACGTTCAGCGGTAACACGGATTTTTTTACCGTTAACGATCAGATGACCGTCTTTCACTTCAACGGTACCGTCGAAACGGCCGTGAGTGGAGTCATATTTCAGCATGTATGCCATGTAATCAGCGTCTAACAGGTCGTTGATTGCAACGATCTCGATGTCAGAACGTTTCTGAGCAGCACGGAAAACAATGCGACCGATACGGCCAAAACCGTTGATACCTACTTTGATAGTCATATATTCCACCAGCTATTTGTTAGTGAATAAAAGGTTGCCTGTAAAATTACAAAAACCTTACGCAGCGTCAAGCGGAATCGTGTCAATCATTGCGACAAATCAATCCTGTGCCTAAGCATTACGCGACTGACTCGCCTCACTTTTCCTTTGGGCTTGAGACCACATGGGGTCGGCGCCCCGAATTTTAAAGGGCAATTACGATAAAAATGTGATTTTCATCACGATTTAGGTGCAGCCATTTCGTCGAGATCAAGTTTAGGACAAAATTTTGCCAGTTGGTGTTAATGTTTTGTTAGAATCAGTCACGTAATGTGAGCACGATTAAAGTGAGATGTGAGTAAATGGCGAATAAACCTTCGGCAGAAGAACTGAAAAAAAATTTGTCCGAGATGCAGTTTTACGTGACGCAGAATCATGGGACAGAACCGCCATTTACGGGTCGTTTACTGCATAACAAGCGTGACGGCGTATATCACTGTTTGATCTGCGATGCCCCGCTGTTTCATTCCGAAACCAAGTATGATTCCGGCTGTGGCTGGCCCAGTTTCTACGAACCGGTGAGTGAAGAATCCATTCGTTATATCAAAGACTTGTCACATGGAATGCAGCGCATAGAAATTCGTTGCGGTAACTGTGATGCCCATCTGGGGCATGTCTTTCCCGACGGGCCGCAACCAACAGGCGAACGTTATTGTGTTAACTCTGCTTCTTTACGCTTCACTGATGGCGAAAACGGCGAAGAAATCAACGGTTGAAAAAACGATTCAGCAACTTATTCCACAGGAGCGGAAAAATTATGAATCTTGATGACATTATCAACAGCATGACGCCTGAGGTATACCAGCGTTTGTCGACCGCCGTTGAACTGGGGAAATGGCCTGATGGCGTTGCGTTGACCGAGGAACAAAAAGAGAATTGCCTGCAACTGGTGATGCTGTGGCAAGCCCGCCATAATACCGAAGCACAGCATATGACAATTGACACAAATGGTCAGATGGTCATGAAGAGCAAACAGCAGTTAAAAGAAGATTTTGGTATCTCAGCAAAGCCTATTGCCATGTTTAAGTAAGTGGTTCATCCCCTTTTTGCCGCGGCTATGAAGGGGATAGCCAACAATGACCCCACGACTCGTCTCAATTATCTCGACCCGACCTGGCTAAGTCCCAGTCCGATCTCTTGCAGTCGCGTTCACGCCTGAATGACTTCTCCTGAACTTAAGTCTCAGACCTATTTGGCCGGTAATCCCTCTCGAATTTGCTCTTTTTGCGTCCCGCCTTCCACCAACCTGTAACAGACCCAGCCATTTTCTGCGTAATTGTGATTTGAGTTGTAAAATGCAGGTCATTATCTGTGTTGTGCAGATTTAATATTGACCTCAAAAATCATGTGGGTAAGTATGATGGCCATCTAAGCAAAACAAAACACAGAGGATGACGCAATGAAAGCACTGGCTCGGTTTGGCAAGGCCTTTGGCGGCTACAAGATGATTCATGTCCCACAACCCATTTGTGGCCCGGAAGACGTAGTGACTGAAATTAAAGCCGCGGCAATCTGCGGCGCAGACATGAAGCACTACAATGTCGATAGCGGTTCTGATGAGTTTAACTCTATCCGCGGCCATGAGTTCGCAGGTTGTATTGCGCAGGTTGGTGAAAAAGTCAAAGACTGGAAAGTGGGGCAACGCGTCGTGTCGGATAACAGCGGTCACGTTTGCGGCGTTTGTCCGGCCTGTGAACAGGGTGATTTTCTGTGTTGTACAGAAAAAGTAAACCTTGGTCTGGATAACAATACCTGGGGCGGTGGTTTTTCCAAATATTGTCTGGTTCCTGGTGAAATTCTCAAAATTCATCGTCATGCGTTGTGGGAAATCCCTGATGGTGTTGATTATGAGGACGCAGCCGTACTTGACCCTATCTGTAATGCCTATAAATCCATCGCGCAGCAATCGAAATTCCTTCCTGGTCAGGATGTTGTCGTCATTGGCACTGGCCCACTCGGGCTGTTTTCCGTACAAATGGCGCGGATTATGGGGGCGGTAAATATCGTCGTCGTTGGTCTGCAAGAAGATGTGGCGGTCCGCTTCCCGGTTGCAAAAGAACTGGGGGCGACGGCAGTAGTAAATGGTTCTACCGAAGATGTGGTGGCGCGCTGCCAGCAAATTTGTGGCAAAGATAATCTGGGACTGGTGATTGAATGCTCCGGTGCCAATATCGCACTGAAACAAGCCATCGAAATGCTCCGCCCGAATGGGGAAGTGGTACGCGTTGGAATGGGCTTCAAACCTCTTGATTTCTCGATTAATGACATTACCGCCTGGAATAAAAGCATCATTGGGCATATGGCCTATGACTCCACCTCATGGCGTAACGCTATCCGGCTATTAGCCAGCGGCGCTATCAAAGTCAAACCGATGATCACGCATCGTATCGGCCTGTCGCAATGGCGCGAAGGGTTTGATGCGATGGTCGATAAAACCGCAATCAAAGTGATCATGACTTACGACTTTGATGAATAACTACTCTCCTGAAGGAACGTTATCGCATGGAACAGATAACAAAACCGCATTGTGGTGCACGGCTGGATCGCTTACCGGATTGCCGCTGGCATTCGTCAATGTTTGCCATCGTCGCGTTTGGCTTGCTTGTCTGCTGGAGTAATGCCGTTGGTGGCTTGATCCTCGCGCAGCTGAAAGCGTTGGGCTGGACAGATAATTCCACTACAGCCACATTCTCAGCAATCACGACCGCCGGAATGTTTCTCGGTGCGCTGGTGGGCGGCATCATTGGCGACAAAACCGGTCGCAGAAATGCGTTCATCCTCTATGAGGCCATTCATATTGCCTCGATGGTTGTCGGTGCTTTCTCACCGAATATGGATTTTCTTATTGCCTGCCGTTTTGTGATGGACGTTGGGCTGGGAGCTTTACTGGTTACACTGTTTGCTGGTTTCACCGAATATATGCCCGGTAGAAATCGCGGAACGTGGTCCAGTCGGGTTTCCTTTATTGGCAACTGGTCATATCCGCTCTGCTCACTGATTGCGATGGGACTCACGCCGCTGATTAGTGCAGAGTGGAACTGGCGGGTACAACTGCTTATTCCTGCAATATTGTCGCTTATCGCTACGGCGCTGGCCTGGCGCTACTTTCCTGAATCCCCGCGCTGGCTGGAATCGCGCGGACGGTATCAGGAAGCCGAGAAAGTCATGCGGAGTATAGAAGAAGGCGTCATACGCCAGACGGGTAAACCTTTGCCGCCTGTGGTTATTGCTGATGACGGTAAAGCGCCACAAGCGGTGCCGTATTCAGCCTTACTGACAGGAGTATTACTGAAACGCGTGATATTAGGCTCTTGTGTGCTGATTACCATGAACGTTGTGCAGTACACACTAATTAACTGGTTGCCAACAATATTCATGACCCAGGGGATTAATTTAAAAGACTCGATTGTTTTAAATACCATGAGTATGTTTGGCGCGCCATTTGGTATTTTTATTGCCATGCTGGTGATGGATAAAATTCCGCGTAAAACAATGGGTGTGGGGCTATTAATCCTGATTGCGGTGCTCGGATATATCTATTCACTGCAAACCAGTATGTTGCTCATAACGCTGATTGGTTTCTTCCTGATTACTTTCGTCTATATGTACGTTTGCTATGCCTCGGCAGTGTATGTCCCTGAAATCTGGCCGACAGAGGCCAAACTCCGTGGCTCCGGTCTGGCGAATGCGGTAGGGCGAATCAGTGGTATTGCCGCACCTTATGCCGTTGCAGTGCTGCTCAGTAGTTATGGTGTAACGGGAGTCTTTATTCTTCTGGGGGCTGTTTCAAATATTGTCGCAATTGCTATCGCCACCATTGGAATTGAAACCAAAGGTGTCTCCGTTGAAAGTTTAAGTATTGATGCAGTAGCCAATAAATAATACGGGTGGATTCAAAATGAAAAATTCAAAAGCAATATTGCAGGTGCCGGGCACAATGAAAATTATTTCAGCAGAAATACCAGTGCCTAAAGAAGATGAAGTTTTGATTAAAGTAGAATATGTCGGTATTTGTGGTTCAGATGTACATGGTTTTGAATCAGGCCCGTTTATTCCGCCTAAAGACCCAAATCAAGAAATTGGCCTGGGTCATGAATGCGCCGGGACGGTTGTGGCTGTGGGAAGCCGCGTGCGCAAATTTAAACCGGGGGATCGGGTAAATATCGAACCTGGCGTTCCTTGCGGTCACTGTCGTTACTGTCTGGAAGGCAAATATAACATCTGCCCGGACGTTGATTTTATGGCGACACAACCCAACTACCGCGGCGCATTAACGCACTATCTGTGTCATCCGGAGAGCTTTACTTACAAACTGCCCGACAATATGGACACGATGGAAGGGGCGCTGGTGGAGCCTGCCGCAGTCGGGATGCATGCCGCGATGCTGGCAGATGTTAAACCGGGTAAGAAGATAATTATTCTGGGAGCAGGTTGTATTGGTTTGATGACGTTGCAAGCGTGCAAATGCCTGGGCGCAACGGAAATTGCCGTCGTTGATGTACTGGAAAAACGTCTGGCAATAGGGGAACAGCCTGGTGCGACAGTGGTTATTAATGGCGCAAAAGAGGACACTATTGCACGCTGTCAGCAATTTACCGAAGACATGGGCGCAGATATTGTTTTCGAAACAGCGGGTTCTGCGGTCACCGTTAAACAGGCACCTTTAATCTGGTAATGCGCGGCGGTAAAATTATGATTGTTGGTACTGTACCCGGCGATTCGGCAATCAATTTCCTCAAAATCAATCGCGAAGTCACTATCCAGACGGTATTCCGCTATGCCAATCGTTATCCGGTCACGATTGAAGCTATTTCTTCAGGGCGATTCGATGTGAAATCGATGGTGACGCATATTTACGATTATCGGGATGTACAACAGGCATTTGAAGAGTCAGTTAACAACAAACGCGACATTATTAAAGGCGTTATTAAAATTAGCGATTAATTAATACGGGAGAACAGAACATGCTCGCAGATATCAGATATTGGGAAAACGATGCCACAAATAAATATTATGCAATTGCCCATTTTAACGTATGGAATGCAGAAATGTTGATGGGCGTTAAAGACGCAGCCGAAGAAGCGAAATCCCCGGTTATTATTTCTTTTAGTACAGGTTTTGTCGGTAACACCTCATTTGAAGATTTCTCTCACATGATGGTATCAATGGCACAAAAAGCAACGGTGCCGGTAATAACTCATTGGGATCATGGTCGGAGTATTGAGATTATTCATAACGCCTGGACTCATGGTATGAATTCATTAATGCGTGATGCTTCTGCATTTGATTTCGAAGAAAATATTCGTTTAACCAAAGAGGCTGTTGATTTCTTTCATCCGCTGGGTATTCCGGTAGAGGCGGAATTAGGGCATGTCGGTAATGAAACCGTTTATGAGGAAGCGCTGGCGGGCTATCACTATACCGATCCTGACCAGGCGGCTGAATTTGTTGAACGTACGGGCTGTGACTCATTGGCTGTCGCCATCGGCAACCAGCATGGGGTTTATACGTCAGAGCCGCAATTGAACTTTGAGGTCGTCAAACGCGTACGCGATGCTGTTTCTGTTCCGCTGGTTTTGCATGGCGCATCGGGGATCAGTGATGCCGACATTAAAACTGCAATTTCGTTGGGTATTGCGAAAATCAACATTCATACGGAGCTCTGTCAGGCCGCAATGGTAGCAGTGAAAGAAAACCAGGATCAGCCTTTCCTGCATTTAGAACGTGAAGTACGTAAAGCTGTAAAAGAACGGGCATTGGAAAAAATTGAACTGTTCGGTTCTGATGGCAAAGCGGAATAATGATATGGATAATCTCGACGTTATTTGTATAGGTGCCGCTATTGTTGATATTCCATTACAACCGGTCAGTAAAAATATCTTTGATGTAGATTCTTATCCTCTTGAAAGAATCGCAATGAGCACCGGGGGCGATGCAATAAATGAAGCAACAATTATTTCTCGTCTGGGGCATCGTACCGCATTAATGAGCCGCATTGGTAAAGATGCCTCAGGGCAATTTATTCTCGACCATTGTCGCAAAGAGAATATTGATATTCAAAGCCTGAAACAGGACGTCAGCATAGATACATCTATTAACGTTGGACTGGTGACGGAGGATGGCGAGCGGACGTTTGTCACGAACCGTAACGGCAGTTTGTGGAAATTAAATATTGACGATGTTGATTTTGCGCGGTTTCCTCAGGCGAAATTATTATCACTGGCCAGTATTTTCAACAGTCCTCTATTGGATGGTAAAGCGCTAACAGAAATTTTTACGCAAGCGAAAGCCCGGCAGATGATCATTTGTGCCGATATGATCAAACCGCGGTTGAATGAAACGCTGGATGATATTTGCGAAGCATTGAGTTATGTCGATTATCTGTTTCCAAATTTTGCCGAGGAAAAATTACTCACAGGGAAAGAGACACTGGATGAAATTGCTGACTGCTTTCTTGCGTGCGGCGTAAAAACGGTGGTGATTAAAACGGGTAAAGACGGCTGCTTTATCAAGCGTGGTGACATGACGATGAAGGTGCCGGCGGTCGCAGGAATAACCGCCATCGACACCATTGGCGCGGGCGATAACTTTGCTTCAGGTTTTATTGCGGCACTGTTAGAAGGCAAAAATCTGCGTGAATGCGCACGCTTTGCCAATGCAACGGCGGCTATCTCGGTTCTAAGCGTCGGTGCCACCACCGGCGTAAAAAACAGAAAGCTGGTCGAACAATTGCTGGAAGAATACGAAGGATAATGAAGGCAAATGAAAAAGATACCTTTAGGCACGACGGATATAACGCTTTCGCGAATGGGGTTGGGGACATGGGCCATTGGCGGCGGTCCTGCATGGAATGGCGATCTCGATCGGCAAATATGTATTGATACGATTCTTGAAGCCCATCGTTGTGGCATTAATCTGATTGATACTGCGCTAGGATATAACTTTGGCAATAGTGAAGTTATCGTCGGTCAGGCGTTAAAAAAACTGCCCCGTGAACAGGTTGTAGTAGAAACCAAATGCGGCATTGTCTGGGAACGAAAAGGAAGTTTATTCAACAAAGTTGGCGATCGGCAGTTGTATAAAAACCTTTCCCCGGAATCTATCCGCGAAGAGGTAGAAGCCAGCTTGCAACGTCTGGGTATTGATTACATCGATATCTATATGACGCACTGGCAGTCGGTGCCGCCATTTTTTACGCCGATAGCTGAAACTGTCGCAGTGCTTAATGAGTTAAAGGCTGAAGGGAAAATTCGCGCTATAGGCGCTGCTAACGTCGATGCTGACCATATCCGCGAGTATCTGCAATATGGTGAACTGGATATTATTCAGGCGAAATACAGTATTCTCGACCGGGCAATGGAAAACGAACTGCTGCCGCTATGTCGTGATAATGGCATTGTGGTTCAGGTTTATTCCCCGCTAGAGCAGGGATTGTTGACCGGCACTATCACTCGTGATTACGTTCCGGGCGGCGCTCGGGCAAATAAAGTCTGGTTCCAGCGTGAAAACATGCTGAAAGTGATTGATATGCTTGAACAGTGGCAGCCACTTTGTGCTCGTTATCAGTGCACAATTCCCACTCTGGCACTGGCGTGGATATTAAAACAGAGTGATTTAATCTCCATTCTTAGTGGGGCTACTGCACCGGAACAGGTACGCGAAAATGTCGCGGCACTGAATATCAACTTATCGGATGCAGACGCAACATTGATGAGGGAAATGGCAGAGGCCCTGGAGCGTTAAATACTCAACACGATTCACCTCTGTTTCTGTGAAAACTGTGATGAAAATCTGTGATTCAAATAGGTTATTTTGAAAGTAAACATCGGTTATGCGATAATCGCGCTAATGTGATGTAAAAAGATACAGGGGTGTAATCGTGGCGGCAAAAGACAGGATTCAGGCAATTAAGCAAATGGTTGCCAACGATAAAAAGGTGACAGTCTCAAATTTGAGTGGGATTTTTCAGGTAACCGAAGAAACCATTCGCCGCGATCTTGAGAAGCTGGAAGATGAAGGCTTTTTGACCAGAACCTATGGTGGTGCTGTTTTAAATACAGCGGTGTTGACGGAGAATATCCATTTTTATAAGCGCGCTTCATCGTTTTATGAAGAGAAGCTGCTTATTGCACGCAAGGCACTACCCTTTATCGACAATAAAACCACCATGGCAGCCGATTCCAGTAGTACCGTAATGGAATTGCTCAAATTGTTACAGGACCGTAGTGACCTGACGTTGCTAACCAACTCGGCGGAAGCGATTCATGTTCTGGCTCAGTCAGAAATTAAAGTCGTTTCAACGGGTGGGGAACTAAACAAAAATACACTTTCCCTGCAAGGAAGAATTACTAAAGAGATCATCAGCCGCTACCATGTCGATATCATGGTAATGAGTTGTAAAGGTCTTGATATTAACAGCGGCGCGCTGGACTCTAATGAAGCGGAAGCTGAAATCAAAAAGACAATGATCCGTCAGGCGACAGAAGTTGCGTTATTGGTTGATCACTCTAAGTTTGATCGTAAAGCTTTTGTCCAGTTAGCTGACTTTAGTCATATTAATTATATAATAACTGATAAATCACCGGGTGCAGAGTGGATAGCATTTTGCAAAGACAATAATATCCAGCTGGTGTGGTAATTTAAGCACACGTTGTCAATATTATTTGTTCCTGCGACTGGAAATAAAATGATGATAAAGATGCGGCAAGTGAATTTGCCGCAATTGCTACCTTTTATAGCAAATCCGAGGCACCCAATGGAACAATATGATCAAATTGGCGCAAGACTGGACCGCTTGCCTTTGGCCCGGTTTCATTATCGTATATTTGGTATAATAAGCTTTAGTCTGTTATTAACGGGGTTTTTGAGTTACTCAGGTAATGTCGTCTTAGCAAAGCTGGTAAGCAATGGATGGTCAAATAATTTCCTCTATGCCGCCTTTACCTCGGCATTAATGTTTGGTTATTTCATCGGCTCACTTACTGGTGGGTTTATTGGTGACTACTTTGGGCGGCGCAGGGCGTTTCGCATAAATCTTCTCATCGTCGGTATTGCTGCAACAGGGGCCGCTTTTGTCCCTGATATGTACTGGCTCATTTTCTTTCGCTTCCTGATGGGAACAGGAATGGGGGCGCTGATTATGGTTGGCTATGCCTCATTTACGGAGTTTATCCCCGCGACGGTGCGTGGAAAATGGTCCGCGCGGCTCTCATTTGTTGGTAACTGGTCGCCCATGCTGTCTGCGGCGATAGGCGTGGTGGTTATCGCTTTTTTTAGTTGGCGAATAATGTTTCTTCTGGGTGGTATTGGCATACTGTTAGCCTGGTTTCTCTCAGGTAAATACTTTATCGAGTCGCCACGATGGCTGGAAGGGAAAGGGCAAATCGCCGGTGCAGAAAGCCAACTTCGTGAAGTAGAGCAGCAAATTGAAAGGGAGAAGAGTATTCGTTTACCCCAGCTTACTTTGAACCAGAGCAACAGCAAGGTTAAGGTAATCAAGGGTACCTTCAGGCTCCTGTTTAAAGGGGAAATGTTACGACGTACATTAGTTGCGATAACTGTTTTAATTGCAATGAACATTTCGCTTTATACCATTACCGTATGGATACCGACCATATTTGTTAACTCCGGCATTGATGTCGATAAATCAATATTAATGACCGCTGTTATTATGATTGGTGCTCCGGTAGGAATATTTATTGCGGCATTAATTATTGATCATTTTCCTCGTCGATTATTTGGCTCCGCCTTACTTATTATTATTGCCGTGTTAGGCTATATCTATTCAAGTCAGACTACAGAGTGGGCGATTTTAATCTATGGTCTGGTGATGATCTTCTTTTTATACATGTATGTTTGCTTCGCGTCGGCGGTTTATATCCCGGAGCTTTGGCCAACGCATTTACGCCTGCGCGGTTCGGGTTTCGTTAATGCCGTCGGACGGATCGTCGCAGTTTTCACGCCCTATGGCGTTGCGGCATTATTAACACATTATGGGTCGATCACGGTGTTTATGGTGCTTGGTGTCATGTTAGTGCTCTGTGCGCTGGTTCTCTCCATTTTTGGCATCGAAACGCGGAAGGTGTCGCTGGAAGAGATTTCTGAGGTGAATTAAATCTTTCGTTGATGGCATCAATTGCCAGATGTACCACTGACGTGTTTTATTTGGCCTACAATGCCAGTACAGAATTGTAGGCCAGCGTAAAATTACCCCTGCGTCTCTTCCCAGTCTGCCAGCGTATATAGCGTTGCCCCAGCTGCTGACATCTCCATAAACGCGTGTGCACTGTCCTGGGGCTGGATATTCACGCCACGACAGCCATCGGTAATCACGTTTACCTTATAACCTAACTGTAACGCGTCCAGCACGGTAAACTTCACGCAATAGTCAGTAGCCAGGCCCATAACGATCAATTCATCGATTTCATGATCGCGCAACCAGTCATCAAGCGCGGTTTTCTGCCGACGTCCGTTATCAAAAAAGGCACTGTAACTGTCAACTAAAGGATTTTCGCCTTTATGGAACACCGCTGCGATCTCTTTTTGATTCAGTAACGGATGTAATTGTGCGCCTTCACTGTTCTGCACACAGTGTTCAGGCCAGAAAGTTTGCCGCAGGCCGCCGAGTTGGCCTGGCGTATAAGGCTCTACGCCGTGCTGGCTGGCAAAGCTGCCGTGATTCGCCGGATGCCAGTCCTGGCTGGCGATAACCGCTTCTCCGCGCGACTGGCACCAGTCAATAAGGCGGTTAGCAACCTCCACCGTACTGTCACCTTCCGGTACGGCGAGCGCGCCACCAGCACAGAAATCATTTTGTAAATCGACCAGTAACAGGGCGCGATGGGGCATTGCAGTCTCCTTAATCATCCGGCGTCAGTTCGCCGCGCAGGTTTTGGCTCATGGCCTTGCGAATGGTTTCAGTATCCAGTTCCTGGCTCAGCAGGTAATGCAGTTTGGTTAGCGTGGCTTCTACAGTCATATCTGCACCGTCAATAACGCCGGCATGGGCGAGGGCGTTACCGGTGGCATAACCACTCATATTCACTTTACCGGACATACATTGTGTCAGGTTGACCACCACAATACCGCGATCGCTGGCTTCTTGTAATTCCTGCAGGAAGGCTTTGTTTTGTGGCGCATTACCCACGCCATAGGAGCGCAGAATCAATGCTTTCACCGGTTGGCGCAGAAAATTGCGCACGACGTCAGCAGAAATCCCTGGATAAATCGTCACCACGCCAATTGGTTGTGGCGTGATTGGATGAACGATTAATTCCCCTTCACCGTGCGGGGCGGGTGGCGTATTCAAACGACGAATATGGATACCAGCTTCCAGTAACGGAGGAAGGTTTGGAGAGGCAAACGCATCAAAACCATCGGCATGGGCTTTGGTAGTGCGGTTGCCGCGATACAATCGGTTATTGAAAAAGAGCGTTACTTCGTTGATCGGATAATTCGGCGCAACGTACAACGCATTCAGCAGATTAATTTGTCCGTCAGAGCGTAACTCAGCCAGCGGGATTTGTGACCCTGTCACAATGACCGGTTTACCGAGATTCTCGAGCATGAACGACAGCGCAGAGGCGGTATACGCCATCGTGTCGGTACCGTGTAGAATGACAAAACCATCATAGTCGTCATAGTGCGCTTTAATATCTTCAGCAATATGCTGCCAGTCTTCCGGCGTCATATCAGAAGAATCCATCAACGGCGTATATTCATGAATGGTGAAATCTGGCATCTCCGGGCGATGGAATTCCGGCATCAGCGCCAGTTGGCGTTGTAGATGACCTGACACCGGAATATAACCCTGCTCGGAACGCTGCATCCCGATGGTCCCGCCCGTGTAGGCGACGTAAATTGATTTCTTTTGCATGATATTGATATGAATGATATCGAAAGAGCAAAAGTATATACGTGAGGCAGGAGGAGCGCACCTGATACTATGCGGATAAGGAAATATGGGGCGAGACAGCGGGAAGAGGATTCGTCGAGGTAAAAAATAATGTGGCCGACGATCTGTCGGCCACTCAGTACAAGACTTAACGCACGTTGGCGCAGGTCAGGCAAAACGCATAACGGTTTTGTGGGTCGTTAAACGCGGCCAGCTTGTCGCTTTCACTTTTAACGGTAGAGGCTACCGAGGCAAGCGGTGCAGGTAACATGGCCTGGAACGCATCTGGCAACATTGCCCGGACAGAACCAGACATGTTGTCCATCACTTTGTCGAAGAAGGTCGGTTCATCAACGTAGTATTCCAGATGCCACTGTTTCACTTTTGCGAGCTCTGCTGCTTTGGCAACCGCATCATCGAAATCCCCGAGACTATCGACCAGCCCGTTAGCTTTTGCATCCTGACCGGTCCAGACGTGGCCCTGGGCGATTTTATCAATTTGCTCCGGCGTCGAATGACGCGCATCAGCAACCAGCGTGATAAAGCGTTTATAGCCATTCTCAATGCTTAATTGCATCATCTGCTGCGCTTCCGGCGGCAGTGCCCTGGTGATAGAAACATCCGCCAGCGGTGAAGTTGAGACACCATCAGTATGAACACCAATCGAATCCAGACTATTTTCTACGGTGGTGATCACGCCGAAGATACCGATAGAACCGGTCAGGGTGCTGGGGTTAGCCACAATGTAATTAGCTGGCGTGGAAATCCAGTAACCACCAGATGCCGCCATGCCGCCCATCGATACAACCACAGACTTACCCGCTGCCCGGGCTGCTGCCAGTTCAGCGCGAATCACTTCAGACGCGGTAACGCTGCCGCCTGGGCTATTAACACGCAGGACAATCGCTTTCACTTTCGGGTCAAGGCGAGCGTCGCGGATTTGTGCCGCAGTGGTATCACCGCCAACATTCCCCTGAGTTTCCTCGCCATCCATAATTGCGCCATTAGCGAAGACGACACCGATGCTGTCACCGGTATCTGCCGGCGTTTTCAATGCGTAATCGTAATAACTGATGGCGCGATAATTTTTATCAGTCTTACTCCAGCCGAACTCTTTGGTCAGAGCTTTTTCGATTTCGGCACTCGATGCCAGTGCATCGACCAGCTTGTTTTCCAGTGCATATTTCGCGGTATCGCCACCGGTTTTGGTTAAACCCTCAAGCAACCCTTGCGCGCCAGGGAATACCTGCTGAGCAGGGATCTGCCGGTTAGCGGCAACAGTATTCAGATAGTTTTGCCACAGCTCACCAATCCAGCGGCTGTCAGCTTCGCGGGCTGCCGGTGACATATCATCACGAATAAACGGTTCAACGGCAGATTTATACGTACCCACGCGGAACACATGGGTGGAAACTTTCAGCTTATCCAGCAACGATTTGTAGTACAGACCGTTGGTAGCAAAACCGTGCAGATCAACCACGCCTTGCGGTGACAGCCAAATTTTATTGGCGAAACTGGCGAGATAATATTGCCCCTGGCTGTAGTTCTCGCCAACGGCATAAACCGGTTTCCCGCTGTCACGAAACTCTTTCAGGGCTTTGCCGATGTACTGCATAGACGGCTGGTCGCCGCCTGCGAAGTTTTTCAGATCCATCACGATACCGGTGATATTGCGGTCGTCCTTCGCCTGGCGAATGGTGTTGACGATATCAAACAGTGAGTTTTCCTGCAGACGATCGGAACTGGCACCAAGCAGCTGGCGGCTTAATTTACTAAACCGCTGAGAACTGTCTGGTTTATCGACGATCACACCAGAAATGTCCAGCAGCAGTGCGCCACGACTGGCCGTTTCTTTCGAATCACCACCACTGACCTGCATCCAGATCCCCACACCAACCAGTACGAGGAAAATAAAGAACAGGTTAAGTACCATTTCACGGACGAAATTCAGCAGACGCCACGTCCATTTAAAAAATCCGGCAATAAATCGCCAAAGGGTTCGCATGTATTCTCCCAACTTAAGGTCACACCTGTCACAGGCGCAATAGATGTGGTTATCGTAATGACCCAACCGGCACTTGTCAGCAGGAATTGCGGACTGTGCTGTAACAAAATCCACTCTCGTGTTAATTTTGTGAATAAATATCACGACAGGAGTTAATCAAATGGATGCACTCTAACTATTGATCAATCGCCGTAGCGCCTCCCGCCTGGCTGAACCCGCGCCAACGGGTGAACAACTGCAAAACATCCTGCGTGCGGGTATGCGTGCGCCGGACCATAAGTCCATGCAACCGTGGCATTTTTTTGTGATTGAAGGGGAAGGGTGCGAGCGTTTCAGCGCCGTACTGGAACAGGGGGCGATTGCTGCCGGTAGTGATGATAAAGCTATCGACAAAGCCCGTAATGCGCCGTTCCGCGCACCGCTCATCATCACGGTGGTGGCGAAATGCAAAGAAAATCATAAAGTCCCGCGATGGGAACAGGAAATGTCTGCCGGATGCGCGGTCATGGCGATGCAAATGGCAGCCGTTGCCCAGGGATTTGGCGGCATCTGGCGCAGTGGCGCATTAACTGAAAGTCCGGTAGTGCGTGAAGCATTCGGTTGCCGTGAGCAGGATAAAATTGTCGGTTTTCTCTACCTCGGCACGCCGCAGTTGAAAGCATCTACGTCGATTAACGTCCCGGACCCGACGCCGTTTGTAACTTATTTCTGATAATTGTCGCGAAACTGTCTGGATTGTGAGCAAAGGCGCAGGAATTCAGACACTCTCACTTATCACTTCACGGAATGAGGGTTACCATACCCGGATTGCATTGACAGGAGATGTCCATGAGCGAGAACTCGATTCGTTTGACCCAATACAGCCACGGAGCTGGTTGCGGCTGTAAAATTTCCCCAAAAGTGTTGGAAACCATCCTGCACAGTGAGCAGGCGAAGTTTGTTGATCCGAATTTGCTTGTGGGTAATGAAACCCGCGACGATGCGGCGGTGTACGATCTGGGCAATGGCACCAGCGTTATCAGTACCACCGACTTCTTTATGCCGATCGTTGATAATCCTTTCGATTTTGGCCGCATTGCGGCGACTAACGCCATCAGCGATATCTTCGCGATGGGGGGCAAACCGATTATGGCGATTGCGATCCTCGGCTGGCCGATTAACAAACTTTCCCCGGAAATTGCCCGCGAAGTAACCGAAGGTGGACGCTATGCATGCCGTCAGGCGGGTATTGCGCTGGCTGGCGGTCACTCCATCGATGCGCCGGAGCCGATTTTTGGTCTGGCGGTAACGGGGATCGTACCGACCGAGCGGGTGAAGAAAAACAGTACCGCACAAGCCGGATGCAAACTGTTCCTGACGAAACCGCTGGGGATCGGCGTTCTTACCACGGCTGAGAAAAAATCACTGTTGAAACCAGAACATCAGGGACTGGCGACGGAAGTGATGTGCCGGATGAACATCGCAGGCGCGTCCTTTGCCAACATCGAAGGCGTAAAAGCGATGACCGACGTTACGGGCTTTGGTCTGCTGGGCCACTTGAGCGAAATGTGTCAGGGGGCTGGTGTGCAGGCACGCGTCGACTATGAAGCGATCCCGAAACTCCCCGGTGTTGAAGAGTACATTAAGTTGGGCGCAGTACCTGGCGGCACTGAACGTAACTTTGCCAGCTACGGTCATCTGATGGGTGAAATGCCGCGTGAAGTGCGCGATCTGCTGTGCGATCCGCAAACTTCTGGCGGTTTGCTGCTGGCGGTCATGCCGGAAGCAGAAAATGAGGTTAAAACTACAGCCGCCGAGTTTGGCATTGAACTGACGGCGATTGGCGAACTGGTGCCAGCGCGCGGCGGTCGTGCCATGGTTGAGATCCGTTAATTTAATGCGGTTGTTTATTGCCGAAAAACCGAGTCTGGCGCGCGCCATTGCTGATGTCCTGCCCAAACCGCACCGGAAAGGCGATGGCTTTATCGAGTGCGGTAATGGTCAGGTGGTGACTTGGTGTATCGGTCACCTGCTTGAGCAGGCGCAGCCAGACGCCTACGACAGCCGCTATGCGCGCTGGAATCTTGCGGATTTGCCGATTGTCCCGGAAAAGTGGCAATTACAGCCACGACCCTCCGTGACCAAACAACTTAACGTCATCAAACGCTTCCTGCATGAAGCCAGCGAAATCGTTCACGCCGGGGACCCGGATCGTGAAGGGCAATTGCTGGTGGATGAAGTGCTGGACTATCTGCAACTGGCACCGGAAAAGCGCCAGCAGGTGCAGCGTTGCTTGATAAACGACCTGAACCCGCAGGCGGTTGAGCGGGCGATCGACCGTCTTCGTTCCAACAGTGAGTTTGTGCCATTGTGCGTTTCTGCGCTGGCGCGAGCGCGTGCCGACTGGCTGTACGGCATCAATATGACCCGTGCGTATACCATTCTCGGTCGCAATGCCGGTTATCAGGGCGTACTTTCCGTGGGGCGCGTGCAGACACCCGTGCTCGGGCTGGTGGTGCGCCGCGATGAAGAGATTGAAAACTTCGTGGCGAAAGACTTCTTTGAAGTCAAAGCACATATCGTGACACCTGCCGATGAGCGGTTTACCGCTATCTGGCAACCGAGCGAAGCGTGTGAACCGTACCAGGATGAAGAAGGGCGCTTGTTACATCGTCCACTGGCGGAGCATGTGGTTAACCGCATTAGTGGTCAACCGGCTATTGTCACCAGCTATAACGATAAACGGGAATCAGAATCCGCGCCGCTGCCGTTTTCGCTTTCGGCGTTGCAGATTGAAGCGGCAAAACGCTTCGGTCTGAGCGCGCAGAACGTGCTTGATATCTGCCAGAAGCTGTACGAAACGCACAAGCTAATCACTTATCCGCGTTCCGATTGTCGCTATTTGCCAGAAGAACATTTTGCCGGACGCCACGCGGTGATGAATGCCATCAGCGTTCATGCACCGGATCTGTTGCCGCAGCCAGTGGTAGATCCAGATATACGCAACCGCTGTTGGGATGACAAAAAGGTCGATGCGCACCACGCCATCATCCCGACCGCACGGAGTTCTGCGATCAACCTGACGGAGAACGAAGCGAAGGTCTATAACCTGATTGCCCGTCAATACCTGATGCAGTTCTGCCCGGATGCGGTGTTCCGCAAGTGTGTTATCGAACTGGACATTGCCAAAGGCAAATTTGTCGCTAAAGCCCGTTTTCTTGCTGAAGCAGGCTGGCGCACGCTGTTAGGCAGCAAAGAGCGCGATGAAGAAAACGACGGCACGCCATTGCCTGTGGTGGCGAAAGGCGATGAGTTGCTGTGTGAAAAAGGTGAAGTGGTAGAGCGGCAAACCCAGCCGCCGCGCCATTTTACCGATGCAACACTGCTTTCGGCGATGACCGGGATCGCGCGCTTTGTGCAGGACAAAGATCTGAAAAAGGTCCTTCGTGCGACCGATGGTCTGGGGACAGAAGCAACCCGTGCCGGGATTATTGAACTGCTGTTCAAGCGTGGTTTTCTGACCAAAAAAGGGCGCTATATCCACTCCACCGACGCCGGAAAAGCGTTATTCCATTCGCTGCCAGAAATGGCGACGCGACCGGACATGACCGCGCACTGGGAATCGGTGCTGACGCAAATCAGCGAAAAGCAGTGTCGCTATCAGGACTTTATGCAGCCGCTGGTGGGGACGCTATATCAGCTTATTGATCAAGCCAAACGTACGCCGGTGCGGCAGTTTCGCGGCATTGTGGCTCCGGGCAGTGGTGGCAGTGCTGATAAGAAAAAGGCTGCACCGCGTAAACGTAGTGCGAAAAAAAGTCCGCCAGCAGATGAAGCCGGAAGCGGGGCGATAGCGTAAGCGAGCGAATCTTTCGTGCTATTCGAGTCATATTCTGAAATATCCAGCGGATCAAGAAAGTTCGTTGGATATTTTTTTGCATGG
Organism: Shigella flexneri 2a str. 301; assembly: GCF_000006925.2. Taxonomy (NCBI): domain Bacteria; kingdom Pseudomonadati; phylum Pseudomonadota; class Gammaproteobacteria; order Enterobacterales; family Enterobacteriaceae; genus Shigella; species Shigella flexneri. Next base: position 1,497,839 of record NC_004337.2, read on the forward strand.
ATAAAATTATCGCCTCTAAAGTATGTAATAACAGGGAATGTGATGAAAAAAGTTTTATTGCAAAACCATCCTGGGAGCGAGAAGTATTCTTTTAATGGCTGGGGAATATTTAATAGTAATTTTGAACGGGTGATTAAAGAAAATAAGGCCATGCTGCTTTGTAAGTGGGGGTTTTATTTAACATGTGTTGTCGCTGTAATGTTTGTATTCGCAGCGATAACATCCAACGGTTTGAATGAAAGAGGCCTGATTACCGCGGGATGCTCTTTTCTTTATCTATTAATTATGATGGGGCTTATTGTTCGGGCCGGTTTTAAAGCAAAAAAAGAACAACTGCATTATTATCAGGCTAAAGGTATTGAGCCGCTCAGTATCGAGAAGTTACAGGCGCTACAATTGATCGCACCTTATCGATTCTATCATAAGCAATGGTCTGAAACGCTAGAGTTCTGGCCGCGAAAGCCTGAACCTGGCAAAGATACCTTCCAATATCATGTGCTTCCTTTTGACTCGATCGATATCATCAGTAAAAGACGCGAGTCTTTAGAGAATCAATGGGGTATCGAAGATAGCGAAAGTTATTGTGCCTTAATGGAGCATTTTCTTTCTGGCGACCATGGAGCCAATACCTTTAAAGCAAACATGGAGGAAGCCCCAGAGCAGGTTATCGCCTTGTTGAATAAATTTGCTGTTTTTCCCTCAGACTATATCTCTGATTGCGCTAATAATCGCTCCGGTAAATCCTCGGCGAAGCTAATATGGGCGGCGGAATTATCATGGATGATCTCGATATCAAGCACAGCTTTTCAAAACGGGACAATTGAAGAAGAACTGGCCTGGCATTATATAATGCTTGCTTCTCGAAAGGCGCACGAGTTGTTCGAAAGCGAAGAAGATTATCAAAAAAATAGTCTAATGGGATTTCTTTACTGGCATATCTGCTGCTATCGCAGAAAGTTAACGGATGCTGAACTTGAAGCGTGTTATCGTTACGACAAGCAGTTTTGGGAGCACTACAGTAAGAAATGCCGTTGGCCCATAAGAAATGTTCCCTGGGGAGCATCATCCGTTAAATACTCATAAACGCCTGAAATTTTGCCGGGGGCGCTGCGCTTGACCGGCCTACATTAGAGCGTAACTGCAATGAATTGTGCCCATTTGTAGGCCTGATAAGCGTAGCGCCATCAGGCATTTACAACTTAAATCACACCCTGCGCCAGCATCGCATCGGCAACCTTCACAAAACCGGCAATGTTCGCGCCCTGCACGTAGTTGGTTTGCTCACCTTCACCACCATGCTCAACACAGGCATGGTGGATATCCAGCATGATGTGATGCAAACGTGCGTCAACTTTCTCGGCTTTCCAGCCCAGGCGCGCAGCGTTTTGTGCCATTTCCAGGCCCGACGTTGCTACACCGCCAGCATTAGCCGCTTTACCCGGTGCAAACAGTACGCCTGCCTGCTGGAACAGTTCAGTCGCTTCGATGGTGGTCGGCATATTTGCCCCTTCAGCGACGGCTTTAACGCCATTGGCGATAAGCTGATGCGCGGCGTCAACATCCAGTTCGTTCTGGGTGGCGCAAGGCAGGGCGATATCAACCGGTACAGACCACGGCTGTTGGCCTTCGAGATAGACCAGACCAAATTCTTTGGCGTAATCTGCCGCTCGACCATCGCGGCTGGCTTTGATTTCGATAAGACGTGCCAGTTTCTCTTTCGTGAATCCGCTTTCATCAACTACAGTGCCGCTGGAGTCTGACGCAGTGATCACACGAGCACCAAATTCCATCGCTTTTTCGATAGCGTACTGGGCGACGTTGCCGGAGCCAGAAACGGAAACGCTCATCCCTTCAAAACCCATACCGTGGCGTTTTAACATTGCTTCTGTGAAATAAACCAGACCGTAGCCGGTAGCTTCCGGGCGAATAAGACTACCGCCAAATGAAAGGCCCTTACCGGTGAAGACGCAGGCGGTATTGTTGGAGAGCTTTTTCATCATCCCCGCCATAAAGCCGACTTCACGACCACCAACGCCGATATCACCTGCCGGAACGTCGGTATCCGCGCCCAGGTGGCGATACAGTTCAGTCATCAGCGTCTGGCAAAAACGCATCACTTTACCTTCGCTTTTTCCTTTCGGATCGAAATCGCTGCCGCCTTTACCACCGCCCATCGGCAGGGTAGTCAGGGCATTTTTGAAGGTTTGTTCAAAGCCGAGGAATTTGAGAATGGAAAGGTTAACTGACGGATGGAAGCGCATACCGCCTTTGTACGGGCCGATGGCAGAGCTGAACTGCACACGCCATGCACGGTTGACCTGTATCTGGTTGCGATCATCAACCCATACCACGCGAAACTGGATCACGCGCTCCGGTTCAACCAGACGCTCCAGTAATGACTAGACTGGCCCCCTGAATCTCCAGACAACCAGTATCACTTATTTAAGTGATAGTCTTAATACTAGTTTTTAGACTAGTCATTGGAGAACAGATGATTGATGTCTTAGGGCCGGAGAAACGCAGACGGCGTACCACACAGGAAAAGATCGCAATTGTTCAGCAGAGCTTTGAACCGGGGATGACGGTCTCCCTCGTTGCCCGGCAACATGGTGTAGCAGCCAGCCAGTTATTTCTCTGGCGTAAGCAATACCAGGAAGGAAGTCTTACTGCTGTGGCCGCCGGAGAACAGGTTGTTCCTGCCTCTGAACTTGCTGCCGCCATGAAGCAGATTAAAGAACTCCAGCGCCTGCTCGGCAAGAAAACGATGGAAAATGAACTCCTCAAAGAAGCCGTTGAATATGGACGGGCAAAAAAGTGGATAGCGCACGCGCCCTTATTGCCCGGGGATGGGGAGTAAGCTTAGTCAGCCGTTGTCTCCGGGTGTCGCGTGCGCAGTTGCACGTCATTCTCAGACGAACCGATGACTGGATGGATGGCCGCCGCAGTCGTCACACTGATGATACGGATGTGCTTCTCCGTATACACCATGTTATCGGAGAGCTGCCCACGTATGGTTATCGTCGGGTATGGGCGCTGCTTCGCAGACAGGCAGAACTTGATGGTATGCCTGCGATCAATGCCAAACGTGTTTACCGGCTCATGCGCCAGAATGCGCTGTTGCTTGAGCGAAAACCTGCTGTACCGCCATCGAAACGGGCACATACAGGCAGAGTAGCCGTGAAAGAAAGCAATCAGCGATGGTGCTCTGACGGGTTCGAGTTCTGCTGTGATAACGGAGAGAGACTGCGTGTCACGTTCGCGCTGGACTGCTGTGATCGTGAGGCACTGCACTGGGCGGTGACTACCGGCGGCTTCAACAGTGAAACAGTACAGGACGTCATGCTGGGAGCGGTGGAACGCCGCTTCGGCAACGATCTTCCGTCGTCTCCAGTGGAGTGGCTGACGGATAATGGTTCATGCTACCGGGCTAATGAAACACGCCAGTTCGCCCGGATGTTGGGACTTGAACCGAAGAACACGGCGGTGCGGAGTCCGGAGAGTAACGGAATAGCAGAGAGCTTCGTTAAAACGATAAAGCGTGACTACATCAGTATCATGCCCAAACCAGACGGGTTAACGGCAGCAAAGAACCTTGCAGAGGCGTTCGAGCATTATAACGAATGGCATCCGCATAGTGCGCTGGGTTATCGCTCGCCACGGGAATATCTGCGGCAGCGGGCTTGTAATGGGTTAAGTGATAACAGATGTCTGGAAATATAGGGGCAAATCCAATGACATCTGGCGATATTTTGGATTTTGTTCAAGAAAAGGCCAGAGTGTGGTCATTACTTCACGAACGGCTTGCGCGAACTCGGTTTGATTCGGGTCGCGCTTTTGGACATGGTTGAGGAATGACTCCAGAGAATATGTCTGATCCATAGATATAAAAACCTTATATATTAATACGATTGTGCTTATGTTGTTTATGTCATGTGCTTTTGCAGTTTTCGACTATACCATCAAGAATGTGACGGTAAGCAAGAAAAAAATGACCCAGGAAAGCAAATTAATAACGAGAGTAATCTCATAACCAAATGCGATAACTCAGACGCTAAAGTTTTGCCACCCGGCTACCGTTATCAGTAGCAGAGACAATAACGTTAAGGAGTTCCCTGTGAGTCGAGCATTGTTCGCCGTAGTATTAGCATTTCCATTAATTGCACTGGCTAACCCGCATTATCGTCCGGACGTGGAGGTAAACGTACCGCCAGAAGTGTTCAGTTCAGGCGGGCAGTCAGCGCAGCCCTGTACTCAGTGCTGCGTTTATCAGGATCAAAATTATTCTGAAGGGGCGGTAATTAAAGCCGAAGGAATACTGCTGCAATGCCAGCGTGATGACAAAACCCTTAGCACTAATCCGCTGCTCTGGCGGCGCGTAAAGCCATAAACGCCTCTAATAATGGAATGTCAGCAGGGGCCAGCGGATATTGCAGCGCCTCTTCAGGTGAGCACCAGACCAGCGCCTGATGTTCATGTGCCTGTAACGTCCCGTGGAAGTCGGGTACGTGCCAGGCATGAAGATGGATAATCCGGCCCGAAACTTCTCGCTGATGGCTGGCAACATACTCACCCACAGTTGCTTCGATGTCCAATTCTTCGTTTAACTCACGCACCAGCGCCTGCTGCTGGCTTTCATCCAGCTCGACTTTACCTCCGGCAAACTCCCATAATCCCGCCTGATCGCTCTGGGCGGGGCGTTGCGCGAGTAAAATTTTGCCATCACGTTCAATGATGGCGGCAACAACTTCAATCATTTTCATAAATTACACACGGGCAGATAAGCGAAAAATGCCATAATATCCGCACTGTTGCTCAATCAGAAAGGCTTTATATTTAAGGAGTGCCTGTGCTAGACCGCCATCTTCATCCCCGGATTAAACCGTTGTTGCATCAGTGCGTGCGGGTTCTTGATAAACCGGGCATTACGCCAGATGGTTTAACATTAGTGGGATTTGCCATCGGCGTGCTGGCTCTGCCGTTTCTGGCGCTGGGCTGGTATCTGGCGGCGCTAGTCGTCATTTTGTTGAACAGGCTGCTTGATGGTCTGGACGGTGCGCTGGCGCGGCGCAGAGGGCTTACCGACGCGGGCGGCTTTCTTGATATTTCTCTCGATTTTCTCTTTTACGCGCTGGTGCCGTTTGGCTTTATTCTTGCTGCACCGGAGCAAAATGCGCTGGCAGGCGGCTGGTTGTTGTTTGCGTTTATCGGCACGGGCAGCAGTTTTCTCGCCTTTGCTGCACTGGCAGCAAAACATCAGATTGATAACCCCGGTTATGCACATAAGTCGTTTTACTATCTGGGGGGATTAACCGAAGGCACAGAAACGATCTTACTGTTTGTGCTGGGATGTTTATTCCCTGCATGGTTTGCGTGGTTTGCGTGGATCTTCGGTGCGTTGTGCTGGATGACGACCTTTACGCGGGTGTGGAGTGGGTATCTGACGCTGAAGTCGCTCCAGCGTCAGTAATTGCAATGTTATTTGCTACTGCCCGGGCCGCGTTCACCGGTTGCAACCGGATTTTTTGGATCGCTGCTCCATTCGTACCAGCCGCCGTCATACACGGAAACATTCTTCCAACCCATGGCGCGTGCGTACATAAAGGTTTCGGACGCGCGCCAGCCGGTGCCGCAGTAGAATGAAACTTGCTGATCTGGTTTGATATTCCATGCTTTCCACATAGCGGTAATATCATCGGCGCTACGCATGGTGCCATCCGGGTTATAGAAATCTTCCATATGCGTCGAGTCGCTACCAGCGTGTCCCCAACGTGCTCCGGCTATTTCACCTTTTGGTTTAATATAGCTGTAACCGCTGGTCGTACCGATAAATTCTGGCCACGAACGAATGCTCACCAGCGATGCATCCTGGCGATGCAGCAGTCCACGGGCCTGTTCCATATCGAGCATCAACTGCGGTTGTGCCGGGATCTTCACGCCGAAATCCGGTTCCGCTTTCACTTTCGGTGGCGTTCCTCGCTCAACAGGCAGTCCCGCGTCGGACCAGGTTTGCCAGCCGCCATCCAGCAGACGCACATCTTTCACGCCTGCGTAGAGCATAATTTGCGCCACACGCGCTCCAGCGTATACGTCACGCCCGTACAGAATGACCGTGGTGTCATGGCGAATGCCGTGTTTTGCCAGCATCGCTTTTAGTTGTTCATCAGAAACTTTGTTCCACAGCGGTTCGCTTTCCACTTCGTTGGTATCGATGTAGTCAGCGCCAGGAATATGGCTGATAAGGTAAAGCTTAGGAGCGCCCTAGGCCGCTTCAATGACTTTCCAGTCACCGACAGGTTTCGCCGTAACCTCTTTACCTTGTTGCAGGTCATGCAGCCATTGCGGATAAACCAGCTGCTCAAAGTGCGGCAGTTTTTGTAGACGGGAAGGTTCGCTTAGCGCGTCACTCAGAATGGAGATATGCGTAAAACCTGCTTTTTGCAGTCGCGTTTTGACGGCGTCAACATCTTTGCCATTACCGTACAGCGCCACCGGGGCATCGGCTTTCAGGTTATGTTGCTTGATCCACGCGTTGAGCTGTTCGGTGCTCATTTTGTCGAGCCAGCTAGCAGAGAGGTTTAAGGCGGCAGGTTCATGACCAGAAGGGCCATTTAAGGTTTGTGGCCAGCCGTTATAAAACGCGCTGGGGCGAGTATCTATCGCTTTGCCATTTTGTTGCTGAAGTTGGTCAAGTGTAAGAGGCTTCGCCAGTTCAGCGGCCCACGAAGAAGCGCAAGCCAGCCCTAAAGCCATTGCCAGCGCGGTCATTTGAGAAACACGTTTCATCGAAAATCCCGACATTGTAGTTTTGAGTGCGCCATTCTGAACTGACGCATTGAGAAAAACTTTGCGTTATCGCAGTTTGTTGTAATTTTCTGACCACTGCGCCATATCCAGAACAGAACTATCAGCAGGAACATCCTGGAGATCGTGCGTTACCTGAACGACGGGGATCGCCAGGGCGCGAACTTCGCTGAACACCCACTGGCGAAAATTATCGCGCAGAGCCACATCAAGACGGCTGAATGGCTCATCCAGGAGTAACGCTTTTGGCTGGGCGAGAAGGGCGCGTAGTAGAGCAACGCGCGCTCGCTGACCGCCAGACAAAGTGGCAGGATCCTGATGGAAAGCTCCGTCAAGGCCTGAACGCTCAAGTGCATCATTCACGGCATTACGTCGGGCATTCCCCTTAAGTGTCGCCGGTAGCGCCAGCAGTAAATTTTGCCCGACGCTGAACTGGTCAAATAACAGTGCATCCTGAAAAAGAATGCCAATCTGACGCTGTGCGGTGGGTAGCATGTCAATCCGTTGCTCATTGAGCCATAGCTCACCTGTACAAGAAAACTGTCCGGCCAGTGCACCAATCATCCATGAAAACAGAGTGGATTTTCCACAGCCAGACGGCCCCATTAACGTGACGATGTCACCTTTATCAACCGTAAAGTTAACGTTTGTCAGCAAGCGGCTTTCTGGTAAACGTAGCGAAACATTTTTCACGCAGAGCATTAGCGGATTCCTTGTCTGACATAACCTACCCATTTTGCGACTAACGCGGTCAGGGCAAAAATAATAAGCGGTAACAACAGTTGCCATAACGCCTGGGCGGCGAGAATACCGTTGCTGCCGCCGCTGCTTAATGCCACCGCCTCAGTGGTGAGCGTCGGAAAACGCCCCGCGCCCAGCCACAGCGTCGGCATATACTGCGCAATACTGACTGAAAATCCCACCGCGAAGGCAATCAGCACAGGGCGCAACATGAGTGGGCATTTCACGTAAAAGAAGATTTTGGCCCGCGACCAGCCCAGTGTTTGCGCAATCAAAATTAACCGTGAATCAATGCGCTGCCAGGCGGGTTGCAGGATAAACAGCATCCACGGCATTACCCACAGCAGATGCCCCCAGACCACCGCCGTCCAGCTTCCATCCAGGTTCAGCCATAGCGCCAGCGTGTACTGGCCCGCCACCAGTGGCAGAGCGGGCAATAGAATGGGCAACCATAGCCACAACTGGCGACGCTGTGCCCCCCATTCCAGCCACAGCAGTAACAGGAGCAAAGCGATGAATGTTGCTACCAGCCCCATTGTCAGACTGTTGATGAGTGCTTCACTATTGATCGTCGACTGATCCGCGAGGATCGCCAGCAGAACCACACACAGCACACCGGTTAAGGGTAAAAAACTCGCCAGCGTAGTGCCTGGTAATAAAGGTGTGGCAGGCTTGCGAATGCCATCTACGCGGGGAATAGTGCGCCGCCAGCTGCGCCAAAACGTAGGCGGCGAGTAACAGCATCAGCAGCAGACTGGCGAGTGCGCCTTTCGTTTGTTGATCCGCGTCGCCCTGAGTTAACCACTGCCAGCTAATTACTGCCAGCGTCGGTGGATTACCTGGCCCAAGAATAATCGCCACATCCACGACCGAAAGCGACCAGGCAACAATCGCCAGCATCGCCATTGCCAGCGGCTGTAGCCCAGCGAATCCAGCACAATGACCTGCTGCAACAGCCGTTTTTCGCTCAATACTGCCACTAAGATCCACAGCAGAAATGCGCTTTCTTTCACTGCAAGGGTGAGGCCCAGACCGATCCAAATCGGTCCATTGGCGGAGTGAAATACGGGAAATAGTCATATAGCAGCCCTCCGTCAGCAAAGAGCAGCAGGGCGCTGGTGGCAAAAGCCACATGGGGAATGGCGAGCAGCCACGGCAGACGGGCGCACATACGCTGCCATTTCGGCCCAGGCCATAGCGCCACAATCACCAGCAGGGCAATCAACAATGCCCCGACCGCCGCGATGGTTGTCGACACCAGCGTTGCCAGTAATGCCTGCGGTAACTGTGGATCGGCAAATAACGCCTGCCAGCGTGTCAACGACAACGCAGGCGATATCAGCGTGAGAGCTGCCGGGATCAGCGGTGCATAAATCACCGCCACCATCGCCCACAGCAAAAAGATTAATGCGTACCGTAACGGCGTAACCATTCTTGTTCCAGTGCATTCACCCATCCTGCGTGCGGTTCAGCCAGTACCGGCGGCAGATCCTGCGGCATTCTTGATTGCAATATTTCGCGCTGCCCGTCAGGCAGTTTTTGCGGATCGAGAACAGAAGGATCGCCCCAGACAACGGGATCTGCTTTACGCAGTTGCGCATCGGGTGAGAGCAGGAAATTGGCAACTACCTTCGCCGCAGCACTGGCATTCGCGTTGGCTGGAATGGTGACGAAATGCACGTTGCCAATCATCCCCTCGCGAAAGCCAAAACTGTAACTGCTTGCCGGCAAATCGCCGCTGGCGATTTTTTGCTGCGCATGTGCGGGGTTAAAGGTCAGCGACAGGCGCAATGTGCCGGCTTTCAGCAGAGCATCCATCCGCGCGGGCGAAGGCGGGAAATCCTTTCCTTCGCGCCACAAATACGGATGCAGTGCATCAAGATATTGCTACAAGGGCGCAGTGACACGGGCGAAAGTCGCATCGTCCGGCGCTTCTTTTAATGCGGCGGGATCTGGCGTCAGCATAATCAGCAACTGTTCAAGAAACGCCGTGCCGGTAAAGTCCGGTGGGCGCGGATAAGTAACCGTGCCGGGATTGGCTTTAGCAAACTCCAGTAAGGCTTGCGGCGTTTGTGGTGGCTGTGGCGTAACATCGCGGCGGGCGATAAACGTCAGTTGTGCGCCGCCCCAGGGCGATTCCGCACCTTGTGTCGGCACTGAAAAATCTCCCCGCACCGGCAGCTGTGTGTCGACATAGCGCCAGTTGGGCAGAGTCTCCGCCCAGCCCGTTTGTAATAAATTGGCCTCTTTTAAGGTGTAATGCCGATCAGTTAAGGATCAGTTGACCGATCCAGTGGCTGTGTAAGAATCCGGAAACGCTCACTTGTTTCCGGATTCTTTTATGCACATTGGACAGGCTCTTGATCTGGTATCCCGTTACGATTCTCTGCGTAACCCACTGACTTCTCTGGGGGATTACCTCGACCCCGAACTCATCTCTCGTTGCCTTGCCGAATCAGGTACTGTAACGCTACGCAAGCGCCGTCTTCCCCTCGAAATGATGGTCTGGTGTATTGTTGGCATGGCGCTTGAGCGTAAAGAACCTCTTCACCAGATTGTGAATCGCCTGGACATCATGCTGCCGGGCAATCGCCCCTTCGTTGCCCCCAGTGCTGTTATTCAGGCCCGCCAGCGCCTGGGAAGTGAGGCTGTCCGCCGCGTGTTCACGAAAACAGCGCAGCTCTGGCATAACGCCACGCCGCATCCGCACTGGTGCGGCCTGACCCTGCTGGCCATCGATGGTGTGTTCTGGCGCACACCGGATACACCAGAGAACGATGCAGCCTTCCCCCGCCAGACACATGCCGGGAACCCGGCGCTCTACCCGCAGGTCAAAATGGTCTGCCAGATGGAACTGACCAGCCATCTGCTGACGGCTGCAGCCTTCGGCACGATGAAGAACAGCGAAAATGAGCTTGCTGAGCAACTTATAGAACAAACCGGCGATAACACTCTGACGTTAATGGATAAAGGTTATTACTCACTGGGACTGTTAAATGGCTGGAGCCTGGCGGGAGAACACCGCCACTGGATGATACCTCTCAGAAAGGGAGCGCAATATGAAGAGCTCAGAAAACTGGGTAAAGGCGATCATCTGGTGAAGCTGAAAACCAGCCCGCAGGCACGAAAAAAGTGGCCGGGACTGGGAAATGAAGTGACAGCCCGCCTGCTGACCGTGACGCGCAAAGGAAAAGTCTGCCATCTGCTGACGTCGATGACGGACGCCATGCGCTTCCCCGGAGGAGAAATGGCGGATCTGTACAGTAATCGCTGGGAAATCGAACTGGGATACAGGGAGATAAAACAGACGATGCAACTGAGCAGGCTGACGCTGAGAAGTAAAAAGCCGGAGCTTGTGGAGCAAGAGCTGTGGGGTGTCTTACTGGCTTATAATCTGGTGAGATATCAGATGATTAAAATGGCGGAACATCTGAAAGGTTACTGGCCGAATCAACTGAGTTTCTCAGAATCATGCGGAATGGTGATGAGAATGCTGATGACATTGCAGGGCGCTTCACCGGGACGTATACCGGAGCTGATGCGCGATCTTGCAAGTATGGGACAACTTGTGAAATTACCGACGAGAAGGGGAAGGGCCTTCCCGAGAGTGGTAAAGGAGAGGCCCTGGAAATACCCCACAGCCCCGAAAAAGAGCCAGTCAGTTGCTTAACTGACTGGCATTACTCTTTTAAGGTGCGGAAGTTTTCGCCGTTCACCCAGAGCAGATCCACCGAGCCGCCCGTTTTACGACCGGCAGCAGCTTCGGTCTGAATGCGCTTCACCGCGTCTGCGGCATCCGCGAGACGAACAATCTTCAGGTTTATAGCGTAATGGGTTTTCATCTCGCCGCTAACCCAGTCGAGATAGCGGTTAATTGCGGTATCGCCGCCCCAGGCGTTAAACCAGACGGTTTGCCCTTTGGCCTCATTTTTAATTTCCTGCCAGTCACTGGCATGTGTTGCCAAAGAAAACAGCGATAACAATCCCAGCAACCACCCACAATGGCGCATCTTCCCTCCTTAAGAACGTTTTTCCGGAATACGGCACAGCCCCTGAGCGGGAATGTCCATGGCAGAATTAAAACGAGCCGACAGGTTTTGCAGGCCGATCAATGCCGTCAGTTCGGTGAGCGCCTGAGCGTCAAAATGCGCAGCCAGTCGGGTACGCAGGGCATCATCGACTGTTGGCGGTGTGACGCTTGCGGCTTCGGCGTACTCCAGCGCCAGCCGTTCTTCATCGCTAAAGAGCGGGCTTTGCCGCCAGTCAGCCACTGCCAGCAGTTTATCGGTGCTGCCGGTACGCTCGGCGACTTTCATACTGGTGATATCCACGCAAAACTCACACAGGCACATTTGCGCAATGCGCGCGCTGACAAGCGATCGCACTACCGGATCGAGCGGTGAGCGTTTGCGCTCCAGCCACCCACAAACATTGACACCAAATAAAAGATAAACGGGATCCGCCCCCACCAGCGAATCGGGCTTAGCACCTCGCCGTAATGGCGACGATGCAGCCACGCCTGCGGACGTAAAATGAAAGGAATTTTGCTAAGCGGCGGTAAACCCATCAGTCATTCCTCTTCTGGCGCTCAAGCCATATTTTCTTCGCCATAAAAATCACCACGGTCAGGGCAAACAGAATAAACAGTTCGGTGACAAACCAGAAAGTACCGCCTGTTAACATGCTGCCTGCCCAGGAATAAACAATAGTCGCCGGTAATTGACCAAGCCCGGTGGCGATAAAAAACGAGCGAAAACGTATTGAAGTCAGACCGGCAGCATAGCTGATTGGATCGAAAGGGACAAAAGGCAATAACCGACAGACCAGGATGGTGTGTTTGCCGTAGCGAGTGAAAAAGCCGTCCATACTGTCAAGCACGGTTTTGCCGGTTAATTTTTCCACCACTTCGCGGCCCATCACTCTGGCGATAAAAAAGCACAGCGCCGCGCCGGCCATCGAACTGGTCCACGACAGCAAGCCGCCCCAGAACGCGCCAAACAGCGACGCATTGGCAAAGGTGATCAAAAACGCAGGTAGCGGTGCAGCAATGGCCTGTAAAATCATCAACAAGAACGAGACAACTGCCGCCAGTGCGCCGTAAGACTGAATAAAGCGTTCTATACCCTGTTGGTCCACGGCGGCAAACGCCGCAACGCTGCGATTGATAAACTCATGGACGCCGGGAAGCAGCGCCCATGCGAGCAGCATAGCGAACAACAGGATGATGAGGGTTATACGGTAGTACCAGATTTTACGCGATTGTATCTTCATCATCCTTTATCTTGGCTTTATTCGGTGATTTTAAAGGTAACCGTTGCCAGCGTGTTATCCGCCGGGAGAACTGAGGCATTGCCTTTGAATTTCACTTCGCCGTGTTTTTCCACCGCACCATAAGTGTATGTTGCATTGCTGACGATGCCGACCGGGCAGCTATCCAGACACACCAGGCAACCCGTTTTCTTCTCTTCTGCTGCCGTTAAATTACCGCCAAAGCGCATGTCCAGTTTCTTGCCATTACTGTCAACAATCACTTCATCGAAGGAATACGCTTTTGCCGCCCCTTGCCAGTTGACCGAAATATCCAGTTTGCTGCCTGTGACATGAGTCGTTTCTTTATTATCCATCGTCATGTTTTCGCCCGGCGTACCACCTGCCTCTTTCAGGGCTTCATAAAATGCTTTCGGGGGCGCATAAGCCATAAACAGCGATTTATGTCCGTTGGAGCCATCTTTAAACACAATACCGTGACGAGTGTCGTCGGTGAGGAAACGACCATTAATTTGCACCAGCATGGTTACCGTATGGTTATTGGCATCGACGCGCAGCGGTTGGCTGTTCGAAAGTCCGTCGTATTCCACTTTTGCCGCCGCATTCTCTTTTTGATCGCAGCCGCTAAGCCCGGCAACAGCCAGTAAGCAGAGTGCAGCCAGTCCTTTTTTCCATGACACTGAATAATGTTGCGACATCGTTCTATCCTTCATTTTTTGGGTGAGTAAGTGGGCTGCGGCGCGAAGCAGACAGATCCACATGTTTGTGTCGGGCGTAGAGTTTTGCGAGCTGGATGAGAATAAACAGCGCCAGGCCCGCCAGACAGAGTTGTAAAATAAAGCGCAGCGTAATGCCTTCATTGGCGAGATCGCTTGCCATCACGGTATAAATAACAATACCGGGCAGGGTCGTGAGTGCCGAAATAAGGGTATAAGGCCAGAAGGCGATGGTGGTGAATCCGTAAGCGTAATTTTGAATATTGTAAGGAAACAACGGGATTAAGCGGGTCAGAATAAGAAAATCAATACCGTTACGCGCAATGCCTTTTTCAATGGCCTGGAAGGTATGGCTATGGCCCACGTATTTCAGCAGTAAATCACGTCCCAGCCAGCGCGCCAGCAGGAATGAGCACGAGGAGGCCAGCGTTGCGGCAATTAATGAGAGTTGTGTCCCTAAGAGCGGGCCAAAAACTATTCCTCCAGCGATCACCAGTATGCTTCCTGGTAACAGAAAGAGGGGGGCATTGATGAATAACAGAATATAGAGGCTATAACCGAACAATCCGCTCTGGCGAATGAGTGTCTGTAAGTGGGGTAAATCGGTGAGCAGATCGAATAAACCGAAAGCGTGGATAGCGTAAATGACCAGCGCAAAAATAAGACAGGCAAACAGAAAGTTACGCTCAGCGTTCATCGTGGAGTTTCCTATATCAAACTTGATAATAGAGAAGTGGTCAGACAACTAAAAACGCAGTGACGGTATAACAAAGGACGGCAGGCAACAAATCATTACTGACAGTTTGTTGATTTTTCTCAAGGTTAATTCTCCTGACCCAGTTTGAGCCAGGAGAGCTGCTAAATTAGCGGCGGAAGGTCGCCCAGACGGGGGCGTGATCGGACGGTTTTTCCATGCTGCGAATTTCATAGTCGATGCCGGTTTCTACGCAACATTCTGCCAGCGGTTGGCTGGCGAGCAGCAGGTCGATGCGCAGACCACGGTTATCGTCAAAACCTTTTGAGCGGTAATCAAACCATGAGAAACGATCTGCTGTTTGCGGATTAGCATGGCGGAAGGTATCGACCACCCCCCAGCTCATCAGCCTGTCCATCCATTCGCGCTCTTCCGGCAGGAAAGAGCATTTACCGGTACGCAGCCAGCGCTTACGGTTTTCTTCGCCAATGCCGATATCCAGATCTGTAGGGCTGATATTCATATCGCCCATAATCAGTACCGGATTATCACGTTTGAGTTCGGTTTCCAGGTAGTTTTGCAGATTCTGATAAAACTGCGCTTTTGCCGGGAATTTTATCGGATGGTCGCGGCTTTCACCCTGCGGGAAGTAACCGTTGATCACGGTGACATTACCCAGCAGTGAGGGGATTTCCGCCATAATAATCCGCCGCTGCGTCTCTTCGTCGTCACCGGGAAAGCCGCGACGCACGGCAATCGGCGTCTCTTTGGTCAGCAGCGCCACGCCATAATGGCCTTTCTGCCCGTGATAAAACACGTTGTAGCCGAGCTTCGCCACCTCTTCGAGCGGAAACATATCGTCATGAACTTTTGTCTCCTGCAGGCCAATCACATCCGGTTGGTGCTTTTCGACGATGGCTTCAAGCTGGTGAGGTCTGGCGCGCAGGCCGTTGATATTAAAAGAGACAAATTTCATAGTCGCTGCCATTTATTCAGATAAAGAGTGCGTGGATGGTAGCAGAATTTCGCGTTGCTTACCGCCTGTTGTTAAGTGATTTGATCGATGGTTGTTAATGATGTCAACGATGGCGCAAAAAATGCCCGCTTTTGGTGCGCGCTGCGTCAGAATGGCGCAGTAATTTCCAGTAAATTTCGTCAATGATCACAATTCTAGAATTATATTTTACTTCTGCATAACATTGCGTTTTTTATTCTTTTTATTCACCCACATCGCAAACGTATTCACTTTATATGCACTTTAAATGCATATGGTTTGGTTATAACTCCTTGATTTCCAGTTAGCCTCCGCCGTTTATGCACTTTTATCACTGGCTGGCACGAACCCTGCAATCTACATTTACAGCGCAAACATTACTTATTGTTAACATACAAATAACGAATTATTTACTGTAGAGGTCGCTATGTCTCAGCCAATTACGCGTGAAAACTTTGATGAATGGATGATACCTGTTTACGCTCCGGCACCCTTTATACCGGTACGTGGCGAAGGTTCGCGCTTGTGGGATCAGCAGGGGAAAGAGTATATCGACTTCGCGGGTGGCATTGCGGTGAACGCGCTGGGCCATGCGCATCCGGAACTGCGTGAAGCGCTGAACGAACAGGCGAGTAAGTTCTGGCATACCGGCAACGGTTACACCAACGAGCCGGTACTGCGACTGGCGAAAAAATTGATCGACGCCACGTTTGCCGATCGCGTCTTCTTTTGTAACTCCGGTGCGGAAGCCAACGAAGCGGCGCTAAAACTGGCGCGTAAATTCGCTCACGACCGCTACGGCAGCCATAAGAGTGGCATCGTGGCGTTCAAAAATGCGTTTCATGGTCGCACGCTGTTTACTGTCAGTGCGGGTGGGCAGCCAGCCTATTCACAGGATTTTGCGCCACTGCCGGCGGATATTCGTCATGCTGCATATAACGATATTAACTCTGCCAGCGCGCTGATTGACGACGCCACCTGTGCGGTGATTGTCGAGCCCATCTAGGGCGAAGGCGGTGTGGTGCCAGCCAGCAACGCGTTTTTACAAGGTCTGCGTGAATTGTGTGACCGCCACAATGCCTTGCTGATTTTTGATGAGGTACAAACCGGCGTCGGGCGCACTGGTGAGCTGTATGCCTATATGCACTACGGCGTGACGCCCGATCTGTTAACCACCGCCAAAGCGCTGGGCGGCGGTTTCCCGGTCGGTGCGTTGTTGGCAACCGAAGAGTGCGCCCGCGTGATGACCGTTGGCACTCATGGCACCACCTATGGCGGTAATCCGCTGGCCTCGGCGGTAGCAGGCAAAGTGCTGGAGCTCATCAACACACCAGAGATGCTTAATGGCGTTAAACAGCGTCACGACTGGTTTGTTGAGCGTCTTAATACTATTAATCACCGCTATGGTTTGTTCAGTGAAGTTCGCGGCTTAGGTTTGTTGATTGGCTGTGTACTGAATGCCGATTACGCCGGGCAAGCGAAACAGATCTCTCTGGAAGCGGCGAAAGCAGGCGTGATGGTACTGATTGCGGGTGGCAACGTGGTGCGTTTTGCGCCTGCGCTCAATGTCAGCGAAGAAGAGGTGACGACCGGACTGGATCGCTTTGCAGCTGCTTGCGAACACTTTGTTAGCCGAGGTTCATCATGATGGTCATCCGTCCCGTTGAGCGCTCAGATGTCTCGGCGCTGATGCAGCTTGCCAGCAAAACGGGCGGCGGCCTGACGTCGCTTCCCGCCAATGAAGCCACGCTTTCGGCGCGTATCGAAAGGGCAATCAAAACCTGGCAAGGTGAACTGCCCAAAAGCGAGCAGGGCTATGTGTTCGTGCTGGAAGATAGCGAGACAGGCACCGTGGCGGGGATTTGCGCTATTGAGGTGGCGGTTGGGCTGAACGATCCCTGGTACAACTATCGCGTCGGCACGTTGGTTCACGCCTCAAAAGAGCTGAATGTCTATAACGCATTGCCGACGCTGTTTCTTAGTAACGATCACACCGGCAGCAGCGAGCTGTGCACGCTGTTTCTCGACCCGGACTGGCGCAAAGAGGGCAACGGCTATTTGCTGTCGAAATCGCGCTTTATGTTTATGGCGGCTTTTCGCGACAAGTTTAATGACAAAGTGGTTGCTGAAATGCGCGGGGTGATTGACGAACACGGCTATTCACCGTTCTGGCAAAGCCTCGGTAAACGCTTCTTTTCGATGGATTTTAGCCGCGCCGATTTTCTCTGCGGCACCGGGCAAAAGGCATTTATTGCAGAACTGATGCCGAAACATCCGATCTATACCCACTTTTTATCCCAGGAAGCCCAGGACGTCATCGGTCAGGTACATCCGCAAACCGCGCCTGCCCGCGCGGTGCTGGAGAAAGAAGGTTTTCGTTACCGCAACTATATCGACATCTTCGACGGCGGGCCAACGCTTGAGTGTGACATCGACCGCGTGCGCGCCATCCGTAAAAGTCGGCTGGTGGAAGTGGCAGAAGGGCAGCCTGCGCAGGGCGATTTTCCGGCCTGCCTGGTCGCCAATGAAAATTATCACCATTTCCGCGTGGTGCTGGCGCGTACCGATCCGGCAACCGAGCGTTTGATTTTAACCGCCGCACAACTGGATGCCCTCAAATGCCACGCAGGGGATCGCGTTCGTCTGGTGCGCCTGTGCGCAGAGGAGAAAACAGCATGACTTTATGGATTAACGGTGACTGGATAACGGGCCAGGGCGCATCGCGTGTGAAGCGTAATCCGGTATCGGGCGAGGTGTTATGGCAAGGCAATGATGCCGATGCCGCTCAGGTCGAACAGGCTTGTCGGGCAGCCCGTGCGGCGTTTCCGCGCTGGGCGCGGCTCTCATTGGCTGAACGTCAGGTCGTTGTCGAACGCTTTGCCGGATTGCTGGAAAGCAATAAAGCCGAATTAACCGCGATTATTGCCAGAGAAACGGGTAAGCCGCGCTGGGAAGCGGCAACCGAAGTGACGGCGATGATCAATAAAATCGCGATATCAATTAAGGCGTATCACGTTCGTACCGGCGAGCAGCGTAGTGAAATGCCGGACGGTGCGGCGAGCCTGCGACATCGCCCGCACGGCGTGCTGGCGGTGTTTGGGCCGTATAATTTCCCTGGTCATTTGCCGAACGGACATATCGTTCCGGCATTGCTGGCAGGTAACACCATTATCTTTAAACCCAGCGAACTGACACCGTGGAGTGGCGAAGCGGTAATGCGTTTATGGCAGCAGGCTGGCTTGCCGCCGGGCGTGCTGAACCTGGTGCAGGGCGGGCGTGAAACGGGTCAGGCGCTGAGTGCGCTGGAGGATCTCGACGGTTTGCTGTTTACCGGTAGCGCCAATACCGGCTACCAGCTGCATCGCCAGCTCTCCGGTCAGCCGGAGAAAATTCTCGCCCTTGAGATGGGCGGTAATAATCCGCTAATTATCGATGAGGTGGCGGATATCGACGCGGCTGTCCATCTGACCATTCAGTCGGCGTTTGTCACAGCCGGGCAACGCTGCACCTGCGCCCGCCGTTTATTGCTCAAAAGCGGAGCGCAGGGCGATGCGTTTCTTGCTAGTCTGGTTGCCGTCAGCCAGCGATTAACGCCGGGCAACTGGGATGACGAACCGCAGCCGTTTATTGGCGGGCTGATTTCTGAACAGGCCGCACAGCAGGTGGTTACTGCCTGGCAGCAACTGGAAGCGATGGGCGGACGAACCCTGCTTGCGCCGCGCTTATTACAAGCAGGGACATCGTTGCTGACACCAGGGATCATTGAAATGACGGGCGTTGGCGGTGTGCCGGATGAAGAGGTGTTCGGGCCGTTTTTGCGCGTCTGGCGTTATGATACTTTTGATGAGGCGATTCGGATGGCGAACAACACTCGCTTCGGACTCTTTTGCGGTCTGGTTTCCCCCGAGCGGGAAAAATTCGATCAACTGTTGCTGGAGGCGCGGGCGGGGATTGTTAACTGGAACAAACCGCTTACTGGTGCTGCCAGTACCGCCCCATTCGGCGGCATTGGTGCTTCCGGTAACCATCGCCCCAGCGCCTGTATGCCGCAGATTACTGCGCATGGCCTATGGCGAGCCTGGAGTCGGACTCGTTAACATTGCCCGCCACGCTTAACCCCGGGCTGGATTTTTCCGATGAGGTGGTGCGATGAACGCCTGGGAAGTTAATTTCGACGGGCTGGTAGGGCTGACGCATCATTACGCGGGCCTGTCGTTTGGTAATGAAGCCTCTACCCGTCACCGTTTTCAGGTGTCTAACCCGCGACTGGCGGCAAAACAGGGCTTACTGAAAATGAAAGCCCTTGCCGATGCGGGATTCCCCCAGGCCGTGATTCCGCCGCACGAGCGTCCGTTTATTCCGGTGCTGCGTCAGTTGGGATTCAGTGGTAGCGATGAGCAGGTACTGGAAAAAGTTGCACGCCAGGCACCGCACTGGCTTTCCAGCGTCAGTTCCGCTTCGCCAATGTGGGTAGCCAATGCGGCAACGATCGCGCCATCTGCCGATACGCTGGATGGCAAAGTGCATCTCACCGTTGCCAACCTGAACAATAAATTTCACCGTTCGCTGGAAGCGCCCGTCACTGAATCGCTGTTAAAAGCGATTTTTAAGGACGAAGAGAAATTTAGCGTCCATTCGGCGTTGCCGCAGGTAGCGTTGCTCGGTGATGAGGGGGCGGCAAACCACAATCGTCTCGGCGGTCATTACGGTGAACCGGGTATGCTACTTTTTGTCTACGGGCGAGAAGAAGGCAATGATACCCGGCCTTCCCGTTATCCGGCGCGACAGACTCGCGAAGCCAGCGAGGCGGTGGCAAGGCTTAATCAGGTGAATCCCCAACAGGTGATTTTCGCCCAGCAAAACCCGGACGTTATCGACCAGAGCGTTTTTCATAATGACGTGATTGCCGTGAGTAACCGCCAGGTGCTGTTTTGCCACCAACAGGCGTTCGCTCGCCAGTCACAGTTACTGGCACGCGGGTGAACGGTTTTATGGCGATAGAAGTTCCGGCAACTCAGGTTTCCGTGTCGGATGCGGTGTCTACCTATCTGTTTAACAGCCAACTGTTGAGCCGCGATGATGGTTCCATGATGTTGGTGCTGCCTCAGGAGTGTCGGGAACACGCCGGAGTATGGGGTTATCTCAATGAACTCCTTGCCGCTGACAACCCGATTAGCGAACTAAAAGTCTTTGACTTACGTGAAAGCATGGCGAATGGCGGCGGCCCGGCGTGCCTGCGGTTGCGGGTGGTATTGACAGAAGAAGAACGCCGGGCGGTGAATCCGGCGGTGATGATGAACGATACCTTGTTTAATGCGCTCAATGACTGGGTGGATCGTTACTACCGCGATCGTCTTACTGCTGCCGATCTGGCCGACCCGCAATTGCTGCGCGAAGGGCGGGAAGCACTGGATGTATTGAGCCAATTACTGAATCTCGGTTCGGTTTATCCGTTCCAGCGCGAGGGAGGGGGCAATGGATAATTTTCTTGCTCTGACCTTAACGGGTAAAAAACCGGTTATCACCGAGCGAGAAATCAACGGCGTTCGCTGGCGCTGGCTGGGCGATGGTGTGCTGGAACTGACGCCATTAACGCCACCGCAAGGCGCGCTGGTGATTTCTGCGGGGATCCACGGTAATGAGACGGCACCTGTGGAAATGCTGGACGCGTTGCTTGGCGCGATATCTCACGGCGAGATCCCGTTACGTTGGCGGTTGCTGGTGATCCTCGGGAATCCTCCTGCGCTGAAGCAAGGGAAACGTTATTGCCATAGCGATATGAACCGAATGTTTGGCGGTCGTTGGCAGCTATTTGCTGAAAGCGGAGAAACCTGTCGGGCGCGCGAACTGGAACAGTGCCTGGAAGATTTTTATGACCAGGGCAAAGAATCTGTGCGTTGGCACCTTGATCTACATACCGCAATTCGTGGCTCCTTGCATCCGCAGTTCGGTGTATTACCGCAACGCGACATTCCCTGGGACGAGAAATTTCTGACGTGGCTGGGTGCGGCGGGGCTGGAGGCGCTGGTGTTCCATCAGGAGCCTGGTGGTACGTTTACCCATTTCAGCGTCAGACATTTTGGCGCGCTGGCCTGTACGTTGGAACTTGGCAAAGCGTTGCCCTTTGGGCAAAACGATCTTCGCCAGTTTGCAGTAACTGCCAGCGCAATTGCTGCGCTGCTATCTGGTGAGAGTGTCGGTATCGTGAGAACACCGCCGCTCCGTTATCGGGTGGTTTCGCAAATTACTCGCCACTCGCCGTCCTTCGAAATGCATATGGCAAGTGACACGCTGAATTTTATGCCGTTTGAGAAAGGAACATTGCTGGCGCAGGACGGAGAGGAACGTTTTACCGTAACCCATGATGTAGAGTATGTGTTATTCCCTAATCCGTTGGTAGCGTTGGGATTACGCGCGGGATTAATGCTCGAAAAAATAAGCTAATACTTACCCGCAGAAATCATTCTGCGGGTATTAAGTTGCTTTCTTATAAATTAATACAGATTAATCCTGGTTATTTGCTTTATTTATCACCAGTCATCCGGTATAGTTCTTCATAATCTCTGCAAAATCATCGTGTTGTAATATTCTCTCATCACTCTCCATCAAATTTTCTTTTTTTCTCCATAATTGGCGCAAAAGTGTTTTTTACACTTTCATTGTTTTACCGTTGCTCTGATTAATTGACGCTAAAGTCAGTAAAGTTAATCTCGTCAACACGGCACGCTACTTAAGAAAGCCGTAATAAATAACTGAAAGGAAGGATATAGAATATGCGTAAATTAACTGCACTGTTTGTTGCCTCTACCCTGGCTCTTGGCGCGGCTAACCTGGCCCATGCCGCAGACACCACTACCGCAGCACCGGCTGACGCGAAGCCGATGATGCACCACAAAGGCAAGTTCGGTCCGCATCAGGACATGATGTTCAAAGACCTGAACCTGACCGACGCGCAGAAACAGCAGATCCACGAAATCATGAAAGGCCAGCGTGACCAGATGAAACGTCCGCCGCTGGAAGAACGCCGCGCAATGCATGACATCATTGCCAGCGATACCTTCGATAAAGCAAAAGCTGAAGCGCAGATCGCAAAAATGGAAGAACAGCGCAAAGCTAACATGCTGGCGCACATGGAAACCCAGAACAAAATTTACAACATCCTGACGCCGGAACAGAAAAAGCAATTTAATGCTAATTTTGAGAAGCGTCTGACAGAACGTCCAGCGGCAAAAGGTAAAATGCCTGCAACTGCTGAATAATCTTTCAGCCAAAAAACTTAAGACCGCCGGTCTTGTCCACTACCTTGCAGTAATGCGGTGGACAGGATCGGCGGTTTTCTTTTCTCTTCTCAAACAGTTGTAAAAAAAGCCTGATCACCACTAACGTAAATCACCCGAGTTGCCGATAACCATCCACGGTTACCTGAACGATAACAATGAAAAGAACGGGCCGGGAGCGAGTATGGAATACTTTGATATGCGTAAAATGTCGGTGAATCTGTGGCGAAACGCTGCCGGTGAAACGCGCGAAATTTGCACTTTCCCACCGGCAAAACGTGATTTTTACTGGCGTGCCAGCATTGCATCCATCGCGGCGAATGGGGAGTTTTCTTTGTTTCCCGGCATGGAAAGGATAGTGACGTTGCTGGAAGGCGGCGAGATGCTCCTTGAAAGCGCAGACCGCTTTAACCATACCTTAAAACCGTTACAGCCTTTTGCCTTTACGGCGGACCAGGTGGTAAAAGCGAAACTGACGGCAGGGCAGATGTCGATGGATTTCAATATTATGACGCGCCTGGATGTCTGTAAGGCGAAAGTCAGAATTGCCGAACGTACGTTTACTACCTTTGGCTCACGCGGCGGGGTGGTGTTTGTGATTAACGGGGCGTGGCAACTGGGCGACAAACTGCTCACTACCGACCAGGGCGTGTGCTGGTTCGATGGCAGGCACACCCTGCGGCTTTTACAACCGCAAGGTAAACTGTTGTTCAGTGAAATCAACTGGCTCGCTGGTCATTCGCCGGATCAAGTTCAGTAATTTCATAGTTACCGGAAAGCAGCGGCTTACAAAGAATTTTATAACCGTCGTGATCAAACCCGGCGGGTGTCCGAATTAACGTTGTCGCTTCTTCCAGCGAATTAACCGCCCCCAGCCACAGCCAGTTTTGAATAATATGATATTGAGTCATTTCCGGGTGCTGTTCTTTCAGTGCCACCGCACCTTGCCAAGGCCAACACACCACTCGCAAACGCTCCAGAGACTGGCGCAAGCGTAGCGCATGTTCCTCATGGCTCTCTTTACCGCAGCATGCTCCGGCGCAACGTTTTAGCGCTGAACGAAAACATGCACGACCGCGACTTAACGGTTCCAGTCCCAACAGGCCATAACAAAGTTTTTGTTCATCAGCGATGCTCTGCAATGCTTGCAAAGCTGCGCGCCTATTGGCAAACAGGCCAAACAGGTTGGGGGCTCGTGAAAAATCCACCTCTTTGGCATACACCACATCGACGCGCTTTTCATTTAATTGCAGGGCACAGAGCTGGCGATTGCGGCGCAACCGTTTATTAAACAGCGGCTGTTGTTCTTTGATTAATCGCGCTTCAAGGAGCAGAGCGCCGATTTCGCCTGCGGTGCAGATCCAGCTAATTCGCCGGGATTGCCGTAGCATGGCGGCTTCATCCGGGGTGCGTAAATGAGAAAGCACCCGACTGCGGATATTAACGCTTTTGCCGATATAGAGCGGCATGGTGTCACTTTCGCCATGAAACAGATACACCCCTGGTCGGGTGGGTAAGTCATTAAGGAATGAATGTAAATGTTCGGGATATTCATAAATTGCCGCAGCTTCAAATTCGAGCCGCGGAGAAGTTAAACGCCGTACCACTGTTGACTCCGAATGCTGGTTATCTATCCAGTGTAACAGGCGGGAGGCGATTAAAAAAGAGGCGGGTTGATGACAAAGGTTACACCGTCTGACGTGCTACGCCTGTCAGGCCTATTCGACTCCTGCAATGTATTGAATTTGCATAGTTTTGTAGGTAGAATAAGGCGTTCACGCCGCATCCGGCGTGAACAAATTACTCTTTTTCGCACAATCCAATAGGTGCAAATTATTACTTTTTCCAGAAATCATCGAAAACGTTAATTGGCGGACGGCGTTTATGTTCGGTTTTCAGATACCAGTTCTCTATTGTTCTGGCGACCTGTTCAGGTAGGTTTTTCCCTTCCAGATAGTCGTCGATATTGTCATAGGTCACGCCGAGTGCCACTTCATCTGGCAGAGAAGGGCGATCATCTTCAAGATCGGCAGTTGGGGCTTTCTTATAAAGGTGTTCCGGGCAACCTAATGCCGTCAGTAACTGTTTACCCTGGCGTTTGTTGAGACGATACAGCGGATTAATATCCGTACCGCCGTCACCATATTTAGTGAAGAATCCGGTAATGGCTTCTGCTGCATGATCGGTGCCCACCACGACACCGCTGGTCATACCCGCAATGCTATATTGTGCTTTCATCCGCTCACGCGCTTTTTCATTGCCACGGACAAAATCGCTCAGTTCAATGCCTGCTTCCCGCAATGCCTGCTCGCTAGCCAATACCGCGCCCTTGATATTAACGGTTAATACGCGATCCGGTTGAATAAAGGCAATGGCATCCTGGCAATCTTGTTCGTCAGCCTGAACACCATAGGGCAGGCGTACGGCAATAAATTGCAGTGATTCGTTGCGAGTTTCCTGGCGCAGCTCATTAATCGCCATCTGGCACAGCTTTCCGGCAAGCGTGGAGTCCTGACCGCCGCTGATCCCGAGCACCAGTGATTTAATGAACGGATAAGTTTGCAGGTAGCTTTTCAGAAAATCGACACTACGACGAATTTCCTCTTCAGCATTAATCTGCGGTTTTGCGCCCAGCGCCTTTATTATTTGTTGTTGCAATGTCATTGAACCCCTCCAGACAGAAAAGACAAAACTTCCTTAAAGCTAACCCGTTGCTACTGAAACGACAAGCGACAGCGGGCTGAATGGTGGTTAAAACGTCATACAGGAATCCTCTGAAAGCGGAGCCGTTTCGTTCACGGGCTTGAAAAAGCGCCCAATGTATTCCAGGCTTATCTAACACGCTGATAAACAAGAGGACGGAATATGAACAAGAATATGGCAGGAATTCTGAGTGCAGCGGCGGTATTAACCATGCTGGCGGGTTGTACAGCTTATGATCGTACCAAAGACCAGTTTGTACAGCCTGTGGTGAAAGACGTCAAAAAAGGCATGAGCCGGGCGCAGGTTGCACAAATTGCGGGTAAACCTTCGTCTGAAGTGAGCATGATCCATGCTCGCGGTACTTGCCAGACCTACATCCTGGGTCAACGTGATGGTAAAGCAGAAACCTACTTTGTCGCGTTAGATGATACCGGACATGTCATCAACTCCGGTTATCAGACCTGTGCTGAATACGACACTGATCCACAGGCTGCGAAGTAATCAATTCGTCTGAAAGCTTGAGTAACAACGGAAACCGGCCATTGCGCCGGTTTTTTTTGGCCTGAGTTCTTAATTATCTTCGCGAATTATTTGCCCGAAATGTGAAGAGGGTCATAACCACAGGTCAAGGAGAAACAATTTATAAGGTCAAAGAAATACTATTGCTCAGGTCTATACCGTATACTCCTTTCAGCCACAAAAAAAGTCATGTTGGTTTCGCAAGTTACCCAGAGCATGGAAGCAGGTCAAGGCTTGCGGAGTGTCTGGCTGACAGATAATCGTCGATGAGGGCAGTTTTATGGAAAAGAAACACATTTATCTGTTTTGTTCTGCGGGCATGTCTATCTCTTTACTGGTATCAAAAATGCGCGCACAGGCAGAAAAATATGAAGTTCCGGTCATTATTGAAGCATTTCCGGAAACACTGGCTGGTGAAAAAGGTCAGAATGCCGATGTCGTGTTATTAGGGCCGCAGATTGCTTATATGTTGCCCGAAATCCAGCGTTTGTTACCCAACAAACCGGTTGAAGTAATTGACTCGCTGCTTTATGGCAAAGTCGATGGTTTAGGCGTGCTTAAGGCTGCGGTTGCAGCGATTAAAAAAGCCGCAGCAAATTAATTTATTTTAAATTTTCCCGTCAAAGAGTTATTTCATAAATCAATACCGTAATATTTAAATTGCGGTTTTTAAGGGTATTTTTCTATGAGTAATGTTATTGCATCGCTTGAAAAGGTACTCCTCCCTTTTGCAGTTAAAATAGGAAAGCAGCCACACGTTAATGCAATCAAAAATGACTTTATTCGCTTAATGCCGTTAACCCTTGCGGGGGCCATGTTTGTATTAATTAACAACGTTTTTCTAAGCTTTGGGGAGGGGTCGTTTTTTTATTCCTTAGGTATTCGCCTCGACGCCTCAACCATTGAAACACTTAATGGTCTGAAAGGTATTGGCGGCAACGTATATAACGGAACATTAGGAATAATGTCTTTAATGGCACCGTTCTTTATTGGCATGGCGCTGGCAGAAGAGCGTAAAGTCGATGCGCTGGCGGCTGGGTTGTTATCCGTTGCAGCATTTATGACCGTCACCCCATATAGTGTCGGTGAGGCCTATGCGGTTGGCGCAAACTGGTTAGGTGGGGCGAATATCATCTCCGGGATTATTATTGGCCTGGTGGTGGCAGAAATGTTTACCTTTATTGTCCGCCGCAATTGGGTCATTAAACTGCCCGACAGCGTACCTGCTTCAGTATCGCGTTCTTTCTCGGCATTAATTCCCGGCTTTATTATTCTTTCCGTGATGGGGATTATTGCCTGGGCGTTGAATACCTGGGGCACCAACTTCCATCAGATCATTATGGATACCATCTCAACCCCACTGGCATCGTTGGGTAGCGTGGTGGGCTGGGCCTATGTGATCTTTGTTCCACTGCTCTGGTTCTTCGGTATTCATGGCGCGCTGGCGCTGACCGCACTGGACAACGGCATTATGACGCCGTGGGCGCTGGAAAATATCGCGACCTATCAGCAATATGGTTCCGTCGAAGCGGCGCTGGCAGCCGGTAAGACCTTCCATATCTGGGCCAAGCCGATGCTGGACTCCTTTATTTTCCTTGGGGGCAGTGGTGCGACTTTAGGCCTGATCCTGGCTATCTTTATCGCCTCTCGCCGTGCTGATTATCGTCAGGTGGCAAAACTGGCGCTGCCGTCCGGCATCTTCCAGATTAACGAACCGATTCTGTTTGGTCTGCCAATTATCATGAACCCGGTGATGTTTATCCCGTTTGTACTGGTACAACCGATTCTGGCGGCAATCACCCTCGCAGCGTACTACATGGGCATCATTCCTCCGGTGACCAATATTGCACCGTGGACCATGCCAACCGGTCTGGGAGCCTTCTTTAACACCAACGGTAGCGTCGCCGCATTGCTGGTCGCACTCTTCAACCTTGGCATCGCAACGTTAATTTATCTGCCCTTTGTTGTGGTGGCTAACAAAGCACAAAATGCGATTGATAAAGAAGAGAGCGAAGAAGATATCGCTAACCCCTGAAATTTTAATCGATGCCGGTACGGGTAATCTTGCCGGTAAGAAGAGAGAGGAACGATGTATGATGGATCTCGATAATATTCCTGATACGCAAACAGAAGCTGAAGAGCTGGAAGAAGTGGTGATGGGGCTTATCATCAACTCTGGACAAGCGCGTAGCCTGGCGTATGCCGCATTGAAACAGGCGAAGCAGGGCGATTTTGCCGCAGCGAAAGCCATGATGGATCAGTCACGGATGGCATTGAATGAAGCGCATCTGGTACAGACGAAACTGATTGAAGGCGATGCGGGCGAAGGTAAGATGAAAGTGAGTCTGGTGCTGGTCCACGCTCAGGATCATTTAATGACGTCCATGCTTGCGCGTGAACTGATTACTGAATTAATTGAGCTTCATGAAAAACTGAAGGCATAAGGAGTCGATGATGCAGCCAGTGATTAACGCGCCGGAAATTGCCACTGCCCGAGAACAGCAGTTGTTTAATGGCAAAAACTTCCATGTGTTTATCTATAACAAAACTGAGAGTATCAGCGGACTGCATCAGCACGACTATTATGAATTTACTCTGGTATTAACCGGGCGTTATTTCCAGGAGATTAACGGTAAGCGCGTGTTACTGGAACGGGGCGATTTTGTTTTTATTCCGTTAGGTTCGCACCATCAAAGTTTTTATGAGTTTGGTGCCACGCGCATATTGAACGTTGGGATCAGTAAACGCTTTTTTGAGCAGCATTACCTGCCGTTGTTGCCTTATTGCTTTGTTGCTTCGCAGGTATACCGGACCAATAACGCTTTTCTCACCTATGTGGAAACAGTGATTTCTTCATTAAATTTCCGCGAAACAGGGCTGGAAGAGTTTGTTGAGATGGTTACTTTTTATGTCATTAACCGTTTACGTCATTACCGCGAAGAACAGGTGATTGATGATGTACCGTAGTGGCTGAAAAGTACGGTAGAAAAGATGCATGATAAAGAGCAGTTTAGTGAATCGGCGCTGGAGAATATGGTGACGTTGTCAGCCAAATCACAGGAATATTTGACGCGAGCGACTCAACGATATTATGGCAAAACACCAATGCAGATTATTAATGAGATCCGGGTAATGACTCCAACTTACTGATAGTGTTTTATGTTCAGATAATGCCCGATGACCTTGTCATGCAGCTCCACCGATTTTGAGAACGACAGTGACTTCCGTCCCAGCCTTGCCAGATGTTGTCTCAGATTCAGATTATGTCGCTCAATGCGCTGAGTGTAACGCTTGCTGATAACGTGCAGCTTTCCCTTCAGGCGTGATTCATACAGCGGCCAGCCATCCGTCATCCATACCACGACCTCAAAGGCCGACAGCAGGCTCAGAAGACGCTCCAGTGTGGCCAGAGTGCGTTCCCCGAAGACGTGCGCCACAACCGTCCTCCGTATCCTGTCATACGCGTAAAACAGCCAGCGCTGACGTGATTTAGCACCGACGTAGCCCCAATGTTCGTCCATTTCAGCGCAGACAATCACATCACTGCCCGGTTGTATGCGCGAGGTTACCGACTGCGGCCTGAGTTTTTTAAGTGACGTAAAACCGTGTTGAGGCCAACGCCCATAATGCGTGCACTGGCGCGACATCCGACGCCATTCATGGCCATATCAATGATTTTCTGGTGCGTACCGGGCTGAGAGGCGGTGTAAGTGAACTGTAGTTGCCATGTTTTACGGCAATGAGAGCAGAGATAGCGCTGATGTCCGGCAGTGCTTTTGCCGTTACGCACCACGCCTTCAGTAGCGGAGCAGGAAGGACATCTGATGGAAATGGAAGCCACGCAAGCACCTTAAAATCACCATCATACACTAAATCAGTAAGTTGGCAGCATTACCTGAGATCCGTATTAATTTTGCAAAAAAACAACTGGAAATGACCAACTATTCCGTGACGGATATTGCGTTTGAGGCCGGTTATAGTAGCCCGAGTTTGTTTATTAAAACGTTTAAGAAATTAACGTCCTTTACGCCTAAGAGATATCGTAAGAAATTGACTGAATTTAATCAGTAAGTCGTTATACCTGACAATTCACATATCTGTCCTGTTGCTGGATTATTTATGTCCGGGGGGGCAGATATGCCAGATATCAGTATTCTGTACTGAAGGGAGAAATTATGAGCCAGAAATTAAAAGTCGTCACTATTGGTGGCGGGAGCAGCTATACCCCGGAGTTACTGGAAGGATTTATTAAGCGTTATCACGAATTGCCGGTCAGCGAATTATGGCTGGTGGATGTCGAGGGTGGCAAAGCTAAACTGGATATTATTTTCGATCTCTGCCAACGGATGATTGATAACGCTGGCGTCCCGATGAAGCTTTATAAAACGCTGGATTGCCGCGAAGCATTGAAAGATGCTGATTTCGTTACTACCCAACTGCGCGTTGGCCAATTACCGGCGCGTGAACTGGATGAACGTATTCCATTAAGTCATGGTTATCTTGGTCAGGAAACCAACGGCGCGGGCGGTTTGTTTAAAGGTCTGCGTACCATTCCGGTGATTTTTGACATCGTAAAAGATGTCGAAGAACTTTGTCCGAATGCATGGGTGATTAACTTCACTAACCCGGCGGGAATGGTTACTGAAGCCGTTTATCGTCATACCGGATTTAAACGCTTTATCGGCGTGTGTAATATTCCGATCGGCATGAAGATGTTTATTCACGATGTTCTGATGCTGAAAGACAGCGATGATTTATCTATCGATTTGTTTGGCCTCAACCATATGGTGTTCATTAAGGATGTGCTGGTAAATGGCAAGTCGCGCTTTGCCGAATTGCTTGATGGTGTGGCATCCGGGCAGTTAAAAGTATCTGGCGTTAAAAATATTTTCGATCTGCCATTTAGCGAAGGCTTAATTCGTTCTCTGAATCTGTTGCCGTGTTCTTATTTGCTTTATTACTTCAAGCAAAAAGAGATGCTGGCTATTGAAATGGGCGAATACTACAAAGGCGGCGCACGAGCGCAGGTAGTACAGAAAGTCGAGAAACAACTTTTTGAGCTGTATAAAAACCCGGAGTTGAAAGTTAAGCCGAAAGAACTGGAACAGCGCGGTGGGGCTTATTACTCTGATGCAGCGTGCGAAGTGATCAACGCTATCTACAACGACAAGCAAGCTGAACATTACGTTAATATCCCGCATCATGGGCATATTGATAATATTCCGGCAGACTGGGCGGTAGAAATGACCTGTAAGCTGGGGCGCGATGGCGCGACGCCACATCCGCGCATTACGCATTTCGATGATAAAGTGATGGGGCTGATTCACACCATTAAAGGCTTCGAGATTGCTGCCAGCAACGCCGCACTTAGCGGAGAATTTAACGATGTGTTACTGGCGCTAAACCTTAGTCCGTTGGTGCATTCCGATCGCGATGCTGAGCTGCTGGCACGCGAGATGATTCTGGCGCACGAGAAATGGCTGCCAAATTTTGCCGACTGCATCGCAGAGCTTAAAAAAGCACATTAACCGAGGCTGATTATGGAACGCTTACTGATTGTTAATGCCGATGATTTTGGCTTAAGCAAAGGTCAGAACTACGGCATTATCGAGGCCTGTCGCAATGGGATTGTCACATCGACGACGGCGCTGGTGAATGGGCAGGCTATTGACCATGCGGTGCAGTTGAGTCGTGATGAACCGAGTCTGGCCATAGGGATGCACTTTGTCCTTACTATGGGCAAGCCACTGACAGCTATGCCGGGGTTAACCCGCGATGGTGTGCTGGGAAAATGGATCTGGCAGTTGGCAGAAGAAGATGCTTTACCGCTGGAAGAAATTACTCAGGAGCTTGCCAGTCAGTATTTGCGTTTCATTGAGCTATTTGGACGCAAACCTACGCATCTTGATAGCCATCATCATGTGCATATGTTCCCGCAGATTTTCCCGATTGTTGCCAGGTTTGCGGCTGAAGAGGGGATTGCGTTGCGCATCGACCGTCAGCCGCTATCTAACGCTGGTGATTTACCGGCTAATCTGCGCAGTTCGCAGGGATTCAGTAGCGCGTTTTATGGTGAAGAGATTAGCGAGGCACTGTTCCTGCAAGTGCTGGATGACGCAAGCCATCGGGGTGATCCTTCGCTGGAGGTGATGTGTCATCCGGCGTTTATCGATAATACTATCCGTCAGAGTGCTTACTGTTTCCCACGGTTAACGGAGCTGGAAGTGCTGACATCAGCGTCGTTGAAATATGCAATTGCTGAGCGTGGTTATCGGTTGGGTAGTTATCTTGATGTGTAAGTAAGGTGGTAAGGTCACTCCCCAGGGGACGTGACCTTATCCATATTTACGCCGGAATTTTGTCAATCTTAGGAATGCGTGACCACACGCGGTGTTCTGCCATCAGCGTTAACAGTTCATCCATAAAACTACCGTCGGTGCTGTCAGCTTCCACAATCCCTTCTTCACCCTGGTCAGCTACCTTGATTGTTGCTTTAAACTTGCGCGCGTCTCCCGCCAGCGCAATCGGTTTAAGGTGTTTGTAGGCTTCCATCAGATAGTAGTTGGCATCGCCGTTGTCAGCGATATCCGCGATATTGCCGCAAGGGACAATGACCGCATCGACCGTCAGCGAAGGTGCACCGGCAAAGGTAGCGGCTATAGGCAACACCGTACCGTCATCCGCAGTCACTTCACCCATTCGGGAGTAGAGCAGTTTGGCATGAACGCCTTTGGCCTTCATGGCCTTGAGAATGGCCAGAAGGTCTGCCGATCTCACTTCATCATTAAGTAAAATCGCTACCACGCGACCTTTCACATCACCGTCAGGAATGGCGTACAAACTTAAGGATGGATCCTTTTTCAGACCGTTGACGTCCGGAGGTGGGGTGATATTCAGCTGGTCGTCAGTCAGTTCGATACCGAGATTTTTCGCCACCGCCTGGGCCAGAGTGAGATCAATATGCGCCAGCTGGTCAACAACGCGCTCACGAATATACGGACGAACGACTTTGCTTAACTCAAAACTGAAACCATCGACAATATGGCGCTGCTCGAATGGCGTCTGACTTAGCCAGAACAGACGCGGATGGGAATAATATTCGCCAAACGATGGGCTGCGCTCGCGAACTTTATTGCCTTCCACGCGCTCTTGGTATGATTCAAAACCGCCGCGTTTCGGCCCCGGTGGTGTTTCGCGCGGCCAGTTATCGTTGATCGAGTTCGGTTCATAATTCGCCGGGTTAGTGTCGATCCCCATACGATGCATGCCGTCACGCTGGAAATTATGGTAAGGGCAGGTCGGGCGGTTAATCGGAATCTCATGGAAATTCGGCCCACCAAGACGACTGATTTGTGTATCGGTATAGGAGAACAAACGTCCCTGCAACAGGGGATCGTTGGTGAAGTCCAGACCAGGAACAATATGACCTGGATGGAATGCTGCTTGTTCGTTTTCGGCAAAGAAGTTATCCGGATTGCGATTGAGCACCATTTTGCCGACACGCTGAACGGGCACCAGTTCTTCCGGGATCAGTTTGGTTGGATCGAGAAGATCGAAGTCGAACTTGAATTCATCTTCTTCAGGAATCAACTGGAAGCCCAGTTCGTATTCCGGAAAATCGCCTGCTTCAATGGCTTCCCACAACTCGCGGCGGTGGAAGTCCGGGTCACGTCCGGTGAGTTTTTGTGCTTCATCCCAAACGAGTGAGGCTTTACCTGCCAGTGGTTTCCAGTGGAAACGTACAAACGTTGCCTTCCCTTCGGCATTAATCAGGCGGAAGGTGTGAATACCGAAGCCTTCCATGGTGCGGTAACTGCGGGGGATGCCGCGATCCGACATCGCCCACATCACGTTGTGCAGAGTTTCAGGTTGCAGAGAAACATAATCCCAGAAAGTATCGTGGGCACTTTGCCCTTGTGGAATTGCCCAGTGCGGTTCTGGTTTTACCGCATGAACAAAATCGGGGAATTTATGCGCATCCTGGATAAAGAAGATTGGCGTGTTATTGCCAACGAGGTCAAAAATACCCTCTTCAGTATAGAACTTGGTGGCAAAACCACGGATATCACGCACGGTATCGGCAGAGCCAGCGCCACCCTGAACGGTAGAGAACCTAACAAATACTGGGGTGATTTTGTTCGGATCTGAGAGGAAATCCGCTTTGGTGATATCGCTTAAGCTTTTATATGGCTGGAAATAACCGTGAGCTGCTGAGCCGCGTGCATGAACAATACGTTCCGGGATGCGCTCATGGTCAAAGTGGGTGATTTTCTCGCGCAGAATAAAATCTTCCAGCAGCGTTGGACCACGGTTACCGGCACGCAGTGAGTTTTGATCATCGGCGATGCGCACGCCCTGATTAGTGGTCAGCGCATAATTTTCACTGCCTTTGCGTACGTCTTCCAGAGAATTAAGTTTTTCGTTACGTGTATCAGGGGCTTTCAGGCTCCCAGGGGCGGTAGGTTGTGCACCTGGCGGTGTTGGTTCAGCCGCTGGACGATGAGATCCGTCCTCAGGTGCCAGTGAGTCCATCCCCGGTTTCGCTTCGCTGGAATCGTGTAGTGGTGACTGGTGCTGATGTGGGTTCTTTTCGTTATGTTGCGACATTGAACTCGTCTCCTTAATTTATTACTGAAAGGGCCGCTGTTTTGGTCAAAAAACTCTCTAACTATAGACCACCAGCCAGATCCCGCTTCGGAGACTATTCTGGAAACGGTGTTATGAAATACACGCAAAGCGGGACGTACAGGGGCTAAATCGGCTAAACTACAGTTTTTCTAATTTTTAATATGCGTTTAGTGAAGCCAGTAATGAAGAAACCGCTCCGCCAGCAAAACCGCCAGATTATTAGCTATGTCCCACGCACGGAACCCGCGCCGCCAGAACATGCGATAAAGATGGATTCGTTTCGTGATGTCTGGATGCTGCGTGGCAAATATGTTGCGTTTGTACTGATGGGAGAGTCATTTCTGCGCTCACCGGCGTTTACTGTGCCTGAATCTGCCCAACGTTGGGCAAATCAGATCCGCCAGGAAGGGGAAGTGACTGAGTAAGGATTACATACCTCCCGGTTTTGCCGGGAGTTACAGGACCTGAAATTCTGCATTTCGTTGCTACATTCATTCAAACCACCTGTAACAAAAAGCTGCCTTTGACGAGCTATTGCTATAAATAAGAGATCTTTTTTCTTTAATTATTTATTTATTTTAAAATGGTTAAGTTTTGCTAATCATGATGAGTTATTTTTGATAGTTCATCCTGTGGCGTCGCTCTTAAACTTATATTGTAAATGACTTAGATTTAAATAAGATAATAATTTTGTTAACAATATGAGGCGGGAGATGTTTTCTACAAACTTAATACAGAGTAATTATGGTGATTTAAATATTAAAAGCCTGGCTTTCGACTCTTTTAAAGAAAGGCTTGAGTCTACCATGGCGGCACTCACTTTCTTTATATCAACGGGTCAATGTGACTGCGATGAAATAGCAGAGTCGAACTTCAATCGTATGATTGCCTATATGTCTAACATTAACTATGATGCCTCAAAGCTAGGAGCGCCAGCACTTAGTTTTGATACGTATCTGCAGGACAATGTTAAATATAGAGTGATAATTAATAATCTTTATGGCAGTGAGTTTCGGATAAGAGATATTAATGAGAATTTTGTTGGGATGGATTTTACCTGTGAATTCCGACCCGAAAAAATGACGAATTTGATCAATATAAAAAATAGGTTGGTTATTCATTATTTAAGGACTATATACTATGAAAAAAATTATATACATCCTGCCGGGAGCATTTTTGCTGCGATTCAAAAAAATGAGAGTCTCCTAAAGTTTCCTTCGATAATATCAATGCTTAATATCAATCTTCTTTTTAATCCACTAAATCTTCCGGGAATGGGAAGTGGTGTGCTTGAAGATATTATGAGTATTCCAGATAGTTCACTTAGAAAACGTCTCGGGTATGAGGTTTTAAGCTTCTCACTACAGGCACATTCATTGAGCCAGGAATGTATTGATAAGTTGGACATTTTTTTCGCTGACGATCTGTTTAAATATGGGTAATGACTCCAACTTACTGATAGTGTTTTATGTTCAGATAATGCCCGATGACCTTGTCATGCAGCTCCACCGATTTTGAGAACGACAGTGACTTCCGTCCCAGCCTTGCCAGATGTTGTCT
This sequence comes from Shigella flexneri 2a str. 301, assembly GCF_000006925.2. NCBI lineage: Bacteria > Pseudomonadati > Pseudomonadota > Gammaproteobacteria > Enterobacterales > Enterobacteriaceae > Shigella > Shigella flexneri. The sequence goes on from NC_004337.2 coordinate 1,533,740, forward strand.
CAGATTCAGATTATGTCGCTCAATGCGCTGAGTGTAACGCTTGCTGATAACGTGCAGCTTTCCCTTCAGGCGTGATTCATACAGCGGCCAGCCATCCGGCATCCATACCACGACCTCAAAGGCCGACAGCAGGCTCAGAAGACGCTCCAGTGTGGCCAGAGTGCGTTCACCGAAGACGTGCGCCACAACCGTCCTCCGTATCCTGTCATACGCGTAAAACAGCCAGCGCTGACGTGATTTAGCACCGACGTAGCCCCAATGTTCGTCCATTTCAGCGCAGACAATCACATCACTGCCCGGTTGTATGCGCGAGGTTACCGACTGCGGCCTGAGTTTTTTAAGTGACGTAAAACCGTGTTGAGGCCAACGCCCATAATGCGTGCACTGGCGCGACATCCGACGCCATTCATGGCCATATCAATGATTTTCTGGTGCGTACCGGGCTGAGAGGCGGTGTAAGTGAACTGTAGTTGCCATGTTTTACGGCAATGAGAGCAGAGATAGCGCTGATGTCCGGCAGTGCTTTTGCCGTTACGCACCACGCCTTCAGTAGCGGAGCAGGAAGGACATCTGATGGAAATGGAAGCCACGCAAGCACCTTAAAATCACCATCATACACTAAATCAGTAAGTTGGCAGCATTACCTAAATATGAGTCAGTATGCATCGCCGCGATGGAACATTTAAAAAGTAAAGCAACGGCCCCTATACAAAACGGACCGTTGCCAGCATAAGAATTAACGGTGTGCCAGTTCGGCGTCGTCTTCGCTATCCAGAATGGCTTTATCGGTTTGCTTCAGCCACTGGCTGGTCAGCGTGCCAGCTGTCATCGAGCCACTAACGTTTAGCGCCGTACGGCCCATGTCGATAAGCGGTTCAACGGAGATTAACAGCGCCACCAGGGTTACTGGCAGGCCCATCGCAGGCAGCACAATCAGTGCGGCGAAAGTTGCACCACCACCGACACCGGCAACGCCTGCGGAACTAACGGTAACAATACCGACCAGCGTCGCAATCCACATCGGGTCCAGCGGGTTAATGCCAACCGTAGGCGCAACCATCACCGCAGCATTGCCGGATACAAACCGGCGCAGCCGTTCTGACCAATGGTTGCACCGAAAGAGGCGGCGAAACTGGCGATGGATTCAGGAACGCCCAGACGACGCGTTTGTGCTTCCACATTCAGTGGGATAGACGCAGCACTGGAACGGCTGGTAAAGGCAAACGTCAGCACAGGCCATACCTTACGGAAGTACTTCAGCGGACTCACGCCATTAATGCCCAGCAGAATGCCATGCACAGCAAACATAATCAGCAGACCGAGGTAGGACGCGACAACGAAACTTCCCAGTTTGATGATGTCTTGCAAGTTAGAACCTGCAACCACTTTGGTCATTAGAGCCAGAACGCCGTAAGGGGTCAACTGCATGACAAGGCGAACCAGTTTCATCACCCAGCTTTGTAGGGTATCGATAGCGGTTAAGACGCGTTCCCCTTTCGGCGCATCATCCTTCAGCAGTTTCAATGCAGCTACGCCGAGGAATGCGGCAAAAATTACCACGCTGATAATTGACGTCGGATTGGCTCCGGTAAGATCGGCAAACGGGTTTTTCGGGATAAAGGACAAGACCAGCTGCGGAACGCTCTGATCAGAGACTTTACCAACATAGTTACTTTCAATGGCGTTCAGACGTGCAGTTTCTGCACCACCCTGAACCAGACCTTCAGCCGTCAAACCAAACAGGTTGGTGACCAGCACACCGACCAGCGCCGCAATCAGCGTGGTAAACAAAAGCGTACCGATGGTCAGAAAACTGATTTTGCCTAACTGAGATGCGTTATGCAGACGGGCAACCGCGCTCAGAATAGAGGCGAAGACTAACGGCATAACGATCATTTGCAGCAGTTGAACATAGCCGTTACCAACGATGTTAAACCACTGTACAGAATCTTTAAGTACCTGGCTGTCAGAACCATAAATGGTATGCAGGGCAAGGCCAAAAACCACACCCATCACCAGACCCACCAGCACTTTTTTCGCCAGACTCCACTGTTTATGGCGGGTCTGAGCCAGCGCAAACAGCAGTACAACGAACACCACGATGTTCGCAATTAATGGAAAGTTCATCCCCGTTCTCCTGATCTTATTATTTCTATCACTGCGTAGCAGTCATAGTGTTGGCGCAAGATTAACAGAACTGTGAGCTGGCTCTTATATTCAAATGGAATTGCTTATTCCAGAAAGGTGATTTTTGCCTTTTTAGTATTCAACCTGATGCTTAATAAGCCGATGAAACTGGATCTGCAAGGTATTGATCATTTGCGATGACCAACGAACAGCGCTGTTCTCGGGTAATGAATGGGGCATCCATACCGACCAGACAAATAATGCCATGCAGATAAAACGTTCCAGTTGGTTGCCCTTTTGGGGAACCAGGATAGGCAAGCGGAAACGCCAGCGGCATGGCCAGAGCAGGGGAACACCGGCGGGTGTCAGCATATCGGCAAGTATGTGGCTCAAATAACCCAGCACCATTCCTTGTAGCGCATCAGCCGGAATGAACCAGCCTTCCGGAACCTTAAGGTAAAAGGTTGCCAGCAGCGCAAATACCGCCAGCAGACTGTGGGTAAAACCACGATGCCCAAAAGCGCGGGCGATCGGTTTTGATATCCATTTTAATCGCTGCCCAAGAAACGACTTTGGGTGATCGATGTCCGGTAACAAACACGTCAGGATTGCGGAAGGGACAATATGCCACCAGTCACCCTGTGCCAGCACGGGCGTCAGCTCGGCATTTTTGGCAAATACCGCACAAGCAATAGAAAAGAGAAGGTGACCTTCCGCCGTCATGATAAAACTCACTAAACTGTCGATACGTACAGTATAGGATTTTTATACAGTGCACGGAAGTGGTGACGGTGTAACTCTTTCTCTTAAATTGACGATTAATCCGTCAGTTGAATGCAAATTCAGATAAAGAACCAGGGGCAGCGTGATCACTGCCCCTGGTCATTAACCGAGAAGGTCTTTTGCGGTGAGTTCTGTCAGCGATGAGAGTTTGACGTTTGCTAATACAAAACGTGGATCATTTTGCGCTTCTGGCGCAGGAACGACGATGGAACGCATGCGGGCTGCTTTAGAAGCGATCATGCCATTTACCGAGTCTTCCAGCGCCACGCAGGTCAGTGGGTCAACGCCCAGTTTTGCTGCGCAGTCGAGATATACTTGCGGATGCGGCTTGCTGTAAGGCAGTTTTTCAGCCGAGGCGAGGGCATCGAAACTGTCGCGTAAGTCAAACATGGTCAACACTTTTTCCAGCATATGTAGTGGTGACGCGGAGGCCAGTCCCACCAATAAACCTTGTTCTTTGCATAACGCAACAGCTTCGCGCACGCCTGGTAATAATGGACGTGTCTCTTCAACCAGTGAAATGGCACGGGCAATAACCCGTTCTACTACTTCCTGACGGCTTGGCCCATTCCACGGTTGCCGGGCGTACCAAAGATCGACCACCATATCGATGCGTAAACCTAAGGTGTCCGGCAGCTCGTTACGACGGGAGATATCTACCCCCAGGCTTGCCATCACATCCAGTTCGGCTCGATCCCATAAAGGTTCTGAGTCGATAAGTAATCCATCCATATCAAAAATTGCAGCAAGAATCTGACGCGGGGTTGACATTACAACCTCTCCTTTAGAGCATTATGTGTAAGGTATTAAGCCGTGCTTATGATTAAGCGCCTATCATATCGCCTTTAAAGAATGGGCGAAAACAGATATCTACAGGTAAACTAAGTGAAACGACGCGTCTTAATCAAGGAGAACTCATGACGTATCAACAAGCTGGACGCATTGCTGTTTTGAAAAGGATTTTGGGTTGGGTGATTTTTATACCTGCATTGATCTCTACATTGATTTCTTTGCTGAAATTTATGAATACCCGGCAGGAAAACCAGGAAGGCATTAATGCGGTCATGCTCGACTTTGCTCATGTCATGATCGATATGATGCAGGCGAATACGCCTTTTTTGAATCTGTTCTGGTATAACTCCCCGACCCCTAATTTTAATGGTGGTGTGAACGTTATGTTCTGGGTGATTTTCATCCTGATTTTTGTCGGACTGGCGTTGCAGGATTCCGGTGCCCGGATGAGTCGCCAGGCGCGCTTCTTGCGGGAAGGTGTTGAAGATCAACTCATTCTGGAAAAAGCCAAAGGGGAAGAGGGGCTAACGCGTGAACAAATTGAGTCCCGTATTGTTGTTCCGCACCATACTATTTTCCTGCAGTTTTTCTCACTATATATCCTGCCGGTTATTTGTATTGCTGCAGGTTATGTGTTCTTTTCTCTGCTTGGGTTTATTTAATCAAAAGGCCGCACGGAGCGGCCATTATCCTCAACCCATATCATGCTGCTAATAATCTATCCAATGACTGCTGAGCAATAACCAAATGCTGACCGCCAAATAATCTTGCACGATTTAACAGCGTGTAGAGTTGGTAAACCGGTTGACGTTCAAGGAAATCGGCAGGTAGCGGGGATACTGACTGATAGCCGTCATAGATTTGTGGCGGCTGTTCAGTATGCAGCGGTAACATCGCTAGGTCGCACTCTCGGTCACCCCAGTCGCAGGCAGGGTCGAAAATGTACGGGCCATCCGGACCCAGCGCACAGTTGCCGGACCATAAATCGCCGTGCAACAGAGAAGGCTGCGGTTGATGCGAGGCCAGACGCTGCTGAATATGCTCGACGATGGCGTCGATATTGCCGAAAGCGATCCCTTTCTCTGCTGCCAGTTCCAACTGCCAGCCAATCCGTTGTTCAGCAAAAAACGTTGACCAGCGACGTTGCCAGGTGTTGGGCTGTGGAGTTGTGGAGAGCGAGTTATCAAAATCGAGGCCAAATTGTGGTTGGTCACTCCATTGATGTAAACGCGCAATTTGCTGACCAAGAATAAATGCGCTATGCGCATCCAGCGGACGAGGTGGGAGATAATCCATCACCAGAAAACTGTAGTCACGGTCAGCGCCTACTGCCCAAACCTTAGGCACGGTGACGGTTTTACTACGCGACAGTAACTCCAGTTGGTCGGCTTCGGCGGTAAAACCGGGAAGCAGTTCCCTTTCATCACATTTGACGAAAAAGTCATGTCCTGCATAGCGCAAATGCCATGCGGCATGGACTTCTCCGCCAGGCAGTTCATTACGCAGTTCGATTTCGCCTTCACCTAACTGCTCGCTCAAAAGACGACTGATTGCCTGCCACATGATGTCTCTCCCATGTTGTCTGCCAGATCATAAGGTTAGCGCAAGAATGCGGTGTAAAAACACGAGCTAACGCACACCACAGACTGATTATTGCCCAAAAACCATTTATTTTCTGTTGCTATTCCATTCCTCCCAGGTCGTGATGGTGATTTCAGGATCTTTGCCGGTTGCACTTTGGGTAAGCCCCGAAACCAGTTCTCTAATTTCTTCTTCACTTTGGGTACTGATAAGTCCAAAAGTGTTAGTCCCCAGCTCATGGATATTTCCCTCATCATCCGTCATGGTGAGCAAAAAACCGTCGCGAGTCAGGTAATTATTCAACTCGTTAATTTCAGTCAATGTATCCTCATGCAACATGACGGTTATGACATAATGGACAAGATCGCCACTGGCCATAGTTCACCCCTTTGTTATCACATGACTTTTGAGCATAGTCGGAGAAACGCGTTGCCGACAGGTTGGTGGTGATTCCCCCAATGCTGGGGGAATGTTTTTGTTAGCGGGAAAGGTAAGCGTAAATTTTTTGCGTATCGTCATGGGAGCACAGACGTGTTCCCTGATTGAGTGTGGCTGCACTCCCCGCAGCTACGCCAAAACGGACCATCTCTTCAAGAGAGGCATTTTCTGCCAGTTTCAGTGTCATCGCGCCGACCATGCTGTCACCAGCGCCAACGGTACTCTGGCTTTTCACCGGTGGTGGCACCACCTGAATGCAGTTTTCACTATCGACACCCAGCGCTCCTTGTGGACCAAGGGAAACGACAACCCGTTTGGCCTTGCCGCTATTAACGATTTCCTGCGCGGCTTTGCGGACATCGTCTGGCTGGGTGAGTTCGCGATTCACCAGCGCACTGAGTTCTTTTTGGTTAGGCTTAACCAACTCGATGTTACCAATCGCCAGTGCTGCACTTAACGCTTCGCCAGAACTGTCGATGATGCAGCGGATCCCTTGGTTTTGCGCAGCGGAAATCAGTTGGGTTAATTTTTCCAGCTTCACACCTGGCGGCAGGCTTCCGCTTATGACCAGGATGGCCCCGGATTCAATTTCCAGAACTTGCTCTTCAAGCTGGCGAAACTCATCTTCATTTAATGCCGCGCCTGGCATAACAAAACGATACTGTTCACCGCTTGCTTCCACATGTACGTGTAAATTCTGCCGGGTCCAGTCTTTGGCTTCTACAGTAGCGACGGGGACATTTTCATCCGCCAACAGTGAAACCAGGTGTTCGCCGGTCGCGCCACCCGCCGGGAAGATCGCTGTGGCACTGCCTCCAAGATGGGCAATGGCGCGGGCGACGTTGATGCCGCCGCCCCCGGGTTCGAACACCGGTGCGGTACAGCGCAGTTTTCCTTCGGGATAAATTTGCGGGGTAATTGTTGCGCTATCGAGAGAGGGCGCAAGTGTCAACGTATAGATACGTACCATCATTTCCTCCTATAGGCTGATTTCAGTCTGGCACCGAATCAGCGGAAAGTGAAGAAATTAACAATATGATTTATTAGAGCTTTATTTAAAATTTTGCAGATAAATATATATAAATAAAAATCTGTTTTCGCCACATGCTTATTCAAAAAATGAAATAAGAATACATTGCTAAGTTATTCGCGCCTTTTTATAATTCGTTACCTTTCCAGGGACGCTAATCTTTGATCCTTAAGAAAGTTTCCGGGACCGCGATGGTCTCTTTTTTTGTTGTACGGACTCTTGATAAATGAAGCTTTTGAAGACAGTTCCTGCCATCGTTATGTTGGCGGGGGGCATGTTTGCGTCACTGAATGCAGCTGCCGATGATTCCGTTTTTACTGTCATGGACGATCCTGCCAGCGCTAAAAAACCTTTCGAAGGTAATCTGAACGCAGGATATCTTGCACAATCAGGCAATACGAAAAGCTCCTCACTTACGGCTGACACCACCATGACCTGGTATGGACAAACCACTGCCTGGTCGCTGTGGGGGAACGCCAGTAATACTTCTTCTAATGATGAGCGTTCTTCAGAAAAATATGCGGCGGGCGGGCGTAGCCGCTTTAATTTAACTGATTATGACTATTTATTTGGTCAGGCAAGCTGGCTGACAGACCGTTATAACGGCTATCGAGAGCGCGATGTGTTGACCGCGGGTTATGGTCGTCAGTTTTTGAATGGCCCGGTACACAGTTTCCGCTTTGAATTCGGTCCAGGTGTGCGTTACGACAAATATACCGACAATGCCAGTGAAACCCAGCCGCTGGGCTATGCCTCCGGGGCTTATGCATGGCAGTTGACTGACAACGCTAAATTTACGCAGGGTGTTTCGGTCTTTGGCGCGGAAGACACAACGCTGAACTCCGAAAGCGCATTAAATGTTGCTATTAATGAACATTTTGGACTGAAGGTGGCTTACAACGTCACATGGAACTCTGAACCTCCAGAGTCTGCACCGGAACATACCGACCGTCGGACAACCTTATCGCTGGGCTACAGCATGTAAAATTATCTGCCGGACCGTGTTATGCGGTCTGGCTGTCTTCGTTTGTCACTGCTCAGCCCCAAATCATTGCTGCCCAACGTAGCAACAACATAGCGCCACAGATTGCCAGTAGCACCACCACCATCTTCCAGTGTTTTTTATCAAAGCGTTTAGTCGGCATACCAGTGTCCTGCATATCTCTTGTGCGTGATAACGGAGTGTAACAAAAGGGACAGGCATCAAGGGATTTTTTGTTATTACAGCCGTCGGGTGGCGTTGTGCACATGGTCACTGTTTCTGCGTTTTATGAAAAAAATAAAATTATGTATCGATATATATCGTAAATAGCTGGTTATAAATACGTCTTTATTTCATCAGCACTAAAACTCAGGCTTTGGCTGATGACATTTATAGCAGCATAATATGTTTCTACAGTTTTATAATGCTTATGATGAATGGCTATATGAACAGCTGACATGTTGTCATGATTTTTAGCGGCCAATAGTGTAAATAACTGATGTTGACTAAAAGAATGTTTTTTTGCAAAAGCACCCAGCGTCGATATATAAGATAACACGACGTCTTCATTACCCTTGCTCATGGCGATGTATAATGCAGGGGTTCCCTGTGCTGTAGCTCCTTTTAATAAATCCATGATGTTAGCTTTGCTCAACTTGTATTTAAAGGCGATGCCATTAATTTTAGAGAGGAACCGTGTGACACACAAAGGGTGATTATTTTCCATTGCGGCGTATAATCCTGGCTCACCATCATGTATTTTCATGGCTAAAATACTCATCACCAGTTTTTTGTTTAAAAGCTCTTAGTGCTATTGGAGTGGTTAATGTATTCAGAAAGATATCGATTATTTCATCGAATCCATACAACATGGAGATATAAAGTCCAGGTGTTTCGTTAGCACTTTTAGTTTGCAGTAATTTAACCAGATTATCTTCATGAATGATGTGATTATCTACCAGTGACTGAATTTCTTGCATAAATATTTTCACGTTGTCAGTATGTCCGTTCATCATAGCCAAAAATAAAGCAGGTGTACCAACGCTATTCTGCGCAGTTATTATTTCAATGATTTCTTTTTCAGGGAGTATGGGCAACTGTTTGAATAATGTAATAAGCTGTTGAGTCTGGCCTGTAGCCATTATTAACAACATTGCCGATGGATGTATAGGGGCAAATGGCATTCGTGATGCAATACCCGCGAAAATAGCCCCTAGAACTCCCACAGGTAATAGGGGCAGAATAGCAATTGCACAGTTGCGAACATACCTATCAGCCCAGGTCTGAGCATCGGGGTAATGACTCCAACTTACTGATAGTGTTTTATGTTCAGATAATGCCCGATGACCTTGTCATGCAGCTCCACCGATTTTGAGAACGACAGTGACTTCCGTCCCAGCCTTGCCAGATGTTGTCTCAGATTCAGATTATGTCGCTCAATGCGCTGAGTGTAACGCTTGCTGATAACGTGCAGCTTTCCCTTCAGGCGTGATTCATACAGCGGCCAGCCATCCGTCATCCATACCACGACCTCAAAGGCCGACAGCAGGCTCAGAAGACGCTCCAGTGTGGCCAGAGTGCGTTCACCGAAGACGTGCGCCACAACCGTCCTCCGTATCCTGTCATACGCGTAAAACAGCCAGCGCTGACGTGATTTGGCACCGACGTAGCCCCAATGTTCGTCCATTTCAGCGCAGACAATCACATCACTGCCCGGTTGTATGCGCGAGGTTACCGACTGCGGCCTGAGTTTTTTAAGTGACGTAAAACCGTGTTGAGGCCAACGCCCATAATGCGTGCACTGGCGCGACATCCGACGCCATTCATGGCCATATCAATGATTTTCTGGTGCGTACCGGGCTGAGAGGCGGTGTAAGTGAACTGTAGTTGCCATGTTTTACGGCAATGAGAGCAGAGATAGCGCTGATGTCCGGCAGTGCTTTTGCCGTTACGCACCACGCCTTCAGTAGCGGAGCAGGAAGGACATCTGATGGAAATGGAAGCCACGCAAGCACCTTAAAATCACCATCATACACTAAATCAGTAAGTTGGCAGTATTACCCTGTTCCTGTTCAATATAATCCAGTATGCTTCGCAAATGGTTAGCTTTAATAGGCGTGGTTTCTAGTAATAAGGAAATGATTTCTTTTTTATAGTGTAATGTAATGAGTATATTTTCTGCATGGATGGGTGAAGTGGCAAAGTTAATGGTAAAAAGGGCAGTGGAATAACAATTTTGTGATATTTTCGACAGTTTGCGGTAAATTCCTGAGTAACACAGTATGACAGCATCGAACTTAAGTCAGAGGTATCAAGTAGGGTGATGAGCTGGCGCGCAAATTTATTAATAGGCTCTGATGAAGGTGTTGGTATGTCGCTATCGATGTGCAATCTATGAGGAGACTTATAATGAGTTCTGATAATGATATCGTTTTGACTCATAATCTATTCGCCTTATATATATCTGGAGGTTTTGAGGATGATGATTAATTATTATCGCCAGAACGAAATGTGCACGAAAAATTGTTATAAGAATTGTGTCACTTTTATCATTGTGATATGACCACTTCGTCATTAATCTCATGAGCGTTTAAAATACTACCGCCAAATCACGCAACGAACTTTGCTGGATTCAGTTTATGCTGCTGTAAATCCGCTCGCAGTAAACCTTTCAGACGCACCGTGATGTTATCAGTGGTTCTTTAAGCGTTTTGCTGGTGTACTCACTACAAACGAATTGCGAATCGAATCAATGTGAAACGGAAAGGTACAATCTCCCTTTTTTTAGTGTTAACATCGTTCAACCGGGTGGAAGGTGAGAGGTTAATGTCTTTCATTTGTGTACCTGATTGCGAACCAATTTAGCATTTGTTGGCTAGATGGTTTCGCAATGAACTGTTAATAAACAAATTTTTCTTTGTATGTGATCTTTCGTGTGGGTCACCACTGCAAATAAGGATATAAAATGCCTGTTATAACTCTTCCTGATGGCAGCCAACGCCATTACGACCACGCTGTAAGCCCCATGGATGTTGCGCTGGACATTGGTCCAGGTCTGGCGAAAGCCTGTATCGCAGGGCGCGTTAATGGCGAACTGGTTGATGCTTGCGATCTGATTGAAAACGACGCACAACTGTCGATCATTACCGCCAAAGACGAAGAAGGTCTGGAGATCATTCGTCACTCCTGTGCGCACCTGTTAGGGCATGCGATTAAACAACTTTGGCCGCATACCAAAATGGCAATCGGCCCGGTTATTGACAACGGTTTTTATTACGACGTTGATCTTGACCGCACGTTAACCCAGGAAGATGTCGAAGCACTCGAGAAGCGGATGCATGAGCTTGCTGAGAAAAACTACGACGTCATTAAGAAGAAAGTCAGCTGGCACGAAGCGCGTGAAACTTTCGCCAACCGTGGGGAGAGCTACAAAGTTTCCATTCTTGACGAAAACATCGCCCATGATGACAAGCCAGGTCTGTACTTCCATGAAGAATATGTCGATATGTGCCGCGGTCCGCACGTACCGAACATGCGTTTCTGCCATCATTTCAAACTAATGAAAACGGCAGGGGCTTACTGGCGTGGCGACAGCAACAACAAAATGTTGCAACGTATTTACGGTACGGCGTGGGCAGACAAAAAAGCACTTAACGCTTACCTGCAGCGCCTGGAAGAAGCCGCGAAACGCGACCACCGTAAAATCGGTAAACAGCTCGACCTGTACCATATGCAGGAAGAAGCGCCGGGTATGGTATTCTGGCACAACGACGGCTGGACCATCTTCCGTGAACTGGAAGTGTTTGTTCGTTCTAAACTGAAAGAGTACCAGTATCAGGAAGTTAAAGGTCCGTTCATGATGGACCGTGTCCTGTGGGAAAAAACCGGTCACTGGGACAACTACAAAGATGCAATGTTCACCACATCTTCTGAGAACCGTGAATACTGCATTAAGCCGATGAACTGCCCGGGTCACGTACAAATTTTCAACCAGGGGCTGAAGTCTTATCGCGATCTGCCGCTGCGTATGGCCGAGTTTGGTAGCTGCCACCGTAACGAGCCGTCAGGTTCGCTGCATGGCCTGATGCGCGTGCGTGGATTTACCCAGGATGACGCGCATATCTTCTGTACTGAAGAACAAATTCGCGATGAAGTTAACGGATGTATCCGTTTAGTCTATGATATGTACAGCACTTTTGGCTTCGAGAAGATCGTCGTCAAACTCTCCACTCGTCCTGAAAAACGTATTGGCAGCGACGAAATGTGGGATCGTGCTGAGGCGGACCTGGCGGTTGCGCTGGAAGAAAACAACATCCCGTTTGAATATCAACTGGGTGAAGGCGCTTTCTACGGTCCGAAAATTGAATTTACCCTGTATGACTGCCTCGATCGTGCATGGCAGTGCGGTACAGTACAGCTGGACTTCTCCTTGCCGTCTCGTCTGAGCGCCTCCTATGTGGGCGAAGACAACGAGCGTAAGGTACCGGTAATGATTCACCGCGCAATTCTGGGGTCGATGGAGCGTTTCATCGGTATCCTGACCGAAGAATTCGCTGGTTTCTTCCCGACCTGGCTTGCGCCAGTTCAGGTTGTTATCATGAATATTACCGATTCACAGTCTGAATACGTTAACGAATTGACGCAAAAACTATCAAATGCGGGCATTCGTGTTAAAGCAGACTTGAGAAATGAGAAGATTGGCTTTAAAATCCGCGAGCACACTTTGCGTCGCGTCCCATATATGCTGGTCTGTGGTGATAAAGAGGTGGAATCAGGCAAAGTTGCCGTTCGCACCCGCCGTGGTAAAGACCTGGGAAGCATGGACGTAAATGAAGTGATCGAGAAGCTGCAACAAGAGATTCGCAGCCGCAGTCTTAAACAATTGGAGGAATAAGGTATTAAAGGCGGAAAACGAGTTCAAACGGCGCGCCCTAACCGTATCAATGGCGAAATTCGCGCCCAGGAAGTTCGCTTAACAGGTCTGGAAGGCGAGCAGCTTGGTATTGTGAGTCTGAGAGAAGCTCTGGAGAAAGCAGAAGAAGCCGGAGTAGACTTAGTCGAGATCAGCCCTAACGCCGAGCCGCCGGTTTGTCGTATAATGGATTACGGCAAATTCCTCTATGAAAAGAGCAAGTCTTCTAAGGAACAGAAGAAAAAGCAAAAAGTTATCCAGGTTAAGGAAATTAAATTCCGTCCTAGTACAGATGAAGGCGACTATCAGGTAAAACTCCGCAGCCTGATTCGCTTTCTCGAAGAGGGTGATAAAGCCAAAATCACGCTGCGTTTCCGCGGTCGTGAGATGGCGCACCAGCAAATCGGTATGGAAGTGCTTAATCGCGTGAAAGACGATTTGCAAGAACTGGCAGTAGTCGAATCCTTCCCAACGAAGATCGAAGGCCGCCAGATGATCATGGTGCTCGCTCCTAAGAAGAAACAGTAAGGCCTTCAAGTAGCACTATCTGTGGAGCCTTTGGGCTTCACAGGCATTGTTCGCCTTTGTTTCGTTTATTAACAATGCGAAGTGGAAGTTATTAAAATGCCAAAAATTAAGACCGTACGCGGTGCTGCTAAGCGCTTCAAAAAAACCGGTAAAGGTGGTTTTAAGCACAAGCACGCTAACCTGCGTCACATTCTGACTAAAAAAGCGACCAAACGTAAACGTCACCTGCGTCCGAAAGCCATGGTTTCCAAAGGCGATCTGGGCCTGGTAATCGCGTGCCTGCCGTACGCATAAGCCGTTAACGTTTTTAACTTTTTAATTAGAATATAGATACAGGAGAGCACATATGGCTCGCGTAAAACGTGGTGTTATTGCACGCGCACGTCACAAGAAAATTTTGAAACAAGCTAAAGGCTACTACGGTGCGCGTTCTCGCGTATACCGCGTTGCCTTCCAGGCTGTTATCAAAGCTGGTCAGTATGCTTACCGTGACCGTCGTCAACGTAAGCGTCAGTTCCGTCAACTGTGGATTGCGCGTATCAACGCAGCAGCACGTCAGAACGGTATTTCTTACAGCAAATTCATCAATGGCCTGAAAAAAGCCTCTGTTGAAATCGACCGTAAGATCCTGGCTGATATCGCAGTATTCGACAAAGTAGCGTTCACCACTCTGGTTGAAAAAGCGAAAGCAGCTCTGGCATAAGCCAGTTGAAAGAGGGAGCTAGTCTCCCTCTTTTCGTTTCAACGCCATCAAAACATTGACTTTTATCGCCGTAGCCTTTTCAATAAAGGTCTTTTGAAGAGTACCAAAAGGTAACGCAAGCAATGAATGCTGCTATTTTCCGCTTCTTTTTTTACTTTAGCACCTGAATCCAGGAGGCTAGCGCGTGAGAAGAGAAACGGAAAACAGCGCCTGAAAGCCTCCCAGTGGAGGCTTTTTTTGTATGCGCGTTTTGAAAAATAAAAAGCCAGTCTATCAGGCGTAATTGTCGCAGCCAGTCTGGACACGGCCAGTGCGGAGAAACCGGAGCGTACTTAAGTACGTGAGGATTTCGAGCACTGCCCGGGACCAAAATGGCAAGTAAAATAGCCTGATGGGATAGGCTCTAAGTCCAACGAACCAGTGTCACCACTGACACAATGAGGAAAACCATGTCACATCTCGCAGAACTGGTTGCCAGTGCGAAGGCGGCCATTAGCCAGGCGTCAGATGTTGCCGCGTTAGATAATGTGCGCGTCGAATATTTGGGTAAAAAAGGGCACTTAACCCTTCAGATGACGACCCTGCGTGAGCTGCCGCCAGAAGAGCGTCCGGCAGCTGGTGCGGTTATCAACGAAGCGAAAGAGCAGGTTCAGCAGGCGCTGAATGCGCGTAAAGCGGAACTGGAAAGCGCTGCACTGAATGCGCGTCTGGCGGCGGAAACGATTGATGTCTCTCTGCCAGGTCGTCGCATTGAAAACGGCGGTCTGCATCCGGTTACCCGTACCATCGACCGTATCGAAAGTTTCTTCGGTGAGCTTGGCTTTACCGTGGCAACCGGGCCGGAAATCGAAGACGATTATCATAACTTCGATGCTCTGAACATTCCTGGTCACCACCCGGCGCGCGCTGACCACGACACTTTCTGGTTTGACGCTACCCGCCTGCTGCGTACCCAGACCTCTGGCGTACAGATCCGCACCATGAAAGCCCAGCAGCCACCGATTCGTATCATCGCGCCTGGCCGTGTTTATCGTAACGACTACGACCAGACTCACACGCCGATGTTCCATCAGATGGAAGGTCTGATTGTTGATACCAACATCAGCTTTACCAACCTGAAAGGCACGCTGCACGACTTCCTGCGTAACTTCTTTGAGGAAGATTTGCAGATTCGCTTCCGTCCTTCCTACTTCCCGTTTACCGAGCCTTCTGCAGAAGTTGACGTCATGGGTAAAAACGGTAAATGGCTGGAAGTGCTGGGCTGCGGGATGGTGCATCCGAACGTGCTGCGTAACGTTAGCATCGACCCGGAAGTTTACTCTGGTTTCGCCTTCGGGATGGGGATGGAGCGTCTGACTATGTTGCGTTACGGCGTCACCGACCTGCGTTCATTCTTCGAAAACGATCTGCGTTTCCTCAAACAGTTTAAATAAGGCAGGAATAGATTATGAAATTCAGTGAACTGTGGTTACGCGAATGGGTGAACCCGGCGATCGATAGCGATACGCTGGCGAATCAAATCACTATGGCGGGCCTGGAAGTTGACGGTGTAGAACCGGTTGCCGGTAGCTTCCACGGCGTGGTCGTTGGTGAAGTGGTTGAGTGTGCGCAGCATCCGAACGCTGACAAACTGCGTGTGACAAAAGTGAATGTCGGCGGCGATCGCCTGCTGGACATCGTCTGCGGTGCGCCAAACTGCCGTCAGGGCCTGCGTGTGGCGGTAGCTACCATTGGTGCTGTTCTGCCGGGTGATTTCAAAATTAAAGCGGCGAAACTGCGTGGCGAACCGTCTGAAGGGATGCTGTGCTCCTTTTCTGAGCTGGGAATTTCTGACGATCACAGTGGCATTATCGAACTGCCTGCGGATGCGCCGATTGGCACCGACATCCGCGAATACCTGAAACTCGATGATAACACCATCGAAATCAGCGTGACACCAAACCGTGCCGACTGCTTAGGTATCATTGGTGTTGCGCGTGACGTTGCCGTGCTGAATCAGCTGCCGCTGGTTGAACCGGAAATCGTTCCGGTTGGTGCGACTATCGACGACACGTTGCCGATTACAGTCGAAGCGCCGGAAGCCTGCCCGCGCTATCTTGGCCGTGTGGTAAAAGGCATTAACGTTAAAGCGCCAACTCCGCTGTGGATGAAAGAAAAACTGCGTCGTTGCGGGATCCGTTCTATCGATGCAGTTGTTGACGTCACCAACTATGTACTGCTCGAACTGGGCCAGCCGATGCACGCTTTCGATAAAGATCGCATTGAAGGCGGCATTGTGGTGCGGATGGCAAAAGAGGGCGAAACGCTGGTGCTGCTTGATGGCACTGAAGCGAAGCTGAATGCTGACACTCTGGTCATCGCCGACCACAACAAGGCGCTGGCGATGGGCGGCATCTTTGGTGGCGAACACTCTGGCGTGAATGACGAAACGCAAAACGTCTTGCTGGAATGCGCTTTCTTCAGCCCGCTGTCTATCACCGGTCGTGCTCGTCGTCATGGCCTGCATACTGATGCGTCTCACCGTTATGAGCGTGGCGTTGATCCGGTACTGCAGCACAAAGCGATGGAACGTGCGACCCGTCTGCTGATCGACATCTGCGGTGGTGAGGCTGGCCCGGTAATTGATATCACCAACGAAGCAACGCTGCCGAAGCGTGCAACCATCACTCTACGTCGTAGCAAACTGGATCGCCTGATAGGCCATCATATTGCTGATGAGCAGGTAACTGACATTCTGCGTCGTCTCGGCTGCGAAGTGACCGAAGGCAAAGACGAATGGCAGGCAGTTGCGCCGAGCTGGCGTTTCGATATGGAGATTGAAGAAGATCTGGTCGAAGAAGTCGCGCGTGTTTACGGCTACAACAACATCCCGGATGAGCCGGTACAGGCAAGCCTGATTATGGGTACTCACCGTGAAGCTGACCTGTCGCTCAAGCGCGTGAAAACGCTGCTCAACGACAAAGGCTATCAGGAAGTGATCACCTACAGCTTCGTTGATCCGAAAGTGCAGCAGATGATCCATCCAGGCGTTGAAGCCTTACTGCTGGCAAGCCCGATCTCTGTTGAAATGTCAGCAATGCGTCTTTCTCTGTGGACCGGCCTGCTGGCAACCGTGGTGTACAACCAGAACCGTCAGCAGAACCGTGTGCGCATTTTCGAAAGCGGTCTGCGTTTCGTACCAGATACTCAGGCACCGTTGGGCATTCGTCAGGATCTGATGTTAGCCGGTGTGATTTGCGGTAACCGTTACGAAGAGCACTGGAACCTGGCAAAAGAGACCGTTGATTTCTATGATTTGAAAGGCGACCTTGAATCCGTTCTCGACCTGACCGGTAAACTGAATGAGGTTGAGTTCCGTGCAGAAGCGAATCCGGCACTGCATCCGGGGCAATCCGCAGCGATTTATCTGAAAGGTGAACGTATTGGTTTTGTTGGAGTTGTTCATCCTGAACTGGAACGTAAACTGGATCTTAACGGTCGCACTCTGGTGTTCGAACTGGAGTGGAACAAGCTCGCAGACCGCGTGGTGCCTCAGGCGCGCGAGATTTCTCGCTTCCCGGCGAACCGTCGTGACATCGCGGTGGTGGTCGCAGAAAACGTTCCCGCAGCGGATATTTTATCCGAATGTAAGAAAGTTGGCGTAAATCAGGTAGTTGGCGTAAACTTATTTGACGTGTACCGCGGTAAGGGTGTTGCGGAGGGGTATAAGAGCCTCGCCATAAGCCTGATCCTGCAAGATACCAGCCGTACACTCGAAGAAGAGGAGATTGCCGCTACCGTCGCCAAATGTGTAGAGGCATTAAAAGAGCGATTCCAGGCATCATTGAGGGATTGAACCTATGGCGCTTACAAAAGCTGAAATGTCAGAATATCTGTTTGATAAGCTTGGGCTTAGCAAGCGGGATGCCAAAGAACTGGTTGAACTGTTTTTCGAAGAGATCCG
The DNA here is from genome assembly GCF_000006925.2 of Shigella flexneri 2a str. 301. Lineage (NCBI taxonomy): Bacteria > Pseudomonadati > Pseudomonadota > Gammaproteobacteria > Enterobacterales > Enterobacteriaceae > Shigella > Shigella flexneri. The sequence continues at coordinate 1,551,559 of NC_004337.2, forward strand.
TCGCGCTCTGGAAAACGGCGAACAGGTGAAACTCTCTGGTTTTGGTAACTTCGATCTGCGTGATAAGAATCAACGCCCGGGACGTAACCCGAAAACGGGCGAGGATATTCCCATTACAGCACGGCGCGTGGTGACCTTCAGACCCGGGCAGAAGTTAAAAAGCCGGGTCGAAAACGCTTCGCCCAAAGACGAGTAATCTGATCTAACTAAAAAGGCCGCTATGCGGCCTTTTTTCTTTTCACTGTCGAAGAGTCACCGTAAAATCAACGCCATGACACTTCAGCAGAACGGATACCATGCTGACACTTGCCCGCCAACAACAGCGACAAAATATTCGCTGGTTATTATGCCTGTCAGTTTTGATGCTGCTGGCGCTTCTCTTAAGCCTTTGCGCCGGTGAACAATGGATTTCGCCAGGTGACTGGTTTACTCCTCGTGGCGAACTGTTCGTCTGGCAAATTCGCCTGCCACGTACGCTGGCTGTATTGCTGGTTGGTGCGGCGCTGGCTATATCCGGCGCTGTAATGCAGGCGTTGTTTGAAAATCCTCTGGCAGAACCTGGACTACTTGGCGTCTCTAACGGCGCAGGCGTGGGGCTTATCGCCGCGGTATTGCTTGGGCAAGGGCAACTCCCCAACTGGGCGCTAGGGCTGTGTGCGATTGCTGGCGCGCTTATCATCACTTTAATACTCTTACGTTTCGCCCGTCGTCATCTTTCGACCAGTCGGTTATTGCTGGCTGGCGTTGCATTAGGGATTATCTGCAGCGCACTAATGACGTGGGCTATCTACTTTTCCACCTCTGTTGATTTACGTCAGCTGATGTACTGGATGATGGGCGGTTTTGGCGGCGTAGACTGGCGGCAAAGCTGGCTGATGCTGGCATTGATCCCCGTGTTGTTGTGGATCTGTTGTCAGTCCAGGCCGATGAATATGTTAGCGCTTGGCGAGATCTCGGCGCGGCAACTGGGTTTACCCATGTGGTTCTGGCGCAATGTGCTGGTGGCAGCGACCGGCTGGATGGTTGGCGTCAGTGTGGCGCTGGCGGGTGCTATCGGCTTTATTGGTCTGGTGATCCCACATATTCTTCGGTTGTGTGGTTTAACCGATCATCGCGTATTACTTCCCGGCTGCGCGCTGGCAGGGGCGAGCGCATTGCTGCTGGCCGATATTGTAGCGCGCCTGGCATTAGCTGCCGCAGAGCTGCCTATTGGCGTGGTCACCGCAACGTTGGGTGCGCCGGTGTTTATCTGGTTATTGTTAAAAGCAGGACGTTAGCCGCAAAAAGACGGTCTATGATTAAAAGCTAAGATTTTTACTGACCACACCTAGGAGAAACGATGCAAGATTCCATTCTGACGACCGTAGTGAAAGATATCGACGGTGAAGTGACCACGCTGGAGAAGTACGCCGGTAATGTGCTGTTAATTGTCAATGTCGCCTCAAAGTGTGGCTTAACGCCGCAATATGAGCAGTTGGAGAATATTCAAAAAGCCTGGGCCGATCGAGGTTTTGTGGTGCTGGGATTCCCGTGCAACCAGTTTCTGGAACAAGAACCGGGCAGCGATGAAGAGATTAAAACTTACTGTACCACCACATGGGGGGTGACGTTCCCGATGTTCAGTAAGATTGAAGTTAATGGCGAAGGACGCCATCCGCTGTATCAAAAATTGATTGCCGCAGCGCCGACCACAGTCGCGCCGGAAGAGAGCGGATTCTATGCCCGTATGGTCAGCAAAGGCCGTGCACCGCTGTACCCGGATGATATTTTATGGAATTTTGAAAAATTCCTGGTTGGCAGGGACGGAAAAGTCATCCAGCGTTTTTCCCCGGATATGACGCCGGAAGATCCCATTGTGATGGAAAGCATTAAACTGGCGTTGGCAAAATAATGTCTATTGTGATGCAGTTACAGGATGTTGCGGAATCTACCCGCCTGGGGCCGCTTTCAGGCGAGGTTCGGGCTGGGGAAATCCTGCACCTGGTGGGGCCGAATGGCGCGGGTAAGAGTACCTTACTGGCGCGAATGGCCGGAATGACCAGCGGTAAGGGAAGCATTCAGTTCGCGGGGCAACCACTGGAAGCATGGTCCGCAACAAAACTCGCGCTGCATCGCGCCTATCTTTCACAACAGCAGACGCCGCCGTTTGCAATGCCGGTCTGGCACTACCTGACACTGCATCAGCACGATAAAACGCGTACCGAACTACTGAATGATGTCGCAGGGGCGCTGGCTCTTGATGACAAACTCGGTCGTAGCACCAATCAACTTTCCGGCGGTGAATGGCAACGCGTACGTCTTGCTGCGGTGGTGTTGCAAATCACACCACAAGCCAATCCCGCAGGCCAATTGCTGCTTCTTGATGAGCCGATGAACAGTCTTGATGTTGCGCAACAAAGTGCGTTAGACAAAATTCTGAGCGCGCTGTGTCAGCAAGGACTGGCGATTGTGATGAGCAGTCACGATCTCAACCACACGTTGCGTCATGCGCATCGGGCGTGGTTGCTAAAAGGTGGAAAAATGCTGGCCAGTGGACGCAGAGAAGAGGTGCTCACGCCGCCAAATCTGGCGCAGGCCTATGGGATGAATTTTCGCCGTCTGGATATCGAAGGTCACAGAATGCTGATTTCGACCATCTGATTTCATTAGTATCCCGAAAATCGGGTAATTACGACGCTAAATTAATGCAAGAATAAAAAACAGAGGAACCGTACGGAATGCGTTTCTGCCTTATTTTGATCACAGCACTGTTTCTGGCCGGGTGTAGCCACCATAAAGCACCGCCGCCAAATGCCAGACTTTCTGATTCGATTACCGTTATTGCCGGTTTGAACGACCAGCTACAAAGCTGGCATGGCACGCCGTATCGTTATGGTGGCATGACGCGGCGCGGTGTGGACTGTTCGGGATTTGTGGTTGTGACGATGCGCGATCGTTTCGATTTGCATCTGCCCCGTGAAACCAAACAACAAGCCTCTATTGGCACGCAAATTGATAAAGACGAGTTGCTGCCTGGTGACCTGGTCTTTTTCAAAACGGGTTCCGGACAAAATGGTTTGCATGTAGGTATTTACGATACCAACAACCAATTTATCCACGCCTCTACCAGCAAGGGAGTGATGCGTTCCTCACTTGATAATGTCTATTGGCAGAAAAATTTCTGGCAGGCGAGACGAATCTAGTATGTCGAAAAATTGACGGCGATGATACATCGCCGTCAATTTACTCCTGAATACAGTAGTATTTTGCAGACAAAAATTCCGTAAATGGATTATTCGTTTATAATCAGGATAATCTAAAAAAAGGCCCCCTGAAAAAGTGGTTAACATGGAACAAATGAAAGTTACTCCTTCTGTAATTGTTATGTCTTATGGCCTCATCCCTTTTAGCCGGATACTGAAAAACATCCTTCGAGAGGGACGGTTACCATGAAGATTTTTTTGGAGAATCTTTATCATTCTGATTGCTATTTCCTGCCGATAAGAGATAACCAGCAACTCCTTGTCGGCGTTGAGTTAATTACCCATTTCTCCAGTGAAGATGGCACGGTTCGTATCCCGACGAGTCGGGTTATAGCGCAACTTACCGAGGAGCAACATTGGCAATTATTTTCAGAGCAGTTGGAATTACTAAAATCATGCCAACACTTTTTTATTCAACATAAACTCTTTGCCTGGCTTAATTTAACGCCACAAGTGGCTACATTATTATTAGACAGGGATAATTACGCAGGCGAACTATTAAAATATCCGTTTATTGAGCTGTTGATTAATGAGAATTACCCGCATCTCAATGAAGGAAAAGATAATCGCGATCTTTTGTCCTTATCGCAAATGTATCCCCTTGTGTTAGGCAATTTGGGAGCAGGTAATAGCACAATGAAAGCGGTTTTTGATGGTCTTTTCACCCGCGTAATGCTGGAGAAAGGTTTTATTCAGCAACAAATCACGCATCGCTCCTTCGAACCGTTTATTCGTGCGATCCAGGCGCAAATTTCCCCTTGTTGCAATTGCATCATCGCGGGGGGCATTGATACGCCAGAAATATTGGCACAGATTACCCCCTTCGATTTCCATGCTCTCCAGGGATGCCTGTGGCCTGCCGTTCCTATAAATCAGATAACGACGTTGGTTCAGCGATAACCCTCCTGTTTGCTGGTGTTTAAGACGAGAGTAACCGTCTACACTATCAAACAGATAGGATCTATGACCCTGTCTTTTATTACCCGCTGGCGCGATGAATTGCCAGAAACCTATACAGCACTTTCCCCTACGCCTTTAAATAATGCCCGGCTGATTTGGCATAATACCGAACTCGCTAACACGCTGAGTATTCCATCGTCGCTGTTTAAAAATGCCGCAGGTGTCTGGGGCGGCGAAACCCTACTGCCTGGTATGTCACCACTGGCACAGGTTTACAGTGGTCATCAGTTCGTCGTCTGGGCGGGCCAACTGGGTGATGGGCGCGGCATTTTACTTGGCGAACAACTGCTTGCTGATGGCACTACAATGGACTGGCATCTGAAAGGTGCTGGCCTGACGCCTTATTCGCGAATGGGTGATGGACGGGCGGTTTTACGTTCGACGATACGAGAAAGTCTCGCCAGTGAGGCGATGCATTATCTGGGCATTCCGACGACCCGCGCGTTAAGTATCGTCACCAGCGATTCGCCAGTGTATCGGGAAACGGTGGAGCCAGGCGCGATGCTGATGCGTGTGGCACCAAGTCATCTGCGCTTTGGTCATTTCGAACATTTTTACTATCGCCGCGAGCCGGAAAAGGTTCGTCAGTTGGCTGACTTTGCCATTCGTCATTACTGGTCACATCTTGAAGACGATGAGGACAAATACCGTCTCTGGTTTAACGATGTTGTCGCACGTACCGCGTCGTTAATTGCCCAATGGCAGACGGTCGGCTTTGCACATGGGGTGATGAATACCGACAACATGTCGCTGCTGGGACTGACGCTTGATTACGGGCCGTTTGGTTTTCTTGATGATTACGAACCCGGTTTTATTTGTAATCACTCGGATCATCAAGGGCGTTATAGCTTTGATAATCAACCTGCTGTCGCGTTGTGGAATTTACAGCGTCTGGCGCAGACATTGTCACCATTTGTTGCCGTAGATGCCCTGAATGAGGCCCTGGACAGCTATCAGCAGGTTTTGTTGACGCATTATGGACAACGGATGCGGCAGAAACTGGGCTTCATGACGGAGCAAAAAGAGGATAACGCGCTACTGAATGAATTATTCAGTCTGATGGCGCGAGAGCGCAGCGATTATACCCGCACATTCCGCATGCTGAGTCTGACCGAGCAGCACAGCGCGGCGTCACCGCTACGTGAGGAGTTTATTGATCGTGCGGCATTTGATGACTGGTTTGCCCGTTATCGGGGGCGTTTGCAACAAGACGAGGTTAGCGATAGTGAGCGTCAGCAACTGATGCAAAGCGTTAACCCAGCTCTGGTATTGCGCAACTGGTTGGCGCAACGGGCGATTGAAGCGGCAGAAAAGGGTGATATGATGGAATTGCACCGCCTGCATGAGGCGTTGCGAAATCCTTTCAGCGACAGAGATGATGACTATGTCAGTCGTCCACCTGACTGGGGTAAACGGCTGGAAGTCAGCTGCTCGAGTTAAAGGCTACTTAGTTAACAGCAGCTTGCCAGCCTGAGTTTTACGGAGCAGATATTCTTGCCCGTCATGATCGATAATCAGTTTGCCATCCGGACCTAACAGTGTCTGGCTGGTAATTCGCCGGATGGGCTGCGGGGAAGCGGTCTTGTGATTGGCATCCGTTTCAGGCGTGAGTTTTCTGCTATCCGTATAACGCATAAAAATTAATAATAATTGATATAACAATGATTCCTATTATCAATATTATGGCAGACCAGAGCAAGCAGTAATGTGTTGAGAAGACAACAAGTTGCGCAGAAATGCCCATCCCATCAGGAATGGGCACGCATTCAGAAGCGGGTATCTACCGCAAAGGCGAGTTTTTCGACCAGGCGTTCGGTATCTTCCCAGCCCAGACACGGGTCGGTAATGGATTGACCGTAAGTGAGCGGCTGACCGCCGACGATTTTTTGCGTTCCTTCGCGCAGGAAACTTTCCGCCATAATTCCAGCAATCTCCGTAGAGCCATTGCGGATTTGCTGACAAATATCCTCACAAACTTCTAACTGGCGACGGTGCTGCTTCTGGCAGTTACCGTGGCTGAAATCCACCACCAGATGTTCAGGTAAATCAAACTCGTGCAGCGTATCGCAGGCTGCGGCGATATCATCGGCATGATAATTCGGTTTTTTGCCGCCACGCATAATAATGTGGCCATACGGGTTGCCGCTGGTCTGATAGATGGTCATCTGACCATTTTTGTCTGGCGAGAGGAACATATGGCTGGCGCGGGCTGCGCGGATAGCATCCACGGCAATCCGCGTGTTGCCATCGGTACCATTTTTAAAACCTACCGGACAGGAGAGTGCTGAAGCCATTTCGCGGTGGATCTGACTTTCGGTAGTACGAGCGCCAATCGCGCCCCAACTGATTAAATCAGCAATAAACTGACCGGTTACCATATCGAGGAACTCAGTCGCGGTAGGGACACCCAGCTCATTTACCTGTAAAAGTAATTTGCGCGCCAGCTCCAGACCGTGATTTACCCGATAGCTGCCGTTTAAATCCGGATCGGAGATTAGCCCTTTCCAGCCGACAACAGTTCGTGGTTTTTCAAAATAGGTGCGCATTACGATTTCCAGCCGTGACTGGTACTGGTTGCGCAGCGACTGCAGACGGGTGGCGTACTCCATTGCAGCGGTGAGATCGTGGATCGAGCAGGGGCCAATAATGACCAACAGTCGCTTATCTTCACCATTCAGTATTTTTTCAATTCTGCGGCGGGAGTCGGTGACATGGGTGGCGACGCCAGGCGTTACGGGATACCGTAGCGCGAGTTCGGCGGGCGTTACCAGGCTCTCAATACGCGCAGTACGGAGTTCGTCAGTTCTGTTCATTACAAGTCTCAGAAATTTGTTGCTTCTACGGCAGGACTACCGGAAAGTGATGCGCATCACGATAAACCAATCGCAGCTGATTTCAAGTGCGAGGTGTGTCACACCTCGCCGGGTGGTTAGCATGATAACAAAAAAACAAACCAATGCACTAGTTCTCTAGTACATTCGGCGACTAAGGCCCATGATATCGAGGATCTTGGTGGCAATCTCTTCTACCGAATAATTGGTACTGTTAATCCACGGGATCTGATTTTTACGGTACAAGGCTTCCACTTCCGCGACTTCCATCCTGCACTGACGAAGCGAGGCATAGCGACTGTTCTCCCGACGTTCCTCGCGAATCGCCGCCAGACGTTCCGGGTCGATAGTCAGGCCGAACAATTTATGCTGAAGCGGTTTGAGCGACGCGGGTAGCACCAGATTATCCATATCGTCGGCAATAAAGGGGTAGTTTGCCGCGCGGATACCAAATTGCATTGCCAGATACAGACTGGTGGGGGTTTTACCACAGCGAGAAACACCGAGCAGGATCACCTGAGCCTGATCCAGATTGCGCAACGAAATGCCGTCATCGTGGGCGAGGGTGTAATCAATCGCCGCAATGCGCGCATCATATTTATTGAGATTATTAGGGTTAAGGCCATGGGTACGATGAGCAATCGGCGTTGGATCCAGTTTCATCTCTTGTTGTAGCGGGGCAACCAGCGCCTGAACGATATCCTGGCAAAAGCCTTCACTTTGCAAGATGATGGCGCGAATCTCCGGCAACACGATGGAGTAGAAGACCAGCGGGCGCACGCCTGTCTGGTGATAAATTGCGTCAATCTGATCCTTCACTGCCCGTGCACGGCTCTCATTTTCGACAAACGGCAGCGTGATGCTGCTGATAGTGACGGGAAATTGTGACATTACTGCGTGTCCTAATACCTCCGCAGTTATTGCCGTACCATCAGAAATATAAAAAACGTGGCGATCAACAGCATTATCCATTTTGTTCTTCCCGTGAAGCAGACATAATTCTATGAAAGCATAAATTAAAAGCGCACAGAAGCGTAGGACGTAATGTCTGGTTTATAAAATGAACCTTCATTTTATTTTTTATAAAAACAGCATTTCATTTTTATGGTTTCGTTTATACCGATGGTTTATGTGGAAATTGTCGAATAGAGCAGGTTTGCGCAACGCTGGGATCAGTCTTAAAAAGTAAAAAAATATATTTGCTTGAACGATTCACCGTTTTTTTCATCCGGTTAAATATGCAAAGATAAATGCGCAGAAATGTGTTTCTCAAACCGTTCATTTATCACAAAAGGATTGTTCGATGTCCAACAATGGCTCGTCACCGCTGGTGCTTTGGTATAACCAACTCGGCATGAATGATGTAGACAGGGTTGGGGGCAAAAATGCCTCCCTGGGTGAAATGATTACTAATCTTTCCGGAATGGGTGTTTCCGTTCCGAATGGTTTCGCCACAACCGCCGACGCGTTTAACCAGTTTCTGGACCAAAGCGGCGTAAACCAGCGCATTTATGAACTGCTGGATAAAACGGATATTGACGATGTTACTCAGCTTGCGAAAGCGGGCGCGCAAATCCGCCAGTGGATTATCGACACTCCCTTCCAGCCTGAGCTGGAAAACGCCATACGCGAAGCCTATGCACAGCTTTCCGCCGATGACGAAAACGCCTCTTTTGCGGTACGCTCCTCCGCCACCGCAGAAGACATGCCGGACGCTTCCTTTGCCGGTCAGCAGGAAACCTTCCTCAACGTTCAGGGTTTTGACGCCGTTCTCGTGGCAGTGAAACATGTATTTGCTTCTCTGTTTAACGATCGCGCCATCTCTTATCGTGTGCACCAGGGTTACGATCACCGTGGCGTGGCGCTCTCCGCCGGTGTTCAGCGGATGGTGCGCTCCGACCTCGCATCTTCTGGCGTGATGTTCTCCATTGATACCGAATCCGGCTTTGACCAGGTGGTGTTTATCACTTCCGCATGGGGCCTTGGGGAAATGGTCGTGCAGGGTGCGGTTAACCCGGATGAGTTTTACGTGCATAAACCGACACTGGCGGCGAATCGCCCGGCTATCGTGCGCCGCACCATGGGGTCGAAAAAAATCCGCATGGTTTACGCGCCGACCCAGGAGCACGGCAAGCAGGTTAAAATCGAAGACGTACCGCAGGAACAGCGTGACATCTTCTCGCTGACCAACGAAGAAGTGCAGGAACTGGCAAAACAGGCCGTACAAATTGAGAAACACTACGGTCGCCCAATGGATATTGAGTGGGCGAAAGATGGCCACACCGGCAAACTGTTCATTGTGCAGGCGCGTCCGGAAACCGTGCGCTCACGCGGTCAGGTCATGGAGCGTTATACGCTGCATTCACAGGGTAAGATTATCGCCGAAGGCCGTGCTATCGGTCATCGCATCGGCGCGGGTCCGGTGAAAGTCATCCATGACATCAGCGAAATGAACCGCATCGAACCTGGCGACGTGCTGGTTACTGACATGACCGACCCGGACTGGGAACCGATCATGAAGAAAGCATCTGCCATCGTCACCAACCGTGGCGGTCGTACCTGTCACGCGGCGATCATCGCTCGTGAACTGGGCATTCCGGCGGTAGTGGGCTGTGGAGATGCAACAGAACGGATGAAAGACGGTGAGAACGTCACTGTTTCTTGTGCCGAAGGTGATACCGGTTACGTCTATGCGGAGTTGCTGGAATTTAGCGTGAAAAGCTCCAGCGTAGAAACGATGCCGGATCTGCCGTTGAAAGTGATGATGAACGTCGGTAACCCGGACCGTGCTTTCGACTTCGCCTGCCTGCCGAGCGAAGGCGTGGGCCTTGCGCGTCTGGAATTTATCATCAACCGTATGATTGGCGTCCACCCACGCGCACTGCTTGAGTTTGACGATCAGGAACCGCAGTTGCAAAACGAAATCCGCGAGATGATGAAAGGTTTTGATTCTCCGCGTGAATTTTACGTTGGTCGTCTGACTGAAGGGATCGCGACGCTGGGTGCCGCGTTTTATCCGAAGCGCGTCATTGTCCGTCTCTCTGATTTTAAATCGAACGAATATGCCAACCTGGTCGGTGGTGAGCGTTACGAGCCAGATGAAGAGAACCCGATGCTCGGCTTCCGTGGTGCGGGCCGCTATGTTTCCGACAGCTTCCGCGACTGCTTCGCACTGGAGTGTGAAGCAGTGAAACGTGTGCGCAACGACATGGGGCTGACCAACGTTGAGATCATGATCCCGTTCGTGCGTACCGTAGATCAGGCGAAAGCGGTGGTTGAAGAACTGGCGCGTCAGGGGCTGAAACGTGGCGAGAACGGGCTGAAAATCATCATGATGTGTGAAATCCCGTCCAACGCCTTGCTGGCCGAGCAGTTCCTCGAATATTTCGACGGCTTCTCAATTGGCTCAAACGATATGACGCAGCTGGCGCTCGGTCTGGACCGTGACTCCGGCGTGGTGTCTGAATTGTTCGATGAGCGCAACGATGCGGTGAAAGCACTGCTGTCGATGGCTATCCGTGCCGCGAAGAAACAGGGCAAATATGTCGGGATTTGCGGTCAGGGTCCGTCCGACCACGAAGACTTTGCCGCATGGTTGATGGAAGAGGGGATCGATAGCCTGTCTCTGAACCCGGACACCGTGGTGCAAACCTGGTTAAGCCTGGCTGAACTGAAGAAATAAAATAAATCCCCGGCGGCGTTCAGTCGCCGGGGTTATGTGATCCCCGAAGATGAAACTTATTCAATCTCTTCACAGACATCCTGCGTTAATCGCCGTATAATATCTTTTCTTAACAAAAACTTTTGTATTTTATCTGAGGCAGTGCGCGGTAGTTTTTCGATTACCACGATATGTTCAGGATATTTATATTTTGCGACCCGTTTACGGCTAAAAAAAGCCGCCATCTCTTCCAGCGATAATGAATGATGCGGCGCTTTCAGCACGACATAAGCGCATGATCGTTCACCTAAACGTTCATCGGGCATTGCAACCACACAGGCATCGTGAATTTTAGGATGCTGCAATAAAATATCTTCCACTTCACGGCTGCTAATATTTTCGCCGCCGCGGACAATAATATCTTTTTTGCGTCCGGTAATTTTTATATAGCCAGCCTCATCCATACGGCAGAGATCGCCGCTGTAATACCAGCCTTCTTCATCCAGCGCACGGGCGGTTAATTCAGGTTCATCAAAATACCCCATAAACACATTGGGGCCACGCGATGCTTCTTCACCTTCGCAACCTGGCGGTAAGGTCTTGCGTGCGTCATCGACCACTTTAATCTCTACACCTGCGGCAGCGTAACCATCGGTATGCATAAAGCGCGACAAAGAATTATCGAGATTCACCACCGCATGCGGCGAACTTTCTGTGGAACCATAAACACTTAATAATTTAATGCTGCGCTGCTGGCATTCGCGCGCCACTTTTTTGGGGATTGTGGTACCGCCGCAAAGAAAGAAGCGCAGCGCTGAAAGGTCTGCGGGTTGTTTCTCTAGTAAATTCAAAAGATCATAGACAAACGGCGTTGCGCCTAGCATACAGGTGCAACGCTGCTGCTCAAGCAGCGCGAGACACGCATCAGGAGTGAAAATATCTAACAACACGCTGCGAGCGCCAATTAAGAATGGTGCCGTTACGCCATGCAGAAAGCCCGTTGCGTGACCAAGTGGCGCAGGCATCATAAAGACATCCAGCCAGGTCAGATTCAGCCGCGCGCAATAAGCCCGCTCACTGGCGAGAATATTGTTATGCGTTAGCATCACGCCCTTTGGCAGACCCTCGGTTCCGGAGGTAAACAGCACCGCAGCTAATTCATCGCCGTGGGTCGTTATCGCCGTGGTCAGTGGGATATTGTCGGCGATAATCTGACTTAATGAGAGGGAAGAGGTGGCGGGAGCCAGTTTGTCCACGCCGACAATTTGTTGTAGTTGTGGAAGCTGATTTTGCAGCGGCAGGATTAAATCTACCGGACGCGTTTGTTTAAACAACGTCGGTGCAAAGAACATTTTTGCCTGACACTTATTGAGCACCCACACCAGTTCTGCTTCCCGCCAGGAAGGCAACAGCGGCACGGAAACCGCACCGATTTTCAGGCAGGCAAGATAGATAACGGTAAATTCACACCAGCCAGGCAGTTGAAATGCGATGCGATCGCCTGATTCAATACCCTTCGCTAACATCCAGTTTGCCAGACAGCTCGCGGCGTGATCGAGCGCGCTATAGGTGTACGATGCACCATGATTATCGACCACGGCAATTTTGTCTGGCATCGCACGAGCGGTCTGCTGCCAGTAATCGGCCAGTGAAGCATCGCCCCATAGCCCTTGCTGACGATACGCCGCACGACGTTGTTCGTTAAACGTTAATGTCACTTTCATTTTGGACTCTCGAAACAGAACATCAGGCCCGAGTTGCGGGCCTGTGGGATGCATGATTAGCCGTAGCGAAAATCAATACCGAAGGTGCCTGCGGGATATTGCCACTGTTCGAGAATAGTGTTACCGCACAGCACCCGACAGGTGCCGCACTCCAGACAACCGGCGGGATCAAAATGAATGTTTCCTACGTCATCCTGCTTATAAAGTCCGGCAGGGCAGGCTTTCATTAATTTACGGAATTCATTGATATCGGGATTTTCCGTCAGAATGATATGCGGGTGGCCCTCATCAACATGGAATTTATTGACGCCTAATTTGATGTCGACGTTAACCGTAGCGTTCTGGCTCATAGCGCGGTTGCTCCCTTAATGCCATCTTTCAGCAAGTTGATCAGCCCAATTTTCTTCGCGTGTCCCATGATCATTTTGCGTACCGGCTGGTTTGGTTTGCCGTCAATGGTGAACATCTCGTTCATGATGTCGGCTACCATTCGTGGGTATTGGCTAAACAGGCGCGGGTTTTCCATCAGCGCCGGGATCTTGCGAAAATGCTGCATATCACGCATGACGCAGCTTTGTTCCAGCTCACGTTTGTATTGCGCCAGACTGTTGGCGGAGAAATCCGCGCGTTCTTTGGCGGCGATCACCGTTGTGGCGGCAGCCTGAGCCGATGCAATGGCTAAATCCATGCCGCGGACCGTAAAACCCAAATTCAGGCAGAAGCCTGCGGCGTCACCAACGATCATCACGCCCTCGTTAACCAGTTGCGGCACCATTGCCAGACCGCCTTCCGGCACCATATGCGCGGAATATTCAAGCAGTTTGCCGCCGCTAATCAGCGGGCGAATGGCGGGGTGTTGTTTAAAATCTTCCAGCATTTGCGGCACGCTTTTTTGCGCATGGGCGATATCACCCAATCCACAAACCAGCCCCAAGGATATGGAATCCTTGTTGGTATAGAGAAATCCCCCGCCCATCAGGCCGTCAGAAGGGGAACCGGCAAACAGCCAGGCGGCACCTTCCTCGCCCGTAATATTAAAGCGATCGTTGATCTGTTCTGGTGTGAGGCCAATAACCTCTTTAACACCAACAGCGTAATGATGCGGATCGGAAGCGGGAACCATTCCCAGCGAGCGGCCAAGCATCGAGTTAACGCCATCAGCCAGAATCACCACATTCGCTTCGAGAATATCATCCCCAGCCTGCACGCCAGTGACCTTGTTTCCTTCACGAACCAGCGCGTCGACGCGAACGCCTGGGATAAACTGCGCGCCCGCCTGCTCGGCTTGTTCCATCAACCACGGGTCCAGACGATTACGCAATACGGTATAAGATGCGTGTTGAGGAACATCTGGTTGCTCGCGGTGAAAATCGAGGGTAACGGCGCTTTCTTCGGTTAAGAAGGAGATTTTCTCGCGTGTGACCTTGCGTTCTACCGGCGCTGATACTGCAAAGCCTGGAATGATTGCTTCAAGTGTGTGGGCATAAAGACGCCCGCCGGTCATGTTTTTACATCCGGCACTGTCGCCGCGTTCTATCACCAGGACATCCAGCCCGGCTCGTGCCATGACCAGTGCGGCAACGCTACCAGCAACGCCCGCACCGACCACAATGGCATCAAATTTGTCATCCGACATGCGTTATGCTCCCTTCCTGCTGCGTTTACAGCGGGAGATGTGGTTGAAAGGGGAATTAGCGGCTCAACTGGCTAATCAGGGCAGGGACGACTTTGTAGATATCGCCCACCAGACCGTAGTCGGCATAGTTGAAGATTGGCGCATTTTTATCTTTATTGATGGCGACAATCACTTTTACGCCGTTGCCGCCAACCATATGTTGGATCTGCCCGGAGATCCCCAGCGTCAGGTAGAGATCGGATTTCAGCAACACGCCGGAGACACCGATATAACGTTCACGCTCCATCCAGTTCTCGCCTTCGGCAATTGGACGTGAACAGCCGACTTCAGCATTCAGCACCGCCGCCAGTTCGTGGACCATTTTCAGGTCATCCTGCGCCGCCAGACCACGACCGACGCCAACCACACGTTTTGCTTTGCTCAGGTCCACGCTGCTTGCGGCTTTCGCACGGCGTTCGCGACAGAGAATTTCATGACGCGGAGCAACATAAGGTACCGTTTCTGTCGGGCACTGATGAGAGGTATCACTGGTGCACGGTTCCTGAACACCGGGTGCAAGGGTAATGATCGCCAGCGGGCTGTTGATCTTTTCCTGAGCGAACGCTAACCCGCCATACATCCGGTGTTCGGCGCAAATGTGACCATCGACAATATCCACCGCCGTGGCATCGTTCACCAGCGCCGCATTCAGTTGCACACTTAACCGTGCTGCCAGAGCTTTACCACGTTTCGTCGCGGCCAACAGCAACATAGCGGGGTGTTTATCTTTCAGCAGGGCAGCAATGCTTTCGGCGTAATTTTCAGTGCGTTGCAGCGCGTCGTTTTGCTCAAGAACATAAATACATTTTGGACCATAAGGCATAACTGCCTGCGCCTGGTCGGTATTTTGTACAATGGCATACACCTGTTGGCCCCATTGCTGAGCGCCGCCAAACAGTTCAGCATAACGTTCAGGATTATCGCTAAAGACCCAGACGCTGTTTAATTGACTCATCGTTTCTTCTCCGTAGGCTTCAGTTCAGGGCTTTCTTCAGATGTTCCGCCAGCTCGGCAATGGCCTCCGGCGAATCGTTATCGAGAATGATGTGCTTACGTTCTGTTTGCGGCGGTACGCGAATGCCGACCAGTTCAGCAAGTGGCGCGCTCTGGCTCCAGTCAATATCACTTGCCTGCCACTGATTTACCGGTTTTTTACCCGCGCCGAGAATGGCTTTCATCGAAGGAATGCGTGGCACGTTAATATCGGAGGTGACGCAGAGCACGGCTGGAACAGAGAGTTCAATAACTTCAACATCATCTTCAAGCGTGCGTTCAATCACCAGTGTATTGCCCTGACGCTGAATAGCACTCACTGCATTAATCACCGGAAGTTGCAGAATTTCTCCGACCAGCAAGCCAACCTGCTGGGCATAAAGGTCGCCGGAACCTTCACCAAAGATCAGTAAATCGAAGCCGATCTTTTCAATTGCTGCCGCCAGCGCTTTTGCGGTATCGAGAGGCAGTGCATGTTCAAGTTGCGCATCCTGCACCAAATACAGGCTGTGCGGCCCGCGGGATAGCACGTCTTTGCGCACTTTCGAGTTCTGCAACAATGAGCCGGCAACGGTCAGCGCGGCTATCTCATCGTCATCTGTTGCGAGCTGGCTTGCAGCTTCAATGGCATTGAGATCGAACTGGCTGATTTTGGCGTCGGCATTGTCGAAATTCAGGGTGTATTCTGGAGTGACAACAATGTCCTGTTCTTCAGGCACCAGCTTAAAGCAGGTTATTATTTTCATGATTTCTCCTGTGAGTCGCATACGGAACCATCTCCGATGGAAGGTAAAAATGGCCTGAAAATAGTGTGCGATAGCGGTGCGGGGGGGGGGGGGGCGACGGAGCAAGCTGTTTTCCTTGCCAACAATCTTGCAAAAAAAATGCGATTGCTAAAACAAAAGTGCAATTTGCGGCAATATAGTTATTCCATGACCGTACAATCTTGCATTCAGTGTAAATAATCTTGTTTAGCTCTCGCTAAACGCGGTTGTATAACCGCAATACACGCCGTATTTTATCCGGCATATATTGTTTTTGCTTGCTCATGGAATAGGGAGGTTGTCATGTATCAACGCTGTTTTGATAATGCCAGTGAAACGCTGTTTGTCGCCGGTAAAACGCCACGGCTTTCACGTTTTGCATTTAGCGATGATCCAAAATGGGAGTCTGGACATCACGTTCATGACAATGAAACCGAGCTGATTTACGTCAAGAAAGGGGTTGCAAGGTTTACCATCGATTCTTCGTTATATGTCGCACATGCGGATGACATTGTGGTGATAGAACGCGGCAGGCTGCATGCGGTGGCCTCTGACGTTAACGATCCGGCAACGACGTGTACCTGTGCGCTGTACGGCTTTCAGTTTCAGGGGGCTGAGGAAAATCAGTTACTGCAACCGCATTCTTGTCCGGTAATTGCCGCGGGGCAGGGAAAAGAAGTCATAAAAACCTTATTTAATGAGCTAAGTGTGATTTTGCCGCAAAGTAAAAATAGCCAAACATCTTCGTTATGGGATGCATTAGCCTATACATTAGCAATTCTGGTAATGCTGCCAACTTACTGATTTAGTGTATGATGGTGATTTTAAGGTGCTTGCGTGGCTTCCATTTCCATCAGATGTCCTTCCTGCTCCGCTACTGAAGGCGTGGTGCGTAACGGCAAAAGCACTGCCG
Source organism: Shigella flexneri 2a str. 301 (assembly GCF_000006925.2). NCBI lineage: Bacteria > Pseudomonadati > Pseudomonadota > Gammaproteobacteria > Enterobacterales > Enterobacteriaceae > Shigella > Shigella flexneri. The sequence goes on from NC_004337.2 coordinate 1,568,322, forward strand.
GACATCAGCGCTATCTCTGCTCTCATTGCCGTAAAACATGGCAACTACAGTTCACTTACACCGCCTCTCAGCCCGGTAAGCACCAGAAAATCATTGATATGGCCATGAATGGCGTCGGATGTCGCGCCAGTGCACGCATTATGGGCGTTGGCCTCAACACGGTTTTACGTCACTTAAAAAACTCAGGCCGCAGTCGGTAACCTCGCGCATACAACCGGGCAGTGATGTGATTGTCTGCGCTGAAATGGACGAACATTGGGGCTACGTCGGTGCTAAATCACGTCAGCGCTGGCTGTTTTACGCGTATGACAGGATACGGAGGACGGTTGTGGCGCACGTCTTCGGTGAACGCACTCTGGCCACACTGGAGCGTCTTCTGAGCCTGCTGTCGGCCTTTGAGGTCGTGGTATGGATGACGGATGGCTGTCCGCTGTATGAATCACGCCTGAAGGGAAAGCTGCACGTTATCAGCAAGCGTTACACTCAGCGCATTGAGCGACATAATCTGAATCTGAGACAACATCTGGCAAGGCTGGTACGGAAGTCACTGTCGTTCTCAAAATCGGTGGAGCTGCATGACAAGGTCATCGGGCATTATCTGAACATAAAACACTATCAGTAAGTTGGAGTCATTACCGGCGTAAAGTCTGAGAAAGCAACGTTTGTTTTGGTTGCTTTCAGCTTTACATCATCTGCCGCATGAGCAGCAAATGCAGCCATACCAGATGCCAGTATCAAAGATATCGAGGTACTTACGACACTTTTCTTTAATGCAGACTTCATAAATGTTCCTCTTCTTATTGTACTTAATTCCGAAGTAATTTTACGAAGAGAAATAAGTGGATGTAAGTGAAGTTAGTCACATAAAGAGATAGCAGATTTAGCTAAAAAAAGGGAAATAACAGTCCATAAAGCGTTGACATTACTTTCTGTTCTATTAAGTAATTTCTCGCCGATAAACAACTAATTTATTGATATTTAATAAATTATTGCATTTTACTGACAAAATGCCGAATTGAGATCATAAATAATCATGCAACAGGTTATGCAAGTGCATAAATATGTGATGGATGTCACTTATTTATTTCAATAAATATATCGCCTAAAAACAACGCGGGGCAGGGAATGGCTGCCCCATATAATTCTTACGTAGCGTGCGTGGTTGACTACTCGTTAGCAAATAATCAAATAGCTAAAGCACTCATCGTGTTGCCCGTATTCATACCCGTGTGCCTTTGACAACGGTACTCCTTAGAAACTCTCTTCGGACTGTTGCCGAAATGTTTGCGGAACGCATAAATAAAATAAGATGTACTGGCATAACCACATTGTTCGGCAATTTTATTGACTGAACCTTCTACGCGTATCAAATTTTTTGCGTGCTGCATTCTGGCATCTAATAGAATCTGTGAGAATGTCGTTTGCTCTTGCTTTAGTTTTTTCTTCAACAGGCTTTCACTGATGTACAGGCAGTCACAAATATCTTTCAGCTTCCATGGGTGCGCCAGCTTCATGTTGACAATATTTCTCACTTTCCCGGAAACGGATAGCACACCGTTAGTTAATAGTGTAATGAAACCTTTGCATGCGGCAAAAATAGACAGGCAAGAAAAAAGCAAAAGTTCTGAAAAATTATGATGATTGCGTTCTTCCGAGTTGAGATAAGCAATCATTTCATTAAGCAATCCAGTCGGTACATTTGAAGCACGTAAAAACTTCGCAGGAACAGGCACCGTCACTGTCTGGATGTTAGTGCATTGTAGATATTTTTTAATGGTATTTTCATTAAATCCGATTTCTTTAAAATGCCGCTCATAAGGTTCAAAATGTGTACGAACAGCGTTATCTACCATCAGGATCTCGCCGTCGGAGAAGGCGTAATCTTTATCTAAAATGTTAGCGTTGAAAGCATGATGAATAAATATAACAGAACAAACGAGCGACATTTTATCTCCTTAAAACAATAAAGTTTTATCGATACCTTTTAAACATTTCACATTTATAATTTGCTGTTTATTTCCAGTCTTGCAAACTATTGATAATGAAATGTGTAAGATCTCTTGCAATGCGACCCATTTCTGAAATACTCAGCTGATCAATTGCCGAAAAAATGGCTATCAACGTAAGTGTCAGTAATAAGACAACCACAATTACAGACATGATTTCTTTATAGTTATCTCTTTGCGTGATTTTGTTTTTCACTGTGGTCGCATGCATTTCAAATATGTTTATTTAGCGGATAACGTTAAAAGTCGTTAATCAGTATGCTTAATATAACAGGCTGGAGAAAAGAAGAAATAGGACTGGTGCTTCAGTACTGAGCGGAGTTTCTTACAGCTGTAGGCAGAAGTTTATATCTTATAGTATGTAGTTTAATTTAATCCATGTGAGCAAATTGCGCAATAATAGTCAATGAGGAATTCTTCTGCTGTGCGGATGACAGCAGAAGAAATGAGAAGAGGCATTAATTTGATGGTTCTAATTCAACCGGAATACTTTTATAGCCAGGAATACCACTTAATGGATCGTGGTTATCAAGTGTTAGCATGTGATTCGATTCTGGAAAATAGGTCACCAGTGAGCGGTCAGCCATAGGGTAAATGACCACTTTTAATCTATCCATGCGGCGTGAGCTGCGCTTACCGTCTGGCGTAAGCGCAATAAGATTAACTCTTTCGCCGTTTTTTACACGGCAAATTTTAGCTTGTTTAGCACTCATAAAGACCACATCTCGTTGACCGAATACCCCTCGATAGCGATCATCCATACCATAAATCGTCGTGTTGTACTGATCGTGGCTGCGTACTGTCGCCATGACCAGCTTACTGTTAAACGCTGAAGAGGGATCTTCTAACAGCCCTTTGCTGGTAATGAAATTAGCCTTACCTGACGGCGTCATCCAGCGCCTTTCAGCAGCTGCATTTATCAGGTGAAAACCACCGGGATGACGGATGCGCTGGTTATAGTCGGCGAACTCTGGCAGCACAGCTTCAATGTCATTGCGAATGCGATCATAATCTTCCACCAGATACTCCCAGGCTACCACGCTCTGGGGTAGTGCTGCCTGCGCGATTCCCGCGACCACTGCACACTCTGATTTCAGCATTACACCGGCGGGTTTTAACACGCCACGCGAGGCATGAATCATCGACATTGAATCCTCAACGGTTACCGCCTGCGCACCGCTTTTTTGCATATCAATCTCGCTACGCCCCAGAACCGGCAGAATATAGCTATGCCGTGCGGTCAGCAGATGAGAGCGGTTAAGCTTAGTGGCTACGTGTACCGCCAAATCTAATTGCGTTAACGGTACAGCGCTCGCTTCCCGATCTGGCATTGCCAGTGCAAAGTTGCCCCCCATGCAGATCAATGCTCGAGCCTGCCCCGTACATATTGCTTGCATGCTGGCAATTGCAGCATGTCCAGGTGCATGAGGTGGGGGGAAGCCATAGCGCTCACCCAGGCGAGCCAGAAACTCTGCAGACGGTTTCTCGGTGATACCGACGGTTCGGTCGCCCTGTACATTAGAGTGACCACGTAGTGGGCAGATACCCGCACCAGGCTTGCCAATGTTACCTTTCATCAACAGCAAATTGACCAGTTGCTGCACGTTCTGGGTACCATGTTCGTGCTGAGTGATCCCCATTCCGTAACAGATAATGGTGCGTTCGGCAGCGGCATATGCGTCAGCCAGTTCGGCGATTTGTGTCTGACTTAGTCCAGAAATACGTTCGATATCTTTCCACTCGGAATTGAGAACGTCACGGCGTAGCTCGTCAAAGCCGACGGTATGCGTTTGAATAAATTCGTCATCAAGCAATGAGGGCCGACCTGCGGCACTTGCAGCATCATCGCGCTCAATTAACAGGCGCATCATCCCCTTGAGCAACGCCATATCGCCACCAATGCGCACGTTGTAGTAGGCACTGGCCAACTGAGTCTCAGAGTTCGTCAGCATTTCAAACGGGTTTTGCGGTGCGGTAAATCGCTCCAGGCCACGTTCCTGTAGAGGATTGATGGCGATCATTTTCGCTCCCCGTTTCACTAAAGCGCGCAACGAAGTCAGCATGCGAGGGTGGTTTGTACCAGGGTTATGCCCAATGCAAATGACTAAATCGCACTTCTCAAAGTCTTCCAGCAACACGGTCCCTTTACCTACACCGATACTCGCTGCCAAACCCACGCTTGTCGGTTCATGGCACATGTTGGAGCAGTCGGGAAAGTTATTGCTCCCGTATTCACGGGCAAAAAGCTGATAAAGAAAGGCAGCTTCATTGGAAGTGCGGCCCGAAGTATAGAATTCAACCTGATTGGGATCACTATAGCTTTGAAGGCGTGCGCCAATTTCGTCGAAAGCTTGTTGCCAGCTTAATGGCTTGTAACAGTCGCTGACGGCATCATATTTCAAAGGCTGAGTGAGACGCCCCGCAGCCTCAAGCTCGTGATCTCCCCAGGTAAGTAATGATTGAACCGTATTCTCAGCAAAGAAAGAGGCATTTACCTGCTTATCCGTGACTTCCCAAGCGATTGCTTTTGCGCCGTTTTCACAAATGTCGAATGACGCACTGTTCTTAGGATCTGGCCATGCACAACCCGGACAGTCAAAGCCCTCTGGCTTATTCATGTCAAACATGGCAATAACATCATGGCGTATATCCATCTGCTTACGTACTGCATTCGCTACGGATTTAACAGCACCCCAACCACCTGCAGCACCCTGGTAGGATTCAATTTTTTTCTTCATCTACTTATCCTGTGTGGAAATGAATTATTAGGATTTGTAATAGCGATGATGCACAGTACATACAAAGGGATTATCGCCAACATGGATATATAAGAGTAAGGGACTACTCTCTTTCTATTTTTAATCTATTATCGTTAAACAATAGATTAAATACGATAAGTTAAGCATCATCTCTCATAGTGTTTAAATTAACATATTTTCCAATATAAAAAATAAGACTCTGGCTTCAATTGTGCGCGGATTTTCTTACAGGTGTAGGATAATAGCCTTCACAAAATAATTATCCGCGCAATTTTCGTGAATGGAGCGCATAGACTAAGGTCAAAATCACAATTATTCATAGATAAAAGTGACACCAATGACTGACTGGACGGTTCCGGCTGAAACCTTGTTTCCTGTTTGTCCATAGGTTGCGCTTAAACCCAGAGGTACTTTGCTTTTATTTACTGTCCCCAGGGAGACATTTTCTCCCGTAGCCAGTATTTTTCCATTACGCATTAGAGTGACACCCACTCCCGATGCTTTTGTTGCATCAGGTGCTGTGTTAGCAAACACTTGTCGGCTACTGTCAGTGGTGGCACCCGAAAGATAAAATGAGAGCTTTTGTTCGCTTGAGCAATATACGCCAAGGGGTATTTCTGCGCTTCCAGGAAAGTCCGGGAGATCCACGGTGACATTACGACTATCAACGGTGCAGCCGCCTGTTAGCATAACAACACTGTTATTTGAAATAATATTCCACGTAAAATTACGCGGATTTCCGCTTCCTAATGTTGCAATTTTATACATATGAATACGGGCAATGACTTCCCCCGCTTTTATGACAACTCCACCGGCCGCCCCAACTGGGGTAATATAGAGTTTTAACGGTAATGGCATCGGTGTCTTATCACCAATATCCAATACGTTGGTATTTGTCGTCAACGGGAAGGGGTAGGTCACATTATTCCAGTACAGCGATCCTTTATATGACTGTAGGGAGCCTGCGAAAGCTGAGCCTTGTACCAGGTTTATATGATCAGTGTCGTACCAGCCGCCGTAATCATTCCAGCAACTTATATGCTGAGACAAGTCTACAACCAGGGTAATGCTGCCAACTTACTGATTTAGTGTATGATGGTGATTTTAAGGTGCTTGCGTGGCTTCCATTTCCATCAGATGTCCTTCCTGCTCCGCTACTGAAGGCGTGGTGCGTAACGGCAAAAGCACTGCCGGACATCAGCGCTATCTCTGCTCTCATTGCCGTAAAACATGGCAACTACAGTTCACTTACACCGCCTCTCAGCCCGGTACGCACCAGAAAATCATTGATATGGCCATGAATGGCGTCGGATGTCGCGCCAGTGCACGCATTATGGGCGTTGGCCTCAACACGGTTTTACGTCACTTAAAAAACTCAGGCCGCAGTCGGTAACCTCGCGCATACAACCGGGCAGTGATGTGATTGTCTGCGCTGAAATGGACGAACATTGGGGCTACGTCGGTGCTAAATCACGTCAGCGCTGGCTGTTTTACGCGTATGACAGGATACGGAGGACGGTTGTGGCGCACGTCTTCGGTGAACGCACTCTGGCCACACTGGAGCGTCTTCTGAGCCTGCTGTCGGCCTTTGAGGTCGTGGTATGGATGACGGATGGCTGGCCGCTGTATGAATCACGCCTGAAGGGAAAGCTGCACGTTATCAGCAAGCGTTACACTCAGCGCATTGAGCGACATAATCTGAATCTGAGACAACATCTGGCAAGGCTGGTACGGAAGTCACTGTCGTTCTCAAAATCGGTGGAGCTGCATGACAAGGTCATCGGGCATTATCTGAACATAAAACACTATCAGTAAGTTGGAGTCATTACCCAGGAGTCGCTGAAAAATACGCGTTAATCGAACAATGGCGACAACAATTTCCCATTGAAGCGATGTGTCAGGTATTTGGTGTATCCAGGAGCGGTTATTACAACTGGGTACAGCATGAACCCTCAGACAGAAAACAAAGTGATGAGCGGCTAAAACCGGAGATTAAGGTGGCACATATCCGCACTCGCGAAACATATGGAACCCGGCGGCTCCAGACGGAGCTGGCAGAGAATGGCATCATCGTTGGTCGTGACCGACTGGCACGTCTTCGTAAGGAGCTAAGGCTACGCTGTAAGCAGAAACGCAAGTTCAGAGCGACTACGAACCCGAACCACAATCTGCCAGTTGCGCCAAATCTGCTGAACCAGACGTTCGCTCCTACAGCACCAAATCAGGTCTGGGTGGCGGACCTGACGTATGTTGCCACACAGGAGGGATGGTTGTACCTCGCTGGCATCAAAGATGTTTATACGTGTGAAATTGTCGGCTACGCCATGGGAGAGCGCATGACAAAAGAGCTGACAGGTAAAGCCCTGTTTATGGCGCTCAGGAGCCAGCGCCCACCTGCCGGGCTAATCCACCACTCTGATCGAGGTTCACAGTACTGCGCATACGATTACCGGGTCATACAGGAGCAGTCTGGTCTGAAAACATCAATGTCGCGTAAAGGTAACTGTTACGACAATGCTCCGATGGAAAGCTTCTGGGGAACGCTGAAAAATGAGAGCCTGAGCCACTATCGTTTTAATAACCGGGATGAAGCCATCTCAGTAATACGGGAATACATTGAGATTTTCTACAATCGTCAGCGTCGTCACTCTCGTCTGGGGAATATCTCCCCGGCAGCCTTCAGGGAAAAATATCATCAGATGGCTGCTTAAAAAAAGAACAAATGGTAGTGTCCGCTATTGCCAGTACACCTCAGTCAGATATGTCAGCAGCCCAAACAGCAGACTCCCCAGCACGCCTATTGCCGCCCACTGAGACGGGGAAACCCTGTCCAGCAACTGCAGGAACCAGTAGCCCGTTCCCACCGCTGACGTGGTGTATGACACACCTGTTGTGATTTTTTCCATCTGGTCCATACCCCGTCTCCCGTTATCCGGAAGCTGACAACAATAAAAAAGCCACCAGTTAACTACTGATGGCTCTGATAACTCATGCAAGCGTCTCAGACGACCCACTGACACTACCGGTGAGTTTAACGATACCTTCCATTTGACTGGCTCACTTTTTATGATGATGCCGGTGCATTTATCTCCAGCACCAGACTTTCTATCTCAACGCCATACGTTGCATTTTTGGTAATATCCGTCAGCGTCAGTGCATTTAGTCCCACTGCCAGACTGTCTTTTATGGCCTGGAATGCCGGGCCAGTACGATGACGTAGTATCACTCCGGCTCAGTTGCACCACTGACCACCACATCACCTTCTGCTGCAATCGCCTGCATCAGGGTATAAGGGGTTATGGCCACCGGACTACCAAACGGCTGCCAGCCCTCTTTCAGTTTATGTGTCAGCTTTTCCGCAAGATCTGACGGCGGCGCCGCCCTGACAACATCATAGTGTTTAAATGCCATGGTTCTTTCCAACATCTGAAAAATAATTCTTTAAAATACCTGACATGTAATACAGAAAAAACACAAAACCATACCTTAAATAAAAACCTGATTATCAAGCAGATATGCATGGATAAACTACAAGACGAGATATAAACCACCCTGCATTTAAATAAACAATAAACAACATCAGAAAAATAATTCTGTTCTATGGTTTAATTCAAAAATATCATTTATACTTTTCAGAACATCACCAGCAAGGCATAAACAAGGAAACTAAATGAAGTGGATTGTGATTGATACAGTTATCCAGCCATCATGCGGAATATCTTTTTCAGTCATATGGAGTAAAATAAAATTAATAATCTGGTATCAATCGGATGCTTTCTTACCTCCTGAAAGTATATTTACACTGACTCACACAGGCATCATGCTCAATAACAAAGTGCTACCTGTAACCATTTACAACGTAGTACCATTCAATAAAACATTCTGGAATTTAATCAAAAACAGCCAGGAATGCCCTACAAATACAGATAACGTATTGAATGAATGCTTTAATAACCGTTGCACTCTGCAAATATGCCCTTATGGACTAAAACAACAAAGTCCATAAGGAGTTTACTCACATCTGACAAAATCAATATAAACAGCCCCTCCGGAGAGGGGCTGGAGAGTGGCGCTATGTGCCATTCCATGGTGCCGGGTGCCTCCCGGTGAATTCAGTACCAGCACCTGAATCCGCGATTATCCCATATACCTACTCGCTGATTGCCCCTCCGCACAGGGGGATTCACCATGCCAGTTTCTTTTAACAAACTCCCCGCAAACCAGACAACAGTCAACCGCCTGAATTGTGAAGTATTTAAAAATTTCTCCCGCTAACTGATACCCGGCTAACAGTCTGGCGTTTTCTTTTTCAGCAACGGGAAAGCAACAACCACCACACCCGCCACCAGCACACCGTCAGCCGGCACTGACATTATCCGGCTGCTGCAATGCCATTAACAAAAACAGTAAGCAATCACTTTTTACCGTAACAGGTGATAATCCAGATATGTATCTACCCCAGATGAGTAATCCGAAGTTCATCCATACCACAGGTCCTGGCTATTCTGTTGTACTCCTGAACAAGAGCAAATAATTCTGAATTAGCAACCATGAACTCATCGCAAACCCTCTGTATAGCATCACTATTCAGAATAATAACGTCTCTTCCCGAAAGACGATCAGGAGTACAGAACAAAACTGTCAAACGGCTGAAGGCCTTTGCTCGTGCTGCATTGACTATATCAATACGCTGCCTAAGGATGAAACACCCCGACGCCTCATCAATATTCACTCTACCCACACCATATGAATGATAAATACTTAATGCTGAAAAAACCATTAGACCGTATAACAAATACTCAATCAATACTTAACAGAACTTTTATTTTTGACAAATATATAATATTTTCAACAATATCCTGAGCCAGGTATATTTCAGTATAAGGCTCTGCCGGAAGGAATCTGGAAGAATGAATATGGCGCGCTGTACTGGATTCGAACCAGTGACCGATTGCTTAGAAGGCAATTGCTCTGTCCGGCTGAGCTAACAACGCTGAATACCGATAATGGACCGCCATCGGGGACCCGCCCCCCGCACCAACAACCCTGTTATCGTGTCGTCTGCTCTTCCTGATAAGCTAATGGCGGTTTGTGATGGTGGCCCTTGCTGGATTTGAACCAGCGACCTGGCGATTATGAGTCGCTCGCTCTCACCACTGAGCTAAAGGGCCGGGAGCAGAATAATAACGGTCCGTAATTAATTTCGCAATAAAAAAACCCGCTCAGCGGCGGGTTGTAGAAACTCTTCTAACGCCAGGCATAAAACGCCCATCATTATGACGAATTTACCACAGATTCCGGAAAAATCAACCTTGTTACCTAGTTACCTTTTTTAACTGCCGCTCAGCCCATGCTTCTTCAATATCAAACCGGGTCACCAGCGCATCATAAAATTTCTTAACTGTTTTTTCCCATGACGCGCGTGTTATCTGGTTTGTCACCTCGCATATAGCATTAAATGCCTCCGTTGATGGTAGTCTTTCATAGCCACGACCACCACAACGCTGGCAGTCTCTGATAACAGGCATACCACGTTTTACCGACTCTTCACGATGAATGGCGACACCACGCCCACGGCAATCCTTACAGGCGGTGGAAACCTCACCCTTTCCGCCACACTCCGGACAGGCAACTTTTACCACCTCCCTGACTTTTTTCCATTCTTCCCAGTAAAACGGATACACACCTTTCGTACACTTTGCCCATACCGGCGGCTTACCATCCGGATACTGGATCTTGTTTGTAAAAACTATGCTTTCAATAAATTTTTCCCCATAGCAACAAGGGCACTGCTTTTTACTCGCTGCGCTGCGGGCATAATCCTCAAAAGCGTACGAAGCCATAATGCGCATCACTACCGGTTTTATTTCTGCCGGAAGTTTTCTCAACGCCGCCACACGATCGCACCGACTGAGTGCATAATCTGCCAGTAATTCTGTTGCCCGCGCCCTGTCATTCATACTGATGCCCATTTTCCCCAGGAACGCAGAAAAACCCATCTCAGCCCGATTCTGTGTCATGCCCTGCGCGGCCATCACATCAGTGATACTCAGCGCATCTTTTGACGTTGAGGCCGATGCATCGGTCAGGCCAGGGGATTTTGGGGAGTAGTATTTCGGTAAATCTTCCAGTTTCATTTTTTGACCTGCTCTTAATGCATTATGGGGTAAATCTTCACCCCCAGACGTCCACCAGATACTGGCTGACCACGAACGATATTGATTTCATCAAACTGCTCATCGTCCATTAACACTCCCGCATGCGTCAGCGCATCCAGCGGTGCTTTCAGGATATTGTCCAGGTCGCGACGACGCTTATCCGGTGGCTCTGCAATCACCTTTATCGCCAGCCTTCCGGACAGGCTTAATTTCAGCCGCTGCTGGCGAACAATAAGCGCCACAGCCCGGCGATAACGCTTTCCCTCCTCCGAGATAAAATATGTGCTGCCACGGCGTCGCCAGTAAGTGTTCACCGTCGGCGGGTAAGGTAAAACCAAATCTATGAGCATCAGTCACCTCTTTTACCCAGGCACGCCAGTTGCAAAGGCGTGATCAAGAAAACGAAAAATTAAATCAACCTGAGAACCATGCTTTTCTTCGAACGCCAGAGGATCCGCATGAAGCTCGTTGTGATGCTCCCGACACAGCGGTAGCGTGAAAATATCGTGAGATTTGGTCCCCATTCCGCCCTGACCATGACCAATCAGGTGATGGGGATCGTCGGCTGGCTTACCACAACACGCACACGGCTGTGTCTTCACCCAGCGTTTGTATTTCTCGTTAACCCAGCGGCGACGTTTAGGTCGTTTCATGAAAGATTCCGGAGACTCAGGATCAACGGCAATGCTGACCACCGTCTTTTCCTGTTGTGGGTTCTGTTGCTGGTGGGCGTGAGGCAGCGGCGCAAGATTTTTTGTGCGCTGCTTCAGTATGCTGGTGGCGGTCTGCTCTCCCGGCACGATGTCGCTTTCACGGTACATTGAGCGGATTTTTTCCGCACGCAACCCCAGCGAACGACGTAATACCGCTTCCGGTAGCGCGTCCGCCACCTGATTGCGGACCGCCCACCAGGATAATTCAGCCAGAGATAATTCACGCTCCTGCGTACCGCTTATTGCGTGACCGATGACGTCAATCATCCATGCTGACAGGTTTTGATGAGCAAGTTGCTCGAGTGATTCGGATGTCTGGTCACGCAGCTGGTTGTCGCAGTGCCAGCACAATACCATTGCGCCGGTACCATAACGGTGAATGACGGTTTCGCTGTGATGATAATCGCCGTGTGGCCACTGGCAGGATTTAATATGGCGCAACAGCCAGTCAGACAATGCGCCAGCACCACCAGCAGCACGAATCACCCGTGCGTTACTGAAAAACGGCAGCAATGTTTTGTCTTCCACTAGCGGCTGGCGAACGGCAGGAACGACCCCGGACGGCAGATTACGCATGCTTTTCGGTTCCGGCTCCACCAGTACCCGGGTATTGTGGAATACCGGCATGGATTCACGACCGGGCTTAAGGACCACCAGCCCGAGTTCCGGAACCAGAACAGGTCGAAGTAATACCCGCACGTTACCTCCAGATCCGTTGCTGGAATGTGCGGGACGGACGCGGTGGCTGTTCGGAGTAAGGGAGCCTGACGGAGATTATCTAGTGACGGTAGTCGAGGCTAAGGGCTTTTTTAACCTCGCATCCGCGCCTGCGGTAACACTGAATAAGCCATTCGGCCTGTTCTTCAGTGCATGAGGGATGCTGGTACCAGTCTGACTTAAATGCGTGAGAATACCGCTCGTGCGTGTGGGCAAGAACGGTCGAATTATCATGATTGTAATATTTTGCGTTGCGTGCCATCGGTTTTCTCCGGTGGCACGGTGTTACTCAGCGGGAGTTCAGCCCCGCGCAAGATTGTAGATGAGTTTATTCTTCTGAAAAAGCAGAAAAGCCAGCTTTTATTCCGATCTCTTTCAATGCCTGTAATGAAGTGACAAACTCACCGTCGCGCAAGATAAATCCGTCCGTCACTCGGGCATCCACAAAATTAATTAACGCAGCCCCATTTTTTTGCAAACACACAATGCGGTAATGACTAACAATATTTCCATTTTCAACGCACACAGCATAGAGGCCATCTTCACAAAAAATTTTACGCAGTTCTTCGATGTTCATCATCAGAATCCTTCCAGATAAGTAGCACTCCCCTGTTCGGGGTCCATCCCTTTTATCCCTGCGCGCTACTTAAGTATTTTTGATTCTATTCCGGCACCATCCAGAACTTCAAATGCGTTGAAAATAAAAACAAAAACCCGCCGAAGCGGGTTAAGTGCGGGTGCGTTGAGGATGCCTGCCACATCAGAGGTGGCGAGGGATTTCTCACTCGCCGGGTCTCTTACTCCTCAGGTTCGTAAGCTGTGAAGACAGCGACCTCCGTCTGGCCGGTTCGGATTCGTACCTCGCAGAGGTCTTTCCTCGTTACCAGTGCCGTCACTATGACGGTTAAACAGATGACGATCAGGGCGATTAACATCGCCTTTTGCTGCTTCATAGCCTGCTTCTCCTGTCAACGCAAAGCAGAAGTGTCACCTTCGGTGCGAAACAGAGATGTCATGCTTTGGTTCAGAGAATGCGTTTGACCGCCTCGCTATATACTTCCGAGCGTTCTCTTTTCCCAACAGAAATCACGAAAACGACAACTTTCTCGTCTATAACCTGGTATACAAGGCGATAGCCTGAAGACCGGAGCTTAATCTTGTAACAATCAGGCATACCACGGAGCTTGTTTGCTTCAATCCGGGGTGACTCAAGTACTTCAACCAGCTTCTTTTTCAACTGTTCACGTACCGTCGAGCCCAGCTTTCGCCATTCCTTTAGTGCCCGCTCGTCAAAATCCAGAAAATACGCCATCAGAGTTCATCCAGCGTCACACGTACTGGCTTAGGATTACGAAGCCGTTCTTTCACTATCTCCACAAGTTCAGCATCTTCATCACTCAGGAGTGTCTGTTTGAACGGCAAGCGTTCATTGTCAGCGATATACTCGAGCATGAGACGAAGCGCTTCAGAAGGAGTTACACCCATTTTTTCAAGCGCGGCGTAAGAACGCGCTTTAAGTTCATCGTCAATACGCAGGTTAATGCTACCCATGTCTTACACCTCTTGTAATTACAAATGTCATTACAAGTATCGCACTACAACATGCTTAGGGCAAGTCACGAAGGAAGTCAGAAAGTAGTCGTAAGAACGGTGATCACTGTCCGCTTTGTGCCAGGAGCAGCCATTGCTAAGTCCATCCTGTATTGTGCAGGTCAGCTCTTTTTTAAAGAGTCCGGCCATCATCTTACTGGTACAGACACCATATACTTTGTGACGGTCAGGCTACATATGCACAACTCAACTTATTCATCTATTTTTTGCTTTAGCATGTCAGTGAGGTGTACTGGCAATAGCGGACACTACCATTTGTTCTTTTTTTAAGCAGCCATCTGATGATATTTTTCCCTGAAGGTTGCCGGGGAGATATTCCCCAGACGAGAGTGACGACGCTGACGATTGTAGAAAATCTCAATGTATTCCCGTATTACTGAGATGGCTTCATCCCGGTTATTAAAACGATAGTGGCTCAGGCTCTCATTTTTCAGCGTTCCCCAGAAGCTTTCCATCGGAGCGTTGTCGTAACAGTTACCTTTACGCGACATTGATGTTTTCAGACCAGACTGCTCCTGTATGACCCGGTAATCGTATGCGCAGTACTGTGAACCTCGATCAGAGTGGTGGATTAGCCCGGCAGGTGGGCGCTGGCTCCTGAGCGCCATAAACAGGGCTTTACCTGTCAGCTCTTTTGTCATGCGCTCTCCCATGGCGTAGCCGACAATTTCGCACGTATAAACATCTTTGATGCCAGCGAGGTACAACCATCCCTCCTGTGTGGCAACATACGTCAGGTCCGCCACCCAGACCTGATTTGGTGCTGTAGGAGCGAACGTCTGGTTCAGCAGATTTGGCGCAACTGGCAGATTGTGGTTCGGGTTCGTAGTCGCTCTGAACTTGCGTTTCTGCTTACAGCGTAGCCTCAGCTCCTTACGAAGACGTGCCAGTCGGTCACGACCAACGATGATGCCATTCTCTGCCAGCTCCGTCTGGAGCCGCCGGGTTCCATATGTTTCGCGAGTGCGGATATGTGCCACCTTAATCTCCAGTTTTAGCCGCTCATCACTTTGTTTTCTGTCTGAGGGTTCATGCTGTACCCAGTTGTAATAACCGCTCCTGGATACACCAAATACCTGACACATCACTTCAATGGGAAATTGTTGTCGCCATTGTTCGATTAACGCGTATTTTTCAGTGACTCCTGTGCAAAATACGCTGTTGCTTTTTTTAATATATCTCGCTCAAGGCGAGCTTCATTTAACGCCTTACGCAGTTGCAGAATTTCAGATTCCAGTTCAGCCAGCGTGCGGGAACCAGGAGTACCGAGCCCTTTTCTGGCGGCGGTAACCCATTGTCCTAAAGTGCCTTCAGGAAGAGATAATCGGGAAGCGCCTTCACTGATCGAAAGTTGATTTTCAAGAACCGTTCTGACAGCTTCGGCTTTGAACTCTTTAGAGTAACGTTGGGTTTTTCTGCTCATTATTAGCTCCTTCTGATGCCATTCTATTTCAGGAAGGAGTGTCCGTTAAACTCAGGCTACCTCACCCATCTTGCTGGTGACGCTGCGTATTATTCAGGGATTGGGTGCAGGTGCGGAAATTTCCGGTGCCGGTACGATGCTGGCGGAATATGCGCCAAAAGGTAAGCGCGGAATTATCTCCTCATTTGTGGCTATGGGAACTAACTGCGGCACCTTAAGCGCAACGGCAATCTGGGCCTTTATGTTCTTCATTCTCAGTAAAGAGGAACTGCTGGCGTGGGGATGGCGTATACCGTTCCTGGCGAGCGTTGTCGTGATGGTCTTTGCTATCTGGTTGCGTATGAATCTGAAAGAAAGCCCGGTCTTTGAGAAGGTTAACGACAGCAACCAACCGACAGCAAAACCTGCACCTGCTGGTAGCATGTTCCAGAGCAAATCCTTCTGGCTGGCAACAGGGCTGCGTTTTGGTCAGGCGGGTAACTCCGGTTTAATTCAGACTTTCCTTGCAGGCTATTTAGTACAGACGTTATTGTTTAACAAAGCAATTCCAACAGATGCATTGATGATCAGTTCGATTCTCGGCTTTATGACCATTCCGTTCCTTGGTTGGTTATCCGATAAAATTGGTCGCCGGATCCCGTATATTATTATGAATACCTCTGCGATTGTGCTGGCGTGGCCAATGCTTTCTATCATCGTAGATAAAAGCTATGCCCCGAGCACCATTATGGTTGCACTGATTGTGATTCATAACTGTGCGGTGCTGGGATTATTTGCTCTGGAAAACATTACCATGGCAGAAATGTTCGGCTGTAAAAACCGCTTCACCCGGATGGCTATTTCAAAAGAAATTGGTGGTCTTATCGCTTCCGGTTTTGGTCCTATCCTGGCGGGTATTTTCTGCACCATGACGGAATCCTGGTATCCGATCGCCATTATGATCATGGCATATTCAGTGATTGGTTTAATCTCTGCGCTGAAAATGCCAGAGGTGAAAGACCGTGATTTAAGTGCGCTGGAAGACGCTGCGGAAGATCAACCGCGTGTTGTAAGAGCTGCGCAACCTTCCAGAAGTCTGTAAACCCTCAATCCCTTCTCTTACCGGAGAGGGGATTTTTATTCATATAACAAAACATATAGCTTGCCATATTTAAATTTAAGGAATTGTTATGGGAAATAATTTGTTATCAGCAAAAGCGACACTCCCTGTTTATGATCGTAATAACCTGGCCCCAAGAATTGTTCATTTAGGCTTTGGTGCATTTCACCGTGCGCATCAGGGCGTGTATGCCGATATTCTTGCTACAGAACATTTCAGTGACTGGGGATATTATGAGGTCAACTTAATCGGCGGCGAACAGCAAATTGCCGATTTACAACAGCAAGATAATCTTTATACCGTTGCGGAAATGTCGGCCGATGCGTGGACGGCTCGCGTCGTTGGCGTCGTTAAAAAAGCCTTGCACGTACAGATGGATGGCTTAGAAACCGTGTTGGCTGCGATGTGTGAACCGCAAATCGCGATTGTCTCTCTGACAATCACCGAAAAAGGGTATTTCCACTCTCCGGCGACCGGACAGTTAATGCTCGAGCACCCGATGGTCGCTGCCGACGTGCAAAATCCCCACCAGCCGAAAACAGCAACAGGGGTGATTGTTGAGGCGCTGGCTCGCCGTAAAGCGGCAGGACTTCCCGCATTTACCGTCATGTCATGTGACAACATGCCAGAAAACGGTCATGTTATGCGTGACGTTGTCACTTCCTACGCGCAAGCCGTTGATGTAAAACTGGCACAATGGATCGAAGATAACGTGACTTTCCCATCAACAATGGTGGACCGTATTGTGCCCGCAGTGACAGAGGATACGCTGGCGAAAATCGAACAACTTACCGGTGTGCGCGATCCTGCTGGCGTTGCCTGTGAACCTTTCCGCCAGTGGGTTATCGAAGATAACTTTGTAGCCGGACGTCCGGAATGGGAAAAAGCGGGAGCCGAACTGGTTAGTGATGTGCTGCCTTATGAAGAGATGAAGTTGCGCATGCTCAACGGCAGTCATTCATTCCTGGCATATCTGGGTTATCTTGCTGGATATCAGCACATTAATGACTGTATGGAAGATGAACATTATCGTCATGCGGCGTATGGCATGATGTTGCAGGAACAAGCGCCGACGCTGAAAGTGCAGGGCGTTGATTTGCAAGATTACGCTAACCGATTAATTGCACGCTATAGCAACCCGGCGTTACGTCATCGAACCTGGCAGATTGCGATGGATGGCAGCCAGAAATTGCCACAGCGGATGTTGGATTCTGTTCGCTGGCATCTGGCGCATGACAGCAAGTTCGATCTGCTGGCGCTGGGCGTCGCGGGTTGGATGCGTTATGTCGGTGGTGTTGATGAACAGGGAAATCCGATAGAAATCAGTGACCCACTGTTACCTGTTATTCAGAAGGCTGTACAAAGTAGTGCCGAAGGGAAAGCGCGCGTCCAGTCATTGCTGGCGATTAAGGCAATCTTTGGTGATGATTTGCCAGACAATAGCTTGTTTACTGCAAAAGTGACGGAAGCGTACTTGTCTTTATTAGCGCATGGCGCGAAAGCGACCGTGGCGAAATATTCCGTGAAGTAAAAAAAGCAATGCCGCCATCGGCGGCATTCACACACTTAGTTCATGCCGAGACGAATCAGGTCCAGAGGTGCCAGTTTCTCTTCACAACCTTCAACAACTACGGTTTTTCCGCGGCGGATTTGCTCAGCGGTCAGACCTTCAGTATCAATCGACAGGATCTTGCCAGTGTGACCGGTGCCGCTAACCATAACACGGCTGCCAGTGGTGATTGCGTTACGGTTACGATCGTAGGTCGTCATAGGTGTTTTCTCCTTTCTGATTTACAGTCGAAGCCCACGTAACGGGCGCAATATAAATACTCCTGTCGAGTGAAATATTTTTTGTTTTTGATCAAGCTCACATCTTTTTTGATGCATGCATGAGCCGTAAGGCGGGGGGAAAAGCCTCTCATCCCGGATGGGATGAGAGTAAATGAATTACTCTTCGCTAAACCAGTCGCTGTTTTCCTGGCGGATCTGGCGCACGGATTCGCTGATTTCCTGCAAATGTTGCGTCATTGCACGTTCTACCGCATCGCCATCACGTTTTTGCAGGGCAGAGAAAATATCAAGATGCTGGCGTAACAGCATTTCTGGTGGAGAAACATGGTCGAAACTCATATAGCGCACGCGATCAACGGTCGCTTTCAGGTTCTCAATGGTATCCCACGCCAGTTGACAGTCGGCAATCTGCGTCAGGAGTTGATGGAAGTTGTCATCAAGTTCAAAAAAATCATCCAGTTGCTTGCGCTCAATGGCAATGCGTTGCTGGTGAAGATTTTGTTCCAGTTGGTAGCACTGGCTTTCGGTAATCATGCTCGCCGCCCGACGCGCCACCGCGCACTCAATGGCCTGACGGATAAAACTGCCGTTGCGCACCTGGGCCATGGAAATTTTGTTGACGTAGCTGCCACGCTGCGGACGAATTTGAATCAGGCCGTTTTCCGCCAGTTTAATAAAGGCTTCACGAACCGGCTGGCGTGACACATTGAAACGAACAGAAACTTCTTTTTCCGACAACGGTGTGCCTGGTGCAATCAGGCAATGGACAATGTCGCGACTAAGAATACTATACATCTGATGATTGACATGCTGAGTCGGATTAAGTTGCGTCTACACGGTCATTCGTTCTTGCTTGAGAGTGAGTTAACTGCATGAGTCTACCACTTTTTTGTGACAAGCAATAACCCGGCAGTTACGCCGGGTATAAAAATTACTGACGGTGGACATTCAGTCCGGCATAGCTTTGGGTAACCGGCATCATTTCCAGGGTATTGATATTGACGTGAGCAGGCAGCGTTGACACCCACCAGACGGCTTCGCTGACATCTTCTGGCGTCAATGCAACGGTATTTTGATAGGTTTTTTCCGCTTTACCGTCATCGCCTTTAAAGCGGACATTGGAAAACTCGGTGCCACCCACCAGACCCGGTTCGATGTCGGTGACGCGCACCGTCGTACCATGCAGATCCGTACGCAGATTCAGGCTAAACTGACGAACAAACGCTTTCGTCGCACCGTAAACGTTACCACCGGCATACGGCCAGCTGCCTGCCGTTGAGCCAATGTTAATAATATGACCATGATTACGTTCAACCATACCCGGTAAGACGGCGCGCGTCATATATACTAGGCCTTTGTTGTTGGTATCAATCATCGTTTCCCAGTCTTCAACGCTGGCTTTATGCGCAGGCTCCATGCCCAACGCCAGGCCGGCATTATTTACCAGGATATCAATATTGCTCCACTCGGCAGGGAGCGATGCCAGCATCTCTTCAATAGCGGCGCGGTTGCGAACGTCCAGTTGGGCGATATACAGATTATCTCCCAGTTCGTCTGTTAACTCCTGCAACCGCTCCTGGCGACGGCCAGTGGCGATAACTTTATGCCCTTGTTGAATAAAACGACGAGTAATGCATTCACCAAAACCTGCCGTTGCTCCAGTTACTAAAACGATCATCTCACTGTTCCTCAACGCTTTTGTGTGTCAATAACATAGCACGTGATGCTTAAGAGCGGGTAATACTGGTTTGCAAGATTGCACTCCGTTATCAGTAAGCCTACGCTATGGAACACCTCGCGTTCAGGAGAAGAAAATGACAACAATGAATCCTTTCCTTGTGCAAAGCACACTGCCGTATCTGGCTCCTCATTTTGATCAAATTGCCAATCATCACTATCGCCCGGCATTCGATGAGGGAATGCAACAAAAGCGGGCAGAAATTGCTGCCATCGCGCTTAACCCGCAAACGCCTGATTTCAACAATACTATTCTGGCACTGGAACAAAGCGGAGAATTAATTACCCGCGTTACCAGCGTCTTTTTTGCGATGACTGCGGCGCATACCAATGATGAATTACAGCGTCTTGATGAACAGTTTTCCGCTGAACTGGCGGAACTGGCTAATGATATCTATCTGAACGGTGAATTATTCGCGCGGGTAGATGCTGTCTGGCAGCGCCGTGAATCCCTGGGGCTTGATAGTGAATCCATCCGCCTGGTGGAGGTTATTCATCAACGTTTTGTCCTTGCCGGAGCCAAACTTGCACAAGCTGATAAAGCAAAATTAAAAGTACTGAATACAGAAGCTGCGACCCTGACCAGCCAGTTTAACCAGCGGTTACTTGCAGCAAATAAATCCGGCGGTCTGGTTGTGAACGATATCGCGCAGCTGGCAGGAATGAGTGAGCAAGAGATTGCGCTGGCGGCAGAGGCGGCTCGCGAGAAAGGTCTGGATAACAAATGGCTGATTCCGCTGCTGAATACCACCCAACAACCGGCGCTTGCCGAAATGCGCGATCGTGCGACGCGTGAAAAACTGTTTATTGCGGGCTGGACGCGAGCGGAAAAAAATGATGCCAATGATACCCGCGCTATCATTCAACGTCTGGTAGAGATTCGCGCACAGCAGGCGAAACTGCTTGGTTTTCCTCATTATGCCGCATGGAAAATCGCCGATCAGATGGCAAAAACGCCAGAAGCAGCACTCAACTTTATGCGGGAAATTGTTCCAGCGGCGCGTCAACGTGCGAGCGATGAATTAGCCTCCATACAGGCGGTTATCGATAAGCAGCAGGGCGGGTTTAGCGCGCAGCCGTGGGACTGGGCATTTTATGCGGAACAGGTACGGCGGGAGAAATTTGATCTTGATGAGGCGCAGCTCAAGCCATATTTTGAATTAAACACGGTGTTAAATGAAGGTGTATTCTGGACCGCGAATCAGCTCTTCGGTATTAAGTTTGTCGAACGTTTTGATATTCCGGTCTACCATCCTGACGTTCGTGTGTGGGAAATTTTTGATCATAATGGCGTGGGACTGGCGTTATTTTACGGTGATTTCTTCGCCCGTGATTCAAAAAGCGGCGGTGCATGGATGGGCAATTTTGTTGAGCAATCAACGCTTAATGAAACGCATCCGGTAATTTATAACGTCTGCAATTATCAGAAACCCGCTGCCGGTGAGCCTGCGTTGTTACTCTGGGATGATGTAATAACCTTATTCCATGAATTTGGTCATACGCTGCACGGCCTTTTTGCCCGCCAGCGTTATGCCACGCTTTCCGGCACCAACACGCCGCGTGATTTTGTCGAATTTCCGTCGCAAATCAACGAACACTGGGCAACGCATCCGCAGGTATTCGCTCGCTACGCCCGGCATTATCAGAGCGGGGCAGCAATGCCTGACGAACTGCAACAGAAAATGCGTAATGCCAGCCTGTTCAACAAAGGGTATGAGATGAGCGAACTGCTTAGCGCCGCACTTCTCGATATGCGCTGGCATTGCCTGGAAGAAAACGAAGCAATGCAGGATGTCGATGATTTTGAATTGCGGGCGCTGGTGGCGGAAAATATGGATCTTCCTGCTATACCGCCACGCTATCGCAGCAGTTATTTCGCCCATATTTTTGGTGGCGGATATGCTGCAGGTTATTACGCTTATCTGTGGACGCAAATGTTGGCCGATGATGGTTACCAGTGGTTTGTTGAGCAGGGCGGATTAACGCGTGAAAATGGGCAGCGTTTTCGCGAGGCGATCCTTTCCAGAGGTAACAGCGAAGATCTGGAACGCCTGCATCGACAATGGCGTGGTAAGGCTCCTCAGATTATGCCGATGCTGCAACATCGTGGCTTGAACATATAAACACCACCAATGGCTGGCCTGGAGATATCGCCAGGCCAGCCTGGTTATAGCAGTAATTGCAGCAGCTGGGCGAGGGCAAACCTCACCGCTAAAGCTAATACCGTTTCGCAGTCGCCAGCAAAATGCATAACCGCAGTGTAGTTCTGGCCTTTAATATGCCACGCGAACCAGACGGTACCCGCTGGCGTACCATCTTCACCGCCCTCCGGTCCGCCGTAGCCGGTAATGGCAATACTGACATCAGCATCCGCACGCTCTATGGCACCTGTTGCCATTTCTGCTGCCACTTTCTCACTCACCGCAGAATATCGTTCAAGAGACTGCTGGCTTACGCTGAGGATTTTCATCTTTGCCTGATCGGTGAAAGTAACAAAGCCTGCACCGTAAAATTTGGGTGTATCTTCAGCTGCACACAGGGCGCTAGCCAACTTACCGCCGGTGCATGATTCGGCGGTAGTTAAGCGTAATTGATCCGCGATAAGTCTTTGACTCAACGCGGATGTCAGGTTTTCAATAGTGTCGGTATCTGCGAGTTGTACAATTTTATCTTTATTAATGTTCACTGTTTTTTGTCCACGCTATTATATGTAAAGGTGATTTGCTTTTTCTGTATGCTCGTCCAATATAATAATTTTCAAACATATAAATCCGATTATTCTGAAAACATGTTTAAGACTCTTCAATCTTCTTAACTTTAGTGAGTCAAATTCTCTGAATATTTGACAGCTAGTGGGCTGATTTTAAATGCCTTATAACAATTGGCAGTATTCTTATTTGGCAATTATAAAAATAGCAACCAGACTTAATAAGTCAAACCAAACGCAATTAAGGAGTTAGTATGAAATTTCAGTCCATTGTATTAGCAAGTTTTCTTGTCATGCCTTATGCGTTGGCAGATGACCAGGGCGGTTTAAAACAGGATGCAGCGCCACCGCCGCCTCATGCAATAGAAGATGGCTATCGCGGAACCGATGATGCAAAAAAAATGACCGTTGATTTCGCAAAAAACATGCACGATGGCGCTTCGGTTTCACTACGCGGTAATTTGATTTCTCACAAAGGAGTGAGGTAGCCTGAGTTTAACGGACACTCCTTCCTGAAATAGAATGGCATCAGAAGGAGCTAATAATGAGCAGAAAAACCCAACGTTACTCTAAATAGTTCAAAGCCGAAGCTGTCAGAACGGTTCTTGAAAATCAACTTTCGATCAGTGAAGGCGCTTCCCGATTATCTCTTCCTGAAGGCACTTTAGGACAATGGGTTACCGCCGCCAGAAAAGGGCTCGGTACTCCTGGTTCCCGCACGGTGGCTGAACTGGAATCTGAAATTCTGCAACTGCGTAAGGCGTTAAATGAAGCTCGCCTTGAGCGAGATATATTAAAAAAAACAACAGCGTATTTTGCACAGGAGTCGCTGAAAAATACGCGTTAATCGAACAATGGCGACAACAATTTCCCATTGAAGCGATGTGTCAGGTATTTGGTGTATCCAGGAGCGGTTATTACAACTGGGTACAGCATGAACCCTCAGACAGAAAACAAAGTGATGAGCGGCTAAAACTGGAGATTAAGGTGGCACATATCCGCACTCGCGAAACATATGGAACCCGGCGGCTCCAGACGGAGCTGGCAGAGAATGGCATCATCGTTGGTCGTGACCGACTGGCACGTCTTCGTAAGGAGCTGAGGCTACGCTGTAAGCAGAAACGCAAGTTCAGAGCAACTACGAACCCGAACCACAATCTGCCAGTTGCGCCAAATCTGCTGAACCAGACGTTCGCTCCTACAGCACCAAATCAGGTCTGGGTGGCGGACCTGACGTATGTTGCCACACAGGAGGGATGGTTGTACCTCGCTGGCATCAAAGATGTTTATACGTGCGAAATTGTCGGCTACGCCATGGGAGAGCGCATGACAAAAGAGCTGACAGGTAAAGCCCTGTTTATGGCGCTCAGGAGCCAGCGCCCACCTGCCGGGCTAATCCACCACTCTGATCGAGGTTCACAGTACTGCGCATACGATTACCGGGTCATACAGGAGCAGTCTGGTCTGAAAACATCAATGTCGCGTAAAGGTAACTGTTACGACAACGCTCCGATGGAAAGCTTCTGGGGAACGCTGAAAAATGAGAGCCTGAGCCACTATCGTTTTAATAACCGGGATGAAGCCATCTCAGTAATACGGGAATACATTGAGATTTTCTACAATCGTCAGCGTCGTCACTCTCGTCTGGGGAATATCTCCCCGGCAGCCTTCAGGGAAAAATATCATCAGATGGCTGCTTAAAAAAAGAACAAATGGTAGTGTCCGCTATTGCCAGTACACCTTTCATTGAGAAAACTGATGCTACTGTGTCAACGATCCGTTATCAGTGCAGGAAAATGCCTGTTAGCGTAAAAGCAAAACACAAATCTATCCATGCAAGCATTCACCGCCGGTTTACTGGCGGTTTTTTTCGCCGTCATAAAAATCAGGCCCCTTGTACACAACTGTAACAAGGGGCCGGTTAGGTGAGGGATTATCTCCGTTCATTAGTCATCCCATTTGTGGCTGAAATACGCGGCCAGAAAACCAGAAAATAAAATTATTCCCAGTACGGCCATAAAAACATTCATATTACCCAGCATTATTTGCCTCCGTTTATGGTGTGGTGTGTTTCCTCGCTTACCTTAATTTTCATCTCAATGAGAAAGATATTAGCAGAGATAACCTAAACGAAGGCTGAATTAAATTTTTATTGTGTTCGACTTAAATCAACAAAGCGCGGGCTGCCCCCACGGTCTTGCACGAATCCCTTTTAACATCAGCACCCACGCAGCAATGATCACCAACGCTAAGATGACAAACAGCGAGGAAGGCGGCAGGCTGGTTAGCACTACGCCACTCACTAATGGGTTAATCGCGGCACCAAGCCAGCCTAAAGACTGGGCGGAAAAATAGCTGGCTTTCATTCCTGGCGGCGCAATATGGTCAATCAACATATACTCGCCCGGCGCATAAATGATTTCACCGACAGTAAATACCGCAGCTGACATACCCCACAATAGCAGGTTGTTGCCGGAAAAAATAAAACCGACCAGTCCGATGACGAAACAGAGGGTGCCTGCTGTCATCAGCGCGCGGATGTTAGCTGGGTTAAGTCGGCGGCCCACGGAATATTGCAACGTAACCACCATGGCAGCATTCACCGGAAGAACAACCGCGACCACCTTTTCGGCAAAATCCCCATCAGCAATCACCATCACATATTGTGAAATGCATGAAGCAAATGCGCCGCTTACAAAAGAAGCCAGAAAACCAGAGCAGGTAAACCACAACAGTGCTTTATCTTGTAATAAAACTTTCGGCGACCAGACACTGCCTGTTTCCGTGGCGATGATTTTCTCGCTGCGCTTTACCCATATTTGAATGAAAAGCATGGGAAACGCGGAACAGATAGCTGCCAGCCAAAAGGGCAGATTGATGCTCTGCATCACCAACAGCGTGCCGAGCGGCGGACCGATGGTCCAGCCAATGTTTAGCATGGTGTAGTTGATTGAGAAGATTTTCGTTTTGCTGGTGGACGAAAGATTGTCGGCAAACCAGGCTTTCAGCACGGTAGCAAAAACAGAATAGGCGCAGTTAATGAGGGCAAAAAAGAGCACAACCAGCGTCACGTTATTCACTAAAGGAATGGCAATAAAACCGCTGGCGAAGGCGGTAATTGCCAGTAACATATAGCGTTTCTTGTCGAACTTATCCGCCAGGATACCAAAACCGAGGCTAAAAACGACGCCAATAGTGAGCGCAATTGTCATCGCATAACCGATTAGATCGACACTCAGGCTGTACTGGCGACTCAAGTAAATGGTCATAAATGGCAGCGTAGCCATGCTATTTCTTTACATCTCTAAAATAAAACATAACGAAACGCACTGCCGGACAGACAAATGAACTTATCCCTACGACGCTCTACCAGCGCCCTTCTTGCCTCGTCGTTGTTATTAACCATCGGACGCATGGCAAAAATCCGAAGTATAGCGACTTATTTGCGCATTAATGCCGTCGTAACCGGCGACTAACGAATCAACTGTTAAAGAAAAGTAAATTCAGCTAAGTTGATTGCTTACAAAAGATGAAATTCAGAGGCGGTAGAATGTCGCGAAAAGATGGGGTGTTGGCGCTACTGGTAGTGGTCGTATGGGGGCTAAATTTTGTGGTCATCAAAGTGGGGCTTCATAACATGCCACCGCTGATGCTGGCCGGTTTGCGCTTTATGCTGGTCGCTTTTCCGGCCATCTTTTTTGTTGCACGACCGAAAGTACCACTGAATTTGCTCTTGGGGTATGGATTAACCATCAGTTTTGCGCAGTTTGCCTTTCTGTTCTGCGCCATTAACTTTGGTATGCCTGCTGGACTGGCTTCGCTGGTGTTACAGGCACAGGCGTTTTTTACTATCGTGCTTGGCGCGTTTACTTTCGGGGAGCGACTGCATGGCAAACAATTGGCGGGGATCGCCTTAGCGATTTTTGGCGTACTGGTGTTAATCGAAGATAGTCTGAACGGTCAGCATGTGGCGATGCTCGGCTTTATGTTGACCCTGGCTGCAGCATTTAGTTGGGCGTGTGGCAACATCTTCAATAAAAAGATCATGTCGCACTCAACGCGTCCGGCGGTGATGTCGCTGGTAATCTGGAGCGCTTTAATCCCAATCATTCCCTTCTTTGTTGTCTCGCTGATTCTCGATGGTTCCGCATCCATGATTCACAGTCTGGTTACTATTGATATGACCACCATCTTGTCGCTGATGTATCTGGCGTTTGTGGCGACAATTGTTGGTTATGGGATCTGGGGGACGTTACTGGGACGCTATGAAACCTGGCGGGTTGCACCGTTATCGTTACTGGTGCCCGTAGTCGGACTGGCAAGTGCGGCACTATTGTTGGATGAACGCTTAACGGGTCTGCAATTTTTAGGTGCGGTGCTCATTATGACCGGGCTGTATATCAATGTATTTGGCTTGCGGTGGCGTAAAGCGGTAAAGGTGGGAAGTTAATAAGCCCCGAGATGTCGGGGCCAGAACAAACTACATAGCGTGTTGATTATAATAGGGCACGCCGAGCGCATCCGACTTATCACTGCCAGTACCCATGTGATTTAAATCAAACGGTGGTTGTTCCTGCGATGGGGGAACAACCACGACATTGGCACAAGAAGTAACAACTGGCTGCGTGGTTTGTTCCGCAACGCTCTGCGCGGAAAAGAGAATAAGCGCAGCTGCTATTGCGGATGAAAGTGGTTTCATGATTGCCTCAGTGACGTTGTCACGTTATCAACTAGCTGTTGTAATGATTTAATGGATGTAAAAAGCGCGATTCGCCCTGCATATTGGTCATCCGGTATTTATGCGGCGGAACATCAAAGTAATTTTTGAAGGTTCGGGTCAGAGTTTGTTGCGACTCGAAGCCATATCGTTCTGCCAGATAGAGTATCGGCTCGTTACTTTCCTTCAGCTTTTGCGCGATTTCCGTCATCTTACGGCTGCGGATGTATTGGCCTAATGAATGACCGGTTTCTTTTTTAAACATCCGTTGCAGGTGCCATTTGGAGTAACCCGAACGCTCTGACACTTTCTCCAGTGACAGTGGCGATTCCAGGTTGTCCTCGATCCAGTCCAAAATGCTATGAATGGTAATAGCGTCAGTATTGCGTCTGGACATCGTCATACCTCTTTTTTGTTTACGGCAGGACTTTCTTAAGCAAATGCTCAAGTGTTGCAACTTCGTCCGCCGTCAGGTTTTTTGTTAATTCTTGATGCAGGTCCTGGCCAACTAATTGATGGCATTGTTCGCATATTGCCGCGCCGCTGGTGGTAAGTTTTACCAGTACGCCGCGCTTATCATTCGGGTTCGGCAACCTTTCAACCCAGCCTTTACAGACCAGGCGATCCAGCATACGGGTCAGTGCTCCCAGGTCGACCGACAACACTTTTTTCAGTTCAACCGGAGTAATACACGCCGCGCAGCGGATAGAGCAGAGCACCTTAAACTGTGCCGCGGTAATATCCATCGGAGACAGATACTCGTTAAGCAGACGATCTTTCTTCTGATTAACCATATGGATTAAGCGACCCAATGGAATAATTTCATTGAACAGATCGCTGGTACTTTTCACATTAGTTGCCTTGGCAAGTAATTAGTTGTAGGGGGTAATATTGCCCAGGCAAGTATAAGTCAAATGAATGAATTGACCGATGCCACGTTTTGCTAAATCGGTTCAAGTTTTGGTCAATGCGATGCAAGGTTAGCTAAAGAGTGACACTTTATCCTTGTTTACCCCTTATACTTTTCGCTGATAACCCAGATACACAGGATAACAACCACCAATGTTAGATTTGTTTAAAGCAATTGGCCTGGGGCTGGTGGTGTTGCTGCCGTTAGCTAACCCATTAACAACTGTCGCGCTATTTCTTGGCCTGGCAGGCAACATGAACAGTGCCGAACGTAATCGTCAGTCGTTGATGGCCTCGGTGTACGTATTTGCCATCATGATGGTGGCGTATTACGCTGGGCAACTGGTGATGGATACATTTGGCATTTCGATTCCCGGTCTGCGAATTGCAGGCGGCTTAATCGTCGCGTTTATCGGTTTTCGGATGCTTTTTCCGCAACAGAAAGCGATTGATTCACCGGAGGCGAAAAGCAAGTCGGAAGAGCTGGAAGATGAACCCAGTGCCAATATTGCCTTTGTACCACTGGCAATGCCAAGTACCGCCGGTCCGGGAACCATAGCGATGATTATTAGCTCGGCGTCCACAGTGCGTCAGAGTTCAACCTTCGCTGATTGGGTACTGATGGTTGCGCCGCCGCTGATCTTTTTCCTGGTGGCGGTTATTTTGTGGGGAAGCCTACGCAGCTCCGGCGCAATTATGCGGCTGGTGGGCAAGGGTGGCATTGAAGCGATCTCCCGCCTGATGGGGTTCCTGCTGGTATGTATGGGTGTGCAGTTTATTATTAACGGCATCCTGGAAATCATTAAAACGTACCATTAAAAAAGGCCCGAATGGGCCTTTCAACTATTGCGTCTGTTCTTCGAGTGTCACTGGCCAGCGGCGAAATATAATGATTGACCATATTAACGCAGCAAAAGCAGGCACCGCGCCCACATAACCAATCATCTACATTGACCAGGGCAAACTCACCTGATTACCTACCAACGCACCCGCCCCGATTCCAATATTAAATATGCCGGAGAATAGCGCCATCGCGACGTCGGTAGCATCTGGTGCCAGCGCCAGCACTTTAACCTGCATACCAAGCCCGATGATCATCATCGCGATCCCCCAGAAAATACTCAGCACCCCGAGGTGTATTTCACTGTTCGCCGCAGGTAGCAGCAGTGCCAGACACACCAGCAACAGCGCAATCGCCGTACTTACCAACGCAGACGCATATTGATTACCCAGTTTACCGAAAATCACGCTGCCAATAATGCCCGCACCACCGAGTAATAACAGTAATGCCGTGGCAAAGTTGGCGCTGAATCCCGCAATGTTTTGCACAAAAGGCTCGATATAGCTGTATGCCGTGTAATGGGCGGTGACAACCACCACAGTTAACAAATAAATGCTCATCAATGCCGGGCGGCGGAACAATAGCGGGAGGCTTTTCAATGAACCGGAATGCTCACTAGGCAGTAAGGGAAGTAACTTAATCAGGCACAAAAGGGTAACAAGCGCCCCAATACCAATCGCGAAGAAGGTCATTCGCCAGCCGAAATACTGCCCCACAATGCGCCCGAGCGGTAAACCTAAGACCATCGCCAGTGCTGTACCGGTGGCAATTAAACTCAAGGCCTGTGCCCGCTTCCCGGCCGGAGCCATACGGATCGCCAGAGACGCCGTAATCGACCAGAAAATCGCATGTGCAAAAGCCACACCAATGCGACTGATCACCAGAACGGTAAAGCTCCACGATAAAAACGACAGTACGTGGCTGGCAATAAACACCACAAACAGGCAGATCAGTAATTTGCGCCGTTCAACCTGACTGGTCATTAACATAAAAGGCAATGACATTAGCGCTACTACCCATGCGTAAATGGTCAACATGATGCCGACCTGAGCGGTTTGCATGTGAAAACTTTGCGCAATGTCAGAGAGCAGGCCAACAGGGACAAATTCGGTGGTGTTGAAGATGAAGGCGGCGACTGCCAGCGTAACGACCCGTAGCCACGCCACTTTGCGGGAAACAGTGTTTGTTGTCATAACAGATTATCGGGTGAGTTGCGAAAAAGTGATGAAATGATCTTAAAACGGTTAATGATGTGAATACAATGCATTTGTGATCTGGATCGCGTTTTCCGTTTCTCTGACGCTGATTCTGTTCCGAGTCAGAGAGTCGGTAACATCACGGTTTAATGACGTTCAGGGAGGTCTGGCGTTTTGGCGGTTGCGGGTATAGGTGGTCTGACAGGGGAGCGAGGCCTGTTTTTCACCAGGTCTTCGTGAGTAACTTTTGGCGGCGTTTCATTTTTTACAAACAGTTTGAGGGTCCTGCGCGCCATATGTTTGATAATTTTATCATCACTTAATGATGCTGGCATCAACACGTCATTCAGATCACTTTCATTGGGATTCATAAATTGGTGATAGTGCAATAACATATTGGCGAAAAATAAAAACAAGTCCTGAAAATGAGGAGATTCTTGTTCTGCTAAAAGGGATAAGAAGCAGATGCAGACTTCGGGTTGTACATGTTTGTTAGAACCTAATGAATCCATCAGGCTTTGCAATAAATCCTCTTTTAATTCGCTGTCCGTTATGTCGAGAATGGCGGTGATCAAGTTAGGATCTTTATTGACGAACCATCTGTGAACCTCAGAGTTATTCCATAATCGGGGGAGTATGACAAAATTACCGCGAGAGATAAAATTCAGGACAAGCAAATCAAACTGGCGTAAGTAATCTGCAGCGGTATGGTGATCCGGAGGCAGGGGTTCAATATGTGGTGTATGCGCTCTTTTGATGGGGGCGCCAAGGTTGATCATTGGAAATTGTTCAATAAAATCATTCATAAACAGAAAGAGCACACGCTCGACGCCGGTCTGAAATACGCGCCCCATAGTGACAGGCTTTGGGTTGGGAGCGCAAAAAATATTAATTTCTCCATCATGGCGAAAATTATCTAAATAAATAGGGCTTAAATTTATTACTACCTGAAATTCAATATTTTCTTTGTGTCTTCCATTCTTGACAGGATAAGTGAGTTTAAACTGAACCTTTTCATTGTATAGTGTGTCGTTACCCCGAAAAGAAGTCCTCTGAATATATGATAAGTTATCAAGGTTGTTAAATATCTTTTTTGTGGCTGAGTTGGTGTTTAAAGACGTGCGCCACTCTTCATCACATATTATGGTACTGAGTGCATCAATAAAATCCTTTAAAACTTCTTTTACTTGAGGTGCAATATTACGAGCGGGAAAATCATCAGGAAGAGATATGTAATTGCAGATGCTTACTGGCGTAACCATATTTGCCCCATATAGTCATAAGTCATCGGAACATCACTATATAGGGCATTTGAGCTGCAAGAACTATCAAAGGCAGGTGATGCGTGGCGCTGTTCCCATCATTCTTGCAGGTAACGGCTACTTACTTAAACATGCGCCGAATGTGATGGGCTGTGCTCAGCTCATTGCCCAAGTGTTTAAAGATGCGGGAATCCCGCAAGGCGTATATGGCTGGCTGAATGCCGACAACGACGGTGTCAGTCAGATGATTAAAGACTCGCGCATTGCTGCTGTCACGGTGACCGGAAGTGTTCGTGCTGGAGCGGCACTGAAAAAATGCGTACTGGAACTGGGCGGTTCGGATCCATTTATTGTGCTTAACGATGCCGATCTGGAACTGGCGGTTAAAGCGGCGGTAGCCGGACGTTATCAGAATACCGGACAGGTTTGTGCAGCGGCAAAACGCTTTATTATCGAAGAGGGAATTGCTTCGGCATTTACCGAACGTTTTGTGTCAGCTGCGGCAGCCTTGAAAATGGGCGATCCCCGTGATGAAGAGAACGCTCTCGGACCAATGGCTCGTTTTGATTTACGTGATGAGCTGCATCATCAGGTGGAGAAAACCCTGGCGCAGGGTGCGCGTTTGTTACTGGGCGGGGAAAAGATGGCTGGAGCAGGTAACTACTATCCGCCAACGGTTCTGGCGAATGTTACCCCAGAAATGACCGCGTTTCGGGAAGAAATGTTTGGCCCCGTTGCTGCAATCACCATTGCGAAAGATGCAGAACATGCGCTGGAACTGGCTAATGATAGTGAGTTCGGCCTTTCAGCGACCATTTTTACCACCGACGAAACACAGGCCAGACAGATGGCGGCACGTCTGGAATGCGGTGGGGTGTTTATCAATGGTTATTGTGCCAGCGACGCGCGAGTGGCCTTTGGTGGCGTGAAAAAGAGTGGCTTTGGTCGTGAGCTTTCCCATTTCGGCTTACACGAATTCTGTAATATCCAGACAGTGTGGAAAGACCGGATCTGACGCGACATATTCAGCTCTGATATACTCGCAGGTCTTTTCAGACCTGCGGTCCAGGAGTAGAAAGTGGCAGTCGCCATGGATAATGCAATTTTAGAAAACATCTTGCGGCAAGTGCGGCCGCTCATTGGTCAGGGTAAAGTCGCGGATTATATTCCGGCGCTGGCTACAGTAGACGGTTCCCGATTGGGGATTGCTATCTGTACCGTTGACGGACAGCTTTTTCAGGCCGGAGACGCGCAAGAACGTTTTTCCATTCAGTCTATTTCCAAAGTGCTGAGTCTCGTTGTCGCCATGCGTCATTACTCCGAAGAGGAAATCTGGCAACGCGTCGGCAAAGATCCGTCTGGATCACCGTTCAATTCTTTAGTGCAACTGGAAATGGAACAGGGTATTCCGCGTAATCCGTTCATTAATACCGGTGCGCTGGTGGTCTGCGATATGTTGCAAGGGCGACTAAGCGCACCACGGCAACGTATGCTGGAAGTCGTGCGCGGCTTAAGCGGTGTGTCTGATATTTCATACGATACGGTGGTAGCGCGTTCCGAATTTGAACATTCCGCGCGAAATGCGGCTATCGCCTGGCTGATGAAGTCGTTTGGCAATTTCCATCATGACGTGACAACCGTTCTGCAAAACTACTTTCATTACTGCGCTCTGAAAATGAGCTGTGTAGAGCTGGCCCGGACGTTTGTCTTTCTGGCTAATCAGGGGAAAGCTATTCATATTGATGAACCTGTGGTGACGCCAATGCAGGCGCGGCAAATTAACGCGCTGATGGCGACCAGTGGTATGTACCAGAACGCGGGGGAGTTTGCCTGGCGGGTGGGACTACCGGCGAAATCTGGCGTTGGTGGCGGTATTGTGGCGATTGTTCCGCATGAAATGGCCATCGCAGTCTGGAGTCCGGAACTGGATGATGCAGGTAACTCGCTTGCGGGTATCGCCGTCCTTGAACAATTGACGAAACAGTTAGGGCGTTCGGTTTATTAATGCAGTCTCTCGATCCACTCTTCGCGCGTTTATCCCGTTCAAAATTTCGCTCTCGCTTTCGTCTGGGCATGAAAGAGCGTCAGTATTGCCTGGAGAAAGGCGCGCCAGTCATCGAACAACATGCGGCGGATTTTGTCGCTAAACGTCTTGCTCCGGCATTACCGGCTAATGACGGTAAGCAAACCCCCATGCGCGGGCATCCGGTGTTTATCGCTCAGCACGCCACCGCGACCTGCTGTCGCGGTTGTCTGGCTAAGTGGCATAACATTCCGCAGGGTGTTTCGTTAAGCGAAGAACAACAACGTTATATCGTGGCGGTAATCTATCACTGGCTGGTTGTATAGATGAATCAGCCATGAGAATTGCGGAAAACGATAAAATAGCATTCCCAGGGTACCTTTATTTGCCGCCGCTGTTAGCGAACATGCTATCCTTTATGAGAATTTACTTATCACGTTGAGATAATTGCCACCCGCAATTGTATGGACAGATAATTAATGCATGTACACCCCATTTCAACTTTCCGTTTGTTCCAGGAAGGTCATCTGCTACGTAATAGCATCGCTATTTTTGCGCTAACCACGCTGTTCTATTTTATTGGTGCAGAGTTACGGCTGGTTCACGAACTTTCTCTTTTCTGGCCGCTGAATGGCGTAATGGCGGGGGTGTTTGCCCGCTATGTCTGGCTTAATCGACTGCATTACTATGCGATCAGTTATGTGGCGATGCTGGTTTATGATGCCATAACCACCGAATGGGGACTGGTTTCACTGGTTATCAATTTCTCCAATATGATGTTTATTGTTACCGTCGCCTTACTGGTCGTGCGGGATAAGCGTCTGGGGAAAAATAAGTATGAGCCAGTAAGTGCTTTACGGCTATTTAATTACTGTCTGATTGCCGCATTATTATGCGCTATTGTCGGGGCGATTGGTTCGGTCAGTATTGATAGTCTGGATTTCTGGCCTTTGCTTGCGGACTGGTTCAGTGAGCAATTCTCAACGGGCGTGTTGATCGTGCCTTGTATGCTGACGTTGGCTATTCCTGGAGTGCTGCCGCGCTTTAAAGCAGAACAGATGATGCCCGCCATCGCGTTTATTGTGTCGGTTATTGCCTCGGTAGTCATTGGCGGAGCGGGGAGTCTGGCGTTCCCGCTGCCTGCATTAATCTGGTGTGCAGTGCGCTATACGCCGCAGGTAACATGTCTGTTGACCTTTGTCACCGGTGCGGTGGAAATCGTACTGGTGGCAAATTCGGTGATTGATATCTCGGTCGGTTCGCCGTTCTCCATTCCGGAAATGTTCTCCGCACGTCTCGGTATTGCCACGATGGCGATATGCCCAATTATGGTTTCTTTTAGCGTGGCAGCGATCAATTTGCTAATGAAGCAAGTTGCGCTGCGAGCCGACTTTGATTTTCTGACTCAGGTTTACTCACGGTCCGGTCTTTATGAGGCGCTGAAAAGTCCATCGCTGAAACAGACACAACATCTGACGGTCATGCTGCTTGATATCGACTATTTCAAAAGCATTAACGATAACTATGGACATGAATGTGGCGATAAAGTGTTAAGCGTGTTTGCCCGGCATATTCAGAAGATTGTCGGTGATAAGGGGCTGGTGGCGCGCATGGGCGGCGAAGAATTTGCTGTTGCAGTGCCGTCGGTGAATCCTGTCGATGGTCTGCTAATGGCGGAAAAAATCCGTAAAGGCGTTGAACTGCAACCATTCACCTGGCAACAAAAAACGCTTTATCTCACGGTAAGTATTGGCGTCGGTAGTGGTCGCGCATCGTACCGAACGCTGACCGATGATTTTAATAAATTGATGGTCGAAGCCGATACGTGTCTGTATCGCTCGAAGAAAGATGGGCGCAACCGTACCAGCACTATGCGTTACGGTGAGGAAGTTGTCTGACATCTTTATTCATTCCGCGCGATTTGAATGCAATGTGTTCTACCACTTTATGATCCAGGAAAAGGCGTATTTCCTCGATTAAACCATGATCCGCGCCACACTTTTCTCATAAAACTGCTCATTAATCATCAGGAGTTGATCAAAACAGGGGTTCGGCGTATTAAAGTTTGCTAACCTGTCGCACCAATTCAAACGGGTTGTATGACTAATCAGAAGGGAACCCATTGTGAAAACACTAAATCGTCGCGATTTTCCCGGTGCACAGTATCCAGAACGTATCATTCAGTTTGGTGAAGGTAACTTCCTGCGCGCCTTTGTTGACTGGCAAATCGATCTCCTGAATGAGCACACCGATCTGAATTCTGGCGTGGTCGTTGTTCGTCCGATTGAAACTTCATTCCCGCCGTCACTGAGCACGCAGGATGGTCTGTACACCACCATTATCCGTGGCCTGAATGAGAAGGGGGAAGCGGTCAGCGACGCGCGTCTGATTCGCTCGGTTAATCGTGAAATCAGCGTCTACAGTGAATACGATGAATTCCTGAAACTGGCGCACAACCCGGAAATGCGCTTTGTTTTCTCTAACACCACCGAAGCGGGTATCAGCTACCATGCGGGCGATAAATTCGATGACGCGCCAGCGGTAAGCTATCCGGCAAAACTGACCCGTCTGCTGTTCGAACGCTTTAGCCATTTCAACGGTGCGCTGGATAAAGGTTGGATCATCATTCCGTGTGAGTTGATTGACTACAATGGCGACGCGTTGCGTGAACTGGTGCTGCGCTATGCGCAAGAGTGGGCACTGCCAGAAGCATTTATTCAATGGCTGGATCAGGCTAACAGCTTCTGTTCTACGCTGGTGGACCGTATCGTTACCGGTTATCCGCGCGATGAAGTGGCTAAACTGGAAGAAGAACTGGGTTATCACGATGATTTCCTCGACACCGCTGAACACTTTTACCTGTTTGTGATTCAGGGGCCGAAATCCTTAGCGACTGAGCTGCGCCTGGACAAATATCCGCTCAACGTGCTGATTGTTGACGATATTAAACCGTATAAAGAACGCAAAGTGGCAATCCTCAACGGTGCGCACACCGCGCTGGTGCCGGTGGCGTTCCAGGCAGGGCTGGATACCGTAGGTGAAGCGATGAACGATGCTGAAATTTGCGCATTCGTTGAAAAAGCCATCTACGAAGAAATTATTCCGGTACTGGATTTGCCTCGTGATGAACTGGAATCTTTCGCCAGTGCAGTCACCGGGCGTTTCCGTAACCCGTACATTAAGCATCAGCTGCTGTCTATCGCGCTCAACGGTATGACCAAGTTCCGCACCCGCATCCTGCCGCAGCTGCTGGCAGGGCAGAAGGCAAATGGCACACTTCCGGCGCGCCTTACTTTCGCATTAGCGGCATTGATTGCGTTCTATCGTGGTGAGCGTAACGGAGAAACATATCCGGTACAGGACGATGCACACTGGCTGGAACGTTATCAGCAACTCTGGAGCCAGCATCGTGACCGTGTTATCGGTACCCAGGAACTGGTAGCGATTGTGTTGGCAGAAAAAGACCACTGGGAGCAGGACCTGACGCAAGTGCCTGGTCTGGTCGAGCAGGTTGCTAATGACCTGGATGCGATTCTTGAAAAAGGGATGCGCGAAGCTGTACGTCCGTTGTGCTAATAACACCGTTACTTCTGAACCCGGTTTCGACCGGGTTTCTTATTTCACTATGTTAGTTACAACATCCTATATTCCTTTATCATTAACAGGTGTCACATGCAGCGCCTGTTAATGTTGTAAGCTTGACATATAGGAAATTGAAAAACCAGACGATACCGCTGTCCACGCCTTATGCCACGTGAGCTTTTCTGCTTTTCCCTCCACTCCGGTGTTTTCTCTCTCTGCATGGTCGATTCTTATACCGCAACAGGCTGTTTTTTATACTTGCACCGATTCCCGGGCACACTTAGCCTGTGTCAGGCCGGCATATACCTCAGCAGACTGATATCCCGCGCGTTTTTCTTCAGCCCCTCCACATTCAGTCCCGCGATGGCCCGGCGGTATACCATCCGGCCGCCACACAGCACGCATTCGAACGGGTCACGACTCAAGAACTGTTGACCATTTGTGCATAGCACACTTTCGCCACTGGTTCCGGTTTATCCATCCCCAGAGCACGGTACACCTGCCGCAGCTTCTCTTCACACACCCGGTTGGCAAGGAACCCGAAGTACCTCACCATCTTAAAAAACTTCTACGGCATGTGCTGTTTCAGCCTCGCGACCAGCTCACGCTGTGTCAGCGTTTCCGTCGCCGTTTCTCCCGTTTTGTGGTCCAGGTAACGGAAGCTCAGGCTCGCCCCTCCGTTGTAATGTGCCAGCCGGGAGGCCGCTATCGGCGGCTTCTTCAGATAACGACCCAGGTAGCGCGCCGTATTCCTCCCGCCGGCCGTTTTTTTCGACATGTACACATGCCAGTATTTTCCTCCGGCTTTCAGCACCAGGCTTCTCCTCTGTGATTCCGTCGTGATATGTGACAACGACTCCGGCATCGCCAGCCCCTCTGACCACGCTTTCAGAAGCCGTTGCCGCATATTCCACATCCACCGCGAACGCATCGCGTCTTTCAGGAAGCTCAGCTTTTTCCACTGACCATGCTTATTCAGACCTCCACAGGTTACAGACACATGTACATGCGGATGCCAGTTGAGACGACGGCCATACGTGTGGATGGCGCAGAAGATACCGGGTTCCTGCCCCCGTTTCCGGGCGGCATACAGCAGATTCTCCACCGCCAGACGGCACACGTCATTCAGCAGCCACCGGTTGCTTTCGAACACCGGCCACTGCGTGTCCGGCAGGGTGAAGACCAGGTGTACCCAGTCGCAGTCAGGAAGACGATTCAGCTGTGTCGCTATCCACAGGTCTGTGGCCTTTTTTCCGCAGGACGGGCAGGCACGGCTGCCGCATGAGTTAGTGACGTATCTGACGTGGGGGCACTCAGGTTTATCGCAGATGTATTCCTTCACGCCCAGTATCCGCGTGCCGCAGGCCAGCATTTTTGTGACAGCCTCAACCTCGATATCGCGCAGACCGCCCGCATCCAGGAAGGATGTCCAGCACTGGTTGGTTGTGAACAGGCGTTTCAGCGGTCGGGGAGTAAAAGCGGACAACATGAGGACGGATTAACCCCCGGTATGCTGTAGCCGGGTAAGGGCTGCTGTGTCGCCACGGCGCTCCAGGATGGAGGCCGCGACCATCGCAGGTGGTGGGTCCATGGGTTTGAGCATCTTCATCCAGTCCCATTCACGTTGTGAGAGCTTCTCAGCACCAACAGAGAGCAGAACGGTATCTATACTTTTGCGGGTCAACATAAGAGGATGAGTCCTTAATAAAACAGGTCCTCAGAGCATACATATTCTGCGGAGCGTGCGGCAACACCAGGACGAACAGGGGCAGTTTTCAATTTGCAGCCGTCAGGCTGCCGTGGTTCTAGGTAATTTGTAAGTAGCGTCTTGAGAATGTGATCGTAATCACGTTTAATAGGGCGACTTTTCCACGCCTGAAGATAACCATGATTGTTCGTCCACAACAACACTGGCTGCGCCGTATTTTTGTCTGGCACGGCTCAGTATTATCCAAGATATCCTCGCGCTTACTACTCAATTTTCTCTTTTCTATTGCTGTTATATTCATGCTGCCCTGGTACACGCATCTGGGCATCAAATTCACCCTCGCACCGTTCAGCATTCTCGGTGTCGCCATCGCCATTTTTCTTGGTTTTCGTAATAATGCCGGGTACGCCCGTTACGTTGAAGCGCGAAAACTTTGGGGGCAGTTGATGATTGCCTCACGGTCGTTACTGCGAGAGGTAAAAACGACATTGCCGGATTCGGCAAGTGTAAGGGAGTTTGCCAGGCTGCAAATCGCCTTCGCCCACTGTTTACGCATGACATTACGCAAACAGCCACAGGCGGAAGTGCTGGCTCATTATCTCAAGACTGGAGATCTTCAGCGTGTACTGGCTTCGAACTCTCCAGCTAACCGTATCTTGTTAATAATGGGAGAATGGTTGGCGGTTCAGCGCCGCAATGGACAGCTTTCAGATATCCTGTTTATTAGCCTCAACGATCGGCTTAATGATATTTCAGCGGTTCTGGCAGGCTGTGAGCGCATTGCCTACACGCCAATTCCCTTTGCCTACACCCTGATTTTGCATCGTACCGTTTATCTGTTTTGTATCATGCTGCCGTTCGCGCTGGTCGTGGACCTGCATTACATGACGCCTTTTATCTCTGTGCTGATTTCCTACACTTTTATTTCGCTGGATTGTCTGGCGGAAGAACTGGAAGATCCGTTCGGTACTGAAAACAATGATTTACCGCTGGATGCCATCTGCAACGCTATTGAAATTGACCTGTTACAGATGAACGATGAAGCAGAAATTCCAGCAAAAATTCTTCCCGATCGTCATTACCAGCTGACGTGATAATTACTCCGTACGGCGGGCAACAATAAACAGACGCGGAAATGCCAGCAGTATCTGTCCGTTCTCTTGCAGTGGATACTGCTCTTCCAGCATCTGATGGTAGCGCGTAAGAAAAAGCTGCTGTTCGCTCTCGGTCAGATCCTGTAACCACGGACGTAATCCAGTGGCGGTCACCCAATCGATAATCGCCTGGTGCGACGGCATCTGGTGATAGTAAGTGGTTCGCCAGATATCGACCTCACATCCGGCTTCGCTCAAAATATCGTAGTAAGCATGAACGCCAGCCAACGGCTCACGCCCGCGATCCGGGTAGTTTTGTTCCCAAGCAACTTCGCGCATGAGCACATGGGTCGGCTCCAGCCAGTTATCTGGCATCTGTACTGCCAGCACGCCCTGCGGATTAAGTAAAGAAACCAAGTGAGGAAACAATTCGTAGTGGTCGGGCAGCCATTGCAGTGAGGCATTAGCAAAAATCAGATCGAGTGCCTGTTCCGGTTGCCAGTTGCGGATGTCTGCTTCCACGAACTGGCAGTCTGGCAAAGCACTGCGCGCTTCAGCAATCATCGCCGGAGACGAGTCGATGCCTGTTATCCTGGCCGCAGGCCAACGTTGATGCAGCAGGGCGGTGCTGTTACCTGGGCCACAGCCAAGATCGGCAACATATTCGACATTCTCCAGCGGCACTCTGGCAAGCAGCTCCACCGCCGGACGCGATCGTTCAGCGGAAAAGTGCAGATATAAAGAGGGGTTCCAGTCAGACATTTTTTTTACTCCCGTCAGCGCGTTACCCCAATTGTAGCCTCACGGCATCAACCCATTGAACAGACGTTTTTTACGCGGCCCGGTCATTAAAGATTCCAGTTTCGCGACACAGGTTTTGTAGTGAGGCGTGGTTTTATGGAATGCCACTGTGTCTTCATCTTTATAGGCTTCGTAAATATAAAAGCGCGAATTCACTTCCGGGTCCTGTAAGACATCGAAGCGCAAATTACCTTCTTCCTGTACAGAGCCCAGGTGGTTCTGGCGAAAAACTTCGATAAACTCGTCAACCTTGTCTTCATGAACGTTAATTTCAACCAGTGTGACGTGCATAATTCTTCTCCTTAAATCCGCAGTTACTGTTTTTCACTCAGATAGAGTTCATATGCCCGATCAGCCGTTTCGTTATGGTGAACCACCGCCTGTACGGCTTTCATCATCGCCACCGGATGGTCAGACTGGAAAATATTACGCCCCATATCCACACCAGAAGCGCCCTGATCGATAGCCTGCCAGCACATTTCCAGCGTCTCGCGCTCCGGTAATTTTTTACCGCCAGCAATAACAATGGGTACCGGACATCCGGCAACAATCCGTTCAAAACCTTTTTCGACATAATAGGTTTTGATAATTTGCGCCCCCATTTCAGCGGCGATTCGAGTCGCGAGCGAGAAATAACGCTGATCGCGCACCATATCTTTGCCCACGCCAGTCACGGCCATGGTCGGCATTCCCACTTTCATTCCGGCATCGACCAGCTGAATAATATTTTTGATCGACTGATGTTCATATTCGCTGCCGATATAAACCTGCGCCGCCACCGCGCAACTGTTCAGGCGCACGGCATCATCCATCGATAACGCCACGGCTTCATTACTTAATTCCGCCAGAATAGAGTTCGCACCTGACGCCCGCAGTACCACCGGCTTATTGGTCGCCGGGGGAACTACGCTGCGCAAAATGCCGCGCGTACACATTAATACATCGGCATGTTCAAACAGCGGGGCGATATTTATATCAATGCGTTCAAGTCCGATAGTCGGCCCCTGAAAATAACCATGGTCAAAGGCCAGCATCACAGTTTTACCCGTTTTCGGATTAAATATCCACGATAAGCGTGACTGCATTCCCCAATCCAGCTGGATTTGCCCCTATATTTCCAGACATCTGTTATCACTTAACCCATTACAAGCCCGCTGCCGCAGATATTCCCGTGGCGAGCGATAACCCAGCGCACTATGCGGATGCCATTCGTTATAATGCTCGAACGCCTCTGCAAGGTTCTTTGCTGCCGTTAACCCGTCTGGTTTGGGCATGATACTGATGTAGTCACGCTTTATCGTTTTCACGAAGCTCTCTGCTATTCCGTTACTCTCCGGACTCCGCACCGCCGTGTTCTTCGGTTCAAGTCCCAACATCCGGGCGAACTGGCGTGTTTCATTAGCCCGGTAGCATGAACCATTATCCGTCAGCCACTCCACTGGAGACGACGGAAGATCGTTGCCGAAGCGGCGTTCCACCGCTCCCAGCATGACGTCCTGTACTGTTTCACTGTTGAAGCCGCCGGTAGTCACCGCCCAGTGCAGTACCTCACGATCACAGCAGTCCAGCGCGAACGTGACACGCAGTCTCTCTCCGTTATCACAGCAGAACTCGAACCCGTCAGAGCACCATCGCTGATTGCTTTCTTTCACGGCCACTCTGCCTGTATGTGCCCGTTTCGATGGCGGTACAGCAGGTTTTCGCTCAAGCAACAGCGCATTCTGGCGCATGAGCCGGTAAACACGTTTGGCATTGATCGCAGGCATACCATCAAGTTCTGCCTGTCTGCGAAGCAGCGCCCATACCCGACGATAACCATACGTGGGCAGCTCTCCGATAACATGGTGTATACGGAGAAGCACATCCGTATCATCAGTGTGACGACTGCGGCGGCCATCCATCCAGTCATCGGTTCGTCTGAGAATGACGTGCAACTGCGCACGCGACACCCGGAGACAACGGCTGACTAAGCTTACTCCCCATCCCCGGGCAATAAGGGCGCGTGCGCTATCCACTTTTTTGCCCGTCCATATTCAACGGCTTCTTTGAGGAGTTCATTTTCCATCGTTTTCTTGCCGAGCAGGCGCTGGAGTTCTTTAATCTGCTTCATGGCGGCAGCAAGTTCAGAGGCAGGAACAACCTGTTCTCCGGCGGCCACAGCAGTAAGACTTCCTTCCTGGTATTGCTTACGCCAGAGAAATAGCTGGCTGGCTGCCACACCGTGTTGCCGGTTTTCGTATGCAGTGTCTA
Source organism: Shigella flexneri 2a str. 301 (assembly GCF_000006925.2). Classification (NCBI taxonomy): domain Bacteria; kingdom Pseudomonadati; phylum Pseudomonadota; class Gammaproteobacteria; order Enterobacterales; family Enterobacteriaceae; genus Shigella; species Shigella flexneri. The sequence continues at coordinate 1,611,426 of NC_004337.2, forward strand.
TGCGACAGACACTGCGCTCTTAGCATGGGGCAGGGAATAACCAGGCTATTTCTCCATGCACAGGCCAATTATGAAAGAGGAGAGGCTTAAGTTCTTGAACCCTGAACGAATAACGACTACCAGAAAAGCACTTCGCATCACTCAGACATAATTTAACATAATATACATTATGCGTAGTAATATTGTAGTAGCTAAATTGAGATGTCCGTCTCTGACTAAATAGACATGTCCGCGCTACAGTCTCACCACAGCGATCACTGCTTTCAAAGGATGGGACTCATGACGGCATACGGAACGGAGTAATCGGCAACTGATGCCGGGCCTCGCTGAGCGTGCACTGCTTATTATCCGTGAACGTGCCGCCAAGAACCGCGGTTTGTGCCGGACGCACAACGCCTAACCCAAGGCAACCAAGCTGCACGTCGCCTCCTCCAACGACCACCAGAGTGCCCGCCTTCAGACCGCAGAGTTCCGCCGCTTGTGAACTTACCACGCCCAGCAATGTGCCGGTTTCTTTGACAGGAGAAAGAATATCGGCACGCAGGCCAGCCATATCCAGCAATGCAGGTTTCCAGGCACGGGTGGTTAGATCAAGAAGTCCCGTGGTGCCAGCGTTAGAGGGATCCACCGCCAGTTCGCCGCTGAGCATATAGGCCAGCCAGTCGCTGATCATGGTGATGGTTGATGCCTGACGGTAAATATCGGAACGATGGTGCGCCAGCCAAAGTAATCTGGGGATGGCACTTAAAGCCAGTGTTTGTCCGGTCGCTCGATAAACTTCGTTTTCAAAGGTATTGTTGTGCAGTTCTTTAAGTTCGCTAACTTCGCGTGCCGCTCTGGCATCCACATTGGCGCAGGCCCAGATCGGTGTTCCTTCATTGTTATATAAAACAATGCCTTCACGCATAGAACATGCCGAAACGGCAGCGATATACTCCGGGTCTATGCCGGCGTTGTGCAGCGCCTGGCGCATACACTCACACGCCAGTTGCCAGTTTTTGTTGAGATCAAATTCCATAGAACCAGGAACGTCCGGTACTGCCAGATGCCGCCACTCCGCCTGTCCCACTGCTATTTGATTGCCTTCCAGGTCGAATATCACAGCCCGAATACTTCCGGTGCCTGCATCCAGCGCCATCAGGTAGTACTTTGATTCTGAAGGGGTAAAGAGTCGAGCCATTAGATTATCCTCGGCTTATGCGTTCTGTCTGTTCCTCTATACGTTCTCCATCATTCCCGGTAATAAGGTCATGCAAATTTAACTACGTAAAATCGCCGCTGCTGTGTCCTGATCGGTAACCAGTGCGTTGATATAACCGCCTTTCATTGCAGCGGCAATTGCTTCAGCTTTATTTTCTCCCCCTGCCACGCCAACCCGGACGGGTATGGTCTTCAGCGCGCTTAAAGGTAAGCCAATCAGTTCGTTATGTATTTTGATATCCGTGACAACGTCACCTTTTGCATCAAAAAAGTAGCCTAAAATGTCGCCAACCGCCCCTTTTCGGCCAATCATTAACTGTTCGCCCTGGCTGATATAACCGGAGCGAATGATTGTCGCGTCGTCTTGTTGACTCACGGCTCCAATGCCGACAATCGCCACATCCGCTGCTTGCGCGGCTAGCAGAACATCTTTGACGCAATTTTCATTTTTTAGCGTACGGGCAATGTCAGCGGAGGATGCCCGCAACGGAGCCGGAATAATATTCACACTGCACGCCGCGTTAAGCTGCCCGATACCCGTCATATAAGAACCGACGCCACCGGAGAGCGTGACCAGGCGAATTTGCTGTGACGAAATAAAACCACTTAAGCGTTGCAGCGTATTCATGGTTGCCTCGCCAAAACCAATCGCCAGCATCTGTTGTGGTTGAAGTAAACTCATCAACATATGCGCCGCGCCTATCCCTAGTCGCCCGCCGACATCAGCATCCGCAAGCCCAGGGATCACCCGGACATGTTGCAGCGAAAACTGACGACGTAATTGAGTTTCATATTCCAGACAGCCTTCAAAGCGAGAATTAATCTGTACGCGAATAATGCCGGACTGATGCCCTTTCTCCAGCAAGCGCGACACTTTCAAACGGGTCAGGCCGAGACGATCGCTGATCTCGCTCTGGGTCAGCCCGTCGTGATAGTAAAACCACGCGATCCGCGCGACCTGTTCTTCTTCACACATTCCCTGTTCTGAAATTGCCGAATCGTTGATTGTCATAATTCATTCTTCACTTTGAACATATTTAAATCTTTAATGCAATTGTTCAGTTCTTGCGCATTTATATCTGTGATGGCAACCACAGTTTGACTCTACGAGCATGAACAAACGCAACCGTGAAAATCAAAATAGCATAAATTGTGATCTATTCGTCGGAAATATGTGCAATGTCCACCTAAGGTTATGAACAAATTAAAAGTAGAAATACATTTGTTCAAAACTCACCTGCAAAACTGAACGGGGGAAATATGCAAACGAGTGATACCCGCGCGTTACCGCTACTTTGCGCCCGCTCGGTTTATAAACAGTATTCAGGGGTCAATGTCCTGAAAGGCATCGATTTTACGTTGCATCAGGGGGAGGTCCACGCCCTGCTCGGCGGCAATGGTGCCGGTAAATCGACGTTAATGAAGATTATTGCCGGTATTACCCCTGCTGATAGCGGTACGCTGGAGATTGGGGGCAACAACTACGCCAGATTAACGCCAGTTCATGCTCATCAGCTGGGCATTTATCTCGTTCCCCAGGAACCGCTGCTTTTCCCAAGCCTGTCGATAAAAGAAAACATCCTGTTTGGGCTGGCAAAAAAACAGCTCTCCATGCAGAAAATGAAGAACTTGCTGGCGGCGCTGGGCTGCCAGTTTGATCTGCATAGTCTGGCAGGATCGCTGGATGTCGCCGATCGCCAAATGGTGGAAATCCTCCGCGGGCTGATGCGCGACTCGCGGATTCTGATCCTCGATGAACCTACCGCCTCGCTTACCCCTGCGGAAACCGAACGCTTGTTTAGTCGCTTGCAAGAGCTGCTTGCTACTGGCGTGGGTATTGTTTTTATCTCGCATAAGCTGCCGGAAATTCGCCAGATTGCCGATCGAATTAGCGTGATGCGCGACGGAACCATCGCCTTAAGCGGCAAAACCAGCGAACTGTCTACCGACGACATTATTCAGGCCATCACCCCAGCGGTACGGGAAAAATCGCTCTCTGCCAGCCAAAAATTATGGCTGGAGTTACCTGGTAACCGCCCACAACATGCCGTCGGAACGCCGGTGCTGACACTGGAAAATCTGACTGGCGAAGGCTTCAGGAATGTCAGCCTGACGCTCAATGCCGGAGAAATTCTGGGCCTGGCTGGGCTGGTGGGAGCCGGACGCACAGAACTGGCCGAGACGCTCTATGGTCTGCGTACTTTGCGTGGCGGACGCATTATGCTGAATGGTAAAGAGATCAATAAATTATCCACTGGAGAACGTTTACTGCGCGGTCTGGTTTATCTGCCGGAAGATCGCCAGTCATCCGGACTGAATCTCGATGCTTCGCTGGCCTGGAACGTCTGCGCCCTTACTCATAACCTTCGTGGATTCTGGGCGAAAACCGCGAAAGATAATGCCACCCTGGAACGTTATCGTCGGGCGCTGAATATTAAATTTAACCAACCGGAACAAGCTGCACGGACATTATCCGGTAGCAACCAGCAAAAAATCCTCATTGCCAAATGCCTGGAAGCTTCGCCGCAAGCATTGATTGTCGATGAGCCGACGCGCGGCGTGGATGTCTCGGCCCGTAATGATATCTACCAGCTGTTGCGCAGCATCGCCGCACAGAATGTGGCTGTGCTGTTTATCTCCTCTGATATGGAAGAGATCGAACTGATGGCAGATCGTGTGTATGTGATGCATCAGGGCGAAATTACCCACTCTGCACTGACCGGGCGCGATATTAATGTCGAGACTATTATGCGCGTTGCCTTCGGCGATAGTCAGCGTCAGGAGGCATCATGCTGAAGTTTATTCAGAACAACCGTGAAATCACGGCATTGCTGGCGGTGGTGCTGCTGTTTGTATTACCCGGTTTTCTCGACCGCCAGTATTTAAGTGTGCAAACGCTGACCATGGTTTATAGCAGCGCGCAAATCCTGATCCTGCTGGCAATGGGCGCGACGCTGGTAATGCTTACGCGCAATATTGATGTTTCAGTGGGTTCGATTACCGGAATGTGCGCGGTGCTGTTGGGGATGTTACTGAACGCAGGATATTCACTACCTGTTGCCTGTGTCGCGACTTTACTGCTTGGTTTGCTCGCGGGATTTTTCAACGGTGCCCTGGTCGCGTGGCTAAAGATCCCTGCCATTGTTGCCACCCTTGGCACGTTAGGGTTGTACAGAGGCATCATGTTGCTGTGGACTGGCGGTAAATGGATTGAAGGGTTACCCGCCGAACTGAAACAGCTCTCCGCCCCGCTGCTGCTTGGCATTTCAGCAATTGGTTGGTTGACGATAATTCTGGTGGCATTTATGGCCTGGCTGCTGGCGAAGACGGCGTTTGGACGCAGTTTTTATGCCACGGGCGATAATTTACAGGGCGCTCGTCAACTGGGCGTTCGTACGGAAGCCATTCGCATTGTGGCATTTTCGTTGAACGGCTGCATGGCGGCACTGGCGGGAATTGTGTTTGCTTCGCAGATTGGTTTTATCCTCAACCAGACCGGTACCGGGCTGGAGATGAAAGCAATTGCAGCCTGCGTGCTGGGCGGCATTAGTTTGCTCGGTGGTTCCGGTGCGATCATCGGTGCGGTACTCGGCGCATGGTTCCTGACGCAGATCGATAGCGTACTGGTGCTGTTGCGCATTCCGGCATGGTGGAATGATTTTATCGCGGGTCTGGTTCTGCTGGCGGTGCTGGTGTTTGATGGACGCCTGCGTTGTGCGCTGGAACGTAATCTACGGCGGCAAAAATATGCCCGCTTTATGACGCCACCGCCATCCGTTAAACCCGCTTCGTCAGGTAAAAAACGGGAGGCCGCATAATGCGTATTCGCTACGGTTGGGAACTGGCTCTTGCCGCACTGCTCGTTATTGAGATTGTCGCATTTGGTGCAATTAACCCGCGAATGTTAGATCTCAATATGTTGCTGTTCAGCACCAGTGACTTTATCTGCATTGGCATTGTCGCTCTACCGCTGACGATGGTGATTGTCAGTGGCGGGATCGATATTTCGTTTGGTTCGACCATCGGCCTCTGCGCCATTGCATTGGGCGTACTGTTTCAAAGTGGTGTGCCGATGCCGCTGGCGATACTCCTGACCTTACTGCTCGGCGCATTGTGCGGGCTGATCAACGCCGGATTAATTATCTATACCAAAGTTAACCCGCTGGTGATTACGCTTGGCACGCTGTATCTGTTTGCCGGAAGCGCTCTGCTGCTTTCCGGTATGGCCGGAGCGACGGGGTACGAAGGTATTGGTGGATTCCCGATGGCGTTTACAGATTTCGCTAACCTGGATGTGCTGGGACTCCCCGTTCCGCTGATTATCTTCCTGATATGTCTCCTCGTTTTCTGGCTCTGGCTGCATAAAACCCATGCCGGACGTAATGTGTTTTTGATTGGGCAAAGCCCGCGCGTGGCGCTTTATAGCGCGATTCCAGTTAACCGCACCTTATGTGCGCTCTATGCCATGACGGGGCTGGCGTCTGCGGTCGCCGCTGTGCTGCTGGTATCGTATTTTGGTTCAGCACGTTCCGATCTCGGTGCGTCGTTTCTGATGCCCGCCATCACCGCCGTGGTGCTTGGCGGGGCCAATATTTATGGTGGTTCCGGTTCCATTATCGGCACCGCCATTGCGGTTTTATTAGTGGGATATTTGCAGCAAGGTTTGCAAATGGCAGGAGTGCCAAATCAGGTGTCCAGCGCCCTTTCCGGTGCGCTGCTTATCGTCGTTGTCGTAGGTCGTTCCGTTAGCCTGCATCGCCAGCAAATTAAAGAGTGGCTGGCGCGTCGGGCCAATAACCCATTGCCATAAAGGATATCTTCATGACACTTCATCGCTTTAAGAAAATCGCCTTACTTAGCGCTCTTGGCATTGCCGCAATCTCTATGAATGTGCAGGCCGCAGAGCGTATTGCATTTATTCCCAAACTGGTTGGCGTGGGATTTTTTACCAGCGGTGGCAACGGCGCACAACAAGCGGGTAAAGAGCTGAGCGTTGATGTGACCTACGACGGGCCGACAGAACCCAGTGTTTCTGGTCAGGTACAGTTGATTAATAACTTCGTCAATCAAGGTTATAACGCCATTATTCGTTTCTGCGGTTTCGCCTGATGGCTTGTGTCCGGCACTGAAACGCGCCATGCAACGTGGTGTGAGAGTGCTGACCTGGGACTCTGATACTAAACCGGAGTGCCGCTCTTACTACATTAATCAGGGAACGCCCGCCCAGTTGGGAGGTATGTTGGTGGATATGGCGGCGCGTCAGGTGAATAAAGACAAAGCCAAAGTCGCGTTTTTCTACTCAAGCCCCACCGTTACGGACCAAAACCAGTGGGTGAAAGAAGCGAAAGCGAAAATCGCCAAAGAGCATCCAGGCTGGGAAATTGTCACTACGCAGTTTGGCTATAACGATGCCACTAAATCGTTACAAACCGCAGAAGGAATATTAAAAGCGTATAGCGATCTCGACGCCATTATCGCCCCCGATGCCAACGCCCTGCCCGCTGCCGCACAAGCCGCAGAAAACCTGAAAAATGACAAAGTAGCGATTGTCGGATTCAGTACGCCAAATGTGATGCGCCCGTATGTAGAGCGCGGCACGGTGAAAGAATTTGGACTGTGGGATGTGGTTCAGCAAGGCAAAATTTCAGTGTATGTCGCGGATGTATTATTGAAAAAAGGATCAATGAAAACGGGCGACAAGCTGGATATCCAGGGCGTAGGTCAGGTTGAAGTCTCGCCAAACAGCGTTCAGGGCTATGACTACGAAGCGGATGGTAATGGCATCGTACTGTTACCGGAGCGCGTGATATTCAACAAAGAGAATATCGGCAAATACGATTTCTGATGTGCATTACTTAACCGGAGTAAGTTATGGCAGATTTAGACGATATTAAAGATGGTAAAGATTTTCGTACCGTTCAACCGCAACAAAATATCCCTTTTACCCTGAAAGGTTGCGGTGCGCTGGTAGACTGGCCCCCTGAATCTCCAGACAACCAGTATCACTTATTTAAGTGATAGTCTTAATACTAGTTTTTAGACTAGTCATTGGAGAACAGATGATTGATGTCTTAGGGCCGGAGAAACGCAGACGGCGTACCACACAGGAAAAGATCGCAATTGTTCAGCAGAGCTTTGAACCGGGGATGACGGTCTCCCTCGTTGCCCGGCAACATGGTGTAGCAGCCAGCCAGTTATTTCTCTGGCGTAAGCAATACCAGGAAGGAAGTCTTACTGCTGTGGCCGCCGGAGAACAGGTTGTTCCTGCCTCTGAACTTGCTGCCGCCATGAAGCAGATTAAAGAACTCCAGCGCCTGCTCGGCAAGAAAACGATGGAAAATGAACTCCTCAAAGAAGCCGTTGAATATGGACGGGCAAAAAAGTGGATAGCGCACGCGCCCTTATTGCCCGGGGATGGGGAGTAAGCTTAGTCAAGCTTAGTCAGCCGTTGTCTCCGGGTGTCGCGTGCGCAGTTGCACGTCATTCTCAGACGAACCGATGACTGGAAAGATGGTCGCCGCAGCCGTCACTCAGATGATACGGATGTGCTTCTCCGTATACACCATGTTATCGGAGAGCTGCCCACATATGGTTATCGTCGGGTATGGGCGCTGCTTCGCAGACAGGCCGAACTTGATGGTATGCCTGCGATCAATGCCAAACGTATTTACCGGCTCATGCGCCAGAATGCGCTGTTGCTTGAGCGAAAACTCGCTGTACCGCCATCGAAACGGGCACATACCGGCAGAGTGGCTGTGAAAGAAAGTAATCAGCGATGGTGCTCTGACGGGTTCGAGTTCCGCTGTGATAACGGAGAAAAACTGCGAGTCACGTTCGCGCTGGACTGCTGTGACCGTAAGGCACTGCACTGGGCGGTCACTACGGGCGGCTTCAACAGTGAAACAGTACAGGACGTCATGCTGGGAGCGGTGGAACGCCGCTTCGGCAACGATCTTCCGTCGTCTCCAGTGGAGTGGCTGACGGATAATGGTTCATGCTACCGGGCTAATGAAACACGCCAGTTCGCCCGGATGTTGGGACTTGAACCGAAGAACACGGCGGTGCGGAGTCCGGAGAGTAACGGAATAGCAGAGAGCTTCGTGAAAACGATAAAGCGTGACTACATCAGTATCATGCCCAAACCAGACGGGTTAACGGCAGCAAAGAACCTTGCAGAGGCGTTCGAGCATTATAACGAATGGCATCCGCATAGTGCGCTGGGTTATCGCTCGCCACGGGAATATCTGCGGCAGCGGGCTTGTAATGGGTTAAGTGATAACAGATGTCTGGAAATATAGGGGCAAATCCAGTCCTTGTGATTTAAAGATGTGAATCGCCACGGATAATCTAGACACTTCCGAGCCGTTGATAATACTGGTTTTCATATTCTGTCGGTGACATCTGTTCGCTAGAACCATGCCGACGCTTACTGTTATAAAACATTTCGATGTAATCAAAAATATCACTGCGGGCTTCTTCCCGCGTTCCGTAGATCTTTTTCTTTATCCGTTCACGTTTCAACAACTGGAAAAAACTTTCTGCAACCGCATTATCATGGCAGTTACCGCGACGGCTCATGCTACCCTCCAGGCCGTGTGATTTCAGGAACGACTGCCACTCATGGCTTGTGTACTGACTGCCCTGATCCGAATGAACCAGCACCTGTTTTTCGGGATTACGCCACCATACAGCCATCAGCAGTGCGTTCAGGACAATGTCCTTTGTCATCCGGGATTGCATGGACCAGCCGATAATTTTGCGTGAGAACAGATCAACAACAACGGCAAGATACAGCCAGCCTTCGTGGGTCCTGATGTAGGTTATGTCCGTTACCCAACGCTCATCAGGAGCATCCGGATTGAACTGTCGCTGGAGCCTGTTGGGTGACACGATACTGGCCTCGCCTTTACGTGCCCGCGGGCTTCGGTATCCGACCTGAGCCTTTATTCCGACACGTTTCATCAGTCTCCAGACTCTGTTTACTCCGCACTGTTGCCCGCTGTCACGCAGATCCAGATGGATTTTGCGATAACCATAGACGCATCCCGATTCCAGCCAGAACTGTTTAATCTGTCCTGTCAGTCTCAGGTCTGCCTGATGGCGTTGTGAATGCGGCTGCTGAAGCCAGGCGTAAAAACCACTGGGATGAACATCCAGCACCCGACAGAGCAGGCGAACAGGCCAGCAACAGGAGTTGTCACGGATAAAGGCGTACCTCAGTCGGACAGCTTTGCGAAGTACGCCGCGGCTTTTTTTAATATGTCCCGTTCGTCGGTAACCCGTTTCAGCTCTTTCTGGAGACGGCGGATCTCGGCCTGAGCATCTGACTGTTCTTTATTAGTGGAAGAATCCGGACCGTACTTCTTTATCCAGGCATAAAGGCTGTGGGTGGTGATATCGAGACGTGTTGCAACGCTGGCAACAGAATAACCGCGATCAACAACCTGTTTGACTGCTTCAGTTTTAAACTCTTCGGGATAACGCTTACCGCTCATGGGCACCTCTCTTTAAGCCATCTTAAATGACTCTGAGGTGTCTGTTAAACCCGTGGCGATTCAATTATCTTACTCCTTACCTGTTCCACAGCGTGCCATCTTCCAGACGTGCGACTGGTAGATAAGCAGGTTCATAGGGATATTTCGCCGCCAGCTTTTCATCGAATTCGATACCAAGACCCGGTTTGTCTCCCGGATGCATATAGCCGTTATCGAAAGTCCAGTTGTGCGGGAAGACTTCGAGCATTTGTTCGGAATAACCCATGTATTCCTGGACACCGAAATTGGGGACCCACAGATCAAAGTGCAGCGCCGCAGCCATGCAGACTGGTGACAAATCGGAAGGACCGTGTGAGCCAGTACGTACCTGATACAGCGAAGCAAAATCGGCAATCCGGCGCATACCGGTAATTCCGCCTGCATGGGTCAGCGTGGTGCGGATATAATCGATGAGTTGCTCTTCAATCAGTTGTTTGCAGTCCCAGATGCTGTTGAAGACTTCACCCACTGCGATGGGTGTGACGGTATGTTGGCGAATGAGACGGAAGCATTCTTGGTTTTCCGCTGGCGTCGGGTCTTCCATCCAGAACATGCGATAATCTTCAATGCTTTTACCAAAGCGCGCCGCTTCAATAGGCGTTAAGCGATGGTGCATGTCATGCAGCAAATGTTCATTAAAACCAAACTTGTTACGTACCGCGTCAAACAATTTCGGCATGAAATCGAGGTATTTCTCCGTCGACCACAGCTGCTCTTCCGGCCACTGTCCTTTGGTTGCGGGTTCATAAGCCAGACCTTTACCTTTCGACATGCCGTAGGTGGTTTTCATACCAGGGATTCCGCACTGCACGCGGATGGCTTTGAATCCCAGCTCCTGATGACGGGCATAATCATCCAGAGCTTCATCAATACTGTGACCGGTGGTATGGCAATAAACCATCACCCCTTCACGAGACGCGCCGCCGAGTAACTGGTAAAGCGGCATGTTGGCAGCTTTGGCTTTAATATCCCACAGCGCCATATCAACCGCTGAAATGGCCGACATCGTAACCGGACCGCGACGCCAGTAAGCACCTTTATAGAAAAACTGCCAGATATCTTCGATACGGTGCGCATCGCGACCAATAAGCCGCGGACAAAGATGATCCTGCAAATAAGAGGCCACGGAAAGCTCACGTCCATTGAGGGTGGCATCCCCAAGGCCCGTAATACCGTCCTCAGTGGTGATTTTTAATGTGACGAAATTACGCCCCGGACAGGTAACAAAAACTTCAGCCTTTACGATCTTCATGTTCGATTCCTTGCATCGCTTGTCGTGATGCATGAAATCTACGCAACTGAGCTACTGCCATACAAGTATGAAGATCGAAAAAAGCCGGAGTGATCACAAAAAAAGGCGTATATTTGCGCTGTGAATGGTTGACAAAAGATGAAATAGAATACCTTTTGTCAGCTGACACTTCCTCGTATCTTATTGATAAAATGGATTTATGTTCCTACGTGCGCCCCCAGCCCGCAACAATGATCAACATTCCGCAAAGCGCAATCAACGCACCCGTCCAGTCATAAAGACTTAGTTTCACGCCATCCACAACGCGCAGCCACATCAATGCCGTGCAGACATAAACGCCACCATAAGCCGCGTAAACACGCCCACTCGCCGCAGGATGCAACGTTAACAACCAGACAAACAGCGCCAGTGAAATCCCCGCCGGAAGCAACAGCCAGATACTGGCGTTTCGTTTTAACCACAACCAGGGCAGAAAGCATCCAATAATTTCACACAGCGCAGTAGCAAAAAATAGTAACGTTGTTTTAATCATCTTTGTCACTTATTGACATCATGTATAGTTATAGGGCGACATAATATCATCAATATAAACATCCTCCTGGTACGTTTTGCGTTCGCAGTGGATGGTGTAGAATCACCTTTAATCATTCATACAGGGAATGAATTATGAAAATCACTCTCAGCAAACGAATCGGCCTGCTCGCTTTTCTGCTGCCTTGCGCACTGGCATTGAGCACAACTGTTCATGCCGAAACTAACAAACTGGTGATTGAGTCTGGCGACAGTGCACAAAGCCGCCAGCACGCCGCTATGGAAAAAGAGCAATGGAATGACACGCGCAATCTGCGCCAGAAAGTGAATAAACGCACTGAAAAAGAGTGGGATAAAGCCGACGCCGCTTTTGATAACCGCGATAAATGTGAGCAAAGCGCCAACATCAATGCCTACTGGGAGCCCAATACTTTGCGCTGCCTGGACCGTCGAACTGGCCGCGTTATTACCCCCTAACCTGTTATTGATTTAAGGAATGTAAGGACACGTTATGCCAAGCGCCCACAGTTAAGCTACGCCCGCTGGAGCGTGAAGATTTACGCTATGTACATCAACTCGACAATAACGCCAGTGTGATGCGTTACTGGTTTGAGGAACCCTACGAAGCCTTTGTTGAACTCTCTGATCTGTATGATAAGCGCATATTCACGATCAGAGCGAACGGCGCTTTGTGGTGGAATGTGACGGCGAAAAAGCCGGTCTGGTGGAGCTGGTGGAAATTAACCATGTTCATCGCCGGGCAGAATTTCAGATAATTATCTCCCCGGAGTATCAGGGGAAAGGTCTGGCAACCCGTGCCGCCAAATTAGCAATGGACTATGGCTTCACCGTTCTCAATCTCTATAAGCTGTATCTGATCGTCGATAAAGAGAATGAAAAAGCGATTCACATTTACCGCAAGCTTGGCTTTACGGTTGAAGGTGAATTGATGCATGAGTTTTTTATTAATGGTCAATATCGTAATGCCATTCGCATGTGTATATTCCAGCATCAGTATCTGGCAGAGCACAAAACACCGGGTCAGACTCTCCTGAAGCCGACCGCACAATAGCATTAATAATAATCGATCGTATTTTTGATGGTGTAAACCCGTTCGACGGCGGGTTTTACTCCTTCATCAACAATGATCAGCTGACAGTCCACTGGATTGGCGTGACTGTCATATTCACAGCTCTGTTTTACATTACCAACTCGTTGATTATTTAGTAAAGTAACCGCTGTGTAATCTAATTTTTTGATCGGATCCGTTGATGGCGTGGCGCTGACAGATAATGTTTTGTCGTTACTTTTCGTGGTTTTACCCAGCGGATACCCCTGATCATCATAGCGATATTCCATCTGCATTTGTTTGCTGCTGGCTTTAATCACGAAGCCATTATCATCGGTTTCCCAACTCACCCCGGCAGAAGGTAATTCTGCTAGCTGGCATTTTCCCTGTAAACGTACTCTCTTCTCCAGCGTCTCGGCATCACGGTAATAATTGGCGTCCAGTACCAGAGCGACCACGGTATTATTTTCCAGATCCAGTAATTCGAGTGAATCAAAACAGCCTTCTTCCGACAAAGTCCCAGAAACACGTTTCGTCACTTCACCTTGCTCATCCATTAATGTCTGAGTGAAATCTTTTACCGGACCACGCAGCGGATCAAAATCGAATTCATTAGAGAAACTGGCCATCTCAGGGGTAAATGAAAGTGTTACCTCTGTGCGGTCACATCCTGTGAGGAATATCGCGAGTAAGCATGGTAGTAATTTGTATTTCACAACAGTCACCAGAGAGTAGAGATGATTCTCAATCATAGTAGCAAATACAGTACTTTACACGTTAAATGCTATGCTTAAAGAAGTTATCTTCGCGTAAGGAGCTTATGATGAAACTCTCAACCTGCTGTGCCGCGCTTCTGCTCGCCCTCGCCTCACCCGCGGTACTCGCCGCGCCGGGATCTTGTGAGCGCATACAGAGCGATATATCACAGCGCATTATCAATAATGGCGTACCCGAAAGCAGCTTCACGTTAAGTATTGTACCCAATGACCAGGTTGATCAGCCTGATTCCCAGGTCGTCGGGCATTGCGCTAATGATACGCATAAAATTCTCTACAACCGCACCACCAGCGGTAACGTCTCTGCTCCCGCGCAGTCTACCCAGGATGGCGCGCCTGCCGAACCGCAGTAACACATTATCGACTGAACGCCGGATATGACACATCCGGCGATTTGAACATACAACATAATCTCACCTTATTACTCATACCCTTCTATTGATGTGGATTAATAATTCTTAACCCAAAATGGGTAGACTCCCTCTATTGTTAGCGCGCTAAATATTCAATGTATAAACATTTATATAACAATAAAGAACAGGGAGTGAGTTATGTCCAAAAATGACCGAATGGTGGGCATCAGCCGCAGAACACTCGTTAAATCAACCGCGACAGGTTCTCTGGCGCTGGCTGCAGGCGGTTTTTCTTTACCGTTCACCCTGCGCAGTGCAGCGGCAGCGGTACAACAGGCCAGCGAAAAAGTGATCTGGGGTTCCTGTTCCGTCAACTGTGGTAGCCGCTGTGCACTTCGTCTACATGTTAAAGATAATGAAGTGACCTGGGTGGAAACTGACAATACCGGCAGCGATGAGTACGGCAACCATCAGGGTACGCGCCTGTTTGCGCGGTCGCTCCATCCGCCGGCGTATTAATCATCCCGATCGCTTGAATGACCCAATGAAACGCGTGGGTAAACGCGGTGAAGGCAAATTCGAACGGATTAGCTGGGATGAAGCCCTGGATACTATCGCCAGTAGCCTGAAAAAAACCGTCGAACAATATGGCAATGAAGCTGTATATATTCAGTACTCTTCGGGGATTGTTGGCGGCAATATGACCCGCTCTTCGCCATCAGCCTCGGCGGTCAAACGCCTGATGAACTGCTACGGCGGTTCACTCAATCAGTATGGCTCCTACAGCACCGCGCAAATTTCCTGTGCCATGCCCTACACCTACGGCAGTAATGATGGCAACAGCACCACGGATATTGAAAACAGCAAGCTGGTCGTGATGTTTGGTAACAACCCGGCAGAAACCCGCATGAGCGGTGGTGGCATCACTTATCTTCTTGAAAAAGCGCGCGAGAAATCGAACGCCAAAATGATTGTTATCGATCCGCGATATACCGATACGGCTGCCGGTCGTGAAGAGGAATGGCTCCCTATTCGCCCGGGCACCGATGCCGCGCTGGTTGCGGGTATTGCCTGGGTATTGATTAACGAAAATCTCGTTGATCAACCTTTTCTCGATAAATACTGCGTCGGCTATGACGAAAAAACCTTACCCGCAGATGCACCCAAAAATGGTCACTATAAAGCCTATATTCTTGGTGAAGGTGACGATAAAACAGCAAAAACGCCGCAGTGGGCTTCGCAAATTACCGGTATCCCGGTAGACCGTATCATCAAACTGGCGCGTGAAATTGGCACAACAAAACCCGCTTATATCTGCTAGGGCTGGGGGCCGCAACGCCAGGCAAACGGCGAGCTGACTGCACGCGCTATTGCTATGTTACCTATTTTGACGGGCAATGTCGGCATCAGCGGCGGAAATAGTGGCGCGCGTGAATCGACCTATACCATTACGATAGAACGCCTACCGGTGCTGGATAATCCGGTCAAAACGTCAATCTCCTGCTTCAGCTGGACGGATGCTATCGATCATGGCCCGCAAATGACGGCACTCCGCGACGGTGTCCGGGGCAAAGATAAACTGGATGTGCCCATTAAGTTCATCTGGAACTACAAGGACTTGAAGCGGACCCTTAGTAGGCCTGAGGTCCTGCATTGAGTCAAGACCTTGTGTCATTCTTTGTGCCAGACTTGTGTCATTAGACGGGATGTCTAGACGGCTGGTCAGGACCCTCCGGTGGCCTCGGTCTGGACTTGAGGCGGGCTATGGGGGAAGTCTGCTGGCTTAATGTATTAGATGGTCATTCACATTTTTCTGTCAGAAACCATCGGTCCCACTGTGAGTACAAACCTAAGCCCCCAGAAGCCCACCCACAGCCTTAGACAGAGTGTCGAATACATTCACACCGAGTCGACCGGAGAGGACCATATAGAGGCCCACAGAGAGGAACACGAGTTTATAGACCAGAGTCAGGAGGGACCTTATGTCTTCGGAAGTCATGGACATAAAGCCCCCCCCTATCTTCTATTGCACTACCGCACTAGACAACTAGTACAAAACAAAGGCCCAGACCATTGGTCCAGACCGTAGTTAGTTAATCACAGTGACAAGCCACCACCTGAAGTCCTGCTGATATTCAGTCCAGACTTACCTCTGCTCATGGTCTTACCTCCCTCGGTCTCCTGACCTTGGGTATCGACTACAGCTTGCTGAGCGTCATCTGGAGGAGCTACAGGAGGAGCTACAGGAGGCGGGACCGAAGCCCCACCTTGAGTCCCACCACCACCTGTCAGGCCCTTGGCGATGGACCTGAAGCCTTTACTAATGCTCTTACCCATTGGTCTTACGCTTCGGTCTTGGTGAACTTCAGGCGTTTGACTACAGGCAGGACGGCAGTAGCTGAGCCAGTGCCCATCTTGATGGTCGTAGCAGCTTCAGCGACAACGAACACTTTACCGAGGATTTCCAAGTCGTGGGACTGAGAGTCGCCATCACGTGAAAGGACGACCGTAATATTCTCACCGTCGTGACGGAAGCAGCCGAAGCTCAGGGCCGTGAAGCGTTTAGCCAGCATGAATACACCCTTGTCTTCACCGTTGTAATAGGCGATGTCTGTCCCCAGCATATCGACGATAGCGTCTTCACCGGAGAAGCCTTGCTTAGCAGCCAGACGGGACAGTGCTTTCAGTTGGCTCTCATGAGCGATAATACCGTAGTCAGACACCTCAGAACCGAAAGAAGACTCTGTGTTCTCATACAGAGCGTCCATGATAGCGTCTGCCTTAGCGGTCAGGCTACCAGTCAGGACAGGAAGCTCTACGGTCTTCAGCAGCTTAGAGGATTCCAGAACGTCGACCATGCGAGCGTTGATGGTACGGACCACATTCTCACAGATGTTCATAGCGTCCTGCTGAAGTGTGCCCTGAGTGAATCCGGTGGATGACTTGGCGTCCCAGAGCTTGGTCTGCTCAGAGATGAGAATAGCCTGCTCGATTGGTTCGACCACGATTTCTTGTCCAGACGGAACGGTCACGACTTCAGGTCGCTTGCCACCACGGACAGGAACGACCACAGAGCGGTCAGCCAGAGTGTGAGCAATGATTGGGGTCGGTAAGCTGTTACGGGTCGGCAGGACTTCTACAGGGAACGGGATGTTCTCTTGAGCGTCTTTAAGTACACCGTTCAGCATAGCCTTAACCGTCTTAGCTAACTGGAGGGCATAGACCTGCGGGTCAGCGTTAGTCGGCAGACCTTCATTGACCTGAATGTTGTCGGTATCGGTGATGCGTACTGGCTCAATGCCAAACTGGAAAGCGTCTTTAATCGTAGTCATAATAATCAATCTCCTAAATTAGTTTAAATACTGTGAGTCCTCAAAACTGAGGAGTCCCTAACATCGGGTCAGGGACTGTGTGTTTTACAAGCTGTCCATCCAGTTACCGCCTGACTCAAGGTCAGCGACAATAGCGGCACGGGAGCGACCAGCGGAATGGGTAGCACTGCGGAGGCTCTCACCATAGGTCCGGCGTTCAGCTTTGACCTGTTCGCGGCGCTGTAGCTCTTTCTGCCACTCTGCATCGGTCATGTTCTCTTCACGCATACGCTCAGCCTGAAGTCGTTGCTCTTTAGCGATACGCTCAGCTTCAGCTCGTTTGTTCATCTGGCGGCGACCATAGGCGGTCATCAAGTCATTACTGAAGAAGTTGCCAATGGTCACGCCAGCTTCAGCCAGAGCTTCCAGTAACTCCATTGCCTCGCGGCTGGTAGACGGCAGGCCTGACAGGTAGCCCGGAATGAGGGTCTTGATAGCGAGCGACAGCGGATAGGGCTGACCGTCCAGACTCACAGTGTTTTCATAAAGGTTGATGTCGGTGACTGACAGCTTCCAGTTGTTGTTGTTGAACATCATAGGTAATTCTCCTCTTGAGAGTTGAGACTATCGGTATCGCAGACGCAGTAGCGCCTACGGGTCTCCCCGCATCGGTCATCTCAAAAGGTTTAAAATTAGGTTTGGTATGGTCAGGACTGCTTAGCAAAGGCTCGGCGTAACTGATTGTCTAAATCACGGTCCACCAGCATAGCTATCAGCTCGTCTCGACTGTAGTAAGGGCGCTCAGGGTCTTCGACTCCAAGTCTCAGCAGAGACAGCAGATGACGTGTGGGCAGGCCACGGTAACGAAGGGTCGCTTTGCCGATAGGTGTACGAGGGTCAATCATAGCCATGATTACTTACCTCCACTCACAGCGACCAGCGGTCACAGCTTGATAGTCTGAATACTCAGCCTGTGAGACTTCACGTCCGGCGATGTAGAGGCCTGTGCCATGACGCTGGATGAATTCCTTGGTCTCCGGCTTGATGTCCTCAGCAGACGCTACAGCAGACTGCACGGTGGCGCTGGAGGTCATAGACACGAAGGCTCGGGTTACTGCCAGTCCGTACCCAAGGTCCAACCACCGACCGAACTCTATAGCGGCTACTGGGTCAGCCAGCCACGAGGTCCCTAAGTGACCCATGTTAATCTTTTTAACAAACCCGTTTTCTGGGTTGGTTAGACTTCTACCAGCCTTGGTCCTCATGAAGCGAGCAACCTCGGTACTACGGTTATCTTCTACCTTACCAATCTGAATGCCTACCCGGCGTATCTCATCCAGTCGAAACAATCCGTCCTGACTGGTGATGTCCTGACCGAAGATATGAATGGTGTATTCCTGCTTATTGTCAGAAGTCATAAGAGGCACCTCCCGCCAGAGCTTCGGCAAAGGACTTGAAGCGCTGTTCTTGGTCAGCTTTCGCCTGAAGGCGTTCGGCATCAGGTGGGACCAGCTTATCAAAGGTGCCGTTTTCGTAATCTTCAGTTAGGACCTGAAGGCGGCGGGACCATTTGCTCTCCACCTGCATCATCGCGTTAGAGATGTGCTTCAAGTCGGCATCAGAGCGTGACGCTATCCAATCCATCTCTTCTGAGTCACCCTCACAGGTGTAAGGATTGTTGAAATAGAAGATGTCCTGCAGGCCACGCTTCAGCTCTTCCTCGGTGTGTGTCTGGAGGTATGACTGGATAGGCTCCGCGTACATCTCCCGGATTTTCTCATAGTCCCAGTCTTCCGCCTGGGCATACCATCGGGATAACTTCAGCAGGTCTAAGTTATAGCGACAGCAATCGACACTGGACTCTGCATTGGTCAGCAGGATGATTAAGAACTGGCGGTTAGTTACTGGTAATTCGGTATTCATACAAAGATGCTCCTTTGGTAAAGCACTTTCTGTCTCCACATGGAGTCCGCACCATTCAGACGCATCCTAAACGGACCCATCAGAAAGTGCTTAACGAAAGTGAATGGTTAAATGTTGACGGTCTGGAGTGACCATGTTCTCCATGTACGTATAAAGGTGCGACCGCATGTCAGGACGAGCTGTAAGGACTCCAGATGGTGAGCGGTGATAGACTTAAGCCAATGTAGTGAGTAGACGAGCTACTAACCGAGACGACTAAAGAACGCTAACGAGCTGGAGGTCGATACAGGAGGTCTGTCAGAGGCGGTCACGGGCCTTGATTACTTAGGAGAGATACTTAATGTCGGTTGACCAGATGCTCGCATGTTCTGACGCATCAGACTCAGAGGCGGAGGCTGGTCTCCCTATAGTGATAGTTTAGGGTCCGTAATCATGAACCAGCTTTACTGGCGTGGTACTGGACGGATTTACTGGCGCTGACGACGGTAGCATAGACGTAGCGAGCGTAGCGAGTTGAAACCATAGGTTCACCCAAGGCAACACGCTTACGGCTCAGGGACTCCTGCACAGCGCTTACAGTTAATGTGTCGTGCGTTAGTAGTTGGGTCAGAATCAAGTATGGGCTGACAGGCTTGGTATTGCTTGCCATTGATTCGTTCAGGCGACCAGCACCAGTAAGGACATCATCCAGCCAACCACTCAGGTCGCCCTGACCATCGAATGACAGCAGGTCCCCGCAGTGCTGCTGCAAGTAGGCTTTGGTGAACGTGTTGTCGTGAGTTGCGATTGGTCGTGCCATAGAGTATCTCCTGTAGTTGAATTAGTTGGTTCCCCTATAGTGATAATCAAGTCCATCACTGGTGATGCATACAGTAGCGCGACAGGATGTGACTCACAGGTTGAACCGAATGTCAAGGACTAAAGACGCCTCAGGAATTAAGGAAGTATATATAAAGAGAGACCAGAGGCGACTCACAGTTAAACAGGAATGTCAAGAGGAGACCATAGGGATTTGGAGGGACTGGAGTTTAGGACGCAGTTTAAATAAGACCACAGACAGACTTAGAGTCGGACAGCCGAAGGCGGACCAGTGGGCCTATAGTCAGGAGGGATTATGATTATTATCACCCTCCCTAACTTCAGTCAGACTTCAGTGACCCAAGGTCTCAACCATCAAGCCGTATATGGTCTCCACCTTGGGTCTCCCTACTTAAAGTAAAGCTGTCTTAAGCACATCAGCCAGCCTACCCACAGCGTGTCCTTTCCCGTACAGGTCATACGTAATTGACTGACTGCTGTGACCTAAGATGCCTTGAGCGTCCACCAGATTGACTCCACGCTCTTTCATTCGGGTCGCCAGCCAATGTCTCAGACTGTGGAGAGAGACATCCTGAGAGTCTCCTAGGGCCTCAGTCAGGACCCTTGAGTTAAACCAGCTAGAGTAGGCGCTCGGAGTCATCCCGAAGAGAGGACCCTCATCAGGCTGCATGTCTACCCACGACAGGAAGGACGTCAGGTCAAACCCATAAGCGCCATCGGTTAACGGCACAAGTCGGACTGAATGTTTGTTCTTCACAGACTTCCCGTCCCCATCTTCATTGATGTCGATACAGACCAGTCCATTGTCCAAGGTTACAATGTCACGTTTAGTCAGGTGGCAGACCTCAGCAGACCGAGCGCCAGTGACCACAGACACCAGAGACGCCCATCTACGGGCCTCAGAGGTCGTGTGAGCCGTGTGTCGTGTGAACTGATACTCTGAAGTGGTCAACAAAAACTGGCCACCGAGTTAGAGTTTTTCCAGTATCGATTTTCCGATTCGTTTGGGGGTAACCCACCGTTATATTCGTGCGGTCTTAGTGCACTGTAATATCCAACGATATAGTCCGTTATGGCGTGAGCTGCCTCGCTGAAGCTTACGTAACCCACCACCGGCATCCATTCGTTCTTCAGACTCCTGAAGAAGCGTTCCATTGGGCTGTTATCCCAGCAGTTTCCGCGCCGGCTCATACTCTGTCTGATCTGGTATCGCCACAATAACTGCCGGAACTGCCTGCTCGTATAATGACTGCCCTGATCGCTGTGGAACATCACCCCGCCGGGCTTACCACGGGTTTCCCATGCCATTTCCAGCGCTTTCATGGTGAGCCTGCTGTCCGGCGAGAACGACATGGCCCAGCCCACTGGTTTTCTTGCGAACAGGTCGAGAACAACGGCGAGGTACGCCCAGCGCTTACCCGTCCAGATATAGGTCACATCACCGCACCACACCTGATTTGGCTCGGTCACGGCGAACTGCCTTTCAAGGTAGTTAGGGATAGCAACATGTTCATGACCACCACGTTTATACCGGTGAGTCGGCTGCTGACAGCTGACCAGCCCCAGCTCTTTCATGAGCCTGCCAGCAAGCCAGCGTCCCATCTGGTAGCCTCTCCGGGTTGCCATTGTGGCGATGCTTCTTGCTCCGGCCGAACCGTGGCTGATGCCATGTAGCTCAAGTACCTGACTGCGTAATACAGCCCGTCTGCCGTCTGGTTTTTCAGGACGGTTTTTCCAGTATCTGTAGCTGCTGCGATGAACCCCGAACACATGGCAGAGTGTGACCACAGGATAATGCGCTCTGAGTTTCCCGATTATCGAGAACTGTTCAGGGAGTCTGACATCAAGAGCGCGGTAGCCTTTTTTAATATTTCATTCTCCATTTCAATGCGTTGTAGCTTTTTCCTGAGCTCACGGATTTCAATTTGTTCCGGGGTAATGGGGGAGGCTTTTGGTGTTTTGCCCTGACGCTCATCACGCAGTTGTTTGACCCATCTTGTCATTGTGGAAAGGCCAACATCCATAGCTTTGGCGGCATCTGCCACCGTGTATTTCTGGTCAACAACCAGTTGAGCGGATTCGCGTTTAAACTCTGCGCTAAAATTTCTTTTTTTCATTGGAGCACCTGTGTTGTTCTGAGGTGAGCATATCACCTCTGTTCAGGTGGCCAAATTCAGTGTGCCACTTCACTCAGACTCAACACGGACCAGAAGTCTCTCCAGCTCCTCGTCTGTGAACGCTCTGCGCTTGGAGTCGATATCCTTGGTCAGCTTCATCCGTTCAATAGGGTTGCGGCCCTCAAGTTGCCCATTCATCAGGCCATAATCGAGACACATCTTCGCTTTGGTCAGCAGCTTGTTGATTGTCGATGGTCTCACCTCAGAAGCCAGCATAGAGTCCCTGACAGCCAGCCACCCAGAGCGGGACATCAGGTCCATGTCTTCAGGCAGGAACCGGGAGACAGTATTGAGTGAGGACGAGAGGTCCTTGTAGCTGGATGTCTTCAGGGTCTGGACCTTCTCAGCCAGCAGCGAGGACACTAGGCTTGAAAAAACTACAGATGACTGGCGCTCCTGTGTGAAAACTGCCGGTCTATCCCCCTGCTCATTATTCAGAATTGACGTAGAGTCGCCTATAGTTGAGTCATCAGTAAGGTTATTATCATCAATCAGCTTAATCAGACCAGAGGTATCACCAGTGTCGACTCTCTGCTGTGCTGCGGTCAGGACTTCCAGCGCTAACCTTATGCCCTTCTGCTGGTCCAGACTCAAGGCTTGCGTAGCGGCTAGCTCCTTCAGGTTGGACTTCTCGTCGACCAGAGTAGCGACCTCAAGTCCATTCCAGTAATCGTCACTAGCGTCTGTCAGGAACTGCTCAGCCATAGACCGGAGATGCTCTGTAAGCTCCTGTAGTGAGACTTCAGGCCTATCCAACATGAAGGCCTTAGCGGTGGCTGCAAGCTCTCTCTGACGCATTGTGGCTACTCTCCTGTCTGTGCTGCGGGTCGATACTGAAAGAAACGGTGTGGTCTGTCCCTTGAGTCTGAAGCGGATAGTATATCGACCATTGGCTCTGCGGACTAACTGAGGCTTAGCTACGCTGAGTAGATTGATTTGTGTCAGCCTTGTGTCAGGGCTTGAGGTGTAGACTTGCTGATACCGATAGGGAGACCCAGAGAAAGAACTGGATGGATATACAGTGTTATCATGATTAATGTCAGTCATATCAGGACCTTAAGTAGCATTGAGTCAACTACTTCAAGTCCATCCATCCGTCTGGCAATGGAGTCCATCTGGAACTACGCGGGAAATACCCTCGTTAATCAGCATTCTGACATCAACAAAACGCATGAAATTCTGCAGGACGAATCGAAATGCGAAATGATTGTGGTCATCGAAAACTTTATGACCTCATCGGCAAAATATGCCGACATTCTGCTGGAAGACCTGATGACCGTTGAGCAGGAAGATATTATTCCTAACGACTACGCCGGTAACATGGGATATCTCATTTTCCTCCAGCCAGTCACCAGCGAAAAATTCGAACGTAAACCGATTTACTGGATCCTGAGTGAAGTCGCGAAACGTCTTGGACCTGACGTCTATCAAAAGTTCACAGAAGGTCGCACGCAGGAACAATGGTTACAACATCTGTACGCCAAAATGCTTGCCAAAGATCCGGCGTTACCGTCTTACGACGAACTGAAAAAAATGGGTATCTATAAGCGTAAAGATCCCAATGGCCATTTTGTCGCCTACAAAGCATTTCGTGACGACCCCGAGGCAAATCCACTTAAAACGCCTTCCGGTAAGATTGAAATTTATTCCAGCAAGCTGGCGGAAATTGCCCGTACCTGGGAACTGGAAAAAGATGAAGTGATAAGCCCACTGCCAGTTTATGCCTCAACCTTTGAAGGCTGGGACTCCCCTGAACGTAGAACCTTCCCACTGCAACTGTTTGGTTTCCATTACAAATCCCGTACTCACTCGACCTACGGCAACATTGATGTCCTGAAGGCAGCCTGCCGTCAGGAGGTGTGGATCAACCCTATAGATGCACAGAAACGTGGGATTGCCAACGGCGATATGGTGCGGGTGTTTAACCATCGTGGCGAAGTTCGGCTACCAGCCAAAGTAACACCACGCATTCTCCCTGGAGTTAGCGCTATGGGCCAGGGAGCCTGGCACGAGCCCAATATGTCTGGCGATAAAATCGACCATGGCGGATGTGTGAATACGCTAACCACTCTGCGCCCTTCACCACTGGCGAAGGGAAACCCGCAGCACACTAATCTGGTCGAGATCGAAAAAATATAACCCACTACAACCATAAATTCTGGCATGACATTTTGTTTGAAAAGCAATAAGTGAGTAATGATGAAAATCCATACCACAGAGGCGCTCATGAAGGCTGAAATCAGCCATAGAAGTCTGATGAAAACCTCCGCACTTGGCAGTCTCGCGCTGGCAAGCAGTGCTTTCACTCTGCCATTTTCCCAAATGGTCCGGGCGGCAGAGGCTCCGGTAGAAGAGAAAACGGTCTGGAGTTCCTGCACCGTTAACTGCGGGAGCCGCTGTCTGCTACGTTTGCATGTGAAAGATGACACCGTGTACTGGGTGGAGTCTGATACGACAGGTGACGACGTTTACGGTAATCATCAGGTTCGGGCATGTTTACGCGGGCGCTCTATCCGCCGACGGATGAATCATCCTGACAGGTTGAAATATCCCATGAAGCGCGTCGGCGAGCGCGGTGAAGGTAAATTTGAACGGATAAGTTGGGACGAAGCCC
This sequence comes from Shigella flexneri 2a str. 301, assembly GCF_000006925.2. Taxonomy (NCBI): domain Bacteria; kingdom Pseudomonadati; phylum Pseudomonadota; class Gammaproteobacteria; order Enterobacterales; family Enterobacteriaceae; genus Shigella; species Shigella flexneri. The sequence goes on from NC_004337.2 coordinate 1,635,985, forward strand.
TGGATACCATCAGTGATAATCTTCGGCGGATCCTGAAAGATTACGGCAATGAGGCTGTACATGTCCTGTACGGAACAGGCGTAGATGGCGGAAATATCACCAACTCGAACGTCCCGTACCGTCTGATGAACTCTTGCGGGGGTTTTCTCAGTCGCTATGGCAGCTACAGTACCGCACAGATCAGTGCCGCAATGAGTTATATGTTCGGTGCCAATGATGGCAACAGCCCGGATGATATCGCCAATACGAAACTGGTCGTTATGTTCGGAAATAACCCGGCAGAAACGCGGATGAGCGGCGGTGGTGTCACTTACTACGTCGAGCAAGCCCGCGAACGTTCAAACGCACGCATGATCGTCATCGATCCACGCTATAACGACACAGCTGCCGGGCGTGAAGATGAATGGCTGCCCATTCGCCCTGGCACCGATGGCGCACTGGCCTGTGCGATTGCCTGGGTACTGATTACTGAAAACATGGTCGATCAGCCATTTCTCGACAAATATTGTGTTGGTTACGATGAAAAAACGCTGCCCGCCAACGCACCACGTAACGCGCATTATAAAGCCTATATTCTGGGCGAAGGGCCTGACGGCATAGCTAAAACGCCGGAATGGGCAGCAAAAATCACCAGCATCCCGGCAGAAAAAATTATCCAGTTGGCACGAGAGATCGGTTCAGCAAAACCTGCTTATATTTGTCAGGGTTGGGGGCCACAACGACACTCCAACGGCGAACAAACGTCCCGCGCTATTGCCATGCTTTCCGTTCTTACCGGTAACGTCGGCATAAACGGCGGCAACTCAGGTGTACGCGAAGGTAGCTGGGATCTGGGGGTAGAATGGTTCCCGATGCTCGAGAATCCTGTTAAAACGCAGATTTCCGTTTTTACATGGACAGATGCCATCGACCATGGTACGAAAATGACCGCGACCCGTGATGGTGTTCGTGGAAAAGAAAAACTGGATGTCCCCATCAAGTTTTTATGGTGCTACGCCAGTAACACATTGATCAATCAACATGGCGACATCAATCACACCCATGAGGTGCTTCAGGATGACAGCAAGTGCGAGATGATTGTTGGCATTGACCACTTCATGACGGCCTCGGCTAAGTATTGCGATATCCTGTTGCCTGACCTGATGCCAACAGAGCAAGAAGACCTTATCTCTCATGAATCTGCAGGGAATATGGGCTATGTGATCCTCGCCCAACCCGCAACCTCAGCAAAATTTGAACGCAAACCCATCTACTGGATGCTGAGTGAAGTCGCCAAACCAAAGCGCGTACCCACTCCAGCTACGGCAATATTGATGTGTTACAGCAGGCCTGCCCACAAGAGGTGTGGATCAACCCCATTGATGCTCAGGCACGCGGTATCCGTCATGGCGATACCGTGCGGGTATTTAACAATAATGGAGAAATGCTGATTGCCGCAAAAGTGACTCCGCGTATTCTGCCTGGCGTTACCGCCATCGGGCAAGGTGCGTGGCTTAAAGCGGATATGTTTGGTGACCGGGTCGATCACGGCGGCAGTATCAATATTCTGACCTCTCACCGCCCTTCACCGCTGGCAAAGGGAAACCCGTCGCACAGCAATCTTGTCCAGATCGAAAAGGTTTAAGGAGTAGCCCATGACCACACAATATGGATTTTTTATCGATTCCAGCCGCTGTACTGGCTGTAAAACCTGCGAACTGGCGTGCAAAGATTTTAAAGATCTTGGCCCGGAAGTCAGTTTCCGCCGTATTTATGAATATGCTGGCTGCGACTGGCAGGAAGATAATGGCATCTGGCACCAGAACGTGTTCGCTTATTATCTCTCCATCTCCTGTAACCATTGCGATGACCCCGCATGTACAAAAGTCTGCCCCAGCGGCGCAATGCATAAGCGTGAAGATGGCTTTGTGGTGGTTGATGAAGATGTTTGTATCGGCTGCCGCTACTGCCACATGGCTTGTCCGTACGGCGCACCACAGTACAATGCTGAAAAAGGGCACATGACGAAGTGCGATGGTTGTTATTCGCGCGTCGCCGAGGGGAAACAACCCATATGCGTCGAATCCTGCCCGCTGCGTGCACTTGAGTTCGGTCCAATTGAAGAGCTGCGCCAGAAGCACGGCACTCTGGCTGCCGTCGCGCCACTGCCGCGCGCGCATTTCACAAAACCCAATATCGTTATCAAACCTAACGCCAACAGCCGCCCGACCGGCGATACCACTGGTTATCTGGCTAATCCGGAGGAAGTGTAAAATGGGAAATGGATGGCATGAATGGCCACTGGTTATCTTTACCGTATTGGGTCAATGCGTAGTAGGCGCGCTGATTGTTAGCGGAATTGGCTGGTTCGCCGCCAAAAATGACGCAGACCGTCAGCACATTGTTCGTGGCATGTTTTTCCTCTGGCTGTTGATGGGCATCGGGTTTATTGCCTCTGTCATGCACCTGGGATCGCCACTGCGAGCGTTTAACTCGCTGAATCGAATCGGAGCTTCTGGTCTGAGTAACGAGATTGCTGCCGGTTCCATATTTTTTGCCGTTGGCGGACTATGGTGGCTGGTGGCGGTCATCGGTAAAATGCCGCAAGCGTTGGGGAAACTCTGGTTACTTGTCAGCATGGCGCTCGGCGTCATTTTCGTCTGGATGATGACCTGCGTGTATCAAATCGACACCGTGCCAACCTGGCATAACGGTTACACTACGCTGGCTTTCTTCCTGACGGTATTGTTGAGCGGTCCAATACTTGCTGCCGCAATTCTGCGGGCAGCCCGCGTTACATTTAATACCACACCATTTGCCATCATTAGCGTTCTGGCGCTGATCGCTTGTGCCGAGGTGATTGTGCTGCAAGGTTTGTCTCTGGCGTCTATTCACTCATCCGTGCAACAAGCCAGCGCACTGGTACCAGATTACGCCTCCTTACAGGTCTGGCGTGTGGTATTGTTATGCGCAGGTCTTGGATGCTGGCTTTGTCCGCTCATTCGTCGCCGTGAACCTCACGTTGCCGGACTTGTTCTGGGGCTAATCCTCATACTTGTTGGTGAGATGATCGGGCGTGTGCTCTTTTATGGCCTGCACATGACAGTAGGAATGGCTATTGCAGGTTAACAAATTGGTGCGGGGCAACCCGCACATTTCAGGATGTTAGGAATGACCCATTTTTCACAGCAAGATAATTTTTCTGTCGCGGCGCGCGTGTTGGGCGCGCTGTTTTATTACGCTCCAGAGAGTGCGGAAGCCGCACCTCTGGTTGCGGTACTCACCAGTGACGGCTGGGAAACTCAGTGGCCTCTACCAGAAGCGTCATTAGCGCCGCTGGTGACGGCTTTTCAGACACAGTGTGAAGAGACTCACGCCCAGGCCTGGCAGCGTTTGTTTGTCGGCCCGTGGGCACTGCCGTCTCCGCCGTGGGGGTCGGTCTGGCTGGATCGCGAATCTGTGCTGTTTGGCGATTCAACATTGGCACTTCGTCAGTGGATGCGCGAGAAAGGCATTCAGTTTGAAATGAAGCAAAACGAACCGGAAGATCATTTTGGTTCACTGCTGTTGATGGCTGCGTGGTTGGCGGAGAATGGTCGCCAGACAGAATGCGAAGAATTGCTGGCATGGCACCTTTTTCCGTGGTCAACACGTTTTCTTGATGTTTTTATCGAAAAAGCAGAACACCCTTTCTACCGTGCACTGGGTGAACTGGCTCGCTTAACGCTGGCGCAATGGCAATCACAACTGTTGATTCCTGTCGCGGTTAAACCACTCTTTCGATAGGATCACCGTAATATTGCCGGATGGTGACGATTACGCGCGATTCGGCAATAATACGTTACAATGTCACGTTTTTTTATCTCTTAAAGCACGCACTGCTTTTGCGGTTGGCCTCTTTTGCCGCAAAATAGTCGCCCGTGTTTCATTGCCCATTTCTGCTCATGCATCATCTACACATCTATCCGGATCTGCGCACTATGTTCCGCCGTCTGCTTATCGCAACAGTCGTCGGTATTCTCGCTGTCTTTGCCGTTGCCGGGTTTCGTCATGCGATGCTGCTACTGGAGTGGTTGTTCCTCAATAATGACTCCGGCAGTCTGGTCAATGCAGCGACAAACCTTTCCTCCTGGCGACGGCTGCTAACTCCGGCGCTCGGCGGACTGGCGGCGGGTTTGTTGCTGATGGGCTGGCAGAAATTTACCCAACAACGCCCTCATGCGCCGACCGATTACATGGAAGCGTTGCAAACCGATGGACAGTTCGATTACGCAGCAAGCCTGGTTAAATCGCTTGCCTCGCTGCTGGTAGTAACCAGCGGCAGTGCAATTGGTCGCGAAGGTGCGATGATTCTTTTAGCTGCCCTTGCCGCCTCCTGTTTTGCCCAACGTTTTACGCCACGCCAGGAATGGAAATTATGGATCGCCTGTGGGGCCGCGGCGGGAATGGCTGCGGCCTATCGTGCCCCGCTTGCTGGCAGTTTATTTATAGCCGAAGTGCTGTTTGGCACTATGATGTTGGCCTCTCTCGGCCCGGTGATTATTTCCGCCATCGTGGCATGGCTGGTTAGCAATCTGATTAATCATAGCGACGCGTTACTCTACAACGTACAACTCTCAGTGACGGTTCAGGCTCGTGACTATGCGCTGATTATCAGTACAGGTGTGCTGGCAGGTCTGTGCGGACCACTGTTGTTAACGTTAATGAACGCCTGTCATCGTGGATTTGTGAGTCTCAAACTTGCGCCGCCCTGGCAACTGGCACTAGGCGGGTTGATCGTGGGTCTGCTTTCCCTGTTCACACCTGCAGTGTGGGGCAACGGCTATAGCACCGTACAATCCTTTTTAACCGCCCCACCACTGTTAATGATCATTGCCGGGATCTTCCTTTGTAAACTGTGTGCCGTGCTGGCGAGTAGCGGTTCCGGCGCACCCGGTGGTGTCTTTACACCGACGCTATTTATCGGTCTTGCCATTGGCATGTTGTATGGTCGTAGCCTGGGATTATGGTTCCCTGATGGCGAAGAAATTACGCTTTTACTCGGATTGACCGGGATGGCGACACTGTTGGCGGCAACCACGCACGCGCCGATTATGTCGACGTTGATGATATGTGAAATGACCGGGGAGTATCAGCTACTCCCCGGTTTATTGATTGCCTGCGTAATTGCGTCGGTAATTTCGCGGACGTTACACCGTGACTCTATCTACCGCCAGCACACTGCGCAGCATAGCTAAGCGGATGTATTGCCCCAGTTCACGCTGTTCGGCGCGCGGCAGATAAGGCAGTTCACCAATGAGCGGTGCCGGAAGTTTTTTACCCAGCACATCAATGATTTCCGCATAATGCGCCAGTCCTGGGTTGATTCGGTTAGCCACCCAGCCAATGAGCGGCAGCCCGTCGTTGGCGATCGCCTGAGCTGTTAGCAGTGCATGGTTAATGCAACCTTCCTGAATACCGACAACCATCAACACCGGCAGTTGTTCCTGCACTACCCATTCAGAGAGTGGACGCAAATCATTCATCAGACTGCGCCAGCCGCCAGTCCCTTCTACCACGACATGATCGACTTTATCGGTCAGGTTTGCCAGGCCGTTTGAAATGAGGGTGTAATTGATTGGGCAACTGTGCGCCACGCTACTTTCTTCTTCGCTTAACGCGATAGGATTAACTGCTTCATAAGGCAGTTCGATGGTTGAAACACTCTGCAACACCAAGGCATCTTTATTACGCAGCCCTTCGGGTGTCTCTTTGCTCCCCTTCGCTACGGGTTTATATCCCGCAACCCTTTTTCCCTGGGAGGCTAACGCTTGTAGCAATGCGCGGGAAACCACCGTTTTCCCTACAGAAGTGTCTGTACCGGTAATAAAGAAACGCTTCAGCATCACTAACTCCACCGTTATGCTTCACAAATATAAACTAGGAAAATAATTAACCTTGAAAGTCTAAGTTATGCTTTCCTGGCCCAAATTGAGATAGCGCAAATTTTGGTAGAACAGTTAAAAAATGTTAACCCTGCAACAGACGAATCAACAAAGAACCGTTATACATCGCGTCTTTTACCAGTGCAGCGCCTGCCATCGTGCCCTGGTTAGAAAACTGAGTACTCTCAACGCTAATGTGCTGACTATACGCAGGAAGGGCCTGCTGACGGATGCTGTCTGAGATGACCGGGAAGAGGATATCTGCCGCTTTACTTAACGGTGAGCCAATCAGTATTTTTTGTGGGTTAAATAAATTCACCATGATGGCAAGAATGCGCCCTACATGCGCGCCCACCCCGATAATGATGTCTTTTGCCAGTAGATCGCCGCGCAATGCCGCCTGACACAATGAGTCCACGGTTAACGGTTGCCCATGTAACATCGAGCTCATGGATTGATTGAGACGCAGCTGTGCCAGCTCAAGAATACTGTCCACACTGGCGATGGTTTCGAGGCAGCCGTGGTTCCCGCAATAACAGCGTTTACCATATGGGTCGACCTGTGTGTGGCCTATTTCCACGAGACTACTGCTGCCTGCGTGTAGCAGATGACCATCGGTAATGACGCCCACCCCCACGTTGTGATCGATAACCACCTGAATCACATCGCGCGCCCCGCGTGAGGCACCAAACAAGGCCTCTGCCATCGTCCATGCGCTGATATCATGCTGAATATAAACCGGTACGCCGGTATGCTGCTCCAGCGCCTCGCCGAGCGGCATTTCTTTTACATCCTCGTAGAACGGCATGCGATGTACAATACCATTTTCCGTATCAATAATTCCCGGCAGGGTTATGGCAATCGAAGTTAGACGCTCAAGTTTTTTCTGGTGGCGGATAAAAAACTGATCGATATGGGAAATGATACGATCCAGCAATGGCAAGTCATCTTTTAACGCCAGTTCCTGCGACTCTTCCACCACCAGTTTGCTGCTCAGATCGCGCAGAGCAAGGAAAATCTCCCCGCGACTAATGCGCAGAGAAAGATAGTGCCAGGCTTCAGTTTCAACCACCAGCCCCACCGCCGGACGGCCACGGTTCCCCGCTTCTTTGATTTCCAGCTCTCGCACCAGGTGTGCTTCGAGCATCTCACGGACAATTTTAGTGATACTGGCAGGAGCCAGCTGCGCCAGACGGGAAAGATCGATACGCGAGACTGGACCAAGCTGATCAATCAGGCGATAAACCGCGCCCGCGTTGGTCTGCTTTATTTGATCAATGTGCCCAGGCTGGTTTTCAGCAACCACCGCATACTCCCTATATTTTCGCGCTCCGAAATAATCTGTAGGCTATGGTGAAGCACTTCAATACGTGTCGTCAAATTTTTACTTAGGCATGTGATTAACAGCACATTTTTCGGGCTTTTTCGCTGAAATTTCCCTCACCTGAGAGCATTCAGCAGATGAATACGAAAGTTACGCGCAGCTGGACTTTGTTCATGATGTTTCGGCCAGACCAACCACATTTCAGAAACCGCATCCTCTTCAGCAATCGGCACCCAGCGCATTTCGTTGAGCTGAACACGTTTAAATGACGCAGGCAAAATTGAAACACCCAGACCGGCGGAAACCAGACCGATGATGGTCATTGCCTCGCCCACCTCCTGAGTGATGACGGGCGTCAAATGGTAACGTCGCATCAGTCCGAGAATATCGTCATACAGCCCAGTCCCGACGTGCGGATCAAAAAAGACAAAGGGTTCTTTCGCCAGTTCAGCCAGTTCAGCCAGTGTTACACTCGGATTATTTGCCAGGGGATGATCGTACGGGATCATCGCCATAAGCGGTTCATGGACGATGACTGCGTGTTCAAGCGTCTCCGGTAACGCTGTGTTACGCAGCAATCCCATATCCAGCGTTCCTTCAATGAGCGGAGCGATTTGCTCGCGAGTGTTCATTTCGCGGGTTTGTAAATGGACATCAGGATAATCACGGCGAAACAGCGATAACGTATCGGACACCGCCCGAATAAAAGGAGCGGACGAAGTAAAACCAATACGCAACTCCCCCGCTTCACCCTGATGCAGTCTTTCAGCGCGAGCGGCAGCGTCATCCACCATAGACAGGATTTGCCGACTATCTGCAAGAAACTGTTTTCCTGCTGCCGTCAGCAATACACTGCGATTAGTTCGTGCCAGCAGTCGGGCACCGATTTGTTGCTCCAGTGCCTGAATCTGCTGACTTAGCGGCGGTTGCGAAATATTCAGGCGGGCAGCCGCGCGCCCAAAATGCAGCTCTTCCGCAACAGCAACAAAGTAACGCAGATGACGAAGTTCAATATTCATATTTAAAACATCTTATTTGAGATTATTAATATATTAGACAGAACAATTCGATTTTCCTACCCTATGTATAAGCCTGATCCACAGGCATATTTAGCAAGGATTTCAAGTGAGCCGTACTACAACTGTTGATGGCGCTCCGGCAAGCGACACTGACAAGCAAAGCATTTCTCAGCCAAATCAATTTATTAAACGCGGTACGCCGCAATTTATGCGCGTCACCCTGGCGCTGTTCTCTGCCGGACTGGCAACCTTTGCACTTCTCTATTGTGTGCAGCCTATCCTTCCGGTGCTTTCGCAGGAGTTTGGCTTAACGCCCGCGAACAGTAGTATTTCACTGTCCATTTCCACGGCGATGTTGGCTATCGGTTTGCTATTTACTGGCCCGCTATCCGATGCCATTGGTCGCAAACCAGTGATGGTCACGGCGCTACTGTTGGCCTCCATTTGTACGTTACTTTCGACAATGATGACCAGCTGGCACGGCATTTTGATTATGCGCGCCTTGATTGGGCTTTCGTTAAGTGGCGTGGCAGCTGTTGGCATGACTTATCTTAGCGAGGAAATCCACCCCAGTTTCGTGGCCTTTTCGATGGGGTTGTATATCAGCGGCAACTCAATTGGCGGCATGAGCGGACGCTTAATTAGTGGTGTCTTCACGGACTTTTTCAACTGGCGAATTGCTCTGGCGGCAATCGGTTGTTTCGCGCTGGCCTCGGCGTTGATGTTCTGGAAAATCCTCCCTGAATCACGCCATTTTTGCCCGACTTCGCTGCGCCCTAAGACGTTATTTATCAACTTTCGTCTGCACTGGCGTGACCGGGGATTACCGTTATTGTTCGCAGAAGGCTTTTTGCTGATGGGGTCGTTCGTCACGCTGTTTAATTACATCGGCTATCGGTTGATGCTTTCCCCCTAGCATGTCAGTCAGGCCGTGGTTGGCTTATTATCGCTGGCTTATTTGACCGGTACATGGAGCTCACCCAAAGCCGGAACCATGACCACCCGCTATGGGCGCGGTCCGGTGATGTTGTTTTCGACGGGAGTTATGCCGTTTGGTTTACTGATGACCTTATTTAGCTCGCTGTGGCTGATCTTTGCCGGAATGTTACTCTTCTCAGCCGGATTCTTCGCAGCCCACTCAGTAGCCAGCAGCTGGATCGGCCCCCGCGCAAAACGCGCTAAAGGCCAGGCCTCCTCGCTGTATCTGTTCAGTTACTATCTGGGGTCGAGTATTGCCGGGACGCTGGGTGGTGTTTTCTGGCATAACTATGGCTGGAACGGCGTCGGCGCATTTATTGCTCTGATGCTGGTCATTGCTCTGCTGGTCGGGACGCGTTTGCATCGTCGTCTGCACGCCTGAAAAATAAGTCCGGACTGCGGTAAATACCCGTCCGGACTTATTGCCTGCTCAAACCAACGTTAATAGCCATCCTAAAATAGACGAAGCGCCAGCCAATTCCCGCAGCGCATCTAGCGTCATCAGGATTATAAGTACCCAAATAAACGGATTCATTTTGCTGTGTGTCATTTATTACTGATGCGCAGTTATTCTACCGCTTTGTAAGTAGTATAATAGTTAACCCGATCAAGACTACTATTATTGGTAGCTAAATTTTCCTTAAGTCACAATACGTTATTATCAACGCTGTAATTTATTCAGCGTTTGTACATATCGTTACACGCTGAAACCAACCACTCACGGAAGTCTGCCATTCCCAGGGATATAGTTATTTCAACGGCCCCGCAGTGGGGTTAAATGAAAAAACAAATTGAGGGTATGACAATGAAAAAAGTATTAGCTCTGGTTGTTGCCGCTGCTATGGGTCTGTCTTCTGCCGCCTTTGCTGCAGAGACTGCGACCACACCTGCTCCGACTGCGACGACCACCAAAGCAGCGCCAGCGAAAACTACACATCATAAAAAACAGCATAAAGCAGCACCTGCCCAGAAAGCGCAGGCGGCTAAAAAGCATCATAAAAATACGAAAGCTGAACAGAAAGCCCCTGAACAAAAAGCGCAGGCAGCGAAGAAACACGCCGGGAAACACGGCCATCAGCAACCGGCAAAACCTGCTGCACAACCCGCAGCGTAAGTTTTCAACAGTAATGCTGGCGCGCCCCCTCGCGCCTGAAAATTACGGTGCTAAGCGGGTAACGTTTAGCACCGCCTTTAGCGGAGGGTAGTATGGTGGGCCGTTATCGCTTTGAGTTCATTCTTATCATCCTTATTTTATGCGCACTGATTGCCGCCCGTTTTTATCTTTCCTGACTGTAGTTATCTGATTTTACTCCCACTTTCATCCCGTCCCGTCTATAGTATTTATGAGGGTTTGCTTTTAATAATCATAATTACCCACCAGAGTGTGATATGCGTACAACCATTGCTGTAGTGTTGGGTGCAATTAGTTTGACGTCTGCTTTTGTGTTTGCAGATAAACCAGACGTTGCCAAATCGGCAAACGATGAGGTCAGCACCCTGTTTTTTGGTCATGATGATCGTGTGCCAGTGAATGACACGACCCAATCACCGTGGGATGCGGTTGGGCAACTGGAAACGGCCAGCGGCAATTTATGTACGGCGACGCTGATTGCACCCAATCTGGCATTAACGGCAGGACACTGTTTATTGACGCCGCCTAAGGGTAAAGCGGATAAGGCGGTAGCGCTGCGTTTTGTGTCAAATAAAGGTCTTTGGCGCTATGAGATCCACGACATAGAAGGCCGCGTTGATCCGACACTGGGAAAGCGGTTAAAAGCAGATGGGGATGGTTGGATTGTTCCTCCCGCAGCTGCACCGTGGGACTTCGGATTGATTGTGCTACGTAATCCCCCTTCTGGCATTACACCGTTGCCGTTATTTGAGGGAGATAAAGCCGCGCTTACTGCCGCATTAAAATCGGCTGGTCGTAAAGTGACTCAGGCGGGATACCCTGAAGATCATCTCGATACGTTATACAGTCATCAAAACTGTGAAGTGACTGGCTGGGCGCAAACGTCGGTGATGTCACATCAGTGCGATACCTTGCCGGGTGACAGCGGTTCGCCTCTGATGTTGCATACCGATGACGGCTGGCAATTAATTGGGGTGCAAAGTTCGGCTCCTGCCGCGAAAGATCGCTGGCGCGCCGATAACCGGGCCATTTCTGTTACCGGTTTTCGCGACAAGCTGGATCAACTGTCGCAAAAATAATGTTCAAACGCTGCCCGACAGCGCGGGCAGCGTCTTCATCAGGCAAGTTTCACCATGATCATTCCAGCCAACAGCAAGACCAGGCCAATCCAGCCTTTACGATTTAACCGTTGACCAAACAAGATCCAACCTGCGGCTAACGTGGCGGCAATACCAAACCCGCCCCACAATGCATAAACGACAGACAAGTCGATCCCTTTAACGGCCTGAGAAAGCGCACTAAAGGCCGCCAGCACCGCCGCCAGGGAGAGCAAGCCAAATATTTTGCGACGAAAGCCGTCAGAAAATTTCAAAAAGACGTTAGCAACGATTTCCAGCACGATTGCCAATGCCAGCCAGGCGGCGTGAACCCATTCAAACTGCGCCATGGTTCACCTCCAGTTCAGGTTTACGCGCTTTACGGGTACCTGATTTGATCAACACTATCCCGGCGACCAGGGTGGTTAACCCGGCAATTTTCATCAGCGATAAACTTTCGTCGAATAACAAAACGCTAAACAAGGTAATAAATAAAATACCGATACCTTCCCACAGCGCATAAGCTACGCCTAAGGCGATTTTTTTAACGGCGAAAGAGAGAAATATATACGACAGAGAAATCATCACCAGCATTAAAATAAAGCCGCCATTTCCCTCACTGACGCTCGCCCATTTCATTGACAGCGTACCGGTAATTTCTGTAGCAATAGCCAGACCTAATAAAATCCAATAAATATACATTGTCCTTCTCCTGCAAGAGAACTATTTTAATTTTCGCTTAATTCAGCGAAACCAAAGTAAAGTGGTCAAGCCCTGCGCATAGGGCAAGCTTAGGCAGAAGAAAGGACTAAAGCGCGTTGCGCCAGTGCTGCTCACCTACGAGCAAGATAGTGGATGAGGTACGAAGATGGGTAAATGTAGAAAATAACGTCCTGAACAAATTGTCCATAATATTACAATTATCCGCAGTGTTGCTTCTCGTCATCGCAGATGATAATTGTCCTCGGTAGTTGAACACGCCTGATTTGTATCATAGCTTAAGAATTAACTCAAAATATTTTCACTTCTTTACCTGAGCGGTTTGATTTTCGTTATGATGACGGAGCGAAAAAGACATTATTATTAGCAAAGGAAGAAAAACGGGGACAAGCATGGCAAAGCCGATCATCACGCTCAATGGCCTAAAAATCGTCATTATGTTGGGAATGCTGGTCATTATTCTCTGCGGTATCCGTTTTGCCGCCGAGATCATCGTGCCGTTTATTCTCGCATTATTTATTGCTGTTATTCTTAACCCGCTGGTGCAACATATGGTCCGCTGGCGTGTACCGCGTGTACTGGCAGTGTCGATTTTGATGACAATCATCGTGATGGCGATGGTGTTGCTATTAGCTTATCTGGGTTCCGCGCTCAACGAGTTGACGCGGACGTTACCGCAATATCGCAACTCTATTATGACGCCGCTGCAAGCTCTTGAGCCGTTGTTGCAACGCGTAGGGATTGACGTCTCAGTTGACCAACTGGCGCATTACATTGATCCGAACGCGGCGATGACGTTGCTCACCAACTTATTGACGCAGTTATCTAATGCCATGTCATCAATATTTTTATTGCTGCTGACGGTGCTGTTTATGCTGCTCGAAGTGCCACAATTGCCCGGAAAATTTCAGCAAATGATGGCGCGTCCGGTTGAAGGGATGGCGGCGATTCAACGTGCGATTGACAGTGTTTCTCATTATCTGGTGCTGAAAACAGCCATCAGCATCATCACCGGCCTGGTCGCCTGGGCGATGCTCGCCGCACTCGATGTTCGCTTCGCTTTTGTCTGGGGATTGCTGGCCTTTGCGCTTAATTACATCCCTAATATTGGTTCAGTTCTCGCGGCAATCCCCCCTATCGCTCAGGTACTGGTGTTTAATGGCTTCTACGAAGCGTTGCTGGTGCTGGCGGGATATCTGCTGATTAATCTGGTCTTCGGCAATATTCTGGAGCCGCGCATCATGGGACGTGGGCTGGGGCTTTCGACATTGGTGGTATTTTTGTCGTTGATTTTTTGGGGATGGTTGTTAGGACCGGTGGGTATGCTGCTTTCCGTGCCGTTGACAATTATTGTCAAAATTGCGCTTGAACAAACAGCGGGAGGTCAAAGCATCGCCGTTCTGTTAAGCGATCTCAATAAAGAGTGACGGCCTCCGCAGAGGCCGTCAGGGTTACAGAGCTTTCAGGATTGCATCCACGCTGGCTTTGGCGTCACCAAACAGCATGTGGGTGTTTTCCTTGAAGAACAGCGGGTTTTGCACACCAGCATAGCCAGTGTTCATCGAACGTTTAAAGACAATCACGTTCTGCGCTTTCCACACTTCCAGCACAGGCATACCAGCAATCGGACTCTTCGGATCATCCTGCGCCGCCGGGTTAACCGTATCGTTAGCACCAATCACCAGTACGGTATCGGTATCAGCAAAGTCATCGTTGATCTCGTCCATTTCCAGCACGATGTCATACGGTACTTTTGCTTCAGCCAGCAATACGTTCATATGTCCAGGCAAACGCCCCGCAACCGGGTGGATACCGAAACGCACATTAATACCACGAGCGCGGAGTTTCTCGGTAATTTCAGCGACAGGATATTGCGCCTGCGCGACTGCCATGCCGTACCCCGGAGTAATGATCACTGAATGGGAGTTTTTCAGCAGTTCCGCTGTCTCTTCTGCGGTGATTTCGCGGTGCTCACCCACTTCCTGATCATCGCCAGTAGAAGAGCCGTCGGTGCCGAAACCACCCGCAATAACGCTGATAAAGGAACGGTTCATCGCCTTACACATAATGTAAGAAAGGATAGCCCCCGAAGAACCGACCAGCGCACCGGTCACAATCAGCAGGTCGTTGCTGAGCATAAAGCCCGCAGCCGCAGCCGCCCAGCCGGAGTACGAGTTCAGCATCGACACCACCACCGGCATATCTGCACCACCGATGGAGGCGACTAAATGCCAGCCGAATACCAGCGCAATGGCGGTCATTATCAGCAATGCCAGCACTTGCAGGCCGACGCTGTCCGTGCGAACAAATACAATCAGCAGCAAGAAGGAAACGACCAGAGCCGCCAGGTTCATTTTGTGACGGTTTGGCAGCATCAACGGTTTAGACGAAATCTTGCCACACAGTTTGCCGAACGCCACCACCGAGCCCGTGAACGTTACCGCCCCGATGAAGATACCGAGGAACACTTCCGTCAGGTGAATATTGACCAGAATCGGTGCCATTCCCGCGTCATGATGCAGATAACTGTTAAAGCCAACCAGCACTGCCGCCAGACCCACGAAGCTGTGCAGGATCGCCACCAGTTCTGGCATTTCGGTCATTTCAACTTTCTTCGCCAGCCGGATACCAATTGCCCCACCAATGACCATCGCCAGCAAGATCCAGCCAACATTACCCGTATCCGGTCCAAAAATGGTTGCGATTAACGCAATCGCCATCCCGGCGATACCGAAGTTGTTACCCTGGCGAGACGTTTCATGTTTCGAAAGACCGGCCAGACTGAAGATAAACAGGATCGCGGCAACAATGTATGCAGCTGTAACTAATCCTCCAGACATATGTTACCCCTTAATTTTTGCGGAACATTTTCAGCATGCGCTGAGTCACGGTGAAGCCACCGAAAATATTAATGCTGGCTATAAGCACCGCGATAAAACTAAGGAAGCTAACCCAGCCTCCCTGGCCAATCTGCAACAGTGCTCCGACAACAATAATCCCTGAAATCGCGTTGGTAACCGACATCAACGGTGTATGCAGCGCGTGCGATACATTCCACACCACGTAATAACCGACAACGCAGGCCAGCGCGAAAACGGTGAAGTGCCCAAGAAACTCTTTCGGCGCAACGCTTGACAGCCAACCGAACAGGATGATTGCCAGCGCCATCAACGCGTATTTACGCCACGGTGAGCAGGCACATTTTTCCTCAGTTTTCACTTCCGGTGCCGCTTTTTGTGCCGCCTGCGGCTGAGCTGATACCTGAATCGGCGGTGCCGGCCAGGTAATTTCGCCCGCACGGATCACGGTCACGCCGCGAATCACCACATCATCAAAATCAACAGTGATATTGCCGTCTTTCTCTTTGCACAACAGTTTCAGCAGATTAACGAGGTTAGTACCGTAAAGCTGTGAGGATTGCGTCGGCAGACGGCCCGGAAGATCGGTATAACCAATCACTTTGACACCATTTTCCGTACTGAAGATTTCACCCGGCACGATGTATTCACAGTTGCCACCGTTTTGGGCTGCCAGGTCGACAATCACACTGCCCGCCTTCATGGAGTCAACCATTTCACGGGTAATTAGCTTCGGCGCTGGTTTGCCTGGAATAAGCGCGGTGGTGACAATGATATCGACCTCTTTTGCCTGGGCGGCAAAGAGTTCCATTTCCGCTTTGATGAACGCGTCCGACATCACTTTGGCATAGCCATCGCCGCTGCCCGCTTCCTCTTTAAAATCCAGCTCGAGGAATTCCGCGCCCATACTTTGAACTTGTTCTTTCACTTCCGGGCGGGTGTCGAATGCACGCACAATCGCGCCGAGACTGTTTGCTGCGCCAATGGCGGCCAAACCTGCAACACCGGCACCAATCACCATCACTTTTGCCGGTGGCACTTTCCCGGCCGCAGTGATTTGCCCGGTAAAGAAGCGCCCAAATTCATGTGCCGCTTCAACAATGGCGCGATAACCGGCGATATTCGCCATCGAGCTTAGTGCGTCCAGCGATTGTGCGCGTGAGATACGCGGCACAGAGTCCATCGCCATCACGGTCACGTTACGTTCCGCAAGTTTTTGCATTAATTCCGGATTCTGCGCAGGCCAGATAAAACTCACCAGCGTTGTCCCGGGATTCAGTAACGCAATTTCATCATCTAACGGCGCATTGACCTTCAGAATGATCTCTGACTGCCAGACGCTATTCCCTTCTACAATTTCAGCGCCCGCTTGCACAAACGCTTTATCGTCAAAACTTGCCAGTTGACCCGCGCCGCTCTCTACCGCGACGGTAAAACCCAGTTTCAGCAGCTGTTCCACTGTTTTTGGCGTTGCTGCAACACGGGTTTCATTGGTTAACCGTTCTCTTGGTATGCCAATTCGCATGATATTCCCTTCCATCGGTTTTATTGATGATGGTTTGCCTGTGTCAGGAGCCACACAAGCTGCTCATGTACGAGCTAAATGTTACTCCGTTAAAATAAATTAGTAACAAACGCCCTATAACGTACTGAAAATTATGCCTGTGATCTAGCGCCAAAAATCAGTATTTCGGCGTGAACTCGCAAAATATTAACGATTCAGCCGTGATAGTGGGATAAACACCTTAGAACGCCGGATAAAGACTGATAATTGTCTTCGACGGTCGGGTAAAACGAGACATCGCCCCGGCACGAATCACTACTTAACATTAAATTAACTTATACAATTCAGTTGCTTCAGTAGTAATGATGCTGATACGGCTGTTTTTTAAGCATAGACGGTCATTTGAGCAGGATTAAAATTGGTTTAAGGAATGTGATATGAAAAATGACGCAGACAGTTACACCGTTTAAATGCAATAATCAGCCACGTTTCTCGTTAATAACAATACCAGTACCTGGTTTGCGCAAGGCGAAGGATTATTTTTATGAAGCTTAAGAACACCCTCCTGGCGTCGGCACTGCTTTCTGCTACGGCATTCTCCGTTAACGCAGCAACAGAACTGACACCGGAGCAAGCGGCAGCGGTTAAACCTTTTGACCGTGTAGTGGTTACCGGTCGTTTTAATGCTATTGGCGAAGCGGTGAAAGCCGTTTCTCGTCGCGCAGATAAAGAAGGTGCCGCCTCTTTTTATGTTGTCGACACTTCTGATTTTGGTAACAGCGGTAACTGGCGTGTGGTCGCTGACCTCTATAAAGCCGATGCTGAAAAAGCAGAAGAAACAAGTAATCGCGTAATTAACGGTGTTGTCGAACTGCCGAAAGATCAGGCTGTTCTGATTGAACCGTTTGACACGGTCACCGTCCAGGGCTTCTATCGTAGCCAGCCAGAAGTCAATGATGCCATCACCAAAGCGGCAAAAGCGAAAGGTGCCTACTCTTTCTACATCGTTCGTCAAATCGATGCCAACCAGGG
This sequence comes from Shigella flexneri 2a str. 301, assembly GCF_000006925.2. Lineage (NCBI taxonomy): Bacteria > Pseudomonadati > Pseudomonadota > Gammaproteobacteria > Enterobacterales > Enterobacteriaceae > Shigella > Shigella flexneri. The sequence goes on from NC_004337.2 coordinate 1,653,552, forward strand.
CGGCAACCAGCGTATTACTGCATTCATCTATAAAAAAGATGCTAAGAAACGTATCGTCCAGAGCCCGGATGTGATCCCGGCAGATTCCGAAGCAGGACGTGCAGCTCTGGCTGCCGGTGGCGAAGCCGCGAAGAAAGTTGAGATCCCGGGTGTTGCGACTACCGCATCACCAAGTTCTGAAGTCGGTCGCTTCTTTGAAACCCAGTCATCAAAAGGCGGGCGTTACACCGTCACGCTCCCGGATGGCACTAAAGTCGAAGAACTGAACAAAGCGACAGCAGCGATGATGGTCCCGTTCGACAGCATCAAATTCTCTGGCAACTACGGCAACATGACCGAAGTCTCCTATCAGGTTGCGAAACGTGCCGCGAAGAAAGGTGCTAAGTATTACCACATCACCCGCCAGTGGCAGAAACGTGGTAATAACCTGACCGTCAGCGCAGATCTGTATAAATAACTATTCAGTTACTCCTATAAGGCGGCTTGATGCCGCCTTTCGCATTTTTAGTCACAAATTTCCCCGCGACCATTGCATGCAGACACATCTCTTCGTAAAATCCCGCGCTTCAGTGGCAAACTCCATTTTTATGCGTTTTGCCCTAATATTTATTCTTCTTATCACGTTTTAATCACTGGATATCGATGGAAAAGAAACTGGGACTGAGCGCACTCACCGCGCTGGTATTAAGCTCAATGCTGGGCGCGGGTGTTTTCAGTCTGCCGCAAAATATGGCGGCAGTTGCCAGCCCGGCAGCACTGCTCATCGGCTGGGGTATTACTGGCGCTGGCATTTTATTGCTGGCCTTTGCCATGCTGATCCTCACGCGCATTCGTCCCGAACTTGATGGCGGTATCTTTACCTATGCCCGCGAAGGGTTTGGCGAGCTAATCGGCTTTTGTTCCGCATGGGGATACTGGCTGTGCGCGGTCATCGCCAACGTCTCCTATCTGGTGATCGTTTTTTCCGCGTTAAGCTTTTTTACGGACACGCCGGAATTGCGCCTGTTTGGCGATGGTAATACCTGGCAATCGATAGTCGGTGCATCGGCTTTATTGTGGATTGTTCACTTTTTGATCCTGCGCGGGGTGCAAACCGCTGCCAGCATTAACCTGGTGGCGACACTGGCAAAATTGTTGCCGCTGGGTCTGTTTGTTGTGCTGGCGATGATGATGTTCAAACTGGATACCTTCAAGCTCGACTTCACCGGACTTGCACTTGGCGTACCTGTTTGGGAACAGGTGAAAAACACCATGCTGATCACCCTGTGGGTTTTCATTGGTGTGGAAGGTGCCGTGGTTGTTTCTGCGCGTGCGCGTAATAAACGTGATGTTGGCAAAGCGACACTGCTGGCGGTTCTCTCCGCTCTGGGCGTTTACTTGCTGGTAACGCTGCTTTCGCTGGGTGTGGTGGCACGTCCTGAACTGGCTGAAATTCGTAACCCGTCAATGGCCGGTCTGATGGTGGAAATGATGGGACCATGGGGCGAAATCATCATCGCTGCCGGTTTGATCGTTTCCGTTTGCGGCGCGTACTTAAGCTGGACCATCATGGCGGCAGAAGTTCCGTTCCTGGCTGCCACTCATAAAGCATTCCCACGCATTTTTGCGCGCCAGAACGCACAAGCTGCGCCATCCGCCTCACTGTGGTTGACCAACATCTGCGTGCAAATTTGTCTGGTACTCATCTGGCTGACCGGTTCCGATTACAACACGTTGCTGACCATCGCCTCAGAAATGATTCTGGTGCCCTATTTCCTGGTCGGCGCGTTCTTGCTGAAAATCGCAACCCGTCCACTGCATAAAGCGGTAGGTGTCGGTGCCTGCATTTATGGCTTATGGTTATTGTACGCCTCTGGTCCAATGCACTTGCTGTTATCCGTTGTTCTGTATGCACCGGGGCTGCTGGTTTTCCTGTATGCGCGCAAAACGCATACACATGATAATGTACTGAACCGTCAGGAAATGGTGCTGATTGGCATGCTGTTAATTGCCTCAGTTCCGGCGACCTGGATGCTGGTGGGATAACGTTCATCCCATCGTTGGATAGCAAAGGAGATAACGATGGGTAAAACCCAGCCCTTGCCAATATTAATTACTGGCGGAGGTCGTCGCATCGGCCTCGCCCTCGCATGGCATTTCATTAATCAAAAGCAACCGGTGATTGTCAGCTATCGGACACACTATCCAGCCATTGATGGACTGATTAATGCAGGTGCGCAGTGTATTCAGGCTGATTTTTCGACCAACGACGGTGTGATGGCGTTTGCCGATGAAGTACTAAAAACCACCCATGGTCTGCGTGCTATTTTGCATAACGCCAGTGCGTGGATTGCGGAAAAACCGGGTGCGCCACTGGCCGACGTACTGGCTTGCATGATGCAGATCCACGTTAATACCCCATACCTGCTCAACCATGCGCTGGAAAGATTACTGCGTGGGCACGGACACGCCGCCAGCGATATCATTCACTTTACCGATTATGTGGTGGAGCGCGGTAGCGACAAACATGTTGCGTATGCTGCAAGCAAAGCGGCACTGGATAATATGACCCGCTCGTTTGCCCGCAAGCTGGCACCGGAAGTGAAAGTGAATTCTATTGCGCCATCGCTGATCCTGTTTAATGAACATGATGATGCCGAATATCGACAACAGGCGCTGAATAAATCACTGATGAAAACCGCGCCTGGCGAGAAAGAAGTGATCGACCTGGTCGATTACTTACTTACCAGTTGCTTTGTCACCGGACGCAGTTTCCCACTTGATGGCGGTCGTCATCTGCGTTAATGCAGCTTTATCCAGCATATAATCAACACCCATGCGCTTATCCCCCAACACGCAACAGAACCAACAAAAGCGGCGGGCAAGCGCATCATTCCGGTGAAATACCACAGCGACACCAGGTAAACAAAATAGGGAATAATCGACCACATACTAAAAATGATGGTTGCGCGTAAGGCTTCAATGCCGCGTTCGCTGGCAACAATATAATGCGCGATAAGCGCAAAGGTCGGGAAAAGTGGAATCAGCCCGGCGATATAATAATTTTTCGTTTTTGCTAAAACACCAATCAACAGCACTACCAGCGCACCGAGCGCGGCTTTGATTACCAGCCCCATCTTTTTACCTTAACACTTCCATAACAAGTCATCAGTAGAATACCTGATGAAAACTTGTTTAGAAACGATTGATAGTAAGTAAAAACAGCGCGGTGTATTGTGACGTTTTTATATCTACCGTGAATGTTATGAACACTATCGTATTTGTGGAAGATGATGCGGAAGTCGGTTCACTGATTGCCGCGTACCTGGCAAAACATGATATGCAGGTTACCGTAGAACCGCGCGGCGACCAGGCCGAAGAAACCATTTTGCGAGAAAATCCGGATTTGGTGTTACTCGACATCATGCTACCAGGCAAGGACGGCATGACCATTTGTCGTGATTTACGCGCAAAGTGGTCTGGACCGATTGTTCTTCTAACCTCTCTCGATAGCGATATGAACCACATCCTGGCACTGGAAATGGGTGCCTGCGACTATATTCTCAAAACGACGCCCCCTGCTGTTTTGCTAGCGCGTTTACGTTTGCATTTGCGTCAGAATGAGCAAGCCACACTGACCAAAGGTCTTCAGGAAACGTCTCTTACTCCCTACAAAGCCCTGCATTTCGGCACGTTAACTATCGACCCCATCAACCGCGTAGTCACCCTGGCTAACACTGAAATCTCGCTCTCGACAGCTGATTTCGAATTATTGTGGGAACTAGCTACGCATGCCGGGCAAATCATGGACCGCGATGCATTGCTGAAAAATTTACGCGGCGTCAGTTATGACGGACTGGATCGTAGCGTGGACGTGGCTATTTCGCGGTTAAGAAAAAAACTGCTCGATAACGCCGCAGAACCTTATCGCATTAAAACTGTGCGTAACAAAGGCTATCTTTTTGCGCCTCATGCATGGGATAGTGACAATAAACAATCAGATGACTAATATTTGTTCATCTGAAAAAGAGAACAATTAACGAATTCAATTAATAAGAGCTTATTCAAATTCCAAACCCCCTACATTTGATATGAAAATGAGAAAAAATTTCTCTATAATCGCCTCGTCCCTGCGTCTTATGGCGCAGATTTTTTACAACAAACTCTTTCCGGCATTTCAGGTGCTGAATGAGGCAAGAGGCTTAAAAAACGGTTACAACTTTCACATATATTGTGCTTTTTTTGATCTGCTCATGGGGGATTTTCAAAACGGATCAAAAGAGCGAATCCCTTTCCAAAAGTGTTTTTATCGCGATTTTCCTGGGGGCTATCATTGGTATCTCCCTGCATTTCATTCCTGAGACAAGCAGTGAAACCGTTATCGAATGGTATAATATTGCTGGTAACGGTTATGTTAATTTATTAAAACTTGTTGCCGTTCCACTCATATTCATTTCGATTCTTTCAGCGATTAATAAGCTCGAAAATAGCGCTGGTATTGGCAAGATGTCTTTAACTATTGTTGCCTGTATGTTGTGTTTAGTCATGATTGCAGGTTTAGTTGGCCTGGCTATTGCCAGTGCAATTGGCCTTGATGCCAGCGCCTTTGGTCATATGCAATCCTCTTTAACCAGCGATGACGTCTCGAAAACAGCTGCGGTATCTTTACCGCGACTCATTACGTCATTGATCCCAACCAACCTCTTCCTTGATCTGACCGGGGCAAGAAGTGTTTCGGTTATTGGCATCGTCATCTTTACAATTCTTGCTGGTATTGCGCTGTTAAAAGTAAAGAAAGATGCACCAGCAGAGGGCGAAAAATTGAGCGCGGGGATCAACGCGATTCAAATATGGGTAATGAAAATGGTCCGTATTGTCATTGCGCTGACGCCTTATGGGGTAATGGCACTAATGGCGAAAGTCTTCTCAACGTATCAGCTTTCACAGTTTACCAATTTGCTCGGGTTCATCGTCGCCTGTTATCTGGCCGTTTTTGTGATGTTTATTGTTCACTCGGGCATTTTGCTGTTAATAGGTAAAAACCCCGTTAACTATTACAAGACCGTCTGGCAAGTACTTACCTTTGCGTTTGTTTCTCGCAGTAGTGCGGCTTCAATTCCTCTGGCTATTTCTGCATTGGAAAAATTGGGGGTTCCAAATACGATTGCTAATATTGCAGCGTCTTTTGGTTCCAGCATGGGACAAAATGGCTGCGCTGGGATTTATCCTGCCGTGATGGTGGCGATGATTGCTCCAACAATGGGTATCGATCCCTTCTCATTGCAATTCCTCGCAACTCTTTTACCTGCCATCGCGCTTGGCTCAATAGGGGTAGCAGGCGTAGGTAGTGGTGGGACATTCGCGGCGCTGATTGTCCTTTCAACACTTAATTTCCCTGTCGCATTAGTAGTTATTTTTATTGCCATAGAGCCGATCGTTGATATGGCAAGAACAGCGCTTAATGTGAATGGTTCAATAATGTCCGGTGTAATATCAGCCCGTCTTCTTAAGGATAGAGAGACTAAAGAACAACAAAGCGTCACGTTAAATTAAACCTTAGCATAATAAACAAGCCCCGGTGGAAAATTGAATTTACTGAATATGAATACACCGGGGATACATCCGTCTGTTCCGGACATTATCTTCCAAACAAGGTCTTATCCAGTTGGCGGTTTACATTGCTCCACAGTCGTGAATTAATACGAATAGTATTCTGTTGCGGGCGATGCCAATGAAAAAATTGTTTATCCAGTTTTACCTGTTATTGTTTGTCTGCTTCCTTGTGATGTCTCTGCTGGTTGGGCTGGTGTACAAATTTACCGCCGAACGCGCGGGCAAACAGTCGCTGGATGATTTGATGAACAGTTCGCTGTATCTGATGCGCAGCGAATTGCGAGAGATCCCCCCACACGACTGGGGTAAGACGCTGAAAGAGATGGATTTAAATCTCTCTTTCGATCTGCGTGTCGAGCCACTGAGTAAATACCATCTTGATGATATTTCCATGCACCGACTGCGTGGCGGCGAAATTGTCGCCCTGGACGATCAGTACACGTTTTTGCAGCGTATCCCGCGCAGCCACTACGTGCTGGCAGTTGGTCCTGTTCCTTATCTTTATTACCTCCATCAAATGCGATTGCTGGATATCGCCCTGATCGCTTTTATTGCTATTTCCCTCGCCTTTCCGGTGTTTATCTGGATGCGTCCGCACTGGCAGGATATGTTAAAACTGGAAGCAGCGGCGCAACGATTTGGCGATGGGCATCTCAATGAACGTATCCACTTTGATGAGGGTTCGAGCTTTGAACGACTTGGTATCGCATTTAACCAGATGGCGGACAATATCAACGCCTTAATTGCCAGCAAAAAACAGCTTATTGACGGTATCGCTCACGAACTGCGAACACCGTTAGTGCGCCTGCGTTATCGACTGGAGATGAGCGATAACCTGAGCGCCGCCGAATCCCAGGCGTTGAATCGTGATATCAGTCAACTTGAAGCTTTAATTGAAGAGCTGCTGACTTATGCCCGACTCGATCGCCCACAAAACGAGCTTCATCTTAGCGAACCAGACCTGCCGTTGTGGCTGTCAACGCATCTGGCAGATATTCAGGCAGTAACGCCCGATAAAACGGTACGGATAAAAACGCTCATGCAAGGCCATTATGCGGCGTTGGATATGCGCTTAATGGAGCGCGTGCTGGATAATTTGCTCAATAACGCCCTGCGCTACTGCCATTCAACGGTTGAAACCAGCCTGCTACTGTCGGGGAATAGAGCGACATTAATTGTTGAGGATGATGGCCCAGGGATTGCCCCAGAAAACCGCGAACATATCTTTGAACCTTTTGTTCGCCTCGATCCCAGCCGGGATCGCTCAACCGGCGGCTGCGGGCTGGGGCTGGCAATTGTCCACTCAATAGCACTGACAATGGGCGGTACGGTTAATTGTGACATCAGCGAACTGGGTGGTGCTCGCTTCTCGTTTAGCTGGCCGTTATGGCATAACATCCCGCAATTTACCTCTGCCTGACACTACGCGCACGATGGTCAAGTCACCACGACTGTGCTATAAAATAAGTATGTTGTAACTAAAGTGGTTAATATTATGGCGCGTTACGATCTCGTAGACCGACTCAACACTACCTTTCGCCAGATGGAACAAGAGCTGGCTACATTTGCCGCTCATCTTGAGCAACACAAGCTATTGGTTGCCCGCGTGTTCTCTTTGCCGGAGGTAAAAAAAGAGGATGAGCATAATCCGCTTAATCGTATTGAGGTAAAACAACATCTCGGCAACGACGCGCAGTCGCTGGCGTTGCGTCATTTCCGCCATTTATTTATTCAACAACAGTCCGAAAATCGCAGCAGCAAGGCCGCTGTCCGTCTGCCTGGCGTGTTGTGTTACCAGGTCGATAACCTTTCGCAAGCAGCGTTGGTCAGTCATATTCAGCACATCAATAAACTCAAGACCACGTTCGAGCATATCGTCACGGTTGAATCAGAACTCCCCACCGCGGCACGTTTTGAATGGGTGCATCGTCATTTGCCGGGGCTGATCACCCTTAATGCTTACCGCACGCTCACCGTTCTGCACGACCCCGCCACTTTACGCTTTGGTTGGGCTAATAAACATATCATTAAGAATTTGCATCGTGATGAAGTCCTGGCACAGCTGGAAAAAAGCCTGAAATCACCACGCAGTGTCGCACCGTGGACGCGCGAGGAGTGGCAAAGAAAACTGGAGCGAGAGTATCAGGATATCGCTGCCCTGCCACAGAACGCGAAGTTAAAAATCAAACGTCCAGTGAAGGTGCAGCCGATTGCCCGCGTCTGGTACAAAGGAGATCAAAAACAAGTCCAACACGCCTGCCCTACACCACTGATTGCACTGATTAATCGGGATAATGGCGCGGGCGTGCCGGACGTTGGTGAGTTGTTAAATTACGATGCCGACAATGTGCAGCACCGTTATAAACCTCAGGCGCAGCCGCTTCGTTTGATCATTCCACGGCTGCACCTGTATGTTGCAGATTAACGCCCGGCTTTCATACTGCCGACCATCTGTTCTGGCCGTACCCAGCTGTCAAACTCGGCTTCGCTAAGATACCCCAGCGCAAGGGCCGCAGCTTTTAAGGTCAGCCCTTCTTTATGCGCTTTTTTGGCGATCTCCGCGGCTTTGTCATAACCAATGTGGGTGTTAAGCGCAGTCACCAGCATCAGCGATTCATTGAGTAATTGATTGATTCGCTCACGATTCGGTTCAATACCCACTGCGCAGTGTTTGTTAAAACTTTCCATGCCATCTGCCAGCAAGCGCACCGATTGCAGGAAATTATGGATCACCATCGGACGGAAGACGTTCAGTTCAAAGTTACCGGAAGCGCCACCCATGTTGATCGCCACGTCGTTCCCCATTACCTGACAGCAGAGCATGGTTAATGCTTCACACTGGGTTGGGTTCACTTTCCCCGGCATGATTGAGCTGCCCGGCTCATTTTCCGGGATTGAGATTTCACCAATTCCGCAGCGCGGGCCAGAGGCCAGCCAGCGGACATCATTGGCGATTTTCATCAGTGACGCAGCCAACCCTTTCAACGCGCCGTGCGCCTGAACCAGGGCATCACAGGTCGCAAGCGCTTCAAATTTGTTCGGCGCGGTAACAAACGGTGCACAGGTAATGACTGCCAGTTCATCTGCTACGCGACGCGCATACTCCGGATGGGTATTTAGTCCAGTACCCACCGCTGTACCGCCAAGAGCCAGTTCCGCTACGTGAGGCAGGCTGTATTCGATATGTTTGAGATTATGCTCGAGCATCGCTACCCAGCCGGAAATCTCCTGCCCTAGTGTTAGCGGCGTGGCGTCCTGCAAGTGGGTTCGACCGATTTTGACGATATCGGCAAATGCACGCGATTTTTCACTCAGCGTCTGTGTCAGGGTTTTAAGCTGCGGAATGAGTTGCTTGCGCAGTGCCAGCAGCGCCGCAACGTGCATCGCCGTCGGAAAGACATCGTTGGAACTTTGGCTTTTGTTCACGTCGTCGTTAGGGTGAACTTTACGTTCCATCCCGCGCACACCGCCGAGTAATTCACTGGCCCGGTTAGCCAGCACTTCGTTCATGTTCATGTTACTTTGCGTGCCGGAGCCGGTCTGCCAGATAGCCAGCGGGAATTCGTCGTCATGCTGTCCTGCCAGTACTTCATCCGCCGCCTGCCGAATGGCGCTCGCTTTCTCTTCAGACAACAAGTCTAAATCTTCATTAACTTTTGCCGCTGCGCGCTTGGTTAGCGCCAGCGCATGAATCAGTGAGGTGGGCATTTTCTCCGTCGAAATGCGGAAATGCTCCAGCGAGCGTTGAGTTTGTGCGCCCCACAGCTTATCTGCCGGGACATCAATCGCCCCCATCGAATCTTTTTCGCTGCGTACTGTATTCATGGCCTGCTCCTCACCTGATTAATTTTTTCTTTCTGTTTTGCTTTCGTTAAGCAACTTTTAGCTCACTCATTATTTACTATTTGATAACAAATGTTTGGTCTTTCGTGCCATGTAAAAAAACCGCCCCGAAGGGCGGCTCTGTTTATTTCACACAGCGAGTGCACTGTGTGAGTTGTATCTGCTGGAAGAAGTCATTTCCTTTATCATCCACAAGGATAAACGCCGGGAAATCTTCCACTTCAATTTTCCAGATGGCTTCCATTCCCAGTTCCGGATATTCAACACATTCCAGGCTCTTAATACTTCCCTGCGCCAATACAGCGGCCGGACCACCGATACTGCCAAGGTAGAAGCCGCCGTGTTTTTTACAGGCATCCGTCACCTGCTGGCTGCGGTTGCCTTTCGCCAGCATGATCATACTTCCGCCCTGCGCTTGCAGTTGATCGACATAAGAATCCATCCGTCCGGCGGTCGTTGGGCCAAGAGAACCGGAGGCATAACCTTCCGGCGTTTTGGCCGGACCCGCGTAGTAAATCGGATGATCTTTAATGTATTGCGGCAGCCCTTCACCGTTATCCATCCGCTCTTTCAGTTTGGCGTGAGCAATATCACGACCAACGATAATCGTGCCGTTAAGCGATAAGCGTGTAGAAACGGGATACTGCGACAACTGTGCGAGGATCTCTTTCATCGGACGGTTAAGGTCAACGCGCACCGCTTCGCCTTCTCCCGCTTTACGCAGCTCTTCAGGGATATATTTACCTGGATTATGTTCCAGTTTTTCGATCCAGATCCCCTGACGGTTGATCTTCGCTTTGATATTACGGTCAGCAGAGCAGGAAACACCCATACCAACCGGACAGGATGCGCCGTGACGTGGCAGGCGAATCACGCGGATGTCGTGAGCGAAGTATTTACCACCAAACTGCGCACCCAGACCGAGATTTTGCGCTTCGATCAGTAATTCTTTTTCCAGTTCCACATCGCGGAACGCCTGACCGTGCTCATTCCCTTCCGTTGGCAGTTCATCATAGTATTTCGCGGAAGCCAGTTTCACCGTTTTAAGGTTCGTTTCTGCAGAAGTTCCACCAATAACGAACGCAATATGATACGGAGGACAGGCCGCGGTACCCAGCGTGCGCATCTTCTCAACCAGGTAATTTTTCAGTTTCCCCGGCGTCAGTAACGCTTTGGTTTCCTGATAGAGATACGTCTTGTTTGCCGAACCACCACCTTTTGCGATACAGAGGAATTTGTATTCGTCGCCATCAACGGCATAAAGATCGATCTGCGCTGGCAGATTGGTGCCGGTATTCACTTCTTTATACATATCCAGCGGCGCGTTTTGCGAGTAGCGCAGATTATCTTCGATATAAGTGTTATAGACACCGCGCGCCAGCGCCGCTTCATCACCACCACCGGTCCATACACGCTGCCCTTTTTTACCAACAATAATCGCGGTGCCGGTATCCTGACAGGTTGGCAGAACGCCTTTCGCCGCGATGTCGGAGTTACGCAGGAATTGCAGCGCCACATATTTATCATTTTCGCTGGCCTCCGGGTCACGCAGAATGTCGGCCACCTGTTGTTGGTGAGCCGGACGCAGCATAAACGACGCATCATGAAACGCCTGACGCGCCAACAGAGTTAACGCTTCGGGTGCGACTTTCAAAATCTCCTGCCCTTCAAATTCAGATACGCTAACGTGTTCACTGGTTAGCAGGTAATACTCAGTATCATTTTTTTTGAGTGGAAAAGGAGACTGATAATGAAAGGGTTTGTTTGACATTGTTCTCTCACTTACTGCCTGGTTTGGTTATGCTCTGGGCGGGTGTTCCGTTGCCCTGTTAAAAGCGAGTAACAATATCCTACACAGTTTTTTAACAAAAACTGAGACTAGTACGACTTTTTGCGGCTCCAGGTTACTTCCCGTAGGATTCTTGCTTTAATAGCGGGATTAATTTCCACATTAAAACAGGGATTGATCATGCAAAAACTCATTAACTCAGTGCAAAACTATGCCTGGGGTAGCAAAACGGCGTTGACTGAACTTTATGGTATGGAAAATCCGTCCAGCCAGCCGATGGCCGAGCTGTGGATGGGCGCACATCCGAAAAGCAGTTCACGAGTGCAGAATGCCGCCGGAGATATCGTTTCACTGCGTGATGTGATTGAGAGTGATAAATCGACTCTGCTCGGAGAGGCCGTTGCCAAACGCTTTGGCGAACTGCCTTTCCTGTTCAAAGTATTATGCGCAGCACAGCCACTCTCCATTCAGGTTCATCCAAACAAACACAATTCTGAAATCGGTTTTGCCAAAGAAAATGCCGCAGGTATCCCGATGGATGCCGCCGAGCGTAACTATAAAGATCCTAACCACAAGCCGGAGCTGGTTTTTGCGCTGACGCCTTTCCTTGCGATGAACGCGTTTCGTGAATTTTCCGAGATTGTCTCCCTACTCCAGCCGGTCGCCGGTGCACATCCGGCGATTGCTCACTTTTTACAACAGCCACATGCCGAACGTTTAAGCGAACTGTTCGCCAACCTGTTGAATATGCAGGGTGAAGAAAAATCCCGCGCGCTGGCGATTTTAAAATCGGCGCTCGACAGTCAGCAGGGTGAACCGTGGCAAACGATTCGTTTAATTTCTGAATTTTACCCGGAAGACAGCGGCCTGTTCTCCCCGCTGTTACTGAATGTGGTGAAATTGAATCCTGGCGAAGCGATGTTCCTGTTCGCTGAAACACCGCACGCTTACCTGCAAGGCGTGGCGCTGGAAGTGATGGCGAACTCCGATAACGTGCTGCGTGCAGGTCTGACGCCTAAATACATTGATATTCCGGAACTGGTTGCCAATGTGAAATTCGAAGCCAAACCGGCTAACCAGTTGTTGACCCAGCCGGTGAAACAAGGTGCAGAACTGGACTTCCCGATTCCTGTGGATGATTTTGCCTTCTCGCTGCATGACCTTAGTGATAAAGAAACCACCATCAGCCAGCAGAGTGCCGCCATTTTGTTCTGCGTCGAAGGCGATGCAACGTTGTGGAAAGGTTCTCAGCAGTTACAGCTTAAACCGGGTGAATCAGCGTTTATTGCCGCCAACGAATCACCGGTGACTGTCAAAGGCCACGGCCGTTTAGCGCGTGTTTACAACAAGCTGTAAGAGCTTACTGAAAAAATTAACATCTCTTGCTAAGCTTATTAAAGGCTTATAACACCTTCAGGCGGCCAGTCCGCCTGATTTCATTTTATGGATAATCATTATGAATAAATCGCTGGTAGCGGTAGGCGTCATTGTTGCGCTAGGCGTAGTCTGGACAGGCGGCGCATGGTATACAGGCAAGAAGATTGAAACCCATCTCGAAGACATGGTCGCGCAGGCGAACGCGCAACTCAAACTGACAGCTCCTGAATCCAACCTGGAAGTGAGTTATCAAAACTATCATCGCGGCGTATTCAGCAGCCAGTTGCAACTGTTGGTGAAACCCATTGCCGGGAAAGAAAATCCGTGGATTAAAAGCGGTCAGAGCGTCATCTTCAACGAATCGGTTGATCATGGTCCCTTCCCGCTTGCCCAGCTTAAAAAACTGAACCTGATCCCGTCGATGGCATCAATTCAAACCACGCTGGTTAATAACGAAGTAAGCAAACCACTGTTTGATATGGCAAAAGGTGAAACGCCTTTTGAGATTAACTCGCGCATTGGTTACAGCGGTGATTCCAGTTCCGATATTTCGCTCAATCCACTGAATTACGAGCAAAAGGATGAAAAAGTCGCCTTTAGCGGCGGCGAGTTCCAGTTAAATGCTGACAGAGACGGCAAAGCCATCTCCCTTTCCGGAGAGGCGCAAAGTGGTCGGATAGACGCAGTTAACGAATACAACCAGAAAGTGCAGTTGACCTTTAATAATCTGAAAACCGACGGTTCCAGCACGCTGGGAAGTTTTGGTGAGCGCGTAGGAAACCAAAAACTGTCACTGGAAAAAATGACCATTTCAGTGGAAGGCAAAGAACTGGCACTGCTGGAAGGCATGGAGATCAGCGGTAAATCGGATCTGGTCAATGACGGTAAAACGATCAATAGCCAACTGGATTACTCGCTAAACAGCCTGAAGGTACAGAATCAGGATCTGGGCAGCGGCAAGCTGACTTTAAAAGTCGGCCAGATTGATGGTGAAGCCTGGCATCAGTTTAGCCAGCAATATAACGCGCAAACTCAGGCGCTGCTGGCACAGCCAGAAATTGCCAACAATCCCGAACTTTATCAGGAGAAAGTGACGGAAGCCTTCTTTAGCGCCCTGCCGCTGATGTTGAAAGGCGATCCGGTGATTACTATCGCGCCGCTAAGCTGGAAAAACAGTCAGGGTGAAAGTGCGCTGAATCTGTCGCTGTTCCTGAAAGATCCGGCAACGACTAAAGAAGCGCCGCAAACGCTGGCGCAGGAAGTAGATCGTTCGGTTAAATCTCTGGATGCGAAACTGACCATTCCGGTGGATATGGCAACTGAGTTGATGACTCAGGTAGCGAAGCTGGAAGGTTATCAGGAAGATCAAGCGAAAAAACTGGCGAAACAGCAAGTTGAAGGTGCATCAGCAATGGGGCAGATGTTCCGTCTGACCACCTTGCAGGACAATACCATCACCACCAGCCTGCAATATGCTAACGGTCAGATAACGTTAAATGGGCAGAAAATGTCGTTAGAAGATTTTGTTGGCATGTTTGCGATGCCAGCTCTTAACGTTCCGGCTGTACCGGCAATTCCGCAGCAGTAATTCACGGCCAAAACGCCGGAGAATTTTCACTCCGGCGTTTTCATCTGAAAACAAACCAGAGATTGCCTGATGCGCTACGCTTATCAGGCCTACCTTTTCCTGCAACACTTTGAATTTATGAGTTTTTGTAGGCTGGATAAGGCGTTTACGCCGCATCCGGCATAAAAAACGCGCACTTTGTCAACAATCTGAAACGCCGGAGGTTTTTCTCTCCGGCGTTATTTCTTACTTCAGCATAAAGTCATACTGAATACTCATTTTCACATCCCAGTAATTCAGGCGATCGCCCAGCGTACTGCCATCGCGCTTTTCCCGCCCTTTATCGGCAGCAAGAAAGAAATTCATCCCTTGTAACGGCCCTTCGCTGACCCGATAGGTTCATACCACCTAAGATACCCGCGCCTTCAATCCGCACATCTCGTTTACTGGATTCATAGCCGCGAGTCACAATCGGTGCAAATGTCAGCGTAAATTGCGGAGTTACACGGTAGTTGGCACCTAATTGCCAGGACTGCATTCCTTCACGGTTACGATCAAGACTTAATGAAAAGGGATAGCCAATGTCGGTATCCACCACGGCACCATTCATTGCATGGCGCAAATAACCACCACTGCCAAATACGCTTCCCCACGGCGCATTCCAGGTCAATTGTCCACTAACCAACGCCGTTTCATTGGGCTGGCTGGTATTACGACTTAAACCTTCGAGCTGCGCGTAAAAGCCGAGCAACTCCCCTTTCAACGTATAATTCGGGTCGAGCGGTATGCTTTTCTCGAGAATACTTTGTATCTGATTGGAAACATCTTTCTGTACCGATGCCCCCAGAGAATAGCGACTGGTATCATCATACCAACTGGCGGCTAAAAAAGAACGTGCGCGATGTTTATCGTATTTTCCCGTCTGGCTGTTATACACCCCTTCATCACGAATACCGGTTGTTGAATCAGTCCATAAAAATACTCGTGAACGCCACATTCCCCACAGATCAATATTTGGCGTTAAAGCCCAATAACCTAATGCTCCTTCAGAAACTGTCGGTAATGTACGTTGCGAACTGCCAACCATTAACGGAATACGATAAGGTAAGCTACCATAACTATAATCCGTCCCGAAGCGACCTAATTTAAGCAGGCTATTTTCACTGGGTTTTATTTTTACTGCCCCCAGGGCAAAGCCAAAACTTTTATCACCATCAAGATACCACCGGGTACTCATATCAGCACGAGCACCTAATTTATAAACATAATACGCTCCGCCTTCAACGCCAACAATATTGGAATAATAACCACTATTGAAATCGAGCAATCCTCCCTGTACCCATGCGTAAATATCTCTTCCCGCGCCAGCACTGGGCTTATCAGCCCTGCGCAATTCGTTTTTCAGTCTGATGCGTAGTCCCGCTTCATCGTCAGCCAGTTGCGCCGCGTAAGCAGAGGTAAGGCCAGAGGCAGCCGTCAGGCAAATAACGGCCATGGCCACTATTTTTCTCATAGTTGCACCTTTGATGTTCTGATTATTTTTATTGAATATTAATTAGTGATATCGCTGATTAATTGCTGCTGCACTTTTTTACGATTATCAATTTCAACCACGATTTCTTTGAATTTTTTATCCGTGAGCGGATAAAACCAGATAATAACGAATGCCAGTAGCATAAATCCGCAAGGTACTAAGGCAATTGATGTGCGGATGCCCATAATAACTTCCGGCGTTTACACCTGATTGGCGATATATCCGCTTAATCCCAAAATAAAGGCAGGAATTGAACCTCCGATTGCCTGACCGCATTTACGGGTAAATGAGAATAGTGAATAGGTGAGCCCTTCAATTCGCACGCCGGTCAGGTATTCACCGTATTCTACGGTATCAGCTTCCAGTGCCCACATCACAGTCATAGTAACGCCCTGACCAATTGAAGCGATGGCCAACGCAACCAACGCCACCGGCAGTGACCAGACGGAAACCCAGAAGAATAGCAGATAACCGCAGGTTCCCAGCAAAGCGCCAATCAGGAAGGTATTCTTTTTACCGATCCTCGCGACCATCCCCGGCACAAGCGGTGCCGATGCCACAGTACCAACCAGGTTTTGCACCAGTACCAGCACAGTGAACAGCCCGGTATCATTTAACACATAGCGCACGTAGAACAACGACGAGGCGCTGACCGCGAAGGTCGAAATCAGCACACACAGCGCACCGATGCACAACATAAACAGCGGGCGATTCCGTTTCAGGGTTTGCAAACTGATCTTCAATGACGGCTGCGCCACGATACGTACCACATTTTCACGCGTCGATTTGAAGCAGATGAAGTAAAGCACCATTCCGGCAATCACCAGCACAATCGTCCAGAAATGGTATACCGACACCATCTCTTCCGGGCTGGAGTTCTTAATGCTCGGTCCTATCAGAAATGCCAGGCATACAAAGGTCAATGAAGCGGCAATCCCACGAGCCGCGCCCAGACGGGCGCGAGATTGTGGTTGTTGGGTCATCGCGGTAGCAAGTGAACCATAAGGAATATTCACCAGGCTGTAGCAAAGCCCGAGGCCCATGTAGGTCAATTGTTACCGCCAACGCGCAATATGCCTTGCGAGGTCGCAAAATCGGCGAAATTCCATACCTGTTCACCGACGACGGCGCTGACGCGATCAAAGACGCGGTGATACATATCCAGCCATGCACACTGATACTCTTCACTCCACATGTCGGTGTACATTGAGTGCAGGCCGGCTAACGTATCCACGCCGTATTCGGTGATGATAATCGGCTGATGCAGTTTCTCCTGCCAGGCCAGCAGTTCTTTTTCCAGTACCTTCTCTGCCGTTTCCAAATCGCCGCTTTGGACATACCAACCGTAATAACGGTTCAGGCACAGCACATCAAAGAGATCGCTGATGGTATCGGTGTGAGCGTCGCAGAACATTACATTGACGCAGGTGATCGGACGCGTCGGGTCGAGTTTACGCGTTGCTTCCGCCAGTGGCGCGAAATATTCCCGTGCACCTTGCGGACGGGTATCCGGTTCGTTGGCAATACTCCACATCACCACGCTTGGGTGGTTTTTGTCACGCGCTATCAGCTCTTTAATCGCCTGTAAGTGCGCCTGCTGAGTTTCCCCGTTGCCAGCCTCTTCGCTGTACAGTTCTTTCGGCTTGTTGCCCGCTTCGAAACCAATGCCTAAAGAGAGGTTAAAGCCGACAGCTGCAGTTTCATCAATCACCACGATGCCATGTTCATCTGCCCAGTCGAGCATCTCTTCAGCGTAAGGGTAATGCGAGGTACGGTAGGAGTTGGCCCCAATCCAGTCCATTAATGCGTGATCGTGCACCATCAGCACGTTATCGAATCCTTTGCCTCGCAAATCCGCATCTTCATGACGACCAAAGCCAGTAAAGTAGAACGGTTTGTGGTTAATCAGGAACTGTTCGCCCTTCACTGCCACTGACCGGATGCCGACGCGCAGCGGGTAGATATCACACTCTGTCTGGCTTTTGGCTGTGACGCACAGTTCATAGAGATAACCTTCACCCGGTTGCCAGAGGTGCGGATTCACCACTTGCAAAGTCCCGCTGGTGCCTTGTCCAGTTGCAACCACCTGTTGATCCGCATCACGCAGTTCAACGCTGATATCACCATTGGCCACCACCTGCCAGTCAACAGACGCGTGGTTACAGTCTTGCGCGACATGCGTCACCACGGTGATATCGTCCACCCAGGTGTTCGGCGTGGTGTAGAGCATTACGCTGCGATGGATCCCGGCATAGTTAAAGAAATCATGGAAGTAAGACTGCTTTTTCTTGCCGTTTTCGTCGGTAATCACCATTCCCGGCGGGATAGTCTGCCAGTTCAGTTCGTTGTTCACACAAACGGTGATACGTACACTTTTCCCGGCAATAACATACGGCGTGACATCGGCTTCAAATGGCGTATAGCCGCCCTGATGCTCCATCACTTCCTGATTATTGACCCACACTTTGCCGTAATGAGTGACCGCATCGAAACGCAGCACGATACGCTGGCCTGCCCAACCTTTCGGTATAAAGACTTCGCGCTGATACCAGACGTTGCCCACATAATTACGAATATCTGCATCGGCGAACTGATCGTTAAAACTGCCTGGCACTGCAATTGCCCGGCTTTCTTGTAACGCGCTTTCGCACCAACGCTGATCAATTCCACAGTTTTCGCGATCCAGACTGAATGCCCACAGGCCGTCGAGTTTTTTGATTTCACGGGTTGGGGTTTCTACAGGACGTAACATAAGGGACTCCTCATTAAGATAAAAATACTGGTCAACCTTTAATCTGATTAGTTAACCAATTCTGTGTTGCACACAGTTATCTGTGAGAAACCCATGGAAGAGAAATGGAAATAAAAAGAACTGACACTGCGATCAAAAAACCAAAAACTGCAATACCCACAGCGTGATATGGATCGCATTAATCTTTAAAACAGCGTTGACAGAAGCCATAAAATAAGCAATCGAACGTTCGTTCGAGAGTATTGGGAACGATAAACTCTCATGACATATGGCTACGGTGAATATTTTGGGGGGGAATTCTCCGAACACGGGGAGGATAATTTTTGCACAGAGAAATTACGATATGAAACGCGGGCACAGTTATCACCAGCCCGCGAAATGAGAGGATCAGGATGCGGTTAATATACCGCCAATCATCGCGCGTAATCCCTGAGCAAACGACGCTTCACGCGCCAGGTCTTCCGCTTCGATATCGGCCAGTACACCGTAGGTCAGATCCAGCAGTAAACGTGAAGTCATTGCCGTGTTGATGTCTGGGCTTATCTCGCCTTTTTGCTGGGCATCACGCATCCGCTGGGCAACAAATTCAGTGATCGTCATATGCTTATTTTTAAGCATGGCGGCGACCTGTGGGTTACGCATCCCTTCCGCCATAATTTCGACCACCAGCGCCCGTTGCCCAAAGGCTTCATGGGTGAGAGAGACAATAGACTCGACCATATAGTCAACAAAATGAATCCCTTCAATCGGTTCCCGGAAACGAGCCAGCGCCCTCTCCTGGTCCTGTAAGATAATCGCCTGAATCAAGGCTTCTTTGGAGATGAAATGGTGATAGAGCGTCCCAGGACTAATGGCGCAAGATTTACAGATGGCTTTCATCGAGGCACTGTGAAATCCATTTTCTGAAAAAATCTCTCTGGCAGCATTGAGGATCCGGGTCCGTGTCGGTTGTGCTTCAGTCTGCATGTTATCCATCATTAAACCATTATAGTTAGCGTGAATAACTAGTTTACCGCGTTGTCAGGTGAGCGCCTATCATTGCTGTTGAATAGTGCGAAGGTACACTCTATTCGTATACTTTTCACCCAGCAATTGGTTAACCAATAGCCGTGATTTGGCTGCCAGTTGTTTAGCAGAGACGTTGATGAATTGCACACGCTATCCCGGTAAACAACACATACGACCGTTTACCGGTTCGTTAGTGTATTAATTGAGCTCCTGTACCCCACCACCGGAGACGGTGAGAATTTGTCCGCTTACCCAGCTGGCTGCAGGCGAGCAAAGGAACAGCGCCGCGTTAGCAATATCTTGCGGTTGGCCCAGACGTCTGATCGGCGTGTGCTGTAACATTTTTTGTTCAATTTCTGGGTAATGACTCCAACTTACTGATAGTGTTTTATGTTCAGATAATGCCCGATGACCTTGTCATGCAGCTCCACCGATTTTGAGAACGACAGTGACTTCCGTACCAGCCTTGCCAGATGTTGTCTCAGATTCAGATTATGTCGCTCAATGCGCTGAGTGTAACGCTTGCTGATAACGTGCAGCTTTCCCTTCAGGCGTGATTCATACAGCGGACAGCCATCCGTCATCCATACCACGACCTCAAAGGCCGACAGCAGGCTCAGAAGACGCTCCAGTGTGGCCAGAGTGCGTTCACCGAAGACGTGCGCCACAACCGTCCTCCGTATCCTGTCATACGCGTAAAACAGCCAGCGCTGACGTGATTTAGCACCGACGTAGCCCCAATGTTCGTCCATTTCAGCGCAGACAATCACATCACTGCCCGGTTGTATGCGCGAGGTTACCGACTGCGGCCTGAGTTTTTTAAGTGACGTAAAACCGTGTTGAGGCCAACGCCCATAATGCGTGCACTGGCGCGACATCCGACGCCATTCATGGCCATATCAATGATTTTCTGGTGCGTACCGGGCTGAGAGGCGGTGTAAGTGAACTGTAGTTGCCATGTTTTACGGCAATGAGAGCAGAGATAGCGCTGATGTCCGGCAGTGCTTTTGCCGTTACGCACCACGCCTTCAGTAGCGGAGCAGGAAGGACATCTGATGGAAATGGAAGCCACGCAAGCACCTTAAAATCACCATCATACACTAAATCAGTAAGTTGGCAGCATTACCCAATTTCTGGTGTAATAACGGATTTCAGGGCATCGGTTAATATTGCCCCCGGCGCAATGCTATTCACCCGAATATTTTTTTCACCCAGGTCAAATGCCATATTTCTGACCAGATGACTGGCCGCAGCTTTAGATGATGCATAGGAAGTCATGTTTATATTTTTATTTTCTGCCGCCATAGAAGTGATGGTCAGAATAACGCCACCTCCATTTTTTTCCATTTCTGGCGCAACAAGTTGTGACAGATGGAAAAAAGAAAACACATTCAGTTCATAAGCACGGCGAAAATCTGCCATTGGCATATCAAACGGTTTAGGACCACCGCCACCGGCGTTGTTAACCAGGATATCAACTTTACCCAGATTACTGACGGCAAAGTCTGCCAGTGCAGAGAGTTCCTGTTCGGAAGTAATATCACAACGCCAGGCAAATGCCTGACCATCCAGTTGTTGAATTTCGTCTACAACATGGTTAGCTGCGTCGGCGTTAATATCACTGACCACCACAGATGCGCCAGCTGTCGCGAATGTAATGGCGATTTCTTTACCAATACCTGCACCCGCACCTGTGATGATGGCGCATTTTCCGTCGAGTCTCAGGTTGTCAGAATTAAACACATAAACCTCCTGTGAACTTCAGTAAAAATAAAAGGCACCGCCTGTGTGCCACATTTTTTATCATTAACCTTGAGGAAAGGACACTACCAAGTATAGCAGATAAAGAGAGGATTATTTCGCCGCAATGAGCCGGGCGGGAATAATAAGATTGCGTGAATGCGTCTCTTCATGGGTGATTTTTTGCATCATGCGATCCGCAAGTGTGATACCAAGTTCCCGCGCTGGCGTGCTGGCCCAGGTAACAGGTATATCATCAAGTGTGGTTGGTGTCGCATCGGTAAATGCCGCCAGCGAAACCTGTTGCTCAAAGTAACGATCGACTCCGCTTTCCCCGCTTTGCCGCCCTGCTTTCAGCAAACCAAACCATGCCCCCATCGCAATAGTTTCGTTATAGCAAACCACGGCACTGATGGTCGGGTTATGACGTAAAAGCGCCGTGATAGCTTCCGCGGCTTGCTTCTGGCTGGAAGTGCACTCCAACACCCAATCGCTGTGAAACGGCAGGCCAAATTTTAGTAGAGTTGCACAATAGCCCCCCACCCGTTCTGCACGGGTTAATGAGGAACTTTGCCCTCCCAGCCAGGCGATCCGCTGATGCCCATTGCGAATGAGATGCTCCGTCAACAACTGTGCAGCCTGCATGTTGTCCGGGCGAACCGTATCAACATCATCAAGATAACTGGCACGGGAAGCGAAAATCACCGGGATAGCTTTTTCTTCTGCCATCCGCCGCAGGTCATCGCTGCTTCCTGCAGCCCCGGCAATTACCACACCATCGACACCCTGATTCAGTAACAGTGAAAACCGCTGTGCCAGCTGCTCGCCGTCTTTACCGCCGTGAAGCAAAAAAACCATCCGTCCCTGTGCTTCCAGAGCTTCCGTCAATCCGGCCGTCAATTCGGCGTAAAACGGCGCAGATAAATCACGGACGATCAAACCAATGACGCCGCTTTGCCCGCCGCGCAGCGCCGACGCCTGGCGATTGCGCACAAATCCCAGCTCTTCAATGGCGGCGTTAACGCGTTCTCCTGTGGCGGTAGAGATTCGCCCTTTGCCATTAAGCACCAGCGAAACGGTACTTACCGACACGCCCGCAGCCAGCGCAACATCATGAATGGTTATTTTTTTGGCGGTAGCCATGCAGATGACCTACTCCCTGATTATGTGACAGATAAAACGTTTTACCTTTTATTTATCTTATACCCGCTATTATCGTTGCGTAATGTGATTTATGACTCACTAAAATTTGATAAAACGTTTTATCTTCTCGCGCAATTTACTGAATCCAGATTGTTCTCTACGAGGAGTCGTTTTATGACGGCGAAAACAGCACCGAAAGTCACGCTGTGGGAGTTCTTCCAGCAGTTAGGCAAAACCTTCATGTTACCCGTGGCATTATTGTCGTTCTGCGGCATTATGCTCGGCATTGGTAGTTCTCTTAGCAGCCATGATGTCATAACCCTGATCCCGGTCCTGGGCAACCCCGTGTTGCAGGCTATCTTTACCTGGATGAGTAAGATTGGCTCGTTTGCTTTTAGTTTCCTGCCTGTCATGTTCTGTATCGCCATCCCGCTGGGCCTGGCACGCGAAAATAAAGGCGTAGCGGCATTCGCTGGCTTCGTCGGTTATGCGGTAATGAACCTCGCGGTAAACTTCTGGTTGACCAATAAAGGCATTCTGCCAACCACAGATGCCGCCGTTCTGAAAGCCAATAACATCCAGAGCATTCTTGGGATCCAGTCGATCGATACCGGGATCCTCGGTGCGGTGATCGCCGGTATTATCGTCTGGATGCTGCATGAGCGTTTCCATAATATCCGCCTGCCGGATGCGCTGGCATTCTTCGGCGGTACGCGCTTCGTACCAATTATCTCCTCGCTGGTGATGGGCCTTGTCGGCCTGGTGATTCTATTAGTCTGGCCGATTTTCGCCATGGGTATTAGCGGCTTGGGCCATATGATAAACAGCGCGGGTGATTTCGGACCGATGCTGTTTGGTACCGGTGAACGTCTGCTGTTGCCGTTTGGTCTGCATCACATTCTGGTGGCATTAATTCGCTTTACCGACGCAGGCGGCACGCAGGAGGTCTGCGGTCAAACCGTCAGCGGCGCACTGACCATCTTCCAGGCGCAATTGAGTTGCCCGACCACTCACGGTTTTTCTGAAAGCGTCACGCGTTTCCTTTCGCAAGGTAAAATGCCTGCGTTTCTCGGCGGTCTACCAGGTGCAGCGTTAGCTATGTATCACTGCGCGCGCCCGGAAAATCGCCATAAAATTAAAGGTCTGCTGATTTCTGGCCTGATCGCCTGCGTCGTTGGCGGCACTACCGAACCGCTGGAATTCCTGTTCCTGTTCGTAGCGCCAGTTCTGTATGTCATCCACGCGCTGTTAACCGGCCTCGGCTTCACCGTCATGTCTGTGCTCGGCGTCACCATCGGTAATACCGACGGCAATATCATCGACTTCGTGGTGTTCGGTATTTTGCATGGTCTGTCAACCAAGTGGTACATGGTGCCAGTGGTGGCGGCAATCTGGTTTGTCGTTTACTACGTCATCTTCCGTTTCGCTATCACCCGCTTCAATCTGAAAACCCCGGGGCGCGATAGCGAAGTTGCCAGCTCAATCGAAAAAGCCGTTGCCGGTGCGCCGGGTAAATCAGGTTACAACGTTCCTGCAATCCTCGAAGCATTAGGCGGTGCCGACAATATTGTCAGCCTCGATAACTGCATTACCCGTCTGCGTTTGTCTGTGGAAGATATGTCGCTTGTTAATGTGCAGGCACTGAAGGACAATCGGGCAATTGGCGTAGTACAACTTAATCAACATAACCTGCAGGTTGTTATCGGGCCACAAGTTCAGTCAGTAAAAGATGAAATGGCCGGTCTGATGCATACTGTCCAGGCATAAGGATAAGATATGTTCGATTTTTCAAAGGTCGTGGATCGTCATGGCACATGGTGTACACAGTGGGATTATGTCGCTGACCGTTTCGGCACTGCTGACCTGTTACCGTTCACGATTTCAGACATGGATTTTGCCACTGCCCCCTGCATTATCGAGGCGCTGAATCAGCGCCTGATGCACGGCGTATTTGGCTACAGCCGCTGGAAAAACGATGAGTTTCTCGCGGCTATTGCCCACTGGTTTTCCACCCAGCATTACACCGCAATTGATACGCAGACGGTGGTGTATGGCCCTTCTGTCATCTATATGGTTTCAGAACTGATTCGTCAGTGGTCTGAAACAGGTGAAGGCGTGGTGATCCACACGCCCGCCTATGACGCATTTTACAAGGCCATTGAAGGTAACCAGCGCACAGTAATGCCCGTTGCTTTAGAGAAGCAGGCTGACGGCTGGTTTTGCGATATGGGCAAGCTGGAAGCCGTTTTGGCGAAACCAGAATGTAAAATTATGCTCCTGTGTAACCCACAGAATCCTACCGGGAAAGTGTGGACGTGCGATGAGCTGGAGATCATGGCTGACCTGTGCGAGCGTCATGATGTGCGGGTTATTTCCGATGAAATCCATATGGATATGGTCTGGGGCGAGCAGCCGCATATTCCCTGGAGTAATGTGGCGCGGGGAGACTGGGCGTTGCTGACATCGGGATCGAAAAGTTTCAATATTCCCGCGCTGACCGGTGCTTACGGGATTATAGAAAATAGCAGCAGCCGTGATGCCTATTTATCGGCACTGAAAGGACGTGATGGGCTTTCTTCCCCTTCGGTACTGGCGTTAACTGCCCATATCGCCGCCTATCAGCAAGGTGCACCGTGGCTGGATGCCTTACGCGTCTATCTGAAAGATAACCTGACGTATATCTCAGATAAAATGAACGCCGCGTTTCCTGAACTCAACTGGCAGATCCCGCAATCCACTTATCTGGCCTGGCTTGATCTACGTCCGTTGAATATTGACGACAACGCGTTGCAAAAAGCGCTTATCGAGCAAGAAAAAGTCGCGATCATGCCGGGGTATACCTATGGTGAAGAAGGTCGTGGTTTTGTCCGTCTCAATGCCGGCTGCCCACGTTCGAAACTGGAAAAAGGTGTGGCTGGATTAATAAACGCCATCCGCGCTGTTCGCTAACCCCAATTGCGCAACGTAAAAAATCGTTGCGCAATCGTGGATTTTTACCCTGCTTTGTTTTTATAATGGTGCGCACTTTTATATCCAGAAAAAGAGTGCGACCATGATTGATACCACCCTGCCATTAACTGATATCCATCGCCACCTTGATGGCAACATTCGTCCCCAGACCATTCTTGAACTTGGCCGCCAGTATAATATCTCGCTTCCTGCACAATCCCTTGAAACACTGATTCCCCACGTTCAGGTCATTGCCAACGAACCCGATCTGGTGAGCTTTCTGACCAAACTTGACTGGGGCGTTAAAGTTCTCGCCTCTCTTGATGCCTGCCGCCGCGTGGCATTTGAAAACATTGAAGATGCAGCCCGTAACGGCCTGCGCTATGTCGAGCTGCGTTTTTCACCAGGCTACATGGCAATGGCACATAAGCTGCCTGTAGCGGGTGTTGTCGAAGCGGTGATCGATGGCGTACGTGAAGGTTGCCGCACCTTTGGTGTGCAGGCGAAGCTTATCGGCATTATGAGCCGAACCTTCGGCGAAGCCGCCTGTCAGCAAGAGCTGGAGGCCTTTTTAGCCCACCGTGACCAGATTACCGCACTTGATTTAGCTGGTGATGAACTTGGATTCCCGGGAAGTCTGTTCCTTTCTCACTTCAACCGCGCGCGTGATGCGGGCTGGCATATTACCGTCCATGCAGGCGAAGCTGCCGGGCCGGAAAGCATCTGGCAGGCGATTCGTGAACTGGGTGCGGAGCGTATTGGACATGGCGTAAAAGCCATTGAAGATCGGGCGCTGATGGATTTTCTCGCCGAGCAACAAATTGGTATTGAATCCTGTCTGACCTCCAATATTCAGACCAGCACCGTAGCAGAGCTGGCTGCACATCCGCTGAAAACGTTCCTTGAGCATGGCATTCGTGCCAGCATTAACACTGACGATCCCGGCGTACAGGGAGTGGATATCATTCACGAATATACCGTTGCCGCGCCAGCTGCTGGGTTATCCCGTGAGCAAATCCGCCAGGCACAGATTAATGGTCTGGAAATGGCTTTCCTCAGCGCAGAGGAAAAACGCGCACTGCGAGAAAAAGTCGCCGCGAAGTAACAAAAATGGATGGTGCAAATTGCACCATCCATTTTTCACGCAAGGCACAACGTCGCGCGATGTTTGGCGGATTCGATGCCCAGCTCAATCAACTCCATTACCTGGATTGCCTGGCTTGCCGGAACCGGATTTTCACCATCGCCATTTAACGCATCACGAATCGCCGCATAGTAAGCCGGATAATTCCCAGGCACCGTCAACAGCGTTTCTTCGACACGTTCCTCACCTTCCACGCGGGTAAGTACGCCATCACGCATATCGTAGCCCCAGTCTTCCTGCGGCAGACGCTCGCCATTTTTCAGACGTTCTTCCTGTGGATCGAGGCCATATTTCACATAACTGCCTCGGGATCCATGCACGATATACCGTGCTGACTCAGCGGCTGCCAGCATGGTACCGTGTAAAATGACTCGCCGCTGTGGATAGGACAAGATGGCGTGGAAATAATCGGTCGACTGCGCTCCGGGCCGTAACTGTGCCAAATCTACCGTCATGCTGACCGGTAAACCAAATAGCGTAATGGCCTGATCAAGAAGATGCGGTGCTAAATCGTACCAGATACCGCTGCCTGGGCCGCCCTGTTCACGCCAACGATCGCGCACCTGCGGACGGAAGCGGTCAAAATGAGACTCAAAGTAAGCAACTTCACCCAGCACGCCTTCCGCGAGCAAACCTTTTAGCGTCAAGAAATCGCTATCCCAACGGCGGTTATGGAATACAGACAGCACACGCCCCAGGCTTTTTGCCAGCGCATCCAGCTCTCGCGCTTGTGACAGTGTCACGGTAAAGGGTTTATCAACGACCACATGTTTACCCGCCTCAAGCGCCGCTTTGGCTAACGGGAAATGGGTATCGTTGGGTGTAGGAATGACAATCAGGTCTATGTTGGGATCGTTAAACAGATGCTTCGGCTCAGAGACAACCGTAACCGTTGGCCAGTCGGCTTTTACTTTTGTTTCATCACTGCTGGAGATTACCGCCAGTTCCAGCCCGGGCGTGCCCGCAATCAGGGGCGCATGGAAGGTTTTGCTCGCATAACCATACCCAATCAACCCAACACGGATGTTGTCGCTCATGTCATTGCCTCTCATTGAAGTATGATGGCTATTTGACACTATCCTTTACCCACGCTCAACAGTTTAATAACCTGCCAGCAATAAGGGATGTTGTTTAACTTAAGTCAAAAAAATAGCGAATTTTCCAACGACAAAAGCTAAATATCGCAAAAACCTCAGTAAAAATCTTGCTGGAGCTATTATTGCTAAGTAACATTTACCCCCTGAAGTTAATGGATCAATCAAGAGAGATGTGGGCTGTAATGAATCGTCTTATTGAATTAACAGGTTGGATCGTTCTTGTCGTTTCAGTCATTCTTCTTGGCGTGGCGAGTCACATTGACAACTATCAGCCACCTGAACAGAGTGCTTCGGTACAACACAAGTAAGCTCTGCACTTGTGGAGCGACATGCTGCCCGTCCGGGTGCATGTTTTCACTTGTCGGATATTAAACCAGGAATTTATTATCTTGTTCGATGTTGTTGGTGATTGTCAGGGATAGTAAAGCGCGTTACTCTTTTCAGAGCAGTTTTTCATCCCTGAATATTTGCCATCAGCGCATTCTTATTATTGTAATAACACAAGCGTTCACTTTTGGTGAAATTTTATCATCACTAATAATACCTACCCCTTTGGTATTAATTATTTTATGGACCTTTTATGACTGTTCAGGACTACTTATTAAAATTTCGCAAAATCAGTTCACTCGAAAGTCTGGAAAAACTCTACGACCATCTTAATTACACCCTGACGGACGATCAGGAACTGATCAATATGTATCGTGCTGCCGATCACCGTCGCGCAGAGCTGGTTTCTGGCGGGCGTTTGTTTGACCTCGGCCAGGTACCGAAGTCCGTCTGGCACTATGTCCAATAAAGAAAGTAGCGATCGGTTATAAAAGCCTTATAATAACGCCCCTAAAATTAGATTTGCCTGTTTGCGTCGCTATTCTGGAGAACCTATGACCACCACAACGCCACAACGTATTGGAGGCTGGTTGCTTGGCCCGTTGGCCTGGCTTTTAGTCGCTCTGTTGAGTACGACGCTGGCGTTGTTGCTGTATACCGCTGCGTTATCTTCTCCGCAAACATTTCAAACGCTCGGCGGACAAGCACTGACGACACAAATCTTATGGGGCGTTTCTTTTATTACCGCTATCGCCATGTGGTATTACACACTGTGGTTGACCATCGCTTTCTTTAAACGTCGGCGTTGTGTTCCTAAACACTATATTATCTGGCTGCTTATTTCCGTATTGCTGGCAGTAAAAGCATTCGCTTTTTCACCCGTGGAAGTTGGCATAGCCGTTCGCCAGTTGCTGTTTACTTTGTTGGCAACCGCATTGATCGTCCCCTATTTCAAACGCTCGTCGCGGGTAAAAGCGACGTTTGTGAATCCGTAATAACCTTACAGTTAACCTGTTGTCGCCTGCTCTGGATTAACGGATAATAGGCGGCTTTTTTATTTCAGGCCGAAAAATGACTGACTACCTGTTACTGTTTGTCGGAACTGTACTGGTCAATAACTTTGTACTGGTCAAGTTTCTCGGTCTCTGTCCGTTTATGGGGGTTTCCAAAAAACTGGAAACCGCGATGGGCATGGGGCTGGCAACAACGTTTGTGATGACGCTGACGTCTATTTGCGCCTGGCTTATCGATACGTGGATTTTGATCCCACTTAATCTGATTTACCTGCGCACCCTGGCATTTATTCTGGTGATTGCTGTGGTCGTGCAGTTCACCGAGATGGTGGTGCGCAAAACCAGCCCGGTGCTTTACCGTCTGCTGGGGATTTTTTTGCCGCTTATCACCACCAACTGTGCAGTGCTCGGCGTGGCGTTGCTGAATATCAATCTCGGGCACAATTTCTTGCAGTCGGCGCTGTACGGTTTTTCCGCCGCTGTCGGTTTCTCGCTGGTGATGGTGCTCTTCGCCGCCATCCGCGAACGCCTTGCTGTGGCTGATGTCCCGGCACCTTTTCGCGGTAATGCCATTGCGTTAATTACCGCAGGTCTTATGTCTCTGGCCTTTATGGGCTTTAGTGGTTTGGTGAAGTTGTAATGAATGCTATCTGGATTGCCGTTGCCGCCGTGAGCCTGCTGGGCCTGGCGTTTGGCGCCATTCTGGGTTATGCCTCCCGCCGTTTTGCGGTGGAAGACGATCCGGTCGTTGAGAAAATTGACGAAATCTTACCGCAGAGCCAGTGTGGTCAGTGCGGTTATCCCGGCTGTCGCCCCTACGCGGAAGCCATCAGCTGTAACGGTGAAAAAATCAACCGTTGCGCCCCAGGTGGCGAAGCTGTGATGCTAAAAATTGCCGAGTTGCTTAATGTCGAGCCGCAGCCGCTGGATGGCGAAGCGCAAGAGCTAACGCCTGCGCGGATGGTGGCGGTTATTGATGAAAATAACTGTATTGGCTGCACTAAATGTATTCAGGCTTGTCCGGTAGACGCCATCGTTGGCGCTACCCGTGTCATGCATACGGTAATGAGTGATCTCTGTACGGGCTGCAATTTATGTGTTGATCCGTGCCCGACGCACTGCATCTCGTTGCAACCGGTCGCAGAAACACCTGACTCCTGGAAATGGGATCTGAACACCATTCCCGTGCGTATCATTCCCGTGGAACACCATGCTTAAGTTATTCTCTGCATTCAGAAAAAATAAAATCTGGGATTTCAACGGCGGCATCCATCCACCGGAGATGAAAACCCAGACCAACGGTACCCCCCTGCGCCAGGTACTACTGGCGCAGCATTTTGTTATTCCACTGAAACAGCATATTGGCGCTGAAGGTGAGTTGTGCGTTAGCGTCGGCGATAAAGTATTGCGCGGCCAGCCGCTTACCCGTGGTCGCGGCAAAATGCTGCCTGTTCACGCGCCCACCTCGGGTACCGTTACGGCTATTGCGCCCCACTCTACGGCTCATCCTTCAGCTTTAGCTGAATTAAGCGTGATTATTGATGCCGATGGTGAAGACTGCTGGATCCCGCGCGACGGCTGGGTCGATTATCGCTCTCGCAGTCGCGAAGAGTTAATCGAGCGCATACATCAGTTTGGTGTTGCCGGGCTGGGCGGTGCCGGATTCCCGACAGGCGTTAAATTGCAGGGTGGTGGAGATAAGATTGAAACGTTGATTATCAACGCTGCTGAGTGCGAGCCGTACATTACCGCCGATGACCGTTTGATGCAGGATTGCGCGGCTCAGGTCGTAGAGGGTATTCGCATTCTTGCGCATATTCTGCAGCCACGCGAAATTCTTATCGGCATTGAAGATAACAAACCGCAGGCGATTTCCATGCTGCGCGCGGTGCTGGCGGACTCTAACGATATTTCTCTGCGGGTGATTCCAACCAAATATCCTTCTGGCGGTGCTAAACAATTAACCTACATTCTGACCGGGAAGCAGGTTCCACATGGCGGGCGTTCATCCGATATCGGCGTATTAATGCAAAACGTCGGCACTGCTTATGCAGTGAAACGTGCCGTTATTGATGGCGAGCCGATTACCGAGCGTGTTGTAACCCTGACTGGCGAAGCAATCGCTCGCCCGGGCAACGTCTGGGCACGGCTGGGGACGCCAGTGCGTCATTTATTGAATGATGCCGGATTCTGCCCCTCTGCCGATCAAATGGTGATTATGGGTGGCCCGCTAATGGGCTTTACCTTGCCATGGCTGGATGTCCCGGTCGTAAAGATTACCAACTGTCTGTTGGCTCCCTCTGCCAATGAACTTGGCGAACCACAGGAAGAACAAAGCTGCATCCGGTGTAGCGCCTGTGCTGACGCCTGCCCTGTGGATCTTTTGCCGCAACAGTTGTACTGGTTCAGCAAAGGTCAGCAACACGATAAAGCTACCACGCATAACATTGCCGACTGCATTGAATGTGGGGCTTGCGCGTGGGTTTGCCCGAGCAATATTCCCTTGGTGCAATATTTCCGTCAGGAAAAAGCTGAAATTGCGGCTATTCGTCAGGAAGAAAAGCGCGCCGCAGAAGCCAAAGCGCGTTTCGAAGCGCGCCAGGCTCGTCTGGAGCGCGAAAAAGCGACTCGCCTTGAACGACATAAGAGCGCAGCCGTTCAACCTGCAGCCAAAGATAAAGATGCGATTGCTGCCGCTCTGGCGCGGGTGAAAGAGAAACAGGCCCAGGCTACACAGCCTATTGTGATTAAAGCGGGCGAACGCCCGGATAACAGTGCAATTATTGCAGAACGGGAAGCCCGTAAAGCGCAAGCCAGAGCGAAACAGGCAGAACTGGAGCAAACTAACGACGCAGCAACCGTTGCTGAACCACGTAAAACTGCCGTTGAAGCAGCTATCGCCCGCTCCAAAGCGCGCAAGCTGGAACAGCAACAGGCTAATGCGGAACCAGAAGAACAGGTCGATCCGCGCAAAGCCGCCGTCGAAGCCGCTATTGCCCGTGCCAAAGCGCGCAAGCTGGAACAGCAACAGGCTAATGCGGAACCAGAAGAACAGGTCGATCCGCGCAAAGCCGCCGTCGAAGCCGCTATTGCCCGCGCCAAAGCACGCAAGCTGGAACAGCAACAGGCCAATGCGGAGCCAGAAGAACAGGTTGATCCGCGCAAAGCTGCCGTCGAAGCCGCTATTGCCCGCGCCAAAGCACGCAAGCTGGAACAGCAACAGGCCAATGCGGAGCCAGAAGAACAGGTTGATCCGCGCAAAGCTGCCGTCGAAGCCGCTATTGCCCGCGCCAAAGCACGCAAGCTGGAACAGCAACAGGCTAATGCGGAACCAGAAGAACAGGTCGATCCGCGCAAAGCCGCAGTTGCCGCGGCTATTGCCCGCGTTCAGGCCAAAAAAGCCGCCCAGCAAAAGGTTGTAAACGAGGACTAAATGGTATTCAGAATAGCTAGCTCCCCTTATACCCATAACCAGCGCCAGACATCGCGCATTATGCTGTTGGTGTTGCTCGCAGCCGTGCCAGGAATCGCAGCGCAACTGCGGTTTTTTGGTTGGGGTACTCTCGTTCAGATCCTGTTGGCGTCGGTCAGTGCTCTGTTAGCCGAAGCTCTCGTACTCAAACTACGCAAGCAGTCGGTAGCCGCAACGTTGAAAGATAACTCAGCATTGCTGACAGGCTTATTGCTGGCGGTAAGTATTCCCCCCCTAGCGCCATGGTGGATGGTCGTACTGGGTACGGTGTTTGCGGTGATCATCGCTAAACAGTTGTATGGCGGTCTGGGGCAAAACCCGTTTAATCCGGCAATGATTGGTTATGTGGTCTTACTGATCTCCTTCCCGGTGCAGATGACCAGCTGGTTACCGCCACATGAAATTGCGGTCAACATCCCTGGTTTTATCGACGCCATACAGGTTATTTTCAGCGGTCATACCGCCAGTGGTGGTGATATGAATACGCTACGCTTAGGTATTGATGGCATTAGTCAGGCGACACCGCTGGATACATTCAAAACCTCTGTCCGCGCAGGTCATTCGGTTGAACAGATTATGCAATATCCGATCTACAGCGGTATTCTGGCGGGCGCTGGTTGGCAATGGGTAAATCTCGCCTGGCTGGCTGGTGGCGTGTGGTTGCTATGGCAGAAAGCGATTCGCTGGCATATTCCCCTCAGCTTCTTAGTAACGCTGGCGTTATGCGCAACGTTGGGCTGGTTGTTCTCACCAGAAACACTGGCAGCACCGCAAATTCATCTGCTGTCTGGTGCGACTATGCTCGGCGCATTCTTTATTTTGACTGACCCAGTTACTGCTTCTACGACCAATCGTGGTCGGCTGATGTTCGGCGCGCTGGCGGGCTTATTAGTCTGGTTGATCCGCAGTTTCGGCGGCTATCCTGACGGCGTGGCTTTTGCCGTCCTGCTGGCGAACATCACGGTTCCTCTGATCGATTACTACACGCGTCCGCGCGTCTACGGCCATCGCAAAGGGTAAACCATGCTGAAAACTATCCGAAAACACGGCATTACACTGGCACTATTTGCAGCGGGTTCTACAGGGTTAACTGCGGCCATCAACCAGATGACCAAAACGACAATTGCTGAACAGGCCAGTCTGCAACAAAAGACGTTATTTGATCAGGTGCTGCCAGCCGAACGCTATAACAATGCGCTCGCACAGAGTTGCTATCTGGTAACTGCGCCAGAGTTAGGTAAAGGTGAGCATCGGGTTTACATCGCCAAACAGGATG
Organism: Shigella flexneri 2a str. 301; assembly: GCF_000006925.2. NCBI lineage: Bacteria > Pseudomonadati > Pseudomonadota > Gammaproteobacteria > Enterobacterales > Enterobacteriaceae > Shigella > Shigella flexneri. Next base: position 1,687,175 of record NC_004337.2, read on the forward strand.
ACAAACCGGTAGCCGCCGTTCTGGAAGCAACCGCGCCAGATGGCTATTCCGGTGCGATTCAGCTGCTGGTGGGAGCCGATTTTAATGGCACGGTACTTGGCACGCGCGTGACAGAGCACCACGAAACGCCAGGGCTTGGCGATAAAATCGAATTGCGCCTTTCTGACTGGCTCACCCATTTTGCGGGAAAAAAAATCAGTGGTGCGGATGATGCGCACTGGGCGGTGAAGAAAGATGGTGGTGATTTCGACCAGTTCACCGGCGCGACGATTACTCCCCGCGCGGTGGTTAATGCGGTAAAACGCGCCGGATTGTACGCTCAGACGTTACCGGCACAACTTTCTCAACTTCCTGCCTGTGGAGAATAAAGCGTGAGCGAAATTAAAGACGTTATTGTTCAGGGGTTGTGGAAAAACAACTCTGCACTGGTCCAACTGCTCGGCCTTTGTCCGCTATTGGCGGTCACATCCACTGCCACTAACGCTCTGGGTTTAGGACTTGCGACTACGCTGGTACTGACGCTGACCAACCTGACCATTTCGACGCTGCGTCACTGGACGCCAGCCGAGATCCGCATTCCCATTTACGTGATGATCATCGCCTCGGTGGTCAGCGCTGTACAGATGCTGATCAACGCCTACGCCTTTGGCCTGTATCAATCATTAGGGATTTTTATTCCGCTGATTGTCACTAACTGTATCGTTGTGGGCCGCGCTGAAGCCTTCGCCGCCAAAAAAGGTCCGGCGCTTTCGGCACTGGACGGCTTTTCAATTGGTACGGGCGCAACCTGCGCCATGTTCGTGCTGGGTTCACTACGCGAAATTATCGGCAATGGCACGTTGTTTGACGGTGCAGATGCGCTGTTAGGTAGCTGGGCAAAAGTATTACGCGTGGAGATTTTCCACACCGACTCCCCTTTCCTGCTGGCGATGCTGCCACCAGGTGCATTTATTGGCTTGGGACTGATGCTGGCAGGAAAATACCTGATTGATGAAAGAATGAAAAAGCGCCGTGCTGAAGCAGCTGCCGAACGTGCATTGCCAAACGGTGAAACAGGGAATGTCTGATGAACAAAGCAAAACGTCTGGAGATCCTCACTCGCCTGCGTGAGAACAATCCTCATCCCACCACCGAGCTTAATTTCAGTTCGCCTTTTGAATTGCTGATTGCCGTACTGCTTTCCGCTCAGGCGACCGATATCAGTGTTAATAAGGCGACGGCGAAACTCTACCCGGTGGCGAATACGCCTGCAGCGATGCTTGAACTAGGCGTTGAAGGGGTGAAAACCTATATCAAAACGATTGGCCTTTATAACAGCAAAGCAGAAAATATCATCAAAACCTGCCGTATATTACTGGAACAACATAATGGCGAGGTTCCGGAAGATCGTGCTGCGCTTGAAGCCCTGCCCGGCGTAGGTCGTAAAACAGCCAACGTCGTATTAAACACTGCATTCGGCTGGCCGACTATTGCTGTCGACACGCACATTTTCCGCGTTTGTAATCGTACTCAATTTGCGCCGGGGAAAAACGTCGAACAGGTAGAAGAAAAGCTACTGAAAGTGGTTCCGGCAGAGTTTAAAGTCGACTGCCACCATTGGTTGATCCTGCACGGGCGTTATACCTGCATTGCCCGCAAGCCCCGCTGTGGCTCTTGTATTATTGAAGATCTTTGTGAATACAAAGAGAAAGTTGACATCTGAAGAAAAGGGGTAACACCGATTACCCCATTGATAACCTTTCTTTATCCTCTTTTAAAACATCTTTTTAACGTCAATGATGCCATTGCTTAGCGTTATCATCAGGTAATCCGTTTGCGGATAACCAAAAATGCAGGTTAATTGTTTTTTTAATAGCGAAATTTTCTATTCATTCGTGATCAAGATCACGATGCTGTGGCAATGTAAAAACATTGCAAGAATCAGGTTAAAATGATTTAAATTTACACACGCAACAAATATTGACCTGCAAAACATTACACTGGCTATTTTTCAGAAACTGGACTATCTCACTAGGAAAAACGCTAAATAGCAGAACATATCGCCGCCAAGCCATCATCCCCCTCTCAATGCAGTGAAAAAATCTGCCGTTACGTTTTTTGAAAAATTTAACGCTGGATAACATTTCCCGGAATGGTTGAATTCCCCGCCTCAGTTATATGTAACAGATTATTACAAAGGACTTGTCTGAAAGTGCAAGATAGTGAACATTACCTGCCGTTTCCCCTCCCACTATAACAATTGCGCGTATGTTTTTTAGACATAACGCGAGAAAGCACCCCCGTTAATATGGGATGTAAAAAAAGAGGTAAAAGTGTCCACTGCAAACCAAAAACCAACTGAAAGCGTCAGTTTGAACGCTTTCAAACAACCGAAGGCGTTCTATCTCATCTTCTCGATTGAGTTATGGGAACGTTTTGGTTATTACGGCCTACAAGGAATTATGGCTGTTTACCTGGTTAAACAACTGGGTATGTCTGAAGCGGATTCAATCACCCTTTTCTCTTCCTTTAGTGCCCTGGTTTATGGTCTGGTCGCTATCGGCGGCTGGTTAGGTGACAAGGTACTGGGTACTAAACGCGTAATTATGCTCGGCGCTATTGTGCTGGCGATTGGTTATGCTCTGGTTGCCTGGTCTGGTCACGACGCCGGTATTGTTTATATGGGTATGGCGGCTATTGCGGTCGGTAACGGCCTGTTTAAAGCTAACCCGTCTTCTCTGCTTTCTACATGCTATGAGAAAAACGACCCACGTCTGGACGGTGCATTCACCATGTACTACATGTCCGTCAACATCGGCTCTTTCTTCTCTATGATAGCCACCCCGTGGCTGGCCGCGAAATACGGCTGGAGTGTTGCGTTTGCGTTGAGCGTTGTAGGCCTGCTGATCACTATCGTTAACTTCGCCTTCTGCCAACGCTGGGTTAAACAGTACGGTTCAAAACCAGACTTTGAACCAGTCAACTACCGTAACCTGTTGCTGACCATTATTGGTGTTGTGGCGCTGATCGCTGTTGCCACCTGGCTACTGCACAATCAGGAAGTTGCGCGTATGGCGCTGGGCGTTGTTGCCTTCGGTATTGTGGTTATCTTCGGTAAAGAAGCTTTCGCGATGAAAGGTGCTGCGCGTCGTAAAATGATCGTTGCCTTCATCCTGATGCTCGAAGCAATCATCTTCTTCGTGCTGTACAGCCAGATGCCAACGTCACTGAACTTCTTTGCGATTCGTAACGTTGAGCACTCCATTCTGGGTCTGGCCGTAGAACCTGAGCAGTATCAGGCACTGAACCCGTTCTGGATCATCATCGGTAGTCCGATTCTGGCCGCTATCTATAACAAGATGGGTGATACCCTGCCGATGCCAACCAAGTTTGCAATCGGCATGGTGATGTGTTCTGGTGCGTTCCTGATTCTGCCGCTGGGTGCGAAATTCGCGTCTGACGCAGGTATCGTGTCTGTCAGCTGGCTGGTCGCAAGCTATGGCCTGCAGAGCATCGGGGAACTGATGATCTCTGGTCTGGGTCTGGCAATGGTTGCACAACTCGTTCCGCAGCGTCTGATGGGCTTCATTATGGGTAGCTGGTTCCTGACCACTGCCGGTGCAAACCTGATTGGTGGTTATGTTGCGGGTATGATGGCTGTGCCGGATAACGTTACCGACCCGCTGATGTCACTGGAAGTCTATGGTCGCGTATTCTTGCAGATTGGTGTCGCTACTGCCGTTATTGCAGTACTGATGCTGCTGACCGCGCCTAAACTGCACCGCATGACGCAGGATGACGCTGCAGACAAAGCGGCGAAAGCTACTGTAGCGTAAAATTCAGGGAAACTCTTTTACAAGCCGCTAACTTTTCGTTAGCGGCTTTTTTTTTGTTCAGCAACGCACTACCATACTTTAAACCACAGACAAAAGGAGTTACCGATGAAATTGTTCTACAAACCGGGCGCCTGCTCTCTCGCTTCCCATATCACCCTGCGTGAGAGCGGAAAGGATTTTACGCTCGTCAGTGTGGATTTAATGAAAAAACGTCTCGAAAACGGTGACGATTACTTTTCCGTTAACCATAAGGGGCAGGTGCCTGCATTGCTGCTGGACGATGGTACTTTGCTGACGGAAGGCGTTGCGATTATGCAGTATCTTGCCGACAGCGTCCCCGACCGCCAGTTGCTGGCACCGGTAAACAGTATTTCCCGCTATAAAACCATCGAATGGCTGAATTACATCGCCACCGAGCTGCATAAAGGTTTCACACCTCTGTTTCGCCCAGATACACCGGAAGAGTACAAACCGACAGTTCGCGCGCAGCTGGATAAGAAGCTGCAATATGTGAACGAGGCACTGAAGGATGAGCACTGGATCTGCGGGCAAAGATTTACAATTGCTGATGCCTATCTGTTTACGGTTCTGCGCTGGGCATACGCGGTGAAACTGAATCTGGAAGGGTTAGAGCACATTGCGGCATTTATGCAACGTATGGCTGAACGTCCGGAAGTACAAGACGCGCTGTCAGCGGAAGGCTTAAAGTAATAGCCATCGGCCCACAGGTCGTTGTGGGCCGAAATGAGATATTTCAGAGCTTTGTTGCGCTGAAGTAATGTTCTGGTTTGGCAATACGATCCTGAGCAGCCACCACTTGCAGCTCATATTCCTGCATTGCTTTGGTGGTCACCATGATTTCGTAGACTGCAGCGGTCACATGTTCCAGGGCCTCCTGCAGCGTTGCCCCCTGAAGCAGTTTCACCAGCAGTAAACCGCTCGTCACATCACCAACACCTACCGGCTGGCGCATACCAAAATCCACCAGTGGACGGCTGATATGCCAGACTTCATCGGCGGTGACCAGCAGCATTTCAAAACGGTCACGGCTGTAGCCAGCTCGCGCCAGGTGTTTAACCAACACAATTTGTGGCCCTTGCTCAATGAGTTCGCGCGCTGCCAGAACCGCTTCTTCGACGTTATTTACCGCATGCTCACAGAGTATTTCCAGCTCAACCAGATTCGGCGCAATGATATCGCTGGCAGGCAAACCGTGCCGCACATGAAACTCTGCGACACCCGGTGCAACGATACAGCCTTTTTCCGGATGACCCATTACCGGATCGCAAAAATATTTCGCCTGCGGATTCGCTGCTTTCACCTGACGGACGATACCGAGGATATGTTCACCCTGCTCCGCCGATCCCAGATAGCCACTTAATACGGCATCACAGGTGTGTAATTTATCAATGGCGGCAATGCCTTGCACAATTTCGGTTAAATGGCTGGGCGGCATCACGCAGCCAGTCCATTTGCCGTATTGGGTGTGATTAGAAAATTGAACGGTGTTCAGCGGCCAGACGTTCGCGCCCAGGCGGCGCATCGGAAACTCTGCCGCACTGTTACCCGCATGACCATAAACAACGTGAGACTGGATAGCGAGAATATTTTTCATCATGTTCCCTGTATAAAAACCAGGGGGAGTGATTTCTCACTCCCCCCTTCCACTGATGCATATTTCCCAGGGGGAGTGATGTCTCACTCCCCCCTTTCCACTTAATGCATTATTTCCAGCAAATCAGACAGTAATTCTTTTTGCCGCGACGCAGTAAGGTAAAACGACCAAACAGACGATCTTCTTCTTTAAAGAAGTATTCAGGATCGGACTGTTTTTCACCGTTAATGGTGATGGCATTGGAGGCGATAGTTTTACGCGCCTGACCACGGGAAGGTTGCAGTTCAGAATCGACCAGCGCCTGCATCAGGTCTGCGCCCTTTTCCATCTCAACCATCGGTACGCCGTCCTGCGCCAGCTGTTCGAAGTCCGCTTCACTCAGCGCACTCAAAGAACCGCTGAACAGGCATTCGGTAATACGTTTTGCCGCCTGTAAACCTTCTTCACCGTGAACCAGACGAGTCACCTGCTCCGCCAGTACATACTGGGCGCGCGGTGCTTTACCGCTGTTTTTATCTTCTTCTTCTAGGGCGTTGATCTCTTCAATGCTCATAAAGGTGAAGAACTTCAGGAAGCGGTAAACGTCGGCATCCGCAGTGTTGATCCAGAACTGGTAGAATTTGTACGGGCTGGTTTTCTTCGGATCCAACCAGACTGCGCCGCCTTCAGTTTTACCAAATTTGGTGCCGTCTCCGTTGGTGATCAGCGGATCGGGCAGACCAAGCACATGATTCTGATGCAGACGGCGGGTCAGGTCGATCTCAGAAGTGATGTTCCACCTCTGGTCAGAACCACCTATTTGCAACTCCACATAGTAGTGTGTGTTCAGACAGGTCCAGTCATATCCCTGCTGCAGGTTGTAGGAAAACTCAGTTATCGACATCCCTTCATCTTCACGGTTGAGACGCTGCTTAACCGCTTCTTTGTTGATCATCTGGTTAACGGAGAAGTGTTTGCCAATATCGCGCAGGAAGGTCAGCACATTCATATTGCCGAACCAGTCATAGTTGTTCGCCGCGATAGCAGAGTTTTCTCCACAGTCGAAATCGAGGAACGGGGCAACCTGCTTACGGATTTTGTCCACCCACTCCTGAACAGTTTCTTCGGTGTTCAGCTTACGCTCGGCAGCTTTGAAGCTCGGGTCGCCAATCAGACCCGTCGCGCCGCCTACCAGCGCAACCGGCTTGTGGCCCGCCTGCTGGAAGCGTTTCAGGCATAACAATGGAACAAGATGCCCCAAATGCAAGCTGTCAGCGGTAGGATCGAAGCCGCAATAGAGCGCGATCGGGCCTTGCGCCAGTCGCTCTGCTAACGCTTCCTCGTCCGTCACCTGGGCTACCAGCCCCCGCTCTTGCAATTGTTTAATCAAGTTACTGCTTGCCATCAAAATCTCCATGTATATAACGACTGCACCTTTGCCGGTACACGACTTTTCGCCAGATGCGAAAGAGACATAGAATAAAGTGCCAGAATCAGGAGTACCAGCGATTAAAGCAAGATTTTTGCATCTTTTCAGGGTGCAAGACGATCAATCTTCCACGCATCATTTTCACGCTGGTACAAAAAGCGGTCATGCAGGCGATGCTCACCGCCCTGCCAGAACTCAATCTGTTCAAGGCTGACGCGAAAACCGCCCCAAAAGCTCGGCAATGGCACTTCGCCCTGTTGAAACTTCTGCTTCAGCTCCAGGAATTTACTTTCAAGGATACCGCGGGCAGAAATGCGACTGGACTGCTTCGAAACCCATGCACCAATCTGGCTATCACGCGGGCGGCTATGAAAATATTTCATCACTTCGAGAGTCGAAAGTCGTTCTGCTTTACCGATCACCATCACCTGGCGTTCAAGGGTATGCCACGGGAACAGCAGGCTAACGCGCGGATTATTTTCAATTTGATGTGCTTTACGGCTACCGAGGTTGGTGTAAAACACCATGCCTTTTTCGTCGTAATGTTTGAGTAAAACGATGCGCTGATAAGGCTGACCATGTTCATCCACGGTAGCGACCACCATCGCGGTAGGGTCCGCCAGTTTGGCTTCACAAGCCTGAGAGAGCCAACGTTCAAAAAGGGTTAATGGATCGGCGGGAAGATCGCGGCGGCGTAACCCGCCTTTGGTGTATTCACGGCGCAGATGCGCGATTTGCTGCAATTCGTCGTTATCAGACATGGTTTTCTTTACGGATTGTCAGTGGGTGACGCTATTGTGCGCCGCCCCTGGAAAAATCTCAACGCTGTGGATTTTGTAACTGACAGTTATTCAAGACGATGCGGTCGCGTTTATAGACAGTCGCTTCCTCACCTTTCGACCAGAAAACATAGATCCCGTCGGAGTAACGCGCGCCAGAGGCTGAAAGGCCCTGTTTGAGATGCAGTAGTTGATTATCGTAAACAAAACTGACTTCCTGGCGCGGATTATTCAGTTTGACCGTCAACGGTTTTTCATCACACTGGTATTCCAGCGTATCGGTTTGCATTCGCTCAACCTGGATTTGCCCCTATATTTCCAGACATCTGTTATCACTTAACCCATTACAAGCCCGCTGCCGCAGATATTCCCGTGGCGAGCGATAACCCAGCGCACTATGCGGATGCCATTCGTTATAATGCTCGAACGCCTCTGCAAGGTTCTTTGCTGCCGTTAACCCGTCTGGTTTGGGCATGATACTGATGTAGTCACGCTTTATCGTTTTCACGAAGCTCTCTGCTATTCCGTTACTCTCCGGACTCCGCACCGCCGTGTTCTTCGGTTCAAGTCCCAACATCCGGGCGAACTGGCGTGTTTCATTAGCCCGGTAGCATGAACCATTATCCGTCAGCCACTCCACTGGAGACGACGGAAGATCGTTGCCGAAGCGGCGTTCCACCGCTCCCAGCATGACGTCCTGTACTGTTTCACTGTTGAAGCCGCCGGTAGTCACCGCCCAGTGCAGTGCCTCACGATCACAGCAGTCCAGCGCGAACGTGACACGCAGTCTCTCTCCGTTATCACAGCAGAACTCGAACCCGTCAGAGCACCATCGCTGATTGCTTTCTTTCACGGCCACTCTGCCTGTATGTGCCCGTTTCGATGGCGGTACAGCAGGTTTTCGCTCAAGCAACAGCGCATTCTGGCGCATGAGCCGGTAAACACGTTTGGCATTGATCGCAGGCATACCATCAAGTTCTGCCTGTCTGCGAAACAGCGCCCATACCCGACGATAACCATACGTGGGCAGCTCTCCGATAACATGGTGTATACGGAGAAGCACATCCGTATCATCAGTGTGACGACTGCGGCGGCCATCCATCCAGTCATCGGTTCGTCTGAGAATGACGTGCAACTGCGCACGCGACACCCGGAGACAACGGCTGACTAAGCTTACTCCCCATCCCCGGGCAATAAGGGCGCGTGCGCTATCCACTTTTTTGCCCGTCCATATTCAACGGCTTCTTTGAGGAGTTCATTTTCCATCGTTTTCTTGCCGAGCAGGCGCTGGAGTTCTTTAATCTGCTTCATGGCGGCAGCAAGTTCAGAGGCAGGAACAACCTGTTCTCCGGCGGCCACAGCAGTAAGACTTCCTTCCTGGTATTGCTTACGCCAGAGAAATAACTGGCTGGCTGCTACACCATGTTGCCGGGCAACGAGGGAGACCGTCATCCCCGGTTCAAAGCTCTGCTGAACAATTGCGATCTTTTCCTGTGTGGTACGCCGTCTGCGTTTCTCCGGCCCTAAGACATCAATAATCTGTTCTCCAATGACAAGTCTAAAAACTGGTATTAAGACTATCACTTAAATAAGTGATACTGGTTGTCTGGAGATTCAGGGGGCCAGTCTACAACCAGTTGATTAAAGGCGCTACAACCGGAGAGAAGGACCGGCAAAATGATAATTAACAGTTTTTTCATAGTCATATCCCGAAGACTTTCCTGGTCCGGAGGGCAAATACCCTCCTTAATCTTCCAAGTGTAACGGCAGACACGATAAGAAAAAATTCAGTTAATTCTGATATCACGAGTTGGCGGGGAAAATAGCCCCCAGTACCGTCTCCTGGCTTGCGCCAGTGACGGAAGGCAGATTTCCTGGTAATCCCGCCAGCGTCCGCCAGGCAAGCCAGGCGAAAGCCAATGCTTCCATGTCATCGCCACTAATGCCAACGGCATCGGTGGTGGTGACTTCTGTGCCTAGCAGTAATACCGCCAGACGCGCCATGAGTAGCGGATTACGACTACCTCCACCACATACCATCAATCGTTCGCAGCCACCGCTCAACAAAACTTGTTCAGAAATGGTCACGGCGGTGAGTTCTGCCAGTGTGGCCTGAACATCACGGGGATCAACACCCGGAAAATGGCGTAAATGGCGCTCCAGCCAGCCGTAGTTAAAGTATTCGCGTCCGGTGCTTTTCGGTGCAGGTTGCGAGAAATACGGGTCGCTGAGCATATTTTGCAGCAGTGGGAGAATAACTTTACCCGCCCGTGCCCACTCGGCATCTTTATCGTAAGGTTTACCTGCCTGACGCCAGATCCAGGCATCCATCAGCATGTTACCAGGACCGGTATCGTAGCCGCCAACCAGCTGCCCAGGAATGAGCAGTGACAGATTGGCGATGCCGCCAATATTGAGCACCATTCGTCGCTCGGTTGGGTGAGCCAGCAAGGCATGATGGAACGCAGGTACCAGCGGTGCGCCTTGTCCTCCCAAGGCAATATCGCGACGGCGAAAATCACCGACAACCGTAATTCCGGTGCGTGCCACAATTTGATTGTTATCGCCAATCTGTAAAGTGTGTGGTGCCACGCCCGTCGGTTCATGCCAGACGGTTTGACCGTGACAGCCGATCGCAACTATATCTCTCGCCTGCAGGTTTTGTTCCTTAAGCAAGGCATTGACCGCATCAGCAAAAAGTCGCCCGAGTTGAGTATCAAGCTGTCCAAACTGCGAAAGTGTAAGCTGCTGGCCCTGGCAAATATCCAGTACAGCCTGTTTCAGAGACACCGGGATCGGCCAGCTCAAGCTTGCCAGCTGTGCGACCCGGTGTTCATCAATTGTCGCCAACACAACATCAACACCATCAAGGCTGGTGCCTGACATAACGCCAATAAAGCGGCCCGATTTCATAGTTCATCCTTTTTCAATCTGACGTTTGCGCACCACTCAAACATAAACTTTTCGTGAATACCATGCGGAATGACCGATTTTTACCGTTGGTAGTAAAACATTATCTTCAAATCAATAATCATCATGAATGTTTTGTTTATAATTGGTTGATCCTACTTTCATTATGATTTGCTCATATTTGGTAGAACATGTAACCATGGATTCACATATGCCATATACTTTGACCATGAGGGATGCTTGCGTGGCGTTTCATGGTGAACAGGAGATTTTTCAATGATTAAACGCGTATTGGTTGTTTCAATGGTAGGTCTGTCTCTTGTCGGTTGTGTTAATAACGACACCCTGTCAGGGGATGTTTATACCGCTTCTGAAGCGAAACAAGTACAGAATGTCAGCTATGGCACCATCGTTAACGTACGTCCGGTACAGATTCAGGGCGGTGATGATTCCAACGTTATCGGTGCAATTGGCGGTGCTGTTCTTGGTGGTTTCCTGGGGAATACTGTTGGTGGCGGAACCGGGCGTTCTCTGGCTACTGCAGCAGGCGCTGTTGCAGGTGGCGTAGCTGGTCAGGGCGTACAGAGTGCAATGAACAAAACGCAGGGTGTCGAGCTGGAAATTCGTAAAGACGATGGTAATACCATCATGGTGGTACAGAAACAAGGCAACACTCGTTTCTCTCCGGGCCAACGTGTCGTACTGGCCAGCAATGGCAGTCAGGTGACCGTTTCTCCGCGCTAAATAAGTTTGCGTGTGGTCAGGTTACTGACCACACGCCCCCTTCATTTCACCCTTTGGCCTGTAACTCAATGATATTATGCTCAAGTTTTGCGATGAGCGTAATCAGTTGCTCCAGTTCCTCTGCGGAGATGCCATGTAATATTTCCGCGCGGGTTTTGTTAATAACAGCTTCCATTTCGCTGATCAGTGGCTCTGCCTTTTCCGTCAGTTTAATACGTTTAGCCCGACGATCGCTGGCACAAGTTTGACGCGAAATTAACCCTTTTTCTTCCAGTTGGTCCAGAGTACGGACCAGTGATGGCTGCTCGATGCCAATCGCTTTTGCCAGTTGAATTTGCGACTGGTCTGGAGGTAACTGATGGATATTGTGTAACGTAACCCAATGGGTTTGTGTTAACTCCAGCGGTTTCAGGCGATGGTCTATCAGAGCACGCCATATGCGCACCAACCGTGCCAGATCAGAACCTAGTGGCGATTCCAATTTCATCTCCTTATAATTAGCTTGCTAAGATATTATGCGGCTTTTATAATAGTGTGCAGCAATTGTATTGCTAAAACAAATGTATTGCTGCATTTGGTTACCGTCAGACATATTTTTCAGAAATTGCGCGTAAATTTTTCGCACTTAAAGAATATTTATTAATCTAACGCAATATATTCGGTCGTAAAGGAATCTACTTTGTGAAGTTTATGCTCAATGCAACAGGATTGCCCTTACAAGATCTGGTGTTCGGTGCGTCCGTCTATTTTCCTCCGTTTTTCAAAGCATTCGCGTTTGGATTCGTCATCTGGCTTGTCGTACACCGACTGCTTCGTGGCTGGATCTACGCCGGCGATATCTGGCATCCCTTGTTAATGGATTTATCGCTGTTTGCGATTTGCGTTTGCCTTGCTCTGGCAATACTGATTGCGTGGTAACTATGTCAATTAAAACAATTAAGTATTTCTCAACAATCATTGTAGCGATAGTTGCGGTTCTTGCCGGATGGTGGCTGTGGAATTATTACATGCAATCTCCGTGGACACGCGACGGGAAAATACGCGCAGAACAGGTTTCTATCACCCCACAGGTGTCGGGACGTATTGTTGAGCTGAATATAAAAGACAACCAACTGGTTAACGCGGGGGAACTTCTGCTCACGATCGATAAAACGCCCTTTCAGATCGCCGAGCTGAACGCACAGGCTCAGCTGGCGAAAGCGCAATCTGACCTCGCAAAAGCCAATAACGAAGCGAATCGTCGTCGTCATCTCTCACAAAATTTTATTTTTGCCGAAGAACTCGATACCGCTAACCTCAATGTTAAAGCGATGCAGGCCAGTGTTAATGCCGCACAGGCGACGCTGAAACAGACACAATGGCAACTGGCGCAAACGGAAATTCGCGCCCCGGTGAGTGGATGGGTGACTAACCTCACTACCCGCATCGGCGATTACGCTGACACCGGGAAACCGCTGTTTGCCCTTGTCGACAGCCACTCGTTTTACGTCATTGGTTATTTTGAAGAAACCAAGTTGCGCCATATCCGCGAAGGTGCACCAGCACAAATTACCCTCTATAGTGATAACAAAACGTTACAGGGTCACGTTTCCAGTATCGGTCGGGCGATTTATGATCAGAGCGTTGAAAGTGACTCAAGCCTTATTCCGGATGTGAAACCTAACGTCCCCTGGGTTCGTCTCGCCCAACTCGTTCCCGTCCGCTTTGCGCTGGATAAAGTTCCAGGCGATGTCACGCTGGTGTCGGGCACCACCTGTAGCATTGCCGTAGGTCAATAATGAACGCATCGTCATGGTCCTTGCGCAATTTGCCCTGGTTCAGGGCCACGCTGGCGCAATGGCGTTATGCGTTACGCAATACCATTGCCATGTGTCTGGCGCTGACGGTTGCCTATTATTTGAATCTGGATGAACCCTATTGGGCGATGACCTCGGCTGCAGTGGTTAGCTTTCCCACCGTTGGCGGTGTCATCAGCAAAAGCCTCGGACGCATGGCTGGCAGTTTACTGGGAGCCATTGCGGCACTGCTTCTTGCCGGACATACGCTCAATGAGCCGTGGTTTTTTCTATTGAGCATGTCGGCGTGGCTTGGCTTTTGTACCTAGGCCTGTGCGCACTTCACGAATAACGTCGCGTATGCATTTCAACTGGCGGGCTACACGGCTGCCATCATCGCCTTTCCGATGGTTAATATTACTGAGGCCAGCCAGCTGTGGGATATCGCTCAGGCGCGCGTTTGCGAGGTGATAGTCGGTATTTTGTGCGGCGGCATGATGATGATGATCCTGCCTAGCAGTTCCGATGCTACTGCCCTTTTAACTGCATTGAAAAACATGCACGCCCGATTACTGGAACATGCCAGTTTACTCTGGCAGCCTGAAACAAACGATGCCATTCGTGCAGCACATGAGGGGGTGATTGGGCAGATACTGACCATGAATTTGCTGCGTATCCAGGCTTTCTGGAGCCACTATCGTTTTCGCCAGCAAAACGCGCGCCTTAATGCGCTACTCCACCAGCAATTACGTATGACCAGTGTCATCTCCAGCCTGCGACGTATGTTGCTCAACTGGCCCTCACCGCCAGGTTCCACGCGAGAAATTCTCGAACAATTGCTGACGGCGCTCGCCAGTTCGCAAACAGATGCTTACACCGTCGCACGTATTATCGCCCCGCTACGCCCGACCAACGTCGCCGACTACCGGCACGTCGCCTTCTGGCAGCGACTACGTTATTTTTGCCGCCTTTATCTGCAAAGTAGTCAGGAATTACATCGTCTGCAAAGCGGTGTAGATGATCATGCCAGACTCGCACGGACATCCGCTCTGGCTCGTCATACCGACAACGCCGAAGCTATGTGGAGCGGGCTGCGTACATTTTGTACGTTGATGATGATTGGCGCATGGAGTATTGCATCGCAATGGGATGCCGGTGCCAATGCATTAACGCTGGCAGCAATTAGCTGCGTACTCTACTCCGCCGTCGCAGCACCGTTTAAGTCGTTGTCACTGCTGATGCGCACGCTGGTGTTACTTTCGCTATTCAGCTTTGTGGTCAAATTTGGCCTGATGGTCCAGATTAGCGATCTGTGGCAATTTTTACTGTTTCTCTTTCCACTGCTGGCGACAATGCAGCTTCTTAAATTGCAGATGCCCAAATTTGCCGCACTGTGGGGGCAACTGATTGTTTTTATGGGTTCGTTTATCGCTGTCACTAATCCCCCGGTGTATGATTTTGCTGATTTTCTTAACTATAATCTGGCAAAAATCGTTGGCGTTGCGCTGGCTTGGCTAGCGTTCGCCATTCTGCGTCCAGGATCGGATGCTCGTAAAAGCCGCCGCCATATTCGCGCGCTGCGCCGGGATTTTGTCGATCAGGTAAGCCGCCATCCAACACTGAGTGAAAGCGAATTTGAATCGCTCACTTATCATCACGTCAGTCAGTTGAGTAACAGCCAGGATGCGCTGGCTCGCCGTTGGTTATTACGCTGGGGTGTAGTGCTGCTGAACTGTTCTCATGTTGTCTGGCAATTGCGCGACTGGGAATCGCGTTCCGATCCGTTATCGCGAGTACGGGATAACTGTATTTCACTGTTGCGGGGAGTGATGAGTGAGCGTGGCGTTCAGCAAAAATCACTGGCGGCCACACTTGAAGAATTACAGCGGATTTGCGACAGCCTTGCCCGTCATCATCAACCTGCCGCCCGTGAGCTGGCGGCAATTGTCTGGCGGCTGTACTGCTCGCTTTCGCAACTTGAGCAAGCACCACCGCAAGGTACGCTGGCCTCGTAATTACTTAATTACACCACAGGCATAGCGTTCACCGCCACCGCCCAGCGGTTTAGGTTGATCGGACATATTATCGCCGCCAACGTGGACCATCAGCGCCTTGTCTTTGATTTCATCCAGTGATTTCAGACGAGGCGCGATGACGGCATCGGTAGCTTTGCCGTCATTATTGACGACCAGTGCAGGCAGATCGCCTAAATGCCCGGTACCTTCTGGCCCTTCATGTTTACCGGTATTTTGTGGATCAAGATGCCCGCCTGCGGATTCCGCGGCGCTGGCTTTGCCATCTTTGGTGGCTGGCTGGCAGCTTCCTTTGGCATGAATATGGAAGCCATGTTCACCGGGGGGTAATGCTTTCAGATCGGGTGAAAACTCCAGACCTTTATCGGTTTCAGTAATGGTGACGCTACCAATTGACTGCCCAACCCCTTGCGACGTGACGAGGTTCATCTCGACTTTTTCACTGGCAGCTTGTGCGCCGGTCGCAACAACCAGCGCCAGAATGGCCAGACTAAAACGTTTCATAGGACCTCCGTTCATTGTGCATTCCTGAATAAGTGTAAACCAGTGACACATTTTTGAACGGCGGCTATTCCTAAAAGTGCTTACGGTACGTCGTACCCCAGTGCAGCTTTACGGATACGAAACCATTGTTGACGGGTCATTTTCAGTGTTTCTGCTTCGACAGCTGCCCGTACGCGCTCAATTTTACCTGAGCCGATAATTGGCAGCGGCTGCGACGGTAAACGTAATACCCAGGCGTAAACCACCTGTTCAATCGAGCCCGCGTTTAACTCCTCCGCCACCACAGCCAGTTCATCACGCAGCGGCTGGAAATAATCATCATTAAACAGACGACCACCACCAAGGCAGGACCACGCCATCGGACGAACACGCAGTTGTTGTAGTTGGTCGAGCGTGCCATCCAGCAGTAACGGCTGATGCACCGGGGATATTTCCACCTGATTAGTGGCAAGGGTAAACGGCAGACGTGATTGCAACAGGGCAAATTGCGCAGGCGTAAAGTTCGATACGCCAAAATGACGCACTTTGCCGCTCTGATGCAGATGTTTGAACGCGTCCGCCACTTCATCGGCATCCATTAACGGGTCTGGTCGGTGGATTAACAGCAGATCCAGATGATCGGTCGCGAGATTAATTAGCGACTGTTCGGCGCTCTTAATGATGTGATTGCGGTCAGTGATGTAATGACCAATGACGTTTTCTTCACGCGCGGTCGTCGCGATACCGCATTTACTGACGATTTCCATCCGTTCACGCAGGTGAGGTGCCAGTTTCAGTGCCTCGCCAAACGCCGCTTCGCACTGATAGCCACCATAAATATCAGCATGGTCCACGGTGGTCACGCCGAGATCCAGATGCTCTTCAATAAAACTGACCAGCTGGCGGGCGGACATATTCCAGTCCATCAATCGCCAGTAGCCCATCACAAAACGGGAAAACTCCGGGCCTTCCGGCGCAATAGTAATACGCTGAACCATAATCGCTTCCTCTTATCAGATATGAGAGGAGTATACGCAAGATTAGGTTCAAAAGAGTGATGGTTGCTCCGGTTCGTCTGATGACGCTGGCTTATTTGCGCGTAATTTGCGCATTAATCGCTGCCGACAAAGGCGCAGCACCTCTTGTTTTTCGCCATCGCTCATTTTATTCCAGTTAAAACGCTCATCCCGACTACGAAAACAGCCGCGACAAAACCCGCGTTCGTCAGACTGGCAAATTCCCCGGCACGGGCTCTGGACGGGAAAGAACTCTAATTGCTCCGCCACCTCGCCCTCCTCAGATAAGATTATTACCATTATTGAAGCTGTTAATGTCCAAAGTAGCAACTTTGCTTGCACTAGACCAACTGGTCTACTACACTCCAACGCATGAACAAACACACCGAACATGATACTCGCGAACATCTCTTGGCGACGGGCGAGCAACTTTGCCTGCAACGTGGATTCACCGGGATGGGGCTAAGCGAATTACTAAAAACCGCTGAAGTGCCGAAAGGGTCCTTCTATCACTACTTTCGCTCTAAAGAAGCGTTTGGCGTTGCCATGCTTGAGCGTCATTACGCCGCATATCACCAGCGACTGGCTGAGTTGCTGCAATCCGGCGAAGGTAACTACCGCGACCGCATACTGGCTTATTACCAGCAAACACTGAACCAGTTTTGCCAACATGGAACCATCAGTGGTTGCCTGACAGTAAAACTCTCTGCCGAAGTGTGCGATCTGTCAGAAGATATGCGCAGCGCGATGGATAAAGGTGCTCGCGGCGTGATCGCCCTGCTCTCGCAGGCTCTGGAAAATGGCCGTGAGAACCATTGTTTAACCTTTTGTGGCGAACCGCTACAACAGGCACAAGTGCTTTACGCACTATGGCTTGGCGCGAATCTGCAGGCCAAAATTTCGCGCAGTTTCGAGCCACTGGAAAACGCGCTGGCCCATGTAAAAAACATTATTGCGACGCCTGCCGTTTAGCAGGCATTTTTTATCACCAGACGACCGGGAGCCTTTATGTCATCTGAAAAACTGTATTCCCCACTGAAAGTGGGCGCGATCACGGCGGCAAACCGTATTTTTATGGCACCGCTGACGCGTCTGCGCAGTATTGAACCGGGTGACATTCCTACCCCGTTGATGGCGGAATACTATCGCCAACGTGCCAGTGCCGGTTTGATTATTAGTGAAGCCACGCAAATTTCTGCCCAGGCAAAAGGATATGCAGGTGCGCCTGGCATCCATAGTCCGGAGCAAATTGCCGCATGGAAAAAAATCACCGCTGGCGTTCATGCTGAAAATGGTCATATGGCCTTGCAGCTGTGGCACACCGGACGCATTTCTCACGCCAGCCTGCAACCTGGCGGTCAGGCACCGGTAGCGCCTTCAGCACTTAGCGCGGGAACACGTACTTCTCTGCGCGATGAAAATGGTCAGGCGATCCGCGTTGAAACATCCATGCCCCGTGCGCTTGAACTGGAAGAGATTCCGGGTATCGTCAATGATTTCCGTCAGGCCATTGCTAACGCGCGTGAAGCCGCTTTTGATCTGGTAGAGCTCCACTCTGCTCACGGTTATTTGCTGCATCAGTTCCTTTCCCCTTCTTCAAACCATCGTACCGATCAGTACGGCGGCAGCGTGGAAAATCGCGCACGTTTGGTACTGGAAGTGGTCGATGCCGGGATTGAAGAATGGGGTGCCGATCGCATTGGCATTCGCGTTTCGCCAATCGGTACTTTCCAGAACACAGATAACGGCCCGAATGAAGAAGCCGATGCACTGTATCTGATTGAACAACTGGGTAAACGCGGCATTGCTTATCTGCATATGTCAGAACCAGATTGGGCGGGGGGTGAACCGTATACTGATGCGTTCCGCGAAAAAGTACGCGCCCGTTTCCACGGTCCGATTATCGGCGCAGGTGCATACACAGTAGAAAAAGCTGAAACGCTGATCGGCAAAGGGTTAATTGATGCGGTGGCATTTGGTCGTGACTGGATTGCGAACCCGGATCTGGTCGCCCGCTTGCAGCTCAAAGCTGAGCTTAACCCACAGCGTGCCGAAAGTTTCTACGGTGGCGGCGCGGAAGGCTATACCGATTACCCGACGTTGTAATCCAACATTGCGAGCGGCGTAAAGCCGCCGCTATACTAAAACAACATTTTGAATCTGTTAGCCATTTTGAGGATAAAAAGATGCGTCTTCTTCATACCATGCTGCGCGTTGGCGATTTGCAACGCTCCATCGATTTTTATACCAAAGTGCTGGGCATGAAACTGCTGCGTACCAGCGAAAACCCGGAATACAAATACTCACTGGCGTTTGTTGGCTACGGCCCGGAAACCGAAGAAGCGGTGATTGAACTGACCTACAACTGGGGCGTGGATAAATACGAACTCGGCACTGCTTATGGTCACATCGCGCTTAGCGTAGATAACGCCGCTGAAGCGTGCGAAAAAATCCGTCAAAACGGGGGTAACGTGACCCGTGAAGCGGGTCCGGTAAAAGGCGGTACTACGGTTATCGCGTTTGTGGAAGATCCGGACGGTTACAAAATTGAGTTAATCGAAGAGAAAGACGCCGGTCGCGGTCTAGGCAACTAATCTCCTGCCGGGCGTGAACTCATCGCGCCCGCATCTTTACTGCATCGACAAGTAATATTTGTCATAATGCGCGCTGCAATTTATCCGTATTAAGAGAATCAGATGTCCGATAACGCTCAACTTACCGGTCTGTGCGACCGTTTTCGTGGTTTTTATCCTGTTGTGATCGATGTTGAAACAGCCGGATTTAACGCCAAAACCGATGCGCTGCTTGAGATTGCCGCCATCACCCTGAAAATGGATGAACAAGGCTGGCTGATGCCGGACACCACATTACATTTCCACGTCGAACCATTTGTCGGCGCAAATTTGCAACCAGAAGCCCTCGCCTTCAACGGCATTGACCCGAACGATCCCGATCGCGGCGCGGTCAGCGAATACGAGGCGCTGCACGAAATTTTTAAAGTTGTACGTAAAGGTATTAAAGCGAGCGGCTGTAACCGCGCCATTATGGTGGCGCACAACGCCAATTTTGATCACAGCTTTATGATGGCCGCCGCAGAACGCGCCTCGCTGAAACGTAACCCGTTCCACCCTTTCGCCACTTTTGACACTGCTGCACTGGCCGGGCTGGCACTCGGACAAACCGTATTGTCAAAGGCTTGCCAGACCGCTGGCATGGACTTCGACAGCACCCAGGCGCACTCCGCGCTGTACGACACCGAACGCACTGCTGTGCTGTTTTGTGAAATCGTCAACCGCTGGAAACGTCTGGGAGGCTGGCCGCTACCTGCCGCCGAAGAGGTGTAATCGAGTCGATGCCTGATGACATGCAATGATTCAGGCATCTATAGTGAGGCTATTCCACGCATCAAGCATGATATTCACAGGGAATAGCGTTAATGGCAGATAATCCAGACCCTTCATCGCTCCTGCCGGACGTGTTTTCACCGGCGACCCGCGACTGGTTTCTTCGCGCCTTTAAACAGCCGACCGCTGTCCAGTCGCAAACCTGGCATGTGGCGGCGCGAGGCGAACATGCGCTGGTGATTGCACCGACTGGCTCCGGGAAAACGCTGGCAGCATTTCTCTACGCCCTCGATCGGCTCTTCCGCGAAGGCGGCGAAGATACCCGCGAGGCGCATAAGCGTAAAACCTCACGCATCCTCTATATTTCACCGATAAAAGCCCTGGGCACCGACGTTCAGCGCAACTTGCAGATCCCGTTGAAGGGTATTGCCGATGAACGGCGGCGGCGCGGCGAAACGGTAATTATTGATGAAGTCCACGCGGTAGCGGGCAGTAAACGTGGTGCGCATCTGGCGTTAAGTCTGGAGCGGCTCGATGCGCTGCTCCACACCTCAGCACAGCGAATTGGCCTTTCTGCCACTGTGCGCTCAGCCAGCGATGTGGCAGCATTTCTTGGTGGCGATCGCCCGGTTACGGTAGTCAACCCGCCCGCAATGCGCCATCCGCAGATACGAATTGTCGTACCGGTCGCCAATATGGATGATGTCTCATCGGTCGCCAGCGGCACCGGCGAAGACAGCCATGCCGGCCGGGAAGGCTCCATCTGGCCATATATTGAAACGGGTATCCTTGATGAAGTGTTGCGCCATCGCTCGACCATTGTCTTTACTAATTCACGCGGGCTGGCGGAAAAACTGACGGCACGATTAAATGAGCTTTACGCCGCACGCTTACAGCGTTCCCCGTCTATCGCCGTTGATGCGGCCCATTTCGAGTCGACCTCCGGCGCAACCTCTAACCGTGTACAAAGTAGCGACGTTTTTATTGCCCGCTCACACCACGGCTCCGTCTCTAAAGAACAACGAGCAATCACCGAACAGGCGCTGAAATCGGGTGAATTACGCTGCGTGGTCGCAACCTCCAGTCTTGAACTGGGGATTGATATGGGCGCGGTGGATCTGGTGATTCAGGTGGCAACGCCGCTTTCTGTTGCCAGTGGGTTACAACGCATTGGTCGCGCCGGACATCAGGTTGGCGGTGTATCTAAAGGGCTGTTTTTCCCCCGTACCCGGCGTGATTTAGTCGATTCCGCAGTCATTGTAGAGTGTATGTTCGCAGGCAGGCTGGAAAACCTGACACCACCGCATAATCCTCTCGACGTCCTTGCGCAGCAAACCGTTGCCGCCGCGGCGATGGATGCATTACAGGTAGACGAATGGTACTCCCGCGTACGCCGTACCGCACCGTGGAAAGATCTGCCAAGACGTGTTTTTGACGCCACGCTGGATATGCTTTCCGGGCGCTATCCCTCTGGCGATTTTTCTGCTTTTCGCCCCAAACTGGTCTGGAACAGGGAGACCGGGATATTGACCGCCCGACCTGGCGCTCAATTGTTGGCGGTTACCAGCGGCGGCACCATTCCGGATCGTGGCATGTATAGCGTGTTATTACCCGAAGGTGAAGAAAAGGCCGGTTCGCGGCGGGTGGGTGAACTGGATGAGGAGATGGTATATGAGTCGCGGGTGAACGACATTATCACTCTCGGCGCTACCTCATGGCGGATCCAGCAAATCACCCGCGATCAGGTGATTGTGACTCCTGCTCCGGGTCGTTCTGCCCAGCTCCCCTTCTGGCGTGGTGAAGGTAACGGACGTCCGGCTGAATTAGGCGAGATGATCGGCGATTTTCTTCATTTACTGGCGGATGGCGCGTTCTTTTCCGGGACTATTCCCCCGTGGCTGGCAGAAGAAAATACGAACGCCAATATTCAGGGGTTGATTGACGAGCAACGCAACGCGACGGGCATCGTTCCGGGGAGTCGCCATCTGGTCCTCGAACGGTGCCGTGATGAAATTGGCGACTGGCGTATTATTTTGCACTCTCCCTATGGAAGACGGGTGCATGAACCCTGGGCGCTGGCGATTGCCGGGCGAATACATGCCCTATGGGGCGCTGACGCGTCTGTGGTCGCCAGTGATGACAGCATTGTTGCGCGCATTCCTGACACTGATGGTAAATTGCCCGACGCCGCGATTTTTTTGTTTTAACCAGAAAAGTTGCTGCAAATTGTCCGCGAGGCGGTAGGCAGCTCGGCACTTTTCGCCGCCCGTTTTCGCGAATGCGCCGCGCGGGCATTATTAATGCCGGGCCGCACGCCGGGCCATCGCACCCCGCTTTGGCAACAACGGCTGCGCGCCAGTCAGTTGCTGGAAATCGCTCAGGGATATCCGGATTTTCCGGTCATTCTCGAAACCCTACGCGAATGTCTGCAAGATGTTTATGATCTTCCCGCACTGGAACGTTTGATGCGTCGCCTGAACGGTGGCGAAATTCAAATATCCGATGTAACGACCACTACGCCCTCGCCTTTCGCCACAAGTTTATTGTTCGGCTATGTCGCGGAATTTATGTACCAGAGCGACGCCCCGCTGGCAGAGCGCCGGGCATCCGTACTGTCGCTGGACAGCGAGTTACTGCGCAATCTACTCGGACAGGTCGATCCGGGGGAATTACTCGACCCGCAGGTCATTCGCCAGGTGGAAGAAGAGTTGCAACGACTGGCTCCTGGTAGAAGAGCGAAAGGTGAAGAAGGATTGTTCGACCTGCTGCGCGAACTGGGGCCAATGACCGTTGAAGACCTGGCGCAACGGCATACAGGCAGCAGTGAAGAGGTTGCGTCGTATCTGGAAAATCTTCTTGCAGTAAAACGAATCTTCCCAGCGATGATTAGCGGACAGGAGCGTCTTGCCTGTATGGATGATGCCGCCAGGCTGCGTGATGCCCTCGGCGTACGGCTACCAGAGTCATTGCCAGAGATTTATTTACATAGAGTCAGTTACCCGCTTCGCGACCTCTTTCTGCGCTATCTCCGGGCTCATGCTCTGGTCACGGCTGAACAACTGGCTCATGAGTTTAGTCTCGGTATTGCCATTGTCGAAGAGCAGCTTCAGCAACTGCGTGAACAGGGTCTGGTGATGAATCTGCAACAAGACATCTGGGTGAGCGATGAAGTATTTCGTCGTCTGCGTTTGCGCTCGCTGCAAGCCGCCAGAGAAGCGACGCGTCCCGTTGCAGCCACGACCTATGCGCGATTGCTGCTGGAACGTCAGGGCGTATTACCCGCCACCGATGGTAGCCCGGCGCTCTTTGCCTCAACATCTCCAGGCGTTTATGAGGGCGTAGATGGAGTGATGCGGGTGATCGAACAGCTTGCCGGAGTCGGTTTACCCGCCTCACTCTGGGAAAGCCAGATCCTGCCTGCCCGCGTACGCGACTATTCGCCAGAAATGCTCGATGAATTACTGGCAACCGGAGCGGTTATCTGGTCGGGACAAAAAAAAGCTGGGTGAAGATGACGGCCTGGTGGCACTGCATCTACAGAAATATGCCGCAGAATCGTTCACTCCCGCCGAAGCGGATCAGGCGAATCGTTCGGCGCTGCAGCAAGCGATAATCGCTGTTCTGGCTGACGGAGGAGCCTGGTTTGCACAACAAATCAGCCAACGGATACGCGATAAAATCGTCGAATCGGTTGATTCCTCGGCACTGCAAGAGGCGTTATGGGCGCTGGTCTGGCAAGGCGTCATTACCAGCGATATTTGGGCACCGTTACGCGCCCTCACCCGCAGCAGTTCCAACGCACGCACCTCAACTCGCCGCAGTCACCGGGCTCGTCGTGGGCGTCCTGTCTATGCACAACCCGTCTCGCCGCGGGTATCTTACAACACACCAAATCTGGCTGGACGCTGGTCGTTATTGCAGGTGGAGCCACTAAACGATACCGAAAGGATGCTGGCGCTGGCGGAAAATATGCTCGACCGCTACGGCATCATCAGTCGTCAGGCGGTGATAGCCGAAAATATCCCTGGCGGGTTTCCATCGATGCAAACACTTTGTCGAAGTATGGAAGACTCCGGGCGAATTATGCGAGGTCGTTTTGTAGAAGGTCTGGGTGGCGCGCAATTCGCTGAACGTCTGACTATTGACCGATTGCGCGATCTGGCGACACAAGCCACGCAAACACGCCACTATACACCAGTGGCGCTCTCCGCCAACGATCCGGCTAATGTGTGGGGAAATCTTCTGCCCTGGGCTGCACATCCGGCAACGCTGGTACCAACGCGTCGGGCGGGTGCGCTGGTGGTCGTTTCTGGCGGCAAATTGTTACTCTATCTGGCGCAAGGCGGCAAAAAAATGCTGGTCTGGCAGGAAAAGGAGGAATTACTCGCCCCAGAGATTTTCCAGGCGCTGACCACCGCACTGCGTCGCGAACCAAGGCTGCGCTTTACGCTAACAGAAGTGAATGATCTTCCGGTCCGGCAAACGCCGATGTTTACGCTGCTGCGTGAGGCGGGATTTTCAAGTTCGCCACAAGGGCTGGATTGGGGATAGTTGACATCCTCCACGCCCTGAAAGACGTGGTTCCCTGCTACGTTCAAGCTGTCGCCTGAATCATTTCGGTGGGTTCCTGCTTCAACGAGCGGCCTGACTGCACCATCTCTCCACAGGCAAGAACGGCGTGCCCCGCCGCTAAAATGTTACGAGCGCCATTTACATCGGCGTTCGCTGTATATCCACATACCTGGCATCTGAATTTACTTTGTGACAGGCGGTTTTCTTTCGCTGTATGACCACAGCACGCGCAACGCTGGCTTGTGTACGCTGGCGGAACAGCAAGCACCTGACCGCCACTCCAGAGCTGCTTGTACTCAAGCTGGCGGCGCATTTCATACCAGCCCTGATCCAGTATCGAACGGTTTAAACCTGATTTTGCCCGGACATTGCGCCCCGGCTGGCTGACCGTACCCGCTGCTGACTTTGACATGTTGCTGACCTTCAAATCCTCAATGACTATCATTGCGTGGTTTTTGCTGACGGTCGTTGTGACTTTGTGAAGGTAGTCCCTGCGGATATTTGCGATACAGGAATGCAGTCGCTGTATTTTGCGTTTCTGCTTCTGCCAGTTGTTGCTGAATTTGACCTTCCGGCTTAACTGTCGCTGAAGTCTCGCCAGCGTCTTCTGGTTTTTCTGAAAACTGTTTACAGGCTCAAAGACTGTGCCATCTGACAGCGTGGCGAGTTTAGCCACGCCAGCATCCAGCCCGACCATTGATGCTGAAGGGTGAGCCGGAGTGGATACTTCACTTTCTGTCTGAATACTGATGTACCACGTACCGCAGGACTGGCTGACAGTGACATTTTTCACAACACCCGTGACCTGACGGCTATTCCGGTAGCGCATCCAGCCCAGTTTCGGCAGAAAAATACGGCTGTTTTCCTGATCGAGCTTAACGCCCTGCGGGTAGCGGAATGCATCATTCTGTCACCACTTTTTGAATCGGGGAAAAGCAGCCCGCTTCCGGAAGAAGTTTTTGTAAGCCCGCTCAAGGTCTTTCAGTGACTGTTGCAATGGCTGTGAGGGAGAATCTTTAAGCCATTGCGTTTCAGTGGCATTTTTCCACTCAACCAGCCAGGAAGCCATTTTCCCGTAAGGGATGTATTTATTACCGGCCTCATGATTCTCATTCTGACGTGCCAGAGCACGATTGAAAACGAAACGACATGCGCCTGCGAAGCGCCTCATTTCACACTCCTGTTGACCACCTGGTCTTAACTGGAATTTAAATGCCTGTAATCGTTTCACAGGTCAAATGATACTTTGGTCTGTGAAAAAAGAAACCGATATCCGGCGTGGAAGGCATTGTGTTTTCCTGATGCATGTTCACCTAGTCTTTGTCACCAGATACCGACGCCAGATTTTTGACCATGACGCGACAGAAAAACTACGCACTTACTTTTCAAATGTATGTGCTTATTTTGAAGCTGAACTGGTTGAAATGGATGGCGAACCAGATCACGTCCATTTGTTAATTAACTAACCTCCCAAACTGGCGATATCCAGTCTGGTAAACAGCCTCAAAGGCGTATCGGGTAGGTTACTGCGACGAGATCGACCAGATATGCAGTCAGGTATTACTACAAAAGGCGTTTTGTGGAGTCCTGGCTATTTTGCCAGTAGCTGCGAAGGTGCGCCAATATCCGTCATCCGCCAGTACATTGAACAACAGCAAACACCTGGTCAGGTGGAAAACCGCGCCTTATATCCCCGCCCTGAAGGACGAGGTTTTACGGCGCACCGGATAAAGGACTGACGGATGCCCGTTCGCATCCGTCAGTATTGCAGGACGGATTATTCCGCGTCCGGCTCTTCAGACTTGTATTTAGCGGCAGTTTCTTTGATCAGCTGCTGCAGTTCGCCACGCTGATACATTTCGATCACGATATCACAACCGCCGACCAGCTCGCCGTCAACCCACAGTTGCGGGAAGGTCGGCCAGTTAGCATATTTCGGCAGTTCCGCACGAATGTCCGGATTCTGCAGAATATCAACATAGGCAAAACGTTCGCCACATGCGGCAAGCGCCTGGACTGCCTGGGCAGAGAAACCGCAGCTCGGCAGTTTCGGTGAACCTTTCATGTACAGCAGGATCGGGTTTTCAGCAATCTGGCGTTGGATTTTTTCGATAGTGGTGCTCATTGTCTTGCTTCCTCAAACTTCTTTACGGCAGTAATCTGACATTGTAGCGGGTCAGTGCGGCATCGGAAAATAACATTTTCATCACGCTTTTGCTATTTTATCCCTTTGCTCTATTTGTTGCATTTCAAATATTCGTTTCTTCTCTGATGCGCGGCAAACTGGCGTATTTATAACCATTTTTAGCTTTCACTGCTGCATTTTTTTGCGCTCGCCAACGAAACGTATTTTTTAACAATAAAAGCTATTAACTTTCTCTTCTTCTATGCATTAGAATCATCAAGTTTTGTAAATCAGACGCAGGCATGATAGACCTGCCTTAACAGAGGGACGCTCAGTGGCGCGGATAAACCGTATTTCGATCACGCTCTGTGCTTTACTTTTTACCACCCTGCCTTTAACGCCTATGGCCCATGCTTCAAAGCAAGCCAGGGAGAGTTCTGCTACCACTCATATCACCAAAAAAGCAGATAAAAAGAAAAGCACGGCAACCACCAAAAAGACCCAGAAAGCCAGCCAGAAAACAGCGAAAAAAGCCGCCAGTAAAAGTATGACCAAAAGCAAAACCGCTTCTTCTGTTAAAAAATCTTCCATTACCGCTTCTAAAAACGCCAAAACTCGCAGCAAACACGCCGTCAATAAAACGGCCTCAGCCAGCTTTACCGAAAAGTGTACCAAACGTAAGGGCTATAAATCGCATTGTGTGAAAGTCAAAAATGCCGCGTCAGGAACCCTTGCCGACGCGCACAAAGCGAAGGTGCAAAAAGCCACGAAAGTGGCAATGAATAAACTGATGCAGCAAATTGGTAAGCCATATCGTTGGGGCGGCAGCTCACCGCGTACCGGTTTTGATTGCAGCGGCCTGGTTTATTACGCTTATAAAGATTTGGTGAAAATTCGTATTCCGCGTACGGCGAATGAAATGTATCACCTGCGTGATGCAGGACCTATCGAACGTAGTGAGCTGAAAAACGGCGACCTGGTCTTTTTCCGTACTCAGGGACGCGGTACAGCCGATCATGTCGGCGTGTATGTCGGCAACGGCAAATTTATTCAGTCACCGCGCACAGGTCAGGAAATTCAAATCACTTCTCTCAGTGAAGACTACTGGCAGCGCCACTATGTTGGCGCTCGTCGGGTAATGACCCCAAAAACACTTCGCTAAAACTTTACCCTGTTGTTACGGCAACAGGGTAAGTTCATCTTTTGTCTCACCTTTTAATTTGCTACCCTATCCATACGCACAATAAGGCTATTGTACGTATGCAAATTAATAATAAAGGAGAGTAGCAATGTCATTCGAATTACCTG
This sequence comes from Shigella flexneri 2a str. 301, assembly GCF_000006925.2. Lineage (NCBI taxonomy): Bacteria > Pseudomonadati > Pseudomonadota > Gammaproteobacteria > Enterobacterales > Enterobacteriaceae > Shigella > Shigella flexneri. The sequence goes on from NC_004337.2 coordinate 1,715,102, forward strand.
CACTACCATATGCTAAAGATGCTCTGGCACCGCACATTTCTGCGGAAACTATCGAGTATCACTACGGCAAGCATCATCAGACTTATGTCACTAACCTGAACAACCTGATTAAAGGTACCGCGTTTGAAGGTAAATCACTGGAAGAGATTATTCGCAGCTCTGAAGGTGGCGTATTCAACAACGCAGCTCAGGTCTGGAACCATACTTTCTACTGGAACTGCCTGGCACCGAACGCCGGTGGCGAACCGACTGGAAAAGTCGCTGAAGCTATCGCCGCATCTTTTGGCAGCTTTGCCGATTTCAAAGCGCAGTTTACTGATGCAGCGATCAAAAACTTTGGTTCTGGCTGGACCTGGCTGGTGAAAAACAGCGATGGCAAACTGGCTATCGTTTCAACCTCTAACGCGGGTACTCCGCTGACCACCGATGCGACTCCGCTGCTGACCGTTGATGTCTGGGAACACGCTTATTACATCGACTATCGCAATGCACGTCCTGGCTATCTGGAGCACTTCTGGGCGCTGGTGAACTGGGAATTCGTAGCGAAAAATCTCGCTGCATAATAACTGATGGCAAATGCAGCATTGCCTGATGCGCTTCGCTTACCATGCCAACGCGGATGAGGCGTTAACAGCGCATTCGGCAAGATAAATCGCACGTTGTCAGCAACTGTAACGCAGAAGGTTATCCTTCTGCGTTTTTGTTTAATTAGCTGTTAGCAACGCAAACTGTTTCAGGTTGTTTTCTGGCTGACATAAACACCAGCAATAATGCCAGTCCCGCGACAATCGCCCCCGTCACCGGCACAAAGCTGTATCCCAGCCCAGCGGAAATTACCGCACCACCAGCAGCTGCTCCCAGCGCATTTCCAAGATTAAAGGCACCAATATTGACTGATGAAGACAGACCTGGCGCTTCACTGGCGACATGCATCACGCGCATCTGTAACGGAGGTACAACCGCAAAGGTTGCTGCGCCCCACACCACCATGCTAATAGCTGCGCCGAACTCATTGCGGGCCAGGAACGGGATTGCCAGCATAATCACCATCAGCAGCAACAAAAAGCCTTTCAACGTGCCGTTAACTGAACGATCTGCCAGTTTGCCGCCGAGATAGTTACCGATAGAGAATCCGACACCAATCAGCACCAGCATTGCCGTGACGAACACCGGTGTTGCGTGGGTAATACTTTGCAGTACCGGAGAGATATAGGTGTAGAGGGTAAACATTGCACCAGCTCCCAGTACCGTCGTCAGCAATGCAGACAGCACCTGCGGACGCATTAATACCGCCAGCTCTTTTTTCACTTCAGGTCGTGCCCCTGTACCACCTTTAGGTAATGAGAAGAACAGACTTACCATTGAAATCACTCCCAGCCCCGCCGTTGCCAGAAATGACATCCGCCAGCCGATGGTTTCACCCAACCAGGTCGCCGCCGGCACGCCACCGATATTTGCCAGGGTTAACCCCATAAACATAGTGGCAACTGCGCTGGCCTGTTTATGTTTTGGCACCACGCTTGCGGCCACGACTGAACCCAAACCAAAAAATGCTCCGTGATTCAGGCTGGTCAAAATACGTGAAAGCATCAGGGTCATATAATCCGGCGCGATGGCGGAAAGAACGTTGCCTAGCGTGAAAATTGCCATCAGGAAAATCAACGCACTGCGGCGGGCACGATGAGAAAGTAGAAGCGTCATCAGCGGCGCGCCCACCATTACGCCAACTGCATAGGCACTGATTAACATTCCGGCAGCGGGAATCGAGACATCCACACCGCGCGCAATGACGGGCAACAAGCCCATTGGCGAGAACTCCGTTGTCCCGATACCAAACGCGCCAATCGCCAGCGCCAGCAACGGATAGTTAATTTTCATGCCTTATCTCCACCTCTTCGCGTCATTACGCGATATTCATTAAAGTGGCGAAAGCATGACAGCAATCACAAAAAAATGAAAATAACAAAAAGAGAAAACACTTTTGCCATTTTGCTAACAAACAGGAAGGAGATGCGAGGGAGAACGCGCTCCCTCGAGAGGAAATCAGTGCAGCGCGGCAGTCAAACCCACGGCTACGATCAAACCGAGGACGATAACCGTTGTTACCAGTGAAAATTTAAGGTCGGTGCTCATCAAGTTTTCTCCTTTTTTATTACCACACAAAAAGTGATATTACGCATTTTTACACACTGTGATGAAAAAATCTCCCGTCATTTATAATGATAAGTGTTTTTACCACTTCCCCTTTTCGTCAAGATCGGCCAAAATTCCACGCTTACACTATTTGCGTACTGGCCATTGACCCCTTCCTGACGCTCCGTGTCGTTTTTCCGGCGTACCGCAACACTTTTGTTGTGCGTAAGGTGTGTAAAGGCAAACGTTTACCTTGCGATTTTGCAGGAGCTGAAGTTAGGGTCTGGAGTGAAATGGAATGGCAACAATAAAAGATGTAGCGAAACGAGCAAACGTTTCCACTACAACTGTGTCACACGTGATCAACAAAACACGTTTCGTCGCTGAAGAAACGCGCAACGCCGTGTGGGCAGCGATTAAAGAATTACACTACTCCCCTAGCGCGGTGGCGCGTAGCCTGAAGGTTAACCACACCAAGTCTATCGGTTTGCTGGCGACCAGCAGCGAAGCGGCCTATTTTGCCGAGATCATTGAAGCAGTTGAAAAAAATTGCTTCCAGAAAGGTTACACCCTGATTCTGGGTAATGCGTGGAACAATCTTGAGAAACAGCGGGCTTATCTGTCGATGATGGCGCAAAAACGCGTCGATGGTCTGCTGGTGATGTGTTCTGAGTACCCAGAGCCGTTGCTGGCGATGCTGGAAGAGTATCGCCATATCCCAATGGTGGTGATGGACTGGGGTGAAGCAAAAGCTGACTTCACCGATGCGGTCATTGATAACGCGTTCGAAGGCGGCTACATGGCCGGGCGTTATCTGATTGAACGCGGTCACCGCGAAATCGGCGTCATCCCCGGCCCGCTGGAACGTAACACCGGCGCAGGCCGCCTTGCCGGTTTTATGAAGGCGATGGAAGAAGCGATGATCAAGGTGCCGGAAAGCTGGATTGTGCAGGGTGACTTTGAACCTGAATCCGGTTATCGCGCCATGCAGCAAATCCTGTCGCAGCCGCATCGCCCTACTGCCGTCTTCTGTGGTGGCGATATCATGGCAATGGGCGCACTTTGTGCTGCTGATGAAATGGGCCTGCGCGTCCCGCAGGATGTTTCGCTGATCGGTTATGATAACGTGCGCAACGCGCGCTATTTTACGCCGGCGCTGACCACGAACGTGCGCACGCGCGCTTCTTACGCCGGCGCTGACCACGATCCATCAGCCAAAAGATTCGCTGGGTGAACAGCGTTCACATGCTGTTGGATCGTATCGTCAACAAACGTGAAGAACCGCACTCCATTGAAGAGCATCCGCGTTTGATTGAACGCCGGTCCGTGGCTGACGGCCCGTTCCGCGACTATCGACGATAATCACCCGTTGCGGGAGTCTGTTCCGGCTCCCGCAGCCACTCCTTATTCAGCGTCTCACTATCGCTGAGATACTCAAGCAGCCAGGTTAACGCAGGCGACATATCATTTTGCTGCCATGTCAGACAACATGCCGAATCCGGGAAGGGGTTTTCCAGTTCAAGTGCTACCCACTTCCCCTCATTAAGCCACGGTTTGGCGAAATGTGTTGGCACCATCCCTATGCATAATCCTGCCGAGATACAGGTTGCCGATGATTCCCAGTCAGGTACGACAAGTCTTTTTTGGTTATCCAGCAACCAGGTAATACGTTTAGGTAGCGTTCGCGAGGTGTCTTCGCGCACCAACGACGGCCAGTTGCGCAACGTATCATCGCTGAACGGGCCATCCATCAACGCCAGCGGGTGGTGACTGGCAACAACGCAACTCCAGCTTAGCATCCCCATATCCCGGAAGGCATAACGACCGCCTACCGGAATCGCGCGTGTTGCGCCAATTGCCAGTTCCACGCGCCCGTCGGAAAGCGCATCCCAGACACCGTTGAACACTTCCTGAAAGACAAGAAGTTCGACATCATCAAAATGGCGATAAAAATCAACGATCATCTGCCGTGTACGTTCTGGCCTGACAATATTATCCACTGCGATAGCTAACTGACCGCGCCAGCCGTTCGCTATCTGCTGACATTGCTGGCGGGTGATCTGCATTTTTTTGACAACAGAGCGCCCTTCTTTGAGAAACCACGCTCCAGCAGCGGTCAGCTCCACATCACGGTGCCGTCGTTCAAAGAGCGGCACCGCCAGCCACTCTTCCAGCTGACGCACGGTATAGCTGACCGCAGAAGGAACGCGATGCAGCTCCTGTGCCGCAGCGCTAAAACTACCATTACGCGCTACCGCATCAACAACTTCGAGTGAATATTCTGACCACATAGTCTGCCTGCAAAATTTTTGAAACCAGTCATCAAATATTACCGTTTCACAACACTAATTTCACTCCCTACACTTTGCGGCGGTGTTTAATTGAGAGATTTAGAGAATATACATGCAACCTGGGAAAAGATTTTTAGTCTGGCTGGCGGGTTTGAGCGTACTCGGTTTTCTGGCAACCGATATGTATCTGCCTGCTTTCGCCGCCATACAGGCCGACCTGCAAACGCCTGCGTCTGCTGTCAGTGCCAGCCTTAGTCTGTTCCTTGCCGGTTTTGCCGCAGCCCAGCTTCTGTGGGGGCCACTCTCCGACCGTTATGGTCGTAAACCGGTGTTATTAATCGGCCTGACAATTTTTGCGTTAGGTAGTCTGGGGATGCTGTGGGTAGAAAACGCCGCCACGCTGCTGGTATTGCGTTTTGTACAGGCTGTGGGGGTGTGCGCCGCGCCGGTTATCTGGCAAGCATTAGTGACAGATTATTATCGTTCACAGAAAGTCAACCGTATTTTTGCGACCATCATGCCGCTGGTGGGTCTGTCTCCGGCACTGGCTCCCCTGTTAGGAAGCTGGATAATGGTCCATTTTTCGTGGCAGGCGATTTTGGCCACCCTGTATGCCATTACCGTGGTAATGATTCTGCCTATTTTCTGGCTCAAACCCACGACGAAGGCCCGTAACAATAGTCAGGATGGTCTGACCTTACCCGACCTGCTACGTTCTAAAACCTATCGCGGCAACGTGCTGATATACTCAGCCTGTTCAGCCAGTTTTTTTGCATGGCTGACCGGTTCACCGTTCATCCTTAGTGAAATGGGCTACAGCCCGGCAGTTATTGGTTTAAGTTATGTCCCGCAAACTATCGCGTTTCTGATTGGTGGTTATGGCTGTCGCGCCGCACTGCAGAAATGGCAAGGCAAGCAGTTATTACCGTGGTTGCTGGTGCTGTTTGCTGTCAGCGTCATTGCGACCTGGGCTGCGGGCTTCATTAGCCATGTGTCGCTGGTCGAAATCCTGATCCCATTCTGTGTGATGGCGATTGCCAATGGCGCGATCTACCCTATTGTTGTCGCCCAGGCGCTGCGTCCCTTCCCACATGCAACCGGTCGCGCCGCAGCGTTGCAGAACACTCTGCAACTGGGTCTGTGCTTCCTCGCAAGTCTGGTAGTTTCCTGGCTTATTAGTATCAGCACGCCATTGCTCACCACCACCAGCGTGATGTTATCAACAGTAGTGCTGGTCGCGCTGGGTTACATGATGCAACGTTGTGAAGAAGTTGACTGCCCGAATCATGGCAATGCCGAAGTCGCTCATAGCGAATCACACTGATCTATATCGATATACTTATACTTAGGCTGCTAACAAAATTTTGTTGTATGATTGAAATTAGCGGCCTATACTAATTTCGAGTTGTTAAAGCTACGATAAATATTATGTTTTTACGGGGACAGGATCGTTCCCGACTCACTATGGATGGTCATTTCGGCAAGGGTTCCTCCTTTCCCTCTGTTCTACGTCGGATTATAGACTCGCGGTTTTTTCTGCGAGATTTCTCACAAAGCCCAAAAAGCGTCTACGCTGTTTTAAGGTTCTGATCACCGACCAGTGATGGAGAAACTATGAGTTCATCGTGTATAGAAGAAGTCAGTGTACCGGATGACAACTGGTACCGTATCGCCAACGAATTACTTAGCCGTGCCGGTATAGCCATTAACGGTTCTGCCCCGGCGGATATTCGTGTGAAAAACCCCGATTTTTTTAAACGCGTTCTGCAGGAAGGCTCTTTGGGGTTAGGCGAAAGTTATATGGATGGCTGGTGGGAATGTGACCGACTGGATATGTTTTTTAGCAAAGTCTTACGCGCAGGTCTCGAGAACCAACTCCCCCATCATTTCAAAGACACGCTGCGTATTGCCGGCGCTCGTCTCTTCAATCTGCAGAGTAAAAAACGTGCCTGGATAGTCGGCAAGGAGCATTACGATTTGGGTAATGACTTGTTCAGCCGCATGCTTGATCCCTTCATGCAATATTCCTGCGCTTACTGGAAAGATGCCGATAATCTGGAATCTGCCCAGCAGGCGAAGCTCAAAATGATTTGTGAAAAATTGCAGTTAAAACCAGGGATGCGCGTACTGGATATTGGCTGCGGCTGGGGCGGACTAGCGCACTACATGGCATCTAACTATGACGTAAGCGTGGTCGGCGTCACCATTTCTGCCGAACAGCAAAAAATGGCTCAGGAACGCTGTAAAGGCCTGGATGTCACCATTTTGCTGCAAGATTATCGTGACCTGAACGACCAGTTTGATCGTATTGTTTCTGTGGGGATGTTCGAGCACGTCGGACCGAAAAATTACGATACCTATTTTGCGGTGGTGGATCGTAATTTGAAACCGGAAGGTATATTCCTGCTCCATACTATCGGTTCGAAAAAAACCGATCTGAATGTTGATCCCTGGATTAATAAATATATTTTTCCGAACGGTTGCCTGCCCTCTGTACGCCAGATTGCTCAATCCAGCGAACCCCACTTTGTGATGGAAGACTGGCATAACTTCGGTGCTGATTACGATACTACGTTGATGGCGTGGTATGAACGATTCCTCGCCGCATGGCCAGAAATTGCGGATAACTACAGTGAACGCTTTAAACGGATGTTTACCTATTATCTGAATGCCTGCGCAGGTGCTTTCCGCGCCCGTGATATTCAGCTCTGGCAGGTGGTGTTCTCACGCGGTGTTGAAAACGGCCTTCGAGTCGCTCGCTAAAGGCTATTCTATCGCCCCCTCTTCGGGGGCGAGTTCAGATCAGGCTTCTGTACCTGGTTGATTCATGGCATTTTCTCGTGCCGCCAGCACACGTTCTACCGTATCTACCACTGCCTGAGTTTGTGGATCGATTTCAATGTTGACGCGTGCGCCAAGTTTTTTCTTCCCAAGAGTCGTGCGTTCCAGTGTTTCCGGAATTAAATGGACGCAAAAACGCGTTGGCGTGACTTCGCCGACGGTCAGGCTAATACCGTCGATGCCAATAAATCCTTTGTACAGGATATATTTCATCAACTGACTATCCTGGACTTTAAACCAGATCTGGCGATTATTTTCCGAGGTTAATATTTTCGCCACTTCAGCGGTGGTCATAATATGACCTGACATTAAGTGTCCGCCAATTTCATCACTGAATTTCGCCGCACGCTCAACGTTTACCCAATCCCCCACTTTTAAATCGCCAAGATTGGTAATGCGTAACGTTTCTTTCATCAGGTCAAAACTGACATGGTTGCCGTTAATTTCCGTCACGGTCAGGCAGCAACCGTTATGCGCCACGGAAGCACCGGTTTCCAGGCCGTCCAGCATGTGGTCGGGTAACTCCACCACATGCGTACGAAAATTTGGTTTCTCGTCAATCGACACCAGTTTTGCGGTGCCCTGTACAATCCCCGTAAACATACTTACAACTCCTGAAATCAGTTAAGACATTCTGTTCAGCACAATAGCAGGTGGAAAACGCCCTTACCAGTGAAGGGGTAAGAATGGCTATTTTTTCACTGGAGAATTAATAAATCCTCGCTACAATAGACTGAATTTCCCCTGCTTCTTCTTTTTGCTGCCCATTCAGGCGGCTTTTTAGTCTCTCATATAACTACAAATAAAAGGTGTTCACGTGCAGAAGTATATCAGTGAAGCGCGTCTGTTATTAGCATTAGCAATCCCGGTGATTCTCGCGCAAATCGCCCAAACTGCGATGGGTTTTGTCGATACCGTGATGGCGGGCGGCTATAGTGCCACCGACATGGCGGCGGTCGCTATCGGTACTTCTATCTGGCTTCCGGCGATCCTCTTTGGTCACGGACTGCTGCTGGCATTAACGCCGGTTATCGCGCAATTAAATGGTTCCGGTCGACGTGAGCGCATTGCGCATCAGGTGCGACAAGGTTTCTGGCTGGCAGGTTTTGTTTCCGTTCTCATTATGCTGGTGCTGTGGAATGCAGGTTACATTATCCGCTACATGGAAAACATCGATCCGGCTCTGGCGGACAAAGCCGTGGGTTATCTGCGTGCGTTGTTGTGGGGCGCGCCGGGATATCTGTTCTTCCAGGTTGCCCGTAACCAATGTGAAGGTCTGGCAAAAACCAAGCCGGGTATGGTAATGGGCTTTATCGGCCTGCTGGTGAACATCCCGGTGAACTATATCTTTATTTATGGTCATTTCGGTATGCCTGAGCTCGGTGGCGTTGGTTGTGGCGTGGCTACTGCGGCGGTGTATTGGGTCATGTTCCTTGCCATGGTTTCTTACATTAAACGCGCCCGCTCCATGCGCGATATTCGTAACGAAAAAGGCACCGCTAAGCCCTGAGAGATCCCCTCATAATTTCCCCAAAACGTAACCATGTGTGAATAGATTTTGAGTAAGCAGGGTTGCAGCCACGAGTGAGTCTTCCCTTGTTATTGTGTAGCCAGAATGCCGCAAAACTTCCATGCCTAAGCGAACTGTTGAGAGTACGTTTCGATTTCTGACTGTGTTAGCCTGGAAGTGCTTGTCCCAACCTTGTTTCTGAGCATGAACGCCCGCAAGCCAACATGTTAGTTGAAGCATCAGGGCGATTAGCAGCATGATATCAAAACGCTCTGAGCTGCTCGTTCGGCTATGGCGTAGGCCTAGTCCGTAGGCAGGACTTTTCAAGTCTCGGAAGGTTTCTTCAATCTGCATTCGCTTCGAATAGATATTAACAAGTTGTTTGGGTGTTCGAATTTCAACAGGTAAGTTAGTTGCTAGAATCCATGGCTCCTTTGCCGACGCTGAGTAGATTTTAGGTGACGGGTGGTGACAATGAGTCCGTGTCGAGCGCTGATTTTTTCGGCCTTTAGAGCGAGATTTATACAATAGAATTTGGCATGAGATTGGATTGCTTTTAGTCAGCCTCTTATAGCCTAAAGTCTTTGAGTGACTAGATGACATATCATGTAAGTTGCTGATAGGTTTCCAGTTTTCCGCTCCTAGGTCTGCATATTGTACTTTTCCTCTTACTCGACTTAACCAGTACCAACCCAGCTTCTCAACGGATTTATACCATGGCACTTTAAAGCCAGCATCACTGACAATGAGCGGTGTGGTGTTACTCGGTAGAATGCTCGCAAGGTCGGCTAGAAATTGGTCATGAGCTTTCTTTGAAATTGCTCTGAAAGCGGGAACGCTTTCTCATAAAGAGTAACAGAACGACCGTGTAGTGCGACTGAAGCTCGCAATACCATAAGCCGTTTTTGCTCACGGATATCAGACCAGTCAACAAGTACAATGGGCATCGTATTGCCCGAACAGATAAAGCTAGCATGCCAACGGTATACAGCGAGTCGCTCTTTGTGGAGGTGACGATTACCTAACAATCGGTCGATTCGTTTGATGTTATGTTTTGTTCTCGCTTTGGTTGGCAGGTTACGGCCAAGTTCGGTAAGAGTGAGAGTTTTACAGTCAAGTAAGGCGTGGCAAGCCAACGTTAAGCTGTTGAGTCGTTTTAAGTGTAATTCGGGGCAGAATTGGTAAAGAGAGTCGTGTAAAATATCGAGTTCGCACATTTTGTTGTCTGATTATTGATTTTTGGCGAAACCATTTGATCATATGACAAGATGTGTATCTACCTTAACTTAATGATTTTGATAAAAATCATTAGGGGATTCATCAGCGCTAAGCCCGAGCCTGCGGTTATGAAACGACTGATTCAACTCGGTTTGCCGATTGCGCTGGCACTGTTCTTTGAAGTGACACTGTTTGCCGTCGTGGCTCTGTTAGTGTCTCCGCTCGGTATTGTTGATGTCGCAGGACACCAGATTGCCCTGAACTTTAGTTCACTGATGTTTGTGCTTCCAATGTCGCTGGCGGCAGCGGTAACTATCCGCGTAGGTTATCGTCTGGGTCAGGGCTCAACGCTGGATGCGCAAACCGCTGCGCGGACCGGGCTTATGGTGGGTGTCTGTATGGCAACCCTGACGGCCATTTTCACGGTTTCACTGCGGGAGCAAATCGCCCTGTTGTACAACGACAATCCCGAGGTTGTAACGCTGGCTGCGCATTTGATGTTGCTGGCGGCGGTATATCAGATTTCTGACTCAATCCAGGTGATTGGCAGTGGGATTTTGCGTGGTTATAAAGATACGCGTTCCATTTTCTATATCACCTTTACAGCTTACTGGGTGCTGGGCTTGCCAAGCGGCTATATTCTGGCACTGACCGATCTGGTCGTTGAACCTATGGGGCCAGCAGGCTTCTGGATAGGCTTTATTATCGGCCTGACATCGGCAGCCATTATGATGATGCTGCGTATGCGGTTCCTGCAACGTATGCCGTCAGCCATCATTCTGCAACGAGCGTCCCGCTAATAAAGACAAGGCGCAACCTTCACGGGTTGCGCCTGTGTTTTTACGCAGGCTGGAGCGTTGCGCCAATCCCGTCTTCGTCTGGCTGTAATTTCAGAGCGTTACACAGAGTTTGCCGACTGGCATCTGTTATCTCAACGCGTATATCCCCGTTAACTTCCCCTTTCACATTGATGAAGTCAGGTGAAATTTCTTTCGCACTGGTTTGCAGGCAAATCGCTCCCTCTCCGCGCAGGCGTTTCACTTTCAGTTGCACATGCGTTGCCGCACCAGTGATCAGCCACAGTTTTCCGCCATTCAGATTGATGTTACCAACAATGAAAGTGACGCTGTCACCTTTTACCGTACTGCCGTCGAGAATCAACACACCGCCCTGCTGTACAGTAATCGTTGATTGTTGCAGCTCTGCGCCATAACCAATAATCATTGAAGCGCCGTCCAGTAATGCAACACTCCCGGTCAGTTCAACCGGTGCGCGATCTTCCTCTACGACAAAATTTTCGTCCGCGCTGGTGGGTGACAACAGGATCACTGTTCCACCTTGTATTACCGCATTTTCCAGCGTACCGGCATGCACTTCAGCCCGCCCCCCCACATTCACCGACAGGTTTTGCGTCTTACCGGAACTGTAGAGCTGAAGGCCATCCGTCCCCAGACGATAAATGGATCCATTCTCAACAATAGTGTCAGAGTCTTCACCACCGAGATTATTCATGGTGCCACCAGCAAGCAACGTATCACTGGCTTTCCCGGCCAGCATAAAAACGCCGCCCTGATTAATCTCACAATTGCTGGCTTCTCCACTTGGATACACCAACAATTCACCACCTTCATCTACCACGACCGCTGAGGTTGTCCCATTAACCAACAGGCCGCCCTCTTGATCGAGAATGATTTTTTCCGCGCGATGTCCTTCCAGTACACGCAGGTTACCGCCATTTTCCAGCAACAAACCGCAGGCATAACCCTGATCAACGCTGAATTCACCTTCGGGATGGCGGCCATTAACCGTAGCGAGCGTAGAGAGACTAATTGCGCCTCCCTCGGACTGAACAATATCTGTGGCAATGGCACCGTCGCTGACCGATAGCGTGCCATTGTTACCGTACTGTGTGCATTTGGCGATCCCACCGGTTGCCACTTTCAACCAGCCAGCCCCCGTGACCACGGTATTTTCGGCTCTTCCGCCAGCTTCAACAATCAACTCGCCTTCAGTAAGTTGCGTCGCGCCAAGGACCTCGCCGGTCTTAACAATTTGCACATTCCCGTCGCTCATCAAGTTTTTGGCATCAGATCCCATAATTTATTCCTGTGCTGCATCTGTGTGCCTTTATTGCTACCTAAGTGTAAAGGCTACGGAGGATTTATCCACGACAGATTTGAGATGGTGGCAAACAACTCTGTTTAAACTCTGATACACGAATTATTGGGTTGTATCAGATGTAAATGCGATCCTGAATAAAAATCGCCCTTGCAAATCAACAAAATATAGCCAATTTGCTTAAAAGCTCTGCAAACGGTCGAAATAGCGCAGAAAATTACGTTTTGCCTCTTGCCACCTTTCCACTCTGCCGCTAATATTCGTCCCCGTTGTCACCTACAACGTTGCGTTCATAGCTCAGTTGGTTAGAGCACCACCTTGACATGGTGGGGGTCGGTGGTTCGAGTCCACTCGGACGCACCAGATTTTCTTAATCTGGTCTTTTCCTTTTTCCCTCTGTTTCTTCTCTGTATCCAATACGTTAAAAGATTTACACTGTCTTCGTACGCGTTATCAGAAGGAGAATCGCTATGGCAACTTTGTTACAACTTCATTTTGCTTTTAATGGCCCATTTGGCGACGCAATGGCTGAGCAGCTTAAACCACTTGCTGAGTCGATTAATCAGGAACCTGGTTTTCTGTGGAAGGTATGGACAGAAAGTGAAAAGAACCACGAAGCCGGTGGGATCTACCTTTTCACTGATGAAAAAAGCGCCCTTGCCTATCTGGAAAAACATACTGCCCGACTGAAAAATCTCGGCGTTGAGGAAGTTGTCGCCAAAGTTTTCGATGTCAATGAGCCACTTAGTCAAATCAATCAGGCAAAACTCGCCTGACAGAATTTAATCAAGGGCGGTTAGCGCCCTTTTCATCCCTGTCTGAAATTTCTCAAATTCTAAAAATCTCAACCAAACTTATCTGATAACACTAAATTCGAAAGAATGCGTACAGGTAAGTAACAATGAAAAAAATTGCTATTGTGGGTGCCGGGCCTACGGGGATCTACACCTTATTCTCGCTTCTACAGCAACAAACTCCACTTTCTATTTCTATCTTCGAGCAGGCTGACGAGGCCGGTGTCGGGATGCCATACAGTGATGAGGAAAACTCAAAAATGATGCTGGCAAATATTGCCAGTATTGAAATACCGCCGATTAATTGTACGTATCTCGAATGGCTACAAAAGCAAGAAGCCAGCCATCTCCAGCGTTATGGCGTTAAAAAAGAAACCTTGCACGATCGTCAGTTTTTACCGCGAATTCTGCTGGGCGAATATTTCCGCGATCAATTTTTACGATTAGTAGACCAGGCACGACAGCAAAAATTTGCAGTGGCTGTTTATGAATCATGCCAGGTTACCGATCTGCAAATTACAAATGCTGGCGTCATGCTCGCTACAAATCAGGATTTACCCAGCGAGACGTTTGATTTAGCGGTGATTGCCACGGGTCACGTCTGGCCTGATGAAGAAGAAGCAACCAGAACGTATTTTCCCAGCCCGTGGTCAGGCCTGATGGAAGCAAAGGTCGATGCGTGTAACGTGGGTATTATGGGAACATCCTTGAGCGGACTGGATGCGGCAATGGCAGTGGCTATTCAGCATGGTTCGTTCATTGAAGATGATAAACAACACGTCGTTTTTCACCGCGATAACGCAAGTGAAAAGCTAAATATTACGTTGATGTCGCGCACGGGTATTTTACCCGAAGCCGATTTCTATTGCCCTATTCCCTACGAGCCCTTACACATCGTCACCGATCAGGCATTAAATGCTGAGATTCAAAAAGGTGAAGAGGGCCTTTTGGATCGGGTATTTAGATTGATAGTAGAGGAAATCAAGTTTGCTGATCCAGACTGGAGCCAACGCATAGCCTTAGAGAGCCTGAATGTCGATTCCTTTGCTCAAGCCTGGTTTGCCGAGCGCAAACAACGCGACCCATTTGACTGGGCAGAAAAAAATCTCCAGGAAGTCGAACGCAATAAACGAGAAAAACATACTGTTCCCTGGCGTTATGTCATTCTGCGCCTGCATGAAGCCGTACAGGAAATTGTTCCTCATCTGAATGAACACGACCATAAACGGTTCAGTAAAGGCCTTGCCAGGGTTTTCATCGATAATTATGCGGCAATCCCTTCAGAGTCTATTCGTCGACTACTGGCCTTACGTGAAGCGGGGATCTGAAATCCCTGATGTTGGCGAAGATTATACGTTACAGCAACCCGAAGATATTCGTGGACGCGTAGCGTTCGGCGCGTTGCCCTGGTTGATGCACGACCAGCCTTTCGTTCAGGGACTTACGGCATGTGCAGAAATTGGTGAGGCGATGGCTCGGGCGGTCGTAAAGCCTGCATCCCGTGCTCGTCGGCGTCTTTCGTTTGATTAAAGGTAAAGCTATCAGCACTCAACAAACTGATGCTGTTCATTAAGACGATAGCGGACTCCGGTTCGAATATTGTTTTCACCTTCAATGGCGACGGCGAAGCGAACTCTTTCGCCGTCATGATATGCCAGTGCGGCGCTTCCCCCTAGCCCGAGAATAATTGAGTCGACCACGCCCGTGCTCACTACCGTTGAATTTTCACCGCTGGCAATGATGTGTACATTGTCGCCGCTGTTGGCAATTCTGGCGTTTGCGCCAAAGCTGGCGATTTGCACCAGGTCACCATTACTGGCGACATGACACCGTTCACCCAATGTACAAACGCGTACTCGCATTCCGGTATTCGCAATCCGACTACTATCTCCAGCGCTGCTTATCCGCGAAGAATTACCGGTTACAGCAACCCGTGCGCGTTCACCGGAGCTGCCAATGTGACTGTTAAAGCCGACACTTCCAATCCGCACGCTATAACCCATACTGGCAATTTGCGCGGCATACCCAGCGGTTGCGATTCGGGCGTTATCCTCACAACAGCCGATGCGAGCATGATCGTCGCTGCGGGCAAACTGACTGCAAAATGGTATCTCTCCGGGGTCTGTGGCCAGTTTTTGCATAGAGGAAACTTCCTGATGCGCGAAGTTTTCATCCGCCAGCCATTTTTTCCACGCATACTCAACCAGACTCTCCGCCCAGTCCGTATATCCTTCCTCAATCAGTGCATGACGAATATCGGCATAACTACCGCCGCGTGGGAAATGGCGCAGGAACCAGCGATACATCACCGCTCCGATACGCCATTCTCGCAGGTCTGCTCGTGTAATGATCATTCGTTAGTGCCGGTGATAGCCATCGACCATGCTTTTAAAGGTTTCGTGTGGCGTACGCCCCGTGGTGCAAAGATAAAGATGACCGAAGATAAAAAAGAGGCTTATAAATGCCAGAGCAAAATGCGCCTGCAATAACCAGTATCTTACGCCAGGAAACACATCTCCCACGGCTTGCGGATAGAGACACAACAGCCCCGTCAATAGTAACAACGGCAGCAATCCATACATGACACCAACATAGGCGACCTGCTGTAAGGGATTAAATTTAGACTGTGTTGTTGCCGGGAAAGGATGTTCTTCCCCCTGCATAATGCCAAACAAATAAAATCGCGTTTGTTTTGCCGCTCGTTCCAGCCACCCCTGACGACGAATGCGATAGTGGTGACCATTATCCCCAACGGCATTGATCAGCACAAAGCCGAGCCAGCATGCCAGTAACAAAAATCCGCAAACTTCATGCACCGCAACCAGACTTTTAACCGCAGTTGCGCCCACCATCGCAAAGTGATTTATCAGCCCACTTGCCAGCAACAATACAAAGAGTAACGCATTCGACCAGTGCCATAATCTGACCGCTTTGCTGTAAAGATAAACCTTCTCACCATGATCGGTGGCTGATTTCTTCACGCCACGAGCACGAAGCAAGGCGTGCAGCCCCAGCACCAACCACATCCCAACCAGCAATACTCCGGCAATGATCAACCACACCGGCCAAAATTCGGGAGTGAACTGTGGCACATAGTTCGCTAACTGGCTCTGAAACTGTTCAGCATGTTGCGACGGGTTCATACATTTTCCTTTTTAATCAAATGTTGACCGAACCGGCGATACAGATGCGGTTTTCCGGCACCAGGTAGCTGATATTGATAGTATTTATTATCCTGCAACCACGCCTGAATTTCTGGGCTATCTTCGCGACCAAAGATCAATGCGTGTTCCGGACAGGCGCTGACGCAAATGGGCGGAAAGCCTTTTTCCAGTCGGGACTCAGCGCAGAAATCACATTTATCTGCCACTTTAGTGACAGGGTTAAGGTAGCGAACCAGGTACGGACAAGCGCCAATGCAATAACTGCAGCCGATGCACTGCGATTTTTCTACCCGCACGATCCCCTGCTCATCACGCCACGATGCCCCCGTCGGGCATACGTCGATGCACGGAGCATCTTCGCAGTGCTGACATGACTGGCGAAAAAAGTGATACTGCGTTTCGTTGTCGTTATCGGTGACTGGAATGTGTGCTATCGATAAACGGCTTCCCTGAGCGGGGACGTGGTTAGTTTTACGGCATGCGCGGGCGCAAATATTACAGCCATTGCACCGTGACTCGTCATGAATCATGGCATACCGAACTTCCTTTTCTTGCCTCGTGTTCGCTAACAGAGAAGACGCAGAACCAGTAAAAAAGATTACTGTTCCCATCCCCAGAACAAATTTGCGTCGAGTGAAGGACATCTGATTATCCCCTAATGCAGTGGCTGCAACTGTCCACCCTATCCATGACATCTCCCTGAAATTTCAGGGGTTCTGAAACTGCTCTACCTCGAACCATTCGCATAAGCCATAAGCCTTGCCATAGGTCATAAATCGCTCGCTAAACAAGTACAACACCGCCGTCGATGACTCCACCTGCCGTATATCGGCATATTCAGGTGCAACATCCATCGCGGCGATCGCGGCTTCAATCTGCGCTTCCTGGAAGTAATATGGCGCTTGCATCAGCATGGCGACTTTGTAAGGACGAGGATACGTCTGGCACTCAAAACGAACGGCGTGTGCAATGGCGCGACAAATGTCCTGCTCCACAACTTGCAAAGACATCGCCGCGTAGTTTTCACTCATGGCCTGCGTTGAGTAATAGTAATCATCCTGACTTCCCGTCATACAAGCGATATCCGCGTAGTCTCCGTTCTGCTTAATGCTTTCCAGCAAAACTGACAGTTCCTCTTCTGCAACCGAATAGGGTGGCGAGAGAAACACGGTGCGCGCCACCAGCTGCCCAGCCGCAGAATGCTGGCGAATGAACTCAGCCAGGATTTCAGCAGGTTCTGGTTCGGTTACCGTATCAACGGGGTGACGCATCCCCTGCAACCATTGCCGCTTCGCCTCGTCAACTTCGCTGACTTTCGCTAACGGCAATTCATCCTGATGGTTCATCTTACCCATTCCTTACGCAGGCAGTAGATTGTGTGCTGCCAGATCGGCGGCAATATCTTCCAGCCCCAGACGCTGCAATGTTTCGCGGGTTGGACAACCAAGCTGTGGGTCCCAGCCCATTTCTTTGTAGAACATCGTGAGCGAAGCATGCATATCGTCACGATCCATTTTGTCAGTACCTTCAGTAAAGACCGGGATCTGCGGATCCTTGTCGAAAACCCAGGAACAGATAAGATCGTGTTCATTACGCATATCTTTGGTTTGCATCGGTTTTACCGTGTAGGCACGATGCAACGTAAAGATACGCTCTGCAGCTAAATCTAATTTTTCCTGAGTCATCTCTTCGCCGGTGATCGCTTTGAAGAATTTGGCTTCAAGCGCCAGATCGCCCCGGTAATTACGGCTTTTCAGCGGCGAAACGGTCATTGGCCAGACCCAGTTGCACAGAGTGACGGCGTTATGCAAACAGACCCGCAACAGCGACCACTTTGCATATTTAATTTTTGCGTCATTGATTGGCGTGTAGTTTTTGGTTTCATCGTAAGCATCTTCAGAACCAAAAAGTTCTTTCGCCACTTCACGTTGCAGTTTCAATGGCAAGCCGGAACCAATAAAGTTGATATGGGTATGCGTCATGCAGTCACGGTTGAACATACACTTAACAATGGAACCGACCTGCGCTGACGCTTCATTGGCATGGTGAACCGGATAGCCAAACGGCGACCAGAGTTTATTTTTCGCGTAGCCCCAGTACTCTTTACCCAAATTCCAGCGTTCTGCGATGGCATATGAACCATCAGCCAGGTGACTCAGCTCACCCACACGATGCGCCAGACGGTAGTAAAAATCTTTAATGAAGTTAACGTCACCCGCTTCCAGTTGATCCCAGCGAATTTCTGCATACTCTTCAGCTGGCAGAACACGCTTGAACACACCTTTGCTGTAACAATAAGTAAAGTCGCGATGCAACTGCCCGTAGTTACACCATAGGCCGTAGTCATCGAACAAATTCAGACCAACCAGGTTACCAATCACACGACCATCGTCTTTATCTTCAAAATCTTTCGGCCCGTTCGGGAAGATGGTGGTATGGACAAAGTTTGCTACACAAGTGTTACCACCTGTGCTGGGCACGCCAAACTCTTTCACCCGAGGAATATTCATTTGGGTCATACAACGGATCGGGCAAGAGTGGCAGCCGCTCATTTTTACTGTGTATTTCTCTGCCGCCGGTCCTAAGTCAAAAACGGATTTATAGGTACGAAAGCCGACCGTATTCTGATTGCCTGGCGGAATTTCACCCGTTTCAATCGGACCACCTTCAGCCGCGCCCCAAAACAGCCCTTTACGTGCTGTCCAGCGTGACTTGGGATCTGAATACTCTGCCCACGATTGTGGCGTACTTGGCACGACATGGTTGTTATTCGCACCAATAAGTTCAGTCATCATGTAATCATTGAGACGCTTCATCTCCTGACGATCGGCAATGTTGACCCCTTTCGTCCCTTCAACCGCAATCGCTTTCAGGTTTTTCGAACCCATTATTGCGCCAGTTCCCGCACCGCCGCTGTGGTTACGGCTATTCAACATGCCAGAGAGAGGAATAAGGTTTTCCCCAGCCTGACCAATAGCCGCCACACAGGTTTCCGGGCTGGTCAATCGACAAATTTCTTCCGTCGTTGCGCGCGTCCCTTTTCCCCATAAGAAATCGGCTTTTTCCAGGCTAACTTTGTCATCTTTAATCTTCAGCCATACCGGTGATTTCGCCTTCCCTTCGATAATAATGACGTCGTATCCAGCGAATTTCATTTGCGCTGCAAAAAAGCCACCCATATGGGCATCGCGACTAAATTTCCTTTGGTAAAAGTAGAAAGTGAGGTGATATTTACGCGAGAACTACAGGGGGCACCAGATCCAGGTAATGGGCCGGTAGCAAAGACTAATTTATTCGCTTCATCGAAAGGTTTCGTGCCTAGCGGTACTTCGTCATACATAATTTTGTAGCCGAAGCCCAGGCCACCGACAAAACTTTTAAACTTACTGGAATCTTCGAGGGTAATATTTCCTGTCGTGAGATTGACTCTTAATATATTACCTGTCCAACCGTTAGCCATGATTTTTTCCTTTGCAAGATTCACACAGTAATATCTTTCCACTCGATAATTTTTAACGCCCCTGTTGGGCAGGCGTTTGCGCATTCACCGCATAACACACATTTCGAGGATTTTTTACTTTCGGTATTTACGGTGGCCATCATCCACGGGCATGCCGTAGTACAGGCGCTACAGCCAATACAACGTTTATGATCGACGGTAATACAGCCTTCTTTCTGCTGCCAGGTAATCGCACCAATCGGGCAGACGTTCATGCATTGCGGCTCTTTGCATTGACGGCAGGTGTCCGCGGTATAGTTGAGATCGCCATACAGGCCGCCGCCAGAGCCAACCCCGTTGTCGCCAAAGAAATAATTGCGATGGATTTTGATACGGGAGAAGAATGTCCCTACTGAGCCATCGTTGAAGTTGGTACAAGAGATTTCACAGCGGTGGCAACCCGTGCATCGCGCTCGCTGGGTCACCAGCACCCCTTTGGGTGTATTTATCAACCCTACTGTGCCGCTATCAATATCTTCCTGTTTGCAACCCAAAAGTGACAGTAACGCAGGGGCAATTGTTAGACCAGCAAGGCCTTTTCCTGATATACGCAAGAATTCTAATCGCGTTAAGCCAATATCTAATAGTGGACGATCAACCGGGTTCATTTATTTCGCATCCTCTTCGCAAACACAGTGCTGACAATTCAGCAGCCTGATATTAAGCATTCAACTAATACGCTGCTGACTCTGTCCCCAACACCAGATATTTTCCCTAACCCGATAGTGTATGAGAAAAGATTTAACGCCGATAAACTAATCCTTTATGGTTAGGAGAAAAAATAATGTGATTATTCTGAGCCCTTAACATTGATCGTTATCAATTAAAATTACAAAGCAAGAAATTATAAGCGAACTGATATTTATTATCATTTGAAATAAATTTAACTTAAGCGACAATCATTTGTGACGTTCATTGCAGAAAATAAAAATAACATTATCGCTATAAATTAAAATACATACCGAAATTCGTATAATTTCAGCAGTTGTTATTTAGAATGATTAACTGGACCGCAACTGAAGCAAGAATATCAGGATGAAGCTTACCGCCTCATCCTGAATGGTCATTTTACCAGTGCGTTAATGACGGTTTCCATCGCCTGCTTTTCCAGCTCACTGCGCTGAATGCGTTTATTGGCTAATGCTGTACGTAATACGCCTGCGATAACAATATGCTTTGGTTCCTGCCCCAGATCGCGCATTTCCAGCACAACTTTACCGACAACTCTGCACATTTCTCGGTACAGTTCATCCTCTTTTGTCCGATTTCCCATTCTTTATACCTATTTATCATGCCAACTATCAGGTAATGCTGCCAACTTACTGATTTAGTGTATGATGGTGATTTTAAGGTGCTTGCGTGGCTTCCATTTCCATCAGATGTCCTTCCTGCTCCGCTACTGAAGGCGTGGTGCGTAACGGCAAAAGCACTGCCGGACATCAGCGCTATCTCTGCTCTCATTGCCGTAAAACATGGCAACTACAGTTCACTTACACCGCCTCTCAGCCCGGTACGCACCAGAAAATCATTGATATGGCCATGAATGGCGTCGGATGTCGCGCCAGTGCACGCATTATGGGCGTTGGCCTCAACACGGTTTTACGTCACTTAAAAAACTCAGGCCGCAGTCGGTAACCTCGCGCATACAACCGGGCAGTGATGTGATTGTCTGCGCTGAAATGGACGAACATTGGGGCTACGTCGGTGCTAAATCACGTCAGCGCTGGCTGTTTTACGCGTATGACAGGATACGGAGGACGGTTGTGGCGCACGTCTTCGGTGAACGCACTCTGGCCACACTGGAGCGTCTTCTGAGCCTGCTGTCGGCCTTTGAGGTCGTGGTATGGATGACGGATGGCTGTCCGCTGTATGAATCACGCCTGAAGGGAAAGCTGCACGTTATCAGCAAGCGTTACACTCAGCGCATTGAGCGACATAATCTGAATCTGAGACAACATCTGGCAAGGCTGGTACGGAAGTCACTGTCGTTCTCAAAATCGGTGGAGCTGCATGACAAGGTCATCGGGCATTATCTGAACATAAAACACTATCAGTAAGTTGGAGTCATTACCAACTATCAGCATATATCAATCTAACCAATTAAACAAAAATCAAACAAAATCAGACAAATAACGCGATAAATTATTTTAACTGTAGCAATTGAGCGATGATATATTTATACACCGGATGAACTTTCACTTATCCTCACACTGACAACTTCGGCACCAGACGTTGCGCAAACAGCGAAGTTTTTGCGTAACCTTTTCCCTGGAACGTTAAATCTTTGATAACAATTTATTGTCTAACAAGTTGTATATTTTTTGAAACGCTGTTTTTGTTTTCCTTTTGGATTAATTTCAGCGTATAATGCGCGCCAATTGACTCTTGAATGGTTTCAGCACTTTGGACTGTAGAACTCAACGACTCAAAAACAGACACTCACGTTGGGCTGAGACACAAGCACACATTCCTCTGCACGCTTTTTCGATGTCACCTATCCTTAGAGCGAGGCACCACCACTTTCGTAATACCGGATTCGCTTTCCGGCAGTGCGCCCAGAAAGCAAGTTTCTCCCATCCTTCTCAACTTAAAGACTAAGACTGTCATGAAAAAGACCAAAATTGTTTGCACCATCGGACCGAAAACCGAATCTGAAGAGATGTTAGCTAAAATGCTGGACGCTGGCATGAACGTTATGCGTCTGAACTTCTCTCATGGTGACTATGCAGAACACGGTCAGCGCATTCAGAATCTGCGCAACGTGATGAGCAAAACTGGTAAAACCGCCGCTATCCTGCTTGATACCAAAGGTCCGGAAATCCGCACCATGAAACTGGAAGGCGGTAACGATGTTTCTCTGAAAGCTGGTCAGACCTTTACTTTCACCACTGATAAATCTGTTATCGGCAACAGCGAAATGGTTGCGGTAACGTATGAAGGTTTCACTACTGACCTGTCTGTTGGCAACACCGTACTGGTTGACGATGGTCTGATCGGTATGGAAGTTACCGCCATTGAAGGTAACAAAGTTATCTGTAAAGTGCTGAACAACGGTGACCTGGGCGAAAACAAAGGTGTGAACCTGCCTGGCGTTTCCATTGCTCTGCCAGCACTGGCTGAAAAAGACAAACAGGACCTGATCTTTGGTTGCGAAAAAGGCGTAGACTTTGTTGCTGCTTCCTTTATTCGTAAGCGTTCTGACGTTATCGAAATCCGTGAGCACCTGAAAGCGCACGGCGGCGAAAACATCCACATCATCTCCAAAATCGAAAACCAGGAAGGCCTCAACAACTTCGACGAAATCCTCGAAGCCTCTGACGGCATCATGGTTGCGCGTGGCGACCTGGGTGTAGAAATCCCGGTAGAAGAAGTTATCTTCGCCCAGAAGATGATGATCGAAAAATGTATCCGTGCACGTAAAGTCGTTATCACTGCGACCCAGATGCTGGATTCCATGATCAAAAACCCACGCCCGACTCGCGCAGAAGCCGGTGACGTTGCAAACGCCATCCTCGACGGTACTGACGCAGTGATGCTGTCTGGTGAATCCGCAAAAGGTAAATACCCGCTGGAAGCGGTTTCTATCATGGCGACCATCTGCGAACGTACCGACCGCGTGATGAACAGCCGTCTCGAGTTCAACAATGACAACCGTAAACTGCGCATCACCGAAGCGGTATGCCGTGGTGCCGTTGAAACTGCTGAAAAACTGGATGCTCCGCTGATCGTGGTTGCTACCCAGGGCGGTAAATCTGCTCGCGCAGTACGTAAATACTTCCCGGATGCCACCATCCTGGCACTGACCACCAACGAAAAAACGGCTCATCAGTTGGTACTGAGCAAAGGCGTTGTGCCGCAGCTGGTTAAAGAGATCACTTCTACTGATGATTTCTACCGTCTGGGTAAAGAACTGGCTCTGCAGAGCGGTCTGGCACACAAAGGTGACGTCGTAGTTATGGTTTCTGGTGCACTGGTACCGAGCGGCACTACTAACACCGCATCTGTTCACGTCCTGTAATATTGCTTTTGTGAATTAATTTGTATATCGAAGCGCCCCTGATGGGCGCTTTTTTTATTTAATCGATAACCAGAAGCAATAAAAAATCAAATCGGATTTCACTATATAATCTCACTTTATTTAAGATGAATCCGATGGAAGCATCCTGTTTTCTCTCAATTTTTTTATCTAAAACCCAGCGTTCGATGCTTCTTTGAGCGAACGATCAAAAATAAGTGCCTTCCCATCAAAAAAATATTCTCAACATAAAAAACTTTGTGTAATACTTGTAACGCTACATGGAGATTAACTCAATCTAGAGGGTATTAATAATGAAAGCTACTAAACTGGTACTGGGCGCGGTAATCCTGGGTTCTACTCTGCTGGCAGGTTGCTCCAGCAACGCTAAAATCGATCAGCTGTCTTCTGACGTTCAGACTCTGAACGCTAAAGTTGACCAGCTGAGCAACGACGTGAACGCAATGCGTTCCGACGTTCAGGCTGCTAAAGATGACGCAGCTCGTGCTAACCAGCGTCTGGACAACATGGCTACTAAATACCGCAAGTAATAGTACCTGTGAAGTGAAAAATGGCGCACATTGTGCGCCATTTTTTTGTCTGCTATTTACCACTACTGCGTCGCGCGTAACATATTCCCTTGCTCTGGTTCACCATTCTGCGCTGACTCTACTGAAGGCGCATTGCTGGCTGCGGGAGTTGCTCCACTGCTCACCGAAACCGGATACCCTGCCCGACGATACAACGCTTTATCGACTAACTTCTGATCTACAGCCTTATTGTCTTTAAATTGCGTAAAGCCTGCTGGCAGTGTGTATGGCATTGTCTGAACGTTTTGCTGTTCTTCTGCTGATAGTGGTCGATGTACTTCAACATAACGCATCCCGTTAGGTTCCACGGAATATTTCACCGGTTCGTTGATCACTTTCACCGGCGTTCCCGTCCGCACGCTGGAGAACAAGGCTTTAATATCCGGTGCATTCATGCGAATACACCCTGAACTGACGCGCAAACCAACGCTGTCCGGCGCACTGGTGCCATGAATGAGGTATTCGCCATTACCATGCGCGAGGCGCAGTGCGTAACGTCCTAGCGGGTTATTTGGTCCGGCAGGAACGACTGGCGGTAATTTAATGCCACGCTCCAGCGAACGCTGACGAATGCCTGCCGTAGGCGTCCAGGTTGGGTTAGGGATTTTCTGCCCAACACGCGTTTCCATCACCGGCGTTTCCAGCCCCTGCAATCCAATACCTATTGGATAAACCTGCACAATATTTTCTCCCGGCGGATAATAATAAAGGCGCAGCTCTGCAAGGTTAACGATAATCCCCTGACGCGGTGCATCAGGTAATAACAGTTGTGAAGGAATAGTTATCGTCGTACCAGGTTTTGGCACCGGGGCGATAGTGTTATTGGCTTCAAGGATCAACATTGCTGCAGTATCAAAACGTCGGGCAATAGCCTGAAGGTTTTTATCCCCTTCTTGCACCGTATACGTTTGATTTTGCCCAACCAGTCGGCTTCCGGTTGGTGGTAGCGGATAATCAACCGCCCAGGCAGCCTGGATGGCGCTAAAAGCGCCGATAAGCGTGAGTGTAAGCAAAGACGCGCGTTTCATTGTAAACCTCCTGTATTTGCCGGAGACTCACGCTGAAACGTCGGATGGTGCTTATGTTCACCTGAAACCAAAACACTCCTGTGCCGGTCAGTGTAAACATTGACCATCCGGCAATGTGAGCCAACCGGATGAAAGCTGTCCCTTTAGTTTAGCTAAGTGCAGCGGCTTTGGCGCGAATTGCGCGAATCATCGCTTCCAGACCTTGTGAACGAGATGGGGTGAGATGTTGGGTGAGCGCCATTTTTTCAAACCACGGACGCACATCGAAATTGACAATATCCTGCGGCGTCATCTGATCGTAGAGAATAAAGACGACCGCAATAAGCCCTTTCACAATCGCCGCATCGCTGTCGCCCTGCAATTCAATAATTCCCTGCGCATTCTGGCGCATGACAATCCACACCTGACTCTGGCAGCCCTGAATGCTATTTTGTGGGCTTCCGTCTTCGGCGCGTAATTCTGGCAGACGCTGGCCCAGCTCAATAATGTAGAGATATTTCTCTTCCCAGTTGGCGCAGCGTAAAAAATTACGCAGCAATTTTTCTTTATCCGGCAATAAAGCCATAGTGCCTCCCTGTTATCCCAGCAGACGGTGAATACGTTGCAGGCCGGTCACCAGACGCTCCACTTCTTCATGGGTGTTATACATGGCCAGCGACGCCCGACACATCGCAGGGACGTTGTAATAGGCCATTAATGGCATAGCGCAGTGATGTCCGGTACGCACAGCAATGCCGTAATTATCGAGAAAACTGCCAACATCATAGGCGTGGTGTTTACCGAGATTAAAAGCAATAACGCCAAGCCTGTTTTGTTGGCCATAGAGAGTGAGATCCGGTACAGATTCCAGCTGTGATAGCGCATAATGCATCAGATTCTGTTCATACTCGGCTATGCTATTAAGCCCCAGCGCCGAAACATACTCCAGCGCCGCGCCAAGACCAATGATGCCCCCGGTATTGGGTGTACCGGCTTCAAACCGCCATGGTGCTTTGGTCCAGGTAGTGCCTTCACTCAGGCTGACGGTGGCGATCATAGAACCGCCCCCTTCCCACGGCGGCATCTCCTGCAACAAGGCTTCTTTCACATAAAGAATGCCAATTCCGGTGGGGCCATACAGTTTATGCCCGGAGAACACGTAAAAGTCGCAATCCAGCGCCTGAACATCCACCGGATGATGCATCACCGCCTGAGCGCCATCCACCAGCACTTTTGCGCCATGCTGGTGCGCAAGCGTGATCATTTCCGCCAGTGGATTTTCTGTGCCAAGCACGTTGGAGACATGAGTAATTGCCAGCAGGCGAGTTTTCTCATCAAACAGCGTAGGCAGCGTCTCCAGTTGCAGCGTACCGTCGGGGTTGAGAGGGATCACACGCAGCTCTGCGCCAACGCGTGCGCAAAGCACTGATGAATCCCCTAATGATTTTTATCAAAATCATTAAGTTAAGGTAGATACACATCTTGTCATATGATCAAATGGTTTCGCCAAAAATCAATAATCAGACAACAAAATGTGCGAACTCGATATTTTACACGACTCTCTTTACCAATTCTGCCCCGAATTACACTTAAAACGACTCAACAGCTTAACGTTGGCTTGCCACGCCTTACTTGACTGTAAAACTCTCACTCTTACCGAACTTGGCCGTAACCTGCCAACCAAAGCGAGAACAAAACATAACATCAAACGAATCGACCGATTGTTAGGTAATCGTCACCTCCACAAAGAGCGACTCGCTGTATACCGTTGGCATGCTAGCTTTATCTGTTCGGGCAATACGATGCCCATTGTACTTGTTGACTGGTCTGATATCCGTGAGCAAAAACGGCTTATGGTATTGCGAGCTTCAGTCGCACTACACGGTCGATCTGTTACTCTTTATGAGAAAGCGTTCCCGCTTTCAGAGCAATGTTCAAAGAAAGCTCATGACCAATTTCTAGCCGACCTTGCGAGCATTCTACCGAGTAACACCACACCGCTCATTGTCAGTGATGCTGGCTTTAAAGTGCCATGGTATAAATCCGTTGAGAAGCTGGGTTGGTACTGGTTAAGTCGAGTAAGAGGAAAAGTACAATATGCAGACCTAGGAGCGGAAAACTGGAAACCTATCAGCAACTTACATGATATGTCATCTAGTCACTCAAAGACTTTAGGCTATAAGAGGCTGACTAAAAGCAATCCAATCTCATGCCAAATTCTATTGTATAAATCTCGCTCTAAAGGCCGAAAAAATCAGCGCTCGACACGGACTCATTGTCACCACCCGTCACCTAAAATCTACTCAGCGTCGGCAAAGGAGCCATGGATTCTAGCAACTAACTTACCTGTTGAAATTCGAACACCCAAACAACTTGTTAATATCTATTCGAAGCGAATGCAGATTGAAGAAACCTTCCGAGACTTGAAAAGTCCTGCCTACGGACTAGGCCTACGCCATAGCCGAACGAGCAGCTCAGAGCGTTTTGATATCATGCTGCTAATCGCCCTGATGCTTCAACTAACATGTTGGCTTGCGGGCGTTCATGCTCAGAAACAAGGTTGGGACAAGCACTTCCAGGCTAACACAGTCAGAAATCGAAACGTACTCTCAACAGTTCGCTTAGGCATGGAAGTTTTGCGGCATTCTGGCTACACAATAACAAGGGAAGACTCACTCGTGGCTGCAACCCTGCTTACTCAAAATCTATTCACACATGGTTACGTTTTGGGGAAATTATGAGGGGATCTCTCAGCGCAAAGCATCTGCCAGGGGACAATGTTAGCGTGGTGCTCCATCTGACTGATGATGATGTTATCGCCCGCCCGCACATTGCTGTTGCCCCAGCTATTGGCGACCAGATTGATCCCTTCCGTCGTGCCGCGGACAAACACCAGCTCTTCCGCCGAACGGGCATTAATAAACAGCGATGCCCGCTTGCGCACGTTCTCCATTTTCTCGGTCGCCTGGGCGCTTAAGGTATGAATACCGCGATGCACCGCCGCGTAGCCATGACGATAAAACTCGGCCTCGGCGTCAATCACCTGGCTCGGTTTCTGTGCACTGGCGGCGCTGTCGAGATAAGCCAGCGGCAAACCGTTTACCTCACGCGAAAGCACCGGAAAGTCGGCCCGCACTTTGTCGACGGAAAAAGTCATCTTGCACCTCCTGGCAGCCGTTGACCGATTCGGGCCAGCACCTGCTGTTTAAGCCCCTCATCACGCAGTGCTTCCGTCAGTTCGGCAGCAAAGGCGTAAATGATCATCTGCTGGGCATCCTGCTGATTGATCCCGCGCGAGCGCAGATAGAACATCTGTTCATCATCAATACGCCCCACCGTCGCGCCGTGGCTGCATTTCACATCATCTGCATAGATTTCCAGCTGCGGTTTTGTATCCACTTCCGCCAGTTTGCCCATCAGCAGATTATTGTTGGTCATCTGACCATCCGTTTTGATGGCGTGCTGCGCGACGTTGATCAAACCGTTAAATACCGCGCGGCCTTTGTCGCTGACGATAGTTTTGTGCAACTGTCGGCTGTTACAAAAACCTTTATTGTGTTCCAGCCAGGTACGGGTATCACACACCTCGTTTTTCACCGGCATCGCCAGGCTATTGATCCGCAGCGTGCTGTTTTCGCCATTGAGTTGCGTACTGGTGTTGTGTCGTAACACTGCGCCACCCAGCAGGAAACTATGGCTAAATGCGGTGGCATCGTCAGCCAGCAACAAATCGTTATGGGCAAAGTGGTGACTGACCGGGTTTTCAAACGCCAGCTTGATATGCTGCAAGTGGGCGTTCGCTGCGACATTGATAGTGAACCGTGCCCCGGTAAAATGACGAGCATCATTAAGGCTGACAAAATGTTCGATCACCGTTGCTTCGGCACCTTCCGCCAGATCCAGATGATGCCGGTAATGGGCAGTGTTCACCTCTTCACCTGCCACGCCCTGGGTGATATGCATTAACAGCAATGGCTTTGCCGGCCGTTGACCGCGCTTCACGGCGATATGCGTCACGCTTTGTGCCAGGCTTTCCGTCAAATGCAGAAACACTTCCGCCTGAATAGCGTCGGGTAACCCCTGACGGTCGTCGTTAATGCTCACTTCATATCCGCTGCCTTCAATTGCATCGCTCAGCGCGGGCACGTAACGTCCATCGACAAACACCAGCCGCACGGCGTCTAACGTTAACGCTAAGGCATCACGCTGCTGTGGGGATATATCTCCCGCAATGCTGACAAACTGACTATTGGTCAGCCCTTCCAGCGGCGTATATTTCCAGTTTTCATGTTTACGTGTCGGCAGTCCGGTACGCAGCAATTGTTGTAAATGCTGCTGTGCTTGCGGTGAGCGTTTTGTCCCTTCAGCTTCAAACAAGTGATGCCACTGTTGCAGCGCATTACTGCTGTTCGGTAAGCCAGCCATAACCCTGCTCCTCCAGTTGTTTGACCAACGTGAAATCGCCGGATTTCACAATTCGTCCCTGATATAGCACATGAACGTAATCAGGCTTGATGTAGTCGAGAATGCGTTGGTAGTGCGTAACAATGATGAATGAGCGCTTGCCATCACGCAGCGAGTTCACGCCATCGGCGACCACTTTTAATGCGTCAATATCCAGCCCGGTGTCCGACTCATCAAGAATGCATAACTCCGGTTCCAGCACCGCCATTTGCAAAATATCGTTGCGCTTTTTCTCGCCGCCGGAAAAACCAACGTTTACCGAACGGGTTAATAAATCTTCCGGCATCTTCAGGAGAGCGATTTTCTCTTCCATCAAATCCTGAAAATCAAAGCGGTCGAGCGTTTCCTGGCCGCGATAGCTGCGCACTGCATTAAGTGCCGTTTGCAGGAAAAACTGGTTACTGACGCCTGGAATCTCCACCGGATACTGGAAGGCCATAAAGATGCCTTCGCCTGCACGATCTTCCGGCGACAGTGCAAGCAAATCTTTGCCTTTGAACTCAACCGTGCCGCCCGTCACTTCATAATCTTCGCGCCCGGCAAGCGTTGCCGATAAGGTACTTTTGCCCGAACCGTTTGGCCCCATAATGGCGTGAACTTCGCCGGGACGAACGTCGAGGCTTAATCCACGCAGGATAGCTTTATCTTCCACGCTGACGTGTAAATCTTTAATACTTAACATGTTTATTCCTTATCCGACGCTGTGTTCAAGACTGATGGCGAGGAGTTTTTGTGCTTCAACGGCAAATTCCAGCGGCAGTTCTGAGAACACGTCTTTGCAGAAACCGTTAACAATCATCGAGATGGCGTCTTCTTCGCTGATCCCGCGTTGCAGGCAGTAAAACAGTTGATCTTCACCAATACGTGATGTCGTTGCCTCGTGCTCCAGTTGTGCGCTGTTATTGCGACATTCGACATACGGGAAGGTATGCGCCCCACAATTAGCGCCAATCAGCATTGAGTCGCACTGAGTGAAATTGCGCGCATTGGTTGCCGTCGGCATGATTTTCACTAAGCCGCGATAACTGTTCTGACTATGTCCGGCAGAGATCCCTTTCGAGATAATGGTCGATTTGGTGTTTTTACCGATGTGGATCATCTTGGTGCCGGTATCCGCTTGCTGATGACCGCTGGTCAGCGCCACTGAGTAAAACTCACCAATGGAGTTATCGCCGCGCAAAATGCAGCTGGGATATTTCCACGTAATCGCTGACCCGGTTTCTGATTGCGTCCATGACATTTTGCTGTTTTCGCCTTCGCACAAAGCACGCTTGGTGACGAAGTTGAGAATACCGCCGGTGTTGTTATCGCCAGGGAACCAGTTTTGTACCGTGGAATATTTCACCTCGGCGTTTTTATGGATGATGACTTCCACCACTGCCGCGTGCAACTGATAGCTGTCACGCACCGGAGCGGAACAGCCTTCAATGTAGCTGACGTAGCTGTCTTCGTCGGCCACCAGAATTGTGCGCTCAAACTGCCCGGTTTTTTCCGCGTTAATGCGAAAATAGGTGGAAAGTTCCATCGGGCAGCGCACGCCTTTAGGCACATAAATAAACGTACCGTCAGAGGCTACCGCCGCATTAAGTGCTGCAAAGAAGTTGTCATTCCCCGGCACCACGGTGCCGAGATATTTACGCACCAGTTCCGTGTGATCGTGGATCGCCTCACCAAAGGAACAGAAAATAATTCCCTGCTCCGCCAGTTTTTCGCGATAAGTGGTGGCAACCGAAACAGAGTCGAAAATGGCATCCACCGCCACCTCTTTGCCTTCCCGCACGGGAACGCCCAACTGCTCAAACGCCGCCTCCACCTCTTTACTTAAAAAGGCGTTCGCGCCAGTTTGCTGCACCGCGCCAGGTTCAGACGCGCAAGTGTCGTCACAATTACCGCACGATGGTGCTGAGTAGTAGCTGTAATCCTGATAATTCAGCTTGTCGTAGTGCGCTTTCAACCAGTGCGGTTCTTCCATCTCCAGCCATGCGCGATAGGCGTTTAGACGAAACTCCAGCATCCACTCCGGCTCATTACGCTTCGCCGAAATTGCGCGCACCACCTCTTCGTTTATCCCCTTTGCCAGCTCATCGGTGGCTAACTGGGTGAAGAATCCTTCTTTATAGTTCAGCGGGCCGCCGGTCCAGGTTTTGACATCGTCAGTTGCTTCAGTATTACGAGACATAGTACCGCCTATACCCTAAAGCTTTCGCCACAGCCACATTCATTCTGGGCTTTAGGGTTGTGAAATTTGAATATCTGATTAAGTCCTTCACGAACGAAATCGACTTCCGTGCCATCAATAAACGGCATCGATTGCAGCGGGACAAACAGCTTCGCGCCGTCGTGTTCAAACAGCAGATCGTCTTTGTCCGGCTCGCTAACACTGTCGAGCACATAGCCAAAGCCCGCGCAGCCCGTTTGCTTCACACCTAAGCGCACGCCGACCATACCTGGCTGCTTTGCCACCAGCTCGCGGATGTGTATCGCCGCTGCGGGTGTCAGCGTTAAGCCTTGCCAGGCGAAATCCTGTGGGTTAAAGGTTCCTGAATGCATGTCCATCTATTTACCTCACTTCATCGCTTTCAGCGTATAACAGCATGTTAGTGATAATGATTATCAGTTCAACCCAGCAAACGCAGGGGCTTTACCGTAAAACATTCTTTTTGCCTGCTTTTAATAAGCATAGCCCCTGATGTGTGGGTTAACAGGCACGCTAAGAATTAGGTATCTCATTGTTAGATAATGGTTATTATCTAAGGAGCATTAAGGCTGTGATGAAAAAGAAAAAGTTGTATTGAAAATGACTATTTAAGAGATAGGTAAAAAAGTGCAGCGTTCAGAAATAAGAAAACCCTTAAGTCTGTGCGACACAGGCTTAAGGGTTTCTACCCCATCCGGCGCTTATCTCCGGCACTCTCAGTGGCTTAGCTCTTGAAGGGGCGATAAGAATAATCTCATAAAGCTAACCCGCCGTTTTAACACAAACTGCGATTAGTATTATTTTTGAACAATATCAGGCGGTAGATAAGCAGTATTAAGAAGGTCATCGAACCTGGACGGAGGTTAATCCAGGTCGATTTGGCGAACTTGCGGCATTAAGTCAGGATCAATGCACGCCCAGACGCCAGGCAAAGTAGATTTCTTCTTTTAATTCAGCAGAAGAGAGAGTAAGCAGGTCAGCAAATTCAAGTTCTAGTTGTTTCAGACGTTTGAGATATTGGGCAGGTGAAAGATTGCTCTGGTCACGGCGTAAAAATTCAATGGCCAGCTGGGTGGGATCAAGTTGAGTAGACATAGCATCCTCGCTTTTAGACAAGACCTGCACAGTATACCACCGTTTACTGTGCAGATAATGACCAAAAGCAATATGCGTCACACTTTTCTGGTGACAACGTCACAAAATGGCGGTCGTCAATCGTGACGAACAGCACAAACGCCCTTTCTCATCGAAGATTTCAATCTGCCAGACCTGGTGACGCGAACCGAGATGCAACGGTTTACATATGCCGCGCACCCGCCCTTCTCGTGCCGAGCGGACGTGATTAGCATTGATTTCCAGACCAACCACTTTTTGCTCACCTTCGGTACATAAATAACCGGCAACGGAACCGATACTTTCGGCCAGTACCACGGATGCTCCTCCATGCAGCAACCCGAAAGGCTGCTTTGTCCGCGAGTCTACTGGCATTGTCGCTTCAAGGGTGTCATCACCAATATGTTCAAAGCGAATATCCAGGAACCCCACCATGTTTCCTTCACCCATAGCATTCAGTGCTTCCAGGGTGATTTTCCGTTTCCATATCATTTAATAATCTCCAGTAAAGCCTGCACAGGATGGCGTACCCCCGTGCCTTCAACCCGTTTTACCTGGCTACGGCAGGAATATCCGGTCGCCAGACAGCGGTTACGCGGCAGTCGCTGCATAGCCTGATGCCAGGATAACTCATAGATCCCGAGCGAATTTTCATGGTTTTTCGCTTCATGTCCGTAAGTCCCTGCCATGCCGCAGCAACCCACGCTGACATTTTCCAGTTTCGCGCCAAAACGGGCAAATATCGCGGCCCATTGTGCTGGCGCGCCCGGCAAAGCGGTAACCTCGGTACAGTGACCAAAGAAATACCATGATTCACCGCTGACTGTAGCCACTGGATGTGACTCAAGTGCGCTTGCCAGCCATTCATTCGCAAGTAAGACGTTAAACTCGCCACGTTCCTCGCCCAGCGCCAGTTTATATTCATCGCGATAACAAAGTACCAGCGCCGGATCGACGCCCACCATTGGCATCCCAAGCTTAGCCATACGGTTGAGGAAATCCGCCGTCTTTTTCGCCGTCTTCGCAAAACGATTAAGAAAGCCTTTGATATGCTGGGCTTTGCCATTTGGCGAAAATGGCAGTAACACAGGCTGGAAACCTAATTTTTCAACCAGACGGACAAAATCCGCCACCACTTGCGCATCGTAATAGCTGGTAAAGGGGTCCTGCACCACCAACACCGTGCGCGCTTTCTGCTCTGCATTGAGAGCTTCAAGCTGTTCCAGCGTCATGTTTGCCGAGCGATGCCCCACCATTTGTTGTTGTAGCGAGGGGACCGACAGCAGTGGCAAATCAACCATGCCGATATGTTTTTCCGAGAGTTTGCGCACCAGCGGCTGGTTAATGAAGAAGTTAAAGGTTTTCGGCGCGCGTGCCATCAGCGGTGCGTAGCTCTCGACCGTAGCAACGAGGTGGTCGCGAAGCGGGCGTAAATAACGGGTGTGATAGAGCTGCAGAAAACGAGAGCGAAACTCCGGCACATCAATTTTGATGGGGCACTGGGTCGAACAAGCTTTACAGGCCAGACAGCCCGACATCGCCTCTTTGACTTCGTGTGAGAAGTCATATTCGCCTTTATTCGCATGCCAGCTATTGCGCGTGCGGGCAATTAACGTCCGCAAACTGACGCCGGATTCAGGCAGTTCTTGTTCCAGTTTGAGTGGGTCAACGCCGCGATCCGCCAACAAGCGCAGCCATTCACGCACCAGCGTTGCGCGCCCTTTCGGTGAATGAATCCGGTTCTGGGTGATCTTCATCGACGGACACATCGGACTACGGGCATCAAAGTTGAAGCATAAACCGTTGCCGTTACACTCCATCGCACCGCGCCACTGCTGGCGTACCGCAATGGGGATCTGCCGATCGAATGTACCGCGCTTCACCGCGTCCACTTTCATCATCGGCGCATCGAGACCTTCTGGCGGGCAAATCTTCCCTGGGTTGAGTCGGTTATGCGGGTCAAATGCCGCTTTCACTTTGCGCAGTTCTGCAAAAAGTTCCTCACCGAAAAACGCCGGGCTGTATTCAGCGCGAAAACCTTTGCCGTGCTCGCCCCACAACAAACCACCGTATTTCGCAGTCAGCGCCACCACGTCATCAGAGATTTGCTTCATCAAAATCTCTTGTTGCGGATCGCACATATCCAGTGCCGGACGGACGTGCAAGACACCTGCGTCGACGTGACCGAACATACCGTAGCTTAAGCCGTGGCTGTCGAGCAGCGCGCGAAATTCAGCAATATAATCGGCCAGATGTTCCGGCGGTACGCAGGTATCCTCAGCAAACGGAATTGGCTTAGCGGCACCTTTGGCATTGCCAAGCAGACCAACGGCTTTTTTGCGCATCGCATAGATACGTTCAACCCCCGCCAGCTCGCGGCACACCTGCCAGCCAATCACACCTGCCTGTTGGCTGGCAATCAGCTCATCAAGCCGCACACAGAGTGCATTAACTCGCTCGTCAATCAGCGCCTCATCATCACCAGCAAATTCCACAATGTTCAGTCCGAGCATCTCTTTGTCAGGCATATCGGTAATCAACTCGCTGACGGAATGCCAGACAATATCTTCCCGCGCCAGATTCAGCACTTTTGAGTCCACCGTCTCTACCGAAAGCGCCCGCGCCTCAACCATAAACGGCGCGTTACGCAGCGCAGAGTCAAAAGAGTCATATTTGACATTCACCAGACGGCGCACTTTAGGCAAGCGCGTAATATCCAGCCGCGCTTCGGTAATAAAGGCCAGCGTCCCTTCTGAACCCGTCAGAATGCGCGTCAGGTCGAACTCGGTCATCTCATCGTTAAAGACATGACGCAGATCGTAACCGGTAAGAAAGCGGTTAAGTTTGGGGAAGTTGTCGATGATTAACTGGCGTTGCTGACGGCAACGTTGATAAACCGTGTTATAAATTCGCCCGATTGTGGTATTGGATTTACCCAGCGTTTCCGCCAGCTCGACGGGTAAAGGTTGCGTATCGAGAATATCGCCCCCCAACAACACCGCGCGTACGCCAAGTACGTGATCTGACGTTTTGCCATAGACCAGCGATCCCTGACCGGATGCATCGGTATTGATCATCCCACCGAGCGTTGCCCGGTTGCTGGTCGAAAGTTCCGGCGCAAAAAAGTAGCCGAACGGTTTCAGGTACTGATTGAGTTGGTCTTTTATCACCCCGGCCTCAACGCGCACCCAGCCCTCTTCAGGGTTAATTTCGATGATGCGGTTCATATGGCGGGACATATCAACAATAATCCCCTGGTTGAGCGCCTGACCGTTAGTGCCGGTGCCGCCGCCGCGGGGGGTAAAGATCAGCGATGAATAGCGTTCCTGCGCGGCAAGACGGGCGATCAGCGCCACATCTGCGGTTGAACGCGGAAATACCACCGCATCGGGGAGAAGTTGGTAAATACTGTTGTCGGTCGACATTGTCAGACGATCGGCATAACTTGTCGCCGCATCGCCGGTAAAACCTTGTTGCTCCAGCTCTTGCAAAAAATTAAGCACCAGTTGAACGACGCCGGGTGCCAGGGAAATCTGTGGAATCATTATATTGACCCTTTCCTGCGGTCTGTGATGTAGGTCGATACACTATTCTTTCAGGCGGCTGCAATAGCGCACTGAAAGGTGATGTTTATTTACTCTATGGATTTCGAGTTGCAGGAAGGCGGCAAGCGAGTGAACTCCAGGAGCTTACAATAGTAAGTGACTGGGGTGAACGAACGTAGCCGCAGCACATGCAACTTGAAATACGACGAGTAAATCGTTTGCGTGTTGCCTGAGTTGTTGTACCACATTTTTTTCTAACACGCCCATCAGAATTAAGGGCAGAATCGGCCTGTTAAAAACCGCTGAAATTGCTCATCATTATGCAGGTGAGTTTCGCGTGTTCACGTCGCGTCGACGATTTGACGCACAAAAAAGGTGAAAAGTAGTTATGGTAAATGTTCGTCAGCCCAGGGATGTCGCACAAATTCTGCTTTCGGTGCTG
This sequence comes from Shigella flexneri 2a str. 301, assembly GCF_000006925.2. Lineage (NCBI taxonomy): Bacteria > Pseudomonadati > Pseudomonadota > Gammaproteobacteria > Enterobacterales > Enterobacteriaceae > Shigella > Shigella flexneri. The sequence goes on from NC_004337.2 coordinate 1,752,043, forward strand.
TTTTTAGCCATCATGATTGTGGCATGTCTGTGGATTGTTCAACCCTTTATTCTCGGCTTTGCATGGGCCGGTACGGTGGTTATCGCCACTTGGCCGGTATTGTTACGTTTGCAAAAGATCATGTTTGGCCGCCGCTCTCTCGCCGTTCTGGTGATGACGCTGTTATTAGTGATGGTGTTTATCATCCCTATTGCTTTGCTGGTTAACAGTATCGTCGACGGCAGCGGCCCGCTAATTAAAGCCATTTCCAGCGGCGACATGACGTTACCCGATCTGGCGTGGCTTAATACCATTCCGGTGATTGGCGCGAAGCTGTATGCAGGCTGGCACAACTTGCTGGATATGGGGGGTACGGCGATCATGGCGAAAGTCCGCCCTTATATTGGCACCACCACCACCTGGTTCGTTGGGCAGGCGGCGCATATCGGGCGCTTTATGGTGCATTGTGCGCTGATGCTTCTCTTCAGTGCCCTGCTGTACTGGCGCGGTGAACAGGTGGCACAAGGCATTCGCCATTTTGCAACCCGTCTGGCAGGCGTTCGCGGAGATGCCGCCGTGCTGCTGGCGGCACAGGCTATCCGCGCGGTGGCGCTGGGTGTGGTGGTGACGGCGTTAGTACAGGCAGTGCTTGGCGGTATCGGCCTCGCCGTATCCGGCGTACCTTATGCAACGTTGCTAACGGTGTTAATGATCCTCTCCTGCCTTGTCCAGCTTGGCCCGTTGCCGGTACTGATTCCGGCGATTATCTGGCTCTACTGGACCGGCGATACCACCTGGGGAACGGTATTGTTAGTGTGGAGCGGTGTGGTTGGCACGCTGGATAACGTCATCCGCCCAATGTTAATTCGCATGGGTGCCGATTTACCGCTGATCCTGATCCTCTCTGGCGTTATTGGTGGTTTGATTGCTTTCGGGATGATCGGTCTGTTTATTGGTCCGGTTCTGTTAGCCGTTTCCTGGCGTCTGTTTGCCGCGTGGGTGGAAGAAGTCCCGCCACCGACGGACCAACCGGAAGAAATTCTCGAAGAACTTGGCGAAATCGAGAAACCGAATAAGTAATTTCTCATCAGGCGGCTCTGCCGCCTGATTGTTAATCACCGCTAATTGATATTTGCTTGCTCTTCCCCATATTTTCCTGCTTACCGCCATTCAGCTGGTAGTACCTGTCGCAAATTCTTTACAGTTTTTAAACTAATGAGACGAATCTGATCGACGCAAAAAGTCCGTATGCCTACTATTAGCTCACGGTTATAAATCAACATATTGATTTATAAGCATGGAAATCCCCTGAGTGAAACAACGAATTGCTGTGTGTAGTCTTTTCCCATCTCCCACGATGGGCTTTTTTTTAACATTTTTCCGCTTCGCTACCTCGCCCCTCACTCTTTCCAATAATGTTGCACAAGATACTGTGACTCTCTTCAAGCCGTCAGCAGGCTGATAATGTTATTTATATTTTATTGTTTATTTCATGCAGCCATTACACGATGAACGCTTATGAACTCCAGGCACTCCGCCATATTTTTGCCATGACTATTGATGAATGCGCGACCTGGATTGCCCAGACCGGTGACAGTGAAAGCTGGCGTCAGTGGGAAAATGGCAAATGCGCCATTCCTGATTGTGTAGTCGAGCAACTGTTGGCTATGCGTCAGCAACGAAAAAAACATCTTCATGCCATCATAGAGAAAATAAATAACCGCATCGGCAACAACACCATGCGTTTTTTCCCCGACTTAACCGCGTTTCAACAAGTCTACCCTGATGGCAATTTTATTGACTGGAAGATCTATCAATCGGTAGCCGCTGAATTATATGCACACGATCTGGAGCGGCTTTGTTAATTTTTCCACAGAAAGGAATTGTCGTTGTTACAACAATAATGAATGGATACTGACACAACATCGCTACACTTTTTAAAGCACCTTTGCTAAGTAGAACCTATGAAAAATCCCTATTACCCTACCGCACTTGGGTTGTATTTTAATTACCTGGTGCATGGTATGGGCGTCATTTTGATGAGCCTGAATATGGCCTCGCTGGAGACACTTTGGCAGACTAATGCCGCGGGTGTCTCGATAGTTATCTCATCGCTGGGCATTGGTCGATTAAGTGTCTTGCTTTTTGCAGGATTATTATCCGATCGCTTTGGTCGCCGCCCTTTTATCATGCTCGGGATGTGCTGCTATATGGCCTTCTTTTTTGACATCCTGCAGACCAATAACATCATTATCGCTTATGTTTTTGGCTTTCTGGCGGGAATGGCAAACAGTTTTCTCGATGCAGGCACTTATCCCAGTTTGATGGAAGCTTTTCCACGCTCACCTGGGACAGCCAATATTTTAATTAAAGCATTTGTTTCCAGCGGACAATTTTTATTACCGCTAATCATTAGCCTGTTAGTGTGGGCTGAACTGTGGTTCGGTTGGTCCTTTATGATTGCTGCAGGCATTATGTTTATTAACGCTCTGTTTTTATACCGTTGTACGTTCCCACCCCATCCGGGTCGTCGCTTACCTGTCATAAAGAAAACCACCAGCTCTACGGAACATCGCTGTTCAATTATCGATTTAGCCAGTTATACCTTATATGGCTATATCTCAATGGCAACGTTTTATCTGGTTAGCCAGTGGCTGGCACAGTACGGACAATTTGTTGCAGGCATGTCATACACTATGTCGATCAAACTACTCAGTATCTACACCGTGGGTTCGCTGCTTTGTGTATTTATTACCGCTCCACTCATTCGTAATACCGTTCGCCCAACAACATTACTGATGCTGTACACCTTTATCTCATTTATTGCTCTGTTTACCGTCTGCCTGCATCCCACATTTTATGTGGTGATAATATTTGCTTTTGTCATTGGTTTTACCTCTGCTGGAGGTGTTGTGCAAATTGGCCTGACGTTAATGGCTGAACGTTTCCCTTACGCTAAAGGTAAAGCTACAGGGATCTATTACAGTACGGGCAGTATTGCGACCTTTACTATTCCGTTGATTACGGCTCATCTGTCCCAAAGAAGTATTGCCGATATTATGTGGTTCGATACTGCCATCGGTTTTTTACTGGCACTGTTTATCGGCTTACGCAGCCGCAAAAAAACGCGGCATCACTCGCTAAAGGAAAATGTCGCTCCGGGTGGGTAATGCAATATTCTTTTCAGGTCATGCAAGATCTTACGGATAAATAACTCTTTCTGCGCTAACTAAGGAAAATCGCGATCAAAAACAAACTATGACATGCAATATTCCTGGAAACATAAACTTTATGCCATGTACCCAGGGAAAATCATCTTCAGTATAGTAATTATGTAAACCGTCGGAGAACAATACGTACGGTAACGAAATTATCTTTCAGCACGCCATTTATCCTGGCTGTTCTTTGTATTTACTTCAGCTATTTCCTGCACGGCATTAGTGTTATTACGCTTGCCCAAAATATGACATCTCTGGCAGAAAAGTTTTCCACTGACAACGCGGGCATTGCCTATTTAATTTCCGGTATCGGTTTGGGGCGATTGATCAGTATTTTATTCTTCGGTGTGATCTCCGATAAGTTTGGTCGTCGGGCGGTGATATTAATGGCAGTAATAATGTATCTGCTATTCTTCTTTGGTATTCCCGCTTGCCCGAATTTAACTCTCGCCTACGGTCTGGCAGTGTGCGTAGGTATCGCTAACTCAGCGCTGGATACGGGTGGCTACCCCGCGCTCATGGAATGCTTTCCGAAAGCCTCTGGTTCGGCGGTCATACTGGTTAAAGCGATGGTGTCATTTGGGCAAATGTTCTACCCAATGCTGGTGAGCTATATGTTGCTCAATAATATCTGGTACGGCTATGGGCTGATTATTCCGGGTATTCTGTTTGTACTGATCACGCTGATGCTGTTGAAAAGCAAATTCCCCAGCCAGTTGGTGGACGCCAGCGTAGCTAATGAATTACCGCAAATGAACAGCAAACCTTTAGTCTGGCTGGAAGGTGTTTCATCGGTACTGTTCGGTGTAGCCGCATTCTCGACCTTTTATGTGATTGTGGTGTGGATGCCCAAATATGCGATGGCTTTTGCTGGTATGTCAGAAGCTGAGGCATTAAAAACCATCTCTTATTACAGTATGGGCTCGTTGGTCTGTGTCTTTATTTTTGCCGCACTACTGAAAAAAATGGTCCGGCCCATCTGGGCTAATGTATTTAACTCTGCGCTGGCAACAATAACAGCTGCCATTATCTACCTGTACCCTTCTCCACTGGTGTGTAATGCCGGCGCCTTTGTTATCGGTTTCTCAGCAGCTGGCGGCATTTTACAGCTCGGTGTTTCGGTCATGTCAGAGTTTTTCCCCAAAAGCAAAGCCAAAGTCACCAGTATTTATATGATGATGGGTGGACTGGCTAACTTTGTTATTCCGCTGATTACCGGTTATCTGTCGAACATCGGCCTGCAATATATCATTGTTCTCGATTTTACTTTCGCGCTGCTGGCCCTGATTACCGCAATTATTGTTTTTAGCCGCTATTACCGCGTTTTTATTATTCCTGAGAATGATGTGCGGTTTGGCGAACGCAAATTTAGCACCCGGTTAAACACAATTAAGCATAGAGGTTAAAGGAGTTAATTATGGATGTTACCGCAAAATACGAATTGATTGGATTGATGGCTTATCCTATCCGCCACAGTTTATCGCCTGAAATGCAGAATAAAGCCTTAGAAAAAGCGGGATTGCCATTTACCTATATGGCCTTCGAAGTGGATAACGATAGCTTTCCCGGAGCAATTGAAGGATTAAAAGCCCTCAAAATGCGCGGAACTGGTGTGTCGATGCCGAACAAACAACTGGCGTGTGAATATGTTGATGAATTAACGCCAGCAGCCAAACTGGTGGGTGCCATCAACACCATCGTTAATGATGATGGCTATCTGCGTGGCTATAACACCGACGGCACGGGCCATATTCGCGCCATTAAAGAGAGCGGTTTTGATATCAAAGGCAAAACGATGGTGCTGTTAGGGGCCGGAGGTGCCTCAACGGCGATTGGCGCGCAGGGGGCAATTGAAGGTTTAAAAGAAATTAAACTCTTTAACCGTCGGGATGAGTTCTTCGATAAAGCCCTCGCCTTCGCGCAGCGGGTTAACGAAAACACCGATTGTGTCGTCACGGATACCGATCTCGCCGATCAGCAAGCCTTTGCTGAAGCCCTGGCTTCCGCCGACATTTTAACCAATGGCACAAAAGTAGGTATGAAACCCTTTGAGAATGAATCATTGGTTAATGATATCAGTCTGTTACATCCGGGACTGCTGGTCACTGAATGCGTGTATAACCCGCATATGACGAAGTTATTGCAGCAGGCACAACAAGCTGGTTGCAAAACGATTGATGGATACGGCATGTTGTTGTGGCAAGGGGCTGAACAGTTCACGTTATGGACTGGCAAAGATTTCCCTCTGGAATATGTTAAACAGGTCATGGGGTTCGGTGCCTGACAGGCTGACCGCGTGCAGAAAGGGTAAAAAATGAAAACCGTAACTGTAAAAGATCTCGTCATTGGTGCGGGCGCACCTAAAATCATCGTCTCGCTGATGGCGAAAGATATCGCCCGCGTGAAATCCGAAGCTCTCGCCTATCGTGAAGCGGACTTTGATATTCTGGAATGGCGTGTGGACCACTTTGCCGACCTCTCCAATGTGGAGTCTGTCATGGCGGCGGCAAAAATTCTCCGTGAAACCATGCCAGAAAAACCGCTGCTGTTTACCTTCCGCAGTGCCAAAGAAGGCGGCGAGCAGGCGATTTCCACCGAGGCTTATATTGCTCTCAATCGTGCAGCCATCGACAGCGGCCTGGTTGATATGATCGATCTGGAGTTATTTACCGGCGATGATCAGGTCAAAGAAACCGTCGCCTACGCCCACGCGCATGATGTGAAAGTTGTCATGTCCAACCATGACTTCCATAAAACGCCGGAAGCCGAAGAAATCATTGCCCGTCTGCGCAAAATGCAGTCCTTCGACGCCGATATTCCTAAGATTGCGCTGATGCCGCAAAGTACCAGCGATGTGCTGACGTTGCTTGCCGCGACCCTGGAGATGCAGGAGCAGTATGCCGATCGTCCAATCATCACGATGTCGATGGCAAAAACTGGCGTAATTTCTCGTCTGGTTGGTGAAGTATTTGGCTCGGCGGCAACTTTTGGTGCGGTAAAAAAAGCCTCTGCGCCAGGGCAAATCTCGGTAAATGATTTGCGCACGGTATTAACTATTTTACATCAGGCATAAGCAATAATATTTCGGCGGAAATACCCTCCCCCGCCGAAATAAAAAAAGTATTTTTAACCGTATTTTGGTAATGACTCCAACTTACTGATAGTGTTTTATGTTCAGATAATGCCCGATGACCTTGTCATGCAGCTCCACCGATTTTGAGAACGACAGTGACTTCCGTACCAGCCTTGCCAGATGTTGTCTCAGATTCAGATTATGTCGCTCAATGCGCTGAGTGTAACGCTTGCTGATAACGTGCAGCTTTCCCTTCAGGCGTGATTCATACAGCGGACAGCCATCCGTCATCCATACCACGACCTCAAAGGCCGACAGCAGGCTCAGAAGACGCTCCAGTGTGGCCAGAGTGCGTTCACCGAAGACGTGCGCCACAACCGTCCTCCGTATCCTGTCATACGCGTAAAACAGCCAGCGCTGACGTGATTTAGCACCGACGTAGCCCCAATGTTCGTCCATTTCAGCGCAGACAATCACATCACTGCCCGGTTGTATGCGCGAGGTTACCGACTGCGGCCTGAGTTTTTTAAGTGACGTAAAACCGTGTTGAGGCCAACGCCCATAATGCGTGCACTGGCGCGACATCCGACGCCATTCATGGCCATATCAATGATTTTCTGGTGCGTACCGGGCTGAGAGGCGGTGTAAGTGAACTGTAGTTGCCATGTTTTACGGCAATGAGAGCAGAGATAGCGCTGATGTCCGGCAGTGCTTTTGCCGTTACGCACCACGCCTTCAGTAGCGGAGCAGGAAGGACATCTGATGGAAATGGAAGCCACGCAAGCACCTTAAAATCACCATCATACACTAAATCAGTAAGTTGGCAGCATTACCCTTACGCCGACTGAATACAGTACCAAAGGAAAGCCAAATATTATCGTACTAACCATGGATGATCTTGGTTATGGACAACTTCCTTTTGATAAGGGATCTTTTGACCCAAAAACAATGGAAAATCGTGAAGTTGTCGATACCTACAAAATAGGGATAGATAAAGCCATTGAAGCTGCACAAAAATCAACGCCGACGCTCCTTTCATTAATGGATGAAGGCGTACGTTTTACTAACGGCTATGTGGCACACGGTGTTTCCGGCCCCTCCCGTGCCGCAATAATGACCGGTCGAGCTCCCGCCCGCTTTGGTGTCTATTCCAATACCGATGCTCAGGATGGTATTCCGCTAACAGAAACTTTCTTGCCTGAATTATTCCAGAATCATGGTTATTACACTGCAGCAGTAGGTAAATGGCACTTGTCAAAAATCAGTAATGTGCCGGTACCGGAAGATAAACAAACGCGTGACTATCATGACAACTTCACCACATTTTCTGCGGAAGAATGGCAACCTCAAAACCGTGGCTTTGATTACTTTATGGGATTCCACGCTGCAGGAACGGCATATTACAACTCCCCTTCACTGTTCAAAAATCGTGAACGTGTCCCCGCAAAAGGTTATATCAGCGATCAGTTAACCGATGAGGCAATTGGCGTTGTTGATCGTGCCAAAACACTTGACCAGCCTTTTATGCTTTACCTGGCTTATAATGCTCCGCACCTACCAAATGATAATCCTGCACCGGATCAATATCAGAAGCAATTTAATACCGGTAGTCAAACAGCAGATAACTACTACGCTTCCGTTTATTCTGTTGATCAGGGTGTAAAACGCATTCTCGAACAACTGAAGAAAAACGGACAGTATGACAATACAATTATTCTCTTTACCTCCGATAATGGTGCGGTTATCGATGGTCCTCTGCCGCTGAACGGGGCGCAAAAAGGCTATAAGAGTCAGACCTATCCTGGCGGTACTCACACCCCAATGTTTATGTGGTGGAAAGGAAAACTTCAACCCGGTAATTATGACAAGCTGATTTCCGCAATGGATTTCTACCCAACAGCTCTTGATGCAGCCGATATCAGCATTCCAAAAGACCTTAAGCTGGATGGTGTTCCCTTGCTGCCCTGGTTGCAAGATAAGAAACAAGGCGAGCCACATAAAAATCTGACCTGGATAACCTCTTATTCTCACTGGTTTGATGAGGAAAATATTCCATTCTGGGATAATTACCACAAATTTGTTCGCCATCAGTCAGACGATTACCCGCATAACCCCAACACTGAGGACTTAAGCCAATTCTCTTATACGGTGAGAAATAACGATTATTCGCTTGTCTATACAGTAGAAAACAATCAGTTAGGTCTCTACAAACTGACGGATCTACAGCAAAAAGATAACCTTGCCGCCGCCAATCCGCAGGTCGTTAAAGAGATGCAAGGCGTGGTAAGAGAGTTTATCGACAGCAGCCAGCCACCGCTTAGCGAGGTAAATCAGGAGAAGTTTAACAATATCAAGAAAGCACTAAGCGAAGCGAAATAACTAAACCTTCATGCGGCGGATTTTTCCGCCGCCTTATTGAGCGAGATAGCGATGCACGTTACAGCCAAGCCCTCCAGTTTTCAATGTAATCTCAAATGTGATTACTGTTTTTACCTTGAAAAAGAGTCGCAGTTTACTCATGAAAAATGGATGGATGACAGCACTCTGAAAGAGTTCATCAAACAATATATCGAAGCGTCTGGCAATCAGGTCTATTTTACCTGGCAAGGCGGTGAACCCACTCTGGCTGGCCTGGATTTTTTCCGTAAAGTTATTCACTATCAACAACGCTATGCAGGCCAAAAACGTATTTTTAATACATTACAAACGAATGGCATTTTATTGAATAATGAATGGTGTGCCTTTCTCAAAGAACATGAATTTCTGGTTGGTATCTCGATCGATGGCCCCCAGGAGTTACATGACCGTTACAGACGCAGTAATTCAGGTAACGGTACTTTTGCAAAAGTGATAGCAGCCATCGAGCGTCTGAAATCATATCAAGTAGAGTTTAATACGTTAACCGTCATTAATAACGTTAATGTCCATTATCCTCTTGAGGTTTATCATTTTTTAAAATCTATCGGCAGTAAACATATGCAATTTATCGAATTGCTAGAAACCGGGACGCCGAATATTGATTTCAGTGGTCATAGTGAGAACACATTCCGTATCATTGATTTTTCTGTGCCTCCCACGGCTTATGGCAAGTTTATGTCAACCATTTTTATGCAATGGGTTAAAAACGATGTGGGTGAAATTTTCATTCGTCAGTTTGAAAGCTTTGTCAGCCGTTTTTTGGGGAATGGGCATACAAGTTGTATTTTCCAGGAGTCCTGCAAGGATAATCTGGTTGTTGAAAGTAATGGAGACATTTACGAATGCGACCATTTTGTCTATCCACAGTACAAAATTGGAAACATTAATAAATCTGAACTCAAAACGATGAACAGTGTACAACTGACAGCGCAAAAAAAACGGATTTCAGCGAAATGTCAGCAATGTGCATATAAACCTATCTGCAATGGCGGTTGTCCTAAGCATCGTATTACTAAAGTAAACAATGAGACTGTTTCTTATTTTTGCGAAGGTTATAAAATCCTTTTTTCAACCATGGTACCTTATATGAACGCCATGGTTGAGTTAGCTAAGAACAGAGTACCGCTTTACCACATTATGGATGTTGCAAAACAAATGGAGAATAATTAATAACGCTCTCTTTTAACTCCATTCTTAGCCTCCTTCTTATGACCTTAACAAGGCACCCGACATAAATTCCTGTCGGGTGTTTCGTCATCATCATCTTCCCTTGCGAAAATCCTGGCTTACGTGGTATGCGTCAGGGCATTAGCAATACCCTTGATTATCAATAGCATAACCATAACCACTGAAAATTAAAAATTTCTATATATTTCATATTGTTAAATGATGCTTAAATAAATTTCATCAGTAAATCATTGCCATAGATAATCATTGGATGGCACAATCAATTTTCGCTAATGATAACCATTCCCATTACGTTTTGTATGTTGATAGCAAAGTATCTCTGTCTGCTGAAGCCCTTTTGGCTGCGTAAGAATAATAAAACTTCAGTGTTGTTAATCATTATTATCCTCGCAATGATCCTTGGCGTGGTTAAAATTCAGGTCTGGTTAAACGACTGGAATAATGATTTTTTCAATGCGCTAAGCCAGAAAGAAACCGATAAGCTTTGGCAGCTCGTTCTTTGGTTCCCTGCCCTGCTGGGGATCTTTGTATTAATATCCGCAAACAAAACATGGTTAATTAAACTACTGACTATTCGCTGGCGCGAATGGTTAACAGATTACTACCTTAATCGCTGGTTTGCAGATAAAAACTACTACTTCACGCAGATCTACGGCGAGCATAAAAATACAGATAACCCTGACCAACGTATCGCTGAAGACATTCTCTTACTGATCAACAAAACGCTCAGTCTTTCATTTGGCTTCATCCAGTCACTTAGCATGCTGATCACCTTTACCGTTATTCTTTGGCAAAGCGCGGGTACGCTCTCATTCACTGTTGGTGGAACAGAATGGAATATCCAGGGGTATATGGTCTATACCGTCGTGCTCATTGTGATCGGTGGAACTTTATTTACCCATAAGGTGGGTAAACGTATTCGTCCGCTTAATGTGGAAAAACAACGTAGCGAAGCGACATTTCGAACTAATCTTGTGCAGCATAATAAGCAGGCAGAACTGATTGCGCTAAGCAATGCTGAGTCTCTACAACGCCAGGAGTTGCGCGACAATTTTCATACCATTAAAGAGAACTGGCATCGTTTAATGAATCGTCAGCGGTGGCTTGATTACTGGCAAAATATTTATTCGCGCTCGCTTAGCGTTCTTCCCTACTTTCTGTTATTGCCGCAGTTTATTAGCGGGCAGATCAATCTGGGCGGACTGATGAAATCGCGCCAGGCATTTATGCTAGTATCGAACAATTTAAGCTGGTTTATTTATAAATATGACGAACTTGCTGAACTGGCTGCGGTTATCGATCGCTTGTATGAGTTCCATCAACTCACTGAATAGCGCCCTACGAATAAGCCTAAAAATTGCCAACATGCGGTACAAGTGGCTAATGCGAGTATTCGTACGCCTGATAATAAGATCATATTAGAGAACTTGAACTTTCATGTTTCGCCAGGCAAATGGCTATTACTGAAAGGCTACTCTGGTGCGGGAAAAACCACACTGCTTAAAACATTATCCCACTGCTGGCCGTGGTTTAAAGGTGATATTTCTTCTCCTGCTGACAGTTGGTATGTGTCACAAACACCGTTAATCAAAAGCGGCTTACTGAAAGAGATTATTTGTAAAGCACTTCCCCTGCCCGTAGACGATAAATCGTTGAGCGAAGTACTGCATCAGGTTGGTCTGGGAAAATTGGCTGCGCGTATTCATGACCACGATCGCTGGGGAGATATTCTTTCCAGCGGCGAAAAACAACGTATCGCCCTGGCACGATTAATTTTACGACGTCCGAAATGGATATTTCTTGACGAAACTACCTCTCATCTTGAGGAACAAGAGGCTATACGCTTACTGCGTTTAGTGCGTGAAAAACTACCCACAAGCGGCGTCATTATGGTTACACATCAACCCGGTGTCTGGAACCTGGCTGATGATATTTGTGACATTAGCACGGTTTTATAACAACAATAAAAGCCCTGCTGTACGGAGATATAAATAAATGAAGCGAGTTCTTATTCCTGGCGTCATTTTATGTGGCGCTGATGTGGCGCAGGCCGTCGATGACAAAAACATGTACATGTATTTTTTTGAAGAGATGACGGTCTATGCTCCTGTCCCTGTACCCGTAAACGGCAACACGCATTACACCAGTGAAAGCATCGAGCGTTTACCGACCGGGAATGGCAATATCAGCGATCTGCTGAGAACCAACCCTGCGGTACGCATGGATTCAACGCAAAGTACCTCGTTGAACCAGGGAGATATTCGCCCTGAGAAAATCTCTATTCACGGTGCGTCGCCCTACCAGAATGCCTATTTGATTGACGGTATTAGTGCAACTAATAACCTGAACCCAGCGAATGAGTCCGATGCCAGTAGTGCAACCAATATTAGCGGGATGTCACAGGGGTATTATCTTGATGTCAGCTTACTGGACAATGTGACGCTTTATGACAGTTTTGTGCCGGTTGAATTTGGTCGCTTCAATGGCGGGGTAATTGATGCAAAGATCAAACGCTTCAACGCTGATGATAGCAAGGTGAAATTGGGTTATCGCACTACGCGTTTGGACTGGTTAACATCGCATATCGATGAGAATAACAAGAGCGCATTTAATCAAGGTTCTTCAGGAAGTACCTATTTCTCTCCAGATTTTAAAAAGAACTTTTATACCTTGTCGTTTAATCAGGAGCTGGCTGATAACTTTGGCGTTACCGCCGGTTTATCGCGCCGCCAGTCTGATATCACCCGCGCGGATTATGTTTCGAATGACGGCATTGTCGCCGGTCGGGCACAGTATAAAAACGTTATCGATACTGCATTGAGCAAATTTACCTGGTTTGCCAGCGACCGCTTTACCCACGATTTAACCTTAAAATATACCGGCTCCAGCCGTGATTATAATACCAGCACCTTCCCGCAGTCTGATCGCGAAATGGGTAATAAATCCTATGGTCTGGCATGGGATATGGATACGCAACTCGCATGGGCCAAACTACGTACCACCGTTGGTTGGGATCATATTAGTGATTATACCCGTCACGATCATGACATCTGGTACACCGAACTTTCATGTACATATGGTGATATTACAGGGCGTTGTACCCGTGGCGGATTAGGACACATTTCCCAGGCTGTAGATAATTACACCTTCAAAACACGCCTGGACTGGCAAAAATTCGCCGTGGGTGATGTTTCGCATCAACCCTACTTCGGCGCGGAATACATCTATTCCGATGCATGGACTGAACGCCATAACCAGTCTGAATCCTATGTGATTAATGCTGCAGGAAAGAAAACTAACCATACCATTTACCATAAAGGTAAAGGCAGCCTGGGAATTGACAACTACACGCTGTATATGGCGGATCACATTAGCTGGCGGAATGTGTCGTTAATGCCCGGTGTGCGTTATGACTATGACAACTATCTGTCAAACCACAATATCTCCCCGCGCTTTATGACGGAATGGGATATTTTTGCTGATCAAACCTCAATGATTACCGCCGGTTATAACCGTTACTATGGCGGGAATATTCTTGATATGGGATTACGTGATATCCGCAATAGCTGGACGGAATCGGTATCAGGTAATAAAACCCTGACGCGTTATCAGAATTTGAAAACGCCTTATAACGATGAACTGGCAATGGGATTGCAGCAAAAAATCGATAAGAACGTTATTGCACGCGCAAGTGAAGCGCATGATCAAATCAGCAAAAGCAGTCGTACCGACAGCGCGACTAAAACCACCATTACTGAATATAACAACGATGGCAAAACCAAAACGCATTCGTTTAACCTCAGTTTTGAACTGGCCGAACCCCTGCATATCCGCCAGGTAGATATTAACCCGCAAATTGTCTTTAGCTATATCAAGAGCAAGGGCAACTTGTCGTTAAACAATGGTTATGAGGAGAGCAATACCGGTGATAACCAGGTGGTTTATAACGGTAATCTGGTCTCTTACGATAGCGTTCCAGTGGCAGATTTTAATAACCCATTAAAGATCTCCTTAAACATGGATTTCACGCATCAACCGAGCGGGTTAGTGTGGGCGAATACGCTGGCCTGGCAAGAAGCGCGTAAAGCTCGCATTATCCTTGGTAAGACAAATGCGCAATACATCAGCGAATACTCAGATTACAAGCAGTATGTTGACGAAAAACTGGATAGCAGCCTGACCTGGGACACCCGCTTGTCCTGGACGCCACAATTTCTGAAACAACAAAACCTGACGATCAGTGCCGATATTCTCAATGTACTGGATAGCAAAACCGCTGTTGATACAACGAACACCGGTGTGGCGACCTACGCCAGTGGCCGTACTTTCTGGCTTGATGTCAGCATGAAATTTTAATAGTTCGGATTTTACTTAACCGGGTAAATTCGCCCGGTTTTCGCATGGAGATAATTATGAGAAACCTCTGTTTCTTACTGACGTTAGTGGCAACTCTGTTGCTCCCCGGGCGGCTGATTGCCGCCGCCTTACCGCAGGATGAAAAGTTAATTACCGGGCAACTGGACAATGACTTGCGATATATGATTTATCCGCATGCTCATCCAAAGGATCAGGTAAATTTATGGCTGCAAATTCATACCGGTTCATTGCAGGGTAATGACTCCAACTTACTGATAGTGTTTTATGTTCAGATAATGCCCGATGACCTTGTCATGCAGCTCCACCGATTTTGAGAACGACAGTAACTTCCGTCCCAGCCTTGCCAGATGTTGTCTCAGATTCAGATTATGTCGCTCAATGCGCTGAGTGTAACGCTTGCTGATAACGTGCAGCTTTCCCTTCAGGCGTGATTCATACAGCGGCCAGCCATCCGTCATCCATACCACGACCTCAAAGGCCGACAGCAGGCTCAGAAGACGCTCCAGTGTGGCCAGAGTGCGTTCACCGAAGACGTGCGCCACAACCGTCCTCCGTATCCTGTCATACGCGTAAAACAACCAGCGCTGACGTGATTTAGCACCGACGTAGCCCCAATGTTCGTCCATTTCAGCGCAGACAATCACATCACTGCCCGGTTGTATGCGCGAGGTTACCGACTGCGGCCTGAGTTTTTTAAGTGACGTAAAACCGTGTTGAGGCCAACGCCCATAATGCGTGCACTGGCGCGACATCCGACGCCATTCATGGCCATATCAATGATTTTCTGGTGCGTACCGGGCTGAGAGGCGGTGTAAGTGAACTGTAGTTGCCATGTTTTACGGCAATGAGAGCAGAGATAGCGCTGATGTCCGGCAGTGCTTTTGCCGTTACGCACCACGCCTTCAGTAGCGGAGCAGGAAGGACATCTGATGGAAATGGAAGCCACGCAAGCACCTTAAAATCACCATCATACACTAAATCAGTAAGTTGGCAGCATTACCCATTGCAGGAAGAAGACAATGAGCGCGGCGTGGCTCATTTTGTAGAACATATGATGTTTAACGGCACAAAAACATGGCCGGGTAATAAAGTCATCGAAACATTTGAGTCAATGGGCCTGCGTTTTGGTCGCGATGTTAATGCCTATACCAGCTATGACGAAACGGTGTATCAGGTGAGTTTGCCGACTACGCAGAAACAAAATCTGCAACAAGTGATGGCAATCTTCAGTGAATGGAGTAATGCCGCAACCTTTGAAAAACTCGAAGTAGACGCTGAACGTGGCGTAATTACTGAGGAATGGCGTGCCCATCAGGATGCGAAATGGCGCACCTCTCAGGCGCGCCGCCCTTTCCTGCTGGCTAATACCCGTAATTTAGACCGTGAACCTATCGGCCTGATGGATACTGTCGCCACGGTCACGCCGGCACAATTGCGCCAATTTTATCAACGCTGGTATCAACCAAATAATATGACCTTTATCGTGGTCGGCGATATCGACAGTAAAGAAGCGCTGGCGCTGATAAAGGATAATTTAAGTAAGCTTCCGGCTAACAAAGCAGCTGAAAATCGCGTCTGGCCGACAAAAGCCGAAAACCACCTGCGCTTTAATATCATTAATGATAAAGAAAACCGGGTGAACGGCATCGCACTCTATTATCGCCTGCCAATGGTACAAGTGAACGATGAGCAAAGCTTTGTCGAACAAGCTGAATGGAGCATGTTAGTTCAGCTGTTCAATCAACGTCTGCAGGAACGCATACAGTCGGGCGAGTTGAAGACTATTTCTGGCGGCACTGCGCGCAGCGTTAAAATTGCACCCGATTATCAGTCGCTGTTTTTCCGTGTAAATGCACGAGACGATAATATGCAGGATGCTGCGAATGCATTAATGGCAGAGTTGGCAACCATTGATCAGCATGGTTTTTCTGCTGAAGAACTCGATGATGTCAAATCTACCCGCCTCACCTGGCTGAAAAATGCGGTTGATCAGCAAGCTGAACGTGATTTACGTATGCTGACCAGTCGCCTGGCATCCAGCTCATTAAATAATACGCCGTTCTTGTCGCCGGAAGAGACATATCAACTTTCGAAACGTCTGTGGCAGCAAATTACCGTGCAAAGTCTGGCGGAAAAATGGCAGCAGTTAAGAAAGAACCAGGACGCATTTTGGGAGCAAATGGTAAACAATGAGCTTGCCGCCAAAAAAGCATTGTCTCCTGCGGCTATCCTGGCGCTGGAAAAAGAGTACGCCAACAAAAAGCTGGCGGCTTACATCTTCCCAGGCAGAAATTTATCGTTAACAGTAGACGCTGACCCACAGGCGGAAATTAGCAGCAAAGAAACGCTGGCTGAGAATCTGACATCATTAACACTTTCCAATGGTGCCAAGGTTATTCTGGCAAAATCCGCGGGTGAAGAGCAAAAGCTACAAATTATTGCCGTATCGAATAAAGGCGATTTAAGTTTCCCTGCGCAGCAAAAATCACTTATCGCGCTGGCAAATAAAGCAGTTAGCGGAAGCGGCGTTGGCGAACTCTCCTCTTCCAGCCTGAAACGCTGGAGTGCGGAAAACTCGGTAACCATGAGCAGTAAAGTCAGTGGCATGAATACGTTGCTCTCCGTTAGCGCGCGGACTAATAACCCTGAACCTGGTTTCCAGTTGATTAACCAGCGAATCACCCACAGCACGATTAACGACAATATTTGGGCATCGCTACAAAATGCTCAAATTCAGGTAATGCTGCCAACTTACTGATTTAGTGTATGATGGTGATTTTAAGGTGCTTGCGTGGCTTCCATTTCCATCAGATGTCCTTCCTGCTCCGCTACTGAAGGCGTGGTGCGTAACGGCAAAAGCACTGCCGGACATCAGCGCTATCTCTGCTCTCATTGCCGTAAAACATGGCAACTACAGTTCACTTACACCGCCTCTCAGCCCGGTACGCACCAGAAAATCATTGATATGGCCATGAATGGCGTCGGATGTCGCGCCAGTGCACGCATTATGGGCGTTGGCCTCAACACGGTTTTACGTCACTTAAAAAACTCAGGCCGCAGTCGGTAACCTCGCGCATACAACCGGGCAGTGATGTGATTGTCTGCGCTGAAATGGACGAACATTGGGGCTACGTCGGTGCTAAATCACGTCAGCGCTGGCTGTTTTACGCGTATGACAGGATACGGAGGACGGTTGTGGCGCACGTCTTCGGTGAACGCACTCTGGCCACACTGGAGCGTCTTCTGAGCCTGCTGTCGGCCTTTGAGGTCGTGGTATGGATGACGGATGGCTGGCCGCTGTATGAATCACGCCTGAAGGGAAAGCTGCACGTTATCAGCAAGCGTTACACTCAGCGCATTGAGCGACATAATCTGAATCTGAGACAACATCTGGCAAGGCTGGGACGGAAGTCACTGTCGTTCTCAAAATCGGTGGAGCTGCATGACAAGGTCATCGGGCATTATCTGAACATAAAACACTATCAGTAAGTTGGAGTCATTACCCAATTGTTGAAACAAATGACGGTAGAGAATGTTAACACTGCCGTTAAACAATATCTTTCTCATCCGGTAAATACTTATACCGGAGTATTATTGCCAAAATAATAACAGCCCCGTCAACACATCGTTGGCGGGGATTTTAGCAATATTCGCTATTTTTATGTAATAATTTTATAAATGCGTTCAAAATAATAACCAAGTACTAATAGTGATATTTTAATGCCTGATTTTTACGTGATAATTCAGGAGGCACAGAAAGCGCATAAAAATAACAACATAAAACACCTTGCCACCACCCAAGAATTCTCTATTACATTGTTTTTAATGAAAAAATATCATTCCAACAATATCTCACGATAAATAACATTAGGATTTTGTTATTTAAACACGAGTCCTTTGCACTTGCTTACTTTATCGATAAATCCTACTTTTTTAATGCGATCCAATCATTTTAAGGAGTTTAAAATGGATAAGAAGCAAGTAACGGATTTAAGGTCGGAACTACTCGATTCACGTTTTGGTGCGAAGTCTATTTCCACTATCGCAGAATCAAAACGTTTTCCGCTGCACGAAATGCGCGACGATGTCGCATTTCAGATTATCAATGATGAATTATATCTTGATGGCAACGCTCGTCAGAACCTGGCCACTTTCTGCCAGACCTGGGACGACGAAAACGTCCACAAGTTGATGGATTTATCCATTAACAAAAACTGGATCGACAAAGAAGAATATCCGCAATCCGCAGCCATCGACCTGCGTTGCGTAAACATGGTTGCCGATCTGTGGCATGCGCCTGCGCCGAAAAATGGTCAGGCCGTTGGCACCAACACCATTGGTTCTTCCGAGGCCTGTATGCTCGGCGGGATGGCGATGAAATGGCGTTGGCGCAAGCGTATGGAAGCTGCAGGCAAACCAACGGATAAACCAAACCTGGTGTGCGGTCCGGTGCAAATCTGCTGGCATAAATTCGCCCGCTACTGGGATGTGGAGCTGCGTGAGATCCCTATGCGCCCCGGTCAGTTGTTTATGGACCCGAAACGCATGATTGAAGCCTGCGACGAAAATACCATCGGCGTGGTGCCGACTTTCGGCGTGACCTACACCGGTAACTATGAGTTCCCGCAACCGCTGCACGATGCACTGGATAAATTCCAGGCCGACACCGGTATCGACATCGACATGCACATCGACGCCGCCAGCGGTGGCTTTCTGGCACCGTTCGTCGCCCCGGATATCGTCTGGGACTTCCGCCTGCCGCGTGTGAAATCGATCAGTGCTTCAGGCCATAAATTCGGTCTGGCTCCGCTGGGCTGCGGCTGGGTTATCTGGCGTGACGAAGAAGCGCTGCCGCAGGAACTGGTGTTCAACGTTGACTACCTCGGTGGTCAGATTGGTACTTTTGCCATCAACTTCTCCCGCCCGGCGGGTCAGGTGATTGCACAGTACTATGAATTCCTGCGCCTTGGTCGTGAAGGCTATACCAAAGTACAGAATGCTTCCTACCAGGTCGCTGCCTATCTGGCGGATGAGATCGCCAAACTGGGGCCGTATGAGTTCATCTGTACCGGTCGCCCGGACGAAGGCATCCCGGCGGTTTGCTTCAAACTGAAAGATGGTGAAGATCCGGGATACACCCTGTACGACCTCTCTGAACGTCTGCGTCTGCGCGGCTGGCAGGTTCCGGCCTTCACTCTCGGCGGTGAAGCCACCGACATCGTGGTGATGCGCATTATGTGTCGTCGCGGCTTCGAAATGGACTTTGCTGAACTGTTGCTGGAAGACTACAAAGCCTCCCTGAAATATCTCAGCGATCACCCGAAACTGCAGGGTATTGCCCAGCAGAACAGCTTTAAACATACCTGATAACGTTTAACGGTAACGGTGTCCCGAAACGAACCCGTTTCGGGATAATTTCCAAAGTCTGTTCACTGGCATTAGCAACGGAAAATATTGTTCTGAATACGCTTCAGAACAAAACAGGTGCGGTTCCGACAGGAATACCGTTTTAGGGGGATAATATGGCTACATCAGTACAGACAGGTAAAGCTAAGCAGCTCACATTACTCGGATTCTTTGCCATAACGGCATCGATGGTAATGGCTGTTTATGAATACCCTACCTTCGCAACATCGGGCTTTTCATTAGTCTTCTTCCTGCTATTAGGCGGGATTTTATGGTTTATTCCCGTGGGACTTTGTGCTGCGGAAATGGCCACCGTCGACGGCTGGGAAGAAGGTGGTGTCTTCGCCTGGGTATCAAATACTCTGGGTCCGAGATGGGGATTTGCAGCGATCTCATTTGGCTATCTGCAAATCGCCATTGGTTTTATTCCGATGCTCTATTTCGTGTTAGGGGCACTCTCCTACATCCTGAAATGGCCAGCGCTGAATGAAGACCCCATTACCAAAACTATTGCAGCACTCATCATTCTTTGGGCGCTGGCATTAACGCAGTTTGGTGGCACGAAATACACGGCGCGAATTGCTAAAGTTGGCTTCTTCGCCGGTATCCTGTTACCTGCATTTATTTTGATCGCATTAGCGGCTATTTACCTGCACTCCGGTGCCCCCGTTGCTATCGAAATGGATTCGAAGACCTTCTTCCCTGACTTCTCTAAAGTGGGCACACTGGTTGTATTTGTTGCCTTCATTTTGAGTTATATGGGCGTAGAAGCTTCCGCAACTCACGTCAATGAAATGAGCAACCCCGGGCGCGACTATCCACTGGCTATGTTACTGCTGATGGTGGCGGCAATCTGCTTAAGCTCTGTTGGCGGTTTGTCTATTGCGATGGTCATTCCGGGTAATGAAATCAACCTCTCCGCAGGGGTAATGCAAACCTTTACCGTTCTGATGTCCCATGTGGCACCGGAAATTGAGTGGACGGTTCGCGTGATCTCCGCACTGCTGTTGCTGGGTGTTCTGGCGGAAATCGCCTCCTGGATTGTTGGTCCTTCTCGCGGGATGTATGTCACAGCGCAGAAAAACCTGCTGCCAGCGGCATTCGCTAAAATGAACAAAAATGGCGTACCGGTAACGCTGGTCATTTCGCAGCTGGTGATTACTTCTATCGCGTTGATCATCCTCACCAATACCGGTGGCGGTAACAACATGTCCTTCCTGATCGCACTGGCGCTGACGGTGGTGATTTATCTGTGTGCTTATTTCATGCTGTTTATTGGCTACATTGTGTTGGTTCTTAAACATCCTGACTTAAAACGCACATTTAATATCCCTGGTGGTAAAGGGGTGAAACTGGTCGTGGCAATTGTCGGTCTGCTGACTTCAATTATGGCGTTTATTGTTTCCTTCCTGCCGCCGGATAACATCCAGGGTGATTCTACCGATATGTATGTTGAATTACTGGTTGTTAGTTTCCTGGTGGTACTTGCCCTGCCCTTTATTCTCTATGCTGTTCATGATCGTAAAGGCAAAGCGAATACCGGCGTCACTCTGGAGCCAATCAACAGTCAGAACGCACCAAAAGGTCACTTCTTCCTGCACCCGCGTGCACGTTCACCACACTATATTGTGATGAATGACAAGAAACACTAACCATGTCTGAATGGTTATAAGACAAGGGAGCGATAATTCATCGCTCCCTTTTTCGTGCTTGCTGTCGTATTGACTTAACCGGGATAAGTACGAGAATGAGCGCACATCTGTTTACCGGAAACCAGCACATATGGATATCTGCTCCCGAAACAAGAAATTAACGATTAGAAGACCAGCGATACTGGTTGCATTGGCACTTTTACTGTGTAGTTGTAAAAGCACGCCTCCAGAGTCCATGGTGACACCACCAGCAGGTTCAAAGCCACCAGCCACGACGCAACAATCGTCACAACCGATGCGTGGCATCTGGCTGGCCACGGTTTCTCGCCTCGACTGGCCACCGGTTTCCTCGGTTAACATTAGTAATCCCACCAGCCGAGCCCGTGTACAACAACAGGCGATGATCGACAAACTGGATCATCTCCAACGTCTCGGCATAAACACGGTCTTTTTCCAG
This sequence comes from Shigella flexneri 2a str. 301, assembly GCF_000006925.2. Classification (NCBI taxonomy): domain Bacteria; kingdom Pseudomonadati; phylum Pseudomonadota; class Gammaproteobacteria; order Enterobacterales; family Enterobacteriaceae; genus Shigella; species Shigella flexneri. The sequence continues at coordinate 1,773,811 of NC_004337.2, forward strand.
GTCAAGCCGGACGGTACCGCCCTGTGGCCATCGAAAATTTTGCCGTGGTCCGATCTTATGACCGGTAAGATTGGTGAAAATCCGGGTTACGATCCGCTGCAATTCATGCTCGACGAAGCCCACAAGCGTGGGATGAAAGTACACGCCTGGTTTAACCCCTATCGCGTATCGGTTAATACGAAGCCCGGTACTATCAGGGAACTGAATAGCACTCTGTCTCAACAACCGGCGAGCGTCTATGTGCAACACCGTGACTGGATCAGAACGTCTGGCGATCGCTTTGTCCTCGACCCGGGCATCCCTGAGGTTCAGGACTGGATCACATCAATAGTCGCTGAAGTGGTTTCCCGCTATCCGGTAGATGGCGTGCAGTTTGACGACTATTTCTATACTGAATCACCGGGTTCACGGCTAAATGATAACGAAACGTACCGTAAATACGGAGGCGCATTTGCGTCAAAAGCAGACTGGCGGCGCAACAATACTCAGCAGTTAATTGCAAAGGTATCACACACCATTAAAAGCATTAAGCCGGGAGTCGAATTTGGCGTTAGCCCGGCAGGCGTGTGGCGTAACCGATCACACGATCCGCTCGGTTCCGATACCCGAGGCGCGGCAGCCTATGACGAATCCTACGCAGACACCCGTCGATGGGTGGAACAAGGATTGCTGGATTACATTGCTCCCCAAATTTACTGGCCGTTCTCACGGAGTGCCGCGCGTTATGACGTGTTGGCAAAATGGTGGGCGGATGTCGTTAAACCAACCAGGACCCGCCTGTATATCGGTATCGCCTTCTATAAAGTGGGTGAACCTTCAAAGATAGAGCCAGACTGGATGATTAACGGCGGCGTACCGGAACTGAAAAAGCAGCTCGATCTTAACGATGCGGTACCAGAAATTAGCGGCACCATCTTGTTCCGTGAGGACTATCTGAATAAACCGCAGACTCAACAAGCGGTCAGCTATCTGCAAAGTCGTTGGGGCAGTTAAACTACCATGCTTACTTTGTAACAAGCCGGTGCTTTACCCACCGGCTTGTTACACCTTGTGAAATATCCCACTAGTAATCATGCTTACATAAGTCAAATTAACCACGCAATTAACCACACTTAGTTAAACAGCTATAAATCCCTAATAAAAATGTATGAATATGAAAAACCATACGATATTCGCTGTCACCGAAAAATAATTACGATGGGCTATACTCTTCTGAAGAACAGTAGCGTAGATTGAAACTGTCTTAAGTCGCTTATTTCTTTTCAGTATATCTTCATATTTCAGGAGAATATGGTGCAGTTAGTCGATCTCGCACGTTGCGTTTCGTTTTGATTCCGTCTGATTTCCCAGCCTTATAAGGGTGTGAATTATGGAGATGTATTTTAAAAGAATGAAAGATGAGTGGACCGGACTTGTCGAACAGGCAGATCCTCTCATTCGTGCTAAAGCCGCAGAAATTGCCCTTGCGCATGCTCATTATCTGAGTATCGAGTTTTATCGAATTGTCCGCATCGACCCGCATGCCGAAGAATTCTTGAGTAATGAACAAGTTGAGCGGCAGTTGAAAAGTGCGATGGAACGCTGGATTATTAACGTGCTTTCTGCCCAGGTTGACGATGTCGAAAGGCTAATACAAATCCAGCATACCGTCGCGGAAGTGCATGCCCGCATAGGAATTCCGGTAGAAATTGTCGAGATGGGGTTTCGGGTGCTGAAAAAAATCCTCTATCCGGTAATCTTCTCTTCGGATTATTCCGCCGCAGAAAAACTTCAGGTCTACCATTTCTCGATTAACAGTATTGATATCGCGATGGAAGTGATGACCCGCGCGTTTACCTTTAGTGACAGTAGTGCCTCAAAGGAAGATGAAAACTATCGTATCTTCTCGTTACTGGAAAACGCCGAAGAAGAAAAAGAACGGCAAATAGCCTCAATACTTTCATGGGAAATAGATATTATCTATAAAGTCCTGCTGGATTCTGATTTAGGCAGCAGTTTGCCTTTAAGCCAGGCTGATTTTGGCCTGTGGTTTAACCATAAAGGTCGACATTATTTTAGCGGCATTGCCGAAGTGGGCCATATCTCCCGTCTGATTCAGGATTTCGACGGTATTTTCAATCAAACCATGCGTAACACCAGGATTTTGAATAACAGAAGTTTGCGGGTGAAATTTCTATTACAGATAAGAAATACCGTATCGCAGATTATTACCTTGCTGCGTGAATTGTTTGAAGAAGTATCGCGCCACGAAGTCGGTATGGATGTACTGACGAAATTACTTAACCGCCGTTTCCTGCCGACTATCTTCAAACGCGAAATTGCCCATGCCAACCGGACCGGTACACCGCTGTCAGTGCTGATTATTGACGTTGATAAATTCAAAGAGATCAACGATACGTGGGGCCATAACACTGGCGATGAAATTCTGCGTAAAGTCTCATTCCTCTCGCAGAAGAGATTGGTGAAATCGAAAATATTGGGCGCTGGGTCATCGCGGAAGCTTGCCGTCAGTTAGCAGAATGGCGTAGCCAGAATATTCATATCCCGGCGTTATCCGTGAACTTGTCGGCGCTGCACTTTCGCAGTAATCAGCTGCCTAATCAGGTGTCTGATGCAATGCAAGCCTGGGGTATTGACGGCCACCAGCTGACGGTGGAAATCACGGAAAGCATGATGATGGAACACGATACCGAAATCTTTAAGCGCATTCAGATCCTGCGTGATATGGGCGTGGGTTTATCGGTAGATGATTTTGGCACGGGCTTTTCCGGATTATCCCGCTTAGTCAGTCTTCCGGTAACGGAAATCAAAATTGACAAAAGCTTTGTCGATCGTTGTCTGACGGAAAAACGCATCCTGGCCTTACTTGAAGCCATTACCAGCATTGGGCAAAGCCTCAATTTAACCGTCGTGGCGGAAGGGGTCGAAACCAAAGAGCAATTTGAGATGCTACGTAAGATCCACTGTCGCGTTATTCAGGGATATTTCTTTTCCCGCCCCCTTCCCGCCGAAGAAATTCCAGGCTGGATGAGCAGCGTGTTACCGCTGAAAATCTGACAAATTCCTCTCGCCCGCACTCGCGGGTTTTCCTTTAAGGTGACACTGTCACTTAAATACTGTGATTTCAGCTACGATTCCGGGAGATTCCTTCCTTAACTTTCCCTCTTGCACCAAAACTGCACTACGCTGCACAAATGTTGATCAAAAGTTAAAAAATATAACTTTAAGCCAGCATTCTGGCGCTTATCCCGGCATGGCATGAGATCTGCATAAGCGGAAAGCGCAGCAATTTTTGTCTTATACAGGAACCGTTTATGTCGGATACCACCGAACTGGTTGATTTAGCCGTGATCTTCCCTGATCTGGAGATCGAATTGAAATATGCCTGCGTTGATAACATCACAGGTAAAGCTATTTATCAGCAAGCGCGTTGTCTGCTACATAAAGATGCGATTACCGCGCTGGCGAAAAGTATCAGTATCGCCCAGCTGTCAGGCTTACAACTGGTGATTTACGATGCGTATCGCCCACAACAAGCACAGGCGATGTTGTGGCAAGCCTGCCCAGACCCGCAATATGTTGTTGATGTGACGGTCGGTTCTAATCACAGCCGTGGCACGGCGCTCGACCTGACGCTTCGTGATGACGTGGAGGTGGTGAATGATGCTAAGCGAGGAAACGTCCGCCGTACGCCCACAAAAACAAACGCGATTTAACGGTGCAAAACTGGTATGGATGCTGAAAGGCAGTCCGCTCACCGTGACCGGCGCAGTCATCATTGTATTAATGCGACTGATGATGATTTTTTCACCGTGGCTGGCGACGCATGATCCCAACGCCATTGATTTAACCGCCCGCCTTTTGCCGCCTTCTGCGGCGCACTGGTTTGGCACCGATGAAGTGGGACGCGATCTGTTTAGCCGCGTACTGGTCGGCAGTCAGCAATCAATTCTCGCCGGATTAGTGGTGGTCGCCATTGCGGGTATGATTGGTTCGCTACTCGGATGTCTATCCGGTGTGCTTGGCGGACGCGCAGACGCCATCATCATGCGCATCATGGACATTATGCTGTCGATTCCTTCGTTGGTACTGACAATGGCACTGGCTGCCGCTCTCGGGCCGAGTTTATTTAACGCCATGCTGGCGATTGCTATTGTGCGAATTCCCTTTTATGTGCGCTTGGCGCGGGGGCAAGCATTAGTTGTACGCCAGTATACCTATGTTCAGGCGGCGAAAACCTTTGGCGCGTCTCGTTGGCATCTGATCAACTGGCATATTTTACGTAACTCCCTACCGCCGCTGATCGTGTAGGCATCGCTGGATATCGGTAGCGCGATTTTAATGGCCGCCACGTTGGGATTTATTGGCCTGGGTGCTCAACAACCGAGTGCTGAATGGGGCGCGATGGTAGCGAATGGTCGCAACTATGTACTCGATCAGTGGTGGTATTGCGCATTTCCGGGGGCAGCGATTTTGCTTACCTCCGTCGGGTTTAATCTCTTTGGTGATGGTATTCGCGATCTGCTTGACCCGAAAGCAGGAGGAAAGCAGTCATGACCCAACCCGTTCTGGACATTCAACAGCTGCATTTGAGTTTCCCCGGTTTTAACGGTGATGTTCACGCGCTCAACAATGTGTCCTTGCAGATTAACCGCGGCGAAATTGTCGGTCTGGTGGGAGAATCCGGCTCAGGTAAATCAGTCACCGCAATGCTGATTATGCGTCTGCTACCGACGGGCAGTTATTGCGTACATCGGGGGCAGATTTCACTGCTGGGAGAAGATGTTCTTAACGCTCGGGAAAAACAGCTTCGTCAGTGGCGCGGCGCACGAGTGGCGATGATCTTTCAGGAACCGATGACCGCCCTTAATCCGACACGTCGAATAGGTCTTCAGATGATGGACGTAATCCGCCATCATCAACCAATAAGTCGTCGGGAAGCCAGAGCTAAAGCGATTGCACTGCTGGAAGAGATGCAAATCCCGGATGCCGTGGAAGTTATGTCGCGCTATCCGTTTGAGCTTTCAGGTGGTATGCGCCAGCGGGTAATGATTGCGCCGGCATTCTCCTGCGAGCCGCAATTGATTATTGCCGGCGAACCGACGACGGCGCTGGACGTCACAGTACAGTTGCAGGTACTGCGTTTGCTTAAACATAAAGCACGCGCCAGTGGAACTGCGGTACTGTTCATCAGCCATGATATGGCCGTGGTGTCGCAACTGTGCGATAGCGTTTACGTGATGTATGCCGGAAGCGTAATTGAAAGCGGCGGGACGGCAGACGTTATCCATCATCCCCGGCATCCGTATACCATTGGTTTGCTGCAATGCGCACCAGAACATGGAGTACCACGCCAGCCATTACCCGCCATTCCAGGGACGGTACCAAACCTCACCCATTTGCCTGACGGCTGCGCTTTTCGCGATCGTTGCTATGCGGCAGGTGCACAGTGTGAAAACGTCCCGGCGCTGACAGCGTGTGGTGACAACAACCAGCACTGCACCTGTTGGTATCCGCAGCAGGAGGTCATAAGTGTCTGACACGTTATTAACGTTACGCGACGTCCATATCAATTTTCCGGCCCGTAAAAACTGGCTTGGCAAATCTACGGAACATGTTCATGCCATTAATGGTATTGATTTACAGATCCGCCGTGGTGAAACCTTAGGGATCGTCGGCGAGTCAGGCTGCGGCAAAAGCACCCTCGCACAGCTTTTAATGGGCATGCTGCAACCGAGCCACGGGCAGTACATCCGTTCAGGCTCACAACGCATTATGCAGATGGTGTTTCAGGACCCGCTCTCTTCGCTTAATCCGCGCTTACCGGTGTGGCGCATCATCACAGAATCGCTCTGGATAGCTAAGCGTAGTAGTGAACAACAGCGGCGAGCGTTGGCAGAGGAGTTGGCTGTGCAGGTGGGTATTCGTCCGGAGTATCTCGACCGCCTGCCTCATGCGTTCTCCGGCGGGCAGCGGCAACGCATCGCCATTGCCAGAGCACTCTCTTCGCAGCCTGACGTGATTGTGCTTGATGAGCCAACCTCGGCGCTGGATATCTCCGTGCAGGCGCAGATCCTCAATTTGCTGGTAACGCTACAGGAAAATCACGGGCTGACTTATGTGCTGATTTCACACAATGTCTCGGTGATACGTCATATGAGCGATCGGGTGGCGGTGATGTATCTCGGGCAGATTGTAGAACTGGGCGACGCGCAACAGGTGTTGACTGCTTCGGCACATCCATACACCCGATTATTGCTGGATTCCCTCCCCGCCATTGATAAACCGCTGGAGGAAGAATGAGCATTACGTAAAACGGATCTGCCGGGAAACCGCACGTTGCCGCAAGGCTGTTTTTTCTACGAACGTTGCCCTCTGGCAACCCACGGATGTGAAGTCCGGCAATCATTAGCAATAAGGGAGGACGGACGTGACCTCCGGTGCTGGCGGGCGCTGTAGAGATGCTAACAACGCATCAGGCATTCACGCGCCTGACGCGTCATCCGGCAATGCTTTACGATTTCAACTGGTAATCCAGCGTAATTTCCGCTTTCAGTACCTGAGAGACCGGGCATCCTGCTTTTGCTTTCTGGATGATGCCGTCAAAGGTAGAGGCATCAATACCCGGCACCGCAACTTCACTCTTCAGTGCGATTTTCGTAATCGCAAAACCGGCATCCACTTTATCCAGCGACACATCGGCGGTGGTATCAATTGATGTTGGCGTGAATCCCGCTTCCCCCAGCATTAATGAAAGCGCCATTGAGAAACATGCGGCATGCGCTGCGCCAATCAGTTCTTCAGGGTTGGTTCCTTTTTCGCCTTCAAAACGCGTGTTAAATCCATACGGCTGTTGGTTCAGCACGCCGCTCTCGGTGGATACTGTTCCCTTCCCGCGTTTGATATCGCCTTCCCAGTGTGCCTGACCTTTCTTATGGATTGTCATTGTTGCTCTCCTGTGGGCTTAAAAAGGAAATTATAGACTACGTGAGAAACAGCACGAGGATAAGCAGGATATTCCGAATAAAATACGGCGAAAATATTACTTCTGCACTTAAATTAAATTCCCACAATAGATAACCGGGAATATATATCTCAAGAGAGGTAATGACTCCAACTTACTGATAGTGTTTTATGTTCAGATAATGCCCGATGACCTTGTCATGCAGCTCCACCGATTTTGAGAACGACAGTGACTTCCGTACCAGCCTTGCCAGATGTTGTCTCAGATTCAGATTATGTCGCTCAATGCGCTGAGTGTAACGCTTGCTGATAACGTGCAGCTTTCCCTTCAGGCGTGATTCATACAGCGGCCAGCCATCCGTCATCCATACCACGACCTCAAAGGCCGACAGCAGGCTCAGAAGACGCTCCAGTGTGGCCAGAGTGCGTTCACCGAAGACGTGCGCCACAACCGTCCTCCGTATCCTGTCATACGCGTAAAACAGCCAGCGCTGACGTGATTTAGCACCGACGTAGCCCCAATGTTCGTCCATTTCAGCGCAGACAATCACATCACTGCCCGGTTGTATGCGCGAGGTTACCGACTGCGGCCTGAGTTTTTTAAGTGACGTAAAACCGTGTTGAGGCCAACGCCCATAATGCGTGCACTGGCGCGACATCCGACGCCATTCATGGCCATATCAATGATTTTCTGGTGCGTACCGGGCTGAGAGGCGGTGTAAGTGAACTGTAGTTGCCATGTTTTACGGCAATGAGAGCAGAGATAGCGCTGATGTCCGGCAGTGCTTTTGCCGTTACGCACCACGCCTTCAGTAGCGGAGCAGGAAGGACATCTGATGGAAATGGAAGCCACGCAAGCACCTTAAAATCACCATCATACACTAAATCAGTAAGTTGGCAGCATTACCCAATGACGATTAAACACCATTGCCTGCGCAATGGTGTTTTTATCTGCTTTATACTTGGGGACGACGCCCTGGCGGTAAAGCAAAGACGATAAAAGCGTGCCAGGGATGGATATTCAAAAAAGAGTGAGTGACATGGAACCAAAAACAAAAAAACAGCGTTCGCTTTATATCCCTTACGCTGGCCCTGTACTGCTGGAATTTCCGTTGTTGAATAAAGGCAGTGCCTTCAGCATGGAAGAACGCCGTAACTTCAACCTGCTGGGGTTACTGCCGGAAGTGGTCGAAACCATCGAAGAACAAGCGGAACGAGCATGGATCCAGTATCAGGGATTCAAAACCGAAATCGACAAACACATCTACCTGCGTAACATCCAGGACACCAACGAAACCCTCTTCTACCGTCTGGTAAACAATCATCTTGATGAGATGATGCCTGTTATTTATACCCCAACCGTCGGCGCAGCCTGTGAGCGTTTTTCTGAGATCTACCGCCGTTCACGCGGCGTGTTTATCTCTTACCAGAACCGCCACAATATGGACGATATTCTGCAAAACGTGCCGAACCATAATATTAAAGTGATTGTGGTGACTGACGGTGAACGTATTCTGGGGCTTGGTGACCAGGGCATCGGCGGGATGGGCATTCCGATCGGTAAACTGTCGCTCTATACCGCCTGTGGCGGCATCAGCCCGGCGTATACCCTTCCGGTGGTGCTGGATGTCGGAACGAACAACCAACAGCTGCTTAACGATCCGCTGTATATGGGCTGGCGTAATCCGCGTATCACTGACGATGAATACTATGAATTCGTTGATGAATTTATCCAGGCTGTGAAACAACGCTGGCCGGACGTGCTGTTGCAGTTTGAAGACTTTGCTCAAAAAAATGCGATGCCGTTACTTAACCGCTATCGCAATGAAATTTGTTCTTTTAACGATGACATTCAGGGCACTGCGGCGGTAACAGTCGGCACACTGATCGCAGCCAGCCGCGCGGCAGGTGGTCAGTTAAGCGAGAAAAAAATCGTCTTCCTTGGCGCAGGTTCAGCGGGATGCGGCATTGCCGAAATGATCATCGCCCAGACCCAGCGCGAAGGATTAAGCGAGGAAGCAGCGCGGCAGAAAGTCTTTATGGTCGATCGCTTTGGCCTGCTGACGGACAAGATGCCGAACCTGCTGCCTTTCCAGACCAAACTGGTGCAGAAGCGCGAAAACCTCAGTGACTGGGATACCGACAGCGATGTGTTGTCACTGCTGGATGTGGTGCGCAATGTAAAACCAGATATTCTGATTGGCGTCTCAGGACAGACCGGGCTGTTTACGGAAGAGATCATCCGTGAGATGCATAAACACTGTCCGCGTCCGATCGTGATGCCGCTGTCTAACCCGACGTCTCGCGTGGAAGCCACACCGCAGGACATTATCGCCTGGACCGAAGGTAACGCGCTGGTCGCCACTGGCAGCCCGTTTAATCCTGTGGTATGGAAAGATAAAATCTACCCTATCGCCCAGTGTAACAACGCCTTTATTTTCCCGGGCATCGGCCTGGGTGTTATTGCTTCCGGCGCGTCACGTATCACCGATGAGATGCTGATGTCGGCAAGTGAAACGCTTGCTCAGTATTCGCCGCTGGTCCTGAACGGCGAAGGTCTGGTACTACCGGAACTGAAAGATATTCAGAAAGTCTCCCGCGCAATTGCGTTTGCGGTTGGCAAAATGGCGCAGCAGCAAGGCGTGGCGGTCAAAACGTCTGCTGAAGCTTTGCAACAAGCCATTGACGATAATTTCTGGCAAGCCGAATACCGCGACTACCGCCGTACCTCCATCTAAGCCTGCACCCGGTAGTGAAGGCTACCGGGCTATTTCCCTCTCCCTTTTTCAGATCTCATCCATACTGGGTAGTGGCGAATAAATCTCATTTGCCTCACCTGCTATGCAGAACATCATCCGAAAAGGAGGAACTATGAAGACTGCAGTTGTTACGAAGGATCATCATGTTGACGTTACGGATAAAACACTGCGCTCACTGAAACATGGCGAAGCCCTGCTGAAAATGGAGTGTTGTGGTGTATGTCATACCGATCTTCATGTTAAGAATGGCGATTTTGGTGACAAAACCGGCGTAATTCTGGGCCATGAAGGCATCGGTGTGGTGGCAGAAGTTGGCCCAGGTGTCACCTCATTAAAACCAGGCGATCGTGCCAGCGTGGCGTGGTTTTACGAAGGATGCGGTCATTGCGAATACTGTAACAGTGGTAACGAAACGCTCTGCCGTTCAGTTAAAAATGCCGGATACAGCGTTGATGGCGGGATGGAGGAAGAGTGCATCGTGGTCGCCGATTACGCGGTAAAAGTGCCAGATGGTCTGGACTCGGCGGCGCCCAGCAGCATTACCTGTGCGGGGGTCACCACCTACAAAGCCGTTAAACTGTCAAAAATTCGTCCCGGTCAGTGGATTGCTATCTACGGTCTTGGCGGTCTGGGTAACCTCGCCCTGCAATACGCAAAGAATGTCTTTAACGCCAAAGTGATCGCCATTGATGTCAATGATGAGCAGTTAAAACTGGCAACCGAAATGGATGCAGATTTAGCGATTAACTCACGCACCGAAGACGCCGCCAAAATTGTGCAGGAGAAAACCGGTGGCGCTCACGCTGCGGTGGTAACAGCAGTAGCTAAAGCTGCGTTTAACTCGGCAGTTGATGCTGTCCGTGCAGGCGGTCGTGTTGTGGCTGTCGGTCTGCCGCCGGAGTCTATGAGCCTGGATATCCCACGTCTTGTGCTGGATGGCATTGAAGTGGTCGGTTCGCTGGTCGGCACGCGCCAGGATCTAACCGAAGCCTTCCAGTTTGCCGCCGAAGGCAAAGTGGTGCCGAAAGTCGCCCTGCGTCCGTTAGCGGACATCAACACCATCTTTACCGAGATGGAAGAAGGCAAAATCCGTGGCCGTATGGTGATTGATTTCCGTCACTAAGAGGTCTTTGCTGCGACTCCCATGTTCGGGTCGCAGCATCGCACACTCTCCAACATGAAATGGCTAAATGGATTATTGTTGCGTAGGAAGGAACAATAATGATAGTGTTCCCAGAGAAGTAACGCTACTGAGAGTAAAGACACTAATGAAAATGGCCAATCATCCCCGCCCGGGGGACATTATTCAGGAATCACTGGACGAACTTAATGTCAGCCTGCGCGAGTTTGCCAGAGCAATGGAAATTGCGCCCTCAACGGCAAGCCGATTGCTGACCGGAAAAGCAGCTTTGACGCCAGAAATGGCAATTAAACTTTCCGTGGTGATCGGCAGTTCGCCGCAAATGTGGCTGAATCTGCAAAACGCCTGGAGTCTGGCAGAGGCAGAAAAAACGGTGGTTGTGTCGCGATTACGCCGTCTGGTTACGCAATAAAAAATGGCACCCTATAAAGCGCCATTTGAAACTGATGACAAACGCAACATTGCCTGATGCGCTACGCTTATCAGGCCTACACGTTCACTTCAATCTATTGTATTTGAAGGGTTTTCATGCCGGATAAGGCATTCACGACGCATCCGGGATGAACAAAGCCCACGTTGTCTACAATATGAAAATGGCGCCTTTTACAGCGCCATTTTCAGCTTAAAGTTCAAAAGAGATTATATCCCTTCTTCACTCTCTTTTTTCGCTTCTGCCTTCTCGATTTCACGATACCAGCGCGGATGGTGTTTCTTCGCCCAGCGACGGCTCACCTTCCCTTCGATCATCCCTTTAATCGACCCTTTCACCCAGAATGCCATATACATATGGATCAGGATGGCGTGGATCAGGATGATACCCGCAGCCGCGTGGATCAGCAGGCTGTAGCGAACAACCTGCATCGGGAAGTACTGCGCAAAGTACGGACGCCAGATAATCACCCCGGTCACCAGCAGCACGAAAATCATGCTCATGATCGACCAGAACATCATCTTTTGCCCGGCGTTGTACTTACCAACATCCGCCACTTTGTGCTCATTGCCTTTTAATACTTCGACAATGTTCAACAGCCACGGAATATCTTTCTTATCCGGGATGTTGTGATGCACAAAACGCACAAACATAAACATCAGTGCGACGAAAATCGCAATGCCGAAGAAGGGGTGCAAAATGCGTCCCATCTGCGGCGTACCGAAGGTTTGCGTCAGCCATTGCAGCGTCGGGAAGAAGAACGAAATCCCGGACAGCGCCACCAGGAAGAAGCAAATCACCACGGTCCAGTGACAGGCGCGATCAATAAATTTGGTGCGCACAATCATTTTCGACTTACTCATGATGATCCTCCTCGTCATCGTCCACTTCCTTATTCGGGCCAATACCGATGTAGTGGAAAATCAACCCGGCAAAAGTGGCAATAAAGCCAGCCGCTGCCAGCGGTTTCAACGCGCCTTTCCACAGGCTTACCGAGGTGTCGATCTTCGGATCTTTCGGCAGACCGTGATACAGCTCCGGCTGATCGGCGTGATGCAGCACGTACATAACGTGCGTACCACCGACCCCTTCCGGGTTGTAGACGCCAGCATGTTCGTAACCACGCGCTTTCAGTTTCGCCACGCGCTGTTCCGCCAGCTCCAGCATCTCCTTCTTGGTGCCGAAGTGGATAGCCCCGGTCGGACAGGTTTTCACACAAGCCGGTTCCTGGCCGACGCTGACGCGATCGACGCAGAGCGTGCATTTATATACCCGGTTATCCTCTTTGTTGAGGCGCGGAATATTAAACGGACACCCGGCAATGCAGTAACCACAGCCGATGCAGTTTTCCGACTGGAAATCGACAATCCCGTTAGCGTACTGAATGATTGCACCAGCAGACGGGCACGCCTTCAGGCAGCCCGGATCTTCACAGTGCATACAGCCGTCTTTACGGATCAGCCACTCCAGCTTGCCATTCTGTTCGGTTTCGCTAAAGCGCATCACCGTCCAGGACTTGGCGCTCAGATCGGCGGGGTTATCGTAAACCCCGACGCAGTGCCCCACTTCATCACGGATGTCGTTCCACTCCGAACACGCCACCTGACAGGCTTTACAGCCGATACAGGTGGAAACGTCGATAAGTTTCGCGACTTCTGCTTTGTAATCACGCACCTGAGAAGGCGGCGTGATGGAGTTAGTTGCGGACCTTTTGATAATATCCTGCGTTTCCATAGCCATCTGTTCGCCCCCTTACGCCTTCTCGATGTTGACTAAGAACGCTTTATATTCCGGCGTTTGCGAGTTTGCATCACCGACATTCGGCGTCAGAGTGTTAGCGATATAACCTTTACGCGCGACACCCTCAAAGCCCCAGTGGATTGGAATACCCACCGTTTCAACCTGCTGACCGTTTACATTCAGCGGTTTCAGACGGCGCGTTACCACTGCCACCGCGCGGATAAAGCCTCGCTTGCTGGAGACAGTGACACGATCGCCATTATTAATGCCTTTCGCCGCCGCCTGCGTTTCGCTGATTTCCACAAACTGTTCCGGCTGAGCAATTGCGTTGAGCAACGCGTGCTTGGTCCAGGTGTGGAAGTGCTCGGTCAGACGATAGGTCGTACCCACATACGGGAACTGCTCTTTTTTACCCATCCGCAGCGCGTCTTGTTCATACAGACGAACAACCGGGTTAGACACCACGTTCGGATGCAGCGGGTTAGTGCCCAGCGGCGTTTCAATCGGCTCGTAGTGTTCCGGGAACGGACCTTCCGCCATTTTGTTGATGGCAAACAGGCGTCCCATCCCTTCCGGCTGCATAATAAACGGCCCGGTTGGCGTACCCGGTGCGGCATTGCCGAAGTCCGGAATATCGTTACCCGTCCACTTGCTGCCGTTCCACTGGATCAGCATCCGTTTCGGATCCCACGGTTTACCGTTGATATCCGCCGAAGCACGGTTGTAGAGTACGCGACGGTTGAGCGGCCACGCCCAGGCCCATCCCAGCGTATTCCCCAGACCGGACGGGTCGGAGTTATCGCGGTTTGCCATCTGGTTACCCTGCTCTGTCCAGCTACCGGTGTAGATCCAGCAAGAAGATGCGGTTGTACCGTCATCACGCAGATGCGCAAAGCTACTCAGCAACTGACCTTTCTTCGCAATCAGCACGCCATTAGCATCATAGAGATCTTCCAACGCATAGCCGTTGTTCTCTTTAGCTACTTCGTCAGATTGCGGTTCGTGCGGCTGCTTGTAGTTCCAGCTCATCTTCATCAGCGGTTCTACGCCTTTACCACCTTCGGCCTGGTACAACTCGCGCAGATGATGGTAGATACCCGCCAGAATTTCGCCGTCGTTACGCGCTTCGCCCGGCGCGTCCTGACCTTTCCAGTGCCACTGCAACCAGCGACCGGAGTTAGCGATAGAACCATCCTCTTCAGCAAAGCAGGTCGAAGGCAGACGGAATACTTCAGTCTGAATAGACGCCGGATCGACATCGTTCGACTCGCCGTGGTTCTGCCAGAAGGTAGAGGTTTCAGTCACCAGCGGATCGATAACCACCATGTACTTCAGTTTGCTCAGGCAGCTCACCACTTTGTTTTTATCCGGGAAGGACGCAACCGGGTTAAAGCCCTGGCAGAAATAACCGGTAACTTTGCCTTCATCCATCATGTTGAAATACTTGATGACGTCGTAGGTCTGGTCCCACTTCGGCAGCCAGTCATAGCCCCAGTTGTTCTCTTTCTGCGCGGCATCGCCATAGAAAGATTTCATCAGGCTAACGAAGAACTTCGGATAGTTGCTCCAGTAGTTCACCTGATCAGCCAGCGTCGCTTTCGGCGTGTTCGCTTCCAGATACGACTGCAAATCAACCTGTTTTTCTGACGGCAGCGTCAGATAACCTGGCAGGCTGGTAGAGAGCAGACCTAAGTCAGTCAGCCCCTGAATGTTGGAGTGACCACGCAATGCGTTCACGCCGCCACCGGCCATACCCATGTTACCGAGCAGCAACTGGATCATCGCCATAGTACGGATGTTCTGCGCACCCACGGTGTGCTGCGTCCAGCCCAGCGCGTACAGGAAGGTGGTTGTGCGATCCGGTGCGCTGGTGGAGGCCAGCACTTCACACACTTTCAGGAAGTCGGCTTTTGGCGTACCACAGATGTTTTCAACAACGTCCGGCGTGTAGCGGGAAACGTGCGCTTTCAGCAGGTTCCACACACAGCGCGGATGAGTCAGTGTTTCATCGCGTTTCGCATAGCCGTTTTCATCGAACTGATAGTTCCAGGACGATTTGTCGTACTGGCGTTTTTCAGCGTCATAACCGCTGAACAGGCCATCTTCGAAAGCAAAATCATCACGCACCAGTAGGCTGGCGTTGGTGTAATGTTTAACGTATTCGGCGTTGATTTTGTTGTTTTCGATCAGGTAGCGCAAAATGCCAGACAGGAACGTAATGTCCGTACCGGAACGAATAGGTGCGTAAATATCCGCCACAGAAGCGGTACGCGTAAAACGGGGATCGACAACGATCAAGGTTGCATCGTTGTTGTTTTTCGCTTCCATCGCCCAGCGGAAACCGACGGGATGCGCTTCAGCAGCGTTACCGCCCATTACCATTACGACGTTAGCGTTTTTGATATCCACCCAGTGGTTGGTCATAGCACCGCGACCAAATGTTGGAGCAAGACTTGCTACCGTTGGTCCGTGTCAGACGCGCGCCTGGTTGTCTACCGCCAGCATCCCGAGGGAGCGGGCAAATTTCTGGGTCAGCATCCCGGTTTCGTTGCTGGCACCGGAGGCACACAGCATACCGGTAGAAAGCCAACGGTTTACCGTTACGCCCTGCTCGTTCTTTTCAATAAAGTTAGCGTCACGGTCAGCTTTCATCAGCTTCGCAATACGGGAGAATGCTTCTTCCCAGCTAATGCGCTGCCATTTGTCAGAACCTGGCGCACGATATTTCGGGTAGCGCAGACGGTTTTCACTGTTGACGTAATCCAGCAAACCGGCCCCTTTCGGGCACAGCGCACCACGGCTTACCGGATGATCCGGGTCACCTTCAATGTGATAAATCGCTTCTCTGGCGTTTTTTGCGCCATCACCCAGGCTATACATCAATAGCCCGCAACCTACGGAACAGTATGTGCAGGTGTTACGGATCTCTTTAGCGCGTAATAATTTGTAGTTTCGCGCCTGAGCCAGTGCTTGCTTCGGGGCAAAGCCCAATGCCGCTACCGTTGTTCCAGCCATACCGCCCGCGCAGATTTTAAAAAATTGTCTGCGACTGACGTCCATTGCTTTCCTCTTTTTTCAGGGGTATTACTGCGCGAGGAAACTAACAGTAAAATTCTGAATCTTTTTGCGCGAAATCAAAAAGAACACGTGTTTGCCACAAAATAATCCGCCTGCGCAAATTGACCTACCTCAATAGCGGTAGAAAAACGCACCACTGCCTGACAGGCCAGTTAAAAAAATGCTATAAAATTCAGCTTAATTTTTAACGGCAAGAGAGACAAAACAGCGAGCATGACACGACAAAAAGCAACGCTCATAGGGCTAATAGCGATCGTCCTGTGGAGCACGATGGTAGGATTGATTCGCGGTGTCAGCGAGGGGCTCGGCCCGGTCGGCGGCGCAGCTGCTATCTATTCATTAAGCGGGCTGCTGTTAATCTTCACGGTTGGATTTCCGCGTATTCGGCAGATTCCGAAAGGCTATTTACTCGCCGGGAGTCTGTTATTCGTCAGCTATGAAATCTATCTGGCGCTTTCCTTAGGGTATGCGGCGACCCGTCATCAGGCGATTGAAGTGGGTATGGTGAACTATCTGTGGCCCAGCCTGACAATTCTCTTTGCCATTCTGTTTAATGGTCAGAAAACCAACTGGCTGATTGTACCAGGATTATTATTAGCCCTGGTCGGCGTCTGCTGGGTGTTAGGCGGTGAGAATGGGTTACATTATGATGAAATCATCAATAATATCACCACCAGCCCATTGAGTTATTTCCTGGCGTTTATTGGTGCGTTTATCTGGGCAGCCTATTGCACAGTAACGAATAAATACGCACGCGGATTTAACGGAATTACCGTTTTTGTCCTGCTAACGGGAGCATGTCTGTGGATTTACTATTTTCTCACGCCACAACCAGAAATGGTATTTAGCACGCCCGTCATGATTAAACTCATCTCTGCGGCATTTACCTTAGGATTTGCTTATACTGCATGGAATGTCGGTATATTGCATGGCAATGTCACCATAATGGCGGTAGGCTCGTATTTTACGCCTGTACTTTCCTCAGCGCTTGCAGCCGTGCTGCTCAGCGCCCCGCTGTCGTTCTCGTTCTGGCAAGGCGCACTAATGGTCTGCGGCGGTTCCCTGCTCTGCTGGCTGGCGACACGTCGTGGTTAAAATAATTGCCGGGTCTACGGCCCGGCAGTTAATCAGATAAATTCCGACAATATTAAAAAATAAATTTCAAATACCAGTAATTCACCTTATATCTCATTTCGACTTCGATCACATATCGATAAATAATATTATTCTATTTTTCTCATTGTTTTTAATCACCATTCTATTTTAAAAACAGTATGTCATTGGTAATGACTCCAACTTACTGATAGTGTTTTATGTTCAGATAATGCCCGATGACCTTGTCATGCAGCTCCACCGATTTTGAGAACGACAGTGACTTCCGTACCAGCCTTGCCAGATGTTGTCTCAGATTCAGATTATGTCGCTCAATGCGCTGAGTGTAACGCTTGCTGATAACGTGCAGCTTTCCCTTCAGGCGTGATTCATACAGCGGCCAGCCATCCGTCATCCATACCACGACCTCAAAGGCCGACAGCAGGCTCAGAAGACGCTCCAGTGTGGCCAGAGTGCGTTCACCGAAGACGTGCGCCACAACCGTCCTCCGTATCCTGTCATACGCGTAAAACAGCCAGCGCTGACGTGATTTAGCACCGACGTAGCCCCAATGTTCGTCCATTTCAGCGCAGACAATCACATCACTGCCCGGTTGTATGCGCGAGGTTACCGACTGCGGCCTGAGTTTTTTAAGTGACGTAAAACCGTGTTGAGGCCAACGCCCATAATGCGTGCACTGGCGCGACATCCGACGCCATTCATGGCCATATCAATGATTTTCTGGTGCGTACCGGGCTGAGAGGCGGTGTAAGTGAACTGTAGTTGCCATGTTTTACGGCAATGAGAGCAGAGATAGCGCTGATGTCCGGCAGTGCTTTTGCCGTTACGCACCACGCCTTCAGTAGCGGAGCAGGAAGGACATCTGATGGAAATGGAAGCCACGCAAGCACCTTAAAATCACCATCATACACTAAATCAGTAAGTTGGCAGCATTACCTATGTCATTTATAAATGACGCCGTTTAAAATTCGTTTAGAAAATACGTTTAACGATAATTAAAAGGATTCTGTTAAATGAAATTAAAAATAGTTGCGGTGGTTGTAACTGGTTTGTTAGCTGCGAACGTAGCACACGCTGCCGAAGTCTATAACAAGGATGGTAATAAACTCGACCTTTATGGCAAGGTTACCGCTCTACGTTATTTTACTGATGATAAGCGTGACGATGGTGATAAAACTTATGCCCGTCTCGGCTTTAAAGGAGAAACGCAAATCAATGATCAAATGATTGGTTTTGGTCACTGGGAATATGATTTTAAAGGCTATAACGATGAAGCCAACGGCTCGCGCGGCAACAAGACCCGTCTGGCCTATGCTGGTTTAAAAATTAGTGAATTTGGCTCTCTGGACTATGGTCGTAACTACGGTGTCGGCTACGACATTGGTTCATGGACCGATATGTTGCCAGAATTTGGTGGCGATACCTGGAGTCAGAAAGATGTCTTCATGACATACCGTACCACCGGTCTAGCAACCTATCGCAACTACGATTTCTTTGGCTTAATTGAAGGGCTGAACTTTGCCGCGCAATATCAAGGCAAAAATAAACGTACTGACAACAGTCATCTTTATGGTGCTGACGACACGCGTGCCAACGGTGACGGTTTCGGTATCTCCTCAACTTATGTTTATGATGGCTTTGGTATCGGTGCGGTATATACCAAATCCGATCGGACAAATGCGCAGGAAAGAGCCGCAGCTAATCCTCTCAATGCCTCCGGTAAGAATGCAGAACTATGGGCCACAGGTATAAAGTATGATGCCAACAACATCTACTTTGCAGCTAATTACGATGAAACATTAAACATGACCACCTATGGGGATGGTTATATCTCTAACAAAGCACAAAGTTTTGAAGTGGTGGCGCAATATCAATTCGACTTCGGCTTGCGCCCATCACTCGCTTACCTGAAATCGAAAGGCAGAGATCTGGGCCGCTACGCCGACCAGGACATGATTGAGTATATCGACGTTGGTGCGACGTATTTCTTCAACAAAAATATGTCGACCTATGTTGATTATAAAATCAACCTGATTGATGAAAGCGACTTTACCCGTACCGTAGATATTCGCACCGATAACATCGTCGCTACGGGCATTACCTATCAGTTCTAACGTCCTCTCCTGACCAGCCCTTCTCTGGGCTGGTTTTTGATTTAAGTGCTGCTGTATGACTCCTTAAGTAAAAATGAGCAATTCTTGATATTTCTGGTCATTCACCTCAATTAATATTATTCCATATCCTCCGGGGACATCTTACTATAATATTTATTGATGAGTGATTATGACCAATATTAATACAGCTTGTGTAAAAAATAATGCCAGTTATCAACTTAATAACGCATTACCTAACAAAGAAACCATCTCCAGCAATTTTTGTGAACGACTAGAACAATGGGGTAATAAATCGGTTAATAATGGTGAAGAAAGAGCAATTGCCGTGGAGCGAATTAAAGAAGCTTACAATTCGAACATGGCATCTCTTGATTTGTCATATCTTGATTTGAGTGAATTACCGCCTATCCCCTCGACAGTTAATACGTTAAATCTGGAAAACAATTGTCTAACTTGTCTTGACTTAGCTGACAATGCCAGTCTCGTTAATATCAACCTCAGCGTTAATAAAATTAACACGATAACCTTTCCAAAAGAACCAAAACTGGAAAACATTTATATTAATCATAACAATCTGGAAAGTTTAGATTTAAAAAATCAGCATTCATTGGTTAATCTGGAAGCGCAAAATAATAGCCTAAAAAAATGATATTTCTGATAGTTATAAACTGAAATTTCTTAATCTTGATTATAACAAGCTAGCATCGCTGGATGTCTCCCGGCAAGAATCTCTGATTGAGTTAAGTGCCCATCACAATATGATCACTGACCTTATATTACACAATCATCCCAGGATGAAAACAATCACTTTAAACGACAACCATATTGCACATTTAAACGCCAAAAACACTACAAAACTGGAATATTTAAACTTAAGCAATAACAATTTACTGCCAACCAATGACATTGATCAACTAATATCATCAAAACATCTTTGGCATGTATTAGTTAACGGCATCAACAATGATCCACTTGCACAAATGCAGTACTGGACTGCAGTAAGAAATATAATTGATGACACTAATGAAGTGACCATTGATTTATCAGGACTTAATTTAACCACTCAACCACCAGGGCTGCAAAACTTCACCTCTATCAATCTTGATAATAACCAACTCACACATTTTGATGCAACCAACTACGATAGACTCGTAAAGCTAAGTCTGAATAGTAATGCTCTTGAGTCAATAAATTTTCCTCAAGGCAGAAATGTAAGTATTACACATATATCTATGAATAATAATGCTCTCAGAAATATTGATATAGATAGGCTTTCATCAGTTACTTATTTTAGTGCGGCACATAATCAACTAGAGTTTGTGCAATTAGAATCTTGCGAATGGCTGCAATACCTGAATCTCAGCCATAATCAATTAACTGATATTGTTGCAGGTAATAAAAATGAACTCTTACTGCTGGATCTATCCCATAATAAACTAACAAGTTTACACAATGTCTTATTTCCCAACTTGAATACGTTACTTATTAACAACAATTTGCTTTCTGAAATTAAAATATTCTATAGCAACTTCCGCAATGTTCAGACATTAAACGCTGCTAACAACCAGTTGAAATATATAAATCTTGATTTCCTGACTTATCTTCCATCTATCAAAAGTTTAAGACTGGACAATAATAAAATAACCCACATTGATACTAATAATACATCCGATATTGGAACTTTATTCCCCATAATAAAACAGAGCAAAAACTTAAATTTTTTAAATGTTTCTGGGAAGAACAATTGACCTACTATGCAGCTCATGTTATTTAATTTGTTTTCCCCAGCACTTAAGCTTAATACTGGCCTGGCAATTCTTTCGCCTGGTGCATTTGAAGTTCACTCTGACGGAATAGATGCGGATAACGAATTGTTTCACTATACTATTAAAAAAGCATATACCCCATATAATATACACACTTACAAGACAGAGGAAGTTGTAAACCAGAGGAATATAAAAGTTAAAAACATGACCTTAGGGTAATGCTGCCAACTTACTGATTTAGTGTATGATGGTGATTTTAAGGTGCTTGCGTGGCTTCCATTTCCATCAGATGTCCTTCCTGCTCCGCTACTGAAGGCGTGGTGCGTAACGGCAAAAGCACTGCCGGACATCAGCGCTATCTCTGCTCTCATTGCCGTAAAACATGGCAACTACAGTTCACTTACACCGCCTCTCAGCCCGGTACGCACCAGAAAATCATTGATATGGCCATGAATGGCGTCGGATGTCGCGCCAGTGCACGCATTATGGGCGTTGGCCTCAACACGGTTTTACGTCACTTAAAAAACTCAGGCCGCAGTCGGTAACCTCGCGCATACAACCGGGCAGTGATGTGATTGTCTGCGCTGAAATGGACGAACATTGGGGCTACGTCGGTGCTAAATCACGTCAGCGCTGGCTGTTTTACGCGTATGACAGGATACGGAGGACGGTTGTGGCGCACGTCTTCGGGGAACGCACTCTGGCCACACTGGAGCGTCTTCTGAGCCTGCTGTCGGCCTTTGAGGTCGTGGTATGGATGACGGATGGCTGGCCGCTGTATGAATCACGCCTGAAGGGAAAGCTGCACGTTATCAGCAAGCGTTACACTCAGCGCATTGAGCGACATAATCTGAATCTGAGACAACATCTGGCAAGGCTGGGACGGAAGTCACTGTCGTTCTCAAAATCGGTGGAGCTGCATGACAAGGTCATCGGGCATTATCTGAACATAAAACACTATCAGTAAGTTGGAGTCATTACCTGACCTTAGATGAAATAAACAATACTTACTATAATAACGATTATTACAATCAGGCAATAAGAGAGGAACCGATAGACTTTCTGGACAGATCGTTTTCCTCCAATTCATGGCCTTTTTAGTGAATAAATCATCACTAATTCTATAAGTGTCTGGTCTTGTTGAGAATATAGTTAATATGTAACCCTTTAGATTCACGATCTGAAGGGTTGAAACATGACATACGTTCAAAGATTAACCCCCGTTTGAAGGTTAGCTTGTTAGTTACATTTAGTAACACATATCTGGCTACTTAATCCCCATTCTGCCCCCGCGGTTACGCTTTCTTATCTATTCTTTCAATCAGCACTTCACCCAATTCATCCTTAATTCTAATAACTGGCTATTGCGCCTTACCTCCTGTTTTGTCTTTTTTCATTACCAATGTGTGCATATGAGGAACAATATGGCACTGCAAAATGAGAAAAATAGTCGTTATCTTTTACGCGACTGGAAACCAGAAAATCCGGCCTTCTGGGAAAATAAAGGAAAACATATTGCTCGAAGAAACCTCTGGATATCAGTCAGTTGTCTACTTCTTGCCTTCTGTGTCTGGATGCTATTTAGCGCAGTTACCGTTAATCTCAATAAAATCGGTTTTAATTTTACTACCGATCAACTCTTTTTATTAACCGCATTACCCTCCGTTTCTGGCGCATTATTGCGTGTTCCCTACTCCTTTATGGTGCCTATATTCGGTGGACGCCGATGGCCGGTTTTTAGTACTGCAATCCTGATTATTCCTTGCGTCTGGCTCGGAATTGCCGTGCAAAATCCGAATACTCCTTTTGGGATATTTATCGTTATCGCTTTGCTATGCGGTTTTGCAGGTGCAAACTTTGCTTCGAGCATGGGCAATATCAGTTTCTTCTTTCCAAAAGCCAAACAAGGGAGCGCTCTTGGGATTAATGGCGGATTAGGAAACTTAGGTGTAAGTGTAATGCAGCTGGTTGCACCGCTGGTCATTTTTGTACCTGTATTTGCCTTTCTCGGCGTCAATGGCGTACCGCAGGCCGACGGTTCGGTGATGTCGCTGGCGAATGCCGCATGGATTTGGGTACCGCTACTGGCGATTGCCACGATCGCCGCCTGGTCAGGGATGAATGATATCGCCAGTTCACGCGCCTCAATTGCCGACCAGCTCCCTGTCTTACAACGCCTGCATCTCTGGCTGCTGAGCCTGCTTTACCTTGCCACCTTCGGTTCGTTTATCGGTTTTTCTGCGGGTTTTGCCATGCTGGCAAAAACCCAGTTCCCGGATGTGAATATTCTGCGCCTGGCGTTCTTTGGCCCATTTATTGGTGCCATCGCGCGGTCGGTTGGTGGTGCTATTTCCGATAAATTCGGCGGCGTGCGGGTGACGTTGATCAACTTTATTTTTATGGCGATTTTCAGTGCCCTGCTGTTCCTTACCTTACCGGGCACAGGCTCCGGTAATTTCATCGCCTTTTACGCCGTATTTATGGGGCTGTTTCTGACCGCGGGTCTGGGAAGTGGTTCTACTTTCCAGATGATCGCCGTCATCTTTCGCCAGATAACCATTTATCGGGTGAAGATGAAAGGCGGTAGTGATGAGCAAGCTCAGAGAGAAGCCGTCACCGAAACGGCGGCAACGCTGGGCTTTATCTCAGCCATTGGCGCAGTGGGCGGCTTTTTTATTCCGCAGGCATTTGGCATGTCGCTCAATATGACCGGCTCTCCGGTCGGCGCGATGAAAGTGTTTTTAATCTTCTACATCGTTTGTGTGCTGCTGACCTGGCTGGTTTATGGTCGGCGGAAGTTCAGCCAAAAATAAGAGATCGATGCCTGATGTACAACCATGTCGCATCCGACAAGGCATCAGATCCCAATTCATTCCTGGAGCAGGAGTCATGTCATGAGTAAACTTTTGGATCGCTTTCGCTACTTCAAACAAAAGGGCGAAACCTTTGCCGATGGTCACGGACAGGTGATGCATAGCAACCGCGACTGGGAGGACAGCTATCGCCAGCGTTGGCAGTTCGACAAAATCGTGCGTTCCACCCACGGCGTTAACTGTACAGGCTCCTGTAGCTGGAAAATCTACGTTAAAAATGGTCTGGTGACCTGGGAAATCCAACAGACCGACTACCCGCGCACTCGCCCTGACCTGCCCAATCATGAACCTCGCGGCTGCCCGCGTGGCGCAAGTTACTCCTGGTATCTTTACAGCGCTAACCGCCTGAAATACCCGCTCATTCGTAAACGACTGATTGAACTGTGGCGCGAAGCCCTCAAACAACACAGCGATCCGGTACTGGCGTGGGCATCGATTATGAATGATCCGCAAAAGTGCCTGAGCTACAAACAAGTGCGTGGGCGCGGCGGGTTTATCCGCTCCAACTGGCAGGAACTAAACCAGCTGATTGCCGCCGCTAACGTCTGGACCATCAAAACCTACGGCCCGGATCGCGTTGCCGGTTTCTCGCCGATCCCGGCGATGTCGATGGTTTCTTACGCCGCCGGAACGCGTTATCTGTCGCTGCTTGGCGGCACCTGTTAAAGTTTCTACGACTGGTATTGCGACCTGCCGCCCGCCTCGCCGATGACCTGGGGCGAGCAAACCGACGTACCGGAATCTGCCGACTGGTATAACTCCAGCTACATCATCGCTTGGGGGTCTAACGTACCGCAGACACGTACGCCGGACGCCCACTTCTTTACCGAAGTACGCTACAAAGGCACTAAAACCATCGCCATTACCCCTGACTACTCTGAAGTGGCCAAATTGTGCGACCAGTGGCTGGCACCGAAACAAGGCACTGATAGCGCCCTGGCGATGGCAATGGGGCATGTGATTTTAAAAGAGTTTCATCTCGATAATCCCAGCGACTACTTTATCAACTACTGCCGCCGCTACAGCGACATGCCGATGCTGGTAATGCTGGAGCCTCGCGACGATGGTAGCTACGTTCCCGGGCGCATGATCCGCGCATCTGACCTGGTGGATGGACTGGGCGAAAGCAACAATCCGCAGTGGAAAACCGTAGCAGTTAATACCGCAGGTGAATTGGTAGTGCCGAACGGTTCGATTGGTTTCCGCTGGGGAGAAAAAGGCAAATGGAATCTGGAATCCATTGCCGCCGGTACGGAAACCGAATTGTCGTTAACCCTGCTCGGTCAACATGACGCTGTTGCAGGCGTGGCCTTCCCCTACTTTGGCGGCATTGAAAATCCGCATTTTCGCAGCGTAAAACACAATCCGGTGCTGGTGCGCCAATTGCCCGTTAAAAACCTGACGTTAGTCGATGGCAACACCTGTCCGGTGGTCAGCGTTTATGATTTGGTACTGGCGAATTACGGCCTCGATCGCGGGCTGGAAGATGAAAACAGCGCGAAAGATTACGCTGAAATCAAACCGTACACCCCAGCCTGGGGTGAGCAAATTACCGGCGTACCGCGCCAGTATATTGAAACCATCGCCCGCGAATTTGCCGATACCGCCCATAAAACGCATGGGCGCTCAATGATTATCCTCGGCGCAGGTGTTAACCACTGGTATCACATGGACATGAACTACCGCGGGATGATCAATATGCTGATCTTCTGCGGTTGTGTCGGGCAAAGCGGTGGCGGCTGGGCACACTATGTCGGCCAGGAAAAACTGCGCCCACAAACCGGCTGGTTGCCACTGGCCTTTGCGCTCGACTGGAACCGACCACCGCGCCAGATGAACAGCACCTCGTTTTTCTACAATCATTCCAGCCAATGGCGCTATGAAAAAGTCTCTGCTCAGGAGTTACTTTCACCGCTCGCCGATGCCAGTAAGTACAGCGGTCATCTGATTGATTTCAACGTTCGCGCCGAACGTATGGGCTGGCTACCTTCTGCGCCGCAGCTGGGGCGTAACCCGCTCGGGATTAAAGCTGAAGCCGACAAGGCCGGATTATCCCCCACAGAATTTACCGCCCAGGCGCTGAAATCGGGCGATTTACGTATGGCCTGCGAACAACCAGATAGCGGCAGCAATCATCCGCGTAATTTGTTTGTCTGGCGCTCTAACCTGCTTGGCTCCTCCGGCAAAGGCCACGAGTATATACAGAAGTATCTGCTGGGGACCGAAAGCGGGATTCAGGGCGAGGAACTCGGTGCCAGCGACGGGATCAAACCGGAAGAAGTCGAGTGGCAAACTGCGGCGATTGAAGGCAAGCTCGACCTGCTGGTGACGCTCGACTTCCGCATGTCCAGTACCTGCCTGTTCTCCGATATCGTTCTGCCCACCGCCACCTGGTATGAAAAAGACGATATGAACACCTCGGATATGCATCCATTTATTCATCCGCTTTCTGCGGCGGTCGATCCGGCCTGGGAATCACGCAGCGACTGGGAAATCTACAAAGGTATTGCCAAAGCATTTTCGCAAGTGTGCGTGGGCCATCTTGGCAAAGAAACCGACGTGGTATTACAACCACTGCTGCATGACTCTCCGGCAGAGCTCTCACAGCCGTGTGAAGTGCTCGACTGGCGCAAAGGCGAATGCGATCTGATCCCGGGTAAAACCGCGCCGAATATTGTGGCGGTGGAGCGCGACTACCCTGCTACGTATGAACGCTTTACCTCGCTCGGGCCATTGATGGACAAACTTGGCAATGGCGGTAAAGGGATTTCGTGGAATACCCAGGATGAAATCGATTTCCTCGGCAAACTCAATTACACCAAGCGTGATGGCCCGGCACAGGGGCGTCCGCTGATTGACACCGCCATTGACGCTTCAGAAGTGATTCTGGCACTGGCACCGGAAACCAACGGTCATGTTGCAGTCAAAGCGTGGCAGGCGCTGGGCGAGATCACCGGGCGCGAACATACCCATCTGGCGCTGCACAAAGAGGACGAGAAGATTCGCTTTCGCGATATTCAGGCGCAGCCGCGTAAAATTATCTCCAGCCCCACATGGTCCGGTCTGGAAAGCGATCACGTATCCTATAACGCGGGATACACCAACGTTCATGAGTTAATTCCGTGGCGCACGCTGTCGGGACGCCAGCAGCTCTATCAGGATCATCCGTGGATGCGTGCTTTTGGTGAAAGCCTGGTGGCTTATCGCCCGCCTATCGACACCCGTAGCGTCAGTGAGATGCGCCAGATACCGCCAAACGGCTTCCAGGAAAAAGCACTTAACTTCCTGACGCCGCACCAGAAATGGGGCATTCACTCAACCTACAGTGAAAACCTGCTAATGCTGACGCTCTCTCGCGGTGGACCGATTGTCTGGATCAGCGAAACAGATGCCCGAGAACTGACCATTGTCGATAACGACTGGGTGGAAGTATTTAACGCCAACGGCGCGCTGACTGCCCGCGCGGTGGTCAGCCAACGTGTACCGCCGGGCATGACCATGATGTATCACGCCCAGGAACGCATTATGAATATTCCTGGTTCGGAAGTAACTGGCATGCGCGGCGGCATTCATAACTCGGTCACCCGCGTTTGCCCGAAACCGACGCATATGATTGGCGGTTACGCGCAGCTGGCCTGGGGCTTTAACTACTACGGCACCGTCGGTTCGAACCGCGACGAATTCATCATGATCCGCAAGATGAAGAACGTTAACTGGCTGGATGATGAAGGTCGCGATCAGGTACAGGAGGCGAAAAAATGAAAATACGTTCGCAAGTCGGCATGGTGCTTAACCTCGATAAATGTATCGGCTGCCATACCTGTTCGGTGACCTGTAACAACGTCTGGACCGGACGCGAAGGCATGGAGTACGCATGGTTTAACAACGTCGAAACCAAACCGGGCATTGGTTATCCGAAAAACTGGGAAGATCAGGAAGAGTGGCAAGGCGGCTGGGTCCGCGATGTGAATGGCAAGATCCGTCCGCGTCTGGGCAGCAAGATGGGCGTAATAACCAAAATCTTCGCCAACCCGGTGGTGCCGCAGCAGATTGATGATTACTACGAACCTTTCACCTTCGACTACGAACATTTGCATAGCACACCGGAAGGCAAACATATCCCTACTGCTCGCCCGCGTTCACTGATTGACGGCAAACGGATGGACAAAGTGATCTGGGGCCCAAACTGGGAAGAACTGCTGGGCGGCGAGTTTGAAAAACGTGCCCGCGACCGCAACTTCGAGGCCATGCAAAAGGAGATGTACGGGCAGTTTGAAAACACCTTCATGATGTACCTGCCGCGCCTGTGCGAACACTGCCTCAATCCCAGCTGCGTGGCGACCTGCCCAAGCGGCGCTATCTACAAACGCGAAGAAGACGGCATTGTGCTGATTGATCAGGATAAATGCCGTGGCTGGCGTTTGTGCATTAGCGGTTGTCCGTACAAAAAAATCTACTTCAACTGGAAAAGCGGCAAGTCAGAAAAATGTATCTTCTGTTATCCGCGAATTGAGTCAGGCCAACCCACCGTGTGCTCAGAAACCTGCGTGGGTCGCATCCGGTATCTGGGCGTGCTGCTTTACGACGCCGACCGCATCGAGGAAGCGTCGAGCACCGAGCGCGAAGTTGACCTCTATCGAGTAGGCAGCCTGACGGCTGCGGCTTGTCATGGTCTGCAATTACCGTTATAAAAACAGGCAATGTCATTGTCTTTCAGGTGGTTATATGGCCCGTTCAGCTAAACCCCGTAAACGTAAACCCGCCTCTCAAAGAAGCAAACTTCCCCGCTATGTCGTGAAGCTTCACGAAGATGATTTTTTTGACGAAGAAGACGCAGAAGTTCTGCGCTTTGATAGTTTTGACGATGCCGTTGAATGCTGCGCAGACCTGAATATTCCGTTCTTTGTGGATGCGGGAAACAAAAAGCTGGTCTTCTGGTTTGTACGTGTTGATGACGAAGGATATCCGGAAATCGCCCGCTGCACGGAGCGGGAATTTGCGACCATTCTTGCCGGTATCAGCGCCGGCGGTATGTACTGCCCGGAGTGTGGCACGGTTCACTGGCCGGACGGAGTCGCCCCGCCCTTCTGATGCTCCCCCGTTTTGCCGATATTTTTCAGCAGGGAAACCGCTGGCTTAACTGGCTGGAGAAACAACCGGAAGGGGCAGTCCGTCCGGTGGTAATTGAATCAGTGACAAAAATCATGGCCTGCGGGACCACACTGATGGGCTACACGCAGTGGTGTTGTTCATCACCGGACTGTTGCCATACAAAAAAGGTCTGCTTCCGGTGTAAAAGCCGCTCCTGCCCGCACTGCGGGGTGAAGGCTGGCGCACAGTGGATACAGTATCTGCTGAGCCTGGTCCCCTACTGCCCGTGGCAGCATATTGTGTTCACACTTCCCTGCCAGTACTGGTCCCTGGTGTTCCACAACCGGTGGTTACTGGCAGAGATGAGCCGCATTGCAGCGGATGTGATACTGGAAATCTGCCATCAGGCAGATGTGGAGCCGGGGATATTCACGGTGATCCACACATGGGGGCGTGACCAGCAGTGGCATCCGCATATCCATTTATCGACAACTGCCGGTGGTGTGACGTCGGGCCACACCTGGAAAAATCTTCATTTTTACGCCCGTAAGGTGATGAGCATGTGGCGCTACCGGATAACACGGTTGCTGTCACGGAAATACCCTGACCTGGTGATGCCGGATGCGCTGGCAGCAGAAGGAAGCAGTAAACGGGAATGGAATCGCTTCCTGGACACGCATTACCGCCGTGGCTGGAATGTCAACGTATCCCGGGTAATGGATAATGCCACCCATGTGGCGGTGTACTTTGGCTCTTACCTGAAAAAGCCACCGGTGCCGATGAGTCGTCTGGAGCATTATGCCGGTCAGGATGAAATCGGTCTGCGTTACAACAGTCACCGAACAAAACGGGAAGAATACCTGTTGATGAGTGGAGATGAGTTCATGGAAAGGTTCTCCTGGCATGTGGCGGATAAGGGGTTCCGTATGGTGAGGTACTACGGTTTTTTGAGTCCGGCGAAACGGCGGTTACTGGAAGAAGTGGTGTACATCATAACGGAGACAGTGAGAAAAACGGCGATGCAAATCACCTGGAGAGGGATGTATCAGAGGTTACTGAAGGTTGACCCGCTGAAGTGCGTGCTGTGCGGGAGTCAGATGCGTTTTACGGGGCTGAAGCGGGGCTACCGTCTGGCAGAGCAGGTCCTGATGCATGAGCCGCTGGCCCGGATGCGGTGGTGCGGCTGAGAGCCGCAGAGGGGAAGTTGCGTCCATTTTGAGGGAAACGGAGCAAAAAACCGCCATTCATACCCTGAATCAATCAGAGCCATCCAGTTTAATCGTCGGTTCCGTTCATATGGAGCAAAAGTGGTGTTGAAGAAACATCCGTTTTGTGGTGTTTTTTTAATCTTTTTGGGGTTTTAATTCCTATCGATGAACGAAATTATGGTGTCGGCATGAATATTGCGTGGCGATTTGAGTAATTACTTGATGCCCGGTATTTGCCGGGCATTTAATTTAACGATTGTATTGCTGGTATAAAATAGCAATATTTTGTTGCATAATTTCAGCAAGACAATGTTTGCATCCCTCTTTGTCTTTTGCTTTTAACGCAGCGAGTAATAGATGATAGTTTTCTATGCGCTCCCGTAATTCCGCTGGGTTAATCGCTTCATAAAGATAATGTAAAGCAGGTCCCATCCTGATCCACAGTTGCTCAATCATCTCACACAGGATGGGCATATTTGAGCGATGATAAATCGCTAAGCGAAATAGCCTGTTCACATTAATGATTTGTTCCATGTCGCCCTTTTCTTGCGCCTGCTGTAATTTCCCGAGCAATTCCTGAAGTTCTGCTATGTCTTGCGAGGAGAGGTTTTCAACAGCCAGGGCAACTGCCATTAATTCCAGTTCGTAGCGGATCCGATTGATTTCGTCTAACTGACTTTGCCTCACTTCCGGTACTGTAAATGCTTGTGCAGGTGCGACAGAAAGCGCATTCACCGAAACCAGACGTAATAATGCTTCACGCACAGGTGTAATACTCATACCTAATTGCTCCGCCAGATTTTTAGTAATCAGGCGTGCGCCAGGTTTTAATGCGCCAATACTAAGCTGATGTTTCAGGTCGTTCTCAACCTGCAGAGTCAAACTGACATGTTTCATTTTTCCCGTTCCAGGCATTTTAATTCCTTCGCGTGTTTTCTGTCCAACCCTGCCTGCATGGCAGAAGGAGTTCACCTAGTGTATTAAAGTGAATAATCATAAACCACCCACCTTTGTTGTTATTACCAGCAGAACAATGACGTGGTTAGTTAATTAAAACTGAAATTCAGCTTTAATTATTAATTAAAGCTGAAAATAAGCTTTTTGCCTGGATTTTTATGGCGGCTTACGCCGCCGTTGAAACTTTTATCATCACCCGCGACGCGGATCACCACTTTGCCGAAGTTTTTACCCTTCAGCAGGCCGATAAACGTCTGTGGCGCATTCTCTAAACCATCAGTAATATCTTCGCGGTAGTGGATTTTATCCTCTTTCACCCATTGCCCCATCTCCTTCTGAAACTCATGGATGCGGTGACCATAATCCTGAGCGATAATAAACCCTTGCAAGCGAATACGTTTTTTCAGCACCGTTGCCATCAACAGGGGTAAACGATCCGGACCGGGTGGTAGCTCTGTAGCGTTATAGCTGCTCACTAAGCCACAAACGGGAATGCGCGCAGATGTATTAAGTAATGGTAGCACTGCATCAAATACCTTACCGCCCACGTTTTCATAATAGATATCAATACCTTTTGGGCACGCTTTCGCCAGTTGTTCGGCAAAATCGTCCGCGTGGTGATCAAGGCAAACATCGAAGCCTAACACCTCGGTAGCATGGCGGCATTTTTCCGCGCCACCGGCTACCCCCACCACTCTGCAACCTTTAAGTTTGCCGATTTGCCCCACCGTCGCCCCCACTGGTTCTGTCGCCGCAGCTACCACCAACGTTTCGCCCTCTTTAGGCTGACCGATATCCAGCAGCCCCATATAAGCGGTAAAGCCTGGCATCCCCAGCACACCCAGCGACCACGATGGATTTTGCGGATGATCGCCAAGTTTCACCAGGTCATCACCACTGGATATGTCATAGTCCTGCCATCCACTGTAGCCCAGCACCCAGTCGCCAGGCTGATAATCAGGATGATTCGACTCCACGACACGGCTCACCGTACCGCCGACCATCACGCCGCCAATATCAACCGGCGGTGAATAAGATGGCTCATCGCTCATACGTCCACGCATATACGGGTCCAGGGACAAATAAACTGTGCGCAGTAACACCTGTCCTTCACCCGGTGTGGCGACATCATCTTCTTCAAGACGGAAATTCTCCGGAACCGGTGCGCCATGTGGACGCGAGGGCAGAACCCAACGTCGATTACGCTGCTTTTGTTGCCCCATAATGCTCTCCTGTGCTTTTGGCATGAATCCATCAATAGTAGCAGGCTCACGGGATTGGTTTTGTTTGCAGCCGTCACATCCCCTCTGCAACACGCAATAATTTCATCGAGGAATCCGTTGGATTTGCCCCTATATTTCCAGACATCTGTTATCACTTAACCCATTACAAGCCCGCTGCCGCAGATATTCCCGTGGCGAGCGATAACCCAGCGCACTATGCGGATGCCATTCGTTATAATGCTCGAACGCCTCTGCAAGGTTCTTTGCTGCCGTTAACCCGTCTGGTTTGGGCATGATACTGATGTAGTCACGCTTTATCGTTTTCACGAAGCTCTCTGCTATTCCGTTACTCTCCGGACTCCGCACCGCCGTGTTCTTCGGTTCAAGTCCCAACATCCGGGCGAACTGGCGTGTTTCATTAGCCCGGTAGCATGAACCATTATCCGTCAGCCACTCCACTGGAGACGACGGAAGATCGTTGCCGAAGCGGCGTTCCACCGCTCCCAGCATGACGTCCTGTACTGTTTCACTGTTGAAGCCGCCGGTAGTCACCGCCCAGTGCAGTACCTCACGATCACAGCAGTCCAGCGCGAACGTGACACGCAGTCTCTCTCCGTTATCACAGCAGAACTCGAACCCGTCAGAGCACCATCGCTGATTGCTTTCTTTCACGGCCACTCTGCCTGTATGTGCCCGTTTCGATGGCGGTACAGCAGGTTTTCGCTCAAGCAACAGCGCATTCTGGCGCATGAGCCGGTAAACACGTTTGGCATTGATCGCAGGCATACCATCAAGTTCTGCCTGTCTGCGAAGCAGCGCCCATACCCGACGATAACCATACGTGGGCAGCTCTCCGATAACATGGTGTATACGGAGAAGCACATCCGTATCATCAGTGTGACGACTGCGGCGGCCATCCATCCAGTCATCGGTTCGTCTGAGAATGACGTGCAACTGCGCACGCGACACCCGGAGACAACGGCTGACTAAGCTTACTCCCCATCCCCGGGCAATAAGGGCGCGTGCGCTATCCACTTTTTTGCCCGTCCATATTCAACGGCTTCTTTGAGGAGTTCATTTTTCATCGTTTTCTTGCCGAGCAGGCGCTGGAGTTCTTTAATCTGCTTCATGGCGGCAGCAAGTTCAGAGGCAGGAACAACCTGTTCTCCGGCGGCCACAGCAGTAAGACTTCCTTCCTGGTATTGCTTACGCCAGAGAAATAACTGGCTGGCTGCTACACCATGTTGCCGGGCAACGAGGGAGACCGTCATCCCCGGTTCAAAGCTCTGCTGAACAATTGCGATCTTTTCCTGTGTGGTACGCCGTCTGCGTTTCTCCGGCCCTAAGACATCAATCATCTGTTCTCCAATGACTAGTCTAAAAACTAGTATTAAGACTATCACTTAAATAAGTGATACTGGTTGTCTGGAGATTCAGGGGGCCAGTCTATCCGTTGCTTCGGGCTGTTTTCGATAGTATTGATAACATCATCATCATTATTTTATTGAGGCCAGACATGTCCATCCGTTTTGCCCGCAAAGCCGACTGTGCTGCCATTGCGGAAATTTATAACCACGCCGTGTTGTATACGGCGGCTATCTGGAATGACCAAACGGTGGATGCAGATAACCGCATTGCCTGGTTTGAAGCGCGGACCATAGCAGGTTATCCGGTGCTGGTAAGTGAAGAAGATGGCGTAGTTACGGGATATGCCTCGTTTGGCGACTGGCGTAGTTTCGATGGTTTTCGCCATACCGTGGAACATTCGGTTTATGTCCATCCCGATCATCAGGGCAAAGGTCTGGGGCGTAAATTGTTAAGTCGATTGATTGATGAAGCGCGGGATTGCGGGAAGCATGTCATGGTCGCCGGGATCGAATCGCAAAATCAGGCTTCGCTGCATCTGCACCAGTCGCTGGGATTTGTCGTCACCGCACAAATGCCGCAGGTAGGCACTAAATTTGGTCATTGGCTGGATCTGACATTTATGCAGTTGCAACTCGACGAGCGCACTGAACCGGACGCGATTGGATGAATCAGTCGCTCACCCTTGCTTTTTTGATTGCCGCCGGAATTGGTCTGGTAGTCCAGAACACGCTGATGGCGCGCATCACCCAGACCTCCTCTACCATTCTCATCGCCATGTTGCTGAACTCACTGGTGGGGATTGTGCTCTTTGTTTCTATTTTATGGTTTAAACAAGGCATGGCGGGGTTTGGCGAACTGGTGTCCAGCGTGCGCTGGTGGACACTTATACCTGGCTTGCTGGGTTCGTTTTTTGTCTTCGCCAGTATCAGCGGATATCAGAATGTGGGAGCGGCGACAACTATTGCGGTACTGGTCGCCAGCCAGCTGATTGGCGGTCTGGTGCTGGATATCTTCCGCAGTCATGGCGTACCACTACGGGCGTTGTTCGGCCCAATATGTGGCGCAATTTTACTTGTGGTTGGCGCCTGGTTGGTGGCCAGACGCTCATTTTAATCAGAGGATGGTGCCGCCTTTGGTTAACTGTTCGTGGCGCGCTTCCATATCTTCTTTATGCTTGCGACCGTGATGAGCAATAGCGGTGCGCAAACGCTGCTGCTGGGTGTAGCGATCTTCCCGACTTAACTCCGCGTCATCGCTCAGGGCGATTAATAATTCGTTCATATGGGCAATGACGCTCTCTTCAATCGCGGCATCCACGCGCGCGATGACTTCATCCAGATGCGACATACTTTCTCCTTAGCCACTTGTGAAATTTATCGATTAATCCAAATGATATAAGTCTGCGTGGTGCCGTCAAGCCAGTGAGTAAGATTTAAAACAGTGAAAACAACAGCGCCACCGGGAAACTCATCGGCCATGTGGCCCCCACCAGAAAGGCGCTTAAGAAACGGATGCGTTTCTTATCGTGAGAAAGAAACCAGGTGATAAGAAATGCGATTGCTGCCATAACCGCATAAAAAACAAGCATATGTTGATAGAGAAACATGTACGGGCGTCCAGCCATATGAATAAAACGCGCGCAAATATGCGCCATTTTTTGACGTGCATCAAGTTTTTTCACCAGTTTGAGAAAAAATCATCAAACAGCAACTTGCCCTTATCCATCTTCAGAATGAGTATTATTGCGGATTTTCTTAACCCGTACTATACACATAGGGGCAATGATAAAAGGTGGCAAAAATGAATGTTTCCAGTAGAACTGTAGTACTGATAAATGTCTTTGCTGCTGTTGGTTTGTTTACTCTTATCTCTATGAGATTTGGCTGGTTTATTTGATGTAGTGATTTTGCACGCAGCACGTACTGTCAGAGAAATCAACTCTCTGACAGTACGCAAGATCTTCTCATACTCTCCAAGTTTGCAACATTATCCTTAATATTTACTTCTTTTTGCTGGCATCTACATTGAAATGAGTAGAAAACATCCCCCTACTGTCGTCTATACAAACAGCTTACTGATTCAAACGGAATCTTGTTTTCACATTTTTCTATCACGAATACTTTATACGCGCGGGAGTCTATAAATGCTTTATACTTTCAAGGAATAACGTAAATATAAAAAGATGGCGTAAAGTATATGCATGGCAGGATGTTTGCAACCTCCTTGATGACGCTGCCCCATTGAAATTGCAAACCCCGCCCTGGTTATCTTGCCCATTTATCATGCAAAACAGATAATTATAGGCCTCTGAATACCTCAGAAAGATTGAATTTTTTATAGTCCCTCTCTTGAATATTTCCATTTGATATCAATCGATTCATCTCTTCAACAAAATAATTTATATCATCACACTTATTATTATCCGGAAGATCTGAGTAGTTATAATTCCACCATTTTATTCTCAACAGTTCATCAATAACATTTGAATCAAACCTAAATCTGATTATTTTTGCAGGAACTCCTGCAACTATGGCATATGGGGGCACATCTTTGGTAACAACGGAATTGGCAGCAATAACAGCACCATCACCTATTGCGATGCCACCTTTCAATACAACATCATTTCCTATCCAGACATCATTTCCTATAATCGGATTTTCAGGTTTGGTAATGAATGGTTTCAATGTCCAGCTACGTTCAAATTCACTCATAGCAAACTTATCAAATTCACCGTTATAAGTCATCATGTGAGTAGTAAAACGATTCAAAGGATGATTTCCACCCATTATTTTTACATTTGATGCAATACTACAAAATCGACCTATACGTATATTCCCTGAAAAATGGCAGGTCGGAAATGAAAAAGCGCCGACACTGGAGAAATTTTTCACAGGCATTGTTGAATATTCTTCAGCAATAACATTATCTTCAATTGTTATCTTGTCACCTTTTGAGAAAAGAAATAAATTCCTTTCTTTATACGACTTCTTCCCCTTATGATTTAAAAAGATTTTATTATCCATACAAAACTCAAAGTGTTTTTTCGTCCATCTGAAGGTAAGGGTTTTATTTTTATCTTCCGTGAATTTGTACAATTGAACTTTCATTGTTAATACTTCTACTTATAAAGTATTAGTTTAATAACGATACTCTAAAGCCTTATGCTAATCAACTGTGACAGGATGAAAAATCGCCATCAAACATTTAGCCTAATTTTTACGCCAGTTATTAATGTAATCATTCTAATACTTAACCGCCATTAAACTCAGAACCTAAAACGATAGTGGCCGTCCTATAACAGCCACTAACATCTAACTTAATGTTTAACCATGACGTGGCGGACGACGGTGTAATCCTCCAGCCCATAAAGTGACATATCCTTGCCGTAACCAGAAAGTTTCTGCCCACCGTGCGGCATTTCACTTACCAGCATGAAATGGGTATTGACCCAGGTACAACCATATTGCAGCCGTGCGCTGACGCGATGCGCCCTGCCCACATCTTTCGTCCATACCGAAGATGCAAGTCCGTACTGGCTGTCATTCGCCCAGTTCACCACCTGTTCTTCGTTGTCGAAGGGCGTAACACTCACTACTGGACCAAATACCTCTTTTTGCACGATGGCATCGTCCTGTAATGCGCCAGCCAGCAGCGTCGGCGCATAGTAATAGCCATTACCCTTGCGCTTTTCACCGCCAGTGATCACTTTGATGTGCCCTGTCGCTTTCGCCTCTTCTACTGCCTTGCTGACGCGTTCGAGATGCGCCAGCGAGCTTAAAGGTCCAAGCTCCGTAGACTCGTCATCCGGCGCACCAGATTTTAACGTTGCCACCGCAGCACCCAGTTTTTCCACCAGCGTATCGTAAATGCCTTTTTGCGCGTAGATCCGACAAGCCGCAGTACAATCCTGTCCAGCATTGTAATAGCCAAATGTACGTACACCTTCGACCACTGCTTCAATATCCGCATCATCAAAAACAATCACTGGCGCTTTGCCACCAAGTTCCATATGAGTACGCTTAATGGACGACGCGGTATGGCTGATGATGTGCTCGCCGGTGGCGATAGAGCCCGTCAGCGACACCATCCGCACTTTGGGATGACCGGTCAGCGGATCACCCACCGTTTTGCCTCTGCCAAACAGTATGTTAATCACGCCTGCCGGGAAGATATCTTTCGCCAGCTCTGCCAACTTCAACGCGGTCAGCGGGGTAATTTCTGATGGTTTAAGCACTACGCAGTTCCCTGCCGCCAGCGCCGGAGCAAGTTTCCACGCGGCCATCATCAGCGGATAATTCCACGGTGCGATAGAAGCCACGACCCCCAACGGATCGCGACGGATCATCGAAGTATGACCTTCAAGATATTCACCTGCCGCCAGACCATTCAGACAGCGCGCCGCACCCGCGAAAAAGCGAAAAACATCGACAATCGCCGGGATTTCATCATTGAACGCACTATGCAGCGGTTTGCCACAATTACGGGATTCCAGTTCGGCAAAAACCTGACCATTTTCTTCGATAACATCCGCCAGTTTCAGCAGGCATTCCGCACGCGCTTTCGGTGTGGTTTGCCCCCATTCAGCAAATGCTGCATCTGCCGCACGCACAGCAGCATCGACCTGCTCTGCGGATACCTCGGCAATCTCCAGTAAAACGTCCCCCGTTGCCGGATTATAGACAGGCTGTTTTTCCCCTTCGCCGCTAACCCGTTCTCCGTTAATCAGTAACTTATGTTGCATAGCTTATTCCTGTATCAGTGGTTATTGACCATTGTCGCCTTCGCGGGTTAGCCACCAGGCCCCCAGGATCGGCAAGGTTGTTACCAACATAACCAGCAGTGCCACCACGTTGGTTACCGGTACATCACGCGGTCGCCCAAGCTGATTGAGCAACCACAACGGTAACGTTCGTTCATGACCTGCCGTAAAGGTCGTAACGATGATTTCATCGAACGACAAGGCAAACGCCAGCATTCCTCCTGCCAGTAACGCCGAACTGAGATTCGGCAACACTACGTAGCGGAAGGTTTGCCAGCCATTGGCCCCAAGATCCATTGACGCCTCAACCAGACTCCACGAGGTGCGGCGAAAACGGGCGATGACATTGTTAAACACCACCACTACGCAAAAAGTCGCATGACCGACCACGATGGTGAAAAATCCCGGCTCCAGATTGATGGTTTTAAAGGCGGTTAATAGCGCCAGACCAGTGACAATGCCCGGCAGCGCAATGGGCAGCAGCAATAACAGCGAAATGGCGTTTTTGCCGAAAAAGTCTCGTCTCCACAGCGCGGCAGCTGCCAGCGTCCCTAACACCAGCGCAATTAATGTCGCCAGCGCCGCCACTTTAAGTGACAGCGTCACGGCATCAAGAATATCACTACGCTGTGCTGCCACGCTAAACCAGCGCAGCGTCAGGCCCTGCGGTGGAAAACTAAACGCCGCATCTTCAGTGTTAAACGCATAGGCGGCGATTATCAGGATGGGAAAATGTAGGAAAACAACGCCGCCCCAGGCCGCCAGTTTGAGGAAAAACGGTGCGCGTTCAGAGTGCATCGAACGCTCCCAGACGTTTCACGAACGCCAGGTACAGTGCGATGAGAATAATCGGCACCAGGGTGAATGCCGCCGCCATCGGCATATTGCCAATCGCCCCCTGCTGGGAATAAACCATATTGCCGATAAAATATCCTGGAGGACCAACCAGCTGCGGGACGATAAAATCGCCCAGTGTGAGTGAGAAGGTAAAGATAGAGCCAGCGGCAATACCCGGGATTGCCAGCGGCAGCACCACATAGCGAAAGGTTTGTCGTGGACGTGCGCCGAGATCAGCCGACGCCTGCAACAATGACGGCGGCAAACGCTCAAGCGCCGCCTGAACGGGCAGGATCATCGAGTAGGCAGCCTGACGGCTGCGGCTTGTCATGGTCTGCAATTACCGTTATAAAAACAGGCAATGTCATTGTCTTTCAGGTGGTTATATGGCCCGTTCAGCTAAACCCCGTAAACGTAAACCCGCCTCTCAAAGTTCCTGAGTCGTGACCCGTTCGAATGCGTGCTGTGTGGCGGCCGGATGGTATACCGCCGGGCCATTGCGGGGCTGAATGTGGAGGGGCTGAAGAAAAACGCGCGGGATATCAGTCTGCTGAGGTATATGCCGGCCTGACACAGGCTAAGTGTGCCCGGGAATCGGTGCAAGTATAAAAAACAGCCTGTTGCGGTATAAGAATCGACCATGCAGAGAGAGAAAACACCGGAGTGGAGGGAAAAGCAGAAAAGCTCACGTGGCATAAGGCGTGGACAGCGGTATCGTCTGGTTTTTCAATTTCCTATACGTGTACTGCCCGGAGTGTGGCACGGTTCACTGGCCGGACGGAGTCGCCCCGCCCTTCTGATGCTCCCCCGTTTTGCCGATATTTTTCAGCAGGGAAACCGCTGGCTTAACTGGCTGGAGAAACAACCGGAAGGGGCAGTCCGTCCGGTGGTAATTGAATCAGTGACAAAAATCATGGCCTGCGGGACCACACTGATGGGCTACACGCAGTGGTGTTGTTCATCACCGGACTGTTGCCATACAAAAAAGGTCTGCTTCCGGTGTAAAAGCCGCTCCTGCCCGCACTGCGGGGTGAAGGCTGGCGCACAGTGGATACAGTATCTGCTGAGCCTGGTCCCCTACTGCCCGTGGCAGCATATTGTGTTCACACTTCCCTGCCAGTACTGGTCCCTGGTGTTCCACAACCGGTGGTTACTGGCAGAGATGAGCCGCATTGCAGCGGATGTGATACTGGAAATCTGCCATCAGGCAGATGTGGAGCCGGGGATATTCACGGTGATCCACACATGGGGGCGTGACCAGCAGTGGCATCCGCATATCCATTTATCGACAACTGCCGGTGGTGTGACGTCGGGCCACACCTGGAAAAATCTTCATTTTTACGCCCGTAAGGTGATGAGCATGTGGCGCTACCGGATAACACGGTTGCTGTCACGGAAATACCCTGACCTGGTGATGCCGGATGCGCTGGCAGCAGAAGGAAGCAGTAAACGGGAATGGAATCGCTTCCTGGACACGCATTACCGCCGTGGCTGGAATGTCAACGTATCCCGGGTAATGGATAATGCCACCCATGTGGCGGTGTACTTTGGCTCTTACCTGAAAAAGCCACCGGTGCCGATGAGTCGTCTGGAGCATTATGCCGGTCAGGATGAAATCGGTCTGCGTTACAACAGTCACCGAACAAAACGGGAAGAATACCTGTTGATGAGTGGAGATGAGTTCATGGAAAGGTTCTCCTGGCATGTGGCGGATAAGGGGTTCC
Source organism: Shigella flexneri 2a str. 301 (assembly GCF_000006925.2). NCBI lineage: Bacteria > Pseudomonadati > Pseudomonadota > Gammaproteobacteria > Enterobacterales > Enterobacteriaceae > Shigella > Shigella flexneri. Next base: position 1,814,955 of record NC_004337.2, read on the forward strand.
GTATGGTGAGGTACTACGGTTTTTTGAGTCCGGCGAAACGGCGGTTACTGGAAGAAGTGGTGTACATCATAACGGAGACAGTGAGAAAAACGGCGATGCAAATCACCTGGAGAGGGATGTATCAGAGGTTACTGAAGGTTGACCCGCTGAAGTGCGTGCTGTGCGGGAGTCAGATGCGTTTTACGGGGCTGAAGCGGGGCTACCGTCTGGCAGAGCAGGTCCTGATGCATGAGCCGCTGGCCCGGATGCGGTGGTGCGGCTGAGAGCCGCAGAGGGGAAGTTGCGTCCATTTTGAGGGAAACGGAGCAAAAAACCGCCATTCATACCCTGAATCAATCAGAGCCATCCAGTTTAATCGTCGGTTCCGTTCATATGGAGCAAAAGTGGTGTTGAAGAAACATCCGTTTTGTGGTGTTTTTTTAATCTTTTTGGGGTTTTAATTCCTATCGATGAACGGTTTAAACCTGATTTTGCCCGGACATTGCGCCCCGGCTGGCTGACCGTACCCGCTGCTGACTTTGACATGTTGCTGACCTTCAAATCCTCAATGACTATCATTGCGTGGTTTTTGCTGACGGCCGTTGTGACTTTGTGAAGGTAGTCCCTGCGGATATTTGCGATACAGGAATGCAGTCGCTGTATTTTGCGTTTCTGCTTCTGCCAGTTGTTGCTGAATTTGACCTTGCGGCTTAACTGTCGCTGAAGTCTCGCCAGCGTCTTCTGGTTTTTCTGAAAACTGTTTACAGGCTCAAAGACTGTGCCATCTGACAGCGTGGCGAGTTTAGCCACGCCAGCATCCAGCCCGACCATTGATGCTGAAGGGTGAGCCGGAGTGGATACTTCACTTTCTGTCTGAATACTGATGTACCACGTACCGCAGGACTGGCTGACAGTGACATTTTTCACAACACCCGTGACCTGACGGCTATTCCGGTAGCGCATCCAGCCCAGTTTCGGCAGAAAAATACGGCTGTTTTCCTGATCGAGCTTAACGCCCTGCGGGTAGCGGAATGCATCATTCTGTCACCACTTTTTGAATCGGGGAAAAGCAGCCCGCTTCCGGAAGAAGTTTTTGTAAGCCCGCTCAAGGTCTTTCAGTGACTGTTGCAATGGCTGTGAGGGAGAATCTTTAAGCCATTGCGTTTCAGTGGCATTTTTCCACTCAACCAGCCAGGAAGCCATTTTCCCGTAAGGGATGTATTTATTACCGGCCTCATGATTCTCATTCTGACGTGCCAGAGCACGATTGAAAACGAAACGACATGCGCCTGCGAAGCGCCTCATTTCACACTCCTGTTGACCACCTGGTCTTAACTGGAATTTAAATGCCTGTAATCGTTTCACAGGTCAAATGATACTTTGGTCTGTGAAAAAAGAAACCGATATCCGGCGTGGAAGGCATTGTGTTTTCCTGATGCATGTTCACCTAGTCTTTGTCACCAGATACCGACGCCAGATTTTTGACCATGACGCGACAGAAAAACTACGCACTTACTTTTCAAATGTATGTGCTTATTTTGAAGCTGAACTGGTTGAAATGGATGGCGAACCAGATCACGTCCATTTGTTAATTAACTAACCTCCCAAACTGGCGATATCCAGTCTGGTAAACAGCCTCAAAGGCGTATCGGGTAGGTTACTGCGACGAGATCGACCAGATATTGCAGTCAGGTATTACTACAAAGGCGTTTTGTGGAGTCCTGGCTATTTTGCCAGTAGCTGCGGAGGTGCGCCAATATCCGTCATCCGCCAATACATTGAACAACAGCAAACACCTGGTCAGGTGGAAAACCGCGCCTTATATCCCCGCCCTGAAGGATGGGGTTTTACGGCGCACCGGATAAAAAGCGCCATCTAACGATGGCGCGTCTGGAACTACTTTTTGTTAACGTCAAACATGGTGGCCTCGGTTGGCCATGTTCATCAATAACTTGTTTAATATTTTCGAAAGCCATTGGCGTACTTTCGTTATTCAGGTCTTGACCTTCGCCCTGACGAACGACTTTGATAACCGGTTTATTAGTCGCTGCATCAATCAGCTCACGTTCAAAATAGAGGCGAGTATCCATGGTACGGTGGCCTGTAGCCATTTGGTCCCCGCAACCACTAATGCAACAGGAACCACTTCATAGAATTGCAGCCCTTCTTTGCTGGTATCTACACCGGTAATGGCCCCACGGAAAATCAGACTACGCGGCCCAGCGGTGGTAACCACTGGTTTACGCTGCGCTATCGCTTCTTTCATTTCGGTGTTGGTATAGTTCAAAATTTTATCCAGAACTTTCTGCCCTACCTGGGTAGAAGGTTTTGGTACCGGATAATAAGTGATTGGGTTCCAGACGATGCTGTCATATTTGCTTTGATCAAAACTCGGGTCTACCCAACGTAAAACAGGTTTACCTGTTGCTGAGGTTGTTTCTTTTAAATCAGAGTAATTGTTATATTTATCTGGCTGGGTGATTTTAGAGGCACAACCAGACAGAGCCAACAAGCCGCATAAAGCTGCAACTTTCGCAAATGATGTGGTACGCATGAATAGTTTCCTGAGATGATTATATTACTTTCTAAGTTATAGCAAAAAGCGCCGCTTCGTGTTGTGGCAAAAAAAGTGTTGGTGAAAATAAATTTTTCAGCCCCTTTTCAGACGACATAGTCAATGCCGAAAAAGGGGCTAAGTCAATCATCAGTAGTTAAATTTCAGTAAGTTAAGCTGCTAAAAAACTTCGACTACTGTGATTAATTTCACATCCCTTCGATAAAAAATATGCTTACCGAAAAGAAGAACAGTAAATCATCTCAGCGTGGGGAATTTTCACGCGTTTTGTGCTTACCGGGTCATTTTTTACGTGCCAGCATCGTGGCGAAACGCAGTTTAATACGATTACCGTTGGCGTCGGTGCGGTGCAGCTCGCCGACGTCTTCATTGTATTTCACCCTCTCCCAGCCTTCGTAATATCGACGTAATTCTCCCTCTTTGAAGGCAAACGTGAAGCCGACGGTACATGGATAATCAGCGGTATCCATCGCCGCCACAATCAGGTTGTAACCACCAGGTTTAGTGCAACGTTGCATATTGGCAATCAACCCTGGGATGGTTTTAGCCTCAAGGAACATCAGCACCACAGTCGAAAGAATAAAATCGTACTGTCCATCAAATGTGAGGTTATTCAGATCAACGACCCGGGTGTGTAAATTATCCAGATTTTCAATGGATTTAATGCGCTCGACGTTGGCGATACTCATGGCATTTTTATCCCATGCGTCAACATCATAACCATTGGCTGCCAGGTAAAGACTGTTACGACCATTGCCACAGCCCAGATCCAGCGTTTTACCCGGTTTAACCACTTTCACCGCTTCCAGTACTTCAGAGTGTGTGCGGGTTAATTCATATTTATCAGTAAAATAGTTTTCGTCACGAATGTTCATTCTTTGTCCTCTGCTTTCATTAAAACGGCGCGCTCGGTTCTGACTAACAATTTTCCCTGCATCAGAAGCGCAAAAGTACGGATGAGCAGTATTGCAATAATAAAATTGGTAAAGATAAACAGCGGCACCGCCAGCGTATGGAAAAATCCATTATCGCTGCCACTCCCCAGATGCAAACCGGTGGTTGCCAGTGCAGATACGCCGAACGAGAAACTCCAGAATGAAGCATTAAATGGCTGGGAGAGATACCATGGCATCAGACGTAGCATAAACAGCAGTTGCAGCAGTCCATAACCGAAAAGCATTTTCGCCAGCGTGTCACCCTCGCCGCCGTTGACGCTCAGCCAGGCACTACAGGCCACCAGCGCAGGAGCGAGCTGAATGCCGAGTGATGTCCGCAGTGCCGTGGGTAATTCTCCCGAACTGCGCAGACGCTGCAAGATCACCGGTTCAAGGCTTAGCCATGAGAAAACGCCTGCGCCTAAAAACACCAGACCGGCGTCGGTGTAGCCCAACGCACCACAGGCCATTGCGCTGATAAAGTTGTTGGCAACTGTCGGCAGATACAGTCCAGGCGTGGTAGCTTCTTCAGGGTGAGATCCGCGCCATAATCCCGCAGTTTGCCAGGCGGCATAAGCCAACTGAACCACGACACCAAAACTGAACATGCACACCGCCAGTGGGCGAAACCACGGAACAAAACCAATCGCCACCAGCATCGTCGTTGCCGGAAACAAACTCACAAAACTGCTCAGCACTGGATGGCGAACTTCCGCCAGCACGCTATGCGGAAAGCGTATGAGTCGGGTAATAAATGCGCTAGTCAATAATCCCCAGATGATCATCGCCAGAATCACCAGCCCATCCCCTAACCAGTGGCTGACCTGCCAAACCTGGCTGGCATAGCGCCAGGCAAATCCCATCCCTATCGTCCCCAACACAATACCAAAGTAGCCTGCCGGCAAATTGAGCACTTTATCGCTCTGCATCTTCTTACTCATTTTGTTTAATTTATAAAGTATATTTGAAATGCATTTTATGGAATTTTCTCGAGCATAGCCAGAGCCGCAGAATTTGCTACGGTTATAGTAAGTCACCTGTGGGAAAACGCTATGCGCAAATATCGCCTAAGTGAAGAACAGCGAGCCTTTAGTTATCAGGAAGATGGCACTAAAAAAAGTGTGTTATTACGGCAGATTATCGCCATTAGCGATTTTAACGATGTGATAGCAGGAACCGCTGGCGGCTGGATCGATCGCGAAACGGTGTTAGCACAGGAAGGAAATTGCTGGATTTACGACCAGAATGCTATTGCGTTCGGCGGAACGGTGATTTCCGGTAATACGCGTATCACCGGCACCAGCGTGCTGTGGGGAGAGGTTTACGCAACGGATAACGTCTGGATCGATAATAGTGAAATCAGCCAGGGTGCATATATAAGTGACAGTGTCACCATTCATGACTCATTAGTTTACGTGCAATGTAGAATATTTGGTCACGCCTTAATTGATCAACATTCTATGATCGTCGCCGCACAAGGCTTAACGCCCGACCATCAACTCCTGCTCCAAATTTATGATCGCGCAAGGGTTAGCGCCTCGCGTATTGTCCACCAGGCACAAATTTATGGCGATGCCGTCGTCCGGTATGCTTTTATTGAACATCGCGCCGAAGTTTTTGATTTTGCCAGTGTTGAAGGTAATGAAGAGAACAACGTCTGGCTATGCGATTGCGCTAAAGTCTACGGTCACGCGCAGGTGAAAGCTGGCATAGAAGAAGATGCCATTCCGACGATTCATTACAGTTCGCAGGTGGCGGAATATGCCATTGTGGAAGGTAATTGTGTGTTAAAACATCATGTCTTGATTGGCGGAAATGCCGTGGTACGTGGTGGACCGATTCTGCTCGACGAGCACGTTGTAATACAAGGTGAGAGCCGTATTACAGGTGCGGTGATAATTGAAAACCATGTGGAGTTAACCGACCACGCCGTCGTTGAAGCCTTTGATGGCGACACGGTTCATGTCCGTGGTCCAAAAGTCATTAACGGCGAGGAGCGCATTACGCGAACGCCGCTGGCAGGGTTATTATGAATCGATAATACGCGCGTATAAGTTCACATCATCATAGGCATCATTCAGGAACTCAGCCTGTTTCAGGCAACCTTCAAGGATAAAACCATTGCGCAAAGCGACCTGGTTGCTTTGCGGATTGTCCACCCGACATTTGATCACGAAGCGTCTAAGTTCACCAGACTGAGCGTAATGATGAATCAATGTCTGCAGCGCCTGAGAAATGATCCCCTGCCCCTGATGAGATTCGTCCAGCCAGTAGCCGATTTCAGCAGTTTTATTCAGTGGTTCAATACGATTAAACGAGATAACGCCGATAAGTTCATCTTCTTTGAAAATCATGAACATTTTGGCATAGCCGCGTTGATGCAACATCACATTACCCTGCACCGTTTTTCGCGTGTCCTCTTCACTCTGAACGAACTGCGGCCAGTTTAGCGACTGCTGTAACCAGGTTTTATTTTTACAGATTAACTGATAAAGAGGTGTGACGTGACTTTCCGCAACAGCATGTAATTCAAGTGATTCGCTTACTTTTATCGTTTCAGTCATCTTATCTCCAGTCAATCCATGCTGTTGTTAAAAAAGCCGCCTGGCTGGCGGCTTAGGAAAGTTTACACCTCTTTGACGCTCTCCTGCTGCAGGATTTTGAGCATCTCATCTTTTAACTGTAGCTTTTGTTTTTTCATGCGGACCACTTCCGCATTGTACCCTCGACCGTCGGAACCTTCCTTTCTGGCAATTTCATGATCAAGTTTATTGTGTTTATCGAACAAGGACATAAAGCGAGGATTTTCGTTTTTCAGACGGGATATTAAATCTCGGTATTCTGGAAACATACGCACTCCCTGTTAGTGGCTGACACGGTGTATCTGAAATACACACCATCAGATTACTCATTTAACTTAGGGAAAAATGCGAGCGGGATCGTGTTTAACCAGACGGCACCTCCCGAAGAAGGTGCCGAAGAAAAAACGATTAACTCATCACGCGGTCGTCAACATACTGACGTTTATCCGGCGCTGGCGGGAAATACTGATACAGCCATGTTTCACTGATAGCGTCCCCCTGACAACGTAGATACATCCGCATATCGACCGGATCAGTGGAGTCCGAAGTCGGATACCAGTCAAACTGAATACGATAACCATCGATGGGTTCAATATAGAGAATTTCGATTTGCTTCGCTTCCCCACTGGAAAGCGTAATCACCGGCTCAATGCCTTTTGGCGCGGCAGCTTTCAGATCACCACCAACGAAATCGACGGCAAAACGACGCGCCCATTTTTCGGGATAGTGTTCACCTGGCGCCCAACCTTCCGGGAAACCGCCCATGCCGGTACGCGTCGCCATAACGCGCGCTAATGGGCAATGAACAGGCGGTTGCGCACTCCAGTACAGACGATACTGGAATGCAAACTCATCACCTGCTTTTACAGCTTTTTCTGGCTGCCAGAAGCAGACAATGTTATCCAGCGTTTCGCCCGTTGTTGGGATTTCCATCAGGCCGATGGTGCCCTTACCCCACTTGTTACGCGGTTCCACCCACAGACTTGGGCGTTTGTTATACCAGCCCATAATGTCCTGATAATGGGAGAAGTCACGATCCAGTTGCAATAAACCAAACCCTTTCGGGTTGTTGTCGGTGTAAGCATTGAACTGCAATTTTTGCGGATTATTCAGCGGACGGCAAATCCACTCGCCGTTGCCCCGCCACATGGACAGACGATCAGAGTCATGAATTTGCGGATGAATTGTATCGCACATCCGACGTTCATTAGTACCGCAGCTGAACATACTGGTCATCGGCGAAATGCCCAGCTGTTTAATGTCTTTGCGCGCATACAGGTGATTTTCCACATCCATAATCACCTGACTTTTCTCACAATGGATAGTGAACTTATAGGCACCAGTAATGCTGGCGCTATCGAGCAACGCATAAACGGTAAAGGTAGTTGCCCCCGGTTTTACCGTATCAAACCAGAAGGCGGTAAAGTCGGGGAACTCTTCTTTACTGTCGGTGTAAGTGTCGATCGCCAGGCCGCGGGCCGACAAACCGTATTGATATGTATCATCAACGGCGCGGAAATAACTCGCGCCGAGAAATGATACTACATCACGGCGCGCCAGTTCGGGGGCTTTAAACACGCGAAAACCGGCAAAGCCGAGATCGCTTTGCCCTTCTAATTGTTTGGTATCAACACCTGCATCGTTGTATTTGAACAACTCCGGGCGAAAGTGAATTTCACGCGCCAGATGTGTTGCTGGATCTACAGAAAACATACGAACGCGGCGACGGAATCCCATTCCCATATGGAAGAACTGAGCGTCCAGTTGACGGTTCTCAACGTTATGCCAGAGCGATTTTTCGGCGTCGTATTGAATACTGTTATAAGCCTGCGGCGTCATTGTCGCCAGCGTGTCAGGTAACGGACGAGGCGCACCACGCCACGCTGTTTGCGCTAAGTCGTGCGCCATTGACTGTAGAATGGAGAAGTCAAAACGCTGGGTTTGCCCGTCGGCAATATCAGAATCTGCCGCGAATGCTGCCTGAGAAAAAAGAGAAGCAATGCCGCTGGTACCGCACACGGCGGCCATAGCCATTGAACCTTTAATAAATCGTCTACGATCCATACCTGAAAGTGAGTCCTTCTGGTGTTGTGAATGGTCCCGCGCTGGTCGTTTTCAGCGGCAAGAAAGTGCTTATTTATGACCGCTCACTCTAGACAATATTTATTAATAATCCAATTGTTGAACTGAGAGAATATGCATAAATCGGCATTTTTTTTATGTCGATGGGATGAGCCTGATTCGTTTGTAAAATCAGGCAAATTTTTGCAAAGGCGGATGGTCAGAATTTAAAGCAAACCACAGCGACGTTTACTGCGTTCTTCCGCTTCCTGGTAAAGCTGGAACTCATCCAAAACCGGACAACCCAACGCCTGCTCAAATGCTTCGCGACTGGCATTACCGTGACTGCGTGTCTGCGTTTCATTACCCAGATTTGACTGGAAGATCCCCGCCGCGCTAACGGGCAAGAAATCTTCATAGGTGATGGGTTGCGCCACTACCCAACCACGTTCAATTAAGGGCTGTGGATCGTCTCCAGGATGAATCGCCTGACGATGCGCCTCACCCGAAGGCGTCAGACGGTACCGGAACCATGCCAACCCTTGCTGACGCATTAAAAACTCACTGTCAGGAAAAGTGCGGAAGGTTTCCTGTAAATGCATTTGGTGAGTGAGATTATCCTGCCCGGTTCCAGCGTTACGCAGAAGATCATCATACAGTTGTCGCCCTTTCGGCGTTAATGCCACGCCACGCTGCTCAATTTCACCAAAGCGCGCGGTATGCGTGCCCTGTTTCTGCCCCGCAAACAACACCGTCTCTTCCAGTGCTTTAAAGCTGGTCTGGCGTAGTAAAATCGGTACCTCGCGGCGCGGCGGCCCCTCGATGAGAATTTTGGGTTCAATTCCGCATTCAGGCATCATCGACTGCACCCGGTCAATATCCAGCGTACGTGGCGTCAGGTGGTTGATATGGCATCCAGGAAAACAGACCACATCAGCAATCAACCGATGTTCGTTGTGCAAGGCGCGATAGGTTTCTTCATCTACCGTTGCTAACTGGTGCCAGCGAAACGTTTCCAGGGCTTCCTGCACAAACTCCTGTGCCTGTGTTTCGTTAAAACCGCCCTGCTGCTCATATTCCTCTAACAGTTGTCGACAACGTGGGGTGAAGATATCGCGCTGACGCAGAATCTCCGCCGCTTTCTGGCGCAAAATTTCGTTCTCGATAAGCTCAAGGCGGAGTAAGGATGTAAAAACGCGGAAGGGATTACGCGCCAGAGAAGCATCATCAATGGGCCGAAATGCTGTCGAATGTACCGGCACCCCTGCCTGCGAGAGATCGTAATAGCTCACCGGGTACATCCCCATAATGGCAAACATCCGCCGAAGAGTAGCAAGCTCTTGTGCAGTCCCAACGCGAATCGCCCCATGACGTTCAACATTCAGTCGCGCCAGCTCGTCTGCATTTACCATTTTTTCGTGCAGTTGAGGATTGTTTTCCAGCACAGCCAGATTCACATCAGCTACCAGTTCCAGCAGCGTGCCATATTGCGGAACTTCTTGCTGGTACATGGCTGACATTGCCTGCGAAAACTGTTCCCGAATCTCATCCGCCGTGATGCTGTTCGCCATAGTGTCTGCCTCCAGTGGTCAGTAATCTGGAGTGTAGGTAACCGCATTCACTCTGGCGGGAAGAATTTACAAACTGTGATCTCGCCGCGAAAACATCAATATTATCCATTTTGCTGTAACATAATTGCTTTAATTGTTAATAATATTTTGCAATCAAGTTATCATAATCAAACAACTTCACTTGTCAGCGACACCGCTTCGTTTTTAACATCGCTTATGGAAAAAAATAGTCTGTTTAGTCAGCGCATCCGTTTGCGCCACCTTCATACATTCGTAGCTGTCGCACAACAAGGAACTTTGGGGCGCGCAGCTGAAACCCTTAATTTGAGTCAACCTGCGCTCTCTAATACATTGAATGAACTGGAGCAGCTGACGGGCGCTCGCTTGTTTGAGCGTGGTCGTCAGGGGGCGCAACTTACCTTACCCGGCGAACAATTTTTAACGCATGCAGTCAGAGTTCTTGACGCCATCAACACTGCCGGACAGTCGCTTCATCGTAAAGAAGGTCTTAATAATGATGTCGTCAGGGTTGGTGCACTACCTACTGCGGCACTGGGGATATTACCTTCGGTTATAGGTCAGTTTCATCAGCAACAAAAAGAGACGACCTTGCAAGTTGCGACAATGAGTAACCCTATGATTCTGGCGGGTTTAAAAACCGGGGAAATCGATATCGGCATTGGTCGGATGTCAGATCCTGAACTGATGACCGGGCTTAATTACGAACTGCTGTTTCTTGAATCGTTGAAGCTGGTTGTCCGCCCTAATCACCCGCTACTTCAGGAGAACGTAACGCTAAGCCGGGTGCTGGAATGGCCGGTCGTTGTATCACCAGAAGGCACTGCGCCACGCCAGCATTCAGATGCATTAGTGCAGAGCCAGGGCTGTAAAATTCCTTCGGGTTGTATCGAAACGCTGTCTACTTCGCTATCTCGTCAACTTACCGTTGAATACGATTACGTGTGGTTTGTCCCTTCTGGCGCTGTAAAAGACGACCTGCGTCATGCCACGCTGGTGGCCCTGCCTGTTCCGGGACATGGTGCAGGCGAACCGATTGGAATACTGACCCGCGTAGATGCGACGTTCTCTTCTGGTTGCCAGTTGATGATTAACGCTATTCGAAAATCAATGCCGTTCTGAAAGGTGAAGGGATCTGTCGATCCCTCCTTGAACATTTTCACACCGTAGCGAAACTAACTGGTTCACCCGCTCCGCGAGGTTCTGCCGACACAGAATGTTTGTTCAGACGGAATACGTTCACCGCCTCAGTTAATCGTGCAGCCTGTTCTTCAAGGGACACCGCCGCTGCTGAGGCCTCTTCTACCAGAGAAGCATTCTGTTGCGTCACCTTATCCATTTCAGAAATCGCCTGGCTAACCTGAGTTATGCCTCTACTTTGTTCATCCGAGGCGGCGGCGATTTCCTGCATGATATGTGTGACACTCGCGACGGCATCAACAATAGTGCTCATGGTTTTCCCTGCCGTTGCCACCTCATCCGACCCCAGGTCAATTAACCTGACTGATTCACTGATCAAGCCTTCAATCTCTTTCGCTGCCTGAGCGCTGCGGCTTGCGAGTGTCCGTACTTCGCTGGCGACAACGGCAAATCCACGCCCTTGCTCACCCGCTCGCGCGGCTTCAACGGCAGCATTCAGTGCCAGAATATTCGTCTGGAAAGCAATACTGTTGATGACGGCGGTGATCTCAGAAATTTTCTTCGAACTCGTGGAGATAGCGCCCATCGTTTTTACTACACCGGAAACCGTCTGCCCGCCATCGCTGGCTTTAATAGAAGCCTCTTGCGCCAGTTTGCTGGCATGATGCGCGTTATCCGCATTCTGTTTCACCGTCGCAGTGAGTTGCTCCATGCTGGCGGCAGTTTGTTCGATAGCCGCCGCTTGTTCTTCGGTGCGAGATGACAGGTCCGCATTGCCAGCTGAAATTTCGCTGGTGCCACGATAAATCTCTTCCGCGCCCTGTCGAACAGTCCCTACTGTCATCCCCAGTGAATGCTGCATTTGCTGTAAATGACGACTTAAGCGACCGATTTCATTACGACCCGCCGGTTCATCATTCATCGTCAGATCGCCACTGGCGATTTTTTCAATCCGTTGTGCGGCATGTTGCAGTGGACGAATGACGATCCGACGTAGCACCATAAATGTTATCAGCGTCATGACCAGGGCAAGCACAAACGCGCCAATCATGAACATCCCACCCAGGCGGGTGCGCTGATGGGCCAGTTCCGCCAGTTGGTTGGCTCTGGTGCTACGTATCTTAACGGCTTTGTTCAAAATATCGGTATAAGCATTATCCAGCGGTCGGATCTGCTCACTTTCATGATTGATAATCGCTTCAAACATGCCATTTTTGGCATATTTCAACATAGGTTGCATACCCGTGATATAAGCCTGAAAGCGTTGATTTAATTCAGTGTCGAAGGCTTCATCAGCAGGTGTTTTCACCGGTCGATTCTGATAAGCACGATAACCTTGCTGCGACTGTTTAATCTCCGATTCGGCTTGCGCAATATTTCGCTTCATTGCTTCCATTTCCGCAATACGACTCGCAGCCCCGGCCTGAATCATATTGATCCGGGCTGAACGCAAAAAATCTGAACTGTTCGCTAACCCGGTCCGAATCTCAATCTCCGCAGTAACATCACGCTGATCGCGATCGGCCTGCCAGAGGAAATAGCCAGCCAGAGCAGAACTTAATGCGAATAGAACTAAGATACCGCCAAGAATGCAGGCAAATAACGGAACCAGCCTGATGTGATGCAAAAAACCTAATCGCTGTGAGGGAGTTGTATTCATTACCGTTGTCTCTCGTCCAGGTTTACTCCTGATAGAAAGTCATCGGCACTTGACGGTAATTACTTATGACCAAAAACCTCTTTGCGTCACATTTTTACAACAATTATTGCAGAGAAAATTAATGCTATTGGAATGAAGAGAGTAACGAATGGCTAAACTGGCTAACCCGAATGACGAAAAATTCTGGAAAACAGCACGCAATTTCGTGAAGTGATTATTTTCGTCCCTAAGGAAACCTCATAGGATGCCTGCGGGTGCCTGAGACTTTCTGTTTTCAGGCTAACCGGGAATCAGAAAGACGAAGGCCCCGACCGATATTTCTATCAACTGTACTGCACCCATTTTGTTGGACGATGAAATGGAATAGCCCCTAATATGTCAAAGCCAAAATACCCTTTTGAAAAGCGCCTTGAAGTCGTGAATCACTACTTCACTACTGATGATGGTTACAGGATCATCTCGGCACGTTTTGGTGTCCCCCGAACCCAGGTCAGGACATGGGTTGCCCTCTATGAAAAACATGGAGAAAAAGGTTTAATTCCCAAACCTAAAGGCGTTAGTGCTGATCCAGAGTTGCGTATTAAGGTCGTGAAAGCTGTGATCGAGCAGCACATGTCCCTTAATCAGGCTGCTGCTCACTTTATGCTTGCTGGTAGTGGTTCTGTAGCCAGGTGGCTGAAGGTCTATGAAGAGCGCGGAGAAGCTGGTTTACGCGCGCTCAAGATTGGCACCAAAAGAAACATTGCAATATCAGTTGATCCAGAAAAAGCGGCATCAGCATTGAAGCTGTCAAAAGACCGACGCATTGAGGTGAGGTGTACTGGCAATAGCGGACACTACCATTTGTTCTTTTTTTAAGCAGCCATCTGATGATATTTTTCCCTGAAGGCTGCCGGGGAGATATTCCCCAGACGAGAGTGACGACGCTGACGATTGTAGAAAATCTCAATGTATTCCCGTATTACTGAGATGGCTTCATCCCGGTTATTAAAACGATAGTGGCTCAGGCTCTCATTTTTCAGCGTTCCCCAGAAGCTTTCCATCGGAGCGTTGTCGTAACAGTTACCTTTACGCGACATTGATGTTTTCAGACCAGACTGCTCCTGTATGACCCGGTAATCGTATGCGCAGTACTGTGAACCTCGATCAGAGTGGTGGATTAGCCCGGCAGGTGGGCGCTGGCTCCTGAGCGCCATAAACAGGGCTTTACCTGTCAGCTCTTTTGTCATGCGCTCTCCCATGGCGTAGCCGACAATTTCGCACGTATAAACATCTTTGATGCCAGCGAGGTACAACCATCCCTCCTGTGTGGCAACATACGTCAGGTCCGCCACCCAGACCTGATTTGGTGCTGTAGGAGCGAACGTCTGGTTCAGCAGATTTGGCGCAACTGGCAGATTGTGGTTCGGGTTCGTAGTCGCTCTGAACTTGCGTTTCTGCTTACAGCGTAGCCTCAGCTCCTTACGAAGACGTGCCAGTCGGTCACGACCAACGATGATGCCATTCTCTGCCAGCTCCGTCTGGAGCCGCCGGGTTCCATATGTTTCGCGAGTGCGGATATGTGCCACCTTAATCTCCAGCTTTAGCCGCTCATCACTTTGTTTTCTGTCTGAGGGTTCATGCTGTACCCAGTTGTAATAACCGCTCCTGGATACACCAAATACCTGACACATCGCTTCAATGGGAAATTGTTGTCGCCATTGTTCGATTAACGCGTATTTTTCAGCGACTCCTGTGCAAAATACGCTGTTGCTTTTTTTAATATATCTCGCTCAAGGCGAGCTTCATTTAACGCCTTACGCAGTTGCAGAATTTCAGATTCCAGTTCAGCCACCGTGCGGGAACCAGGAGTACCGAGCCCTTTTCTGGCGGCGGTAACCCATTGTCCTAAAGTGCCTTCAGGAAGGGATAATCGGGAAGCGCCTTCACTGATCGAAAGTTGATTTTCAAGAACCGTTCTGACAGCTTCGGCTTTGAACTCTTTAGAGTAACGTTGGGTTTTTCTGCTCATTATTAGCTCCTTCTGATGCCATTCTATTTCAGGAAGGAGTGTCCGTTAAACTCAGGCTACCTCAAAAAACTAGTATTAAGACTATCACTTAAATAAGTGATACTGGTTGTCTGGAGATTCAGGGGGCCAGTCTAATGAGTTCAGTAATATAAGCGAACTGAAGGATGCTGTTACGGAATATATTGAATACTACAACAGCAGAAGAATTAGCCTGAAATTAAAAGGTCTGACTCCAAATGAATATCGGAATCAGACCTATATGCCTCGTGTTTAACTGTCCAACTTTTTGGGGTCAGTACAAACCGAGGCCAACGAATGAACCAAGCAATTCAGATTGTTAGCCTCTTACCCGCCATCCGGCAAGGAGAAAGGCTATGAAGCGCAACCCTCTGGTGGTGTGTCTGCTCATTATCTGCATTACGATTCTGGCATTCACACTCCTGACCCGACAAACGCTCTACGAACTGCGGTTCCGGGACGGTGATAAGGAGGTTGCTGCGCTCATGGCCTGCACGTCCAGGTAAGGGCAAGCGCGGGGATTTTCCCCGCGCATCTGACTAGCAGATTCATTTTCTCATGGCACCCCTTTTACACTTCAGTTAGTGCATGTTTTTTTCGATGCACTAATAGAACCATCATTACAGACAAATTTGCCGCCTGCCGTACAGTGTGAGATCCCCCCTTTCGAACCAGAACAGGGTTTGCGCCCGGCATCGGCATAAAAGGAAACAAGCGTTCCCATAAACAAAATAAGTGCCAGTTTTTTCATATAACCTCCATGGTTTATCGAATCTTATGTGCGATTTGAACGTTATACGCTGGTTTATTTTGATACCGTTGATGAGATCAAAGATCGGGTGAATTGATTAAAAATAAGCCAGATGGACGTATGGGCAAGGATTATGGTTTTATTTGTCATACAAATAAATATAATAGGCGCTTCCGATGTAGACCCGTATTCTTCGCCTGTACCACGGGTCGGTTTTAGTACAGGCGTTTTCTTTAAATATCCTTCAGGAACGTTTACGCGGCATCATGCGTAGAAGTGTGTTGTCCTTCCAGAAATAGTGGTGTGCCAGTGCAGCCGCAGCGTGCAACCCGATGACAAAATATCCCAGATTCGCC
The DNA here is from genome assembly GCF_000006925.2 of Shigella flexneri 2a str. 301. Taxonomy (NCBI): domain Bacteria; kingdom Pseudomonadati; phylum Pseudomonadota; class Gammaproteobacteria; order Enterobacterales; family Enterobacteriaceae; genus Shigella; species Shigella flexneri. Next base: position 1,830,612 of record NC_004337.2, read on the forward strand.
AGCGTCTCATGCCACGACTTTAAGCTATCAACCCGTTCGAAATTGGCCTCTGAAGCGTAAGGCATCGTCAAACCAAACGCAAACCACGGGTTGCCCCGGTTATACATCATCACCAAACCAATCACTGGCAGCGCAATAAACAGGAGATAAATCACCAAATGTCCCAAATGCGCCAGTCCCGTCATCATCGGTTTCGGCTTAGGTATAATCGGCGGGGTTGGGTATTTCAGTCTTAACAAAAGACGAACCACCATCAGCACGAGAATTGAGATGCCACAGGAAACATGAATCATGTTGATGAGCGGCCGATCGCTACGTGGGAAGAAACCACGAAACTCCATTGCGCAATACGCTGCGATAACCAGCAAAAAGACCAGCCAGTGAATGCTGATTTGTAACCTTGAGTATTTATTTTCCATAACATTTCCTGCTTTAACATAATTTTCCGTTAACATAACGGGCTTTTCTCAAAATTTCATTAAATATTGTTCACCCGTTTTCAGTACGTTACGTTTCACTGTAAGAATGGAGATTGCCCATCCCACAATCCTGGTCTAAGCCTGGAAAGGATCAATTTTCATCCGAACGTTCCTGACAGGAGAAAACCATGAGTAAAGTTGGTATTAACGGTTTTGGTCGTATCGGTCGACTGGTGTTGCGTCGTTTACTTGAAGTCAAAAGCAACATAGACGTTGTCGCTATTAATGATCTTACTTCCCCAAAAATTCTCGCCTATCTGCTGAAACATGATTCAAACTATGGTCCGTTCCCCTGGAGCGTTGATTTTACGGAAGATTCACTTATCGTTGATGGGAAAAGTATCGCGGTTTACGCCGAAAAAGAGGCTAAAAATATTCCGTGGAAAGCGAAAGGGGCAGAAATCATTGTCGAATGTACTGGCTTTTATACCTCCGCCGATAAATCGCAGGCGCATCTTGATGCTGGTGCGAAGAAGGTGTTGATTTCCGCTCCTGCCGGTGAAATGAAAACCATCGTTTATAACGTTAATGACGACACTCTGGATGGCAACGACACCATTGTTTCCGTGGCGTCATGCACCACTAACTGCCTTGCGCCGATGGCCAAAGCCTTGCATGACAGTTTCGGGATAGAAGTCGGCACGATGACGACCATTCATGCCTATACTGGCACCCAGTCACTGGTGGATGGCCCGCGTGGTAAAGATTTACGTGCTTCACGCGCAGCGGCAGAAAATATCATTCCCCACACTACGGGGGCGGCAAAAGCCATTGGTCTGGTGATCCCGGAACTGAGCGGCAAACTGAAAGGTCATGCGCAACGCGTGCCGGTGAAAACAGGTTCGGTCACTGAGCTGGTGTCCATTCTCGGAAAAAAGTGACTGCCGAAGAGGTGAATAACGCACTTAAACAAGCAACCACCAATAACGAGTCATTTGGTTATACCGATGAAGAAATAGTCTCTTCCGATATCATTGGCAGCCATTTCGGTTCAGTGTTTGATGCCACGCAAACGGAAATTACCGCCGTGGGCGATTTACAACTGGTGAAAACGGTCGCCTGGTACGATAACGAATATGGCTTCGTCACGCAGCTTATTCGCACCCTCGAAAAATTCGCTAAACTCTGACGCGCACAGGCGGAGGAAAAAACCTCCGCCTCTTTCACTCATTAAGACTGTAAATAAACCACCTGGGTCTGCAGATATTCATGCAGGCCATGTTTACCATCTGCGCCGCCAATACCGGATTTACGCCATCCGGCGTGGAAACCTTGCATAGCTTCGAAGTTTTCACGGTTGATGTAAGTTTCACCAAACTTCAGCCCTTTAATGGCTTTCATCGCGACGTTCAGATTTTGGGTATAGATTGATGAGGTCAGGCCGTAATCACTGTCATTAGCCATTGAGATAGCATCTTCCAGCGTGTCAAATGCGACAACTGGCAGCACCGGGCCAAAGGTTTCCTCATGCATAATCGACATTTCCTGGCGAACATCCAGCAGCAATGTCGGCGGATAATAATATCCTTTCCCCTCTACCGCTTTGCCACCCAACGCCACTCTCGCCCCTTCTTCTACTGCGCGCGCCACTTTTTGCTCAACCCTTTCCAGCGCCGCGGCGTTAATCAACGGCCCCATCGCAATGTCGTTGCGTTCAGCGGGGTTACCAAATTGAACCGCCTGCAACGCTTCACCCAGCAGATTGACGAACTGATCATAAATGCCTTTCTGTACATAAACACGTTCTGCACAGTTACACACTTGCCCACTATTAATGACGCGTGAATCAACGATGGCTTTGACTGCCAGTTCAAGATCGGCATCGTCCATTACGATAGCCGGTGCTTTACCACCCAATTCCAGACACACTTTGGTGATGTTTTTCGCCGCAGTCGCCATGATCTTCTCACCTGCAGAGACGCTGCCTGTCATACTGACCATTGCGACCTTTGGGTTACCCGCCAGTTCTTGCCCAACGGTTTCACCACGCCCCAGTACAAGGTTAAACACGCCGCGCGGAAGGCCTATTTCATCGACGATTTTGGCGAATGCAATCGCATTGTTTGGCGTAAATTCACTGGGTTTAATGACGATGGTATTACCGGTCAAAAGAGCGGGAGCCATTTTGCGGGCAATGAGGAAGAACGGAAAGTTCCACGGCAGAATGCCGGTAGTCACACCAAGCGCACGTTTAAACAGAAGAATATTTTCTCCCGGACGATCGCTTTGAATAATCTCGCCCTCGTAACGCCGTGCCCACTCCGCCATGTAATCGATATAGTCGGCAGTAAAAGCCACTTCGACTTCAGCTAGCTGCTGGATCTTGCCCCCTTCTTCAACAATCAGCGCACTGATTTCACTGGCGCGTTCGCGGATCCCGGCGGAGATTTTGCACAACCAACTGGCGCGTTCAATAGCAGGCAACGCTTCCCATTCTGGTTGTGCACGTTCTGCTGCATCGATTGCCTTACGGGCATCCTCGGCCTGACCATCGGGTATGCGGGAAATGACAGCCTCTGTAGCAGGGTTTACCACATCAATCCATGCGTCTCCACGCCAGGTAACAAACTGTCCATCGATATACATAGGATGTTGAACGGGTACTGACATGGGCGACTCTTGTGATTTATATGTTTGTTTTCGGTGAATATATTGTTAATTAACATCAATCATCAGAGAGACGGCATCGGGAAAGGACAAGTCTGTGGAGGGCTTCATAAAAACAAGTGTAAAAGGAATAAAAGGCAGAAATAAAAGTCAGGAGTCATGCCCGTTTGCAAACAAGTGGTTCACAAACGGGCAATTTTTAACGTAACGAGCGACTTTCCATCGCCTCGATGAGCACCGCATCATGTTTCAGCGTTTGCCATGCATGGATGACTTCTGCCGGAAAATCAACGTGAACGATAAAATCTCGCCCGCGGGGACCGTAGCCATCGCTATCATCGTGTAAACGCGGCAGCTCGCCAGTGAGTAGTGAGAGATAACGCTCAACCGGCCATAATCCTTGTAACTGATTAATAAAGATTACACTGTCTGCGTTATTTCCTAACTGAGGAACGAATCCGGGATAACTTAACCAGCGTGGTGCATCGGGATTGTCCCCGGTCATACGGCGGAACGTTGCCATCGTGCGCCGCTGCATGGTGGGGTCCTGTACAACGATAGCCGTATGAACTCGTTCTACGGCCTGATTCAATAGCGTGATGCTAAAGCGTGCGTTTTCACCGCAGTTTGTTGACTGGTCTTCAATCCAGATTTTTTCATGCGGAATATGCCAGAACTGATGAGCGATATCCACCAGGATGGTCGCTTCTGCTCTGCCAGTGGTGCGGACTGAGGTAGCCTGAGTTTAACGGACACTCCTTCCTGAAATAGAATGGCATCAGAAGGAGCTAATAATGAGCAGAAAAACCCAACGTTACTCTAAAGAGTTCAAAGCCGAAGCTGTCAGAACGGTTCTTGAAAATCAACTTTCGATCAGTGAAGGCGCTTCCCGATTATCCCTTCCTGAAGGCACTTTAGGACAATGAGTTACCGCCGCCAGAAAAGGGCTCGGTACTCCTGGTTCCCGCACGGTGGCTGAACTGGAATCTGAAATTCTGCAACTGCGTAAGGCGTTAAATGAAGCTCGCCTTGAGCGCGATATATTAAAAAAAGCAACAGCGTATTTTGCACAGGAGTCGCTGAAAAATACGCGTTAATCGAACAATGGCGACAACAATTTCCCATTGAAGCGATGTGTCAGGTATTTGGTGTATCCAGGAGCGGTTATTGCAACTGGGTACAGCATGAACCCTCAGACAGAAAACTGAAGTGGCACACTGAATTTGGCCACCTGAACAGAGGTGATATGCTCACCTCAGAACAACACAGGTGCTCCAATGAAAAAAAGAAATTTTAGCGCAGAGTTTAAACGCGAATCCGCTCAACTGGTTGTTGACCAGAAATACACGGTGGCAGATGCCGCCAAAGCTATGGATGTTGGCCTTTCCACAATGACAAGATGGGTCAAACAACTGCGTGATGAGCGTCAGGGCAAAACACCAAAAGCCTCCCCCATTACCCCGGAACAAATTGAAATCCGTGAGCTCAGGAAAAAGCTACAACGCATTGAAATGGAGAATGAAATATTAAAAAAGGCTACCGCGCTCTTGATGTCAGACTCCCTGAACAGTTCTCGATAATCGGGAAACTCAGAGCGCATTATCCTGTGGTCACACTCTGCCATGTGTTCGGGGTTCATCGCAGCAGCTACAGATACTGGAAAAACCGTCCTGAAAAACCAGACGGCAGACGGGCTGTATTACGCAGTCAGGTACTTGAGCTACATGGCATCAGCCACGGTTCGGCCGGAGCAAGAAGCATCGCCACAATGGCAACCCGGAGAGGCTACCAGATGGGACGCTGGCTTGCTGGCAGGCTCATGAAAGAGCTGGGGCTGGTCAGCTGTCAGCAGCCGACTCACCGGTATAAACGTGGTGGTCATGAACATGTTGCTATCCCTAACTACCTTGAAAGGCAGTTCGCCGTGACCGAGCCAAATCAGGTGTGGTGCGGTGATGTGACCTATATCTGGACGGGTAAGCGCTGGGCGTACCTCGCCGTTGTTCTCGACCTGTTCGCAAGAAAACCAGTGGGCTGGGCCATGTCGTTCTCGCCGGACAGCAGGCTCACCATGAAAGCGCTGGAAATGGCATGGGAAACCCGTGGTAAGCCCGGCGGGGTGATGTTCCACAGCGATCAGGGCAGTCATTATACGAGCAGGCAGTTCCGGCAGTTATTGTGGCGATACCAGATCAGACAGAGTATGAGCCGGCGCGGAAACTGCTGGGATAACAGCCCAATGGAACGCTTCTTCAGGAGTCTGAAGAACGAATGGATGCCGGTGGTGGGTTACGTAAGCTTCAGCGAGGCAGCTCACGCCATAACGGACTATATCGTTGGATATTACAGTGCACTAAGACCGCACGAATATAACGGTGGGTTACCCCCAAACGAATCGGAAAATCGATACTGGAAAAACTCTAACTCGGTGGCCAGTTTTTGTTGACCACTTCAGAACAAAGTGATGAGCGGCTAAAACTGGAGATTAAGGTGGCACATATCCGCACTCGCGAAACATATGGAACCCGGCGGCTCCAGACGGAGCTGGCAGAGAATGGCATCATCGTTGGTCGTGACCGACTGGCACGTCTTCGTAAGGAGCTGAGGCTACGCTGTAAGCAGAAACGCAAGTTCAGAGCGACTACGAACCCGAACCACAATCTGCCAGTTGCGCCAAATCTGCTGAACCAGACGTTCGCTCCTACAGCACCAAATCAGGTCTGGGTGGCGGACCTGACGTATGTTGCCACACAGGAGGGATGGTTGTACCTCGCTGGCATCAAAGATGTTTATACGTGCGAAATTGTCGGCTACGCCATGGGAGAGCGCATGACAAAAGAGCTGACAGGTAAAGCCCTGTTTATGGCGCTCAGGAGCCAGCGCCCACCTGCCGGGCTAATCCACCACTCTGATCGAGGTTCACAGTACTGCGCATACGATTACCGGGTCATACAGGAGCAGTTTGGTCTGAAAACATCAATGTCGCGTAAAGGTAACTGTTACGACAACGCTCCGATGGAAAGCTTCTGGGGAACGCTGAAAAATGAGAGCCTGAGCCACTATCGTTTTAATAACCGGGATGAAGCCATCTCAGTAATACGGGAATACATTGAGATTTTCTACAATCGTCAGCGTCGTCACTCTCGTCTGGGGAATATCTCCCCGGCAGCCTTCAGGGAAAAATATCATCAGATGACTGCTTAAAAAAAGAACAAATGGTAGTGTCCGCTATTGCCAGTACACCTCACTTTTAAGGAAATGCTGTAGATAAACATTATTCATCTTGCAGCTGAGAATTGTATTTTTCTGAATTCCTGAATTTTTGTCCTTACCGTTTTAGAATTAATAAAAAACCCGGCGCTAAATGCTTACCGGGTTTTAGATTTATTAGGCAAATAGCAGGGTTAACCGCTAATCTGCTCCATCGCCTGCAAAATACGCTTATCTGAAATCGGATAAGGCGTACCAAGTTGTTGAGCGAAGTAACTAACGCGCAGCTCTTCTATCATCCAACGGATCTCTTTCACGTCTTCATCCTCACGACGTGCAGGCGGCAGTTTGTTGATCCATTGCTGCCACGCCTGCTGGACGTTTTCGACTTTCAGCATCTGTGCACGATCGCGATGTGGATCAACCGCCAGTTTTTCCAGTCGTTTTTCAATCGCCTGCAAATATCGCAGCGTGTCGCCCAGCCGTTTGAAGCCGTTACCAGTGACAAAACCGCGATATACCAACCCGCCCATCTGCGCTTTAATATCAGAAAGCCCCAGTGCCATGGTCATATCCACCCGCCCTTTCAGACGTTTGTTGATATTGAACACCGCAGTGAGGATTTGCTCGACCTGCTTCGCAATATCCACCACCGTGTCATTCAGTTCGGCGCGCACTTTTTCATGCAGCGCAGCAAAGCCTTCTTCCGTCCAGACCGGGCCACCATTGGCGTCGATCAGTTGATCCACACCGCAGGAGATACAGTCGTCGATCAGCTCCAGCACTTTGCCATACGGGTTAAAGTACAGCCCCAGCTTGGCTTTGTTTGGTAACTTCTCATGTAAATACTTGATCGGCGAGGAAATATTTAGCAGCAGTAGACGGCGAAGACCATTCCACATTGCCTGTTTTTGCTCCAGCGGGTTATCAAACAGTTTGATCGTCACGCTGTCGCGTTCATCCACCAGCGCCGGCCACGCCTTCACTTTATAGTTGCCACGCTTCTGTTCGTAACTTTCCGGCAGCTGACCAAAACTCCAGATATGTAAGCCGCTCTGCTCGATACCGTCATCCGCCACCGCGGACAGCGTTTCCTGCACTTTGCCTTTCAGCGCATCTTTCAGATCTTGTAGCGAGCGCCCTTCTTTTAGCTTCTTGTTTTTGTCATCCACCACGCGGAAGGTGATTTTCAGGTGATCGGGCACCTGATCCCAGTGCCAGTCTTCGCGGTCAACGGTAACGCCGGTCATCCGCCGTAACTCGCGCTCAAGGCTGTCGAGCAACGGTAACTCCAGCGGTGTGACGCGGCCTAAAAACGCTTCGGCGTAGTTTGGTGCAGGCACAAAATTACGGCGTACCGGTTTCGGCAACGATTTAATCAGAGCAATCACCAATTCGCGGCGCAGACCGGGGATCTGCCATTCAAACCCGCTTTCCTCAACCTGGTTAAGTAACGGCAGCGGAATATGTACGGTCACACCGTCCGCGTCCGCGCCTGGCTCAAACTGATAGCTCAAACGCAGCTTGAGATTGCCCTGATGCCAGAAGTTCGGGTAATCCAGCTTGCTGATTTTTTCCGCCCCTTCTTTGATCAACATGCTCTTTTCAAAGTTGAGCAAATCAGGCGTTTCGCGGCTGACTTTTTTCCACCAGCTATCGAAGTGACGAGCGGAGATTACATCGTGGCTGATGCGCTGGTCGTAGAACTCAAACAGCGTTTCGTCATCAACCAGAATATCGCGGCGACGTGATTTGTGTTCCAGCTCTTCCACTTCGGCCCGCAGTTTCAGGTTTTCACGGAAGAATGCGTGACGCGTCTGCCAGTCACCTTCCACCAGAGCGTGGCGAATAAAGAGTTCACGACATAACGCCGAATCGATCTGGCTGTAGTTGACCTTGCGCGCAGCAACAATCGGCAAACCATAAACAGTGACTTTTTCCGTTGCCATCACCGCGCCCTGCGCCCGTTCCCAGTGCGGTTCGCTGTAGGTGCGTTTAATCAAATGCTGAGCAACGGGTTCTACCCATTCCGGGTCGATACGCGCAGCAATGCGCCCCCACAGGCGGCTGGTTTCTACCAGTTCCGCCACCATTACCCATTTCGGCGGCTTTTTGAATAAACCAGAACCGGGGAAGATGGAGAAACGCGCGTTACGTGCACCGGTATATTCCTGTTTATCGGCATCTTTCATGCCGATATGGGAAAGCAAACCGGTCAGTAAGGCGATGTGAATTTCACGATACTCCGCCGGTTCGCTGTTGACCGGAATGCCAAGTTCTTTCACCACCTGGCGCAACTGGGTGTAGATATCCTGCCATTCGCGCACGCGCAGATAGTTGAGGTAATCGGTACGACACAGGCGACGGAAGGCGTTGGAAGAAAGCGCCTTTTGCTGCTCGCCAAGATAATTCCACAGATTTACAAACGCGAGGAAGTCGGATTCTTTGTCGTGGAAGCGACGATGTTTTTCGTCCGATGCCTGCTGTTTGTCCATCGGACGTTCGCGCGGATCCTGGATGGAGAGCGCGGACGTGATAATCATCGCCTCACGCACGCAGCCATGTTTTTGCGCTTCCAGCACCATACGCGCCAGACGTGGGTCGACAGGCAACTGCGAGAGCTGGCGACCGAGCGGCGTCAGTTTATAGGCGCTGGCCTGTTCATCCGTGGTGATCGCGCCCAGTTCTTCGAGCAGACGCACGCCATCCTGGATATTGCGTTTATCCGGTGCTTCGACAAACGGGAACGCAGCGATATCGCCCAGCCCCAGCGCGGTCATCTGCAAAATAACCGAGGCCAGGTTGGTACGCAGAATCTCCGGATCGGTAAACTCCGGGCGCGAGAGGAAATCGTCTTCGGAATAGAGACGAATACAGATCCCTTCGGACACACGACCACAGCGGCCTTTACGCTGATTGGCAGACGCCTGCGAAATGGGTTCAATCGGCAAACGCTGCACTTTGGTGCGATAGCTGTAGCGGCTGATACGCGCTGTACCGGGGTCGATGACGTATTTAATCCCCGGTACGGTCAGCGAGGTTTCCGCGACGTTGGTCGCCAGCACAATGCGCCGTCCGCTGTGCGACTGGAACACGCGGTTCTGTTCGCTGTTCGAAAGCCGCGCATAAAGCGGCAAGATTTCGGTATGGCGTAAGTTCAGCTTGTTCAGCGCATCGGCGGTATCGCGAATTTCCCGCTCGCCGCTCATAAAGATCAGAATGTCGCCGGGGCTTTCCTGGCTTAGTTCGTCTACGGCGTCAAAAATCGCCTGCAACTGATCGCGCTCGGTGTCATCGGCTTCTTCAACAATCGGGCGATAGCGCACTTCCACCGGATAGGTCCGACCGGAGACTTCAATAATCGGCGCATTATTAAAGTGGCGCGAAAAGCGTTCCGGGTCGATAGTCGCGGAAGTGATAATGATTTTTAGGTCAGGACGCCGCGGCAGCAACTCTTTCAAATAGCCGAGCAGAAAATCGATATTCAGGCTGCGTTCGTGCGCTTCGTCAATAATGATGGTGTCGTACTGCATCAGCAGGCGGTCTTGCTGGATCTCCGCCAGCAGGATCCCGTCGGTCATCAGCTTGACCATCGTGTTATCACTTACGTGATCGCTGAAACGCACTTTGTAACCGATGCAACCGCCCGGCTCCGTTTTCAGCTCTTCCGCAATACGGTTGGCCACCGTTCGTGCCGCCAGGCGACGCGGCTGGGTATGACCGATCAGCCCTTTAATACCGCGCCCCAGCTCCATACAGATTTTCGGTAGCTGAGTCGTTTTACCGGAGCCGGTTTCCCCGGCGACGATCACCACCTGGTGATCACGAATCGCTTCGAGTATGTCCTGTTTTTTCTGACTAACCGGTAAATTGTCAGGATAAGTGATTTCCGGTCGTGCCGCTTCACGCAGCAGGACTTTCCCTGCCGCCTGGTCAATCTCTTTCGCCATCTCCTGGAAAATGGCCTGTTGTGCATCAGGATTTTTAACCTTCTTAACACAATGCAGACGGCGAGAAAAACGCAGTCTGTCGCGCAGCATCAGCGAATCCAGCCGCTGTTGCAAGGCAGTAAAGGTCAATTTTTGTTGTTCTGTCATAACGTTAGTGGGCAGTAGTCTGCCTGATTAATTTTCTTTTAAATGATAGATATAGAGTACCACATCGCGGCTTTCTATGCGTTGTTCAATAAATTCGAACATAGACTTCGATTTATTGCGCGATCTCTGTGGCAGGATTGTGAATAAAGTGTCAGCAAGCAACGGGGCATCGTCCATTCAAACATCTATAAGGAAACACCATGAGCAAGGTATTAGTTCTTAAATCCAGCATCCTGGCAGGGTACTCTCAGTCTAATCAGTTGTCCGATTATTTTGTTGAACAATGGAGCGAAAAGCACTCCGCTGATGAAATCACCGTTCGCGACCTAGCTGCAAATCCGATTCCGGTACTGGATGGCGAACTGGTTGGCGCTCTGCGTCCGAGCGATGCGCCGCTGACTCCGCGTCAGCAGGAAGCTCTGGCGCTTTCCGATGAGCTGATTGCCGAGCTGAAAGCCCACGACGTTATCGTTATTGCGGCACCGATGTATAACTTCAACATCTCAACTCAGTTGAAAAACTATTTTGACCTGGTTGCACGCGCAGGCGTTACTTTCCGCTATACCGAGAACGGTCCGGAAGGTCTGGTAACGGGTAAAAAAGCCATCGTTATTACCAGCCGCGGTGGGATCCACAAAGATGGACCAACGGACCTGGTGACGCCGTATCTGTCCACGTTCCTCGGCTTTATCGGCATTACCGATGTGAAATTTGTCTTCGCCGAAGGGATCGCATACGGTCCGGAAATGGCAGCGAAAGCACAGTCTGACGCAAAAGCAGCCATCGACAGCATTGTTGCTGCATAACCGGACACGGTCTTGATGTGGACTGTAGATATTCAGTCCACATCTCAATCCACTTACCTGTTTTCCCATAATTTCAACATCGCTTTGTGCTCTTCCTTAAGCACAATATGCGAGCGTCTGGCTCGAATAAAGATAATCGCTTCATCAACTGTTTTACAGTGTCCGTAACATAACAGCCATGCCGCCACTACCAGCGCACTGCGCGATAATCCCAATGCGCAATGGACCAGAACGCTGCCTTGCTCTTCGCGTAATGTTTCCAGCATCGCCACGGCCTGTCGGAGCTCCCCCTCTTCCGGAACCACCAGATCCAACATCGGTACACAGAAATAGAGTCGATCTTTTGTCGCTCGTCCACGAGGGAATTCAAAGGTGACGTCCAGAACCGCATTCTGTGCCGGAATATGTCGTGGAAACGCCCTTAAATAAACACCAGCAGTCATTTTGCTCACCGGCTCCAGGCGACGACAAAACCAACGCATAGATAGCCACATCCCGATGCGCCAGGGCAATGTCAGCCAGTAAACGGCGGGCGGGAGTTTCCCCTGACTATCTTTCCCTGTTGTTATCGCGCCAAGCCCACCGCACCCACGGCCAATAATGAGTAGCGATAATACTGGCCAACATAACCAGACTGACCACCATAACTGAACCATCATCATTAGCTCCATCAACACAATGCACGCGCCTACGACATATGAGGTAGCCTGAGTTTAACGGACACTCCTTCCTGAAATAGAATGGCATCAGAAGGAGCTAATAATGAGCAGAAAAACCCAACGTTACTCTAAAGAGTTCAAAGCCGAAGCTGTCAGAACGGTTCTTGAAAATCAACTTTCGATCAGTGAAGGCGCTTCCCGATTATCTCTTCCTGAAGGCACTTTAGGACAATGGGTTACCGCCGCCAGAAAAGGGCTCGGTACTCCTGGTTCCCGCACGGTGGCTGAACTGGAATCTGAAATTCTGCAACTGCGTAAGGCGTTAAATGAAGCTCGCCTTGAGCGAGATATTTTAAAAAAAGCAACAGCGTATTTTGCACAGGAGTCGCTGAAAAATACGCGTTAATCGAACAATGGCGACAACAATTTCCTATTGAAGCGATGTGTCAGGTATTTGGTGTATCCAGGAGCGGTTATTACAACTGGGTACAGCATGAACCCTCAGACAGAAAACAAAGTGATGAGCGGCTAAAACTGGAGATTAAGGTGGCACATATCCGCACTCGCGAAACATATGGAACCCGGCGGCTCCAGACGGAGCTGGCAGAGAATGGCATCATCGTTGGTCGTGACCGACTGGCACGTCTTCGTAAGGAGCTGAGGCTACGCTGTAAGCAGAAACGCAAGTTCAGAGCGACTACGAACCCGAACCACAATCTGCCAGTTGTGCCAAATCTGCTGAACCAGACGTTCGCTCCTACAGCACCAAATCAGGTCTGGGTGGCGGACCTGACGTATGTTGCCACACAGGAGGGATGGTTGTACCTCGCTGGCATCAAAGATGTTTATACGTGCGAAATTGTCGGCTACGCCATGGGAGAGCGCATGACAAAAGAGCTGACAGGTAAAGCCCTGTTTATGGCGCTCAGGAGCCAGCGCCCACCTGCCGGGCTAATCCACCACTCTGATCGAGGTTCACAGTACTGCGCATACGATTACCGGGTCATACAGGAGCAGTTTGGTCTGAAAACATCAATGTCGCGTAAAGGTAACTGTTACGACAACGCTCCGATGGAAAGCTTCTGGGGAACGCTGAAAAATGAGAGCCTGAGCCACTATCGTTTTAATAACCGGGATGAAGCCATCTCAGTAATACGGGAATACATTGAGATTTTCTACAATCGTCAGCGTCGTCACTCTCGTCTGGGGAATATCTCCCCGGCAGCCTTCAGGGAAAAATATCATCAGATGGCTGCTTAAAAAAAGAATAAATGGTAGTGTCCGCTATTGCCAGTACACCTCAATATGGCAGTGCTATTTTGATTCGACGTTGATCAAGTTTCTGATAATTCCAACGACGGTCGACGGGCACCATCCAGTCAATCAACATACCTACCGCCAGCCCTGTGATGACATCAATAAAATGATGCTGCCATGTCGTCAGCGTCGAAATGGCGATGAGTAAAAACCATCCGCCACAGACTTTACGCCACCTCACAGCCAGATGCTGACGAAAGTGACGCCAAAGTAGCCAGCAGAGAATAATATGCAGCGAAGGAGACTGGTTATAAGGCAGATCAAACAGTTCAAGTTGCGAAAATAGCCATCCTGTCACCCCACTCACTTCAGGACGGATAAAACTAAACTTCAGCGGGTAGAGAAAAAAACCGCAGCAGGCCATTACCGTTGCCAGAATAAGCCGGTGGACAAGTCGGCGTTGTTCGAATGTCGAGCTACAAACGAACAGCGAAAATCCATATAAAAGATCCAGACTCCAGTAAGGAACAATAGTCCAGGGAAGAAAAGGGATCGCCGTTTCCCAACCGAATACCTGACTGGGGATATCATGGCTGTTAAGGTCCTGAACCGCGGTGAACTGATTAAGAGATCCATAGGTGAAGAAGAAAAACGGGGCCAGCAACAATAACCAGCCAGCGCCTTGTAGCAATACGTTCCGACGTTCAGTTATCACGACGCACCGCCATCGAAACCGTAAAAATGCCCCACACATCAATCCGTTGAGTGCATTTATCAAATCCGGCATTACGCACGAGCGAATCCATCTCCCCTTGCGAACGCACGCGCATTACCCACGGTTTACCATCTTTATGACTGGTTAACACCCCGGCAATCAGCTCCAGTTGTGGGTGCCACGGCTGCCCGGTGTAGATGAGAATGCCACCCGGTTCGATGGCATTGGCTAGACCTGCGAGTGAGTTTTTTACCTGCTCATTTTCGGGAAAAAGCTCATATAGGCCAGAGACAATCGCCAGCGTAGGCCGCGGAGTTAACGCGCTGAGTTCCTCCGGGTTAAACGCATCGCCCTGTTCAAAACGCACCCGCCCAGACATTCCCCGTTGGGCAATCATCTCTTGCCCCTGTGCAACATTTAACTCACTGTAATCACGTAACAAAATATCGCTTACGGCAGGCTCGTTTGCCAGCGCATCCAGTACATAGCGTCCATGCCCTGCGGCAATGTCAACCACGCGGACGGCTAAACCTTTGGCGTGGAGATCGGCAACGGCTTGTTTAATCAATATTTGCAAATGGGTTTTGCGCTGGCGAATACCGCGCCATCCAACACTGTTCAGGTAGATTTTGTCGATTAAACGCCCGAATGCGTTACTGCCTTGCGGTTGATTTTGATAGACATAATCCAGGGAACTGCCTGAATCAAAGCCGGTACTCATTCCGAGATGCAGGCCCGCAGAGTGCGCACCGAACAATTTCATCGCCTTTCGCATAAAGCGATACGCTAAATCAACCGGCGATAATGGCACGGGTCCACCAGAAAGGAGCCGCCATCGATCCGCTGATGGTCCTGTGCGGTCTTCATGCTGATAATCAAATTTTTGCGATTTGTTAGCATATAAGCGGCAGATAAAGCTTTGCATTTTTTCAAATGCCTGCGCCCTGTTCTCTTCACCCAATGTGTCGTGATAAAAGCCTGGCAGCAGATGCAGCTCTTTCAGAGGGCTACGTAATCTCTGATAAAAATCAATCTGCGGTTGGCGATGCACCACATAGTCATCACCTGATATCAGAAGTTGCGTGGGGAGCGTAATCGCCGCCGCATCGCTAACAATACGTTCAGACGTTTTATAGAGATCGAGCAAGATATTGACGGCAATCGCCCGTGTGATCAGCGGATCATTATTGAAACTCGCCACCCGTTGCCGATCGTGGGTCAAATAGCGCCCTTTCACATAGGAATTAATAAAAAATAGACCACGCAGACGATGCCATAACGCCAGCGCAGGACGTGCCAGCGGCACATACAATTTAACCTTAAAGGCCGGAGAAGCCAGCACCAGCCCACGAATTGCAGGTGCATAATCATGAACCCATGTGGCAACAAGCACTGCGCCGACGCTTTGCGCGATCACTACCACCTCTTCCAGTCCGACCTGGCTGTCGCTGGCAGCAAAACGGACAAATTCATCGACATCCTGCACTGAGCGCATAAGAGACGGGCTATAACCACGCGGCCCCGAATTTTTTCCATGCCCCCGGGCATCCCAGGCATAAAAAGCAGTATCAGGCATCGCCAGTTCATCAACGAGATGTTGTAGACGACCAGAATGTTCATGCCCGCGATGAAATAAGACGATGACCTTTTTCGCCCCTGGCTGTAAAGTGGGCCAGTGCCGATAATACAATGCTGTATTATCACTGGTGGTAAAAAAATGTTCCCCAGGGATGCGTGAATTTTCCATTTTCTCTATTTTCCTTCAGTAACAGCAGTAGCGAATAAAATAAAAAAATACCGGAGCGGTGAAAATTAATGAGTCAATCCTGTCAAGGAGTCCGCCATGTCCTAGTAATAGTTTTCCACTATCTTTAACACCAATATCTCGTTTGATGGCTGACATCACTACATCGCCGCAAAAACCACTAATACCAATTAACAAACCCGCTAATAATGCCTGTAATGTATTTAGCGGTGTCAGCAACGGTCCAATAATCAGTGACGCAATCATGGTGGTGATTACGCCCCCCAGCAGACCTTCCAGCGTTTTTCCCGGGCTGACTTTGGGGACCACTTTTCTTCTGCCGCAGGATTTCCCCCATAAATACTGTGCAATATCGTTTGACTCGGTTAACGCCAAAAGAAATAACACCAGTAACGCCCCGCCCTGGATATTTATGGTTGGCAACATTAATAGCCAGGCGGCATGACTCAAGGCAAAAACGGTCATTATCCATCCCCAAAAAATGGCGCTCACGGTATGCTGAAAACCGGAGGGGTCACCCACAAAAACTCGCCAGGTGGCTAATATCAGAAACCCAGTCAAAGGTATAAATAACAGAAACAGCTCAAAGCAATTAAAACCGATAAGCAAATAGTTAAGAGGAATAACCCAATATAACCAACGCGAAAAATGTACGGATATAAGCGTACAATATTCTTTCAATGCCAGAAAACTTATCAGCGTAAAAAACGTCAACGTCATCCAGCGTGGGCCTGAAATCACCAGTGAAAAACAAATGACGATGCCCCACCAGGTACGAATACGTAATGTAACTTCATCCCCTTTTCTCTCAGGTAACCGCCATAGCAGAAAACGGTTTATCAGCTTGCTAAAATTAACAACGCGAAAAGTGTTGCCAGAGATTTTTCCAGCATTATCTTTCAGCGCTCATAAGAAGCACACTCCGACAACGATTAATCGCAGTACAGATAAGCAGAATTGAAGCAATGCTCCATAAAAGATTATTCCATTGCATCCACTGTGGATAAATGGCAACGGCCAGACCCCACAGACCAAATATTAACGCGCGATCACTTTTGCCAAATGGACCGGCATAACTGCGAACACCGTTAATCGTCTGCGCGAGTAAACCGCAAAACTCGGTCAATATGGTGCAAAATAACATGAGTATCACGAGTGATGCGTTACTTTCCGGTAAAAATAAAAACGGTAAATAGAGCGCAATATCGGAAATAACATCGCCAGTCTCATTCAAAATCGCCCCCAGACGTGTTTGCTGATTGCACTCACGCGCCAACATGCCATCCAGCGCATTGAGCGCCATACGGATAAAAAGCACGATGGGCAATAGCAAAAAGAGGATGGGTTGTGCCACCAACACCAACAGCAATCCGGTAAAAAGAGAAAGCGCCAGTGCCGTAAGAGTGATGTGATTCGCTGTAACGTGGTGCTTATAAAGCCAAAACATCGTCGGCCTTAACAGCGACTGAAAGAGCGGTTTTATCTGGTAGAGCGTCATTATCAATCCTTGATAATTCGGTTTGCGCTATGGTGCATCAATTCCCCTGACGGAGATATCGCAACACGCCGCTTCATTAAAAATTCAGAATATATCAAGGTATTGGGGGCTCACTGTCAGGAATGATTATCCCCAATAAATCAAGTAGTTAAAAATTATTACGCTGTTATTCAATACAACTCATCAAGTTTCCTCATCGCTTGTTCCCGTATTGCGCGCGTCTTACCGTTAAGCGCCAGCTGGCGGACTAAATCCAGTTCAGGGTTAACAAGCTCTAACGCCAGCAAAGGATCACGTTTCAGCCTCGCCTTCAATACATCAACTGGAAAGCGGGGATTATTCATCGCCACAATCCACCACTCGGGATCAATTTCTGCCGCCAGTGCCGCAGAGGGGGTGTGGCGGTTGCTAAGTGCGCCGAACTTGAAAAATGTGAGATTGCTTTTCGCCAGTGTACTCCACCATATACGATCCGGTTGTTTTGCCAGTACATCCAGTTGTGCTAACGCATCGGGGTCGAGTGCATAATAAACACGTAATGCTTCATCAACCTGCGCACGGGAGCTATTTTCCTGCCTCAGAAAAAACTTCGCCCAAATATCATTGCGTGGCGTGTTTTGCTGTAATTCCTTGAGAACAACAGCGGGTAAATTATCCCAACTAACTAATGCACTCTCTAAAAAGTCCCAGTCTTCCAAACGTATCAGGGCGGCGGCATTTAATAGCATCTGGTCATCAACTTCGCCGTGGCTAATCAGCTCAGACAAAATCATATCAGCGCTGGTTTCATATGCATCTGAATCTGCTTTCGGATTATTTTTCCGATGCGATAAAGCACGTTGCCAAATTTTTTGTTTCATCGACGTGCTCAGATACTGATTTTTCGCCAGATTACTCCACCCCTCAGGATCGTTGAAACGTGTCAATAACCGTTGTAAAGCAGCGTCAGAGTGAATTACCTGCATATCCCGACAGCAAAAGTAGGCAGGGGATTTTTTCTCCATCCTTTTAACAAAATTAAACTGTAAGTTATCTGGCAATGCTAAAAATAACACACGTATTAGATCATCGTCATTCTCGAATTTTTGGTATAAATAGGCTGCAACTTTGTCACTCTCTTGTGGCGTCATCCGCAATAATTGACCATGGTGTTTCATCTCTGCCAGCTTGAACGCTAAGCTTGTGACAACATTGTTTGATGAATCGTTCGCCAACTGCATTGCCTGATTGTAAGTGAGTTGTCCTCCAGCACCGACCTGACGAATAGAGGAATCATCACTGCGGATATAGCCATCAATAATGGATTCGGGCAATAACCACGCATCTTTATAAAGCTCCTGAATGATCATATCCCAATCTCTTTTCGCCAGAGTCATGACGATATCCAGAGGGAGATTTTCACGTAGCGCAAGATTCAACGGACCGACACCATCAGGTAGACGACTCATTCGCGTCATTATTTCGACAGAGAGCGGTTCACGGTCGAGCAACCCCAGAACAACAGGCTGGTAACCCAATTGCTGATCGGTCAACTCCAGAATCTCATTGTCAGGCATATATCTCGCCATACTTTCAATCGTTTGTTCATCATTGCTATTAATAAGTTGTTTGCGTAGGTTAGCTGAAATTCCTTTAAGCCTTGGGAGAGTTCGCATTATGGCAAGATCAAATGTCGCAATATCTCGTCCTTCAAATGCAGCAACGTTGCCTTCATCCAGCATTTGCAATTCCTGCACTAACTCAGGAGAAGGCTTAGGGCGAAACAGCGCTTCTTTTTTCATCTGATTACAGACATTCCCTGCCATGCGAATATTGCTTCGCTTAAAAATTTCTTTCAGAGCATCTTCATCATTTATTAGACCCCAATAATATGCATCAGGATTTATTATCATCAGCGCTTTTTTGACATTTTCAGTGTCATTTTTGTCACTCGCACGGACCATGAATTCACTATTTGTCGAAGACGCAACAACAGGTGCAATTATGTCATTGATAAATACCCCACGCGCATTAATACTCCCCTTAATCGTAGACGGATTATCGTAATATGAGTCGATAAATACCAGTCCACTTGCATTTATCGAACCGGTAATTAACAGTGGTGAATCCGTAACTATATTCGTTGCCGTCACGTTACCGAGAATAACCCATGGATTAGAAAGAGAGAAAGTGGAAATATTACCTTTGACTGTCAAATTGCCAAGAACAATCAATTTTTGATTACTCTCTATATTACCTTCTACCACTAAATCGCCACGATGCACTTTCCAGTCCGATGCAGATAAACCGAAGGGGACAAGATTCACGCTACTGTTGATAGCTTGTTCAACTTGTTGTTTATCTTGGTAATGCTGCCAACTTACTGATTTAGTGTATGATGGTGATTTTAAGGTGCTTGCGTGGCTTCCATTTCCATCAGATGTCCTTCCTGCTCCGCTACTGAAGGCGTGGTGCGTAACGGCAAAAGCACTGCCGGACATCAGCGCTATCTCTGCTCTCATTGCCGTAAAACATGGCAACTACAGTTCACTTACACCGCCTCTCAGCCCGGTACGCACCAGAAAATCATTGATATGGCCATGAATGGCGTCGGATGTCGCGCCAGTGCACGCATTATGGGCGTTGGCCTCAACACGGTTTTACGTCACTTAAAAAACTCAGGCCGCAGTCGGTAACCTCGCGCATACAACCGGGCAGTGATGTGATTGTCTGCGCTGAAATGGACGAACATTGGGGCTACGTCGGTGCTAAATCACGTCAGCGCTGGCTGTTTTACGCGTATGACAGGATACGGAGGACGGTTGTGGCGCACGTCTTCGGTGAACGCACTCTGGCCACACTGGAGCGTCTTCTGAGCCTGCTGTCGGCCTTTGAGGTCGTGGTATGGATGACGGATGGCTGGCCGCTGTATGAATCACGCCTGAAGGGAAAGCTGCACGTTATCAGCAAGCGTTACACTCAGCGCATTGAGCGACATAATCTGAATCTGAGACAACATCTGGCAAGGCTGGGACGGAAGTCACTGTCGTTCTCAAAATCGGTGGAGCTGCATGACAAGGTCATCGGGCATTATCTGAACATAAAACACTATCAGTAAGTTGGAGTCATTACCGTGTTATCGAGTTCATTAAGCTGCGGGTTAGCGCACATCATACGGGTCATTGCCAGCCCTTTGGCTGTCAGTTCACCATTAGACAGTTTGCCTTCACCGCTAAAGCGGTTACACATGCTGCCGGAAATCATCATTTTTTCACCAAAGCTGATTTCTGGCGGATTTTTATCGCTGGTCACGGGCTTACCGTTTACGCTTTCCAGCACAAAGCGATGATGCTGTAGCTGTTCTGGCGTAACAGCAATTTTGTCATTACTTACACATCCCGCCATCAGCAGGCTTAGCGCAACAAACGCGGCTACTTTCTTCATTGTGGTTCTCAATTACAGTTTCTGACTCAGGACTATTTTAAGAATAGAGAATGAAAGGTCATTGGGGATTATCTGAATCAGCTCCCCTGGATTGCAGGGGAGCTGCAAGATTAAACCAGTTCGTTCGGGCAGGTTTCACCTTTTTCCAGATTGCTTAAGTTTTGCAGCGTAGTCTGAGAAATACTGGTCAGAGCTTCTGCTGTCAGGAATGCCTGGTGCCCGGTAAACAGCACGTTGTGGCAGGCAGACAGGCGACGGAATACGTCATCCTGGATCACGTCGTTGGATTTATCTTCAAAGAACAGATCGCGTTCGTTCTCATAGACGTCCATACCCAACGAACCAATTTTCTGATTTTTCAGCGCTTCAATTGCCGCCTGAGAATCAATCAATGCACCGCGACTGGTATTGACGATCATCACGCCATTTTTCATCTGATCGAAGGCGGCTTCGTTCAACAGATGGTAGTTTTCCGGTGTCAGCGGGCAGTGCAGAGAGATAACGTCTGATTCAGAGAACAGGGTTGGCAGATCGACATACTCCACACCGAGTTCCAGCGCCGCTGCACTTGGATACGGATCGAACGCCAGCAGACGCATACCAAAACCTTTCAGAATGCGCAGCATCGCCACACCGATTTTACCGGTACCGATAACGCCTGCCGTTTTGCCATACATAGTAAAGCCGGTCAGACCTTCCAGAGAGAAGTTAGCGTCACGGGTACGCTGATACGCGCGGTGAATACGGCGGTTCAGCGTCATCATCATACCGATGGCGTGTTCAGCAACGGCCTCTGGATCATAGGCTGGAACACGGACTACTTTCAGCCCCAGTTCTTTTGCCGCATCAAGGTCGACGTTATTGAAACCGGCACAGCGCAGGGCGATATATTTAACGCCGTGCTTTTTCAGCTCTTCCAGCACCGGGTGGCTGCCGTCATCGTTTACGAAAATACATACCGCTTCGCAGCCATTGGCAGTTTTAGCGGTTTTTTCCGTCAGCAGAAAGTCAAAAAATTCCAGCTCAAAGCCAAAGGACTCGTTCACCTGTTGCAGGTACTTCTTGTCGTACTGTTTTGTGCTATAAACGGCGAGTTTCATAAGACTTTCTCCAGTGATGTTGAATCACATTTAAGCTACTAAAAATATTTTACAAAATTTCAAATATAATTGAAAGCCATGGCGATATTGAAAAATTCATCAACAACTATGCTTAGTGTAGGCGCAACCTTCAACTGAACGGTTAAACATGCCACAATACCCGTATTGAATGCTTAATTTTTCGCTAAATCAGGATATTAACTACCCATGCTGGGTAAATATAAAGCCGTTCTCGCGCTGTTATTACTGATTATTCTTGTGCCGTTGACGCTGCTGATGACGCTCGGGCTGTGGGTTCCCACGCTGGCGGACATCTGGCTACCGCTCGGGACACGTATTGCATTAGATGAAAGCCCACGCATTACGCGTAAAGGTTTAATCATTCCCGATCTCCGTTATCTGGTGGGAGATTGTCAGCTTGCGCATATCACCAACGCCAGCCTTTCACATCCCAGCCGCTGGTTATTGAACGTCGGCACGGTAGAACTTGATTCTGCTTGTCTGGCGAAATTGCCGCAGACGGAGCAATCGCCAGCTGCTCCAAAAACCCTCGCGCAGTGGCAGTCCATGCTGCCTAACACCTGGATCAATATCGATAAACTGATTTTTTCTCCCTGGCAGGAATGGCAGGGAAAACTCTCTCTCGCATTAACCTCTGATATCCAGCAACTGCGTTATCAGGGCGAAAAAGTTAAATTTCAAGGCCAGCTGAAAGGGCAACAACTTACAGTCAGCGAACTGGATGTCGTCGCGTTTGAAAATCAGCCGCCGGTTAAACTGGTGGGGGAATTTACTATGCCGCTCGTGCCGGATGGACTTCCTGTAAGTGGGCATGCTACTGCGACGTTAAACTTGCCGCAGGAACCGTCACTGGTGGATGCCGAGCTGGACTGGCAGGAAAATAGCGGGCAATTGATCGTGCTGGCACGGGATAACGGCGATCCGTTGCTCGATTTGCCGTGGCAAATTACTCGTCAACAATTGACCGTAAGCGATGGTCGCTGGAGCTGGCTGTATGCTGGTTTTCCTTTGAGTGGCCGACTGGGTGTCAAAGTCGACAACTGGCAGGCAGGGCTTGAGAACGCTCTGGTCAGCGGACGACTGAATGTGCTGACCCAGGGGCAAGCGGGTAAGGGCAACGCGGTGCTTAATTTTGGCCCAGGAAAATTAAGCATGGATAACAGTCAACTGCCTCTGCAGCTGACCGGTGAAGCGAAACAGGCGGACCTCATTTTATATGCCCGTTTACCTGCGCAGCTAAGTGGAAGTCTGTCTGACCCAACGCTGACCTTTGAGCCAGGCGCGTTACTTCGTTCAAAGGGAAGAGTCATCGATTCGCTGGACATCGATGAAATCCGCTGGCCTTTAGCGGGTGTAAAAGTCACCCAACGTGGTGTTGACGGACGTTTGCAGGCCATTTTGCAGGCGCATGAAAATGAACTGGGCGATTTCGTGCTGCATATGGATGGGCTGGCGAATGATTTTCTCCCTGACGCTGGCCGCTGGCAGTGGCGCTACTGGGGAAAAGGGAGTTTTACACCGATGAATGCCACCTGGGATGTCGCAGGAAAAGGTGAGTGGCATGACAGCACGATTACGCTGACCGATCTCTCCACCGGTTTCGACCAGTTACAATACGGTACGATGACGGTAGAAAAGCCGCGATTAATTCTCGACAAGCCCGTCGTCTGGGTACGTGACGCACAGCATCCCTCCTTCAGCGGCGCGCTGTCACTGGACGCCGGGCAAACGCTGTTCACTGGCGGCAGTGTGTTACCGCCATCAACCTTAAAATTTAGCGTCGATGGGCGCAATCCGACCTATTTCCTCTTTAAAGGCGATTTACATGCTGGTGAGATTGGCCCGGTTCGGGTAAATGGTCGCTGGGACGGTATTCGTCTGCGCGGTAACGCCTGGTGGCCAAAACAATCACTGACTGTATTCCAGCCGCTGGTGCCACCCGACTGGAAGATGAACTTACGCGATGGTGAACTGTATGCTCAGGTTGCATTTTCTGCTGCGCCTGAACAAGGATTCCGCGCGGGAGGGCACGGCGTGTTGAAAGGCGGTAGTGCCTGGATGCCAGATAATCAGGTTAACGGTGTCGATTTTGTCCTGCCTTTCCGTTTTGCCGATGGAGCCTGGCATCTGGGGACTCGCGGCCCCGTTACGTTGCGAATTGCCGAAGTGATTAATCTGGTGACAGCGAAAAATATTACGGCTGATTTGCAAGGGCGTTATCCGTGGACTGAAGAAGAACCCTTGCTGTTGACTGATGTTAGCGTCGATGTGTTAGGCGGTAACGTGCTGATGAAACAATTACGTATGCCGCAACATGACCCGGCGCTGTTGCGGCTGAATAATCTCTCATCCAGCGAACTGGTTAGCGCCGTCAATCCGAAACAATTCGCCATGTCCGGGGCATTTAGTGGTGCATTGCCGTTATGGCTAAACAACGAAAAATGGATAGTGAAAGATGGTTGGCTGGCAAATAGCGGGCTAATGACCTTGCGGCTGGATAAAGATACCGCAGATGCGGTGGTGAAAGACAATATGACTGCGGGTTCAGCAATTAACTGGTTGCGCTATATGGAAATTAGCCGGTCATCGACAAAAATTAACTTAGATAATCTCGGTTTATTAACCATGCAGGCCAACATTACAGGTACCAGTCGCGTTGATGGTAAAAGCGGTACGGTAAACCTTAATTACCATCATGAAGAGAATATTTTTACGCTGTGGCGCAGTTTACGCTTTGGCGATAATCTCCAGGCATGGTTGGAGCAGAACGCACGTCTGCCGGGAAATGACTGTCCGCAAGGAAAAGAGTGTGAGGAAAAACAATGAAAATTTTACTGGCTGCGTTGACGTCATCTTTTATGCTGGTTGGCTGTACGCCTCGCATTGAAGTCGCTGCACCTAAGGAACCGATCACTATCAATATGAACGTTAAAATTGAGCATGAGATCATCATCAAGGCAGACAAAGATGTCGAAGAGCTGCTTGAAACTCGTAGCGATCTTTTCTGAGGCGATGATGAAGAAAACATTACTTCTTTGTGCGTTTCTTGTTGGGCTGGTAAGCAGCAATGTAATGGCATTGACTCTGGATGAAGCCAGAACTCAGGGGCGGGTAGGTGAAACATTTTATGGTTATCTGGTTGCGCTGAAAACGGATGCTGAAACAGAGAAATTAGTAACCGAAATTAATGCCGAACGTAAAGCGAGTTACCAACAACGGGCAAAGCAAAATAATGTGTCTGTAGATGATATCGCGAAACTCGCCGGGCAAAAGCTCGTAGCTCGGGCCAAACCGGGGGAATATGTACAAGGGATAAACGGTAAATGGGTGCGAAAGTTTTAATAGCAAAACCGCAATATCGGGATAACGCTACAGGAGAAAGCGATTGATCTATTTTCCTGAAACAAGGTGAATATTCAAAAACTCCTGTCAAATTGCCTTTCGCCCTGAAAAATGCATAGTCAAATATCTGTTTTAACTAATTGGCGTTGCAGTACATGCAACGCCAATTAGTTAGCGGAATTTACGTCGATACTCGCCTGGCGTCATCCCAAAGCGTTGCTTAAATACCGTTGAAAAATGACTCTGGTCAGAAAATCCCCAATGAAAGCCGATGCCTGCCAGTTTTTCATCATCTGCGGCATGGCGAATCGCATCTGCACAAAAATCGAGACGACGGTTACGAATATATTGCGCGACTACCAAACCTTTATCGGCAAACATTCGGTACAAACTACGGGTAATGCTGCCAACTTACTGATTTAGTGTATGATGGTGATTTTAAGGTGCTTGCGTGGCTTCCATTTCCATCAGATGTCCTTCCTGCTCCGCTACTGAAGGCGTGGTGCGTAACGGCAAAAGCACTGCCGGACATCAGCGCTATCTCTGCTCTCATTGCCGTAAAACATGGCAACTACAGTTCACTTACACCGCCTCTCAGCCCGGTACGCACCAGAAAATCATTGATATGGCCATGAATGGCGTCGGATGTCGCGCCAGTGCACGCATTATGGGCGTTGGCCTCAACACGGTTTTACGTCACTTAAAAAACTCAGGCCGCAGTCGGTAACCTCGCGCATACAACCGGGCAGTGATGTGATTGTCTGCGCTGAAATGGACGAACATTGGGGCTACGTCGGTGCTAAATCACGTCAGCGCTGGCTGTTTTACGCGTATGACAGGATACGGAGGACGGTTGTGGCGCACGTCTTCGGGGAACGCACTCTGGCCACACTGGAGCGTCTTCTGAGCCTGCTGTCGGCCTTTGAGGTCGTGGTATGGATGACGGATGGCTGGCCGCTGTATGAATCACGCCTGAAGGGAAAGCTGCACGTTATCAGCAAGCGTTACACTCAGCGCATTGAGCGACATAATCTGAATCTGAGACAACATCTGGCAAGGCTGGTACGGAAGTCACTGTCGTTCTCAAAATCGGTGGAGCTGCATGACAAGGTCATCGGGCATTATCTGAACATAAAACACTATCAGTAAGTTGGAGTCATTACCCGATAACACCATTAGCGAAATGCTGAAAGAAGGTGCACAAGTGGATCTGACCGCGAACCAGTTAACGCTGGCGACCGCGAAACAGACATTAACTTATAAGCTGGCGGATTTAATGAATTAATAGCTGCCACAGCTCCCGGCGGCAAGTGACTGTTCGCTACAGCGTTTGCCGTTGGGTAATGCACACATCCCAATCGCCGTACCATCCAGTTGACGGGCAACAGAAAGCGAACCGCCGATCATTGCACAATTTGCTTCTCCACTACTGGACATCGACGCTTTTAAACTTGGCGCTACGTGCGCCGCAGTCGCCTGCTGAACAGGCTCACTACTACACGCCGACAACAATAAAGCGGCACACCTACCCAAAACGCTGCTCGCATCTCTTCTTCCTCTGATCTTCAAGCCAAACGACACCGCCATAAATAATAGGCAGCACAGAGGGCGGCGTCGAGAGCTGTCCTGCGCGTTGCCCCGCATTTTTACTTTTTTATGGCTATTTTTTTGCCCTCTGTTTGATCAAAACATTCATTACTCTGATGTGGGGGACACAAAAGCGAAAATGCAGAAGAAAGCCATTTGCTAAAATTGAAGGATTACTACTGGGCGCGCAGCAATTTCGTGCGCCCCTCATTTGCGCAATGTAAGGGTGTCATATGATTACTATTGACGGTAATGGCGCGGTTGCTTCGGTGACGTTTCGCATCAGTGAAGTTATCGCCATCTACCCTATTACCCCCAGTTCCACGATGGCAGAACAGGCTGATGCCTGGGCCGGAAACGGCTTGAAGAACGTTTGGGGAGACACACCACGCGTGGTTGAAATGCAGTCGGAAGCGGGTGCTATCGCTACCGTGCATGGCGCTTTGCAGACGGGTGCCCTTTCAACATCGTTTACGTCATCGCAGGGTTTGCTGCTGATGATCCCGACGCTGTACAAACTGGCAGGCGAACTGACGCCATTTGTCCTGCATGTAGCGGCACGTACCGTTGCCACACATGCACTTTCTATTTTTGGCGATCATTCCGACGTTATGGCGGTGCGCCAGACGGGTTGCGCGATGTTGTGTGCGGCTAACGTCCAGGAAGCGCAAGACTTTGCTCTCATTTCGCACATCGCAACGCTGAAGAGCCGCGTGCCATTTATTCATTTCTTTGATGGTTTTCGCACGTCCCACGAAATCAATAAAATTGTCCCGCTGGCCGATGACACTATTCTTGATCTCATGCCGCAGGCCGAAATTGATGCTCATCGCGCCCGGGCGCTCAACCCGGAACATCCGGTGATCCGCGGTACGTCCGCCAATCCTGACACTTATTTCCAGTCTCGCGAAGCCACCAATCCCTGGTACAACGCGGTCTATGACCATGTTGAACAGGCGATGAATGATTTCGCTGCCGCGACAGGTCGTCAGTATCAGCCGTTTGAGTATTACGGGCATCCGCAAGCGGAACGGGTGATTATCCTGATGGGCTCTGCCATTGGCACCTGTGAAGAAGTGGTTGATGAATTGCTAACCCGTGGCGAAAAAGTTGGCGTGCTGAAAGTTCGTCTGTACCGTCCCTTCTCCGCCAAACACTTGCTGCAAGCTCTGCCGGGATCCGTACGCAGCGTGGCGGTACTGGACAGAACCAAAGAACCCGGTGCCCAGGCAGAACCGCTCTATCTGGATGTGATGACCGCACTGGCAGAAGCCTTTAATAATGGTGAGCGCGAAACCCTGCCCCGTGTCATTGGTGGGCGCTATGGTCTTTCATCCAAAGAATTTGGCCCGGACTGTGTACTGGCGGTATTTGCCGAGCTCAACGCGGCTAAACCTAAAGCACGCTTTACGGTTGGTATTTACGATGATGTGACCAATCTGTCACTGCCGTTGCCGGAAAACACTCTGCCAAACTCGGCGAAACTTGAAGCCTTGTTTTATGGCCTTGGTAGTGATGGCAGCGTTTCCGCAACCAAAAACAATATCAAGATTATCGGTAATTCCACGCCGTGGTACGCACAGGGCTATTTTGTTTACGACTCCAAAAAAGCGGGCGGCCTGACGGTTTCTCACCTTCGCGTGAGCGAACAGCCGATTCGTTCCGCTTATCTCATTTCCCAGGCTGATTTTGTTGGCTGCCACCAGTTGCAGTTTATCGATAAATATCAGATGGCTGAGCGTTTAAAACCTAGCGGCATTTTCCTGCTTAATACGCCGTACAGCGCAGATGAAGTGTGGTCGCGCTTGCCGCAGGAAGTTCAGGCCGTGTTAAACCAGAAAAAAGCGCGCTTCTATGTGATTAACGCGGCGAAAATCGCCCGCGAATGTGGCCTGGCGGCCCGTATTAATACCGTCATGCAGATGGCTTTTTTCCATCTGACGCAAATTCTGCCTGGCGATAGCGCCCTCGCAGAATTGCAGGGTGCGATTGCCAAAAGTTACAGTAGCAAAGGTCAGGATCT
Source organism: Shigella flexneri 2a str. 301 (assembly GCF_000006925.2). NCBI lineage: Bacteria > Pseudomonadati > Pseudomonadota > Gammaproteobacteria > Enterobacterales > Enterobacteriaceae > Shigella > Shigella flexneri. The sequence continues at coordinate 1,859,201 of NC_004337.2, forward strand.
GGTGGAGCGCAACTGGCAGGCTCTGGCGCTGGCGCGTGAATCCGTAGAAGAAGTTCCGTTGCAACCGGTAAATCCGCACAGCGCCAATCGACCGCCAGTGGTTTCCGATGCCGCCCCTGATTTCGTGAAAACCGTAACCGCGGCGATGCTCGCCGGGCTTGGTGATGCCCTCCCCGTTTCGGCGCTGCCGCCAGACGGCACCTGGCCGATGGGCACCACTCGCTGGGAAAAACGCAATATCGCCGAAGAGATCCCCATCTGGAAAGAGGAACTCTGTACCCAATGTAACCACTGCGTCGCCGCTTGCCCACACTCAGCTATTCGCGCAAAAGTGGTACCGCCTGAAGCGATGGAAAACGCCCCTGCCAGCCTGCATTCGCTAGATGTGAAATCGCGTGATATGCGCGGGCAGAAATATGTCTTGCAGGTGGCACCGGAAGATTGCACCGGTTGTAACCTGTGCGTCGAAGTTTGCCCGGCGAAAGACCGTCAGAATCCAGAGATTAAAGCCATCAATATGATGTCTCGCCAGGAACATGTCGAAGAAGAGAAAATCAATTACGATTTCTTCCTCAACCTGCCAGAAATCGACCGTAGCAAACTGGAACGTATTGATATTCGTACATCGCAGCTGATTACACCGCTGTTTGAATATTCAGGTGCTTGCCCCGGTTGTGGCGAGACGCCGTATATTAAATTGCTGACTCAGCTCTATGGTGACCGGATGTTGATCGCTAACGCCACCGGCTGTTCTTCAATTTATGGCGGTAACCTGCCCTCTACACCGTATACCACCGATGCCAACGGTCGTGGGCCGGCATGGGCGAACTCTCTATTTGAAGATAATGCCGAATTTGGCCTTGGTTTCCGCCTGACGGTCGATCAACACCGTGTCCGCGTGCTGCGTCTGCTGGATCAATTTGCCGATAAAATCCCGGCGGAATTACTGACGGCGTTGAAATCAGACGCTACGCCAGAGGTTCGTCGAGAACAGGTCGCAGCTTTACGCCAGCAACTCAACGATGTTGCCGAAGCACATGAACTTCTGCGTGACGCAGATGCACTGGTGGAAAAATCAATCTGGCTGATTGGTGGCGACGGCTGGGCTTACGATATCGGCTTTGGCGGTCTGGATCATGTATTGAGTTTGACGGAAAACGTCAACATTCTGGTGCTGGATACGCAATGCTATTCCAACACCGGTGGTCAGGCGTCGAAAGCGACACCGCTGGGTGCAGTAACTAAGTTCGGCGAGCACGGCAAACGTAAAGCGCGTAAAGATCTTGGCGTCAGTATGATGATGTACGGTCATGTTTATGTGGCGCAGATTTCTCTCGGCGCGCAGCTGAACCAGACGGTGAAAGCGATTCAGGAAGCGGAAGCGTATCCGGGACCATCGCTGATCATTGCTTATAGCCCGTGTGAAGAGCATGGTTACGATCTGGCTCTCAGCCACGACCAGATGCGCCAACTCACTGCTACCGGCTTCTGGCCGCTATATCGCTTTGATCCGCGTCGTGCCGATGAAGGCAAACTGCCGCTGGCGCTGGATTCACGCCCGCCGTCAGAAGCACTGGAAGAAACGTTACTTCACGAGCAGCGTTTCCGTCGTCTGAATTCGCAGCAGCCAGAAGTGGCAGAACAGTTATGGAAAGATGCTGCAGCTAATTTGCAAAAACGCTATGACTTCCTAGCACAAATGGCCGGAAAAGCGGAAAAAAGCAACACCGATTAAATGCTCTGGATAAGGATTATCCAATTCTAAAAAAAAAGCCCGGACGACTGTTCGGGCTTGTCTTTTTATATGTTGGAAAATCAGTGGCAATGCAATGGCCCAACAGAAAATAAAATCTGTGACAATAAAGGCATATAACCCGCGCAGAATAACGTATAGGAAATTAAAAGTATAATTTTTATTTTGTATGTATTATCTTCGATACATTCACCAGACTTATTATCATTTCAGAGGAATTATTTGATTAAGGTTTTACTTAAGGCGTAACAAATGATATTTATCGGCTAACTGAACTTCTCCTTTAGGATGTTTTCACTCCCCGAAATGGGGATAAAAGGCAAATAAAATAACTAAAGGATTTATTCAATGAAAAGAAAAGTACTGGCACTTTTAATTCCTGCCCTGCTCGCCGCAGGTGCTGCACATGCAGCCGAAGTTTATAATAAAGACGGCAACAAATTAGATCTGTATGGCAAAGTTGATGGCCTGCATTATTTTTCTGATAATTCAGCGAAAGATGGCGACCAGAGCTATGCGCGTCTGGGTTTTAAAGGCGAAACCCAAATTAACGATCAACTTACTGGCTACGGTCAATGGGAATACAATATTCAGGCAAACAACACTGAATCTTCAAAAAACCAGTCATGGACCCGTCTGGCATTTGCCGGACTGAAATTTGCAGATTACGGTTCTTTCGATTACGGACGTAATTATGGCGTAATGTACGACATCGAAGGCTGGACCGATATGCTGCCTGAATTTGGCGGTGACTCTTATACCAATGCAGACAACTTTATGACTGGTCGAGCCAATGGCGTCGCGACTTATCGTAATACTGATTTCTTCGGTCTGGTAAATGGTCTGAACTTCGCGGTGCAGTATCAAGGTAACAACGAAGGAGCCAGTAATGGTCAGGAAGGCACCAATAACGAACGCGATGTTCGTCATGAAAACGGTGACGGCTGGGGTCTTTCCACAACATATGATTTAGGCATGGGCTTTAGCGCTGGTGCGGCATACACCTCTTCTGACCGCACCAATGACCAGGTTAACCATACTGCGGCGGGTGGTGATAAAGCAGACGCGTGGACTGCTGGGCTAAAATACGATGCTAACAATATTTACCTAGCAACCATGTATTCAGAAACGCGTAATATGACCCCGTTTGGCGACAGCGATTATGCAGTTGCGAACAAAACCCAGAACTTTGAAGTTACTAGTACCAGTTTGATTTTTGTCTGCGTCCGGCAGTCTCTTTCCTGATGTCTAAAGGCCGTGACCTTCACGCTGCTGGTGGTGCAGACAACCCGGCAGGTGTTGATGATAAAGATCTGGTTAAATACGCCGATGTTGGCGCGACTTACTATTTCAATAAAAACATGTCCACCTATGTTGACTATAAAATCAACCTGTTGGATGAAGATGACAGTTTCTACGCTGCCAACGGCATCTCTACCGATGATATTGTCGCTTTAGGTCTGGTTTATCAGTTCTAAATCCTCCTGCCCGCTGTTATGGCGGGCTTTTTCTGCTTATTCTTCCTCCTTTGATCTAAATTAAAAATGTGAACTCCGTCATTACACAAAAAGTGTCATCTGGCGTTACACTTTATGCGGATACTAAAACAGGAGGTTTTATGAACAGAACGATTCTTGTCCCTATCGATATTTCAGATTCAGAATTAACTCAACGCGTGATTAGCCACGTTGAGGCAGAGGCAAAGATTGATGATGCAGAGGTTCATTTCCTGACGGTAATACCTTCACTGCCCTACTATGCCTCTCTGGGTTTAGCGTATTCCGCAGAATTACCGGCAATGGATGACCTGAAAGCGGAAGCCAAATCGCAACTGGAAGAGATCATTAAAAAATTTAAACTGCCAACCGACAGAGTGCATGTCCATGTTGAGGAAGGCTCGCCCAAAGACCGCATTCTGGAATTGGCGAAGAAGATCCCCGCTCATATGATCATCATTGCTTCCCATCGACCGGATATCACCACTTATCTGCTCGGTTCCAACGCCGCAGCTGTAGTGCGTCACGCAGAGTGCTCCGTGCTGGTTGTGCGCTGACACTAACGCCCGCACATTGCTGCGGGCTTTTTGATTCATTTCGCAAATGTGCTGACATTTTCCCCTCTAATCCGTACCATACACGCCACAGTTTTTATATCAGATTTCTTATGCTGAGCGTTCCGGCATGACGCATACTCTTCTGATGCCATATAACGAATTGAGTCGCTTTTAAATGTCGCAAAATCAAGAAATTAGTAAGAAAGAACAATACAACCTGAACAAATTACAAAAACGTCTGCGTCGTAACGTGGGCGAAGCCATTGCTGACTTCAATATGATTGAAGAAGGCGATCGCATCATGGTTTGCCTCTCCGGGGGTAAAGACAGCTATACCATGCTGGAGATTCTGCGCAATTTGCAGCAAAGCGCGCCAATCAATTTTTCGCTGGTGGCTGTTAACCTCGATCAAAAGCAACCGGGCTTCCCGGAACACGTTCTGCCCGAGTATCTTGAAAAGCTGGGCGTTGAGTACAAGATTGTTGAAGAGAACACTTACGGTATCGTGAAAGAGAAGATTCCAGAGGGCAAAACCACTTGCTCACTGTGTTCTCGGCTACGTCGCGGTATCCTTTATCGCACCGCAACGGAACTGGGGACGACGAAGATCGCGTTGGGTCACCATCGTGACGATATCCTGCAAACGTTGTTCTTAAATATGTTCTACGGCGGCAAGATGAAAGGTATGCCTCCGAAACTGATGAGCGATGATGGCAAACATATCGTTATTCGTCCACTGGCCTACTGCCGCGAGAAAGATATTCAGCGATTTGCCGATGCAAAAGCGTTCCCGATTATTCCGTGCAACCTGTGCGGTTCACAGCCTAACCTGCAACGTCAGGTGATTGCTGACATGTTGCGTGACTGGGATAAACGTTATCCAGGGCGTATCGAGACGATGTTCAGCGCGATGCAGAATGTGGTGCCGTCGCATCTGTGCGATACCAACCTGTTCGATTTCAAAGGCATTACCCACGGTTCTGAAGTGGTTAACGGGGGTGATCTGGCGTTTGATCGCGAAGAGATCCCACTACAACCGGCGGGCTGGCAGCCAGAAGAAGATGAAAATCAGTTGGATGAGTTACGGCTGAATGTGGTTGAAGTGAAATAACCAGGATAGCGCCCGATGCGCAAGCGTATCGGGCTACTCTTATGGAGGCCGGATAAGACGCGGCCAGCGTCGCATCTGGCAATCCCGAATAAGATGTTTACTCTTGCACCCGGCAATTCAACATTTCATTATTTTAATAACCGCACCCGGCACGTTTTTCCTTTAATCTTCCCGCCCTGTAACTGTTTCCATGCTTTATGAGCAACAGCCTGACGGACCGCGACATAGACATGCGCCGGATGCACGGCGATTTTGCCAATATCTGCGCCATCAAGCCCGATATCTCCTGTCAGTGCACCTAATACATCACCCGGGCGCATTTTGGCTTTTTTCCCGCCATCGATACACAACGTTGCCATTTCTGCTTCCAGCGTCACAATGGAACTATTAGCTGGCGGCGTTTGCCAGTTAAGTTTTATCTGCAACATGTCAGAAATGATATTGGCCCGCTGTGCTTCTTCCGGAGCACAGAAACTGATCGCCAGACCGCTATTTCCTGCACGAGCTGTACGACCGATGCGATGTACATGAACTTCAGGGTCCCACGCCAGCTCAAAGTTCACCACCAGCTCAAGCGATTTAATATCCAGACCACGCGCAGCAACATCAGTCGCAACCAGTACACGGGCGCTACCGTTAGCAAAACGTACCAGGGTCTGATCGCGTTGCTCCAGATCGCCGTGTAACGACAATGCACTTTGCTCTACTTCATTCAGCGCGTCGCAGACAGCCTGGCAATCTTTTTTGGTATTGCAAAACACCACACAAGAGGATGGCTGATGCAAGCTTAATAACCGTTGCAACAGAGGAATTTTGCCTTTACTGGATGTCTCATAAAATTGTTGTTCAATGGGTGGCAAAGCATCTGTTGAGTCAATTTCAATCGCCAAAGGATCGCGTTGCACTCGTCCGCTGATTGCGGCGATGGCTTCCGGCCAGGTTGCCGAAAACAGAAGCGTCTGTCGAGATGCAGGCGCAAAACGGATGACATCATCAATGGCATCGCTAAATCCCATATCCAGCATGCGGTCGGCCTCATCCATCACCAAAGTATTCAGCGCATCCAGTGATACCGTGCCTTTTTGCAAGTGATCCAGCAAACGACCCGGCGTTGCCACGATAATATGCGGCGCATGTTGCAGCGAATCACGCTGCATACCGAACGGTTGACCACCGCACAACGTCAAAATTTTGGTATTTGGCAGAAAACGCGCCAGCCGACGCAATTCACCTGCCACCTGATCCGCCAGTTCACGCGTAGGACACAGCACTAAAGCCTGGGTTTGAAATAGCGACGCATCAATTTGCTGTAACAAGCCGAGGCCAAAAGCCGCCGTTTTGCCGCTGCCGGTTTTCGCCTGCACGCGAACATCTTTTCCGGCAAGGATCGCCGGAAGCGCGGCGGCCTGCACCGGCGTCATGGTTAAATAACCCAACTCATTAAGGTTCGTGAGTTGGGCGGGAGGCAAAACATTCAGGGTAGAAAAAGCGGTCACAATCTATTCTCGTGGTCATCGACGCAAAGTTAGCAGGCGCGTATCCTCGCAGATCTACGCTCACGATGCGACAATTTAATCGGTTCTTCATCGGGTGGTGGGTCAGGCATGGGTTGCGGGCGAGGGATCGGATCGGGCACTGGAACAGGATCGCCAGGAATCGGTTCAGGGACAGGAATTTGCAAATAAATAAGTGTCGTCATATTTCCCTCCGGTCATTGGGTGGACTCTTAAAGGGTAGACGCTGATAAATAACAGGCAAAAAAAAGCCGACTCATCAAAGTCGGCGTCGTACGAATCAATTGTGCTATGCAGTAATTCAAAAAAGGAAGTAAGACAATATGGAGCGCAACGCCCATCGCTTGACGTTGCATTCACCTGCAAGGGAGATATTGCCCTGAATGGGTAGAGAGTTTATTGACTTCGCTCAAACTTTGCGGCGTTTTTGTATACAGACAGCCGGAAAAATTGCTTTTGTTACAACCATTTACTACGGTGCAACCATAAAGCAACACCACCAATAAGAACAACTAACAGAATACAAAAAATTGAAAATCCGAATTGCCACCCGCCGCCAGGGATCCCACCAAGGTTGACGCCAAATAACCCGGTCAGAAAGGTACTGGGTAAAAAGACCATTGCCATCAACGACATTGTATAGGTACGACGAGCTAAATTTTCCTGCATCACCTGAGCGATTTCATCCGCCATCACGCCAGTCCGTGCTATACAGGCGTCGATTTCGTCAAGGCCGCGCCCAAGGCGATCGGCAATATCCTGCATCCGACGGCGTTGGTCATCGCTCATCCACGGCAAACGTTCACTGGCAAGACGAGCATAAACATCACGTTGCGGTGCCATATAGCGACGCATCACAATTAATTGTTTGCGCAGCAGAGCCAGGAATCCACGCGGTGGAATTTGCTGATCAAGGAGATTATCTTCAAGGTCGATAATTTTATCGTGCAGCTGCTCGATAAATTCACTGGAATGATCGGTCAACGCATCGCACACATCCACCAGCCATCCCCCGCAATCGGTCGGACCCGTGCCCTCTTCCAGATCGCTCACCACATCGTCCAGCGCCAGCACTTTGCGTTGTCGGGTCGAAACAATTAACCGCCCGTCCATATATACACGCATGGCGACCAGTTGATCGGGGCGTTCATCGGTGCTGCCGTTTATACAGCGCAATGTAATCAGCGTGCCTTCACCGAAACGGCTGACTCGGGGCCGTGTGCTCTCGCCCGCCAGCGCATCACGTACGTTATTGGGAAGCAGCGGTGTTGTCGCCAGCCATTGGGCGCTATCATGGTGTACATAATTAAGGTGGAGCCAGCAGGGATGCGCTTCATCAATCACATCTGTATTTTCCAGCGGTTTAACGCCGCCTCTACCATCCAGCATCCAGGCAAATACTGCATCCGGGACATTAACGTCCGATCCCTTAATCGCTTCCACTGTGCCTCCATCATCAACGCATTATTTTGTAGTCTAGCCTTCTGGCCCTGTTACGCAACATCTCATCACCCCATTACCCTGAAATGATTAATAAAATTCTGTCTAAATTGAATACAAAAAGCAAAATGCTTTTCCGTATACAAACCGTGTGAAGTGTTAAATAGCGTCTATCATTATCAGAATTATCTGATCATATGACGTGGCTTTTTTGCGATCGGATAGCAACAAAAATTGATAAAAATAACGGGATCTCAATGATTACGCACAACTTCAATACCCTGGACTTACTCACCAGTCCTGTCTGGATTGTTTCGCCCTTTGAGGAACAGTTAATTTATGCCAATAGCGCGGCGCGACTGTTGATGCAAGACCTCACGTTTAGTCAGCTACGAACCTGACCCTATTCCGTCTCCTCACAAAAAGAACTGCCGAAATACCTCTCCGATCTGCAAAACCAACACGATATTATCGAAATCCTCACTGTTCAGCGTAAAGAAGAGGAAACAGCATTAAGCTGTCGGCTTGTTTTGCGAGAGCTGACAGAAACAGAACCGGTGATTATTTTCGAAGGTATCGAAGCGCCGGCAACGCTGGGTTTAAAAGCCAGTCGCTCGGCAAATTATCAGCGCAAAAAACAAGGTTTTTATGCGCGCTTTTTTCTGACTAACTCTGCACCAATGTTGTTGATTGACCCGTCACGAGATGGACAAATCGTCGATGCTAACCTCGCCGCGCTCAATTTCTATGGTTATAACCATGAAACGATGTGCCAGAAACATACCTAGGAAATAAATATGCTTGGGCGTCGCGTCATGCCTATCATGCATGAAATTTCGCATTTACCCGGCGGTCATAACCCTTTGAATTTTGTTCATAAACTGGCGGATGGATCTACTCGTCATGTGCAGACCTATGCCGGACCGATTGAAATTTATGGCGACAAGCTCATGTTATGTATTGTGCATGATATTACTGAGCAAAAACGGCTGGAGGAGCAGCTGGAACATGCTGCTCACCATGACGCGATGACCGGATTACTGAATCGGCGACAGTTTTATCACATTACGGAACCAGGCCAAATGCAGCATCTCGCCATCGCTCAGGATTACAGCTTGTTGCTCATCGACACCGATCGTTTTAAACACATTAACGATCTCTATGGGCATTCTAAAGGTGATGAGGTGTTATGCGCCCTCGCCCGCCCCCTCGAAAGTTGCGCTCGCAAAGGCGATTTGGTGTTTCGTTGGGGAGGCGAAGAGTTTGTCTTATTGCTACCAAGAACCCCACTGGATACCGCGCTTTCGCTGGCTGAAACTATCCGCGTAAGCGTGGCAAAAGTGAGTATTTCGGGCTTACCACGCTTTACCGTCAGCATTGGTGTGGCGCATCACGAAGGAAATGAAAGCATCGATGAACTGTTTAAACGCGTTGATGATGCTTTGTATCGGGCGAAAAATGATGGACGCAACCGCGTGCTGGCGGCATAAGCCGCGGATGCGTCTCGAGATCAACGACTGCGCTTAGCGTGGCGCTCCCAGTTTTCTTGCTTCGCCTGCGCCGTTTTACGTAGTGCGACGTAACACGCCCCGCTGCCGCCATGATGCGGTAGCGCGGTGCAATATGCCTGAACATCATCAAATTCGGTCAGCCAGCGCGCCACATAGCTGCGGACAATATTGGCATGTGATTTATCTTCCCGCCCTTTACCATGAATAATCAGCACATTACGCAAACCATCCGCCAGGGCTTGTTGAATGAAACTGAACACCATTTTGCGGCACTCTTCCACCGGCTGGCGCAAAAGATTCAGGCTCGCCTGTTGCGGATATTTACCACTGCGCAGCTTATCCAGCACCCCATGCTACAACCCTTCCTGCCGAAACTCCAGCGGCTGACTTAGCGGGATGATGTCGAGAAATCCGGTAGTGAGGAAATTATCAAGCTGCAGCGTGTCGATACGCTGCGGCGCACGTTGGTTACGCGTTGGATGCCAGTGGACATCTGTAGCACGTTTCAGCGGCTGGACATCTTCCATGGCGTCAAGAAACAGCGATTTGTCGTCAAGGTTCATGTAACCTCCTATGCACCTTCACACGTCGTGATTCAGACGGGTTAATTGTTCATACTTACTGCATCGTTCCCTTCACAGATTGAAACAATACTCTACTTCATACCTGTGAGTATCTGCGCAGGCGGGGCATTTTATACTAGCCTGTTAGCAGTATCGAACAGTTTAGCCCGAGTTTAATTCAGCACAGGCTCCGATCAGGATGATTTATTCATAGCAGGAACCAACAAAAATGCGATAAATAACAGACCACTGATTAGCAGAAAGGTACCGAAAATGCCATAGTTTGCGCCTCCCTCAGCATCAATTGACTCAATAATTTGGTTGAAGCCAGTATTTCCGATGTCTGGTCACTTCTACTGCGATTAAAAAATAAAGCACTTCTGGAAATGAAGTCATTCACCGTATGGGGAACAGAAACCATTTTTTCACCCATTCTCGAAAAATGAAAATTAGTTCGATTATTGAGAATAGAGCCACACAGGGCAATACCAATCGCGCCCCCAAGATTACGTGTTAAATTAAATACACCAGAGGCTAACTTCAGCCGTTCTTTTGGAATTCCCCCCAGCGTTAATGTTACGATGGGGGCCATCGCAAACTGCTGCGAAATCCCTCTAATTGCCTGTGGAAACAGTAATTCCTGCCATCCCCATTCGTGGGTTATAGGGGTAAAAAGATACATTGAAAACACAAATCCGCCCAGCCCCGCCATCAACAGCCATCGCAGATTTATTTTTTTACTTAACCAGAAGTAAAAGGGAACAGAAAATAACTGGAAAATACCTGTTGTGCAAACGGCAAAACCTATCTCTTCGGCATTTAATCCGCGAATCTGCCCCAAAAACACAGGTATTAAATATACAGTAGAGAATATCCCAACCCCTCCAGAAAAAGAAAAAAAACATCCCAGAGTGAAATTTTTATCCTTAAAAGCATGAAGATCCATTATCGGATTGGATATTGTAAGTGTACGCGCAGCAAATAAAATAAAACTCACCAATGCCAGAACTGATGTCAGCAAAATAGTATTATCATCCAGCCATCCCCAGCGCGCTCCTTCTTCAAGGGTATATTCCAGACATCCCAGAGTCATGGCCAACAGGATAATACTCGGATAATCAGCAACTTTCAGTAAAGAGAGATCAGGTTTATCAAAATTAACCAGAAAAGGAATACTCAAAACTAAATATATGCCAGGTAATATATTGATATAAAATAGCCATCGCCAGTCGAGGTTATCAGTGAGCCAGCCCCCCAGAGTTGGCCCTAGCGTCGGTGACAGTGAGGCCAGCGCACTGACTACCGCAGCAGCCAACCCCAACTCTTTACCCTGGTAATAAATAAACGCCATCGTGAAAACTAAAGGGATCATGGATGCGCCAGCAGCTCCCTGTAAAGCACGAAACAAAATCATGATCTGAATATTCCATGCAAGTCCACACGCGATACTCATTAAAGTAAATATTCCCGCGGATAGAGTAAAAAGCCAACGAGTGGAAAATACCCGTGACAGCCACCCAGAGAGCGGAATAACAATAATCTCAGCAATTAAATAGCTGGTCTGAAGCCAGGCCATTTCGTCTTTACCTGCGGACAGACCACCACCTATTTCATTTAGGGATGACGATACAATTTGAATATCAAGCTGAGCAATAAATAATCCCATACACATACTGGCGAAAGCAATATGTTTACGCATAGACATCATCTCTCATCAACACTGACGGTGACGGACAGTCCCGGGCGAAGAAGTTGCTTTAATTCCTTTGCGTCGTCAAATGCAATCCGTACCGGGACACGCTGAACAATTTTGGTGAAATTGCCAGTGGCATTTTCTATCGGAATCAAGCTGAAACTGGCTCCTGTCGCTGGGGAAAGGCTTTCAATGTGACCGTGAAACACTTCCCCTTTGAGAATATCAGCACGGATCTCAGCCTTCATTCCTGGCTTCATTCCCGCTATTTGGTTTTCTTTATAATTTGCATCAACCCACAACTCACTGACTGGTACTAGTGAAACTAACGATGTGCCGCCTTCCACCCAACTGCCTGTATGGGCGCTGCGGTTTGCGACAATGCCATCAATCGGCGCACGAACCACGGCAGCCTGACGGCTGCAAATTGAAAACCGCCCCTGTTCGTCCTGTTGTTGCCGCACGCTCCGCAGAATATGTATGCTCTGAGGACCTGTTTTATTAAGGACTCATCCTCTTATGTTGACCCGCAAAAGTATAGATACCGTTCTGCTCTCTGTTGGTGCTGAGAAGCTCTCACAACGTGAATGGGACTGGATGAAGATGCTCAAACCCATGGACCCACCACCTGCGATGGTCGCGGCCTCCATCCTGGAGCGCCGTGGCGACACAGCAGCCCTTACCCGGCTACAGGATACCGGGGGTTAATCCGTCCTCATGTTGTCCGCTTTTACTCCCCGCCCGCTGAAACGTCTGTTCACGGCCAACCAGTGCTGGACATCCTTCCTGGATGCGGGCGGTCTGCGCGATATCGAGGTTGAGGCTGTCACAAAAATGCTGGCCTGCGGCACGCGGATACTGGGCGTGAAGGAATACATCTGCGATAAACCTGAGTGCCCCCACGTCAGATACGTCACTAACTCATGCGGCAGCCGTGCCTGCCCGTCCTGCGGAAAAAAGGCCACAGACCTGTGGATAGCGACACAGCTGAATCGTCTTCCTGACTGCGACTGGGTACACCTGGTCTTCACCCTGCCGGACACGCAGTGGCCGGTGTTCGAAAGCAACCGGTGGCTGCTGAATGACGTGTGCCGTCTGGCGGTGGAGAATCTGCTGTATGCCGCCCGGAAACGGGGGCAGGAACCCGGTATCTTCTGCGCCATCCACACGTATGGCCGTCGTCTCAACTGGCATCCGCATGTACATGTGTCTGTAACCTGTGGAGGTCTGAATAAGCATGGTCAGTGGAAAAAGCTGAGCTTCCTGAAAGACGCGATGCGTTCGCGGTGGATGTGGAATATGCGGCAACGGCTTCTGAAAGCGTGGTCAGAGGGGCTGGCGATGCCGGAGTCGTTGTCACATATCACGACGGAATCACAGAGGAGAAGCCTGGTGCTGAAAGCCGGAGGAAAATACTGGCATGTGTACATGTCGAAAAAAACGGCCGGCGGGAGGAATACGGCGCGCTACCTGGGTCGTTATCTGAAGAAGCCGCCGATAGCGGCCTCCCGGCTGGCACATTACAACGGAGGGGCGAGCCTGAGCTTCCGTTACCTGGACCACAAAACGGGAGAAACGGCGACGGAAACGCTGACACAGCGTGAGCTGGTCGCGAGGCTGAAACAGCACATCCCGGAGAAGTTTTTTAAGATGGTGAGGTACTTCGGGTTCCTTGCCAACCGGGTGTGTGGAGAGAAGCTGCCGCAGGTGTACCGTGCTCTGGGGATGGATAAACCGGAACCAGTGGCGAAAGTGTGCTATGCACAAATGGTGAAACAGTTCCTGAGTCGTGACCCGTTCGAATGCGTGCTGTGTGGCGGCCGGATGGTATACCGCCGGGCCATCGCGGGACTGAATGTGGAGGGGCTGAAGAAAAACGCGCGGGATATCAGTCTGCTGAGGTATATGCCGGCCTGACACAGGCTAAGTGTGCCCGGGAATCGGTGCAAGTATAAAAAACAGCCTGTTGCGGTATAAGAATCGACCATGCAGAGAGAGAAAACACCGGAGTGGAGGGAAAAGCAGAAAAGCTCACGTGGCATAAGGCGTGGACAGCGGTATCGTCTGGTTTTTCAATTTCCTATACGTGAACAAGGGTATATTCCAGATCCAGTAGTGCCTGAGTCAAAGCGGCCTGAACTTCTTCGATACTCGCACGTACGTTTTCTTCCTGAGCAGATAAAACTGCCAGCCGTTGCTTCTCCACCAGGAAATCGTTCGCGGCTTTGCGCTCCTTTGCTGCGACCTGCTGGTAGTCAAACCTGGCGTTATCAATAATTTGTTGCGATATTGCCGCTGATTGTGCGAGTTTTTCATAACGTTCAGTATCTCGCAGGCGCTTTTGCTCCTCATGTTTTACTGCCTGCCATGTTTCACTGGCACTTTGAATTATCGACTGCTGCATCGTAATAGTGGCTTGAATGCCTTCGAGATTGGCTTTGCTACTTTTTATTTTTGCCTCAAGCCTGGCGACATTTGCACGATAATCCCGATCATCGAGACGCAGGATAATATCGCCTTTTTTTACGCTCTGATTATCGCGCACCTCTATAGCAGAAATATAACCAGAAACTTTACTTGCCACCGTGGTGATATTACCACCAATGTAAGCATCATCCGTCGTCTGTATAAATCTTCCTTTGCTTACCCTCCAGATAAAAAAGACAACGCCAGTCAAAAGAATACCGATCGCTACCACCCCAATAAGCTGTTTTTTAGAAATTATCATCACTCTTTACACCGTATATATCCGGAAACTTGCATACGTCATATTTAAAATTTAACATGGCTTATTTGATGATTTCTGACAAAATACCTACTGTAAATGACAATTACACTGCAACCCAAAGCATCACCAGGGCATCACATTATCGGACTGGATTCGGAACATCTGAATGGAGGTACAGTTCCCTGGCATAAACATCTCTATGCCCAGTTGCTTTACCCGGCTGAAGGAGTCGTTCGTGTATGGGCTGGAGAAAGCGTCTGGCTAGTCCATGCCAGCAGCGCGCTTTGGCTGCCCCCACAAATGCCGCATAAGTTTGTTGCGACAGGCAACGTACTTTTAAAAACCGTACTGGTTTCAGAAGCGGAAAGTGAAACGCTGGGAACAGTTTGCTTCATGACGGGTATTTCACCCCTGTTAAGGGAATTACTAATTGCAATTAACCAACTTCCACCGTCGCAAAGTACCACAGATAAACAACAGTTACGTTTTTCAGCCCTCGAGACACTGATACTTCAGGAAATAAAAATGGGGGTGAAAATGTCACTTGAACTCCCTTGGCCAAATGATGAGCGGCTACAGCAGCTTTGTGAGAATTTGCTAAACAACCAAGGGTATCTGCCAACACTGGATAATCTAGCGGATAAAATTAACGTCAGTAGCCGTACACTCATGCGCTTATTTGTTAAAGAGACGGGATTAACATTTCGCCACTGGGTTCAGCAAATGCACGTTATTTCTGCAGTGACGCTTCTTGATGATGGATATTCGTTGACCAAAATTGCCCATCGTCTGGGCTATGCCTCAGCTGAATCGTTCGGCAATATGTTTAAGCGTCGAACGGGCTACTCGCCCGGTAAATTTACTCGTCGATTAACGATGCATAATTATGCAATCACAAGACAAATGATTTAACTTATATTTTCGTGAAATCTGTCACTGAAGAAAATTGGCAACGGATGGGTAAAACCGTTATAACACTGTCACCGGTCACCAGGACCCCAGGCCGGATTTAAGACGAGGATGCACTGCTGTGTGTACTGTAGAGTCTGGCGGATGTCGACAGGCTCTATTTTTTTATTCATTTTTTAGCTCTGTAAATAACCACATTCTCGCCGGGATTGGGGAATGAGTGACGAGTTCAGTGGTGTCTGGCGGCTATCACGCCACAGAATCAAATAACAGATAGCCTACGGTAAAATTTCACTGACTGGAATTATCCCACCCTCGATCCATGTGATGGCTTGCCCTCATTTCTTCAGGCAGAAAAATTAAAAAATCGCTTTATGCTATCAGACTGCGACAAACCAGACGCGAAACTGGGTACTTACTATTCGTTAGTCTTGCCCTATCCACTTATCTTTTTGGTGGTATGGCTGCTGATGTTGCTGGCGTGGTATCTTGTCGGTCTGCCGATAGGTCAGGGTATTTACCCACGTTTGTCTTAAGAGAGAACGGATGCTGAGATTACTTGAAGAAAAAATTGCCACGCCACTGGGTCCACTGTGGGTGATTTGCGATGAGCAATTTCGCCTGCGGGCGGTTGAATGGGAAGAGTACAGCGAACGCATGGTGCAGCTGCTGGACATCCATTATCGCAAAGAAGGCTATGAGCGCATTTCTGCCACCAACCCAGGTGGTTTAAGCGACAAGCTTCGTGAATATTTTGCCGGTAATCTTAGCATTATTGATACGCTTCCCACTGCCACGGGGGGGACGCCATTTCAGCGCGAAGTCTGGAAAACACTACGCACTATCCCCTGCGGGCAGGTAATGCATTACGGCCAACTGGCTGAACAATTGGGCCGCCCTGGCGCGGCGCGTGCCGTTGGTGCGGCAAACGGATCGAATCCCATCAGCATCGTCGTACCTTGCCATCGGGTTATTGGCCGAAACGGCACCATGACCGGATATGCAGGCGGAGTTCAGCGAAAAGAGTGGTTATTGCGCCACGAAGGTTATCTTTTGCTGTAAACATTAAACAATTTGTGCCAGCTTGTTCACACTTTTATGTAAAGTTACCCTTGACAACTTAAGGAGTTTCAAATAGATAGACATATATTTACATCTAATATCGGAATTCTCTGCTGTTAAAGTTTGCTTAGACTTACTTGCTCCCTAAAAAGATGTTAAAATTGACAAATATCAATTACGGCTTGAGCAGACCTATGATCCCGGAAAAGCGAATTATACGGCGCATTCAGTCTGGCGGTTGTGCTATCCATTGCCAGGATTGCAGCATCAGCCAGCTTTGCATCCCGTTCACACTCAACGAACATGAGCTTGATCAGCTTGATAATATCATTGAGCGGAAGAAGCCTATTCAGAAAGGCCAGACGCTGTTTAAGGCTGGTGATGAACTTAAATCGCTTTATGCCATCCGCTCCGGTACGATTAAAAGTTATACAATCACTGAGCAAGGCGACGAGCAAATCACTGGTTTCCATTTAGCAGGCGACCTAGTGGGATTTGACGCCATCGGCAGCGGCCATCACCCGAGCTTCGCTCAGGCGCTGGAAACCTCGATGGTATGTGAAATTCCGTTCGAAACGCTGGACGATTTGTCCGGTAAAATGCCGAATCTGCGTCAGCAGATGATGCGTCTGATGAGCGGTGAAATCAAAGGCGATCAGGACATGATCTTGCTGTTGTCGAAGAAAAATGCCGAGGAACGTCTGGCTGCATTCATCTACAACCTGTCCCGTCGTTTTGCCCAACGCGGCTTCTCCCCTCGTGAATTCCGCCTGACGATGACTCGTGGCGATATTGGTAACTATCTGGGCCTGACGGTAGAAACCATCAGCCGTCTGCTGGGTCGCTTCCAGAAAAGCGGTATGCTGGCAGTCAAAGGTAAATACATCACCATCGAAAATAACGATGCGCTGGCCCAGCTTGCTGGCCATACGCGTAACGTTGCCTGATTTTTCCGCATAACTCACTATCCTTCTGTCATATCATTAAATTTTTCTGATTTATTGATCTGGCAGAAGGTTCATCACTGTTTCATTCACCAGATATGGGTTAATCTTTTAATTACAAACTGCGTTGACAGTTGTTGTAAGGAGACCCTGTATGGCTATGTATCAGAACATGCTCGTTGTTATCGATCCTAACCAGGACGACCAACCAGCATTGCGGCGAGCTGTTTATTTACATCAACGGATTGGTGGCAAAATTAAAGCCTTTTTGCCGATCTATGACTTCTCATACGAAATGACCACCCTGCTCTCCCCGGACGAACGTACCGCTATGCGTCAGGGCGTCATCAGCCAGCGTACAGCCTGGATCCACGAGCAGGCAAAATATTATCTCAATGCTGGCGTTCCCATTGAAATTAAAGTGGTCTGGCATAACCGTCCTTTCGAAGCCATCATTCAGGAAGTGATCAGCGGCGGACACGATTTGGTGCTAAAAATGGCGCACCAACATGACCGTCTGGAAGCGGTGATTTTTACGCCAACGGACTGGCATCTGTTACGCAAATGCCCAAGCCCGGTGTGGATGGTGAAAGACCAGCCGTGGCCGGAAGGAGGCAAGGCGCTGGTGGCGGTGAATCTCGCCAGTGAAGAGCCGTATCATAATGCGCTCAATGAAAAACTGGTCAAAGAGACGATCGAACTGGCAGAACAAGTCAACCATACCGAAGTTCATCTGGTTGGCGCTTATCCGGTAACGCCAATTAATATCGCGATTGAACTGCCGGAATTTGACCCGAGCGTTTATAACGATGCCATTCGTGGGCAACATTTGCTGGCAATGAAAGCCCTGCGGCAGAAATTCGGCATTAATGAAAACATGACGCACGTAGAAAAAGGTCTGCCCGAAGAGGTGATTCCTGATTTGGCGGAGCATTTACAGGCGGGAATTGTGGTTCTGGGCACGGTCGGACGCACCGGTATTTCAGCAGCATTCCTCGGCAACACGGCGGAACAGGTGATTGATCATCTTCGCTGCGACCTGCTGGTCATTAAACCTGACCAGTATCAGACACCCGTTGAACTGGATGACGAAGAAGACGATTAACGACTCTTCAATAACTGACAAGGCCCGAGTTATCGGGCCTATTTTTTACTTACTGCTCTTCGCCGCCAAGGAAATAAATTCCCAACGGGATTGCCAGCAACACAGTAAAGACCAGGCTATAAACAAAAATCATCGATGACTAAATCACATACATTGATGTCGTCCACTCAGACAGCGGAATATTGTACTGTTCTATAACGCCGCCGATGGTCGCGCGAGTCACAACCGACGCCGCAATAATGAAAACCGCCAACAAACCAAAGAGAAATTTCTTCCCTTTCGCTGACTTCAGTTTCGCCATAATCATGATGTAATCCTTGTGCAGACAAATTTCTTGTTACCTAAACGTAACAATACCATGACGTTTCACCGTTGTCTGCTCTGAAAACCTCACCTCTTAGCTGGATTTACAATCAACGCATTGATTAGTTAGCTAATGTTGCTACTTCCTTCCCTGACTATTGATGTTCTGAATGAATTGTCGCGGTAAAATAGCCCTGAAGTGGTCAACAAAAACTGGCCACCGAGTTAGAGTTTTTCCAGTATCGATTTTCCGATTCGTTTGGGGGTAACCCACCGTTATATTCGTGCGGTCTTAGTGCGCTGTAATATCCAACGATATAGTCCGTTATGGCGTGAGCTGCCTCGCTGAAGCTTACGTAACCCACCACCGGCATCCATTCGTTCTTCAGACTCCTGAAGAAGCGTTCCATTGGGCTGTTATCCCAGCAGTTTCCGCGCCGGCTCATACTCTGTCTGATCTGGTATCGCCACAATAACTGCCGGAACTGCCTGCTCGTATAATGACTGCCCTGATCGCTGTGGAACATCACCCCGCCGGGCTTACCACGGGTTTCCCATGCCATTTCCAGCGCTTTCATGGTGAGCCTGCTGTCCGGCGAGAACGACATGGCCCAGCCCACTGGTTTTCTTGCGAACAGGTCGAGAACAACGGCGAGGTACGCCCAGCGCTTACCCGTCCAGATATAGGTCACATCACCGCACCACACCTGATTTGGCTCGGTCACGGCGAACTGCCTTTCAAGGTAGTTAGGGATAGCAACATGTTCATGACCACCACGTTTATACCGGTGAGTCGGCTGCTGACAGCTGACCAGCCCCAGCTCTTTCATGAGCCTGCCAGCAAGCCAGCGTCCCATCTGGTAGCCTCTCCGGGTTGCCATTGTGGCGATGCTTCTTGCTCCGGCCGAACCGTGGCTGATGCCATGTAGCTCAAGTACCTGACTGCGTAATACAGCCCGTCTGCCGTCTGGTTTTTCAGGACGATTTTTCCAGTATCTGTAGCTGCTGCGATGAACCCCGAACACATGGCAGAGTGTGACCACAGGATAATGCGCTCTGAGTTTCCCGATTATCGAGAACTGTTCAGGGAGTCTGACATCAAGAGCGCGGTAGCCTTTTTTAATATTTCATTCTCCATTTCAATGCGTTGTAGCTTTTTCCTGAGCTCACGGATTTCAATTTGTTCCGGGGTAATGGGGGAGGCTTTTGGTGTTTTGCCCTGACGCTCATCACGCAGTTGTTTGACCCATCTTGTCATTGTGGAAAGGCCAACATCCATAGCTTTGGCGGCATCTGCCACCGTGTATTTCTGGTCAACAACCAGTTGAGCGGATTCGCGTTTAAACTCTGCGCTAAAATTTCTTTTTTTCATTGGAGCACCTGTGTTGTTCTGAGGTGAGCATATCACCTCTGTTCAGGTGGCCAAATTCAGTGTGCCACTTCACCCCGCCAGGGGTTTCCGGCATGACGACAATTATCTGGAGGAGCCTGATAAAACAATGATCGCTGAACTGTTTACAAATAATGCGCTTAATCTGGTCATTATTTTCGGTAGCTGCGCAGCATTGATTCTGATGAGCTTTTGGTTTCGCCGTGGAAATCGTAAAAGAAAAGGATTTTTATTCCATGCGGTGCAATTTTTAATCTACACCATAATTATCAGTGCTGTTGGTAGCATCAGTAATTATGTTATAGAAAACTATAAACTCAAATTTATCACCCCAGGCGTTATCGATTTTATCTGTACGTCCCTGATTGCGGTTATTCTGACGATTAAGCTATTTCTGCTGATTAATCAGTTTGAAAAACAGCAGATTAAAAAAGGTCGCGATATCACCAGTGCGCGGATTATGTCGCGCATTATCAAAATCACCATTATTGTAGTGCTTGTTCTGCTTTATGGCGAACATTTCGGCATGAGCCTTTCTGGCTTGCTGACCTTTGGTGGTATTGGTGGTCTGGCTGTCGGTATGGCCGGTAAAGATATTCTGAGTAATTTCTTTTCCGGGATCATGCTCTATTTCGACCGTCCTTTCAGTATTGGCGACTGGATCCGTTCACCGGACAGAAATATCGAAGGTACAGTAGCGGAAATTGGCTGGCGAATTACCAAAATTACGACCTTTGATAATCGTCCATTGTACGTACCGAACTCGCTGTTTTCGTCGATCAGCGTAGAAAACCCAGGACGAATGACCAACCGCCGCATTACCACGACCATTGGTTTACGTTATGAGGATGCGGCAAAAGTGGGCGTTATTGTCGAAGCCGTACGTGAGATGCTGAAAAATCACCCGGCCATCGACCAGCGACAAACCTTACTGGTTTATTTCAACCAGTTTGCTGACTCGTCATTGAATATTATGGTTTATTGCTTTACCAAAACCACGGTATGGGCTGAGTGGCTTGCTGCACAGCAAGACGTTTATTTGAAGATTATCGATATTGTACAGTCACACGGCGCGGACTTTGCCTTCCCCAGCCAGACGCTGTATATGGATAACATTACACCGCCGGAACAGGGGCGCTAAATCAGACATCACTGGCGTTATCCACAAGGGTAACGCCAGTTCCCATCACATCAATGCTTCACAATATACATAGTCCGACTGTACGCTACATCTTCAGGGTTATTAATGGGATAACCTTTCAGCCACGGTTTGATTAATCGTCCATTGGTATATTGATAAATTGGTGCAATCGGTGCTTGCTCCATGAGGATTTTTTCTGCCGCGTTGTAATCGGCATTACGCGCTTTAACGGTATTTTCCGTCGATGCCTGGGCCAGAACTTTGTCGTATGCCGGATTGTTAAAGCGTGAAATATTTCCTGAATGCATTGACGTTAATAATGTCAGGAAAGTGGAGGGTTCATTATAATCCCCCACCCATGAGGCGCGGATAACATCAAAATTGCCGGTGTTACGGCTATCGATATAGGTTTTCCATTCCTGATTTTGCAATTTAACATCTACGCCAAGGTTCTTTTTCCACATCGATGCTACAGCAATCGCAATTTTTTGATGGTTTTCTGAAGTGTTATACAAAAGCGTCAGCTTCAGCGGTTTTTGCGGACCATAACCAGCTGCGCTCAACAAAGTTTTTGCCTGCGCATTCAGTTCTTCCTGACTCATTTGTTCAAACGGCGAAGGTTCCGGCGTAAATCCGGCGGTAACATCTGGTATAAAATGCCACGCTGGCTTTTCGCCCGTCCCCAACACTTTTTCGGTCATCAGGCGGCGATCTATCGTCATACTTAATGCCAGGCGAACGCGCTGATCTGCCGTCGGCCCTTTTTGCGTGTTAAAGGCATAATAATAGGTCCCGAGCTGCGGTGGCGTATAAACCTGCCCCGGAATATCCTTCAACAGCTTCTGATACATATTTTTCGGGAAGGATTCGGTGATATCAATATCCCCCGCGAGGTAACGCTTAGTGGCTGCGGATTCCTGATTAATTGGCAGGAAGGTCACTTTTTGCAGCACCGTTTTGGCGTTATCCCAATAATGGGTATTCGGTACCACGACCAGTTTTTCATTGACTACGCGCTCTTTAAGAACATAAGCGCCATTGCCGATCAGATTTCCGGGTTTCGTCCACTCTTTACCGCTTTCTACGTTGGCTTTTTGCACCGGGAAGAAGGCAAAGTTAGCGGTTAAATTCACAAACCACGGCAACGGTTTATCAAGCTGAATTTTCAAAGTATGGGCATCAACTGCGGTGACGCCAAGCTGATCAGGCGTAGCTTTACCATCAATAATCGCCTGTGCGTTGTTGATTCCCGCCAGCGCGGCAAACCATGCAAATGGCGACAATGTTTTTGGGTCCACCAGACGTTGCCAGCTGTAGACAAAATCTTGCGCCGTTACCGGTGTGCCATCCGCCCATTTTGCGTTATCGCGCAGGGTAAAAGTCCAGATACGGTTGTCATTACTTTTCCATTGAGTCGCGACGCCGGGGACAATCTCCCCTTTTTCGTTCTGATTCACCAGACCTTCAAACAGATCGCGAATGACCTGAATCTCTGGCAGGCCCACGGCTTTAGCGGGATCCAGCGACGCAGGCTCATCTTTAATGTGGCGCACCAGCTCCTGCTTCTCTGCCAGTACTGTGCCGCTCGGAACTTCTGCAGCATACGAAAGAGAAATGCTGCTGACCAACAGCGCACAACACGTAACTGAAACAGAGTGCTTCATAAGTTTCCCTCTAACCGACATTAAAATTGATGCGTAATTATTTGTTTCGCCTTAAAGAAATGCAAACAACTTCCATCAAAAAAGTGACAAAGGAAGCATCAAATGTTTTAAGTATCAATATATCAAATCAGATTTAGTGTAAATAATAGACGCCAAAATGTGGCAAAGCACATAGAACACCGAACACTACGTTCGGGCTTCGCACGTTCAAACCAGTTTTCGGTATCATAATCAGCATCTGTCGCCATTGTACGAAGAATAAAAAATAACCAAAACGTTGAAAGGAACTGAGAATACGTTAAGAGAAGAATTAAATTAATGTATCAGCAAGTAGTGCTAAACAGCACCTTTATACTTCAGCCTATCTATAAATAATGAGAATGCCGAGCCAGCATGTCGACGGTGTGGATAGTACAGGTGATAACCGGGTAAATCTGGAGTGAATTTATCCAAAACACGTATCAGTTTTTTTTCTTTAATAGCCCGCTCAACCTGATCATAAGGTAGATACGCCAATCCATGCCCATCAATTGCAGCATCAATGATCAGGTCTATCGTATTCAGTAAAAGCTGACCTTCCATGCGAACACGAACTTCACGTCCACCGCGTATTAATCTCCAGCGATTTGCTGTACCCGATGTGGGAAGATACAAATTAATTGCCTGATGATCTATTAATTGTGACACTGACGTTGGAGCACTTCGACGAGAAAAATAATCCGGTGAGCCAACAATAGCCATTGGTATATCTGGCCCGATTCGAATGGCGATCATATCTTTATCCATCTCCCCACCCAGACGGATGAGGTAGCCTGAGTTTAACGGACACTCCTTCCTGAAATAGAATGGCATCAGAAGGAGCTAATAATGAGCAGAAAAACCCAACGTTACTCTAAAGAGTTCAAAGCCGAAGCTGTCAGAACGGTTCTTGAAAATCAACTTTCGATCAGTGAAGGCGCTTCCCGATTATCTCTTCCTGAAGGCACTTTAGGACAATGGGTTACCGCCGCCAGAAAAGGGCTCGGTACTCCTGGTTCCCGCACGGTGGCTGAACTGGAATCTGAAATTCTGCAACTGCGTAAGGCGTTAAATGAAGCTCGCCTTGAGCGAGATATTTTAAAAAAAGCAACAGCGTATTTTGCACAGGAGTCGCTGAAAAATACGCGTTAATCGAACAATGAACCGCCCCGGGTTTCCTGGAGAGTGTTTTATCTGTGAACTCAGGCTGCCAGATCATCGTTTCCGATGGAAGCATAATAAGCTTTTTCTGCTTCTGCCGGAGGGATGTGGCCCAGCCTTTCCAGCAATCGTCGATTGTTATACCAGTCCACCCACGTTAGTGTGGCCAGTTCCACTTCTGCACGGTTTTTCCAGCTCTTACGGTGTATTACCTCCGCTTTGTAAAGACCATTGATGCTCTCCGCCATCGCGTTGTCATACGAGTCGCCTGTACTTCCTGTTGATGCCAGTAATCCGGCTTCCTTAAGCCGCTGTGTGTAGGCCAGCGATACATACTGAGAACCTTTATCACTGTGATGGACCGTGCCGGACGGTCGACGGGCCCATAACGCCTGCTCCAGTGCATCCAGCACGAATGTCGTTTCCATGGCACCCCACGATGTATCCGGCAAACACATCAATGATGAACGCCACATAGACGAAGCCCCGCCATGTGCTGACGTAAGTAAAATCAGCCACCCACAGCTGGTCAGGTCGTTCTGCCACGAACTGACGGTTTACGCGGTCGCCTGCGGCAACGGCTTTCCGGCTGATGGTCGTACGGACCTTTTTACCCCGGAGAACACCGGCAAGTCCCATAACCGCCATGAGACGTGCCACAGTGCATCTGGCCACTCTGATACCTTCCCGTAACAACTGACGCCAGACTTTACACCGTATACCTTGTGATTTTCATCGTATACGCGCTGTATCTCTTTCTTCAGCCAGTCATCGCGCTGCGCACGGGCACTGCGTTTATCCGGATGATGTCGCTGTTGCTGACAGTGGTAATACGTTGACGGGGCAATATGCAGTTCACTGCATACCGGTCCGACCCCGTACTGCTCACGCAGCTTATCCAGCAGTGGCATTATTTTTTCCAGAGGCGGTCGAACTCCGCCTTTGCAAAATAAGCGGAAGCCAGGCGAAGGATATTGTTACTGCGGCGCAGTTCACGATTTTCACGTTCCGGCTCTTTCAGACGCTGACGTTCAGCGGTGGTGAGCCCTCCATCACCGCCCCCGGTATCCCGCTCATGCTGGCGACCCCAGACACGCAGAGTCTCCGGCGTACAGCCAATCTTTGGAGCAATGGAACAAATTGTCGCCCATTGTGAGTCATATTCGCCCTGACTTTCCAGAACCATACGGACTGCCCGTTGACGGACTTCGGGGGAAAAACGAGTATTTTTAGTCATCCTGTTTACCTCTTTCTCAGGAAGTTTAGTCTCCAGGATTCCCGGGGCGGTTCACAATGGCGACAACAATTTCCCATTGAAGCGATGTGTCAGGTATTTGGTGTATCCAGGAGCGGTTATTACAACTGGGTACAGCATGAACCCTCAGACAGAAAACAAAGTGATGAGCGGCTAAAACTGGAGATTAAGGTGGCACATATCCGCACTCGCGAAACATATGGAACCCGGCGGCTCCAGACGGAGCTGGCAGAGAATGGCATCATCGTTGGTCGTGACCGACTGGCACGTCTTCGTAAGGAGCTGAGGCTACGCTGTAAGCAGAAACACAAGTTCAGAGCGACTACGAACTCGAACCACAATCTGCCAGTTGCGCCAAATCTGCTGAACCAGACGTTCGCTCCTACAGCACCAAATCAGGTCTGGGTGGCGGACCTGACGTATGTTGCCACACAGGAGGGATGGTTGTACCTCGCTGGCATCAAAGATGTTTATACGTGCGAAATTGTCGGCTACGCCATGGGAGAGCGCATGACAAAAGAGCTGACAGGTAAAGCCCTGTTTATGGCGCTCAGGAGCCAGCGCCCACCTGCCGGGCTAATCCACCACTCTGATCGAGGTTCACAGTACTGCGCATACGATTACCGGGTCATACAGGAGCAGTTTGGTCTGAAAACATCAATGTCGCGTAAAGGTAACTGTTACGACAATGCTCCGATGGAAAGCTTCTGGGGAACGCTGAAAAATGAGAGCCTGAGCCACTATCGTTTTAATAACCGGGATGAAGCCATCTCAGTAATACGGGAATACATTGAGATTTTCTACAATCGTCAGCGTCGTCACTCTCGTCTGGGGAATATCTCCCCGGCAGCCTTCAGGGAAAAATATCATCAGATGACTGCTTAAAAAAAGAACAAATGGTAGTGTCCGCTATTGCCAGTACACCTCAGATTATTAAAAATCAACCACACCCGCCAGTATTCTGTATATTTACTGGCGGTCATATCGTGAGAGGTATGGCAATGAATCTTGTGACACTCAAAACGTGGGGAAAACTCAGATATCCGGATAACCCACCATCAATATCAACGCTGAGACGATGGGCAAGGAATGGAAACATTTATCCTGCACCTGAACTACACGGGAGGAGTTACAGGGTGGTTCCGGAGGCTTTCTATATCAACCCAAATAAGGTTGATACCGATATAACACACCATCAGCCTAATGGGCGACAAGGGAGAGACAGTCCGTTAATGGAGAAGTTAAAACATGCAGCGGAAAAAATACGATCCCAATTTGCCTAGAAACTTAACATATCGAAGGAGAGACAAAGCATATTACTGGCGCAACCCTCTGACGAAAGAAGAATTTACACTAGGTAAAATTTCAAGAAGAGATGCAGTAGCGCAGGCAATTGAAGCAAATCATTATATATACAAAAACTACTCTCCTGCTGCCCTAATTGAAAAGCTTAAAGGGGTCGACTCATTTACTATGGCAGGCTGGATTGAACGTTACAAAACGATTCTTATAAGGAGAAAAGCGTCCAGAAATACTTATAAAACTCGGGTAAATCAACTGGAGACAATAAAAGAAAAATTAGGAGGGGTTTTACTGACAGAAATAACCACTCGCCATATCGCCGAGTTTCTTGATTTGTAGATTGAAGGAGGGAAAAACACGATGGCAGGATCAATGCGTTCTGTGTTATCTGATATGTTCCGCGAAGCCATTGTTGAAGGACGTATATCTCAAAATCCAGTAACGCCAACAAGAGCACCGAAAATAGTAGTTACAAGAGAACGGCTGAAACTAAAGACATACAACTGCATCAGGGAGGCAGCAGATCAACTTCCGGCATGGTTCCCATTAGCTATGGACTTAGCCCTTGTAACAGGACAACGTCGCGAAGACATAACGAATATGCGGTTCAGTGATATTTATGATGATCGTCTCCACATCAGGCAAATTAAGACAGGAATGATGATTGCTATCCCCCTGTCACTCAGCCTTCCTGTCGCTGGTTTACGACTTGGTGCAGTAGTTGAACAGTGCCGCATGGTAAGTAGGGGGGATTATCTAATCAGTGCCGGGATTAGAAAAAACAGCCCTGACGGCAGCATTCACCCGGACGGCCTGACAAAGAAATTTGTCGCAGCCAGAAAATTAACAGGTATCACTGTTCAGTGAAAACCCACCAACTTTTCACGAAATCAGAAGCCTGGCTGGACGATTGTACAAAGAAATATGTGGAGAAGAATTTGCTCAGCGTCTACTTGGCCACACATCGGAGAAGACAACAAAAATGTATCTTGATGAGAGAGAAAAAACGTACTTACTGCTCTGATTTTAACGTAAATGGATTGTTAAATGTATTTTGGTTGTGATATAACCAAAAAAGACCGGAATACAGAAATTCGAGTAAATTTCGGGGAATTTCGGGGAGACGTTTGCAACTAATTGATTTTAAATACAATTAAAAAAAGACCGAATACGATTCCTGTATTCGGTCCAGGGAAATGGCTCTTGGGAGAGAGCCGTGCGCTAAAAGTTGGCATTAATGCAGGCTTAGTTGCCTTGCCCTTTAAGAATAGATGACGACGCCAGGTTTTCCAGTTTGCGTGCAAAATGGTCAATAAAAAGCGCGGTGCTCATCAGCTTAAATGTTAAAAACCGCCCGTTCTGGTGAAAGAACTGAGGCGGTTTTTTTATTGGAAATCAAAAGGCTATTTTAGGTAATTAACAGAGTTTTTCAGCTCGTTCTATAAACGGTGCCAGACTCATTTTTTCGCCGGGATTGTTAGGATCATCAATCTGAATCACCGAAATGGGTTGGGCATTGGTCTTCCCACTGGCAACTTCCTTTTGTGCGATATCGTTTAAAGGATACTGCACGAGGGTACTTGGGTTGATGACATACAAAGCATTACCCGGTCGGCAAGTCAGCATTACCTCTTCGCGATTAAACGCCCATTTGTCTTTACCCACTTCAAAACGACTCACGGTTATCACCTGTGGAGCCGCCAGCGCCGCTGCAGAACTGGTGAGTAACAGAAACGCCAGAATACTTTTTTTCATCATTTTCGTAATCCATCAAAAAGGTTCGAGAGTCGCAAGCAGGCTGATGATCACCAGCACTACCGCACCTATCGCCCATTCGAGTTTAGTCATCCACACAAACCAGGGTGCCGCACGATCTTCATCCTGCCTCATGCGCGGTACAAGAACATAACGATTAGCCAGCGCAATGACCACCATAATCATCACCAGGATGGCTTTGAGCAATAAGAGTTGGCCCCAGTAAGTCGTAAGCGTGGGGGGAAATCCGGTAATCAACAATGCATTAAGCACGCCGCTTGCCAGTACGCCGATCACCGCAAAATGCCCGCACCAGGAAAAACGCATCAGCGCCTGAATAGCCTAGTGTCGCCAACGGCCTTTGATGAGTTGCATACACCAGAGCACCGGCAGTAATCCCCCAAACCACGCCGCCGCACAAATCAGGTGAATCGCGTGATTAGTCTGATGGATTTTCGCTGTTACCCCTTCATTCAGCGTCGCATACCCCACTCCCGCCAGCAGAATAAATTGCGCGGTAGTGAGCATAAACAGCAAACGTGGCATATTCCGCGGTTGCATAAGGGCGACGATCAACGTTACGAGGGCGAGAACAATTTGCCATAACCAGACGCCACCAAACTGCGTTTGCAAAACAGCCTGCCAAATGTTTGGCGAAAATACATCTGTCCATCCCGTTCCCATCAACCCGCCCTGAACGGCGAGCATTGCAGTGGCACTGATCAAACTCCAGACGGCAGCGTGCTGTTGTAAACGCAGAGAACGCTTCGTCAGCAAGCGACGAATCATTAAGGGGGCCAGCCAGGCACCATACATTGCAAAGCCAAAGACCAGCATCAACGAGGTGAAATGGATAAATCGCAGCGCGATCCAGGTAAACGCCAGCATGATTTATTTCACGCTAAAGGTGTAGTGTCCTTTCGTTTTATGCCCGTCCACCGAAACAACATGCCAGTCAACGGTGTAGGTTCCGGGTTTCAGCGAATCGGCCAGTGGAACAATCAGTTGCTTTTGGTCCTGCTCATTCCGCTTCGCTGGTAATGTTTTAATATTTTCGTTTTTTGGCCCCGTGATTTTTGCACCACTGAATCCTGTTTCAACGCCTTCCGAGAAGTTTAAAGTGATTGCCTGCGGGGCAGCTGTCACTTGCGCGTTTGCCGCAGGATACTGATGCGTTAAATGCGCATGTGCCCAGACGGAAGGTGTCACCAACGAAGTGGTCAGGATTGCCAGCGCGTAGCGAAGGGAGCGTGCAGTTGAAGCCATATTATCTATTCCTTTTTGTAATAACTTTTTTACAGAGCATAACCTTGTCTAATGTCTGAGTCGAGGATCATCAATTCCGGCTTGCCATCCAGGCTCACTCTTAGTAACTTTTGCCCGCGAATGATGAGGAGATTAAGAATGCTGAAGAATCTGGCTAAACTGGATCAAACAGAAATGGATAAAGTGAATGTCGATTTGGCGGCGGCCGGGGTGGCTTTTAAAGAACGCTACAATATGCCGGTGATCGCTGAAGCGGTTGAACGTGAACAGCCAGAACATTTGCGCAGCTGGTTTCGCGAGCGGCTTATTGCCCACCGTTTGGCTTCGGTCAATCTGTCACGTTTACCTTACGAGCCCAAACTTAAATAAAACTTATACAGAGTTACACTTTCTTACATAACGCCTGCTAAATTATGAGTATTTTCTAAACCGCCCCCATAATTTGCAGTCATTTTGAAAAGGAAGTCATTATGTCGTTCTGGAAAGTTGCAGCAGCGCAATATGAGCCTCGTAAAACCTCACTCACCGAACAGGTAGCTCATCATCTGGAGTTTGTGAGGGCCGCCGCCAGGCAACAATGTCAGCTGTTAGTTTTTCCATCGCTTTCTTTACTGGGGTGTGATTATTCGCGACGTGCCCTTCCTGCCCCACCCGATCTTTCACTGTTAGACCCGCTTTGTTATGCCGCAACGACCTAGCGAATGACCATCATTGCCGGCCTTCCCGTTGAATATAACGATCGCTTTATTCGTGGAATTGCGGTGTTCGCACCGTGGCGAAAAACGCCTGGGAACTACCATCAGAGTCATGGTGCATGTCTGGGCCGTCGTTCCAGAACCATCACGGTGGTCGATGAACAACCGCAAGGTATGGATATGGACCCGACCTGTTCACTGTTTACGACAGGGCAATGTCTGGGAGAACCCGACCTGCTGGCGTCGGCCCGTCGCTTACAATTTTTTTCACATCAGTACTCGATTGCCGTGCTGATGGCAAATGCCCGTGGTAACAGTGCACTATGGGATGAATATGGTCGTCTCATCGTTCGCGCCGATCGTGGTTCATTATTGTTAGTCGGTCAGCGTTCATCACAGGGTTGGCAAGGCGATATCATTCCATTACGCTAGGCTTTTTCGGCCTGGATCATGCCATGTTGCGCATTATCGATACAGAAACCTGCGGTTTGCAGGGAGGGATCGTTGAGATTGCCTCTGTTGATGTCATTGACGGAAAAATCGTCAACCCCATGAGCCTCCTGGTGCGCCCCGATCGTCCTATTAGTCCACAAGCGATGGCGATTCATCGCATCACCGAAGCCATGGTCGCCGATAAACCGTGGATTGAAGATGTGATCCCACACTATTACGGTAGTGAATGGTATGTCGCGCACAACGCCAGCTTTGACCGCCGCGTACTGCCTGAGATGCCCGGTGAGTGGATTTGCACTATGAAACTGGCCCGTCGTTTGTGGCCAGGGCTCAAGTACAGCAATATGGCGTTATATAAAACACGCAAGCTCAATGTACAGACACCGCTGGGCCTGCATCATCACCGCGCGTTGTATGACTGTTATATCACCGCCGCGTTGCTTATCGATATTATGAACACCTCCGGCTGGACGGCAGAACAGATGGCCGATATCACCGGACGTCCGTCGTTGATGACAACCTTCACCTTTGGCAAATACCGTGGCAAAGCGGTTTCCGACGTTGCCGAACGCTATCCGGGCTATCTGCGCTGGTTATTTAATAACCTGGACAGCATGAGCCCGGAGCTGCGTTTAACACTGAAACATTATCTGGAAAATACTTAATCCGCAGGCGTAGCGGGTAATGTTCCCTGCGCCAGCGCGACCAGAAAAGCATATTCCATCGCTACGCCTTCGTACGATTTAAAGCGGCCAGATTTACCGCCATGGCCTGAGTCCATGTCGGTACAGAGCAATAAAAGATGGTCATCGGTTTTCAGCTCGCGCAATTTAGCGACCCATTTTGCCGGTTCCCAATATTGCACCTGAGAATCGTGTAAACCGGTCGTTACCAGTAAATGCGGATAAGCCTGTGCGGTGACGTTGTCATACGGGCTGTAGCTTTTCATGTACTCGTAATATTGCGGATCCTGCGGATTTCCCCACTCTTCAAACTCACCAGTGGTAAGAGGAATTGATTCATCAAGCATCGTTGTTACAACATCAACAAACGGTACCTGGGCGATAACGCCGTGGAATAATTCCGGGCGTTGATTAATTGCAACGCCCATCAACATGCCCCCCGCACTTCCGCCCATCGCATAACAGAGCGAAGGAGAGCCATAGCCCAGTTTTAACAATGCATCGCAGGCATCAAGATAATCATTAAACGTATTTTTCTTCTTCAGAAATTTACCGTCTTCGTACCATTGTTGCCCCAGCTCACCACCGCCGCGAACATGGACAATGGCGTAGACAAAGCCACGATCTAACAAACTCAAGCGGCTAAAACTGAAATCGGCATCAATACTTGCGCCGTAAGAACCATAGCCATACACCAGCAACGGGTTGTGTCCTTTGCGAAAATGTTTGCGATGATAGACCAGCGAAACCGGAACTTCGACGCCATCACGGGCGACTATCCACAGGTGTTCACTGCGGTAATTCGCCGCATCAAAACCAGGCACTTCTGTTTGTTTTAATACACGACGCTCACCGGTATCCATATCCAGTTCAAACAAAGTGTCTGGTGTGGTCATGGAAGAATAACCATAACGCAATCGCGCGGTTTCAGGTTCTGGATTGTAGGCAATCCAGGTCACATAGGCCGGATCATCAAAGGCAATGCCAATGACTTCCCGGGTCTTGCGGTTAATTTGGCGCAAACTGGTTAACCCGCGCTGACGCTCTTCAACCACCAGCCAGTCGGTAAACAGCGTAAACCCTTCCAGCATGATGTTTTCGCGTGGCGGAATTAACTCTTCCCACTGTTGCTCATCACGCATACGGGTACGGTATAAGCCAAAGTTTTTGCCGTGGCGATTGGAACGCAGATAAAAACGATGCTGGTAGTGATCAAGGCTGTATTCGTGATCTTTGCGGCGCGGCAGAAAAACAAACGGCTCGGCATCGGCCATTTCCGCGTCCAGCAGGCGAACTTCACTGGTGGTGGCGCTGGCCAGATGAATGACGACATAGTGCTTCGACGTCGTTTTATGCAGGCTGACATAATAGGTATCGTCTTTTTCTTCGTAGATCAGTGTATCTTGCGATGCTGGCGTACCGATGGCGTGACGCCAGACCTGATAAGGCAGCAGCGTCACCGGATGCTTGCGAACATAGTAGAAAGTCCAGGAGTCATTTGCCCAGACAAAGCTGGGTTCAACGTTATCCAGCAGTTCCGGGTACCAGTTACCTGTTTCCAGATTACGAAAACGAATGCCGTACTGGCGTCGGGAAAGAAAATCTTCTGCCAGCGCCATAATGGTGTTATCGGGCGTAATCGCCATTCCGCCCATCGAATAAAACTCACTATGAGCTGCGCGCTTGTTGGCATCGAGCAATGTTTCCCACTCATCCCACTCTTCGCTGAATGCCGATTGACGCTGGTAGATAGCATATTCACAGCCTGGTTCATAAATATGCCGATAGCGGTAGCCATTTTTTATGTAGGGCGCAGAAACTTCTCTTTGCGGAATGCGGTCGATGATTTCCTTTAAGATGCGATCCTGCAAGGCTTGTTGTGAGGCCATCACCCGATGACCGTAACTATTTTCTTGTTGCAGGTAGTCCAGGACTTTTGGCTGAGAACGCGTATCGTCCCGCAGCCAGTAGTAATTATCGATGCGCGTATCGCCATGAAGCGTCATGGCGTGGGGAATGCGGGCGGCTTTTGGTAGCATGTTATTGTTCTTTCTGGTTGGAAACATCTTATAAGGGTGGCAAAACTCACCGGGGATGCAAGCGAAACAGGGTCGTCATTGCTTAGATGATGACAGGTAATGGCGCGGATATCGAATGTTATGCAGACAGAGAAAATCAGCCTGTTCAAATGGCTGTGCGGTTCTGGATAGCCCGAAATAGTCAACTTCAGGCTATCCAGAGAGCGGAATTATTCCGCCAAAGTGCGTTTTTGCTGTTCGAGATCGCGTTCAATGCCTTCACGAACATCCTGGGGGATTTTCAGCGCGTCACCCAGTGCATTCAGGTAACTGCGTTCCATAAAATGGTCAATATCAATAGCCGCGCAGCTCAGGAAATAGATTTCCAGCGCCTCTTCTTCATTGCGGACCCCGGTAGCCAGGCGTTGTGGATCCAGCGGTTGTTCGATTGCCTGCTCAATGAGTACACGCCCCTGCTCTTCCACGCCGGCTTCACGCAATTGCTGGTCGATTGCCGCACGTTCATTGGCATCAATATGACCATCACTTTTAGCGGCAAAGACCAGCGCAAGGATCAAACGTTCCGTACGCTCATCCAGCGGCGTACTTTGCGCGCCAAACTGCGGTTCGTCCTGATGCGCCGCGCGAATTTTATCTTTGTATTTATTCCACAGCACCGTACCCGCTACCGCTCCGCCGCCAACCAGTAACGCGTTGGTGCCATATTTCGTAAGAAGTTTACGTGCTGATTTATTTGCGACCAGCAGCCCAGCCAGTCCGCCTAATGCGCCTGACACTAACAGTTTGCCCAATCCCTGATCCGCAGACGAGGAGGTAGAAGAACTGCTTTGCCCAAGCAGGGATTGCAGTTGATTTAACCAGTTAGCCATATTTGCTCCTCAATAACCATTTTTAGTGCCTGTAGCATAGCGGATGAGGATGTCAGAAAATGTATATCGAGACAAAAGATGCGCAAATAAGCGGGGCGGTAGGCCGTTATTCAAAGAAATTCGCGCCAGGTAAGGTATTTACTGTATATCAGGTGATAAGGGTATTTTAGGTGAAAGTAGTTTGTCGTTTTGAGTGGCATTGTTTGATGCTGATTGCCCGATGCGACGCTGTTGCGTCTTCTCAGGCCTACGATTGTGGTGCGTTCTGGGACGGACAAGGCACTCGCGCCGCATCCGCCAACGGTCAATCGAATTATCAGAAGCCATTAACGCCGCTGATATTCCGCCATTCCCGCTTTGCAGTCCACGCAGACCTGGTAATGAATATCGGCACTTTTACCACGCACGGTTAGCGGTACTGACCATTTATCATCTTTACCCTGAATGTCCTGCAAACTGACCCAGGCCACGGGATCGGCCTGACCGACAATTTTTTGATCATCTGCCCAGCGCGCCACGCGATTTTGTTGATAATCACGTTTTACGCTCGCGGCAATTCCGGCAGCATCCAGACCTTCACACTTTGGGAAAGTGACCGACTTGCTGGTTTCATTATTGGCAGCGAAAACTGATGCGCAGGCAGAAACCAACAACCGCCCTAAAAACGCCCCTCTTTTTTTCATGTTTTTCTCCATAGCACAATGATTCAGGAGAAAGCATGGTACAAATTGTCAGGAGCGCAAGTTGCTTCAGGCCGCGTGTGAGGCATCTTCCTCTTCGGATTCAGCACCGACGACCTGTGGGGACGGTAATTTGCCGGTTTTCAGAATGGTGCTCAGCACCTCTTTTTGTTCTGCCAGCCATAGCGAAAGGGCTTCACGTTGCTCGTCTTCCATTTGCACTGGAGAATTTGTCAGCTAGGTGTCAAGCAGATCCGCCGTATCAAGCATTTTGTCATAAGCATCGGCTTCCTTTTTGCTGGTAAACGACATTTTCTCTTCGCCCTCACGAATGACTACGTATTTAACTTCAACCGCCATTTGCAGCCTCTCATAATAACTGAGATTTTATACAGTATATTTCTTTTCGGTTGAGAAATCAACATCAGCAATAAAGACACACGCAAACGTTTTCGTTTATACTGCGCGCGGAATTAATCAGGGGATATTCGTTATGACGTTATTAGGCACTGCGCTGCGTCCGGCAGCAACTCGCGTGATGTTATTAGGCTCCGGTGAACTGGGTAAAGAAGTGGCAATCGAGTGTCAGCGTCTCGGCGTAGAGGTGATTGCCGTCGATCGCTATGCCGACGCACCAGCCATGCATGTCGCGCATCGCTCCCATGTCATTAATATGCTTGATGGTGATGCATTACGCCGTGTGGTTGAACTGGAAAAACCACATTATATCGTGCCGGAGATCGAAGCTATTGCCACCGATATGCTGATCCAACTTGAAGAGGAAGGACTGAATGTTGTCCCCTGCGCTCGCGCAACGAAATTAACGATGAATCGCGAGGGTATCCGTCGCCTGGCGGCAGAAGAGCTGCAGCTGCCCACTTCCACTTATCGTTTTGCCGATAGCAAAAGCCTTTTCCGCGAGGCGGTTGCCGCCATTGGCTATCCCTGCATTGTAAAACCGGTGATGAGCTCTTCCGGCAAGGGGCAGACGTTTATTCGCTCTGCAGAGCAACTTGCTCAGGCATGGGAATACGCTCAGCAAGGCGGTCGCGCCGGAGCGGGCCGCGTAATTGTTGAAGGCGTCGTTAAGTTTGACTTCGAAATTACCCTGCTAACCGTCAGCGCGGTGGATGGCGTCCATTTCTGTGCACCAGTAGGTCATCGCCAGGAAGATGGCGACTACCGTGAATCCTGGCAACCACAGCAAATGAGCCCGCTTGCCCTTGAACGTGCGCAGGAGATTGCCCGTAAAGTGGTGCTGGCACTGGGCGGTTATGGTCTGTTTGGTGTCGAGCTGTTTGTCTGTGGTGATGAGGTGATTTTCAGTGAGGTCTCCCCTCGTCCACATGATACCGGGATGGTGACGTTAATTTCTCAAGATCTCTCAGAGTTTGCCCTGCATGTACGTGCCTTCCTCGGACTTCCTGTTGGCGGGATCCGTCAGTATGGTCCTGCAGCTTCTGCCGTTATTCTGCCACAACTGACCAGTCAGAATGTCACGTTTGATAATGTGCAGAATGCCGTAGGCGCAGATTTGCAGATTCGTTTATTTGGTAAGCCGGAAATTGATGGCAGCCGTCGTCTGGGGGTGGTACTGGCTACTTCAGAGAGTGTTGTTGACGCCATTGAACGC
Organism: Shigella flexneri 2a str. 301; assembly: GCF_000006925.2. Classification (NCBI taxonomy): domain Bacteria; kingdom Pseudomonadati; phylum Pseudomonadota; class Gammaproteobacteria; order Enterobacterales; family Enterobacteriaceae; genus Shigella; species Shigella flexneri. The sequence continues at coordinate 1,895,894 of NC_004337.2, forward strand.
GCGAAGCACGCCGCCGGACAGGTAAAAGTACAGGGTTAAACCCGGCAAAAAAACGCTACAAAAATGCCCGATCCTAGATCGGGCATTTTGACTTTTACAGCTTAGCGCCTTCTACAGCTTCACGCGCCAGCTTAGTAATGCGGTCGTAATCGCCCGCTTCCAGCGCATCTGCCGGAACCAGCCAGGAACCACCGATGCACAGCACGCTTTTCAGTGCCAGGTAGTCACGGTAGTTAGCCGGAGAAATACCACCCGTCGGGCAGAAACGGACCTGGGAGAACGGACCCGCGATCGCCTGCAGGGCTTTCACGCCGCCGTTAGCTTCAGCCGGGAAGAATTTGAACTCTTTCAAACCGTAGTCCATACCCAGCATCAGTTCGGAAACAGTGCTGATCCCCGGAATCAGAGGAATAGTCCCTTCGGTAGCAGCTTTCAGCAGCGGCTCGGTCAGACCCGGGCTAATTGCGAACTGTGCACCCGCTTCAGTGACTTCTGCCAGCTGCTGTGGATTCAGCACCGTACCGGCACCCACAATCGCTTCAGGCACTTCTTTGGCGATAGCACGGATAGCGTCAACTGCACACTCGGTACGCAGAGTCACTTCCAGAACGCGCACCCCACCAGCAACCAACGCTTTTGCCATCGGCACCGCGTGTTCCAGTTTTTTTACCACGATAACCGGTACAACCGGGCCGGTGGTCAGGATTGATTCTGCACTTGTTTTCCAGTTTTTCATCAGAGTTTTCTCTCGCCTGATTACAAATTTGTCGTCTTAAAAAGTGATACAGGTTGCGCCCTGTTCGGCACCGGACAGTTTTTCACGCAAGGCGCTGAATAATTCACGTCCTGTTCCCACGCGTGACGCGCTCAGGTCAGGAATGTGCGGTTCGCGAGCAGCCAGTTCCGCTTCGTCTACCAGCAGTGTCAGTTCGCCTGTCTGTCCATTCACACGAATGATGTCCCCGTCGCGCACTTTTGCCAGCAGCCCGCCATCGTAGGCTTCTGGTGTTACGTGGATAGCTGACGGCACTTTACCTGAAGCGCCGGAGAGTCGTCCATCGGTAACTAACGCAATTTTGAAACACCGGTCCAATAATACACCAAGTGGCGGCATGAGTTTATGTAATTCTGGCATTCCGTTCGCTTTTGGCCCCTGATGACGGACAACAACGACACAATCGCGGTCCAGCAAACCCGCTTCAAAGGCCGGCATAACGTCATGCTGGCTTTCAAAAACAACCGCTGGCGCTTCAATCACCTGGTTCTCAACCGGCACGGCAGAGGTTTTCATAACCGCACGGCCCAGGTTACCGCTTAACACTTTTGTCCCACCATGATGAGAGAAAGGTTGTTCGAAGGAAGCGATCACATTGCTGTCGAGTGATTTTTCCGCCCCTTCCCGCCAGTCCAGTTCACCATTATTCAGCCATGGTTCAAGGGTATAACGAGACAGACCAAAGCCTGCCACCGTATTGACATCTTCATGCAGCAGGCCTGCTTTGAGCAGTTCACGCACCAGAACCGGTACGCCACCTGCCGCCTGGAAGTGGTTAATATCGGCCGGACCGTTCGGGTAGAGACGTGCCATCAGCGGTACAACATCAGAAAGGTCAGAGAAGTCATCCCAGTTAATCTGAATACCGGCCGCGCGCGCCATCGCCACCAGGTGCATGGTGTGGTTAGTGGAACCACCGGTCGCCAGCAGTGCAACGATACCGTTCACCACCACTTTCTCATCGATCATCTTACCGATCGGCATCCATTCATTACCATTACCGGTCATGCGTGTAACCTGACGCGCAGCGGCAGCGGTCAAAGCATCGCGCAGCGGAGAATCCGGATGAACAAAAGAAGAGCCTGGCAACTGCATCCCCATAAATTCCACCACCATCTGGTTGGTGTTGGCAGTACCGTAGAAAGTACATGTTCCCGGCGCATGGTAAGACGCGGCTTCTGACTCCAGTAAGGCCATGCGGTCCACTTTACCTTCGGCATAAAGCTGGCGAATACGCACTTTTTCTTTATTTGGCAAACCGCTTGCCATCGGTCCAGACGGCACAAACACCGCAGGCAAATGACCAAACGACAGGGCTGCCATCGTCAGACCCGGGACAATCTTGTCGCACACACCGAGGAACAGAGCACCATCAAACATGTTATGGGACAGCCCCACCGCCGCAGACATCGCTATCACTTCGCGGCTTAGCAGCGACAATTCCATTCCATCCTGCCCCTGGGTGACACCATCACACATCGCCGGAACACCGCCCGCAACCTGACCAACCGCATTCGCTTCATGCAGGGCTTTACGAATGATTTCTGGATAGTGTTCATAAGGCTGGTGCGCGGAGAGCATGTCGTTATAGGAGGTGATGATGGCGATATTGTTACGCAACATGCTTTTCAAAGAGGCTTTGTTTTCTGGCTGGCAGGCAGCGAAACCGTGTGCCAGGTTACCGCATGCCAACTGCGAACGATGAACGGTCGACGTTTTCGCTTGTTCTATCCGGGCGAGATAAGCAGAGCGAGTCTCGCGCGAACGTTCAATGATTCGATTTGTTACGCGTAACAATTGTGGATTCATAAAGTCTCCTGAAATTGAGTTGTCAGAGCAGGATGATTCACAACGCGTTTCATTCAGAGGATTTATGAGTGAAACGCCTGTAACCGGAGCTCATAGGGCAAAAACGTTTCAGTCAGTGTAATAAAAAAAGCCTCGTGGGTGAATCCGCACGAGGCCTGAAAGTGTAAAAATTGTTCTACAATCTGTGCAAGATCATGTTACCGGTAAAATAACCATAAAGGATAAGCGCTGATATTACTCAAACTCATTCCAGGAACGACCATCACGGGTAATCATCGCCACCGAGGCAACGGGTCCCCAGGTTCCGGCCTGATACGGTTTCGGCGCATCATTGTCCATCGCCCACGCCTCAGTAATGGAGTCTACCCATTTCCAGGCTTCTTCCACTTCGTCGCGACGTACAAACAGTGCCTGAATACCACGCATGGTTTCCAGCAGCAAACGTTCATAGGCATCCGCCAGATGCGTCTGATTAAAGGTTTCTGAATAGCTCAGATCCAGCTTGGTGATTTGCAGGTTATGTTTGTGGTCAAGGCCAGGAACTTTATTCAGTACCTGGATATCCACGCCTTCATCAGGTTGCAGACGGATAGTCAGTTTATTCTGCGGCAGATCCTGCCACGACTCTTTAAACAGATTCAGTTCAGGTGTTTTGAAATAGACCACGACTTCAGAACATTTGGTCGGCAGACGTTTACCAGTACGCAGGTAGAATGGCACACCGGCCCAGCGCCAGTTATCAATGTCGACGCGGATCGCCACGAAGGTTTCTGTATTGCTGCTTTTGTTCGCGCCCTCTTCTTCCAGATATCCCGGCACTTTTTTGCCCTGGGCGAAGCCCGCAGTATATTGCCCGCGTACGGTTTTTTCGCGTACGTTGGAGCGGTCGATGCGGCGCAGGGACTTCAGTACTTTCACTTTTTCATCGCGGATGCTGTCTGCGCTCAGGTCAGATGGCGGAGACATCGCAATCATGCAGAGAATTTGTAGCAGGTGGTTCTGAATCATGTCACGCATCTGACCGGCTTTATCAAAATAGCCCCAGCGCCCTTCGATCCCCACTTCTTCTGCCACGGTAATCTCAACATGATCAATGGTGCGATTGTCCCAGTTATTCACAAACAGGGAGTTAGCAAAACGCAGCGCCAACAGGTTCAGCACCGTTTCTTTACCAAGATAGTGGTCGATACGGTAAACCTGGCACTCCTCGAAGTATTCGCCAACCTGATCATTGATTTCCTGCGAGGTCGCCAGCGACGTCCCCAGCGGTTTCTCCATGACTACGCGTGCCGGTTTAGCATTCAGTTTTGCCTCGCCAAGCCCTTTGCAAATTGCGCCAAAAGTGCTGGGCGGCATGGCAAAGTAGTTAATAGTGATACGATTTTTTTGATCCAGCATCGCGCCGAGACGGTTGAATGCAGCAGTGTCATTGACATCGAGATTACAAAAATCCAGACGTGCACTCAGGGTGTCCCATAAACCTTCATCAATGGTTTCTTTCATGAAAGTTTCGAGCGCCTCGCGGACAACTTTGGTATATGCCGCTTTATCCCAGTCAGCACGCCCTACGCCGATAATCCGGGTGTCCGGGTTGAGCTGACCGACTTTTTCCAGTTGATACAGGGAAGGCAGCAATTTACGACGCGCAAGGTCGCCTTTCGCGCCGAAAATGACCAGGTCACAGGCCTGGGCTGTTTGCGTTACCGCCATGTCATTCTCCTTAAGTTAACTAACCCGGTACTTAAGCCAGGGTATACTTGTAATTTTCTTACGGTGCACTGTACTGCTTTTACGAGCTTGCGAAAACTGTAAACGCTTATCCACCCGTGCGATTACGGGAAAAGCGCGCAAAGCGCGGCAAAACTGATAAAAAAATCATCGTTTTCCATTCGGTAAAAATCTGACACTGATCATGTTATGAAAAAAAATAACAACTTTTTTATCTGCTTTTGTCATTAACACGGCACACAGGCGTAATATCTGACAAAACTGCATTTCGATTTCTTTCAGTGCGGAAATCGTCATTACCCGTGAGTCTCTTTACATCATGAATATGCTGGAAAAAATCCAGTCTCAGCTGGAACATTTGAGCAAATCAGAGCGCAAAGTTGCCGAGGTCATTCTGGCTTCGCCCGATAACGCGATCCATTCGAGTATTGCTGCTCTGGCGCTGGAAGCCAATGTTAGCGAACCGACGGTGAATCGTTTCTGTCGCAGCATGGACACGCGCGGTTTTCCTGATTTTAAACTTCATCTGGCACAAAGTCTGGCGAATGGCACTCCCTATGTTAATCGCAACGTCAATGAAGATGACAGCGTTGAATCATACACGGGGAAAATATTTGAGTCCGCAATGGCAACGCTCGATCATGTCCGTCATTCACTGGATAAATCTGCCATCAACCGCGCCGTCGACTTGCTCACTCAGGCAAAAAAAATCGCCTTTTTCGGATTAGGCTCTTCTGCCGCCGTTGCCCACGATGCGATGAATAAGTTCTTTCGTTTTAATGTTCCGGTGGTGTACTCCGATGATATCGTGCTGCAACGCATGAGTTGTATGAATTGTAGCGACGGAGACGTGGTGGTGCTGATTTCTCACACAGGAAGAACAAAAAATCTGGTCGAGCTGGCGCAGCTGGCACGCGAAAACGACGCCATGGTGATTGCCCTCACCTCTGCGGGTACCCCGCTCGCCCGGGAAGCAACGCTGGCAATTACCCTCGACGTACCGGAAGATACTGACATTTATATGCCCATGGTTTCTCGACTTGCACAGCTGACCGTGATAGATGTGCTGGCGACAGGATTTACTTTGCGACGCGGTGCAAAATTCAGAGATAACTTGAAGCGGGTCAAGGAAGCGCTGAAGGAATCGCGTTTTGATAAGCAGTTACTTAATTTAAGTGACGATCGCTAAAAGCGACTGTCACTGTCCTAATCTTATACGACATCCGAATGAGATTAATTTATCGCCATCGCGGCGTTATTTCATTCGGATTTCATGTTCAAGCAACACCTGGTTGTTTCAGTCAACGGAGTATTACATGTCCAAAAGGCTTCGCAGAACAAAAATCGTTACCACGTTAGGCCCAGCAACAGATCGCGATAATAATCTTGAAAAAGTTATCGCGGCGGGTGCCAACGTTGTACGTATGAACTTTTCTCACGGCTCGCCTGAAGATCACAAAATGCGCGCGGATAAAGTTCGTGAGATTGCCGCAAAACTGGGGCGTCATGTGGCTATTCTGGGTGACCTCCAGGGGCCCAAAATCCGTGTATCCACCTTTAAAGAAGGCAAAGTTTTCCTCAATATTGGGGATAAATTCCTGCTCGACGCCAACCTGGGTAAAGGTGAAGGCGACAAAGAAAAAGTCGGTATCGACTACAAAGGCCTGCCTACTGACGTCGTGCCTGGTGACATCCTGCTGCTGGACGATGGTCGCGTCCAGTTAAAAGTACTGGAAGTTCAGGGCATGAAAGTGTTCACCGAAGTCACCGTCGGTGGTCCCCTCTCCAACAATAAAGGTATCAACAAACTTGGCGGCGGTTTGTCGGCTGAAGCGCTGACCGAAAAAGACAAAGCAGACATTAAGACTGCGGCGTTGATTGGCGTAGATTACCTGGCTGTCTCCTTCCCACGCTGTGGCGAAGATCTGAACTATGCCCGTCGCCTGGCACGCGATGCAGGATGTGATGCGAAAATTGTTGCCAAGGTTGAACGTGCGGAAGCCGTTTGCAGCCAGGATGCAATGGATGACATCATCCTCGCCTCTGACGTGGTAATGGTTGCACGTGGCGACCTCGGTGTGGAAATTGGCGACCCGGAACTGGTCGGCATTCAGAAAGCGTTGATCCGTCGTGCGCGTCAGCTAAACCGAGCGGTAATCACGGCGACCCAGATGATGGAGTCAATGATTACTAACCCGATGCCGACGCGTGCAGAAGTCATGGACGTAGCAAACGCCGTTCTGGATGGTACTGACGCTGTGATGCTGTCTGCAGAAACTGCCGCTGGGCAGTATCCGTCAGAAACTGTTGCAGCCATGGCGCGCGTTTGCCTGGGTGCGGAAAAAATCCCGAGCATCAACGTTTCTAAACACCGTCTGGACGTTCAGTTCGACAATGTGGAAGAAGCTATTGCCATGTCGGCAATGTACGCAGCTAACCACCTGAAGGGCGTTACGGCGATCATTACCATGACCGAATCGGGTCGTACCGCGCTGATGACCTCCCGTATCAGCTCTGGTCTACCAATTTTCGCCATGTCGCGCCATGAACGTACGCTGAACCTGACTGCTCTCTATCGTGGCGTTACGCCGGTGCCCTTTGATAGCGCTAATGACGGCGTAGCAGCTGCCAGCGAAGCGGTTAATCTGCTGCGCGATAAAGGTTACTTGATGTCTGGTGACCTGGTGATTGTCACCCAAGGCGACGTGATGAGTACCGTGGGTTCTACTAATACCACGCGTATTTTAACGGTAGAGTAAGTACGTTGCCGGATGCGGCGAAAACGCCACATCCGGCCTATAGTTCAATGATAGTTCAACAGATTTCGAATATTCTGAAGCAAACTTGAACTTATCATCAGGCGAAGGCCTCTCCTCGCGAGAGGCTTTTTTATTTGATGGGATAAAGATCTTTGCGCTTATACGGCTGGATTTCGCCCGGTTTGCGAGTTTTCAGCAATTTTAGTATCCAGGTGTATTGTTCTGGTCGCGGACCAACAAAAATCTCGACTTCTTCATTCATCCGCCGCTCAATCGTATGATCATCCGCCTCTAACAGATCATCCATCGGTGGGCGCACCTGAATCGTCAGACGATGCGTCTTGCCATCATAAATCGGAAACAGCGGTACAACGCGCGCACGGCATACTTTCATCAAACGACCAATCGCGGGCAACGTCGCTTTATAGGTGGCAAAGAAATCCACAAATTCGCTGTGCTCTGGGCCATGATCCTGATCGGGTAAATAATATCCCCAGTACCCCTGACGTACCGACTGGATGAATGGTTTAATACCGTCATTTCTCGCATGCAGACGACCGCCAAAGCGACGACGCACCGTGTTCCAGACATAATCAAAAACCGGGTTGCCCTGATTATGGAACATCGCTGCCATTTTCTGCCCTTGCGAGGCCATCAGCATGGCAGGAATATCGACGGCCCAACCGTGCGGCACCAGAAAGATAACTTTCTCGTTATTACGCCGCATCTCTTCGATGATCTCCAGCCCTTGCCAGCCAACGCGCGGCTGAATTTTCTCCGGCCCGCGTATTGCCAACTCAGCCATCATTGCCATCGCTTGCGGCGCGGTGGCAAACATCTCATCAACAATCGCTTCGCGTTCAGCTTCACTACGTTCTGGAAAGCAGAGCGACAGATTGATTAACGCACGACGGCGTGAGCTTTTTCCCAGTCGTCCGGCAAAACGTCCCAGCCGTGCCAGAATGGGATCACGGAACTTTGGCGGCGTTAAAGCGATACCCGCCATCGCTGCTACACCCAGCCATGCTCCCCAGTAGCGCGGGTGGCGAAAGGATTTATCAAACTCAGGAATGTATTCGCTATTATTTTTTTTCGTTTCCATGCTTTTCCAGTTTCGGATAAGGCAAAAATCAATCTGGTGATAGTGTAGCGGCACAACTTGCCCCGCACCAAATAAAAAAAGCCGGTACTGACTGCGTACCGGCTGCGAATGGATGTTAATTAATCAAACCGTAGCTGCGGCACAATCTCTTTGGCCTGCGCCAGGAATTCGCGACGATCGGAGCCGGTCAGCCCTTCGGTACGCGGCAGTTTTGCCGTCAGCGGGTTTACGGCCTGCTGGTTTATCCATACTTCATAGTGCAGATGCGGCCCAGTTGAACGTCCGGTATTACCGGAAAGCGCGATACGGTCGCCACGTTTCACCTTCTGTCCCGGTTTCACCAGAATCTTGCGCAAGTGCATATAACGCGTGGTGTAGCTGCGACCATGACGAATAGCCACATAATAACCTGCTGCGCCACTGCGTTTGGCAACCACCACTTCACCGTCACCCACTGAAAGCACTGGCGTACCTTGTGGCATGGCGAAATCAACACCTCTGTGTGGTGCAACGCGACCTGTCACCGGATTAGTTCGACGCGGGTTAAAGTTAGACGAGATACGGAACTGTTTCGCCGTCGGGAATCGCAAGAATCCTTTCGCCAGACCAGTACCGTTACGATCGTAGAATTTGCCATCCTCAGCGCGGATTGCGTAATAATCTTTACCTTCTGAACGCAAACGTACGCCCAGCAGCTGGCTTTGCTCACGTTTACCATCAAGCATTTCTCGAGACATTAATACCGCAAATTCATCGCCTTTTTTCAGTTTGCGGAAATCCATTTGCCACTGCATGGCTTTAATCACTGCGCTCACTTCGGCGCTGGTTAAACCGGCGTTTCTGGCGCTGGCAACAAAGCTCCCTCCGACGGTACCTTTCAGCAGATTGTTAACCCACTCTCCTTGCTGCATTTCGCTGGTCATTTTAAAACCGTTAGCGGCAGTACGGTCATAGGTTCGGGTTTCACGACGAGACACTTCCCAGGTGAGGCGCTGCAGTTCGCCGTCCGCGGTTAATGTCCAGGAGAGTTGTTGACCGATTTTCAGGTTACGCAATTCTTTGTCGGCAGCAGCAAGTTGGGTGATATCACCCATATCAATACCATACTGATTGAGAATGCTGCTTAGCGTATCGCCAGTGGAAACAACATATTCATGCACGCCCGCTTCACCGGCGATTTTGTCATCCAGTTCGTCCTGGGGAATGGCTTCATCTTCTTGTGCAGCTTGATCAATCGGCTCACTGGCTTCAGGTAAGAGCGAACGAATTTCGTTCTGTTCCAGCTCAATGGTTTTGACAATTGGCGTGGCATCACGGTGATAAACATAGGGCCGCCAGACAGCGACGGCCAGAGTAAGAACGGTGAGCGACCCCAACATAACGCGGTGTGGTCGCGGTAAATTATTAAACGCCAGGGCGACAGAGCGGGCTATCTGTTGCACGTAATCACTTCCTCATTAATCTCCTTTCAGGCAGCTCGCATACTGGTTGGCTAATTGACTCAGGAATTCTGAATAGCTTGTTTTACCCAGTTTGATATTCGTCCCCAGGGGATCCAACGTTCCCATACGAACGGATGTCCCTCGTGCGACGCTCTCAACGACCGCTGGCCTGAACTGTGGCTCAGCAAAAACGCAGGTTGCTTTTTGCTCAACCAACTGTGTTCTTATTTCATGTAAACGCTGCGCGCCAGGTTGAATCTCAGGGTTAACGGTAAAATGACCAAGCGGTGTCAGTCCGAACTGTTTTTCGAAATAGCCGTAAGCATCGTGAAAAACGAAATAACCTTTCCCCTTGAGCGGCGCGAGCTCGTTACCAACCTGCGTTTCGGTTGAGGCCAATTGTGCCTCAAAATCCTTCAGGTTGGCGTCAAGTTTGGCTCGACTTTGCGGCATAAGTTCCACTAATTTTCCATGGATTGCAACCGCTGTAGCCCGCGCTATCTCTGGGGAAAGCCAAAGATGCATGTTGAAATCGCCGTGATGGTGATCTTCGTCACTTTTTTCCGCGTGGTCGTGATCATCATCATCGCCGTGAATACTTTTCATCAGTAGCGGTTTCACATCTTCAAGCTGCGCAATCGTTACCTGCTTCGCTTCTGGTAATTTGCTTACCGGTTTTTGCATAAACGCTTCCATCTCCGGGCCAACCCAAACGACTAAGTCCGCGTTCTGTAAGCGTTTTACATCCGATGGACGCAGTGAATAATCATGTTCTGAAGCGCCGTCAGGCAGTAAAACCTCCGTTTCTGTTACACCATCAGCAATGGCAGAAGCGATGAACCCAACGGGTTTAAGCGAAGCGACAACGGCGGCATCTGCGGCCTGTGTTGCACCTCCCCAGAGAGCGGTGGATAATGCTGCGAAAAGAAGCGTTTTTTTATGTAACATAATGCGACCAATCATCGTAATGAATATGAGAAGTGTGATATTATAACATTTCATGACTACTGCAAGACTAAAATTAACATGACAAGTCTGGTTTCCCTGGAAAATGTCTCGGTTTCTTTTGGCCAACGCCGCGTCCTCTCTGATGTGTCGCTGGAACTTAAACCTGGAAAAATTTTGACTTTACTTGGGCCAAATGGCGCAGGTAAGTCGACACTGGTACGGGTAGTGCTCGGGCTGGTAACACCCGATGAAGGGGTTATCAAGCGCAACGGAAAACTGCGCATCGGCTATGTACCGCAGAAGCTGTATCTCGACACCACGTTGCCACTGACCGTAAACCGTTTTTTACGCTTACGCCCTGGTACACATAAAGAAGATATTTTGCCTGCACTGAAACGTGTCCAGGCCGGGCACCTGATTAACGCACCGATGCAAAAGCTCTCTGGTGGCGAAACGCAGCGTGTACTATTAGCGCGAGCATTGTTAAATTGCCCGCAATTATTAGTGCTGGATGAACCCACTCAAGGCGTGGATGTAAATGGCCAAGTGGCGTTATATGACCTTATTGACCAGTTGCGTCGTGAACTGGATTGTGGCGTTTTAATGGTTTCTCACGATCTGCATCTGGTGATGGCAAAAACCGATGAAGTGCTGTGCCTGAATCACCACATTTGTTGTTCCGGCACACCGGAAGTTGTTTCCCTGCATCCGGAGTTTATTTCAATGTTTGGTCCTCGTGGTGCTGAACAACTGGGTATCTATCGCCATCATCATAATCATCGTCACGATTTACAGGGACGAATTGTTTTGCGTCGGGGAAATGATCGCTCATGATTGAATTATTATTTCCCGGTTGGTACCCGGGATCATGCTCGCCTGTGCCGCGGGTCCGCTGGGTTCGTTTGTAGTCTGGCGTCGTATGTCTTATTTCGGTGATACGCTGGCTCATGCCTCATTACTTGGTGTCGCGTTTGGTTTGTTGCTGGACGTGAATCCATTCTATGCGGTGATTGCCGTTACGCTGCTGCTGGCGGGCGGTCTGGTATGGCTGGAGAAGCGTCCACAGCTGGCGATCGACACGTTATTAGGGATTATGGCGCACAGTGCCCTGTCGCTGGGCCTAGTGGTCGTTAGTCTGATGTCTAACATTCGTGTTGATTTGATGGCTTACCTGTTCGGTGATTTACTGGCAGTGACGCCAGAAGATCTCATCTCTATTGCGATTGGCGTGGTCATCGTGGTGGCTATTTTGTTCTGGCAATGGCGCAATTTGCTGTCGATGACGATTAGCCCGGATCTGGCGTTTGTTGATGGTGTGAAATTACAGCAAGTGAAATTGTTGTTGATGCTGGTGACGGCATTGACGATTGGTGTAGCGATGAAATTTGTCGGTGCGTTGATTATTACTTCGTTGCTGATTATTCCTGCAGCTACTGCGCGTCGCTTTGCCCGTACGCCGGAACAGATGGCTGGTGTCGCTGTTTTGGTGGGGATGGTGGCAGTAACTGGCGGTTTAACCTTTTCCGCGTTTTACGATACGCCGGCGGGTCCGTCGGTGGTGCTATGTGCGGCACTGTTATTTATTATCAGTATGATGAAAAAGCAGGCCAGCTAATCTATCGCTGAACACATTTGTCGGATGCGGCGCGAGCGCCTTATCCGACCTACGGTTCGCTATCTCTGGCTGGCCTGATAAGACGCGAACAGTGTCGCATCAGACACACTGCCAGTGTCGGATGCGGCGCGAGCGACCAATCCGACTTACGGCATTTCTGGCGGCGTTATGCCAAAGTGATTCCACGCCCGCGTCGTCGCCATACGCCCGCGCGGTGTACGCTGCAAAAAGCCTTGCTGAATCAAATAAGGTTCCAGTACATCTTCAATGGTTTCACGTTCTTCGCCAATGGCTGCCGCCAGGTTATCCAGACCTACCGGCCCACCAAAGAACTTATCGATTACCGCCAGCAACAATTTGCGGTCCATATAATCGAAACCTTCAGCATCGACATTCAACATATCCAGCGCCTGAGCAGCGATATCTGCCGAGATGGTGCCATCGTGCTTCACTTCGGCGAAATCACGCACTCGACGCAGCAGACGGTTGGCAATACGTGGCGTACCGCGAGCGCGACGAGCTACTTCCTGCGCACCGTCATCACTCATCTCAAGCCCCATAAAGCGTGCACTGCGACTGACGATATATTGCAGATCCGGCACCTGATAAAACTCCAGACGTTGCACAATACCAAAACGGTCGCGCAACGGTGATGTCAGCGAACCTGCGCGCGTGGTTGCGCCAATCAGGGTAAACGGCGGCAAATCAATTTTAATGGAGCGTGCCGCCGGACCTTCACCAATCATGATATCCAGTTGGTAGTCTTCCATTGCCGGGTACAGCACTTCTTCAACAACTGGCGATAAACGGTGGATCTCATCAATAAACAGCACGTCATGCGGTTCAAGGTTAGTGAGCATCGCAGCCAAATCGCCCGCCTTTTCCAGCACCGGACCAGAAGTCGTGCGTAAATTAACGCCCATTTCATTGGCGACAATGTTGGCAAGCGTAGTTTTACCCAACCCCGGAGGACCAAAAATCAACAAATGATCGAGGGCATCGCCGCGCAGTTTCGCTGCTTTGATGAAAATCTCCATCTGTGAACGAACCTGCGGCTGACCAACATACTCTTCCAGTAATTTAGGGCGAATGGCGCGATCTGCTACATCTTCCGGCAAAGTGGTACCGGCAGAAATCAGACGGTCTGCTTCAATCATCCTTTACCTCATAACGCGGCGCGTAGGGCTTCGCGAATTAATGTTTCACTGCTGGTGTCAGGGCGAGCGATTTTGCTCACCATGCGGCTTGCTTCTTGTGGTTTATAGCCTAGCGCCACCAGCGCGGCAACTGCTTCTTGTTCAGCATCGTCGGTCGCCGGGCTAGCAGGAGACGTGAGTACCAGGTCGGCGGCTGGCGTAAAGAGATCGCCATGCAAACCTTTAAATCGGTCTTTCATTTCAACAATCAAGCGTTCGGCGGTTTTTTTGCCAATACCCGGCAGTTTCACCAGTGGCCCCACTTCTTCACGCTCAACGGCATTAACGAACTGCTGCGCTGACATTCCGGAGAGGATCGCCAGGGCCAACTTCGGGCCGACGCCGTTGGTTTTGATCAACTCTTTGAACAACGTGCGTTCTTGTTTATTGTTAAAACCGTACAGCAGTTGCGCGTCTTCACGCACCACAAAGTGGGTGAAAACGATCGCTTCCTGACCCGCTTCAGGGAGTTCATAAAAACAGGTCATCGGCATATGCACTTCATAGCCTACGCCGCCCACTTCAATTAACACCAGCGGGGGTTGTTTTTCAATGATGATGCCTCTGAGTCTGCCTATCACATGACGCTCCTGCGTAATGAATCAAAGATAATGCTGTATGATAAAAAAATGCTGGATAGATATCCAGCGAAGGATGAAGAAAACTTGCGAGGTGTCCCGATGATCTGAAAAATGGCACAGTATAATTTATTCAACAGGTTATATTGGAAGCAAATATTTGAATATTACATATTCAGTGAAGAAATGCGTAATAAAAATATACATTGCGACTCCTGAAAAATAATTTTTTATGCTATTACGTATATTTGTATCTATTTCAATGGAATGACAACGTGAATATTAATTACCCTGCTGAATATGAAATTGGAGATATCGTCTTTACATGTATAGGTGCTGCCTTATTTGGTCAAATATCAGCTGCATCAAATTGCTGGAGTAATCACGTCGGGATCATTATCGGTCATAACGGTGAAGACTTCCTGGTTGCAGAAAGCCGGGTTCCCCTTTCAACCATCACCACGCTATCTCGTTTTATTAAACGTTCGTCTAATCAACGCTATGCTATAAAGCGATTAGACGCTGGGCTGACAGAACAACAAAAACAACGAATTGTTGAACAGGTTCCCTCCCGGCTACGCAAACTTTACCACACGGGTTTTAAATACGAATCTTCGCGCCAGTTCTGTTCAAAATTTGTCTTTGATATTTATAAAGAGGCGCTATGTATTCCGGTGGGTGAAATAGAGACGTTTGGACAACTGTTAAATAGCAATCCGAATGCAAAACTCACTTTCTGGAAATTCTGGTTCTTAGGTTCTATTCCGTGGGAGCGTAAAACCGTCACGCCAGCCAGTTTGTGGCATCATCCGGGTTTGGTGTTGATTCACGCGGAGGGAGTTGAAACGCCTCAGCCGGAACTGACCGAGGCGGTATAACTTAACGCAGTCGCCCTCTCGTCAGGTTCAGCCGCGATTCGCTCATCTGCATCGCATTCTGACTAACGTGGCAGTGGGTGATGGCAATCGCCAGCGCATCGGCGGCATCCGCCTGTGGATTAGCGGGCAGTTTCAGCAAGGTGCGGACCATATGCTGCACCTGGCTTTTTTCGGCACTACCCATACCTACCACCGTTTGCTTTACCTGACGTGCCGCGTATTCAAATACCGGCAATTCCTGATTCACCGCCGCAACAATCGCCACGCCGCGCGCCTGGCCCAGTTTCAGGGCTGAGTCAGCGTTCTTCGCCATAAAGACTTGTTCAATGGCGAAATAATCAGGCTGGAACTGGGTGATGATTTCCGTCACGCCCGCATAGATGAGCTTCAGACGAGACGGTAAATCATCCACTTTGGTGCGTATGCATCCGCTACCCAGGTAGGACAGTTGCCTACCTACCTGGCGGATGACGCCGTAGCCGGTCACGCGCGAACCCGGGTCAATGCCGAGAATAATAGCCATCACGCGTCTCCGTTTTGCTGTTTAGCAGGCATCATCAGAGAGTCGCTGCAACCTCATCAGAGATTTCACCGTTATGGTAAACTTCCTGCACGTCGTCGCAATCTTCCAGCATATCGATCAGACGCATCAGTTTCGGCGCGGTTTCTGCATCCATATCAGCTTTGGTGGACGGGATCATGGAAACTTCCGCGCTGTCTGCATTCAGACCGTGCCGCTTCCAGAGCGTCGCGCACTTTACCCATTTCTTCCCATGCAGTGTAGACATCAATCGCGCCGTCATCATATGTCACAACGTCTTCAGCACCTGCTTCCAGATCTGCTTCCATGATGGTGTATTAGTCGCCTTTCTCCAAGGAGATCACGCCTTTTTTGCTGAACAGATAAGCTACGGAACCGTCAGTGCCAAGGTAACCGCCACATTTGCTGAATGCGTGACGCACTTCAGCAACGGTACGGTTGCGGTTGTCAGACAGACATTCAATCATGATTGCCGTGCCGCCAGGACCGTAACCTTCGTAGATGATGGTTTCCATGTTTGCATCATCATCACCGCCCACACCACGTGCAATTGCGCGGTTCAGTGTGTCACGGGTCATGTTGTTAGACAGTGCTTTATCCACCGCCGCACGCAGACGCGGGTTAGCGTCCGGATCGCCACCGCCCAGCTTAGCCGCGGTTACCAGCTCACGAATGATTTTAGTGAAGATTTTACCGCGCTTAGCATCCTGCGCAGCTTTACGATGTCTGGTGTTGGCCCATTTACTATGACCTGCCATAAAAATATCTCCAGATAGCCCTGCCTGTTCAGGCAGCGTTAATTACAAACTGTTCAATCGCCTGCCGGTTGCTCCAGGACTTAGTGAGCGCCGCCGCAGCAGGCGCATCAAGCCACTTGTAAGCCAGATGTTCAGTGAAAACGATCTGCCGCTCGTGCGGAAGCGCAAGACAGAACCATGATTCCGTATTACGCGTCACGCCCGGCGCATAGCGATGACGTAAATGTGAAAAAATTTCAAACTCTACCGTGCGCTGACAGTCAATTAAGGTCAGTTGTTCAGCGACAACATCAATGGTAACCTCTTCCTTTACTTCGCGCATGGCAGCTTGCGGCGCGGTTTCACCCTCTTCCACGCTGCCGGTTACCGACTGCCAGAAATCGGGATCGTCACGCCGCTGCAACATCAGCACCCGTTTCGTATCTTGTGCATAGATGACCACTAAGATCGAAACGGGACGCTTATACACTTTATCCTTCACGCTGCCTCTTCGTTGACTGCCTTCGCTCATCCCATTCACATAGTTATCTATGCTCATGGGAGTTCACTCAGTTGCCGCCTTGATGCAACGCGAATGATTTCGTGTATTTGAGTCATATCAGTTATTCTCAGCCTTCTTCACAACCTGAATGCTCAGCTCAGCCAGTGCAGTCGGGTTAGCAAAGCTCGGTGCTTCAGTCATCAGACACGCTGCCGCCGTGGTTTTCGGGAAGGCGATAACGTCACGGATATTGTCGGTGCCAGTCAGCAGCATGGTCAGACGGTCAAGACCGAATGCCAGACCTGCGTGCGGCGGAGTACCGTATTTCAGGGCGTCGAGCAGGAAGCCGAATTTCTCGCGCTGTTCCTCTTCGTTGATACCCAGAATACCAAACACCGTCTGCTGCATATCACCATTATGGATACGTACTGAACCACCGCCCACTTCGTAACCATTGATGACCATATCGTAAGCGTTCGCCACCGCATTTTCCGGTGCAGCTTTCAGTTCTGCAGCAGTCATATCTTTCGGTGAGGTGAACGGATGGTGCATTGCCGTCAGGCCGCCTTCACCGTCGTCTTCAAACATCGGGAAGTCGATAACCCACAGCGGTGCCCATTTGCTTTCGTCGGTCAGACCAAGGTCTTTACCCACTTTCAGGAGCAGTGCGCCCATCCCGTCGGCAACAATTTTCTTGTTGTCGGCACCGAAGAAAATCATATCGCCATCTTGCGCGGCAGTACGATCCAGGATGGCTTCGATGATTTCTGCATTAAGGAACTTCGCTACCGGGCTGTTGATACCTTCCAGACCTTTCGCGCGTTCGTTAACTTTGATGTAAGCCAGACCTTTCGCGCCGTAGATTTTAACGAAGTTACCGTATTCGTCGATCTGCTTACGGGTCAGCGATGCGCCACCCGGAACACGTAGAGCGGCAACACGGCCTTTCGGATCGTTCGCCGGCCCCGCAAATACTGCAAACTCAACAGATTTCAGCAGATCGGCAACGTCGGTCAGTTCCATCGGGTTACGCAGATCCGGTTTATCAGAACCATAACGGCGTTCTGCTTCCGCAAAGGTCATTACCGGGAAATCGCCCAGATCCACGCCCTTCACTTCCAGCCACAAATGACGCACCAGCGCTTCCATCACTTCACGCACTTGCGGCGCGGTCATGAAAGAAGTTTCCACATCGATCTGAGTAAATTCAGGCTGACGATCAGCGCGCAGGTCTTCGTCACGGAAGCATTTAACGATCTGATAGTAACGGTCAAAACCGGACATCATCAGCAGCTGTTTGAACAACTGTGGGGATTGCGGCAGTGCGTAGAATTTACCTTTGTGCACACGAGAAGGCACCAGGTAGTCACGCGCGCCTTCCGGCGTGGCTTTGGTCAGCATCGGAGTTTCGATGTCGAGGAAGCCGTGGTCATCCATAAAACGGCGCACCAGGCTGGTGATTTTAGCGCGGGTTTTCAGGCGCTGCGCCATTTCCGGGCGACGCAGGTCGAGGTAGCGGTATTTCAGACGCGCTTCTTCGGTGTTGACGTGGTTAGAGTCAAGCGGCAGAACATCTGCGCGGTTGATGATAGTCAGCGAGGACGCCAGCACTTCAATTTCGCCGGTCGCCATATCGCGGTTAATATTTTTTTCGTCACGCGCACGTACGGTGCCCGTAACCTGAATGCAGAACTCATTACGCAGTTCAGAGGCCAGCTTTAACGCGTCCGCACGATCCGGATCGAAAAATACCTGCACGATACCTTCGCGGTCGCGCATATCGATGAAGATCAGGCTACCAAGATCACGACGACGGTTGACCCAACCACACAGAGTCACCTGCTGCCCCACGTGGGACAAACGGAGCTGTCCACAATATTCTGTACGCATGAGATATCCCTTAACTTAGCTGCCGGCGGATGCCCCCTGCTGCGCAGGTGACCAAGTCGCAGCGTTAGCTGTATGTCACAACTGAATGAAAAAAGGCGGCTATTATACTGGAAATTCTGCCGCACCGTAAGAGCCTGGCCCGCGCTGGAACGCCTCGTTACCACTTTATATCGGGCCTGAAATCAGACTCTACGCCAGTTTGCTATAAAGGTGTTGCCCGAACTCATAAAAATTAACAAAATTTGTCGTTCCGCCATCGGCTAATCGCATTAAGGTGTGAGGCACGATTTTGTTTTTTCAGGAGTCAGCATGCTTGAACTTAATGCTAAAACCACTGCGTTGGTGGTGATCGATTTACAAGAAGGCATCTTACCTTTTGCCGGTGGTCCACATACTGCCGATGAGGTAGTTAATCGCGCCGGGAAGCTGGCGGCGAAATTTCGCGCCAGCGGTCAGCCCGTGTTTCTGGTGCGAGTTGGCTGGTCTGCCGATTACGCCGAAGCATTAAAACAGCCGGTTGATGCCCCCGTTACTTTATTCGTACCCCTTATAATGGGGTGTTAGCCAGCCAGACCCGGCATGATTACTGCCCCCAGTCGTCCATGATCCGGGGGGTGATGTCACCGGGTCTGGTGGGGCGCTGGTAACCGCTAATAGGGGTCAGGTCAGGCACTTTTGCCGGGACCGTCTGTAACGTGGATGCCGGTACCTGCTCCCCGTGGTTATCTGGTTAACCCATATACAAGGGAGACAGAATGACCGAATCCAGCGATTACGAATCCGTCCAGGTCTTTATCGGCGTTGATGTCGGTAAAGATACGCATCACGCTGTTGCCATTAATCGTTCAGGTAAACGCCTGTTCGATAAAGCATTACCCAACGACGAAAACAAACTCAGGTCGCTAATATCTGACCTGAAACAACATGGTCAGATACTGCTGGTTGTTGATCAGCCAGCTACCATCGGTGCGTTACCTGTCGCCGTTGCCCGCTCAGAAGGAGTCCTTGTCGGATACCTCCCTGGACTGGCCATGCGCCGCATAGCCGACTTACACGCCGGTGAAGCTAAAACTGATGCTCGTGACGCTGCCATCATTGCCGAAGCTGCCCGTACCCTGCCTCACGCGCTACGCACGCTGAAACTGGCTGACGAGCAAATCGCCGAACTCTCCATGCTCTGCGGCTTCGATGATGATCTTGCCGCACAGACAACGCAGGCCAGCAACCGTATCCGCGGCCTTCTGACCCAGATACATCCGGCACTGGAGCGCGTTCTCGGTCCGAGACTTGAGCACCCGGCGGTACTCGATCTTCTCCAGCGATATCCCTCACCAGAAAAACTCGCTTCGCTGGGTGAGAAGAAGCTGGCAGCCCAGCTCTGCAAACTTGCGCCTCGTCTGGGTAAACGCCTTGCAGCAGACATAGCTCAGGCACTGGCCGAACAAACCGTCGTCGTTCCCGGCACGAATGCCGCTGCCGTAGTACTGCCACGTCTGGCACTCCAGCTCATCACGCTGCGTAAGCAAAGAGACGAGGTGGCGCTTGAGGTAGAACAGCGAGTTCTTGCTCACCCTCTTTACCCGGTCCTGACCAGTATGCCCGGAGTCGGTGTCAGGACCGCAGCCAGACTCCTCACCGAGGTCGCCTGCCGCGCCTTCGCCTCTGCCGCACATCTCGCTGCTTATGCTGGCCTTGCGCCGGTAACTCGGCGATCCGGCTCGTCAATACGCGGTGAGCATCCCTCGCGACGGGGTAATAAAGCTCTCAAACGGGCGTTGTTCCTGTCGGCCTTCACCGCGCTCAGGGATCCGCTCTCCAGGGCTTACTACACCCGCAAAATGAGTCAGGGAAAACGACACAATCAGGCGCTTATCGCCCTGGCGAGACGACGCTGCGACGTTCTGTTCGCCATGATGCGCGACGGGACTTTTTATACCCCGCAGGGGTCATAACATGCTTGACAACTTAATAGGGGCACCCCCCCGCTAAAGTGTTGCCCGAAAACTGGTGGCAACATCCAGCTGCATTAGGTGCAACTGACAGTGATATCGAAATCATCAAACGTCAGTGGGGTGCGTTTTACGGTACGGATCTGGAGTTGCAACTGCGCCGCCGAGGTATCGATACAATAGTGTTATGTGGGATCTCGACCAATATCGGTGTTGAATCCACCGCCCGCAATGCCTGGGAACTTGGCTTTAATCTGGTGATTGCCGAAGACGCCTGTAGTGCCGCCAGCGCCGAGCAACACAATAACAGCATTAATCATATCTACCCGCGCATCGCCCGTGTGCGTAGCGTGGAAGAGATCCTTCACGCGTTATGATTTACATCGGTCTACCGCAATGGTCACATCCTAAATGGGTGCGGTTGGGGATCACCAGCCTTGAAGAGTATGCCCGCCACTTTAACTGCGTGATACGGGATTTTTAAAAATCACTAAAGAACGCCCAAGAGCATGTGTTTTCTTTAGAATAATCAAAGCGTTGGATTGCCATGTCATATGAAAATCGGCAAAGTTCATATGTAACAAAGTGTCCCAATCATGCCCCAAAATGCCCCACAACAAATATTTTTGCCCCATGCATGCCCCAAAAAATCACTTTCCCTCACTCTTGACACTGTTTATCCATACAGTTAAAAATAATACTGTATAAAAACACAGTGTAGAGGGATTTTTATGCGTTTTGAAATCTGCATAGCCAAAGAGAAAATGACTAAAATGCCAACCGGTGCTGTGGATGCGTTAAAGGAAGAATTAACCCGACGCATCAGTAAACGTTATGACGATGTAGAGGTGATCGTAAAAGCCACCAGCAACGATGGCCTTTCTGTTACGCGCACCGCCGATAAAGATTCAGCTAAAACTTTTGTTCAGGAAACTCTGAAAGATACCTGGGAGTCTGCTGACGAGTGGTTTGTTCACTAATTAGCACGTAAAATCAGTAACGGCTGGAAATCATTCAATACTCGCACTATCGGAAGTTCACCAGCCAGCCGCAGCACGTTCTTGCATACGACGTGTCTGCGGTCTCAACTCCGCCC
The DNA here is from genome assembly GCF_000006925.2 of Shigella flexneri 2a str. 301. Taxonomy (NCBI): domain Bacteria; kingdom Pseudomonadati; phylum Pseudomonadota; class Gammaproteobacteria; order Enterobacterales; family Enterobacteriaceae; genus Shigella; species Shigella flexneri. Next base: position 1,917,439 of record NC_004337.2, read on the forward strand.
GCCCCCGCCAATCATGATTGGGCAGTACCAGTACAGCACTAGCAAAGACAGGAAATTAGCAGTCTCAGCAAAACACCGACCAGACGGTGAGAAGACAAAAAGATACGCAAAGATGCCGCGGTTCCAGAAGAATAAAAAACCGCTAATGGACAGCCTCCTTAACACAGTTTTTTATATACATGATTCACTGATACCAGTGGCATTAATAGCTATTATATAGCTTCAGCTCCTTTTTTCATACCTTAAGGAAAAATTGCCCCCCCCCCAAAAAGTATCGTTTTTTTACATTAAACCGATCCAGTTTAGGATAGTGTAAAGCAGAAGTTCTTCAATATATAACATATGGAGTTAATATGCTTACACAAACTATATATCCGCCTCCTCCAGAAGTTCCTGTCTACTGCTGAAGGGAACCAATAACATTGCAAAGCAGATAAAAAAGAATCCAACACCTCTCAACATAAAGAATACGCCCTGATATTTATGCTCCCGACAAATAACAATCACAGATTAATTTCAAATTCGTTCTCCACTTATTCAATCGACACTAGCCGCGCATATGAAAATTATCTAACCCATTGGACTGAATGGAAAAATAACCGCATACAAGAAGAACAACGAGACATCGCTTTTCAGCGACTAGTATCATGTCTACAAAACCAAGAGACGAACCTGGACTTGTCTGAATTAGGCCTGACAACATTACCTGAAATCCCCCCGGGAATTAAATCAATTAATATAAGTAAAAATAATTTAAGCTTAATCTCCCCATTGCCTGCGTCCCTTACACAACTTAATGTCAGCTATAACAGACTTATTGAACTGCCTGCTTTGCCTCAAGGACTTAAATTATTGAATGCGTCCCACAATCAACTAATCACACTACCCACACTCCCCATATCTTTGAAGGAGCTTCATGTCTCAAATAATCAATTATGTTCTCTTCCTGTTTTACCAGAACTACTGGAAACATTAGATGTATCATGTAATGGGCTGGCAGTTTTACCACCTTTACCATTTTCTTTACAAGAGATTAGCGCAATAGGGAATCTTCTTAGTGAACTCCCCCCTCTACCTCACAACATTCACTCCATATGGGCAATCGACAATATGTTAACCGATATTCCATACCTGCCGGAAAATTTAAGGAACGGTTATTTTGACATAAATCAGATAAGTCATATCCCGGAAAGCATTCTTAATCTGAGGAATGAATGTTCAATAGATATTAGTGATAACCCATTGTCATCCCATGCTCTGCAATCCCTGCAAAGATTAACATCTTCGCCGGACTACCACGGCCCGCAGATTTACTTCTCCATGAGTGACGGACAACAGAATACACTCCATCGCCCCCTGGCTGATGCCGTGACAGCATGGTTCCCGGAAAACAAACAATCTGATGTATCACAGATATGGCATGCTTTTGAACATGAAGAGCACGCCAACACCTTTTCCGCGTTCCTTGACCGCCTTTCCGATACCGTCTCTGCACGCAATACCTCCGGATTCCGTGAACAGGTCGCTGCATGGCTGGAAAAACTCAGTGCCTCTGCGGAGCTTCGACAGCAGTCTTTCGCTGTTGCTGCTGATGCCACTGAAAGCTGTGAGGACCGTGTCGCGCTCACATGGAACAATCTCCGGAAAACCCTCCTGGTCCATCAGGCATCTGAAGGCCTTTTCGATAATGATACCGGCGCTCTGCTCTCCCTGGGCAGGGAAATGTTCCGCCTCGAAATTCTGGAGGACATTGCCCGGGATAAAGTCAGAACTCTCCATTTTGTGGATGAGATAGAAGTCTACCTGGCCTTCCAGACCATGCTCGCAGAGAAACTTCAGCTCTCCACTGCCGTGAAGGAAATGCGTTTCTATGGCGTGTCGGGAGTGACAGCAAATGACCTCCGCACTGCCGAAGCCATGGTCAGAAGCCGTGAAGAGAATGAATTTACGGACTGGTTCTCCCTCTGGGGACCATGGCATGCTGTACTGAAGCGTACGGAAGCTGACCGCTGGGCGCTGGCAGAAGAGCAGAAATATGAGATGCTGGAGAATGAGTACCCTCAGAGGGTGGCTGACCGGCTGAAAGCATCAGGTCTGAGCGGTGATGCGGATGCGGAGAGGGAAGCCGGTGCACAGGTGATGCGTGAGACTGAACAGCAGATTTACCGTCAGCTGACTGACGAGGTACTGGCCCTGCGATTGCCTGAAAACGGCTCACAACTGCACCATTCATAATCACATCGCATAAACCACAGACCGGACTGACTCCGGAAAAACAGAGGCCCGCCCCCGGGCCTCCCCGGATTCATCCGTTTCTCTGTTCAGCCTGACCGCACACCCCGGCGGCCGGATGACAGACTCCGCCTCGGTAAGCAAAGCGGTCTTCTGTGATTCCGCCAGTTGCGGCTTATTCATTACTTAACGTCAAACGCCCGAATTGAAGCCAAATCATCCAGACTGCTCAGCTCCTCTTTCATCTCCCGCTGACGGCGATAAATCTCATCGTTGCGATCGACCTGCGCCTGCACCATTGCTGCCGCCAGTTCTTCCAGTTCCGGCATCGACAGTTTCACCTGCTGATTATCCGCATCACTCCACACCATATGTGTTTGTGCCGCGACAGATTTTGCCAGCATGACCACCGGGGACAGGCGGGCCACTGACGAGGCGTCAGCGTTCCACGTGCGGCCGTTCCATTCAAACGTGAACGGCTTCGCCTCCTGTTCTGTGCGCCATGCTTCAATTTCCTGACGTCTGGCCTCTCTGGCCGCTTCCAGCATTTCTGGTGTCACAGTGAATGGGGCTATCTCACCCCATTTGCCACTTTGCAGTTCCTGCCAGATTTGCTGACCCGTCGGTGCAACATCATCAGCGGTGGCTGTGTAGGGAACTGCCTGGTCCCTGTCGTCAAAAAAAACGTCACAGTCTACTGCGCCACTTTCGGTATAACGGGGATTAATGATTTTTTTAATTTCCACGGTGCATTCCTCACGATGTGCGAATAAAAAGCCCGGGCATTGCGCCAGAGACATGTGCATCCGGCACCCCGGACAGGGCGCAATATGACCCCGGTAATGAATGCTCTGAACATCCCGTAATGAAAAATTGTGGGGATGCTATATACGTTCCGGTGGGAGTACCGGGCACTGAAATCCCCACCGGTCCCAGTCGTGAGCCTCTGTATGACTGCCCCCTGACAAGTCTGATGACTTTATCACCGTCAGCTTCTCCCTGGTACGCAGCAATAATCAGCCCGCCAATGTCAGGGTCTCCCCATCTGTTGCGGACAGAGCTCGCCACGATTCTGTAAATAATATCTTCTGTGGTTATATTTATTTTCACCCAGTCAGTCTGGATATGGGCCAGTAGCGGTAGCGGGTGTGATAAATGGGGCCGTTAATGCCGTAAAAAGTAAGGGATTTGGCTCTGTACCGCGGTTCTGTTGTCTCAGGGCGTGCATCAGTCCACCGGATGCTGAGCACCCCTTCAAACCGTGTGTCGGGTATGATGATGCCGTAGGGGCCAGCAACGGAATATTCACCTGGCAGCGCATTCCTTACCCAGGCCAGGAAATCACTCTTAGTGTCAAAACGGATAACATCTTCAGGCAGAAAAGCACACCCAAAGCCGAATGCGCCGGGTATCGCCAGACGGCCTTTTGTCCGGTCGTAAATGTCGCTCTGTGCTTCCATCGTGGCCGCACTTTTCAGCCCCAGATTATCCCGGGACTTCTGTTGTGCCTTTTCGCCTGCTGCTGCGATTTCTGACAGATGGTTAGCCATTTTCAGAGTGCCGGTCAGCGCAGCATCAATGTCATTTTTGGCCTGTTCTGCTGCGCGGGCATAACCTGCGGCATCCTGTGCGCTCTGTCCGGCTGCGGCTGCATTTGCTCCTGTGCTTGTCACATCTTCCGCAGTGGCCTTTCTGTCCTCAGCTGTGACGGTTGCATCCTGTCGGGCTTTCTCCGCAAAACGTTGTGCATCATCACGGGCCGTTGCGGCTGCCGCCACATCCTGCGCCGTCTGCTGTGCGTTTCCGGCTGCAGCCCCGGCACTCTGCTGCGCCTGCGCCACCATTTCCTCAAAGCGCTTCATCACCTCCGGACGTAAATCACCATCCTTTGGTGCATTCAGAAACGCGTTCAGTGTCCCCGGTGCATCAGTCGGTGCCACATCAATATCCCCGACACGGGTTGGCTGCCAGCCGTTACAGTGAAGCGCAACCTCGTAATACCCCGGCTCAGCCTCAATCACATAAGCACCGTTATTGTCCGTCACGCAAGTGGCAACAACGTGTGCCACAACGGTCGGACTGGTTCTTCTGGCCCGCAGTTCAATCGCACAATTTACGACAGGTTTACCCGCCCCATCTTTCAGTACACCTGAAATCTTTACTGCCATATTCACCCCACAAAAAGCCCGCCTGAACCAGCGGGCTGTCATAACACTGTGTTACCTGGCTAATCAGAACTTATAACCGACACCCACGATGAAACCGTCAGTGCGCCAGTCGCCACTGCCGGAACCTTCATAAGCAAGGTCAATGGCCACGGATTCGGTCGGGTTAAACTGCACGCCAGCCCCCCACGCCAGAGACGTGTTGCTGTGGCGGTTGTCATCACTCCCGGTCAGCACATCGTGCGTTTTCCCCTTGTTGTCAGTTACGCGGAGATAATCCCCGGAGAAGGTCGACACACGGCTGTAAGCCACGCCCGCCATCGCATACGCGCTGAACCATTCATTCACGCGCACAGACAGCCCCGCCATCACGCTGAACCAGCGGTTACGCACGGAATCCTCATGCCAGCGGGTATCACTGTAATGCGTTTTTTGCTCATCTTCAGCGTTGGCATAGCTGAATGACGTCACCAGCCCCAGCGTGTCCGTAAACTCATAACGGTATTTCACGTTAATCCCGTTCAGATCATCACTGCCGGGAGCGTTCGTCGAGGCATGAAGATACCCCGCGCTCAGCGTGGACCGATGTTCAGACGCCCATGCAGGCGCACCGGATACAGCCAGACAGATGGCTGCGGACAAAATGGCAGCATAAAGTTTACGCATAATTACCTCTCGCTTTTCTGCAATAAAAAAGGCACCATTTCTGGTGCCCGTATCTGGGTTATAAAATTCAGCTGATACTGATACCTGCTGTGGATTTCTTCATCACAACAACCAGCAAATCGCTGATACTTGCTGTGGGATACCAGCCATTTACCAGCCATGCCGATACAGAAAACTCCAGCGTCATGTGACCGTGACCGGCAGGCATATCAATAACACCCGTATATATCAGCGTATTATCCAGGGTCGTTCGGTTATAAATTTCAGCACCGTTTTTCTTCACTATCAGGCGGCATGACGAATAAATATTGTTATTCTTCCGCTCATGTTTAGCACCGCGAAACGCCACCGCGGGAATAACAATTTGCCGATCAAACGGCTGATCGTCATAAACCCTGACGGTAATGGTCCCTGATGGCCACCTCTCCGGTGCCCGGGAGTCCCGTGGGAAAGGTTTGCCCACTGTTTTAACGAGATCGCCTTCAATCTGGTTCGCGGACAATTTTCCCAGAACCCGACAGTTCTTATTAATCGTGACGTTGTTGAGCGTCCCGGAGTTCGCGTTCACGTTACCGCTGATATCGGCATTTTTCGCCGTCAGCCGTCCGCCAGGTGTCAGGGAAAATGCCGGAGGATTACCGCCGCTGGTAATGGTCGGAGCCGTCAGGCGTTTCAGGAACACGTCGTTCATGAATATCTGATCGCCCTGACCAACAAACATCGGCTTTGTGTTGCCATTCGCAGGATTAATCATCGCAATCCTGTCTGCCGCCAGCAGCACCTGACTCTGCATTCCTGCTGGCGTATTCTCAATACCGGCACCGATACCCGCAATATAAAGGCGTCCGTCCTTCATCTGTTGCAGCTTCACAGCCCACATGCTGTTCAGGTTATTATTTGTATCAACCTGAACTTTCTGTATCTGCTGGATTGCAGCACTCTGATTTTCCAGTTTTTTATTGACGGTTTGCGTGATTTCATTGCTGACATTCGTAATGGACGTCCTGATTTCAGTCAGGTCCGGCGCAAGCTGACCGTTATCAATCTGCGTCCACAACTCCTTGCCGAGATGCGTTTTATTGATCAACCCTTTATAAAAACTCAGATAACCTTCCGCATCATCGCTCGCCCGACCGACGGCCTCCACAAATGCCGATTTGCCAACGGTGTTCACACTGCGAACGTAAAAATAATAATCATGGCCCGGCCTGATATTGATACTGGCGGCTATCCAGTACAGCGCCGTGCCAAGATAGCGGGCGCTGGTTTCAACCTGCCTGATATCCGCAATCCGCTTTTCCGAAAACCAGAACTCAAACTGCACCGTCGGGTCATATACAGCCAGTTTCGGGACCACCGTTATCTGAAAATACCCCGGTATCAGTTCAATAGTGACAGGCGCTGCCGGTGCCGCAATCCGGAACGATACCGACGCCGGATCGCCCTGCTGCCCCCGGGCATTTACCGCCCGGACTGTCAGACTGTAATTCCCCAGCGCCAGCTGCCTGAAGCGGTATGTGGTTTCCGTCGTCCTGGCTGTGCTGACCAGCCGCTCACTGCCGTCGTCCGCTGCCACGGTCAGGCGAAGCAGGAAGCTCACACCCTTCACCACCTTCGGCGTGTCCCATCGCGCCAGCACCTGATATTCCCCGCTGTCTGCGGTGACTTCGGCGGTCAGATGCTGCACCGCTGGCGGCGTGACACCATTCACCGTGCCGCGCCGGTCACCGTCAAAGTGTGCCCCGTTATCCACGATGGCCTCTTTTTCCGGCACATGCTGCACGGCGGTGATGGCATACGTGCCGTCGTCGTTCTCACGGATACTCACGCAGCGGAACAGGCGCTGGCGCAGCGTCGGCAGCTTCAGCCCCCACACGCTGTATTCTGCAACGCCGTCAGGAACCCGGCTCACTTTCACCTTCACGCCGTCGGTGACGGACTGAACCTCCACGCTGACCGGATTGCCATTTCCGTCAACCAGGCTTATCAGCGTGGTACCGGAGGACGGCAGCGTGATTTCACGGTCGAGCGTCAGCGTCCGGGTCTGGCTGTTCACCGCCAGTACGCGACCACCGGTGCTGATACCGGCATAATCATCATCGCAGATTTCAATGACATCACCCGGTACATGGCGAAGCCCTTCTGCGCCGACGCTGAAGTCCACGGTCTGCGTTTCCAGCAGTTCCGTTTTAATCAGCCACAGCCCGGCGCGGTGCGCCTGTCCCCGGCTGGTACAGCCAAAGGCATCCATCTTCGTGACGTTACGACCGTAACGGACAATGGCCTGCGTGTCCTCCACAAGCTCTGTCGCCGTCTCATGACCGTTGTCCGGATCAATCCAGTTCACCTCAACGACATTATGGCGGTCCTTCAGGGCGCTGAAGCTGTAGCGGAACGGCGCGCCATCATCCGGCATCACCACATTACTGCGGTTATAGGTCCACACTTTATCCGACGGTCGGTCCTGCACGAACGTCAGCGTCTGCCCGTTCCATACCGGCATACAGCGCATCGCCGAGCAGAAATCACTGAGAACATCCCACGCCTTACGCTGTGTGGTCAGGTAAGCGTTACAGGTGATGCGCGGCTCCGTGCCGCCAAATCCGTCCGGCACTGACTGGTCGCAGTACTGGCCGATGACATACAGCGCCCATTTGTCCACATCTGCCGCACCAAGACGTTTCCCCATGCCGTAGCGCGGATGAGTGAGCATGTCCCACAGACACCAGGCCATGTTGTTGCTGTATGCTGGCTTAAGCGTTCCGTCCCAGATACCGCTGTATTGCCGCGTCTGCGGGTTATAGTTCGACGGCACCTGCAGAATGCGCCCGCGAAGATGATAATTGCGACTCACCTGCTGGTTACCGAACTGCTCTGAATCCACCTGCACGCCGACCAGCGCCGTGTTCGGGTAGCACTGTTTCACATCGATGATTTCGGTGTACGACGACCAGAGCGTTTTGTTCTGCAGCTGGTCTGTGGTGCTGTCCGGTGTCATCCTGCGCATCCGGATATTAAACGGGCGCGGCGGCAGGTTACCCACCACCACCGAGGCCAGATACTGCGAAGTGGTTTTGCCCTTAATGGTGATGTCTTTTTCCGTCACCCAGCCACCGTTACGCTGTATCTGAACCAGCAGGCGGACTTCCGACGGATTCCGGTCCCCCTTTGAGGTGGTTTCCACCAGTGCCTGCACACCGAAGGTCAGGCGCAGACGATCAATGTTTGCCGACGTGATGGTCCGGGTGATCGGCGTGTCGTATTTCACTTCCGTACCCAGCACAGTCTCTGAGCCGGAAGATTCAAACCCCTCCGGCGGTGTCTGCTCCTGCTCGCCGGCGCGGAACACCACCGTAACACCGGAAAAGTTTGTCTTCCCCTCGCTATCCAGGACCGGCGTACCGTTCAGCAGCACGCTTTTTAATCCATCCACCGGACCGTCAACCGGCCCTTCGCTGATGGCATCAATCACACTCAGCAACTGCGTGGATTTCAGGTTGTCCTTCGCTTCGCGCGGGGTATGCCCCTTACTGCTGCCTTTACCCATTCCTCACGCTCCATAAACGACAAAACCGCCCGCAGGCGGTTTCACATGAAACATTTTGCATCAGCGACCAATCACCACAACCTGACCACCATCCCCTTCGTCTGCCGTGCTGATCTCCTGAGATACCACCCGCGACCCCACGCGCATTTCACCGTACAGAACAGGCAGAACATTGCCCTGGGCAACCATGTTATCCAGTGAGGAGAAACAGGTGTTCTGTTTGCCGTTATCCGTTGTCTGTGTACGGGGAGTTCTGGCTTTCGGTGCCAGCATCTGTGCAACACCGCCAAGCGTCATACTGGCACCGAGAGAAAACAGCAGATTACTCGCCATAATTCCTACCCCCGGCATCCATATAGCAACCGCCATAACAGCTGCCCCCAGCACCGCCTGAAACACACCGCCACTTTTAGCTCCCACCAGACGCGGTACTATGTGGATCACTGCACCATTTGCCAGCGGCTCATTAAGACGGGCAGACAATTCGGTTTCACCTGCATCACGCCCGGCAATGCGCACCTGATACCAGCCGTCACTCAGTTTCTGACGAAACGCCGGGAGCTGTGTGGCCAGTGCGCGGATGGCTTCAGCCCCCGTTTTCACACGAAGGTCGATGCGGCGGCCAAATCGTTGCAAATCCCCGTAAAGGCAGATGCGTGCCATTCCCGGTGACGCCAGAGGGAGTGTGTGCGTCGCTGCCATTTGTCGGTATACCTCTCTCGTTTACTCAGTTGTTCAGGAATATGGTGCAGCAGCTCACCATCGCCGCAGTAAATGGCGGCATGATTCGGCACCGATGAACCAAAACAGCACAGCAGCACATCGCCCGGTTGTGCTGATGACAACGGCACCTGATACAGCCCTGTGGCCTCCAGATTATCCAGATAGAGATTCTGACCGTGACGCCACCAGTCATCCCCGCGATGAAAATCCGGCATCTCAATCCCCGCCAGATGATAAGCATCCCGGAACAGCGTGTAACAGTCCGTCACCCCGTGCTCAAAGCGCCGCCCGGTGAGATGCGGCACACAGCGGAACTTGTGAATCGTCCCCCGGCAGACCAGCCACCACGGCAAATCACTCTGCACCTGCAGCCGCCGGTCAGCCTCACTCAGCCAGGGCAGACCACCGGGATGACTGTGGACCAGTGCCACAATCTCACCCTGCATTTGTGCCCGCAGCCAGTCCTCCGGAGCCATCCGGAACCGTTCCTCCGGCTCACCGGAGATATTCTCGCTGGGAAGATACCTGTCTCCCTCCGGCGTTCTCACCACGAAGCCACACGACTCCGCTGGCGCACATCGCCGGGCGTGCGCCAGAATCGCTGATTCTGTCTGTGTCATGGATTTACTGAGAAAGTTTATTGATGGAAAGGAAACCGCCGAAATTACCGGTATTGTTGCGCAACTCACACCCGCGCATACACTTGCTGCATTTGTCCTTCCGGATATCCGTTGTTGGTTTGTCGAACTCGTCAGCCACTGCCCTGCCCGTGTAACCACACTCATCAGAACGGTAAGTCCACATACAGGTATTCGCCAGCATGATACGCCCCGGGAAAACCGCGCCATCCGTCTCCGTTGGTGTGGCCAGCACAAAAGAGGCACTGACCGCGCTCAGTTCGCTGCACTGCTCGATGCGCCAGCGGCTGATCACCTCCTGTTCCGGATCGGCGTCGCTGTTTCCGTTGACGAAGTTCACCGCATCCAGAAAACGGGCGTAAACCTTACGCCGGACCACCGTTCCGCCGACCAGACTCTGCAGATCTTCCGCCATCCCGGTGACCATGCCGTGCAGGTTAGAGACCGTCAGTGTCGGACGGGCAGCACAGCCCCTGCCGTTCAGTTCAAACCCCGACCCCTGAATGGGGTATGCCTGATACTGCCGCCCCTGCCAGGTGACCGGCTCACCTTTTTCGTTCTGCTCATTACAGAAAAAATAACGCTCACCACCGACCTCTGTCAGATCGATTTCCCAGAGCTCCACCCGGGCTGACTGCTCCGCACGGGTGCATTCATTCAGTGTTTCCTGCCGGATATCCTGCATCAGTTCACCACCTGTTCAAAATCGGCCGTTACAGTCACCCATAACGCCCCCACGCTTGCCGACCATTTACGACAAACCACCCTGATCAGTTTCCAGTCATAAGGTGGCGTCCACTGAAATGCGCGGACGCCACCGTGCCGTTCCAGAAAGGCTTTTAAAGATGGGTGTTCACCTTTACGAACACGTATCGTCACGCTGTAAGTCGACAACTGGTTATTCAGTCCCGCCGCACGACGCTGTTCATAACCATCGCCCAGCTTCACTGTCACCACTTTCGGCTCTGATACCACATTCATATCCGGGCGCACTTTCCAGTGAAACGTCTCCATTACCGGTATGCTCCACTTAACCGGCCACCATCACGGGCCTGCTGTTGCATAAAGTCCGCGGCCGCTTTTTTCCCGAGGTCATAAACCACCTTCAGGGCAGCCGGACCTATCTGCCCGTTCGTGCCGTCGTTATTGATCTCAATGTTGTACTGCGGGGCAAACATCACCATGCCTGAACCACCAGTATCCGCCACAACCCCCAGCTTACCATCAGCACCGCGACGCAGTGGCAGAATGGCTTCAGGTCCCGCTTCCCCCATCACACCCGCGCCTTTTGCAAAAGCAAAAAACGTCGGACGGTTAACCACCGTGCCACTGTAGCGACTCAAATCAGCAGACTGGTAAACACCGCCATCAGCATTAGTCGTGAAGCCGAATAAAGAACCGACGCCCTTTACCGCCTGCATCATGGCCATCTGTGCCATAATTCTGGCCATATCTGACAACAGGGAAGAGGTGAAGGATTTAAAATTCAGCTTACCGGTGGTACAGAATGTCGCCAGTGCATTACCGGCACTGCTGAATGCCACTGTAAACATCTGTTCTGCCGTTCCCGCCGCATTATCCGCATCCGCCGTAAAATTCTGAAACGCCCGCATGGCACCGTTTTTCCAGTCGCCCTGCGCCACTTCCAGTTCCTGCCAGTAGCGTTTGTTTTCATTCAGTTGTCGCTTCAGGCTCCCCTTCAGCACCTCCTCAGCCCTCCGGTAGTCCTCCGTCCCGTAAGTGCCTTTCTGGCGACTGTCATTCTCAAGCTGTTGCAACTGTTGCCGGTATTCCTGCCGGATGCGCAACTGTGCCTGGTAGCGCTGCCGCTGCTTATCCCCCATACCTGCAGTGGCAATATCCAGATTGTGCTGCTCACGCAGTGCACGTTCTTTGTCTGCCAGCTGGCTGGTCAGCTGAACCGTTTTTTTTCTCAGGTCGTTAAGCGCTGTCTGTTTCTGCAGCTCCTGCTGTTTCACATCCAGCAGCGTCAGCGCCTGAATCAGCTCATTCTTACGGGCCAGCACACTCTTTTCATCTGCCGTCAGCTTTTTCCCGTCCAGGTCGCTGATGCGCTGCTGCAGGGCCAGAAGCTGTTTATGCGCTTCAGTCATCCTTTCAGTGGCAATGCCTGCTGACTGTCTGGCAGCAGCAATCTGCCCTTCCACCTGTGCCTGCTGCTGACTGTACTGCAGCAATAACCGGGTGGCCTCATCATTACGGGTTGCCCGTGTATTTTTCTTAATGGCTTTTTCGTAACGTTCATTTTCACGCTGTATCGCCGCATCCCTGACAGCCTGGTCGGCGTACTGCATGGCATTAATACGCGCAATTTCCCGCTGATGTCGTGCAGCTTCCGTTTCATTCATCCGGTTCAGCGCGGCATTTTCAGCATTCCGGCGTTTCTGTTGCTCCTGGTAATTCCGTTCTGCCTGCGCTTTTGCATCCTGCAAATCCTTCCGGCGTTTTTTCTCCTGAAGATCGTTAAGACGCTGCTGATCGTACTCCACCTGTGTGGAGGCGTTTGTCCACGGATATTTTTTCGCGCGCTGAATTTTTTCCTGTAACGCATCAATCTGCGCATCCAGCGAGTCTTCACGACCAATATTCATGGCCGCATCCCAGAACTGCTTCCACCAGTCAGACAAGGTTTGCAGCGTACTACCCAGCGCATTGAGATTATTATCAATATCAGATGTGCGTTTACCGGTTTCCTCTGCCAGCGCAGACATGGCGATCCGGGCCGCATCACTGGACCGCCCCTGCTCCCCAAGGACGCGTATCTGCTCAAGCTGAGTGGCATTCAAAAAATGCAGCGCATTGTCCAGCGCCTTCGCGGCATTTACAGGATCATCCTTCAGCCGCTTAAACTGATTTATGGTATCGCTGACCGACTGGCCAACCGATCGCTCCATCTGTGCGGCAGCTTTCGCCACCATACCAATATCGTTTCCATGAAATGCCCCACTGCCCACCACCTGTGCCAGCGCACCGGCTGCCGCATGTTGCGTGATACCATTCCCGGATATGGCCCGGCTGAGTTTCCACAACTGCCCGACAGTGACACCGGCATAATGTCCCGTCAGCGCCAGCTGACGGTTAAATTTCTCGCCCTCCTTCCGGCCGTCATGCCAGGCTTTACCCAGACCCAGGACCGCCGCGACAAGTCCGCCAATAACGCCGCCAGTCATCATGCCTTTCGGCGACATCAGTGCGCCTGTCCATCCGGCACGGTTAGCCAGCGTTATCCCGGATCCCCTCAGCGCACCAAAATTGCCTCGCGCCATCTGACTGATTAACACCCCCAGCTCCCGCCGGGCTGCCGCACTTTTCAGCCCCAGCGAATGTGTGGCTTTTCCTGCCCGCTCCATTTTGCGGATATACACTTCTGCAGCACTGCTTACCCCCAGCTGAGCCGCCCTGGCGCGAAGCAACTCAGAAGACGACAGATTCTGGCGGGTTGCCTGCTCTTTAAGCTGGCGGATAAACGCCGCTTTCTGCCGGGTGGCCTGTTCCTCTGCCTGCGTCAGGGCACGGGTTTTCGCCGTGATCTCCGAAATCAGCGCCAGATAATCCTGCTGACCAACCCCGCCACTGTTTCTGGCCTGTCGGATCTGCTGCTGAATACGCTGTAATTCCTGAAGCCCCGCACCGGCCTGTTTCACACTGTCAATCTGGCGATAAAAGGCGGCAGCCGCTTTATCCTGCGCCTCCGCCAGTGCCCTGGCCTGCGCCTGTTCCTCGCGCATTTTCTGATTCAGGGCATCCACGCGCAGACGGGTTTGTTCCACCTCACGGGCCATGCGTTCATGAGCCCGTGCATTCTTCTCCACCGTCTGCGCATGGGCTGATGCTGCTGTTGCAGCCGAAGAAGCCGCCTGCATTGTCTGCCGGGCCGCCTGAGTCTGACGCTCCATAAAACGCTGCATACGGGCAGAAGACCGTTCTGCATCGCTGGCTGCACCATTCAGAAGGTTTTTGATACGGGGAATTTCATTTTTAAACTCTGCCGCATCAATCCCCAAATCAATGACCAGGTTGGCTATCTGGTCCATAACGCACACCTCCGGAAATACCTTCCCCAAGATGCATCAGTTCTTCGTCCGTTCGCTCCGGTATCCCGTTCTCTTCCGGTAAAAGGCTGAAATCAGCCACCGCAGCATCGCTGCTGCCGGACACCATTCTCACGATCAATGCCTTCAGCGAGGCAAACTGCGCATCCATCCACACATCACTGAAGCTCTGCATCCGGAAATAATCGCCCCACTCACCAAGCTCAGTGGCCGACATATCCGACAGCATCCGCCGCCAGTCTGCCCGCCGGAACTCCCGGGCAAGCCGCATGACAAACTGCATTTCCCGCGTCAGGACTTTTCCGGCGTCAGCGCCTCATGATCATCATCCCCGGCATTCTCAATGGTCCCCATACCGCTCAGCGACAGAACCCTCTCCGCCCCCGCGCCCAGCGCATCATACGACCATGTTGTCATAATGGATGCGCAAAGCGTCTCAACATCCTGAGACTGCTCAGCATTCCACAGTGAGCGGGAAACCAGCCAGGCATTGATATCCATTCCCATACGCAGAAAAGCAATCTGTCGTTCAGCCTCCGGCAGTTCTCCCTCCTGTGCATCAAACTTTGCCGTTCGCTGCTGAACAAACGTCAGATATTCAATTCTCTGCAGCCCGGACAGCTCACTGAGCACCACGGACTGTTTTTCATAATTAAACGTATCCTGTTTCAGAAACATCATGTTCTCCGGATGCAAAAAGCCCCGGATAACCGGGGCAATGATGAGTATCGTCCTGTTATGGTGCGCTGACGGTCACCGCAGCCACTGCCACAAACTCTCCGTCAGAGGTCATGCCCACGATGCTGACACTGCCCTGCTTCACGCCTTTCACCGTGGCCACAAGCCCGCTCAGGGTCACCGAAGCAGTCTGAGGATCTGACGAATGCACACTGATCGCTTTGTCACTGGCCCCGTCAGGTTTTACTGTAAAGGTCAGTGTGGTGGTTGCTCCCGCTTTGACACTGACAGATGCCGGTGCCACCGTCAGTCCGGTAACACCCACGGTTTCAGTGCCTTCCTCTGCCAGATACGGACGCCCCACACCGCTGATTTTCACAGTGCGGGTCATCACGTCTTTTGAGGCAATGGTTTTACCCAGTGAGCTCAGCCAGCCGCGGAAAACATCAACAGTGCCGTTGGGATATTTGATACGAAACGCGCAGACTTCACCGGAGTCGAACAACTGAACCAGTTTTTTCTGCCCGCTGTCACCCGGACGCCAGGCCAGCGTCGCCGAAGTATCACCAACGGATTTCTGCCCCTGGGTTGTCGTTTTCCAGTCTGCATCTTCATCATCGAGATAAGTGTCATCTTCTGCATCAGCGGTCATTTCGCCAGGTTGCAGATCCTTCACCATCGCAAGACGCAGCCAGTCAGTGTCCGACAAAGGGTTCGCAAACGCATCGCCGTTGCCGGTATACATCCAGAACGTTGTCCCCGCACCTTTCGTCTTTGCCAGTGGATTTGGTGTGGTCATTACCACCTCCTTAATTCGTGTACGTGATCTGGTACGTGATTTCCGCCATCGCCCAGGTAGCCATCTCATTATCACGTTGATAGTTAAAACCGAGTGGGTTCAGGGTGTCGATGAGTCCGGAAAGTGCCGGTACATCATTCAGGGCCGGGAAAATGGTGCTCTCCATCCACATATCCAGCTCTGAATCCGGTGCCTGTGCCCGGATGAAGACGGCAATATGCAGAACAGCCTGCCAGTCATCTTCATCCGTCATTTTTCCGGTGTACTGAGCATCACTCAGCCACACCGCCACGGCAGGCAGTTCCTGCGCATCAATAAATGCCGGAAGCCCGTCAAAAAACGTGGCGCTGTCTCCACACTGTTCCCGAAGGCGTGCCAGCACGCTCTGACGGATTTGTGTGTGTCGGTTCATTTACTCAGATGTAACCTCAGTTGTTGTTTCAGGGCATACCCCAGCTGTTTCGGCATTTCCGCAGCAATGATGCGGTCGCGGGCATCTTCAAATGCCTGTGTCAGCGGTCCGGACAGCGGGATTTTCACTACCTCCACAGGAAGACGATTTTTTCTTAGCCTGCCCTGATGGTCATGCCCTGTTGCAAAACGCGCTTCAGGAAGACACCTCAGAACATGCCAGCGGCCATTCGCCAGTTGCTGAACAAATGCCCCCCGGAAAAAGTATTTTCCCACTCTCAGTCCTTCACCAGCACGCCGCCGTGTTGTGTTCAGTTTGATGGCGGGCAGATTGCCCCGGTTAACGCGGATCCTGGCCGTCATTTTTCCTGACGGACTGGCTTTAAACACCCGGACACGCTGACGTACCAGTTTCAGGGGGATCCCTTTCACCTGGTTATCGCCCGCAACGGTATTCCCGGCAACCTGCCGGGTGGCAACCGAGACCGCTTTCTGTGCCACACGGTTTATCGCCCATGCGCTGGCCTGTGGCACCATACGGGTATCAAGGCTGTTCAGATTGCGGATGGCATTCTCAAGCCCCTTCATAATATCGTCCTGCCCTTACGTTTCCCGGCAGCCCCTCACGCCGCAACCGGATATAACTACATCCGCCATCATCAGGGGTGATACGATCCACACAGAAAGACTCACGACCAATCATCAGCGAATCATTGCGACACAGCCGTAAAATATCTGCTGTTTTCACAAACAGGGATGGTAAAGAGTCTTCAATACGCACACCGCCGGCCACCAGAGAAATATTTTCAGGATCATCAAAAACCCCGGAAATCATGATCCCTTTTAGCCGGCCTGACGTAATGACCGCTCTAATCCCCATATTGCGAATAATGGCCTTGTCTGCGAGATCAAGTGCAACATCAAACAGATTATCGAAATCAGCCACGCTGCCTCCCGTTATTGCATTCTGGCCAGGCCACGTTCTGTCATTCCGGCTGCCACACCGGCAAAGACACGGAACGCCATTCCCGGCGGCACAAATGCCAGAGGTTCATCCCGCGTGGCATGAAGTGCATCGGTATGCAGCGTCACCAGTGCCACGACTGTAACCAGATCATCCATATTCTGAATCACGGTCTCCGGCTGCGCTGATATCACCTCATTTTCATGTCCGGTCAGCGCATTTTCCGGGTGGGCAGACTTATCCCGGATGTCAGTGTCATCCATATTGGCAAGTTCCTCCTCCAGCTCAGCCACACGCTGCGCAATATCTGCTGCGCTTCCCGAGATATCCGGCTCACGTCCCAGCGATGCTGCCAGTTCTCTCAGACGTTTCAGGTTATCGTCTTTCTTTGCCATATCTGTTCCTGTCCGAATAAAAAACGGGAGCCCGCCGTTACTTTATTCGTACCCCTTATAATGGGGTGTTAGCCAGCCAGACCCGGCATGATTACTGCCCCCAGTCGTCCATGATCCGGGGGGTGATGTCACCGGGTCTGGTGGGGCGCTGGTAACCGCTAATAGGGGTCAGGTCAGGCACTTTTGCCGGGACCGTCTGTAACGTGGATGCCGGTACCTGCTCCCCGTGGTTATCTGGTTAACCCATATACAAGGGAGACAGAATGACCGAATCCAGCGATTACGAATCCGTCCAGGTCTTTATCGGCGTTGATGTCGGTAAAGATACGCATCACGCTGTTGCCATTAATCGTTCAGGTAAACGCCTGTTCGATAAAGCATTACCCAACGACGAAAACAAACTCAGGTCGCTAATATCTGACCTGAAACAACATGGTCAGATACTGCTGGTTGTTGATCAGCCAGCTACCATCGGTGCGTTACCTGTCGCCGTTGCCCGCTCAGAAGGAGTCCTTGTCGGATACCTCCCTGGACTGGCCATGCGCCGCATAGCCGACTTACACGCCGGTGAAGCTAAAACTGATGCTCGTGACGCTGCCATCATTGCCGAAGCTGCCCGTACCCTGCCTCACGCGCTACGCACGCTGAAACTGGCTGACGAGCAAATCGCCGAACTCTCCATGCTCTGCGGCTTCGATGATGATCTTGCCGCACAGACAACGCAGGCCAGCAACCGTATCCGCGGCCTTCTGACCCAGATACATCCGGCACCGGAGCGCGTTCTCGGTCCGAGACTTGAGCACCCGGCGGTACTCGATCTTCTCCAGCGATATCCCTCACCAGAAAAACTCGCTTCGCTGGGTGAGAAGAAGCTGGCAGCCCAGCTCTGCAAACTTGCGCCTCGTCTGGGTAAACGCCTTGCAGCAGACATAGCTCAGGCACTGGCCGAACAAACCGTCGTCGTTCCCGGCACGAATGCCGCTGCCGTAGTACTGCCACGTCTGGCACTCCAGCTCATCACGCTGCGTAAGCAAAGAGACGAGGTGGCGCTTGAGGTAGAACAGCGAGTTCTTGCTCACCCTCTTTACCCGGTCCTGACCAGTATGCCCGGAGTCGGTGTCAGGACCGCAGCCAGACTCCTCACCGAGGTCGCCTGCCGCGCCTTCGCCTCTGCCGCACATCTCGCTGCTTATGCTGGCCTTGCGCCGGTAACTCGGCGATCCGGCTCGTCAATACGCGGTGAGCATCCCTCGCGACGGGGTAATAAAGCTCTCAAACGGGCGTTGTTCCTGTCGGCCTTCGCCGCGCTCAGGGATCCGCTCTCCAGGGCTTACTACACCCGCAAAATGAGTCAGGGAAAACGACACAATCAGGTGCTTATCGCCCTGGCGAGACGACGCTGCGACGTTCTGTTCGCCATGATGCGCGACGGGACTTTTTATACCCCGCAGGGGTCATAACATGCTTGACAACTTAATAGGGGCACCCCCCGACAGACCTGTGCTATCGGAAAGAAAAAAGGCCATCAGCAAAACTCTGATGACCTGAATCACCTTTACCAATATTGTATGAAAAAACACGCACGACTAATTGACAATAATTTTCATTTCCATTAAAAAAGATCGCGTAGCATTCTTAATTCATGAGGAACTTTACCCGCCAGCAATCTGAGTAGCGAAAGCTGTTCATCCCCAATGTTTTTGCTGGCGGGTCCTTTTTTCTACGGTCCTCCTCCCCGGAGGGGGGCATTTCATTATTTTTCTAATCGTTACTGGTGAGAAGGCGGAAGAAAAAGCCAGTTCTTCGCCCCTAAATAACAGCATGATTCCAGTCCATGCAAAATCTGATTTCCAGCTCACACATACCGAGCGCTGTACAAAAAACCGCCAGCCAAGGCAGTTAAGAGTGTGTTCCCGGGGTTTGCTTAGAATATTTTGTAAGTTGTCCGAAGAGATATTTACAACACCAGAATGATGAATCATCAGTCCCCTGCCAGAGGTTCACTACGTAACCTGACCGACAATGCACCATTCTGGTGCTGAAAAAAGAGCACTGGAACTGCAACAAAACAACATCACAGAACAGGAGATGGTAAGGAGTCAGACATTCCCACACAATATTGTGTCAGTGCAAATAACAACCTTCGTCTCAAATCTCGCTGGAGCGGGCAGCGGGAATCGAACCCGCATCATCAGCTTGGAAGGCTGAGGTAATAGCCATTATACGATGCCCGCATATGGTGCCGACTACCGGAATCGAACTGGTGACCTACTGATTACAAGTCAGTTGCTCTGCCTGCTGAGCTAAGTCGGCGCTGGCCCACCACCGAGGACTCGAACCTCGGACCGTCAACTTAGAAGGTTGATGCTCTATCCGGATGAGCTAGTGGTGGTTGGTGGCCCTTGCTGGACTTGAACCAGCGACCTGGCGATTATGAGTCGCTCGCTCTCACCACTGAGCTAAAGGGCCGGAGGCAGAATAATAACCATATGTCATCACATCTGCAAACTCATCTGACCACCAGCACGTTTAACGTCCTGTGCCATTTTTCAGGCATAAAAAAACCGCTCGGCGGCGGGTTTTGCTTACTTTACCATCGCGTACAAAATCGGCAAAGTATCAGATTTGCATGAGATATATGCCTTTTAATCTACTTTTGCAATACTTTGCTTTGAAAATGCCGCTTTTTGTTCTGAACGTGTTCTCATCACAAACAATAAAGCCTCACTATCCAGTCGGTGAAAAATGTGTTTCATTACAACCCAGTGACCAGTAAATGTTTTGGACCAGTTTTTGGTTGTTACTCCCGCCAGTAATGCCAGCTCCTGATATTCATAACCTTCCCCACCAAAAAGTTCTGCTTTTACCGCCTGCGCCGCCAGCCAGATTAATTTTTTCAGGCGTTCCTGTGTTTTCTCTGCAATTTTCCTAGTGCCAGAATGAGCCTTAAACTCTTCCCACGCCCAGTGGGTTATGGTGATCTGATACTCCCAGCAAATACTTCCGCTGTAACACCACAACAACCAGGCTTTATAGTGCTCTTCAAGAGACAGAACAGCCCGCCGCCACGATGATGTCGAAAACGCAACCTGACTGACCAGAGGAATTGACGCCCCCTTCGCCAGTGATTGTTTTCCCGGGATTGGTGGATTATCCCGCGTTATCATTTTTCCGGTCACCTCATCGCGGTACCGGATTTTTTTACGCCTGTAACGCCCTGTATCGAACATGGCATTCTCCTGCCAGGCTTCAAGCTGACCTTTTGTCGCCCCACTCAAATCAGCGGTGGCGATAATGAGCTGCTCACGAACAAACTGTAAATACTGGTTATTCATGCACACTCCAGCTCTGTGATTTTTATCCCCAACCGACCACCAGGAACAGGCAGTCCGCGCACAATATTGGTTTCATCAAACTGCTCGTCGTCGATAAGCAACCCCGCATGTGTCAGTGCATCCAGTGGTGCTTTCAGGATATTGTCCAGGTCACGACGCCGCTTATCCGGTGGCTCTGCAATAATCTTTATCGCCAGTCTTCCGGACAGGCTTAATTTCAGTCGCTGCTGACGGACAATAAGCGCCACATCCCGGCGATAACGCTCACCGGCTTTTGATACAAAATATGTGCTGCCACGACGTCGCCAGTAAGTATTCACCGTCGGCGGATAAGGTAAAATAAACTCATGGCGCATCAGCGCAGCACCTCCTGCACCAGCTTTTCAAACTTTCCGACTCTGGTTTCCAGCTCTGCCACACAGTCCACCAGCTCATCTACTGCTTTCTGTGCGCGATGCTTCGCCTGCATCAGTTCCCGAAGCGCGGGTACCATATTGAGGTAGCCTGAGTTTAACGGACACTCCTTCCTGAAATAGAATGGCATCAGAAGGAGCTAATAATGAGCAGAAAAACCCGACGTTACTCTAAAGAGTTCAAAGCCGAAGCTGTCAGAACGGTTCTTGAAAATCAACTTTCGATCAGTGAAGACGCTTCCCGATTATTCCTTCCTGAAGGCACTTTAGGACAATGGGTTACCGCCGCCAGAAAAGGGCTCGGTACTCCTGGTTCCCGCACGGTGGCTGAACTGGAATCTGAAATTCTGCAACTGCGTAAGGCGTTAAATGAAGCTCGCCTTGAGCGAGATATATTAAAAAAAGCAACAGCGTATTTTGCACAGGAGTCGCTGAAAAATACGCGTTAATCGAACAATGGCGACAACAATTTCCCATTGAAGCGATGTGTCAGGTATTTGGTGTATCCAGGAGCGGTTATTACAACTGGGTACAGCATGAACCCTCAGACAGAAAACAAAGTGATGAGCGGCTAAAGCTGGAGATTAAGGTGGCACATATCCGCACTCGCGAAACATATGGAACCCGGCGGCTCCAGACGGAGCTGGCAGAGAATGGCATCATCGTTGGTCGTGACCGACTGGCACGTCTTCGTAAGGAGCTGAGGCTACGCTGTAAGCAGAAACGCAAGTTCAGAGCGACTACGAACCCGAACCACAATCTGCCAGTTGCGCCAAATCTGCTGAACCAGACGTTCGCTCCTACAGCACCAAATCAGGTCTGGGTGGCGGACCTGACGTATGTTGCCACACAGGAGGGATGGTTGTACCTCGCTGGCATCAAAGATGTTTATACGTGTGAAATTGTCGGCTACGCCATGGGAGAGCGCATGACAAAAGAGCTGACAGGTAAAGCCCTGTTTATGGCGCTCAGGAGCCAGCGCCCACCTGCCGGGCTAATCCACCACTCTGATCGAGGTTCACAGTACTGCGCATACGATTACCGGGTCATACAGGAGCAGTTTGGTCTGAAAACATCAATGTCGCGTAAAGGTAACTGTTACGACAACGCTCCGATGGAAAGCTTCTGGGGAACGCTGAAAAATGAGAGCCTGAGCCACTATCGTTTTAATAACCGGGATGAAGCCATCTCAGTAATACGGGAATACATTGAGATTTTCTACAATCGTCAGCGTCGTCACTCTCGTCTGGGGAATATCTCCCCGGCAGCCTTCAGGGAAAAATATCATCAGATGGCTGCTTAAAAAAGAACAAATGGTAGTGTCCGCTATTGCCAGTACACCTCACAACGCCATCCTGACAAGCGTTTTATCTTCAACGGGAATGAGATATGGAAACGTGGAGAATCAACCACAGAGTATACCCGCGCACACCAGCGAACAATCAGACGACTGCGCAGACTCATCGCCAGGAAACAGTATACAGAAAAATGGTTCAGAAAATATGACACATGGAGCGCCGGATATTACGAACTGATGGCAACAAAACCATTCTGACGTAAACGAAATTAACCATGACGCAATTAAATAAGGCAAGCCGAATACATCAGGAGGACCATGAACATTTATTTCAGAATAGTTATATCACTGGCAATTATCGCATGTATTTACGGATTAATCGTTCCGGCCCTCATATCAATGAAGGATACGGTAGCAGTGATTTCTGGCTTTGCTCTGGCGTGTCTGACCCCGCCCTGCATTTATGCCATTTATAAGGGTCTTTCTTTTTCTAAGGATAAAAGGGTAATGACTCCAACTTATTGATAGTGTTTTATGTTCAGATAATGCCCGATGACTTTGTCATGCAGCTCCACCGATTTTGAGAACGACAGCGACTTCCGTCCCAGCCGTGCCAGGTGCTGCCTCAGATTCAGGTTATGCCGCTCAATTCGCTGCGTATATCGCTTGCTGATTACGTGCAGCTTTCCCTTCAGGCGGGATTCATACAGCGGCCAGCCATCCGTCATCCATATCACCACGTCAAAGGGTGACAGCAGGCTCATAAGACGCCCCAGCGTCGCCATAGTGCGTTCACCGAATACGTGCGCAACAACCGTCTTCCGGAGCCTGTCATACGCGTAAAACAGCCAGCGCTGGCGCGATTTAGCCCCGACGTATCCCCACTGTTCGTCCATTTCCGCGCAGACGATGACGTCACTGCCCGGCTGTATGCGCGAGGTTACCGACTGCGGCCTGAGTTTTTTAAATGGCGGAAAATCGTGTTGAGGCCAACGCCCATAATGCGGGCGGTTGCCCGGCATCCAACGCCATTCATGGCCATATCAATGATTTTCTGGTGCGTACCGGGTTGAGAAGCGGTGTAAGTGAACTGCAGTTGCCATGTTTTACGGCAGTGAGAGCAGAGATAGCGCTGATGTCCGGCGGTGCTTTTGCCGTTACGCACCACCCCGTCAGTAGCTGAACAGGAGGGACAGCTGATAGAAACAGAAGCCACTGGAGCACCTCAAAAACACCATCATACACTAAATCAGTAAGTTGGCAGCATCACCTATTCCTGTAGAAAATTAATTGGATAAAAGATGAAAAAAGTTATTCCTGCTTTAGCCCTTGTTCTGCTGACCACCGGACTTGTCGGTTGCGATCGCGTTGAGCCTGGTAATGTTGGCATCAAGGTAAACAAACTGGGCGACGATAAAGGCGTCGGAGAAGTGGTCGGTGTTGGGCGCTACTGGACGGGATGGAACACTGAGGTTTACATCTTCCCGACCTTCAAACAAATGAAGACCTACGATGAGCCATTCAGCTTCCAGATGAGTGACGGTACAACCATCGGCTATCACATCGGCGTGGCCTACAAAGTTGATCCATCCAAAGTTACCACAGTCTTTCAGACCTACCGCAAAGGCGTGGACGACATTACCGACACCGACCTGCGCCAGAAGATAACCGACGCACTCAACCGACTGGCCAGCAAAATGACCACCGACAAATTTATCGACGGCGGCAAGTCTGAGCTGCTGGATGCAGCTCTTAAAGACATTCAGGAAGAAATGACGCCCATCGGTATTCAGGTAATGAGCCTCTCATATGTGGGTAAGCCGGAGTACCCGCCTACTGTTATCGACAGCATTAATGCCAAAGTCACGGCGAACCAGAAAACCCTGCAATGCGAGCAGGAAGTAAAACAGCGCGAAGCGGAAGCCAACATGTTGCGCGCGGAAGCTGCCGGACAGGCAGATGCGATTCGCACAAAAGCCCAGGCCGAAGCCGATGCTATTCGTTTACGCGGTGAAGCTCTGCGCCAGAACCCAAACGTTATGGAGCTGGAAGCCATCAACAAGTGGAACGGTACACTGCCGCAATACATGACCAGCGGTGCCAACACACCATTTATTCAGGTTAAGTAATACATATGCCCGGTATTACACGCCGGGCTGTCTGGAGATAAAAATGAATACTGTAACCATCAACAACAAACAGTTTCCGGTAATCGAATATCGCGGTCAGCGTGTTGTGACGCTGGCGATGATTGATGAAGTCCACCAGCGACCGGAAGGAACCGCGCGTGCAGCATTCAACCGAAACCGTGAGCATTTCATCAGCGGTGTGGATTATGCCGAATTAGGTGCGGACGTAATACGTACGGACCTCCCGGAAGGAACATTCTCTAAATTTGCACCATCGGGGATTGTACTTTTTGAATCAGGTTACCTGATGTTGACGAAGCCATTCAATGACGCCCTTGCCTGGCAGGTTCAGCGCGAACTGGTTAACAGCTACTTCCGCACTCGCACACCGCTAACGGAAATCGAGATGATCGCTGCGATAGCCGCCGACGCTGTTCGTCAACAGAAGCGCCTGAATCATGTGGAAGAACAGCTCGAAACAGTCACAGAAGCGGTGGAAACCATCAAACGCGGAAATATGCGCGCCGGATATGTCGGTTACCGCCAGGTGGTAGCCAAAAGTGGAATGAGTGACACCAAGTGTCGGAATCTGGTGAACGCATATCAAATTCCTACAGACACCCACGAATTCATGACTCCGGACGGTCTGTTGTCTCGCAGGGCTATCGTCGAGCTTGAGCCATTTATGGCGGCGTTCCACCAAATGATGTCAGAGGCTGACCCACGCGGCACACGCTGGTATCACCCGAAGATGGGGCTTTTCCAGGTGATCGGATGGGAGGATAAAGCATGATCATCCAGTCAAAACTTATTCGCGCCGCTCTGGTGTGCGCTGCTAAAAACGACGTTCGTTATTACCTGAACGGTCTTCACATCACGCCGAAACATATTGAGGCAACCAATGGTTCCGTGGCACTGCGCATGGCTCACGGCATCCGGACGAAGAAAAACATCATTGTCCAGTTCGAAGGGGGCGTCCCGGCCAAAGCCGAAACGACAGAGCTGATTTTTAGTAAAGAGCCGATCGCTGTTCATCGCGACCAGTTTCAGCGACGACTGTCCATTACCGGCATTAAACTGGTGGACGGTTGTTTTCCGGATTTGGATCGCATCATTCCGAAAAAGTTTGACCGCTGTACTCACCCGGTGCTCCAGGCGGGTTACCTGAGTTATCCAGAGAAGATGTTTGGTCGTGAGCGTAAATTTATTCCCGTCCAGTTACGTCCCTCCGGTGACGGGCAAGCGGTCAGAATTCAGTTTGATTCCATCATCAACTCAATGTATGGCAATCCTGAATTTGTTGTGATGCCTTGTCGTGATCATGGCGATTTCAACGTGGCTCAGGAGCATCCGGAATGAAAATCGAATACCAGGACGCCGCAGGAGGTGAATCAATGAGCTGGCCTGATGCAATCGTAACTCTGGGGATGGTATTCGCAGTAGCGTTTGTTGTGTACTCGATTTGTCGATGGGGATAACCACATGTTCGCTTTGATTCAACGCGGGCAGATATACACAGACAGAGCCGGATACCCAGTAGAAATTACTCGCAGTACTGAGCACTCAGTGTTCTTTCGGAGGATGGACGGACGTACCGGGCGAGTACGCATCGGTGAATTCAGTAGCCTGTTCGAGCATATTGACCACCTGGAATATCACAAGATTCTGGCTGAAACAGAACAAGAAAAGCACCTGAAGAAATTACGCGCAATGCAAAGGAAGTAAAAAATGAATAAAGCGTTTGAGCTATGGGTCCACCAGCGTTACGGCAACCACTACGACCTGACGCGAGATGTTGACGGTTTCTACTGTCGTGAAATTGTGAAACGAATGTTTGAGGTCTGGTGCCACTGCCGTGGGCTGAGTGTTGTGTGAGGTAATGCATGGGCAATGTGATTCAACTGGCTCCCAATGAATGGGTTTGTGAAAGCGTTCTAATCGCAATTACCGGGCTCAAACCAGGCACAATTCTTCGGACCCGGAAAGAATGCTGGATGGTTGGAAGAGAGTATATTCACGTATCACCAGACGGTAATCCAAAGCCTTCTGAAGTGGTCAACAAAAACTGGCCACCGAGTTAGAGTTTTTCCAGTATCGATTTTCCGATTCGTTTGGGGGTAACCCACCGTTATATTCGTGCGGTCTTAGTGCGCTGTAATATCCAACGATATAGTCCGTTATGGCGTGAGCTGCCTCGCTGAAGCTTACGTAACCCACCACCGGCATCCATTCGTTCTTCAGACTCCTGAAGAAGCGTTCCATTGGGCTGTTATCCCAGCAGTTTCCGCGCCGGCTCATACTCTGTCTGATCTGGTATCGCCACAATAACTGCCGGAACTGCCTGCTCGTATAATGACTGCCCTGATCGCTGTGGAACATCACCCCGCCGGGCTTACCACGGGTTTCCCATGCCATTTCCAGCGCTTTCATGGTGAGCCTGCTGTCCGGCGAGAACGACATGGCCCAGCCCACTGGTTTTCTTGCGAACAGGTCGAGAACAACGGCGAGGTACGCCCAGCGCTTACCCGTCCAGATATAGGTCACATCACCGCACCACACCTGATTTGGCTCGGTCACGGCGAACTGCCTTTCAAGGTAGTTAGGGATAGCAACATGTTCATGACCACCACGTTTATACCGGTGAGTCGGCTGCTGACAGCTGACCAGCCCCAGCTCTTTCATGAGCCTGCCAGCAAGCCAGCGTCCCATCTGGTAGCCTCTCCGGGTTGCCATTGTGGCGATGCTTCTTGCTCCGGCCGAACCGTGGCTGATGCCATGTAGCTCAAGTACCTGACTGCGTAATACAGCCCGTCTGCCGTCTGGTTTTTCAGGACGGTTTTTCCAGTATCTGTAGCTGCTGCGATGAACCCCGAACACATGGCAGAGTGTGACCACAGGATAATGCGCTCTGAGTTTCCCGATTATCGAGAACTGTTCAGGGAGTCTGACATCAAGAGCGCGGTAGCCTTTTTTAATATTTCATTCTCCATTTCAATGCGTTGTAGCTTTTTCCTGAGCTCACGGATTTCAATTTGTTCCGGGGTAATGGGGGAGGCTTTTGGTGTTTTGCCCTGACGCTCATCACGCAGTTGTTTGACCCATCTTGTCATTGTGGAAAGGCCAACATCCATAGCTTTGGCGGCATCTGCCACCGTGTATTTCTGGTCAACAACCAGTTGAGCGGATTCGCGTTTAAACTCTGCGCTAAAATTTCTTTTTTTCATTGGAGCACCTGTGTTGTTCTGAGGTGAGCATATCACCTCTGTTCAGGTGGCCAAATTCAGTGTGCCACTTCACCCATAATGGGCTTTTAATCCTATCGTTTATTGCTTGCATAGTAGAATCTAACCATCCATCACTCATAGCTAACCCTCGGAAATCTTACATTTCTGTCTATCATAACCACTAGCATCACCTTTAGGAACCATCTGAAACGGGAGGTGTATTTAGACCTTGCTAATCTTAGACAGCCGCCCGGTTCATGCATCACGTCCACACAGTGAAGCTATTCGCGACGCTCAACGAAAAAAACCTAAAGTTCCGGTACATGCTGTACTGACGGCGACAAATCCGCTGATCCGTTTTATCGGTAGTGATGATATGACGCAAAACCGGGAATTATTTCAGGTCTGGTTACAAAAATTAGCGCAGTGGCATCAGACCACTACGCCTTATCTTTTTTTACATACGCCAGATATTGCCCAGGCCCCGGAACTGGTACATACCCTGTGGGAAGACTTACGTAAAACGCTTCCAGAGATCGGAGCAGTTCCGGCTATTCCACAGCAATCTTCTCTTTTCTGAATTTGCCACCTATCATAGACAGGTGCCATCGGCCATTTTAAAGGGAGTTTGTATGGTAAGCGCGCTATATGCCGTTTTAAGTGCGTTGTTATTAATGAAGTTCTCTTTTGATGTCGTTCGCCTGCGAATGCAGTACCGCGTTGCCTATGGTGACGGTGGTTTTAGCGAACTGCAAAGCGCTATTTGCATTCATGGTAACGCGGTGGAATATATTCCCATCGCGATTGTGCTGATGCTGTTTATGGAAATGAATGGCGCAGAAACCTGGATGGTGCATATTTGCGGCATCGTTTTGCTTGCTGGTCGTCTGATGCATTATTACGGTTTTCATCACCGTCTGTTTCGCTGGCGACGTTCCGGCATGAGCGCCACCTGGTGTGCGCTGTTGCTGATGGTGCTGGCGAATCTTTGGTATATGCCCTGGGAGTTGGTTTTCTCCCTGCGTTAGCGCACAATACGCCACTTTCTTTTTCCCGGATTTTTACGTTATGTCTCACCGCGACACGCTATTTTCTGCCCCTATCGCCAGACTGGGCGACTGGACCTTTGATGAACGGGTCGCTGAAGTCTTCCCGGATATGATCCAGCGTTCCGTTCCCGGCTATTCCAATATTATTTCCATGATTGGTATGTTAGCCGAGCGCTTCGTTCAACCTGGTACGCAGGTTTACGATCTGGGTTGTTCTCTGGGCGCGGCGACGCTCTCGGTGCGTCGCAACATTCATCATGATAATTGCAAAATTATTGCCATCGACAACTCCCCGGCGATGATTGAACGCTGCCGTCGTCATATTGACGCCTATAAAGCCCCTACGCCAGTAGACGTCATTGAAGGTGATATTCGCGATATCGCCATTGAAAACGCATCGATGGTGGTGCTGAATTTTACCCTGCAATTCCTGGAACCTTCCGAGCGCCAGGCATTACTGGATAAAATTTATCAAGGACTGAACCCGGGCGGCGCGCTGGTGCTTTCGGAAAAATTCAGTTTCGAAGATGCCAAAGTTGGTGAACTGTTGTTCAACATGCACCACGACTTTAAACGTGCCAACGGTTACAGCGAACTGGAGATCAGCCAGAAGCGCAGCATGCTGGAAAACGTGATGCTGACCGATTCCGTGGAAACCCATAAAGCACGCCTGCATAAAGCCGGTTTTGAGCATAGCGAGCTGTGGTTCCAGTGCTTTAACTTTGGTTCACTGGTGGCATTAAAAGCAGAGGACGCTGCATGATCGACTTTGGTAACTTTTATTCTCTGATTGCCAAAAATCATCTTTCACACTGGCTCGAAACGCTGCCCGCGCAGATTGCTAACTGGCAGCGCGAGCAGCAGCACGGGCTGTTTAAGCAGTGGTCCAACACGGTGGAATTTCTGCCTGAAATTAAACCGTATCGTCTGGATTTATTGCATAGCGTAACCGCCGAAAGCGAAGAGCCACTGAGCACCGGGCAAATTAAACGCATTGAAACGCTTATGCGGAACCTGATGCCATGGCGCAAAGGGCCGTTCTCACTGTATGGCGTCAACATCGATACCGAATGGTGTTCCGACTGGAAATGGGATCGTGTTCTGCCCCATCTTTCTGATTTAACCGGACGCACCATTCTGGATGTCGGCTGCGGCAGCGGTTATCACATGTGGCGCATGATTGGCGCAGGCGCGCACCTCGCGGTGGGGATCGACCCTACGCAACTGTTTCTGTGCCAGTTTGAAGCGGTGCGTAAACTACTGGGTAACGATCAGCGCGCACATTTGTTACCGTTAGGTATTGAACAGCTTCCGGCACTGAAAGCCTTTGATACCGTCTTTTCGATGGGCGTGCTTTACCATCGCCGTTCGCCGCTGGAGCATCTCTGGCAGTTGAAAGATCAACTGGTGAATGAGGGTGAACTGGTGCTGGAAACGCTGGTTATTGATGGCGATGAGAACACGGTGCTGGTACCAGGCGATCGTTACGCGCAAATGCGTAATGTCTATTTCATCCCTTCCGCGCTGGCGCTGAAAAACTGGCTGAAGAAGTGTGGTTTTGTAGATATCCGCATTGTGGATGTGTGCGTTACCACTACTGAAGAGCAGCGACGCACTGAATGGATGGTTACCGAATCTCTGTCCGATTTCCTCGACCCACATGATCCGAGTAAGACAGTTGAAGGTTATCCTGCGCCTAAACGCGCGGTGCTGATTGCGCGCAAGCCGTAAAGGTCTGGTATTACTGCCGGATGCGGCGTGAACGCCTTATCCGGCCTACAAACCCTTGCTAATTCAATCTATTGCAGGGACTATGTAGGCCTGATAAGCATAGCGCATCAGGCAGTTTTACGTTTGCATAACCTCAGCGCCCGTTTCCGGGCGCTATTCACTTCTTACGCCTGAACAGCAGGCTTATCAAATGCCGTTAACTTCGGTGCGTTACCCGTATATTTTTCGATATACACCAGCGCAGAGTTACCGGCACAGGCATTTGCCCGCTGCGAGCTGGGGATATCCGCCGTTAACACGTTCGCACTGCCGTTTTTACACAAGCCGTTTTCCAGATCTGGCCATGCACCTTCATGCACGCATACCACGCCTTTTTTGATCCCGTCAGTCACCACCGCGCCTGTCAAAATCTGACCACGTTTGTTCCAGACACGCACCAGATCGCCATTCGCAATACCAAATCGAGCAGCATCTTCGGTGTGAATAGTGATCGGTTCACGATCGGCAACCGCATATTTTTTACGCAGTTCCGCATAGTTAAGCTGACTGTGTAAACGGTGTGCCGGATGTGCGGTCAGAAGCTGCAACTGCTTCTCGTCGGCGGTACCCTTCCACTCATCAGGCGCAAGCCAGGTTGGGTGTGCCGGGCAATCCTTATAGCCAAATTTTTCCAGCGTTTTGGAGTAAATCTCAATTTTGCCGCTTGGCGTACCCAGCGCATTTTTCACCGGATCGGCGCGGAAATCACCATAACGAACGTACTGTTCGTTCTTCTCGCTGCGGCGCATTTCGATCAGTTTATTTTGCTGCCAGAAGGCATTAAACATTGGCATAGTGACGCGTTGCGCACGGGCCCCTTTCTGAGCGGCATCATAGAAAAATTTCAGCCACGCCATTTCATCTTTACCTTCGGTATAGATCTCTTTTCCGCCAGGTTTGAGTAATTCCGCAAGATCGGCAAACACGTCAAAATCGTTACGCGCTTCAAATTGCGGAGCAACAGCCTGCTTCATCGGCACAATATGCTGGTTGCTGTAATCACCGGTCATCGTCAAGTCATTGCGCTCAAACGATGTGGTGATCGGTAATACGATATCTGCGTGTTTGGCTGCTGCGGTCCAGTAGCATTCAGAAACGACGATCATCTCCGGTTTCTGCCAGGCTTTGATCAGACGATTAGTATCCTGGTGATGGGTAAAGTTACCGCCACCCGCCCACCAGATCATTTTGATATTCGGATACGTTTGTTCTTTACCGTTATGCTGATATTTGCCGCCAGGATTTTCCAGCGCATCGACGATACGGGCAACAGGAATCGCCGTCATTCCGCCATCATCAGCGGCCTCGCTGGCCTGTCCGGCAATCGCCGCAGACATTTCCGGCAGCACGCCGCCAACACGCGTCGGGTTGCCACCATTGGAGTAATGATAAGAGAAACCAAAACCGCCGCCCGGTGTACCAATCTGCCCTAACATCGCCGCCAGCGTCACCAGCATCCAGTGTTTCTGTTCACCATATTGCTGGCGCTGAATTCCCCAGCCTGCCATCAGCATTGTGCGATTCGCCGCCATCAGTTCAGCGAGTTTGACTATCTGCGCTTCCGGTACGCCAGTAATTTCCGCCGTCCAGACCGCGCTCTTCGGCGTATTATCGCTCTTACCTGTCAGATACTCTTCAAACTGCGGATACCCGGTAGTGTATTTTTCAAGGAACACTTTATCGTG
Source organism: Shigella flexneri 2a str. 301 (assembly GCF_000006925.2). NCBI lineage: Bacteria > Pseudomonadati > Pseudomonadota > Gammaproteobacteria > Enterobacterales > Enterobacteriaceae > Shigella > Shigella flexneri. The sequence goes on from NC_004337.2 coordinate 1,949,632, forward strand.
TTTGCCTTGTGTCATCAGGGTATGCGCAATCCCTAACATCAGTGCCACGTCGGTGCCCATATTCGGCGCGATCCAGGTGGCATTATCGCCAAAGAATTCGATGGTTTCGGAGCGGATAGGATCAATGGCAATCACTGGTTTGCCAGATTTTTTCAGCTGATGGAAGTATTCCAGCCCTTGCTCATCGGTACTGCTCCAGGCAATTTTTAAGGTATTCAGCGGGTTCATTCCCCACAGCACCACAACCTGGCTGTTTTCCAGAATCAGCGGCCAGGAGGCCTGCTGTTCATACACCTCTACAGAACCGACCACATGCGGCATGATCACCTGTGCTGCCCCGGTTGAATAATCGCCGCTATGCCCGGAATAACCGCCCGCCAGGTTCATATAACGTTGCAGTAAGGTTTGCGCTTTATGCAACACGCCAGAAGAGCGCCAGCCGTAAGATCCGGCAAAAATGGCCGATGGTCCGTTAGCTTTACGAATACGCTCATGTTGCTCATGAATCAGTTTTAATGCCTGTTCCCAGCTCACCTGTACATAGGTATCTTCGCCACGACCTTTCGCCGGTTGCAGTGGATTGTCGAGATAGCTTTTTCTCACCATCGGATGCTGAATACGCGCCGTGGTGTGTACCTGATCCGCCGCCGTAGACTGTAAGGAGTTCGGTATGGTTTTCGCCAGCGCGCCTGTCGAAGAAACAATCTTGCCGTCCTTCACTTCTACGCTCATCGCTCCCCAACGTCCCGCGGTGAGGATTTTACCGCCCTTCTCTTCTGCCCATGCGGGGAGCGGTGCTGCCGATGTCACCACCAGCGCTCCAGCGGCAATACCGCTGTGTTTAATAAATTCACGTCTTGTTAATGCCATAACTTCCTCCCTGATCAACGAGGATCACTGTTTCTCGGTAATATCTTTGGCGTTGTACTGGAAATACCGCGTTAAAATGTCCGGTTCGTTTTCGCTCATGCTGGTTCGTGCCCCCATTCCTTTGGCAATGGACGGCCACGCATTGACGGTGTAATGGTCGGCGGCAATAGAGGCATGACAACCAGCGCAATAGGTATCGTCAAGTTTTTCAGCGTATTGCCATAGCGGTTTACGGTCCGCTAATGCGGGATCGGTAAGCGCACCCTGTAAAGACGCCTGACGCCATTGATTGCCGTATTCGTCAGCCTGCCATTCCCCGTTTACCGTGAGCGCCTTGATACCTTCTTCACTTAATGTGGCTAGCGCCAGCCGTTGACCTGCCGCCAGGTAGAGCGTGTTTTCACTGCCCTGCATTTGATAACCCTGCAACAGAACGATCGGCTGTTTGCCACTGGCATCAACGACGGTGAGATCGGTACCAGGATTCACGGTAGCCAGCTCGCCTATGCGAGAAGTTTTGAAAGGATAAATATGTGCGCCATTAGTCACTGAAGTAGCGGCCTGACTTTCCAGCTCATGCGCCGCGTTGTCATCCATTTTTATTTCTGGCGGAAAATGGGCAATGCCTTTATGACAATCGATACAGGTTTCGCCGCCCTTTTGTGCTTTGTTATGCATTTTCTGCGCAGATTCACTTTGCGAGGCAATATCCATGGCATCAAAAGAATGGCAACTACGGCACGTTGCAGAGTCAGTTGCTTTTAATTCTTTCCATACTGTTTCGGCCATTTCCTGGCGATGAGTTTCGAACTTATCGTCACTGTCTATTTTGCCGCTAACAAATTCATGATAAATATCTTTAGATGCTTTTAATTTAGCAAATAAATAATCCATCCCTGACTTTGGAATATGGCAATCGGCACATTCCGCACGTATCCCTTTCTGGTTCGAAAAGTGGACAGTTCCCTGATATTCCTCAAAAGGTTTACTCATCGAGTGGCAGGAAAGGCAAAATGCTGTATCCGACGTTTTATGTAAGGCTTTTTGCGCCAGCAATAACCCGCCGCCACCAACCACAACCGCTATCAGCAAAAACAATAACCCAATGCGTTTTTTCCCTCGCATAGATTCCTCTAAATAAATTCCAGAACACCGAAATCATTGTATAATTAAATACACAACGAATTAACCGCTTGCATAACTCGGCACAACACTGCCTGAAATAATCGATAAAGAATATGATTTATTACAATGTAATCATTAATTGCTAAGGAATAACCCAGTTGCTATTTAGAATATATATTTATCAGTTTTAGCAATTTAAATCCCATAATCAATGTGAATATAAAAAATATTTTTAGCACAACGCTATGCGCACTGTCACCCGCTCAACAGATCACGGTTATCGTTCGTTTTTTATACTGCTCAGGGATAAAAAAAGGCCCCTGTTGAAATTGCAGGGGCCTGGTACGAGCAAGCATCATATTGGGCGACATGATGCAACGGTAAAAATCATTTGGCCTGATGGCGTTCAATGATTCCTTTCATTTCAGCAACCGCCGCCCCGTCTACGATATAACGCGAATACTCGTCCGCGTGTTCATCTGATGACATGGACAATCCTTGATTACGATAACGCATCGGTGAGGCTTGCCACGCTCCCGCGGAGCTATGGACTTCCAGCACTCCGGCATCGAGGAAGTGGTGCAGGTTTTCTGCACGGACTCCTGCTCCAGCCATAATGATTGGAGCATCACGATGGGCAATAAGTTCCATAATTTTTGATAAACCTTGCAGTGCGTCTGATTTTTGCCCTGATGTCAGTACCCGGGCAATGCCCAATTCCGCAAGATTATTGAGTGTATATAAAGGGTTAGCGCACATATCGAAGGCGCGATGAAAAGTCACTGCCAGCGGACCGGCAGCAGCCATTATTTTTTCCATTCGTGGCATATCGACATTCCCGTCAACATCGAGAACGCCCGTCACCAGTCCAGGAAAACCTAATTCGCGGACCGTGCGCACATCCTCAAGAATGGCGGCAAACTCACCGTCGCTGTAGCAAAAATCACCACCGCGTGGGCGAATTATCGGATGCACAGGGATCGTCACCCGCTGGCGCACGGATTTCAGTACCCCCAACGACGGCGTTAAGCCCCCCTCTTTTGGGGCTGCGCATAATTCAACTCTGTCTGCGCCGTTTTGCTGCGCCGTTAGTGCACATTCCATGCTGTAACAGCAAATTTCCAGTAATGCCATTTTTGCTCCTTAATTACGCTGACTGCTCGCTGGCAACGATCTCTTCAATGGACCACGGATGAAACTTAATAGTTGTTTTGCCATCGGTGACCGCCAGCGTCGGATTCGGTAATCGCTCATGCTCACCTTTTGGTGAACTGGTTTTAACTGAGATCCCCGGTAGGCTGAGTCCTTCATCAGAAAGCAATGCCAGCGCACGGGCATTCAGCGTTTCTGGATCACCCGGCAGAACGATTTCAATATGTTCCCAACCTTCGTGTGGGTAACGTTTTTCCCCGGGCCACGGTAGCTCCACATTGGAAAACTGCCAGTGCGCAACCTGTACCGGTTCATGCAATTTAAACAGACAAATCGGTCTGCCATTGATCATTTTTTCTGACAAAAGCTCGCCACACTGTTCAAAACCGCGACGCCAGCGCTCAGCGGTGACGTTTTGATGGCAACGCAAAGAAATGTGATCGGCAGTCAGCGGAGTGATATCCAACCCCAGACGGCGGGAAAGTTCATCTAATGCGTGGGTAAATCGCGGTAAATCCGATGCAATATCCTGCAGCTCGTCGATAGATTGCCAGTTCGCCATAATCACTCTTCGTCTTTCAGTAAAAGCGTTAATTTACCCTGTTGCCCTGTGCCAACCAACCGCTGATTTCACGCCGCTTCTGATGCAATAGTGAAAACGGCAATACGCCACGCGCACGTTGCTGACGAAAACAGCCATTTGCAGTATACTCCCGCCCTAATTTCTTTAACTGGTGCGGGCAATTTTTGCTCGCTTCATCAATGTAAGGTATTCCGGTGAATATTCAGGCTCTTCTCTCAGAAAAAGTCCGTCAGGCCATGATTGCGGCAGGCGCGCCTGCGGATTGCGAACCGCAGATTCGTCAGTCAGCAAAAGTTCAGTTCGGCGACTATCAGGCTAACGGCATGATGGCAGTTGCTAAAAAACTGGGTATGGCACCGCGACAATTAGCAGAGCAGGTGCTGACTCATCTGGATCTTAACGGTATCGCCAGCAAAGTTGAGATCGCCGGTCCAGGCTTTATCAACATTTTCCTTGATCCGGCATTCCTGGCTGAACATGTTCAGCAGGCGCTGGCGTCCGATCGTCTCGGTGTTGCTACGCCAGAAAAACAGACCATTGTGGTTGACTACTCTGCGCCAAACGTGGCGAAAGAGATGCACGTCGGTCACCTGCGCTCTACCATTATTGGTGACACAGCAGTGCGTACTCTGGAGTTCCTCGGTCACAAAGTGATTCGCGCAAACCACGTCGGCGACTGGGGCACTCAGTTCGGTATGCTGATTGCATGGCTGGAAAAGCAGCAGCAGGAAAACGCCGGTGAAATGGAGCTGGCTGACCTTGAAGGTTTCTACCGCGATGCGAAAAAGCATTACGACGAAGATGAAGAGTTTGCCGAGCGTGCACGTAACTACGTGGTAAAACTGCAAAGCGGTGACGAATATTTCCGCGAGATGTGGCGCAAACTGGTCGACATCACCATGACGCAGAACCAGATCACTTACGATCGTCTCAACGTGACGCTGACCCGTGATGACGTGATGGGCGAAAGCCTCTACAACCCAATGCTGCCAGGAATTGTGGCGGATCTCAAAGCCAAAGGTCTGGCAGTAGAAAGCGAAGGGGCGACCGTCGTATTCCTTGATGTGTTTAAAAACAAGGAAGGCGAACCGATGGGCGTGATCATTCAGAAGAAAGATGGCGGCTATCTCTACACCACCACTGATATCGCCTGTGCGAAATATCGTTATGAAACACTGCATGCCGATCGCGTGCTGTATTACATCGACTCCCGTCAGCATCAACACCTGATGCAGGCATGGGCGATCGTCCGTAAAGCAGGCTATGTACCGGAATCCGTACCGCTGGAACACCACATGTTCGGCATGATGCTGGGTAAAGACGGCAAACCGTTCAAAACCCGCGCGGGTGGTACCGTGAAACTGGCAGACCTGCTGGATGAAGCCCTGGAGCGTGCACGTCGTCTGGTGGCAGAAAAGAACCCGGATATGCCAGCTGACGAGCTGGAAAAACTGGCTAACGCGGTTGGTATTGGTGCGGTGAAATATGCGGATCTCTCCAAAAACCGCACCACGGACTACATCTTCGACTGGGACAACATGCTGGCGTTTGAGGGTAATACCGCGCCATACATGCAGTATGCTTACACGCGTGTATTGTCCGTGTTCCGTAAAGCAGAAATTAACGAAGAGCAACTGGCTGCAGCTCCGGTAATCATCCGTGAAGATCGTGAAGCGCAACTGGCAGCTCGCCTGCTGCAGTTTGAAGAAACCCTCACCGTGGTTGCCCGTGAAGGCACGCCGCATGTAATGTGTGCTTACCTGTACGATCTGGCCGGTCTGTTCTCTGGCTTCTACGAGCACTGCCCGATCCTCAGCGCAGAAAACGAAGAAGTGCGTAACAGCCGTCTGAAACTGGCACAACTGACAGCGAAGACGCTGAAGCTGGGTCTGGATACGCTGGGTATTGAGACTGTAGAGCGTATGTAATCGATTTTTCGTGAGAGTGAAGCCTGATCAGGGTTAGCCGATCAGGCTTTTTTATTGCCATCTAAATGTATTCTGAAAACGGACATGCCATTGTTTTCTCACTGTTGAGTAAGAGGCCAGAAGCGTAATATCCAGGCCCAGGAAAACGATAACGGTTCAATTTAAGGAATACCGAAGTGTTTAAATTTCTTGTATTAACATTAGGCATTATCTCTTGCCAGGCTTACGCAGAAGATACGGTTATAGTAAACGACCATGACACTTCAGCCATCAAAGATTGTTGGCAAAAAAATTCAGATGATGATACTGACATTAACGTGATCAAATCATGCCTGCGACAAGAATACAATCTCGTCGATGCGCAATTAAATAAAGCCTATGGTGAAGCTTATCGTTATATAGAACAAGTGCCACGCACAGGTGCAAAAAAACTTGATACTGAACAACTTAACTTGCTTAAAAAATCACAGCGAGCCTGGCTGGATTTTAGGGACAAAGAATGTGAATTAATCCTTTCAAATGAGGATGTTCAGGATTTAAGTGACCCCTATTCTGAATCAGAATGGCTATCATGTATGATCATACAGACCAATACGCGAACTCGCCAGTTGCAGCTATACCGTAACTCTGAAGATTTTTATCCAAGCCCTTTGACAAGAGGATAATTCACATCTTTTTGGCATGTTTTGTTGCAAGCTATTCCTGATAAATGATTGCAACAAAACATCCAGCCTTTTGACTGAGTTATTAAACATACTCGCGAGCGCGTAATTTTTTGTCTTTCAGCGATAATTCACAATCACTTCATTCCGTTGTACCTTTAGCGGTGGAATTAACCGCCCTGAACCGCCCCGGGTTTCCTGGAGAGTGTTTTATCTGTGAACTCAGGCTGCCAGATCATCGTTTCCGATGGAAGCATAATAAGCTTTTTCTGCTTCTGCCGGAGGAGTATGGCCCAGCCTTTCCAGCAATCGTCGATTGTTATACCAGTCCACCCACGTGAGTGTGGCCAGTTCCACTTCTGCACGGTTTTTCCAGCTCTTACGGTGTATTACCTCCGCTTTGTAAAGACCATTGATGCTCTCCGCCATCGCGTTGTCATACGAGTCGCCTGTACTTCCTGTTGATGCCAGTAATCCGGCTTCCTTAAGCCGCTGTGTGTAGGCCAGCGATACATACTGAGAACCTTTATCACTGTGATGGACCGTGCCGGACGGTCGACGGGCCCATAACGCCTGCTCCAGTGCATCCAGCACGAATGTCGTTTCCATGGCACCCCACGATGTATCCGGCAAACACATCAATGATGAACGCCACATAGACGAAGCCCCGCCATGTGCTGACGTAAGTAAAATCAGCCACCCACAGCTGGTCAGGTCGTTCTGCCACGAACTGACGGTTTACGCGGTCGCCTGCGGCAACGGCTTTCCGGCTGATGGTCGTACGGACCTTTTTACCCCGGAGAACACCGGCAAGTCCCATAACCGCCATGAGACGTGCCACAGTGCATCTGGCCACTCTGATACCTTCCCGTAACAACTGACGCCAGACTTTACACCGTATACCTTGTGATTTTCATCGTATACGCGCTGTATCTCTTTCTTCAGCCAGTCATCGCGCTGCGCACGGGCACTGCGTTTATCCGGATGATGTCGCTGTTGCTGACAGTGGTAATACGTTGACGGGGCAATATGCAGTTCGCTGCATAGCGGTCCGCCCCCGTACTGCTCACGCAGCTTATCCAGCAGTGGCATCATTTTTTCCAGAGGCGGTCGAACTCCGCCTTTGCAAAATAAGCGGAAGCCAGGCGAAGGATATTGTTACTGCGGCGCAGTTCACGATTTTCACGCTCCGGCTCTTTCAGACGCTGACGTTCAGCGGTGGTGAGCCCTCCATCACCGCCCCCGGTATCCCGCTCATGCTGGCGAACCCAGACACGCAGAGTCTCCGGCGTACAGCCAATCTTTGGGGCAATGGAACAAATTGTCGCCCATTGTGAGTCATATTCGCCCTGACTTTCCAGAACCATACGGACTGCCCGTTGACGGACTTCGGGGGAAAAACGAGTATTTTTAGTCATCCTGTTTACCTCTTTCTCAGGAAGTTTAGTCTCCAGGATTCCCGGGGCGGTTCACCCACCGCCTGGCACTTCCCAGATAAATCGCAACGGTTCTGCTGCCGCTATACCGGAAAAGGCCACGGTGGTACCGCTCTGCCCCTCTAATTCGACACAACGAGATTGCGAACACAAGCGAACCCGCAGTCCTGCAGGTGTCGGGCCGATAAGCTGATAACGCCACGCCACCAGCGTCATCAATCCTGAAGCAGGTTGTCGCGCAGAAAGAGGTGCAGACGACATCGACTCACCGCGATGATTTAGCGTAATTCCGACACTACTTGCCTGCCACATCCCCTCCCCGGCGGCTTGCACCAGCAGCGGAAACAATAATATCGCTAATAAGGTTCTCATCATTTACCGCCAATTGTCGCCGTCATGCGGATATGTCGGTTATCAGACAGTTCCAGATTCGACAGGACCACTAACTGCGGCAAGCTGCGGCGCAGGAAGCGAGACAATAATGGTCGCAGCGCGTGGTTCACCAACAATACTGGCGGCGCACCCAGCATCTCCTGACGGGATAGAGCTTCCTGAGTTTGCGCCAGTAAACGATCCGCCAGCCCTGGCTCCAGTCCTCCCCCGCCCTGCAGCGCCTGTAGTAACAAACGTTCCAGCGGTGTATCGAGGCCAATAACATGGACTTCATCTTTGCCAGGAAACCACTGCTGGGTAATCGCCCGTCCCAACGCCACGCGCACGACGGCGCTTAATTCATGTGGATCGCTTTGGATGGGCGCATGTTCCGCCAGCGTTTCGAGAATGGTGCGCATATCGCGAATCGGTACTTTTTCATCGAGGAGATTTTGCAGCACTTTATGCAGTGTGGTGAGCGTGACGACGCCAGGAACGAGATCTTCCGTCAGCTTTGGCATCTCCTGGGCGACGCGATCCAACAGCTGTTGCGCCTCCTGACGACCAAACAGCTCTGCGGCATGCTGGCTAATGAGGTGGTTAAGATGCGTTGCTACCACCGTGCTGGCCTCAACCACTGTGTACCCCTGAATCTGCGCCTGTTCTTTTAGCGCACTTTCAATCCAGATAGCATTCAGGCCAAATGCCGGATCGACGGTCGCCTCACCAGGTAACGTCCCGGCAGCGGTTCCAGGGTTAATCGCCAGCCAGCGCCCCGGATAAGCATCACCACTGCCAATCTCCACGCCTTTCATCAAAATGCGATAGCGGGCAGGTTGCAGATCCATATTGTCGCGAATGTGCACCACTGGCGGCAGAAATCCCATCTCCTGGGCAAATTTCTTGCGGATACTGCGTATACGGCCCAACAACTCACCATCCTGCTGGAAATCGACCATCGGGATCAGTCGATAACCCACTTCCATTCCCAGAGAATCTTCCAGTTGTACATCGTTCCACGTCGCTTCGACAACGGTATTATTCTCTGCCATTTTTACCGGTTTGGGTTCGGCAGGCGCTTTTTGTTCGCGTCCGCGTATCCACCAGGCCAGCCCCAGCAATCCGGCAGTGAACAGCAAAAATACCAGGTTCGGCATTCCAGGCACCAGGCCGAGTAAACCGAGCACGGCGGCGCTTAACAACATAACGCTTGGGTTACTGAAAAGCTGATTCACCATCTGCTCGCCAACATCCTGATCGGTGCTGACACGCGTAACGATGCCCCCCGCGGCGGTAGAAATCACCAGCGCCGGAATTTGTGCCACCAGACCGTCGCCAATGGTCAATAGCGTATAACTTTCCGCCGCGTGTCCCATGCTCATGCCAGTTGCAGCACGCCGACCAGCAACCCGCCGACAACGTTAATGACCATGATGAGGATCCCGGCAATGGCATCGCCGCGAACAAACTTACTTGCCCCGTCCATTGAGCCGTAAAAATCGGCTTCCTGAGTCACTTCGGAGCGGCGTTTTTTCGCCTCATCTTCACCAATCAATCCAGCGTTAAGGTCGGCGTCAATCGCCATCTGCTTACCCGGCATACCATCGAGAACAAAGCGCGCACCCACTTCTGCTATACGCCCGGCACCTTTGGTAATGACCATAAAGTTGATGATCACGAGAATGACAAACACCACGATACCGATAGCGAAATTGCCACCAACGAGGAAGTGACCGAACGCTTCGACCACCTTCCCAGCCGCCGCCGCGCCGGTATGCCCTTCCATCAAAATGATACGGGTTGAAGCCACGTTAAGTGCCAGACGCAACAACATAGTAAACAACAGAATGGTCGGAAACGCAGCAAACTCAAGCGTGCGCTGGGTAAACATCGCCACCAGCAACACCATGATCGACAAGGCAATATTGAAGGTAAACAACAGGTCGAGTATGAATGCGGGCAGTGGCAGCACCATCATCGACAAGATCAACAGGATCAAAATCGGTCCGGCAAGGATCTGCCATTATGTCGATTTCAGGTTTGCGGGCAGGCGCAGCATCGCGGCCAGATTACTCATGGGTCGGTTTCTCGTTAATAAAATCCAGGGCTGCCGGCACCGGAAGATGAGTAGGTGTACAGGGCGCTGTCCACCAGCCAGACGCCAGCGTTTCAGTTGCCAGACCCAGGCCAGCACTTCCGCCACCGCGGCGTACAGTTGACCCGGGATTTGTTGACCAATCTCCGCATGTCGATACAGCGCTCGCGCCAGCGGCGGCGCTTCAAGCGTCGGGACGTTATTTTCAGCGCCAATTTCACGAATGCGCAGCGCGACCAGCCCTGCACCTTTAGCGACCACTTTCGGTGCGCTCATTTTGTTTTCGTCATACTGCAACGCTACCGAATAGTGGGTCGGGTTATTGACAATGACATCCGCTTTCGGCACATCGGCCATCATCCGACGCCGTGCGGCAGCTCGCTGCATCTGACAGATCCGTCCTTTAACATGGGGGTCGCCTTCGCTTTGTTTGAACTCATCACGAATATCCTGCCGCGACATTCGCAGCTTTTTCAGGTGGCTGAAGATTTGGAAAAAGACGTCAAATCCCACCATTGGAATGACACCAAGCACCACCAGCAGTGCGCATAGCCCTACCAAATCCATCGCATTACCCATGGCGGTAATCGGTGACTCGGCCATTAAGCGCATCATCTGCGGCCAGTGATGCCAGAGAAAAAACCCCGTCACGCTGCCAACCAGGATGGTTTTCAAAATTGCCTTAAGCAACTCCGCGCTAGTCTGTGCCGAGAATATCCGTTTAATGCCCGGTAGCGGGTTGAGTTTGGAAAACTTCGGCTGCAAGGATTTGCCGCTAAATACCAGCCCCCCCAGCATAACCGGAGAAATGAGCGCCACCAGCACCACGCCGCTAATCAGCGGTAGCAGCGCCAGCATGGCTTCTCTGATCAGCAGAATAATTTGCCCGAGGATCAGATTCGGGTCTTTGATAATACTGTGATCAAAATGCAGCCCAGCGGAGAGCATGCCCGACAATCGACGGGCCAGCGACACACCGCCAAACCAGATAACACTAACGCCCACCAGCAAAATCAGCAGTGAGGTCAGTTCACGGGAACGCGGGATTTGCCCCTCTTCCCGCGCTTTTTCTAGTCGGTGAGGTGTGGGGGCTTCTGTTTTGTCGTCGCTCTCGTCAGACACGTCGCCAATCCTGGAAAGAGTATTAAGCGTAAATGATGCCAGAGCGCAAAGCGTTCAATGGTTTAAGTAAGGGGCAAAACAGGCGGGATTTAGGGCGTTTATGCAAAAATAGGTTCAGTTGCAGAACGTTTTGCGAACCATTTTCCAGTTCTGATATTTAGCCATTTAGCCTATAGAATCGCACTCCGCCTCTCTGTTAGTTTGCTAATAATTAAATTATTACAAAGGTGATCAAATGGAATGGCAACAATTGCTTAACTGCAACCGTCGGAAAGATAATCTAAAAAAAACCAACATAGCATTTTTACATCCCCTTGCTAGCGGAAGACAAGAGATCGAGCGGGATTACGACCGATTACTTTTTGCTGCACCAACTCGTCGGCTTGCGGATAAAACACAAGTTTTCCCGTTAGATCAAAATGACAGCATACGGACGAGGCTGACTCATTCTCACGAAGTAGCAAACTTTGCTCGCGGGATAGGAATGAGGCTCGCTTTCGAGATGAAGGAGCACATCTTTGGCGAAATACCCACGGGGATTGTCGTTGAACGCGACGTTCCTGCTCTGTTAGCAGCGATCGGACTGGCACACGATCTCGGTAATCCACCATTTGGGCATCTGAAGTGGTCAACAAAAACTGGCCACCGAGTTAGAGTTTTTCCAGTATCGATTTTCCGATTCGTTTGGGGGTAACCCACCGTTATATTCGTGCGGTCTTAGTGCGCTGTAATATCCAACGATATAGTCCGTTATGGCGTGAGCTGCCTCGCTGAAGCTTACGTAACCCACCACCGGCATCCATTCGTTCTTCAGACTCCTGAAGAAGCGTTCCATTGGGCTGTTATCCCAGCAGTTTCCGCGCCGGCTCATACTCTGTCTGATCTGGTATCGCCACAATAACTGCCGGAACTGCCTGCTCGTATAATGACTGCCCTGATCGCTGTGGAACATCACCCCGCCGGGCTTACCACGGGTTTCCCATGCCATTTCCAGCGCTTTCATGGTGAGCCTGCTGTCCGGCGAGAACGACATGGCCCAGCCCACTGGTTTTCTTGCGAACAGGTCGAGAACAACGGCGAGGTACGCCCAGCGCTTACCCGTCCAGATATAGGTCACATCACCGCACCACACCTGATTTGGCTCGGTCACGGCGAACTGCCTTTCAAGGTAGTTAGGGATAGCAACATGTTCATGACCACCACGTTTATACCGGTGAGTCGGCTGCTGACAGCTGACCAGCCCCAGCTCTTTCATGAGCCTGCCAGCAAGCCAGCGTCCCATCTGGTAGCCTCTCCGGGTTGCCATTGTGGCGATGCTTCTTGCTCCGGCCGAACCGTGGCTGATGCCATGTAGCTCAAGTACCTGACTGCGTAATACAGCCCGTCTGCCGTCTGGTTTTTCAGGACGGTTTTTCCAGTATCTGTAGCTGCTGCGATGAACCCCGAACACATGGCAGAGTGTGACCACAGGATAATGCGCTCTGAGTTTCCCGATTATCGAGAACTGTTCAGGGAGTCTGACATCAAGAGCGCGGTAGCCTTTTTTAATATTTCATTCTCCATTTCAATGCGTTGTAGCTTTTTCCTGAGCTCACGGATTTCAATTTGTTCCGGGGTAATGGGGGAGGCTTTTGGTGTTTTGCCCTGACGCTCATCACGCAGTTGTTTGACCCATCTTGTCATTGTGGAAAGGCCAACATCCATAGCTTTGGCGGCATCTGCCACCGTGTATTTCTGGTCAACAACCAGTTGAGCGGATTCGCGTTTAAACTCTGCGCTAAAATTTCTTTTTTTCATTGGAGCACCTGTGTTGTTCTGAGGTGAGCATATCACCTCTGTTCAGGTGGCCAAATTCAGTGTGCCACTTCATACCGACGCAATCTCAGGCATGACGGATAGTTATTTAATGCGCCTTCACGATGAGCTAAAATCACTGTATGAATGTGGTCTCAAACACCCAACTGCTTGAACAGCGTATCGCCGATTTTTTTACGCTTAGTGATGAGCATAAGAAAGCCAGAGTATTACTTGATACTCTGGCCTGTTCCTGTCCGGCCAGGATTTTTGGCGGGATGGTGCGTGACTTAGGCTTGTATGGCGTCGATGGATTCTCTTCAGACCTTGATATCGTCATCGGTCGCTCCCGTGAGGAACTCTTCCAGACATTGGCTGAACTGCCCGTCAAACAACTGCGTTTTAATAAGTTTGGTGGGATCCGTTTTCGTTATCACGACTTCGAATTTGATATCTGGAACCTCAATGAGACATGGGCATTCCAGGAAAAACTTATATTTTGTGAGGATGAATCAAGTCTGTTAAATGAGGTAGCCTGAGTTTAACGGACACTCCTTCCTGAAATAGAATGGCATCAGAAGGAGCTAATAATGAGCAGAAAAACCCAACGTTACTCTAAATAGTTCAAAGCCGAAGCTGTCAGAACGGTTCTTGAAAATCAACTTTCGATCAGTGAAGGCGCTTCCCGATTATCCCTTCCTGAAGGCACTTTAGGACAATGGGTTACCGCCGCCAGAAAAGGGCTCGGTACTCCTGGTTCCCGCACGGTGGCTGAACTGGAATCTGAAATTCTGCAACTGCGTAAGGCGTTAAATGAAGCTCGCCTTGAGCGAGATATATTAAAAAAAGCAACAGCGTATTTTGCACAGGAGTCGCTGAAAAATACGCGTTAATCGAACAATGGCGACAACAATTTCCCATTGAAGCGATGTGTCAGGTATTTGGTGTATCCAGGAGCGGTTATTACAACTGGGTACAGCATGAACCCTCAGACAGAAAACAAAGTGATGAGCGGCTAAAACTGGAGATTAAGGTGGCACATATCCGCACTCGCGAAACATATGGAACCCGGCGGCTCCAGACGGAGCTGGCAGAGAATGGCATCATCGTTGGTCGTGACCGACTGGCACGTCTTCGTAAGGAGCTGAGGCTACGCTGTAAGCAGAAACGCAAGTTCAGAGCGACTACGAACCCGAACCACAATCTGCCAGTTGCGCCAAATCTGCTGAACCAGACGTTCGCTCCTACAGCACCAAATCAGGTCTGGGTGGCGGACCTGACGTATGTTGCCACACAGGAGGGATGGTTGTACCTCGCTGGCATCAAAGATGTTTATACGTGCGAAATTGTCGGCTACGCCATGGGAGAGCGCATGACAAAAGAGCTGACAGGTAAAGCCCTGTTTATGGCGCTCAGGAGCCAGCGCCCACCTGCCGGGCTAATCCACTACTCTGATCGAGGTTCACAGTACTGCGCATACGATTACCGGGTCATACAGGAGCAGTCTGGTCTGAAAACATCAATGTCGCGTAAAGGTAACTGTTACGACAACGCTCCGATGGAAAGCTTCTGGGGAACGCTGAAAAATGAGAGCCTGAGCCACTATCGTTTTAATAACCGGGATGAAGCCATCTCAGTAATACGGGAATACATTGAGATTTTCTACAATCGTCAGCGTCGTCACTCTCGTCTGGGGAATATCTCCCCGGCAGCCTTCAGGGAAAAATATCATCAGATGGCTGCTTAAAAAAAGAACAAATGGTAGTGTCCGCTATTGCCAGTACACCTCAAAACACTACGCTAATGAGTTGGGATGCCGTGCTCTATGATCTACGTAGTGAAAAAATTATCAGTAAAGATAATTACTTGACCGACTTAAACCGCAGACATCTTGAACTTGTTCTTCATACTAACCCCAATCCAAGCGGTTCGGTAACGAAGATTTTACGCACTATTTTTACTAAGCAGGTAAAGAGTTTAGGGCCGGAACTCTGTCATTTCTTGCACCATGAACTGACGAAAAAACGTTATGAAGTATGGCATCACTACGATGTACTGCACTACCAGTCATCGTCATTTTCTCGTTCACAATTTAATGCATTGATAAATTTACTGGCGCAACAATCACGCTTCGCTGATCTAAAATTATCAAACTACAAATAACCATCCTCCACGTACTCCCTGAACGATACCCGCCACCCTGCTATCGGCTTGGCATCATCGCGCAGGCCGAAGTTCAGGCAATACAAATCAAAATCCAAGACTATCCAACAAATCGTCCACCTGATCCTGACTGGCTACCACGCCGGCTTTGCTGGTATCGACCTGAGGTCCATTAAGCAAACTCTGGTTTTCACGTTTTGGACGCGACTCCTGTTCCGGGATGTTTTCCAACAGCACCATCAGCAACTGGCGTTCGATCTCCTGAATGACATCCATCATCCGCTTAATAACCTGCCCGGTGAGATCCTGAAAATCCTGCGCCATCATGATTTCCAGCAGTTGCGCGTTAGTAAAGCTGGTATGCGCGGGTACATCTGCCAGAAATTGTCGTGTATCTGTTACCAGTTCACGGGC
The DNA here is from genome assembly GCF_000006925.2 of Shigella flexneri 2a str. 301. Taxonomy (NCBI): domain Bacteria; kingdom Pseudomonadati; phylum Pseudomonadota; class Gammaproteobacteria; order Enterobacterales; family Enterobacteriaceae; genus Shigella; species Shigella flexneri. The sequence continues at coordinate 1,965,348 of NC_004337.2, forward strand.
GTCGGCAAGGTCAATCGGATCGGCAAACCAGTCATCCCAACGTTGGGTTAACGCTTTTGCTGATTTCTCCATTTGATCCTGATGCGGTTGTGACGCCTCAACACTGTTCAGCGCCCGCTCCGCAGCCTGGGCGGTCATCTGCACAACATAGTACAAACGATCGCGCGCATCGGGGATGGCTTCCGCCGCTTCGGCAATGGCCTGAACCAGCCCCAGTTCCCGCAAACTGTCGCGCAGCATATGCGTCAGGCTGCCGATGCGCGCAATGATATCGCCAGCTGAATGCTCGTCAGCAGGTTTGATTGATGGTTGCATCATAGTCGCATCCTCACATGCCCAGTTTCTCAAAGATTTTGTTGAGTTTTTCCTCCAGCGTCGCGGCGGTAAATGGCTTCACCACATAGCCACTGGCCCCCGCTTGCGCCGCAGCAATGATGTTCTCTTTCTTCGCTTCTGCAGTCACCATTAACACTGGCAATGCCGACATCGCGCCATCCGCACGAATTGTTTTCAGCAATTCCAGGCCATCCATATTGGGCATGTTCCAGTCGGAGATAACAAATCCATAACCGCCTGCCTGCAACTTATTGAGAGCGTCGACACCATCTTCCGCTTCCTCAACATTATTGAATCCCAGCTCTTTCAGCAGGTTACGCACTATGCGTCGCATGGTGGAAAAGTCATCCACAACCAAAAATTTAAGTTCTTTATCCGCCATTTCACACTCCTGATTTAAATACGTATCGCCTGTCCGGCACTAATTGTTGCCAACATTTGCTGGCTTACCTGGCTAAGATCGACCACTTCGCAGACACCACCCATATTGATGGCCTCGCGCGGCATGCCGAACACCACGCAACTTGCTTCGTTTTGCGCAAGGGTCCATGCCCCCGCCTGACGCATCGCCAACATTCCCGCCGCGCCGTCGTTGCCCATACCGGTCAGGATCACCCCAACCGCATTACGCCCCGCCTGTTTGGCGACAGAATGGAACAACACATCTACCGAAGGCCGATGACGGTTAACCGCCGGGCCGTCGTGAATTTTGATTTGATAATTTGCGCCACTACGCGCCAGTTCCATATGCCGATCGCCCGGCGCAATATAGGCATGCCCCGGCAAGACACGTTCTCCGTCTTCGGCTTCTTTAACCCCGATCTGGCAAAGCTTATTAAGTCTGTCGGCAAAAGAGCGGGTGAAACCGGGCGGCATATGTTGGGTAATTAACAATGCCGGGCTGGAAAGCGGCAACGGTTGCAGTACGTGACGAATTGCCTCAGTTCCACCCGTTGAAGCACCAATCGCAATCAGTTTTTCAGAACTCAACAACGGCCCTGCCTTCAGCGTTGTCGGTGCTGACAATGGCTTATGTGCTGCAAGGCTCGCCTTTGCTGCCGTACGCACCTTTTCAGCAATCATTTCGCTATACGCCAGCATTCCTTCGCGAATACCCAGTTGCGGTTTGGTGACAAAATCTATTGCCCCCAGCTCCAGCGCGCGCAGCGTGACTTCTGATCCTTTGCCGGTCAAGGAAGAAACCATCACAACGGGCATTGGACGCAAACGCATTAATTTTTCGAGGAAATCCAGTCCGTCCATCCGCGGCATTTCAACATCCAGCGTCAGCACATCGGGATTGAATTTCTTAATCAAGTCACGCGCAACCAGCGGATCAGGCGCGGTCGCCACCATTTCCATGTCGCTATGGCTGTTGATGATTTCTGTCATGATCTGGCGCATCAGTGCCGAATCATCGACAGATAACACCCTGATTTTGCTCATCGTTAATCCTTACTTAGCGCATACACCGTCTGACCACGCAGCGTGAAGCGGCGCTCGAGGTGGCTAAAGTTTTCAGAGTGACCCGCAAACAGCAATCCGTCGGGTTTAAGGAGCGGAACAAAGCGGCGCAAAATCTCCTGCTGGGTAGTTTGATCGAAGTAGATCATGACGTTACGACAGAAGATCGCATCAAACGGCCCCGGCACGGTGTACTGTTTCGCCAGTAAATTCAGCGGGGCAAAATCAACATAGTTCGCCAGCTCCTGACGCACGCGTACCAGCCCTTCATGCGGTCCCGTCCCTCGCATGAAATACCGTTGCAGTTGCTGCGGCGTCAGGTTTTTCAACTCTTCATGGCGATAGATACCGCTTCTGGCTTTTTCCAGCACTTCGGTGTCGATATCACTGGCAAACACTTTCCAGCGTCCGGGCACGGTGCCCAATGTGTCAGCCAGAGTCATCGCAATGCTGTACGGCTCTTCGCCGGTCGAAGCCGCCGCGCTCCATACGCGATCCTCGCCAGAACGGCGACGTGCGTGATCCGCGAGCAGAGGGAAATGATGAGCCTCACGGAAAAATGCCGTCAGATTCGTGGTCAGCGAATTGATAAACGCCTGCCACTCACCGCTGTGCTGATTAGATTCCAGCAAGTTCAGATAATGACCGAAATCCGTCAGTCCCAGAGAACGCAAACGACGAACCAGTCGGTTGTAAACCATGTCGCGTTTATGGTCAGCCAGAACGATCCCGGCTCGTTGATAGATCAATTGACTTATCCGCCGAAAATGCGCGTCGGAAAGCGCCAGGCGCTCGGTCATCTGTAACAATAAAGACGTTTGCCCACAGGGCAGAGATGAAGTCATAGCGCCTTCTCAATCACTTCAGGATACCACTGGCGCAATTTGTAACTGCGCCGACTCATGTCGTGCTACTTCATGTTCTTCAAGGGTAAATACCGCCACACGCGACGAAAGATGGTCGGCCTGATTCGCCAGTTGTTCCGTTGCCACCGCCGCTTCTTCTACCAGCGAGGAGTTCTGCTGAGTCACCTGATCCATCTGGCTGACAGCCTGTGCAACCTGCTCAATCCCCCGCCGTTGTTCTTCCGACGCCGAAGCAATTTCTCCCATAATGTCGTTCACGCGGGTCACCGAACTGACAATATCGGTCATGGTCGCGGCGGCGTTATTCACCAGTTTCGAACCCTGCTGGACACGATTGACTGACTCTTCGATCAGCCCTTTGATCTCTTTTGCTGCCTGCGCGCTACGGCTGGCAAGATTGCGCACTTCACCTGCCACTACCGCAAAACCACGCCCCTGCTCTCCGGCGCGAGCCGCTTCCACTGCCGCATTCAGGGCCAGAATATTGGTCTGGAAAGCAATTCCGTCGATAACGCTGATAATGTCGCCAATTTTTTGCGAGCTGGTGGCGATCTCCTGCATGGTGTGAGTCATGGTACTGACCTGAACACCGCCCGCCTGCGCCGTTGTCGCGGCATTTTTTGCCAGTTCCGACGCCTGTCGTGCGTTATCGGCGTTTTGCCCTACCGTGGCGGTTAATTGCTCCATACTGGCGGCCGTTTGTGCCAGCGATGCCGCCTGCTGTTCGGTACGACTTGAGAGATCGTTATTGCCTGCGACAATCTCCGCGATCCCAATGTGCATCTCATGGCTTCCCTTACGCACATCACTCACCGTCCCACGCAAAGCCTGCTGCATGGTCTTCAGGCTGGCAAAAATGGCGGTGATCTCATTACGACCATATACCGCAATCGGACGCGCCAGATTACCCGCAGCAATGCTGTCAAAATGGCTACCGATAATGGCCAGTGGTTGAACAATCATCTTGCGCGTCCACCACAGCGCACTGCTGATGTAGATCGCCGCAACAATAATCATGCTGATAAACACCAGCGCCGAAATCTGATAGTTACGCTGGCTTTGCGCACTGGCGGCTTCCAGCACATGGTTGATCTCCAGCTGCCAGGCCTCAAAGTTAACGTCAAACGCATTCTGTGATCCCTGCACCGGCGCAGTGAGGAAATCCGAAAGTTGATTACTTTCAAGCCAGGTCGCCTGATGTTCGAGATCGTTGTGCCAGCGGGCAAAACTTTTCTCCGTCTCTTTTTGCAATGCCCTGACGTGCTCGTTGCCCGCAGTCATCGCCATAAAACTTTTAAACAGCGTGGTGGATTGCGTCAGACTGGCGCGCGCCGTCGTCATCAACGTTTTAATGTCATCCGCCGGATAGCTAAGCGCTGTCAGAGTGCCTGCTTTGTTCAGCGCGGTACTGGCCTGTAACATTACCGCCCGAGTTTGCGCTAATGCCGCACGTTGCTGATTGCTCTGCTCGCCGTGATTCAGTCGTTGCAAATCGTCGCGAAATGCCCAAAAAGACATGCCGTTACTGCCAATCTGCAAGATCCCGCAGAGAATCAAAATTAAAAACAGCGTGGTCGAAATTCGAATACGATTAAACATCAACGCTCCCCATCAGGCGGCAATGACCGCGTTAGTAAAAACTCGTCAAAATGTTTCCCAGTTTGGATCTTGTTCAGTAATTCGCAGTCGTGGCTGTGCCGGTGGTTGCTCACTGGCAGGACGGGATGGTGTTTGCGGTTTATTGGTGAGTGGGCTGGCTGCCAGACGGAACGCGGAAACCGCTTGCGTTAAACGACTCGCCTGTTCTTCCAGCGCAGCTGCGGCGGCAGCTGATTCCTGCACCAGCGATGCGTTCTGTTGCGTGACGCGATCCATTTCCGAAACCGCCAATGCGACTTGATCGATGCCACGGCTCTGTTCATCCGATGCCGATGCAATCTCGCCCATAATGTCAGTCACGCGAGTGACAGCATTGACGATATTGTTCATTGTTTCCCCGGCGCTTTCGACCAGCACCGAACCGGTATCAATGCGCGAGACGGAGTCTTCAATGAGGGCTTTGATCTCTTTTGCCGCCAGGGCGCTGCGACTGGCAAGATTACGCACTTCACCCGCCACCACGGCAAAACCACGGCCCTGTTCACCCGCACGCGCGGCTTCAACCGCGGCATTCAGCGCGAGGATATTAGTCTGGAAGGCAATACCGTCGATAACGCTGATAATGTCGGCAATTTTCTTCGAACTATCGGCGATCTCATGCATCGTTTTCACTACGCCATCCACCACTTTGCCGCCGTGCTGGGCGGTGTCGGAGGCACTTTGCGCCAGTTGCGAGGCCTGGCGGGCGTTATCGGCGTTTTGCTTCACTGTCGCGGTGAGCTGCTCCATGCTGGCGGCAGTTTCTTCCAGCGCGGATGCCTGCTGTTCAGTACGGGAGGAAAGATCGGTGTTGCCCGCCGCAATTTCACGGGTACCGGCATAGATGGCATCTGAACCTTCGCGGACATGAGTGACGGTGTCAGTCAAAGAGCGTTGCATATGTGAAACGCTCTGCGCCAGGTCACCCATTTCACTGCGCCCGTCAATGGTCAGGGTATTCGCCAGGTTACCACCGGCGATTTCGCAAATGTGAGCAATAATTTTTGCCAGCGGAGTAAGCAACATACGGCGAATGCCGTACCACGCCACCAGCAGAATCAATACCACCACCAGCGCGATAACCGCCAGTTGCCACTGGGCAAATCGGTAATCATCTGCGTTGTCAGTGACGATATCGCGATACAGTTTTTCACTGCTGAGGGCGTACTGAGCAAACGCTTCGCCCATTGCATTTTGCATTCCCTGGGTTGGCTGAGCGAAATAAGCTCCAGTATTGCCATAATCAAGATAATCAATCAGTTCAGTTAACGCTGTGTAATAGTTTTTATATTTTTCATCAAAATTACGGCTGGTAGCGACCATTTCAGGTAACGGTGCCATGCTTTTGAATTTTTTATAATGCGTCGCGGCCTGGGCCAATGTTTTCCTGGCGCTATCGAGCAATTCAACTTTGGCGTTACTTTGTTGATTGGAGGAATCCATCATCATCCGCACCGCTGAACGACTCAGGTTAATGCGCGTTTGCAGCATTAAATCCCAGGTTGACGTCAGCTCGCCCTGCTGTTCCCGTAATTGATTGGAAACCACAAAGCTCTTCTGGCTATGGTGAAGGGAAGAAAAAAACAAACTGCCGGAAATAAGCTGTAACAGTGCGAATACCCCCAGCACCATTACCAACAGCGTGACTACGCGGATACGGTTAATCATAAGGCACCTTCCTGAAAACAAGTTGATCTCGTTATCGGCAAGAAGGGGGGAAACTTTATTGCTGATGCCACCCGCCGCGAAATTGAAATAAAAAACCCGATGCGCAGATCATCGGGTTCATTTCAATTGAGGAAATCGGGAGAATTACGCCACTTCTGACGCCGCGCTATCTAACAGCGCCATCTCTTCGCTGTTCAGCAGTTTTTCGATGTTCACCAGAATCAACATACGGTCGCCCAGTGCGCCCAGTCCAGTGAGATATTCTGTTGAAAGCGTCACGGCAAACTCTGGTGCCGGACGAATTTGCTCCGCCGTCAATGAAAGCACGTCTGAAACGCCGTCAACCACGATGCCGACCACCCGCTGTCCGAGATTCAGGACGATAACTACCGTGTTGTCGTTATAGTCCACATCCACCTGGCTGAACTTAATTCGTAAGTCAACAATCGGCACAATAACGCCGCGCAGATTCGTGACGCCTTTGATAAACGCTGGCGTGTTCGCAATCCGTGTTACCTGATCGTAGCCACGGATCTCCTGCACTTTCAGGATATCAATACCGTACTCTTCATCACCAAGGGTAAATACCAGAAATTCCTGGCCTGACGGCTCGCTGGCCAGCTTTGTTACATTCGTCATACCGGTCATATTGTTACCTTTTTACTCATTCAGGCGGCGGTGTTCGCCATACGTTGTTCGCGGTTTATCGCCTGCAAGGCGGAGACATCAACAATCAGTGCCACGCTGCCGTCGCCAAGAATGGTCGCAGCAGAAATGCCGGGGACTTTGCGATAGTTACTTTCAAGGTTTTTAACCACAACCTGGTGTTGACCAATTAATTGATCCACCAGCAAGGCGTAGCGGCGACCGCCACTTTGTAAGATCACCACAATTCCCTGGGTGGCTTCGGTTTTCGCGCCCGCGACGTTGAACACTTTCCACAGTTCGACGATGGGCAGATATTCACCCCGCACTTCCAGCACCCGCTCGCCGCCGGCCAGTGGATGGAGATCGGCTTCACGGGGTTGCAGTGATTCCATAACAGCATTCAGCGGCAGAATGAAAACTTCATCCGCAACGCGTACGGACATGCCGTCGAGGATGGCCAGCGTCAGCGGCAGTAAAATGCGGATCGTAGTGCCAGTACCCTGCTTCGACTGGATTTCGACATGACCGCCCATCTCCTGGATATTACGTTTAACGACGTCCATGCCGACGCCGCGCCCGGAGACGTCGGTGACCTGCTCTGCCGTGGAGAAGCCTGGTGCAAATATCAGCATTGCAACTTCGTCGTCGCTCATGTTTTCGCTGACAGTCAAACCTTGCGAGGCCGCTTTTGCCAGAATTCGCTCACGGTTTAGCCCCGCCCCATCGTCGGTCACTTCAATGCAAATGTTGCCGCCCTGATGTTCGGCAGACAGAATTAAATTTCCGACGCTGTTTTTACCTGCGGCGAGCCGTTTTTCTGGCAGTTCAATACCGTGATCGAGGCTATTGCGTACCAGGTGGGTCAGCGGGTCGATAATGCGTTCTATCAGGCTCTTGTCGAGCTCGGTGGAACTGCCCACCAGCGTCAGTTCTACCTGCTTGCCGAGTTTTCCCGCCAGATCACGCACCAGCCGGGGATAGCGACTAAAGACATATTCCATCGGCATCATGCGAATCGACATCACTGATTCCTGCAAATCACGGGCGTTACGTTGTAACTGCCCCATGCTGGTAATCAAATCACCATGATTAACCGGGTCCAGTTCGCTGGAACGCTGGGCAAGCATGGACTGGGTGATAACCAGCTCGCCGACGAGGTTAATTAATTGATCAACCTTTTCTACCGCTACACGGATGCTGGTGGATTCACTGCTGCGCGTCGTTTTTTCCCGCTCCACGCGGCCGGTTGGCGCTTGTTCGGCTGCCAGTTTAAGCACAGGTGGGGTAGCTATTTTTGGCGAAACTTCTACTGTTTCAAAGGTAATCTGATCGGCTTCAATCACAAAACAGAGTACCGCTGTGATGTCATCTTCGGCGATATCGCCCGGTAATATTGCCGAGAGAGAATCCGCCCCTTTCACCACGTCATTTAACGTTGTCAGATGCCCCAGCTCTTCTTCCAGCAGGTCGACTTCGCCGGCCTTCAGGCGCGAAAGGATAATTCGTCGCGGCAACTGACTGCGACTTTGCTCATCTTGCGGTTCACTTTTGGCAACCACACTTAATCGGGTCACTGCGGATGGCGTTTCGCCTTTCGCTTCTAATGCCAGTTGACGCAAGGCCTGGCAGATATAATCGTAGCTGGCGGCATCCGGCTCTTGCGACTGTTTATAAGCGTCGAGCTGTTCTTGCATGATGTCCTTCGTTTCCAAAAACAGATTGATAATGTCGGTGTTGAGTTGCATCTCACCTCGTCTGGCTTCATCGAGCAGGTTTTCCATCAGATGCGTGGTTTCCTGCAAAACGCTGAAGCCAAAAGTTCCTGCCCCTCCTTTGATCGAGTGGGCAGCCCGAAAGATGGCATTCAATTGTTCGGCATCTGGCGCTTCCGGCTGCAAAACCAGCAGATGCTGCTCCATATCAGCCAACAGTTCGTCCGCTTCATCAAAAAATGTCTGATAAAAATCGCTTATATCGATGCTCACGCTGTCACCTCGGTTCGGCTGATGGCATTGTGGGAACACTGACCTGTGGTGCAACCTCAGGTTTTTCTAGGGCGCTTACTGGCTCATTCTGGCTTTCGGCGTTTTCATGCAAAATGGCCTGTTCGGCTTGTTTGTTCAGTACCAACAGGCTGATGCGACGGTTGACGGCATCATCAGGTCCGCGATCGCTTAAGCGCATCGTTGCCGCCATGCCGACGACACGTAACACTTTGCCGCTATCCAACCCTCCGACCATCAGTTCGCGGCGGGATGCATTGGCCCGATCGGCAGAAAGCTCCCAGTTGCTGTAACCTTTCTCACCGCTGGCGTAGGGAAAATCATCGGTATGACCTGAAAGGCTAATACGGTTGGGAATACCGTTCAGCACAGGCGCGATGGCGCGCAGAATGTCGCGCATATAGGGTTCGACATCGGCACTGCCGGTTCTAAACATCGGGCGATTCTGGCTATCGATGATCTGAATACGTAGACCTTCCTGGACCAGATCGATTTTGAGATGGAGACGTAACGCCCGCAGTTTCGGATCGGACTCTATCAACTGGTCGAGATCACCCCGCAATTTCCGCAATCGACTTTGCTCCATGCGTTTTTTCAGCTCTTCGATGTTCGGCTGCTTATTCACTTCCCCCTGGCTTTGGGTGTAATCATCACCACCGCCGGGAATTGGGCTTTCACTATTGGAAATGCGATCGCCGCCCGTAACCGCTGTCGCCAGTGGAGTCCGGAAGTACTCCGCAATCTGAATCAACTCTTTTGGGCTGGAGATGGAGATCAGCCACATCACCAGAAAAAAGGCCATCATCGCAGTCATAAAGTCGGCATAAGCAATCTTCCACGATCCATGTGCTGCCCCGTGGCTTTTGGCTTTGCGTCGTTTGACGACAATAATCGGATGCGCTTGATTCTTCATGCTTCCTCGGTTGTCGTCTGTTGTTGCGGATTTTTCACCGCACGCACATGCTCTTCCAGTTCAATAAACGACGGACGTTCGCTGGAATAGAGCGTTTTGCGACCAAACTCAACGGCGATAGGCGGTGCGTAACCGTTCAGATTAGAAAGCAGAGTGACTTTGACGCACTGCATCATTTTGCTGGTTTCGGCGCTTTTCTGACGTAAAACACTCGCTAGTGGGGAAATAAATCCGTAAGCCAATAAAATACCGAGGAAAGTCCCCACCATCGCATGTGCGATAAGCGCCCCCAGCTCGGCGGCAGGACGATCGGCTGAACCTAACGCGTGAACGCCCCCCATTACAGCCGCGACAATACCAAACGCCGGAAGTGAGTCCCCGACCAGCGCCAGACTGTTCGCCGGGACTTCTGCCTCGCTTTCGTGCGTCTCAATCTCTTCATCCATCAGGGCTTCGATTTCGAAGGTGTTCATGTGACCGCTGATAATCAGGCGCAGATAATCGACGATAAAATCAAGCATGACGCTATCCGCGAGGATGCGTGGGTAGCTGGCGAAGATCTCGCTCTCACGGGGATTTTCAATATCACGTTCCAGCGAAAACATCCCCATCTGCCGCGATTTCGCCATCAACCGATAAAGCAGAGCCAGCAGATCCATATACATTGCTTTGGTGTATTTGGAGCGACGAAACAGCAACGGCAGCGCTTTCAGCGTGCCTTTAATCGCTTTGCCATTATTGCCGACGATAAACGACCCAATCCCTGCACCGGCAATAATCACCAGTTCAGCGGGTTGATAGAGTGCTCCAAGGCTTCCACCGGTCATCAAATAACCGCCGAAAACTGTACCGAGAACAACCAGGTAACCTAATAAGATAAGCACGACATCATCCTTCCACTGTTGACCATGACAGGATGTTCAGTCGTCAGGCGTTAACGCGCGATTGGGGAAAAAAAAAGCAGCGGTACGTCGTTACCGCTGCTGGAATGTTGCGCCACACCGTATCAGTTAAACAGCCTGTACTCTCTGTTCATCCAGCAGTTGTGGGATAATATCGGCAGGATTCTGGGAAAGTTTACGTCTTTTTACTGCCCGGGATGGCGGTTGACATAAGCTGCAGGCAAAGCTGCCAACAGGCTGGTGAGCGTGGGTAATAAAATTGCCGCCGCAGCAGTTGCAGCTGGAAAGTTGCAGTAATCCACTTTCAACAAACCGCACCAATGTCCAGGCACGGGTTAATGCCAGCAGTGGTCCTTCTTCTGCTTGTGGGCACTGTTCAAGGTATAAACGGTAGGCTTTGATCACCGCATCGACGCCATTACACAAACCGGTTTTCAGTAAAAACTGCCATGCATTACAGAACATCGAAGCATGAACGTTTTGTTCCCAGGTCATAAACCAGTCGGTTGAGAATGGCAGCATGCCTTTCGGCGGTGGGCTTCCGCGCAGTTCTTTATAAAGTTTTATCAGGCGTCCGCGACTTAACTGTGTTTCGCTTTCCAGCATCTGCAAACGAGCGCCCAGGGTGATCAATTCCATTGCCAGCTGAATATCCCGCGCTTCCTGAACAATGCTTTTTTCACTCATGATCAGGCCCTTTTCTTGCGCAGCGCTTCTTCAGGCTGGTTAACATCATTCAGCAAGCGTGTTGAGAGCATGATGCCGGTATGAATTTGCTGGAGATCGTCAACGCGGGAATCTTGCGTCAACTGAGTAATCGTCTGGTGGCTGTCAAAACGGAAGTGACAAACCAGCTGATTGGTTTCTGCCAGCTTAACCATTTGCGGAAGAGTCGGTAATGCTGCCAACTTACTGATTTAGTGTATGATGGTGATTTTAAGGTGCTTGCGTGGCTTCCATTTCCATCAGATGTCCTTCCTGCTCCGCTACTGAAGGCGTGGTGCGTAACGGCAAAAGCACTGCCGGACATCAGCGCTATCTCTGCTCTCATTGCCGTAAAACATGGCAACTACAGTTCACTTACACCGCCTCTCAGCCCGGTACGCACCAGAAAATCATTGATATGGCCATGAATGGCGTCGGATGTCGCGCCAGTGCACGCATTATGGGCGTTGGCCTCAACACGGTTTTACGTCACTTAAAAAACTCAGGCCGCAGTCGGTAACCTCGCGCATACAACCGGGCAGTGATGTGATTGTCTGCGCTGAAATGGACGAACATTGGGGCTACGTCGGTGCTAAATCACGTCAGCGCTGGCTGTTTTACGCGTATGACAGGATACGGAGGACGGTTGTGGCGCACGTCTTCGGGGAACGCACTCTGGCCACACTGGAGCGTCTTCTGAGCCTGCTGTCGGCCTTTGAGGTCGTGGTATGGATGACGGATGGCTGGCCGCTGTATGAATCACGCCTGAAGGGAAAGCTGCACGTTATCAGCAAGCGTTACACTCAGCGCATTGAGCGACATAATCTGAATCTGAGACAACATCTGGCAAGGCTGGGACGGAAGTCACTGTCGTTCTCAAAATCGGTGGAGCTGCATGACAAGGTCATCGGGCATTATCTGAACATAAAACACTATCAGTAAGTTGGAGTCATTACCAAAAAACCAATGCGATTATTCACCCCACGTTTGCGTAATTCATGCGCAAAGGGCAACAGGTGATAATCGTGGATCCAGATAATGTCATCGTCTTGCAACAGCGGCAGTAATTTATCTGCCAGCAACGCATTTACGCGTAGATAGCCGTCCCAGGCAGGACGCTGAAATTGCACCAGATCGAGCCGATAATGAAAAGCGGGCCAGAGAACGGCATTGGAGAATTGGTTGTAGTATTCGTCAAGGTCCTGTTCGCTGAGGTTAAAAGAGGCCCACGTAATGTTACCTTTTTTAGCGGCTGATCCTCATTCCCTGTTTCACCACTCCAGCCAAACCACAGTCCGCCTGCGGCTTTCAGTGCCCCCAGTATGCCAACGGCAAGGCCACCGGCACTGGCGGCGTGCTCGTCTGGTGGTGCAATCCGGTTAGATACTACGACTAAACGACTCATAGTCATCACTCCTGTTATTTTCTCTTTTTTGTTGTAATGCGGCGGTTATCATTTCAAGCCAGCTCCAGACATCCGGCACACCCGCCAGTCGCCATGATGCCTGAGTTGCACCTGTGCCAATTTTTACTGACATTCCGCCCAGTCGGTTAACGACTGCGAAGCCAGATTCATCGGTTAAATCATCGCCCAGAAATACGGGCGTTCGCCCGATAAAAGGAGCTTCCTGCATAAAGGCTGCAATCGCTTCACCTTTACTGGTACCTCTCGGTTTGATCTCGACAACACACTTTCCCTGCTGTAACGCCATTTGTGGCCAGATCTGAGTAATACGTTGCGCTAATGTCATTAATGCGTCTTCATGCTGCGGAGCCTGACGATAATGCAGCGCAAAAGCCATCCCTTTCGCCTCCAGCTCCGCGCCGGGATACTGAGCGATGACCGTATGCAGTTGCACGCTAATATCACGCGCAATCGCATCCGGCAGATGAACGATATGTGTTTTACCATTGATGTCACGGCGCTCCGCCCCATGCACGCCCGCTAACGGGAAGCGATAAGGTTTTGCCAGTGCGTCAAGCTCCACCATTGAGCGCCCTGATATCAATGCCAATGCACCATCACTTGCGGTTGCCAGTAGCTGTAGTCCTTGCAGAATATTGTCAGGCACGACGACCTGATCGGGATGCGGTTTGATTTCCGCCAGCGTTCCATCAAGATCAAAAAACCAGGCATATTTCGCGGATAGTTCAGGGGTTTCGGTTAACGGTTCTGTCACCCGGCTCTCCTCCTTCTCTTTTCTTATTGTGTTGCGCAGACCGCGCTTTACAGACATGTAAGTATAGACAGTGTGACGGAGGTCGCCATTTGCAACGAAGAACAGCCAACCGTTGTGGCGGCTGGCTGTGGTGGGAAAAAACGTTAAGTTGTTGTGGAAAAAAGCATCAGACAGTGCGCTTCGCTTTTTGCTTGTAACGGTCGAAGATCACCGCTGCCAGCAGGATTAAGCCGCGAACCACGTACTGCGCGAAAGGAGAAATATTAAGCAGGTTCATGGCGTTTTCCACGGTGCCTAAAATTAAGATACCCGCCACCACATATGAGATTTTTCCGATGCCACCTTTCAGAGAAACGCCACCTAAAACGCAGGCGGAGATAACAATAAGCTCATAACCAATCGACGTCATTGGCTGCCCACTAGTCATACGTGAAGCCAGAATAATTCCGGCTATCGCAGATACCAGGCCAGAGAGAACAAAGATAATAATTTTGGTGCGAACAACCGGTACACCCGCCAGACGCGCAGCCTCTTCGTTCCCGCCAATCGCCAGGGTATTACGACCAAAGGTGGTTTTATTCAGCAGCAAACCAAAGATAATCAGACACGCGACGGTGAGCCAGATTGGCGCAGGCAGACCGAACCAGTTAGCGTAACCAAGGGCAAAGAAGCTTTCATCTTCGATACCGACCGCTTTACCGTCTGAAATGATGTACGCCAGACCTCGAACAATCTGCATCGTTGCCAGTGTCGTGATCAGAGCATTTATTTTCAGTTTGGCGATAACAAAGCCATTGACCAGGCCACAGAGAACGCCCAGCAACAAACCCGCTGCCACGCCAATCCACAGGCTTTCAGTCAGGTTGATAACCACCGCCGTGGTGACACCCGCACAGGCAATTACGGAGGCGACAGAAAGGTCAAAGTCACCGGAAGCAAGGCAGAACAACATGCCACACGCCACCATCCCCGACATGGAAATTGCCAGGCCCAACCCTTTCATATTAATGAAGGTGGCAAAATTTGGGACAAAAATGGCACAGGCGATAAAGAGCACCGCAAACACCACCAGCATGCCGTACTGATCCCAGATACGCCCGAAGCTGAATGACGACTTAGGTGCGCCAGACCCCGATGTAGAAACAGAAGACATCATACTCTCCTTACTCAGGCAACTGCCTGGCTGACTTTAGGCATCGCAAGGCTCAGTGCCTGACGCTCATCTGCCTGCTCGTGTAACAATTCACCGGCGATTTCGCCTTCCCGCATCACCACAATCCGGTCGGCAACGCCGAGGACTTCAGGTAAGTCGCTGGAGGCAAACAGCACCGCCACGCCCTGCGCCGCCAGCGCATAAATTACGTTATATATTTCGTGCTTAGCGCCAACATCAATGCCGCGCGTAGGTTCATCCAGCAAAATGACCTTCATCTCTTCCGATAACCAGCGGCCCAGAATGGCTTTTTGCTGATTTCCGCCTGAGAGATTCATGATCAGTTGCTCCGCGCCCGGCGTTTTGATGTTGAGCGAACGAATGTGCTGATCGGCATTGTTTTCTTCCCAACTGTTGTTGATTACACAACCGCCGAGCACATGTTTGCGTCTGGCACTGATGTTGATATTGTCGCGAACGGAGTGCACGGGAATAATGCCTTCCGCTTTGCGAGCTTCCGGGCAGAGCATCATGCCTGCGGCAATGGCGTGGCTCGGTTTACGAATATCGATCGGCTGTTGGTCGATATAAACCTGACCGGCGGTGATTTGCGTCCCGCCAAACAAGCCTTTCATTAATTCGCTACGCCCCGCCCCTACCAGACCAAACAGCCCAACAATTTCACCACTGCGAACCGCCAGACTTATTGGCGTACGCACGCCTAGTGCTTTCACAGCATCAAGACGCAGGCGCTCCTCGCCATAACTACGAGGTTGCCAGCCGTAGATATCGCCAATGTCGCGCCCGACCATCGCCTGCACCAGCGCGTCGTGGTCAACCTGCTGCATATCGGTAAAGGTTTTGACATAACGTCCATCTTTAAAGACAGTGATGGCATCGCTGAGGGCAAATATTTCTTCCATACGGTGAGAAACGTATAAGATCACCCGCCCCTCTTTTCGCAGTTCACGAATAACGCGGAAAAGATTGCCGATTTCGCGGGCAGAAAGGGAGCTGGTTGGCTCATCAAAGGCGATAATTTTAGCGTTACGCGCCAGCGCTTTGGCGATTTCAACCATCTGCCACTGACCAATGGCGAGATATTTCAGCGGCGTGTCCGGGTCAATATCCATACCAAGATGTTTAAGTTGTAAACCCGCCTCATAATTCAGCAATGAGCGATTCACAATGCCGCCTTTATGCGGCAGCTGGCCGAGATAGATGTTTTCCGCGACGGTCATTTCCGGCACGAGATGCAGTTCCTGGTAAATAATCGCCACACCCGCGTTAAGTGCTGCGGTCGTGTCGGAAAAGGACATTTCCTGCCCATTAATCACTACAGAACCCGTGGTTGGCGCATAGTTGCCGCTGAGGATTTTTAAGAGAGTTGATTTTCCTGCGCCATTTTCACCCATCAACGCATGAACCTGACCGGCATAGCAGTCAAAACTAATATCCGTCAGCGCCTTAACGCCGGGAAACGTTTTACCGATGCCGCGAAATGAGAGATACGGGGTAGACTGTTGCATAACGTCTCCGTGAATCACTGGTCGTTCACACCCCCTCTGCATCATGCAGAGGGGAATTTTTCCGGCAAATTACTTACCGCCTAAACCTTTTTTCTCCAGTTCTTCTTTAAAGTTGTCACGCGTGATCAGTACCACGTCTGTAACTTCGGTAAATTTTGGCGTTTCAACGTCTTTTGCTACCCAGTTGTAAAGCATTTCGCTGGATTTATAGCCATGTACGTCCGGGCTTGGCAGCAGGGAACCGTAGAAGCCGGTTGCCTGTGCTTTAGACAGTTCGCTTACTGCATCCACACCGTTAATACCAATACCGATGATATCGGCTGCTTTAAAGCCCTGACCTTCGGTTGCACGTACGCCGCCAAGTACGGTGCTGTCGTTCATACCGACGATCAGCCAATGTTTAACTTCCGGATGTTGAACCAGCATTGAGTTGGCAGCGTCAAATGCCCCCGGGATGTCGTTAGATTTGGTAGGTACCTGATAAATTTGTTTTTCCGGGAATCCTGCAGCTTTCAGTGCGTCCATAGAACCCGTTGTACGGCGGCGGGCGGTATCCAGTTCGTTGGCGGTAATCGCCATCACTGCGCTTTCTTTGACATCCCAGCCACGTTTCTGCATCTCTTTATACAGTTCCTAGCCCTGACGTTCGCCAATTTTAGTCGCCGCCATCATCACCAGAGGAACGGTATCCATTGGCTTACCTTTGGCGTTAACAAACTGGTCATCCACTGCAATGACTTTCATATCGTAGCCACGCGCTTTCGCGACGATGGCAGAGCCGAGTTTCGGGTCCGGAGTACAAATAACGAAACCTTTTGCGCCACTGGCTGCCAGGCTGTCGATCGCGTTCAATGTTTTTTCGCCATCCGGCACGGCAATCTTAATAACCTCAAACCCTAAATCCTTCCCGGCTTTATCGGCAAACTTCCATTCGGTCTGGAACCACGGCTCTTCCGGTTGCTTCACCAGAAAACCGAGCTTCAGGTTCTCCGCCATAGCGGATTGTGACATAACGGCTGCCAGACCAATGGCTGCCAGGGCTTTAGTAAATTTGTGCATGGTTCTCTCCAGCTTTAGTGTCGTTTTGTGTAGGGCAAAAACGAATGACATTCGTTAAATTAATCGGAAAACAAAGCATTACCTTTTATCTAAAAGATAAGTGACCGTGTTGACATAGTTTTAGCGAGAAATTAATTCTCCATAGGAGAGCAATATCACATCGCAGAATTACAGTGAGAACGTGCATAAATTTAGCGGGAAAAGACATAAGGAAAAGCCAATTTGTCAGACAAATTGTTGAATGCACAGCAGATTAATCCATAAGATTAGCCTGGAAATCCTTGTTGTCTTCGGTACCCATGCGGGATGTCTTCTTTTTAACCAGTCAATAGGCCGCATTACCTGGCGTTGAGTTTTTGAAATGGTGTAATAACCACAACTCAAAGATGTGGAAAATGCGCGTCATTCATTTCGCCATTAATTATCACTGTGCTCATTAATTAACAGAACACGTATAATGAGAGCCATCTCGCAAAAATGAAAAAACGTTTTATAAAATCATCACTTCATCATGAATTCAAATTCATCGATTAATATCAACAAGATACAAAAAGCACTATCATTAAAATTCATTGCATTTACATTGATTTCACCAATGAAATGTAAAAATATATAAACTTGATGATTTAAGCATTTTCTTATAACCGTTCAGACGTTATTCTTATTTCAGATCATCGTCAGAATTGACTCCACGATCACATTTCGGACCGGCAGAAAGGAATTATTCTGCAAACAGTAATTATGGTGTTTTGATTTATCTTGCACCTCTCCACTTCTGGATATAAGGATATTAGGTATGGCAACCGCTGGAATGCTTCTCAAACTCAACTCTCAAATGAACCGCGAGTTTTACGCATCCAATCTCTACCTTCACCTGAGTAACTGGTGTTCTGAACAGAGTCTGAACGGCACCGCCACTTTCCTTCGCGCCCAGGCACAGAGTAATGTGACCCAAATGATGCGCATGTTTAACTTTATGAAGAGTGTCGGCGCTACCCCCATCGTTAAAGCCATTGATGTTCCAGGTGAAAAACTGAACTCTCTGGAAGAACTGTTCCAAAAAACGATGGAAGAATACGAGCAACGTTCAAGCACTCTGGCGCAGTTAGCCGATGAAGCGAAAGAACTGAATGATGATTCAACCGTCAATTTCCTGCGCGATCTGGAAAAAGAACAGCAGCATGATGGCCTGTTGCTGCAAACCATTCTTGATGAAGTGCGCAGTGCGAAACTTGCGGGTATGTGCCCTGTGCAGACCGACCAACATGTTCTGAATGTCGTGTCACACCAGCTGCATTGATCATACATCGGCGCTAATACATTGCGCCGATGAAGTTTTTGAGAAACCGCTGCCTCATCTGTTTGAAGCAGCGGTTTTTTTAATGGGATTCACCCTGTGGGGTAAACTTGAGTTCAATCAGCGCGATGGCTTTTTGGATTGCCCGCATGGTGACCGGGTCTGCGGCAGCGGGATGATGAGTAAAGTCGATATTCTTCAGCTGACTGGACATTTTTTCACGAACTTCAACGGGCGCGATTACATCGAGAACATCCAGAATTTGTTTGATAACCAACTGGCAAGCTACCACATCAGAAACCAGTTCCTGATCGGCATTCAGCGGCTGGGACATCGTAAACTCCTGATAGCATTTTGAAAGCCGTTATAGTAGCGGCTTCACATCTTCAGCGATAGTCACATCCACCGTCATCAGGACACAAAAAAACCTGCCGGAGCAGGTTTTTTGTTATCGGAACATATTGCCTGGCGGTACGTCTTTGAACGTCTTGCAATAGTTATTGAACATACTTTTCAGGATTTTGCGCAGTTTCATCGCGGCACTCCGACCATTTGTTATACAGGTGTTATTGTCTTTGCGCTTATAATATGACAACCATCACAAAAATCAATCTTTATGTGATACAAATCACATAAATACCCCTTTAATGTTATAAAAATGATAATCAAAAAACAGCCCCCCTATTTCTGACACCTACAGATGGCAAGAAATAGCGCCTGCCAGGCGTCTTTTCCGGCCATTGTCGCAGCGCTGTAACGCGTAAAATAGTGCTTTCTCTTACTCTTCTGGCTGGACCATGAGACTTCTGATTCTGACTCTTTCATTAATAACGCTGGCGGGGTGTACGGTTACTCGCCAGGCCCATGTGAGCGAAGTTGACGCGGCAACAGGTATTGTACGGTTGGTTTATGACCAGGCTTTTTTGCAGCATGCCCATACCGATCGTTATGTCAGTCGCGGGATCGCCGATCGCGCATGCCAGCAGGAAGGCTATACCCACGCGATCCCCTTTGGTCAGCCAGTAGGCAACTGTAGCCTTTTTGCGGGTTCCTTATGTTTGAATACGGAATTCACTTTGTCATATCAGTGCCATCATTCCGCCTTCCCTGTCTTTCTCTAAATATTTTAATCAGCGAGGGGATCTTCGCTGATTAAAGAAATAGCGGTAATGCGTTTTATTCCCATTCGTATTTTTAATAATTGAAGTTTATATTTTACCTTTTGCAAATAATAAAATAACAAATTATAGTGACGCCACAGCAACAAATATAACCTTTGTGGAGCACTATCATGCTGAAACCAGAAATGATTGAAAAACTTAATGAGCAGATGAACCTGGAACTGTACTCTTCACTGCTTTATCAGCAAATGAGCGCCTGGTGCAGCTATCATACCTTCGAAGGTGCTGCCGCGTTCCTGCGCCGTCACGCCCAGGAAGAGATGACGCATATGCAGCGTCTGTTTGATTACCTGACTGATACCGGCAATTTACCGCGTATTAATACCGTTGAATCTCCGTTTGCTGAATATTCCTCACTTGATGAATTATTCCAGGAAACCTATAAACACGAACAATTAATCACCCAGAAAATTAACGAACTGGCTCATGCTGCAATGACCAATCAGGACTACCCAACATTTAATTTCCTGCAGTGGTATGTTTCTGAGCAGCATGAAGAAGAGAAACTGTTCAAATCGATTATTGATAAATTAAGCCTGGCAGGCAAAAGCGGCGAAGGTCTGTATTTTATCGACAAAGAACTCTCTACCCTCGACACACAAAACTAATGCTCTCCGGCGGCAGGTTTCTGCCGCCGTTTCAAATCAGTGACGGCAAATCTTACTCTGATCGGTCGAAAAACCTTCTTCTGAAGGTATAAATTTGCCTTTTGCTGCCAGAAACGCTACCAGCTCTCCCGCTGTCACCCCTTCTGCCGAGCACGTGTGAAAACGTGCCTGTTCACCAAAACGCGCTTTAATCGCAGCTTCCAGACTGGCATGCGTATATTGCTCGCCTGATTCAATCATCATATTTAACACTTCATGACCGTGAATAGAGTCCATCGTTCCTCCTCAAAAAAAGCCTAGCGTAGCGATTACCGCTTATGAAGACTTTGCGCCAGCGCAGGACTGAATGCTTTTATTGTACATTTATATTTACACAATATGTAACGTCGGTTTGACGAAGCAGCCGTTATGCCTTAACCTGCGCCGCAGATATCACTCATAAAGATCGTCAGGACAGAAGAAAGCGTGAAAAACAGAACCCTGGGAAGTGTTTTTATCGTGGCGGGAACCACAATTGGCGCAGGCATGCTGGCAATGCCGCTGGCTGCGGCCGGTGTTGGTTTTAGCGTTACGTTAATCTTGTTGATTGGGCTTTGGGCGTTGATGTGCTACACGGCGCTATTACTGCTGGAGGTGTACCAGCATGTTCCGGCAGATACCGGTCTGGGCACGCTGGCAAAACGCTATCTGGGACGCTACGGTCAATGGCTGACAGGCTTCAGTATGATGTTCTTAATGTATGCTCTGACTGCAGCATACATCAGCGGTGCCGGTGAATTGTTGGCCTCCAGCATCAGCGACTGGACAGGTATTTCAATGTCGGCAACCGCTGGCGTGCTGTTGTTCACTTTTGTTGCCGGTGGCGTGGTTTGTGTTGGAACATCGCTGGTCGATTTATTTAACCGTTTTCTGTTCAGCGCCAAAATTATTTTTCTGGTGGTGATGCTGGTATTGCTGCTACCGCATATTCACAAAGTGAATCTTTTAACCCTGCCGTTGCAACAGGGGCTGGCACTGTCTGCAATCCCGGTGATTTTTACGTCGTTTGGTTTTCACGGTAGCGTGCCGAGTATTGTCAGCTATATGGATGGCAACATTCGTAAGCTACGCTGGGTGTTTATAATCGGTAGTGCCATCCCCCTGGTGGCATATATTTTCTGGCAGGTGGCGACGCTTGGCAGCATTGATTCAACAACCTTTATGGGATTGCTGGCTAATCATGCTGGATTAAACGGGCTGTTACAGGCGTTACGCGAAATGGTGGCCTCTCCGCATGTTGAGCTGGCGGTGCATTTATTTGCTGATTTAGCCCTCGCCACGTCATTTCTCGGCGTTGCGTTAGGCTTATTTGATTATCTGGCTGATTTGTTTCAGCGTTCAAATACCGTTGGTGGACGATTGCAAACTGGTGCAATTACCTTTCTGCCGCCGTTGGCGTTTGCACTGTTTTATCCACGAGGATTTGTGATGGCGCTGGGTTACGCCGGTGTGGCGCTGGCGGTACTGGCATTGATTATCCCTTCACTATTGACCTGGCAAAGCAGAAAGCACAATCCTCAGGCGGGTTACCGGGTCAAAGGTGGTCGTCCGGCGCTGGTGGTGGTGTTTCTCTGTGGTATTGCTGTGATTGGCGTGCAATTTTTGATTGCGGCAGGGTTGTTACCAGAAGTGGGGTGATCAGATAGCCTCAAATTCCTTATTGGGTGCCAGAATTAACGCTGACACCCAATGTGACCTCTTAATGCAGGCAGCACTGCTTAAATTTCTTACCACTGCCGCACGGACAAGGATCGTTACGCCCCGGTTTCTCTTCTGCTTTGATCGGTTGCTGAACAGCTTTTTCCTGCGGATGCGCCATCCAGTATGCATGTAAATCAAGCGCCGCCAGTCGAATGGCATCTACGCTCTCTTCAAACGCTTCTGGCGACATTTTCTCTACCCGCTCGAAGTTTTCCTCAGTACCGTGCAGCGCAATCGCCTCCAGCGCTGGTTTTAAAGAATCGGGCAACGTTGACCAGTCAGAAAGTGCCACGCCCCGCATATAGCCAAAGCACCACTCCTCAACAATCGTCAGCTCGCTGCCATCAACTTCTCGCAAGCCGAATAACGGCTCAAACTGCTCCGGGAATTCGTTCAGACGCTCTGCGGTATCGGCCATATGTTGAAAAGCCAGGTTCATAAAGCGCGTCATCTCTTTCTCTGACGCCCAACGCGGCACATAGTCAGCCCCACCCCACACGGCAACCAGCCACTGTTCTGGTTCAATCTCTTGCGGAGAACTCAACACCGCCGTCAATAAACCGTCCAGCTCCGCCACATCAAGGATGGCGTGGTCAGTGTTGTATTTGGTCAGAATATCGTCCAGCCATTCCAACTCACTTTCGTTTAACGGTCCCGTTTTCATACGCTTTTCCTTGTGGATCTCAACTCGCCAGCACCTATCTTACATGCCGGTCCGTATCAGAGATACTTTTTGAGTGGCTTTGCCGGTGATTAAAAATTAAGGAGGGTGTAACGACAAGTTGCAGGCACAAAAAAACCACCCGAAGGTGGTTTCACGACACTGCTTATTACTTTGATTTTATTCTTATCTTTCCCATGGTACCCGGAGCGGGACTTGAACCCGCACAGCGCGAACGCCGAGGGATTTTAAATCCCTTGTGTCTACCGATTCCACCATCCGGGCTCGGGAAGAAAGTGGAGGCGCGTTCCGGAGTCGAACCGGACTAGACGGATTTGCAATCCGCTACATAACCGCTTTGTTAACGCGCCAAATTCTTCAGGCCTTTCAGCCAGACATCCGCTTGACGCCGATGTCTTTTAAACTGGAGCGGGAAACGAGACTCGAACTCGAGACCTCGACCTTGGCAAGGTCGTGCTCTACCAACTGAGCTATTCCCGCATTCATCAAGCAATCAGTTAATCACTTGATTTTATTATCGTCTGGCAATCAGTGCCGCCGTTCGATGCGTTGCATTCTACTTACCTGGCGCGATGAGTCAACGATATTTTTCACCACTTTTGATCGTTTGCTGAAAATTACGCCGAAACGATCACTGATCAAGCAAATCTGCACGCGCAGCGCTCAAATATTGCAACATTGACCACAGAGTCAGTACCGCAGCCACAAAGAAAAGTGCAATACCGACGTACTCAACCCAAATGTTCGGACGCCACAGCAGCCAGGCCAACGCCACCATCTGGGCAGTGGTTTTCACTTTCCCAATCCAGGAGACGGCCACGCTACTGCGTTTACCCAACTCCGCCATCCATTCGCGTAGCGCAGAAATAATAATTTCACGGGCGATCATCGTTGCCGCCGGTAATGTCACCCACCAGCTGTGATAATGCTCGGTTACCAGCACCATGGCGATAGCCACGAGAACTTTATCTGCCACAGGGTCAAGGAAAGCACCAAACCGGGTACTCTGGTTCCAGCGGCGTGCCAGAAAACCATCGAACCAGTCAGTCACCGCCGCGACGCAGAAAATGAGCGCGGCGGCAAACGGCGACCAGGTGACAGGCAGATAAAAGACCAATACAAAGAATGGGATAAGGATGACACGGAACAGTGTAAGCAACGTAGGGATATTAAATTGCATAATGACGGGTAATTATCTGTTGTCAGTAAGATTACCCCTATGTTGCTGCAGAGACATCAATGTTTCAACGACCAGAAGATCTTTTCTGCCAGACCTTGCGAAATACCCGGCACTTTTGCAATTTCCTCGACGCTGGCGTTACGTAAACCTTGCAAACCGCCCATATATTTCAACAACATTTGCCGACGTTTTGGCCCGACGCCTTCAATGGTTTCCAGGGAACTGGTATTTTTGACCTTCGCCCGTTTTTTACGGTGCCCGCCAATCGCGTGATCATGTGATTCATCGCGAATATGCTGGATAACATGCAGCGCGGGTGAATCTGGCGGCAAACTAAATCCCTCACCTTCCGGCTCAAAGAACAGCGTTTCCAGTCCAGCCTTACGATCTGCTCCTTTGGCAACGCCAAGTAGCAGCGGATGATTTTTATCCCATGAGACATCCAGTTCGGCGAAGACATTTTTCGCCTGCGCAAGCTGGCCTTTGCCGCCGTCGATAAGGATCACATCCGGGATCTTACTGTCGTCAATGGCTTTACCATAACGCCGACGCAGCACCTGATTCATCGCCGCATAATCATCGCCCGGCGTGATGCCTGTAATGTTATAGCGCCGATACTCCGCACGCAGCGGGCCGTTAGCATCAAACACCACACAGGAAGCGACGGTTTGTTCGCCCATGGTATGGCTGATGTCAAAGCACTCCATCCGCTTCACTTCCGGCAATTTCAACACGCTGGCAAGCGCGGTCAGTCGCTGGTGAACGGTAGATTGCTGCGAAAGTTTGCTGGTTAAGGCCGTCGCCGCATTGGTGCGCGCGAGTTTCAGATAACGCGCCCTATCGCCGCGAGGTTTGGTTTGAACATTAATCTTGCGTCCCGCCAGTTCTGAAAGGGAATCGGCGAGCAGCGTTTTATCGCTAAGATTAAAATCGAGCAGGATCTCACCCGGTAAGGTGCGCATCTGGCTGCCTTGTAAATAGAACTGACCTACGAAGGTTTCTACCACCTCGCTCAGTTCCGTACCGCCAGGCACTTTCGGGAAATAGCTGCGGCTGCCGAGCACTTTGCCCTGACGAATGAACAATACGTGGACACAAGCCATGCCCGCATCGAACGCCACACCAATAACGTCAAGGTCGTCGCCGGTATTGGAAACAAACTGTTTTTCGGTGACGCGTCGCACCGCCTGAATTTGGTCGCGAATACATGCCGCTTCTTCAAACTCCAGATTCTGGCTGGCAGTTTCCATACGGCTAATGAGTTGCGTTAGCACCTGATCATCTTTGCCAGACAAAAACAGGCGCACATACTCGACCTGCTGAGCGTATTCTTCTTCACTCACCAGACCTTCAACGCACGGTCCCAGACAGCGCCCTATCTGGTATTGCAGACACGGACGCGAGCGATTGCGATAAACACTATTTTCGCACTGGCGAATGGGGAAAATCTTTTGCAGTAGCGCCAGTGTTTCACGTACGGCATAGCCATTCGGGAACGGGCCGAAATATTCACCTTTGGCATGCTTTGCACCACGATGCATCGCCAGACGCGGGTGGGTATCGCCACTCAGGAAGATAAAAGGATAAGATTTATCATCGCGTAGCAAAACGTTGTAACGCGGCTGATAGAGTTTGATGTAGTTGTGTTCCAGCAACAGCGCTTCGGTTTCTGTATGCGTAACCGTTACATCAATTTGCTGGATCTGGGCGACCAGCGCTTCGGTTTTGCGCGAAGCGAGGTTGCTGCGGAAATAGCTGGAAAGCCGTTTTTTCAGGTCTTTCGCTTTGCCGACATAGATAACCGTACCACCAGCATCGTACATGCGATAAACGCCTGGCTGGCTGGTTACGGTTTTTAAAAACGCTTTTGCGTCAAACTGATCACTCACTGACTTGATAATGTCTCCGCATTACACAGACCATGGCGAATTGCCAGGTGAGTCAGCTCAACATCGCCATGAATGTTTAGTTTACTGAACATACGATAGCGGTAGCTGTTCACCGTTTTCGGACTGAGATTGAGCTGTTCTGAGATCTCATTGACCTTCTGGCCCTTAGTGATCATCAGCATAATCTGCAATTCACGTTCAGACAAACTGGCAAATGGGCTTTCTGTTTTTTCTGGTTCGATCTGGCTTAACGCCATTTGTTGAGCGATATCAGAAGCAATGTAACGCTGCCCTGAATAGACAGAACGAATCGCACTCACGACTTCCTGCGGAGCCGCGCCTTTGCTGAGGTAGCCAGCAGCACCTGCCTGCATGACTTTCGCTGGTAAAGGGTTTTCTGTATGGACCGTAAGCATGATGATTTTAACATCAGCTGTGGAACGCGCGATTTTACGCGTCGCCTCAAGACCGCCAATGCCCGGCATACTCATGTCCATTAGCACCACGTCAACGGCATTTGTCCGGCACCACTTAACGGCGTCTTCACCGCACGATGCCTCTCCGACGACTTTTATACCCTTAATATCTTCCAGAATGCGTCGTATCCCTGCGCGCACCAGTTCGTGGTCATCAACAAGTAGAACGTTGATCAAAGGAATATCTCCAGAAATAGGGATAACGCTACTGATAGTTAGTCATTCGTATATTAGCGGTTTTTATTGCAACTTTGAAACGTTAAAAATGGTGGGTATTCGATTTTTCTCTCGTTTTTGTCAATTCGATTGTCCACAGTTATGGTCACGCCCGTCACCAACGGCTTACCGGATCGTTTCACAGTAAGCCCTACGATGAAATGTGACAAAAATTGACTTTATTCAGCAAAAATGAAAATCAGCCCGCTGAATATGTAACATTAATTAACCCGAACAATACGGGCAAAAAACATTCATGATAAAAATATTTATTGGTCATTATATTAACGTATTTTATAGCACTGCCGATATCACGCTCAAAAAACAACCACTGCTATTTTTAGCAAAGCTTATGGTATACTCCGCCGCCTTAACATTTTTCACCACAAATTTTCATTGCAACATGACGAGGAAAATAAATGAGTACGCCTGATTTTTCTACTGCCGAGAATAATCAAGAACTGGCAAATGAAGTCTCCTGCCTGAAAGCGATGCTGACGCTGATGCTGCAGGCGATGGGACAAGCTGACGCGGGCCGCGTGATGTTAAAGATGGAAAAACAGCTTGCGCTGATCGAAGACGAAACCCAGGCTGCAGTATTTTCCAAAACGGTTAAGCAAATTAAACAAGCCTACCGTCAGTAATATAAAACCGGCTGAGAGCGTGCCTTTCAGCCGGTTATTGACAAAATCATCGCTATCTCTGCTGATGTCTTCCCTTCCGCCGTCCATTTCAGAATTTCTTTTTCGCGCTTGCTGAAATTCATCTCTGGCGTCATCACTATTTCATCATTTAAACGCATCAGAGCCATCAGACTTTCGCGCACCAGTAACTGCATTTTTAATTGCAGTTCATCACTAAGAATGGGTATTTCGCGCGTGCTGCAACGGGAAAAGGACAAAAAGCCCAGCGCCCGATTTGGCAGCATTAAATACTGAGTGACACCGCGGCGTAAACCATGTGCGTGCGCGGCTTCCCATAATGGCTGTGCTTCGCTGAATAAGTCATCATTCCACATTAAATGGCCCTGACTAAAGTTTTCAGGGTTCAGCACAGGATCAATTGCGAGAAAATTTTTTGCCTGATAATAACTAACCCACGACTCAGGGTAATTGGTGTAGAAAGCCACTTTAGGTCGCGTGAATGGTACCGGGTGGCGAACACATAACGAATAGTAATCGTACTCCAGCTGCTGAGCCTGAAGCTCTATTTCATGGTAGGCCTCTTCTGCGGCCTCCATCCTCTGAAAACGCAACAGCATCGTGCGACGCCAGCTGAAAAAATCCGTATCCTGCATAGTAAACCGCAACGCCCCTGAGAGTGAGTATCATTTATAATGATAATTCAAACTATCACATAAATAAGATTTATATATAATTTATATTATTCAGGCAATGAATTACTTTTGCAAGCCATCGCATTCTCTTATGTTATTAATGAGTTATGCTGATTTGTTAAGCAGTTTTATCACGCTTGAAATGGCGTCCCGCCCCGACAGGTGAATCGTCGGGGCTGATTTTTTCTTATTATTGCAGCAGAAGCTTCTCGAGGAACTGGCGGGTGCGAGGCTGCTGGGGATCGGCAAATAACGCTTTTGCTGCCCCCTGCTCGACTATCCGCCCCTGGTCCATAAAGATCGCCCGGTCCGCAACATCCCGGGCAAAGCTCATTTCGTGTGTCACAATCACCATCGTGCGCTTTTCCTGCGCCAGCTGGCGGATGGTGTTCAGGACTTCGCCCACCAGCTCTGGATCCAGCGCCGACGTTGGCTCGTCAAACAAAATCACCTCAGGACGCATTGCCAGTGCACGCGCAATCGCAACACGCTGCTGTTGACCGCCAGACAAACGACGTGGATAGCTGGTTTCTTTACCGGCCAGCCCAACTTTCGCCAGCAGCTCGCGAGCGCGCGCCGTGGCCTCTTCTTTCGGTTCGCCTTTGACGATCACCGGCCCTTCAATAATGTTTTCCAGCACCGTACGATGCGGAAACAAATTAAAGTTCTGGAAGACAAACCCGACGTGCTGACGCAACTGGCGAATCAGCGATTTTTGCTGACTTAATGAACGTGCAGTATCAATAGTGATATCGCCAACGGTGATCGTTCCCGCTTCCGGTTGTTCCAGCAGATTTATGCTACGTAGCAATGTGGTTTTGCCGGAACCACTCGGACCGATAATTGCCACCACTTCGCCAGGCTTTACCTCGAGGTCGATACCGTGCAGCACCGTCTGACCGTGGAATTTTTTCACCAGGTTCTTAACTTCAATGGCACTCATTTTGGTTCTCTCTCCTGGCGATTAAGTTGATTCTCAAAATGGTTCTGCAACGTCGATAACACAGTCGCCATGATCCAGTAGATGAGCGAAGCCGCCAGGTACATGGTGAACACCTCCAGCGTGCGCGAGGTAATCAACTGCGCCTGACGGAACAGCTCCGGCACCTGGATTGTCGCGGCCAGCGACGTATCTTTTACCAGACTGATAAAGCTGTTCGACAGCGGCGGCAACGCCACCCGCGCCGCCTGTGGCAAAATCGCGCGACGCATGGTCTGCCACGGCGTCATACCAATACTGGCAGCGGCTTCCCACTGACCTTTATCAATAGAAGAAATGGCGGCGCGCAGCGTTTCGGCGGCATAGGCGGCAGTGTTCAGCGACAGACCAATCATTGCTGACGGAATGGGATCTAATTCGATACCAAACTGCGGCAGGCCGTAATAGATCATAAACAGTTGTGCGATGAGCGGCGTACCACGAAAAATAGAGATATAAAAACGCGCCAGCCAGCGCACGGGCCAGATTGGCGACAGGCGCATCAGCGCGAGAATAAACCCGAGTAGTAAGCCAAAAAACATGCCGCCGATACTGAGTTGCAGGGTATACCCAGCCCCTTTCAACAGGAACGGCAAGGAATCAATAACCAGTTGTATACTTTCTTGCATGAGCGTTCCCGGAGCTAAACGTGGGGATGATAGGCGAACAGCGCAGGCGCGCCGCCGGTATGAATAAACAGAATCGGCCCTTCATCTTTGAAGCGTTTCTGACTGATACCGTCAATCAGCCCCGCCATCGCTTTTCCGGTATACACAGGATCAAGCAGAATGCCTTCCAGACGCGCCAGCAATTTCACTGCTTCCATGCCTTCGTCGTTCGGCACGCCGTAGCCAGGTGCAAAATAGTCATCCCAGAGTAAAATTTCCGCTGATGCGGTCAGCTCCAGTTCTTTCGCAATCGCCTGTTGTAGGTTAACCACTTTCGGCAATTGATCGGCAACGGAACGCGACACGGTCACGCCAATCAGTTCGCTTTCAGGCATCAGGTGTTCCAGCCCAACAGCCAGTCCGGCGTGAGTTCCGGCACTGCCCGATGCGACTACCACCGACGAAATATTAACCGCCCCTTCACACTGTTGCGCGATTTCCAGCGCACTCTCCACATAACCTAGCGCGCCAAGAGCATTAGAACCGCCAACCGGAATGACATACGGGCGAAAGCCTTGTGCTTCGACTCGCGTCGCCAGTTCTTCCAGTTGGGCATTGGGATCGGTCAGTGCGTCGCACATTTCAATCTGGGTATTGAACAGATCCAGCAACAAACGATTGCCGTTGGTTAAATAGTTTTCTGCGGTTGTGCCAATAGGATTTTCCAGCAGCGCCACGCAGTGCAGACCGAGTTTCGCCGCGACTGCGGCAGTCTGGCGCACATGGTTAGACTGGATCGCGCCGGCAGTAATCAGCGTATCGGCACCTTCGCGCAGGGCATCTGCCGCGAGAAATTCCAGCTTACGTAATTTATTGCCGCCCATTGCCATGGGGGTGACCTCATCCCGTTTGATGAAAATTTCCCGTCCAAGATAATCAGAAAAGCGCGGCAGATATTCGAGCGGCGTTGGCGCGCCGATAAACTCCAACCGTGGAAAACGGGTTAAATTATGCAGTGGCATAACAGCCTCCGATGTGTGTTGTTGTGATTTTCTTATTATGCACGCTGAAAACGCGTAAATAAAAAAGGCGCTAGTGAAAGCGCCCTTTTTTGTCATTATGCTGATTATTTGGTCACATCAGCACCAAACCATTTTTCGGAAAGAGCTTGCAGAGTGCCGTCTTTTTGCATTTCCGCAATTGCATCATTCACCGCTTTCAGCAGGTCTTCATTTCCTTTACGCAGCGCCACGCCAGACTCCTGACGGGAGAATGCTTCACCGGTTACTGCCAGCGTATCGTTGGTTTTCTTCACCAGATCCAGCGCCGCCAGACGATCAACGAGGATCGCATCGATACGCCCTACGCGCAGATCCTGATATTTGGTCGGGTCATCATCATAGGTACGCACATCGACACCCTGAACATTCTGCCGCAGCCACTCTTCATAGTTGGTGCCCAGACCGACACCCACTTTTTTGCCTTTCAGATCAGCAGCCGTTTTAATGGTGCCTTCGTTACCTTTTTTCACCAGCGCCTGAATACCGGAAATGGTGTAAGGGGTAGAGAAATCGTATTTTTTCTTGCGCTCGTCAGAAATGGTGACCTGATTAATCACCACATCAATGCGTTTAGAGTCCAGCGACGCCAGCATACCGTCCCATTTGGTCGGTTTTAGTGACGCCTCAACGCCAAGATGTTTTGCCAGCTGTTGGGCAAATTCCACTTCAAAACCGGTTAATTTGCCGTCATCCCCCTGAAAACTGAACGGCGGATAAGTGCCTTCCAGCCCTACCAGCAGCGTGCCGCTCTCTTTGACTTTATTAAGCAGACCTTCATCTGCAAAACTTTTAACGCTCATGCCCGCAACCAGCGCCACGGCCATCACACCCATCAATGCCTGACGTCCCAGATGTGCTAATTTCATATTCACCCCGAATGTTGTTATGTCTGTTTGCAGTGTAGAGCCATTGTTTGTAAACACAAAAACAACTCCGCTACATCTTATTCTTATTTAATATATATCAGAAGCAGGCAGGCTGGAGGATTTCTGCACAAGTCCGGTACAGGTTTGGCGCTGATAGTGTTGATACTTCCGTAATGCGATGCGGTAATTGTTGGTGCTGGTGGTGGGCAGCCACGGGGCGAGGATTTCATCAAGGAAACCGTCCTGCAGCTGATCGAGGGAAATATTTTGCTCATGTAGATGATTACCCAAACGGCGCAGACGAACGACATATTCACGCACCGTACCTGGGCTCATTTCAGTTTGCTCAAAAAGAAATTTCTTAAAGCCGATAATATCGAAAAAATCACTCTGCGTTTTGCAATGTAAATCACCGCAAAATCGGCACAATGCCGCCCATGATTGTTGTTCCGTTTGCCAGCCTTTTTCATCAAGCAGCGTGTCCAGGCGGGAAATCTCGATTTTATTCACTATTTTGCCGTCGCGAACTAAGGTAATGCGATCGAGTAATTTACGGCAATGCGCGCAATGGGTCTGGCTGTGTTTAAAGTCTTTAAGATAGCGGCTTAATGGCCGTCTTTTCAGGTGCTGCACCATCATTAAGAACTCCTGGTAGTCAAAGTTAAAGTGCGGCATTTACTGACGTTATAACTTACCCAGTTTAGTGCGTAACCGTTTAATGGCCTGGCTGTGTAACTGACTGACCCGCGATTCCCCGACCTCCAGCACCGCGCCAATCTCTTTGAGATTCAGCTCTTCCTGGTAATAGAGGGTTAATACCAGTTTTTCGCGCTCCGGCAACGTTTCGATGGCTTCCATCACCCGCTGGCGCAGATTACTGTCCAGCAGTTGTTGTAGCGGGTTTTCTCGCTGATGATCATCAGTAACCAGTTCGATGCTATCGCCGTGCTCTTCACGCCACTCATCGTAGGAGAAGAGCTGGCTGTTATTGGTGTCGAGCAGCATTTGACGATAATCGGCAATATCGATCCCTAAACGTTCCGCTACCTCAGTTTCCGTGGCGTTGCGGCCAAGTTCCTGCTCCAGTTGCCCTATTGCCTGTGCCACTTCACGCGCGTTGCGTCGCACGCTGCGCGGCACCCAGTCACGGCTGCGAAGTTCATCCAGCATAGCGCCACAGATACGCTACACTGCGTAAGTTGTAAATGCCGTTCCTTGTAGGGCGTCATAGCGTTCGACAGCATTAAGTAACCCAATGCCGCCCGCCTGTAGCAGATCGTCAAGTTCCACGCTCGCGGGCAGTCGAACCTGCAGGCGCAATGCTTCGTGACGCACCAGCGGGACATAACGCTGCCACAGCGAGTGTTTATCCATTACACCTTCAGCGGTATAGAGTGAATTCACGATAAACAGCCCTGCGTTATATGAGTTATCGGCATGATTATCCGTTTCTGCAGGGTTTTTAATCGGACGATTAGTGGGTGAAATGAGGGGTTATTTGGGGGTTACGCAAAAAGCCGAATGTAAAAAACCCCGCCGGTGGCGGGGTTTGAGAGGCATTCAGACGATTAACCCTGCAGCAGAGACAGAACCTGCTGCGGTACCTGGTTGGCTTTTGCCAGCACGGAGTTACCGGCCTGCTGGATAATCTGCGCTTTCGACATGTTGGACACTTCGGTCGCATAGTCGGCGTCCTGAATACGGGACTGCGCTTCAGACAGGTTGGTAGTGGTGTTGTTCAGGTTGGTGACTGCGGAATCCAAACGGTTTTGCACCGCACCCAGGGAGGAGCGGAATTTGTCGATGGAGCTGATGGCTTCATCCAGAGCTTTCAGGGGATCGGCTGTCGTAGCTGCTTTTGTTTCAGCATCTGTCGTCAATTTACCATCAGCATCTTTATAAACTGCCTTACCGCTGCCGTTAGTCACTGAACCATCATCCTGTAGGTAAAAATCTACAGTATCAGATGTGGTCAACGCCTCGTTGTTATCAACATAAACCGAATCAACACCTTTTGTTACAGCGCCAGTTGTGCCGTTGACGCTATAACCTGCAGTAGTGAAATCAACATTGTTTCCCGAGGTTGATACAGCTTTATCGAAAGCTGCCTGATCAACTTTTGCACCTGTTACTGAATAAGTAATAGTGTCCGGCGTAGTACTATTACCGGTAAAGGAGATAGAGGTACCGCCAATGTCAATGGTTGTCGCTTTGGTATTATTGGCTGCAAGTGTGGACAGACTAGCCTCAGTCAAAGAAGCACCAGAGCCGTTTTTCGTTAAGCGCCCAGTTGTATCAATGTAGAGTTTATCTCCATTGCTTGCCGTAATTTTACCATCACTGCTGATCTGAACATCCTGTGCAGAACCATCGATAGTAATAGTGCCCTTAGCGGTATCACCAACTCCCGGGGTCAAATATTTCTGAACATCGGCAGCTGAAGCCGTTGTGGTATCAAAAGAGTATGACTTACTTGCACTGTCATACTTGTAATTCGTTGCACTAGCCGCCGTTCCGAAGCCGTTATTAATGGTTGCCTGAACAGTATCACCATCACTAACTCCAGCCAGCAAATCAGACGCTTTAGCAGCATCGTAACCCGCACTCACAGTATATTTGTTGCCGACCACTGTTGCATTAGCAGCTACCAAGTCAGCTTTAGATGCAGCAGTATTAGCCACAGCCCCGCCACCATTCACATTAAACCCATTCAGCCCCAGCGTATCAGAGTCAATTTTCTTCAGATCAATAGTGATAGTCTGGCCGTCATTCGCACCAACCTGAATTTTCATCGAACCGTCTTTTGCCAGTACGTTCACGCCGTTGAACTGGGTCTGACCGGATACGCGGTCAATTTCGTCGAGACGGGATTTGATTTCGTCCTGAATGGAGTCCAGATCCGAATCAGAGTTAGTCCCGGTAGAAGCCTGAACCGTCAGCTCACGGATACGCTGTAAGTTGTTGTTGATTTCGGACAGCGCGCCTTCAGTGGTCTGTGCAACAGAAATACCGTCGTTGGCGTTACGTGCAGCCTGAGTCAGGCCTTTAATGTTAGAAGTAAAACGGTTAGCAATCGCCTGACCCGCGGCGTCATCCTTCGCGCTGTTAATACGCAAGCCAGAAGACAGACGCTCGATAGAACTCGACAGCGCAGACTGGTTCTTGTTGATATTATTTTGAGTGATCAGCGAGAGGCTGTTGGTATTAATGACTTGTGCCATGATTCGTTATCCTATATTGCAAGTCGTTGATTACGTTTTGGGTTTCCACCCGTCGGCTCAATCGCCGTCAACCCTGTTATCGTCTGTCGTAAAACAACCTTTAGAATTTTTTTCACAAACAGCCATTTTTTGTTAGTCGACGAAATACTCTTTTCTCTGCCCCTTATTCCCGCTATTAAAAAAAACAATTAAACGTAAACTTTGCGCAATTCAGGCCGATAACCCCGGTATTCGTTTTACGTGTCGAAAGATAAAAGGAAATCGCATGGCAAGTATTTCATCGCTGGGAGTCGGGTCAGGTCTGGATTTAAGTTCAATCCTTGATAGCCTCACCGCCGCGCAAAAAGCGACGCTAACCCCTATTTCAAATCAGCAATCGTCGTTTACCGCTAAACTTAGCGCCTACGGTACGCTGAAAAGCGCGCTGACGACTTTCCAGACCGCCAATACTGCATTGTCTAAAGCCGATCTTTTTTCCGCCACCAGCACCACCAGCAGCACCACCGCGTTCAGTGCCACCACCGCGGGTAACGCCATCGCCGGGAAATACACCATCAGCGTCACCCATCTGGCGCAGGCGCAAACCCTGACCACGCGCACCACCAGAGATGATACGAAAACGGCGATCGCCACCAGCGACAGCAAACTCACCATTCAACAAGGCGACGACAAAGATCCGATTACCATTGATATCAGCGCGGCTAACTCATCGTTAAGCGGGATCCGTGATGCCATCAACAACGCAAAAGCGGGCGTAAGTGCGAGCATCATTAACGTGGGTAACGGTGAATATCGTCTGTCAGTCACATCAAATGACACCGGCCTTGATAATGCGATGACACTCTCGGTCAGCGGTGATGATGCGCTACAAAGTTTTATGGGCTATGACGCCAGTGCCAGCAGCAACGGTATGGAGGTCTCGGTCGCCGCCCAGAATGCGCAGCTGACGGTCAACAACGTCGCCATCGAGAACAGCAGCAACACTATCAGCGACGCGCTGGAAAACATCACTCTGAACCTGAACGATGTCACCACGGGCAACCAGACGCTAACCATCACTCAGGACACCTCCAAAGTGCAAACGGCGATTAAAGACTGGGTGAATGCCTATAACTCGCTAATAGATACCTTCAGCAGCCTGACCAAATACACCGCCGTAGATGCGGGAGCTGATAGCCAGAGTTCTAGCAATGGCGCACTGCTCGGCGACTCCACGCTGCGGACGATTCAGACGCAGTTGAAGTCGATGCTGAGTAATACCGTCAGTTCTTCCAGCTATAAAACGCTGGCGCAGATTGGTATCACGACCGATCCCAGCGATGGCAAACTGGAACTGGATGCCGACAAACTCACCGCTGCACTGAAAAAAGATGCCAGCGGCGTAGGTGCATTGATTGTTGGCGATGGTAAAAAAACCGGCATCACAACCACCATCGGCAGCAACCTGACCAGTTGGCTTTCGACAACGGGCATTATTAAAGCCGCTACCGATGGCGTTAGTAAAACCCTGAATAAGTTAACTAAAGACTACAACGCCGCCAGCGATCGCATTGATGCGCAGGTCGCGCGCTACAAAGAACAATTTACCCAACTGGACGTTTTAATGACCTCGTTAAACAGCACCAGCAGCTACTTAACGCAGCAGTTCGAAAACAACAGTAATTCCAAGTAATCATTATTCATCGGGAGACAGGTCATGTACGCGGCAAAAGGCACCCAGGCCTATGCACAAATTGGCGTCGAAAGCACCGTAATGAGCGCCAGCCAACAGCAGTTGGTCACCATGCTATTTGATGGAGTGCTGAGCGCACTGGTTAGAGCGCGACTGTTTATGCAGGACAACAATCAGCAAGGCAAAGGCGTCTCTTTGTCAAAAGCGATCAACATCATTGAGAACGGACTGCGGGTGAGTCTTGATGAAGAGAGCAAAGACGAATTAACCCAAAACTTAATTGCTCTTTATAGCTATATGGTCAGGCGTTTGCTGCAAGCCAATTTACGCAACGATGTCTCAGCAGTCGAAGAGGTGGAAGCATTAATGCGTAATATTGCCGATGCCTGGAAAGAGTCTTTACTCTCCCCTTCTTCGATTCAGGACCCAGTCTGATGAACAATGCACCGCATTTGTATTTCGCCTGGCAACAACTCGTCGAAAAAAGCCAGCTCATGTTACGCCTGGCAACGGAAGAACAATGGGACGAACTCATCGCTAGCGAAATGGCGTATGTGAATGCGGTGCAGGAGATCGCACACCTGACTGAAGAGGTTGCCCCGTCCACTACGATGCAGGAGCAGCTCCGCCCGATGCTGCACCTGATTCTCGACAACGAAAGCAAGGTAAAGCAGTTATTACAGATTCGGATGGATGAACTGGCGAAACTGGTCGGTCAGTCATCGGTGCAAAAATCGGTGTTAAGTGCCTATGGCGATCAGGGCGGCTTTGTGCTGGCTCCGCAGGATAACCTCTTTTGAATCTTAATGAGCCGATGGCTCGCGAATAATCCGATTACGGCTACGCTTCTAATATTCCCCTTGAATGGAGTCGAAGAATGCGTAATCCCACGCTGTTACAATGTTTTCACTGGTATTACCCGGAAGGCGGTAAGCTCTGGCCTGAACTGGCCGAGCGCGCAGACGGTTTTAATGATATTGGTATCAATATGGTCTGGTTGCCGCCCGCCTATAAAGGCGCATCGGGCGGCTATTCGGTCGGCTACGACTCCTATGATTTATTTGATCTAGGTGAGTTTGATCAGAAAGGCAGCATCCCTACTAAATATGGTGATAAAGCACAACTGCTGGCCGCCATTGACGCCCTGAAACGTAATGACATTGCGGTGCTGCTGGACGTGGTAGTCAACCACAAAATGGGCGCGGATGAAAAAGAAGCTATTCGCGTGCAGCGTGTAAATGCTGATGACCGTACGCAAATTGACGAAGAAATCATTGAGTGTGAAGGCTGGACGCGTTACACCTTCCCCGCTCGTGCCGGGCAATACTCGCAGTTTATCTGGGATTTCAAATGTTTTAGCGGTATCGACCATATCGAACACCCTGATGAAGATGGCATTTTTAAAATTGTTAACGACTATACCGGAGAAGGCTGGAACGATCAGGTTGATGATGAACTCGGTAATTTCGATTATCTGATGGGTGAGAATATCGATTTTCGCAATCATGCCGTGACGGAAGAGATTAAATACTGGGCGCGCTGGGTGATGGAACAAACGCAATGCGACGGCTTTCGTCTTGATGCGGTCAAACATATTCCGGCATGGTTTTATAAAGAGTGGATCGAACACGTACAGGAAGTTGCGCCAAAGCCGCTGTTTATTGTGGCTGAATGCTGGTCGCATGAAGTCGATAAACTGCAAACGTATATTGATCAGGTGGAAGGCAAAACCATGCTGTTTGATGCGCCGCTGCAGATGAAATTCCATGAAGCATCGCGCATGGGTCGCGACTACGACATGACGCAGATCTTCACTGGGACGCTGGTGGAAGCCGATCCTTTTCACGCCGTAACCCTCGTTGCCAACCACGACACCCAACCGTTGCAAGCCCTCGAAGCACCGGTCGAACCGTGGTTTAAACCGCTGGCGTATGCCTTAATTTTGTTGCGGGAAAATGGCGTTCCTTCGGTGTTCTATCCGGACCTCTACGGTGCACATTACGAAGATGTCGGTGGTGACGGGCAAACCTATCCGATAGATATGCCAATAATCGAACAGCTTGATGAGTTAATTCTCGCCCGTCAGCGTTTCGCCCACGGTGTACAGACATTATTTTTCGACCATCCGAACTGCATTGCCTTTATCCGCAGTGGCACCGACGAATATCCCGGCTGCGTGGTGGTCATGTCGAACGGAGATGATGGCGAAAAAACCATTCATCTGGGAGAGAATTACGGCAATAAAACCTGGCGTGATTTTCTGGGGAACCGGCAAGAGAGCGTAGTGACAGACGAAAACGGCGAAGCGACCTTCTTTTGCAACGGCGGCAGCGTCAGCGTGTGGGTTATCGAAGAGGTGATTTAAATCCATCCCCGACGGCAAGCCGGGGAGATTTCATTACGGCAGTGGCGTCGGTAACGGCGCTTTATCCAGCGCGGCGGCACACTCTGCCGTCGGGCGATCCACACGCTCCATCGTCATACCATCGTACTCAATGGTGTTACCGTCACGCTCAACCTCGTACAGCTCACGTTTTACGGTAACGTTAGTGAGATCATCAGACATCAATGTCAACTTACCCGGCACGGCAATCCCCCGCTGCCACTGACGGCAATCCAAGGTATCGCCCTCTTTAGTGACAATCAGGCTGCCTATCGCTTCCGGACTGACCAGCGCACGTTGCGGCCCTTTGGTCTGCCAGTAGCCCGCCAGCCAGTCCGGCGCGGGGGTTTTCACGACATTGTTATAGTTTTCGACTTCGGCACAGCCCGCCA
The DNA here is from genome assembly GCF_000006925.2 of Shigella flexneri 2a str. 301. Taxonomy (NCBI): domain Bacteria; kingdom Pseudomonadati; phylum Pseudomonadota; class Gammaproteobacteria; order Enterobacterales; family Enterobacteriaceae; genus Shigella; species Shigella flexneri. The sequence continues at coordinate 2,004,199 of NC_004337.2, forward strand.
GCAACATGAGCGCGCCTGCAATTGCGAGTTTTTTCATCATTCGTCCTGCATGAGAAGAAAAGAGGATTGTGGCATTAAAGCTCTGATGTCGCCAGCCTTTCCAGGTTCAGAGAGAAATTTGATCTAACTATTATTTTTGTGAATTATTACCCCGAAAATAAATTTGCATGGTGTATGATTCGCGGCTCTTGTTTCAAACCTTCTGAGTTCAGAGGCTACATTCATGTCATGGCAGCAATTCAAACACGCCTGGTTGATTAAATTCTGGGCACCCATCCCTGCGGTCATCGCGGCGGGTATTCTCTCCACTTACTATTTTGGCATTACTGGCACCTTTTGGGCTGTCACGGGTGAATTTACCCGTTGGGGCGGTCAGCTCCTGCAGCTGTTTGGCGTCCATGCTGAAGAGTGGGGTTATTTTAAAATTATCCATCTGGAAGGATCGCCATTAACCCGGATCGACGGCATGATGATCCTCGGTATGTTTGGCGGCTGCTTTGCTGCTGCGCTGTGGGCCAACAATGTCAAACTACGCATGCCACGCAGCCGTATCCGCATTATGCAGGCCATCATTGGCGGCATTATCGCCGGTTTTGGCGCGCGTCTGGCAATGGGCTGTAACCTGGCGGCGTTCTTTACCGGCATTCCTCAGTTCTCGCTGCATGCCTGGTTCTTTGCCATCGCCACTGCCATTGGTTCATGGTTTGGCGCGCGCTTTACCCTGCTGCCCATCTTCCGTATTCCCGTGAAAATGCAGAAAGTTTCTGCCGCCTCACCGCTGACGCAAAAACCGGATCAGGCGCGGCGTCGTTTTCGTCTCGGGATGCTGGTCTTTTTCGGCATGCTGGGCTGGGCGCTGCTCACGGCGATGAACCAACCAAAACTGGGGCTGGCAATGCTGTTTGGCGTCGGCTTTGGTTTACTGATTGAACGTGCGCAAATCTGCTTTACTTCGGCGTTCCGCGATATGTGGATCACCGGACGTACCCATATGGCGAAAGCAATCATTATCGGTATGGCGGTGAGTGCCATCGGGATCTTCAGTTACGTACAGTTAGGCGTTGAACCTAAAATCATGTGGGCGGGACCAAATGCGGTAATTGGTGGTTTACTTTTTGGTTTTGGCATCGTGCTGGCAGGCGGCTGCGAAACCGGCTGGATGTACCGCGCGGTAGAAGGCCAGGTGCACTACTGGTGGGTCGGTCTGGGCAACGTGATCGGCTCAACGATTCTGGCGTATTACTGGGATGATTTCGCTCCGGCGCTGGCCACCGACTGGGACAAAATCAACCTGCTGAAAACTTTTGGTCCGATGGGAGGCCTGCTGGTGACATATTTGCTGCTGTTTGCTGCGCTGATGTTGATTATCGGCTGGGAAAAACGCTTCTTCCGCCGTGAGGCACCGCAGACTGCTAAGGAGATCGCATGAAAAATATCGTTCCTGATTACCGCCTTGATATGGTGGGTGAACCCTGCCCTTATCCGGCAGTCGCAACCCTTGAGGCGATGCCGCAATTAAAAAAAGGTGAGATCCTGGAAGTGGTGAGCGACTGTCCGCAGTCGATCAATAATATTCCACTGGATGCGCGTAATCACGGCTACACGGTGCTGGATATTCAGCAAGACGGGCCGACCATTCGTTATTTAATTCAGAAGTAATCCCTCATTCCCGCTGTGGCCCACAGCGGGAACATCGTTACCTCTGACACATAGATTTTACCCGCCCCCTCTCCTATTCTTTTCAGTATGATCTCAGGAGGTTGCTATGTGTGGACGCTTTGCCCAATCCCAAACGCGTGAGGATTACCTTGCGCTTCTCGCGGAAGATATTGAACGCGATATTCCCTACGATCCCGAACCCATTGGCAGATACAATGTCGCGCCGGGAACCAAAGTTCTTCTGCTCAGTGAACGTGATGAACACCTTCATCTGGATCCGGTTTTCTGGGGATATGCTCCCGGATGGTGGGATAAACCGCCGCTGATTAACGCCCGCGTAGAAACTGCCTCAACCAGTCGCATGTTTAAACCGCTCTGGCAACATGGTCGGGCAATCTGTTTTGCCGATGGCTGGTTTGAGTGGAAAAAAGAAGGCGACAAAAAAAGCCTTATTTTATCTATCGCGCTGACGGACAACCTGTTTTTATGGCCGCGATAGGTAGCATACCGTTTGAGCGTGGTGACGAAGCCGAAGGATTTTTGATCGTCACTGCGGCGGCAGATCAAGGTCTGGTAGATATTCATGACCGCCGCCCGCTGGTTCTGTCGCCAGAAGCTGCACGGGAATGGATGCGGCAAGACATTGGTGGTAAAGAAGCCTCAGAAATCGCTACCAGAAGCTGTGTGCCAGCAAACCAGTTCACCTGGCACCCTGTGTCGCGCACGGTGGGTAATGTCAAAAACCAGGGCGCGGAGTTAATTCAACCTGTTTGTTGACATCCTCCACGCCCTGAATGACGAGGACCCCTGCTACGTTCAGGCTGTCGCCTGAATCATTTCGGTGGGTTCCTGCTTCAACGAGCGGCCTGACTGCACCATCTCTCCACAGGCAAGAACGGCGTGCCCCGCCGCTAAAATGTTACGAGCTCCATTTACATCGGCGTTCGCTGTATATCCACATACCTGGCATCTGAATTTACTTTGTGACAGGCGATTTTCTTTCGCTGTATGACCACAGCACGCGCAACGCTGGCTTGTGTACGCTGGCGGAACAGCAAGCACCTGACCGCCACGCCAGAGCTGCTTGTACTCAAGCTGGCGGCGCATTTCATACCAGCCCTGATCCAGTATCGAACGGTTTAAACCTGATTTTGCCCGGACATTGCGCCCCGGCTGGCTGACCGTACCCGCTGCTGACTTTGACATGTTGCTGACCTTCAAATCCTCAATGACTATCATTACGTGGTTTTTGCTGACGGTCGTTGTGACTTTGTGAAGGTAGTCCCTGCGGATATTTGCGATACAGGAATGCAGTCGCTGTATTTTGCGTTTCTGCTTCTGCCAGTTGTTGCTGAATTTGACCTTGCGGCTTAACTGTCGCTGAAGTCTCGCCAGCGTCTTCTGGTTTTTCTGAAAACTGTTTACAGGCTCAAAGACTGTGCCATCTGACAGCGAGGCAAGTTTAGCCACGCCAGCATCCAGCCCGACCATTGATGCTGAAGGGTGAACCGGAGTTGATACTTCACTTTCTGCCTGAATACTGATGTACCACTTACCGCAGGACTGGCTGACAGTGACATTTTTCACAACACCCGTGACCTGACGGCTGTTCCGGTAGCGCATCCAGCCAAGTTTTGGCAGAAAAATACGGCTGTTTTCCTGAGCGAGCTTAACGCCCTGCGGATAGCGGAATGCATCATTCTGTCACCGCTTTTTGAATCAGGGGAACGCCGAGCGCTTCTGGAAAAAGTTTTTGCAGGCCTGCTCAGGGTCTTTCAGTGACTGTTGCAATGGCTGTGACGGAGCATCTTTAATCCATTGCGTTTCAGTGGCATTTTTCCACTCAACCAATCAGGAAGCCATTTTCGCGTAAGGGATGTCTTTGTTACCGGCCTTATGATTCTCATTCTGACGTGCCAGAGTACGACTGAAAACGAAACGACATGCGCCTGCGAAGCGCCTCATTTCACGCGCCTGTTGACCACCGGGTCTTAACCGGAATTTGAATACCTGTAGTCGTTTCACAGGGCAAATTATACTTTGGTCTGTGAAAAAAACTGATATCCGACGCGGAAGGCACTGTGTTTTCCTGATGCATGCTCACCGGGTCTTTGTTACCAAGTACCGACGCCAGATTTTTGACCATGACGCGACAGAAAAACTACGCACTTACTTTTCAAATGTATGTGCTTATTTTGAAGCTGAACTGGTTGAAATGGATGGCGAACCAGATCACGTCCATCTGTTAATTAACTATCCCCCCAAACTGGCGATATCCAGTCTGGTAAACAAACAGCCTCAAAGGCGTATCGGGTAGGTTACTGCGACGGGATCGACCAGATATTGCTGCCAGGTATTACCGCAAAGATGTTTTGTGGCGTCCCGGCTATTTTGCCAGTAGCTGCGGAGGTGCGCCAATATCCGTCATCCGCCAATACATTGAACAACAGCAAACACCTGGTCAGATGAAAAAACGAGCCTTATATCCCCGCCCTGAAGGACGGGCTTTTACGGTGCACTGGATAAGCCTGGAGATTATCTACACCTGCATGGACATCATTGTACTATGCCCCGTACATGCTCCATCACATCCTCAACATCAAAGTATTAGAGCCTTGCAAACCATTATGCGTCTCAGTTTGTCTCATCTATCTTACGCAAAAAAAATAGAACTAATATCAAGCGGCGCTATATTGCGTATTAAATAAAACCACCTCAATTACATTAATAAATCTAAATAAATATCATGCAAATAATTTCCATGGTTATTTTTAGGCTATTTAAATTAAAAAAATAAATTATGAGTCAATCATAAATAACAACCTTTAATATAATTTGACTACCAAATTTATATTCGTTCACAAAATAGTCATGCATTGTGTGCAATAGAAACAGTTCAGATAAAAATAGGGATCTACTTCACAATTTAAATGAGAAACTAAAACTTACATCTTGAAATAATCTCATTGATTGGATGAATATTTGTAGTGCAGTGACATCATTTTTAAATAATAGTTCAAATAAAAGGGCTCACGATGAAAAAATTAACAGTGGCAATTTCTGCTGTAGCTGCATCAGTACTGATGGCGATGTCTGCTCAGGCAGCAGAGATTTACAATAAAGACAGTAACAAGCTGGATCTGTACGGAAAAGTTAATGCTAAGCACTACTTCTCTTCTAACGATGCAGATGATGGCGACACAACTTATGTTCGTCTGGGCTTCAAAGGCGAAACTCAAATCAACGATCAACTGACTGGTTTCGGTCAGTGGGAATATGAATTCAAAGGCAACCGTGCTGAATCTCAAGGTTCTTCCAAAGATAAAACCCGTCTTGCCTTCGCTGGCCTGAAATTCGGTGACTACGGCTCCATCGATTATGGCCGTAACTACGGTGTAGCATACGATATCGGTGCATGGACCGACGTTCTGCCAGAATTCGGTGGCGATACCTGGACCCAAACAGATGTGTTCATGACTGGTCGCACCACAGGTGTTGCAACCTATCGTAACAACGACTTCTTTGGTCTGGTTGATGGTCTGAACTTTGCTGCTCAGTATCAGGGTAAAAATGACCGCACTGACGTAACTGAAGCTAACGGTGATGGTTTCGGTTTCTCCACTACTTATGAGTATGAAGGATTCGGTGTAGGTGCAACCTATGCTAAATCTGACCGCACTAATGATCAGGTTATCTACGGTAACAACAGCCTGAATGCATCTGGTCAAAATGCTGAAGTATGGGCAGCTGGTCTGAAATATGATGCGAACAACATCTATCTGGCTACCACCTATTCTGAAACCCAGAACATGACTGTTTTTGGTAATAACCATATTGCCAACAAAGCACAAAACTTCGAAGTAGTTGCACAATATCAGTTCGACTTCGGTCTGCGTCCGTCCGTTGCTTACCTGCAATCTAAAGGAAAAGACTTGGGTGCGTGGGGTGATCAGGACCTGATTGAATATATTGATGTAGGTGCAACCTATTACTTCAACAAAAATATGTCCACTTTTGTTGATTACAAAATCAACCTGATTGATAAGAGCGATTTCACGAAAGCATCTGGCGTTGCTACCGATGATATCGTTGCTGTAGGATTGGTTTACCAGTTCTAATCTGATTACTCAAAGATATGTTGTGGGAGGCTTTGCCTCCCCAACATATAAGTGGCGCTCTCAAGCCACTTTCCTTAGAAGCACTATCTTGCTTCTGACTATATAAATTACCCTTTATTTTCTGGGACGTTTCAACGCCCCATTTTTAATAATACTCAGTGAACAATTAACGTATCAATTAGATTTAATAACAACGATATCCGTACCTAACCTGATATCTAATGTCATAAGCATCCCTTTAATTATCCCCTCAACCTCTTGTAAATTTCCCACTCTTGAGCTCCACATAGCCCAAACGCCGGATGCAAAAAAAATCACACGTGCATCTCTGAAATTGTGATGGAGGAAGTGAGTATCAATTATATGTGCTTATAAACGTTCCCGATTGGCACAGAAGTCACCGGATTGTTCAGGCTCCAATAGGTTGAGTATGTCGTATTTATTTTCCAAAATAAAAATCGATGCTGTTGCTCCTTAATAAAATACTTTTACTCTCTGGACGCTTTTCTTAGCTCTCTTGGTGTTATATTAAAACGATTATGGAACCTTTCAGTAAAACGAGAAGGACACTTGTAACCATTTTCCCTGGCAATCTCGCTGATGGGTTTTACTGTCGTTTGTATAGCAGGACAACGCATTATTTAACCTCACGTCGTCCAATATACTTTGAAAACTTATTCCCTCGCTTGCCAGACGGCGATGCAATGTGGAAACAGAAATGTAGAGATATCTCGCTACCTTGTTTGCTGTCCATTTTGTTCTAGGTTCGGATAGCATTAGGTTATAACAACGACTTATTAATGATTGTTTACTATCTGATAAAAGTAAACAATTAACATGATGTGCTCCTAATGAAAGTAGAACGCCCATTGCTAAGTGTTCCTGAATTTGCGTTGAGAAGCCTCGGGAAATAGATGTTTTTAGTTGCTCCCAACAATATATTAACTCGGGGTTCTGAGGTAAGCAGAAACCTGTCGTGTTACGAATTTGATCAGTTATCGCATAAAATTTTTGAAACTTTTCAATTAGATCAATGGGATAATAAAGCATTTCTGCAAGATAAAGACCTGCTTCTGGATAATTCACAATATAAAATTCATATCCACAGGGAAATAATATTATCTGATTATTATCAACAGTTAGACTATGCGTCTCCCAATTGATAACTTTTTTTCCCTGACGGATACGACATAAAGCTGGCATAAGAGGCTTAACCCTGTGAATCTCATGATGTTTATGCATCCGTATTTCTTCAATCTTTAGGTTAGACTTATCTCTTGCCAGCATACTCTTACCCTATTTTATCTCATAAACTGGTGTTATCTCAGCGGTTGCAATTTTATTGGCATTAAGCATATAACCAACTAACGCTCCGCTGGAATTAGAATCCACAGGAATCTTATCAGTTTTTAGAGCCCATACTTTAAACTGGTAATGATGGGGTTTATCTCCTTTGGGAGGACATGCTCCACCAAATCCTGCATAACCAAAATCATTTCGGCCTTGAACAGCACCAGTCGGAAGTTTTGTACCATCACGTCTTCCTGCATCAGTGGGCAAATATGTTACAGTTGCTGGAATATTAGCAACAGTCCAGTGCCACCATCCACTGCCTGTAGGAGCATCTGGATCATACACAGTTACGGCAAAGCTTTTGGTGCCTTCAGGAGCACCAGACCAGGTTAATGAGGGCGATGTATTACCACCTTCACACCCAAATCCAGAAAATACATGAGACGTTGTAAGTTGCTCTCCTGTTTTTATTTCATTACTAGTGACCTGAAATGCTGCGGCCTGCGCAGAAAATGTTATGAATGCCAATACACTTGAAACGATAAGTTTTTTCATAAAAACCTCATTGTTGTGACCTATCGTTATTTTATTTGATGTGCCTTGATCTCATTATGCATAAAGGCGCAATGATCGCGCAAATGCAATCATAATTATAAAGGTGCCCCGAACATTAGCCATAATATGCACAAATCAGATTCCTGTTATCTCAAGGAGAATTATTTTTTAATGCGGTGCACTTCGTGACAACAAGTTAATGACTAACACACCGGCACAAATCAACATCATGCCTATGATAGCTGGCAGGTCCAGTCGTTGACCAAAAAATCCCCAGGAAAGCAAACTAATCAGAACGATACCGACTCCTGACCAGATAGCATAAGCAATCCCTGTAGGTATATAAGCCAGCGTCTGAGCTAATAACCAGAATGATGCACAATAGCAAATAATTGTGCCAACAGAGGGCCATAACCGTGTAAACCCCTCTGAAAACTTCATTAAGGTTGTACCAATGACCTCTGCAAGTATTGCGCCACCAAGATAAATATAAGGGTTCATAGCATATTCTTTCCTGTTCATACTGGAGAGAATTGTACTACAGTTTGAACACAACTCACCGTTTTCATCCTGGTGTATGTGTATCCAAGGGGCTCTGGCGTGGCAAGAGATAAAGGCAGGAACAATAATGATCAGAAGGAACCCCAGGCTAACGAATGAGTTCACTCTTCCTGGGAGCAAAGCGAAGACAAAACATGTTATCGCGTTTACGGATCGTGGATGGCAGAAAACAACCAGGATCAGGTATCCATTTTAAACCAGAAATTGAGTGAGTTTGCCCCATCCATGCCCCACGCTGTGGGATCGGATATAATTAAACAAGCATAGTCAACAGGTTACACAACCTACACCTGCATGGACATCACTTCCTGATACGCCGCCACCAGCTTATTACGCACCTGAATCCCCATTTGCATAGAAACTGAGGCTTTTTGCATATCGGTCATCACATCGTTTAGCGCCACGCCGGGTTCACCGAGGGTGAATTTTTCTGCCTGCGTGCGGGCGACTGTTTGTGTATCGCTTATGCGATCGAGCGCGGCGTGCAGCTGCCCGGCAAAACTAATGGTCGGTTGCGGCAGTGATTCCTGCGCACGCGCACTCATCGCCGTAGCCTGTAACTGGCTGATAACCCCTTCAATCCCCTGTATCGCTGACATTTTCGTCTCCCGGATAATTTCTGGTAACAAAGCCTACCAGTAAGTCAATAAGACAAAGGCGCTAAATAGCAACAAAAAAACTGGTTTATTGGCGGATAGAAAAAACGAAAGCACAAATAATGGGAGCGTCAATTTTTCGAGTGTGCTGACCCGAGAGTGAGTCTTGTTCCACTTTGCCAATAACGCCGTCCATAATCAGCCACGAAGTGCGCGATGAATGCGACTGCAGCCCAGACAAAATCTCTTGAGTGGCTTAATCGCCTGCGTGCGAATCCGAAAATTCCATTGATTGTTACCGGTTCCGCGGCAGTGGCGGTCATGGTCGCACTGATCCTGTGGGCGAAAGCCCCCGACTACCGCACATTATTCAGCAATCTTTCCGATCAGGATGGTGGCGCAATTGTCAGCCAACTGACGCAAATGAATATTCCTTACCGCTTCAGCGAAGCCAGCGGCGCTATTGAGGTTCCGGCAGATAAAGTTCACGAACTGCGCCTGGCGCAACAAGGTTTGCCCAAAGGCGGCGCGGTCGGTTTCGAACTGCTCGATCAGGAAAAGTTTGGTATCAGCCAGTTCAGCGAACAGGTGAATTATCAGCGGGCGCTGGAAGGCGAGCTTTCTCGTACCATCGAAACTATCGGCCCGGTAAAAGGGGCGCGCGTACATCTGGCAATGCCGAAACCGTCTTTATTCGTCCGTGAACAAAAATCCCCTTCTGCATCGGTGACGGTAAATCTGTTACCCGGCCGCGCACTCGATGAAGGGCAAATTAGCGCTATTGTACATCTGGTTTCCAGCGCGGTTGCTGGTCTGCCGCCTGGAAACGTCACGCTGGTGGATCAGGGCGGGCATCTGTTAACCCAGTCCAATACCAGCGGGCGCGATCTTAATGACGCTCAGTTGAAATATGCCAGCGATGTCGAAGGCCGTATTCAGCAGCGTATTGAAGCGATCCTGTCACCTATTGTTGGTAACGGTAATATTCACGCCTAGGTCACGGCGCAACTGGACTTCGCCAGTAAAGAACAAACGGAAGAACAGTATCGCCCTAACGGTGATGAATCTCATGCGGCGCTTCGTTCACGCCAGCTTAATGAGAGCGAGCAAAGCGGTTCCGGTTATCCGGGCGGCGTACCGGGGGCGTTGTCGAATCAACCGGCACCTGCGAATAACGCGCCAATCAGCACGCCTCCGACAAATCAAAATAACCGCCAGCAGCAGGCGAGCACCACCAGCAATAGTGGGCCGCGTAGCACACAGCGGAATGAAACCAGTAACTACGAAGTCGATCGCACCATTCGTCATACCAAAATGAACGTGGGCGATGTGCAACGTCTGTCAGTCGCGGTAGTGGTGAATTACAAAACCTTGCCAGACGGTAAACCATTGCCTCTCAGCAACGAACAGATGAAGCAAATTGAAGCTCTGACCCGCGAGGCGATGGGCTTTTCTGAAAAACGCGGTGATTCGCTCAATGTTGTTAACTCGCCGTTCAATAGCAGTGACGAAAGCGGCGGAGCACTGCCGTTTTGGCAACAGCAAGTGTTTATCGATCAGTTGCTGGCTGCCGGTCGCTGGTTGCTGGTTGCTGGTACTGCTGGTGGCGTGGTTGCTGTGGCGGAAAGCGGTACGCCCGCAGCTAACACGTCGCGCCGAGGCGGTGAAGACTGTGCAGCAACAGGCGCAGGCCCGCGAGGAAGTGGAAGATGCGGTGGAAGTCCGTCTGAGCAAAGACGAACAACTCCAACAACGGCGCGCTAACCAACGACTGGGGGCAGAAGTCATGAGCCAGCGTATCCGTGAAATGTCTGATAACGATCCGCGCGTGGTGGCGCTGGTCATTCGCCAGTGGATAAATAACGATCATGAGTAACCTGACAGGCACCGATAAAAGCGTCATCCTGCTGATGACCATTGGCGAAGACCGGGCGGCAGAGGTGTTCAAGCACCTCTCCCAGCGCGAAGTGCAAACCCTGAGCGCTGCAATGGCGAACGTCACGCAGATCTCCAACAAGCAGCTAACCGATGTGCTGGCGGAGTTTGAGCAAGAAGCTGAACAGTTTGCTGCACTGAATATCAACGCCAACGATTATCTGCGTTCGGTATTGGTCAAAGCTCTGGGTGAAGAACGTGCCGCCAGCCTGCTGGAAGATATTCTCGAAACCCGCGATACCGCCAGCGGTATTGAAACGCTCAACTTTATGGAGCCGCAGAGCGCCGCCGATCTGATTCGCGATGAGCATCCGCAAATTATCGCCACCATTCTGGTGCATCTGAGGCGCGCCCAGGCCGCCGATATTCTGGCGTTGTTCGATGAACGTCTGCGCCACGACGTGATGTTGCGTATCGCCACCTTTGGCGGCGTGCAGCCAGCCGCGCTGGCCGAACTGACCGAAGTACTGAATGGCTTGCTCGACGGTCAGAATCTCAAGCGCAGCAAAATGGGCGGCGTGAGAACGGCAGCCGAAATTATCAACCTGATGAAAACGCAGCAGGAAGAAGCCGTTATTACCGCCGTGCGTGAATTCGACGGCGAGCTGGCGCAGAAAATCATCGACGAGATGTTCCTGTTCGAGAATCTGGTGGATGTCGATGATCGCAGCATTCAGCGTCTGTTGCAGGAAGTGGATTCCGAATCGCTGCTGATCGCGCTGAAAGGGGCCGAGCAGCCACTGCGCGAGAAATTCCTGCGCAATATGTCGCAGCGTGCCGCCGATATTCTGCGCGACGATCTCGCCAAGCGTGGTCCGGTGCGTCTGTCGCAGGTCGAAAACGAACAGAAAGCGATTCTGCTGATTGTGCGCCGTCTTGCCGAAACTGGCGAGATGGTGATTGGCAGCGGCGAGGATACCTATGTCTGATAATCTGCCGTGGAAAACCTGGACGCCGGACGATCTCGCGCCACCACCGGCAGAGTTTGTGCCAATGGTCGAGTCGGAAGAAACCATTATTGAAGAGGCCGAACCCAGCCTTGAGCAGCAACTGGCGCAACTGCAAATGCAGGCCCACGAGCAGGGTTATCAGGCGGGGATTGCCGAAGGTCGCCAGCAAGGTCACGAACAGGGCTATCAGGAAGGACTGGCCCAGGGGCTGGAACAAGGTCTGGCAGAGGCGAAGGCTCAACAAGCGCCAATTCATGCCCGGATGCAGCAACTGGTCAGCGAATTTCAAACTACCCTTGATGCGCTTGATAGTGTGATAGCTTCGCGCCTGATGCAGATGGCGCTGGAGGCAGCACGTCAGGTGATCGGTCAGACACCAACGGTGGATAACTCGGCACTGATCAAACAGATCCAACAGTTGTTGCAGCAAGAACCGTTATTCAGCGGGAAACCACAGCTGCGCGTACACCCGGATGATCTGCAACGTGTGGATGATATGCTCGGCGCAACTTTAAGTTTGCATGGCTGGCGCTTGCGGGGCGATCCCACCCTCCACCCTGGCGGATGTAAAGTCTCCGCCGATGAAGGCGATCTCGACGCCAGTGTCGCCACTCGCTGGCAAGAACTCTGCCGTCTGGCAGCACCAGGAGTGGTGTAATGACCACGCGCCTGACTCGCTGGCTAACCACGCTGGATAACTTTGAAGCCAAAATGGCGCAGTTGCCTGCGGTACGTCGCTACGGGCGATTAACCCGCGCTACCGGGCTGGTGCTGGAAGCCACCGGATTACAATTGCCGCTCGGCGCAACCTGTGTCATTGAGCGCCAGAACGGCAGCGAAACGCACGAAGTAGAAAGCGAAGTCGTTGGCTTTAACGGTCAACGGCTGTTTTTAATGCCGCTGGAGGAAGTGGAAGGTGTCCTGCCCGGCGCGCGTGTATATGCCAAAAACATTTCGGCAGAAGGGCTGCAAAGCGGCAAGCAGTTGCCGCTCGGTCCGGCGTTATTAGGTCGTGTTCTGGACGGTAGCGGTAAACCGCTCGATGGCCTGCCCTTCCCCGATACGACGGAAACCGGTGCGCTGATTACCCCGCCATTTAACCCGTTGCAACGTACACCGATTGAACATGTGCTGGACACCGGCGTGCGCCCAATCAATGCCCTGCTTACCGTCGGACGCGGGCAGCGTATGGGGCTGTTTGCCGGGTCGGGCGTTGGTAAAAGTGTGCTGCTGGGGATGATGGCACGCTACACCCGCGCCGATGTCATTGTCGTGGGTTTGATTGGTGAACGTGGGCGCGAAGTAAAAGATTTTATTGAGAATATCCTCGGTGCCGAAGGACGTGCACGCTCAGTGGTGATTGCCGCTCCGGCGGATGTTTCTCCGCTCCTGCGAATGCAAGGTGCCGCCTATGCCACGCGCATTGCCGAAGATTTTCGCGATCGTGGTCAGCATGTGTTGCTGATTATGGACTCCCTCACCCGCTACGCGATGGCCCAGCGTGAAATTGCGCTGGCGATTGGCGAACCACCTGCCACTAAAGGTTATCCACCGTCGGTGTTTGCCAAATTACCGGCACTGGTCGAGCGTGCCGGTAATGGCATTAGCGGCGGCGGCTCGATTACCGCGTTTTATACCGTGCTCACCGAAGGCGATGACCAGCAGGACCCCATTGCTGACTCCGCGCGGGCAATCCTCGACGGTCACATTGTGCTGTCTCGCCGACTGGCGGAAGCCGGGCACTATCCGGCTATCGATATTGAAGCGTCGATCAGTCGCGCAATGACGGCGTTGATCAGTGAGCAACATTACGCGCGAGTGCGCACCTTCAAACAGCTGTTGTCGAGTTTTCAGCGTAACCGCGATCTGGTTAGCGTCGGCGCGTATGCCAAAGGCAGCGATCCGATGCTCGATAAAGCCATCGCCCTGTGGCCGCAGCTGGAGGGCTATTTGCAACAAGGCATTTTTGAACGCGCGGACTGGGAAGCGTCTCTCCAGGGGCTGGAGCGTATTTTCCCGACAGTGTCATAACCCAGGAGATAACGGCAGATGGCGGAAGAACAGCTCAAAATGTTGATCGATTATCAGAATGAATATCGCAATAACCTCAATAGCGATATGAGTGCCGGGATGACCAGCAACCGCTGGATCAACTATCAGCAGTTTATCCAGACGCTGGAAAAAGCCATTACTCAGCATCGCCAGCAACTTAATCAGTGGACGCAGAAAGTTGACATTGCCCTGAACAGCTGGCGAGAAAAGAAACAACGTTTGCAGGCCTGGCAGACACTGCAGGAACGGCAATCCACGGCGGCACTGCTTGCAGAAAACCGCCTCGATCAGAAAAAGATGGATGAGTTCGCCCAGCGCGCCGCCATGAGGAAACCTGAATGATTCGCTTAGCGCCCTTGATTACCGCCGACGTTGACACCACCACATTGCCTGGCGGCAAAGCCAGCGATGCTGCACAAGATTTTCTCACGTTGTTGAGCGAAGCATTAGCAGGCGAGACAACAACTGACAAAGCGGCCCCCCAGTTGCTGGTAGCAACAGATAAGCCCACGACAAAAGGCGAGCCGCTGGTCAGCGATATTCTTGCCGATGCGCAACAAGCGGATTTACTGATCCCTGTGGATGAAACACTTCCTGTCATCAACGACGAACAATCCACATCAACACCGTTAACCACCGCTCAGACGATGACGTTGGCTGCGGTGGCTGACAAAAATACGACAAAAGACGAAAAAGCGGATGATCTTAATGAAGACGTCACCGCAAGTCTGAGCGCCCTTTTTGCGATGTTGCCGGGTTTTGACAATACGCCCAAAGTGACTGATGCACCGTCAACCGTGTTACCGGCAGAGAAACCAACGCTCTTCACAAAACTGACTTCTGCGCAACTCACTACAGCACAGCCTGATGACGCCCCCGGCACACCAGCTCAGCCATTAACACCGCTGGTAGCAGAAGCCCAGAGTAAAGCGGAAGTCATCAGCACGCCTTCGCCGGTGACCGCTGACGCCAGCCCGCTAATCACTCCACACCAGACACAGCCACTGCCCACCGTCGCCGCGCCTGTTTTGAGTGCACCGCTGGGTTCTCACGAATGGCAACAATCATTGAGCCAGCATATTTCGCTGTTCACCCGCCAGGGGCAACAAAGTGCAGAGTTGCGTCTGCACCCACAGGATTTAGGTGAAGTGCAAATTTCCCTCAAAGTGGATGATAACCAGGCGCAGATCCAGATGATTTCACCGCATCAGCACGTACGCGCCGCCCTGGAAGCAGCGCTGCCGGTACTGCGTACGCAGCTGGCCGAAAGTGGCATTCAGTTAGGGCAAAGCAACATTAGTGGCGAAAGCTTTAGTGGTCAGCAGCAGGCCGCTTCCCAGCAACAGCAAAGCCAACGCACAGCAAACCATGAACCTCTGGCGGGGGAAGACGACGATACGCTTCCGGTTCCCGTCTCTTTACAAGGGCGTGTAACAGGTAACAGCGGCGTTGATATTTTCGCCTAACGTCAGAGGTAGCACCGTAATCCGCGTCTTTTCCCCGCTTTGTTGCGCTCAAGACGCAGGATAATTAGCCGATAAGCAGTAGCGACACAGGAAGACCGCAACACATGACTGATTACGCGATAAGCAAGAAAAGCAAGCGATCGCTTTGGATCCCGATTCTGGTATTCATTACCCTCGCGGCCTGTGCCAGCGCAGGTTACAGCTACTGGCATTCGCATCAGGTTGCCGCTGACGACAAAGCGCAGCAACGCGTCGTGCCCTCCCCGGTCTTCTATGCGCTGGATACCTTTACGGTCAATTTGGGCGATGCGGATCGCGTGCTTTATATCGGCATAACCCTGCGACTGAAAGATGAAGCAACCCGCTCGCGGCTGAGTGAGTATTTGCCGGAAGTCCGTAGTCGCTTGCTGTTACTGTTTTCACGTCAGGATGCTGCCGTACTGGCGACAGAAGAAGGCAAGAAAAACCTGATTGCCGAGATTAAAACCACACTTTCCACCCCGCTTGTTGCCGGGCAACCGAAACAGGATGTCACCGACGTGCTGTATACCGCTTTTATTCTGCGATAACGACATGGGCGATAGTATTCTTTCTCAAGCTGAAATTGATGCGCTGTTGAATGGTGACAGCGAAGTCAAAGACGAACCGACAGCCAGTATTAGCGGCGAAAGTGACATTCGTCCGTACGATCCGAATACCCAACGACGGGTTGTGCGCGAACGTTTGCAGGCGCTGGAAATCATTAATGAGCGCTTTGCCCGCCATTTTCGTATGGGGCTGTTCAACCTGCTGCGCCGTAGCCCGGACATTACCGTCGGGGCCATCCGCATTCAGCCGTACCATGAATTTGCCCGCAACCTGCCGGTGCCGACCAACCTGAACCTAATCCACCTGAAACCGCTACGCGGCACAGGGCTGGTAGTGTTCTCGCCGAGTCTGGTGTTTATCGCCGTGGATAACCTGTTTGGCGGCGATGGACGCTTCCCGACCAAAGTGGAAGGTCGCGAGTTTACCCATACTGAACAGCGCGTCATCAACCGTATGTTGAAGCTGGCGCTGGAAGGCTATAGCGACGCCTGGAAAGCGATTAATCCGCTGGAAGTTGAGTACGTGCGTTCGGAAATGCAGGTGGAATTTACCAATATCACCACCTCGCCGAACGACATTGTGGTTAACACGCCGTTCCATGTGGAGATTGGCAACCTGACCGGCGAATTTAATATCTGCCTGCCATTCAGCATGATCGAGCCGCTACGGGAATTGTTGGTTAACCCGCCGCTGGAAAACTCGCGTAATGAAGATCAGAACTGGCGCGATAACCTGGTGCGCCAGGTGCAGCATTCACAGCTGGAACTGGTGGCCAACTTTGCCGATATCTCGCTACGCCTGTCGCAGATTTTAAAACTGAAACCCGGCGACGTCCTGCCGATAGAAAAACCCGATCGCATCATCGCCCATGTTGACGGCGTCCCGGTTCTGACCAGTCAGTACGGTACTCTCAACGGTCAGTATGCGTTACGGATAGAACATTTGATTAACCCGATTTTAAATTCTCTGAACGAGGAACAGCCCAAATGAGTGACATGAATAATCCGGCCGATGACAACAACGGCGCAATGGACGATCTGTGGGCTGAAGCGTTGAGCGAGCAAAAATCAACCAGCGAAAAAAGCGCTGCCGACGCGGTGTTCCAGCAATTTGGCGGTGGTGATGTCAGCGGAACGTTGCAGGATATCGACCTGATTATGGATATTCCGGTCAAGCTGACCGTCGAGCTGGGCCGTACGCGGATGACCATCAAAGAGCTGTTGCGTCTGACGCAAGGGTCAGTCGTGGCGCTGGACGGTCTGGCGGGCGAACCGCTGGATATTCTGATCAACGGTTATTTAATCGCCCAGGGCGAAGTGGTGGTTGTTGCCGATAAATATGGCGTGCGGATCACCGATATCATTACCCCGTCCGAGCGGATGCGCCGCCTGAGCCGTTAGTGATGAATAACCATGCTACTGTGCAATCTTCCGCGCCGGTTTCTGCTGAGCCACTGCTGCAGGTGAGCGGCGCACTCATCGCCATTATTGCCCTGATCCTCGCTGCTGCCTGGCTGGTAAAACGGCTGGGATTTGCCCCTAAACGCACTGGCGTTAACGGTCTGAAAATTAGCGCCAGTGCTTCGCTGGGCGCGCGTGAACGGGTCGTGGTGGTCGATGTGGAAGATGCACGGCTGGTGCTCGGCGTTACCGCAGGGCAAATCAATCTGCTGCATAAACTTCCCCCTTCAGCACCAACGGAAGAGATACCGCAGACCGATTTTCAGTCGGTCATGAAAAATTTGCTTAAGCGTGGCGGGAGATCCTGATGCGTCGTTTGTTTTCTGTCGCACCGGTCCTTCTCTGGCTGATTACGCCCCTCGCCTTCGCGCAACTGCCGGGTATCACCAGCCAGCCGCTACCTGGCGGTGGACAAAGCTGGTCGCTCCCGGTGCAGACGCTGGTGTTCATCACCTCGTTGACGTTCATTCCAGCGATTTTACTGATGATGACCAGTTTCACCCGCATCATTATTGTTTTTGGTTTATTGCGTAACGCGCTGGGAACGCCCTCCGCGCCACCTAACCAGGTATTGCTGGGGCTGGCACTGTTTTTGACCTTTTTTATTATGTCGCCAGTGATCGACAAAATTTATGTCGATGCGTACCAGCCATTCAGCGAAGAGAAAATCTCAATGCAGGAGGCGCTGGAAAAAGGGGCGCAGCCGCTGCGTGAGTTTATGCTGCGTCAGACCCGCGAGGCAGATTTAGGGTTGTTTGCCAGACTGGCGAATACCGGCCCGTTGCAGGGGCCTGAAGCTGTGCCGATGCGCATTTTGCTCCCGGCCTACGTGACCAGCGAGTTGAAAACCGCATTTCAGATAGGCTTCACGATTTTCATCCCTTTTTTGATTATCGACCTGGTGATTGCCAGCGTGTTGATGGCATTGGGGATGATGATGGTTCCCCCCGCCACCATTGCTCTGCCCTTTAAACTGATGCTGTTTGTACTGGTGGATGGCTGGCAATTGCTGGTCGGTTCGCTGGCGCAGAGCTTTTACAGCTAGAGAGGCAAAATGACACCTGAATCGGTCATGATGATGGGAACTGAAGCGATGAAAGTCGCGCTGGCACTGGCAGCCCCGCTGTTGCTGGTAGCGCTGGTCACGGGCCTTATCATCAGTATTTTGCAGGCAGCCACGCAGATTAACGAAATGACGCTGTCGTTTATTCCGAAAATCATCGCCGTATTTATCGCCATCATTATTGCCGGACCGTGGATGCTCAATCTGTTGCTGGATTACGTCCGCACCTTGTTCACTAACCTGCCGTATATCATCGGGTAGCCCGTACAATGATGCAGGAGACAAGCGATCAATGGCTTTCCTGGTTAAGCCTGTACTTCTGGCCGTTACTGCGCGTGCTGGCGCTCATTTCTACCGCGCCAATTCTGAGCGAACGCAGCGTGCCGAAACGGGTAAAACTGGGTCTGGCAATGATGATCACGTTCGCCATTGCCCCATCATTACCTGCCAACGATGTTCCTGTTTTTTCGTTCTTTGCTCTGTGGCTGGCCGTACAGCAGATCCTGATCGGCATTGCGCTTGGTTTTACCATGCAATTTGCCTTTGCCGCTGTGCGAACCGCTGGCGAAATTATCGGTCTGCAAATGGGGCTGTCATTTGCGACATTTGTCGATCCTGGCAGCCATCTCAATATGCCCGTTTTAGCGCGCATCATGGATATGCTGGCATTACTGCTGTTCCTGACATTTAACGGTCATTTATGGTTGATTTCACTGCTGGTCGATACCTTTCACACCCTGCCGATTGGTAGCGAACCGTTGAACAGCAATGCGTTTCTGGCACCCACCAAAGCAGGGAGTTTGATTTTCCTTAACGGGCTGATGCTGGCGTTACCGCTCATTACTCTGTTGCTGACCCTGAATCTGGCATTAGGTTTACTGAATCGTATGGCCCCGCAATTATCCATTTTTGTTATTGGATTTCCATTAACTCTGACTGTCGGCATCTCTTTAATGGCGGCATTAATGCCGTTAATTGCGCCTTTTTGCGAACATTTATTCAGTGAAATTTTTAATTTGCTGGCTGATATTATTAGTGAATTACCATTAATATAATTCCGTAACGTTTATCATGCTACCCTAAGGATTATCCGAAAAATAATATCTGCGAACATCTTCCAGGATACTCCTGTAGCGAAATATTTGTTTTAAGCTCACTCACATATCGCAACATTTACTTTAAGACAATTCCAGGCAAATTATACAACACTTTACGGGATAGTAAGTCCGCCTGAAAAATTGCGAGAGTGGCGCATTAGGTGACCCATGTTGTTCCGTTTAGTCATGATGAAATATTCAGGTAAGGGGAATTATCGTTACGCATTGAGTGAGGGTATGCCATGTCAACGATTATTATGGATTTATGTAGTTACACCCGACTAGGTTTAACCGGGTATCTGTTGAGTAGAGGGGTTAAAAAAAGAGAAATCAACGACATTGAAACCGTTGATGACCTTGCCATAGCTTGTGATTCACAGCGTCCTTCAGTGGTGTTTATTAATGAGGACTGTTTCATCCACGATGCTTCTAACAGTCAGCGCATCAAGCACATCATTAATCAACATCCCAATACGTTATTTATCGTTTTTATGGCAATTGCCAATGTTCATTTTGATGAATATCTATTGGTCAGAAAAAATTTATTGATCAGTTCTAAATCGATTAAACCGGAATCTCTCGACGATATCCTTGGCGATATTCTGAAAAAAGAGACAACGATAACCTCGTTTTTAAATATGCCGACGTTATCATTGAGCCGAACCGAATCGAGTATGTTGCGAATGTGGATGGCAGGTCAGGGAACCATTCAAATCTCCGACCAAATGAATATCAAAGCCAAGACCGTTTCATCGCATAAAGGTAATATTAAACGTAAGATCAAAACGCATAATAAACAGGTTATCTACCATGTCGTCCGACTGACGGATAATGTGACTAATGGTATTTTTGTCAACATGCGCTAACACATTCTGACTGGTGGTTTCCCACCAGTCAGGCTGAATAAGATTACTCTGCTTTCTCAACAAAGATACCGTCCTGATGCCCTGCTTCATTAAAGAACCAGATGCCGAGCGGGTAGTCTTCCAGCGCAACCAGGTACATTGTGCCTTCACTAAACTCCTCAACTGCCAGTACCACTCCAGGACGACGCGGACCGCCATCCGTTTTGACTGTTACCCGATCATTCACCTTCATCGTTTTCCTCCTGTGGCTTTGTGCCAGTGTAGAACAATTTCGTTTTTCTGGCAGCGCCAAGCGCGCGCGAGTGCTGATTTTCTCGACGGTCTATACTTAAGAGATGCCAGGCGGACTTAACGACTGGCGGCAACAACAGAGTAACGGTTGCGAGGAAAGATGATGAAAACCGCAAAAGTGTACAGCGATACCGCAAAACGTGAGGTCAGCGTCGATGTCGATGCCCTGCTGGCGGCGATCAATGAAATTAGCGAAAGCGAAGTTCATCGCAGCCAGAACGATTCTGAACACGTTAGCGTCGATGGACGTGAATATCATACATGGCGTGAATTGGCGGATGCCTTCGAACTGGATATTCATGACTTCAGCGTCTCTGAAGTGAATCGTTGAATGCACAATAAAAAAATCCCGACCCTGAGGGTGTCGGGATGAAACTTGCTTAAGCAAGAAGCACTTAAAAAATTCGTTACACCAGGAAATCTGATGTGTTCATCACCTTATCTGCAATTTTTTTCGCTGACAAGAAAATATTCGCGCTATGAATGATTAACGCTACTTATGAATAGAAATGTGACGCGCGTCACCCCTTGGTGGCTCTGGTGTCAACGGGATCGCTCCCGAAAAAATCATCTTTGATTATTTGTGCTGTTTTGAGAATCATCCTGGTAAGGGGAGTACTGCGCGACCATGTTTTCAATTCAACAACCACTACTGGTTTTTAGCGATCTTGATGGCACCCTGCTGGACAGTCATAGTTATGACTGGCAACCGGCAGCCCCCTGGCTCAGCCGTTTACACGAAGCCAATATTCCCGTCATTCTCTGTAGCAGTAAAACTTTAGCGGAAATGCTGTACTTGCAAAAAATGTTGGGGCTACAAGGCTTACCGCTGATTGCAGAGAATGGCGCAGTGATCCAGCTTGCTGAACAATGGCAGGATATAGACGGTTTTCCACGCATCATCTCAGGTATTAGCCATGGCGAAATCTGCCAGGTTTTAAATACGCTACGCGAGAAAGAACATTTTAAATTCACGACTTTTGATGATGTCGACGATGCAACCATTGCCGAATGGACGGGATTAAGCCGTAGCTAGGCGGCGCTGACGCAGCTGCATGAGGCGTCGGTAACGCTAATCTGGCGCGACAGTGACGAGCGTATGGCACAATTTATCGCTCGTCTGAACGAACTGGGCTTGCAGTTTATGCAGGGTGCGCGCTTCTGGCACGTACTGGATGCCTCTGCCGGAAAAGATCAGGCTGCCAACTGGATTATCGCGACCTATCAACAATTGTCAGGCAGACGCCCAACCACACTTGGCCTGGGCGATGGGCCAAACGATGCGCCTTTACTGGAGGTAATGGATTACGCGGTGATTGTGAAAGGGCTAAACCGTGAAGGGGTACATCTGCATGATGAGGATCCGGCCCGCGTCTGGCGAACGCAGCGTGAAGGACCGGAAGGCTGGCGTGAAGGGCTGGACCATTTTTTCTCCGCCCGTTAAGCGTTATCGCTCGCGAATACCCGATTGCGCCCGGCCTGTTTTGCGAGGTAAAGCCGACGGTCGGCCAATGACTGGAGTTGTTCAAAATCATAATCACCGGTTTCCTCGCTGCTACTTACCCCCAGCGAGGCACTGATGCGTATCGTTGTACTCTTGGCGATCAGCATCTCTTTTTCATTTAACTTCAGGCGAATACGTTCTGCGACCTCCGCAGCCTGCGTCAGATTCGCGCCTGGCAGAATCACACAAAACTCCTCACCACCGACCCGCCCGGCAACGTCCTGCGCACGCAAGGAACTGCTAATTAATCCGGCAGCATGAGAAAGAACACGGTCGCCCGCCTGATGACCAAAGCGGTCATTAATCGCTTTAAAATGGTCAAGATCGACCTGAATGACAGAAAAAGGATGTTGGTGCGTCTGACACAATTTAGCGAGCGGACGGGCTTTTTCGAACAGTGCGCCACGGTTATATAAACGCGTTAAGGTGTCGTGCCACGCCTGCCACTGCAACGAGCTTTGCAGAACATACATGTTGCTGACCATCCGGCGAATCACATACCAGGAGAGGAGTAACATGGTGGTAAAGAGCGCCCACAGCAGGGTTAATGCAATGCTGATACTGCCGAAATCGCCGCGCACGCCTTCGCTTAGCGTATGGACGCGCGCCAGCACACCGTCGAAATGGTCCAGACGTTCCCAGCTAACATAGCGACTGTCCATACGAATGCCGCCCCGCGTGTCATGTTCCATTGCCTGCGCCAGCAAGGCCAGTTCACGAGGATCAAAAATATTCCCTGTTGGATGGTCAGGATTGGAAGAGGTCAAAAATCTCAGCTTACTGTCATAGAGCTGATACTCACCATCGAGGTTTTTATCGATGGCGTTTCTTAAAAATTGCTGCATAGTACGCACGGGAATACTCATCCCCAGCACGCCATACCAGTAGTTATTACTGTCTACCGGAACACTGACGGTAACCTGCGGTTCAGTATTGCTGGCGTGTTCCGGTTGCGAAGTGAACCAGCGTACCGCGCGGTGACGATTTTCTCGTTGCGAATGGCCGATAAACCAGGGTTGGGTGACATAGCCGTAATAACGCGTTGGTACATTGCGCGTAAACAAGGTCGGCTGCGTCGAAACGTAAAATCCAGCACGCGAGACATACATCGCCTGTTCAACCATCGACGAGGAGTTGTGCGCCAGTCGCAGCAAGTAACCAACTTCCAGTGCAGCGGTAATTTCATTGTCGAGGCTTTCATTTTCGCGAGACAGGAAATTCCCCTCGCTGACTAATGCATCCGATACGCCATTGACTGGCAGGGTGCGCCGTCGGTTGAGTTCGATTTGCCAGGCGTGCTCGTCGCGATGCTGTTCGAACTCGGTTACGGCATTACGCAGAGAGGTGAAATCCAGTGGCGCCACGAGAGCTTCGCGCATGCCATTACGCAAAAAGATCAGTTTGTCGACGTTATACTGCAAATGCTTATCGAGCGCGTTGGCTACGTTTTCCAGATGATTACGCTAGCTGGAGATATAGGCATCTTCCAGCACCACCACTTCACGCCAGGTGAGCAAGGTGGAAAAAAGCAATACCACGATAAAGCAGAGATTAACGACATGACCGGGCCCCAGGCGGCGTGCGAGTTTTTTCAACCAGCTCTGGTTTTCCATTTTTGTCTCGTGCTGCACCCTGACGACTCCCAACCTGCTTTTTTATGATTCTGGCATAACCCGGCAATAGCGTACCGCAAAACAGCGATAATTTTATAATGGTGGCATGATAAGACGCGACTATCATTCATTGCAGGCATTGGGACACCAGGCCGGATGTGATCCGGCCTGGTGTTAATGATACCCTTTCAAACTTCTTCCGCAGAACGACTCCCCTCCCCCGGAACAAGATCGGTTTCATGAAAAGCTTCCCGCTTGACCCCGTAACCGTCATACCAACGACACTCAACCATACCGCTGGAGTATCCAGTGACAATCATCCGCGGGCCGCCCTCTTTAACCGTAACTTCCTCACTAACCATAAAGCTCATACTCGCCTCCTTTTTTCGAGTGAAACTTGTTCACCTTAGTTGAAGATGGCGAATTTTGCATAATAGCCAGTGCGAGTATTAATGTGCCTGACCGCGCATTTTCGCTACTGCTTTCACTCCCAGCACCACGATGCCGCCGATGATAAATCCAAGAATCAGATTTAAAACAGTCGGTAATATCATCGCCACCACTGCACTTTGCTGCCCGGCGATATGTTCAATAGCGTGATGCAGCGGCGCAATACCATGTACCACAATCCCGCCGCCGACGAGGAACATCGCCAGCGTGCCGACAATCGATAATGCTTTCATCAGCCAAGGCGCGATAATCAATAACCCTTTACCTAATGCCTGCATCAGCGCGCTAGATTTTTCCGCCAGCCAATACCCTAGGTCATCAATCTTAACGATAACCCCTACCAGACCGTAGACGCCCACGGTCACTACCAGCGCGATGCCTGAAAGCACCAGCACCTGATTAAGCAACGGCGCCTCTGCCACAATCCCCAGCGTGATGGCGACGATTTCCGCAGACAAAATAAAATCGGTACGAATCGCCCCTTTAATTTTGTCCTTTTCAAACTTCAGCGGATCCTGCGCCGCCAGCTTCTCCAGACGCTGCTGGCTCTGCGCTGGATCTTCTTTATGTTTACGCGCCTCCAGCATATGCAGCACTTTCTCTACCCCTTCAAAGCAGAGAAACGCGCCACCAATCATCAACAGTGGCGTAATCGCCCACGGGATAAACGCACTGATGATCAGCGCCAGCGGCACCAGAATCACTTTATTGATCAGCGATCCTTTCGCCACGCCCCAGACCACGGGAAGTTCCCGGTTGGCCCGCACGCCTGAAACTTGTTGCGCATTGAGCGATAAATCATCCCCTAATACACCGGCGGTTTTCTTCGCCGCCAGTTTGCCCATCACAGAGATATCGTCCAGCAGTGTGGCGATATCATCGAGCAACGTCAGTAAACTACTCCCGGCCAAAAGCATTCCCTCTCATTTTTATTGTTGAAGGGTGTAAGTATGAAGCAAAAACGGCAGCTCTGATACTTGCTTCACAGGTCAACATTTATTTAACAATCAAGTGCAATTATATCTCTCGCCAGCAGAATGATTTTCACGTTTACTATGAACCACCTTTTTATTTCCGCCGTGAGGGATTATGCGTTTCCGCCAGTTGTTACCGCTTTTTGGCGCGCTGTTTGCGTTGTATATCATTTGGGGCTCAACCTATTTTGTCATTCGGATTGGCGTGGGAAGCTGGCCTCCGTTAATGATGGCGGGCGTTCGATTCCAGGCAGCCGGTATTTTATTGCTGGCATTTTTGCTACTGCGCGGACACAAACTTCCCCCGCTACGTCCGCTGCTCAATGCCGCGCTGATTGGCCTGTTATTGCTGGCTGTCGGTAATGGCATGGTGACGGTTGCCGAACATCAAAATGTTCCTTCCGGCATCGCCGCCGTAGTGATTGCAACCGTGCCCCTCTTTACCCTGTGCTTCAGTCGCCTGTTTGGCATTAAAACGCGCAAACTGGAATGGGTGGGTATTGCCATTGGGCTTGCCGGAATCATCATGCTCAATAGCGGTGGAAATTTAAGCGGCAATCCGTGGGGCGCGATTCTGATTTTAATCGGCTCGATTAGCTGGGCGTTTGGCTCAGTTTATGGCTCGCGCATTACCTTACCTGTAGGGATGATGGCGGGTGCGATTGAGATGCTGGCGGCAGGCGTGGTGTTAATGATCGCATCGATGATTGCGGGTGAAAAACTGACGGCGCTCCCTTCCCTGTCAGGCTTCCTTGCGGTCGGCTATCTGGCGCTGTTTGGTTCGATTATCGCCATTAACGCTTATATGTATTTAATCCGTAATGTCAGTCCGGCTCTCGCCACCAGCTACGCCTACGTTAACCCGGTGGTCGCGGTCTTGCTGGGTACGGGACTGGGTGGCGAAACGCTGTCGAAGATTGAATGGCTGGCGCTCGGCGTAATTGTTTTCGCGGTGGTACTGGTCACGTTGGGAAAATATCTCTTCCCGGCCAAACCCGTTGTCGCGCCAGTTATTCAGGATGCATCAAGCGAGTAAATGAATCCCCTGCGTGTCGATCTGCGCGCTGGCACCTTCGCCGCAGATCCACTCTTCCAGACGCTCGGTAAGCGCCGCATCCGTCAGCTTCTCGCGCCTACGTAACGCACACTCCCAGACAATCAGTACGCGCCAGCCGAGCTCCTGCAAGCGACTGATATCGCGGCGATCGCGTTCAACATTTTTACCTATCTTCTCCAGCCAGAACTCAGTTCGAGTCGCAGGCACTTTAAACAGATAGCAGTGATGATGATGCCAGAAGCAGCCGTGGGTAAATATCACGCAGCGATATTCATCAACGACAAAATCCGGGCGTCCGGGCAGACTGGCGTCCTGAACGCGAAACGCAAGGCCCTGCCCGGTTAACAAACTGGCGAGGCGCTTCTCAATCGCCGTATCACGCGTGGCAATCGCGCGCATATTTTTGCTGCGGGTGGCCTTATCGTGAACGTCGACCATGTTGTGCCTCTTGCTGACGCAACGCCACCGCCTGTTTGATTTTTGGCTCAAGCAGTTTTGCCACCGCGGCAAAGACCGGCACGACCACCGAGTTGCCGAACTGGCGATAGGCCTGAGTGTCCGAAACCGGAATGCGGAATTTCGCTTCTCCCGGCGCTTCAAAACCCATTAAGCGCGCGCATTCACGAGGCGTTAACCGACGTGGACGATGTTGCTGATTCAGCGGATCGTCAAAGTCTTTCTCACCCGTGGCCATATCCCAACCGCGATCGATTAAAATTTCCGCGCCATCTTTGTAATAACGAGCAGACAGCGTACGGGTGACGCTTTGCGGATTGTTCGGATAAACCATTCCATAACCGAAGCCGTTACCGCGCGCCTGATGTTTTTTCGCATATCGATAGAGGTACTTCCACAGCACCGGCGTCAGGATATATTTCGCCTCAACCATCGGGTCCAGCAGCTGCGCCAGCGTCACTCGCTGTGCAGGGAAACATTCGCTGATATCACGCAGAGTAAAATCGGCTTTCAGATTCAGATCGCGACGAAAACCCACCAGCACGATGCGTTCACGGTGCTGCGGCAGGAAATGTTTACCATCGATGATTTTCGGATCGTCCGGCCCGTTATCTTCTGCATCGGCAACGTCATAGCCCAGTTCGTCCAGCGTCTGCATGATGATGCGGAACGTTTTTCCCTTATCGTGACTCTTCAGGTTTTTGACGTTTTCGAGCACAAACATCGCCGGACGACGCGCGTCGATAATGCGCACCACATCAAAGAACAGCGTGCCCTGGGTATCGCAGGCAAAACCGTGCGCCCGCCCGAGCGAGTTCTTTTTCGATACGCCAGCCAGCGAAAATGGCTGACAAGGGAAACCGGCCAGTAAAACATCGTGTTCAGGAATGTGTTGACGAATATGTTCCGCCGCCGCCTCATCACTCACGCCTTCTTGATGACTGAGGGTGATGTCGCGGATATCTTCATTAAAATGATGCGTCGCCGGGTCGCAATAATGGTTGGCTTTATAAGTGCGTACCGCATGTTTGTTCCATTCGCTGGTAAACACGCACTGTCCACCAATCGATTCAAAACCACGACGGATGCCGCCAATTCCGGCAAATAGATCGATAAAGCGAAACGCATAATGCGGATGATGTTCCGGTGGTTTGGGTAACAACGTTTGCAGATGGGCAAACTCTTTCTCACTTAAACGGTGCCATGCCGAGTCATTCGCCAGCGCACGTTTTAAAATTGCCGCGCTCCAGTGATTCTCACCCACACCATTAAGCTGCGCCACCAGCATTTTAACATCATAAATTTGCAGCAGTTTCTCCAGCATTGCCTGTGCGGCATTCCCGGTGCTGTATGAATCGGTTACTGATATATTTTCCTGCATAGATTTAACCGGCCATCTGAGATGGCCGACAGGTTAACATAATTACTGCCGTTTAGGGCCACGCGCTCAGCCAGCGGGTGAAAACGCATCTATCACCTTGTGATCGATACCTTCATTCTCCCCCGCCAGTTCGGCACCGAGCTTCGCCATCAAACAGCGCCAAGCTCAATGCCCCTGAAACGGCAAATACGCGCGCCAGGCCAATCGCCCCCAGGGCTTCCAGCCGATCCGCATCCTGGACGATTTTAGCTTCCGTTGTTAAGGGGGCGATTTGCGCGCTGAAACTGTGAGCGGCAATGGCATGACAAACGGCCTCAATTTTCTCCGCCGGAAATTGCACGAACTCTTCACGGAGCAGGCGACGCGTCTCTTCTGCCGCCAGGATTGAAGAACGCTGCCGTTGCGGATGATTTTTCGCCAGGCTCACGATATCGTGAAAATAACAGGCGGTTAAAATCACCAGCATATCGACATCGTCATCTGCCGCCAGTTTCTGTGCCGTAGCCCAGACACGGCGAAAATGACACAGGTCATGCGCCGCGTCCTGATGTTGATGATGGTTTTTCAACCAGTTCTCGAACTATGCCTGCCAGTGTTGTAACTCCATACGCGCTCCGTTGCCAAAGAGTCTCAACCTTAGCAGTTTTTATTCATAGCGTCTGCAACGTGCGGGACGAGGTCGGGTGTACCATGCAATGCCGCCTAACAAGGCACCAACCAGGGCCATAAACAGAAATCCGACCAATGCTCCTAACCACTTCCCCGCGGTAGATCCTAAATCACTTTCAAATCCCGACACGGGGGCATCGGGGATCCGGCTCATCACCCAGATGTATCGCGCCATTGCCCAGACGAAATAGCCACACCATGTATAGAAAGCCCACAATGAATCGCCACGGATAATCTAGACACTTCCGAGCCGTTGATAATACTGGTTTTCATATTCTGTCGGTGACATCTGTTCGCTAGAACCATGCCGACGCTTACTGTTATAAAACATTTCGATGTAATCAAAAATATCACTGCGGGCTTCTTCCCGCGTTCCGTAGATCTTTTTCTTTATCCGTTCACGTTTCAACAACTGGAAAAAACTTTCTGCAACCGCATTATCATGGCAGTTACCGCGACGGCTCATGCTACCCTCCAGGCCGTGTGATTTCAGGAACGACTGCCACTCATGGCTTGTGTACTGACTGCCCTGATCCGAATGAACCAGCACCTGTTTTTCGGGATTACGCCACCATACAGCCATCAGCAGTGCGTTCAGGACAATGTCCTTTGTCATCCGGGATTGCATGGACCAGCCGATAATTTTGCGTGAGAACAGATCAACAACAACGGCAAGATACAGCCAGCCTTCGTGGGTCCTGATGTAGGTTATGTCCGTTACCCAACGCTCATCAGGAGCATCCGGATTGAACTGTCGCTGGAGCCTGTTGGGTGACACGATACTGGCCTCGCCTTTACGTGCCCGCGGGCTTCGGTATCCGACCTGAGCCTTTATTCCGACACGTTTCATCAGTCTCCAGACTCTGTTTACTCCGCACTGTTGCCCGCTGTCACGCAGATCCAGATGGATTTTGCGATAACCATAGACGCATCCCGATTCCAGCCAGAACTGTTTAATCTGTCCTGTCAGTCTCAGGTCTGCCTGATGGCGTTGTGAATGCGGCTGCTGAAGCCAGGCGTAAAAACCACTGGGATGAACATCCAGCACCCGACAGAGCAGGCGAACAGGCCAGCAACAGGAGTTGTCACGGATAAAGGCGTACCTCAGTCGGACAGCTTTGCGAAGTACGCCGCGGCTTTTTTTAATATGTCCCGTTCGTCGGTAACCCGTTTCAGCTCTTTCTGGAGACGGCGGATCTCGGCCTGAGCATCTGACTGTTCTTTATTAGTGGAAGAATCCGGACCGTACTTCTTTATCCAGGCATAAAGGCTGTGGGTGGTGATATCGAGACGTGTTGCAACGCTGGCAACAGAATAACCGCGATCAACAACCTGTTTGACTGCTTCAGTTTTAAACTCTTCGGGATAACGCTTACCGCTCATGGGCACCTCTCTTTAAGCCATCTTAAATGACTCTGAGGTGTCTGTTAAACCCGTGGCGATTCAGTGAGCGCATTCTGACCGACCGTGAAAATGGTGAAAAAGGCGATAATTCTCAAGATACCTCTTATGCCCGTGTAGGCGTGAAAGGTGAAACTCAGATCAACCCTGAAATGACTGGTTACGGTCAGTTTGAACTAGACCTGGAAGCATCAAACAGACACAACCCTGACCAAACTCGTTTGGCATATGCTGGTTTGAGTTACAAAGATTTTGGTTCATTCGACTACAGTCGTAATGTCGGTGTCGCGTATGATGCAGAAGCATTTACTGATATGTTTGTTGAGTGGGGCGGTGACTCATGGGCTGGTACTGACCTGTTCATGACCAACCGTACCAACGGTGTTGCAACCTATCGTAACACAGATTTCTTTGGCATGGTTGAAGGTCTAAATTTTGCTCTGCAATATCAGGGTAAAAATGAAGGTACAGGCAACTACAAAGCAAATGGCGATGGCCATGGTTTATCTGCAACTTACACTATTGACGGTTTCTCATTTGCTGGTGCTTATGCAAACTCTGACCGTACTGATTGGCAGTCTGGTGATGGTAAAGGCGAAAGAGCCGAAGTTTGGGCGTTGTCAACAAAATATGACGCTAACAATGTTTATGCTGCTGTGATGTACGGTGAATCTCACAACATGAATTCCGACGACGGTGATGTTGTGAACAAAACACAAAACTTCGAAGCTGTTCTGCAATATCAGTTCGACTTTGGTCTGCGTCCATCCATCGGTTACTCCTATTCTAAAGCACTGGACGTAGCAGGTCAGTTTTTGGATTTGCCCCTATATTTCCAGACATCTGTTATCACTTAACCCATTACAAGCCCGCTGCCGCAGATATTCCCGTGGCGAGCGATAACCCAGCGCACTATGCGGATGCCATTCGTTATAATGCTCGAACGCCTCTGCAAGGTTCTTTGCTGCCGTTAACCCGTCTGGTTTGGGCATGATACTGATGTAGTCACGCTTTATCGTTTTCACGAAGCTCTCTGCTATTCCGTTACTCTCCGGACTCCGCACCGCCGTGTTCTTCGGTTCAAGTCCCAACATCCGGGCGAACTGGCGTGTTTCATTAGCCCGGTAGCATGAACCATTATCCGTCAGCCACTCCACTGGAGACGACGGAAGATCGTTGCCGAAGCGGCGTTCCACCGCTCCCAGCATGACGTCCTGTACTGTTTCACTGTTGAAGCCGCCGGTAGTCCCCGCCCAGTGCAGTGCCTCACGATCACAGCAGTCCAGCGCGAACGTGACACGCAGTCTCTCTCCGTTATCACAGCAGAACTCGAACCCGTCAGAGCACCATCGCTGATTGCTTTCTTTCACGGCTACTCTGCCTGTATGTGCCCGTTTCGATGGCGGTACAGCAGGTTTTCGCTCAAGCAACAGCGCATTCTGGCGCATGATCCGGTAAACACGTTTGGCATTGATCGCAGGCATACCATCAAGTTCTGCCTGTCTGCGAAGCAGCGCCCATACCCGACGATAACCATACGTGGGCAGCTCTCCGATAACATGGTGTATACGGAGAAGCACATCCGTATCATCAGTGTGACGACTGCGGCGGCCATCCATCCAGTCATCGGTTCGTCTGAGAATGACGTGCAACTGCGCACGCGACACCCGGAGACAACGGCTGACTAAGCTTACTCCCCATCCCCGGGCAATAAGGGCGCGTGCGCTATCCACTTTTTTGCCCGTCCATATTCAACGGCTTCTTTGAGGAGTTCATTTTCCATCGTTTTCTTGCCGAGCAGGCGCTGGAGTTCTTTAATCTGCTTCATGGCGGCAGCAAGTTCAGAGGCAGGAACAACCTGTTCTCCGGCGGCCACAGCAGTAAGACTTCCTTCCTGGTATTGCTTACGCCAGAGAAATAACTGGCTGGCTGCTACACCATGTTGCCGGGCAACGAGGGAGACCGTCATCCCCGGTTCAAAGCTCTGCTGAACAATTGCGATCTTTTCCTGTGTGGTACGCCGTCTGCGTTTCTCCGGCCCTAAGACATCAATCATCTGTTCTCCAATGACTAGTCTAAAAACTAGTATTAAGACTATCACTTAAATAAGTGATACTGGTTGTCTGGAGATTCAGGGGGCCAGTCTACAGGTTACAAAGATTCTGATCGTCTGAACTATATTGAAATCGGTACCTGGTATTACTTCAATAAGAATATGAACATATATACCGCTTATCAGATCAACCTGCTTGATAAGAGTGATTATGTTCTCGCTCATGGACTGAACACCGACGACCAACTGGCAGTTGGTATCGTCTACCAGTTCTAATCAGCCAACGCGCCGAGGCGTGTTACTGTAAAACATAACACCAGCCTGAGTTCGTCCCTCATCGAACTCAGGCTTTTTTATTGGCATTTCATCTCCATCTGCGGCACACGCAATTGCCAAAGCATATCGATACGGCACATTCCCCTGCCCCTGCTGGCACAATAACATCTACCAGCTACTCTTCAACCCAACACCCCAAATGCATTTCTTTATAAATTTAATCTGTAACAAAACCACTTCCCATATAGAAATATTTGCAAAAATAGTGCATGAAAAAAGCTTTTCCCTACCAATCCGGGATATAAATAATCATCAGTACCACAATTATTCCACAGCAATAAATCTCTTCCCGCCGCTCCGGACCTCTGATAATGGTCTAAAATCATTGAGGCCACTTGCGACGACATTGCTCAATGAGGAAAGTTTGGCGTGAATAATATTCAACACCAGTGCAGCATCATCATTACATACTTATGCCCGCCAACTACCGCTTTCGATATATTGACTCAATTTTTCAGCCTGGTTAAAAATAGCGACCAGCTCAGTCGCAAATATAGTGACTACCCTAACTAGGTAATGCTGCCAACTTACTGATTTAGTGTATGATGGTGATTTTAAGGTGCTTGCGTGGCTTCCATTTCCATCAGATGTCCTTCCTGCTCCGCTACTGAAGGCGTGGTGCGTAACGGCAAAAGCACTGCCGGACATCAGCGCTATCTCTGCTCTCATTGCCGTAAAACATGGCAACTACAGTTCACTTACACCGCCTCTCAGCCCGGTACGCACCAGAAAATCATTGATATGGCCATGAATGGCGTCGGATGTCGCGCCAGTGCACGCATTATGGGCGTTGGCCTCAACACGGTTTTACGTCACTTAAAAAACTCAGGCCGCAGTCGGTAACCTCGCGCATACAACCGGGCAGTGATGTGATTGTCTGCGCTGAAATGGACGAACATTGGGGCTACGTCGGTGCTAAATCACGTCAGCGCTGGCTGTTTTACGCGTATGACAGGATACGGAGGACGGTTGTGGCGCACGTCTTCGGTGAACGCACTCTGGCCACACTGGAGCGTCTTCTGAGCCTGCTGTCGGCCTTTGAGGTCGTGGTATGGATGACGGATGGCTGGCCGCTGTATGAATCACGCCTGAAGGGAAAGCTGCACGTTATCAGCAAGCGTTACACTCAGCGCATTGAGCGACATAATCTGAATCTGAGACAACATCTGGCAAGGCTGGGACGGAAGTCACTGTCGTTCTCAAAATCGGTGGAGCTGCATGACAAGGTCATCGGGCATTATCTGAACATAAAACACTATCAGTAAGTTGGAGTCATTACCCCCTAACTAAGCAACAATAAGGAATACACTATGACTGTTCAAACAAGTAAAAACCCGCAGGTCGATATTGCTGAAGATAATGCGTTCTTCCCTTCAGAATATTCGCTTAGCCAATATACGAGTCCCGTCTCTGATCTTGATGGCGTGGACTATCCAAAACCGTATCGCGGTAAACATAAAATTCTGGTGATCGCCGCGGACGAACGTTATTTGCCGACCGATAACGGAAAACTGTTCTCGACCGGTAACCATCCGATTGAAACGTTGCTGCCGTTGTATCATCTCCATGCTGCAGGTTTCGAATTCGAAGTGGCGACCATTTCCGGTCTGATGACCAAGTTTGAATACTGGGCTATGCCGCACAAAGATGAAAAAGTAATGCCATTCTTTGAACAGCATAAATCGTTATTCCGTAATCCGAAGAAACTCGCGGATGTTGTCGCCAGCCTCAACGCTGATAGCGAATATGCAGCAATCTTTGTTCCTGGTGGGCATGGCGCACTTATTGGTTTACCAGAAAGCCAGGACGTGGCTGCCGCTTTACAGTGGGCAATCAAAAATGACCGTTTTGTTATCTCCCTTTGCCACGGTCCGGCGGCTTTTCTGGCACTTCGCCACAGCGATAACCCACTGAATGGTTATTCTATTTGCGCATTCCCAGACGCCGCAGACAAACAAACGCCAGATATTGGCTATATGCCGGGTCATCTCACCTGGTACTTCGGCGAAGAGTTGAAGAAAATGGGCATGAACATCATTAATGACGACATCACCGGGCGAGTACATAAGGACCGTAAACGTCTCACCGGCGACAGTCCTTTTGCAGCGAATGCGTTGGGTAAACTGGCGGCGCAGGAAATGCTGGCAGCTTACGCGAGTTAATCCCTGTTACATTGTGATGTAAGCGCATAATCAATCGCAGCCACGTTAATACTCACGACGTGGCTGCGTTTTTTCACGGTTAACTTATGGCGTACTGAAGCCCGATGTTAATTTCTTTGCGGTAACGTAATTCGGAACACGTTATGCTTACTGAGATAGTGATACGTAGCACTTCCTCCATGTAATTCGGCAATCGCTTTGACTAAAGAAAGGCCAAGTCCCTGACCTACGGAATGACGCGAATTATCTCCCCGCCAAAATCTACGGAAGAGTTTTTCAGGCTCATTAATTTTCGTTCCAGGACTGGCGATATCAATATTAAGAGAGCCGTTGGCATCAAGAAAACTGGTTATATGAATACGCGATTTTTCTGGTGAATATCGAATGGCGTTAACAATAAGATTCGATAACATTCGTTGCAGTAAAATTTTATCCGCAAAGATTTGTTGATTGCACTTGACCTTAAAGCAAATCTCTTTCTCGTCTGAAAGATATTCAAGATAGTCCAAAAGATTTTCAACTTCCTTATTGAGAGAAAGCGAATCCAGTTTCACCAAAACATTGTTTTTGTCTGCCCTGGCAAGAAACAGTATATTCTCTGTTAACCGCGAAATATTTTCCAGCTCTTCAATGTTTCCGGCAATTGTTTTTTGATATTCAGCGATACTTCTGATTTGACTGAGCGTAACCTGATTCTGACCCAGTAATGCATTAATTGGCGTTCTAAGTTCATGAGCGAGATCGTCAGCAAATTGACTAAGGCGCTCAAAATCTTTGACTAAAGCATGATGCATTTTATTCAACGCCTGCCCAAGAGGTTTTAGTTCTCTCGGTAATGCGTTAACCTCAACCGGCACTCGGCTATCGTTATAATTCAGCGCTTCCGTTACGCCACTCAACTTTTTGATCTCTCGCAACCCCGTCCTGATTAACAACGGACTTAATACTGAGCACAGTATAATGGCGACAATGCAAATTATAATGCTATTAATTTTATACTGTTCAAGCATATTATGTCTGGCTGAAGCCAATTTAGCCACAGTAACCGTTAATGATGGCGAAACTTCATCAATGTTAATTCGTAAAGCATCTATCTCTGTATCATTAATAATGCTTCTGTAAATGCCTGCTGCGCTGATTGTCTCACTAGCAGGTATGTTATTTAACATGTCATCACTGACATTTGTCCGGTTAACAATTTTATTGATGCCATCACTATGAATGATCAAAATATCCTGACTAACATCCATCATCCGGTTAAAGTACACAGGTAACGTATCTGGATTTACCCCATCAATTAACAACTGCTTGATCTGCGCTGTCCGGTTAATGAGTGTTGTATCATCGCGCCATTTCAACTCACTTGCCAGGCCATTATAGAGAGTCCATACAATTCCAGCGCCAGCAACAGACTGCAGAAATATAAAAAGCAAGGTTAAACGGACGGTTATAGATAATCTTTTCATTATTTTTTTACCGCTACGAATGAATAGCCCATCCCCCGGATTGTGGCGATTAGCTTTTCAGGAAAAGGATCATCAACTTTTGCGCGGAGCCTGCGAATGGCGACATCCACCGTATTGGTATCACTATCAAAGTTGATTCCCCAAATTTCACTCGCAATAACCGTTCTGGGTATAATCTCGCCAGCTCTGGAGGCCAGTAGCCAAAGTAACTGAAACTCCTTGCGCGTCAGTGTAATACTGATATTGTCCCTGCTGACACTTTGACTGACAGAGTCCATTTTTAAGCCACTGATTTCTAATGTTGAATTCAGAGCGTGATGTTGCCTTAATTGTGCCCGAACCCTTGCTAGCAACTCAGAAAATGAAAAAGGTTTTACCAGATAATCATTTGCCCCACTGTCCAACCCTCTGACTCTGTCATCGACAGAATCCCTTGCAGTAAGGCAAATAACAGGGGTTTGCTTTGCCGTTCTTAACGTTTGTAAGATCTGCCAGCCATCCATACCCGGAAGCATAATATCCAGAATGATCAATGCATAATCATCCTTCAGCGCAAGATAAAGCCCATCTCTGCCATCAGAAACGGCATCAATGACATAACCCGCTTCGGAAAGCCCCTGCGTTACCCATTCCTGGGTCCTTTGATTATCTTCAATAAGTAGAATCTTCATGAAAATAATATGCCATAAATCATATGTTATAGAAACAACCTGGTTCATTACAAAATTGTAATGCTGCTGTAAGGTTACCCTGGACGTTTTTTCGCTATCCTCAAAACTCATTCACATGACAAGGATATAAACATGTTAAAGCGTTATTTAGTACTCTCGGTAGCAACGGCAGCCTTTTCATTACCTTCTTTGGTTTATGCCGCACAACAAAACATTCTTAGCGTGCACATTTTGAACCAGCAAACAGGAAAACCCGCTGCCGACGTGACAGTCACTCTTGAAAAGAAAGCGGATAACGGCTGGTTACAACTTAATACCGCCAAAACAGATAAGGATGGACGAATTAAGGCACTGTGGCCCGAGCAAACTGCGACTACTGGCGATTACCGTGTCGTATTTAAAACCGGGGACTATTTCAAGAAACAAAATCTTGAAAGTTTCTTCCCTGAGATTCCCGTTGAATTTCATATTAATAAAGTGAACGAGCATTATCATGTGCCTTTGTTACTCAGCCAATATGGGTATTCAACCTATCGTGGCAGTTAATGCGTAAATATGTAAAAGCTGATCTCTGCTACTGTTAGGGAGGTGACTCCCTGACAGATTAACAGTAAACAGCTCTTGTTGGTTAACGACAAAAAAGTGTGATGGCTTATGAAAAAGAAGCAATTTTTAAAAGAATCAGATGTTACGGCCGAGTCGGTATTCTTTATGAAGCGTCGGCAGGTGTTAAAAGCACTGGGCATCAGCGCAGCTGCATTTTCTTTGCCTCACGCTGCGCATGCCGATCTGCTTAGCTGGTTTAAAGGGAACGATCGTCCGCCCGCCCCCGCCGGAAAACCGCTGGAGTTCAGCAAGCCTGCCGCCTAGCAAAATAACCTGCCACTGACGCCAGCAGATAAAGTCTCCGGTTATAACAACTTCTATGAATTCGGGCTGGATAAAGACGATCCCGCGGCTAATGCTGGTAGCCTGAAAACCGATCCATGGACACTGAAAATCAGCGGCGAAGTGGCAAAACCATTGACCCTCGATCATGATGATTTAACCCGTCGCTTCCCGCTGGAAGAGCGTATTTATCGTATGCGCTGCGTGGAAGCGTGGTCGATGGTGGTGCCGTGGATTGGTTTTCCGCTACACAAATTGCTGGCGCTTGCCGAACCCACCAGCAATGCGAAGTATGTCGCTTTCGAAACGATTTATGCGCCGGAACAGATGCCTGGCCAGCAGGACCGCTTTATCGGCGGCGGGCTGAAATATCCTTATGTCGAAGGATTGCGTCTCGACGAAGCAATGCATCCGCTCACACTGATGACCGTAGGTGTTTATGGCAAGGCGTTACCACCGCAAAATGGCGCGCCGGTGCGACTGATTGTGCCGTGGAAATATGGCTTTAAAGGGATTAAATCGATCGTCAGTATTAAGCTGACCCGCGAGCGTCCGCCAACCACCTGGAATCTGGCAGCGCCTGACGAATACGGTTTTTACGCCAACGTTAATCCGCATGTTGATCACCCGCGCTGGTCACAGGCTACCGAACGATTTATTGGTTCAGGCGGCATTCTCGATGTTCAGCGCCAGCCAACACTACTGTTTAATGGTTACGCCGACCAGGTGGCATCGCTGTATCGTGGCCTGGATTTGCGGGAGAATTTCTAAATGCGTCTGACAGCAAAACAAGTGATATGGCTGAAAGTTTGCCTGCATCTTGCCGGATTGTTGCCGTTTCTCTGGCTGGTCTGGGCGATCAATCACGGTGGACTGGGTGCCGATCCGGTGAAAGATATTCAGCATTTTACCGGTCGCACTGCACTGAAATTTTTGCTTGCGGCCTTGTTAATCACACCTCTGGCACGCTACGCAAAACAGCCGTTATTGATACGCACTCGCCGCCTGTTAGGCTTATGGTGCTTTGCCTGGGCGACACTGCATTTAACCAGTTACGCATTGCTGGAGTTGGGCGTGAATAATCTGGCGTTATTAGGTAAGGAGTTAATTACCCGGCCTTATTTAACGTTAGGAATTATCAGCTGGGTTATTTTGCTTGCTTTAGCGTTCACTTCAACCCAGTCGATGCAGCGAAAACTCGGCAAACACTGGCAACAGTTGCATAACTTCGTCTATCTTGTCGCGATCCTGGCCCCAATACATTATCTGTGGTCAGTGAAGATTATTTCACCGCAGCCACTCATCTACGCCGGGCTGGCTGTACTGCTTTTAGCCTTACGGTATAAGAAGTTGCTTTCCCTTTTCAACCGGTTACGCAAGCAGGCCCACAACAAATTATCTCTATAACTTCATATTGCCGACAAACTTCGCGTTATCCCGGCCGGATGCGGCGCGAGCGCCCTATCCGGCCCACACAGATCGCATCAAGTTATGTTTCGTTTGTCATCAACCTTTCATCACCAGAATAATTTATTTTATTTCAATAAGATAGTTCAATACACCTGAGAATACCATGCTCTCATTTCCTAATGAGTTGTTGCATTTTTTCATATGTTACAATATAACATTACACATAATGTACATTAACTCTGGAGGAAATTGTTTTGGCGATTCGTCTTCATAAACTGGCTGTTGCTTTAGGTGTCTTTATTGTTAGCGCTCCTGCCTTTTCGCATGGTCATCATTCTCATGGCAAACCCTTAACAGAGGTCGAACAAAAAGCTGCTAATGGTGTTTTTGATGATACCAATGTACAAAACCGAACGCTCAGTGACTGGGATGGAGTCTGGCAATCCGTTTACCCTTTACTGCAAAGTGGCAAACTTGATCCCGTCTTTCAGAAGAAAGCGGATGCAGATAAAACCAAAACATTTGCTGAAATTAAAGATTATTATCGCAAAGGTTATCCGACAGATATCGAAATGATTGGCATTGAGGACGGCATTGTCGAATTCCATAGAAATAATGAAACAACATCCTGTAAATATGATTACGATGGATACAAAATACTCACCTATAAATCAGGCAAGAAAGGCGTTCGTTACTTATTCGAATGTAAAGATCCTGAAAGCAAAGCCCCTAAATATATACAATTTAGCGATCATATAATTGCACCACGAAAATCATCTCATTTTCACATTTTTATGGGTAATGATTCCCAGCAATCTTTATTGAATGAAATGGAAAACTGGCCAACGTATTATCCCTATCAGTTGAGTAGCGAAGAAGTGGTCGAGGAGATGATGTCTCATTGATTTTTTTGCGCTGACTTCAGTTATTTAACAGAACAGTGCCTGGTAGTAACAACAATAATTTACCAAGACAAATAAGTAAGACAAACTCAGACACGCTCATACTTGAGTCGTGTCTTTTTTATTATGTCTGTAGAAAAAAACTGAGAAAAAGGCTAACAATAAATACACAACTCAGCCATACAGACTGGCAGCGCAAATGTTTCCAGGAGCAAGTCATCTGTCATGGTAAAGCTAACCAGAAATATAGGTTAATTTTGGTGCTTAAACCTTTTTTACTTGTTAGTATGATACAAAGGCTTTCAAAAAAGCTGGGAAATTCAACAACTCTTGGAAATTATGGACTTTGTCCCGCGGCTTTAATCTGACGGCCGCGTTCCTTTTTTGGCTCAATTATTGACCCCTTCTCTACGCAACTTCAGTTCCCGCCAGCAACTTTGCGGCAGTTTCATAGGATCAATGTCTAAAAGAATAATGGTGACCGATAAGAAAACGACTGAATAACTGTAGATTTTCGCTCGAAACCTTCCTGTCAGCTCCATAGCGAATCAAGCGCTGAATGTCACAGTATCGAACAGAAAACAGTGACGATCTAACCCTTCAAGAATATTCTACGATTGTTCTGTTTAGGAAAAGCAAGGCGGGAAGTCGGGAGATAAGTCATTGATAAAATGGCGGAGAGAGGGGGATTTGAACCCCCGGTAGAGTTGCCCCTACTCCGGTTTTCGAGACCGATGATACAGAGTCGAAAAATCAAAGAGTTAAAAATTTTTCTTGGAAAAAATGTCTTAAAATCGTACACGAAAAATCAATGAATTACATAACATTAAAGAAGAATATTCCAAGCCTTCTTGAGTCCACCACCTGTTTTCAGGTGTCATTCAGACGTGATTTGCCCCAGATTGGGAAAGCACGCTTTTTTCTCAGCTTATTCCGTTTTGCCTGTGTGTTGAATAATTCCACTGCAGTTATATAAAATCGGTAACGGCTGGAAATCATTCAATACTCGCACTATCGAAAGTTTACCAGCCAACCGCAGCACGTCCTGCATACGTCGTGTCTGCGGTTTTTCTTTTTCGCTTACATTGTGTCTGGTTCTTCCGGCCACTCAATATCAGGTGCAGTTGATGTATCAACACGGTTCAGCAACACCCGATACTTCTTCCAGGCTTCCAGCAACGAGTTTTCTTCCTCCGTTGCGATCTCCAGATCTACAGCATCCTGAAGTGGCGCAATATGCTCACTGAATCCCTGGATGTAGAACTGTGTGGTGACGGTCTTCCAGCCATTCGGCTCCTGCTGTATCGAAGCATACCAGGCTATTTCAATATCGCTATGCTGCGGCAGCATTTAACCCCTTGTAATTCATCGCCATAATTGATTTAATTCACAAATAAAACTATAATATGGTGAAATTAATGAAAAAAAACACAGATGATGGGGCTAAAATTTACACACCACTTACCCTAAAGCTTTATGACTGGTGGGTTTTGGGAGTATCAAATCGGCTTGCATGGGGATGTCCTACAAAGGAACACCTTCTTCCACACTTTCTGGAACATTTAGGTAACAACCATCTGGATATTGGTGTTGGAACTGGGTTTTACCTTACTCACGTACCTGAGAGTAGTCTGATATCTTTAATGGATTTGAACGAAGCTAGCCTGAACGCGGCATCTACAAGGGCTGGGGAATCAAAAATTAAACATAAAATTAGCCATGATGTTTTTGAACCTTATCCTGCGGCGTTACATGGTCAATTTGATTCCATTTCCATGTTTTACCTTCTTCACTGCCTGCCTGGAAATATATCTACAAAAAGCTGTGTAATACGCAATGCGGCGCAGGCCTTAACTGATGATGGAACTCTATACGGAGCCACAATTCTTGGCGATGGAGTTGTGCACAATAGCTTCGGTCAAAAACTGATGCGCATTTACAATCAGAAAGGCATCTTTTCAAACACAAAAGATTCCGAAGAAGGCTTAACACATATACTCTCAGAGCATTTCGAGAATGTTAAAACCAAGGTTCAAGGTACTGTAGTAATGTTTTCCGCTTCAGGGAAAAAATAGCATCCAACCGCAGCACGTTCTTGCTTAAGACGTGCTACGGTTTCCTTTACGATTTGGGGTTGCGACTTTACCTCTATTGATAATGCATTCCGGCAGAACGTTCAAATATGAACGTACGATATTTAACTAACCGAAAAACAAAATATAGCACAGGCGAGACATTTACCATCTAAGAAAATAGTATCGTTTTTTTACAGTTAAATCAACATCACTTCCTTAAAATGAAAACAATAAATTTCAATCCTGAAACATTTTATTTCAGCTTATTATTCCCCAGTATCACATTTTATCAGGATATCCTTCTGCGAGGTTATTATGCTTCCTGTAAATAATCCCCCCCTATCCACTGGAAACGTCTCTTTTTACAGAACTACATCAATCGACAATGTTCACAATAATTATCTCTCCGAATGGGTTGAATGGACTAAAAACAGCATTTCCGGAGAAAACAGGGAAACTGCTTTTACCCGGCTCCAATTATGTCTGGAGAACAGTGAAACATCGTTGGACTTATCTTGTTTAGGTCTCAGATCTCTACCACGATTGCCTGACAATCTTGATGAAATTAATGTAAGCAATAACCAACTATCAATGCTCCCCGAGCTACCAAGGGCATTGAAAGAGCTGAATGCAAGCAGTAATCAATTATCTGCACTTCCTGAATTACCAGTGTCGCTGGAATATATAAATGTGAGTGATAACCATTTGTTCGCACTTCCTGAATTACCTGCGTCACTAGAATATATTAATGTAAGTGACAATCACCTGTCTGTACTTCCGAGGTTACCAATGTCATTGGAATTACTTGATGCAGCCAGAAATGCTTTGGAAGTAATACCAGATTTTCCAGAAAGAGATGATCATATTATAAGAATATTCTGGCTTAATCAGAACCGGATCACGGCAATTCCGGAAAGCATACTTGGCCCTGATGAATCCCCTAATGATTTTTATCAAAATCATTAAGTTAAGGTAGATACACATCTTGTCATATGATCAAATGGTTTCGCCAAAAATCAATAATCAGACAACAAAATGTGCGAACTCGATATTTTACACGACTCTCTTTACCAATTCTGCCCCGAATTACACTTAAAACGACTCAACAGCTTAACGTTGGCTTGCCACGCCTTACTTGACTGTAAAACTCTCACTCTTACCGAACTTGGCCGTAACCTGCCAACCAAAGCGAGAACAAAACATAACATCAAACGAATCGACCGATTGTTAGGTAATCGTCACCTCCACAAAGAGCGACTCGCTGTATACCGTTGGCATGCTAGCTTTATCTGTTCGGGCAATACGATGCCCATTGTACTTGTTGACTGGTCTGATATCCGTGAGCAAAAACGGCTTATGGTATTGCGAGCTTCAGTCGCACTACACGGTCGTTCTGTTACTCTTTATGAGAAAGCGTTCCCGCTTTCAGAGCAATGTTCAAAGAAAGCTCATGACCAATTTCTAGCCGACCTTGCGAGCATTCTACCGAGTAACACCACACCGCTCATTGTCAGTGATGCTGGCTTTAAAGTGCCATGGTATAAATCCG
The DNA here is from genome assembly GCF_000006925.2 of Shigella flexneri 2a str. 301. NCBI lineage: Bacteria > Pseudomonadati > Pseudomonadota > Gammaproteobacteria > Enterobacterales > Enterobacteriaceae > Shigella > Shigella flexneri. The sequence continues at coordinate 2,047,766 of NC_004337.2, forward strand.
TTGAGAAGCTGGGTTGGTACTGGTTAAGTCGAGTAAGAGGAAAAGTCCAATATGCAGACCTAGGAGCGGAAAACTGGAAACCTATCAGCAACTTACATGATATGTCATCTAGTCACTCAAAGACTTTAGGCTATAAGAGGCTGACTAAAAGCAATCCAATCTCATGCCAAATTCTATTGTATAAATCTCGCTCTAAAGGCCGAAAAAATCAGCGCTCGACACGGACTCATTGTCACCACCCGTCACCTAAAATCTACTCAGCGTCGGCAAAGGAGCCATGGATTCTAGCAACTAACTTACCTGTTGAAATTCGAACACCCAAACAACTTGTTAATATCTATTCGAAGCGAATGCAGATTGAAGAAACCTTCCGAGACTTGAAAAGTCCTGCCTACGGACTAGGCCTACGCCATAGCCGAACGAGCAGCTCAGAGCGTTTTGATATCATGCTGCTAATCGCCCTGATGCTTCAACTAACATGTTGGCTTGCGGGCGTTCATGCTCAGAAACAAGGTTGGGACAAGCACTTCCAGGCTAACACAGTCAGAAATCGAAACGTACTCTCAACAGTTCGCTTAGGCATGGAAGTTTTGCGGCATTCTGGCTACACAATAACAAGGGAAGACTCACTCGTGGCTGCAACCCTGCTTACTCAAAATCTATTCACACATGGTTACGTTTTGGGGAAATTATGAGGGGATCTCTCAGTACTTGGCCTCAGTTCTGATAGCGTTGTCAATCTTAGAGAAAATCAACTATCTCCCAGAATAATGCAAACTTTGTTACAACAAACCGCCCAACCGGACTACCACGGCCCACGGATTTACTTCTCCATGAGTGACGGACAACAGAATACACTCCATCGCCCCCTGGCTGATGCCGTGACAGCATGGTTCCCGGAAAACAAACAATCTGATGTATCACAGATATGGCATGCTTTTGAACATGAAGAGCACGCCAACACCTTTTCCGCGTTCCTTGACCGCCTTTCCGATACCGTCTCTGCACGCAATACCTCCGGATTCCGTGAACAGGTCGCTGCATGGCTGGAAAAACTCAGTGCCTCTGCGGAGCTTCGACAGCAGTCTTTCGCTGTTGCTGCTGATGCCACTGAGAGCTGTGAGGACCGTGTCGCGCTCACATGGAACAATCTCCGGAAAACCCTCCTGGTCCATCAGGCATCAGAAGGCCTTTTCGATAATGATACCGGCGCTCTGCTCTCCCTGGGCAGGGAAATGTTCCGCCTCGAAATTCTGGAGGACATTGCCCGGGATAAAGTCAGAACTCTCCATTTTGTGGATGAGATAGAAGTCTACCTGGCCTTCCAGACCATGCTCGCAGAGAAACTTCAGCTCTCCACTGCCGTGAAGGAAATGCGTTTCTATGGCGTGTCGGGAGTGACAGCAAATGACCTCCGCACTGCCGAAGCCATGGTCAGAAGCCGTGAAGAGAATGAATTTACGGACTGGTTCTCCCTCTGGGGACCATGGCATGCTGTACTGAAGCGTACGGAAGCTGACCGCTGGGCGCAGGCAGAAGAGCAGAAATATGAGATGCTGGAGAATGAGTACCCTCAGAGGGTGGCTGACCGGCTGAAAGCATCAGGTCTGAGCGGTGATGCGGATGCGGAGAGGGAAGCCGGTGCACAGGTGATGCGTGAGACTGAACAGCAGATTTACCGTCAGCTGACTGACGAGGTACTGGCCCTGCGATTGCCTGAAAACGGCTCACAACTGCACCATTCATAATCACATCGCATAAACCACAGACCGGACTGACTCCGGAAAAACGGAGGCCCGCCCCCGGGCCTCCCCTGATTCATCCGTTTCCCTGTTCAGCCTGACAGCACGCCCCGGCTGCCGGATGACAGACTCCGCTTCGGTAAGCAAAGCGGTCTTCTGTGATTCCGCCAGTTGCGGCTTATTCATTACTCAACGTCAAACGCCCGAATTGAAGCCAAATCATCCAGACCGCTCAGCTCCTCTTTCATTTCACGCTGACGGCGATAAATCTCATCGTTGCGATCGACCTGCGCCTGCACCATTGCTGCCGCCAGTTCTTCCAGTTCCGGCATCGACAGTTTCACCTGCTGATTATCGGCATCGCTCCACGCCATATGTGTTTGTGCTGTGACAGATTTTGCCAGCATGACTACCGGGGACAGGCGGCCCAGTGAGTCGGGGCCAGCATTCCAGATACGACCGTTCCATTCAAACGTGAACGGCTTCGCCTCCTGTTCTGTGCGCCATGCTTCAATTTCCTGACGTCTGGCCTCTCTGGCCGCTTCCAGCATTTCTGGTGTCACAGTGAATGGGGCTATCTCACCCCATTTGCCACTTTGCAGTTCCTGCCAGATTTGCTGACCCGTCGGTGCGACATCATCAGCGGTGGCTGTGTAGGGGACTGAGGTGTACTGGCAATAGCGGACACTACCATTTGTTCTTTTTTTAAGCAGCCATCTGATGATATTTTTCCCTGAAGGCTGCCGGGGAGATATTCCCCAGACGAGAGTGACGACGCTGACGATTGTAGAAAATCTCAATGTATTCCCGTATTACTGAGATGGCTTCATCCCGGTTATTAAAACGATAGTGGCCCAGGCTCTCATTTTTCAGCGTTCCCCAGAAGCTTTCCATCGGAGCGTTGTCGTAACAGTTACCTTTACGCGACATTGATGTTTTCAGACCAGACTGCTCCTGTATGACCCGGTAATCGTATGCGCAGTACTGTGAACCTCGATCAGAGTGGTGGATTAGCCCGGCAGGTGGGAGCTGGCTCCTGAGCGCCATAAACAGGGCTTTACCTGTCAGCTCTTTTGTCATGCGCTCTCCCATGGCGTAGCCGACAATTTCGCACGTATAAACATCTTTGATGCCAGCGAGGTACAACCATCCCTCCTGTGTGGCAACATACGTCAGGTCCGCCACCCAGACCTGATTTGGTGCTGTAGGAGCGAACGTCTGGTTCAGCAGATTTGGCGCAACTGGCAGATTGTGGTTCGGGTTCGTAGTCGCTCTGAACTTGCGTTTCTGCTTACAGCGTAGCCTCAGCTCCTTACGAAGACGTGCCAGTCGGTCACGACCAACGATGATGCCATTCTCTGCCAGCTCCGTCTGGAGCCGCCGGGTTCCATATGTTTCGCGAGTGCGGATATGTGCCACCTTAATCTCCAGTTTTAGCCGCTTATCACTTTGTTTTCTGTCTGAGGGTTCATGCTGTACCCAGTTGTAATAACCGCTCCTGGATACACCAAATACCTGACACATCGCTTCAATGGGAAATTGTTGTCGCCATTGTTCGATTAACGGGTAATGCTGCCAACTTACTGATTTAGTGTATGATGGTGATTTTAAGGTGCTTGCGTGGCTTCCATTTCCATCAGATGTCCTTCCTGCTCCGCTACTGAAGGCGTGGTGCGTAACGGCAAAAGCACTGCCGGACATCAGCGCTATCTCTGCTCTCATTGCCGTAAAACATGGCAACTACAGTTCACTTACACCGCCTCTCAGCCCGGTACGCACCAGAAAATCATTGATATGGCCATGAATGGCGTCGGATGTCGCGCCAGTGCACGCATTATGGGCGTTGGCCTCAACACGGTTTTACGTCACTTAAAAAACTCAGGCCGCAGTCGGTAACCTCGCGCATACAACCGGGCAGTGATGTGATTGTCTGCGCTGAAATGGACGAACATTGGGGCTACGTCGGTGCTAAATCACGTCAGCGCTGGCTGTTTTACGCGTATGACAGGATACGGAGGACGGTTGTGGCGCACGTCTTCGGTGAACGCACTCTGGCCACACTGGAGCGTCTTCTGAGCCTGCTGTCGGCCTTTGAGGTCGTGGTATGGATGACGGATGGCTGGCCGCTGTATGAATCACGCCTGAAGGGAAAGCTGCACGTTATCAGCAAGCGTTACACTCAGCGCATTGAGCGACATAATCTGAATCTGAGACAACATCTGGCAAGGCTGGGACGGAAGTCACTGTCGTTCTCAAAATCGGTGGAGCTGCATGACAAGGTCATCGGGCATTATCTGAACATAAAACACTATCAGTAAGTTGGAGTCATTACCAAGAAAGAGAAGGTAAAGAAGGTAAGTCCATACTGTCTCCACTATAAAAAAACCGCCAATTTCTGGCGGCTTATATATTAATCATCATTAATATCTTTCATATTCAATTTGCAATTTTCGTAGGTCACTCCCGACTCGCCATTAACATTAACTCCAGCTCTGATATTCCCGTTTTCTTTTACATCTACAAAAAACTGGCCTCTTGGCATCTTGAACGCAAATGTAAAACCAACAGTATCTGAATCAAAATCATCATCTTTATATATTGGGATCAAAAATGTCATCGTCGCTGGTGATGCATTGTTTGCAAAATCAAATACACCTATACTTTTGCCGAATTCATAAGAAGCTTTTCTCAATATAATCGCACCGCTGGCAGAAGGGGATGGGCACGATATCCTCAGTTGTCTGAATCCATCTGTATCCAAGTCAACGTCATTATCTGCAGATGTTTTAACGTTACTAATAAATCGTGAAACAATCTCCTCATTTGTTAGTATTTTCGCCTGAGCACAGCAAGAGGTTAATATTGCAACCGTCATTAAAAATGGCTTTATCACAAAACAAACTCCATTGTTAGCATGTTACGCGATAATTTTGCCTCATCTTTCACCACAAAAAAAGAACTCACCTTTTAAATGGAGAATACCCAACATCATGGGTGATTTTCATAAAGGGATCGCCTGTTTTCGGCAAATCGATAACGCGCATTCCAGGCGGCGCGTTGTCAAACGTCACCTTAAGTTCGCTGCGGGTTGCCGGTGAAGATGCAAGGCTTAACAGCTGATTCCTTTCCAGTGATACATTCGGGGTGTAGCGTTTATCGGGAGATAAATACCCATCACCACGTGGCATCTGCCATCCGGTCATGTCATAGACAAAATCATGGAACTGTTTGCCCCACTCGTCGAACTTATCATTCAGACCAAATCCACTGTTCAGTGCATCAGCCACAAAATTTTTAACAAGCCAGGGATGTTCTTTTTCAAACTCCTGCGCCATCATGCCCAGTTCAAGCAATCCACCAATCAGACTGATCTTTCCGAGGCCCTTTAATTTCAGCCCTGTTTTTCCTGCCGCCGTTGTCCATTGATTCTGGGCGACTGTTGCCGCACGAATACTTGCCACCGCCTTCACACCAATATACAGGGCAGAAACCGTTGCTATTGTTTTTACTGCCTGTTCCCATCCCCCCATTGCTCTGACAACCTGATCAACCTCCTGCCAGACTTTTTTCACAACCGGACCGACCGTTTCCCAGTTATCAATTATGAGATATGCACCACCGACGAGAAGCGCAATTAATCCCTTTGCCGGCGTCATATTCATCACGCTACCCATGATTTTTGTTATGCGTGTCAATGTGCCAATCGCCACGCCCATCGTCAGTAATGCCGCACCAGTTTTCGCGATGGTTTTTACGACCTCAGGATTTTCTCTGACAAACGTGCGCACTTCTTCCAGAAAAGGCTTCATCTCTTTTATGCCTTCATTGAGTGAAGGCAGGAAGGTTTCCCCCAGCGTGGAAGAAATCGCATTGATCTGGTTCTGCAGCAGCAACAACTGATTTTCTGTCGTCGCGGCACGGGCGGCATATTCTTTCTGCATTGAGCCGCCATACTGCTGCGCATCCGCCACACGATTAAAGTTGGTTCGCAACAAATCCAGATTCGTGAGCAGCGGCGCAATGGCCCCCAGGGATTCCTTCCCGAACAGCGCTTTCAGCACAGCAGCCTGTTTTTCTTTCGGCACTTTTGCCAGAGAATCCAGTACGTGCAGCATGGCCCCGCGGGCGTCTTTCTGCATATCCGCCGCCAGTTTTTTCGGGCTAATGCGCAACGAGCGGAGCACTTTTTTCTGCGATTTGGTGGCAGAATCCCTCGCTGTCAGCGACAACATAAAATTCTTTATCCCCGTCGCAGCAATTTCTGACTCCACCCCCATTCCGGCAATGGTTGCCCCCATTGCGGCAATCTCTCCGGAGGCCACACCCGCAACACTGCCTAAAGGGCCAATACGGGTCACAACATCAGAAATCTTTTTCGCACTTGCAGGACCGGTATTGCCAAGATAGTTAATCTTATCCGCAAGCCCTGCCACCTCTCCCTGTGTCAGTTTAAAGGCAGTGCGCCACTGCGCCATCATCTGACCGGATTCTTCTGCCGTGGTGTCAAAGGCCACGCCCATCTTCACGGCATCGTCAGTAAACTGCATCAGCTCGTCACGGGCGATACCAGCCTGACCACCCGCCGCCACAATTTCGGCGATACCTTCCGCCGACATGGGCAGTTCTGTTGACAGGTCGCGCACCTGCTCCGTCATTGCCTTAAACGCTTCCGGCGTATCCAGACCATCCACCACTTTCCGGACATCCGCCATTTTTGATTCAAGGGCAATGGCAGATTTGACCGGGAGCGCCAGCGCCCCCAGTACTGCGGTTCCGGCACCCGCTGCGCCCAGTGACAGGCTGGCAAACTCCTTTTTAAAACCTTTCAGCTGGCGCTGCATTCCCTTCAGCGGTGCCGATACCTTATCCACGGCAGTGATGATCGCCTTCAGCTGAAAACTGTCAGCCATGCTTCATCTCCTCGTTAATGCGGACGGCCTCGGCTTCCAGTTCTGTAAACTGCGAAACAGCCACCCGTCGCAGCTCCAGTGGATTCAGTTTCCAGAACCAGGCAACATTGTAGAGTCGTTTCCGGAGGTGCTTCCCGTCTCCGACTGGGTAAAAAAACGCAGGATCTGCATGCTGGTCTTAAAAATATCCAGTTTTGCCATCTGCGCCGCCGATGAACACGGGATCCCCGCCAGCAACGGGATATATTTCAGTGCCACCTGGCTGTCCAGTTTAATACTGCCTTCACCGGAAATAATGAAAGGAAAACCCAGCGCCTCGATTTCGTCATACGTGGGCTCGCGCAACTCCAGCACATGCAGCATTTCGTTATGCGCTGTCACCGGTTTTTTTAAAACTATTTCTGTAACGTTCATTGCCATTACTGATACCCTCCCTCTTCGCCGTGGAATTCAAGATCTGCCGTGCCTTCTTCGGCATTATGATTAGCCTCTCCGTGCAGCCATGCCGCCGAAAGCACATACACCATGCCGTTTGCCAGCTCAGCGGTAATCGTCATCTGGTCTGAGGTGGTAATTTTGTCGACCGGAAAGTTTTTGGGCACTTTAAACGTGCCCTTAACGTAAGGTGACCGCCAGGTCTCCTTGTAATCCACATCCCCTGCCATGCCGACGATGTCATCCCGGACATTGGTGTTCATCGGCACTTCAATGCCACCTGTCAGCGATAACTGCTGACCATCCACTTTAAAAAAACAGGTTCCGGCGATCTTTGCCATTATGCTGACTCCTCTGAATACTGAAGACGGAACTGGTTAACCACCGCAAAGACACGTAACTGATTAACATAATCCGGCGGGAACAGCGTATTCAGTCGGTTCGGGTTATCTGCATCACGCTCAACTATCAGATACTGTTTAAACAGATCGTAATTTTCCACAATACCGGCACGCTCCATCTGACGATATGTCGCCAGAAGTTCCCCTTTGATAACGGCAGGAGTGACAATCGCCTGCCCCGGACCAAAACGGGTACCATCATTTGCCAGCTTGTGACGTCCGTACTTGCTTGTGATGACCGATTTCAGTTTGCGAAGAACATATGCACTGGTATGCAGAGTTTCACTGTCCAGATAGCTGTTGTCTGCCACGCCATACGCATTCTTTTTGTAGGTGGTTACGGAACGCTGGATCTGCAACGTGCCGCCTTCCACATAAGCCGTCGCCACGCCGTGAGATAAAAGGGTCTGCTGCTCTGTCATGATGAATCGCTTACCTTTCGGTGCCGGAAGCATCCCCACCAGCTCCCCCGTCTGTGTCGGACGGGCAGGATCATTCCGGATAAATACCGCTTCACGGGCAAGGCGACTGGCAACCAGTTCATCGACAGGCGACTGGGTTTCTTTTTCGTAACCGGCAAGCGTGATATGTTGCTGATTATGCATATCTCCGGCACCAACCAGCTCTGACAGCGTTCCCAGTTTTGCGGTATAGACATGCCCGTATAACTGGCGCGCATAACTCCAGCGACCGCTGCTGTCATTCATTTCGGTCATCATCATATTGATGGAGGCGGCATCGTTGAACGGCAGACCGATAAAGTCGAATGCCTCATCGCCCATAGCAGCAACAGCGGCGGTAAGATCAGGCGCTCCGCTACCGGCAGCACCGACTTCCGTCACCACCCGAAGCCCTGCTGGCAAAATCTCACCACCACCAGAACCATAATAATTCAGACAGACCGGTAACTCATTACCATACAGCCCCTTATGACGGGCAGTCAGCGTCACCACGCCTGCATCAGATGACGCCGTAAACGGCAGGGTGATAACCCCGTTTACCGCTTCCTTAATCGCGGTGGCAACCGCAGTGGCATCATCGCCATTCACCACAGGCACCTGTACACGGGAGCGCCCGACATACAGACTCAGGGTGCCGCTTTCCTCTGCTTCTCCGGCAACCGTCACCCTGACCGTCGCCGCCGCCCCTCTGGCTTCCGGTACTGCAATAACATACAGTTCACCGAAAGGATCTGTCTGACGGTAGACTTCCACCATACGCGCCAGCTGGCTCCCCGCCCCACAAATCTGGCGGGCATAATCTGCCGATGGCATCAGCACCAGGCTGTTAACCTCAATGGCTGCATCGTTGCTGGCATGCCCGATCAGTAATGCAGGCGCGCTGGTCACCGCTGTATTTGCCGCAGAATTGTTCATCTCGGCGTAGAACAACGGCACCAGCGTATTCGACGGAACAGTATTAAAACTTATCGTCATGATTTTTTAGCCTTATCCTGTTTAACACGTACCACATCACCCGCCGCTATACGGCGGAACCAGTAGCTGCTTTCTTCCACATTTCGCCCTTCGGAAGGCAAAAGGTCTCCACGGGCAGGGTCAGGAACCGACCGCCCTTTCAGGGGTTTCACAAACATGAGGGACTCTTAATTCTGAGGGAAACGCATTTCCAGATGGTGCTCAATGTCACCATCCGGGCCAGTACCAGGATCGATGTAATCCACATCAATACTCAGCAGGGATAAATCCGGCAGGGCATTCACGTCCTCTGCCTGTCGCGTGTCTTCTTCCGTGATTTCATACTTCGCCGTAAAATCAAACTGGTAATACAGTTCGTAACGGTTCAGATCCAGCAGGGTGCCACCGACATAAACAATCTCGCCCCCTTGCGGGTCCGGCATCCATCCAAGCAGGGCTTTCCAGAGTTCTCTCCGGACATCATGAACGGCGTCATAGGCTGCCCACTGCCCTTTTTCATCACGCTCATTGAGGTGTACTGGCAATAGCGGACACTACCATTTATTCTTTTTTTAAGCAGCCATCTGATGATATTTTTCCCTGAAGGCTGCCGGGGAGATATTCCCCAGACGAGAGTGACGACGCTGACGATTGTAGAAAATCTCAATGTATTCCCGTATTACTGAGATGGCTTCATCCCGGTTATTAAAACGATAGTGGCTCAGGCTCTCATTTTTCAGCGTTCCCCAGAAGCTTTCCATCGGAGCGTTGTCGTAACAGTTACCTTTACGCGACATTGATGTTTTCAGACCAGACTGCTCCTGTATGACCCGGTAATCGTATGCGCAGTACTGTGAACCTCGATCAGAGTGGTGGATTAGCCCGGCAGGTGGGCGCTGGCTCCTGAGCGCCATAAACAGGGCTTTACCTGTCAGCTCTTTTGTCATGCGCTCTCCCATGGCGTAGCCGACAATTTCGCACGTATAAACATCTTTGATGCCAGCGAGGTACAACCATCCCTCCTGTGTGGCAACATACGTCAGGTCCGCCACCCAGACCTGATTTGGTGCTGTAGGAGCGAACGTCTGGTTCAGCAGATTTGGCGCAACTGGCAGATTGTGGTTCGGGTTCGTAGGCGCTCTGAACTTGCGTTTCTGCTTACAGCGTAGCCTCAGCTCCTTACGAAGACATGCCAGTCGGTCACGACCAACGATGATGCCATTCTCTGCCAGCTCCGTCTGGAGCCGCCGGGTTCCATATGTTTCGCGAGTGCGGATATGTGCCACCTTAATCTCCAGTTTTAGCCGCTCATCACTTTGTTTTCTGTCTGAGGGTTCATGCTGTACCCAGTTGTAATAACCGCTCCTGGATACACCAAATACCTGACACATCGCTTCAATGGGAAATTGTTGTCGCCATTGTTCGATTAACGCGTATTTTTCAGCGACTCCTGTGCAAAATACGCTGTTGCTTTTTTTAATATATCTCGCTCAAGGCGAGCTTCATTTAACGCCTTACGCAGTTGCAGAATTTCAGATTCCAGTTCAGCCAGCGTGCGGGAACCAGGAGTACCGAGCCCTTTTCTGGCGGCGGTAACCCATTGTCCTAAAGTGCCTTCAGGAAGGGATAATCGGGAAGCGCCTTCACTGATCGAAAGTTGATTTTCAAGAACCGTTCTGACAGCTTCGGCTTTGAACTCTTTAGAGTAACGTTGGGTTTTTCTGCTCATTATTAGCTCCTTCTGATGCCATTCTATTTCAGGAAGGAGTGTCCGTTAAACTCAGGCTACCTCAAGAGTGTCATCTGCGTGCACCTTTCCTGCCTCCAGAACATAGTCATTCAGCGCTATATACAGAGGACGGAGTTTGTCTGCCATTTCTGATACCCAGCGCACCATGGTATTACGGCTCAGCTCCACGCCCTGTCGCGCGTATATTTCTGACTGGCGATATAAAGGGATATGTTCCATATATTTGCTGACCAGGATCCGTGCAAGTAACCCTGCACTGGCATAACCGCGTTCGATCGGTTTAGGAGGAAGTGGTGCCTGAACGATGACATCACACCGGCTACAGGCCAGTTTGGGACGTATGGTTTCGATAACTTTAAAGGCGGTATTAATGATATCCAGTTGCTCTGAGATTGTTTCCCCCATTTCTTTCAGAACACCTCCACAGGCCGGGCAACTGGTTTCAGCAGGCAGAAGGCGATGTGTCTCCCGGGGAAGTTCTGCCGGCAGCGGTTTTCGTGAAGATTTTCGTCCCGGGGATTCAGGCTTACTGGCGATCGGGTTTTCTGACGGGGGACTGGTGTCAGGTGAATCTGTGACTGACGATGCATCTTCCAGAAGATTTCTGGCTGTGTTCAGCCGGTTTTCCAGTTCCGACAGTCGTTTTTCTGCCTGTCGGATCTGATTTTCAAGCTTATGACGCTTTTTCTCTGAACTCTGGCCGAACAACATACGACGCAACCTGTCGAGTTGCGCTTTCAGCCGTTCAATTTCCTGCTCATAGCCCGCGACCTGACAGGCATACTGTCGAAGCCGACTCTGTTGCTTACGCAACATGGCTTTAAGCAGCTCAATATCATCGGGGAGTTCATTGTTCATTCCCTTGTTTTATCACGGGTTATATCCGGATGCCAGGCCGTTCTGTCCGTTTGGGATGTTGCCACGCGATCCCCTCCAGTAGCATGGATAACTGAGCTGGCGTCAGGTGCACTTTCCCTTCCCGGGTCACCGGCCAGACGAAGCGGCCCCGTTCCAGGAGTTTGGCGAACAGGCATAACCCGTCACGATCGGCCCACAGTATTTTCACCATTTTGCCACTGCGGCCCCGGAAGACGAAGATATGCCCGGAGAACGGGTCATCTTTCAGCGTGTTCTGCACCTTCGAAGCCAGGCCATTGAAGCCACAACGCATATCTGTGATGCCAGCGATGATCCAGATTTTGGTACCGGTCGGCAGCGTTATCATCGGATACCCCCTTTCATTTCGCGGATTAGCGCCCGTAACAGTTCCGGAGTGAGAGGGTCAAACAGTTTTACCACACCTGATTTAAGATGCAGCTCGCACCGTGGGACGTTTCCGGGAGCCCCCTCAGGGCGCTCATCATGCTTGTTACGCCAGAAGGGATTTGTAACTGGTCTGGTCGGCTCCGGCGTATCAGTCAGTGCCACCGGGACAGGCATGCATTCCTGTATGTCATCATCGCTCAGTAAGCCGTCCTCGTACTGGCTTTTCCATTTAAACAGCAGGTTATTATTGATATCGTGTTCTCTGGCGATCCGGGCAACAACAGCCCCAGGCTGTAACGCCTGCTTAGCCAGACGGACCTTAAATTCACGGCTATAGCTGGTTCGCCGTTCTTTTCGCCATGAGCCTTCTCTGATTTGAGGCTCTGTTAATTCCTTCTTTCTGTTGGCATAAAGGATGGCGTCAAGTTGAGCGAATGAAACTGAATCGGGCAATGGCCATGCGATACCGGATGCAAGAAATCGCTGAAAAAGCGTATGTATTGTGGAATGACTGAGACCCAGACGCTGAGCGATGGCCCGGATGGTCAGTTTATCTTCAAATCTTAAACGCAGGGCATCAGGCAAATAAGAACGGAAGCAGGGAATATCTTTTGTTGTCTGGGAATTCATCGTTCGTGTCCATCAATATAGATGGGCGCGATTGTTGCCAGACAGGACAATTTTCACAAGACGTCGCTGATGGGGCGCTTACCGTAATGATGGCGACATTATTCACCTCTCGCAGCCTTACGCTTGTCTTCTCTGATTTTGAAGTACAGATTTGTCAGATAAGTCAGGAAGCCCAGAACCAGACTCCCCAGTACACCAATCGCAGCCCACTGTGACGGACTGACCTGATCAAGCCACTGTAAAAACCAGTAGCCAGCACTGCCTGCGGAGGTGCCGTAGGCAATGCCCGTTGAAATTTTGTCCATGGATTTCATAGCCTCACCTCCGCAAATAACGGATGGCGTAGTTTTACACTGAGAAATGAAAGGGATTTGAAAAGAAAAAACCGCAAAAGCGGGCGAAACGATATATACAATAAGGAAAGCACTCTATCCAACAAACCACTCACAGTTAATCGGAATAAAAGCAGAGTGCTTATGAATGATCGCCTGCCCGAAGGTTAGTATTTCTGCACAGCAATTTTGCAAAAAAAAGCGATCATTCATAACTTAAACGTCTTTCAGTCACTCCGGGATTTCCCATCATCGCAGACTGAAAGACTCTGACTGGAGCGGGCAGCGGGAATCGAACCCGCATCATCAGCTTGGAAGGCTGAGGTAATAGCCATTATACGATGCCCGCATATGGTGCCGACTACCGGAATCGAACTGGTGACCTACTGATTACAAGTCAGTTGCTCTACCTACTGAGCCAAGTCGGCACTGGACCGCCACCGGGGACTCGAACCTCGCACACTCAACTTAAAGGGTTGACGCTCTTTCCTGATGAGCTAGTGGCGGTTGGTGGCCCTTGCTGGATTTGAACCAGCGACCTGGCGATTATGAGTCGCTCGCTCTCACCACTGAGCTAAAGGGCCGGGCGCAGGATAATAACGCTACGAAATCAATGTTGCAAGCATTCAGAAATCACCCTTATCTCCTCCACCAGCGCATTCACCATGTCTATCCGAGATAAGTGGCACAAAAAACCCGCTTGTGGGAGGGTTTTGTTTGCTTTTGCCATCACGTACAAAATCGGCAAAGTATCAGATTTGCATGAATATATGCCTTTCAATCTACTTTTGCAACACTTTGCTTTGAAAATGCCGTCTTTTTTTTGAACGTGTTCTCATTACAAACAATAAAGCCTCACTATCCAGTCGGTGAAAAATGTGTTTCATTGCAACCCAGTGACGAGTAAATGTTTTGGACCAGTTTTTAGTTGTCACTCCCGCCAGTAATGCCAGCTCCTGGTATTCATAACCTTCCCCACCAAAAAGTTCTGCTTTTACTGCCTGCGCCGCCAGCCAGATTAATTTTTTCAGGCGTTCCTGCGTTTTCCCTGCAATTTTTCTGGTACCGGATTGAGCATTAAATTCATTCCACGCCCACTGTGTTATCGCGATCTGATATTCCCAACAAATACTCCCGCTGTAACACCACAACAACCAGGCTTTATAGTGCTCTTCAAGAGACAGAACAGCCCGCCGCCACGATGATGTCGAAAACTCAACCGGACTGACCAGAGGAATTGACGTCCCCTTCGCCAGCGATTGCTTTCCCGGGATTGGTGGATTATCCCGCGTTATCATTTTTCCAGTCACTTCATCGCGGTACCGGATTTTTTTACGCCTGTAACGCCCTGTATCGAACATGGCATTCTCTTGCCAGGCTTCAAGCTGACCTTTTGTTGCCCCACTCAAATCAGCGGTGGCGATAATGAGCTGCTCACGCACAAACTGTAAATACTGGTTATTCATGCGCACCCCAGTTCTGTGATTTTTATCCCCAGCCGCCCACCAGGAACGAGCTGACCGCGCACAATATTGATTTCATCAAACTGCTCGTCGTCTATAAGTAGTCCAGCATGCGTCAGCGCATCCAGCGGTGCCTTCAGGATATTGTCCAGGTCACGACGGCGCTTATCCGGTGGCTCTGCAATAATCTTTATCGCCAGCCTTCCGGACAGGTTTAATTTCAGTCGCTGCTGGCGAACAATTAGCGCCACATCACGGCGATAACGCTCACCGGCTTTTGATACAAAATATGTGCTGCCACGACGTCGCCAGTAGGTGTTCACCGTTGGCGGGTAAGGCAAAACAAATTCTATGCGTTCGGTCATTTATGCTTTCCACTTCAGAACACCCGAATTTCTCGCGTGCATTAAAAAACGAATCAGCAACAACAACTGACTACCGTGTTTTTCTTCAAAATCTTTTACCCCGGCGTGTAGTTCGTTATGGCATTTACGACACAGCGGAATAACAAACAAATCGTCAGCCTTTGTTCCCATCCCTCCCAGTCCATGACCAATGATGTGGTGCGGATCATCTGCCTGATTGCCACACGTCATGCATTTCTGCGTTTTTACCCAGCGCGTGTATACAGGCATCTCTTCCCGTTGTGGTTTCTGGCGCTGGAGATACTGAGCCGGAGATTCCGGATCAACGGCAATGCTGACCACCGTCTCTTCCTGTGGTGGATTCTGTTGCTGGTGGGCGTGAGGCAGCGGCGCAAGATTTTTTGTGCGCTGCTTCAGTATGCTGGTGGCGGTCTGCTCTCCCGGCACGATGTCGCTTTCACGGTACATTGAGCGGATTTTTTCCGCACGCAACCCCAGCGAACGACGTAATACCGCTTCCGGTAGCGCGTCCGCCACCTGATTGCGGACCGCCCACCAGGATAATTCAGCCAGAGATAATTCACGCTCCTGCGTACCGCTTATTGCGTGACCGATGACGTCAATCATCCATGCTGACAGGTTTTGATGAGCAAGTTGCTCGAGTGATTCGGATGTCTGGTCACGCAGCTGGTTGTCGCAGTGCCAGCACAATACCATTGCGCCGGTACCATAACGGTGAATGACGGTTTCGCTGTGATGATAATCGCCGTGTGGCCACTGGCAGGATTTAATATGGCGCAACAGCCAGTCAGACAATGCGCCAGCACCACCAGCAGCACGAATCACCCGTGCGTTACTGAAAAACGGCAGCAATGTTTTGTCTTCCACTAGCGGCTGGCGAACGGCAGGAACGACCCCGGACGGCAGATTACGCATGCTTTTCGGTTCCGGCTCCACCAGTACCCGGGTATTGTGGAATACCGGCATGGATTCACGACCGGGCTTAAGGACCACCAGCCCGAGTTCCGGAACCAGAACAGGTCGAAGTAATACCCGCACATTACCTCCAGATCCGTTGCTGGAATGTGCAGGACGGACGCGGTGGCCGTTCGGAATAAGGGAGCCTGACGAAGATTATCCAGTGACGATAATCGAGACTGAGGGCTTTCTTAATCTCGTATCCGTGTCTGCGGTAGCGCTGAATCAGCCATTCAGCCTGTTCTTCGGTGCAGGGGTCGTGCTGATACCCGTCAGATTTGAATGCATGAGAACGCCGCCCGTGCCTGCTGGCAGGGGCGGCAGAGTTATCCGAATTGTAAAATTTGGTATCGTGCGCCATCTGTTTTCTCTGCTGGCGCAGCAGGTGCCAGTTGTTCAGGCTGACGGATGGATTGTAAACCAGAACGACCAGAAAAAACAAAACCCGCCGAAGCGGGTTAAGTGCGGGTGCGTTGAGGATGCCTGACACATCAGCGGTGGCGAGGGATTTCTCCCCCGCCGGGTCTCTTACTCCTCAGGTTCGTAAGCTGTGAAGACAGCGACCTCCGTCTGGCCGGTTCGGATTCGTACCTCGCAGAGGTCTTTCCTCGTTACCAGTGCCGTCACTATGACGGTTAAACAGATGACGATAAGGGCGATTAACATCGCCTTTTGCTGCTTCATAGCCTGCTTCTCCTTGCCTTTCGGCACGTAAGAGGCTAACCTACATGTGTTCAGCATGGATTGAGCCTCAGATTAATGTTAAGCGTCTTGCAGGACGCGTAATGTTAACTGGGGCTTTTCTCTATCTGCCTTTTGGTGTTCATGCCTGAGACAGATAGCCTCAAGCACCCGCAGTCATTCTACTTAACTAAGATTTCCCTGCAAACCGTTTTTGTCCGGCACAGTAAATATCCAACTAAACCAATAGCGTTCGCTGTATTTACCGCCAGTATTCAATGCACATGACCGCCATGAACACCCCTAAAAAAAGGGCATTTATATGTCCAAACATTAATATCAAAACATCAATTTTTTCCATATACCTTGCTGTGAAGATGATGGGCATACATGATGCGAACAACCAGAACGCAACAAACAAAAACTGCAATGCGTTTTTCATTATTCCCCCTACAATCAATGTGCAATAACATTTAAACACACCTCAATTTGGCCGGACATATAAATATCTAAACCAGAAAAAATCACTTACATAGCGTTACAAACTCTTTAGTCTAAATACTCATCGTAAAACATTCCCCATACTTATCAGTCCGTTCCGCGCCAGGTAGCTTATTGCCTTATCTGGCAACCTATAATCAGGTTTCCGCTTTTTCAGTTGGCTGGTCGTTTAACCGACATAGTTAACCCATTAATCTGGTTGCCGGATGCTGGTGGATTTTCGCGTTTTAATTGTTCATAAAAGTGCACAGCTTTAACCAGTTCTTCTGATGTAACCGGGACTGGTGGGGCAGTGAATAAGGCCTGAATTTCATAGTTCGGCCTGTCGTTACAATCCTCTTTTTTCGGTACATATTTCCAGTCACCAACCCACAACTCCCCCTGAGAGTCCATAACACCTTTTTTCACGTAGCGATATCGCCACGCTATCGGCTCTGCTTCCAGCGATGCCCGTGCAATTTTGAATAACTCGCCCTCTACTCGCGCCATCCCTGAATTGGGGTGGCATTTCGTAATCGCTATTTTTAATTTGGCTTCTTCGATTAATTGTTCTTTTGTTAATTCAGTCATTTTCATTACCGCCCTGGTAATGCTGCCACCAGCGAAAATGGTTAATGGAAAACGGGCTTCCGTTCTATACCAATCGTAGTGGCAAACCGATTGTCAGCCGGGATCTATTTACCTGCAATAAAACTTTACCACCACGCGAGGTAGAGCCGAATTTTGGTGCGATCTGATGGGAAGACGAAGGAAAAATCCTGAACACGAAAAATTACCTCCAAATGTATACCCAAATAAATATAGTTATGTATGGAAACCAACATCCAGAGAATCTGTAACACTAACCGCCATCAAGGATGGTTTAGCTGCTTTATGGAAAAAGTATGAGGAAACTGTAAATAATCGCGATCGTGCAATGACATTCGGTCGCTTGTGGGAAAAATTCCTCGCCAGCGCCTATTACAGTGACCTCAGTCCAAGAACACAAAAAGATTATCTGCAACATCAAAAAAAGTTGCTTGCCGTATTCGGTAAGGTGCCGGCAGATTCCATAAAACCAGAACACATCCGTCGATACATGGACAAGAGAGGGGAACAGAGTAAAACGCAAGCCAACCATGAAAAAAGCAGTATGTCCCGCGTTTACAGTTGGGGGTATGAGCGAGGGTACGTGAAGGCTAACCCATGTGCAGGTGTAAGTAAATTCAAGGCCAAAAACCGCGAACGATATGTAACCGACAAAGAATACCAGGCAGTATTAAGCGTTGCACCTCTTCCTGTTTTTATCGCAATGGAAATTGCCTATCTGTGTGCAGCGAGGGTTTCCGATGTGTTATCGCTGAAATGGGAGCAGATTGGAAACGACGGGATCTTTATCCAGCAAGGGAAAACAGGAAAAAAACAGATAAAAGCATGGAGTCCACGATTACAGGCGGCGATCGAAAAAGCAAAACAGTTACCAACATCCGCCTATGTAATCAGCAATCAATACGGCAACCGATATATGTACAAAGGCTTTAACGAAATGTGGGTAGAAGCAAGAAATCGCGCAGGCAAAATTTCAGGTATTTTAACCGACTTCACCTTTCATGATCTGAAGGCGAAAGGAATTTCAGACTATGAAGGAAGCAGTCGGGATAAGCAACTTTTCTCTGGTCACAAAACCGAGGGGCAAGTGCTAATCTATGACAGGAAGGTTAAAGTTTCACCGACACTTGATGTCCCGTTACCTGAAAATATTCCAAGAAAATATTCCAAGTAATTCCAAGTGTGATTTTTGTCACTGACTTAATGATGTATAAGTGATTGAATTTTGGCGGAGAGAGGGGGATTTGAACCCCCGGTGGAGTTGCCCCCACTCCGGTTTTCGAGACCGGTCCGTTCAGCCGCTCCGGCATCTCTCCGTTCAGATGGTTGCCATGATGCCAGGAAATTTGGCATTTTAACAGTCCCTGTCCGTGCAATTTTGTTCAAGTGACGAGTTTGCGAGCAAAACGATGATTAAGTGGCCCTGGAAAGTACAAGAATCAGCACATCAAACTGCCCTTCCCTGGCAGGAAGCACTATCGATCCCCCTTTTAACGTGTCTGACAGAACAGGAACAAAGCAAATTGGTCGCTCTTGCCGAACGTTTTTTACAGCAAAAACGGCTTGTTCCTTTACAGGGCTTTGAGCTGAATTCATTAAGAAGCTGCCGGATAGCACTTCTATTTTGCCTGCCCGTTCTGGAGTTAGGACTGGAATGGCTGGATGGTTTTCATGAAGTCTTAATTTATCCTGCGCCATTTGTGGTCGATGATGAATGGGAAGACGATATCGGTCTGGTGCATAACCAACGTATTGTTCAGTCAGGTCAGAGCTGGCAGCAAGGGCCTATCGTTTTGAACTGGTTGGATATACAAGATTCTTTTGATGCTTCTGGTTTTAACCTGATTATTCATGAAGTCGCTCATAAGCTGGACACCCGTAACGGCGATCGCGCCAGCGGAGTTCCCTTTATTTCGTTGCGTGAGGTTGCTGGCTGGGAACACGATCTTCATGCTGCAATGAACAACATTCAGGAAGAAATCGAATTAGTTGGTGAGAATGCGGCGAGCATTGATGCTTATGCTGCCAGTGATCCTGCTGAATGTTTTGCCGTACTTTCTGAATATTTCTTTAGCGCCCCAGAACTTTTTGCTCCTCGTTTCCCTTCATTGTGGCAACGTTTCTGTCAATTTTATCAACAAGATCCTTTGCAGAGACTGCATCACGCTAATGATACAGACTCGTTTTCAGCGACGAATGTTCATTAATTAACAACTTTGAAGATTAATTAACCAATTGAAATGGCTTATGAAATTTAGTGTTGACAGACAAGGTACCGCTAAGTAATATGCGCCCCGTTCTCACGATTCCTCTGTAGTTCAGTCGGTAGAACGGGGGACTGTTAATCCGTATGTCACTGGTTCGAGTCCAGTCAGAGGAGCCAATTTTCTGTTTTCATGCATCCTTGCGAATCTTTATCTGATGTTGATTCAACAGGTTAGTGTGAAAACTCTTCTCGGTGCATTTTGATTTTACCCTACGCATCGGGAAAAATTGGTGGTCAAATCTGGGATCAGGTTAGTTCGATAATGGAGTGACCCCCATATATCCCTTACCGACGCAAAAATCCGCACCCTCAAGCCTTCTGATAAACCCTTTAAAGTCTCCGATTCTCACGGTCTGTATCTGCTGGTCAAGCCGGGTGGCTCCCGCCACTGGTATCTCAAATACCGTATTAGCGGTAAAGAATCCCGCATTGCGCTGGGTGCCTATCCAGCCATCTCCCTGTCTGATGCGCGACAGCAACGTGAAGGTATCCGTAAAATGCTGGCGCTGAATATCAACCCGGTACAGCAGCGGGCTGCTGAACGTGGCTCACGAACACCGGAGAAAGTTTTTAAAAACATGGCGCTGGCGTGACATAAAAGTAACAGGAAATGGTCGCAGAACACCGCCGACCGTCTGCTTGCCAGCCTGAACAATCACATCTTTCCGGTCATCGGGAACCTACCTGTATCAGAACTTAAACCCCGTCATTTCATTGACCTGCTGAAAGGGATCGAGGAAAAAGGTCTGCTGGAGGTTGCGTCCCGCACACGGCAGCACCTGAGTAACATAATGCGCCATGCGGTCCATCAGGAGTTAATCGATACGAACCCTGCAGCAAACCTTGGCGGCGTGACCACACCTCCTGTCAGACGGCACTATCCTGCCCTGCCGCTGGAGCGGCTGCCTGAACTGCTTGAACGTATTGGGGCATATCATCAGGGCCGTGAACTGACCCGGCATGCCGTTCTGCTGATGCTGCATGGTTCATTCGCTCCAGTGAACTGCGTTTCGCCCGCTGGTCAGAGATTGATTTCACAAACCGAGTCTGGACGATACCCGCGACGCGAGAACCCATTATTGGCGTGCGTTATTCCGGCCGCGGGGCAAAAATGCGAATGCCGCATATCGTCCCCCTCTCAGAACAGTCCATCGCCATTCTGAAACAGATTAAGGATATCACCGGTAATAATGAACTGATCTTCCCCGGCGACCATAACCCGTATAAGCCAATGTGTGAAAACACGGTCAATAAGGCACTGCGGGTGATGGGTTACGACACGAAAAAGGATATCTGCGGTCACGGCTTCCGGGCAATGGCATGCAGTGCGCTGATGGAATCGGGTTTATGGGCAAAGGACGCAGTAGAACGCCAGATGAGTCATCAGGAGCGCAATACCGTGCGCATGGCTTATATTCATAAGGCAGAGCACCTGGAAGCCCGCAAAGCGATGATGCAGTGGTGGTCGGATTATCTGGAAGCATGCCGAGAATCTTATGCACCGCCTTATACAATTGGTAAAAATAAGTTTATCCCATAGTATACTAACGAATCCCACACTCTGGCAAATTACCACCACCTCTACAGGAGGTGGTTCTATATAGACTTTTATCAACTTCATGACGAAAAACACCTATTCTGAAGTGGTCAACAAAAACTGGCCACCGAGTTAGAGTTTTTCCAGTATCGATTTTCCGATTCGTTTGGGGGTAACCCACCGTTATATTCGTGCGGTCTTAGTGCACTGTAATATCCAACGATATAGTCCGTTATGGCGTGAGCTGCCTCGCTGAAGCTTACGTAACCCACCACCGGCATCCATTCGTTCTTCAGACTCCTGAAGAAGCGTTCCATTGGGCTGTTATCCCAGCAGTTTCCGCGCCGGCTCATACTCTGTCTGATCTGGTATCGCCACAATAACTGCCGGAACTGCCTGCTCGTATAATGACTGCCCTGATCGCTGTGGAACATCACCCCGCCGGGCTTACCACGGGTTTCCCATGCCATTTCCAGCGCTTTCATGGTGAGCCTGCTGTCCGGCGAGAACGACATGGCCCAGCCCACTGGTTTTCTTGCGAACAGGTCGAGAACAACGGCGAGGTACGCCCAGCGCTTACCCGTCCAGATATAGGTCACATCACCGCACCACACCTGATTTGGCTCGGTCACGGCGAACTGCCTTTCAAGGTAGTTAGGGATAGCAACATGTTCATGACCACCACGTTTATACCGGTGAGTCGGCTGCTGACAGCTGACCAGCCCCAGCTCTTTCATGAGCCTGCCAGCAAGCCAGCGTCCCATCTGGTAGCCTCTCCGGGTTGCCATTGTGGCGATGCTTCTTGCTCCGGCCGAACCGTGGCTGATGCCATGTAGCTCAAGTACCTGACTGCGTAATACAGCCCGTCTGCCGTCTGGTTTTTCAGGACGGTTTTTCCAGTATCTGTAGCTGCTGCGATGAACCCCGAACACATGGCAGAGTGTGACCACAGGATAATGCGCTCTGAGTTTCCCGATTATCGAGAACTGTTCAGGGAGTCTGACATCAAGAGCGCGGTAGCCTTTTTTAATATTTCATTCTCCATTTCAATGCGTTGTAGCTTTTTCCTGAGCTCACGGATTTCAATTTGTTCCGGGGTAATGGGGGAGGCTTTTGGTGTTTTGCCCTGACGCTCATCACGCAGTTGTTTGACCCATCTTGTCATTGTGGAAAGGCCAACATCCATAGCTTTGGCGGCATCTGCCACCGTGTATTTCTGGTCAACAACCAGTTGAGCGGATTCGCGTTTAAACTCTGCGCTAAAATTTCTTTTTTTCATTGGAGCACCTGTGTTGTTCTGAGGTGAGCATATCACCTCTGTTCAGGTGGCCAAATTCAGTGTGCCACTTCAGGTACTGGGAGCATTGTGGGTGCGCAATGGCATGGAGGAGTCCGCGGAATTTGAACAACAGCAACATAATCAAGCGGCCGCGAAAAAACGCATCCCGGTTATCGAAGCTCTGTTACGACATCCCGGTGCTTTCCTGAAGATTATTGCACTACGACTGTGCGAGTTGCTGACGATGTACATTGTTACTGCCTTTGCACTTAATTATTCAACCCAGAATATGGGGTTACCGCGCGAACTTTTCCTTAATATTGGTTTGCTGGTAGGTGGATTAAGCTGCCTGACAATTCCCTGTTTTGCCTGGCTTGCCGATCGTTTTGGTCGGCGCAGGGTTTATATCACAGGCGCGTTGATCGGAACGTTGAGCGCATTTCCTTTCTTTATGGCGCTTGAAGCACAATCTATTTTCTGGATAGTTTTCTTCTCCATAATGCTGGCAAACATTGCGCATGACATGGTGGTGTGTGTGCAACAACCGATGTTTACCGAAATGTGAGGTAGCCTGAGTTTAACGGACACTCCTTCCTGAAATAGAATGGCATCAGAAGGAGCTAATAATGAGCAGAAAAACCCGACGTTACTCTAAAGAGTTCAAAGCCGAAGCTGTCAGAACGGTTCTTGAAAATCAACTTTCGATCAGTGAAGACGCTTCCCGATTATTCCTTCCTGAAGGCACTTTAGGACAATGGGTTACCGCCGCCAGAAAAGGGCTCGGTACTCCTGGTTCCCGCACGCTGGCTGAACTGGAATCTGAAATTCTGCAACTGCGTAAGGCGTTAAATGAAGCTCGCCTTGAGCGAGATATATTAAAAAAAGCAACAGCGTATTTTGCACAGGAGTCGCTGAAAAATACGCGTTAATCGAACAATGGCGACAACAATTTCCCATTGAAGCGATGTGTCAGGTATTTGGTGTATCCAGGAGCGGTTATTACAACTGGGTACAGCATGAACCCTCAGACAGAAAACAAAGTGATGAGCGGCTAAAACTGGAGATTAAGGTGGCACATATCCGCACTCGCGAAACATATGGAACCCGGCGGCTCCAGACGGAGCTGGCAGAGAATGGCATCATCGTTGGTCGTGACCGACTGGCATGTCTTCGTAAGGAGCTGAGGCTACGCTGTAAGCAGAAACGCAAGTTCAGAGCGACTACGAACCCGAACCACAATCTGCCAGTTGCGCCAAATCTGCTGAACCAGACGTTCGCTCCTACAGCACCAAATCAGGTCTGGGTGGCGGACCTGACGTATGTTGCTGGCATCAAAGATGTTTATACGTGCGAAATTGTCGGCTACGCCATGGGAGAGCGCATGACAAAAGAGCTGACAGGTAAAGCCCTGTTTATGGCGCTCAGGAGCCAGCGCCCACCTGCCGGGCTAATCCACCACTCTGATCGAGGTTCACAGTACTGCGCATACGATTACCGGGTCATACAGGAGCAGTCTGGTCTGAAAACATCAATGTCGCGTAAAGGTAACTGTTACGACAACGCTCCGATGGAAAGCTTCTGGGGAACGCTGAAAAATGAGAGCCTGAGCCACTATCGTTTTAATAACCGGGATGAAGCCATCTCAGTAATACGGGAATACATTGAGATTTTCTACAATCGTCAGCGTCGTCACTCTCGTCTGGGGAATATCTCCCCGGCAGCCTTCAGGGAAAAATATCATCAGATGGCTGCTTAAAAAAAGAATAAATGGTAGTGTCCGCTATTGCCAGTACACCTCAATGTTTGGTGCCAGTTATCGCTACAGTGGTGCTGGAGTCGGTTATCAGGTTGCCAGTGTGGTTGGCGGTGGATTTACACCTTTTATTGCCGCTGCACTCATCACTTACTTTGCCGGGAACTGGCATAGCATCGCCATTTATTTGCTGGCTGGATGCCTGATTTCTGCAATGACCGCTTTATTGATGAAAGACAATCAACGCTCGTGATAGCCTGGCGAAGATCATCCGATCTTCGCCTTATACTTTTGTTTCACATTCCTGTGACATACTATCGGATGTGCGGTAATTGTATGGAACAGGAGACACACATGAATAATAAGGGCTCCGGTCTGACCCCAGCTCAGGCACTGGATAAACTCGACGCGCTGTATGAGCAATCTGTAGTTGCTTTACGCAACGCCATTGGCAAATATATTACAATTGGCGAATTACCTGATGAAAACGCCCGTAAACAAGGTCTTTTTGTCTATCCATCACTGACCGTAACCTGGGACGGTAGCACAACAAATCCCCCCAAAACGCGCGCATTTGGTCGTTTTACTCACGCAGGCAGCTACACCACCACGATTACTCGCCCTACTCTCTTTCGTTCGTATCTGAATGAGCAACTAACGTTGCTTTATCAGGATTATGGTGCGCATATCTCTGTGCAACCCTCGCAACATGAAATCCCTTATCCTTATGTCATCGATGGCTCTGAATTGACACTTGATCGCTCAATGAGCGCTGATTTAACTCGCTACTTCCCGACAACAGAACTGGCGCAAATCGGCGATGAAACTGCAGACGGCATTTATCATCCAACGGAATTCTCCCCGCTATCGCATTTTGATGCGCGCCGCGTCGATTTTTCCCTCGCACGGTTGCGCCATTATACCGGTACGCCAGTAGAACATTTTCAACCGTTCGTCTTGTTTACCAACTACACACGTTATGTGGATGAATTCGTTCGTTGGGGATGCAGCCAGATCCTCGATCCTGATAGTCCCTACATTG
Organism: Shigella flexneri 2a str. 301; assembly: GCF_000006925.2. NCBI lineage: Bacteria > Pseudomonadati > Pseudomonadota > Gammaproteobacteria > Enterobacterales > Enterobacteriaceae > Shigella > Shigella flexneri. The sequence goes on from NC_004337.2 coordinate 2,073,100, forward strand.
CCCTTTCTTGTGCTGGCGGGAACTGGATCACTGCCGAAACCGAAGCGCCAGAAGAAGCCATTTCCGACCTTGCATGGAAAAAACACCAGATGCCAGCATGGCATTTAATTACCGCTGATGGTCAGGGTATTACTCTGGTGAATATTGGCGTGGGACCGTCCAATGCTAAAACCATCTGCGATCATCTGGCAGTGCTACGCCCGGATATCTGGTTGATGATTGGTCACTGTGGCGGATTACGTGAAAGCCAGGCCATTGGAGATTATGTCCTTGCACACGCTTATTTACGCGATGACCACGTTCTTGATGCGGTTCTGCCGCCCGATATACCTATTCCGAGCATTGCTGAAGTGCAACGTGCGCTTTATGACGCTACCAAGTTAGTCAGCGGCAGGCCTGGTGAGGAAGTCAAACAGCGGCTGCGTACAGGTACTGTGGTAACCACAGATGACAGGAACTGGGAGTTACGTTACTCAGCTTCTGCACTTCGTTTTAACTTAAGCCGGGCCGTAGCAATTGATATGGAAAGTGCAACCATTGCCGCGCAAGGATATCGTTTCCGCGTGCCATACGGGACACTACTGTGTGTTTCAGATAAACCGTTACATGGTGAGATTAAGCTTCCCGGCCAGGCTAACCGTTTTTATGAAGGCGCTATTTCCGAACACCTGCAAATTGGCATTCGGGCGATCGATTTGCTGCGCGCAGAAGGCGACCGACTGCATTCACGTAAATTACGAACCTTTAATGAGCCGCCGTTCCGATAATAAGTTATGAACCTTCTTATCAGAAATAGATGTGAAGGATTAAGTAAGACATCTGGCAAATAGCCTGCAATAAACGCGGGCTGCTTGCTTCCTTGGGCAGATGCGAGTTTTATTATCGTCTTAATGATTTCCACATATTAAAAGCAAGTATGCTTTCAAAACACAATTATAAAAAATCCCGCCAACAACATTAGTTTTTATAAAATTAAATATAAGATTATGGCTTTAGAATATTTTTATTTCTAATAGACGAGATTTTTCCTGTTATGATATAATATGCCGAATTAACACATGTTAACGATTTACCAGTAATGTAAATAAATTTTCGAGGAGATCATTCCAGTGGGACGTAAATGGGCCAATATTGTTGCTAAAAAAACGGCTAAAGACGGTGCAACGTCTAAAATTTATGCAAAATTCGGTGTAGAAATCTATGCTGCTGCCAAACAAGGTGAACCCGATCCAGAATTAAACACATCTTTAAAATTCGTTATTGAACGTGCAAAGCAGGCACAAGTTCCAAAGCACGTTATTGATAAAGCAATTGATAAAGCCAAAGGCGGCGGAGATGAAACGTTCGTACAGGGACGTTATGAAGGCTTTGGTCCTAATGGCTCAATGATTATTGCTGAGACATTGACTTCAAATGTTAACCGTACGATTGCTAACGTTCGCACAATTTTCAATAAAAAAGGCGGCAATATCGGAGCGGCAGGTTCTGTCAGCTATATGTTTGACAATACGGGTGTGATTGTATTTAAAGGAACAGACCCTGACCATATTTTTGAAATTTTGCTTGAAGCTGAAGTTGATGTTCGTGATGTAACTGAAGAAGAAGGTAATATTGTTATTTATACTGAACCTGCTGACCTTCATAAAGGAATCGCGGCGCTAAAAGCAGCTGGAATCACTGAGTTCTCAACAACAGAATTAGAAATGATTGCTCAATCTGAAGTTGAGCTTTCCCCAGAAGATTTAGAAATCTTTGAAGGGCTTGTTGATGCCCTTGAAGATGACGACGATGTACAAAAAGTTTATCATAACGTCGCAAATCTCTAATTATATTTTAAAGAAATCTGTCTTTATGGCAGATTTCTTTAATCTCATATAATTCTTATAAAAAATATAATATTTAACTCGTCATATTGCTTATAAAAAATCCCCGTCCCCAGAGAAATAATATTTATTAAAATGGCAGGTCTTCTTTTTCTGATTACCGAAGACAAAGTGGCAATTACGTATAGTTTCCCGATAAAGACGCGACAGCTACGTCCCGCATAAGGCATTTTTCTCTTTATCTTTGTACGGTACTTCATGGAACAGAATTTTTGACCTTGTGAATCGTGATATCTGTTGGGGAGGGGCAATTTGCTCACTGAAGCGTGAGACTCGATTAAGCGCACGAAACACAGAAATCAAAAAACCCGGCCACTTTTTTACAAAGTGGCCGGGTAAAAATAATTTTTATTTTTTAACTGTCCTGAGTCTCATAGAGATGTCTCAAAACTAAAATTTGGCTCCTCTGACTGGACTCGAACCAGTGACATACGGATTAACAGTCCGCCGTTCTACCGACTGAACTACAGAGGAATCGTGAGAACGAGGCGAATATTAGCGATGCCCACCCACAATGTCAAAGCCTGTTTTTTAAATTTGAAATCGTTTGCTGAAATAATCTGCATTTTGTCGTTTATTCCGACACAACTGGCTTTTTTTCACACTTTTGCGGCTCGGATCGAGGGTATTTCCACAGCCAACGTCCAGTAACCATTCGCCAGTAAAACAGCACGGCCCGCACAGCCCAGTCGGCAAACATTCCCATCCAGACACCAACCACACCCCAGCCAAGCATGATTCCCTGCACATAACCGACTACAACCCGGCAACCCCACATGCTCAACATAGAAACCCACATGGCGTAACGGGCATCACGAGCACCCTTAAATCCAGCGGGTAGCACCCATGAGGCGGACCAAATAGGCATAAATAAAGCATTTAGCTAAATCAGAATCACAACGACGTGTTTAACCTGTGGATCCTGGGTGTAAAACGATGCCATAACCCCGGCAAAGGGAGCCGTTAGCCAGGCGATGGCCGTTAATCCAAGAGTGGACAGCCAGAACACATGCCGCAACTGAATCTCTGCTTGCGCTATCTGCCCTACCCCCAACCTTCGGCCTGTAATGATCGTAGAAGCAGAACCGAGCGCACTTCCGGGTAAGTTGATAAGAGCCGCAATTGAGAACGCGATAAAATTTCCGGCAATAACGCTGGTCCCCATCCCGGCAACGAACATTTGGGTTAATAACCGACCACTGGTAAATAACACTGATTCGACACTCGCTGGAATACCAATCCCCATGACTTCCCAGATAATGCTAAAATTCAGCGGTTTAAAATAGCTCTTTAACGAAATCCTTAGCGCAGGATTAAAACCAATCGCCAGCACCCACAAAATTGCAACTGCGCCAATATAACGAGAAATGGTTAAACCCAACCCAGCCCCGACCAGGAGAAAAGGCCGTAAATCAATATGCCGCTAATAATAATATTAAGAATATTCAGGCTACCGTTAATCAGTAGCGGTATTTTCGTATTCCCTGCACCACGAAGTGCCCCGCTACCAATAAGAGTGATGGCAGCGGCTGGATAACTGAGTACGGTCAGCTCCAGATAAGTCAACGCCAGTGCTTTAACTTCTGTCGTGGCATCACCCGCGACGAAATCAATAATTTGTTCGCCAAAATGATGAATTAGCGTTGCCAACAGTACGGCAAACAACGTCATGATCACCAATGACTGCCGCGTCGCCACCCTCGCTCGTCGTCGATCCCGCTTACCGAGACTAAATGCTACAACGACAGTAGTACCAAGATCGATAGCTGCAAAAAAAGCCATAATGACCATATTGAAGCTGTCCGCCAACCCCACGCCGGCCATCGCATCTTTTCCCAGCCAACTGACCAGAAAAGTGCTCAGGACCCCCATCAACAGGACACAGGCGTTCTCCATGAAGATAGGAACAGCAAGCGGGGTTATCTCGCGCTAGAACAACACTTTGTAGCTCTTGCGTTTAGAGTGCCAGCGAGTGCCGTGAACAACCTGGCGTAAAGCAGAGGAGATATTCAAAGCCGACCTTAATTGCAGAAAGTGAAACCACATTTCAAATGATGAGGGAGAATCAGCAAAGCTGCAAAGATTTTCGCCAACAAATTGTCTGCAAATGCAACAAACTGTTGATAGAAACGGCAAACAGTTGGGAAATTTAAAAATCGGGTTTGACAAAATATTTTTCGCCGTTAAGATGTGCCTCAACAGCGATTCCTCTGTAGTTCAGTCGGTAGAACGGCGGACTGTTAATCCGTATGTCACTGGTTCGAGTCCAGTCAGAGGAGCCAAATTTCTGAAAAGCCCGCTTTTATAGCGGGCTTTTTGCTATATCTGATAATCAATTTCCTCTTCACTGTTTTCCATCACCTGGCGCTTGATATCCTCAACTGACAGTCCTGCATTACAAAGTTCCAGAAAGCGCCAAACATAGTTACGCTGAAGTTGTCCTCGCTTCAGTCCCAACCAGACAGTATTAGCATCGAAAAGATGCCGCGTATCCAGGCGGATTAAATTCTCTTCCTCTTGTTCGCCGCTGGATTGTTCGGCAACTAATCCGATCCCAAGCCCAAGAGCAACATAGGTTTTAATGACATCAGAATCCTGTGCACTTAATACAATATCTGCCGGCAAACCTTTGCGGGTAAATGCGTCATCAGTGCGTGAGCGCCCCGTAATTCCCTGTCGGTAAGTAATTAACGGCCACTTCGCTATTGATTCCAGCGTCAATGGTGTAATTTGCGTTAAGGGATGATCGAGTGGAACAAGCAAACTATGGTGCCAACAAAACCATGGGAAGGCGACGAGCTGCGGGTCATTACTCAAACGCTCGCTGGCGATACCAATATCAGCTTCGCCATTTTGCAACAACGTCGCAATTTCCTGTGGCGAACCCTGGATTAGCTCGAGCCGAACCTCCGGGAAAAGTTCGCGAAAAGCTTTAATGACCTCTGGCAAGCTATAACGTGCCTGAGTATGCGTCGTTGCAATAGTGAGAACACCAGACGTATCGTTGGTAAACAGGTCTGCAAGCCGACGAACATTACTGGCTTCATTCAGAATACGTTCTGCAATGACCAGTAATGCTTTGCCCGGTTCAGTCATCCCCAGCAGTCGCTTACCTCGTCGAACAAATATTTCGATGCCAAATTCATCCTCCAGTTCCCGAATATGACGGCTAACGCCTGACTGTGAGGTAAAAAGCATATTCGCAACCTCTGTCAGGTTGTAATCCTGACGTGCAGCCTCGCGGATTATCTTTAGTTGTTGGAAATTCACGGTAAACTCCGGGCAGTTCAGATATCCCGTTATTGTTAAAGTCTAATGCCCGGCATAACAAATAATAAAAACCCGCATCTTATTCCATCCCGATATAACGCTTAGCTCACCAATTGCCACTGCCTTTTTTCCATCACTGGAGAACTAATCACTGACATTAACAACTCTTTCACTGCCTGTGCCTGTGGTGACAAGTTTGCTCTGGCGGGTAAATTTAAGGACAAAGAGAGACTCATTGAAGGAGTGGTAATGCGTGACATCCACCCATTTACTGCGCCACATAACGAACGCGCAGCCGATTCAGGTAATACTGCAACGCCCATGCCGCTGGCAATCGCTGCGGTAAGCGTGGCAATAGACTCAATTTCACCAATGACTTTTGCCGTGAGCCGCCGTAGGGAAAAAGCCTCATCAACACGAAGTCTAACAGCGCTGTAATCACTGGGGAGAAAAAGGTTCATTTGCGCAATAGCATTAACATCAACGTTTTGCCCCGGGCAATCTTGAGTTCCTACCAGGAAAAGATCTTCTTTCAGCAAAGCCTGACTGGATACCCCAGCCACAGGGGAATGCTCATAAATCACCGCCATATCGAGTTGGTGATTTATCAGTTTTTCGTTAAGCACTGCACCACTATTTTCATGAAGATAGATAACGACCTCCGGGAATTCAGCGCGAACCGCCTGTAATAAGGGCATGGTGATGGATGACGCAGCGGTTCCTGGCGCAAAGCCAATCGAGACTTGCCCCGATAATGACTGACCAACGTTATGCACCGCCAGTTGGGCCTGCTCACACTGACGTAAAATGGCCCGTGCATGGGTATAGAGAATTTTTCCGGCGTCTGTTGGCGTAACGCCCCGTTTTGTGCGAATCAAAAGCTGTTGATTTAACTCACCTTCCAGTATGGCAACCTGTTGGCTGAGCGCTGGTTGTGCGATATGCAATACTTCAGCAGCCTGGGTCAGGCTACCAATATCTACAATTTTTACGAAGTATTTCAGGCGTCTGAAGTTCATGTTGCCTCCGGTTTTTAAGAATCGGCCCAAGTGCCGCCATTACTTACAACCAGTATGCAAGATGCCTGCCAGTTCTATTTTGGCGTTGATGCGCAAGCTAACCAACTGTCAAATAAGAGATTATGATAGATTCGTCATTGGCCCTTTTTATCAGCAGTCGCATTCACCTGCCCTATAAAAGGAGGGTATGCACCACGATGGTTCATTACCCAATAAGATTGAAAGCTCACCACTTTGTTGAAATTGGCAGCAAACAAACAAAAAAAATGCATTTCACCCTTTGACATCACCATGCACTGCCATTAATATGCGCCCCGTTCACACGATTCCTCTGTAGTTCAGTCGGTAGAACGGCGGACTTGTTAATCCGTATGTCACTGGTTCGAGTCCAGTCAGAGGAGCCAAATTCAAAAAAGCCTGCTTTCGAGCAGGCTTTTTACTTTCTAATTACCAACGCTCTTAAAACATCTGTCTTGAACCAGAACTAATTTGCACAGGCATTCCCGATCGATGTTGCAACGCAGCATTTGCGCGATTTACATCAACTTCTTGCCCGTTGATAAACGCCCGCAAAGATGGGGTTACCGGCAATGGCACTTTTCGGTCAGACTCATATTCTGCACGATTGCGCGACAGCGGCTCATGAACTTCCAGCCACTTTGAACCATCCGGTTCCGTTGTGTATTTCACTGGCTGATCAATAATTTGTACACGAGTGCCTACAGGAACATTATCAAACAGATATTTGATATCGTCATTACGCAGACGAATACAGCCCTGACTTACACGGAGCCCAATACCAAAATTGGCATTGGTACCGTGGATGGCATACAACCTGCCAATATAAATCGCGTACAGCCCCATGGGGTTATCGGGCCCCGCAGGAACAAATGCGGGCAAACTCTCCCCTCGTTTCGCATATTCGCGCCGGATGTTCGGCGTTGGCGTCCAGGTTGGTGCTTCTTGTTTACGTTCAACGGTAGTCACCCAGTTACGCGGGGTTTCTCGCCCAGCCTGGCCGATACCAATAGGAAAGACTTCCACTGTATTACTGTCTGGCGGATAGTAATAAAGACGCATTTCAGCGACGTTAACCACAATCCCTTTACGAACAGTGGCGGGCAAAATCAGTTGCTGCGGAATGGTGAGTTGTGAGCCAGGCTTCGGCAAAAAAACATCAGCGCCCGGATTCGCTTCCAGCATATTACTTAACCCTTGCCCGTATTGTGCGGCAAAAGTCTCCAGCGGCTGAGTATTGTGATCAGGAACAGTTACAGTAAGCGACTGCCCCACTAAACGGCTACCCTCTGGAGGTAATGGATAAGTTACCGCCAGGCTATTTTGGCTGGCAAAAAGCAGAGCAAATGAGCAAAGAATATTTACACGACGCATCATGTCCCTTTCCTAAGTCGCGAATACTATCCGATAAGTATAGCTTTTATCAGACTTTTCGTTTTTAGCTGTTCAAATCAGAAGTCGTATTCCCCGGTAGAACAATATTACTGGCAGCAAGTTCGCCCATGTTGTTGTATATCGCACAAGCAGCTTCGATGATGGACATCGCCAGAGCTGCACCACTCCCCTCACCTAAACGCATATCCATATTGAGATAAGGCTCCAGCCCCAAATGCGAGAGCGCTATACGCGCGCCTTTTTCTGCCGACAAGTGAGAAGGAATGAGATACGGTTTGATTGCAGGAGACATCTGGCAGGCTGCGAGCGCAGCAGCATAAGAAAGAAATCCATCCAGCAACACGGGTAAACCGCAGGAAGCAGCACCTAACATCACTCCAGCTATTCCGACCAAATCAAATCCACCCACTTTTGCCAGGACATCAACACCATCCTGAGGATTTGGTTGATTCAACGTAATCGCCCGACGCACAACATCAATTTTATTAGCCAGTTTATCTGTCGGCAGGTTTGCGCCAATCCCAACCACTTCTTCAGGATCCCGGCCAGTGATTGTGCTGACTATTGCCGCTGCCGGTGTCGTGTTTGCCATCCCCAGTTCACCTACACCAAACAGCGTGACACCGTTTTTCGCCAGCTCCCGCGTATAACATATGACGTCCAAAAGCAACTTTTCAGCCTGACGGCGACTCATTGCCGGAGCTGAAGCAATATTGCCGCTACCTCGTGCGACACGCATGTTGATAAGCCCGGGGATAGGCTCAGCAGTATCAATACCAACATCAATTACGTGGACGTTAGCGCCCGCTTGTGCTGCCAGCACACACACGCCGGTTGTTCCACGGGTCATATTTTCAGCCTGTATGGCTGTCACTTCTTTTGGAGAAATAGCGACCCCTTCCTCCCAGACGCCGTGATCGGCACACATAACCAGTACCGCTTTTTTGCCCACATGCGGTATGCCATTCACCCCCGGCATTCCTGCCAGTTGTATGGCAAGCGCCTCCAGCTTTCCTAGGCTACCAACAGGTTTGAATAACCCGTCAACATGCCGTTGTGCACGCGACATAGCGGCAGAATTGATGGCTGGGATCGTATTCAGTAAATCGGCAATTATTTGCATGTCACGTTTCTTTATAGCAGTGCCAGCAGGAAGACCAGTTCACCAAGCTCTATGGCTGCTCCCAGCGTATCGCCCGTTTGCCCGCCCAGCGTACGTTTGAGAAGCTGACCGAGGATGAAAATCGCCACCATCGTCACCACCATAGCAGCCACACCATGCATACCCAGCAATAATACGGCAGCAAAAATAGCGGCTAAGCCGAGTGTGACGCAGGTTTGTCGCCCATCAATTTTGCCAATGAACACATTGCCAAGCCCTTCTTCCCGCGCATAACGATGACGATACATCAATAATGCGGCAGTCCCGCGGCTGACCGCACATGCTGCCGCCAGCGATGCAAGGATCGGTTCGCCACGCAGAGCCAACTCGCTTAACACCAGAATCTTTGCCAGTACCACAAAAATCAATGCCAGACCGCCGTGGGTGCCTAAACGGCTATCACGCATGATTTCCAACATGCGATCGCGACTACGTGCAGAAAATACGCCATCACAGGTATCAGCGAGGCCGTCCAGATGGAATTCCCCGGTCATCAGCGCCAGCACAAGTACGCTAAACAGTGCCGCCAGTGGTGCGCCACACCATGCCTGCAGCACCATGAAGACCAGCCCGCTAATCGCGCCAAGCAATAATCCAATCAAAGGAAAAGTAATAATACCGCGAGAATAATGTTCGAAATCCAGTCCCTGGGACCAGCGACGCGGTACAGGCAGACGCGTAATAAATGAGAGCATCGCCCAAAATAATTTGCTCATTTGATTTTTACTCCAATACCCGAAACCACCAGCCATACTTCATTTGCCGCAGCGGCCAACTGCTGATTTACCCGCCCGGCAATATCACGAAAATGTCGTGCCAGACGACTCTCCGGCACAATCCCCATTCCCACTTCGTTAGTCACTAATACAACCTTTGCGGGGCAACGTTGGCAGGCAGCAATCAACGACTGAATCTCAGCATTAATCGCCTGTTCCATCGCCTGATAATCCCATTCATCAGGGTCTTTATCGCCGCCATAATCAAACAACAGATTAGTCACCATTGTGGTAACGCATTCCAGCAACACAGCCTCATTCGGGTTAATGTCTGCATGAATTAATTCATCAAGATGTTGCCAGCGCTCCACTGTGCGCCAGTGCTCCGGGCGGCTTTGCCGATGATGTTCTATCCGTGCAGCCATCTCATCATCAAGGATTTGCGAGGTAGCGATATACAGAACCTGTGAAGAGTGAGGTGTACTGGCAATAGCGGACACTACCATTTATTCTTTTTTTAAGCAGCCATCTGATGATATTTTTCCCTGAAGGCTGCCGGGGAGATATTCCCCAGACGAGAGTGACGACGCTGACGATTGTAGAAAATCTCAATGTATTCCCGTATTACTGAGATGGCTTCATCCCGGTTATTAAAACGATAGTGGCTCAGGCTCTCATTTTTCAGCGTTCCCCAGAAGCTTTCCATCGGAGCGTTGTCGTAACAGTTACCTTTACGCGACATTGATGTTTTCAGACCAGACTGCTCCTGTATGACCCGGTAATCGTATGCGCAGTACTGTGAACCTCGATCAGAGTGGTGGATTAGCCCGGCAGGTGGGCGCTGGCTCCTGAGCGCCATAAACAGGGCTTTACCTGTCAGCTCTTTTGTCATGCGCTCTCCCATGGCGTAGCCGACAATTTCACACGTATAAACATCTTTGATGCCGGCGAGATACAGCCATCCTTCCCGGGTGGCAACATACGTCAGGTCCGCCACCCAGACCTGATTTGGTGCTGTAGGAGCGAACGTCTGGTTCAGCAGATTTGGCGCAACTGGCAGATTGTGGTTCGGGTTCGTAGTTGCTCTGAACTTGCGTTTCTGCTTACAGCGTAGCCTCAGCTCCTTACGAAGACGTGCCAGTCGGTCACGACCAACGATGATGCCATTCTCTGCCAGCTCCGTCTGGAGCCGCCGGGTTCCATATGTTTCGCGAGTGCGGATATGTGCCACCTTAATCTCCAGTTTTAGCCGCTCATCACTTTGTTTTCTGTCTGAGGGTTCATGCTGTACCCAGTTGTAATAACCGCTCCTGGATACACCAAATACCTGACACATCGCTTCAATGGGAAATTGTTGTCGCCATTGTTCGATTAACGCGTATTTTTCAGCGACTCCTGTGCAAAATACGCTGTTGCTTTTTTTAATATATCGCGCTCAAGGCGAGCTTCATTTAACGCCTTACGCAGTTGCAGAATTTCAGATTCCAGTTCAGCCACCGTGCGGGAACCAGGAGTACCGAGCCCTTTTCTGGCGGCGGTAACCCATTGTCCTAAAGTGCCTTCAGGAAGGGATAATCGGGAAGCGCCTTCACTGATCGAAAGTTGATTTTCAAGAACCGTTCTGACAGCTTCGGCTTTGAACTCTTTAGAGTAACGTTGGGTTTTTCTGCTCATTATTAGCTCCTTCTGATGCCATTCTATTTCAGGAAGGAGTGTCCGTTAAACTCAGGCTACCTCAGTCAGAGCCGCATGGGTGAGCTGTTGCTACACCCCGGTATTTCCACCACGGAGGCCAGCATGAACAACAATAACACATTGTACGTCGGGTTAGATGTTCACAAAGAATCGATTACTGTCGCTTATGAACCGCCCCGGGAATCCTGGAGACTAAACTTCCTGAGAAAGAGGTAAACAGGATGACTAAAAATACTCGTTTTTCCCCCGAAGTCCGTCAACGGGCAGTCCGTATGGTTCTGGAAAGTCAGGGCGAATATGACTCACAATGGGCGACAATTTGTTCCATTGCTCCAAAGATTGGCTGTACGCCGGAGACTCTGCGTGTCTGGGGTCGCCAGCATGAGCGGGATACCGGGGGCGGTGATGGAGGGCTCACCACCGCTGAACGTCAGCGTCTGAAAGAGCCGGAGCGTGAAAATCGTGAACTGCGCCGCAGTAACGATATCCTTCGCCAGGCTTCCGCTTATTTTGCGAAGGCGGAGTTCGACCGCCTCTGGAAAAAATGATGCCACTGCTGGATAAGCTGCGTGAGCAGTACGGGGGCGGACCGCTATGCAGCGAACTGCATATTGCCCCGTCAACGTATTACCACTGTCAGCAACAGCGACATCATCCGGATAAACGCAGTGCCCGTGCGCAGCGCGATGACTGGCTGAAGAAAGAGATACAGCGCGTATACGATGAAAATCACAAGGTATACGGTGTAAAGTCTGGCGTCAGTTGTTACGGGAAGGTATCAGAGTGGCCAGATGCACTGTGGCACGTCTCATGGCGGTTATGGGACTTGCCGGTGTTCTCCGGGGTAAAAAGGTCCGTACGACCATCAGCCGGAAAGCCGTTGCCGCAGGCGACCGCGTAAACCGTCAGTTCGTGGCAGAACGACCTGACCAGCTGTGGGTGGCTGATTTTACTTACGTCAGCACATGGCGGGGCTTCGTCTATGTGGCGTTCATCATTGATGTGTTTGCCGGATGCATCGTGGGGTGGCGGGTCTCATCGTCCATGGAAACGACATTCGTGCTGGATGCACTGGAGCAGGCGTTATGGGCCCGTCGACCGTCCGGCACGGTCCATCACAGTGATAAAGGTTCTCAGTATGTATCGCTGGCCTACACACAGCGGCTTAAGGAAGCCGGATTACTGGCATCAACAGGAAGTACAGGCGACTCGTATGACAACGCGATGGCGGAGAGCATCAATGGTCTTTACAAAGCGGAGGTAATACACCGTAAGAGCTGGAAAAACCGTGCAGAAGTGGAACTGGCCACACTAACGTGGGTGGACTGGTATAACAATCGACGATTGCTGGAAAGGCTGGGCCACATCCCTCCGGCAGAAGCAGAAAAAGCTTATTATGCTTCCATCGGAAACGATGATCTGGCAGCCTGAGTTCACAGATAAAACACTCTCCAGGAAACCCGGGGCGGTTCACAAATAGCAATGTCTGTCGCACAACAACCACAATGTCACAAATAAAAAATGAGAATAACCAGTTCCCTGAAGGCGACGTAGCCCGGTACAAGAGTAACCCACGTTAGCGCTTGGCGACGGCGGAACAAAGCTGATTCGCGACGTAAGAAAGTGGCAGGCTCATATGACGGACCTCTGTAATGCGGTATCCAACCCGCGAATATCAGCATGATTCACCGTCGGATTTACTGCTACGTCGCCCTCAGGGAATTAAACCTAAAAAGAAAATCGTCAAAATTAGAGATTCCGGTTTGACACGGAAAGTCATATCAGCGTCAACGGAGCACCGTATTGACGCTTATTTATTGGTGAGAACTACGTTCCATGGCAGGAGTTCGTCAACACGGTTGGAGGGCCATTCAGGCAGTATGCTCAGAATATGGCGCAGATACGCTTCCGGATCGATACCGTTCAGACGGCAGGTGCCTGCTTTTCCGGCAACAAGCAGGAATCTCAGCGCTGAAGCAGGAATTAGAGGTAAAAACGCCCTACCGGGCCATGAATCACCCGGTCATTGGAGTAGTAACCAAAGCAGATTTAGCCAGCATGGAACAAATATCTTTGGTGAAAAGTTGGTTACGGGAAGCTGGAGCGCACAACGTGTTAGTAACCAGTGCAGTTAATAACAATGGAGTTACAGAACTTTTTGCCTTGCTGCATACAGAAGAAGGCTGTTGTTAATTTCGATTGGTTCTCAGATGAGAATGATGACGGTGATACACAGATAAGAATCAATGAGCAATGAGGGTTGCCGGGCAACCCTCATTGAATAAAACGGGAATTACTTCGCTTCGCCGTTTTTCATTTCGCCCATAGCTTTCAGCTTTTTGGAGATATCGCGGCGTTCTTTGGAGAGCTCGGCATTTTTGATGATGTAATCGTCAACGCGATCTTCATAGTCACCTTTCATGCTGGCGATGATGCCCTGGATTGCTTCAACGCTCATCCCTGGCTTGATGTAATCGCTCAGGTTGTCCAGCAACAGGACGCGCTTCTGGTTGTCACGGATCTTTTTCTCAACGTCCTGAATTTCACGTTGCAGTTTGTTCTTACGACGGAACAGACGAACAAATTCCAGTACGTCCTGGAATGAAGGCTTGGTAGTTTCCATTTTTATACCCCTGATAATGTGAGAGTCGGATTCGTTTAAGCAACCGCTATTCGTTAGGGCCAACATTACTCATAGCTGCCGCAGATGACAATGCTTTTATCCCTTTTCACTATCATACCCTTTATCCTTGCTGAATCGAAGCAGCAGCAAGATGATTCTGAAGTTCAGGAATTATTTGCGCAAGGCCCGGCAAATCAGATTCGATAGCAACTCAAGCTGATGTGCCGTTTCCATGTTCAGCCACACATAACCATAGATTGGTGTTTCCACGACTTTCAGGTCATGGTGGTTATCGGACTTGCCGGTGTTCTCCGGGGTAAAAAGGTCCGTACGACCATCAGCCGGAAAGCCGTTGCCGCAGGCGACCGCGTAAACCGTCAGTTCGTGGCAGAACGACCTGACCAGCTGTGGGTGGCTGATTTTACTTACGTCAGCACATGGCGGGGCTTCGTCTATGTGGCGTTCATCATTGATGTGTTTGCCGGATACATCGTGGGGTGGCGGGTCTCATCGTCCATGGAAACGACATTCGTGCTGGATGCACTGGAGCAGGCGTTATGGGCCCGTCGACCGTCCGGCACGGTCCATCACAGTGATAAAGGTTCTCAGTATGTATCGCTGGCCTACACACAGCGGCTTAAGGAAGCCGGATTACTGGCATCAACAGGAAGTACAGGCGACTCGTATGACAACGCGATGGCGGAGAGCATCAATGGTCTTTACAAAGCGGAGGTAATACACCGTAAGAGCTGGAAAAACCGTGCAGAAGTGGAACTGGCCACACTAACGTGGGTGGACTGGTATAACAATCGACGATTGCTGGAAAGGCTGGGCCACATCCCTCCGGCAGAAGCAGAAAAAGCTTATTATGCTTCCATCGGAAACGATGATCTGGCAGCCTGAGTTCACAGATAAAACACTCTCCAGGAAACCCGGGGCGGTTCAGTTGTCGAACCAGTAGTCGAGACACTGGGCGACCGTCATGGAGTTCTCCACCTTCTCTTCAAAATAAGTGCGTGGATCCGTTCCTGAGAAATAGAGCTTTCGCAAGTCAGCAGTGATCTGTCTGGCATCCTTCAAAGACAGGGATGGGTATCGACCAAGCCCAAGTCGATTAGGCTTGCCATGCCAGCGATAGCGGTACTGGAACTGGATGACCCCCTTCGGTGAAATTCGTACGCTGAGGCCATCAGCATCAGCCACTTCTTGTGGGCCAGAATATGGTTTACCATAAATAGTACGCAGTTTTGTGTCGCTTATAGCCATAAATAATATTTGGTACGCTCAGAAATAATGGTTTGGTACACATCTGGTACACAATATCACATGGACAACAGCGCACAGTAAACAACTATATTTGACGTTCGTAGACATACTCAGGTGAAAAAAAGGTTGTTTTTCGAGTTATAACAGACAGTTAATTAACTACAGTGGACAATGCTAGACAATGACAGACACAGATAAACAACCTACCTTCCTCTTTCACGATTACGAAACCTTTGGCACGCACCCCGCGTTAGATCGCCCTGCACAGTTCGCAGCCATTCGCACCGATGACGAATTCAATGTCATCGGCGAACCCGAAGTCTTTTACTGCAAGCCCGCGGATGACTATTTACCCCGGCCTGGAGCAGTATTAATTACCGGTATTACCCCGCAGGAGGCACGGGCGAAAGGAGAAAACGAAGCCGCGTTTGCCGCCCGTATTCACTCGCTTTTTACCGTACCGAAGACCTGTATTCTGGGCTACAACAATGTGCGTTTCGACGACGAAGTCACACGCAACGTTTTTTATCGTAATTTCTACGATCCTTACGCCTGGAGCTGGCAGCATGATAACTCGCGCTGGGATTTACTGGATGTTATGCGTGCCTGTTATGCCCTGCGCCCGGAAGGAATAAACTGGCCTGAAAATGATGACGGTCTACCGAGCTTTCGCCTTGAGCATTTAACCAAAGCGAATGGTATTGAACATAGCAACGCCCACGATGCGATGGCTGATGTGTACGCCACTATTGCGATGGCGAAACTGGTAAAAACGCGTCAGCCACGCCTGTTTGATTATCTCTTTACCCATCGTAATAAACACAAACTGATGGCGTTGATTGATGTTCCGCAGATGAAACCCCTGGCTCACGTTTCCGGAATGTTTGGGGCATGGCGTGGCAATACCAGCTGGGTGGCACCGCTGGCGTGGCATCCTGAAAATCGCAATGCCGTAATTATGGCGGATTTGGCAGGAGACATTTCGCCATTACTGGAGCTGGATATCGACACATTGCGCGAGCGTTTATATACCGCAAAAGCCGATCTTGGCGATAACGCCGCCGTTCCGGTTAAGCTGGTGCATATCAATAAATGTCCGGTACTGGCCCAGGCGAATACGCTACGCCCGGAAGATGCCGACCGACTGGGAATTAATCGTCAGCATTGCCTCGATAACCTAAAAATTCTGCGTGAAAATCCGCAAGTGCGTGAAAAAGTGGTAGCGATATTCGCGGAAGCCGAACCGTTTACACCTTCAGATAATGTGGATGCACAGCTTTATAATGGCTTTTTCAGTGACGCCGATCGTGCAGCAATGAAAATTGTGCTGGAAACCGAGCCGCGTAATTTACCGGCACTGGATATCACTTTTGTTGATAAACGAATTGAAAAGTTGTTGTTCAATTATCGGGCACGCAACTTCCCGGGGACGCTGGATTATGCCGAGCAGCAACGCTGGCTGGAGCACCGCCACCAGGTCTTCACGCCAGAGTTTTTGCAGGGTTATGCTGATGAATTGCAGATGCTGGTACAACAATATGCCGATGACAAAGAGAAAGTGGCGCTGTTAAAAGCACTTTGGCAGTACGCGGAAGAGATCGTCTAATTTGAAGCCGCCGCCGCTGGTACGGCGGAGGACAATGTTGAGTCAGGCTTTTTGAACGGTGATGCTCCACGCTGCATCGCCAATCTGCTGATAATCGGTGATGGCATGTCCTTCTTCTGCCGCCCACTGTGGGATTGCTTCAGTTGCCTGGGTGCAATCAAACTCAATTACCAACTCATCGCCGCTGGCCATTTCTGCCAGTGCTGCTTTTGCTTCTATGAGTGGAAACGGACAGACCTGCGTCACCACATCCAGCTTTTTAATCGCCATCTTTACACCTTACTTAATTTGCCGCAGCAGTTGCCAGTCGCGCCTTACGCTGCGGTCGAACATACACAAGCCAGGACGCAGTCCAGACTCCGAGAATCATAAATACAAGGCCAATCCAGCCCTGCCAGGTCATCATTGCAGTCATAACCAGTCCATTACCGATAGAGCAACCACCTGCAATACTGGCACCGAAGCCCATCAGTACACCACCTAACCCGCTACGTAATGTTGTTTGTGCATCAGCTGCGCGAACGCGGAACTCACGGCTCGCTTTGGCTGCAATAAATGCCTCCACGAAGATCCCTAACACCAGGAAAACGCCCCAGTTAATGTATTTCACGTCACCCGCGACCAGAAATTGAAGAATATTGGCCGTTGGGGAAGTGACTCCTAACCCAAACATGCGTCCGGTTGCTTCACTCAGGGGCCAGGCTAAAAGCGCAATCAAACCGATGAGTACAGCAGTGACAAAGGGATGCCAGCGTTTTTCAAACAGAATATGAGCGATCCCGGTTCGGCGCGGCGGTAAGGTCGCGACTTTGAGTTTTGGCTTCTTCAACTCTTTCATCACCACCCAGAGCGTTATCACCAGCAAAACGGTAACCAACGGCCACACAGACAAATTAAAAGTCTCAGCAATAGAGTTATGTTCAGTAGTGTAGTGCTGCAAGGTTTGATTTAAACCACTGGCGTGTGGAGAACGCATCACCGCACTCATCACCATATAAGTGAAAAGCGCGATCCAACTGCCGATCAATCCCTCACCCGCGCGATACCAGGTCCCGGTGGCACATCCACCCGCCAGAACAATTCCCAGCCCGAAAAGATACCCACCTATAACAGTACCAAGCCACGGGAACGCCCCGGCTTCGTAAGTCAGTAGGCCCGCCTGAATTAACGCAAAAACCCCCACGCTTTGTGCCGAAATTGCAATCAGCAAGGCGTAAAACATGCGATTATTTTTCGCGATATACATATCGCGAAAACCACCAGTCAGGCAAAAACGCCCACGCTGCATGACAAATCCCAGCAGAGCACCACAAATTAGCCCGCTTAATATCATTGAAAACATAAATTAATTAACCAGATGAATGTTAATGGGGAAATTTTTCATGACTGGTGGAATGCAGACCAATAACCAAATTCTCTAAATTAGAACAAATGGTTATTAATGAGGATTTCGATAAAAAAGAATAAAAAAACCGGAGCCAAATGTTCATTCGACTCCGGTTTATTATTAGAAAAGATGATTATGCTACGTCTTCGTACTGCGGAACCGGATTACGGAAGCTCTTGGTGACGCAAGCCAGGTAAATCAGACCGATAGCAGCCCAGATCAGACCCAGAACCATTGAGCTTTCTTCCAGGTTAACCCACAGCGCACCAACGGTCAGCGCACCACACATCGGCAGGAACAGATACTGGAAGTGATCTTTCAGCGTCTTGTTACGCTTCTCACGGATCCAGAACTGCGAGATGACCGACAGGTTAACAAAGGTGAACGCCACCAGCGCACCAAAGTTAATCAGCGCCGTTGCCATTACCAGGTCGAAGTTGATTGCCAGCAGGGCAATCGCGCCAACCAGGATGATGTTCATCGCCGGAGTACGCCATTTCGGGTGTACATAACCGAAGAAGCTTTTCGGGAACACGCCGTCACGACCCATTACGTACATCAGACGCGCTACGCCTGCGTGCGCCGCCATACCGGACGCCAGTACGGTAATGGTGGAGAAGATCAGCGCGCCAACCTGGAACGCTTTACCCGCAACGTACAGCATGATTTCAGGCTGTGACGCATCCGGATCTTTAAAGCGAGAGATATCCGGGAAGTACAGCTGCAGGAAGTAAGTTGCAAAGATGAAGATCATGCCGCCAATCAGCGCGGTCAGGAAAATCGCACGCGGGATCACGCGCTCTGCATCTTTGGTTTCTTCCGACAGATTGCTGATGCCGTCAAAGCCGGTAAAGGAGAAGCACAGGATTGTCGCCCCGGTAATCATCGGGATAACATGCGCATCGCCAGACCAGAACGGACGCGTGCTCGCCAGCGTACCAGCGCCTTCACCTTCAAATACGCCATAAACAACCATGCCCAGAATCACCGCGATCAGCACTACCTGCAACACGACGATTACAGTGTTGACGTTCGCTACGGATTTCAGACTACGCAGGTTAAAGGCGGTCATAAAGGCCACCAGCGCCACCACAAACATCCACGATGGAATGGAAGGCACCAGAGCTTCAAAATAGATTTTCGCCAGCAGAATGTTGATCATCGGCGCGAACAGATAGTCGAGCAGAGAAGACCAACCCACCATAAAGCCGACAGTCGGGCTAATGGATTTCTGGGCGTAAGTGTATGCAGAGCCAGCAGAAGGATAGCGGCGAACCAGCTTCCCGTAGCTCAGAGCCGTAAACAGGATCGCAATCAATGCGAACGCATAGGCTGTCGGCACATGACCATCCGTGAGGCCTGAAACGATACCAAATGTATCAAACAGCGTCATCGGCTGCATATAGGCTAGACCCATCATTACAACCGGAACTAACGTAAGCGTTTTACGCAATTCCACGCGAGAGGTGTTTGGAGTAACGTTATGCGACATGGTTATTCTCCTTTACGGTGATAACCGTCGCGTAAGCAAAAAATTGCCCCATTTTTTTGGATTCCTCAGCGACAACAACTGTCGATTTTTAGTAAATATCTATCCGGTACGAAGCCCGGCCTCTTGGTATGAATGATTGGTTTGAAGCAAAAAATAACCGACGCTAATTAAACGTCGGTTTTTAATCATTTTTTGACAGCGGCGCATTGTGCCTAAATGGGGGGGAAATGACAAGAGAATGAGAGGCTTGTCATAATAATTTTTCTTTGAATGGCTGATTTTCCGTCATCAGATTTTGCATAAACACCGGCGATCGCACTATTTGCTAAAATTTCATCTCGCCACCAGCCGCTGGCAAGCCCTGCGGTCTGTTCATTCCAGCCAATCCAGACAGGTTCAAAGAGAGTTTGGGCGACCACTTTCTTCTCGATTAACGCGCCACTATCGAGAAAACGTTGCGCCAGATACCGTGGTAAATAGCCGCAGCCAAGGCCGCTAATTTGCAGCTCCAGTTTGGTTTTAAAATCGAAAACGGTAATGGCTTCTTGTTCGTCGAGAAGTTGTGAGGCCGTAGAAGCGCCTGCCTGCGCAGTATCCCCCACCACAATCGCCCGATATCGTTTAATGATACGACGGTTTAACGGTTCTTCTTCCTGGGCTAACGGATGATGAGGCGCGACCGCAAAGACTTGTTCAAGATCGCCCAACCGCGAGAAACCAAACTCACTGGAAGATGGTGGCTCATGCATCGCGCCAACGATAATATCCGCTCGCCCCTGAGTCAGGGCATCCCAGGAACCACCGAGTACGCCATTGATAAACTTCAGGCGCGTCACGCTATGATGTTGATAAAAAGCTTCAATGAGAGGCGCAAGCAGAGAAAAAGGAAACGTGTCGTCCACGCCAATCACCAGCTCGTTTTCCCAGCCTTCATGCAGTTTGATCGCCTGCTTTTCCAGTTCTCGCACGGTATGCAGAACTTCCCGCCCTTTCTCTAATAACATTTTTCCGGTGCGGGTGAATTTAGCGCGGTGTCCGCTACGATCAAGCAATTGAATATTTAGGTCGCTTTCCAGCTTGTGAACGGTGTAACTCAGAGCGGACGGCGTCTTGTAGAGTTTGGCTGACGCCGCCGCAAAACTGCCCTCTTTTTCTATGGCATCGAGGATCATCAACACATCCAGCAGTGGTTTCATACACGCCCCCTTGCAGTGCATGCGGCGTCCTGCTGGCGTGATCGTTTACTCCAACGGCATTACCAGCGGATCGGGATACTGGTATTCAAATCCCAGTTCATTACAAATCCGACTGCCATCAATAATCTTACCTTTGCCGCTGTCCAGACTATTTCTGAACTGCGGAGGTTGCAGCCCCAGTAAACGGGCCATCTGCGGATAGAAAACATTACGCGCAGGGTGAGCTGGCGCACATATATTATAGATGTGTCCGCCTTTAGGTGCCTGTAACAACAGAGTGATAGCGCCAATAACATCTTCTAAATGGACTAAATTAACACCATGTTCACCATCAGGGGCGGTTTTTCCGGCAAAGAAGCGTCCCGGATGACGTCCCGGTCCGACCAGGCCCGCAAGACGCAGAATATCGACCGAAGTACCGGGTAAATTGTGCAGCCAGTCTTCGAGTTCTTCTAATACTCGTCCACTGTTGGTTACCGGATTACGCGGGGTAGTTTCTTTAACCGTGCCTTGCGCGTCGCCATAGACAGATGTTGAGCTGGTAAAAATAATTCGGGGAATACGATGGGCCAGCGCGCTATCCACTAACTCTTGTACCGCTTGTAAATAGAACTCATCGCCGGGGCCGCTACGACGTGCCGGAAGCGTAATGACCAGCGCATCGGCATCCATAAGGGCATCCAGATCGTCAGAATCGCAAACTAACTCAGGCTCCATGCGAAGCAGATAGCTATCAATGCCACTCATTCGGGCCGCTTCGACACCATCTTGTGTGGTTTTACTCCCGGTGACTTGCCAGCCTCGCGCTGAAAGTGACATCGCCAGCGGCATACCTAACCACCCTAACCCGACAATTGCGACCTTTTTCATCCGTTATCTCCTGATACACCTTAGATCTATAAGGCTACGCTAGCGTATCAAAACTGACAATTCATTCTATGAATGAATCTGTTCAATAATGATAACGACATGCTGCAATGAGCAGTGAATCATCAGTAACCGCGTATACCAGACGGTGCTCCTCTGTAATGCGTCGGGACCAGAAACCTGACAAATTATGTTTCAGGGGTTCTGGTTTCCCCTTACCTTCAAATGGTGTTCTGCGGGTATCTTTGATAAGTTCATTGATCTTTTTAACAATTCGCTTATCTGTTTCCTGCCAGTACAGATAATCATCCCATGATTCCTCAGACCAGATTAGTTTCACTCAATAGGTAATGACTCCAACTTACTGATAGTGTTTTATGTTCAGATAATGCCCGATGACCTTGTCATGCAGCTCCACCGATTTTGAGAACGACAGTGACTTCCGTCCCAGCCTTGCCAGATGTTGTCTCAGATTCAGATTATGTCGCTCAATGCGCTGAGTGTAACGCTTGCTGATAACGTGCAGCTTTCCCTTCAGGCGTGATTCATACAGCGGCCAGCCATCCGTCATCCATACCACGACCTCAAAGGCCGACAGCAGGCTCAGAAGACGCTCCAGTGTGGCCAGAGTGCGTTCACCGAAGACGTGCGCCACAACCGTCCTCCGTATCCTGTCATACGCGTAAAACAGCCAGCGCTGACGTGATTTAGCACCGACGTAGCCCCAATGTTCGTCCATTTCAGCGCAGACAATCACATCACTGCCCGGTTGTATGCGCGAGGTTACCGACTGCGGCCTGAGTTTTTTAAGTGACGTAAAACCGTGTTGAGGCCAACGCCCATAATGCGTGCACTGGCGCGACATCCGACGCCATTCATGGCCATATCAATGATTTTCTGGTGCGTACCGGGCTGAGAGGCGGTGTAAGTGAACTGTAGTTGCCATGTTTTACGGCAATGAGAGCAGAGATAGCGCTGATGTCCGGCAGTGCTTTTGCCGTTACGCACCACGCCTTCAGTAGCGGAGCAGGAAGGACATCTGATGGAAATGGAAGCCACGCAAGCACCTTAAAATCACCATCATACACTAAATCAGTAAGTTGGCAGCATTACCCACTCAATAATGTCCTTTTCCGTTCCTTTGCCTGATTTCAGGCTATCGATTGAGTCCATCAATCTCCGGGCGTTAGCGGGGGAACGCAGTAGATAAGCCGTCTCTTCCAGCGAATTGTATTCTTCGAGTGACATCAGAACACAAGCCTCTCCATTCTGACGAGTAATGAGGATCGGGGCATGATCTTCAACGGCTTTCATCATTGTTGCCGACAAATTCTGACGCGCTTCGCTGTAGCTAATTGTACGCATGTAAATCTCCTATTTTGTACAGTTCATTGTACAATGATAGGTGTTAATTAACTATTTATTAATTAGTTTGTAGATCAAGACATTGCCAGCGAGACGAAAAATCAGACTTTGCTCTTTTTGGTGCTGTCAAGTTAGAGGACAGTCCTCTTAGCCCCCTCCTTTCCCCGCTCATTCATTAAACAAATCCATCGCCATAAAATATATAAAAAAGCCCTTGCTTTCTAACGTGAAAGTGGTTTAGGTTAAAAGACATCAGTTGAATAAACATTCACAGAGATTTTTATGACACGCGTTCAATTTAAACACCACCATCATCCTGACTAGTCTTTCAGGCGATGTGTGCTGGAAGACATTCAGATCTTCCAGTGGTGCATGAACGCATGAGAAAGCCCCCGGAAGATCACCTTCCGGGGGCTTTTTTATTGCGCGGTTGTTAACGGTTCAGACAGGTTTAAAGAGGAATAAGAAAATGACAGACAACACTCGTTTACGCATAGCTATGCAGAAATCCGGCCGTTTAAGTGATGACTCACGCGAATTACTGGCGCGCTGTGGCATTAAAATCAATCTTCACACCCAGCGCCTGATCGCGATGGCAGAAAACATGCCGATTGATATTCTGCGCGTGCGTGACGATGACATTCCCTGTCTGGTAATGGACGGCGTGGTAGACCTTGGGATTATCGGCGAAAACGTGCTGGAAGAAGAGCTGCTTAACCGCCGCGCCCAGGGTGAAGATCCGCGCTACTTTACCCTGCGTCGTCTGGATTTCGGCGGCTGCCGCCTTTCGCTGGCAACGCCGGTTGATGAAGCCTGGGACGGTCCGCTCTCCTTAAACGGTAAACGTATCGCCACCTCTTATCCTCACCTGCTCAAGCGTTATCTCGACCAGAAAGGTATCTCTTTTAAATCCTGCTTACTGAACGGTTCTGTCGAAGTTGCGCCGCGTGCCGGGCTGGCGGATGCGATTTGCGATCTGGTTTCCACCGGTGCCACGCTGGAAGCTAACGGCCTGCGCGAAGTCGAAGTTATCTACCGCTCGAAAGCCTGCCTGATCCAGCGCGATGGCGAAATGGAAGAATCTAAACAGCAACTGATCGACAAGCTACTGACCCGTATTCAGGGTGTGATCCAGGCGCGCGAATCAAAATACATCATGATGCACGCACCGACCGAACGCCTGGATGAAGTCATCGCCCTGCTGCCAGGTGCCGAACGCCCAACCATTCTGCCGCTGGCGGGTGATCAACAGCGCGTAGCGATGCACATGGTGAGTAGCGAAACCCTGTTCTGGGAAACGATGGAAAAACTGAAAGCACTGGGTGCCAGTTCAATCCTGGTCCTGCCGATTGAGAAGATGATGGAGTGATCGCCATGAGCTTTAACACAATCATTGACTGGAATAGCTGTACTGCGGAGCAACAACGCCAGCTGTTAATGCGCCCGGCGATCTCCGCTTCTGAAAGCATTACCCGCACCGTTAACGATATTCTCGATAACGTGAAAACGCGTGGCGATGAGGCCCTGCGTGAATACAGCGCGAAGTTTGATAAAACCACGGTTACCGCGCTGAAGGTGTCTGCTGATGAGATCGCCGCCGCCAGCGAACGCCTGAGCGACGAGCTAAAACAGGCGATGGCGGTGGCAGTAAAGAGTATTGAAACCTTCCACACTGCGCAAAAACTGCCGCCGGTAGATGTAGAAACGCAGCTAGGCGTGCGTTGCCAGCAGGTCACGCGCCCGGTGGCTTCAGTGGGTTTGTATATTCCGGGCGGCTCCGCCCCGCTCTTCTCAACGGTATTAATGCTGGCAACTCCGGCGCGTATTGCGGGCTGTAAAAAAGTGGTGCTGTGCTCACCGCCGCCGATTGCCGATGAAATTCTTTATGCGGCGCAGCTGTGCGATGTGCAGGACGTGTTTAACGTCGGCGGCGCACAGGCCATTGCCGCGCTGGCGTTTGGTACGGAATCTGTGCCGAAAGTGGACAAAATCTTCGGGCCGGGTAACGCCTTTGTCACCGAAGCAAAACGCCAGGTAAGCCAGCGTCTGGACGGTGCGGCGATCGATATGCCCGCAGGCCCGTCGGAAGTGCTGGTGATTGCTGACAGCGGCGCTACGCCGGATTTTGTGGCTTCTGATTTGCTTTCTCAGGCTGAACACGGCCCTGACTCACAGGTAATTTTACTGACCCCCGATGCTGATATGGCGCGTCGCGTTGCCGAGGCCGTCGAACGCCAACTGGCAGAACTGCCGCGTGCCGAAACCACCCGCCAGGCACTGAACGCCAGCCGCCTGATCGTGACTAAAGATTTAGCGCAGTGCGTGGAGATCTCCAACCAGTACGGCCCGGAGCACCTGATCATTCAGACCCGCAACGCCCGCGAACTGGTCGATGGCATCACCAGCGCCGGTTCGGTATTTCTTGGTGACTGGTCACCGGAATCGGCAGGCGACTACGCCTCCGGCACCAACCACGTGCTGCCGACTTACGGTTACACCGCCACCTGTTCCAGCCTCGGGCTGGCAGATTTCCAGAAACGCATGACCGTACAGGAACTGTCGAAAGAAGGTTTCTCCGCGCTGGCTTCGACCATTGAAACACTGGCCGCCGCCGAGCGCCTGACCGCCCACAAAAATGCCGTTACTTTGCGTGTTAACGTCCTTAAGGAGCAAGCATGAGCACCGTGACTATTACTGATTTAGCGCGTGAAAACGTCCGCAACCTGACACCGTATCAGTCGGCGCGTCGTCTGGGCGGTAACGGCGACGTCTGGCTGAACGCCAACGAATATCCCACCGCCGTGGAGTTTAAGCTTACTCAGCAAACGCTCAACCGCTACCCGGAATGCCAGCCAAAAGCGGTGATTGAAAATTACGCGCAATATGCAGGCGTAAAACCGGAACAGGTGCTGGTCAGCCGTGGCGCGGACGAAGGTATTGAACTGCTGATCCGCGCTTTTTGCGAACCGGGTAAAGACGCCATCCTCTACTGCCCGCCAACGTACGGCATGTACAGCGTCAGCGCTGAAACCATTGGTGTCGAATGCCGCACAGTGCCGACGCTGGAAAACTGGCAACTGGACTTACAGGGCATTTCCGACAAGCTGGACGGCGTAAAAGTGGTCTATGTTTGCAGCCCCAACAACCCCACCGGGCAACTGATCAATCCGCAGGATTTTCGCACCCTGCTGGAGCTAACCCGCGGTAAGGCGATTGTGGTTGCCGATGAAGCTTATATCGAGTTTTGCCCGCAGGCATCGTTAGCTGGCTGGCTGGCGGAATATCCGCACCTGGCGATTTTGCGTACCCTTTCGAAAGCCTTCGCGTTGGCGGGGCTTCGTTGCGGATTTACGCTGGCAAACGAAGAAGTCATCAACCTGCTGATGAAAGTGATCCCCCCCTACCCGCTCTCGACGCCGGTTGCCGACATTGCCGCACAGGCGTTAAGCCCGCAGGGAATCGTCGCCATGAGCGAACGGGTGGCGCAAATTATTACAGAACGCGAATACCTGATTGCCGCACTGAAAGAGATCCCCTGCGTGGAGCAGGTTTTCGACTCTGAAACCAACTACATTCTGGCGCGCTTTAAAGCCTCCAGTGCAGTGTTTAAATCTTTGTGGGATCAGGGCATTATCTTACGTGATCAGAATAAACAACCCTCTTTAAGCGGCTGCCTGCGAATTACCGTCGGAACCCGTGAAGAAAGCCAGCGCGTCATTGACGCCTTACGTGCGGAGCAAGTTTGATGAGTCAGAAGTATCTTTTTATCGATCGCGATGGAACCCTGATTAGCGAACCGCCGAGTGATTTTCAGGTGGACCGTTTTGACAAACTCGCCTTTGAACCGGGCGTGATCCCGGAATTGCTGAAGCTGCAAAAAGCGGGCTACAAGCTGGTGATGATCACTAATCAGGATGGTCTGGGAACACAAAGTTTCCCGCAAGCGGATTTTGATGGCCCGCACAACCTGATGATGCAGATCTTCACCTCGCAAGGCGTGCAGTTTGATGAAGTGCTGATTTGTCCGCACCTGCCCGCCGATGAGTGCGACTGCCGTAAGCCGAAAGTAAAACTGGTGGAGGGTTATCTGGCTGAGCAAGCGATGGATCGTGCCAACAGTTATGTAATTGGCGATCGCGCGACCGACATTCAACTGGCGGAAAACATGGGCATTAATGGTTTACGCTACGACCGCGAAACCCTGAACTGGCCAATGATTGGCGAGCAACTCACTAAACGAGACCGTTACGCCCATGTAGTGCGCAACACCAAAGAGACGCAGATTGACGTCCAGGTGTGGCTGGATCGCGAAGGTGGCAGCAAGATTAACACCGGCGTTGGCTTCTTTGATCACATGCTGGATCAGATCGCCACCCACGGCGGTTTCCGCATGGAAATCAATGTCAAAGGCGACCTCTATATCGACGATCACCACACCGTCGAAGATACCGGCCTGGCGCTGGGCGAAGCGTTAAAAATTGCCCTCGGCGACAAACGCGGTATTTGCCGCTTTGGTTTTGTGCTGCCGATGGACGAATGCCTTGCCCGCTGCGCACTGGATATCTCTGGTCGCCCGCACCTGGAATATAAAGCCGAGTTTACCTACCAGCGTGTGGGCGATCTCAGCACTGAAATGATCGAACACTTCTTCCGTTCGCTCTCTTACACCATGGGCGTGACACTACACCTGAAAACCAAAGGTAAAAACGATCATCACCGTGTAGAAAGCCTGTTCAAAGCCTTTGGTCGTACCCTGCGCCAGGCCATCCGCGTCGAAGGCGACACCCTGCCCTCGTCGAAAGGAGTGCTGTAATGAACGTGGTGATCCTTGATACTGGCTGCGCCAACCTGAACTCTGTGAAGTCTGCCATTGCGCGCCACGGTTATGAACCCAAAGTCAGCCGTGACCCGGACATTGTGTTGCTGGCCGATAAACTGTTTTTACCCGGCGTCGGCACCGCACAAGCAGCGATGGATCAGGTGCGTGAGCGCGAGCTGTTTGATCTCATCAAAGCCTGTACCCAACCGGTGCTGGGCATCTGCTTAGGGATGCAACTCCTGGGACGACGCAGCGAAGAGAGCAATGGCGTCGACTTGCTGGGCATCATCGACGAAGACGTGCCGAAAATGACCGACTTTGGTCTGCCACTGCCACATATGGGCTGGAACCGCGTTTATCCGCAGGCAGGCAACCGCCTGTTTCAGGGGATTGAAGACGGCGCGTACTTTTACTTTGTTCACAGCTACGCAATGCCAGTCAATCCGTGGACCATCGCCCAGTGTAATTACGGCGAACCGTTCACCGCGGCGGTACAAAAAGATAACTTCTACGGCGTGCAGTTCCACCCGGAGCGTTCTGGTGCCGCTGGCGCTAAGTTGCTGAAAAACTTCCTGGAGATGTGATGATTATTCCGGCATTAGATTTAATCGACGGCACCGTGGTGCGTCTCCATCAGGGCGATTACGGCAAACAACGCGATTACGGTAACGACCCGCTGCCGCGCTTACAGGATTACGCTGCGCAAGGTGCCGAAGTGTTGCACCTGGTGGATCTGACCGGGGCAAAAGATCCGGCTAAGCGTCAAATCCCGCTGATTAAAACCCTGGTCGCGGGCGTTAACGTCCCGGTGCAGGTTGGCGGCGGTGTTCGTAGTGAAGAAGACGTGGCGGCGTTACTGGAAGCTGGCGTTGCGCGCGTGGTGGTCGGTTCCACCGCAGTGAAATCACCGGACGTAGTGAAAGGCTGGTTTGAACGTTTCGGTGCCGATGCGCTGGTGCTGGCACTGGATGTCCGTATTGACGAGCAAGGCAACAAGCAAGTGGCAGTCAGCGGCTGGCAAGAGAACTCGGGCGTTTCACTGGAACAACTGGTGGAAACCTATCTGCCCGTCGGCCTGAAACATGTGTTGTGTACCGATATCTCGCGCGACGGCACGCTGGCGGGATCTAACGTCTCTTTATATGAAGAAGTGTGTGCCAGATATCCGCAAGTGGCGTTTCAGTCCTCCGGCGGCATTGGCGACATTAACGATGTTGCTGCCCTACGTGGCACTGGCGTGCGCGGCGTAATAGTTGGTCGTGCATTACTGGAAGGTAAATTCACCGTGAAGGAGGCCATCGCATGCTGGCAAAACGCATAATCCCGTGTCTCGACGTTCGTGATGGTCAGGTGGTGAAAGGCGTACAGTTTCGCAACCATGAAATCATTGGCGATATCGTGCCACTGGCAAAACGCTACGCCGAAGAAGGTGCAGATGAACTGGTGTTCTACGATATCACCGCTTCCAGCGATGGCCGTGTGGTAGATAAAAGCTGGGTATCTCGCGTGGCGGAAGTGATCGACATTCCGTTTTGTGTGGCGGGTGGGATTAAGTCTCTGGAAGATGCCGCGAAAATTCTTTCCTTTGGCGCGGATAAAATTTCCATCAACTCCCCTGCGCTGGCAGACCCAACATTAATTACTCGCCTGGCCGATCGCTTTGGCGTGCAGTGTATTGTGGTTGGTATTGATACCTGGTACGACGCCGAAACCGGTAAATATCATGTAAATCAATATACCGGCGATGAAAGCCGCACCCGCGTCACTCAATGGGAAACGCTCGACTGGGTAGAGGAGGTGCAAAAACGCGGCGCCGGAGAAATCGTCCTCAACATGATGAATCAGGACGGCGTGTGTAACGGTTACGACCTCAAGCAGCTGAAAAAAGTGCGTGAAGTTTGCCACGTCCCGCTGATTGCCTCCGGTGGCGCGGGCACCATGGAACACTTCCTGGAAGCCTTCCGCGATGCCGACGTTGACGGTGCGCTGGCAGCTTCCGTATTCCACAAACAAATAATCAATATTGGCGAATTAAAAGCGTACCTGGCAACACAGGGCGTGGAGATCAGGATATGTTAACAGAACAACAACGTCGCGAACTGGACTGGGAAAAAACCGACGGTCTGATGCCGGTGATTGTGCAACACGCGGTATCTGGCGAAGTGTTAATGCTGGGCTACATGAACCCGGAAGCCTTAGACAAAACCATCGAAAGCGGTAAAGTCACCTTCTTCTCGCGCACTAAACAGCGACTGTGGATCAAAGGCGAAACCTCGGGCAATTTTCTCAATGTGGTAAGTATTGCCCCGGACTGCGACAACGACACATTACTGGTGCTGGCGAATCCCATCGGGCCAACCTGCCACAAAGGCACCAGTAGCTGCTTCGGCAACACCGCTCACCAGTGGCTGTTCCTGTATCAACTGGAACAACTGCTCGCCGAACGTAAATATGCCGACCCGGAAACCTCCTACACCGCCAAACTGTATGCCAGCGGCACTAAACGCATTGCGCAGAAAGTGGGCGAAGAAGGCGTGGAAACCGCACTGGCAGCAACGGTACATGATCGCTTTGAGCTGACCAACGAGGCATCTGACTTGATGTATCACCTGCTGGTGCTGTTGCAGGATCAGGATCTGGATTTAACGACAGTAATTGAGAACCTGCATAAACGGCATCAGTGAGTTACGGGCTGAGCAGGTGTGATGTTGTTGTCACACCCGGAGCCATTGCCCGATGCGCAAACTTATCGTGCCTACACATTATCTCAACACACGTAGGCCGGATAAGATGCGCCAGCATCGCATCCGGCAAAAAAAACGGGCATGGTGTCACCACCCTGCCCGTTTCTCTTAAATGCACAATAATATTACTTCGCGTTGTAATTACGCAGAGCGTTACGCCCCAACACAATCCCCGCGCCAACCATGCCGCCCAGAAGCACTGCCAGAATCAAGGTGATTGCCTTTTTCGGACTATCGCGACGAATAGGTAACGTCGGTTTCATCACATAGCGGTAAGCATGAATATCAAGATCATCAAACTTTAATTTTTCAATATCCAACAGGTTTTGACGTGTCTGATAGTAGTTTGGTGAGAACACCAACGGACGAGTCGCTTCATGCTTAATCATCGACTCCAGCGCTTCGCTCCCTAGAAGGAACAACGTATCTTGCGTCACATCTTCAGTCTGCTGAACCTGTGGCTTTGTCACCTGCGCCTGATTCGCATACTGCAACGCTTCCTGAATCTGACGGATACGCAGATCTTTCTGCTCCTGCGCGACCACTTCCTGGGTTCTTAAAGAGTCCTGCAAGTTTTTCCGTCCCAGAGCAATGTTGTCCTTGAGATCCTTTTCTAGCTCTTGATTCACTTTATCATCAACTTGCTGAATGTATTGGGCCAACTTCATTTGTGCGCCCTCTGCAGTTTGCCCAACATAAGAAACAGTCAATGGTAATTGCTGGTTCTTAACAGAAGGTTCGATGGTAAGTTTTTCTGGCTCTTCCTGATTATCCAGCGTTTCTGCTAATGCAGAGAAGGCAGAACTGAAGCGACCAATTAACGTCTCCTGCAAATCCGATACTTTCGGTGCAGCCTGACCATAGATAACATTCATGGCATTGTTATAGCCAGCAATTTGCCCCACGTCGGGCTGAGTGATAATTGCTGTTGACGTCCATTTCTCCTTCGCTACTGCCAAATAACCAATAGCCAGGGCAATAGCCACAATGACGGAAATGATAATTGTCATCTTGCCACGCCACAACTGCACTAGTAAATCAATCAAATCAATCTGTTCCGGGTCATGGTTTTGCCCAGAAACATTATTATTTTCTACTCTCATCATTACCCTAACTGACGGAAATTTCCAAGTCCGCATAGTTTAGCGATAATCCCCGTGAATGCTATAGGATAAGTGATAAAAATAATGAATTATTGCGGAGGTAACAAAAGACAATCAGGGCGTAAATAGCCCTGATAACAAGATGTTAGTCGCTGCCAAAGAGATCGCGGGTGTAGACCTTATCTGCCACATCCTTAAGCTCTTCTGCCATACGGTTGGAGATAATGACGTCGGCTTGTTGTTTGAAGGTGGCGAGATCACGTTCCAGGCGAGAGTTGAAGAATGAGTCTTCTTTCATCACCGGCTCGTAGATGATCACTTCAACGCCTTTCGCCTTGATACGCTTCATAATCCCCTGAATAGAAGACGCACGGAAGTTATCTGACCCGCTCTTCATAATCAGACGATAAATACCCACCACTTGCGGTTTGCATCGACAATTGCCGAGATCAGGTTATTCGGCACAGACTGGTAGTTCGCCAGTAACTGCTTGGTATCTTTCGGCAGACAATAACCACCATAACCAAACGACGGATTGTTGTAATGGTTGCCAATACGCGGATCGAGACAAACGCCTTCGATAATCTGGCGAGTATTCAGACCTAAACTTTCTGCATAACTATCCAGGTCATTAAAGTATGCTACGCGCATCGCCAGATAGGTATTAGCGAAAAGTTTAATCGCTTCTGCTTCAGTGGAGTCGGTAAACAGGGTCGGGATATTTTGCTTAATCGCGCCTTCCTGTAACAACGCAGCAAAACGTTCTGCGCGTTCTGAACGCTCACCGATGACAATACGTGACGGATGGAGATTATCGTAAAGGGCTTTACCTTCGCGGAGGAATTCCGGAGAGAAAATAATATTTTCAGTACGATATTTCTTATGCATCGCTGCGGTAAAACCAACGGGAACCGTTGATTTGATGACCATAACCGCATAAGGATTTATCTCAACTACGTCTTTAATTACTGATTCTACACTGGATGTATTGAAATAATTAGTTTTAGGATCATAGTCGGTTGGAGTGGCGATGATGACATAATCAGCATCCCGGTAGGCTTCATTTTTATCTAATGTGGCATTAAAGTGTATTTTATCTGATTGCAAAAACTGCTGAATTTCCTTATCAACAATAGGAGATATCCGATCATTCAGCATAGCAACGCGTGACGGTAAAATATCTAATGCCACAACCTCATGATTTTGTGCGATTAGAAGCCCGTTTGACAAGCCTACATAGCCAGTACCGGAAATGGTGATTTTCATTTCATGCTCTCAGAATTAACTTAACTGTGAATCATGATGTTTTTAGCATCGTGATAAGATGCTAAAAGTTTTAACGCTACGTTGTCAGATGGTCAACGCAACGAAAAACAATTCAGATTTTCTTTATAAGAATAGCTGATGTTTATTAAGTTAATATTAAGCAGTGAAATTTAGTCTATAAGATATTTGGCAAAAAAAAGCCCGGTGCAATATACGCCGGGCCTCAATTTTATTGTTGGTTAAATCAGATTAATCCAGCCATTCAGTATGGAACACACCTTCTTTATCAATGCGCTTATAAGTATGCGCCCCGAAATAGTCACGCTGTGCCTGGATCAGGTTCGCAGGCAGAACCGCGGCACGGTAGCTATCGTAATAGGCAACCGCAGCGGCGAAGGTCGGAACCGGGATACCGTTCTGTACTGCATAAGCGACGACATCGCGCAGCGCCTGCTGGTAGTCATCGGCAATTTGCTTGAAGTACGGGGCCAGCAGCAGGTTAGCGATCTGCGGATTTTCGGCATAAGCATCGGTGATTTTCTGCAGGAACTGCGCACGGATGATGCAGCCAGCACGGAAAATCTTCGCGATTTCGCCGTAGTTCAGATCCCAATTGTATTCTTCAGACGCAGCACGCAGCTGAGAGAAGCCCTGAGCGTAAGAAACGATTTTGCCCAGATACAGCGCACTGCGAACTTTTTCGATGAACTCAGCCTTGTCGCCTGCTGACTGAGCTTGCGGACCAGAGAGAACTTTAGATGCGGCAACGCGCTGATCTTTCAGAGAAGAGATATAACGTGCAAACACAGACTCGGTAATCAGCGACAGCGGTTCGCCGAGATCCAGCGCGCTCTGGCTGGTCCATTTACCGGTGCCTTTGTTTGCTGCTTCATCCAGAATCACATCAACCAGGTAGTTACCGTCTTCATCTTTTTTGGTGAAGATATCTTTAGTGATGTCGATCAGGTAGCTGCTAAGTTCACCGTTATTCCACTCGGTGAAAGTCTGGGCCAGTTCTTCATTAGATAGATTCAGGCCACCTTTGAGCAGAGAATACGCTTCAGCAATGAGCTGCATATCTCCGTATTCAATACCATTGTGAACCATCTTCACATAATGGCCTGCGCCGTCGGCACCAATATAAGTAACGCATGGCTCGCCGTCTTCTGCCACGGCAGCGATTTTAGTCAGGATAGGCGCAACCAGCTCATAAGCCTCTTTCTGCCCGCCAGGCATAATAGAAGGACCTTTCAGCGCGCCCTCTTCACCGCCGGAAACACCGGTACCGATGAAGTTAAAGCCCTCTGCTGAAAGCTCACGATTACGACGAATGGTGTCCTGGAAGAAGGTATTACCACCATCAATGATGATGTCACCTTTATCGAGGTATGGTTTCAGGGAATCAATCGCAGCATCCGTGCCTGCACCTGCTTTCACCATTAACAGGATGCGACGAGGCGTTTCCAGAGATTCAACAAACTCTTTCACCGTATAGTAAGGAGCCAGTTTCTTGCCTGGATTTTCAGCAATCACTTCTTCCGTCTTTTCGCGGGAGCGGTTGAAAATAGAGACGGTATAACCACGACTTTCGATGTTGAGCGCAAGGTTGCGCCCCATCACTGCCATACCGACTACGCCGATCTGTTGCTTTGACATTGTTTACTCCTGTCTTCTATATTATTAACCGTCTATTAACCGTTATATTATTAACCGTCGTGATTTTCATCTTCTAATCAAGGAATACATATGGTTACAGCATGCTTCTTACTTTATAGCGATAAGTATGCCATTGGGTGTATCCATAAGAACTTTGAATTTTGGATACTTTTCTGGATTAAAATTAGCATAGCTTCGTTTAGATATAACAATAAACGAACTATTAAAAGATTTCATCTTCTCTATTAAATCATCCTGTGGGATTACCTCACACTCGGGATTACTAATAGTCCAATCACTATATCTTGCTAATCCAAAGACGTCACCAATTGCCATCCCTTTATAGAAGTAAATACCATCCTCCAAGCCTAATTGGATAAGATTATCTCCATATAACTCACTATATTCACTTGCTTTCTTCATCAGTTCATAGCTATAGCGACTTTCTAAGCGTGAATTAAAATTCAAGTATTCAGAATAAAAATATTTGAATTCAAAATACAACGATCGCCCCGAAAAAAAATAATACACACAAGGATAAAATATCGTCCCAACTTGTAATTTGTAATGTTGATATCTTTTATTAAACTTGCAATTGAGATCGCAACCTGCAATACTGACAATGGGTAAATGGGTGATAAATACCTGTCACCTTGCGTAACAGAAAACCAAAATAAGACATATGTTAAAACAATCGAGAAAAATACCCAAAGTATTTTATTATTCCTAAGTGTAAAGACAGACAGTATAGCATAAAAAACAACATCACTGCCAACTTTATTAATTGCTTGTTGCAAATCTAATGTGGCAGGACTTATACCATGTCGAGCTTGTTCTGCTGTTTGAACTTGTAGATCAATTTCATTCCATAGGTAGTGACCAAATATATTTCCTCCAGCAGGACTAAAAGGATCACCAGAGATCCAAAAACTACGGACATACCAATAAATGCCACCAAGAATTGTTGCCAAGCTAAAAATAAGAAATGTCTGTATGTTTCTCTTTTTCGCTATCAATATAACAAATATGATGGCTCCATATATGGCACCAAATAGTTTTACGCCACAAGCAATTCCAATAAAAAAACCACATAAAAAAATTAATTCATTTTGTGTTTTATTGTTTTCTGAGCGAATATATATAAGAATACTGGCTGCAGCAAAACAAAGATAGCGTTAAATCAATATATGCATAACCAAGATGATCTTTAAGTGGATTGATAGTAAATAGTAGGATTGTAGCAATAATGCCTGGATAATAAGTTTTCGTAATTTCCCATGAACAGCCAACAAGTCCACAGGCTATTACAAAAAAACAGATATTTGCTAAAAACTGAGCTAACCTTACATCTCCTAACTGTAAACCTAAAGCCATTAAAAGATCTGCATTTTGCGGGAACAGAGGAAAACGCAAATATTGTTCAACAACAATTGCATGGTGCTCAACTAATGAACGAGCCAAAGGTAAGTGATACATAGTATCATCCCAATCACCGGGAGCTCGCAGGGACGATAACAATGTAACCACAAAAATCAAAACAAGAAATAAAATAACAAACAGCGTACTGAACTCAATATTATTTATTGCCAGCCATCTAAATTGCTGACGTTTAATAATGCTTAAAACCCAACACACCGTAAAAATTAAAAAGATAGCAATCTTATTAAATTGCCCGACCATGCCCAGAAAGTAAATTATCAAAATATTTAAAGACATCCCTATGCATAGGCAATAAAAAATAAAGAAAATTTGTTAAGTCCTGCCACCCCCTCCTTAAAAAAAGATGACAATACAATATTACCAATGACAAAAAATGTCATTCCAAAAGCAAAACAATACACAAAATACAAATCCAACGGCAATTATTGCCGTTGTATTTGTATGTTCAACATACAAATACAACGGCAATTCAATCATAGTAAAATACTCTATTTACATTATCAGTTTATAGTTTTTTTCAGAAAGATAAAATAATGCCTTCATTTCACGTCTAGTTGTTGTATTTGAATGCAAAATAATGCCACATACAAATGCCATTATTGACGATAACATGATGGAGGCAGTTAAAAAGGCAGTCGGAAATCTTCTCACCAAACCTGTATCAATATAATCAACAATGATGGGCAATCCTAAAATTATAGACAAAGCAGCAAGTAAAACGCCGATAATACTAAAAAAGTATAGTGGCCGTTCAAGCGAGTAAAGTTTAATTATTGTTTTCAGAATCTTGAACCCATCACTCCAAGTTGATAGTTTGCTCACACTCCCTTCAGATCGCTCGCCATATTTTGTATTAACCTCACCATACTTCATACGTAATTCTAAAGCATGAATTGTAAGCTCAGTTTCGATTTCAAATCCCCTTGATAGACATGGAAAAGATTTAACATAGCGTCTGGAAAATACACGATACCCCGACAACATATCAGTAAAATTCCCTTTAAAGATAGTCTGAACAGTACCAGTCAACAATTTATTTCCTCAGCGATGCCCTTTTCTGTATGTATTTTGATCTCCATTCTCTTGACGACATCCTACAACCATATCCAATTGATTTTTTATGAGATGGTTAATCATTTCTGGAGCAGAACTTGCATCATAAGTGTCATCTCCATCAACCATTAGATAAATATCCGCATCTACATCTGAGAACATACGTCTTACGACATTCCCCTTGCCTTTCAGAGGAACAGAGTGAACTGTTGCTCCAGCATCCTCTGCCACTTGTGCTGTACTGTCAGTCGAATTATTATCAAATACATATATAGAAGCAGTTGGAATATTCGTTTTGAAATCATTTATGACTTTTGCTATTGCCTTCTGCTCATTATAACAAGGAATAATTACAGCGATATTAAAAGAGTGATACATAAGCCCCTCATATAAACTATTTAGCTAATGTGCAAGTAATTGTGTTTTTAACAAATCGTTTACTAACGAAAAATGAAATATTTTGATGCGCAATATCCTAAAACCAAACTAAAAAGAGAAAAGGTGAACAATGTAAATATTGGAGATAAAGCTAAGAGATCAAATAAAACGCCGAATAAATAACTCATCGCCCCCATAAAAAATATAAATATAAAATATCTAGCCTTGGTTGCAGATACTTTAAATGAGCATCTTGCATTTGCAAAAAAAGAAAAGGTTGCTGCACATATAAAACCAACAATGTTACTTCGGCCTTGACCAAAAGCTAAATTATTATAACACGCATAAAATACCCCCCAATGTAAAGCAGTATTGACAATTCCAATTAAAAAATAACTAAAAAAAGAACTGGTCAATAACTTCCCTATTTTTAACATCCTTTATTTTGCTCCAGAAGTGAGGTTATTACTAATTTGGATATTTTCTATAGAAAATACCCATAAAACTACAACGCCTATAATAAAAATTCCCATGGGTGTAAAAAGAAATGGATTAGTTATAGAAACGGTAATACTGAAAAAAAGTATTAACGACATCATTAATGATGTTTTTGTACTATTTAAAAAATAGCCTTTCAAAAAGATAAGCAACATAGGAACTAATGATATAAATACACCAATAACGCCTGTTTTCTGAAGTATCTCAAGAGGTACTATTTCAATCCTTAATCGATCTAATATAAATGAACCAAATCCTCTTCCAAACAAGAACGTCGCTAAATCAACATTTTTATAATAAAAATATAAATCATTAAATCTAACAGAGTCAGAATCTTCACTGCGTGATCCGACCATGTAAAGCATAATTATAAATAGAACGCTGCCCAATATTATTATAATAGTATTTAAATATAGCTTATGTAATTTAAAACTGGCTAATAACAGTGATAATGTTGTAAAAAGTAATACACCTCTTGATTCTGTCAATAATATCGCAAGCACTATTATGAGACATTTTAAATATTTTTTGTCGACAAAACTGATAATCGCACCGACACCAAAAAAGTAGAAGGATTTGGAAAAAAAAGCCCCATCGGGACGAAAAAAGAACTCGCTAGTCAATGATAAGTGTTCATAAATTAAATTAAAATTTAACAAACCGAAATTCAACAAAATTATGTATGAAATATATAACAGTGATCCATATAATGCAAATGCATTAACTATTTTAATAAAAATCTCACATGAAAATACTTTTAAAGTATATCTTAGTGTAAATAGATATATAAGTGACAGCATAAAAAGGTATGGTTGCACATCAAACAGTATATCATTTATTTTATTACCAGCTAATAAGCCGACAAAGAAGCCATAAAAAGGAAATAAAAGCAACCATATAAAAAGACTGACACATTTTTGGGTGATTGAAAAATTGAATGTAACTAAATTAAAAATTAAAAGTATAAAACTAAATACAAATAATAAATATCGCAAAGGGAATATTCCCAATGGCTCCAGTAATCTTCCACCACCACCAATAATCAGTTCAATACATAAAAATGTTATAAAAATTTTATTTATATTATTCATATTCGTAAGGTGATGTTTTTTAAAATATGTTTAAAATCAACATTAATAAAATATAAATTTTATCAGCCTTTTTCCGCCTTAACTTCCAAAAACTTAAAGCCAAGATCAAATTGCCTATATAACCTTTACCCAATTGATTATTCACAAAGCTATCATCAGCTAAGGCATTAGCTATTTTAGTTACTTCTTTTCGATACCACTTGTTTCTCACCAAACCAAGCCGTTTGTATTTTGCTTTAAAACTAATGTTTGCTCCCACTTGGTTGTTTTCATGCTGTCTGTACAGCATTGTTGGTTTTCTATCAATATACCACGAATAATTTCTCGTCCGCGCAAATGAATATAAAAACCAATCATGCAGACAGATATCTTGTGCAGCATTTTTATTATTTATGATGAACTTCTTAAATTCAATAAGCGTTTCTTTTTTTATAACATATGTACACCCCGGACCTGCTGCTTCAAAAAAATAATCGAATTGAGTTTGCGACTGAGCCTTATCAACTAAATTTTTTCGCCCTGATGGATAATATGCAATTACATTGCTGGAATAACAATTCGCATTATTAAATACCAAGCAGTCAATTGCATTTTTTATTTTATCTTTATACCAAATATCGTCCTGATCACTAAAACAGATATAATCATAGTTTTCAAGATCGACATCTTTAATTAATCTATAAAAATTTTTACCTGCCCCCCCAAACTTATTGACGCTTGGAAGTATATTTATAATTGAGGGATATGATAATTGAAATTCTTCACAAATATTTAATGTATTATCAGTTGATAAATCATCTGATATAAAAATTGAGATGTCTACATCTTTTTGTTCAATAATACTTTTTAATTGTTCCTCAATCCAGCATTCGCCATTATACGTAGCCATAAGTACAGCTACTCTTTTTTGATCAGAACTATGCATTATAACGACCGCCCCCAGTAATTCCTCTTATTCCATCCAGCGTAGCCAAAATATGTTTTTTCATATATTCAATTTTATTTTTTTGAGTTGCGATAATTAAAGTCGTATGAATTAAAGAAAAAACAACTTCCCTAATAGAGAGTAAAAGAGGCACATGATTTTTTCTAAGCAAAAGAAATGCATTTCTTACTCGATAATAACGACGTACTGGCGAGTGAATTGGTATGTTAATCCCACAGATTTTTACTGACTTATCCCCAATAGCATGAACCATTTTTATATCAGGAATGATATGAACTAATATGCCATAGTTTAAGCATCTAAGACACCATTCTGTATCGACATAATCAATAAAAAGTTCCTCATCCATCATTCCAACAATCTCAAAAACTTCTTTTGAAACCATGGTTCCGGATGAGATTGTTACTGAACTTTTAAACGGTGTCTGTCCTTCAGTGACATGAATTTTCTCTCGAAGACCATTTTTTTTGATATTACAAATAGGATAATAATGTGACTTATCTCTATCAATAAAAACTGGGCCAGCTATTTTTGCATTTTCATTATCCATATAGCAGGAAAGTTTTTTGATAAACTCATTGCGAATACGGCTATCTTGATCAAAAAAAATTATCTTCTCTGCCCCTTTTTCAAGAGAATATCGAATCCCAATATTTTGTGCTTTTGCTATACCTTCATTCCTACCAAGACAAATTAAATGAACTTTTTCAATGTCTGCTAATTTATCTTTCAAGGTGAAATTAGTCCTATTATCGACTACTACAACGTAACAATTTTGCTCCTTTAGTTCAGTGATCAGTGCATTCAGATTTTTAAGTTCGGGATTATATGTCACAATGACAGCGTAAATATTACTATTCATTATCCAAGTGACTCAGTAATTGGTTAATTTTAGTTTTCATATACAGAACACATTCTAGTATAAAGCCATTGTAATAACAGAGCATCTAAAATTACACGTATGCTCCAGGATATTGCGGCACCCAGTAACCCATATTTTTCGACCATAAAATACAAAAGGGCTAAATAAGGAACCAATTCAGCACAATGAATCAAAGCAGTAATTTTAGATTTTCCTAATGCCTGGATTGCAGAGAATGGTATCATTGCCAGCGCATTGAAGAAAAAACCGATCAATAACACATTTAATATATTAAAGGAATTAATTTGATAATTCTCACCAAACCATATTTTCAATACAAGCCCTGAATATAACAAGCCTATGATTATCACCGGCAAACAGATTAGAAACATTAAAAGCAATGATTTATTTACATTACGTTTAAATTCTTTAAAGTCTTTGATGTTACTTAACCTTGGAAACACTGCCCTCCCGATTGCTGCAGGTATTATTCCTAATTTTAGAATAACCTCCGCTGGTGCAGAATAAAATGCAACTTTATCTGCCCCCATAATATTTGACACTATAAATCGATCAAAATACACCATGACCGGACTTATGATATTACTTACTGTCATCCAACCGCCAAAGAAAAAGAGTCGTTTAAAGGTTTTATAACAAAAATGAACCCCCGAAATTTTAATATCATTCCTGACATAATAGGCAGAGACTAAAATCGAAATAACTCTTGCAAATATTAAACCAGCAACCGCTGCCGACAATGTAGCACTATAAAAAACAAATATGGCCGGAATTCCCGCGATGCAAGAGCTTGATATAGATTTTTGAATATTTACAATGCCAAATTTTTCATCCCCCTCAAGAATGGCTGACCATAATTGATTTAGAATAAATAATGGAATGCAAATAGCCAACAGTTTAAATGCTAGTTGTATATCACTATGTTCAACACCAGAAATTTTTAGATAATTAACAATTCCATCAGAGAAAATCAATAATAAAAAAGCACCAAAGCATGAAAATAGCACCAAAAAAGATGTACTTGTTGAAATTACCTTGGTTCTTTCATGATGATTATCACGATGAATTGCAATTTCTCTAATAACAGAGCGAGTCAGGCCTACATCAAAAATTCCAGCATACCCAACAAGTGCAATTGCAATTGTATAAACACCGAAACCTTCAGGCCCCAAACCTCGAGCGAGAAATCCTAGCGAGGGGATAGCAATTAAAGTTGGTATTGCATAGCCAAAAAGGTTCCAGACACTATTTTTTATTATGCTCATTATTACATTTCTTTATCATATAAAATAATCAGCATCTACAAATTTTTGACCATTAATATCTTTATCAGAAAGCAATGGATTTTGAACCGGCCATTCTATATTTATACTTTTGTCGCTCCATAAAATCCCACGCTCTTGCATTTTTGAATAGAAATTATTTGTTTTGTAGACAAATTCTGCTTCATCACTAAGAACGCAAAACCCATGAGCGAATCCTTCCGGTATCCATAATTGACGCTTATTCTCCGCCGACAAATTTACACCAACCCACTTGCCAAATGTTGGTGATGATTTCCGAATATCAACAGCTACGTCAAAAACTTCACCGACAACACAGCGTACCAGTTTTCCTTGAGCATAAGGTTCCAGCTGATAGTGCAGTCCGCGTAACACACCCTTAGTTGATTTAGAATGGTTATCCTGAACAAACTCAACCTTTCGTCCTACAGCCTCTTCGAAAACTTTCTGATTGAAGCTTTCCATAAAAAAGCCCCGCTCATCACCAAAT
Source organism: Shigella flexneri 2a str. 301 (assembly GCF_000006925.2). Lineage (NCBI taxonomy): Bacteria > Pseudomonadati > Pseudomonadota > Gammaproteobacteria > Enterobacterales > Enterobacteriaceae > Shigella > Shigella flexneri. Next base: position 2,115,710 of record NC_004337.2, read on the forward strand.
ACTTTTGGTTCAAAAATTAGCACATCAGGAATTTCAGTTTTAATTACGTTCATTTTATTAATAACCTTTAATCATTTTCAGCAGATACTGACCATAAGCATTTTTCTTCAGCGGCTCGGCTAATACCTTCACTTGCTCAGCATCAATAAAGCCTTTACGGTGAGCAATTTCTTCCGGGCAGGAAACTTTCAGCCCCTGACGCTCTTCAATTGTTGCAATGAAGTTGCTTGCTTCAATAAGACTTTGATGTGTCCCCGTGTCCAGCCATGCATAACCACGCCCCATCATAGCGACAGACAAACGTCCTTGGTCCATATAAATACGGTTAATATCGGTAATTTCCAGTTCGCCACGTGCAGATGGTTTAAGGTTTTTCGCCATTTCTACAACGTCATTGTCATAGAAATAAAGCCCAGTAACCGCATAGTTACTTTTTGGTTCCTGCGGTTTTTCTTCCAGACTAATTGCCGTACCGTTATCATCAAATTCCACCACACCGTAGCGCTCAGGATCATTTACGTGATAGGCAAAAACCGTTGCGCCACTCTCTCTGTTAACAGCGGTATCCATTAATTTCGGCAGGTCGTGACCATAGAAGATATTATCACCAAGTACCAGCGCACAATCATCACCACCTATAAATTCTTCACCAATGATAAATGCTTGCGCCAGACCATCCGGACTCGGTTGTACTTTATATTGCAGATTAAGCCCCCACTGGCTTCCATCACCAAGCAATTGTTGAAAACGTGGTGTATCCTGCGGCGTACTGATAATCAGAATATCTCGAATACCCGCCAACATAAGCGTTGAAAGCGGATAATAAATCATCGGTTTATCATAAATCGGTAGCAGTTGTTTGCTCACAGCCATTGTCACAGGATAAAGACGAGTGCCGGAACCACCAGCCAGAATAATACCTTTACGCGTTTTCATTTCACCATTCCTTTTAATTCATCTCGCTCTAGCATCATGAGCGAGATGCAATAATTTGTTAAATTGCCGTGGTCGTAAATAATTCGTTGAGCATACGTTTCACGCCCACCTGCCAGTCAGGCAAGACAAGCGCAAAGTTCTGCTGAAATTTTTCGGTATTGAGGCGAGAATTATGGGGACGACGTGCTGGTGTGGGATAGGCCGTTGTCGGCACGGCATTAAGTTTGTTAAGAGCAAGGTTGATCCCCGCTCTGCGCGCTTCTTCAAATACCAGAGCGGCATAATCGTGCCAGGTTGTTGTACCACCAGCAACCAGATGGTACAAACCAGCAACTTCTGGTTTATTTGCGGCCACGCGAATGGCATGAGCGGTGCAATCAGCCAGTAATTCAGCCCCCGTTGGTGCGCCGAATTGATCGTTTATTACAGCCAACTCTTCGCGTTCTTTTGCCAGGCGCAACATCGTTTTGGCAAAGTTATTTCCTTTACCAGCGTATACCCAGCTGGTACGGAAAATAAGATGCTTTGCGCAATGTTCTTGTAACGCTTTTTCCCCAGCTAGCTTGGTTTCACCGTAGACATTTAGCGGTGCTGTTGCATCCGTTTCCAGCCATGGCGTGTCACCGTTGCCTGGGAAAACATAATCAGTGGAGTAGTGTATAACCCAGGCTCCGACTTCATTAGCTGCTTTTGCAATCGCTTCGACGCATGTCGCGTTAAGTAATTGCGCGAAATTCGGTTCTGATTCCGCTTTGTCTACTGCAGTGTGAGCAGCAGCATTAACAATAACATCGGGGCGAATTTTTTTGACGGTTTCAGCCACACCTTCGGGGTTGCTGAAATCTCCACAATAATCAGTGGAGTGAACATCGAGCGCAATCAAGTTACCCAGAGGAGCCAGAGCACGCTGCAGTTCCCAACCCACCTGCCCTGTTTTGCCGAAAAGCAGGATATTCATTACTGACGGCCCTCATAGTTTTGTTCAATCCACGACTGATAAGTACCGCTTTTCACATTCTCAACCCAATTTGTATTAGCCAGATACCATTCCACCGTTTTACGAATCCCGCTCTCAAACGTTTCTTGCGGTTTCCAGCCCAATTCGCGGCTAATTTTATCGGCATCAATGGCGTAACGGCGGTCATGCCCCGGGCGATCGGCAACATAAGTAATTTGCTCACGATAAGATTTCTCTTTCGGTACAATCTCATCCAACAAATCACAAATAGTGAGCACTACGTCGATGTTTTTCTTTTCGTTATGTCCACCAATGTTATAAGTTTCACCCGCTTTACCTTCGGTTACGACGGTATATAACGCACGAGCATGATCCTCTACATACAACCAGTCGCGAATTTGATCCCCTTTACCATAAATAGGTAATGCCTTACCTTCCAGAGCATTCAGAATAACCAATGGAATAAGTTTTTCCGGGAAGTGATAAGGACCATAATTGTTCGAGCAATTAGTCACAATGGTTGGTAAACCATAAGTCCGCTTCCAGGCACGTACCAAATGATCGCTGGAAGCTTTAGACGCAGAATACGGGCTACTTGGCGCGTAAGCTGTCGTTTCCGTAAATAGCGGTAACGCTTCGTTATTATTTGCTTCATCCGGATGGGGTAAGTCACCATAAACTTCATCAGTAGAAATATGATGAAAGCGGAAACTTTTTTTCTTTTCATCATTCAGAGCAGACCAGTAATTGCGCGCCGCTTCTAAAAGAACATAAGTCCCCACAATATTGGTTTCAATAAATGCCGCAGGGCCCGTTATTGAACGGTCAACGTGGCTCTCTGCCGCCAGGTGCATCACCGCGTCTGGCTGGTGCTGTGCGAAAATACGCGACATGGCTACAGCATCGCAGATATCTGCATGCTCAAAAGCATAACGTTCAGAATCAGAAACATCAGCGAGTGATTCCAGGTTCCCGGCGTATGTTAATTTATCGACATTAACAACACTATCTTGCGTATTATTTATTATGTGACGAACAACAGCAGAACCAATAAACCCTGCGCCACCAGTAACAAGTATCTTCACTTTTTTATTCCATATAGCTATAGAGCATGCTGTGAAATAGACTGCTCCAGATTTGATTAATAGAGGTATTAATACACGCTACCGCCCCTGGCTTAACAGCTACCAGTGCACTGCATGCATCTCAACGATGTGGCGAGCGTTAGCCACTCGCGCCAAATCCGAAAAATTCAAACGTTAATTGTCTTACCAAACAGCCGTAGAAACAAGGAAAATCCTGGAAAAATTTGAATAATATGAGCTATGTAACTTCTTGTTTTTATAGGCTTTATAAAAACGGCAACGGCAGGAAAATTCAATGAGCAAAACTTATGCCACGAATCTTCACTGCCGTTATAATTTTCTTATCAACCGTTACATCCGGTCAGATTTTCATTATTCGCTTAACAGCTTCTCAATACCTTTACGGAACTTCGCCCCTTCTTTCAGGTTGCGTAGGCCATACTTCACAAACGCCTGCATATAGCCCATTTTTTTGCCGCAGTCGTAACTGTCGCCGGTCATCAGCATTGCATCAACGGATTGTTTTTTCGCCAGCTCGGCAATAGCATCAGTCAGCTGAATACGTCCCCATGCACCAGGCTGAGTACGTTCCAGTTCCGGCCAAATATCGGCAGAAAGCACATAGCGACCTACGGCCATGATGTCTGAGTCCAGCGTCTGCGGCTGATCCGGTTTTTCGATAAATTCAACAATGCGGCTGACTTTACCCTCACGGTCCAGCGGCTCTTTAGTCTGGATGACGGAGTATTCAGAGAGGTCACCCGGCATACGTTTTGCCAGCACCTGGCTGCGGCCCGTTTCGTTGAAACGTGCAATCATGGCAGCAAGGTTGTAACGTAGCGGGTCGGCGCTGGCATCGTCGATCACAACGTCTGGCAGTACCACGACAAATGGGTTGTCACCAATGGCAGGTCGCGCACACAAAATGGAGTGGCCTAAACCTAAAGGTTCGCCCTGACGCACGTTCATAATGATCACGCCCGGCGGACAGATGGACTGTACTTCCGCCAGCAGTTGACGCTTCACGCGCTGCTCAAGGAGTGATTCTAACTCATAAGAGGTGTCGAAGTGGTTTTCGACCGCGTTCTTGGACGCGTGAGTTACCAGGAGGATTTCTTTGATCCCTGCAGCCACAATCTCGTCAACAATGTACTGAATCATTGGCTTGTCGACGATTGGTAGCATCTCTTTGGGTATCGCCTTAGTGGCAGGCAACATATGCATCCCGAGACCCGCTACAGGAATAACTGCTTTTAAATTCGTCATTATTTCATCCACCTGTAAAATGGTTGCTGAATTATAGCTTGTTCGATTTTTTTCGCCAGCATCAATTACCCTGAATTGATTACTGAATTACTTGTGATGTTACGCCGCTTCGTTGTGGATTGCAGTAGCATTGTTCCTAAGTATGGCTCCATTTTTCCAGGAATGGTCGCAAATCTACTCCCTCCGTTCCGGCAATCTAAAGTTAATCTTTTCCACATTAACAATATGGTGATTAATCCTGTCGATATCGACGGAGCTTTGCCCTCTTTCATTCACCGCATGAACATTTGCAAGAGACAGCAGTGTTTCTTTTTTCGCCATAAAGACGCCGCGAACGTCTTTGCGCATGTCGAAGTTCATGCTCAATGCTGGTCCAACTGAGGATTCCTGCATCACATTGATATTTCGCATAAAAAGATGTTGCGGCTTGTTGTGTAACTCCAGCGAGGCACGCTTCATCTCAATGTTAGTTAGCGACACAAAGGAGACGGCATTCCCGGCGGAGATTTGGATGCCGCGCAATTTATAAGCAAGATGGGTATTATCCAGTTGAATATTATTCACTCGGAAATTTTGCGGTATCGAGAGATATTTGCCTTTAATTACCCCATAGCCGATTAACATCCCGGCGCTATTAATCATTTCAATATTATCAATCACGAAATTGTCACAACCGTAAATAGCGACTGTCGCGTTATCAATGCCCGCTTTCTTACTGAAATCCGGCGTGATATTGCGGGCATTGATATTACGAATAACAAAATGTTTACCATTTTCAACATGGATCAACTGCCGACAATCCGATCCCGTGATATTCGCCACGACAAAGTTTTTCACTGCCTGGTCTTCCGGGTAGTTGTTATCATAAGTGCTTCCCGCAAGGCCTATGCCGATGCCCCAGTTGATTTTGCCGTTGGTACAGTTGATACGCTCGATGACATGGTCAGATATCAAAATATCACTGTCGTTAATTGCCACGTTCCATTCAATGGCGTCGCCCTGTAAGTCGCTGAACTTACAGTTGGTAATGTTGGCACCGATAATCTGGTTATGAAATCCCTGGCGTAAGATGGCGTAATTAGCGTGGCTGACAGTGAGGTTATCGATGGTCAGGTTGCGCATGACCCGTTTGTTTTTGCCGCCAATATAAATCTGCATTACCGGGCCAAAGCCGCTCATCGCCAGCCCTTTGATGGTGCAGTCAGAACCACGCACATCCAGGGTAATGTTATGCATACCGCCGCCCTCTCCCCCTGTCACCTGGCTGCCGTCCTGTAAGACAAATCGCCCTCTGCCGTTGCCGCGCAGGCTTCCAAGGATGTGTAACGTTTTGCCGGGAGGGATGAAGATGCCGGTGTTGATATTGTCACAAACGAATCCGGCAGGCACGACGACCGTTTGCCCTTCGCTGAAGGCTTGTTTAAATGAGGCGATCCAGTCATGTGGGTTGTAGTCGTTAATGTTAACGCTTTGTCGGGCGGGAAGTGCGCGAGCGAAAGGGGTATGGAGGAAGGCAAGCGCCGAGCTTGCCGTCAGGAAGGTGCGTCGGGAGAGTGTTTTAAATGGCATACGTTCTCCTCTATAAAGCCTGCAGCAAGCTGGCGAGTTCTCGATTAATCACCTGCTGGTTAAAATCGTGTTCGACTTTTTCGCACGCACGTTTGACGACCGGAGCCAGTTCGTCGGTATCCAGTTGGCTAAACGCCGCCAGACGTTGTGCCAGTGCGCGAGCATCGTTCTCAGGCAGCAGCCAGCCGGATTTATCGGCCTCCACCAGTTCAGGAATTCCGCTATGCAGAGTAGAAACCACCGGAATACCGACCGCCATCGCTTCCATTAGCGCCACCGGAATGCCTTCCATATCGCCATCCGCGCCCGTTACCGATGGCAACAGGAAGACATCCGCGTCGTCGAGCATCTCCTTCACTTCATGGCTCGGTTTAAAGCCCGGCATCTCTACCACATCTTCCAGTTGATATTGTTCGATGATGGTGCGCAGGCGTCGTTCCCACAGGCCAATGCCGAGGATGCGATAGCGAAATGCCACGCCCTGCTCTTTCAACTGACGGCAGGCTTCAATCGCCACATGCAGGCCTTTTTTCTCGGTTAAGCGTGCGACAGATATGATTTCCAGCGGCGTTGCGGGCGCTTTCACCGGACGCGGGCTAAAGCGCGTCATGTCCACGCCCATACGCGATACGGCGATTTTTTCTCTGGGGCAGCCCATTTTTTGCAGCCTTCCGGCCCACAGATCGCTTATCGGTAACATCAGGTCGCCACGGCGAAACAGTTGTTGATATTCGGGAGTGTAGTGGTTGAGCACTTCCCGACTGGAGATATCAATACCGTGGAAGATGGTGGCAATTTTGCCGCGAATGATACCCAGTTCGCGTAGTTTTGCTGCGGTTACCCCCGCCGGGCCAAAATGAGCGATGAACACATCGGCGCGAAACGGTGTTGCGACCTGACCACAAATGGCAGACAAAATCAGGTTCCGCGACTCGGCACCATAGCGTTTGAGGTTGAGCGCATGCCAGGTATTTTTACGATGAATGCCACGTAAGGTCTGGCTGGCGCGGTGGCGCAGTTTCGCTACTTTGCCCGCAGGTTCGTCCTGTAACCAGCGGGTTCTGGCGACAAGGTTGTATTTCGTCCATGCCGCGTGGGTGTTCTCTGTATCGCCTTTTTGCAAAGCGACAATCTCCACTTCAAAGCCCATATCAATAAACGCGGTAATTTGATTGAGGACGAAGGTTTCCGACGACAGCGGGAATTTCAATAAGAAGAAGCCGACCTTCATTTCACCTCCCCGATGCGCTCAAGCACAGACTGCACCATCTGCATTCCCGTCTGACGTTCGCGACTGACGGCTTCGTTAAATCGAGCGTTCAGCACCGGAAGCTGGCCTAAGGTATCCGCAACCATCGCTTGCAGGCTGCCGTCCAGTAAATGACGAATATCAATCGCCATCTCTGGCAGTCCCAGCTGCTGCATAATCCCGGCGGATTTATGTTCATAGTTGATGGCAATCGCCGGAGTAGCAAAGTTCATTGAGATAATGGCGGAGTGCAGGCGCGTACCGACGGTGAGTTCACAGGCTCCGAGAATTTTGCCCATTTCCAGATCGTTGAGTTCATCCATCACTACGTGGTAACGGGCAGGATCGCTGATGTGCTGGCGCAGATTGAGCGCCACCATGCGGTCGTCTTTGTTATAGCTGTCGATACCCGTACAGGTGGAGAGCGCAATCACCTGATAGCCTTCATCGAGAATGCGATTGACCACCCCGGCAAAGGCTTTTTCATACGCTTGTTGAGTGGTGCCGAGACGTTTGTCGAACGGTGCCAGTTCGCGCAGGGTAATTGCCACTGTTTTCTGTTGTGCGGCAACGTCCAGCCAGTGTTGAACGGCATAGCTGGCGGTGAAGTCTTCGGTGTGGTGATCGACCAGCCACGCGGTATCGACGCCATGTTCCACTTTTGCGGTGGTGATATTTCTGCGTTTCATCAAATCAAGGCTGACCGATTCGCGCAGGATCAGCGCGTCGCAGTGACCAAAGACATAGTTCGCCAGTTGGTTAAATTGCTCATCCTGGAAGGGGCCGACGCTGTGACCAATCATAAACAGCGGCTTTTTCGCCATAAATGTGCAAAGCGCATGTTCAAACTGCGGCACGCCGTAGAGATCGACAAAAAACGATCCGCCGACCTGAATAATGGCGTCGTAACCTGACAGCAGGCGCACGAAGTCGGTGAATCCCTGGGCGATGGCGATATTGCGCAGCTTGCCAGTGTCGGTGACGCGTGAGAGCAATACCTGATGCTGGTAGCGGCGACGGAGGACTTTTTTAATGCGCCCGACAACGCCCGCCGCGCTATTGTGTTGTGTCATCTGCAGGAACAGCGGATCGCCCATTACCGGGCGGTTGAGCAGCCAGGAAGAACTGACCGGATAGCGGCTCATCACGTCCACTTCGGTATGTGGATTGAGGATGTTGATGGCATCAAGTAAGCCGCGCAAGATGGCGCTGTCGCCACGATTGCCGCAAGTGTGGTTGCCCAGAATAAGTAATTTCATTTTTTCCTCATAAATTTGATGCCAGGTGAGGCTGTGTTTGTTGTGTTCGTTGCCGTTTTTTGCCTGATGCGACGCTGGCGCGTCTTATCAGGCCTACAGGTCCCGAGCACAGAACCGTAGGACGGATAAGGCGTTTTACGCCGCATCCGGCAACCGTTGTCGGAACCGAAAACAGCAATTCACCCCGCCCGTAAAAGCATTTTCATTTTTTCGCTGCGACAAAACTGACGCTTCACTTCCACCACCAGCGGATGGCGTGACAGCACAATCATCACCACAAACGCCAGCACGCCCGCGGCTATTTGCACCGCCAGCAGCATCCCCAGCGCCAGTTGCCCTTTCAGCACAATGCCCAGCGCATAACTGACCACCAGCGTCGGCAACGAGAGATAAAACGGCAGCCACAAACTCAGGATGTACTGGCGATAACTGGAACCAAGAACCGGTTTAATCATCACGAAGTAACTCAGAATGGTGTTGATAATCTGCACCAGCAGGAAACCGAGCGTGACGCCGATTGCGCCCGCCATCTGCCCACCAATAACAATCGCCGGAATAAACAGAAATGTTTTGAATACGTTGAATTTAAAGCTGATATCGACCCGCGCTTTCGCCATCAGCAGCGAACCAATCGGGTTACCCACGGAGCGCAGCAGACCCACAATACACAGCAATTGCAGCACCGGAATAATGCTGTTCCACTTTTCGCCGAATACCAGCGGTACGAAGTTATTCGACACCACCATCAGCCCCAGCAGCGCCGGAAAGTTGATAATCCCCACTATCGACAGCAGCTTGTAGAAGTTAACACGCAGCTTTTCGGTGTCGTCCTGAATTTTGGCAAACGCCGGAAACAACACGCGGGTGATGATTGGGTTCAGCTTCATCGGCGGTACGACGGCCACGTTGTACGCCAGGTTGTATCCCCCTGCCACGCCCGCGCCAAGAATACGCGCCAGCACCAGCGTTGAAAGGTTGGTGTTGAGATAGTTGATGATGCTGTCCGCCGTCAGCCAGGCACCAAAACGTAAGTTCGGTGCCACAGACGCCAGCGAGAAGTGCAGACCGGGGCAATAAATTTTGCGTCCAAAGTAGCCAAACAGCAGTGTTCTCACCGCACTATTGACCAGATAACCGAGGATCGCGGTCATCGCCAGCGGCCAGAAATGGGCGCTAACTACCGTAAAAGTGAAGCCCGCCAGCACCGCGCTGGTTTCGATCATGCCGATTTTGTTGAACTCCAGCTCCTTCTGCATCAACGCGCGGAACTGTTGCCCGTGGGGGATCACCACAAACGCCAGCGACAATGTTTTAATCAACGGTGCCAGGTCCGGGTTATTCAGCACGTCGCCGATGACATCACTCAACAAAAACACCGCCACACATACCACAAGCCCCAGCCCGACGTTCAGCCAGTACAGCGTGGTGAGTTCAAGGTGACTGATTTCTTTTCGCTGAATAATCGAGTTAGCGATACCGAAGTCAGAAAGCGTATCTGCCAGCGCGATAATCACCAGCGACACAGTCAGCAGGCCGAACTGGTGGTTGTCGATAATCCGCGCCAGCACGGTCATCTGCACCAGCCCGAGGCCGATGATGATCACCGTGGCAATAGCCGACCACTTCGCGCCGCTGATGGTTTTTTCACGTAAGCTCATATCAATATGCCGCTTTGTTAACGAAGCCCTTGAATACCGTCAGGAAAACGATTTTGATATCGAACCAGACGCTCCATTCGCGGATGTACTCAAGGTCGAACTCGACGCGTTTTTCCATTTTCTCCAGCGTGTCGGTTTCGCCGCGCCAGCCATTAATCTGCGCCCAGCCGGTAATGCCCGGTTTCACTTTATGGCGCAGCATGTAGCCTTCAATGAGCTGGCGATACTGTTCGTTATGCGCTACTGCGTGCGGACGTGGACCGACAATCGACATCCCCCCGGTCAGCACATTGATAAACTGCGGCAATTCGTCCAGCGAGGTGCGGCGCAGAAAGTTCCCCACTTTAGTGACGCGCGGATCGTTCTGCGTCGCCTGGGTCACCACTTTGTCGTTCTCCATCACTTTCATGGAACGGAACTTCCACACTTTGATCGGCTTGCCATCCATACCATAGCGAGTCTGGCGGAAAATAACCGGCCCTGGTGAACTGAGTTTCACCGCCAGCGCAATACAGCACAGCACCGGGGAGATCAGCAGCAGAATAAGCGTCGCCAGCACAATGTCTTCCGCACGTTTTAGCAGGCGGTTAACCCCCGAAAGCGGCGTGTCATACAGCGGCACCACCGGAACGCCGTTCATCTCTTCGAGACGTGAATGGAGAATGTTGAAGGTAAAGACGTCGGGGATCAGCAGCACCGAACAGGTGGTATCCGCCAGTTGATGGACCAGTTTTTTCACTCGTGCGCCGTCGCACATTTGCATCGCGATATAGACGTTATGAATCTTGCCCGCTTTTGCATCCTCGACCAGCTGTTGCAGGTTACCCGCCCAGTCGTTAGAAACGCCGCCCGGTTTCGGGTCGTGGTAAACGCCCACCACTTCAAACCCTAACCACGGCTGATTACGGAAACTCTCCATCAGCATTTGTCCGGCGGCTAAATCCCCCGCTACGGCGACCATCCGCTTGTTGTAGCCATGATTACGCAGCCAGCCCGCCCCAATGCGAATACATGAACGGCAAACCACCAGTCCGATGCTGGTCAGCCCATACCACGCCAGCCAGATTTTCAGTTGCGTGTCGAAATCATTGTTGAACGCCACCAGTCCGGCGCTGAAAATCACGCTTAAGGTCCAGTTTGGTAGCAACAGGGCAAATTCTGTCGCTGCCCGAACACCGCGCCATGAGCGATAAAAATCGGTGATGCCGCCCAGCATCTGGAACACCACCAGCGTAATCAGCGCCACCAACAGGTGCATGTAGAGGAATGACAGTCCGCTGACTTCGCAAACCAGCCATAGCCCGGCAAACATGATGGTGATATCTGAAAAGCGTTGCACCATAGAGATTAACGATGCATTGGTTTTCGCTCGCTCGCGCTTTTTTAGATTTGTCATCGTTGTTCCTGTTATTAGCCCCTTACCCGCAGTGGGGTAAGGGAAGATCCGACATTACTCGTTCAGCAACGTCAGCAGAGTTCGCGTTCGCGCTTCCATCAGCGGCACATCACCGCGCGATTCCACATTCAGGCGCACCACCGGTTCGGTATTGGAGGTGCGCAGGTTAAAGCGCCAGTCGGCAAAGGTCATGCTGATGCCATCGCTGCGATCCACCGCCAGCGCCTCACGGCTAAAATGCTGTTCCACGCGGTTAATCGCCTCAACGGGTTGCGCCAGTTTGCTGTTGATCTCACCGCTTGCCGGAAACGCCGCCATCCGGTCGCGCACCAGTTCGCCCAGCGTTTTTCCTTTCAGGCACACCAGTTCGGCGACCAGCAGCCACGGGATCATGCCGCTGTCGCAGTAAGCGAAATCACGGAAGTAATGGTGGGCGCTCATTTCGCCACCGTAGATGGCGTCTTCCTTGCGCATCCGTTCTTTAATAAAGGCGTGTCCGGTTTTCGACATTACCGGCGTGCCGCCTGCAGCAGTCACCACATCAATAGTGTTCCAAGAGAGACGCGGATCATGGATGATCTTCGCGCCGGGATTTTTTTCGAGGAACGCTTCTGCCAGCAGGCCGACAATGTAGTAGCCCTCGATAAACTGCCCTTTTTCGTCAAACAGAAAACAGCGGTCAAAATCGCCATCAAAGGCAATGCCCATATCCGCGCCGTGTTTGATGACCGCATTGCGGGTGTCGTCGCGACATTCCGGCAGCAGCGGGTTAGGAATACCGTTGGGGAAATTGCCGTCCGGTGTGTTGTGTACTTTGATTAATTCCACGGGCGCGCCGAGGGCTTTAAAGCGGGCTTCAATGGCGTCCACCACCGGACCCGCTGCGCCATTCCCGGAGTTGATCACCAGCTTGAGCGGCGTGAGATTTTTGACATTGATATAACCGAACAGGTGATCAACGTAAGCGTCACGCAGGTTGATTTGCTGATAGCGACCGCGTTTGGTTTCATCGACGGGAGGAAAGTCGTTGGCTTCAGCCAGACGCTGGACGTCGCGCAGTCCGGTATCACCGCTGATCGTGCGAGCCCCCTCGCGCACCAGCTTCATGCCGTTGTAATCCATCGGATTATGGCTGGCAGTAACTTCAATGCCGCCATCCACGCCGAGATGGAACGTGGCGAAATAGATCTCTTCGGTGCCGGACATACCGATATCCAGCACATCGACGCCCGCATCCTGTAAACCTTTTGCCAGCGCCAGTTTTAAGGTTTCGCTGGTGAGACGGACATCACCGCCTAACACAATGGTTTTCGGTTTGAGAAATTCGCCATAGGCGCGACCAATGCGCCAGGCGATATCTTCATTCAGTTCTTCGCCTAATTTCCCGCGAATATCATAGGCTTTAAAGCAGGTTAATTTTTTCATGTCGTTACCCTTTTTCAGGCAATAGTTGGCCCTGACCGAAACGGCCAATTTTATTTTTGTCGTTATTTACACCGCGGTTTCGCATTCATTGCCTGATGCGACGCTGCCGCGTCTTATCAGGCCTACAAAACCGAACCGTAGGTCGGATAAGGCGTTCACGCCGCATCCGACAAACAGCGCCTGATGCGACGTTTACACCCGTCCGTAGCGATCCGCGAAGCGCACCACATCATCCTCTTCGAGATAAGAGCCGGAGCGCACTTCAATTAAATCGAGCGGAATTTTCCCCGGGTTTTCCAGGCAGTGCGTCGCCCCCAGCGGAATATAAATGGACTCGTTTTCACCAAGCAGTTTGATATCACCATCAATGGTGACTTTTGCCGTTCCCGCGACCACTACCCAGTGTTCCGCGCGGTGATGGTGCATCTGTACCGACAAACCCTCGCCCGGTTTCACGGTGATGCGTTTCACCTGGTAGCGGTCGCCCGCGTCGATAGAGTCATATTTGCCCCACGGACGATACACTTCGCGATGCACCCGATGCTCATGGCGACCATCGGCTTTGATCTGCTCGACCACTTTTTTCACATCCTGTACCGCGTTACGGTCGGCAATCAGCACCGCATCTTTGGTCTGCACCACTACCAGATCTTTCACCCCGACGGTGGTGACCAGGCCTGATTCGGCATACACATAGCTGTTTTCAGTTTTGTGATTAATCACATCGCCGTGGCAAACGTTGCCCTCGGCGGTGTGGGCGCTGATCTCCCATAATGAAGACCAGGAACCAACATCGCTCCAGCCCGCATCCATCGGCACCACAACAGCATCTGCCGTAGGTTCCATGACCGCGTAATCCACCGACTCTTCCGGGCAGGCGAGAAACGCTTCTTCATCCACACGAATAAAATCGAGATCCGGATCGACGGCGCTCATCGCTTTTTCGCAGGCATCGAGGATATCCGGGCGATATTTTTTCAGTTCTTCGAGATAGCGTCCGGCGCGGAACAGGAACATGCCGCTGTTCCAGTAATATTCGCCGCTTGCTACATAGGCCTGGGCGGTTTCCAGATTCGGTTTTTCGACAAACTGCGCCACTTCAAAGGCCACCGTATCCTGCTCACCCACAGACACTTCACCGCGACGAATATAGCCATAACCGGTTTCTGGTAGATCCGGCACAATGCCAAAGGTCACCAGCTTGCCCGCTTCGGCATAAGGCATGGCATTACGCACGGCGGCACGGAACGCGTCTTCATCGGCAATCACATGATCCGCCGCCAATACCAGCATTAACGGGTCGCTCTCCGGGCTATGACGTTTTGCCGCCAGCGCCGCCAGTGCAATGGCAGGTGCAGTGTTACGCCCTGCCGGTTCGAGAATAATGTTCTCGGTGAGTTTGTTCAGTTGACGCAGCTGTTCCGCGACAATAAAGCGGTGCTGCTCATTGCAAATCACCACCGGGCTTTCGCACTCCACGCCGTTCAGGCGGCAGATGGTGGTTTGCAGCATGGTGAGATCGCCTTTCAGGCATAAAAACTGCTTGGGGTAAAGTACGCGGGAAAGCGGCCATAAACGGCTACCGGAGCCACCTGCCATCACAACTGGATAGAGTTTCGACTGCGCCATAATTATCCCCGAATATCATTTATAAATTGACGTAACACGTTCTCTTTATCGAGCGTGCGTTCGGCATATTCACGTGCCACCGTGTTATGTTTGGGCAGCAGGAGCGCCTGACGAATCCCCGCCACCAGCGCCTCGACCGATTCCGGTTCTACGCAAACCGCAATACCCGGAAAGGTTTCGCAAAGCTGCCCCAGTTCTGTGTGGGCCTCTGCGGTAATCACCGCGTTACCGCCTACCGCCAGAATATTGGTCAGTTTCGACGGCAATACGGCATCTGCCGCGCCGCGTTTTTGCACCACCAGATGGCAATCGCCCATCTTCAGCAGTGCAGGTAAAGCGTCATACGATTGCAGCGGGAAAAATTGCATGTTGCGCAGTCCACGCTGCTGCGCCATTTTTTCCAGCCGCGCTTTGCCGCCGCCCTGCCCGACAATGGCAAAAATCAGCGGTTCATCGCGCAGGAGATCGGCAGCTTCAATAACGTTTTCCAGCCCCTGCTTTTCACCAATATTGCCGGAGTAAAGAATGATTTTTTTGTTATCCGGCAGGCCAAGCTGGTTACGAAGGGCATCAACATCGGCGTCTGCAACATGCTGAAAACGGGCAATTTCCGACCAGTTGGGGAAGAAGATGACGTTATCCGCCGCCACGCCTTTTTCGATGGCTTTATTCATCATCGAACGCGAAATCGTGGAAACGTTATCGACGTTATGCAGTCCGCTACGTTCGAACGCCGTTGCCAGCTGTGCCACTTTGCCGCCTTTGCCTTTTCCGGCAAGGCCCAGCCCCAGCATGGCGTCCACTTCGTAATCCTGAATATGCAGCACGGTACGCGCACCAGAGAGCTTCGCCAGCAGGCGCATTCCCGGCGTGCAAAACAGCGTTGGCACTACGCCAATAATGCGATCCGGCTTCCAGCGACGTTGCGCCATCAGTGGAAAGAAACTGCTGACGGCAAAACTGCCGAGATGCAACAAGCGTTTCAGGGTGCTCGGCTGTTTTGGCACGTACAGCGGGCAGCGCCACACCGTGGCGGCCCCTTCTTCTCGTTTGTAGCGCCAGGCGGAATAGTTCTCACCCACCTGCCATTGCGGGTAGTAAGGCGGTGCGGTAATGACCCGCACCTCATGACCTTGTGCCGCCAACCATTCCACCATCTCGCCGGTGTATTTGCCGATGCCGGTTAACTCCGGCGAGTAGTTAATGCCGTAGACCAGTATTTTCATAATCCGGGTACTCCGGCACGCTTCTCAGCGAGAAAATAGGCTCGGCTGTTAGCGTGAACATCGTTACTGGCGAGCAGCGCGTCCGGCGTCAGCCAGCGGTAATCGTCATGCTGCTCATCCGGCAGTAACAGCTCTTCTTCCGCTACTCTGAAGCGAAAACCGAGCACCACATAGTGAGTGGTGAAATCCGTGCCGGAGAAGTTATCGTCATAAAAATGCTGCCAGACACCGTAAAACTGGCCTGCTGTTATCGGCAGACGCAGCCCCAGTTCCGCCATCGTCAGCCGCTCAAATGCGGCTTCCAGCGTTTCGTCTTTCTGCACGCGCCCTCCCGGCACAAACCAGTAACCCTGCGCCGGGCGGTTGGTTCTTTTGCCAAGCAGAAACTCGCCGCGACTGTTCTCGACAATAAAGTCGAGAGAGACAAGCGGTGTGGAGCGCACTACAGTGGCAAAGTCTTCCTGACGTAAAAACATCATTCCCCCCGAAAGCGGTCTTGATTCTCAAGGAACCACTGGTAAGTGCTGGCAAGCCCCGCTTCCAGTGAGATTTCGTGATACCAGCCAAGCTGATGCAGGCGCGTCACATCCAGCAGTTTGCGCGGCGTACCATCCGGTTTGCTGGCATCAAAAACCACCCGACCTTTGTAACCCACCACTTTGGCGATGGTTTGCGCCAGCTCGCGGATAGTGCAGTCAACGCCCGTGCCGACGTTAATGTGCGACAGCATCGGTTGGGTATTCTCCAGCCAGACTTCATGCGCCAGCTCCATGACATGAATGCTCGCCGCCGCCATATCATCGACGTGCAGGAATTCACGCATCGGTGTACCGCTGCCCCATACCACCACGTCCGGCGCATTCTGTGCCGTCGCCTCGTGGAAGCGACGCAGCAATGCTGGTATCACATGGGAGTTACTCGGGTGGAAGTTGTCATGCGGCCCGTACAGGTTGGTCGGCATGACAGTGCGGTAATCGCGTCCATACTGGCGGTTGTAAGATTCGCACAGTTTGATCCCGGCGATTTTGGCAATGGCGTAAGGCTCGTTGGTCGGCTCCAGCGTGCCCTGCAATAACTCGCTTTCTGCCATCGGCTGTTTTGCCAGTTTCGGGTAGATGCAGGACGATCCGAGAAACATCAGTTTGTTCACGTCGTTCTGATGCGCGGCGTGAATGATGTTGCTCTCAATCATCATGTTCTGGTAGATGAAATCCGCCGGATAGGTGTTGTTGGCAACAATGCCGCCCACTTTCGCCGCCGCCAGATAGACCTGGTCAATGCGTTCGCTGGCAAAGAAATCATGCACGGCGCGGCTGTCCAGCAGGTTCAGTTCATCGCGGGTACGTAATACCAGCTCCACATCACCGCGCTGTTCGAGCTGCCGCTTGATGGCAGAACCGACCATCCCACAATGGCCAGCGATAAAAATGCGTTGTTTACTCATGCTTATGACTCCAGCGCGATCGCCACGTCGTAGCCGTGAGATTTCAGCAGAGAGTGTTTTTTCGCCGCTTCGAGGTCATTAGCCACCATTTCAGACACCATCTCTCTGAGGGTGATTTCCGGTTTCCAGCCCAGTTTTTCGTGCGCTTTGGTCGGGTCGCCGAGCAGCGTTTCAACTTCTGCCGGACGGAAGTAACGCGGATCAACGGCGATAATCACATCACCCGGTTTAACGCCCGGCGCGTCATGCCCGGTGACGGAAACCACAATGCCCTTCTCTTCAACACCCGTGCCTTCAAAGCGCAGTTTGATGCCCAGCTGTGCTGCCGCCATTTCCACAAACTGACGTACGGAGTACTGAACGCCGGTCGCGATAACGAAATCTTCCGGCTGTTCCTGTTGCAGCATCATCCACTGCATTTTTACGTAGTCTTTGGCGTGGCCCCAGTCACGCAGGGAATCCATATTGCCGAGGTACAGGCACGACTCCAGCCCCTGGGCGATGTTGGCGATTGCGCGGGTGATTTTGCGGGTAACGAAGGTTTCGCCGCGGCGCGGGGATTCATGGTTGAAGAGAATTCCGTTACAAGCGTACATGCCGTAGGATTCGCGGTAGTTAACGGTGATCCAGTAGGCGTACAGTTTGGCGACCGCATACGGAGATCGCGGGTAGAACGGCGTGGTTTCTTTCTGCGGAATTTCCTGCACCAGACCATACAGTTCAGAGGTGGAAGCCTGATAGAAACGAGTTTTCTTTTCCAGACCGAGGAAGCGGATCGCCTCCAGCAGGCGCAGCGTACCCATCGCGTCGACGTCAGCGGTATATTCTGGTGACTCAAAAGAGACCGCAACGTGGCTCATTGCGCCTAGGTTGTACACTTCATCCGGCTGTACTTCACGCAAAATGCGCGTCAGGTTAGAGGTATCACTCAGGTCGCCATAATGCAGATGGAATTTCGGGTTGCAGGTGTGCGGATCCTGATAAATGTGATCCACGCGCTCGGTGTTGAATGACGATGCGCGACGCTTAATACCATGCACCTCGTAACCTTTTTCCAGCAGAAACTCTGCCAGGTAAGAACCGTCTTGTCCGGTTACACCGGTGATGAGAGCGACTTTTGACATGTCTTATTCCTCTGTATTTTTGAATTTATTCAGTTTCAACGCGTTCGCGTATCACCACTGCGGGATTCCCCCGGCAAACCACATTTGCCGGAAGCGATTTAAAAACACTGCTTCGTGCACCCACGACGGTGCCGTCGCCGATTGTGACGCCTGGGGCAACAAAGACATCGGTTGCCAGCCAGCATTTCTCGCCAATCACAATAGGCGTGGCGTTAATGGTGAAATGTTGACTTGCATGGTCGTGGCTACCGGTGCATAAATAACTTTTTTGCGATATCACCGAATGTGCGCCAATGGTTATTTCACCGAGGGTATATAAATTGACGTCATCGCCAACCCACGCGTAATCACCTAAGGTTAATTTCCACGGATAGGTAATTTTTACTGACGGACGAATAACTACGTTTTTTCCTATTTTTGCTCCGAATAAACGTAATAAAAAAGCCCGCCAGCGATACAATACTTGTGGCGACCAGGCAAATATTGTTGCCTGTACTGCCCACCATAATTGCACTTTAATAGCGTTGCCGCCCCGGAACCCTTTCGGCACCGAGAAACCGCTTAAATCTTGCATTGGTTTTCCTTATATTCAGACTTTGTTATATAAGGCTTTAGTCTTACCTGTCGTACGTTGGCGTAAATGCCAGGATAATTCTGCCCAGAAGCCAGGTACATGTAATATCTGCCGTTGGACTTTTTTGGCGTCAGCACACAGGTAATGCTGCCAACTTACTGATTTAGTGTATGATGGTGATTTTAAGGTGCTTGCGTGGCTTCCATTTCCATCAGATGTCCTTCCTGCTCCGCTACTGAAGGCGTGGTGCGTAACGGCAAAAGCACTGCCGGACATCAGCGCTATCTCTGCTCTCATTGCCGTAAAACATGGCAACTACAGTTCACTTACACCGCCTCTCAGCCCGGTACGCACCAGAAAATCATTGATATGGCCATGAATGGCGTCGGATGTCGCGCCAGTGCACGCATTATGGGCGTTGGCCTCAACACGGTTTTACGTCACTTAAAAAACTCAGGCCGCAGTCGGTAACCTCGCGCATACAACCGGGCAGTGATGTGATTGTCTGCGCTGAAATGGACGAACATTGGGGCTACGTCGGTGCTAAATCACGTCAGCGCTGGCTGTTTTACGCGTATGACAGGATACGGAGGACGGTTGTGGCGCACGTCTTCGGGGAACGCACTCTGGCCACACTGGAGCGTCTTCTGAGCCTGCTGTCGGCCTTTGAGGTCGTGGTATGGATGACGGATGGCTGGCCGCTGTATGAATCACGCCTGAAGGGAAAGCTGCACGTTATCAGCAAGCGTTACACTCAGCGCATTGAGCGACATAATCTGAAGCTGAGACAACATCTGGCAAGGCTGGGACGGAAGTCACTGTCGTTCTCAAAATCGGTGGAGCTGCATGACAAGGTCATCGGGCATTATCTGAACATAAAACACTATCAGTAAGTTGGAGTCATTACCCCCCGTACCTAAATCGCCCAGACGGGTGGAAATATAAGGAAACGCGATTACCACACCAACCCGGAATACAGCCAGAGAAATCAATGCTAACGGTAATTTTTTCTTAATCGCCTCTTTATTCAGATATTGAAATGCCCACTCCAGCAAATAAAACAGGATAAAGGTCATAACCCCTGAAAACGATCCGGATAATATTATCCCTGCGAGAATCAGGGCATCTGTTTTAGGCGTTTTGATACCAAACTGTTTGATGCTGAGCCAAATTGAGATTAATGCCAGAGCGAAAAATGCCGGTTCGAAATAAAGTGCTGTCGTGCGCTTGCCGCCGAATTTAATGAAATTCAGCACATAGCTGTTGCTGTAAATCAGATATTTCGAAATCGACTCCATAATACTGCTGCCACCGGTGAGGATAATTTGCGCCATCTCCACCGCCGCCAGCGCCACCACCAGTCCGACCACCAGATAAAAGAAACGTAATATCTTACGATGGTTGTGTGGCGAAATTGTTTTAAAACGAATACTCCACACCATGCCAATAATGATCACAATATAGACAAACAGCATAGTTGAAGTGACGTATTTACCGGCATCCAACGACTGACCAAACAGGTAGTTAAACGCCGTGAGTCCCGCGCCAATCCCTAAGGCAATCATCAATTTTTTAATGCTGATGCGTTCTAAAAACAGCAGTAACAAGACAGGTAAAAAAGTGACGATGGTGATGGGGAAACTTTCGCCAAGCTGGGCGATTTTGACGTTAACCAGCAGGTAGATCAGTGGCAGCAGCAGGTAGCTACAGATTCTGATAGAAGTTGACATACTCCTCCAGCATCTGTTGTCCACTGTAGGCGGCGCGACTGCGTTGGCTGAACTCAGCCAGCGTGGTACCAAATATCGCCTGCGCGATTTCCGGTTTGCTTAACTGTACCAGTTGCAGCACCTCTTCTTCACTGACGGTTTTACCACCGGATTTTTGCAGCACTTCCCGCGCCGCATCGCTATGGGTGGCAATCACCGGCACGCCAATCGATAGCGCCTCACACAAAATCAGCGGGTAGTTATCGACACGAGAACTGAACACCAGCGCATCCATCTGATTGAGCGCGCTCATCAACTTGCGCTTGTCAGTTTCAAAGCCGTGATTAACCACGTTGCCAGCGGTGAACGGCGAGAACTTACCAAAGGTATGCAGTTCGATTTTGTCGCCCAGCGCCATCATCTCACGCACCAGTTGCTGGTTAGTTTTGCCGTCGTAACGCAGGTCATGCGCCACCACTGCGATTTTCGGCTTGCCCTGAGTTTCGCGCACCGGAGGCAGATCTGCCAGAATCGCTTCGGTTGCCATATCAATGCCATTATTGATAATCCGGCAACGCCCTGGCCCGTACAGACTATTGAAAGCGTCAGCCACATGCTGGCTGGGGGAAATAAACTGACAGCCCAGCGCCAGCATCTCGCGGAATAACTGGCGTTTGCCCGCCACCAGCTGGTGCGCGCGATCAATCTTCACCGGCGGATAGTTATTTAAGGTCGGGCATTTCTGGCAGCCCGTTTTCCAGCCTTCGCAACCGTCGGTAAAGGCGCAGCGTCCGGTTACACTCCAGTGGTCGTGCAGCGTCCAGACCAGGGTGACATCCGGTTTATGGTTTTTCACTTTTTCGCAAAAGCGCACCACGCTGTTAAGATTCAACCAGTAGCTGTGCAGCACATGAAAATGCAGGACCACCGGACCCGGTGTGCGAGTAATGGTGCGATATAACTCATTGAAATTGCCGAACAGATCGCGATTAAACAGACGAAACAACGCAATGTTCGCCATCGCGGTCATCCGCGGCGTATGTTTGATGACCTGCGGATAGTTCTGATGGCTGACGCTCTCTTTGCCGCCTTTGCCGTAGCCGTAGACAAAATGTGACGCCAGCCCCTGTTGCAGCGCACGCTGGTGGAGATCTAACGCCACACCTGCTGCCCCGCCTTCCGCCAGTCGCACATTAAATTGCAGAATATTCATTTAATCACCTTCACTCGCGCTTTTTCTCCCACCACCAGCGCGTTGTCCGGGACAGAGTCGAGCACCACGCTGCCCGCACCCACGGTGACGTTGTTACCAAGCGTGATATCACCAAGAATAATGACGTTGGCACCGAGTTCGACGCCGTTGCCAATGTGTGGACATGCCATGTTATCGGCACCCCGATTGCCGATAGTGACGCCGTGGCGAATGGTGAAATCATCCCCCGCCACCACGTTTTTATTGATCACTACGGCGTAACCGTGATGGATAGTAAAGCGGCGGCCAATGGTCGCGGCGGCCTGGATTTCATAACCGAAAAAGCATTCGGTGATAATGCGATACAGCACCAGCAGCGGGGCCGCCCACAGATTGTTGAGGACGTTCTTTTTGCGCCACACCGAACAAAAATGAGCGACGCGATAGGCAAGTACCATGCAGCACGGGCGTAAACTCCAGCTGTTGGCGCGCAGATCTTCCAGCATCTTTAGCGCCCCCGAATACCATCAGCCAGACGTTTGCCGTTACGCACCGACAGCAGCGTCAACAAGGTGCGCCAGGTCATACGTTTATTGCGGATCTGGTAGAGGGTAAACAGCTGATATTTTTTACTGGCGCGGTCGAATTTGTCTTTGTGCTTGCGGTAAAAGTGGAAGTATCCGGAGAATTTTTTCGGTGACGAGGTGATCTGCATTTCGCCGTGATTGATATGCAGGATCTGCGTCGCCTCTTCCACTTTCCACGGTTCGCCGTACTCCACCACCATCCGCAGGAATATGTCGTAATCCTGTGCTGCTTTCAGTTCGGTATCGAACAAACACTCTTTGAAACGCCATGCCCAGGTAAAGACCTGATTGCCAATGATATTACGTTTATAGAACAGGCGGCGTGAGTACGGCGATTTGGGATACAGTGGTAAGCTCGCCGGTTGGGAATAAACTTCTCCCTAGCAAACGTAGTCGTTAGCGTACAAAAAGGCGTGTGTGACCAGTTGCTGTTTATGGGCGAGGAAGACGCTCAGGCGGTTGGGCGTCCATTCATCATCATCATCGATCCCGGTGATGTATTCCCCTTGCGCCAGCATAATCGCCTGGTTACGCACCGCGCACGCCCCGCTGTTAATGTCGTTGTGGATGTAAGTGATACGCGGATCGTTGAGGGCAGTGACGTACTGTTGCAGTTGTTCCCAGGAGGTGGAGCAATCATCCACGATGATCATCTCCCAGTTGCTGTAGTCCTGGCGCAGGACCGATTTTATCGCCCGAATCGCCAGTTGTTGGCGGTTCCAGGTTGGCATATAGATTGAGATCAGCGGATTGTCTTTCATAGGTTGTTCTCCCGGCTTATGAGCTGGTTTGCTTGCCGGATGCGGCGTGAGCGCCTTATCCGGCCTACGGGGCGGTGCGAATGCAGGCGTCGTTATTTCGCATCCGACTTATATTCGTATTCGTAATAGCCATAATCCTGATACGCGCTGGCGCGGCGGAAGATGGAGTTCAGAATCACCCCTTTCACCGGAATACCGTTTTGCTCAAAGCGGCTCAGACTGGTTTCCACTTCTTTCAATGTGTTGACCGCATAACGCGCCACCATTAACGTGGTTCCGACATGACGACCAACAATTGCCGCATCGGTCACTGCCAGAATCGGCGGCGTATCAATCAACACCAGGTCATAGTTTTTACTCGCCCAGTTCACCAGTTCGGCAAAGCGTTCGCTCATTAACAGTTCAGAAGGATTTGGCGGCACCTGACCGCGCGGGATCAGGTCAAATTTGGCAATAGAGGTCGGTTTAGCAGCGGTAGTAATATCGCCCTGACCAATCAGAATCTCCGACAGCCCATTGACATTATTGGTGCCCAACAGCTCGTGGGTGTAGCCTTTGCGCATATCGCAGTCGATCAACAACACGCGTTTATTGGTCTGGCTGATCACCGCCGCCAGGTTGGCGCAGACAAAGGTTTTACCGATTGACGGGCTAACCCCGGTCATCATCAACACATTGTTCTGCGCCTGCATCATCGCGAAGTGCAGACTGGTACGCAGACTACGGATGGCTTCAATCGCCAGATCGGTTGGATTCCCCACTGCCAGTAGCTGGCTCTGTTTATAGCGTTTAACCCCTTTGATGGTTTTGACGCTATCGCGCGCTTTCTGCCACTCCGACAGCGGGATGCTGGCATAGACGCTGATTCCGTGTTCTTCCAGCACTTGCGGGCTTTCGATGCCGCGATTAAACAACGAGCGCAGCAGCACACCCACGATAGAGAGCATCAGGCCAAGGATAATCGCGCCGAGGATAATCAGCCCTTTCTTCGGTTTTAGCACGCCAGGCTGGGTGATTGCCGGGTCAATAATGCGCACATCGCCGACGGTGCTGGCTTCGGTGATTTTCAGCTCCTGCTCTTTATTCAGCAGTTGCATATAGACCTGCTGACCAGACTCGACATCGCGGGTCAGACGGACAATTTCCTGCTGGTTTTTCGGCATCGCCGTTACGCGACCGTTAAGTTTGGCTTTCTCTTCTTCCAGCGCCTGACGTTTCTCCAGCAGCGTGCGGTACGCCGGGTGAACTTTGGTGTACAGCTTGGAGATTTCCGCCTCTTTAAAGGTCAGTTCGTTCAACTGCGCGTCGATGTTCACCATCGAATCGAGCACCGCTTTCGCTTCAAGCGGCAGATCAACAGAATCTTTATCCTGACGGAAGGCATTCAGTTTGTTTTCGGCAACATCGAGGCGGCTACGTACTTCCGGTAACTGTTGCGCGAGGAAAGCGAGGCTTTTCGACGCTTCCGCCGATTTGCGCTCAATATTTTGTTCCTGATAGTTACGAGCGATGCTGTTAAGAATGTCGCGGATCTGTTCGCGATCTTCACCGGTATAAGTCAGGCTCAGTACGCCTGCGTCTTTGCCGTTCTCCGTTACCGTCAGGCTGTTTTGCAGTTGGTTGATCATCCCCAACGTGGAGTATTTGGTGACGGTAAACTCACTGCCCGGGCGGGCGTGAATGGCTTCAACCATCAGCGTGACGCCTTCTTTTTTCAGCATCTGGCCCGCTTGCCCACGGGCGCTAAAGCCGCCATCACTGCTCAGGGTGTAGTTTTTGTCATCCAGCACATTAAGCGTAAACACCTGATCCGCCATCTCTTTCGGGCGGTTAAAGGTAGTCACTTTCACCGTCTCGTTCTGACGCCCCATCAGGCGATCCCAGCCCGCCCCGAAAATCGGGAACGTGTTTTTGCTCACCGCAATATCGAGGTCGAGATCGTCCACCGTTTTACCAAGCACCAGACGCGAACGAATCAACTGGATCTCGGCGTCCGATGCAGGCGGTTTGTTGGCTAATGCCGAGCCGATATCCTGCACCAGCGAATTGCCGCTGTTTTGCTCGATTTGTACCAGTGCGTCGGCACTATAAATCGGCGTGGCGAAGAAAGTGTAAACCACGGCACAGAGGGCAAATACGACGGTGATGCCAATCACCCACCAGCGCGCTTCAATGACGGTGCCGACCAGGCGACCAATATCGATTTCATCACTGCCCGTTACCGGAGCGGCATGTTGTTTTACTTTTTCTGTCATTCTTATACCTGCTCTGCGTTCAATGCCTGCGCCCACTGGCGGGCAGACCGTTCAAGTAATGTGTACACCGCTGCAAACGTTTCCCGGCTTTTGTGATACGGATCGGGGATTTCACATTCGTTATCCCAGTGACCAAACAGCATCACTTTGCCGCGCATCTCCGGTGCCATCTCGCATAAGCGTTCGATATGGCGCTTATCCATGGTCAAAATCAGGTCATAGTTGCGACACAGGCGGCGGCTGATTTGTCGTGCACAGTGGCCTTCCAGAGACAGTTGATGTTCTGCGGCGACGCTGATAGCGGTAGGATCAGCGCCCTTACCGACCAGCGCGCCGAGTCCAGCGGACTCCACTTTCAGTTCCGGGTGATAACGTTGCAGTAAGCGTTCCGCCATCGGGGAACGGCAAATATTGCCGACACAGACAACTAAGATGTTGTTAAACATGACGATTACCAGTTATGAATGTCGCTGGCTGTATCCGTCATGTAACGGACACCGCTAATAGTTGGCAGCAACTGATTGATCAGACGGTTCCAGCGGGAAACCGGGGCGGTGGTGACATACACCACGTCATAAGGTTGCAGGCGGAATTCTGTCGCCATCACCAGCGACGTCGCATCGGACATATCCAGCTGGTAGATATTGGCAATCTTGCCGTTACGCCCGCCCTCGCCTTTCAGCGGACGAATGACAAAGATGCCGCTGGCGTTGGAGGTGGTCATGTCGATACCTTCGGCATTGGCCAGAGCTTCAGTCAGGGTCATGCCGCTAAAGTCCATTTTCAGGGTGCTCTGTTTCTTCACTTCACCCATCACAAATACTTTCAGATCATCATTACGCGGCACGTAGAGAATATCGCCGGGATAAAGCAGTCGGTTCTGATTGAGGTCGCCGTTTTGCATCAGCGCCTGTAAAGAAATGCGTTCTTCACGACCATTGTGTGTTAGCACCACGTTGCGCCAGTCAGCGGTGTCGGTCAGGCCACCTGCGGCGTTGATGGCGTCGAGAATGGTCAGTGGTACGTTGGTGATCGCCTGTTGACCGGATTTATTCACCTGACCTGAGATATAGGCCTTTTGTGAGCGGAAGGCGGCGATATTAACGTCCACCTGCGGGTCAGCGATGTACGTCGCTAAGCGCCCGGTAATATCACTGCGGATTTCAGCGAGCGTTTTCCCGACTACGTGAACCTTGCCGATATACGGGTAAAACATAGTGCCGTCAGGCTGTACCCAGTTGCCGGTGTCGCTGGAGCTGCGGTACTGACCAGCTGGCGTGGTGAGTTCCGGGTGATCCCAGACGGTGACATTAAGAACGTCCCCCGGCCCGACGCGATACTGGTAATTCGCGATCTCGCTTTCCAGCGTCATATTGGGGCGCGCTACATTCGGGCGTGGGCGTAATT
Source organism: Shigella flexneri 2a str. 301 (assembly GCF_000006925.2). Taxonomy (NCBI): domain Bacteria; kingdom Pseudomonadati; phylum Pseudomonadota; class Gammaproteobacteria; order Enterobacterales; family Enterobacteriaceae; genus Shigella; species Shigella flexneri. The sequence goes on from NC_004337.2 coordinate 2,142,419, forward strand.
GGTCAATCAGGCGCGGGGTCAGCGGATAAACATTCACCATTTTGTCGAGATCGAAATCAGCGTCCTGCTGTTTGATGACGTCTTTGCCCATCGTCGACATATTGCTGCCCGGAAGTACTGTGCAACCGCTTATCAAGGTTACTGACACCAATAATGGCATCAATTTCATTTTGGATTTCATCATTGTTTATTTATCACTTTGGCAGAGTAATTATCCTGTGCACTATTAATAGCAATGTCGCCATGCACATTTACCTTGCAGTTAATTGAATAAAAATTTAACTGGCATCAGTCCTAAAAAAATTGATTTCATCCGCAGGCTATTGACAGAATAATTCAGACTGGTCTTTCAGGCATCCAGACACGCTACCGCCCCTGGCTTTTTAGCTACCAATACACTGATTGAGCTTAATTTTTCAAACCCTCTCTGCATACAATCGTTGATGAGAAAGGGTTATTGCGGAAATTAACTTCCGAATATAAGGTGACATTATGGTAATTGAATATTGGCTCGCCAATAATGCAGGAGGAAGTGTTACAGCTAACGGAATAGCAGGCAAGGTAACAATTCGGCAATTGGCTATTTTTAAGAATTATATTAAGTATCATTCAATATGGTTTTTAGGAGTTTCTTTAGGTTGACAATATTTAATATTGCGTCTCCACATGCGATATTTCTTAAATAATGTTTTATTATTACCGCTTTTAATTCAGGGATAATGTGAGGTTATTACCCTCAAATAATATGAGATAAATAGTGCTGCAACATTGCATTTTTGCCCCGATTTATCCATGATCGAATTGTGACATTTGTCATACAACGAATAGGTTTTGTACTTACTATGGAATGGATTGCCGATCCGTCTATCTGGGCCGGGTTAATCACGCTGATTGTGATCGAACTGGTCCTCGGCATTGATAACCTGGTCTTTATTGCCATCCTCGCCGAAAAACTACCGCCGAAGCAGCGCGACCGCGCACGGGTTACCGGGCTGCTGCTGGCGATGTTAATGCGCCTGTTACTGCTAGCGTCAATCTCCTGGCTGGTCACCCTGACTCAACCGCTGTTCAGCTTCCGCTCGTTTACCTTTAGCGCCCGCGACTTAATCATGCTGTTTGGTGGTTTCTTCCTGTTGTTCAAAGCCACGATGGAGCTGAACGAACGGCTGGAAGGGAAAGACAGCAATAATCCCACACAACGCAAAGGTGCGAAGTTCTGGGGCGTGGTGACGCAAATTGTGGTACTGGACGCCATTTTCTCACTCGACTCAGTGATTACCGCCGTCGGGATGGTCGACCATTTACTGGTCATGATGGCCGCCGTGGTTATCGCTATCAGCCTGATGTTGATGGCCAGCAAGCCGTTAACGCAATTTGTTAACAGTCACCCGACCATCGTTATTCTCTGCTTAAGCTTCCTGTTGATGATTGGCTTTAGCCTGGTGGCAGAAGGTTTCGGCTTCGTCATTCCGAAAGGCTACCTGTACGCTGCCATTGGTTTCTCGGTGATGATCGAGGCACTCAATCAGTTGGCTATCTTTAACCGGCGACGTTTTCTTTCCGCTAATCAGACGCTACGCCAGCGGACTACCGAAGCGGTAATGCGCCTGCTTAGCGGGCAAAAAGAAGATGCGGAACTGGACGCCAAAACCGCGTCCATGCTGGTGGATCATGGAAACCAGCAGATCTTTAATCCGCAGGAACGGCGGATGATTGAGCGGGTACTTAATCTTAACCAGCGTACCGTAAGCAGCATTATGACGTCGCGCCACGATATTGAGCATATCGATCTCAACGCGCCGGAAGAAGAAATCCGCCAGTTGCTGGAGCGAAATCAGCATACGCGGCTGGTGGTTACCGACGGTGATGACGCAGAAGATTTGCTCGGTGTTGTTCACGTTATCGACCTGCTACAACAGTCACTGCGCGGCGAACCGCTCAACCTGCGGGTGTTGATTCGCCAGCCGCTGGTGTTCCCGGAAACCTTGCCGTTGTTACCAGCCCTGGAGCAGTTCCGTAATGCCCGCACGCACTTTGCTTTTGTGGTGGATGAGTTTGGCTCGGTGGAAGGGATTGTGACATTAAGTGACGTCACTGAAACCATTGCCGGTAACTTACCGAACGAAGTGGAAGAGATCGACGCCCGCCATGATATTCAGAAGAATGCGGACGGTTCCTGGACGGCGAATGGTCATATGCCGCTGGAGGATCTGGTGCAATATGTGCCGCTGCCGCTGGATGAAAAACGTGAATATCACACCATTGCCGGGCTGTTGATGGAGTATTTGCAGCGTATTCCAAAACCTGGCGAAGAAGTTCAGGTGGGGGATTATTTGCTTAAAACGTTGCAGGTGGAAAGCCATCGCGTGCAGAAGGTGCAGATTATACCGCTGCGTAAGGATGGCGAGATGGAGTACGAGGTGTGATGGTATCGGCCATTTTACCCAATGCTGCGTAACGCCTTATAACTTCAGCAATGAAGCGTTGTCTGTGGTAAACGGACATCACAGCGGGGGTGTGGGTCCGGCTGTAAATCGCCGAATCGTTTCCTGTAGGCTGGGGCAGCCCACATGGATGTGGGCTGAGGGCGCGTTTTACAGGGATGTTACCTCGCGCCCGTACCCGATAGCCGAAAGGAATAAGATGAGGGAACCGCGCCAGCGGCGATTTACCGCCGGGAGCCCGGGTTGCCAGGGTGGTGGCGATTGAGCCACCCTGGCACGTTCACCGGCTTGAGCGTTCCATAGTAGCGAGGAACATCAAGTGAACGGAACAGCCTTCGATCTTACATATTCAGAATATAATAGTGCCGCCGCGAACGCCTGATGCGACGCTTTACGCGTCTTATCAGGCCTACAGGACAGGTCACCTGGTAACCTACATCTTCTCCAGCAACTTCTTCACATCTTTGCCATTGCGGGAATCTTTATTCCGCTCGGCCCAGTCATTCAGGCGACGTTTCGCTTCGTCCTGTAGATGTTTGCGCAGTAACTGATCCACTTGCAGGCTGTAATTGAGTTGCTGCCAGTTGCCATAAACCCGCAGCGGTACTGGCGTTTCTTTGAGGAAATCAATCAGTTTGCTTTCCCCGTTCCAGCCACCCACGACCCGAATATCAAACTGGGTGTCGCAGGTTTGATCTGCCAGATTCAACATGCCTTCCCCTGTCAGCGCCAGCACAGGCGATTGACCTTGCATGTCGTTTAACGTCACGACGCCATCCTTCAACGTCAAATCGGTGGTAAAGCGGTCAAGCCGCGTCACGTTATCGAAGTTTTCAGCGGCCTTCACATCACCGCCATTACGCTCTACCGCTTGCTGAATCATCTGCTGGAAGTTCATCCCTTCCATACGTGTGTCGGTCATCTCAACATGCGCCTGTCCTTGCCAGTTGTGGCGGAATGCGTCGGCATCTATGTCAGCACCGGAGAAATCACCAGCCAGTGACATTTTTCCGGTCAACGAAATCGGATAGTTAAACGCCTTCAGAATGGTACCAATCTCAACGTTCTCCAGCCGTGGCTGGAAGTTTATCCGCGGATTTATTGATGTCGCGTCCAGCGTGCCCGGCAGTGAAACCTTTCCACCGTTAAGCTTGCCCTGCAGTTGAGTAATTTCCAGCAAACCCGACTTGTTGGTCATTTGCGTGGCAACATCTGTAAAATTCATTCCGCGCCAGCGCACGTTACTGGCCTGCAACAAAATATCAGCTGTAAAGCCTTGCAGTCCCTGATAGGCCGGTTCATCAATACGCGAAGAAATGACCGGGCGCGGCAACGTTGATTGGCTCTGCCCCTGCTGCGCGGCACCGTTTTCACCATTCGCGGTTTCATTAAGCGGGATGAGGTTGTCAAGATTCAGTTGCGGGAATTGCAGTCTCAGCTGCCATTCCGGTTTCTCTGTCAGCGTGACCTGTGCTTGTCCGCTCAGCGTACTGTCATTGGCGGTCAAACTAATTTGGTTAAATGAAAGGCGTTTATGTGACTCCTGCCACTGGGACTGGAAACTCCCCTGCCCCTGAATACCTTGTTTTGGTAAATCGGCACCCTGCAACTGCCAGTTAATTTGTTCAATAGCCGCTGTTAAATCATGCGGATAATCAGAAGCATCTACCGTACCGTTAAGGGATATCGTGAGATCGCGCTGATCGCGATTAACCCGCCCGGAGAACTCAAATGAGCCACGATGTTGGGGATCTTGTTCCATTTGCAGGCGGATATTGCGGATTGTCACCTGCTCGTCATCTTCATGCTGGAACACCAGAACGCTGTCCGCCACCTTAAGACTGGATATATCAAACGACCATCCGCGATCGTCTGACAGATCCGGCAAGGTATTGTCGCGCGGTGCAACCGGAGCGTCTTCACTGCGCACCGCTTCCGTCTGCGGCGTCAGTTGGATCACTGCCCCTTTTAGCATCACCTGCTTAACGCTCAGTTGATGACTCAGTAGTGGTAAAAGCGCCACGTCCAGACGCATGTTGTCGGCGCGAACCAGTGGCTGGCTTGCGCCCTGGGCGGTGAGAGACATTCGCCCGGAGAGGATACTAAGCTGCGGCCAGACGTGCCAACGCAGTGGCCCGTCGAGCTGCAATTGATAACCGCTACGTGCAGCAACTTGCTTGACCATATAGTCGCGGAAATCATTCGGATTCACCAGCAACACTAACGCAGATAACCCGGCCACCAGCACGACCAAGAGTATCATCAGCGTCGTCAGAAATCGTCTCATGGTATCCTCAATGGGCCTGAATTAGTCTTTATCGATTCGGCTGGCTACCGCGCCCTGCTGGTTGCGATATTTCGCATCTTCACGGCGGTTGTAAGGTCGCGCCGCCGGGCCGGAAAGCGGCTCAAAGCTCAGCGCACCAATTAACATGCCCGGACGCAGCGCCAGCGGCAGCTTACCGGAGTTGTAGAACTCCAGCACAATGCAACCAGACCAGCCCGGATCGATACGGTGCGCGGTGACGTGCACCATCAGCCCCAGACGCGCCAAAGAGGAACGCCCGTCCAGCCAGCCCACCAGATCGGCTGGCAGCGTCACCGACTCCAGTGTCACCGCCAGCGCCAGCTCTCCTGGGTGAAGATAGAACGCCTCGCCCTCGTCGAGAACGATCTCATCGCTCATCACGCGGTCAAGCGCGGCGCTCACTTCATCTTTGGGACCGCTCAGATCGATAAACGCTGCCGTGTGACCACGGAAGGTACGAAATTTATTGCCCAGGCGTACATCCACCGTCGCGCCGTTAATACGCTCCACTGGCGGACGTGGGTTGATCGACAAACGGCCTTCATCAAGCCAGGCTTCAATATCTCGGTCACACAGACGCATGGCATTTTCTCCTTTCGCACATCACTCCCTTAACGCCAATTACGTCAAGGGCATACCAACTTATCACTGAACGGTACACAATTTATCAAGCTTATTCAAAGAACTGACTTATTTTCGCTTTCAATATATCGATCGCGATGCGGTTTTTCCCGCCGCGCGGCACGATAATGTCCGCATATTGTTTAGAAGGCTCAATGAATTGCAGGAACATCGGGCGCACGGTTTTTTGATATTGCGCCATCACGGAATCCATTGAACGCCCACGCTCGTTAACGTCACGCTTGATGCGGCGCATCAGGCAGATATCCAGCGGGGTATCAACGAAAATGGAGAAGTTAAGTTCGTCACGCAAACGCGCATCCGTCAGCAACAAAATGCCTTCGAGAATGATGACCTTCTTCGGCTCAACCGTCACCGTTTCTTTCATACGCGTATGTTCAACATAGCTGTAAACCGGCAGGTCAATTGCCGAGCCGCGTTTCAACGCTTGTAAATGCTCAAGCAACAGGCTGTGATCCATCGCGCTGGGATGGTCGTAGTTGGTCTTAACGCGTTCTTCCATCGACAGATGGCTTTGATCTTTGTAATAGCAGTCTTCGGGAATTACGCCGATGTGTTCATCACCGACTTGCTCACGTAATTCACGATAAAGGGTACTGGCAATAAGACTCTTGCCGGAAGCCGATGCGCCAGCGATACCGATAATGACGCACTGATGAGACTGATCAGTCATATATTTAGCGACCTGATTAACCTGGATGTTAGGAAGGGGGCGACGAAGCGCCAAACGCGGCAATTATAGGGATTTCATCCGTCTGATACCAGTCGAATAGCGTTGCCGCGCGCTCAGAGTTAATTGTTGACAAAGAATTCCCGGTGGCAAATTACGTTGATCAGTTTTATGTAAGGTAAAAAATGTTATACGCAGTTGCGCAAATTATCCGCCTTTACGTCACTTTATGAGCAATTCGCATATAAAATGTAAAACTTTTGTACTAGCATAAACACAGAAACGAATACTGGCGACCTGGCCTTGCGGATAAAGCGGTAATAAGCAAACAATCACAGCATGTATTAATTGCCCTGCCCCACCCGCTGCTTCACCTGGTCAGTTTAGGTTTAGTCTCGTTTATCTTTACCCTTGTCTCGCTTGAGCTTTCGCAGTTTGGCACCCAACTCGCCCCACTGTGGTTCCCGACGTCCATCATGATGGTGGCGTTTTATCGCCATGCCGGGCGCATGTGGCCGGGAATTGCGCTGAGCTGTTCGCTGGGAAATATCGCCGCATCCATCCTGCTTTTTTCCACCAGCTCGCTGAACATGACCTGGACGACCATCAATATTGTTGAGGCCGTGGTCGGGGCAGTGCTGCTACGTAAATTGCTGCCGTGGTATAACCCCTTGCAAAATCTGGCTGACTGGCTGCGTCTGGCATTCGGCAGCGCCATTGTTCCGCCTCTGTTGGGGGGTGCCCCTATTAAGTTGTCAAGCATGTTATGACCCCTGCGGGGTATAAAAAGTCCCGTCGCGCATCATGGCGAACAGAACGTCGCAGCGTCGTCTCGCCAGGGCGATAAGCGCCTGATTGTGTCGTTTTCCCTGACTCATTTTGCGGGTGTAGTAAGCCCTGGAGAGCGGATCCCTGAGCGCGGTGAAGGCCGACAGGAACAACGCCCGTTTGAGAGCTTTATTACCCCGTCGCGAGGGATGCTCACCGCGTATTGACGAGCCGGATCGCCGAGTTACCGGCGCAAGGCCAGCATAAGCAGCGAGATGTGCGGCAGAGGCGAAGGCGCGGCAGGCGACCTCGGTGAGGAGTCTGGCTGCGGTCCTGACACCGACTCCGGGCATACTGGTCAGGACCGGGTAAAGAGGGTGAGCAAGAACTCGCTGTTCTACCTCAAGCGCCACCTCGTCTCTTTGCTTACGCAGCGTGATGAGCTGGAGTGCCAGACGTGGCAGTACTACGGCAGCGGCATTCGTGCCGGGAACGACGACGGTTTGTTCGGCCAGTGCCTGAGCTATGTCTGCTGCAAGGCGTTTACCCAGACGAGGCGCAAGTTTGCAGAGCTGGGCTGCCAGCTTCTTCTCACCCAGCGAAGCGAGTTTTTCTGGTGAGGGATATCGCTGGAGAAGATCGAGTACCGCCGGGTGCTCAAGTCTCGGACCGAGAACGCGCTCCGGTGCCGGATGTATCTGGGTCAGAAGGCCGCGGATACGGCTGCTGGCCTGCGTTGTCTGTGCGGCAAGATCATCATCGAAGCCGCAGAGCATGGAGAGTTCGGCGATTTGCTCGTCAGCCAGTTTCAGCGTGCGTAGCGCGTGAGGCAGGGTACGGGCAGCTTCGGCAATGATGGCAGCGTCACGAGCATCAGTTTTAGCTTCACCGGCGTGTAAGTCGGCTATGCGGCGCATGGCCAGTCCAGGGAGGTATCCGACAAGGACTCCTTCTGAGCGGGCAACGGCGACAGGTAACGCACCGATGGTAGCTGGCTGATCAACAACCAGCAGTATCTGACCATGTTGTTTCAGGTCAGATATTAGCGACCTGAGTTTGTTTTCGTCGTTGGGTAATGCTTTATCGAACAGGCGTTTACCTGAACGATTAATGGCAACAGCGTGATGCGTATCTTTACCGACATCAACGCCGATAAAGACCTGGACGGATTCGTAATCGCTGGATTCGGTCATTCTGTCTCCCTTGTATATGGGTTAACCAGATAACCACGGGGAGCAGGTACCGGCATCCACGTTACAGACGGTCCCGGCAAAAGTGCCTGACCTGACCCCTATTAGCGGTTACCAGCGCCCCACCAGACCCGGTGACATCCCCCCCCGGATCATGGACGACTGGGGGCAGTAATCATGCCGGGTCTGGCTGGCTAACACCCCATTATAAGGGGTACGAATAAAGTAACGGGGCTGGTTGTCCTGCTGACGCCCGGAGACGATCCTCTCAGGGCATTTTTGATATGGGTACTGTCAGAATCCATCGGCGCTCTGGCACTGGTGCCGCTGGGATTGTTATTTAAACCACACTATCTGCTGCGCCATCGCAACCCACGGTTGCTTTTTGAGTCGCTGCTCACGTTAGCCATCACACTGACGTTAAGCTGGCTTTCGATGCTGTATCTGCCGTGGCCTTTTACTTTCATTATTGTGCTGTTGATGTGGAGCGCCGTGCGCCTGCCACGAATGGAAGCCTTTTTGATCTTCCTTACCACGGTGATGATGGTGTCGCTGATGATGGCCGCGGATCCCTCCCTGCTTGCTACGCCGCGTACGTACCTGATGAGCCATATGCCGTGGCTACCGTTTTTGCTGATCCTGCTGCCCGCCAACATCATGACCATGGTGATGTATGCCTTTCGTGCGGAACGCAAACACATTTCCGAAAGCGAAACCCGCTTTCGGAACGCGATGGAATATTCCGCTATCGGTATGGCGTTAGTGGGCACCGAGGGACAATGGCTGCAATCCAACAAAGCACTCTGCCAGTTTCTCGGTTACAGTCAGGAAGAGCTGCGCGGACTCACCTTTCAGCAACTGACCTGGCCGGAGGATCTCAATAAAGATCTCCAACAGGTTGAAAAGCTGATAAGCGGTGAAATAAACACCTATTCAATGGAAAAACGCTACTACAACCGCAATGGCGATGTTGTCTGGGCGTTGCTTGCCGTCTCACTGGTGCGCCACACGGATGGCACGCCGCTCTATTTTATCGCTCAGATTGAAGACATTAACGAGCTAAAACGCACCGAACAGGTGAATCAGCAACTGATGGAGCGCATCACGCTGGCTAACGAAGCGGGCGGGATTGGCATCTGGGAGTGGGAGCTGAAGCCGAATATTTTTAGCTGGGATAAGCGGATGTTCGAGCTGTATGAAATTCCTCCGCATATCAAACCGAACTGGCAGGTGTGGTACGAGTGCGTGCTGCCGGAAGATCGCCAGCATGCCGAAAAAGTGATTCGTTGCAATCACGCTCGCCCTTTAAGCTGGAATTTCGCATTGCCGTGAAAGATGGCATCCGCCATATCCGCGCCCTCGCCAACCGGGTACTGAATAAAGAAGGCGAAGTCGAACGCCTGCTCGGCATTAATATGGATATGACCGAGGTTAAACAGCTTAACGAGGCATTGTTTCAGGAAAAAGAGCGCCTGCACATTACGCTGGATTCCATCGGTGAAGCCGTAGTCTGTATTGATATGGCGATGAAAATTACCTTTATGAATCCAGCGGCGGAGAAGATGAGCGGCTGGACGCAGGAAGAAGCATTAGGTGTTCCGCTCCTGACGGTGTTGCATATTACTTTTGGCGACAACGGACCATTAATGGAGAACATTTACAGTGCCGACACCTCACGTTCCGCGATTGAACAAGATGTGGTGTTGCACTGCCGGAACGGCGGCAGTTACGACGTGCATTACAGTATTACGCCGTTAAGTACTCTGGACGGCAGCAATATAGGCTCGGTACTGGTGATTCAGGACGTCACCGAATCACGCAAAATGCTGCGCCAGCTGAGCTACAGCGCCTCCCATGATGCACTGACGCATCTCGCCAATCGCGCCAGTTTTGAGAAGCAACTGCGTATCCTGCTGCAAACGGTAAACAGTACACATCAGCGACATGCCCTGGTGTTTATCGATCTTGATCGCTTTAAAGCGGTGAATGACAGCGCCGGGCATGCGGCGGGTGACGCTTTACTGCGCGAACTGGCGTCGTTGATGCTGAGTATGCTGCGCTCCAGCGACGTGCTGGCGCGACTCGGTGGTGATGAATTTGGTCTACTGTTGCCAGACTGTAATATCGAAAGTGCGCGTTTTATCGCTACACGCATTATCAGTGCCGTGAATGATTATCACTTTATATGGGAAGGCCGTGTGCATCGGGTAGGTGCCAGTGCCGGGATTACCTTGATTGATGACAACAATCATCAGGCGGCAGAAGTGATGTCGCAGGCTGATATCGCCTGTTATGCCTCCAAAAATGGTGGACGGGGCCGGGTGACGGTTTACGAACCACAGCAAGCTGCCGCACATAGCGAACGGGCGGCGATGTCGCTTGATGAACAGTGGCGGATGATTAAAGAGAATCAGTTGATGATGATCGCCCACGGTGTCGCTTCGCCGCGGATCCCGGAAGCGCGTAATTTGTGGCTGATTTCACTTAAGCTCTGGAGTTGCGAAGGCGAGATTATTGATGAACAAAAATTTCGTCGTAGCTTCAGCGATCCGGCACTTAGCCATGCTCTTGACCGACGGGTATTCCACGAATTTTTCCAGCAGGCCGCAAAAGCGGTTGCCAGTAAAGGCATAAGCATCGCCCTCCCCCTTTCCGTTGCCGGTTTGAGTAGCGCCACGCTGGTGAATGATCTGCTTGAGCAGCTGGAAAATAGCCCTCTACCACCACGGTTATTACATCTGATTATTCCGGCTGAAGCGATTTTAGATCACGCAGAAAGCGTGCAAAAACTGCGGCTGGCGGGATGTCGGATAGTGCTCAGCCAGGTGGGCCGCGATCTGCAAATCTTCAACTCGCTGAAAGCGAATATGGCAGATTACCTGCTACTTGATGGTGAGTTATGCGCCAACGTGCAGGGTAATTTGATGGATGAGATGCTGATTACGATTATTCAGGGGCACGCTCAGCGACTCGGGATGAAAACCATCGCCGGGCCAGTCGTTTTACCCTTAGTGATGGATACGCTTTCTGGCATCGGCGTCGATCTGATTTATGGTGATGTGATTGCCGATGCCCAACCGCTGGATTTGCTGGTGAATAGCAGTTATTTCGCGATTAACTGAGAGAGCGTTTGCCCATTGCCTGATGCGATGCTAACGCGTCTTATCAGGCCTACAAATCGCTCATTCCGCAGGCAGGATAAGGCGCTCGCACCGCTTCCGGCGACCAACGTCATGCTTCGTCTGGTTGCCAGCCTTCCGTATACCAGATATGCAACAGCGCATAAGAACGCCAGGGCTTCCAGCGCTCGGCATAACGGCGGATTTGTGCCGGTGTCATCCCCAGAAATCGCTGTTTAATCAGATAATCATCCGGCAGAAAAACATCTTTCGCCTGCCAGCCGCGCAAGGCGAAATAATTCGCCGTCCAGCGCCCGATACCCGGAAAAGTTTGCAGCGTTTTCATCGCCTGCTCCACATCGCCCGGTATTGTCATTGGTAAGGTGCCCTCCAGCGCCGCATTTGCCAGATGAATCAGCGCCTCTGCCCGTTTCAACGGCATACCTAACGCTTTTAATGCCTGCGGGTCGGCTGCTGCCAGCCGCTGAGGCGTGGGGAAGCAGATATACTCCGGAAAATCATCCAGCCGTTCGCCATAAAGCTGTGCCACTCTGGCGGTCAATTTTGCCGCCATCGCCACGCTCACCAGTTGGCCTAAAATCGCCCGCACGCCCTGCTCAAAAGCATCAACACTGCCGGGTAAACGCAATCCGGGCCGCGCCGCGCCTAACTTGCCCAACGCACCGTTAACAATCTGCGGGTTACATTGCAGATCAAGCAGGCGGCTCATTTTCGCCAGACACTCAGCGGCAACGGGTTCTAAACCTGCACTTAAATTTATGTGCAGAGTATGGCGGGCTATATCCGGAATAGCAGTCACCACGCCGCGATATTCGCCCACTGCCAGACTACGGGCATAATAACTGTCCGCGACCGTTTCCACACCACTCACCGCACGGGCGGCGAGAAATCCCAACATCCACGACCAGTCATACGGCGGCTGCCAGTTCAGGATATACATCGCATCTCCTTATTCATCCGCTTTCAGCATAAACGTTATTCAGACGTTACGCTTTGCTTTCATATTCCGGTTGTCGCGACGGCAACATTTCGCTAAAGTCACGCCCCTTCTTCACCGGCATGGGGATTATTTCGTGTTTATTGGTTTTGATTACGGTACAGCAAACTGTTCAGTGGCGGTCATGCGTGACGGTAAACCGCATTTGCTAAAAATGGAAAACGACAGCACGCTGCTGCCTTCAATGCTTTGCGCGCCAACGCGTGAAGCGGTAAGCGAATGGCTGTACCGCCATCATGACGTTCCGGCAGACGACGATGAAACGCAGGCGTTGTTACGACGGGCGATTCGTTATAACCGCGAAGAAGATATCGATGTTACAGCGAAAAGCGTGCAGTTCGGTCTTTCCTCACTGGCACAGTACATTGATGATCCAGAAGAAGTGTGGTTTGTGAAATCACCAAAATCGTTCCTCGGTGCCAGCGGCTTAAAACCGCAGCAGGTAGCGCTGTTTGAGGATCTGGTCTGCGCAATGATGTTGCACATTCGCCAGCAGGCGCAGGCGCAGCTGCCAGAAGCGATAACTCAGGCGGTGATTGGTCGCCCGATCAACTTCCAGGGGCTGGGCGGCGATGAAGCAAACGCCCAGGCGCAGGGGATTCTGGAACGCGCGGCGAAGCGTGCCGGGTTTAAGGATGTGGTATTCCAGTACGAGCCGGTAGCGGCTGGGCTGGATTACGAAGCCACCTTGCAGGAAGAAAAACGGGTGCTGGTGGTGGATATCGGCGGTGGTACGACTGACTGTTCATTGCTGCTGATGGGGCCGCAGTGGCGTTCGCGTCTCGATCGTGAAGCCAGTCTGCTGGGTCACAGTGGTTGTCGTATTGGCGGTAACGATCTGGATATCGCCCTAGCGTTTAAAAACCTGATGCCACTGCTGGGTATGGGTGGCGAAACCGAAAAAGGCATCGCCCTGCCGATCCTGCCGTGGTAGGATGCGGTTGCCATCAACGACGTTCCTGCACAGAGTGATTTCTACAGTAGTGCCAACGGTCGTCTGCTTAACGATCTGGTACGCGATGCCCGCGAACCGGAAAAAGTGGCCCTGTTACAGAAAGTCTGGCGTCAGCGTTTAAGCTATCGCCTGGTGCGTAGCGCAGAAGAGTGCAAAATTGCTCTTTCAAGCGTAGCGGAAACCCGCGCCTCACTGCCGTTTATCAGCAATGAACTGGCTACGCTGATTAGCCAGCGAGGGCTGGAAAGCGCCCTCAGCCAGCCACTGGCGCGGATTCTGGAACAGGTGCAACTGGCCCTGGATAACGCCCAGGAAAAACCGGACGTTATCTACCTGACCGGCGGTAGCGCCCGTTCTCCGCTGATTAAAAAAGCGCTGGCAGAACAGTTGCCGGGCATTCCGATTGCAGGCGGCGATGACTTTGGCTCCGTCACCGCCGGGCTGGCACACTGGGCGGAAGTGGTATTTCGTTAAAAGAAAATGGCTCAGCAGCGGCTTAAATCAGCCTGCGCCTGAGCCAGTTTTTCTGCCGCCTGACGTAACGGTTCCATCAACGGCATGGTCCGTGCTGGAGCATGAAGGCGGAATCGCTGCAACTCTGTCGCGCCGACAGTCAACGTCGATTCCAGCCGATGTCGTTTGGCGGCCATTTTCGCCATTACCGCCTGTCTGTCTGCTGGCGTTACCGCTTCGTTCGGCCTGAACACAAAACGGCGTTCACAGCTCGCTTTCCAGTCGATGACCGCTTGGGTCAGATGATCACCAAACCCTTTAACTTGCTTAACGCCACGACGGGTAACACCTGCTGCTGTTTCAATACCAAAAGACCATAACGCCGCTTTACGCGCAGGGCCAACGCCGGGAATAGAGGCAACATCAATAAAAAATCCCTCCAGAAACTTCTACTTCTGCCGTTCCCTTGCAGTGTCATGAAGTGCTGCCAGAGCGAGTTTCTCTTCTTCCGGTAACCCGAGAATTTCGTCCTTCATTTTTTCGAGCATCGTCCGTTTGGCGATAAAACCTTCCAGGCCGCCTACCTGCTGGATCTGGCGGACTAAATGGTCATAGTCCATTTTCGCACGATTAAATGCCTCACGGCGTTGCTGAACTTCTGCTTTGTACGCTTTGCTTGTCAGACTGCCAATAATCCAGATAGCCGCCAGCACAGGAACCAAAATAATATAACGCGGTTCTGCCTGAAGGCCGCAAAGCAGCAGCGATAATGCTGACAGTGCGATCTCAAGCAGAATGATGTATTCGCGCCGTAACAGGCCTAAAGGAAGCGGCCTGCCAGTCGGTTGGAAATGATCGGGTAATGACAGTTGCAATGCTGGCGGTGCTACTGACGCCATCACCATCGCCCAGACTTTTGCCAGCACAAAATCCCCGCCGGTGGTAATGACCTCTTCGCCGAGATCAATAAAATAGATAACGCCTTGATTATCCAGCGTACACCACGGGCAGTCGGTCAAATGAGCGGGATAAACATGCATTGCCGAAACGGGACATTTCTTTAACTGTTGGCGCAGAGAATCAAGTGCCGCTACCCACGCTTTAGCCGTCGGACGCCCGGTTGCCACGCCACTTTCCGTGAATGCCTGCTGAAACATGGCTTCAACATCACTCGGTAACATCGATAGCGGAATCGATCGTGGCGGCGGTTTTAAACCACGTCGCTGATTATCTGACGCGTAGGCATAACGGAAATGGGTAATATCCGTCTCCAGCGCATTACCCGCATCAGAGATAAGCGGCACACCAGAATAAGGATGCCGGCCACCAAACAAGACGTGAAAAATCAGCAACGCAAGGCCAAAATTACCGTGATTTTCTGTGCGTTCAAAGCCGACAAATGACGACAAGGTTTGTAGCTCTGGCGGCGTAAAATGCGACACGCCGACTTCGCATAAATGCAGTGTGCCATTGGCGTTAATCTGAAAGGAGTCGCTATCAATCAACACCACTTTGCTGTCGCGACCTACCATAAAACTGTTCTGGTTTACGTCACCCACGACATGCCCGTGCTCGTGAACCGTAGCAAAAGATGAAGCAATATTGCGCGCAACATAGAGTAGAAAATCCCACGCACAATGAGGGTAACGTTGACGACGATGTGCCGGGCTATAGATCATATGAATCGGTTCTTTACCAGAAACTTTTGGCATCATAAAACCGATAACTTTTCCGCCTCGTCCACCGTGAAGCGTTGCCTGCGGCCAGGCGACATAATTCAACAATTGCGCGTCAGCTGTCGCAGCCATAAAGGCAAGTTTGTCCTGTTTTAAGGCGGGTGGCGGCGTGTGATAAATCTTGGCGACGCTATCGACAAACTCATTGATATCATAAACCGCGCCTTCACCGCCTTTGCCCAGTTCACGGCCTGGCGTAACGCACTCACCAGTAGCAGTATATAAAGTGGGTTTCATGGTAACCACAGCGCCAGTGCCAACGTTTTATCATCATCCGTACGCTCGTTTACCGCCGGGCTGGACAAAAACTGCTTTAACAATTCAGGTAATAAATCGAGTTGTTCCTGCGTTGCTGACGCCAGTCCATTGAAAAACGGGGTAAAGAAAGGCACATGCGGAGAATTATCCAACATATTTAACGCCAGTCGCTGGATACCATCCGTAAATGCTGCAACTTTATGCACACGCTCAGTGCTGGTGAAAGTTTCCAGTCTGGAAACGGCATCTTCATCGGTAATGAAGTGCGTCATATTGGCATATTCACCCACCATCGGCGTAAGCGGCAATTGCAGACCGTGACCAAAATCCACCACCACGCCGCCATCGCCAATCTGCATAATCAAGGTGCCATTAGCCGATGAAATCAATCCCAGAAACGTGCAGGCAAAATCGCGAACTGCTAATTCTTTGGCTTCCGCCTCGGCAAAAAGTCGCTGACGAACGGTCAGCACAATATCCGTGGCGAGGATATCATTAAGCCCCAATTCCCCACCCTGCACTTTTTGCGACATATAAGCCATCGCTTCATTGACGGCGAGCATCGCGCCTTCGCCCCCCTGCGAAACGCTACCTGCGCCATCAGCAAGGAACATCACCAGTAATGGCTGCTGGTCATTTAGCCAGGCAACCTGCATCTGGCAGGCATCCTGGCAAGGCAAGTCCGCGCTGATGTGCGACGTTCCAACAGCGGATGCATAAACCAGACGCCAGCTCACACTGACGTCCAGCCTTTTGGCGCTTCCAGCACAACTTCCGTTCCCGGCGTGGAGCGGGAAACCGAACGCAGCGAACTGGATAACCAGCTAAACAGTTCACGGAATTGTAATCCTTGCAGAGGCAAAGGCTGACGAACGCTGATTTGTGCCAGAGTCTTCATATCCGCCCCCTGAACACCGATGGAAAAGAAAGCAAACCTTTTATCTTCTTCCCCCCGAAACACTTTGTTGGCTGCAGCCTGCCACTCATCGATTGGTGCACCATCGGTAATCAGGAAAATCCACGGGCGATAATACGAAATACCATTTGCACGATACTCACGTTTCCGCTCCTCTACCATATCTAGGGCTTTGGTAATGGCCGCACCCATTGGTGTATCGCCCTGGGCAAACAGGATGGGCGGAAAAAAATTAGCGGCGCTGGTAAAGGGTTGTTCCACATGCACCGGGCCGAACGTCACAATGCCGAGTTCCACTCTTTTTAAAGCCAGCGAATCGGCAAGCAGCTCATCGCGAAAGGTAACCAATCCGGTGTTAAGTTCATTAATAGGTCTGCCACTCATCGAGCCAGAAACATCCAGCAGCAGAATGCAGGGGCAACGTGGTTCCGGGTTACTGGCAAAATCGCTGGTGGCAAACGTGATTTGTTCGCTCATAAGAAATCCTTTCTTAGAGAATTATTGAGGTCCGGTATCATACCGACTGCAATAATGAAATAAGAGCAAACGAAGAAACTTTCAGAATTAGTCCCGGCGGCGCAGAAAATTTTGCTATTCGCCTCGCAAGAACGGAGAGCCGTCGATTGACACTAAGGGCGGAGTGACATAATTTCAGGAGTGAGGGTTAGGGAGAGGTTTCCCCCGTTACTTTATTCGTACCCCTTATAATGGGGTGTTAGCCAGCCAGACCCGGCATGATTACTGCCCCCAGTCGTCCATGATCCGGGGGGTGATGTCACCGGGTCTGGTGGGGCGCTGGTAACCGCTAATAGGGGTCAGGTCAGGCACTTTTGCCGGGACCGTCTGTAACGTGGATGCCGGTACCTGCTCCCCGTGGTTATCTGGTTAACCCATATACAAGGGAGACAGAATGACCGAATCCAGCGATTACGAATCCGTCCAGGTCTTTATCGGCGTTGATGTCGGTAAAGATACGCATCACGCTGTTGCCATTAATCGTTCAGGTAAACGCCTGTTCGATAAAGCATTACCCAACGACGAAAACAAACTCAGGTCGCTAATATCTGACCTGAAACAACATGGTCAGATACTGCTGGTTGTTGATCAGCCAGCTACCATCGGTGCGTTACCTGTCGCCGTTGCCCGCTCAGAAGGAGTCCTTGTCGGATACCTCCCTGGACTGGCCATGCGCCGCATAGCCGACTTACACGCCGGTGAAGCTAAAACTGATGCTCGTGACGCTGCCATCATTGCCGAAGCTGCCCGTACCCTGCCTCACGCGCTACGCACGCTGAAACTGGCTGACGAGCAAATCGCCGAACTCTCCATGCTCTGCGGCTTCGATGATGATCTTGCCGCACAGACAACGCAGGCCAGCAACCGTATCCTCGGCCTTCTGACCCAGATACATCCGGCACCGGAGCGCGTTCTCGGTCCGAGACTTGAGCACCCGGCGGTACTCGATCTTCTCCAGCGATATCCCTCACCAGAAAAACTCGCTTCGCTGGGTGAGAAGAAGCTGGCAGCCCAGCTCTGCAAACTTGCGCCTCGTCTGGGTAAACGCCTTGCAGCAGACATAGCTCAGGCACTGGCCGAACAAACCGTCGTCGTTCCCGGCACGAATGCCGCTGCCGTAGTACTGCCACGTCTGGCACTCCAGCTCATCACGCTGCGTAAGCAAAGAGACGAGGTGGCGCTTGAGGTAGAACAGCGAGTTCTTGCTCACCCTCTTTACCCGGTCCTGACCAGTATGCCCGGAGTCGGTGTCAGGACCGCAGCCAGACTCCTCACCGAGGTCGCCTGCCGCGCCTTCGCCTCTGCCGCACATCTCGCTGCTTATGCTGGCCTTGCGCCGGTAACTCGGCGATCCGGCTCGTCAATACGCGGTGAGCATCCCTCGCGACGGGGTAATAAAGCTCTCAAACGGGCGTTGTTCCTGTCGGCCTTCGCCGCGCTCAGGGATCCGCTCTCCAGGGCTTACTACACCCGCAAAATGAGTCAGGGAAAACGACACAATCAGGTGCTTATCGCCCTGGCGAGACGACGCTGCGACGTTCTGTTCGCCATGATGCGCGACGGGACTTTTTATACCCCGCAGGGGTCATAACATGCTTGACAACTTAATAGGGGCACGTTACCTCACCGGGCTTGGCACCATTACCGCCGCTAATACTGTTACGGTGCGCAGCCGCGTGGACGGTCAACTGATGGCGTTACATTTCCAGGAAGGCCAGCAGGTCAAAGCAGGCGATTTACTGGCAGAAATTGACCCCAGCCAGTTCAAAGTTGCATTAGCACAAACCCAGGGCCAACTGGCAAAAGATAAAGCCACGCTTGCTAACGCCCGCCGTGATCTGGCGCGTTATCAGCAACTGGCAAAAACCAATCTCGTCTCCCGTCAGGAGCTGGATGCCCAACAGGCGCTGGTCAGTGAAACCGAAGGCACCATTAAGGCTGATGAAGCAAGCGTCGCCAGCGCGCAGTTGCAACTCGACTGGAGCCGCATCACCGCACCAGTCGATGGTCGCGTTGGTCTCAAGCAAGTTGATGTTGGTAACCAAATCTCCAGTGGTGATACCACCGGAATTGTGGTGATCACCCAGACGCATCCTATCGATTTAGTCTTTACCCTGCCGGAAAGCGATATCGCTACTGTAGTGCAGGCGCAAAAAGCCGGAAAACCGCTGATGGTAGAAGCCTGGGATCGCACCAATTCGAAGAAATTAAGTGAAGGCACGCTGTTAAGCCTCGATAACCAAATCGATGCCACAACCGGTACGATTAAAGTGAAAGCACGCTTTAATAATCAGGATGATGCGCTGTTTCCCAATCAGTTTGTTAACGCGCGCATGTTAGTCGACACCGAACAAAACGCCGTAGTGATCCCAACAGCCGCCCTGCAAATGGGCAATGAAGGCCATTTTGTCTGGGTGCTGAATAGCGAAAACAAGGTCAGCAAACATCTGGTGACGCCGGGCATTCAGGACAGTCAGAAAGTGGTGATCCGTGCAGGTATTTCTGCGGGCGATCGCGTGGTGACAGACGGCATTGATCGCCTGACCGAAGGGGCGAAAGTGGAAGTGGTGGAAGCCCAGAGCGCCACCACTCCGGAAGAGAAAGCCACCAGCCGCGAATACGCGAAAAAAGGAGCACGCTCCTGATGCAGGTGTTACCCCCGAGCAGCACAGGCGGCCCGTCGCGCCTGTTTATTATGCGTCCTGTCGCCACCACGCTGCTGATGGTGGCGATCTTACTCGCCGGGATTATCGGTTATCGCGCCCTGCCCGTTTCGGCGCTGCCGGAAGTGGACTATCCGACCATTCAGGTGGTCACGCTCTACCCAGGTGCCAGCCCGGATGTCATGACCTCTGCCGTTACCGCGCCGCTCGAACGCCAGTTCGGGCAGATGTCTGGCCTGAAACAGATGTCGTCGCAAAGTTCCGGCGGTGCGTCAGTTATCACTTTGCAGTTCCAGCTAACATTACCGCTCAATGTCGCCGAGCAGGAAGTGCAGGCCGCGATTAACGCTGCGACCAACTTGTTGCCGAGCGATCTGCCTAACCCGCCGGTTTACAGCAAAGTGAACCCGGCAGATCCGCCGATCATGACGCTCGCCGTCACCTCAACCGCCATGCCGATGACGCAAGTGGAAGATATGGTGGAAACCCGCGTCGCGCAGAAAATCTCGCAGATTTCCGGCGTCGGCCTGGTGACGCTTTCCGGCGGTCAGCGTCCGGCTGTTCGCGTCAAACTTAACGCTCAGGCGATTGCCGCCCTCGGCCTGACCAGCGAAACCGTGCGCACCGCCATTACCGGCGCTAACGTTAACTCGGCAAAAGGTAGCCTCGACGGCCCTTCCCGTGCGGTCACGCTTTCCGCGAACGACCAGATGCAATCCGCCGAAGAGTATCGCCAGCTAATCATCGCCTACCAGAACGGCGCGCCAATTCGTCTGGGCGATGTCGCAACTGTAGAGCAAGGTGCAGAAAACAGCTGGCTCGGCGCGTGGGCGAACAAAGAACAGGCCATTGTGATGAATGTTCAGCGCCAGCCCGGTGCTAACATTATCTCCACCGCCGACAGCATTCGGCAGATGCTGCCACAGCTCACTGAGAGTCTGCCGAAATCGGTGAAGGTGACAGTGCTTTCCGATCGCACCACCAATATCCGCGCATCCGTCGATGATACTCAGTTTGAATTGATGATGGCTATCGCGCTGGTAGTCATGATTATCTACCTGTTTTTGCGCAATATTCCGGCGACCATCATTCCCGGTGTTGCTGTACCGCTGTCGTTAATCGGCACTTTCGCGGTTATGGTGTTTCTCGATTTTTCAATCAATAACCTGACACTGATGGCTTTAACTATCGCCACCGGATTCGTGGTCGATGACGCCATCGTGGTGATCGAAAACATTTCCCGCTATATCGAAAAAGGCGAAAAACCGTTGGCGGCGGCGCTCAAGGGCGCAGGTGAAATCGGCTTTACCATTATCTCGCTGACCTTCTCACTGATTGCGGTGTTGATCCCACTGCTGTTTATGGGCGATATCGTCGGGCGACTGTTCCGCGAATTTGCTATTACCCTGGCGGTAGCGATTTTGATCTCAGCGGTGGTGTCGCTGACCCTGACACCGATGATGTGCGCGCGGATGCTCAGCCAGGAGTCGTTGCGTAAACAGAACCGCTTCTCCCGTGCCTCGGAAAAAATGTTCGACAGGATAATCGCCGCCTATGGTCGTGGACTGGCGAAAGTGCTGAATCATCCGTGGCTGACCTTAAGCGTGGCACTCAGCACGCTGCTGCTTAGCGTGCTGCTGTGGGTGTTCATTCCGAAAGGTTTCTTCCCGGTACAGGACAACGGCATTATTCAGGGCACTTTGCAGGCACCGCAATCCAGCTCCTTTGCCAATATGGCCCAGCGACAACGCCAGGTCGCGGACGTGATTTTGCAGGATCCGGCAGTGCAAAGCCTGACCTCATTTGTTGGCGTTGATGGCACTAACCCGTCGCTGAATAGTGCACGTTTACAAATCAACCTCAAACCGTTGGATGAACGTGATGATCGGGTGCAAAAAGTCATCGCCCGTCTGCAAACGGCGGTAGATAAAGTGCCGGGCGTCGATCTCTTCCTGCAACCAACGCAGGACCTGACCATCGATACTCAGGTCAGCCGCACCCAGTACCAGTTTACCTTGCAGGCCACGTCACTGGATGCGCTCAGTACCTGGGTGCCACAGTTGATGGAAAAACTCCAGCAACTGCCACAGCTTTCTGATGTCTCCAGCGACTGGCAGGACAAAGGGCTGGTGGCGTATGTCAATGTTGATCGCGACAGCGCCAGCCGTCTGGGGATCAGCATGGCGGACGTCGATAACGCCCTGTACAACGCGTTTGGTCAGCGACTGATTTCCACTATTTATACTCAGGCTAACCAGTATCGCGTGGTGCTGGAGCACAATACCGAAAATACCCCAGGCCTCGCGGCGCTGGATACCATTCGCCTGACCAGCAGCGACGGTGGCGTGGTGCCGTTAAGCTCAATTGCCAAAATTGAGCAGCGTTTTGCGCCGCTTTCCATCAACCATCTGGATCAGTTCCCGGTAACAACCATCTCCTTTAACGTGCCGGATAACTATTCGCTGGGCGATGCGGTGCAGGCGATTATGGACACCGAAAAGACGCTGAATCTGCCGGTGGATATCACCACGCAATTCTAGGGCAGCACCCTCGCCTTCCAGTCGGCGCTGGGCAGCACTGTCTGGCTGATTGTCGCGGCGGTGGTGGCGATGTATATCGTGCTCGGCATTCTGTACGAGAGCTTTATTCACCCGATCACCATTCTCTCGACGCTACCCACCGCAGGGGTCGGCGCGCTGCTGGCATTAATGATTGCCGGTAGCGAACTGGATGTGATTGCGATTATCGGCATTATTTTGCTGATCGGTATTGTGAAGAAGAACGCCATCATGATGATCGACTTCGCGCTGGCTGCTGAGCGCGAGCAAGGCATGTCGCCGCGCGATGCAATCTACCAGGCTTGTCTGTTGCGTTTTCGTCCGATCCTGATGACCACCCTGGCGGCTCTGCTTGGCGCGCTGCCGCTGATGTTGAGTACCGGGGTCGGCGCGGAACTGCGTCGTCCGTTAGGTATCGGCATGGTCGGCGGTCTGATTGTCAGCCAGGTGCTGACGCTGTTCACCACGCCGGTGATTTATCTGCTGTTCGACCGCCTGGCATTGTGGACCAAAAGTCGCTTTGCTCGCCATGAAGAGGAGGCGTAAGTGAAGTTTTTTGCCCTCTTCATTTACCGCCCGGTGGCGACGATTTTACTGTCGGTCGCCATTACCCTGTGCGGCATACTGGGTTTCCGTATGCTGCCGGTCGCCCCGCTGCCGCAGGTCGATTTTCCGGTGATTATGGTCAGCGCCTCGCTGCCCGGTGCGTCGCCGGAGACAATGGCGTCTTCCGTTGCCACGCCGCTGGAGCGCTCACTTGGGCGCATTGCCGGGGTTAGTGAAATGACCTCCAGCAGTTCGCTCGGCAGCACGCGCATTATTTTGCAGTTTGATTTTGACCGGGATATCAACGGCGCAGCGCGTGATGTGCAGGCGGCGATCAACGCTGCACAAAGTTTGCTGCCCAGCGGGATGCCCAGCCGCCCGACCTATCGCAAAGCGAACCCGTCGGATGCGCCAATTATGATCCTCACGCTGACATCCGATACTTATTCGCAGGGTGAACTGTACGATTTCGCCTCGACGCAGCTGGCTCCGACGATTTCGCAAATCGACGGTGTCGGTGATGTCGATGTCGGTGGCAGCTCGCTGCCCGCCGTGCGCGTCGGGCTGACCCCGCAGGCGCTGTTTAATCAGGGCGTGTCGCTGGACGACGTACGCACTGCCATCAGCAATGCCAACGTGCGTAAACCGCAGGGGGCGCTGGAAGATGGCACTCACCGCTGGCAGATCCAGACCAACGATGAACTGAAAACCGCCGCTGAATATCAGCCGCTGATTATTCACTACAACAACGGCGGCGCGGTTCGTCTGGGCGATGTGGCGACGGTGACTGACTCAGTGCAGGATGTGCGCAACGCCGGGATGACCAACGCCAAACCGGCTATTTTACTGATGATCCGCAAACTGCCGGAAGCCAATATTATCCAGACGGTAGACAGCATCCGGGCAAAATTACCAGAGTTGCAGGAGACCATTCCGGCGGCGATTGATCTGCAAATTGCCCAGGATCGCTCCCCCACCATTCGCGCCTCGCTGGAAGAAGTCGAGCAAACGCTGATTATCTCGGTGGCGCTGGTGATTCTGGTGGTCTTTTTATTCCTGCGCTCGGGTCGCGCCACTATTATTCCCGCCGTTGCGGTGCCGGTTTCGCTGATTGGTACGTTTGCGGCGATGTACCTGTGCGGATTCAGTCTCAATAATCTTTCGCTGATGGCGCTCACCATTGCTACTGGTTTCGTGGTGGATGACGCCATTGTGGTGCTGGAAAACATTGCCCGTCATCTGGAAGCGGGGATGAAACCACTACAGGCCGCGCTGCAAGGTACTCGCGAAGTCGGCTTTACGGTGCTGTCGATGAGTCTGTCACTGGTGGCGGTGTTCCTGCCGCTGCTGTTGATGGGCGGATTGCCGGGCCGACTGTTACGCGAGTTTGCCGTGACGCTTTCTGTCGCCATTGGTATTTCGTTGCTGGTTTCCCTGACGCTAACGCCAATGATGTGCGGCTGGATGCTAAAAGCCAGCAAGCCGCGTGAGCAAAAGCGACTGCGTGGTTTTGGCCGCATGTTGGTAGCCCTGCAACAAGGCTACGGCAAGTCGCTGAAATGGGTGCTCAATCATACCCGTCTGGTGGGCGTGGTGCTGCTTGGCACCATTGCGCTGAATATCTCGATCCCGAAAACCTTCTTCCCGGAGCAGGACACCGGCGTACTGATGGGTGGGATACAGGCGGATCAGAGTATTTCGTTTCAGGCGATGCGCGGCAAATTGCAGGATTTCATGAAAATTATCCGTGACGATCCGGCAGTGGATAATGTCACCGGCTTTACCGGCGGTTCACGAGTTAGCAGTGGGATGATGTTTATCACCCTGAAGCCACGCGACGAACGCAGCGAAACGGCGCAGCAAATTATCGACCGTCTGCGCGTGAAGCTGGCGAAAGAACCGGGGGCGAATCTGTTCCTGATGGCGGTACAAGATATTCGCGTTGGTGGGCGTCAGTCGAACGCCAGCTACCAGTACACGTTGTTATCCGACGACCTGGCGGCACTGCGCGAATGGGAGCCGAAAATCCGCAAAAAACTGGCGACGTTGCCGGAACTGGCGGACGTGAACTCCGATCAGCAGGATAACGGCGCGGAGATGAATCTGGTTTACGACCGCGACACCATGGCACGGCTGGGAATCGACGTACAGGCCGCCAACAGTCTGTTAAATAACGCCTTCGGTCAGCGGCAAATCTCGACCATTTACCAGCCGATGAACCAGTATAAAGTGGTGATGGAAGTGGATCCGCGCTATACCCAGGACATCAGTGCGCTGGAAAAAATGTTCGTTATCAATAACGAAGGCAAAGCGATCCCGCTGTCGTATTTCGCTAAATGGCAACCGGCGAATGCCCCACTATCGGTGAATCATCAGGGATTATCGGCGGCCTCGACCATCTCGTTCAACCTGCCGACCGGAAAATCGCTCTCGGACGCCAGTGCGGCGATCGATCGCGCAATGACCCAGCTTGGTGTGCCTTCGACGGTGCGCGGCAGTTTTGCCGGCACGGCGCAGGTTTTCCAGGAGACGATGAACTCGCAGGTGATCCTGATTATCGCCGCCATCGCCACGGTGTATATCGTGCTGGGTATCCTTTACGAGAGTTACGTACATCCGCTGACGATTCTCTCCACCCTGCCCTCGGCGGGCGTTGGAGCGCTGTTGGCGCTGGAGCTGTTCAATGCCCCGTTCAGCCTAATCGCCCTGATAGGGATCATGCTATTAATCGGCATCGTGAAGAAAAACGCCATTATGATGGTCGATTTTGCGCTTGAAGCCCAACGGCACGGTAACCTGACGCCGCAGGAAGCTATTTTCCAGGCCTGTCTGCTGCGTTTTCGCCCGATTATGATGACCACCCTGGCGGCGCTGTTTGGCGCGCTGCCGCTGGTATTGTCGGGCGGTGACGGCTCGGAGCTGCGGCAACCCCTGGAGATCACCATTGTCGGCGGTCTGGTGATGAGCCAGCTCCTGACGCTGTATACCACGCCGGTGGTGTATCTCTTTTTCGACCGTCTGCGGCTGCGTTTTTCGCGTAAACCTAAACAAACGGTAACCGAGTAAATGACAGATCTTCCCGACAGCACCCGCTGGCAATTATGGATTGTGGCTTTCGGCTTCTTTATGCAGTCGCTGGACACCACCATCGTAAACACCGCCCTTCCCTCAATGGCGCAAAGCCTCGGGGAAAGTCCGTTGCATATGCACATGGTCATTGTCTCTTATGTGCTGACCGTGGCGGTGATGCTGCCCGCCAGCGGCTGGCTGGCGGACAAAGTCGGCGTGCGCAATATTTTCTTTACCGCCATCGTGCTGTTTACTCTCGGTTCACTGTTTTGCGCGCTTTCCGGCACGCTGAACGAACTGTTGCTGGCACGCGCGTTACAGGGCGTTGGCGGTGCGATGATGGTGCCGGTCGGCAGGTTGACGGTGATGAAAATCGTACCGCGCGAGCAATATATGGCGGCGATGACCTTTGTCACGTTACCCGGTCAGGTCGGTCCGCTGCTCGGTCCGGCGCTCGGCGGTCTGCTGGTAGAATACGCGTCGTGGCACTGGATCTTTTTGATCAACATTCCGGTGGGGATTATCGGTGCGATCGCCACATTGATGTTAATGCCGAACTACACCATGCAGACGCGGCGCTTTGATCTTTCCGGCTTTTTATTGCTGGCGGTTGGCATGGCGGTATTAACCCTGGCGCTGGACGGCAGTAAAGGTACAGGTTTATCGCCGCTGGCGATTGCTGGCCTGGTCGCAGTTGGCGTGGTGGCACTGGTGCTTTATCTGCTGCACGCCAGAAATAACAACCGCGCCCTGTTCAGTCTGAAACTGTTCCGCACTCGTACCTTTTCGCTGGGCCTGGCGGGGAGCTTTGCCGGACGTATTGGCAGTGGCATGTTGCCCTTTATGACACCGGTTTTCCTGCAAATTGGCCTCGGTTTCTCGCCGTTTCATGCCGGACTGATGATGATCCCGATGGTGCTTGGCAGCATGGGAATGAAGCGAATTGTGGTACAGGTGGTGAATCGCTTTGGTTATCGTCGGGTACTGGTAGCGACCACGCTGGGTCTGTCGCTGGTCACCCTGTTGTTTATGACTACCGCTCTGTTGGGCTGGTACTACGTTTTGCCGTTCGTCCTGTTTTTACAAGGGATGGTCAACTCGACCCGTTTCTCCTCCATGAACACCCTGACGCTGAAAGATCTCCCGGACAATCTGGCGAGCAGCGGAAACAGCCTGCTGTCGATGATTATGCAATTGTCGATGAGTATCGGCGTCACCATCGCCGGGCTGTTGCTGGGGCTTTTTGGTTCGCAGCATATCAGCGTCGACAGCGGCACCACACAAACCGTCTTTATGTACACCTGGCTTAGCATGGCGTTTATCATCGCCCTTCCGGCGTTCATCTTTGCCAGAGTGCCGAACGATACGCATCAAAATGTAGCTATTTCGCGGCGAAAAAGGAGCGCGCAATGAAGTTCTGGCGACCCGGTATTACCGGCAAACTGTTTCTGGCGATTTTCGCCACCTGCATTGTCTTGCTGATCAGTATGCACTGGGCGGTGCGTATCAGTTTTGAGCGTGGCTTTATTGATTACATCAAACACGGCAATGAACAGCGATTACAGCTGTTAAGTGATGCGCTTGGCGAGCAGTATGCGCAGCATGGTAACTGGCGCTTCCTGCGCAACAACGATCGCTTTGTCTTTCAGATCCTGCGTTCATTTGAACACGATAATTCGGAAGATAAACCCGGCCCGGGTATGCCGCCGCACGGCTGGCGTACCCAGTTCTGGGTGGTCGATCAAAACAACAAAGTACTGGTTGGTCCGCGAGCGCCGATTCCACCTGACGGTACACGGCGACCCATTCTGGTCAACGGTGCGGAAGTGGGCGCGGTGATTGCCTCCCCTGTTGAGCGGCTGACCCGCAATACTGATATCAATTTCGATAAACAACAGCGGCAAACCAGCTGGCTGATCGTCGCCCTGGCAACGTTACTCGCGGCGCTCGCCACCTTTCTGCTGGCGCGCGGTTTGCTGGCACCGGTAAAACGACTTGTCGATGGCACGCACAAACTGGCGGCGGGCGATTTCACTACCCGCGTAACGCCCACCAGTGAAGATGAACTGGGCAAACTGGCGCAAGACTTCAACCAGCTCGCCAGCACGCTGGAGAAAAACCAGCAAATGCGGCGCGATTTTATGGCCGATATTTCTCACGAACTGCGTACGCCATTAGCGGTGCTGCGCGGTGAACTGGAAGCCATTCAGGATGGCGTGCGCAAATTCACGCCGGAGACGGTGGCGTCTTTACAGGCGGAGGTCGGTACACTGACCAAACTGGTTGACGATCTTCATCAGTTGTCGATGTCTGATGAAGGCGCTCTCGCCTATCAAAAAGCACCGGTAGATTTGATCCCACTGCTGGAAGTGGCGGGCGGCGCATTTCGCGAACGATTCGCCAGCCGTGGCCTGAAACTGCAATTTTCCCTGCCAGACAGTATCACCGTATTTGGCGATCGCGACCGTTTAATGCAGTTATTCAATAACTTACTGGAAAACAGCCTGCGCTACACTGACAGCGGCGGCAGCCTGAAAATCTCTGCCGAGCAGCACGACAAAACGGTGCGCCTGACCTTTGCCGACAGTGCGCCAGGTGTCAGTGACGATCAGCTACAAAAATTGTTTGAACGTTTTTATCGCACCGAAGGTTCCCGCAACCGCGCCAGCGGCGGTTCCGGGCTGGGGCTGGCGATTTGCCTGAACATTGTTGAAGCCCATAATGGCCGCATTATTGCCGCCCATTCGCCTTTTGGCGGGGTAAGCATTACAGTAGAGTTACCGCTGGAACGGGATTTACAGAGAGAAGTATGACCGAGTTACCAATCGACGAAAACACACCGCGTATTTTGATCGTGGAAGATGAACCGAAGCTGGGGCAGTTGCTCATTGATTATCTGCGTGCTGCGAGCTATGCGCCGACGCTTATCAGCCACGGCGATCAGGTACTGGCGTATGTGCGCCAGACACCACCGGATCTGATCCTGTTGGATCTGATGCTCCCTGGCACCGATGGCCTGACATTATGCCGGGAAATTCGTCGTTTTTCCGATGTTCCGATCGTGATGGTGACGGCAAAAATCGAAGAGATCGACCGCCTGCTGGGGCTGGAGATTGGCGCCGATGACTACATCTGCAAGCCGTACAGCCCACGGGAAGTGGTAGCGCGTGTCAAAACCATTTTGCGCCGTTGTAAACCGCAACGCGAACTTCAGCAACAGGATGCCGAAAGCCCGTTGATTATCGACGAAGGTCGTTTTCAGGCTTCATGGCGCGGTAAAATGCTTGACCTGACGCCTGCGGAATTTCGTCTGCTTAAAACGCTCTCTCACGAACCAGGAAAAGTGTTCTCCCGCGAGCAATTGCTCAATCATCTTTATGACGACTACCGCGTAGTAACCGACCGCACCATTGACAGCCACATTAAAAATCTGCGCCGCAAGCTGGAATCTCTCGACGCCGAACAGTCATTTATCCGCGCCGTTTACGGCGTTGGTTACCGCTGGGAAGCCGACGCCTGCCGCATCGTTTAGTTTTAGCGACATTACTTTGTTAGCCGGAGATGGCGTTCAGACCCGATCCGGCAACATTATTCCACGCATGGTCAGCAAACTGACATTATCTCTCCGCCCTGGCAGGCATCAGAAAATCGCTCATACTTTAATCAGTAAACAGCACCTTTAGATGCTGTTTTCGATAAGCAATTTCAATCAAGGAGTCATTATGGCTGGTTGGTTTGAACTCAGTAAGAGCAGTGATAATCAGTTCCGGTTTGTGCTAAAAGCGGGCAATGGTGAGACTATCCTCACCAGCGAGCTGTATACCTCAAAAGCCTCTGCGGAAAAGGGCATCGCGTCGGTGCGTAGCAACAGCCCGCAAGAAGAGCGCTATGAGAAAAAAACGGCAAGCAACGGCAAATTCTATTTCAATCTGAAAGCCGCTAATCATCAAATTATCGGCTCCAGCCAGATGTACGCCACCGCGCAATCTCGTGAAACCGGAATTGCCTCCGTTAAAGCCAATGGCACAAGCCAGACGGTGAAAGACAATACGTAATTACGATGCCGGGCGTGGGTTGTTGGCGTCCGGCGCTTTACCAGATCCCCCCTACAGCGCTACAATGCCCGCCCTTAAAGTGGGGGCCTCCCCTAACCGCTTCATCAGGTGAAGCGGATCTGACCTGTCATCAGAACGAGAGAATTATGTTTAAACCGGAACTCCTTTCCCCGGCGGGAACGCTGAAAAATATGCGTTACGCTTTCGCTTATGGCGCAGATGCTGTTTATGCGGGCCAGCCGCGTTACTCCCTACGTGTGCGCAACAACGAATTCAACCACGAAAATCTTCAGCTCGGCATCAATGAAGCCCACGCGCTGGGGAAAAAGTTTTATGTCGTGGTCAACATTGCACCGCACAACGCCAAGCTGAAAACCTTTATCCGTGACCTGAAACCGGTGGTGGAAATGGGGCCGGATGCGCTGATTATGTCCGATCCAGGGCTGATTATGCTGGTGCGTGAGCACTTCCCTGAAATGCCGATCCACCTCTCGGTGCAGGCTAACGCCGTGAACTGGGCGACGGTGAAATTCTGGCAGCAAATGGGACTGACCCGCGTGATCCTCTCTCGCGAGCTGTCGCTGGAAGAGATTGAAGAGATCCATAATCAGGTGCCGGATATGGAGATCGAGATCTTCGTTCACGGCGCACTGTGCATGGCCTACTCCGGTCGCTGCCTGCTCTCTGGCTATATCAACAAGCGCGACCCGAACCAGGGCACCTGCACCAACGCCTGCCGCTGGGAGTACAACGTCCAGGAAGGGAAAGAAGATGACGTTGGCAACATCGTACACAAGTACGAGCCGATTCCGGTGCAAAATGTTGAGCCGACGCTGGGTATCGGCGCGCCAACCGACAAAGTGTTTATGATCGAAGAAGCCCAGCGTCCGGGCGAGTATATGACCGCGTTTGAAGATGAGCACGGCACTTACATCATGAACTCGAAAGATCTGCGCGCCATCGCCCATGTAGAACGCCTGACCAAAATGGGCGTGCATTCGCTGAAAATCGAAGGTCGTACCAAATCTTTCTACTATTGCGCACGCACCGCACAGGTTTACCGCAAAGCTATCGATGACGCCGCTGCGGGAAAACCGTTCGATACCAGCCTGCTGGAAACTCTGGAAGGTCTGGCGCATCGTGGCTATACCGAAGGTTTCCTGCGTCGTCATACTCACGACGATTATCAGAACTACGAATACGGTTATTCAGTTTCTGACCGCCAGCAGTTTGTTGGTGAGTTTACCGGTGAGCGCAAGGGGGACCTCGCAGCGGTAGCGGTGAAAAATAAATTCTCCGTTGGCGACAGTCTTGAGCTGATGACGCCGCAAGGCAACATTAACTTTACCCTTGAGCACATGGAAAACGCCAAAGGCGAAGCTATGCCGGTCGCACCAGGCGATGGTTATACTGTGTGGCTCCCGGTCCCGCAGGATCTTGAGCTAAATTACGCGCTGCTAATGCGTAATTTCTCCGGGGAAACCACGCGTAACCCCCACGGTAAGTGATTAATTTCGATTATTTTTCCCGGATGGAAAATTCTTAGAAACCGATCACATACAGCTGCATTTATTAAGGTTATCATCCGTTTCGCTGAAAAACATAATCCATAAAATGCTAGCTGTACCAGGAACCACCTCCTTAGCCTGTGTAATCTCCCTTACACGGGCTTATTTTTTGTACATAAGCTGTAAAGAAGGATTGATCCCTGATAACCGTCTTCCATTGACCACATCGATAGAATCCCCCTTCATAGCACAATGCCTTTCACGTAACGGTATCGTGCTCGCCCAGGTTCCGGCTACGCACAGCCAGAACGCGCATGTTTGACGCTTACAAAAAAATATTCTCACTCTCCACATTTGAATGTCAGACGAGCGACGCCATGTAATCCTGCACCTTCTGTCTTCAGGTCAACTATCTGCATTTTTTTGCCCTGAGTAACACAGAAATGGGCTGCATCATTTTTTACTATATTTTCTGCACCAGATATTCTGCCCCTGGCTAAAGAAGCTTCGGCTTCGGTGTAGTATTGGTTATCGAGTTTACGCTGAATATTACTTTTATATGCAAGACCAAATTTACCGATACTTGTTTCATCATTATGCACAGCACAACCAGATATAAGAAAAATACTAATTAATGATATAGCAGCTATCTTTTTCATCTCACCTTCCCCCATTAAATACCAACGACACTCTCTAGTGTTTAAATATAATAATGGCATGATTATTATAATTGAATAGGATTATAATAAATGTTCTGTACAACATTTCCTACATAAGTAGGAATTACGGACATTGAGGCCCTTCAGGGTAACTCCATGGGGGCTTTAATATATTATATTGAAGATGCCACTGTTTAGTTGAATATTAGGTATATGCTCTTTTTTGAAATTTATCGGTGGCAGCCGTTAGTATTCGCTGTCCCCATTGCAAGCTCCTGGTGGTAACCACTGAATCCTCCATACTTGAACTGACTTTTTATCCTCCGACTTTCATCCTGTTCTGACTCCACCTTTTGTTTTCTGCTCTACACTATCTACAGACCAATCATAAAGGCACATACGATCATGGCAGAATTTCCCGCCAGCTTACTGATTCTTAATGGTAAAAGTACTGACAATCTACCCTTGCGCGAAGCAATTATGCTGTTGCGTGAGGAAGGAATGACGATCCATGTGCGGGTCACCTGGGAGAAAGGTGATGCCGCACGATTTGTAGAGGAGGCCCGGAAGTTGGGCGTCGCAACGGTGATTGCCGGTGGTGGCGATGGCACCATTAATGAAGTTTGTACGGCGTTGATTCAGTGTGAGGGGGATGACATACCCGCGCTGGGAATTTTGCCATTAGGAACCGCCAATGATTTTGCCACCAGTGTAGGGATTCCTGAGGCACTGGATAAGGCGCTGAAACTGGCAATTGCCGGTAATGCCATTGCGATAGATATGGCGCAGGTCAACAAACAAACCTGTTTTATTAATATGGCGACAGGCGGATTTGGGACGCGTATTACCACAGAAACGCCGGAAAAATTAAAAGCCGCGCTGGGTGGCGTCTCTTACATCATTCATGGCTTAATGCGCATGGATACTCTGCAACCGGACCGTTGTGAAATCCGCGGTGAAAACTTTCACTGGCAAGGTGACGCCCTGGTCATTGGTATTGGTAACGGGCGTCAGGCCGGTGGCGGTCAACAATTGTGCCCGAACGCGTTAATTAACGATGGCTTGCTGCAACTGCGCATTTTTACCGGCGATGAAATTCTTCCGGCTCTCGTATCAACCTTAAAATCTGACGAAGATAACCCGAATATTATCGAAGGCGCTTCGTCGTGGTTTGATATACAAGCCCCACACGAAATCACTTTTAATCTTGATGGCGAACCGTTGAGTGGGCAAAACTTCCATATTGAAATACTTCCGGCGGCGTTGCGTTGTCGATTACCACCAGATTGTCCATTATTGCGTTAATCAAACTATTCTCTCTTGAACCAGGGAGAATCCGTAATGCCGGATGCGGTGTAAACACCTTATCCGGCATACAGAACAATACTACACCGTAATTAATTTTACCCGTGTCTTCTGCAATGCCAATTTATCCACCTCTGACACAGCATCATCGGTAACAATAATGTCAATTTTTTCGATTGGCAGTACCTGATTAAAACCGCGACGATTAAATTTCGATGAATCGAGAACGGCAATCACTTTATTTGCGGCGGTGACCATCGCCCCGCTAATCGAATAACCTTCATTAAAGGTCGTAATACCATTAACCGCATCAATACCATCAGCACCGACAAACATTAAATCGGCATTAATATCCTGCAATGAACGCTCGGCAATGGAACCATGCATCGAGCGCGTTTTATGGCGGACCGTGCCACCACAGACGACCAGAGTAATGTCTTTATTTTCGGAAAGGGCAAACGCTGCCGGGAGACTGTTGGTAATCACCGTGATATTTTTAGCGGTCATTAATCCTTCGGCGATAAGCATTGTGGTACTTCCGCTGTCGAGAATAACGGTCATCCCTTCATGGATCATTTTGACTGCCGCCTGCGCTATTCTGTTTTTTGGCGCGCTGGCGAGCTGAAATCGCTCTTTAAACCCGACTTCCTGGGTCTCGGTTTCACTATTACCGGACATTATTTTCGCCGCACCGCCATGAAAGCGCGTAACCACGCCTTTTTGTTCGAGAAAGCGCAAATCGGCACGGATTGTCGCTTCCGAGGCAGCAAATACTCCCGCCAGATCCTGAACAAGCACGGTTCCCTGTTCATTCACTAATTGGATGATCTTATTCCTTCGCTCGAATGAATTCATCGTCATTTACCCATATTCAATTGTGGCTAGTGTAAACGAAGGGGGACCATTGGTGAATGATCTGTTTTGCACAATACCGGGCCAGCATCACGCTGGCCCGCGGTTTCATGGAATGAGCAACACTTTGCCCTGCATGGCATTACGAGCGATGTCACGCACCGCCTGGGTGAAGCTTTCAAAGCTTCCACGGTGAGCGATTAATGGCTCCAGGCTTAACTTACGTTCTGTCAGCAACCGGCTCGCCGTTTCCCACTCCTGCCCCGGCCAAGGGCTGGAATAGTTCATCCAACTGCCGATAACCGTCAGCTCTTTACGCAATATTTTGCCAAACGTTGCCGATGTTAAATGCAGATCCTGATGCAACGTGCCCACCAGCGCCAGTTGGGCATGAGGACCGGCAATCTCTACCGCCAGTTCGACAGTTTGCGGTACGCCAGCCGTCTCGAGGATAAGCTGATTAAAGCGCAGTTCGCGTAAAACGCTCTGCATTTGCGGCGCGCTCATTTCGCTACTGTTAAATGTTTGCATCGCACCGAAAGATTTTGCCAGTGCCAGTTTTTCTGAGCTAATGTCGATCGCCGTCACACTCTTTGCTCCCAGCGCGACAGCGCACTGAATAGCCAGCAGGCCAATGGTTCCGGCACCAATAATAATAACGTTTTTATTCTCACAACCTTGCGCTAAATGAAAAGCATGCAGGCCAACGGTAATCGGCTCAATAAAAG
This sequence comes from Shigella flexneri 2a str. 301, assembly GCF_000006925.2. NCBI lineage: Bacteria > Pseudomonadati > Pseudomonadota > Gammaproteobacteria > Enterobacterales > Enterobacteriaceae > Shigella > Shigella flexneri. The sequence continues at coordinate 2,177,355 of NC_004337.2, forward strand.
CCCCATCCTCAATAGGCATATCCGTGGGTAGAGCAAAGACATTTTTTCGCTTAACGACAATATATTCAGCAAATCCACCATCACGCCGCGAGCCAATAAAATCATATTTTGCGCACTGGGAATAAAACCCTTTCAAACACTCTGGACAAGTAAAACAGGGTAATAACGGCACACAGGCAACCGCATCGCCAGGGTGTAAATCATCAACACCGGATCCCACCGCATCAATATAGCCGCTAAATTCATGGCCTAACGTTATTGGATAATAATGTGCACCATTTTTAAATATCCTGGGTAAATCGGAACCACATAAGCCCGAGCTGGCAATTTTTACCCGCACCTCATCCTGATGTTTAATTTCAGGAATGACGCTTTTTGCAACGCGCACGATACCATCAGTATCATTCACTACTGATTTCATAAAAACTCCTGATTGTTGGTAATGACTCCAACTTACTGATAGTGTTTTATGTTCAGATAATGCCCGATGACCTTGTCATGCAGCTCCACCGATTTTGAGAACGACAGTGACTTCCGTACCAGCCTTGCCAGATGTTGTCTCAGATTCAGATTATGTCGCTCAATGCGCTGAGTGTAACGCTTGCTGATAACGTGCAGCTTTCCCTTCAGGCGTGATTCATACAGCGGACAGCCATCCGTCATCCATACCACGACCTCAAAGGCCGACAGCAGGCTCAGAAGACGCTCCAGTGTGGCCAGAGTGCGTTCACCGAAGACGTGCGCCACAACCGTCCTCCGTATCCTGTCATACGCGTAAAACAGCCAGCGCTGACGTGATTTAGCACCGACGTAGCCCCAATGTTCGTCCATTTCAGCGCAGACAATCACATCACTGCCCGGTTGTATGCGCGAGGTTACCGACTGCGGCCTGAGTTTTTTAAGTGACGTAAAACCGTGTTGAGGCCAACGCCCATAATGCGTGCACTGGCGCGACATCCGACGCCATTCATGGCCATATCAATGATTTTCTGGTGCGTACCGGGCTGAGAGGCGGTGTAAGTGAACTGTAGTTGCCATGTTTTACGGCAATGAGAGCAGAGATAGCGCTGATGTCCGGCAGTGCTTTTGCTGTTACGCACCACGCCTTCAGTAGCGGAGCAGGAAGGACATCTGATGGAAATGGAAGCCACGCAAGCACCTTAAAATCACCATCATACACTAAATCAGTAAGTTGGCAGCATTACCCTGATTGTTAAGGGGGATAACCTCCCCCTCAGGTAAAAATTATTCTGCGAGAACGGCTTTCTCTTGTTTAGTAAAACCACGCGCTCTACGCCAGGTCATGAAAATACCGGTCAGATAAATTGCGCCGATAATAATGAAACCGGGAATATTTTGCGGGGAGAAAACCTGAATCAGTAACCAGGTAATGGGAGAACCGCCCTGATCCATTGAAGCCACCATACCCCCGGCTTTTAACGCCCCAGCATTAGCCGCCGGTTGGGTGTGCAAACCAATAGTTTGCGTCGCGATCCACAGGGTGATGCTCATAATGATGACACCCGAGATTAAGGTGCGGAACAGATTTCCACGATGCACCGCGACCGCCATCGCCACGAAGAAGCCGATAGTGGCAAGATCGCCAAACGGCAGTACCTGATTACCCGGAACACAAACAGCAATTAAAATGGTGAGCGGAATAAAAATCAGGCTTGCCGATACCACCGCCGTATGCCCCAGCAGTAATGCGGGATCCAGGCCAATCAGGAACTCCTGACCGCCGAACTTCGCCTGTAAACGACTACGGGCCTGCTTAGCGATGGGCGTTAAACCATCCATGATGGGTTTAATCATCCGTGGCATCAGCAGCATAACTGCCGCCGTTTTTACCGCCAGCTGCAATACACCTTTGACATCGTAACCCGCGAGGATGCCGATAATCAGCCCCATCACAAAACCCACGGTGACAGGTTCGCCAAAAGGGCCAAATTTGCGCTGAATATCGTCGGCGCTAAATTTAATTCGGTTAACGCCTGGGATTTTCTCGATGATAGCATCGACCAGCACCGCAATCGGCCCCATATACGCCGACGTACCGTGCGGAATAGCAATACCTTCCAGCTCAAAGAAATTTCGGGTATCGCGGGCAAACCAGTCGCCGAGCTTATAAACAAACGCCGCGTGAATTACCACACCCGCCATCCCTATCATCCATGAACCGGTTGCCAGGTGCAGCAACGCGCCGGTGAAGGTCATATGCCAGATATTCCAGATATCAACATTTACCACCCGCGTCATACGGGTCAGTAACATCGCCACGTTAACCAATATCGCAATCGGAATCGCCACCAGCGCAATTTGCGACGCCCAGGTCATTGGTGAAGAGCCCGGCCAGCCGACATCGACCACATGCAGATTCAGGTCGAAATTTTCCGCCATCGCTTTCGCCGCCGGACCAATGGAATCCAGCATTAAGCCAATCACAAGGCCAATGCCAACAAAGCCAATCCCGATATGCAGACCCGCTTTAAAGCAATCGCCTGCCTTCATGCCTAATATTTTAGAAAAAATAATGATGACAACCGGCAGCATCACTGTAGGGCCGAGGTCGAGAATATAACGCATGACTTCTGAAAACATAGGTCATCCCTGTAAGATAGTCAGAATTTTATTTTGTAATGCTTCGATACCGACACCAGAAACAAAAGGCATGCCGTGAACTAACGGAATATCGCCAAAACTACGATCCACCCTGGCAGTGGTACATATCAAATGCACACCATCCATATAGGTTTCTATTTCATTAACCCGACACTGGATTAATTCAACAGGAATATTATGACTCTGACACAACTCTTTAATTTCTTCCGCCGCCATCGTAGAGGTCGCAACCGCGCCTCCGCAAGCGACAATAATCTTGCGTTTCATAAATAGTCCTTTTTATTGTTACAGAGGGATTTATTCGTCTGAATCTAAAACATACTTTGTGAAGTATTCCTTTAACTGAGTTTCAGGAAGAGTAATTAGTGTCTCGACGATATCGGGCTGTTGTAACTTGCCAAATAAACAGCGTAAAAGTTTCAATTGCTGCTGCGGATTTTCCACAATCAACGCAATAACCAACGATACCGCCACGTCGTTATCATCATCCGCTTGCTGAAAATGAACTTTATTTGTTGGCCTTAACAGATAAATGGCTGACGACTTAGCATGAATCGCCTCACAATGCGGTATTGCAATGGCGTGCTGCTCAAGCATTATCCCGGTAGGGAATTCTGCTTCTCTGGCAATTAATGCCTGTGGCCAGGTATCATGAACCACACCTTTCGCGAGCATCTCATTACCGATATAGGTTAAAACTTCGCTACGATCGACAAAAGAAATTCCGCTACGAACAAACAGGTTAGTCATATACCGTCCTTATTCCGCACAGCCGTAGCGATAGGCGCGCAAAACATCATAAATTTTATTCATAATAAGCTGATGCGGCATTGCTGATAATTCCCCGGACTGAATGCGTTCAAATTGTTTGGGAAGATACTGACTAATCATGCCCAGTGGGATGTCCACGCCTTGCAGATTCACCATCATCGTTTCAACGCTATTTTTAATCCGACTATGCGGCCAGTAATAACGAATACGATCCGACAGGCTGTAACGAATATCCAGTAATGAATCGTTAAAACCCGTGCGATAATATTTTTTCCAGTATTGCGGTTCGTCGAGCATCACTTCTTCAATTACCGCCAGGCAACCGCTGCGATTTTCGGGGGCGATAAGTTCCTGCTCAATTTGTGCCAGTGCAAATATCGCCTCGCGTAAAGCAAAGGTTAATGCGGGACCGACTTTCAATATTGCAAAGTGATCGCGGACTAATTCCCAATAAGCCGTCCGGGTCTGGTAATCGGTAGAATGTGCTTCATAAACCATTCGGGTGTTTTCTATCCATTGCGCCAGCGCCTGCGCTTCCTGCGGCTGATAATGGATAATATTGCTGTGATCAAATTCCACACCCGGCTGCACCACGATGGCAATCACACGTGTTAACGCCTCTGTCAGCCCACGGGCAATAAAGGCCTTTTGATGCGTACGTAAAGTATTGGCGGCATCTTCAACATGGGTGATGTGTACTGACTGAATGGCGCTGGCCTCACCGCCCGGAACCGGAACTTCAGTGCCAATGACATAGCTCAGTTGCTCACGCTGGCAATCTGTCGCCACACTTTCCGCAGCAAAGCAAAGCACAGCAGCTCGTTCCGCAACCGTTTCTGGTGCTAACGGTATGGTATCCCCCGCGCAGGACATTGACGCATCAAGATGAATTTTACTGAAGCCAGCACGAACATATGCTTTTACCAGCTCGACGGATTTTTCCATCGCCGCATCCGCATTTTCTTGCTGCCAGCAGTTTGGTCCCAGATGATCGCCGCCGAGAATAATGCGTTCGCGTGCAAACCCAACTTTATCGGCAATCGTAAAAACAAATTCGCGAAAGTCTGCCGGTGTCATTCCGGTATAACCGCCAAATTGATTGACCTGGTTTGACGTTGCTTCAATCAGCACTTTGCGCGTGCTGTTGCGATCAAATGCCAGCGCCGCTTCGATAACCAACGGATGGGCAGAACAGACTGAACATATGCCGATATGTTCACCAGCTTTATGCCGGGCAATTAACGTTTTCATGTTTTTTCCTTGTTAAATGGCAGGTGCGTTATGCCCTGCCCTCGCAGCCACAATCGGCAATCACTTTGCTCACCACATCGCGCATTGCGGATTTAGCCGACTGCAAATAATCCCGGGGATCGGTCGCTTCGGGGTGCTCGGTCAGGTAATTTTTTAACGACTGCAAGAAGGCATTTTTCAGCTCCGTTGCAACGTTGATTTTGCATATCCCCAGTTTGATGGTTTGCTGAATATCCTTAGTCGATAATCCTGACGCGCCATGCAGCACCAGCGGTAAGTTCACCCACTGGCGAATGTTCTCCAGTCGAGAAAAATCAAGCACCGGTGCGCTGGCATACATACCGTGAGCCGTGCCGATGGCGACCGCCAGGGAATCAATCCCGGTTGCCTCGGCAAATTCACGCGCCTGTGCGGGGTTGGTGTACAACGCATCGACTTCATTGACTTGCACATCATCTTCCTGGCCGCCAAGTTGCCCCAGCTCCGCCTCGACGCTGACATCAAAGCGATGGCAAAAATCCACCACCTCTTTGACCCGTGAAATATTTTGCGCAAAAGGCAAATGCGAGGCGTCAATCATGACTGAGCGCACGCCAGAACGAACCTTCTGAGCGATATCGTCAAATTTCGTGTGATGGTCGAGATGAATTGCCAGTGGATGGTGATATTGCTTCGCCATCGCGCTGACCAGCGCCAACAGATTTTCTGTACCAGCATGAGTAAATGTGCCAGGCGTTCCGGCGATGATGACCGGCGCATGCAGGTTGGCAGCGGTTTCCACCACCACTTGCATCGTTTCGAGATTGTGAATATTGAATGCCGGAACCGCATAACCGCCGCGCTGTGCGTTGTTCAGCATCTGCTTTGTCGATACCACGTACATTTTCATATCTTGTCGTTTGCTTTCGATTTCAAAATATAATGAAATTATTTGCTTTTAAATGTCGAGATAATGATCGCAAAAACAACAATATGAAAATTGTTCGAGGAGTGAAAGGCAAAAAAACGGCCTCCCGATAGGGAAGCCGTAGCAAAGTGCGCGTGTTTTTATGCCGGATGCGGTGTAAACATACGTGGCAGTGCTATGTAGGCATGATAAGACGCTTCCGCGTCGCATCAGGCATAGGTTGCCGGATGCAGTGTAAACGTCTTATCCGTCCTACGGGGTGGTGCTGTTCGTATGAGGCGTATCAGGCAATAGTAATTTTGCTATCGAGATAAACGTCCTGCACGGCATTAATCAGTTTCACGCCGTCAGCCATCGATTTCTTGAACGCCTTACGTCCAAGAATCAGCCCCATTCCGCCTGCGCGTTTGTTGATAACCGCAGTACGCACTGCATCGCTGAGGTCAGTTTCACCGCCTGCAGCACCGCCGGAGTTTATCAACCCAGCCCGGCCCATATAGCAGTTAGCTAACTGATAACGCACCAGATCAATCGGGTTTTCGCTGGTTAACTTGCTGTACACGCGATCGTCGGTATAACCGTAATTAATCGCTTTATAGCCGCCGTTATTTTCCGCCATTTTTTGTTTGACGATATCTGCACCTATGGTTGCCGCCAGATGGTTCGCCTGACCAGTCAGGTCGGCGGAAACATGGTAATCAACGCCATCTTTCTTAAAGGCGGAGTTTCGCAAATAGGCCCACAGCACTGTCACCATGCCCAGCTCGTGCGCGCGTTCAAAGGCCGCAGAAATTTCTTCAATCTGGCGACGTGACTCTTCCGAGCCAAAATAGATAGTCGCACCAACCGCCACCGCGCCCATGTTGAAGGCCTGCTCCACGCTGGCATACAGCGTTTGATCGTAGGTATTCGGGTAACTTAGCGTCTCGTTGTGATTAAGTTTGACGAGAAATGGAATGCGATGCGCATAGCGCCGCGATACCGACACCAACACGCCGTAAGTTGATGCCACACAGTTACAGCCCGCTTCGATCGCCAGTTCAACAATGTTTTTCGGGTCAAAGTAGAGCGGGTTAGCAGCAAATGAAGCTCCGGCAGAGTGCTCAACGCCCTGGTCAACCGGCAGAATAGAAAGATATCCTGTGCCAGCCAGACGCCCGGTGTTGTACAACGTCTGCATATTACGTAACACCGCTGGCGGGCGATTATTGTCAATCATCACGCGGTCTACGTAGTCATGTCCGGGGAGATAAAGCTGGTCAGAAGGAATAGTCATACAACGGTGCTGTAAAAGGTTGTCGGCGTCTTTGCCAAGCAACTGCGCAATATCTGTCATTACTATGCTCCCGTAAATTCCGATTCAAGGGGAAGTTAAATGAAAACAGAACGTATTCTCGGTGCTCTTTATGGGCAGGCGTTAGGGGATGCGATGGGGATGCCCTCCGAGCTTTGGCCACGCAGCCGCGTTAAAGCACACTTTGGCTGGATTGACCGTTTTCTGCCTGGACCAAAGGAGAATAACGCGGCCTGTTATTTTAACCGCGCCGAATTCACCGACGATACCTCGATGGCCTGTGTCTGGCGGATGCGTTACTGGAATGTGAAGGCAAGATCGATCCGAATCTGATTGGGCGTAATATTCTCGACTGGGCGTTGCGTTTCGACGCCTTTAACAAAAACGTACTAGGTCCGACCTCGAAGATTGCGCTTAACGCCATTCGCGACGGTAAACCCGTTGCTGAACTGGAAAACAACGGCGTAACCAACGGCGCAGCGATGCGCGTCTCGCCATTAGGTTGTTTGCTTCCAGCGCGTGATGTTGATTCCTTTATTGATGATGTGGCGCTGGCGTCCAGCCCGACCCATAAATCCGATCTGGCGGTTGCAGGCGCGGTAGTCATCGCATGGGCGATTTCTCGTGCCATTGACGGAGAACGCTGGTCAGCGATTGTTGATTCATTGCCTTCAATTGCGCGACATGCACAGCAAAAACGCACCACCACGTTCAGCGCCTCACTGGCGGCACGTCTGGAGATTGCGCTGAAAATTGTGCGTAATGCCGACGGCACCGAATCCGCCAGCGAACAGCTTTACCAGGTCGTTGGCGCAGGCACCAGCACTATTGAGTCCGTTCCGTGCGCCATTGCGCTAGTTGAACTAGCACAAACCGACCCAAACCGCTGCGCCGTCCTGTGCGCCAATCTTGGCGGCGACACAGACACCATAGGTGCTATGGCGACGGCGATTTGCGGCGCGTTGCATGGCATTAACGCTGTCGATCCTGCGTTAAAGGCGGAGCTGGATGCGGTAAATCAGCTTGATTTCAACCGCTATGCCACAGCGCTGGCGAAATATCGTCAACAACGGGAGGCGGTATGAGCGGCGCTCGATTACACACACTGCTGCCTGAATTAACCACGCGTCAGCCGGTGATGGTCGTCGGCGCGGCGGTCATTGACGTGATCGCCGACGCTTATGCCCTCCCCTGGCGTGGGTGCGATATCGAACTGAAACAGCAGAGCGTTAACGTTGGCGGCTGCGCACTGAATATTGCCGTGGCGTTAAAGCGCCTCGGCATCGAAGCGGGTAATGCCTTGCCGCTCGGTCAGGGCGTGTGGGCGGAGATTATTCGCAACCGGATGGCGAAAGAGGGGTTAATCAGCCTGATCGATAACGCCGAAAGCGATAACGGCTGGTGTCTGGCACTGGTTGAGCCGGATGGCGAACGCACTTTTATGTCATTCAGCGGTGTGGAAAATCAATGGAATCGCCAATGGTTGGCACGATTAACCGTTGCGCCTGGCAACCTGCTCTATTTTTCCGGTTATCAACTGGCCTCGCCCTGCGGCGAATTGTTAGTGGAATGGCTGGAAAAGCTGCAAGACGTGACGCCGTTTATCGATTTTTGCCCACGTATTGGCGATATCCCGGACGCATTACTGGCGCGGATCATGGCCTGTCGACCTTTAGTGTCACTCAATCGTCAAGAGGCTGAGATTGCCGCCGAACGTTTTGCTTTATCCGCAGAGATAACAACACTTGGCAAGCAATGGCAGGAGAAATTTGCCGCGCCGTTGATCGTTCGTCTCGATAAAGAAGGCGCATGGTATTTCAGCAACGACGCTTCTGGCTGCATTCCGGCATTTCCAACGCAAGTTGTAGACACCATTGGGGCGGGCGACAGTCATGCAGGTGGCGTACTTGCCGGGCTGGCCTCTGGTCTGCCACTGGCGGATGCCGTATTACTGGGCAATGCAGTGGCGTCGTGGGTTGTCGGGCATCGGGGCGGTGATTGTGCGCCAACGCGCGAGGAACTACTCCTCGCACACAAAAACGTATAGATCGCTGCGACAGTGGCTAATGCTGTACTCAATAGGCCGTTGCTGTTGGTCAAGCGCCACTTGCTTGATCACCAGCACCGGTATTTTGCTATCTAACTGAATATGTGACTGAAACTCGGCATCCGGCATCCGGGCGCTAACGCGGGAACGCGTACGTTGTGGGTAAATGTGCTGGCTGCGGAAATAGTCATAAAGAGAAATTCCGATGGCATCAACATCATGAATTAAATGCGCCGGAACCCACGATTCCTCAATCGATACCGCTTCTTCATCGACATAGCGAATACGCTTAAGCAAAAAGACATCACTTCCCGCTTCGACCGCCAGCTGCTGCGCACTGATGAATCCCCTAATGATTTTTATCAAAATCATTAAGTTAAGGTAGATACACATCTTGTCATATGATCAAATGGTTTCGCCAAAAATCAATAATCAGACAACAAAATGTGCGAACTCGATATTTTACACGACTCTCTTTACCAATTCTGCCCCGAATTACACTTAAAACGACTCAACAGCTTAACGTTGGCTTGCCACGCCTTACTTGACTGTAAAACTCTCACTCTTACCGAACTTGGCCGTAACCTGCCAACCAAAGCGAGAACAAAACATAACATCAAACGAATCGACCGATTGTTAGGTAATCGTCACCTCCACAAAGAGCGACTCGCTGTATACCGTTGGCATGCTAGCTTTATCTGTTCGGGCAATACGATGCCCATTGTACTTGTTGACTGGTCTGATATCCGTGAGCAAAAACGGCTTATGGTATTGCGAGCTTCAGTCGCACTACACGGTCGTTCTGTTACTCTTTATGAGAAAGCGTTCCCGCTTTCAGAGCAATGTTCAAAGAAAGCTCATGACCAATTTCTAGCCGACCTTGCGAGCATTCTACCGAGTAACACCACACCGCTCATTGTCAGTGATGCTGGCTTTAAAGTGCCATGGTATAAATCCGTTGAGAAGCTGGGTTGGTACTGGTTAAGTCGAGTAAGAGGAAAAGTACAATATGCAGACCTAGGAGCGGAAAACTGGAAACCTATCAGCAACTTACATGATATGTCATCTAGTCACTCAAAGACTTTAGGCTATAAGAGGCTGACTAAAAGCAATCCAATCTCATGCCAAATTCTATTGTATAAATCTCGCTCTAAAGGCCGAAAAAATCAGCGCTCGACACGGACTCATTGTCACCACCCGTCACCTAAAATCTACTCAGCGTCGGCAAAGGAGCCATGGATTCTAGCAACTAACTTACCTGTTGAAATTCGAACACCCAAACAACTTGTTAATATCTATTCGAAGCGAATGCAGATTGAAGAAACCTTCCGAGACTTGAAAAGTCCTGCCTACGGACTAGGCCTACGCCATAGCCGAACGAGCAGCTCAGAGCGTTTTGATATCATGCTGCTAATCGCCCTGATGCTTCAACTAACATGTTGGCTTGCGGGCGTTCATGCTCAGAAACAAGGTTGGGACAAGCACTTCCAGGCTAACACAGTCAGAAATCGAAACGTACTCTCAACAGTTCGCTTAGGCATGGAAGTTTTGCGGCATTCTGGCTACACAATAACAAGGGAAGACTCACTCGTGGCTGCAACCCTGCTTACTCAAAATCTATTCACACATGGTTACGTTTTGGGGAAATTATGAGGGGATCTCTCAGTGCTGCGCAACTTCTTCGGGACATTTCACGACACGCTTATTAACCCATAGCGTATCGGGCTTTTTCCCGCGCAATACCACCTGCTGAGAAAAACCTCTCGCTTCTTTCAACGAGTATTCGAAGATGTTGTTGATCTGCGTGCCGTAACCGCGCGAACGCGTCACCACGCCCTCTTCTTCCAGCGCCTGCATCGCCTTGCGCACCGTAATGCGCGAAACGCCGGTTAACTGACTTAAATCACGCTCACCGGGCAAAATATTGCCATGCTCCAGCACCCCGCTGCGCACGGCATTTTTTACCGTTTCGGCAAACTTAATATAAAGCGGCGTGTTATCCGCCGCTAAAATACGCTCGTTCAGTTGGGCAATCAGCTGGGTATGCGCTTGTTCCATTTGTCTTTTTCCTGCCAGGGAGTCTGGTGGGAGTATATCACTGCTTCTTATTTAAGGCGTTTCTTTAATCCCATCAACGAATGCCTGCAACTCATCCCCGTGCCATTAAACACATTAAAATCCACCGGACCATTGATGCCATCTACCTGTCCACGGTCGGAATGCTGCCAGAAGCGCCAGGCCATGCCGTCATTGTCCGGACGACGTTGATAATAGTGAGCCACCCACCACGGATATTCATTGAAATAGCCCGCCAGATTGGTGTGATAAAAAACGGCTCCTGAGTAAATAATCGGCTTTTTTCCCGTGCGTTTTTCGACCATTTTTAGCCACTGACTTACCCGCTTGCGTAATTCTTTTGCCGATAATTTTCCCCGTTCTTCTACGTCCAGCACGGCAGGGAAATCGCCTTGTGAGAAATCCACCGTTTGCAGAAATAATCGCGCCTGAACTGAAGCGGATACCGACGGGGAGAAATAATGATACGCCCCGCGCAGCAGGCCATTTTCGCGGCTTAATTGCCAGTTACGCGAAAAATAGGGGTCCACCAGCTTTTCGCCTTCCGTAGCCTTAATAAAAGCAAACTGTAAGCGGATATCGTTGTCGCGCATTTTTGCCACCCGCTGCCAGTCGATACGCTCCTGCCAGCGCGAAACATCTAATCCGTGAATGGTGTAACTGGCAGGAATGCGAATAGCGAAAGATTTAACCGGGCGATAACCGTAGAAGTGGATGTAGTCTGTAATCTGAACTGCTGTCGAATAGAAAAAATTCACCGTCTGACGCGGATAAATTGCAACGATGGAAATTAGCCCAAGAGCGCATAATAGAGCGGTGAGTTTTTTTCGACTGGTAATTCTTAGCTGCATTGGTTTCATCCCTGAATGTCAGTGCCAAAGGCTGACAATAACCAAAGCAGCTATAGTACGGTGCTCACCACCAGGCGTGGAAGTGGTGAACCGGACCAATACCGTGACCAACTTCCAGCGTGTCGGCCTGGGCTAACGCCGATGAAAGCCAGATTTTTGCCTCCTGTACGGTGTCAGCCCAGTTTGTATGGCGCGGGCGTAGTGCAGCCAACGCCGCAGAGAGTGTACAACCAGTGCCGTGGGTGTTTTTGGTCATAATGCGCGGTGCGGTAAACCGTTGTTCACCCTCGCGGGTAAACAGCCAGTCCGGGCTTTGCTCATCATCCAGATGACCACCTTTCATTAGCACTGCGCCACAGCCCATCGCCAACAGCGATCGCCCTTGTTCCAGCATTTCCTGTTCGGTGCGCGCGTGTGGCGCGTCGAGCAAGGCGGCAGCTTCGGGCAAGTTTGGCGTTATTAATGAAACCTGTGGCAATAATCGACTGCGCAGCGTAGCAACCGCCGAAGGTGAAAGCAGCGGGTCGCCGCTTTTTGCCAGCATAACGGTGTCGAGTACCACGTTTTGGATCTGATAACGTTGCAACCGTTCTGCCACCGCTTCAACAATATCGGTTTCCGCCAACATACCGATTTTAGTGGTATCGATTCGCACATCGCTGAACACCGAATCGAGCTGGGCGGCGACAAAATCAGGCTCAATGCGATACACCGACTGTACGCCACGGGTATTTTGCGCCACCAGTGCAGTAATAACTGAGCAACCATAAGCGCCAAGTGCCGAGAAGGTTTTAAGATCGGCCTGAATCCCCGCACCACCACTCGGATCAGTACCGGCAATCGTCAGAGCGTTAATTCGTTTCATGCCTGCACCTCCTGCGTCAATTGCCAGAGCGCATCAAGGAAATGTGGAACAAAACTGCCTGGCCCCTCGCTTCTGGCGACTGCGCGTTCTCCGGCTTGTTTCATCCAGTGACAGGCAGATGCGACATTTTCCAGCGTATCGCCTGGTAACGCACAGCAGGCAGCGACAACCGCCGATAATGCACAGCCAGTTCCTACCACTTTGGTCATTAACGGATCGCCACCGTGAATACCAATGATACGATGTCCATCGGTAACATAATCCACCTCGCCAGTGACCACGACGATTGCGCCAGTTTCCCGTGCCAGTGTTTGTGCAGCGGGTATCGCGTTAGCTGCGGCGTCAGTGGTATCCACTCCCCGTCCGCCATTAGCAATGCCAGCTAATGCCATGATTTCCGAAGCATTACCACGTATCGCTGCCGGTTTAAAAGATAAAAGTTCATGACAAAAATGGCGGCGATAATCGAGCGCACCAACCGCTACTGGATCAAGCGTCCAGCGTGTTTGAGAGCTTTTTGCTTGCTCAACGGCAGCACGCATCGCCTGTGCGCGTGGCTGCGTCAGTGTGCCAACGTTAATCAACAAGGCACTGGCGATAGCCGCAAACTGACTGGCCTCTTCGGTTTCGATAACCATCGCTGGCGATGCACCGAGCGCCAGCAAGGTATTGGCGGTAAAGGTTTGCACCACATCATTGGTCATGCAGTGCACAAGAGGGGAATGTTGGTGAAAAAGGTGTAACGCGTGCGCAGATTGCGCTGAACTCAGCAGGTCGACTTGCATAGTTTGCTCCTGCCATAACGTGAAGAAGCAATGACCTGGTGGTCCGTGACTTCCCTACGCTGGCATTATCCAGATCAGGTGATACGGGTATTTCTCAGCCTTCACGCAGAAGGGCACCCCGAGTCGTTTGGTTGCGATGATAAATCGCAGAGGAGGATGGTAATGTCCAGCGCCCCCGTTGTAAACGAGGAAAAACGGCAGTTTTACAATCGCGTTAATAAATTATTTGATATATGAATCCAGCACCTTCAGAACGACATCCAGATCTTCTTCACGTTTTAGCTCATCCCCCTGGTGAACGATGTGTTCCGTCAGATGACCTTTAATCACTTCCCGCATCAGACCGTTTACCGCTCCACGGATAGCAGCAATCTGTTGTAAAACTGCAGCGCATTCGTGCGGCTCGTCGAGCATTTTCTTGAGCGCCACGACCTGGCCCTGAATCTTACTGGCACGCGCTTTCAGTTTCTGTTTATCACGGATTGTATGAGACATGGCAACACCTGGTTAACAAGAATATGAAAAATCATAGCACTATTAATCTACTGGGGGGGTAGTATCAGGTACTGGGGGGGAGTAGAATCAGATTGCCGAATTAATACTAAGAATTATTATCATGACCGAATTTACAACTCTTCTTCAGCAAGGAAACGCCTGGTTCTTCATCCCCAGCGCCATCTTACTTGGTGCGCTTCATGGCCTGGAACCAGGGCACTCAAAAACGATGATGGCGGCGTTTATCATCGCCATCAAAGGCACCATTAAACAGGCGGTGATGCTCGGACTGGCAGCAACCATTTCGCATACCGCGGTGGTCTGGTTGATTGCCTTTGGCGGGATGGTGATCAGTAAGCGCTTTACTGCTCAATCAGCAGAACCGTGGCTCCAGCTGATTTCCGCAGTGATCATTATTGGCACCGCGTTCTGGATGTTCTGGCGTACCTAGCGCGGCGAACGCAACTGGCTGGAGAATATGCACGGGCATGATTATGAGCATCATCACCATCATCACGATCACGAACATCACCACGACCAAGGACATCATCACCATCACGAACATGGCGAGTATCAGGATGCCCATGCACGAGCCCATGCCAATGACATTAAACGACGCTTTGATGGTAGAGAGGTCATCAACTGGCAAATTTTGTTATTTGGCTTAACCGGTGGCTTTATCCCCTGCCCGGCAGCAATTACCGTGCTGTTGATATGCATTCAGTTGAAAGCCCTGACACTGGGCGCAACACTGGTCGTCAGTTTCAGCATTGGCCTGGCGTTAACGCTTGTCACCGTAGGCGTTGGCGCAGCAATCAGCGTTCAGCAGGTCGCAAAACGCTGGAGCGGATTTAACACTCTCGCTAAACGCGCCCCCTATTTTTCCAGTCTGTTGATTGGCTTAGTCGGTGTGTATATGGGCGTACATGGCTTCATGGGCATAATGCGATAACTCAATCCTTTAGGCTTGCATGTTATCTTCAGCCCAGGATGATTCTTAAATCAGCTATTTCCGCTGACTCTCTGCTCGCTAAGGATGCTTTTAGGGCATCCTTTCATTTACACTTTTTACGAAATCATGGGATCACTAACAAAATATCGCTTGTCAGTTATATTGTATGACAGGAAAGATATGCGACTGATATTACAGATCCCCAAAGTGGAGAGTTTATGACCATTAAAAATAAGATGTTGCTGGGTGTGCTTTTGCTGGTTACCAGTGCCGCCTGGGCCGCACCAGCCACCGCGGGTTCGACCAATACCTCGGGAATTTCTAAGTATGAGTTAAGTAGTTTCATTGCTGACTTTAAGCATTTCAAACCAGGTGATACCGTCCCAGAGATGTACCGCACCGATGAGTACAACATTAAGCAGTGGCAGTTACGTAACCTGCCCGCGCCTGATGCCGGGACGCACTGGACCTATATGGGTGGCGCGTACGTGTTGATCAGCGACACCGACGGTAAAATCATTAAAGCCTACGACGGTGAGATTTTTTATCATCGCTAAAAAAAGCCCCCTCATCATGAGGGGGAAATGCAGACACCTTGTTATTTTTTATTATTAGCCACTTGCTCGTTTTGCTTGTTATTAGTCGTATTTCACGTTGATTAATGCGGTTGCCTCCAGTGCGCCAGATTTAACTTTGTTTGTATCGTAGACGTAGTAACTGGCTGTTATCGGAATTGAAACCGTTGTATCTGTAAGTTTTGACTTTGCCGCAATTTCTTTTAAATTTGTGTATCCTTTACTGCTGTTAGTGATATTTAAAAGTGTGACTGGCGAACCATTACTTTCAAGAATAAATCCTACGCATTATCTTCCGCACCTTTCAGTATTGTGTTGCTGTTGGTTAACAAGTCAGAACTTGATAAATACACCTGCATTTTCCGTGATGTTTGATTTTGTTGACCTAATAAATTTTTACAACGCAGAATAATATCCCTTTTTTTACTATTTATTGTTGCTTTGTTACCTGTGGCTGGTAATTGTAAAACGGGAATACTGTCTAAAGTAATTAATAAATCGTCCTGTTTGCAGGTTGTGGTTATCGGGTTGTATGACAATGTCAGATTGAAGGAATAGACACCTGCATTTTGTGCCAATGCATTTCTGTAGCTATTTACACATGCACCCCATGACTTGCCACCTAATAAACACAGTAGAAATTGTACTGCGGCACTCCCGCGTGTCGATGATGAAGCACTGGATAATGTCGCAACACCATTAATCATCACTGAACCACCGCCCCCCGCAGAAATATTCACTTTTGCATTACTGGCCGCAGGTGTCACCGTTACCGAATAACCACTGGTGAAACTGCTCTGATTATTTGACAACGTGATGTTGTTTTTATTGGTCCATTCAAAATGTAAATTTAATTTAATGGTATCGTTATAAAGTCCAACAATAATATCCGATGGGCTCATAGGGGTGATAGTATTTGTACTCACGCATGACGAATCATTAAAATTATGCTCATATGTCGCTATTTGTGTTTGAGTAAGTGCAAAATTCCCCTGAACAACCAAATTGTGCTGAACAGATAACTCACTATAACATGCCGCATAGCTCACAGGCATAACCATCATCATTAATATAAATAGCATTATGCGAATTTCCATAGAACCACCTGACTATTACTGGCAAATATAATTTCTACTTTCATCAATCTCTTTACCGAAGGTGATTGTGCATGAAAGTCCTTGTTGCTTATCAATTGCTACATTAACCGATGGCGGTATTTCATTGGTGCGAATAAATAACTGGCTTCCCTGGCCGACAACGCCAATATTATGACCATGGATATCATTGACTTCATAACCAAACGTTAATGGTTGACCATCCGCTCTTAACGCTTTTATAAACCAGGGCTTGCGCTGATCGGTATCAAAATTAACCAGTACAACCGCGCCGCGATAAGGGGCGGCAATTTTCCGGTTGCCACGTAATTCTGCTTCGCTATCGCTTTGCGACACATCCAGCATCAGGTGATTTTCCCGATAAGGTGTCATTCCGTCGTATACCACCACTCCATTACGGTTTGTTGTGCGATATTTTTGCCCATTGACATAAGCATCTTTAATTCCTGGCGCATTCATCACAGCAAACGTTTCGGAAAGACGGTTCGCCAGATTAACGCCACCCGACCAGGCGACAATGCCCCCTGAAACACTGGCTCCAGTCTGTCGATAAGTACTCGACTGACTATAACTGCCATTCACTGTCGCAACCGGCGCGTTCCAGGTCAAATTCGCCCCAGCTGTCGTTTCATTTCCCTGATGTTGATGACTCAGGTTGACACCATAATTGAACTGATCCCGACTCCCTACTGTTCCTGATAATCCCGTATTATTTGAGGCAAAACCCTGATCATCAAACGTCGTTGAGTTAGACATATATATTTGCCGACGAGGCGTCGTAACGTCATCACCCCAATCACAGGGAATTGATATAAAAATATTAAAACGTTTCTCTTCATGATGATTCTCGCCATACGCCTGGCTTGCCGCGAGGGTATAGCTTATCCGCCGCCAGTTATTGGAATAACTCAACTGATAATCCTTACTGCTGCCGCTACGCCCCCAGTAATCTCGCCATAACGTACTTAAGGACACAGAACCCCAGCCTTCTGGCAATGACTGGCTCATATTGGCAGAAAAGCTATTTTTACGGCCAAAATCGTTCTGGTAATAATCGGCAATGTCATAGATATCGTTTTCATCACGGCGATAATTATCTTTATTGTTTGCCCAAACGTGATCGTTAAATGTCCGGTAATCACGCGACGAATAACGCCAGGCCGCCAGACCAAAACGCGTCGACGTTTGGCTCACAAATTTGTTGTAGGCAATTTGATAACTTTGCCCGTCAAACACATCGCCGTTGTCTTGTTTACTATGCGACTTCGTGGCATCGACGGAAATTGCGCCAATGCGCGTGTTCCAACCCGTTCCGAGGGTAAACGCATAGTAATTATTAGCAACCATCGTGCCGCCATACAGCGTCAATAAGTTATTAAAACCATACTGATAACCTGCCTGGACAAAATCACTTTGCTTGCTCGCCCCTTCAATATGGCTACGGCCCGCCGCAAAATCATATTTCGACACGCCGGGTTGCAGCATATTTGGCACCGCTGCATAAGGCACCAGATAGGTGGTTACCGAGCCGTCCGCCTCTTTCACGCTAACATCAAGATCTGCTCCACCACCGGCCAACTGCAAATCTGTAATCGCAAACGGGCCAGGAGGAACCTCTTTCTGATAAACCACAAAACCATTCTGTTCAATAGTTACCAGCGCGTTACTCTGAGCAATCCCCTGCACCCGTGGCGTAAAATTTTGTTTCGAGTTAGGCAACATCTGCATATCACGAAACAACCGCACACCGCTGAAGCGAACAGAATCAAAAATATCGCTTGATGTGTACATATCACCCACGCGAAGCGTGCCGAGAAATTGGGCAAATCCACGTTCCAGATACAGGGTATTGCTTTTCCACACCCCTGGATTGTTATTTGTTTTACTGAAACTGGCATCAGAATGCAGTTGCCACTCCAGTAAATTTAACCCGCTGTTAAAACGTACATATGTACTCTTGTTGTTACCCGACGCTTTATAGTCGCTGTAATACTGACTCACATAATAAGAAGTATAAAACGCATTAATACCCCGCTCCCAGTTTTCCGGTGGAACATAGCCACTTTCCAGTTCTTCCACCCAAGCCTGCGGGACACTGAAATCGAGACGAAAAACCCCGATATCCCAGCTATAGCTCCCACCCTGAACAAGTTGCTCAAATGTTAAACATTGCTTACCGCTGGCGAAGTTATCGCTATTAATGCCTAACCGCTTGATAACTTCTCTTGATAAACATGTTTCTTGCGGGTTGTCTTTAACAATAATCTCATATTTCCCGCGCCATTGCTTATTGACATAAATATCGATGTCATACTGCCCCGGTAAGGGTTGATTATCATCAAGACGAATATTTGCAACCTGCTGGTCTTTCATTCCACCTATCATAAAATGGGTATCAAAGGTTTCTTCAGCTGCATAAGCTTCAATGCCGAGCAATAACGCTACGATTGCTGATGCAAGTGGGGTCATTCTCAACACAGGCAGCTCCTGCAATTAAATTTTGTCACTAATATAGTTGCCGTGGTCATTGATAATGGTCAGATACCAGTTATTTGCATTATTACTTTTGATATTAACACTCTGACTTTCTAAGGGGGCAATCATAATAGTTTCATAATTGACTTTAACATTATTAGCTTTGACATCCGAAATCGTCACCCAATTAGCTGAGTCATTTTTTATCACCAATCCATTGCCACTGCGATTTACCAGTAACTTTTTAAAGGTCGCTTTATTTACCGGAGCAATACCCGCTGGCCGGTAAAACAACTTAATTCTGTTTTGCATCGCAAACTTCAGTGCATTCTTGCCTTCTTGCTCTGGACTATTTGGTGGAATATACAGAACATTCAGATAAAAAATGCTTTCTTTATTAGTGGGCAGTTTATTCGGCATAATTTTGATTTTTACTTGCTGCCCGGAATTTGGTGATGCTGCCAACTTACTGATTTAGTGTATGATGGTGTTTTTGAGGTGCTCCAGTGGCTTCTGTTTCTATCAGCTGTCCCTCCTGTTCAGCTACTGACGGGGTGGTGCGTAACGGCAAAAGCACCGCCGGACATCAGCGCTATCTCTGCTCTCACTGCCGTAAAACATGGCAACTGCAGTTCACTTACACCGCTTCTCAACCCGGTACGCACCAGAAAATCATTGATATGGCCATGAATGGCGTTGGATGCCGGGCAACCGCCCGCATTATGGGCGTTGGCCTCAACACGATTTTCCGCCATTTAAAAAACTCAGGCCGCAGTCGGTAACCTCGCGCATACAGCCGGGCAGTGACGTCATCGTCTGCGCGGAAATGGACGAACAGTGGGGATACGTCGGGGCTAAATCGCGCCAGCGCTGGCTGTTTTACGCGTATGACAGGCTCCGGAAGACGGTTGTTGCGCACGTATTCGGTGAACGCACTATGGCGACGCTGGGGCGTCTTATGAGCCTGCTGTCACCCTTTGACGTGGTGATATGGATGACGGATGGCTGGCCGCTGTATGAATCCCGCCTGAAGGGAAAGCTGCACGTAATCAGCAAGCGATATACGCAGCGAATTGAGCGGCATAACCTGAATCTGAGGCAGCACCTGGCACGGCTGGGACGGAAGTCGCTGTCGTTCTCAAAATCGGTGGAGCTGCATGACAAAGTCATCGGGCATTATCTGAACATAAAACACTATCAATAAGTTGGAGTCATTACCCGGAATTTGCCCCTATTTTTGCCACTGGTGGCGTTAACATGAAAGGAACCTGAATTTTTTCTGGTGGTAACGACGTATCGCCATCATCAATCCACGCCTGCAGCAGCGAAGAACGATTTCCCTGGTTCATCAACTGCACCATAACTTCTTTATTTTCTGCCGGGTAAATAATGCGCGTCCCGTAGATAACAATTCCGGCATGTGCAGGAAGGACCATAGAAAAAATGAGTAAAGATAATAATCCTTTCATCTTAATGCCTCTTAAATTAAAAAGCCGCCATGGGGATAGCGGCCATGTTTATTACCTGGAGAAACTTGCAATTTTATTTATTAATCCTGCGCCACACGCATAACCAGAGAAGATAACACATCACCTGATTGCACTGAGTTATCTGTCAGTTTCAGGTATTTTGCTTTAAACGGAATAGCATATTGACCTTCCGCTGTTTTATAACTCTCAATGTTAAAAGGTGCAGAAACATCTAGGACATCGCTGTTATCACCTACGGTATCGTTGCTACTGGCTATCGCCTTATCGTTACCGGTTATTTTGTCGTTTGTGATCAACGAGAGTTTTACACCAGCAACTTCTTTCGGGCAGCTAATTTTTAACATGCTGCTGGTTACACCGACTGCATCATCATAGGTAGAATATTTAGCTTTACCTTCAAAGACAGTGGTTGGTACAGTCGGCATATTAATACTTACTGAATCACCACCCGCTTCGAATTTACACGGAGATTCTGCAATATTTCCTTTAATGGTTAATGTTCCGGTATCAACGTCTGCAGCAAATACTCCAGCGCTCATAAAAAAAGAAGAAAAGACAGCGGCAGCAATAATTGAACGTTTCATAATATGTTCCTTAATAAAATTTATTTTTGGTTGTTAAGAGTCTGTATCTCTTGGAAACAAATTTCTCACATCAAAAAAGCTGCCGCAATGTAAACATATTGTTTTATTGATTTAAAACAAATTAACCAATGCAATATAAATACAACAAATACTTAAGAATATTAAATATTTATCACATCTATTAATTAATGTAGATTTATGTAAATGGTATTGTTGATATCAATAAAAAAGACGAAATCATTTATATAAATGATTTCGTCGGTAATGACTCCAACTTACTGATAGTGTTTTATGTTCAGATAATGCCCGATGACCTTGTCATGCAGCTCCACCGATTTTGAGAACGACAGTGACTTCCGTACCAGCCTTGCCAGATGTTGTCTCAGATTCAGATTATGTCGCTCAATGCGCTGAGTGTAACGCTTGCTGATAACGTGCAGCTTTCCCTTCAGGCGTGATTCATACAGCGGACAGCCATCCGTCATCCATACCACGACCTCAAAGGCCGACAGCAGGCTCAGAAGACGCTCCAGTGTGGCCAGAGTGCGTTCACCGAAGACGTGCGCCACAACCGTCCTCCGTATCCTGTCATACGCGTAAAACAGCCAGCGCTGACGTGATTTAGCACCGACGTAGCCCCAATGTTCGTCCATTTCAGCGCAGACAATCACATCACTGCCCGGTTGTATGCGCGAGGTTACCGACTGCGGCCTGAGTTTTTTAAGTGACGTAAAACCGTGTTGAGGCCAACGCCCATAATGCGTGCACTGGCGCGACATCCGACGCCATTCATGGCCATATCAATGATTTTCTGGTGCGTACCGGGCTGAGAGGCGGTGTAAGTGAACTGTAGTTGCCATGTTTTACGGCAATGAGAGCAGAGATAGCGCTGATGTCCGGCAGTGCTTTTGCCGTTACGCACCACGCCTTCAGTAGCGGAGCAGGAAGGACATCTGATGGAAATGGAAGCCACGCAAGCACCTTAAAATCACCATCATACACTAAATCAGTAAGTTGGCAGCATTACCGATTTCGTCTTTCTAAATGCAATTAAAATCAGGTTGCCAAATTAATCGTAGCGATTTAACACGATTCGACGTTTGCTATCGCTACCTGCAACAACCACTTCTGTCGTAACACCTTTGACGGGCGAAGAAACCTGATGACGGGTGTCAACATTATACGTTAACTGACCACAATGCTGTTGTGGTTGACTATTAACCATAGCCATACTGCATGTTGGGGGACTGATCCTGCCATTAATCGTTAATGTGGCAGTCTCTGAAGAGACTGCGGGAGAAGCCAATCCATAGGCAAGAAAAATAATTCCTGACAGCCAATACTTATTCATTGAACGTTATCCCTGTAGTAAAGGTTATGCCTGGATAGAATGAGTGCATAACAAACTATAGCTGTACATCCACTACACAGCACGAAGGATGATAATGAAGCATTGCCTGTACGATCACTCGACTTTGTAGAGTTTCGGACGAAGGTCCGCAGAATATTCGCAGTATTAAATAAGTGTTCATTAATGCGGCAAAAACAAATACACCGCATCAATATAACATCTCTGCGGTGTATGAAGAATAACCAGAATGGTTAATAGGCGTTAGACCGCGCGGAAGGAAATCTCGCCAGGAATGACTTCACCCTGCCAGTAGAGCTGAGCTGCAACGCGGTCAGCCAGCTGGCGGTAGATAGCGGTAAATTCGCTCTCCGGACGGCTGATAACCGTTGGCGTGCCTTTATCGAGATCCTCACGTAAGGAGATGTGTAACGGCATCTGCCCCAGCAGCTGTGTATGGTATTTTTCAGCCAGTTTCTCTGCACCACCGGTACCGAAAATCGGTTCATGGTGACCACAGTTACTGCAAATATGCACACTCATGTTCTCGACAATACCGAGCACCGGAACCTCGACTTTCTCGAACATCACAATGCCTTTTTTCGCATCGATCAACGCGATGTCCTGCGGGGTGGTGACCACGACTGCACCAGTTACTGGAATGTTTTGCGCCAGCGTCAATTGAATGTCACCGGTGCCTGGCGGCATATCAAGCACCAGATAGTCGAGATCCGGCCACAAGGTTTCCTGCAACATCTGCATTAACGCCTTGCCCGCCATCGGTCCACGCCACACCATCGCATTGTCGTCAGTGACCAGATAACCAATTGAATTGGTTGCCAGGCCATGAGACATAATCGGTGCCATGTGGGTACCGTCCGGCGAAGTTGGACGCTGATTTTCTGCGCCCAGCATGGTGGGAATTGATGGGCCGTAGATATCGGCGTCCAGAATGCCGACTTTCGCCCCTTCCGCCGCCAGTGCCAGCGCCAGGTTTACCGCCGTGGACGATTTACCCACGCCGCCTTTACCGGAACTCACCGCGATAATGTTCTTCACACCGTTAATTCCCGGCTGATTCTTCACGCGTTTCAGAGTGGCTATGTTATGCGACAGTTTCCAGTCGATAGCTTTCGCCCCGGTGATGCGCAGCAGTTCGGCGCTACATTGCTCTTTTAACTCTTCGAACGCGCTATGCCAGACAAACGGCATAACCAGTTCCACATGCAACGTGTCGTCCATCCAGGCGACATGGTGCAACGCTTTCAGCGTGGTGAGGTTATGCTTCAGGGTTGGGTGCTGAAAATTGGCCAGTGTCCCGGCGACCATTGCGCGCAAGGCTTCTGGTGATTTGGCCTGGGATTGTTCGTTCATCCCGACTCCTTTTTTGTATAGATAAACCATCAGCTGATAGTTTACCTGAAGAATATAGAGAAGTACTTACTTAACATTTTCCCATTTGGTACTATCTAACCCCTTTTCACTATTAAGAAGTAATGCCTACTATGACTCAAGTCGCGAAGAAAATTCTGGTGACGTGCGCACTGCCGTACGCTAACGGCTCAATCCACCTCGGCCATATGCTGGAGCACATCCAGGCTGATGTCTGGGTCCGTTACCAGCGAATGCGCGGCCACGAGGTCAACTTCATCTGCGCCGACGATGCCCACGGTACACCGATCATGCTGAAAGCTCAGCAGCTCGGTATCACCCCGGAGCAGATGATTGGCGAAATGAGTCAGGAGCATCAGACTGATTTCGCAGGCTTTAACATCAGCTATGACAACTATCACTCGACGCACAGCGAAGAGAACCGCCAGTTGTCAGAACTTATCTACTCTCGCCTGAAAGAAAACGGTTTTATTAAAAACCGCACCATCTCTCAGCTGTACGATCCGGAAAAAGGCATGTTCCTGCCGGACCGTTTTGTGAAAGGCACCTGCCCGAAATGTAAATCCCCGGATCAATACGGCGATAACTGCGAAGTCTGCGGCGCGACCTACAGCCCGACTGAATTGATCGAGCCGAAATCGGTGGTTTCTGGTGCTACACCAGTGATGCGTGATTCTGAACACTTCTTCTTTGATCTGCCCTCTTTCAGCGAAATGCTGCAGGCATGGACCCGCAGCGGTGCGTTGCAGGAGCAGGTGGCAAACAAAATGCAGGAGTGGTTTGAATCCGGCCTGCAACAGTGGGATATCTCCCGCGACGCGCCATACTTTGGTTTTGAAATTCCGAACGCACCGGGCAAATATTTCTACGTCTGGCTGGACGCACCGATTGGCTACATGGGTTCTTTCAAGAATCTGTGCGACAAGCGCGGCGACAGCGTAAGCTTCGATGAATACTGGAAGAAAGACTCCACCGCCGAGCTGTACCACTTCATCGGTAAAGATATCGTTTACTTCCACAGCCTGTTCTGGCCTGCCATGCTGGAAGGCAGCAACTTCCGCAAGCCGACCAACCTGTTTGTTCATGGCTATGTGACGGTGAACGGCGCGAAGATGTCCAAGTCTCGCGGCACCTTTATTAAAGCCAGCACCTGGCTGAATCATTTTGACGCTGACAGCCTGCGTTACTACTACACTGCGAAACTCTCTTCGCGCATTGATGATATCGATCTCAACCTGGAAGATTTCGTTCAGCGTGTGAATGCCGATATCGTGAACAAAGTGGTTAACCTGGCCTCCCGTAATGCGGGCTTTATCAACAAGCGTTTTGACGGTGTGCTGGCAAGCGAGCTGGCTGACCCTGAGCTGTACAAAACCTTTACCGATGCCGCTGAAGTGATTGGTGAAGCGTGGGAAAGCCGTGAATTTGGTAAAGCAGTGCGCGAAATCATGGCACTGGCTGACCTGGCTAACCGCTATGTCGACGAGCAGGCTCCGTGGGTAGTCGCAAAACAGGAAGGTCGCGATGCTGACCTGCAGGCGATTTGCTCAATGGGCATCAACCTGTTCCGCGTGCTGATGACTTACCTGAAGCCTGTACTGCCGAAACTGACCGAGCGTGCAGAAGCCTTCCTCAATACGGAACTGACCTGGGATGGTATCCAGCAACCGCTGCTGGGCCACAAAGTGAATCCGTTCAAGGCGCTGTATAACCGCATCGATATGAAACAGGTTGAAGCTCTGGTGGAAGCCTCTAAAGAAGAAGTGAAAGCCACTACCGCGCCAGTTACTGGCCCACTGGCAGATGATCCGATTCAGGAAACCATCACCTTTGACGACTTCGCCAAAGTTGACCTGCGCGTGGCGCTGATCGAAAACGCAGAGTTTGTTGAAGGTTCTGACAAACTGCTGCGCCTGACGCTGGATCTCGGCGGTGAAAAACGCAATGTCTTCTCCGGTATTCGTTCTGCTTACCCGGATCCGCAGGCACTGATTGGTCGTCACACCATTATGGTGGCTAACCTGGCACCACGTAAAATGCGCTTCGGTATCTCTGAAGGCATGGTGATGGCTGCCGGTCCTGGCGGGAAAGATATTTTCCTGCTAAGCCCGGATGCCGGTGCTAAACCGGGTCATCAGGTGAAATAATCCCCCTTCAAGGCGCTGCATCGACAGCGCCTTTTCTTTATAAATTCCTAAAGTTGTTTTCTTGCGATTTTGTCTCTCTCTAACCCGTATAAATACTGGTAGCATCTGCATTCAACTGGATAAAATTATAGGGATGCAGAATGAGACACTTTATCTATCAGGACGAAAAATCACATAAATTCTGGACGGTGGAGCAACAGGGAAACGAGTTGCATATCAGTTGGGGAAAAGTTGGCACCAAAGGGCAAAGTCAGATAAAAAGTTTTTCAGATGCTGCGGCGGCGGAAAAAGCGGAACTGAAGCTGATTGCGGAGAAGGTGAAGAAGGGGTATGAGGTAGCCTGAGTTTAACGGACACTCCTTCCTGAAATAGAATGGCATCAGAAGGAGCTAATAATGAGCAGAAAAACCCAACGTTACTCTAAAGAGTTCAAAGCCGAAGCTGTCAGAACGGTTCTTGAAAATCAACTTTCGATCAGTGAAGGCGCCTCCCGATTATCTCTTCCTGAAGGCACTTTAGGACAATGGGTTACCGCCGCCAGAAAAGGGCTCGGTACTCCTGGTTCCCGCACGCTGGCTGAACTGGAATCTGAAATTCTGCAACTGCGTAAGGCGTTAAATGAAGCTCGCCTTGAGCGAGATATATTAAAAAAAGCAACAGCGTATTTTGCACAGGAGTCGCTGAAAAATACGCGTTAATCGAACAATGGCGACAACAATTTCCCATTGAAGCGATGTGTCAGGTATTTGGTGTATCCAGGAGCGGTTATTACAACTGGGTACAGCATGAACCCTCAGACAGAAAACAAAGTGATGAGCGGCTAAAACTGGAGATTAAGGTGGGACATATACGCACTCGCGAAACATATGGAACCCGGCGGCTCCAGACGGAGCTGGCAGAGAATGGCATCATCGTTGGTCGTGACCGACTGGCACGTCTTCGTAAGGAGCTAATGCTACGCTGTAAGCAGAAACGCAAGTTCAGAGCGACTACGAACCCGAACCACAATCTGCCAGTTGCGCCAAATCTGCTGAACCAGACGTTCGCTCCTACAGCACCAAATCAGGTCTGGGTGGCGGACCTGACGTATGTTGCCACACAGGAGGGATGGTTGTACCTCGCTGGCATCAAAGATGTTTATACGTGCGAAATTGTCGGCTACGCCATGGGAGAGCGCATGACAAAAGAGCTGACAGGTAAAGCCCTGTTTATGGCGCTCAGGAGCCAGCGCCCACCTGCCGGGCTAATCCACCACTCTGATCGAGGTTCACAGTACTGCGCATACGATTACCGGGTCATACAGGAGCAGTCTGGTCTGAAAACATCAATGTCGCGTAAAGGTAACTGTTACGACAACGCTCCGATGGAAAGCTTCTGGGGAACGCTGAAAAATGAGAGCCTGAGCCACTATCGTTTTAATAACCGGGATGAAGCCATCTCAGTAATACGGGAATACATTGAGATTTTCTACAATCGTCAGCGTCGTCACTCTCGTCTGGGGAATATCTCCCCGGCAGCCTTCAGGGAAAAATATCATCAGATGGCTGCTTAAAAAAAGAACAAATGGTAGTGTCCGCTATTGCCAGTACACCTCAGTATGTGGAGCAAGCGAAAGATAATTCTTTGCAACCTTCCCAAACGGTAACGGACTCTCTCAAGGTAGCGGACTTATCCACCATTATTCAGGAACAACCCTCTTTCGTAGCAGAAACCCGTGCGGCTGACAAAAATACAGATGCTGTTTTACCTTGGCTGGCGAAAGATATTGCTGTCGTTTTTCCGCCCGAAGTTGTACACACCACGTTAAGTCATCGCCGCTTTCCCGGAGTTCCTGTTCAGCAAGCAGACAAATTGACCCAATTACGTCGCTTAGCCTGTAGCGTGTCGCAACGGGATAATAAAACAGCCACATTTGACTTCAGCACCTGTTCTTTAGAATGGCAAAACACCGTCGCCCAAGCGATCAGTCAGATCGACGGCCTGAAAACAACACAGCTACCATCACCAGTAATGGCTGTACTCACGGCACTTGAAATGAAATGCACAAGATATAAAGTGCGTGAGGATGTTATGGATCAGATCGTCCAGGAAGGCAGTCTGGAATATGCTACTGATGTAATAATACACCTTCAACAGATTGATATTAAATGGGATGGTAATGCTGCCAACTTACTGATTTAGTGTATGATGGTGATTTTAAGGTGCTTGCGTGGCTTCCATTTCCATCAGATGTCCTTCCTGCTCCGCTACTGAAGGCGTGGTGCGTAACGGCAAAAGCACTGCCGGACATCTGCGCTATCTCTGCTCTCATTGCCGTAAAACATGGCAACTACAGTTCACTTACACCGCCTCTCAGCCCGGTACGCACCAGAAAATCATTGATATGGCCATGAATGGCGTCGGATGTCGCGCCAGTGCACGCATTATGGGCGTTGGCCTCAACACGGTTTTACGTCACTTAAAAAACTCAGGCCGCAGTCGGTAACCTCGCGCATACAACCGGGCAGTGATGTGATTGTCTGCGCTGAAATGGACGAACATTGGGGCTACGTCGGTGCTAAATCACGTCAGCGCTGGCTGTTTTACGCGTATGACAGGATACGGAGGACGGTTGTGGCGCACGTCTTCGGTGAACGCACTCTGGCCACACTGGAGCGTCTTCTGAGCCTGCTGTCGGCCTTTGAGGTCGTGGTATGGATGACGGATGGCTGGCCGCTGTATGAATCACGCCTGAAGGGAAAGCTGCACGTTATCAGCAAGCGTTACACTCAGCGCATTGAGCGACATAATCTGAATCTGAGACAACATCTGGCAAGGCTGGGACGGAAGTCACTGTCGTTCTCAAAATCGGTGGAGCTGCATGACAAGGTCATCGGGCATTATCTGAACATAAAACACTATCAGTAAGTTGGAGTCATTACCAAATGGGATTATGCGAATAATGTCATTATTATTCTGCCGTCTGGCATTGCACCTGACTACTTGGAGCAATATTCCAGATTTGAATTACGCCTACGTAAACATTTATCACTGGCGGAAGAGTCTCTCTGGCAAAAATGTGCACAAAAACTTATTGCCGCAATTCCACATATTCCAGAATGGCGGCAACCATTAATTGCTTTGTTATTACCCGAAAAACCAGAAATTGCACATGAAATTGCCCAGCATCTACTGGGGCAAAAAAAATTACCCTCGCTTGAGTGGTTAAAAATAGTGGCGACTGATGAGCACATTCTTGCCTCATTAGAAAAATATCACGAGCCATATGCCATTTTTGATGATTACTATTGTGGTGCGATATGGTCAGCCACCGTATTACAGGAGCAAGGTGTTGCAGCCCTGCCCCGATTTGCTCCCTATGCCGCAAGTGACTACTGCGCCGATGTGTTGCGTCATATCAATCATCCGTTCGCATTAACACTGCTTATACGTGTAGCCGGGCATACTAAACGCTGTCACGATCGAATGACGAAAGCCTGCGCTGCGTTCCCACACGCAGCACTGGCAGCACTGGCGGAACTTCTAGTGCAAAAAGAAGAGAATAGTTGGCGCATTATGCTAATGACGATGTTTATCTCGCAACCAGCACTGGCAGAACAGGTCATTCCCTGGCTTTCGACACCCGCAGTTGCAGTGCTGAAATCATGCCAGCACCAACTGACACAGCCCTCAAACCATGCCAGCGCCGATCTACTGCCAGCCATAGTAGTCTCCCCACCATGGATTTCGAAAAAGAAAAAATCGCCGATTCCGGTGCTGGATTTAGCGCCATTAGGCATCGAGCCAATCTGTTATCTGACAGAAGAAATCAGTAATCAACTTTTGGCGAAATATATCTGGTATTCAAAACACATCACGGTTAGCCATGAAGAAAGTACTACCAACCTGTTGGCAAGGATGGGTTTTCAACGACGGATCGCTGGTACATATATTAAAGCTCCCGAAGCGGTAGTTGAGGCATGGCTAAATGAAGATTATTCAACCTTACTAAGTGAATTTAAGGTGTTTCATTCACCTACCGGGCATTATTGGCAGTTGGGGATTTTGACAACATTGCCGCTGGAGGCTGGAGAAAGCAGTAAAAGCATGGAATGCCCTTACTCTATCTCCACATACCGATACCGAATACGCCATGTTACATTTTGGACTCAAAGGTTTACCTGGTTTAGTTAACTCAATTACACGCTATCCACAGGAAGCCTTGCCCATCACGAATTACTTCGCAGCGAGTGAGCTGGCTCCTGCCGTCGCCCGTGCCTTCAACAAACTCAAAACGCTACGCGAAAACGCCCGCACCTGGCTGTTGAAATACCCGGAACATGCCCTTACCGGCCTGCTGCCTGCGGCGCTCGGCAAAGCCGGTGAAGCACAGGATAACGCCCGCGCTGCCTTGCGTATGCTTACCGAAAACGGTCATCAGCCATTACTGCAAGAAATCGCCCGGCGTTATAACCAGTCGGAAGTAACAGACGCGGTGAACGCTCTGCTTGCGCTCGATCCCTTAGATAATCACCCGACAAAAATCCCCACTCTTCCGACCTTTTATCAGCCATCGATCTGGACGCGCCCGGTATTAAAAGCAAACGCCCAATCACTGCCAGATAACGCCCTCCTCCACCTCGGCGAAATGCTCCGCTTCCCTCAGGAAGAGGCTCTGTATCCGGGATTATTGCAGGTGAAAGACGCCTGTACCGCTGACTCTCTGGCTGAATTTGCCTGGGATCTGTTTACCGCCTGGCAGACCGCTGGCGCGCCGTCGAAAGAGAGTTGGGCGTTCACTGCGTTAGGCGTTCTCGGTAACGATGACACCGCCCGCAAACTGACGCCATTAATACGCGCCTGGCCTGGTGAATCCCAGCATAAACGCGCCACCGTTGGGTTGGATATTCTCGCCGCTATCGGTAGTGATATCGCCCTGATGCAGCTTAACGGCATTGCTCAGAAACTGAAATTCAAAGCATTACAGGAGCGGGCAAAAGAAAAGATTGCCGACATTGCCGAGAGCCGCGAACTCACGGTAGCGGAGCTTGAAGATCGGTTAGCACCGGATCTCGGTCTGGATGATAACGGTTCGTTGCTGCTGGATTTTGGCCCACGCCAGTTCACCGTCAGCTTTGATGAAACCTTAAAACCGTTTGTGCGTGATGTTTCCGGCAGCCGCCTGAAAGACCTGCCAAAACCAAACAAAAGCGATTATGAGTCACAGGCGAACGATGCTGTTAACCGCTACAAATTGCTGAAAAAAGATGCGCGTACCGTCGCGGCCCAGCAGGTAGCAAGGCTTGAATCCGCCATGTGCCTGCGTCGCCGCTGGTCGCCGGAAAACTTCCAACTCTTCCTGGTTGTGCATCCGCTGGTTCGCCACTTAACCCGCCGTCTGATTTGGGGCGTTTATAGCGCCGACAACCAGCTACTGGCCTGTTTCCGGGTAGCGGAAGATAACAGCTACAGCACCGCTGACGATGATCTTTTCACCCTGCCGGAAGGCGATATCTCTATCGGCATTCCTCACGTTCTGGAAATATCACCGACGGATGCTGTCGCCTTTGGTCAGCTTTTTGCCGACTACGAACTGCTACCACCGTTCCGTCAGCTTGACCGTAACAGTTACGCCCTGACAGAAGCCGAGCGCAACGCCAGCGAACTGACCCGCTGGGCAGGCAGAAAATGCCCGAGCGGCCGGGTCATGGGGCTGGCAAATAAAGGCTGGATAAAGGGCGAACCACAGGATGGAGGCTGGATGATCAAACCTCTCGGTCGCTGGTCGTTAATCATGGAAATCGACGAAGGTTTTGCGGTGGGTATATCACCAGCCGAACTTAGCGCTGAGCAGCTCTTAAGCAAGCTGTGGCTATGGGAAGGCAAAGCGGAAAGCTATGGCTGGGGGAGTAATTCAACACAGGAAGCGCAGTTCTCCGTACTCGATGCCATCACCGCCAGCGAGCTAATTAACGATATTGAAGCCCTGTTTGAATAAGGAAAGAGCATGGACAAGGAATTACCGTGGCTGGCGGATAACGCCCAACTGGAACTGAAATATAAAAAAGGCAAAACACCACTCAGTCATCGCAATTGGCCGGGCGAACCAGTGCCTGTTATCACTGAAAGCATCATTCAGACACTGGGTGATGAATTGCTACAAAAAGCTGAGAAGAAAAAAAACATTGTCTGGCGTTATGAAAATTTTTCACCGGAGTGGCAGTCCGCCATTACGCAGGCCATCAACTTGATCGGCGAACACAAACCCTCAGTCCCGGCCCGCACAATGGCGGCACTAGCCTTTATCGCGCAAAATGACAACCAACAGTTGCTCGACGAAATCGTCCAACAAGAGGGGCTGGAATATGCGACTGAGGTGGTGATTGCACGCCAGTTTATTGCACGGTGTTATGAGAGTGATCCTCTGGTAGTCACATTGCAGTATCAGAACGAGGACTATGGCTATGGTTATCGCTCAGAAACCTATAACGAATTCGATCTCCGACTGCGTAAACACCTCTCTCTGGCAGAGGAAAGCTGCTGGCAGCGTTGCGCCGACAAACTCATTGCCGCACTGCCAGGAATAACCAAAGTTCGCCGCCCTTTTATTGCGCTGATCCTCCCCGAAAAACCAGAAATCGCCAATGAGTTGGTAAGCCTTGAATGCCCGCGGACTCATTTTCATTCTAAGGAGTGGTTAAAAGTTGTTGCTACTGACCCCAAAGCGGTGAGAAAACTCGAACGCTACTGGAGCCAGGATATATTTAGCGATCGAGAAGCCAGCTACATGTCGCATGAAAACCACTTCGGCTACGCGGCCTGCGCTGCCCTTTTGCGCGAACAAGGACTGGCAGTCGTTCCGCGCCTCGCGATATATGCCCATAAAGAAGATTGCGGCAGTCTGCTGGTACAAATTAACCATCCGCAAGTCATCCGCACCTTGCTGTTAGTTGCTGATAAAAACAAACCCAGCCTGCAACGTGTGGCTAAATACAGTAAAAACTTCCCCCATGCGACACTCGCCGCACTGGCAGAACTGCTGGCGTTAAAAGAACCACCAGCCCGCCCAGGTTATCCAATCATCGAAGACAAAAAGCTGCCTGCACAGCAAAAAGCTCGAGATGAATACTGGCGTACGCTGTTACAAACGCTGATGGCATCGCAGCCACAACTGGCAGCAGAAGTGATGCCGTGGTTAAGTACTCAAGCCCGGGCAGTGCTGAATAGTTATTTATCGGCACCGCCCAAACCAGTTATTGATAGCACCGATAACAGCCAAATGCCTGAAATCCTCGTTTCACCACCATGGCGTGGGAGAAAGAAAAAGACTTCCATACGTCACTTTTCGCTGCCTGATCTTACGCTTGCACCGCAAACGTACAGGTCGCCGAATAAACACTGGACGCCGGAACAGCAAACTGCAATTGACCATTTTAGCGCCATGTCTTTTGACGAACGTCTTGCTACGAGAGGAGCGGATATCTTCTTGCGGGAATTAGGTTTTGACGTTCATAGCCTGGAATTTAATAAGCGTCTTCTTAATGGACAGTTGGATGCCTTTGATGCTCAGCAACTGCAAGAATACACATCAATAGGACTATTGCGTACTTATCACGCGCATCAGGCCAAATCTAAACAGTACCGGGAAGACGCCACCAATGCATTACTGGCACAAGATAGCATTGCGTTGATGGGAGGGTGGCGAACTTTTCAGCACGGATTTTACTATGGTAATGAACAGCGTTGGGGGATTTGGAATCTGTACCTTATCGCGCAGATGCCGCGCGAAATGGCGGTATCGTGCTGGCAACAAATTGTCGAGGCTGATTTTCATTACACCGGGGTGGAATATTTGTTAAGTGTGCTGGGTACCGATGCTTTGCCTGGATTAAACACCGCCTTTGCCCGACATCCAAAAGAGATATTTCCGCTGCTGATTCATTTCGGCGCAACAGAACTGGCCCTGCCCATTGCCCGCGTCTGGCACCTTTTTGCGGGCCAGCGTAATCTGGCTCGCCAGTGGATTTTACAATGGCCGGAACATACGGCTACTGCACTTATCCCTCTTGTCTTCACCAAATCTAGCGATAAAAGCGAAGCTGCATTACTTGCCCTGCGTTTACTTTACGAACATGGGCATGGCGAATGGCTACAAACTGTAGCCAATCGTTGGCAGCGTACAGATCTATGGCCTGCCCTGGAACAATTACTTAAACAGAGTCCAATAGAGATTTACCCGGCACGCATTCCAAAAGCCCCTGATTTCTGGCATCCGCAAATGTGGTCCAGGCCGCGCCTTATCACTAATAATCAACCTGTTACCGATGACGCTCTGGAAATTATCGGCGAAATGCTGCGCTTTACCCAGGGGGGACGTTTTTATAGCGGGCTGGAACAACTGAAAACGTTCTGCCAGCCACAAACGCTGGCAGCTTTTGCCTGGGATCTCTTCACTGCGTGGCAACAAGCTGGTGCCCCCGCAAAAGACAACTGGGCATTTCTGGCGTTAAGTCTCTTTGGTGACGAAAGCACGGCACGGGATCTAACGACACATATCCTCGCCTGGCCACAAGAAGGCAAATCTGCCCGTGCGGTCAGTGGCATGAACATCCTTACCCTGATGAATAATGATATGGCGCTGATGCAGCTGCATCATATATCGCAACGGGCGAAATCCCGCCCCTTACGTGATAACGCGGCGGAATTTCTTCAGGTAGTCGCAGAAAATCGCGGGCTAAGCCAGGAAGAGTTAGCGGACAGATTAGTCCCAACACTGGGCCTTAATGATCCGCAGGCGTTGAGTTTTGATTTTGGTCCCCGGCAGTTTACCGTTCGCTTCGATGAAAACCTCAACCCGGTTATCTTTGATCAGCAAAACGTTCGCCAGAAAAGTGTTCCCCGGTTGCGCGCCGATGACGATCAACTGAAAGCGCCCGAGGCACTGGCCCGACTAAAAGGGTTAAAAAAAGATGCTACTCAGGTGAGCAAAAACCTGCTCCCGCGTCTTGAAGCTGCCCTACGTACCACCCGACGCTGGTCGCTGGCAGATTTTCATTCTCTGTTTGTTAATCATCCCTTTACCCGTCTGGTTACCCAGCGATTAATATGGGGGGTTATCCGGCAAATGAACCGCGTCGTTTACTCAACGCCTTTCGTGTGGCCGCAGAGGGGGAGTTCTGCAATGCGCAAGATGAGCCAATTGACCTGCCTGCGGACGCTCTGATTGGCATTGCCCACCCGTTAGAAATGACAGCAGAAATGCGCAGTGAATTTGCACAGCTTTTTGCCGATTACGAAATTATGCCGCCTTTTCGCCAGTTGTCGCGCCGCACGGTGCTGCTCACACCTGACGAGTCAACCAGTAACAGCCTGACTCGCTGGGAAGGTAAATCCGCTACCGTTGGGCAACTTATGGGAATGCGATACAAAGGCTGGGAGTCAGGTTATGAGGACGCATTTGTCTATGACCTGGGTGAGTACCGGCTGGTCCTTAAGTTTTCACCCGGTTTTAACCACTACAATGTTGATAGCAAAGCGCTAATGAGCTTCCGTTCTCTTCGAGTGTACCGTGACAATAAATCCGTCACTTTTGCCGAACTTGATGTGTTTGATTTGAGTGAGGCGTTAAGCGCACCTGACGTCATTTTCCATTAAAACAAAGCGGGCAGTGATGCGACTGCCCGTTATCTACACGACTTACCAGCGGGGAAAGCGATGATCGTGCAAAAAGAGCTGGTTGCTATTTACGATTATGAGGTCCCTGTACCTGAAGATCCGTTTTCCTTCAGACTTGAGATCCATAAATGCTCTGAATTATTTACAGGTTCCGTCTACCGACTGGAACGGTTCCGGCTACGTCCAACATTTCATCAACGTGATCGAGAGGATGTTGACCCGCTAATAAATGATGCGTTGATTTATATAAGAGATGAGTTTATTGATGAGCAAAAATTACGAGGCGAATCACCTGAACCTGTAATAGTAATTTTTAATTGTAAACTACAGAATATATTCAACCAACAAATAGAATTATATACTCTAGATAATTCAAGTCGCAGCACATGCAACTTGAAGTATGACGAGTATAGCTTTATTAAAGGGGGGAACGGTATTCCCCCTTAGATGCGTTTCAATTTGCCCGTTACTTCAACAAATCAATCAACCGTAACAGAGCCACTAATAGCTCCAGTACAGCAATGAGCACGGTTAACTTTTGTGTCAGCGTGTCCATCCGCTCTCCTTATTAAGGAGCACAACACCAGCACCTTACCCTTACACTGCCTGTCGATACTGGTTTACGTTTGTTGAGTCGCCATGTTGCACTCCGGATCAGAGCACTACCTGCGGCACCACCCGTCCGGTAGCCAGGACTTGAAATAGGTTCGATCCGGCGCAACTTCCCAACAGTCAGGATTATAAATCTCATTATCTTAATTGCAACACTGTCCAGAGGTGGTTATAATTCGTTCGTTGGAACACGATGTTGCACAGGCAGTGGTGTTAGGCCTGAAAATAGTAAATAAAAGAACCTGCCTCACCAGCAGTTTTTTTTATTTACTGTGATCTGCTTTCCAGATATTTTTCGCTCAAACAACTAATGCGCCAAACATTTATTGCGCGTAAAATATCGTTTATTTCATTAATACATTTCAGGGATGAATATATGTCACCGCAGAATAATCATCTGCAGCGTCCGCCTGCTGCTGTGTTATACGCCGATGAACTGGCAAAATTAAAACAAAATGATAACGCACCTTGCCCGCCCGGTTGGCAGTTAAGTTTGCCTGCGGCCCGTGCTTTTATCCTTGGCGATAGCGCGCAAAATATTAGCCGTAAAGTGGTGATTAGTCCCTCCGCTGTCGAACGTATGTTAGTCACTCTTGCCACCGGACGCGGTTTGATGTTGGTGGGGGAACCTGGCACCGCAAAATCTCTCCTGTCTGAATTACTGGCAACCTCTATTAGCGGCGATGCCGGGTTAACCATCCAGGGCGGCGCATCTACTACCGAAGATCAAATCAAGTACGGCTGGAACTACGCCCTGCTTATCAATCATGGTCCATCAACGGAAGCGCTGGTCCCTGCCCCGCTTTACCAGGGAATGCGCGACGGCAAAATCGTCCGTTTTGAAGAGATAACGCGTACACCGCTGGAAGTGCAAGACTGTCTGTTAGGTATGCTTTCTGACAGGGTGATGACGGTGCCGGAACTCACTGGTGAAGCCAGTCAGCTCTATGCGCGAGAAGGCTTTAATATTATTGCCACTGCCAATACCCGCGATCGCGGCGTCAATGAAATGAGTGCTGCGCTAAAGCGTCGCTTCGATTTTGAAACTGTCTTTCCGATTATGGATTTCGCCCAGGAGCTGGAGCTTGTCGCCAGTGCTTCGGCGCGTTTGCTGGCCCATAGCGGTATTCCGCATAAAGTGCCTGACGCGGTACTGGAGTTACTGGTCCGCACCTTCCGCGATCTGCGTGCCAACGGCGAAAAGAAAACGTCAATGGATACACTAACAGCGATTATGTCCACCGCTGAAGCCGTGAACGTGGCCCACGCCGTAGGCGTCCGCGCCTGGTTTTTAGCGAATCGCGCAGGTGAGCCAGCCGACCTGGTGGACTGCATTGCCGGAACCATCGTCAAAGATAACGAAGAAGATCGCGCTCGTCTGCGCCGTTACTTCGAACAGCGTGTCGCCACACATAAAGAAGCTCACTGGCAGGCTTATTATCAAGCCCGCCACCGCCTGCCGTGAGGAAAGATGCATGAGCGAGCCGTTAATTGTCGGCATCCGGCATCATAGTCCGGCCTGCGCCCGGCTGGTGAAATCGTTAATCGAAAGCCAGCGGCCACGATACGTGTTGATTGAAGGCCCTGCTGATTTTAATGACCGGGTAGACGAACTGTTTTTAGCCCACCAGCTTCCGGTAGCTATTTACAGTTATTGCCAGTATCAGGACGGTGCAGCCCCCGGGCGTGGTGCCTGGACGCCATTTGCTGAATTTTCGCCGGAGTGGCAGGCGCTACAAGCCGATCGTCGTATTCAGGCACAAACTTACTTCATCGATTTGCCTTGCTGGGCGCAGAGTGAAGAAGAGGACGATTCGCCTGATACGCAAGAGGAAAGCCAGACCTTGCTGCTGCGTGCCACCCGCATGGATAACAGCGACACCCTGTGGGATCACTTGTTCGAAGATGAAAGCCAGCAAACTGCATTACCCTCTGCACTGGCGCACTATTTTGCCCAACTGCGGGGCGACTCCCCCGGCGATGCTCTAAATCGTCAGCGCGAAGCCTTTATGGCCCGCTGGATTGGATGGGCGATGCAGCAAAATAATGGCGACGTGTTAGTTGTCTGCGGTGGCTGGCACGCTCCGGCACTGGCAAAAATGTGGCGCGAATGTCCGCAGGTAATTAACACGCCAGAATTGCCGTCGCTGGCAGATGCCGTTACAGGTTGTTATCTCACCCCCTACAGTGAAAAGCGCCTTGATGTGCTGGCAGGATACCTTTCAGGAATGCCTGCCCCGGTCTGGCAAAACTGGTGCTGGCAGTGGGGCTTACAGCAGGCGGGAGAACAACTGCTAAAAACGGTTCTCACCCGTTTGCGCCAGCACAAGTTGCCTGCTTCGACCGCGGATATGGCTGCCGCTCATCTGCATGCGATGGCACTGGCACAGTTGCGCGGTCATACACTACCGTTACGCACTGACTGGCTGGATGCCATAGCAGGATCGCTGATTAAAGAAGCCCTGAATGCGCCGTTGCCGTGGAGCTATCGCGGCGTTATTCATCCCGATACCGATCCGATTCTGCTAACGTTGATAGACACATTAGCGGGTGACGGATTCGGTAAACTTGCCCCTTCTACGCCACAACCGCCTCTGCCAAAAGATGTCACTTGCGAACTGGAACGTACCGCAATCTCTCTTCCGGCGGAGCTTACCTTAAATCGCTTTAACCCCAATGGACTAGCGCAAAGTCAGGTGTTACATCGGCTGGCAATACTGGAGATCCCAGGGATTGTACGCCAGCAGGGAAGCACACTGACACTTGCAGGCAACGGTGAAGAACGCTGGAAATTAACCCGCCCGCTTAGCCAGCATGCGGCATTGATTGAGGCCGCCTGCTTTGGTGCCACACTCCTGGAAGCCGCACGCCATAAATTAGAAGCCGATATGCTGGACGCGGGTGGAATCGGCAGCATTACCACATGTCTTAGCCAAGCGGCGTCAGCGGGTCTGGCGTCCTTCAGTCAACAATTACTGGAGCAACTCACATTATTAATCGCCCAGGAAAATCAATTTGCCGAAATGGGCCAGGCGCTGGAAGTGCTATATGCCTTATGGCGGCTGGATGAAATTAGCGGTATGCAAGGCGCGCAGATATTACAAACGACGTTATGCGCGGCTATCGATCGCACGCTGTGGCTGTGTGAATCCAACGGCAGACCGGATGAAAAGGAGTTTCACGCTCACTTGCATAGCTGGCAAGCGTTGTGTCATATCCTGCGCGATCTACATAGCGGTGTGCAACTCCCCGGCGTTTCGCTTTCTGCGGCGGTAGCCTTGCTGGAGCGACACAGTCAGGCGATTCATGTCCTGGCACTGGATCGCGGCGCGACTCTTGGTGCGCTGATGCGTCTGGAACATCCCAACGCTAGTGCCGAAGCGGCGCTGACGATGCTGGCGCAGTTATCCCCGGCACAATCCGGCGAGGCGCTGCACGGTTTGCTGGCATTAGCCCGTCATCAACTGGCCTGTCAGCCGGCATTTATCGCCGGTTTCAGCAGTCATTTAAATCAACTAAGTGATGCCGATTTTACCAATGCCCTGCCCGATTTACGCGCGGCAATGGCCTGGCTACCGCCACGAGAACGCGGGACGCTGGCGCATCAGGTGCTTGAGCATTATCAACTGGCGCAACTTCCCGTTTCGGCACTGCAAATGCCGTTGCATTGTCCACCGCAAGCCATTGCACATCATCAACAACTCGAACAGCAGGCACTGGCATCGCTGCAACACTGGGGAGTTTTCCATGTCTGAACTGAACGATCTTCTGACCACCCGTGAGCTACAACGCTGGCGATTAATTCTTGGCGAAGCGGCAGAAACGACGCTTTGTGGGCTGGATGACAACGCCCGGCAGATAGATCACGCGCTGGAGTGGCTGTATGGGCGCGATCCTGAACGGCTCCAGCGTGGTGAACGCTCTAGTGGATTAGGTGGCTCAAATCTCACCACTCCTGAGTGGATCAACAGTATTCACACGCTGTTTCCGCAACAGGTGATTGAGCGGCTGGAAAGCGATGCCGTACTGCGCTACGGCATTGAAGATGTGGTGACAAATCTCGACGTGCTGGAACGTATGCAGCCTTCCGAAAGCCTGCTACGCGCCGTTTTGCACACCAAACATCTGATGAACCCCGAAGTACTGGCTGCCGCCCGCAGGATTGTGCGCCAGGTTGTGGAAGAAATTATGG
Source organism: Shigella flexneri 2a str. 301 (assembly GCF_000006925.2). Lineage (NCBI taxonomy): Bacteria > Pseudomonadati > Pseudomonadota > Gammaproteobacteria > Enterobacterales > Enterobacteriaceae > Shigella > Shigella flexneri. The sequence continues at coordinate 2,217,855 of NC_004337.2, forward strand.
CGCGACTGGCAAAGGAAGTTCGTCAGGCTTTTTCTGGTGTCCGCGATCGTCGTCGCCGCTCATTTATTCCACTGGCGCGAAACTTTGATTTCAAAAGTACTCTGCGCGCCAACCTGCAACACTGGCACCCGCAACACGGCAAGTTGTATATCGAATTCCCCCGCTTTAACAGCCGCATTAAACGCCAAAGCGAGCAATGGCAACTGGTCTTACTGGTTGATCAAAGCGGATCGATGGTCGATTCGGTGATCCACTCTGCGGTGATGGCGGCCTGTTTATGGCAGTTACCCGGCATTCGTACCCATCTGGTGGCGTTTGACACAAGCGTCGTTGATCTCACGGCAGACGTTGCCGATCCGGTAGAGTTATTAATGAAAGTGCAATTAGGCGGCGGAACCAATATCGCCAGTGCCATGGAGTATGGTCGGCAACTTATTGAACAACCTGCAAAAAGCGTCATTATCCTCGTGAGCGATTTTTATGAAGGGGGTTCATCATCATTGCTGACGCACCAAGTGAAAAAGTGTGTCCAGAGCGGCATCAAAGTGCTGGGACTGGCAGCGCTCGATAGCACAGCAACACCTTGCTATGACCGCGATACGGCCCAGGCGCTGGTTAATGTCGGCGCACAAATAGCCGCCATGACACCGGGCGAGCTGGCATCATGGCTTGCGGAGAATCTTCAGTCATGAATTCACTACGTCCGGAATTATTAGAACTGACACCGCAGGCACTGACGGCGTTAAGCAATGCCGGTTTTGTTAAGCGCAGCCTTAAGGAACTGGAAAATGGCAACGTCCCGGAAATCAGCCATGAGAACAGCGCTTTAATCGCCACCTTCAGTGACGGTGTCCGTACCCAGCTGGCGAACGGCCAGGCACTGAAAGAGGCTCAGTGCACCTATGGGGCCAGCGGCATGTGCCGTCATCGCGTGATGCTGGTGTTAAGTTATCAACGACTTTGTGCTACCGCCCAGCCTACGGGAAAAGAAGAGGAATGGGATCCGGCAATCTGGCTGGAAGAACTGGCTACCCTTCCCGATGCCACCCGCAAACGCGCACAGGCGCTGGTCGCTAAAAGCATCACCATTGAGTTGTTCTGTGCGCCGGGTGAAATTCCCTCTGCCCGCTTACCGATGAGCGATGTGCGTTTTTATTCCCGCAGCAGTATTCGTTTCGCCCGTTGTGATTGTATTGAAGGCACACTTTGCGAACATGTCGTACTGGCAGTACAGGCCTTTGTCCAGGCAAAAGCGCAGCAAGCGGAATTGACTCATTTAATCTGGCAGATGCGCAGCGAACACGTCACATCATCTGACGATCCGTTTGCCAGCGAAGAAGGCAAAACGTGTCGTCAATATGTTCAACAACTAAGCCAGGCATTATGGCTGAGCGGCATCAGCCAGCCGCTTATTCACTACGAGGCCGCTTTCAGCCGCGCGCAGCAAGCAGCGGAACGCTGCAGCTGGCGATGGGTGAGTGAATCGCTACGGCAACTGCGCGCCAGCGTTGATGCCTTCCACGCCCGCGCCAGCCACTATCATGCCGGAGAATGCTTACGTCAGCTTGCGGCATTAAACAGTCGATTAAATTGCGCACAAGAGATGGCCCGGAGCGACAGTGTTGGTGAAGTTCCTCCTGTGCCGTGGCGCACGGTCGTTGGCTCTGGCATTGCCGGAGAAGCAAAGCTTGATCATCTGCGGCTGGTGTCTTTAGGTATGCGTTGCTGGCAGGATATTGAGCATTATGGTTTACGCATCTGGTTTACCGATCCCGACACCGGCAGTATTTTGCACCTTTCGCGCAGTTGGCCGCGAAGTGAACAGGAAGACTCACCGGCAGCTACGCGTCGGCTGTTTAGTTTTCAGGCTGGCGCACTGGCGGGTGGGCAAATTGTTTCACAAGCAGCAAAACGCAGTGCCGATGGCGAGCTGCTGTTAGCTACCCGCAACCGCTTAAGCAGCGTTGTACCGCTGTCGCCTGATGCCTGGCAAATGTTGAGCGCGCCGTTACGCCAGCCGGGCATTGTGGCTTTGCGGGAATATTTACGCCAGCGTCCCCCCGCCTGCATACGGCCTCTTAATCAGGTCGATAACTTATTTATTCTGCCGGTCGCTGAGTGTATTTCGCTCGGTTGGGATAGCAGCCGCCAGACGCTGGATGCGCAGGTAATCAGCGGCGAAGGTGAAGATAATCTGCTGACGTTATCACTGCCAGCCTCAGCCAGCGCGCCTTATGCCATTGAACGCATGGCGGCGCTTTTGCAACAAACAGACGACCCCGTGTGTCTGGTTTCTGGCTTTGTCAGTTTTGTTGATGGGCAATTGACACTGGAACCACAGGTAATGATGACAAAGACTCGTGCCTGGGCGCTGGACGCAGAAACTGCGCCTGTGGTGGTATCACTACCTTCTGCCAGCGTTCTGCCTGTGCCGTCTACTGCTCATCAGTTGCTGATGCGCTGCCAGGCGTTACTTATTCAACTGCTCCATAACGGCTGGCGCTATCAGGAACAGAGCGCTATTAATCAGGCAGAGTTGCTGGCGAATGACCTCACCGCGGTGGGTTTTTATCGGCTGGCACATGTGTTGGCACAATTTCGTAATACAGAAAGCGAGGCACGGGTAGAAGCAATGAATAACGGTGTTTTGCTTTGCGAACAATTATTCCCCATGCTTCAGCAACAAGGATGAAATAGTGCTTTTTACTAAGAGTTCTACTCCAGTTCCGGACTGCTCACGCCACGGTATTAGGCATATCCTATATAGCCCCTGGTGAGAGTCACCAGTTGGTAATGACTCCAACTTACTGATAGTGTTTTATGTTCAGATAATGCCCGAATGCAGCTCCACCGATTTTGAGAACGACAGTGACTTCCGTACCAGCCTTGCCAAATGTTGTCTCAGATTCAGATTATGTCGCTCAATGCGCTGAGTGTAACGCTTGCTGATAACGTGCAGCTTTCCCTTCAGGCGTGATTCATACAGCGGCCAACCATCCGTCATCCATACCGCGACCTCAAAGGCCGACAGCAGGCTCAGAAGACGCTCCAGTGTGGCCAGAGTGCGTTCACCGAAAACGTGGTCCACATCCGTCCTCCGTATCTTGTCATAGGTGTCAACCAGCCAGCGCTGACGTTTTTTAGCACAAAAATAGCCCCAATGTTCGTCCATTTCAGCGCAGACAATCACATCAGTGCCCGGTTGTATGCGCGAGGTTACCGACTGCGGCGTGAGTTTTTTAAGTGACGTAAAACCGTGTTGAGGCCAACGCCCATAATGCGTGCACTGGCGCGACATCCGACGCCATTCATGGCCATATCAATGATTTTCTGGTGCGTACCGGGCTGAGAGGCGGTGTAAGTGAACTGTAGTTGCCATGTTTTACGGCAATGAGAGCAGAGATAGCGCTGATGTCCGGCAGTGCTTTTGCCGTTACGCACCACGCCTTCAGTAGCGGAGCAGGAAGGACATCTGATGGAAATGGAAGCCACGCAAGCACCTTAAAATCACCATCATACACTAAATCAGTAAGTTGGCAGCATTACCCACCAGTTTCTTGATTAAATAAAATGGAGTTTTACATGAAGGCTTTCAATAAGCTGTTTTCCCTCGTTGTTGCATCTGTTCTGGTTTTCTCTCTTGCTGGCTGCGGTGACAAAGAAGAATCGAAGAAATTCAGCGCCAATCTGAACGGCACTGAAATTGCCATTACCTATGTCTACAAAGGTGACAAGGTGCTTAAGCAATCTTCTGAAACCAAAATTCAATTTGCCTCCATTGGTGCAACCACCAAAGAAGATGCTGCCAAGACACTTGAGCCGTTAAGCGCCAAATACAAAAACATCGCGGGTGTTGAAGAAAAATCAACCTATACCGATACCTACGCGCAGGAAAACGTGACTATCGATATGGAAAAAGTGGATTTTAAAGCCCTGCAGGGTATTTCAGGAATCAACGTTTCTGCTGAAGATGCCAAAAAAGGTATCACTATGGCGCAAATGGAACTGGTGATGAAAGCCGCTGGTTTTAAAGAAGTGAAATAATCTGTCGGCGGCCATGTTTCGCATGGCCGCCATACCCGTCTTAGCTTTTCTTCACATGCTGGCGCGCTGCCAGTCCACGCAGAAAATAACGTAAAAATTGATCGCCGCATTCGCGGAAGTTTTTATGATCCGGTGCGCGCATCATCGCTGTAATTTCCGGCATCGAAACGCGGAACTGCTGTTCGGTGAGGATAGCCAGAATGTCGGTAATGACTCCAACTTACTGATAGTGTTTTATGTTCAGATAATGCCCGATGACCTTGTCATGCAGCTCCACCGATTTTGAGAACGACAGTGACTTCCGTACCAGCCTTGCCAGATGTTGTCTCAGATTCAGATTATGTCGCTCAATGCGCTGAGTGTAACGCTTGCTGATAACGTGCAGCTTTCCCTTCAGGCGTGATTCATACAGCGGCCAGCCATCCGTCATCCATACCACGACCTCAAAGGCCGACAGCAGGCTCAGAAGACGCTCCAGTGTGGCCAGAGTGCGTTCACCGAAGACGTGCGCCACAACCGTCCTCCGTATCCTGTCATACGCGTAAAACAGCCAGCGCTGACGTGATTTAGCACCGACGTAGCCCCAATGTTCGTCCATTTCAGCGCAGACAATCACATCACTGCCCGGTTGTATGCGCGAGGTTACCGACTGCGGCCTGAGTTTTTTAAGTGACGTAAAACCGTGTTGAGGCCAACGCCCATAATGCGTGCACTGGCGCGACATCCGACGCCATTCATGGCCATATCAATGATTTTCTGGTGCGTACCGGGCTGAGAGGCGGTGTAAGTGAACTGTAGTTGCCATGTTTTACGGCAATGAGAGCAGAGATAGCGCTGATGTCCGGCAGTGCTTTTGCCGTTACGCACCACGCCTTCAGTAGCGGAGCAGGAAGGACATCTGATGGAAATGGAAGCCACGCAAGCACCTTAAAATCACCATCATACACTAAATCAGTAAGTTGGCAGCATTACCAGAATGTCATCGGTTTTCAGCGAAAACGCGATGCGTAATTTTTTCAGCACGATGTTGTTATTAATGCGACGTTCCGGCTCCAGTGCCGGAGCAGACTCATCCTTGCCGCGTTTTTCATAAATCAGGCCATTGAGGAATGACGACAAAACAATGTCCGGACAACGCTGAAAACCCTCTTCGTCTTCTTTACGTAGCCAGACGGCGATCTGTTCCGCGGTGGCTTCGACATTATCCAGCGCCAGAATACGCACCAGGTCATTATTATTGGCTTTCAAAATGTAGCGCACGCTGCGCAGAATATCGTTACTTATCATGAGGCCTTCAGGTGTTGATGAGGCAAAAAGCCATTTTAGCAGTCTTTTACAGGCCAATCGCCTCTTTTAAGCTTTTCAGATAACGGCGGCTGACCGGCACGGTTAAGCCATTACGCAAAATCAACTCGGCCTGGCCGTTATCTTCCAGACGAATCTCCTGTAAATGCGCGAGGTTAACCAGATACTGACGATGGCAGCGCAGTAGTGGTGTACGACTTTCCAAGGTACGTAATGTCAATTCGGTAAAGCCCTCTTTCCCTTCGTGGCTGGTAACGTAGACACCGCTCATCCGACTGCTGACAAATGCCACATCTTTCATTTGCAGCAAATAAATCCGACTATGCCCCGTACAAGGGATAAATTTCAGCGCCTGTTGATTTTCCGGTAACAGCGAAACATCCTGCTTGCTGCGCTCCTGACGCAATCGCGCCAGCGTTTTCTCCAGTCGCGCTTCATCAATTGGCTTCAGCAGATAATCAAAGGCATGTTCTTCAAAGGCTTTAATAGCGTATTCGTCAAACGCAGTGAGAAAAACAATATACGGGCGATGTTCCGGGTCAAGCATCCCCACCATTTCCAGACCACTGATGCGCGGCATCTGGATATCGAGAAACAGCACATCCGGGCGCAGTTTATGCACCGCGCCGATCCCTTCCACGGCGTTTGAACACTCTCCAACGATTTCAATATCGCTCTGCTCCTGCAAAAATATACGCAGGTTCTCCCGTGCTAACGGTTCATCATCGACAATTAAGACTTTAATCATGCCTCGTCCCTCCATGGTAGTCGTAACGTTATTCGGGTGTAACTATCAGGCTCACAGGCGACGCTTATTCCATAGTCATCGCCAAACCGTTCACGTAAACGCTTATCCACCAGATTCATCCCCAGCCCACTGGCATTGGTTACCGGTTGATACAAACCGGCATTGTCTTCGATCTCCAGCATCAAATGTTGCCCCTCACGTCGGGCGCTGATTGCCACTCGCCCTGTATCCAGCAGTTGTGATGTCCCATGTTTAATGGCGTTTTCCACTATCGGTTGCAGGGTAAACGCGGGCAATTGCTGCTGGGATAATTCTTGCGGAATAGCAATGTTGACCTGCAACCGCGACTGGAAGCGCGCCTTTTCAATTTGCAGATAAGCGTTCACATGTTCAATTTCGTCGGCGAGAGTAACAAACTCCGAAGGCCGCTTTAAGTTTTTGCGGAAAAAAGTGGAAAGATACTGCACCAGCTGGCTGGCCTGTTCGCTGTCGCGGCGGATCACCGCTTTAATGGTGTTAAGCGCATTAAACAAAAAATGAGGATTCACCTGGGCGTGAAGCAGTTTGATTTCTGACTGGGTGAGCATCGCTTTTTGCCGCTCATATTGCCCTGCAAGAATCTGCGCCGAAAGCAGTTGCGCAATCCCCTCGCCCAGCGTGCGGTTTATTGAACTGAATAACCGGTTTTTGGCTTCATACAATTTGATGGTGCCCATCACGCGCTGATTTTCGCCACGCAACGGAATTACCAGCGTCGACCCCAGTTTGCATTGCGGATGCAAAGAGCAACGATAAGGTACTTCGTTGCCATCAGCGTAGACCACTTCACCGGTTTCAATCGCTTTTAAGGTGTAAGTCGAAGAAATCGGTTTGCCGGGTAAATGGTGGTCGTCACCAATTCCGGTAAAGGCCAGCAATTTCTCTCGATCGGTAATCGCGACTGCACCAATATCCAGCTCCTGATACAGTACCTGAGCCACTTTCATGCTGTTCACTTCGTTAAACCCCTGTCGCAAAATGCCTTCCGTCGAGGCTGCCACTTTCAGCGCAGTGGCAGAAAAAGCCGAAGTGTATTTTTCAAACATCGCGCGTTTATCGAGCAATATACGCATAAACAGCGCCGCGCCGACGGTATTGGTGACCATCATTGGCGCAGCAATATTACTCACCAGACGCACCGCATCTTCATAAGGTCGGGCGATCGCAAGGATGATCAGCATTTGCACCATTTCAGCGACGAACGTGACGGCACCGGCGGTAATGGGGTTAAAGACTTTATCAGTGCGCCCGCGACGGATCAGGATGCTGTGTACCAGGCCGCCGAGCAATCCTTCAACGATGGTTGAGATCATGCAACTTAGCGCGGTCATGCCCCCCATCGAATATCGATGTAAGCCGCCGGTCAGACCAACCAGCCCACCGACGACCGGACCGCCGAGTAAGCCGCCCATTACCGCGCCTATCGCACGGGTATTGGCAATAGAATCGTCAATGTGCAACCCAAACCAGGTGCCCATGATGCAGAAGATGGAAAAGACGATGTAGCAGAGAAATTTATGCGGCAGACGAACCGTGACCTGCATTAACGGTATGAATAATGGCGTTTTACTCATTAACCACGCAATGACTAAAAAAACGCACATCTGCTGAAGCAGCAGCAACACCAGATTAAAATCGTACATACCCGCAAACCACACTTCCCTTTAAAACGCGTAACATACATTGCCTGCGTTTAACTTTCTTTGAACTCTTGCAGAAAAATGAGAATTCGTGAGTACGATCACTCAAAATCGCCTGGCAAAAATAAAATCACCCTATAGATGTAATGCCGATCAGTTAAGGATCAGTTGACCGATCCAGTGGCTGTGTAAGAATCCGGAAACGCTCACTTGTTTCCGGATTTTTTTATGCACATTGGACAGGCTCTTGATCTGGTATCCCGTTACGATTCTCTGCGTAACCCACTGACTTCTCTGGGGGATTACCTCGACCCCGAACTCATCTCTCGTTGCCTTGCCGAATCAGGTACTGTAACGCTACGCAAGCGCCGTCTTCCCCTCGAAATGATGGTCTGGTGTATTGTTGGCATGGCGCTTGAGCGTAAAGAACCTCTTCACCAGATTGTGAATCGCCTGGACATCATGCTGCCGGGCAATCGCCCCTTCGTTGCCCCAGTGCCGTTATTCAGGCCCGCCAGCGCCTGGGAAGTGAGGCTGTCCGCCGCGTGTTCACGAAAACAGCGCAGCTCTGGCATAACGCCACGCCGCATCCGCACTGGTGCGGCCTGACCCTGCTGGCCATCGATGGTGTGTTCTGGCGCACACCGGATACACCAGAGAACGATGCAGCCTTCCCCCGCCAGACACATGCCGGGAACCCGGCGCTCTACCCGCAGGTCAAAATGGTCTGCCAGATGGAACTGACCAGCCATCTGCTGACGGCTGCAGCCTTCGGCACGATGAAGAACAGCGAAAATGAGCTTGCTGAGCAACTTATAGAACAAACCGGCGATAACACTCTGACGTTAATGGATAAAGGTTATTACTCACTGGGACTGTTAAATGGCTGGAGCCTGGCGGGAGAACACCGCCACTGGATGATACCTCTCAGAAAGGGAGCGCAATATGAAGAGCTCAGAAAACTGGGTAAAGGCGATCATCTGGTGAAGCTGAAAACCAGCCCGCAGGCACGAAAAAAGTGGCCGGGACTGGGAAATGAAGTGACAGCCCGCCTGCTGACCGTGACGCGCAAAGGAAAAGTCTGCCATCTGCTGACGTCGATGACGGACGCCATGCGCTTCCCCGGAGGAGAAATGGCGGATCTGTACAGTCATCGCTGGGAAATCGAACTGGGATACAGGGAGATAAAACAGACGATGCAACTGAGCAGGCTGACGCTGAGAAGTAAAAAGCCGGAGCTTGTGAAGCAAGAGCTGTGGGGTGTCTTACTGGCTTATAATCTGGTGAGATATCAGATGATTAAAATGGCGGAACATCTGAAAGGTTACTGCCCGAATCAACTGAGTTTCTCAGAATCATGCGGAATGGTGATGAGAATGCTGATGACATTGCAGGGCGCTTCACCGGGACGTATACCGGAGCTGATGCGCGATCTTGCAAGTATGGGACAACTTGTGAAATTACCGACGAGAAGGGGAAGGGCCTTCCCGAGAGTGGTAAAGGAGAGGCCCTGGAAATACCCCACAGCCCCGAAAAAGAGCCAGTCAGTTGCTTAACTGACTGGCATTACCCTATAGATGCACAAAAAACGGGCAAAACTACCTGGTTCGCAAAACTGCGTCTAAAGTTAAACTGGGACCTCGCGAGCAAGGGTGAGACGATGGCGCTTTACACAATTGGTGAAGTGGCGTTGCTTTGTGATATTAATCCTGTCACGTTACGCGCGTGACGCAACATTTTTAAAAATCGACGAAGATCGTCCAGGAGCGCCGTTTTTCAAGGGTTGGATAGATGATTCGTTTACCATGTCGACGAACTTCGACGAATTTCGCCGATAAAAAGTGTCCCATACATGCCCCATTGATGCCCCATAAACAATATCAGGAATTGACACTGGTTATCCATACAGATAAAAATAACACCTGTACATAACTACAGTTACAGGAGGGTGTTATGCGTGTTGAGATCTGTATCGCTAAAGAAAAAATCACTAAAATGCCAAACGGTGCTGTGGATGCGTTAAAGGAAGAATTAACCCGACGCATCAGTAAACGTTATGACGATGTAGAGGTGATCGTAAAAGCCACCAGCAACGATGGCCTTTCTGTTACACGCACCGCAGATAAGGATTCTGCAAAAACATTTGTTCAGGAGACTCTGAAAGATACCTGGGAGTCTGCTGACGAGTGGTTTGTTCACTAATAAACACGTAAAATCGGTAACGGCTGGAAATCATTCAATACTCGCACTATCGAAAGTTTACCAGCCAACCGCAGCACGTCCTGCATACGTCGTGTCTGCGGTTTTTCTTTTTCGCTTACATTGTGTCTGGTTCTTCCGGCCACTCAATATCAGGTGCAGTTGATGTATCAACACGGTTCAGCAACACCCGATACTTCTTCCAGGCTTCCAGCAACGAGTTTTCTTCCTCCGTTGCGATCTCCAGATCTACAGCATCCTGAAGTGGCGCAATATGCTCACTGAATCCCTGGATGTAGAACTGTGTGGTGACGGTCTTCCAGCCATTCGGCTCCTGCTGTATCGAAGCATACCAGGCTATTTCAATATCGCTATGCTGCGGCAGCATTTAACCCCTTGTAATTCATCGCCATAATTGATTTAATTCACAAATAAAACTATAATATGGTGAAATTAATGAAAAAAAACACAGATGATGGGGCTAAAATTTACACACCACTTACCCTAAAGCTTTATGACTGGTGGGTTTTGGGAGTATCAAATCGGCTTGCATGGGGATGTCCTACAAAGGAACACCTTCTTCCACACTTTCTGGAACATTTAGGTAACAACCATCTGGATATTGGTGTTGGAACTGGGTTTTACCTTACTCACGTACCTGAGAGTAGTCTGATATCTTTAATGGATTTGAACGAAGCTAGCCTGAACGCGGCATCTACAAGGGCTGGGGAATCAAAAATTAAACATAAAATTAGCCATGATGTTTTTGAACCTTATCCTGCGGCGTTACATGGTCAATTTGATTCCATTTCCATGTTTTACCTTCTTCACTGCCTGCCTGGAAATATATCTACAAAAAGCTGTGTAATACGCAATGCGGCGCAGGCCTTAACTGATGATGGAACTCTATACGGAGCCACAATTCTTGGCGATGGAGTTGTGCACAATAGCTTCGGTCAAAAACTGATGCGCATTTACAATCAGAAAGGCATCTTTTCAAACACAAAAGATTCCGAAGAAGGCTTAACACATATACTCTCAGAGCATTTCGAGAATGTTAAAACCAAGGTTCAAGGTACTGTAGTAATGTTTTCCGCTTCAGGGAAAAAATAGCATCCAACCGCAGCACGTTCTTGCTTAAGACGTGCTACGGTTTCCTTTACGATTTGGGGTTGCGACTTTACCTCTATTGATAATGCATTCCGGCAGAACGTTCAAATATGAACGTACGATATTTAACTAACCGAAAAACAAAATATAGCACAGGCGAGACATTTACCATCTAAGAAAATAGTATCGTTTTTTTACAGTTAAATCAACATCACTTCCTTAAAATGAAAACAATAAATTTCAATCCTGAAACATTTTATTTCAGCTTATTATTCCCCAGTATCACATTTTATCAGGATATCCTTCTGCGAGGTTATTATGCTTCCTGTAAATAATCCCCCCCTATCCACTGGAAACGTCTCTTTTTACAGAACTACATCAATCGACAATGTTCACAATAATTATCTCTCCGAATGGGTTGAATGGACTAAAAACAGCATTTCCGGAGAAAACAGGGAAACTGCTTTTACCCGGCTCCAATTATGTCTGGAGAACAGTGAAACATCGTTGGACTTATCTTGTTTAGGTCTCAGATCTCTACCACGATTGCCTGACAATCTTGATGAAATTAATGTAAGCAATAACCAACTATCAATGCTCCCCGAGCTACCAAGGGCATTGAAAGAGCTGAATGCAAGCAGTAATCAATTATCTGCACTTCCTGAATTACCAGTGTCGCTGGAATATATAAATGTGAGTGATAACCATTTGTTCGCACTTCCTGAATTACCTGCGTCACTAGAATATATTAATGTAAGTGACAATCACCTGTCTGTACTTCCGAGGTTACCAATGTCATTGGAATTACTTGATGCAGCCAGAAATGCTTTGGAAGTAATACCAGATTTTCCAGAAAGAGATGATCATATTATAAGAATATTCTGGCTTAATCAGAACCGGATCACGGCAATTCCGGAAAGCATACTTGGCCCTGATGAATCCCCTAATGATTTTTATCAAAATCATTAAGTTAAGGTAGATACACATCTTGTCATATGATCAAATGGTTTCGCCAAAAATCAATAATCAGACAACAAAATGTGCGAACTCGATATTTTACACGACTCTCTTTACCAATTCTGCCCCGAATTACACTTAAAACGACTCAACAGCTTAACGTTGGCTTGCCACGCCTTACTTGACTGTAAAACTCTCACTCTTACCGAACTTGGCCGTAACCTGCCAACCAAAGCGAGAACAAAACATAACATCAAACGAATCGACCGATTGTTAGGTAATCGTCACCTCCACAAAGAGCGACTCGCTGTATACCGTTGGCATGCTAGCTTTATCTGTTCGGGCAATACGATGCCCATTGTACTTGTTGACTGGTCTGATATCCGTGAGCAAAAACGGCTTATGGTATTGCGAGCTTCAGTCGCACTACACGGTCGTTCTGTTACTCTTTATGAGAAAGCGTTCCCGCTTTCAGAGCAATGTTCAAAGAAAGCTCATGACCAATTTCTAGCCGACCTTGCGAGCATTCTACCGAGTAACACCACACCGCTCATTGTCAGTGATGCTGGCTTTAAAGTGCCATGGTATAAATCCGTTGAGAAGCTGGGTTGGTACTGGTTAAGTCGAGTAAGAGGAAAAGTCCAATATGCAGACCTAGGAGCGGAAAACTGGAAACCTATCAGCAACTTACATGATATGTCATCTAGTCACTCAAAGACTTTAGGCTATAAGAGGCTGACTAAAAGCAATCCAATCTCATGCCAAATTCTATTGTATAAATCTCGCTCTAAAGGCCGAAAAAATCAGCGCTCGACACGGACTCATTGTCACCACCCGTCACCTAAAATCTACTCAGCGTCGGCAAAGGAGCCATGGATTCTAGCAACTAACTTACCTGTTGAAATTCGAACACCCAAACAACTTGTTAATATCTATTCGAAGCGAATGCAGATTGAAGAAACCTTCCGAGACTTGAAAAGTCCTGCCTACGGACTAGGCCTACGCCATAGCCGAACGAGCAGCTCAGAGCGTTTTGATATCATGCTGCTAATCGCCCTGATGCTTCAACTAACATGTTGGCTTGCGGGCGTTCATGCTCAGAAACAAGGTTGGGACAAGCACTTCCAGGCTAACACAGTCAGAAATCGAAACGTACTCTCAACAGTTCGCTTAGGCATGGAAGTTTTGCGGCATTCTGGCTACACAATAACAAGGGAAGACTCACTCGTGGCTGCAACCCTGCTTACTCAAAATCTATTCACACATGGTTACGTTTTGGGGAAATTATGAGGGGATCTCTCAGTACTTGGCCTCAGTTCTGATAGCGTTGTCAATCTTAGAGAAAATCAACTATCTCCCAGAATAATGCAAACTTTGTTACAACAAACCGCCCAACCGGACTACCACGGCCCACGGATTTACTTCTCCATGAGTGACGGACAACAGAATACACTCCATCGCCCCCTGGCTGATGCCGTGACAGCATGGTTCCCGGAAAACAAACAATCTGATGTATCACAGATATGGCATGCTTTTGAACATGAAGAGCACGCCAACACCTTTTCCGCGTTCCTTGACCGCCTTTCCGATACCGTCTCTGCACGCAATACCTCCGGATTCCGTGAACAGGTCGCTGCATGGCTGGAAAAACTCAGTGCCTCTGCGGAGCTTCGACAGCAGTCTTTCGCTGTTGCTGCTGATGCCACTGAGAGCTGTGAGGACCGTGTCGCGCTCACATGGAACAATCTCCGGAAAACCCTCCTGGTCCATCAGGCATCAGAAGGCCTTTTCGATAATGATACCGGCGCTCTGCTCTCCCTGGGCAGGGAAATGTTCCGCCTCGAAATTCTGGAGGACATTGCCCGGGATAAAGTCAGAACTCTCCATTTTGTGGATGAGATAGAAGTCTACCTGGCCTTCCAGACCATGCTCGCAGAGAAACTTCAGCTCTCCACTGCCGTGAAGGAAATGCGTTTCTATGGCGTGTCGGGAGTGACAGCAAATGACCTCCGCACTGCCGAAGCCATGGTCAGAAGCCGTGAAGAGAATGAATTTACGGACTGGTTCTCCCTCTGGGGACCATGGCATGCTGTACTGAAGCGTACGGAAGCTGACCGCTGGGCGCAGGCAGAAGAGCAGAAATATGAGATGCTGGAGAATGAGTACCCTCAGAGGGTGGCTGACCGGCTGAAAGCATCAGGTCTGAGCGGTGATGCGGATGCGGAGAGGGAAGCCGGTGCACAGGTGATGCGTGAGACTGAACAGCAGATTTACCGTCAGCTGACTGACGAGGTACTGGCCCTGCGATTGCCTGAAAACGGCTCACAACTGCACCATTCATAATCACATCGCATAAACCACAGACCGGACTGACTCCGGAAAAACGGAGGCCCGCCCCCGGGCCTCCCCTGATTCATCCGTTTCCCTGTTCAGCCTGACAGCACGCCCCGGCTGCCGGATGACAGACTCCGCTTCGGTAAGCAAAGCGGTCTTCTGTGATTCCGCCAGTTGCGGCTTATTCATTACTCAACGTCAAACGCCCGAATTGAAGCCAAATCATCCAGACCGCTCAGCTCCTCTTTCATTTCACGCTGACGGCGATAAATCTCATCGTTGCGATCGACCTGCGCCTGCACCATTGCTGCCGCCAGTTCTTCCAGTTCCGGCATCGACAGTTTCACCTGCTGATTATCGGCATCGCTCCACGCCATATGTGTTTGTGCTGTGACAGATTTTGCCAGCATGACTACCGGGGACAGGCGGCCCAGTGAGTCGGGGCCAGCATTCCAGATACGACCGTTCCATTCAAACGTGAACGGCTTCGCCTCCTGTTCTGTGCGCCATGCTTCAATTTCCTGACGTCTGGCCTCTCTGGCCGCTTCCAGCATTTCTGGTGTCACAGTGAATGGGGCTATCTCACCCCATTTGCCACTTTGCAGTTCCTGCCAGATTTGCTGACCCGTCGGTGCGACATCATCAGCGGTGGCTGTGTAGGGGACTGCCTGGTCCCTGTCGTCAAAAAAAAACGTCACAGTCTACTGCGCCACTTTCGGTATAACGGGGATTAATGATTTTTTTAATTTCCACGGTGCATTCCTCTCGATGTGCGAATAAAAAGCCCGGGCATTGCGCCAGAGACATGTGCATCCGGCACCCCGGACAGGGCGCAATATGACCCCGGTAATGAATGCTCTGAACATCCCGTAATGAAAAATTGTGGGGATACTATATACGTTCCGGTGGGAGTACTGGGCACTGAAATCCCCACCGGTCCCAGTCGTGAGCCTCTGTATGACTGCCCCCTGACAAGTCTGATGACTTTATCACCGTCAGCTTCTCCCTGGTACGCAGCAATAATCAGCCCGCCAATGTCAGGGTCTCCCCATCTGTTGCGGACAGAGCTCGCCACGATTCTGTAAATAATATCTTCTGTGGTTATATTTATTTTCACCCAGCCAGTCAGTCTGGATATGGGCCAGTAGCAGTAGCGGGTGTGATAAATGGGGCCGTTAATGCCGTAAAAAGTAAGGGATTTGGCTCTGTACCGCGGTTCTGTTGTCTCAGGGCGTGCATCAGTCCACCGGATGCTGAGCACCCCTTCAAACCGTGTGTCGGGTATGATGATGCCGTAGGGGCCAGCAACGGAATATTCACCTGGCAGCGCATTCCTTACCCAGGCCAGGAAATCACTCTTAGTGTCAAAACGGATAACATCTTCAGGCAGAAAAGCACACCCAAAGCCGAATGCGCCGGGTATCGCCAGACGGCCTTTTGTCCGGTCGTAAATGTCGCTCTGTGCTTCCATCGTGGCCGCACTTTTCAGCCCCAGATTATCCCGGGACTTCTGTTGTGCCTTTTCGCCTGCTGCTGCGGTTTCAGACAGATGGTTAGCCGTTTTCAGAGTGCCGGTCAGCGCAGCATCAATGTCATTTTTGGCCTGCTCTGCTGCGCGGGCATAACCTGCGGCTGCCGCCACATCCTGCGCCGTCTGCTGTGCGTTTCCGGCTGCGGCCCCGGCGCTCTGCTGCGCCTGCGCCACCATTTCCTCAAAGCGTTTGACGACATCCGGTTTCAGGTCGCCCTCATCAGGAGCAATCAGAAAGTCATTCAGCGTGCCGGGCTTTGAGTCCTCATATACAGCAATGTCGCCAACGTTGTACTCGTTGCGCCAGTCCTGTTTCAGATACACACCATATTTTCCAGTCCGCGCATGGAAACAGTATTCACCATCGTTTCCTGCCATCACATCAGCAACAGTGTTCATCACCACTTCCGGGGTGTTTACCCGGGATTTCAGAATAATATGGTATCCGGACATGGGGATACCTGCGCCATCAGTCAGCGCACCTGATATCACTACAGACATTGTTTTTCTCGCGATAAATTAAATCAGGAAGAACCTTCCGGAGAGGCGGGCCATTCAATGGCGTTGTATGAGGATTTATCAGTGATGGTGCTGAAATCCATCGCCTGCAGCGATTTCGCGTAAATACGACAGGCTTTCAGCTTTTCTTTATCTTCGTCGCTGATTAACCCCAGCAGCAGGTCTTCTTCCCATTCCCCTGTCCGGGCACTGACCTGAGCCAGAAGGGCATCACGCTCATCTTCCGCTTTGAGTCTGTAGTCAAAGACAAATTCATCATTGCGGTAAAACCAGTAACCCGGCGCGGTAATCCGTCGGTTAGCGGTAATATCCGGAACTTCGATAACGCTGGCATTGCGTGGCTCGATGCCTGTCACATCCTTACCGACCCACACCACGCGACCATCTCCGGTGTAAGCTATTTTTATTGTGTCGCTGGCGAAATTCTTCAGCTCTTCATACCAGTTTTTTCCGTCTTCTGAAAAAAGCCAGGTGACCGAATATCGTTTTGTCATCTGATATTGTTCTGCTGTTTTCGGATTACCCGCAGTAATATTTTTTAAATGCAACATTGTTAAATACTCGCTACGTTATACCAGGTGCCATTAATCAGTTTTTGCAGTGGTCGGTAATACACACCGTCAACGTTATCCGCTGAGTTACGGCCGGTATCCGATATCGCCATCCCTGACAGCCCGTGTCCCGAAGGTGCGCAAAATCTCCACGAAACGGTGTTACTGCCGGGGCTGTAATACATTTCATGGCCATACCGTACATCCTGTACCCCCTCTGTTCGATATTTATAGCGGGCATCGAAGTTTCCGTAATTTAACGGAATTACCTGTCCGTTAACAGTGAACACTATGCTGTTATCCGGGTTTCTCTGGCTGAAAAAATGCCAGCCTGAATCATCACCAAGCTCTGCAACAACAGGCCTGGATGGATTACCCCACAAATAAAACGCTGCATTTTTCGGTAATGCTGCCAACTTACTGATTTAGTGTATGATGGTGATTTTAAGGTGCTTGCGTGGCTTCCATTTCCATCAGATGTCCTTCCTGCTCCGCTACTGAAGGCGTGGTGCGTAACGGCAAAAGCACTGCCGGACATCAGCGCTATCTCTGCTCTCATTGCCGTAAAACATGGCAACTACAGTTCACTTACACCGCCTCTCAGCCCGGTACGCACCAGAAAATCATTGATATGGCCATGAATGGCGTCGGATGTCGCGCCAGTGCACGCATTATGGGCGTTGGCCTCAACACGGTTTTACGTCACTTAAAAAACTCAGGCCGCAGTCGGTAACCTCGCGCATACAACCGGGCAGTGATGTGATTGTCTGCGCTGAAATGGACGAACATTGGGGCTACGTCGGTGCTAAATCACGTCAGCGCTGGCTGTTTTACGCGTATGACAGGATACGGAGGACGGTTGTGGCGCACGTCTTCGGTGAACGCACTCTGGCCACACTGGAGCGTCTTCTGAGCCTGCTGTCGGCCTTTGAGGTCGTGGTATGGATGACGGATGGCTGGCCGCTGTATGAATCACGCCTGAAGGGAAAGCTGCACGTTATCAGCAAGCGTTACACTCAGCGCATTGAGCGACATAATCTGAATCTGAGACAACATCTGGCAAGGCTGGGACGGAAGTCACTGTCGTTCTCAAAATCGGTGGAGCTGCATGACAAGGCCATCGGGCATTATCTGAACATAAAACACTATCAGTAAGTTGGAGTCATTACCGAAGTACTGTGCATAAATGCACTTTTGTTTTTAGTCCTCAGGTAATAAAACAGCGGCAGTTTTCCGGACCGCACTATAAGGTTGACTCCATCAGGGAGTCATGGACAAGTATCTTAAAACGCGCAGGTCTGAGACACAGAAAATCGTATCAATCCAGGCATACCTATGCATGCTGGTCACTTGCCGCAGGAGCTAATCCTAGTTTTATCGCAAGCCAGATGGGCCACACAAACGCACAAATGGTATTCAATGTTTACGGAGCATGGATGAAAGACAACAATCACGAACAGATAGAACTTCTTAACAGAAGACTATCTGAAAGTGTCCCATGCATGCCCCATAAGAAAGCGGGGTAAAATAAAAACTTGCAAAATCAATTGGTTTACCTTTAATCCCTGTCACGTTACGCGCGTGGCAGAGGCGTTACGGATTGCTGAAACCGCAACGGACAGACGGCGGTCATCGGCTGTTCAACGATGCCGATATTGACCGGATCCGCGAGATCAAACGCTGGATCGACAACGGCGTGCAGGTCAGCAAAGTTAAAATACTGCTCAGTAATGAAAATGTTGATGTGCAGAACGTCTGGCGCGATCAGCAAGAAACATTACTGACTTACCTGCAAAGCGTGAACCGCCCCGGGAATCCTGGAGACTAAACTTCCTGAGAAAGAGGTAAACAGGATGACTAAAAATACTCGTTTTTCCCCCGAAGTCCGTCAACGGGCAGTCCGTATGGTTCTGGAAAGTCAGGGCGAATATGACTCACAATGGGCGACAATTTGTTCCATTGCTCCAAAGATTGGCTGTACGCCGGAGACTCTGCGTGTCTGGGGTCGCCAGCATGAGCGGGATACCGGGGGCGGTGATGGAGGGCTCACCACCGCTGAACGTCAGCGTCTGAAAGAGCCGGAGCGTGAAAATCGTGAACTGCGCCGCAGTAACGATATCCTTCGCCAGGCTTCCGCTTATTTTGCGAAGGCGGAGTTCGACCGCCTCTGGAAAAAATGATGCCACTGCTGGATAAGCTGCGTGAGCAGTACGGGGGCGGACCGCTATGCAGCGAACTGCATATTGCCCCGTCAACGTATTACCACTGTCAGCAACAGCGACATCATCCGGATAAATGCAGTGCCCGTGCGCAGCGCGATGACTGGCTGAAGAAAGAGATACAGCGCGTATACGATGAAAATCACAAGGTATACGGTGTAAAGTCTGGCGTCAGTTGTTACGGGAAGGTATCAGAGTGGCCAGATGCACTGTGGCACGTCTCATGGCGGTTATGGGACTTGCCGGTGTTCTCCGGGGTAAAAAGGTCCGTACGACCATCGGCCGGAAAGCCGTTGCCGCAGGCGACCGCGTAAACCGTCAGTTCGTGGCAGAACGACCTGACCAGCTGTGGGTGGCTGATTTTACTTACGTCAGCACATGGCGGGGCTTCGTCTATGTGGCGTTCATCATTGATGTGTTTGCCGGATACATCGTGGGGTGGCGGGTCTCATCGTCCATGGAAACGACATTCGTGCTGGATGCACTGGAGCAGGCGTTATGGGCCCGTCGACCGTCCGGCACGGTCCATCACAGTGATAAAGGTTCTCAGTATGTATCGCTGGCCTACACACAGCGGCTTAAGGAAGCCGGATTACTGGCATCAACAGGAAGTACAGGCGACTCGTATGACAACGCGATGGCGGAGAGCATCAATGGTCTTTACAAAGCGGAGGTAATACACCGTAAGAGCTGGAAAAACCGTGCAGAAGTGGAACTGGCCACACTAACGTGGGTGGACTGGTATAACAATCGACGATTGCTGGAAAGGCTGGGCCACATCCCTCCGGCAGAAGCAGAAAAAGCTTATTATGCTTCCATCGGAAACGATGATCTGGCAGCCTGAGTTCACAGATAAAACACTCTCCAGGAAACCCGGGGCGGTTCAGCGGCAATCTACATAGCCTGCGAACGTGGATCAAAGAGCGCGGTCAGGATTACCCCGCCCAGACACTCACCACACATCTGTTTATTCCTCTGCGCCGACGGCTTCAGTGCCAACAACCGACTCTCCAGGCGCTGCTGGCGATCCTCGACGGCGTACTGATCAACTACATCGCCATTTGTCTGGCTTCGGCACGTAAAAAACAGGGTAAAGATGCGCTGGTGGTTGGCTGGAATATTCAGGATACCACCCGTCTGTGGCTGGAGGGCTGGATTGCCAGTCAACAAGGATGGCGCATTGATGTCCTCGCTCGCCCACTCGCTCAATCAACTACGCCCTGAACTATTCGAAGGCCGTACATTGCTGGTGTGGTGCGGTGAAAATCGAACCTCCGCCCAACAGCAGCAACTCACCAGTTGGCAAGAACAAGGCCATGATATTTTCCCACTCGGTATTTAATGATTCGTTAACAAATGCGCTTTACTGTACAATCCTTTCGTTAACATAAGGAGTGCATTATGCGCATAGCTAAAATTGGGGTCATCGCCCTGTTCCTGTTTATGGCGTTAGGCGGAATTGGTGGCGTCATGCTCGCAGGTTATACCTTTATTTTGCGTGCTGGCTAAGCGCCTGCACCAGCCTTTCAAACAGGCGGTCTGCGATGATCGCCGCCAGTGCCACCAGTAACGCCCCCTGGATCACATACGCGGTATTAAATCCGCTAAGCCCGATGATGATGGGCGTACCCAGCGTACTGGCCCCTACCGTTGAGGCGATCGTCGCCGTACCAATGTTGATAATCACCGAAGTTCGCACGCCCGCCAGAATCACCGGAGCCGCCAGCGGTAGCTCGACCTTACGCAGTCGCTGACCTCGACTCATTCCCATACCTTTCGCAACTTCTGTCACGCTGGGATCAATCGCTCCCAGCCCGGCAAGTGTCACCTGCAGGATGGGCAGCACACCGTAAAGGATCAAGGCGATAATCGCTGGTTGCAGACCAAAGCCGATCACCGGAACGGCAATCGCCAGCACTGCGACAGGCGGAAAAGTCTGTCCAACGGCGGCAATAGTTTCCACCAGTGGGCGAAATTCCGCGCCCCACGGGCGAGTAACAGCAATTCCAGCACCTGTGCCAATGATCACCGCAAACAAACTCGAAATTCCCACCAGCCAGAAATGAGCCAGTGCCAGAGCTGCAAAACTTTCTTGCTGATAAACGGGTCGTGGCAGTTGTGGGAACAAGGCAGCAAACAGCGGCTGGCTGTAAGGCAGCCAGAAAATCAGCGCCACAAAAAGAGCAATGAGCCAGAACAGCGGATCGCGCAACATCTTCATACGCTTACGCCTCCACCAGCAGATCCTGAAAATGCAGCGTGCCGCAAGGCTGGCCCTGCGTGTTCACCACCGGCAGCACCTCGCATCCCCGCGCGACAAACAGGGAGAGCGCATCGCGTAGCGTCATCTCTTCTGCCAGTGCCTCACCTTCTGCCCGTTCTTCGCGACGCACGTAATCCGCCACGCTACGTAACGAAAGCAGGTGCACCCCCAGTTCACTACGTCCAAAAAACTGGCGGACAAAATCATTCGCCGGACGAGTCAGCATCGTCAGCGGATTCCCCTGCTGCACCACTTCACCGTGATCCATCAATACCAGATGTTCTGCCAGCCGTAGCGCCTCATCAATATCATGAGTGACCAGCACAATAGTGCGCCCCAGCAAACGGTGAATGCGCGTCATCTCTTGTTGCAACGCGCCGCGCGTTACCGGGTCCAGTGCGCCAAAAGGTTCATCCATCAGTAAGACTTGCGGATCGGCAGCCAGTGCACGCGCCACTCCCACACGTTGCTGCTGACCACCGGAAAGCTGATGCGGATAACGCTCACGCAAATTTGACTCCAGCCCCAGTAGCGCCATTAATTCGTCGATACGATCGTCAATCCGCGCCCGCGACCATTTTTGTAATTGCGGCACGGTAGCGATGTTTTGCGCCACGCTCCAGTGGGGGAACAGGCCAATAGATTGAATGGCATAGCCCATCCGGCGGCGCAACTCCAGTACTGGCAGCGAGCGAATTTCTTCTCCGGCAAAGCGGATCACTCCGCTGTCATGCTCCACCAGGCGGTTAATCATTTTCAGGGTGGTGGATTTGCCGGAGCCAGATGTGCCAATCAGCACCGAAAAACTCCCTTCCTGAAAATTGAGATTGAGATCGTTAACGGCTTTTTGTGCGCCGAACAGTTTGCTGACATGGCTAAATTCAATCATTACGTTTCACCTTCAGCAGTGCGATAAGCAAATCGAACAGCGCGTCGGTAAGCACCGCCAGAACAATTACCGGGATCACCCCCAGCAACACTAAATCAATGGCGCTGCTTAGCAGCCCCTGGAAAACCAGCGCACCAAAACCGCCTGCGCCGATTAACGCCGCAATCACCGCCATACCTACAGTTTGCACCATCACCACCCGCAGGCTGCGCAGAAATACCGGTAACGCCAGCGGTAACTGAACATGCAGGAAACGCTGCGCCCCGCTCATCCCCATCGCTCTGGCGCTCTCCAGCACATCGCGCGGGATCTGGTTCAAACCGACTACCACGCCTCGCACCAGCGGCAGCAAGGCATAGAGCACCAGCGCAATCAGTGCGGGTGTCATTCCGGTTCCTGCTATGCCGAGCTTCCCCAGCCACGGAAAGGCCGTAACCAGCGCGGCAAGCGGCGCAATCAACAGGCCAAAGAGCGCCACCGAAGGCACGGTCTGAATGACATTGAGCAGAGAAAAAATTGCCCCCTGCCGCGCAGTGGAAAAGTAGCACCAGATGCCCAACGGCACACCAATCACTAACGCAGGCAGCACCGCACCAAACAGCAACGTCAGATGTTGTGCCAGCGCGTCGTCAAACACATCCTGACGGTTGGCGTATTCTTTCATTAGTGAGAGATCGTTAAGCGTGCCGGAGTACAGCAACCACAGCGGAATAATGGCAATCTGCATATGCAACAACCAGCGCCACAGCGGATGCGTGGAGATTCGGCGGATGGCATCGCTACAGGCCAGCAATGCCAGCGCCGCAGCCAGCCAGAAACCTCTGCCGAGGCTGGTACGCGCCAGCGCACTGCCATTTTGCGCCAGTTGGGTCGCCGCCTTTCCAGCTCCCCACACCAACAATACGAAGACGAATTGCGCCAGAATGAGTGCAAAAATGCTGCCTTTTTTAGCGGGGACAAAACAGGCTGTCAGCCAGGCGCAACCAACGCCCACCAGCATCCAGATCGTTTGCGGCCACAGTTGCCAGAGATGAAGCCCTTCACCCGAGACTAAACGATTAGGCGCGTAACTGATAAACGGCAGCGCCGCTGCGATTGCCGTCAGCAACAACAGCAGCGCCAGAACAGGATTAATACGTAGATAAGTCACGGGAAATTACTTCGCCCACCCTTTTTGTTTCAGGTAGTCGGCAGCCACTTTTTTGGCATCCAGTCCTTCCACTGCAATGCTGGCATTCAGTTGCTGCAATGTTTTTGCATCGAGGCTGGCGAAGACTGGCTGTAGCCACTGTGCCATTTGCGGATACTCCTTCAACACCGATTCACGCACCACTGGTGCAGGCGCGTAGATAGGTTGCACGCCTTGCGGATCGCTTAAGGTTTGCAGCCCCAGCGCCGCGACCGGACCGTCAGTGCCGTAAGCCATTGCGGCATTAACGCCAGAGGTTTGCTGGGCAGCGGCTTTAATCGTCACCGCCGTGTCGCCACCAGCCAGTGACAGCAACTGATCCTGACCGAGCTTAAAGCCATAGGCTTTTTCAAACGTGGGTAACGCATCGGCGCGTTCGATAAACTCTGCCGAGGCTGCCAGTTTGAAGGTGCCGCCCTCTTGCAGATAACGACTCAGGTCGGCAAGCGAAGTGAGTTTGTTTTTCTCTGCCACATCCTGACGCACGGCGATAGTCCAGGTGTTATTTGCAGGCGCGGGCGTCAGCCAGATTAACTTGTTGTGCTCCGCATCGAGCTTTTTGACTTTCTCGTAGCCCTGCCCGGCATTTTTCCACGCTGCATCGTTTTCATCTTTAAAGAAGAAAGCGCCATTGCCGGTATATTCCGGATAGATATCCAGTTCATCGGAAGTAATCGCCCCGCGCCCCACAGGAGTCGTTCCGAGTTGCACTTTATTCACCGTCGGTACGCCGTGGCTTTCGAGTACCTGCAAGATGATGTTGCCGAGCAGCGCGCCTTCGGTATCGATTTTTGAACCGACTTTAACGGGGGAAGCCGCCTGTAGCGGCAGGCTCACGGCTGCCAACATAACCAGTGAACCTGCCCAGAGCTTTAAGAGTGGCATGATGCTTTCCTCATTCTTTTACTGTTGTTTTCAGCGAATTAAGAGAAAAGCATAGTTGATAATGACAGAGTTAGCCTGAGCGGAAGGATTCAGTTGCAGAATCAGATAAATACTTAAGAGGCATATTCGGTCCGGCGTTTCCTGCCGGATGCGGCGCGAGCGCCTTATCCGGCCTACAAAGGGCGAAAATTCAGCAAGTTAAGATATGAACATCAGGCAAAGGGCGCAAACGTCGCGCCCTTACTAAAGCATTACAGCAACTCAAACTCGCCTTTCTTAACGCGTGCGGAATCAGTGCCGATAAATACATTGAACTTGCCAGGCTCGGCGTCATATTTCATCTGTTGATTCCAGAACTTCAGCGCCTCAATATCGATCGGGAAGCTGACAGTCTGAGTTTCGCCCGGTTTCAGGGTGATTTTCTCAAAGCCTTTCAGCTGTTTCACAGGGCGACTCATGGAAGCCGTCACATCCTGCAAGTACATCTGCACTACCGTGGCCCCCTCGCGCTTACCGGTGTTCGTCACCTGCACGCTGGCCGTCACTTTGCCGTCACGCTTCATGGTCGGCGCAGAAAGTTTCACATCAGAGACGGTGAAAGTGGTATAGCTCAGACCATAGCCGAACGGATAAAGCGCTCCGTTAGCTTCATCAAAATAACGCGAAGTATATTTGTTCGGCTTGTCGGCATTATACGGACGACCGGTGTTCAGATGGCTGTAGTACACCGGGATCTGCCCGACAGAACGCGGGAAGGAAATTGGCAGCTTGCCGGACGGGTTGTAATCGCCAAACAATACATCGGCAATTGCATTACCGCCTTCAGTCCCCGCAAACCAGGTTTCCAGAATCGCATCAGCCTGCTGATCTTCTTTCACCAGCGCCAGCGGACGCCCGTTCATCAGCACCAGCACCAGCGGTTTACCGGTGGCTTTCAGCGCCGCAATCAAGTCACGTTGGCCTTGCGGAATAGTGATATCGGTCCGGCTGGAGGCTTCGTGCGCCATCCCCTGTGCTTCACCGACTACAGCCACCACCACATCAGATTGTTTCGCCGTCTGCACCGCTTCATCAATCATCTCTTGCGGCGAACGCGGATCGACTTTGACCGCTTCTTCATACTGATTCAGGAAATCGATAATGCCTTTGTCACTGGTAACGTTCGCCCCTTTGGCATACAGCACTTTACCGTTTTCACCGACGGAATTTTTAATCCCGGTCAGTACGGTCACGGATTGATCGGCAACACCGGCTGCGGACCAGCTGCCCATCACGTCACGTTTACTGTCCGCCAGTGGCCCAACCACCGCAATGGTGGCCGATTTTTTCAGCGGTAACGTTTCGAGACGGTTTTTCAGCAACACCAGGCTTTCGCGCGCCACTTCACGCGCTTCTTTACGGTGCAGGCGGCTTTCGGCATTGGTATCCACCGGGTCAGACTCTTTCGGCCCCAAATGGCTGTATGGGTCGTTAAACAACCCCATAT
This sequence comes from Shigella flexneri 2a str. 301, assembly GCF_000006925.2. Lineage (NCBI taxonomy): Bacteria > Pseudomonadati > Pseudomonadota > Gammaproteobacteria > Enterobacterales > Enterobacteriaceae > Shigella > Shigella flexneri. The sequence continues at coordinate 2,243,763 of NC_004337.2, forward strand.
CATATTTAACGTTCAGTACATGGCGGGCAGCATCGTCCAGCTCTGCCATGGTCACTTTGCCGGATTTAATCAACCCAGGCAGATACTTCGAGTAGTACTCGTCGCTCATACTCATGTTGATTCCGGATTTCAGCGCCACGCGCACCGCATCTTCCGGGTCTGCCGCCGTGCCATGTTTAATCAGCTCTTTGATTGCACCGTGATCGGAAACGGTGATGCCTTTAAAGCCCCACTGGTCGCGCAGAACATCTTTCAGCAGCCAGGAATCGGAGGTGGCTGGCGTGCCGTTCAGCGAGTTCAGCGCCACCATCACCGCGCCGCTGCCTGCGTCCAGCCCCGCTTTGTACGGCGGCATATAATCATTAAACAGGCGCTGCGGACTCATATCGACGGTGTTGTACTCTTTACCGCCTTCTACCGCGCCGTATGCGGCAAAGTGTTTGACGCTGGTCATCACCGAGTAACGATCTGCCGGGCTTTTACCCTGCATCGCTTCCACCATGGTTTTACCCATTATTGAGGTGAGATACGTATCTTCGCCAAAACCTTCGGAAGCACGTCCCCAGCGCGGATCGCGCGAGACATCGACCATCGGTGCCCAGGTCATATTCAGGCCATCATCTGCCGCTTCATAAGCAGAGACACGCCCGACCGTTTTCACCGCATCGAGGTTAAAAGACGAGGCCAGACCGAGGCTAATCGGGAACACCGTGCGCTGACCGTGCAGCACGTCGTAAGCAAAGAAAAGAGGAATTTTCAGGCGGCTTAATTCCATCACCTGATCCTGCATGGCGCGGATATCCTGACGGGTTACGGTGTTGAAAATCGCCCCAACCTGACCGTCTTTGATCATCTCGCGGATCGCCTCTTTCGGATTATCCGGGCCTACGCTGATTAAGCGCAGCTGACCAATTTTCTCATCAACCGTCATTTTCTTGAGCAGATCGGTGACGAACGCATCCCGCGCTTCAGGCGTTAATGGATGGTTACCGAATAAATCATCCGCCAGTGCTGGCTGCAGGACCAGACTCACCGCGATTCCTACTGAACATAGCCATTTCATATGGATTTTTCTTCCTTTGTTGCCCGACGTGGCAGCGAAAATGGTGCAAAAACCGTAGTTTGCCATAAGCATGATGGAGAGAGAAAAAGAATGCTCAGTTTATTGTCTGAATTTTCAAAATATTCACTCGCTGAATTGTCATACAAGGCGCTATTCTAGTTTGTGATATTTTTTCGCCACCACAAGGAGTGGAAAATGTCTTCCATGACAACAACTGATAATAAAGCCTTTTTGAATGAACTTGCCCGTCTGGTCGGTCATTCACACCTGCTCACCGATCCCGCAAAAACGGCCCGCTATCGCAAGGGCTTCCGTTCTGGTCAGGGCGACGCGCTGGCTGTCGTTTTCCCTGGCTCACTACTGGAATTGTGGCGGGTGCTGAAAGCCTGCGTCACCGCCGACAAAATTATTCTGATGCAGGCTGCCAATACAGGCCTGACCGAAGGATCGACGCCAAACGGTAACGACTATGATCGCGATATCGTGATCATCAGCACCCTGCGTCTCGACAAGCTGCACGTTCTCGGCAAGGGCGAACAGGTGCTGGCCTATCCGGGCACCACGCTCTATTCGCTGGAAAAAGCCCTCAAACCGCTGGGACGCGAACCGCATTCGGTGATTGGATCATCGTGTATAGGCGCATCGGTCATCGGCGGTATTTGTAACAACTCCGGCGGCTCGCTGGTGCAACGTGGCCCGGCGTATACCGAAATGTCGTTATTCGCGCGTATAGATGAAGATGGCAAACTGACGCTGGTGAACCATCTGGGGATTGATCTGGGCGAAACGCCGGAGCAGATCCTTAGCAAGCTGGATGACGATCGCATCAAAGATGACGATGTGCGTCACGATGGTCGTCACGCCCACGATTATGACTATGTCCACCGCGTTCGTGATATTGAAGCCGACACGCCCGCACGTTATAACGCCGATCCGGATCGGTTATTTGAATCTTCTGGTTGCGCCGGGAAGCTGGCCGTCTTTGCGGTACGTCTTGATACCTTCGAAGCGGAAAAAAATCAGCAGGTGTTTTATATCGGCACCAACCAGCCGGAAGTGCTGACCGAAATCCGCCGTCATATTCTGGCTAACTTCGAAAATCTGCCGGTTGCCGGGGAATATATGCACCGGGATATCTACGATATTGCGGAAAAATACGGCAAAGACACCTTCCTGATGATTGATAAGTTAGGCACCGACAAGATGCCGTTCTTCTTTAATCTCAAGGGACGCACCGATGCGATGCTGGAGAAAGTGAAATTCTTCCGTCCGCATTTTACTGACCGTGCAATGCAAAAATTCGGTCACCTGTTCCCCAGCCATTTACCGCCGCGCATGAAAAACTGGCGCGATAAATACGAGCATCATCTGCTGTTAAAAATGGCAGGCGATGGCGTCGGTGAAGCCAAATCGTGGCTGGTGGATTATTTCAAACAGGCCGAGGGCGATTTCTTTGTCTGTACGCCGGAGGAAGGTAGCAAAGCGTTTTTACACCGTTTCGCCGCTGCGGGCGCAGCAATTCGTTATCAGGCGGTGCATTCCGATGAAGTCGAAGACATTCTGGCACTGGATATCGCTCTGCGGCGTAACGACACCGAGTGGTATGAGCATTTACCGCCGGAGATCGACAGCCAGCTGGTGCACAAGCTCTATTACGGCCATTTTATGTGCTATGTCTTCCATCAGGATTACATAGTGAAAAAAGGCGTGGATGTGCATGCGTTAAAAGAACAGATGCTGGAACTGCTACAGCAGCGCGGCGCGCAGTACCCTGCCGAGCATAACGTCGGTCATTTGTATAAAGCACCGGAGACGTTGCAGAAGTTCTATCGCGAGAATGATCCGACCAATAGCATGAATCCGGGGATCGGTAAAACCAGTAAACGGAAAAACTGGCAGGAAGTGGAGTAAAAATTACGGATGGCAGAGTATCGCCATCCGAATTCACTTAATCGTTCTGTGCCGTCTGCCCCGCCGCCGCCATTTGGGCGGCTTTTTGTTTTTTATAGCTCAACGCTGCTGCCGGCACAGGCATCACTTTACCGGTTTCAATCCAGGTACGCAGGCGGCTGGCATCGGCAAAATGGGTATATTTGCCAAACGCGTCCATCACTACCAGCGCCACCGGTTTATTATTGATAACCGTACGCATCACCAGACAATGGCCCGCCGCATTGGTAAAGCCGGTTTTGGTTAACTGAATATTCCAGTTATCGCGATACACCAGATGATTAGTATTGCGGAACGGCAGCGTATACGTCGGGTTAGAGAAGGTTGCCATATCTTCCCGGGTAGTACTTAACTGCCCGATCAACGGATATTGTTTGCTGGCAATGAGCAGTTTGGTTAAGTCACGGGCAGTTGAAACGTTATGCACCGACAATCCGGTAGGTTCAACAAAGCGCGTGTTGTTCATTCCGAGCGATTTCGCTTTCGCATTCATTGCCTTAATAAAGGCTTTGTAACCACCGGGATAATGGTGCGCAAGGCTTGCCGCCGCGCGGTTTTCTGAAGACATCAGCGCCAGCAACAGCATATCTTTACGGCTGATTTCGCTATTCAGTCGTACGCGCGAATAGACCCCTTTCATCTCCGGCGTCTGGCTGATATCCACTTTTAGTTTTTCATCCAGCGGCAGTCGTGCATCCAGCACAACCATCGCGGTCATTAATTTGCTGATAGACGCAATCGGACGCACCAGATCCGGGTGGTTCGAATAGATCACTTTGTTGGTATTCAGATCAACAATCATCGCGCTACCGGAGGCAATTTCCGGTTGTGAAGCGGTGGTAGCGGCTGCCGTTTTCGCAACGGCCTGCGGTGCAAAAGGCACAGCCAGCATCAGGGCCAAGCTAAATAAAGAAACTCGAAATTTCGGCATGATGAGCATTCAGATAGTGGTTCACGCGCACGGGTTGCGCACCGCCGGAGTAAGGATTTACTGAGGCTAGCGACGCCATCATAACGAGCAAAAAGTGCGATCGTCAAAGGAGAATCGTGAGTAAATGCTGCATTGCTGACATTTACGCCAGCAATGCAACGTCAAAGAACTTTCTAGAACAAACGATAACCGTAGCCCCATAGTATAACGGTTAGGGTGAGCAGCACTTCCAGTACCAGCACGCCAATCGCCAGCGTCGAACTGGAGAAGCTAAGGCCTTCCTCTTTGTTGATATTCAGGAAGCTCGGAATACCAAGGTAAAGCAGGTAGCCGGTGTAAAACAGCGCCACCGTGCCGACCAGCGCACACAACCAGACCAGTGGATAAAGCGCCACCAGACCGCTTAAAAACAGCGGAGTTGCAACGTAGCCCGCGAAGACCATGCAATGCGCAAGAGACGGACGCTGCGGGTAATTGCGCGCCATCCACCAGATGACCCGCCCCATCACCGCAACCCCAGCCAGCATAACGCCGTAAAACAAGACAGCCAGCGCCAGTCCGGTAAACCAGGATAACTTCAGGATAGTGCCATCGCCAAAATTCCAGCCAATCTGTGTAGTGCCAATGAAGGCGCAAATCACCGGAATCGCCGCCATCAGCAAAACGTGGTGGGTGTAATGGTGAGAAATCGTTTCGTTTTCGCGATTAATCACCTGCATTTCACGATCGGGATGGGAAAACAGTCCCCAGACATGGCTCATACCGCCCCCTTGTTGTGAGTTCATGAACCTGACAGTTCAAGTATAAGCCAGCTTGTGATTATTTTTTGTTCATCCATGTAATTTGCACCGTCTGATGTATGTCCTTTTTCAGCGTGAATGATTCACAGGGTGTATGCTTACAGGCAACCAAAGGGAGACAAACTGGCCTATGGATCTCAATACACTCATCTCACAATATGGTTATGCCGCGCTGGTTATCGGTAGCCTGGCGGAAGGTGAAACCGTGACTTTGCTGGGAGGCGTTGCGGCACATCAGGGGCTATTAAAGTTCCCACTGGTGGTACTTTCTGTGGCGCTTGGTGGCATGATTGGCGACCAGGTGCTCTATCTGTGCGGGCGGCGGTTTGGCGGCAAGCTGTTACGCCGTTTCTCGAAACATCAGGATAAAATTGAGCGGGCACAGAAACTTATCCAACGCCATCCGTATCTGTTTGTCATTGGTACGCGCTTTATGTATGGCTTTCGGGTGATTGGCCCGACGCTGATTGGTGCCAGCCAGCTGCCGCCGAAAATCTTTCTGCCGCTGAATATTCTCGGCGCATTTGCCTGGGCGTTGATTTTTACCACTATTGGTTACGCTGGTGGTCAGGTGATTGCGCCGTGGTTGCACAATCTCGACCAGCATTTGAAGCACTGGGTCTGGTTGATTCTGGTCGTGGTTCTGGTGGTGGGCGTGCGCTGGTGGCTGAAACGGCGCGGGAAGAAAAAGCCGGATAATCAGGCGTAAAGCAGTTGCCACAGATAAGCATTCACTCCACATCCGGCACCGGGTGTTCCATGCCTGATGCGACGCTGGTGTCTTATCTGGCCTAACCCATTGAAATATCCACGCACCTCACTGCGCTATTCTGGGTTGAACTGCGGATTCGCCAACATAAAGCCGCCATCCACTATCAACGACTGCCCTGTCGTGTAATTTGCGCCCTCCGAACAAAGCCACACCACCAGGCTGGCAATCTCATGCGTTGCGCCAAAACGCCGTAGAGGAATCGAAGGCTCCGCGTCGGGCTTCACGTCGCTATCATCCATGCTGTTCATTGGCGTGGCTATCGCCCCAGGCGCGACTGCGTTCACCAAAATCTTATGCCTGACCAACTCCAGCGCCATCGTTTTGGTTAACCCGCCGAGCGCATGTTTAGCGGCTGTGTAGGCGCTGGCATCCGGCAGCGGCGTATGTTCATGTACCGACGTAATGTTGATGATGCGACCGCCCTGCCCTTATTTCACCATCTGACGAGCCGCAATTTGCGAGCATAAAAATGCACCATCAACATCAACGGTAAAAATCTTGCGCCACTCATCAAAAGCCATATCAAGAAACGGCGCTTTGGTCATTGCACCCGCATTATTCACCAGCACATCAATACGCCCAAATCGCTGGATGAGTGTCTCCAGCGCCTGCGCACCTTCTGGCAGATTGCCGAGATCCAGTTGCACGATCTCCGCACGTACGCCGTGGGTAACCACCTCACGCGCGGTATCTTTTGCCCCTTCTTCATCTGAGTGCCAGGTAATGCCAATATCAAACCCCTGCTGCGCCAGTAATAACGCGCACTCTTTGCCGATCCCCGAATCGGAAGCGGTAATTATCGCGACCTATGCCATCGAGTTCTCCACTTAACGCTGAATAAACGTTAAGTATAGAAGGCGCATATCATCAGCGTTTGTAACCCCCGCCCAGCGCACCGGTGAGTCGAATGGAGGCATCCAGCCACTGCCCTTGCAATAACAGGCCATTGGCCCGCTCACGCAGCGCCGGGATTCTGGCTTCGCTGACGCGGGAACCAGCAATGATGCCCGCGTTAAAGCGGGCCTGCGCAAGACCTACCACACGCAAGGCATCGCGCTCAATTTGCGCCTGATGCTGGTTTTTCTCCGCCAGTGTCTGAACCTGACTGGCTGCCCGCGCCACGTCATTCACTGCTTCAACCACCGCTTTGTTGTAGCTGGCGATAGACAAGTTGCTTTCGGCTTTTGCGATATCGAGATTGGCGTTAAGACGACCACTATCGAAAATAGGTAGCGTCAGGCCTGCCGTAACGCCCATTTGCTGCGCGGAATGACGGAACAGATCGCTTAAGTGCAACGCATCCTGTTGCAGGAAGGCCATCAGGTTGATGTCAGGATAAAATGCCGCTTTTGCCGCATCAATAGTGCTTAACGATGACTCAACGTACCAGTGCGCCGCCTGCAAATCTGCCCGCCGGGCCAGTAAGGAGTACCCCAGTTCATCAGGAAGCTGGCTTGCCACTTTCGGCAACGCGACCGGTTTAAGCTTCAATGACTTAGTCTGGTGATTTGTGAGTGCATTTAACCGTGCCTCAATAATTTTCATTTTCCCCGCGACATCGTTGAGCTGCTGCCGGGTTTTGCTGGCATTAATATCGGTTTCCACACCGTCAACTGAAGAAGTAATCCCGTTCTGATATAGCTGGCGATCGGTCGCGATAATGGTGTTCTGCTCTTTTTCTATTTGCTGCAAGACCGTGTTTAACGCCGCCTGGGTTTGCCACTCCCAGTACAGGCGGGCTACGCTGCCAGCCAGCAATTGGCGGGTTTGCTCGCGTTCCGCCGCCCGTGCTTTAACCGTACCCAGGCGGGCAGTAACCTCCGCCCGATTCTTTCCCCAGATATCGAGATGCCAGCCCGCCGTTAAGCCAAAAGTTCCGTTGGTGTACCACGGACCGGTCGTACCTGCGGCCGGATCGTTCAGAGCAAACGGCCCCATTAGCCCTTCTGCCGACATTTTTTGCCGCTCCATATCCGCCGAAAAGTCGATCTGCGGACCATCCTGAGTGGCAACTGCCTTCGCCTGGGCTTCAGCTAGCTAAATGCGCTGTTCAGCCACCTGCATATCCGGTGCGTTCTGTAGTGCATTGTTAATTAATGAAGTGAGCTGATTATCGTGATACTCCAGCCACCATTGGCTGTCTGGCCAACCATTTTTCAGCGCCGTGGGTAATGCGGTGTCAACTTGTGCAGCGGGCGTTTGCTGGCTTAACGCCTGGCGGGTTTCATGCATAGGCGCACACCCGGCCAGCATCAGTAACAGCGGAAAACAGGCGATGGCTGGATAAAAGGAATCACGATTCATGGGGGAATAATCAGGTAAGAAACGGTGCGCGGAGATTACCGTGTGTTGCGATATATTTTTTAGTTTCGCGTGGCAATACATCAGTAGCAATAAAACGACATACCCAGAAAAATATAGACTAAGTAAATGATATCTTCCGATTTATCTTAATCGTTTATGGATAACGGCAAAGGGCTTCGTTTTTTCCTATACTTATTCAGCACTCACAAATAAAGGAACGCCAATGAAAATTATACTCTGGGCTGTATTGATTATTTTCCTGATTGGGCTACTGGTGGTGACTGGCGTATTTAAGATGATATTTTAAAATTAATTAATGTCATCAGATCCGAAAATAACGAGAATATTTCAGTCTCTCATCCTGTTGCGCTCCTGTCATGTGCATTGCTTCATATAATCACTGGCGCAAGGAGCGCGCAGGGGGCGACCAATCGCCGCCGCCCCCTGCCCCCCCGGGCTCTGGCGAACAAAATCGCCGCTGCGCGGTGCCCTCGGCTTATCCCTTACGGCTACCGGGTCGGGCGCGAGGTAACATCCCTGTAAAACGCGCCCTCAGCCCACATCCATGTGGGCTGCCCCGGCCTTCAGGGAACGCCTCGGCGATTTTGACGCCACCAAACAACCGTGCGGCCTATTGATAAAGAGCTAACACATTGTCAAAAACATCACTATGGTTTTTAGAGTTTCTCGATATCAATTGCCTGAATAGCCCTTGCAATATCAGGGGAGTTATTCAACACCCGAACATGCTGAAATAATTCCGTTGCTTCATCGTATTCTTTACGCAAATAACTCAACCACTGTTTAATCCGCGCAACGTGATATAACCCGGTATCGCCCTGCTTTTCCAGACGGGTATATTTTTGCAGCAAAGCAACCACCTCCGGCCACGGCATTCGCGGTTCGTTATATTTTACCACCCGGCTCAGGTTGGGAATATTGAGCGCCCCGCGACCAATCATCACTGCGTCGCAGCCGCTGATCGCCATGCATTGTTGCGCGCTCTGCCAGTCCCAGATTTCACCGTTGGCAATCACCGGAATATTCAGCCGCTGGCGAATCTCGCCAATCGCCTGCCAGTCAATATGCTCCGCGCGGTAACCCTGCTCTTTCGTCCGCCCATGCACCACCAGCTCCGTAGCGCCAGCCTGTTGAACCGCATCGGCGATTTCAAATTTCTTCTCACCGCTGTCCCAGCCCAGACGCACTTTCACGCTGACAGGCAAATGCGCCGGTACAGCTTCACGCATCGCTTTTGCCCCCTGGTAGATGAGTTCAGGATCTTTGAGTAACGTCGCCCCGCCGCCGCTACCGTTAACCGTTTTCGACGGGCAGCCGCAATTGAGATCCACGCCCCAGAAACCTAACTCCACCGCACGGGCGGCGTTCTCTGCCAGCCATTGTGGGAACTGACCTAACAACTGCACGCGCACCAGCGTACCAGATGGTGTCCGGCTGGCGTTTTGTAGCTCAGGGCAAATGCGATGAAAGACTTTTACCGGCAGCAGTTGATCCACCACGCGGACAAACTCGGTGATGCACAGATCGTAGTCGTTAACTTCGGTCAGCAATTCACGCACCAGAGAGTCAAGCACTCCCTCCATCGGTGCCAGTAACACACGCATATCATCACCCGCAAAAAAATGAGGCGCTATGTTAGCGCCTATGGTCAGCGGATTAAAGGTCTGCAAAGAGGGATTGCTGCAAACTGCAATCCCTCTCTATGCTTGATGTATGCCTGAGTTCGCTGCTCATTGCGTAATACCGGGTAGCGAAAAAATAAGCGCTGATTTCTTAATGTGATCGGTAGCACGTTTTACGAATTAATTGTATGATGAATCCATCTCATCTGGGGTGTTGATTATGAGTAAGACACTGAACATTATCTGGCAATATTTACGCGCTTTCGTCCTGATTTATGCCTGCCTGTATGCAGGCATTTTCATTGCTTCCCTGCTACCGGTAACCATTCCGGGCAGCATCATCGGGATGCTGATCCTGTTTGTCCTGCTGGCCTTGCAAATTCTTCCGGCGAAATGGGTCAATCCGGGGTGCTACGTACTGATTCGCTATATGGCGCTATTGTTTGTGCCGATTGGCGTAGGCGTCATGCAATATTTTGATTTGCTCCGCGCGCAGTTTGGCCCGGTAGTGGTTTCCTGTGCTGTCAGTACGCTGGTGGTTTTTCTGGTGGTGAGCTGGAGTTCACAACTGGTACACGGTGAACGTAAAGTCGTAGGTCAGAAAGGATCAGAAGAATGATGGCGAATATCTGGTGGTCATTACCGCTGACGTTGATTGTCTTTTTTGCCGCCCGCAAACTGGCGGCACGGTATAAGTTTCCCCTGCTTAACCCGTTGCTGGTAGCAATGGTGGTGATCATTCCTTTTTTAATGCTGACCGGCATCTCTTACGACAGTTACTTTAAAGGTAGCGAAGTGCTAAACGATCTGCTGCAACCGGCGGTCGTCGCGCTGGCCTATCCTTTATATGAGCAGCTACACCAGATCCGCGCGCGCTGGAAATCGATCATCACCATCTGTTTTATCGGCAGCGTGGTTGCGATGGTGACGGGGACTTCCGTGGCATTGTTGATGGGCGCTTCACCGGAAATCGCCGCGTCAATCCTGCCGAAATCAGTCACCACGCCTATTGCAATGGCGGTTGGCGGCAGTATTGGCGGTATTCCGGCAATCAGCGCAGTTTGCGTGATTTTCGTCGGCATCCTCGGCGCGGTATTTGGCCATACATTGCTTAATGCGATGCGTATTCGTACCAAAGCTGCGCGCGGTCTGGCAATGGGGACTGCCTCGCACGCCCTCGGTACGGCGCGCTGCGCCGAGCTGGATTATCAGGAAGGTGCATTTAGTTCGCTAGCGCTGGTGTTATGCGGGATAATTACTTCGCTGATCGCACCGTTCCTTTTCCCGATTATTCTGGCAGTAATGGGCTAAAATTTGCGATACGTCGCGCATTTTTGATGTAAGTTTCACGTGTTGCATAATTAATGAGATTCAGATCACATATAAAGCCATAACGGGTTCGTAAACTGTTATCCCATTACATGATTATGAGGCAACGCCATGCATCCACGTTTTCAAACCGCTTTTGCCCAACTTGCGGATAACTTGCAATCTGCACTGGAACCTATTCTGGCAGACAAGTACTTCCCCGCTTTGTTGACCGGGGAGCAAGTCTCATCGCTGAAGAGCGCAACGGGACTGGACGAAGACGCGCTGGCATTCGCACTACTTCCGCTGGCGGCGGCCTGTGCGCGTACGCCATTGTCGAATTTTAATGTTGGCGCAATTGCGCGCGGTGTGAGCGGAACCTGGTATTTTGGTGCCAATATGGAATTTATTGGTGCAACAATGCAGCAAACCGTTCATGCCGAACAAAGCGCGATCAGCCACGCTTGGTTGAGTGGTGAAAAAGCGCTTGCAGCCATCACCGTTAACTATACGCCTTGTGGTCACTGCCGTCAGTTTATGAATGAACTGAACAGCGGTCTGGATCTGCGTATTCATTTGCCGGGCCGCGAGGCACACGCGCTGCGTGACTATCTGCCGGATGCCTTTGGGCCGAAAGATCTGGAGATTAAAACGCTGCTGATGGACGAGCAGGATCACGGCTATGCGCTGACTGGTGATGCGCTTTCTCAGGCGGCGATTGCAGCGGCAAACCGTTCGCACATGCCTTACAGTAAGTCACCAAGCGGTGTCGCGCTGGAATGTAAAGACGGTCGTATTTTCAGCGGCAGCTACGCTGAAAACGCCGCATTCAACCCGACTCTGCCGCCGTTGCAGGGGGCGTTAATTCTGTTGAATCTCAAGGGTTATGATTACCCGGATATCCAGCGCGCGGTTCTGGCAGAAAAAGCCGATGCGCCGTTGATTCAGTGGGATGCCACCTCCGCAACGCTGAAAGCTCTCGGCTGTCACAGTATCGACCGCGTGCTTCTCGCTTAAGCCTGGTGCCGGATGCGGCGTGAACGCCTTGTCCGGCTTGCCAGCCCTCTCCTGGTGTCGAAATTCCCGGCAAACAGTTTGCCGTTTCTTGCGCAAAACCAGCGGGTAAAGTAGCCTGATGGAAATTTTCCTTAGCTCGAGTCTCCTGCATGTTAAAGCGCGTGTTCCTCAGCCTGTTAGTCCTGATCGGCTTGCTGCTGTTGACTGTGCTCGGCCTCGATCGCTGGATGAGCTGGAAAACCGCGCCTTATATCTACGACGAATTGCAGGATCTCCCCTACCGCCAGGTCGGCGTGGTGCTCGGCACAGCAAAATATTATCGTACCGGCGTTATTAATCAGTATTATCGCTACCGCATTCAAGGAGCGATTAATGCCTATAACAGCGGTAAGGTAAATTATCTATTACTGAGCGGCGATAACGCATTGCAAAGTTATAACGAGCCGATGACCATGCGCAAAGATTTAATCGCTGCTGGTGTCGACCCATCAGATATTGTTCTCGATTACGCAGGCTTTCGTACGCTGGATTCCATCGTGCGTACACGCAAAGTTTTCGATACTAATGATTTCATTATTATCACCCAACGTTTCCACTGTGAGCGAGCATTATTTATTGCGCTGCATATGGGGATTCAGGCTCAGTGTTATGCCGTACCGTCACCGAAAGATATGCTGTCAGTACGTATTCGCGAATTTGCCGCCCGTTTCGGTGCGCTGGCTGACCTTTATATTTTTAAACGTGAACCGCGTTTTTTAGGGCCGCTGGTCCCTATTCCGGCTATGCACCAGGTGCCGGAAGATGCGCAGGGGTATCCCGCCGTTACACCCGAACAGTTACTTGAATTACAAAAGAAACAAGGAAAGTAGTTATGGATGTACAGCAGTTTTTTGTCGTTGCCGTTTTTTTCCTTATCCCGATATTTTGTTTCCGCGAAGCATGGAAAGGCTGGCGCGCAGGCGCGATTGATAAACGGGTTAAAAATGCACCGGAACCGGTGTATGTCTGGCGAGCAAAAAATCCCGGACTCTTCTTCGCTTATATGGTGGCATATATTGGCTTCGGAATTTTATCTATCGGCATGATTGTTTATCTTATTTTCTATCGTTAATATTTTCTCTTTTCTGTTAATTATTGAGAATAATTATTACTTCACTCAATAAGCTGCGGATATAACATTCTGAACCGCAGCTATTTGTGAATCCTTTCACAGCTTAAATTTCCCCACGCGCATAGCCTTAATATCAGCACGCAATATTTATTTAGCGTTCGCCATAATTACTCATAGCATTAAGGAAGATCACATGCCGCAACAAAATTATCTGGATGAACTCACTCCGGCTTTTACGCCGTTACTGGCGATTAAAGAAGCCTCTCGCTGTTTATTATGTCACGACGCTCCCTGTAGTCAGGCTTGCCCGGCACAGACCGATCCGGGGAAATTTATTCGCTCAATCTACTTTCGTAATTTTAAAGGCGCTGCCGAGACAATTCGCGAAAATAATGCCCTCGGTGCCGTTTGTGCCAGAGTGTGCCCGACGGAGAAATTATGCCAAAGCGGTTGTACCCGTGCCGGTGTTGATGCTCCCATTGATATCGGCCGCTTACAGCGTTTTGTTACTGATTTTGAACAACAAACCGGGATGGAAATTTATCAGCCCGGTACTAAAACGCTCGGCAAAGTCGCGATTATTGGCGCAGGTCCTGCCGGATTGCAGGCCAGTGTGACACTGACAAACCAGGGTTATGACGTCACGATTTATGAGAAAGAAGCGCACCCCGGTGGCTGGTTGCGTAACGGTATTCCGCAATTCCGGTTACCGCAATCAGTGCTGGATGCAGAGATCGCCCGTATTGAAAAAATGGGCGTGACCATTAAGTGCAATAACGAAATCGGTAAAACACTCACCCTGGAGCAACTGAAAGCGGAAAACCGCGCGGTACTGGTCACCGTGGGGTTATCAAGCGGTTCCGGGCTACCGCTGTTTGAGCATAGCGACGTTGAGATTGCCGTCGACTTCCTGCAACGTGTACGACAGGCGCAAGGCGATATCAGCATTCCACAAAGCGCATTAATTATCGGCGGCGGTGATGTCGCGATGGACGTAGCCAGCACGCTGAAAGTTCTCGGCTGTCAGGCGGTAACTTGCGTAGCACGTGAAGAGTTAGATGAGTTTCCGGCAAGCGAAAAAGAGTTTGCCAGCGCCCGGGAGCTGGGCGTTTCGATCATCGATGGATTCACGCCAGTAGCCGTGGAAGGCAATAAAGTCACGTTTAAGCATGTACGGTTATCAGGCGAACTGACGATGGCGGCAGATAAAATTATTCTCGCCGTCGGTCAGCATGCCAGACTGGATGCCTTTGCGGAGTTAGAGCAGCAGCGTAACACCATCAAAACACAAAATTATCAGACCCGCGATCCGCAAGTCTTTGCTGCTGGCGATATTGTTGAGGGTGACAAAACCGTGGTCTATGCCGTGAAAACCGGGAAAGAAGCCGCCGAGGCGATTCATCACTATTTAGAGGGAGCTTGCTCATGTTAACGAAAGATCTTTCGATTACTTTTTGCGGCGTGAACTTTCCCAACCCGTTCTGCCTCTCTTCTTCGCCGGTAGGCAACTGCTATGAGATGTGTGCCAAAGCCTACGACACAGGTTGGGGCGGTGTGGTGTTTAAAACGATCGGCTTTTTTATCGCCAACGAAGTCTCGCCGCGTTTTGATCATCTGGTGAAAGAAGATACCGGTTTTATCGGCTTCAAAAATATGGAGCAGATTGCTGAACATCCGTTGGAAGAGAATCTGACCGCCCTGCGTCGGCTGAAGGAAGATTACCCGGACAAAGTATTGATCGCTTCGATCATGGGGGAAAATGAGCAGCAATGGGAGCAGCTGGCGCGGATATGATCGAGTGTAACTTCTCCTGTCCGCAAATGACTTCTCATGCGATGGGTAGCGATGTCGGGCAGTGAAACGGGGTTCCACGCTGCCAATGCTGGCGAAGATGACGCCGAATATCGGTGATATGTGCGAAGTGGCGCTGGCGGCGAAGCGCGGCGGCGCAGATGGCATTGCGGCAATTAACACCGTTAAATCCATCACCAATATCGATCTTAATCAGAAAATCGGTATGCCGATCGTTAACGGTAAATCGAGTATTTCCGGATATTCCGGTAAAGCGGTAAAACCGATCGCCCTGCGCTTCATTCAGCAAATGCGCACCCATCCAGAACTGCGCGATTTCCCAATCAGCGGTATCGGCGGCATTGAAACCTGGGAAGATGCGGCGGAGTTTTTATTGCTCGGCGCAGCAACGTTACAGGTCACCACCGGCATTATGCAGTACGGCTATCGCATCGTAGAAGATATGGCGAGCGGGTTATCGCATTATCTCGCCGATCAGGGATTTGATTCGTTGCAGGAGATGGTAGGTCTGGCGAATAACAATATTGTCCCGGCGGAAGATTTAGACCGCAGTTATATTGTCTATCCCCGTATCAATCTTGACAAATGTGTTGGCTGTGGACGCTGTTATATTTCCTGTTACGACGGCGGTCACCAGGCGATGGAATGGAGCGAGAAAACCCGCACACCGCATTGTAATACCGAGAAATGTGTGGGTTGTCTGCTTTGTGGTCACGTCTGCCCGGTGGGTTGTATTGAGCTCGGGGAAGTGAAGTTTAAGAAAGGCGAGAAAGAACACCCGGTAACGTTGTAAAACCAGAGACGCATCCGGCAATATCCGCAATCACATCACTTCTTACGCGCGTATTTCAGTGAATCCAGCGCTACGGCGAAGATAATAATCGCCCCTTTGATGATGTACTGCCAGTATGGGTTTACGCCGATATACGTCAGGCCATAGTTGATGACGGTAAAAATAATTACCCCGGTCACCACGCCAATCACCGTCCCCACACCGCCGCTGAACGATACACCGCCTACCACGCACGCCGCGATAGCATCCAGCTCATACATAAAGCCGAGGTTGTTGGTGGCAGAGCCGATACGTCCGGCTTCTAACATCCCGCCAAAGGCATAGAACACGCCAGACAACGCGTAGATCATCAGCAGGTTCAGGCCGACGTTGACACCAGATATTTTTGCCGCTTCCGGGTTACCGCCAATGGCAAAAATGTTCTTACCGAAGCGGGTTTTGTTCCACAACACCCAGACGAACGCCACCGCAATCAACGCGTAGAAGGTGATGTAAGAGAGACGGAAACTCCCCAGCGCGACAAAGCCCTGAGCAAAGGTAGAGAAGCCACTGTCAAAACCAGAAATTGGCGACGCCCCGACAAAGTCGTAATAGAGCGAGTTGATGCCATAGACGATGATCATCGTGCCGAGCGTGGTAATGAACGGCGTCACGTTGAGATAAGCGATAATCAGACCGTTGATCAAACCGATCACCGCACCAATGGCACAGACAATCAGAATAACCAGCGCAATCGGCATCGTCGCCATTTCCGGGAACACTTTGTTGGCGTTATCCATGGACTGCAATAATGTCGCAGCCACCACTGCCGCCAGCCCTACCTGACGACCAGCAGAAAGATCGGTCCCCTGGGTGACAATTAACCCTGCCACACCGAGCGCGATAATAATACGCACCGATGACTGGGTGAGAATATTACTTAAGTTCAACAGACTTAAAAATGTTGGGTCCTGGAAAATAATAATCGCCAGCAAAACTAAAAGAACGACGTAAATACCGCCCTCTTTCAGGTAAGTAAGAAAACTTTTCTTATTTAACGCACTCATGGGAAGCCCCTAATCTTAAAGGTGCAAAGACGCAAGACGCAGAATTTCGTTTTGCGTTGTTGTTTTTGTATCGACAATTCCGGAAACGAGACCATTGCTCATGACCAGAATACGGTCTGTTATCCCTAACAACTCAGGCATTTCAGAGGAGATAATAATAATCCCCTTGCCTTTCTTCGCCAGTTCGGCAATTAACTGATAAATTTCAAACTTCGCCCCGACATCAATACCGCGCGTCGGTTCATCGAGCATTAATATTTCTGGTTGCGTTAGTAGCCAGCGACCAATAATCACCTTTTGCTGATTACCACCGGAGAGCGAACCAATTTGCGTCCGATGACCCGGCGTTTTTACCCGCATCGAATCAATCACCCACTGGGTATCGCTTTTCATCCGCGAGTTATCCAGTAAACCAACTTTATTTTTGTAGTTGCGAATATTGGAAATTAACGAGTTAAAACCAATATCCAGATAGGCATAAATTCCCGTTGAGCGGCGCTCCTCAGTTACCAGTGCAAATCCGTGGTTTATGGCTTCGTTGGCATTATGGTTATTGATCTGTTTGCCGTGCAACGTAATGGTGCCAGCCGATTTCTCGCGAATACCAAATAACGTCTCAACAATATCGGTACGTTTCGCCCCCACCAGCCCGGCAATACCGAGGATCTCCCCTTTATGCAGATCAAACGAGACATCGCGAATCGACGGCTGGCGCAGTGACGTTAGGTTACGCACCTCGAGGATGACTTCGCCCGGCTTGTTTTCTTTGTCAGGAAAACGCTGATTAAGAGAACGCCCAACCATCATGGCGATGATCTTGTCCATCGTCAGTCCTGCCAGCGGTTCGGTGGCGATCCACTGACCGTCGCGCAATACGGTAACTTCATCACATAACTGGAAGATTTCTTCCATTTTATGCGAGATATAAACAATACCGCAGCCGCGCTCTTTTAATTTACGAATAATAGTGAACAGATGATTGACCTCTTTTTCGGTTAACGAAGAAGTCGGTTCATCCATAATCACAATTTTCGCGTTATAGGAAAACGCTTTGGCGATTTCGATCATCTGCATTTGCGAAACGGATAATGTGCCGACGCGCGCACGCGGATCGATATCAATATCCAGTTCATCAAAAATCGCTTTGGTTTCGCGGTACATTTTGTCCTGATCGACAAACATGCCTTTGGTGGGATATCGCCCCAGCCACATGTTATCCATCACCGAACGTTGTAATACCAAGTTTAACTCCTGGTGTACCATCGAAATACCATTTTCCAGTGCCTCTTTGGCGGAATGGAAATCGATCTCTTTACCCTGGAATAAAATGGTGCCGGAGTCTTTTTGATAAATACCAAACAGGCATTTTAATAATGTCGATTTTCCTGCACCGTTTTCCCCCATTAATGCATGGATAGAATGTGGCCGGACTTTTAAATTAACGTTATCAAGTGCCTTAACACCAGGAAAGGACTTGTTGATACCGCTCATTTCCAACAAGTATTCCCCGGAAGACGGAGTCGTTGAGCTGACCATATAATTTTACCTTGTTGGCCATACAATAAGGGCGCAGTAAACGACTGCGCCCAATCAGTCTTATTTCTTGCTGAATTCAG
Source organism: Shigella flexneri 2a str. 301 (assembly GCF_000006925.2). NCBI lineage: Bacteria > Pseudomonadati > Pseudomonadota > Gammaproteobacteria > Enterobacterales > Enterobacteriaceae > Shigella > Shigella flexneri. Next base: position 2,261,929 of record NC_004337.2, read on the forward strand.
CCAAGTTGTCTTTATCTACGCCAACATAAGGTACGCGGACCACTTTGTTGTCGATTTTCCAGTTGGTGCCATCAGCCGCACCTTTGCCATCGGCCAGGTTTTTCGCCAGATCAAAGGTCGCTTTCGCCTGGTTGTTAGCATCGTTCAGTACTGTGCCCGCCAGTGCACCGGATTTCACCAGCGCCAGCGCTTCTGGCAGCGCATCGACGCCAAACACCGGAATGCTGGACTTGTTGTGTGCTTTCAGTGCTTCTACCGCGCCCATTGCCATCGCATCGTTGTTGGCGATAACCACTTCGATTTTGTTGGCGTTCGGGCCAGACAGCCAGGCGTCCATCTTATCTTTCGCCTGAGCGGTGTCCCACATTGCGGTATCTAACTGTAACTGTTCAGTTTTGATGCCTTTATCGTTCAATTCTTTAATCACGTAAGTGGTACGTGCTTCTGCATCCGGATGGCCCGGTTCACCTTTCAGCAGTACGAACTGAATCTGACCGTCTTTGTTCAGATCCCAACCCTGATTCGCCGCCCAGTGTTTAGCAATCAAATCGCCCTGAATAATGCCGGACTCTTTGGAGTCAGTGCCAACGTAGTAGGCTTTGTCGTAGCTATCCAGCGCCTTACGAGACGGTTCTTTGTTGAAGAAAACCACCGGCACGTTTTGCCCACGCGCTTTCTCAATCACCGTACCCGCAGCTGCCGGGTCAACCAGGTTGATTGCCAGTGCCTTCACCCCTTTCGCCAGCAATACGTCGATCTGATCGTTCTGCTTGGACTGGTCATTCTGAGAATCATTCATCAGCAGCTGAACATCTGGCGCGGCTTTCGCATCTTGCTCAATAGCCTTGCGCACTACAGACATAAAGTTATCGTCGTACTTATAGATTGTTACACCAATGCGAGTATCAGCAGCGTGTGCAGCGGCACCGAATAACATGCTGGCCATCACAGCAGACAGGGTTAACACCTTCTTATTCATGGTATCTCCGGTTTTTCTTATGCAGGGTAGTGCTTGAGATAAATGCTCGGCGGGGCAGTAGAGTTAATGAAGTGTTACTGAACGCCGAAGCTCACTTTTTAAAATTCGTTCTTCCATGCCCGGTAACGCTCCAGAAAACGGCTTTAATTGTTGTTATGACGCTATTACCTCGGTGAAAGTGATTATTCACTGTTACATACGGGTTACAACATTAAAACGGTGCAATCATAGCTATCACATTGTTAAGATACTGTGAAATCACTCACAGATTGAAAGCGGTTACATCGCCTGATTTGTTGAGTTAGTGATCGCCGCCGCATTCTGGCGCGTTGCGACAGAATGGCGACGCACTAACGTCGGCATAAAACAGTGGCTGGCACGAGGATCAATATTGCCTGCTGCCCCCTGCAAGGCCAGTTCGGTGGCTAATTTAGCCATTGAAGCAATGGGATAACGCACGGTCGTTAATTGCGGGTCGGTGTAACGGGCGATGGGAATATCATCGAAACCGATGATTGAGAGATGTAACGGAATCGCAATGCCATTATCTTTTAATGCTGTCAGTGCGCCAGCGGCCATATTGTCGTTATAAGCAAATACAGCGGTAAGTTGTAGATTGCGCCCCAGCAGTTCAACCATCGCCGCCTCACCGCCCGGCATGTCCGGCGTACCAGTGCCAATCCAGCTTTCCGGCGGAATAATATCCTGCTCTTTCAACGCACTCATCCAGCCTGCTTTACGCATGGCGTCATCTTCAATGCCGTGGCTGGAAGAAAGATAACCAATACGTTGATGACCGTTATTCAGCAACATGCGCGTCGCCATTCGGGCACCGCTGAGATTATCCAGGCAAACGCAACGATGGGCGTACCCCGGCACAACGCGGTTGATTAACACCATACCGGGAATGTTATCCATAAATTGCGCCAGTTCATCGTCACTCAATGCTTTTGAGTGAACAATCAACGCATTACAACGCTGGCGAATTAACACCTCAATGGCGTGACGCTCTTTTTCCGCTTCATGATAGCTATTGCCGATTAGCACGTATTTCTGATGCTGCTGGGCGACCAGATCCACCGCTTTTACCAGCGCGCCGAAAAACGCATCAGAAACGTCCATCACCACCACGCCAATGGTGTCGCTAACCTGAGTTGCCAGCGCCTGGGCATTGGCGTTTGGCCGATAATCCAGCTCACTCACGGCTTTCATTACTGCTTCACGCGTGTCGGCACTGACCAGCGTGCTGTTATTGAGCACCCGGGAAACCGTTGCCACAGAGACGCCAGCCTGACGCGCTACATCACGAATGGTGATCATATTCACTACCTGTTATGAGATTGCAGTAAATGACTGCTTGCTGGCGGCTATTTTGTCAGCACTGAATACAGGACTTCGTGAATCGAGTCACAGCAATGGAAACGGTTACAGCCGTTTTGTTAACGAATGTAATCCAGATCGTTATCTTGATGTTTTAGATATTGCCGGTCCGGCAGCACGCAAAGTTAACTGACGCCAGAGCCATTCCACCGGCCCCTGGCGGAAGTAACGCAGCCAGATAACAGAGAAGAGGATATTCGCCAGCCATACCGGAATAACAAACGCCAGCAGCTCCAGGCGGTCAAAATGCATAAACAAACCGAGGTGGTAAAAAAGCGTGGTACAAATCAGCGTTTGCAATAGATAGTTGGTCAGCGCCATCCGTCCGACGCAGGCGATCGCAAGCACCAGCTTAAAGCGGCTCAATTGCGGCCAGAAGCCATAAAACAGCGACGCATAGCCAATCGCCTGAAACGGCGCACTCAGTTCCCGCGGCATTTGAAGTAAGAAGGCACACCAGCGATACGCCCAGTCCAGCTGCCATTGCAGGGCGATGGCAGGAAGGTTAATGGTCACCCCAATCGCCACCAGCACAAAACCAGTACGACGATAGTGACGTAAGCTGAACTGCCCTTTCAGCCAGCCGCTGCGCATCAGCGCCGCACCAATGAGCATCATCCCTGCCAGTTGCCAGCCATACTGTGCGCCCAGTGCCAGTAAACTGTTGCCAACACCATCGGCACGATTACTGATCGCTTCAACGCCGCCGTGAAGCTTCCAGTATTTTTCATACAAAATAGCCGATGCATCCGGCGTCCAGGCGCGGCTGGTCTGGCTGTCGGAAATCAGCCCCAATAACAGCAAAACGCCAAGCCCCACCAGCCCGTAAGCCAGCAGAATATCGCCGTCCCAGAACAATAAACCGTGAATAAAGCCCAACAAGACTAACAGCGTTAACCGCGACTGGATCCAGCGTCTGCCACGGGGCAGCAACATTTGCAGGCCAGCACCAAACAGCAGCGCAAAAAGCGTGAGGAATTTCACCTGGCCGATGAGATCGAGAAATGCCCAGGTCCATGCATCCTGCGGCGTAATAGCATCGTACCAGGCGGGATTGAGATAAGCCGCCTTTGGTAGCCCAAAGGCGCTGATGTTTAATAGCAGGATCCCCAGAATGGCGACGCCGCGAACAAAATCGAGCGTGACGTTGCGCTCCATGGTTCCTGCCTTTTAATCAGTTGTGATGGCGCACAGCGCGCAGAAACTCGTGGCGCGTATTCTGACTGGATTTGAACAATCCACCAAGAGAGGTCGTTGTCGTGGCACTGGTTGCATCGCGGATGCCACGCGCCTTCACGCAGTAATGCACCGCGTCGATCGAGACAGCCACGTTATTGGTGCCCAGCAGCGTTTGTAGCGCAATAAGAATTTGCTGCGTCAGACGTTCCTGCACCTGCGGACGCTGGGCAAAGAACTGCACGATACGGTTAATTTTTGACAGACCGATCACCGAATCTTTCGGGATATAAGCCACCGTCGCTTTGCCATCGATGGTAACAAAATGGTGTTCACAGGTACTGGTCAGAGTGATATCGCGCACGGTGACCATTTCATCGACCTTCATTTTGTTTTCAATGAGGGTGATTTTCGGGAAATTGGCGTAATCCAGACCGGAGAAAATTTCATCGACATACATTTTAGCGATGCGATGCGGCGTTTCCATCAAACTGTCATCAGCCAGGTCGAGATTCAGCAGCTGCATGATTTCGGTCATATGACCAGCAATAAGGCTTTTGCGCGTTTCGTTATCCATTTCATGCACGGGCGGGCGCAGCGGTGTTTCCAGTCCTCTCGCAACTAACGCTTCATGAACCAGGGCCGCTTCTTTACTGAGTGATGGCATTTATGATTTCTCCTGCAGGTGTGACGCCTCCACCCTGCGTGGGGGCAAAGTTATTAAGCTGATTTACAGCTTGATTATTGTGCGTGAGGCGGCGCACATAATCCAGTATTCACAGCGATAATTATTGTAATTGCCGCTGCCTTTCATCAGCAGATGTTAAAACATCGTTATGCAAATACGGAAGTGAAAGTTACTCACAGCACATTGAATAAACGGTATGATGAAGAAATTGCAAACAACACAACAAGGAGCCACGCATGGAAATGCTCGAAGAGCACCGCTGTTTTGAAGGCTGGCAGCAACGCTGGCGACACGACTCCAGTACCTTAAACTGCCCGATGACGTTCAGTATCTTTCTCCCCCCCCCCCCTCGTGATCACACCCCGCCACCAGTGCTGTACTGGCTTTCCGGATTAACCTGCAATGACGAGAACTTCACCACCAAGGCGGGTGCCCAGCGGGTAGCGGCGGAACTGGGGATTGTACTGGTGATGCCAGACACCAGCCCGCGCGGCGAAAAGGTTGCCAACGACGATGGCTACGATTTAGGCCAGGGCGCAGGCTTTTATCTTAATGCCACGCAACCGCCGTGGGCGACGCATTACCGGATGTATGATTATCTGCGCGATGAATTACCGGCGCTGGTTCAGTCGCAATTTAATGTCAGCGACCGCTGCGCCATTAGCGGTCACTCAATGGGTGGTCACGGTGCGCTGATTATGGCGCTGAAAAATCCGGGTAAATACACCAGCGTTTCGGCCTTTGCGCCCATTGTGAATCCGTGCAGCGTCCCGTGGGGAATCAAAGCGTTTAGCACCTATTTAGGTGAGGACAAAAATGCATGCTGGAATGGGATAGTTGCGCGCTGATGTATGCCAGTAACGCGCAGGATGCGATCCCGACGCTTATCGATCAGGGCGATAATGATCAGTTTCTTGCCGACCAGTTGCAACCTGCGGTATTGGCAGAAGCCGCGCGCCAGAAAGCGTGGCCGATGACGCTGCGTATTCAGCCGGGATATGATCACAGTTACTACTTCATCGCCTCTTTTATAGAGGATCACCTGCGCTTCCATGCGCAGTATTTACTGAAGTGAAAGTCCGCCCGGTTCGCCGGGCATCTTCTCATCAGAAGCGATAATCCACTGCCATAAAGTAACGACGTCCGTCTTCGTTATAGCTGTAGTCGTCACGACTGAGATCCTTGTCGCCAAGGTTCAGCACGCCTGCGCGCAGTTTGACGTCTTTAGTCACCTGCCAGGCCGCGCCGGTATTCCAGATGGTATAACCGCCCGGTGTTTTAGCCGTCGCGCTGTCGGCGCGTTTCTGCCCGGTATAGTGACCAGAAACATAGAATGACCAGTCTTCCAGCGCCAGCGGTTTCCAGTCCAGCGTACCGTTAGCAGTATGGAACGGCAGATCGGATAGCGGTTTGTTTTCGCCGTTGCTGACATCACGACCATCGTTGTAGGTGTAGTTGATCGACAGTTTCCATTCATCGTTGAACGGAATTTTCAGTTCGGTTTCCACGCCCTGAATACGAGCTTTGTTAACGCTGTAGTAGCTAAATACCGGTATGCGCCGTCCGTTAGCGCCCGTCTCAAAACCAACAAAGTTTTGGTAGCCCGGTGCAGCGTTGACGTCAGACGTACGGCTGATGCTGATACGATCTTTCACATCGTTACGGAAAACGATAACGCTGGATTCACCCCCTTCCAGCCAGCCTTCTTCACCCATGTAGTAAAGCCCCAGCTCCCAACTTTCGCTGGTTTCTGGTTTCAGATCCGGGCTACCCACAATCTTACATGCGCCACGGCAGGAATTGCTCGTCCAGTCAGGGCTAAGTTGCAACAGAGAAGGTGCTTTAAATGCCGTCGCCCAGCCCCCTTTCACCGTTACGGTGTCGGTGGCGTTATAAACCATGTAGGCACGCGGACTCCAGTGTTCACCGTAGGTTTCGTGATCGTCCATACGCACGCCGGTCGTCAGCGCCAGCGGCTCGAAGATCCGCCATTCATCTTCCACAAACAGCGCGTACTGGCTGGCAGACGTTTTGGAGCTGGTTCCCCCGGTCAGGTTCACCGCATCGCTAAGTTTGTCGTGACGCCATTCACCGCCAACCGTGAGAAACTGATTAATCGCCGTCAGCGGCAACGTGTATTTGCCGTCGACCGTATTGCTTTCGGAAGTTATCGGGCTGCTGTTGCCAGGGTTTTTGTTCTCGACTTTCTCACCGTAGGATTTCAGTTCGCTGGTGCCGTAATCCCAACGCCCATTATGGCTGACGCAGTAGTTCTGGCGTTCCAGGCGGTTTTTGTCCAGCGAATCGGAATCACGATCCTGACGGTCGAAACCGTATCCGGCAGTAAAATCGTGATTTTGATTCGGTGTCTAGGCAAATTCGACATTGCCGTCGCGGCTGGAGAATCCTTCAATACGCGGCGTTTCTCCGGTATCGGTGGTCGTTGAGTTTTGCGGGTCATCCTTTTCACGTTTTGCCAGGCTGCCGTAAGCTTTCATTCCCAGCACACCATCAATTAATGGTCCACTGGTAAAGAACTGACCGTTATAGGTATCACCGCGATCGCGATGTTCCTGAATGGTGGTATCGACGGTAACGGTACCCGACCATTTCTGACCGATTTTTTTGGTGATGATATTCACTACACCGCCGAGCGCATCGGAGCCGTATAGCGACGACATCGGGCCACGAACCACTTCAATACGTTCGATGGAATCGACCGGGATCCAGTTCAGATCGAAATCATTGTGGCGGAAGACGGCATTGCGGGAGTTAACGCGTTTACCGTCGACAAGAATCAGGGTGTAGCTGCTGTCCAGACCACGAATACTAACGCCCTTACGGTTATCCCCTTCGTTCGTCAGTTGTACGCCAGGCACTTCTTTGAGGACATCCTTCAGATTCTGTACCGGTTTTCGCTGCAGGTCTTCCTGGGTAATGACGCTGATACTGGCGGGTGCATCTTTAAGATTTTGTTCCACGGAAGATGCAGTGACAACCATCGTTTCGCCATCATCATCGACCGCTAACACAGGCCATGCACAAGAAATAGCGGACAAACACAGCCCGACCCGTACGAAAGGGTTCAACCTAAACATTCCATATCTCCATGAGGTAACTACGAAAATAAAATGGGTATCGCTCACATCTTCTTTACGTCCCCTTGCGTACGGCAGCATCGCGGTGGACTTATTTGTATGCAGGTGATCATCCCAGAAAGCCGGAACAGCCTCTGATTTGTCAGCCTTTTTTGATTGCGTCGTAACGATAATGCAAACGATAACAATTATCAATCCAAATGTTAAATTTTATATCCGCATGATTTGTCAGGGAAATGGAATTGAAAAAGCCCTCTCGGTTGAGAGGGCTTAGCAAGGAAGGGAGGAAACTTATTTCTTATCGTTCTGCGGGAACTTCATTTCGCTGTAGCGTACGAAGTGAGTTCCTTTAATCAGCTTGTAGCCGAACCAAATAATCAGGAACAGCGGGATACCAATATACGTTGCCGCTACGCCGCCCCAGTCAATGGTATCTTTCAGGAACGCTTCGTAGTTCTGGCCCAAAGTGATAATCAGACACAGAATGAATGCGAAGATCGGCCCCAGTGGGAAGAAACCTGAACGGTACGGCAGATCGTTAATGTCGTGTCCCTGCAATACGTAACCGCGACGGAAGCGATAGTGGCTAATGGCAATCCCCAGCCAGGCGATAAAACCCGTCATCCCGGAGGTGTTCAGCAGCCACAGGTATACCGTCTGGTTGCCAAACATGGAGGTCAGGAAGCACAAACCGGCAATCACCGTCGTCGCATACAGCGCATTACGCGGCACGCCACCACGCGACAATTTAGCGAAAATGCGCGGCGCTTTACCGTCACACGCCAGGGTGTACAGCATACGAGTAGACGCATACATACCGGAGTTACCTGCTGACAGCACCGCCGTCAGAATAACTGCGTTCATCACCGCCGCCGCAGAGAGCAGACCCGCGTGCTGGAACACCAGGGTGAACGGACTGACGCTGATGTCTTTAACATCGTTACGCAGCAGGCTCGGATCGGTATACGGAATAATCAGGCTGATAATCAGGATCGCGAACACATAGAACAACAGGATTCGCCAGAATACCTGACGTACCGCGCGTGGAATGTTTTTCGCCGGATCTTCGGACTCGCCTGCAGCAATACCGATCAGCTCGGTTCCCTGGAAAGAGAAGCCGACAATCATAGCTACGCCGATCATCGCCGCAAAACCACCAGCAAACGGCGCTTCGCCGATTGTCCAGTTGCTCCAGCCCGCAGGCTGCGCGCCTTTGAAGATACCGATAATCATCAGCACGCCAACGATGATAAAGACAATAACTGTCGTGACTTTGATCAGTGAGAACCAGTATTCCGCTTCACCAAAGCCGCGAACAGAGATGTAGTTCAACAGGAAGATAACGCCGAGGAACAACGCACTCCAGATCCAGCCCGGTGTATCCGGGAACCACCAGCTCATGACCAGCTGTGCTGCAACCAGGTCAACGGCAATAGTCACCGCCCAGTTGTACCAGTAGTTCCAGCCCAGCGCGAAGCCAAAGCCTTCTTCAACATAGTTCTGACCGTAAGTGGCAAACGAACCGGAAACCGGCATATATGCAGCCAATTCACCGAGACTGGTCATCAGGAAGTAAACCATCAGGCCAATCAGCATATACGAGAGCAATGCCCCGCCCGGACCTGCCTGAGAAATCGTTGCGCCAGAGGCAACAAAAAGACCTGTACCGATGGAACCGCCAATGGCAATCATCGTCAGGTGACGCGCCTTTAATTCACGGCGTAAGCCCGGCGCTTCTGTAGTTTTAGTTTCGGAACCCATACAAAAATGCTATCCATCTTAAAAATGATGGCGCGATTGTAGCAGACGATTGGCAATCCTTCCGGCAGAAATACACGGTTATAAGACACCTTCATGATCGCCCAGGGATTATAAGTAAAGCAGCCAATCTCTTTTCTGGCGAATGCATGCTGAAGGCGCTGCGTCACGAAATCGACACAGCACCAGCATGTTCTTGTACAGCAACTTAACGCGGCACATTTGCGGGATCGCAATAGTCCAGAAAGCGCCGTAGCGCGTTGGAAAGGTGTTTTTGCCGATGATGTATACGCCACAACGTACGCATCAGGCGCGGCAGAGGGACCGCAACTTCACTTAATGTGCCTGCCTGCAATTGATCTTCAATCACACGTCGCGACAGGCAACTAATTCCCAACCCATGACGCACCGCATGTTTGATTGCCTCGGAGTTACCTAATTCCATCGCCATCTCAAACTTCGGTAAATGTGACAGCAACAGATAATCGACAATATCCCGCGTGCCGGAACCGCGTTCACGCAGGATCCACGGCGCAGCGGCCAGCTGTTCTAAGGTGACCGGACCACGAGCCAACGGCGAAGTCGGCGCGGCGAAAACCACCAGCTCGTCTTCCAGCCACGGTTCAGAAATGATTTCAGTGCTGTGGCACGGTCCTTCAATAAAGCCAATATCAACGCGGAAATCCAGCACCGCTTGCATCACGTCCTGGCTGTTCCCAACGCTAAGTTCAATCGGCAACTGCGGATAATCATGGCGATAACGGGCGATAACTGCAGGCAGAATGTAGTTACCGATGGTACTACTGGCATAGATACGAATCGCGCCGTTGTCTTCGCGAAACAGTTGTTCGATTTCAACCGCCTGTTCAAGCAGTGCCAACGCTCGCGGATAGAGCAGCCGCCCGTGTTCATTAACAACCAGTCTTTTCCCCACGCGATCAAACAGTTGAACGCCAAGCTGCCCTTCCAGGTCAGTCAAGGCTGCGCTCACTGCTGATTGCGACAACGCCAGCATCACCGACGCCTGGGTGGTTGATCCACTTTTCAATACTTCTGCAAAAACTTCCAACTGCCGGAGGGTGATGTGCATAGTCGCTTACCACTTATAAAGATTAATTATAAATATATAATCAATTTTATTTTTAAACCAGTTAGTCGTAACCTTATGCCCGGTTAAAGGAGAGGGTTATGACGAATATCACCTTACAGAAACAACATCGTACACTGTGGCATTTTATTCCGGGGTTAGCCCTGAGTGCAGTTATCACCGGGGTCGCCCTGTGGGGTGGTTCCATTCCCGCGGTTGCGGGTGCCGGGTTTAGTGCCCTCACCCTCGCAATCTTGTTGGGGATGGTTTTAGGCAACACCATCTATCCGCACATCTGGAAAAGCTGTGACGGTGGTGTGCTGTTTGCCAAGCAATATTTATTACGTCTGGGTATCATTCTTTATGGCTTCCGTCTGACGTTCTCGCAAATTGCCGATGTCGGTATCAGTGGGATCATCATTGACGTGCTGACGCTGTCCAGTACCTTCCTGCTGGCTTGCTTCCTGGGGCAGAAAGTGTTTGGTCTGGATAAGCACACCAGTTGGTTGATCGGTGCCGGTAGCAGTATCTGTGGTGCTGCCGCGGTACTGGCGACTGAGCCGGTAGTGAAAGCGGAAGCCAGTAAAGTAACCGTGGCTGTTGCAACCGTTGTTATCTTCGGGACCGTCGCGATTTTCCTCTACCCGGCGATATATCCGCTGATGTCTCAATGGTTTAGTCCGGAAACTTTCGGTATCTACATTGGTTCTACTGTGCACGAAGTGGCGCAGGTGGTGGCGGCAGGTCATGCCATCAGCCCGGATGCAGAAAACGCAGCAGTTATTTCCAAAATGCTGCGCGTGATGATGCTGGCTCCGTTCCTCATCCTGCTGGCGGCGCGTGTTAAACAGCTGTCTGGGGCGAACAGCGGCGAGAAAAGCAAAATCACTATTCCGTGGTTTGCCATCTTGTTCATCGTAGTTGCCATCTTTAACTCGTTCCACCTGTTACCGCAGAGCGTGGTGAACATGCTGGTAACGCTGGATACCTTCCTGCTGGCAATGGCGATGGCGGCGCTGGGTCTGACCACTCACGTCAGCGCGCTGAAAAAAGCTGGGGCGAAACCTCTGCTGATGGCACTGGTACTGTTTGCCTGGCTGATTGTTGGTGGTGGTGCGATTAACTATGTGATTCAAAGCGTCATCGCATAAACCACTACTTCTTGCTCCTGTTAACCCGCTATCATTACCGTTTTCCTCCAGCGGGTTTAACAGGAGTCCTCGCATGAAATACATTGGAGCGCACGTTAGTGCTGCTGGCGGTCTGGCAAATGCCGCAATTCGCGCCGCCGAAATCGACGCAACCGCGTTTGCCTTGTTCACCAAAAACCAACGTCAGTGGCGTGCCGCACCGCTCACGACGCAAACCATCGATGAATTCAAAGCCGCCTGTGAAAAATATCACTACACATCGGCGCAAATTCTTCCCCACGACAGTTATCTGATCAACCTCGGACATCCGGTCACTGAAGCTCTGGAAAAATCGCGCGATGCCTTTATAGATGAAATGCAGCGTTGCGAACAACTGGGGCTTTCTTTGCTCAACTTCCACCCTGGCAGCCATCTGATGCAGATTTCAGAAGAGGATTGCCTTGCGCGTATTGCCGAATCCATCAACATTGCGCTGGATAAAACTCAAGGTGTAACAGCGGTGATTGAAAACACCGCCGGTCAGGGCAGTAACTTAGGGTTTAAATTCGAACATCTCGCGGCGATTATCGACGGCGTGGAAGATAAATCCCGCGTCGGCGTCTGCATTGATACCTGCCATGCTTTCGCTGCCGGGTATGATTTGCGTACTCCAGCCGAATGCGAAAAAACGTTCGCTGATTTTGCCCGTATTGTCGGCTTTAAGTATTTGCGCGGGATGCACCTTAACGATGCGAAAAGTACCTTTGGCAGCCGCGTTGACCGCCATCATAGCCTCGGTGAAGGCAATATCGGTCATGATGCGTTCCGCTGGATTATGCAGAACGACCGTTTCGACGGCATTCCGCTGATCCTTGAAACCATCAACCCGGATATCTGGGCAGAAGAGATCGCCTGGCTGAAAGCGCAACAAACTGAAAAAGCGGTAGCCTGAAGATGAATAACCGGGAAAAGGAGATCCTTGCAATTTTACGGCGTAACCCGCTGATTCAGCAGAACGAAATTGCGGACATGCTGCAAATCAGTCGTTCGCGCGTTGCGGCGCATATTATGGATTTAATGCGCAAAGGCCGGATTAAAGACAAAGGTTACATTCTCACCGAGCAGGAATACTGCGTAGTGGTGGGGACAATCAATATGGATATTCGCGGGATGGCGGATATCCATTACCCGCAAGCGGCTTCTCATCCCGGTACAATTCATTGTTCGGCAGGCGGCGTTGGACGCAATATCGCCCACAATCTGGCGCTGTTAGGCCGTGACGTCCATTTGCTTTCAGTGATTGGCGATGACTTTTATGGCGAAATGCTCCTGGAAGAAACGCGCCGTGCCGGCGTGAATGTCTCCGGCTGCGTTCGTTTGCATGGTCAAAGCACATCGACGTATCTGGCAATTGCCAATCGAGACGATCAAACCGTGCTGGCAATTAACGATACCCATCTGCTGGAACAGTTGACACCGCAACTACTGAACGGGTCGCGCGATTTACTTCGTCATGCGGGCGTGGTACTGGCTGATTGCAACCTGACAGCCGAGGCGCTGGAATGGGTCTTTACCCTCGCTGATGAGATCCCGGTGTTTGTCGATACCGTTTCAGAATTCAAAGCGGGCAAAATCAAACACTGGCTGGCGCATATTCACACCCTGAAACCCACTTTACCGGAGCTGGAAATTTTATGGGGACAGGCGATCACCAGCGATGCTGACCGTAATGCCGCAGTGAATGCATTGCATCAGCAAGGTGTTCAGCAACTGTTTGTTTATTTGCCCGATGAGTCAGTTTATTGCAGCGAAAAGGATGGTGAACAATTTTTGCTGACTGTGCCAGCGCATACGACGGTAGACAGTTTTGGTGCTGACGATGGTTTTATGGCGGGTCTGGTATATAGCTTTCTGGAGGGAAACAATTTCCGTGACAGCGCCCGTTTTGCGATGGCCTGCGCGGCAATTTCACGCGCCAGCGGCAGCTTAAACAACCCTACCCTGTCTGCCGATAACGCGCTGTCATTAGTGCCAATGGTGTAACAATGTTGCCGGATTCGACGCTTGACCGCATCTAATCCGGCTCATAAATTGCACACTACGCTAAACCAATAAAGAACCCGGCAATGGTGGCACTCATCAGATTAGAAAGTGTCGCCGCCGCCAGCGCGCGTAAACCAAGCTGGGCGATTTCCGGCGCACGGTGTGGCGCAACCGCAGAAAACGCCCCCACCACCACCCCGATAGAACCAAAGTTAGCGAAACCGCACAACGCGAAGGAAATAATCGCCACGGTTTTAGCATCCAGAGTGCCAGCCGTTTGCAGATAGGGTGAGAAATTGAGATAAGCGACAAATTCATTTATTGCCAGTTTCTGTCCAATCAAACTCCCGGCAAGATTTGCATCACTCCAGTCAACACCCATTACCCACGCAAGTGGGGCCAGCAGGTAACCTAAAATGGACTCCAGCGAGGCATGTTCAAAACCAAACCAGCCGCCAACGCCGCCGATAATACCGTTAATTAACGCAATGATGGCGACAAATGCCATAACAACTGTCGCTACACCGGCGGCGATTTTCAGCCCGGTCATTGCCCCTGTCGCATCGGCTTCAATAATGCTTTTTGGCGGTGTTTCGGTGAAAGAGAGGTTATTAAAAGAAACCTGCGAAGATTCCGTAGCCGGGCTTAACAGGCGGGCAAACAAGATCCCGCCAGGGATCGCCATTAACGATGCCGCCAGCAAATATTCCACAGGTACGCCCAGTGCGGCGTAACCAATCATTGTCGAACCAGCAATCGAGGCCATGCCACTACAAATCGCTGTAAATAATTCATTGCGATTCAGACGATCGATAAAGGGTTTGACGATCGCCGGAATTTCGTTTTGCCCGAGGAAAATGGTGGTGACCGCGACGAATGACTCGATCTTGCTGATATTTAAAGCTTTCTGGAAGATACCGCCGAGAATGCGAATTAAGATCCCCATCACACCGATGTAGTAGAGAATACTCACCAGTGCAGTGACGAAGATAATTGCCGGTAATACCCTGAAACCAAAGATAAATCCTGCGCCATCAAATAAGGTATCCATTTTCGGTCCGACCAGAGAACCGAAGATAAATGCGCTACCTGCGTCGCTGTACGCCATCACTTTGTGGACGCCAAAAGCGACTTTTTCTGCGACCCAACGCCCTGGCGGTAACCAAAGCATAATCCCGCCAATCACGACCTGTAACACTAACGCCGCGCCAACGGTACGCAGGCTGATCTTCTTCTTGTTTACTGACAGTAAAAACGCAATTGCCAGCAGTACCACCATTCCCAGAACACTTCTCATGACATCCATAGTGATTATCTCTTCATGTCATTTTGGGCGACGGCTTTCTGCCCATCAGAAATAGCCGGGCCTGCATCTTGCGATACTGTCCCGGCTTGTTATCAACACTTAATGGGTTTTGATGTAGCCGCGCACGCACTCTTCGACTAAGCCCCAGAACCAGTCGGTATCAATAGTGATGCCGACTTTGGTATTAGCGGGCTTGCCAAGAACGCCCAGTTCGTCGCAGACCGTACGCCCGTAGCAAGGGCCGCTGTTGACGTCCACTTCGACGTACATATCCTGGGTTTTAATGCCATCAGGGTTGATCAGATAACCAATGCAGGTGGCGTCATGCACCGGGCCGCCAGCCAGGCCGTAGTATTCGAACTGCGTTTTGAGAGTGAAGTTCATGATGTCGCTGAACAGCTCTCCGGCAGGGCCGCCTACCCTTTCCATCCGAGCAATTACATCCGGGGTGCAAACGGTCTGGTTGGTAAGATCGAGGCCCATCATCACTAATGGAACGCCGGAGGTGAACACCACGCGGGCGGCTTCCGGGTCGGCAAAGATATTGAACTCGGCAGATGGGGTGAAGTTGCCTGTACCGTAAGCGCCGCCCATTAGCACAATTTCACGGATTTTGGGCAGGATTGCGGGTTGCATACGCATTGCCACCGCGATATTTGAAAGCGGACCAACCGGCACCAGAGTGATATCGCCATCGCTTGCCATCAGGGTATCGATGATATATTTCACCGCATGGGTACTTTCTGCCTGGCGGGTCAGCGGCTCGAATACCGGGCCATCCAGTCCGGTTTCACCGTGAATATTATCGGCAACGATTTGTTTACGCATAATGGGTTGCGGCATCCCCGCATAAACCGGAACATTAATCTCCAGTTTCTGGCAAACATTCAGGCCATTAATTAATGTTTTATCAAGCGTCTGATTACCCGCTACAATAGTGATGCCTAATAAATCTATTGCCGGATGTTTCGCTGCCATCATCATTGCAATAGCATCATCATGACCCGGCTCACAATCCAGAATAATTTTTCTCTTTTCCATTGTTTATTTCCTCTGTTTCCAGTTGCGTTATTTTTTTCTACAGCAAAGAAAATTCGACCGGGCCAATGATTGAATCTTAACAACAGCGTACGTATGCTAAATATGAGAAATCTCATAGCGGATAAACATCGTGAAAGAAATCCACAATAATGACCTTAAGCAGCAATTGATGAGTGAATCTGCGTTTAAGGATTGCTTTTCAACGGATGTTTCAGCCGATACGCGGCTGTTTCATTTTTTAGCGCGTGACTACATTGTGCAGGAAGGGCAACAGCCGTCATGGCTGTTTTATCTGACGCGAGGCCGCGCCAGGCTTTACGCCACGCTTGCCAATGGTCGCGTGTCGCTGATCGATTTCTTTGCCGCTCCCTGTTTTATTGGCGAGATTGAGTTAATCGACAAAGACCATGAACCGCGTGCGGTGCAGGCTATTGAAGAGTGTTGGTGCCTTGCGCTCCCTATGAAACATTACCGTCCGCTGTTATTAAACGACACCCTATTTTTACGAAAACTTTGCGTCACCTTAAGTCATAAAAATTATCGTAATATTGTTTCTTTAACTCAGAATCAATCATTTCCGTTAGTGAATCGCCTGGCAGCATTTATATTACTCTCACAAGAAGGTGATCTTTATCACGAAAAGCATACGCAAGCGGCAGAGTATTTAGGCGTTTCTTATCGACATCTTTTATATGTTCTCGCGCAATTCATTCACGACGGTTTATTAATTAAAAGAAAGGATATCTAATTAAAAACAGAAAGCAGTTGTCAGGACTGGCGCTGGAGATGGACCCGGAGAATAAATTCTCCGGGATGATGCAGTAAAAATTATTTGCAATAGCGCGATTGCCGGATGCAACGCTTAATACGTTTTATCCGGTCTACAAATCGAGCATTACGCCAGACCAATAAAGAACCCGGCAATAGTCGCACTCATCAGGTTGGAAAGCGTTGCTGCTGCCAGCGCCCGTAAACCAAGCTGGGCGATTTCTGGAGCACGTTTTGGCGAAATAGCCGAAAATGCGCCAACGACAACACCGATAGAACCAAAGTTAGCAAAACCACAAAGCGCAAAGGATATAATCGCCACGGTTTTCACTTCCAGCGTGCCGCCCGTTTGCAGGTATGGGGAGAAACTCAGGTAAGCGACGAATTCGTTAATCGCCAGTTTCTGCCCAATCAGGCTACCAGCAAGGTTGGCATCACTCCAGTCCACACCCATGATCCACGCCAGCGGTGCCAGCACATAGCCAAAAATACTTTCCAGAGAGGCATTGGCGAAACCAAACCAGCCGCCAATTCCGCCGATAATGCCGTTGATCAGCGCAATAATTGCGACAAACGCCATTACCACCGTCGCTACACCAGCGGCGATTTTCAGCCCGGTCATCGCACCGCTCGCCGCCGCTTCGATAAAGCTTTTTGGCGGCGTTTCGCTGAACGACAGATTTTCAAATGTGACCTGCGAAGGCTCGGTTGCCGGGCTAAGAATACGTGCAAACAAAATACCGCCGGGGATCGCCATCAGCGATGCCGCTAACAGGTAGTCAATTGGTACGCCCATTCCGGCATAACCAATCATCACCGAACCAGCAATGGACGCCATCCCGCTACAAATTGCGGTAAACAACTCGTTGCGATTCACGCGATCGATAAACGGTTTAACGATCGCCGGGATCTCATTTTGCCCGAGGAAAATAGTGGTAACCGCAACAAAAGATTCGATTTTGCTGATGTTGAGGGCTTTCTGGAAAATGCTGCCAAGGATGCGAATCAGCAGCCCCATCACGCCAATGTAGTACAGCAGACTGATGAGCGCAGTAACGAAAATAATCGCCGGAAGTACGCGAAAGGCGAAGATAAAACCCGCACCGTCAAACAGGACATCCATTTTCGGCCCAACCAGCGAACCAAAAATGAAGGCGCTACCGGCATCACTGTAAGACATCACTTTATGAACGCCTAATGCCGCCTGTTCTACTGCCCATTTTCCCGGTGGGAAGTAGAGCATGATGCCACCAATAGCGATTTGCAGCAGCAGTGCGGCTCCAACCGTGCGCAAACTGATGCTCTTTTTATTCACTGACAACAGAAATGCTATTGCCAGTAACACCACCATCCCCACAACACTTCTCATTATATCCATAATGATTTTCCCTTCATGCCAGTAAACCCGGCGTCAGCGCCAGGTTTTGGTATGCTTGATGAGTACGGGCGACGGCTTTCTGCCCGTCAGAAATTAACCCGCGAGACGCTGGTATTCTTTGGCAATTTCACTCGCCAGAATGGCGTTGTTGAACACCAGCTGGATATTGGATTTCAGGCTGTCACCGCTGGTCAGCTCAGCAACGCGCGCCAGCAGGAACGGTGTACTTTCTTTACCAATAACGCCCTGCTCTTCGGCTTCGGCGACGGCTTGATCTATGGCTGCATTGATAGATTCCTCCGGCATCGCAAACTGTTCCGGGATCGGGTTCGCTACCACGAGGCCACCGTTCAGCCCGCTTTGCCATTTCACCGCCATTGCACGGGCAATTTCACTGGCGCTGTCGAGACGAATGCTGACGTCAAACGAGCTGGTACGGCAGAAAAACGCAGGCAGCGCTTTAGTCTGATAGCCAATTAACGGCACACCGAAGGTTTCTAAATACTCAGTGGTTAATCCTAAATCGAGAATAGATTTCGCCCCGGCACAAACAACGGTGACATTAGTATTTGCCAGTTCTTGCAAATCGGCAGAAATATCGAAGGTATGTTCCGCCCCGCGATGCACACCACCAATTCCCCCGGTGGCAAATACTTTAATTCCGGCAAGCGCCGCAATAATCATCGTTGAAGCCACAGTGGTTGCGCCATTTTTTCCGGCGGCAACAACAAAAGGTAAATCGCGACGACTAACTTTGGTCACGTTATGCCCTTCACGACCCAGTAATTCAATTTTTTCTTTGCTTAAACCCACTTTCATCACGCCGCCAATAATGGCGATAGTGGCAGGTACTGCGCCCTGTTTACGAATAGTTTCTTCTACTTCAATTGCGGTCTGGGCATTTTGTGGGAACGGCATCCCGTGAGAAATAATGGTCGATTCCAGCGCCACAACCGGTTTTTTGTTTTTTAAAGCGTCCTGCACTTCCGGAGAAATTTGTAATAATTCAGGGGAAATTTTTAATTCAGACATTCTGCGTTCTCCACTAACGATATAACGTTGGCAATCGATAAATCGGGGTTATTGGTGTATTCACAGGAGAGCGCCATTGACGAACATCCCTGTGCGAAACGAACAGATTCGGCAAACGGCATTCCGTCTACCCAACACGAAGCAAGTCCCGCCATCATGGCATCGCCCGCTCCGGTAACATTAATAACATTGGTTTTGATCGGCGCAGACCAGCCATTTTCACCGCTGATATCGCTGTAATAAACGCCGTCGCCGCCCATGCTCAATACCAGTCGGTTCAGGCCATGTTGATGGAACCAGGCAGCAACTTTTGCCACATCGTCACGCCCTGACAGCGCAATCCCACTCAGGGTTTCCGCTTCAAGGCGGTTTGGCTTCAGAGTGTGGTTCTGATTTAGACGGTCGCGCACTTTGACACATTTCCACGCTGAAACCGGATCGACAAATACGGGTACGTTGGCGGCATTATCCAGAATCCATGCCAGTGCCTCTTCACTGATATTACAGTCCGCGACAATGACCTTTGCCCTCTGAATAAATTCACGGTGCTGTGCGAGATATTCAGCTGTAATAGCGTTGCTAATATTCATGTCATTTATAGCAACCAGCATTTCACCGGTATTATCGAGTAATGATAAATAACTCGACGTATTTTCTCCCGGCACAATCAGGCATTTATCGACATAAACACCAGATTGATTGGTTTGCGTTAGCAGCGATTGACCATAAAAATCACTGCCTACGGCGCTCAGTAGCCAGGCTTTGTTACCCAGCAACGCCAGGTTTTGTGCAATATTGCGCCCTACTCCACCAGGCGTAAATTTTATTTTACCTGGATTTGAATCCGCATAATTTAATGATTCATGTGAATATCCGGCGACATCAATATTCGCCGAACCTATAATTACGACATAATCCTTTTCGCGCATAGCACGTCCTCTGGTAAAAAATTACCAACCCTGTCAATCCACAAGAATATAGATACTGCAAAGACGGTTTAAACATGTGTTCATATTTAAACATGTGCTCATAGTATGCATGTTTTACGTAAAGTAAATTACCGCCAGAGAGGCAAAATGGGCAGATTTGAGCAGGCTCACAAAATGCGATTAAATGCCTGAATTACAAAAGCGAGGAATTTGTGACGGGATGCACAGAACAGGAACACTAAAAAAGGGCAGAAAATAATCTGCCCTTGAGGAAATAACCTTAGTGTTTGATGAACGTTTGAAGTTTCTACTGAAAGATAAAACCATTTAAATTCATAAAATTACATTCACAAGCTGGTCATTCTCTTTGCGCTCATCAAATGTTACAGGGCAGGAAATTTCTGCCCTGTAACACACCTTTTATTACGCTGCTTTCGCTACTGCGTCCACTTCCGGACGTTTCAGGAAGGCATAGGCCAAACCCGCCACCAGCGTACCGGCAATAATTGCTACCAGGTAACCCAATACCGGCGTAATAGCGCCAGGGATCAGCAGAACAAACAGACCACCGTGCGGTGCCATCAGTTTCGCACCAATCGCCATTGAGATTGCGCCAGTCAGCGCCCCACCCACGATACAGCACGGCAGCACACGCATCGGATCACGAGCAGCAAACGGAATTGCACCTTCCGAAATGAAGCACAGTCCCAATACCAGAGCGGCTTTGCCACCTTCCTGCTGCGCTTTGTCGAATTTGCGACGCGCCACCATTGTTGCCAGGCCCATTGCCAGCGGTGGCACCATACCTGCCGCCATAATCGCCGCCATCGGGCCATAGGTTTGAGTACTCAGCAGACCCACACCGAATGCGTACGCTGCTTTGTTTACCGGACCGCCCATGTCAGTACACATCATGCCACCGAGGATCGCCCCCAGCAGAACCGCATTCGCAGTCCCCATGGTCTGCAGCCAGTGAGTCAGCCCTTCGAGAATGCCAGCAACTGGTTTACCGATCAGGTAGATCATCGCCAGACCGACCACCAGACTGGAAATTAGCGGAATGATCAGGATCGGTTTCAGCGCCTCCATACTCTGCGGCAGTTTCAGTTGCGTACTGATTAACTTCGCAATGTAACCAGCCAGGAAGCCCGCAATAATACCGCCAATGAAGCCAGAACCGGTGCTGACCGCCAGCATACCGCCAATCAGACCCGGCGTGAGGCCCGGACGATCGGCAATGGAGAAGGCAATATAACCTGCCAGTACCGGCACCATCAGCGCAAAGGCTGAACCACCACCAATCTGCATCAGCGCCGCTGCCAACGTACCCGGCTCTTTAAACGCTTCGATACCAAAAGCAAAAGAAAGCGCGATACACAGACCACCAGCAACGACCATCGGCAGCATGTAAGAGACGCCCGTTAGCAAGTGACGATAAGCGCCTGCACTCTCTTTCTTACCTTCAGTGGTCGCCGTTTGAGCTTTGCCCGCCGGTTCATACGGCGTTGCTTCAGCAACCGCTTTATCCAGTTCCTGCGAGGTTTTCTTCAGCGCCAGACCGGTAGAGGTACGATACATCGGTTTACCAGCAAATTTCGCCAGATCCACTTCGATATCTGCCGCCACAATCACCAGATCCGCTGCGGCTACTTCCTCGGGAGTGATTGCATTACCCGCGCCAACAGAACCACGGGTTTCAACTTTCACCCACCAGCCACGTTTTTTCGCTTCGGTTTCAATGGCTTCAGCCGCCATAAAGGTGTGTGCTACGCCAGTCGGGCAAGCAGTCACCGCAACTACGCGTTTCGGACCGCTGGCGGCAACCGGTGCTGTCGCAGTGACCGGCGCAGTGTAAGGTTTCGCATGGCCTTTGGCTTCACTCAGGAACAGCTCAGGGTGCGCAACTGCCCGGGAAATATCACCCAGCCAGACATTTTTACCGTTCAGCGCGCTGTCATTCGGGATGGAATCACCGAGAACAATCGCCATTTCTGCGTCGTTCGGATTGTCGATGATTTCCAGTTTTGCTTTTCGCGCCGCCGCGCCCAGCAGGGTCTTCGCCATATAGGCGCGTGCCTGACCGAGATTAGCGTCAATAATCAGCAGCGTTTTCATTATGCCTCTCCTGCTGTCAGTTAAAAGGTTGTAAGTCGACGCGCGCCATCATTGCGGCCAACTGCGGACGATCGGTAATACCCACATTGCTTTGACTTACCGCCAGGGCTGCAACAGCTGTCGCCAGACGCAGTGTGTGTTCACTGGATTCACGCATCAGCAAGCCATAAATCAGGCCACCAACCATAGAATCCCCTGCGCCAACGGTGCTTACGACATCGACTGACGGTGGTTTAGCGATCCATTCGCCGGAGGCATTAACCCAAAGCGCGCCTTCGGCACCCAGTGAAATAACAACATGCGCAATACCTTGTTCACGTAGCGCATGTGCAGCTTCAATCACATCTTTCATTTCAGGCAGTTTACGGCCTGCCCAGATTTCCAACTCGCGGCGGTTAGGTTTCACCAGCCACGGTGCCGCTTTCAAACCTGCTACTAACGCTTCACGGCTACTATCAAAGATAATGCAAGGACACTGACTACGCAGGCGAGTCATCCAGTCGGTGAACGCTTCCGGGCTGACGCCTGACGGTAAGCTTCCGCTGACACAGACCATATCGAACTGACCGAGCCAGCTCAGAGAATCAGTCACAAAGCGTTCCCAGTCGGCGGGGGTGACTTCGAAACCCGAGAAGTTGAAGTCGGTCACTTCGCCGTCTTTTTCCGTCAGCTTAACGTTAATTCGGGTGCGCCCCTGTACAACCTGGAAACGGTTGGCAATGCCCAGCTCGCTGAACAGTTGCTGAAAACCATCCTGATTGTCTTTACCCAGGAAGCCGCCAACGGTGACATCAATTCCCAGGTCTTTTAATACTTTGGCCACGTTGATGCCTTTACCCGCCGCATGCAGACCGGTGGTTTTCACCAGGTTCACTTCGCCGCGTTCAATTTCCGGGCAGAAACCAACAAGGTCATAAGCCGGATTAAGGGTGATCGTAGCAACACGTCTGCTCATTATGCGCCCTCCCCAAGACCAGCAGCGATAGCGTCGCCAATGGCTTTCAGCGCCTGTTCAGCATCTGCACCCTGGGCGGTAAAGCGTAGGCGATGACCTTTCTTAACGCCAAGTGCCACAACTTTCATCAGACTACGTCCGTTTGCCGGTTTGCCGGTGCCATCAAGGTTTGTCACGGTAATATCACTGTTAAATTGTTTAATGGTATTGACCAGCATGGTACCTGGACGAGCATGCAGGCCGTGTTCATTGCGCACCACAAACTCCGCGCTTAACACGTCGTCGGTCGGCGCATCATCGCTGGTCAGCAGCGCCAGCAACGTTGCCGCATCCGCTTTCAGCAAGCGGTCAGCTTTATTGTCGAGCAACAAATCAGCGAGACGCTTAAGAACCGCGATGGGCTGATCGTCATTCATCGCCACACTCACCAGCATGGCTGCCGTTTCGCCGTCCACATCAAAAGCATTTGCCGCACGGCTTACCGCAATCGCACTACGCAGATTGCCTTCGGCGCTATCGCTCAGCCAGATACCCTGTCCGAGATTCAGCGGTTGTTCATTGATGGCTTTGGTGACGAAAGTGGCGTCAACTGCCCTCGCCTCTTTCAGACGCGCAGCGTTCAGCGCCTGAAGAGTCAGCAGATCGCTGGCGACGATATCCAGCGTCAGCATTTCGTTGTCGAGCTTCAGCTGCTCACTCTGCTTTTCGCCCATCAGTAATGCGCGAAGTTCTTCTGCTGTTGTTGCTGACTTCAGTTGTTCAGCAACGGAATCATCGCTCAGTACGTGGGTCAGCTGGCGTAGCAGGCCCAGATGTTTATCCGAGCTGGCAGCAATACCGATTGCCACGTACGCTACCTGACCGTCACCCCAGGTGACGCCTTCCGGGAACTGAAATACCTGAACGCCGGTTTTCAGCACCTGATCGCGGGTGTCGGTAGTGCCGTGTGGAATAGCAATACCATTGCCGAGGAACGTTGAGGTTTGCTGTTCGCGCGCCAGCATGCCATTGACGTAGCCTTCTGCTACATTACCGGCCTGCACCAGCGCCGCAGCGACCTGGCGAATCGCCTCTTCTTTGTCTCCGGCCTTTTCGCCCGGATGGATGTCCTGTACGGATAACTGGAACATAGTTCTCCTCTCTTGCTGAATTGAAACGATTCAGCCTCTATGAGAAAAAAAGCGCCAACCTAGCTTAGGGTTAAAGACAAGATCGCGCTGAAACGTTTCAAGAAAGCATAATACTTCTGTTTCAGCACGCAAGGAAAGCCGTAAAGTTATGAGCAAAAGTTTGATGTGCTGCACAATTTTTTGTCATTTTTCCTAATTGCTGATGGGAAAATCCGTTATCAGCAATTTCATTTCAGCAGCGTCAGCAGCCAATCAGCAACAGTGAAATGGCATTTTGATTATTCGTGGCGCTTTTGATTTCGCTGTCTGTTTATTTTCTGACAAGCAGCGTAAACTCCGCGTCTTCCTCTTCCAGTGATCGACCAGCATGCATAACTCCCCCGCAGTCTCCAGCGCGAAATCGTTTGACCTGACCTCGACGGCGTTTTTAATCGTTGCCTTTCTCACCGGTATTGCGGGTGCTCTGCAAACCCCGACACTCAGTATTTTCCTTACCGATGAAGTACATGCCCGTCCGGCGATGGTGGGATTCTTCTTTACCGGCAGCGCTGTCATTGGGATTCTGGTAAGTCAGTTTCTCGCTGGGCGCTCTGATAAGCGCGGCGATCGCAAATCGCTGATTGTCTTTTGCTGCCTGTTAGGCGTGCTGGCCTGCACCCTTTTTGCTTGGAATCGCAACTACTTTGTTTTGCTATTCGTTGGCGTCTTTCTTAGCAGCTTTGGCTCGACCGCTAACCCGCAAATGTTTGCCCTTGCCCGTGAACATGCCGACAAAACCGGACGTGAGGCGGTGATGTTCAGCTCTTTTTTACGCGCTCAGGTTTCACTGGCATGGGTCATTGGCCCACCGCTGGCTTATGCGTTAGCGATGGGTTTCAGCTTTACGGTAATGTATCTGAGCGCAGCGGTAGCGTTTATTGTTTGCGGCGTGATGGTGTGGCTGTTTTTACCGTCGATGCAAAAAGAGCTTCCGCTGGCGACCGGCACGGTTGAAGCGCCGCGCCGTAACCGTCGCGATACGCTACTGCTGTTTGTCATTTGTACATTGATGTGGGGCTCGAACAGCCTGTACATCATCAACATGCCGCTATTTATTATCAACGAACTGCATCTTCCCGAGAAACTGGCCGGTGTGATGATGGGGACCGCCGCCGGGCTGGAAATCCCGACGATGTTGATTGCCGGATATTTCGCCAAACGTCTGGGTAAGCGTTTCTTAATGCGCGTTGCTGCCGTGGGTGGCGTCTGTTTTTACGCAGGAATGCTGATGGCGCATTCACCTGCCATTCTGTTGGGCTTGCAGCTGCTAAATGCTATTTTTATTGGCATTCTGGGCGGCATCGGGATGCTCTATTTTCAGGATTTGATGCCCGGTCAGGCAGGTTCAGCCACCACGCTCTATACCAACACGTCGCGCGTGGGCTGGATCATCGCAGGATCAGTGGCGGGCATCGTCGCCGAGATCTGGAATTATCACGCTGTGTTCTGGTTTGCGATGGTGATGATTATCGCCACTCTGTTTTGGGTAATGACTCCAACTTACTGATAGTGTTTTATGTTCAGATAATGCCCGATGACCTTGTCATGCAGCTCCACCGATTTTGAGAACGACAGTGACTTCCGTCCCAGCCTTGCCAGATGTTGTCTCAGATTCAGATTATGTCGTTCAATGCGCTGAGTGTAACGCTTGCTGATAACGTGCAGCTTTCCCTTCAGGCGTGATTCATACAGCGGACAGCCATCCGTCATCCATACCACGACCTCAAAGGCCGACAGCAGGCTCAGAAGACGCTCCAGTGTGGCCAGAGTGCGTTCACCGAAGACGTGCGCCACAACCGTCCTCCGTATCCTGTCATACGCGTAAAACAGCCAGCGCTGACGTGATTTAGCACCGACGTAGCCCCAATGTTCGTCCATTTCAGCGCAGACAATCACATCACTGCCCGGTTGTATGCGCGAGGTTACCGACTGCGGCCTGAGTTTTTTAAGTGACGTAAAACCGTGTTGAGGCCAACGCCCATAATGCGTGCACTGGCGCGACATCCGACGCCATTCATGACCATATCAATGATTTTCTGGTGCGTACCGGGCTGAGAGGCGGTGTAAGTGAACTGTAGTTGCCATGTTTTACGGCAATGAGAGCAGAGATAGCGCTGATGTCCGGCAGTGCTTTTGCCGTTACGCACCACGCCTTCAGTAGCGGAGCAGGAAGGACATCTGATGGAAATGGAAGCCACGCAAGCACCTTAAAATCACCATCATACACTAAATCAGTAAGTTGGCAGCATTACCCTGTTTTGCTTACTGCGGATTAAAGATGTTTAAGGCGCGGTCAGCATTTCCAGATCGATAAGCCAGGTCATGGCCTGCTGACGCGAGTTACCGCACATTTCAGCGCTGGCTTGTAAGCCTGCACAGACTTTCGGTCGCAGTGGCGAGGTGAAAATTTTACAGCGTTGCTGTTCATCAAGCTGAATGCAGGGCGTATTGGCGGGCTTGCCATCTGGCATACCGGGAATAGGGCTGGAAATTGAAGGGGCAGTGCAACACGCCCCGCAACCCGGACGGCATTCCATACGTTGTTCTCTTAAGGTTAACCACCGGATTGATGAGCGCGCACAGTACCACCTTTTTTGCACCAGCAAAAGTGCGAATACCACTTGCCCGAAAGGCCCGTCGCGAGTACTTTGTCGCGATATTTTTGACATTTTCGACTACAGGAATTTTTCGATGCCAAGAGCGAACGAAATTAAAAAAGGTATGGTACTGAATTACAACGGCAAACTGCTGCTGGCTAAGGATATTGATATTCAGTCGCCCACTGCCCGCGGTGCCGCTACGCTGTACAAAATGCGTTTTTCTGATGTCCGTACCGGGCTGAAAGTAGAAGAGCGTTTCAAAGGTGATGATATCGTTGACACCGTGACGCTGACCCGCCGTTACGTTGACTTCTCCTATGTCGATGGCAACGAATATGTCTTTATGGATAAAGAAGACTATACCCCGTATACCTTCACCAAAGATCAGATTGAAGAAGAGTTGCTGTTTATGCCAGAGGGCGGCATGCCGGACATGCAGGTGCTGACCTGGGACGGTCAACTGCTGGCGCTTGAGCTGCCGCAGACCGTTGATCTGGAAATCGTTGAAACCGCACCAGGCATCAAAGGGGCATCTGCCAGCGCCCGTAACAAACCGGCGACATTGAGCACTGGTCTGGTGATTCAGGTACCAGAATACTTAAGCCCGGGCGAAAAAATTCGTATCCATATCGAAGAACGCCGTTATATGGGGCGTGCTGACTAACTTCAGCCGCATGCAGAAAAGGGATAGCTCAGGCTGTCCCTTTTTTAATTTATTATACCAATCTTCTATTTTGCGCTTCCTGAACACCTTACGCCCTCAATTTTCACTCGTTGATTGATCGCCCTCACACTTCATCGCATTAACAATCCAGACCAATTTCAATTGCTGTCATATAACTTTACACTGTCATTGTTAATTTATCGTTACTAAGACGTGACTCCTATGAAGACAATTGCCTCCGTTACGCTCCCGCATCATGTACACGCTCCACGCTACGATCGCCAGCAGTTGCAATCACGTATCGTTCATTTTGGCTTTGGCGCCTTTCACCGCGCTCATCAGGCGTTACTGACCGATCGTGTGCTGAATGCCCAGGGCGGCGACTGGGGGATCTGTGAAATCAGCTTGTTCAGCGGTGATCAACTGATGAGCCAGCTCCGCGCACAGAACCATTTATATACCGTGCTGGAGAAAGGTGCGGACGGCAATCAGGTGATAATTGTCGGTGCCGTTCACGAATGCCTTAATGCAAAACTGGATTCCTTAGCGGCAATTATTGAGAAATTTTGCGAGCCACAGGTGGCAATTGTTTCCCTGACGATTACCGAAAAAGGCTATTGTATTGACCCGGCCACCGGTGCACTCGACACCAGTAATCCGCGGATTATTCACGATCTACAAACCCCTGAAGAACCTCACTCCGCACCGGGTATTCTCGTCGAAGCACTGAAACGCCGCCGTGAGCGCAGCCTTACACCGTTTACCGTGCTCTCCTGCGACAATATTCCCGACAATGGCCATGTGGTGAAAAACGCGGTGCTGAGAATGGCAGAAAAACGTTCGCCAGAACTCGCCGGGTGGATAAAAGAACACGTCAGTTTTCCGGGAACCATGGTCGACCGCATTGTTCCGGCTGCAACCGACGAATCACTGGCAGAAATCAGCCAGCATCTGGGGGTAAATGATCCCTGCGCGATTAGCTGCGAACCGTTTATCCAGTGGGTGGTTGAAGATAACTTCATCGCTGGGCGTCCTGCCTGGGAAGTCGCAGGTGTACAAATGGTGAATGATGTCCTGCCATGGGAAGAGATGAAACTGCGTATGCTTAATGGCAGCCACTCTTTTCTCGCTTATCTGGGTTACCTCTCAGGATTCGCCTATATCAGTGATTGCATGCAGGATCGCGTATTTCGCTATGCTGCCAGAACATTAATGCTGGATGAGCAAGCGCCGACACTGCAAATTAAAGATGTCGATTTAACACAATATGCGGATAAGTTAATTGCACGTTTTGCTAATCCGTCGCTGAAACATAAGACCTGGCAAATCGCGATGGATGGCAGCCAGAAATTACCGCAACGTATGCTGGCAGGTATTCGCATACATCTGGGGCGTGAAACGGACTGGTCGTTGCTGGCATTAGGCGTTGCTGGCTGGATGCGTTACGTCAGCGGCGTTGATGATGCCGGAAATGCCATTGATGTTCGCGATCCGCTTAGCGATAAAATTCGCGAACTTGTTGCGGGCAGCAGCAGTGAACAACGCGTAACCGCCCTGCTTTCCCTGCGTGAAGTTTTCGGTGATGATCTGCCAGATAACCCGCATTTTGTGCAGGCCATCGAACAAGCCTGGCAACAAATCGTACAATTCGGCGCACATCAGGCGCTATTAAACACCCTCAAAATTTAACGATTTCTGCGGTTAAAGCGGATGAAGCTCACCTTCGTCCGCTCTCCCCTTCTCTTTTCTGCCTTTTTTAGCCAGGATTAACGCTCAGTTAACTTACCAGAGTATTGCGGAGCCGTTGTGACCAGGACCAACCTCATCACCGGTTTTCTCGGCAGCGGGAAAACCACGTCGATTCTTCATCTGTTAGCCCATAAAGATCCCAACGAAAAATGGGCGGTACTGGTTAATGAATTTGGGGAAGTCGGAATTGATGGTGCTTTGCTCGCCGATAGCGGCGCATTGCTGAAAGAGATCCCCGGCGGCTGCATGTGCTGCGTTAATGGTTTACCCATGCAGGTAGGGTTGAATACCTTACTGCGTCAGGGAAAACCAGACCGCTTGTTGATAGAGCCGACCGGGCTGGGCCATCCGAAACAGATCCTCGATCTGTTAACCGCACCAGTCTATGAACCGTGGATAGATCTGCGCGCCACCTTGTGCATTCTCGATCCACGCCTGCTGCTGGACGAAAAAAGCGCCAGCAATGAAAACTTCCGTGACCAGCTGGCTGCCGCAGACATCATTGTCGCCAATAAATCCGACCGTGCGACGCCCGAAAGTGAGCAAGCGCTACAGCGTTGGTGGCAGCAAAATGGTGGCGATCGACAATTAATTCACAGTGAGCATGGGAAAGTTGACGGTCATCTTCTGGATTTGCCGCGTCGCAATTTAGCCGAGTTGCCCGCCAGCGCCGCGCATTCTCATCAGCATGTCGTGAAAAAAGGGTTAGCAGCGTTAAGCCTGCCAGAGCATCAACGCTGGCGTCGCAGTCTGAACAGCGGGCAAGGATATCAGGCCTGCGGCTGGATATTCGACGCTGATACGGTATTCGACACCATTGGCATTCTGGAATGGGCGCGACTTGCACCGGTGGAACGCGTCAAAGGCGTGCTGCGTATTCCCGAAGGGCTGGTACGAATCAACCGTCAGGGCGATGACCTGCACATTGAAACGCAAAACGTTGCGCCACCGGACAGCCGTATTGAGCTGATTTCCAGCAGCGAAGCTGACTGGAATGCCTTGCAGAGCGCGCTGTTGAAGCTTCGTTTAGCGACTACCGCGTAAGGTTGCCTGCGTTTTTCAGTAAGATAATTAGAGAAAATATGATTAAAAATTTGCCGCAAATAGTGTTGTTGAATATTGTCGGCCCCGCGCTGTTTCTTTCCTGGTATATTCCCGTTAATCATGGATTCTGGTTGCCGATTGATGCGGATATTTTTTATTTCTTTAATCAGAAACTGGTCGAAAGTAAGGCCTTTTTATGGCTGGTTGCATTGACTAACAATCGCGCCTTCGACGGTTGTTCACTGCTGGCGATGGGTATGTTGATGCTGAGTTTCTGGCTGAAAGAAAACGCCCCTGGCAGACGACGTATCGTGATTATGGGTCTGGTCATGCTATTAACTGCAGTGGTATTAAACCAGCTGGGTCAGGCATTAATTCCTGTAAAACGGGCCAGCCCAACATTGACTTTTACCGATATTAACCGCGTCAGCGAACTGCTCTCTGTTCCCACGAAAGATGCCTCACGAGATAGCTTTCCCGGCGATCACGGCATGATGCTGCTTATTTTTTCGGCATTCATGTGGCGTTATTTCGGCAAAGTTGCAGGCCTTATCGCCCTTATTATTTTTATGGTTTTTGCATTTCCCAGAGTAATGATTGGCGCACACTGGTTTACTGACATCATTGTCGGTTCGATGACCGTGATATTGATCGGTTTGCCCTGGGTGTTGCTGACGCCATTAAGTGATCGATTAATCACCTTTTTTGACAAATCACTACCAGGAAAAAACAAACATTTCCAAAACAAATAACTCACAGTAATTAACATCATCAGGGTTATTTTTATAGTGAGGATAATCCTGATGATGCGCACCGTGCTTTCATCTATCGAACGCAAAAATCATTCTCTAAGTAAATGAATGGATTGCATGCGTTTCACTCAATTGTACTTTAATTGACCAACCCCGCTTATTAACTTTCTGTATCACTTTTTCTTATAAAAAATCATGTAAAACCGCTCGCCAAGACCGCACCAATCGGGTAATCTCGAACTCGTTTTGCCTCGGCGGTAGATTATCCTCACAGCATATAATTTTGTGCGTTAGTCCACAGATTTGGCCTTAAGGAATTGTTTCAACATGCCCAGGTAATTAGTCTCGTGTCGCTTGGCATTTTTTTATAACGATATTTGTCGTTAAGGACTTCAAGGGAAAACAAACAACATGGTCAAATCTCAACCGATTTTGAGATATATCTTGCGCGGGATTCCCGCGATTGCAGTAGCGGTTCTGCTTTCTGCATGTAGTGCAAATAACACCGCAAAGAATATGCATCCTGAGACACGTGCAGTGGGTAGTGAAACATCATCACTGCAAGCTTCTCAGGATGAATTTGAAAACCTGGTTCGTAATGTCGACGTAAAATCGCGAATTATGGATCAGTATGCTGACTGGAAAGGCGTACGTTATCGTCTGGGCGGCAGCACTAAAAAAGGTATCGATTGTTCTGGTTTCGTACAGCGTACATTCCGTGAGCAATTTGGCTTAGAACTTCCGCGTTCGACTTACGAACAGCAGGAAATGGGTAAATCTGTTTCCCGCAGTAATTTGCGTACGGGTGATTTAGTTCTGTTCCGTGCCGGTTCAACGGGACGCCATGTCGGTATTTATATCGGCAACAATCAGTTTGTCCATGCTTCCACCAGCAGTGGTGTTATTATTTCCAGCATGAATGAACCGTACTGGAAGAAGCGTTACAACGAAGCACGCCGGGTTCTCAGCCGCAGCTAATAAACCGTTTGGATGCAATCCCTTGGCTATCCTGACGAGTTAACTGAAAGCACTGCTTAGGCAGTGCTTTTTTGTTTTCATTCATCAGAGAAAATGATGTTTCCGCGTCTTGATCCAGGCTATAGTCCGGTCATTGTTATCTTTTAAATGTTGTCGTAATTTCAGGAAATTAACGGAATCATGTTCATACGCGCTCCCAATTCTGGACGTAAGCTCCTGCTTACCTGCATTGTAGCAGGCGTGATGATTGCGATACTGGTTAGCTGCCTTCAGTTTTTAGTGGCCTGGCATAAGCACGAAGTCAAATACGACACACTGATTATCGACGTACAAAAGTATCTCGATACCTATTTTGCCGACCTGAAATCCACTACTGACCGGCTTCAGCCGCTGACCTTAGATACCTGCCAGCAGGCTAACCCCGAACTGACCGCTCGCGCGGCGTTTAGCATGAATGTCCGTACGTTTGTGCTGGTGAAAGATAAAAAAACATTCTGTTCATCTGCGACTGGTGAGATGGACATTCCACTCAATGAATTGATTCCGGCGCTCGACATTAATAAAAACGTCGATATGGCGATCTTACCCGGCACGCCGATGGTGCCGAACAAACCCGCAATCGTCATCTGGTATCGCAACCCTTTGCTGAAAAATAGCGGTGTGTTTGCCGCTCTGAATCTCAACCTGACGCCTTCTCTCTTTTATAGTTCACGGCAGGAAGATTACGATGGCGTCGCCCTCATTATTGGCAATACTGCGCTATCTACCTTTTCTTCACGTTTGATGAACGTTAATGAATTAACCGACATGCCGGTCCGTGAAACTAAAATTGCGGGCATTCCTCTGACCGTTCGGCTTTATGCGGATGACTGGACATGGAACGATGTGTGGTACGCATTTTTACTGGGCGGCATGAGTGGAACTGTCGTTGGCCTGCTTTGCTATTACCTGATGAGCGTACGTATGCGCCCCGACAGAGAAATCATGACCGCCATCAAGCGCGAACAATTTTACGTGGCGTATCAACCGGTGGTGGATACACAAGCTTTGCGGGTAACGGGCCTGGAAGTACTGCTACGCTGGCGGCATCCTGTAGCGGGAGAAATTCCCCCGGATGCCTTCATTAACTTTGCCGAATCGCAAAAGATGATTGTGCCGCTGACTCAGCACCTGTTTGAGTTAATTGCCCGCGATGCCGCAGAATTAGAAAAAGTACTGCCGGTAGGCGTCAAATTTGGCATTAACATTGCGCCGGACCATCTGCACAGCGAAAGCTTTAAAGCAGATATCCAGAAACTGCTCACTTCCCTGCCCGCACACCATTTCCAGATTGTGCTGGAAATTACCGAGCGCGATATGCTGAAAGAGCAAGAAGCCACACAACTCTTCGCCTGGCTGCACTCGGTCGGCGTAGAAATTGCTATTGATGACTTCGGCACCGGGCACAGCGCGCTTATCTATCTTGAGCGTTTTACGCTCGATTATCTGAAAATTGACCGTGGATTTATCAACGCCATCGGTACGGAAACGATCACTTCACCCGTACTTGACGCGGTGCTGACGCTGGCGAAACGTCTCAATATGCTGACAGTTACTGAAGGGGTCGAAACGCCGGAACAAGCGCGATGGCTAAGCGAACGCGGCGTTAATTTCATGCAAGGCTACTGGATTAGTCACCCGTTACCGCTGGACGATTTTGTTCGCTGGCTGAAGAAACCGTATACGCCGCAGTGGTAAGGTGTGCTTACGTCCCTTATTATTCATAGTGAAAGCATGCCGGATTGCGGCTAATGATGAGTAAAAGGAAATCCGTTGCAGATGATTGTGCGCATACTGCTGCTGTTTATCGCTCTGTTCACCTTCGGTGCGCAGGCGCAGGCTATCAAGGAAAGCTATACCTTTGCCGTGCTGGGCGAACCCCGGTACGCGTTTAATTTCAACCATTTTGATTATGTGAACCCCGCCGCGCCAAAAGGTGGGCAGATAACGTTGTCAGCCCTCGGTACCTTCGATAATTTCAACCGCTATGCACTGCGCGGCAACCCGGGCGCACGCACCGAGCAGCTGTACGACACGTTATTTACGACTTCCGATGACGAACCAGGCAGTTATTACCCGCTGATTGCTGAAAGTGCACGCTATGCTGACGATTATTCCTGGGTGGAGGTCGCTATTAATCCGCGCGCCCGTTTTCATGATGGTTCTCCCATTACTGCCCGCGATGTAGAGTTTACTTTTCAAAAATTTCTGACCGAAGGCGTGCCGCAATTTCGTCTGGTCTACAAAGGCACCACCGTCAAAGCCATTGCGCCGTTAACCGTGCGCATTGAGTTAGCTAAACCCGGCAAAGAAGATATGTTGAGTCTGTTTTCGCTGCCGGTATTTCCAGAAAAGTACTGGAAGGATCACAAACTTAGCGACCCGCTCGCCACGCCTCCGCTTGCCAGTGGTCCGTACCACGTTACGTCCTGGAAAATGGGGCAAAATATTGTCTATTCCCGCGTGAAAGATTACTGGGCAGCAAACTTACCGGTAAACCGTGGACGCTGGAATTTCGACACCATTCGCTACGATTATTACCTCGATGATAATGTCGCCTTTGAAGCGTTTAAAGCAGGTGCCTTTGATTTGCGTATGGAAAACGACGCTAAAAACTGGGCCACGCGTTATACCGGTAAAAATTTCGATAAAAAATACATCATCAAAGATGAGCAAAAGAACGAATCAGCCCAGGATACGCGCTGGCTGGCGTTTAATATCCAACGTGCGGTATTCAGCGATCGCCGGGTGCGGGAAGCAATCACTCTCGCCTTTGACTTTGAATGGATGAACAAGGCGTTGTTTTACAACGCCTGGAGTCGCACGAACAGTTATTTTCAAAATACCGAATACGCGGCCAGAAATTACCCCGACGCCGCGGAGCTGGTGCTTCTGGCACCAATGAAAAAAGATCTACCGCCAGAAGTCTTCACACAAATCTACCAGCCGCCGGTATCTAAAGGCGATGGCTACGATCGTGACAACCTGTTAAAAGCCGACAAACTTCTCAACGAAGCGGGCTGGGTGCTGAAGGGTCAGCAACGCGTTAATGCCACAACGGGTCAGCCGCTCAGCTTTGAATTATTGCTTCCCGCAAGCAGCAATAGTCAGTGGGTATTGCCGTTCCAGCACAGCCTGCAACGGCTGGGTATCAATATGGACATTCGCAAGGTGGATAACTCGCAAATCACTAACCGCATGCGCAATCGCGACTATGACATGATGCCGCGACTATGGCGGGCGATGCCGTGGCCCAGTTCCGATTTACAGATTTCCTGGTCATCGGAATATATCAATTCCACTTATAATGCCCCCGGCGTGCAAAGCCCGGTTATCGACTCACTGATCAACCAAATTATTGCCGCGCAGGGAAATAAAGAAAAATTACTGCCGTTGGGGCGAGCACTGGATCGCGTATTAACGTGGAATTATTACATGCTGCCAATGTGGTACATGGCGGAAGACCGTCTCGCCTGGTGGGATAAATTCTCCCAACCCGCTGTACGCCCTGTTTACAGCCTGGGTATCGATACCTGGTGGTATGACGTTAATAAAGCGGCCAAACTGCCGTCAGCCAGACAACAGGGAGAGTAGATGGGCGCTTACCTGATTCGCCGTCTGTTGCTGGTGATCCCAACGTTATGGGCTATTATCACTATCAACTTTTTCATCGTGCAAATTGCGCCTGGCGGTCCGGTCGATCAGGCCATCGCCGCCATTGAGTTTGGTAATGCCGGAGTATTACCCGGCGCAGGCGGTGAAGGTGTTCGTGCCAGCCATGCGCAAACGGGTGTCGGCAATATCAGCGACAGTAATTACCGTGGCGGACGCGGATTAGATCCAGAAGTGATCGCTGAGATCACTCATCGCTACGGTTTCGATAAGCCGATCCACGAACGTTACTTCAAAATGCTCTGGGACTACATCCGCTTTGATTTTGGTGATAGCCTGTTTCGCAGCGCCTCGGTGCTGACGCTGATTAAAGACAGTCTGCCGGTTTCCATCACCCTCGGATTGTGGAGCACGCTGATTATCTATCTGGTGTCGATTCCGTTAGGCATTCGCAAAGCTGTTTATAATGGGAGTCGCTTTGACGTCTGGAGTAGCGCATTTATCATCATCGGCTACGCCATTCCGGCCTTTTTGTTTGCCATCCTGCTGATTGTCTTCTTCGCGGGCGGCAGCTATTTCGACCTGTTCCCTCTACGCGGCCTGGTTTCCGCTAACTTTGATTCGCTGCCGTGGTATCAGAAAATCACCGATTATCTGTGGCATATCACGCTACCGGTGCTGGCGACAGTGATTGGTGGCTTTGCGGCGCTGACCATGCTGACCAAAAACTCATTCCTTGATGAAGTGCGCAAGCAATACGTGGTGACCGCGCGTGCGAAAGGGGTAAGTGAGAAAAACATTCTCTGGAAACATATGTTCCGCAACGCCATGCTGCTGGTGATTGCCGGTTTTCCGGCGACGTTTATCAGCATGTTTTTTACCGGCTCGCTGCTGATTGAGGTGATGTTTTCACTCAATGGTCTTGGCTTACTGGGCTACGAAGCGACCGTCTCGCGCGATTATCCTGTAATGTTTGGTACCTTGTATATTTTCACCCTGATTGGCCTGCTGCTGAATATTGTCAGTGATATCAGCTATACGCTGGTTGATCCGCGTATAGATTTTGAGGGACGTTAATGTCGCGACTCAGCCCCGTCAATCAGGCCCGTTGGGCGCGTTTTCGTCATAACCGTCGCGGCTACTGGTCGTTATGGATTTTCCTCGTTTTGTTTGGTTTGAGTTTGTGTTCTGAACTTATCGCTAACGATAAACCGTTGCTGGTGCGTTATGACGGCAGTTGGTATTTCCCGTTGTTGAAAAACTACAGCGAAAGCGATTTTGGCGGCCCGCTGGCAAGTCAGGCTGATTATCAGGACCCGTGGCTGAAACAACGGCTGGAAAATAACGGCTGGGTACTGTGGGCACCGATTCGCTTTGGTGCTACCAGTATCAACTTTGCTACCGATAAGCCCTTCCCTTCTCCACCCTCCCGGCAAAACTGGCTGGGAACGGATGCAAACGGCGGCGATGTGCTGGCACGCATTCTCTATGGCACGCGGATCTCGGTTCTGTTTGGCCTGATGCTGACTCTCTGTTCCAGCGTGATGGGCGTGCTGGCGGGGGCGCTACAAGGCTATTACGGCGGTAAAGTCGATCTCTGGGGGCAACGCTTTATTGAAGTATGGTCGGGGATGCCGACGCTGTTTTTGATTATTTTACTTTCCAGCGTCGTACAGCCTAACTTCTGGTGGCTGCTGGCAATTACTGTCTTGTTTGGCTGGATGAGTCTGGTCGGCGTGGTGCGGGCGGAGTTTTTACGTACTCGTAATTTCGACTACATTCGTGCGGCACAGGCGCTTGGCGTCAGCGATCGCAGTATCATCCTGCGTCATATGTTGCCTAATGCCATGGTCGCGACCCTCACCTTTTTACCGTTTATTTTATGTAGTTCGATAACCACCCTGACCTCGCTCGATTTCCTCGGCTTCGGTCTACCGCTCGGTTCACCGTCACTCGGTGAACTGCTGTTACAAGGGAAAAATAACCTTCAGGCCCCGTGGCTTGGGATCACCGCCTTCTTGTCGGTGGCGATATTATTGTCTTTGCTGATCTTTATTGGTGAAGCCGTCCGCGACGCATTTGATCCTAATAAGGCGGTGTAGCATGACGCAAACTCTGTTAGCGATTGAAAATTTGTCGGTGGGTTTTCGCCATCAGCAAACCGTACGTACAGTAGTCAATGATGTTTCACTACAGATTGAGGCTGGCGAAACGCTGGCGCTGGTGGGTGAGTCAGGTTCAGGCAAAAGCGTTACCGCGCTGTCAATTTTACGCCTGCTCCCTTCCCCGCCGGTTGAATATCTCTCCGGCGATATTCGTTTTCATGGCGAATCGCTGCTTCATGCCAGCGATCAAACGTTGCGCGGTGTACGCGGTAATAAGATCGCCATGATTTTTCAGGAACCGATGGTGTCGTTAAATCCATTGCATACCCTGGAAAAACAGCTTTATGAAGTGCTTTCACTCCACCGCGGGATGCGTCGGGAAGCGGCTCGTGGCGAAATTCTTAACTGCCTTGATCGCGTCGGTATCCGCCAGGCGGCAAAACGGCTGACAGATTATCCGCATCAGCTCTCCGGCGGCGAACGCCAGCGGGTGATGATTGCGATGGCGCTGTTAACGCGACCGGAATTATTAATTGCCGATGAACCGACCACCGCACTGGACGTCTCTGTCCAGGCGCAGATTTTACAGCTGTTGCGCGAACTGCAAGGCGAGCTGAATATGGGCATGCTGTTTATTACTCATAACCTCAGCATTGTCAGAAAACTGGCCCACCGCGTGGCGGTAATGCAAAACGGTCGCTGTGTCGAGCAAAATAACGCCGCTACGCTATTTGCCTCACCCACTCATCCTTACACACAAAAGCTACTCAACAGTGAACCGTCAGGCGATCCGGTACCGTTGCCAGAACCTGCCTCAACGTTGCTGGATGTTGAACAGCTTCAGGTTGCCTTCCCCATTCGCAAAGGGATTTTGAAGCGCATTGTGGATCATAATGTGGTGGTGAAAAACATCAGTTTTACGCTACGGGCGGGTGAAACACTGGGTTTAGTGGGCGAGTCTGGTTCCGGGAAAAGCACGACGGGACTGGCGCTGCTGCGACTGATTACCTCTCAGGGCAGCATCGTCTTTGACGGTCAGCCACTGCAAGATTTAAATCGCCGCCAGCTGTTACCTACTCGTCATCGTATTCAGGTGGTATTTCAGGATCCAAACTCCTCGCTCAACCCACGACTCAACGTTTTGCAGATTATTGAGGAAGGCTTACGGGTTCACCAGCCGACGCTTTCTGCCGCACAACGCGAACAACAAGTGATAGCCGTGATGCATGAAGTGGGATTAGATCCTGAAACACGCCACCGTTATCCGGCGGAGTTCTCTGGTGGTCAGCGACAACGTATTGCGATTGCCAGGGCATTAATTCTTAAGCCCTCGCTGATCATACTTGATGAACCGACATCATCACTCGACAAAACGGTACAGGCGCAAATATTGACGCTTTTGAAATCATTGCAACAAAAGCATCAACTGGCCTATTTGTTTATCAGCCACGATTTGCACGTTGTCCGCGCGTTATGTCATCAGGTTATCGTACTGCGACAAGGGGAAGTAGTGGAACAAGGACCGTGCGCGCGCGTGTTTGCCACACCGCAGCAGGAGTATACGCGTCAGTTACTGGCGTTGAGCTGACGCTTAAAAAGGATTGTAGTTTGAAAAGGGTTCGGCAATTGCCACACCAAAATTTTTCAATCGGCATGTTGCAGCAAACTCGTCCTGGCGATTTACAAACAGGCACGGCTCACCTTCACACTCCAACACCGAACATGGAACTTCGATGTCGCTTAACGCCTGGCTTAGTTTATACATCACCGACCATGCATTATCACCATCCGGGCTAAGCAATTTAAGCGCCACCAGGCTGTTGTCACCGCACGGTCCATTTTGCGGAATCGGTTCAACCTTCGAACCTGCGAAACCAGCAGACCAGCGATAGTTCTGCGGCAGTCGATGGACGATTGAGAGTTGTAATGAAGTCACTTATTTTCCCCGGAAGTACATTCACTTCACAATTTGTTTACATCAATTTTAACACATCATCAACAATCCGTCTTTATACAGATCGTAAAGATTGATGCCTCGCCTGCGTGGCCTCTATGGCTCTGATTTAAGTAATATCTGCGGGCGTGGTCACGTTTGCGGGGCTATATGTACCCGTTTCTGCGATCTAACTCAACCTTTTTAACTACAATGATGTGACTTTTTACATAAATTGATTTTACATAAAATAAACATATATCGGGGAAATGATAGATTTGTGGTTGACATGCATCAACAAAGGAAGCCTTTTACCTTCCTCGTTGTGCAATAGATCACCGTTTTTTCGGCCGACTGGCGTACAGACAGAAGAGAATGGAGCTGGTTGCGCAGAATGCAATTGACCAAATCATCGGCCATGCAGAGTTAAAGGTCGCAAGAGAAAGCAATGCGCCAACAATTGCCCCTATGCCAAAACGGAAG
The DNA here is from genome assembly GCF_000006925.2 of Shigella flexneri 2a str. 301. NCBI lineage: Bacteria > Pseudomonadati > Pseudomonadota > Gammaproteobacteria > Enterobacterales > Enterobacteriaceae > Shigella > Shigella flexneri. Next base: position 2,301,920 of record NC_004337.2, read on the forward strand.
GTTCCTGCCAGCGAAGATGCCGTTCCCGCCATATGGGGAAACTCATCAAGAATGACCGCCATCGCATTGGATGACACCATCGACACGCAGCCCACAAACGCCGCAACGCCAACCACCAGCGACCAGAATCCCAGCCCCAGCGGCGCACTGATGACCATCCACGCAGCCATAATAAATTGTATCCACAACCCCGAGCGGAACATATTTAACGCGCCAATGCGGCGGACGAAGCGGCTGTTAAAGATGGTCATCACGAACAGAAAAACAATGTTTAGCGCAAAGTAATAACCAAAGTTTTCCGGCGCGACGTGGTTAATTTCAATATAAACAAACGGTCCGGCGCTTAAGAATGAGAACATCCCGGCAAAGCTGAAACCACTGGCAAGCATGTAGCTCAGGACACGTTTATGGCGGAACAGCGCCGCAAAGTTACCAATAGTGGTACGAATGTGAAATGGCTGACGACGCTCCGGTGGTAAGGTTTCTTTAATCAGGAAGAAAATCATTGCCGAAGCCAGAATCGCCGCTAATGCCAGGATCCAGAAGATGTAATGCCAGCTCAGCCACACCAGCACCCAGCCGCCAACTATCGGTGCCATCAGCAGTGCAATGGTCGTCACCAGCATGACAAACGACATCATCCGCGAGAACTCTTCTTTCGGGTAAATATCACGCATCAAAGCGTTGATAACCACGCTGGCCGCAGCCGCAGCCAGCCCGTGGAAGAAACGCATCACAATCAGCTGATCGATGGTTTGTGCCAACGCACACGCCACCGCGGCGGCGGCAAACACCAGCGTCCCGCCAAGAACCACCGGCTTACGCCCGAAGCTGTCTGCCATCGGCCCGTAGATTAACTGCCCCAACGCAAAGCCCAGAATATAAGTACTGAGGGTCATCTGCGTACTGCCCGCCGATACGCCAAACTGCGCTGAAATTACCGGTAGCGCGGGCAGATACATATCAATCGACAGCGGCATCAACATGGCCAGCAGGCCAAGGATAAAAACAATAGCAAACGACGAATGCTGTCGGGTGGTCACAACGGGCTCCTGAAAGTCATTGAAAAGTTAGACGACGCTGGCAATTTCTTCTTCAGTTAACGGACGATATTCACCGGGGGCTAAATCAGCATCCAGCGTAATACCGCCAATACGTTCACGATGCAGCTCAACCACGTGGTTACCCACGGCGGCGAACATGCGTTTCACCTGATGATAACGCCCTTCGCTGATGGTCAGACGAACCTGCGTTGGGGTAATCACTTCAAGCACCGCCGGCTTAGTGAGATCTTTTTCGTTATGCAGCTGCACGCCTTTAGCAAATTGCTCTGCCGTATCGTCAGCTACAGGTGATTCCAGTGTCACCAGATAGGTCTTCTCGCAATGATGGCGCGGAGAAGTAATGCGGTGCGACCACTGACCATCATCAGTCATCAGCACCAGACCGGTGGTATCGATATCCAGACGTCCTGCGGCGTGCAGTTTCCACGCTACCGGTTCATCCAGAAAATAGAGCACCGTCGGGTGATCCGGGTCGTCCGTGGAGCAAACATAGCCCTGAGGCTTATTGAGCATGAAGTAACGTGGACCGTGTTGCTGCGCCAGCGGGTTGCCATCGTAAGCGACATCATGTTCAGGGAGCAGTTTGAACGCTGCATTACGAACGATTTCGCCATCGACGGTGACACGATTGCCGCGGATTTCACGCCCGGCAATAGCACGGCTAACGCCGAGTTGCTGTGCGATAAATTTATCAAGTCGCATGTGTGTGATTTTGCCTGTAAAAAACGGAGGTCGGGTAATGACCCGAAAATCTGAACTGTTGTCTGCCCAGTATAGCGGTCTAATAACTTCCCTCAAGGGAAAAAGAACCGTGGCATACTATTAGCAGAATAATCTACCTACGCGAAACCATGATTTTTACACTCCGCCCATATCAGCAAGAAGCCGTGGATGCCACGCTCAACCATTTTCGTCGTCATAAAACCCCTGCCGTTATCGTGCTGCCCACCGGCGCAGGTAAAAGCCTGGTGATAGCGGAACTGGCACGGCTGGCGCGTGGTCGCGTACTGGTGCTGGCACACGTTAAAGAACTGGTGGCGCAAAACCATGCAAAGTATCAGGCGCTGGGGCTGGAAGCCGATATTTTTGCCGCCGGGCTAAAGCGCAAAGAGAGCCACGGTAAAGTGGTATTTGGCAGCGTTCAGTCGGTCGCCCGTAATCTTGATGCCTTTCAGGGTGAATTTTCGCTGTTGATTGTCGATGAATGCCACCGTATTGGTGACGATGAAGAGAGCCAGTATCAGCAAATCCTCACTCACCTGACTAAAGTGAATCCCCACTTACGCCTGCTGGGGCTGACTGCCACGCCTTTTCGATTGGGCAAAGGCTGGATCTACCAGTTCCATTATCACGGCATGGTACGCGGCGATGAGAAAGCCCTTTTCCGTGACTGCATTTATGAGCTGCCGCTGCGTTATATGATTAAACACGGCTATCTGACGCCGCCAGAACGACTGGATATGCCAGTAGTGCAATACGATTTCAGCCGCTTGCAGGCACAGAGTAACGGGCTGTTCAGCGAAGCTGATCTCAACCGTGAGCTGAAAAAACAGCAACGCATTACGCCACATATCATCAGCCAGATCATGGAGTTCGCCGAAAAGCGCAAAGGGGTAATGATTTTCGCCGCCACCGTTGAACACGCAAAAGAGATTGTGGGATTACTGCCTGCCGAAGATGCTGCACTGATTACTGGCGACAACCCCGGCGCTGAGCGCGATGTGTTAATTGAAGATTTTAAAGCCCAGCGTTTTCGCTATCTGGTCAACGTCGCAGTACTGACCACCGGATTTGACGCCCCGCACGTCGATCTTATCGCCATTCTGCGCCCTACCGAATCAGTGAGTCTTTACCAACAAATTGTCGGGCGCGGTCTGCGTCTCGCTCCGGGCAAGACTGATTGTTTAATTCTTGATTATGCGGGTAATCCTCACGATCTCTACGCGCCGGAAGTTGGTACACCGAAAGGCAAAAGTGACAACGTTCCGGTACAGGTTTTCTGCCCTGCCTGCGGTTTTGCCAACACCTTTTGGGGGAAAACGACCGCCGACGGGACATTGATTGAACACTTTGGTCGCCGCTGTCAGGGATGGTTTGAAGATGACGACGGTCATCGCGAACAGTGTGACTTCCGTTTCCGTTTTAAAAATTGCCCGCAATGTAACGCAGAAAATGATATTGCCGCTCGCCGCTGCCGCGAATGTGACACGGTACTGGTTGATCCGGATGATATGTTAAAAGCGGCGCTACGACTGAAAGATGCGCTGGTATTACGCTGTAGCGGCATGTCTTTGCAGCATGGGCACGACGAGAAAGGCGAATGGTTGAAAATCACCTATTACGATGAAGACGGCGCGGATGTGAGTGAGCGTTTCCGTCTGCAAACGCCCGCCCAGCGTACCGCCTTCGAGCAGCTTTTTATCCGCCCGCATACGCGCACACCGGGCATCCCTCTGCGCTGGATCACCGCCGCCGATATCCTCGCCCAGCAAGCCTTACTGCGACATCCGGATTTTGTCGTCGCCCGCATGAAAGGTCAGTACTGGCAAGTGCGTGAAAAAGTGTTCGATTACGAAGGTCGTTTTCGTCGGGCGCACGAATTACGCGGTTAATGGTAGTTTTGATTGATGTATAAGGCGATTGAGTATAGAATCTCGCCCGCTTTTGCATACGCAAAGCAGATCACTTACCTGTTGCTGGGTCGCCTGTAGCAGGATTAATTTAAGAGAGAAAGAAATGTTTACTATCAACGCAGAAGTACGTAAAGAGCAGGGTAAGGGTGCGAGCCGCCGCCTGCGTGCCGCTAACAAGTTCCCGGCAATCATCTACGGTGGCAAAGAAGCACCGCTGGCTATCGAGCTGGATCACGACAAAGTCATGAACATGCAAGCTAAAGCTGAATTCTACAGCGAAGTTCTAACCATCGTTGTTGACGGTAAAGAAATCAAAGTTAAAGCTCAGGACGTACAGCGTCACCCGTACAAACCGAAGCTGCAGCACATCGACTTCGTTCGCGCTTAATTGCTGAATAAGTTGTAAAAAACCCCGCTCCGGCGGGGTTTTTTGTATCTGCAGATTATGCCTGATTACGGTATTGCTATTTTTTGCAGGCCAGATAAGGCGTTCACGCCGCATCTGGCATTCAGAACACAAAACCGATTAATTGCCGCCAGACGTCCGGCGCTGCAATTGGTCGCGCAAATTCGGCGGCGTGCCTTTAATGGTCAAGGTATCGGTTGCTGGATCCCAGAAGATGCGTTCACCTAACAGCATCGCATCAAAGTTAATAGTCAAGCCACCGCCGCTACCGGCAAACTTCGTCAACTGACGCAGTGTGCTACGGTCTGCCGGGAAGCTCTCTTCCAGTTCGTAGCCTTTTTCAGCCGCAAACTCCGTGAAGCTCACTTCGCTTACGCCTGCCAGCTCTTTCGACAGCGATTCCAGTTCGATCTCTTCGCCTGCCTGCAGCTGCTCATTACAGTAGCTATAAACCTGCTGGCGCACGTTCTGTCGCTCTGCTTTATCCAGTTGTGCTTCGGCAGTGAAATCATCAACCGCTTGCAACAGCCCACGGTTTTGCGCTTTCGCGTTCAATCCTTCGCTGGCCCCGAGGAAATCCATAAAGAAATCCGCCACTTTGCGCCCTACTCGCCCTTTCAGGAAAGTGAGATAGCGGGTGGACTCTGGATTGGTTTCCCATTCGGTTAAATCGATACGCGCAACAATATCCGCATGATTGATATCAAGATAATGGGTTGGGTTGATGTCGAGATTTTCGTTAACGCGCATACTGCTCAGGTTGCTCAGAACTGCCACCAGCAAATACTCCACCGCCAGATAACGGTAGTGGCAAAACAGCACGAATCCACCGTCAGCAAAAGGATATTTCGCTAATTCGTCACGCAGGCGACCGGTTGCCGCGCGGCTAAATGCCAGAAAGTCCTCTTCGCCCTGACGCTGTAAGCGCAGCGTCTGCGCCAGTTCACTCTCTTCGCTAAACAAGCCGTAAGCTTTATTTTTGGCGCTATAGACCCGATGCAGTTCTGCCACCATCTCAACGACGGTTTCTGTCGGTTCCAGCAATGAATCGCGCAACACCAGCTCAAGGTTCTGCTCATCACGCTTGATAAGCTGGTGCAGAGCAATGTGGTTGATATCCAGACTCATGATAAACTCTCCTTTAAGACCGGGCGGTATTCAACCACCGCCAGTTAAGCGACGCAATAAAAGATGGCGGTCATTTTACAGAAGGCAGCGTAACGAGAATGATTTAACGCATAAAAAAGCAGAAAAAAAACCGTTGCTACGGTAATATGTTGCCCTTTCATCAACTAACTGATTTCGATTTATGCCACAAATTTCCCGCTACAGTAATGAACAGGTTGAACAATTGCTCGCAGAGCTGCTCAACGTACTGGAAAAACATAAGGCTCCGACCGACCTTTCCCTGATGGTGTTAGGCAACATGGTCACTAACCTTATCAACACCAGCATTGCCCCGGCCCAACGCCAGGCAATTGCCAACTCTTTTGCCAGCGCCTTACAGTCCTCTATCAACGAAGACAAAGCGCACTAAGGGAAACAGATAACAGGTTATGGTAACTCATCGTCAGCGCTACCGTGAAAAAGTCTCCCAGATGGTCAGTTGGGGGCACTGGTTTGCACTGTTCAATATTCTGCTTTCGCTCGTCATTGGCAGCCGTTACCTGTTTATCGCCGACTGGCCGACAACGCTTGCTGGTCGCATTTATTCCTACGTAAGCATTATCGGCCATTTCAGCTTCCTAGTGTTCGCCACCTACTTGCTGATCCTCTTCCCGCTGACCTTTATCGTCGGCTCCCAGAGGCTGATGAGGTTTTTGTCCGTCATTCTGGCGACGGCGGGAATGACGCTATTACTGATCGATAGCGAAGTCTTTACTCGTTTCCATCTCCATCTTAATCCCATCGTCTGGCAGTTGGTTATCAACCCAGACGAAAATGAGATGGCGCGCGACTGGCAGCTGATGTTCATCAGCGTGCCGGTTATTTTATTGCTTGAACTGGTGTTTGCGACGTGGAGCTGGCAAAAGCTGCGCAGCCTGACGCGTCGTCGACGCTTCGCGCGCCCGCTGGCCGCATTCTTATTTATCGCCTTTATCGCCTCGCATGTGGTGTATATCTGGGCCGATGCCAACTTCTATCGCCCGATCACCATGCAGCGCGCTAACCTGCCGCTTTCGTACCCGATGACGGCGCGACGTTTCCTTGAGAAGCATGGCCTGCTTGATGCGCAGGAGTATCAACGCCGTCTTATTGAGCAAGGTAATCCAGACGCCGTTTCCGTACAGTATCCGTTAAGCGAACTGCGCTATCGCGATATGGGCACCGGGCAGAATGTGCTGTTGATTACTGTCGATGGCCTGAACTACTCACGCTTCGAGAAGCAGATGCCTGCGCTGGCAGGTTTTGCTGAGCAAAATATTTCGTTCACGCGCCATATGAGCTCCGGCAACACTACAGACAACGGCATCTTTGGCCTGTTCTATGGCATCTCGCCGAGCTATATGGACGGCATTCTGTCGACCCGTACGCCTGCGGCATTAATTACTGCGCTTAATCAGCAAGGCTATCAGCTGGGGTTATTCTCATCAGATGGCTTTACCAGCCCGCTGTATCGCCAGGCATTGTTGTCAGATTTCTCGATGCCGAGCGTACGCACCCAATCTGACGATCAGACCGCCACGCAGTGGATCAACTGGCTGGGCCGCTACGCACAAGAAGATAACCGCTGGTTCTCGTGGGTTTCTTTCAATGGCACTAACATTGACGACAGCAATCAGCAGGCATTTGCACGGAAATATAGCCGGGCGGCAGGCAATGTCGATGACCAGATCAAACGCGTGCTCAATGCACTGCGTGATTCTGGCAAACTGGACAATACGGTGGTGATTATCACTGCCGGTCGGGGTATTCCACTGAGCGAAGAGGAAGAAACCTTTGACTGGTCCCACGGTCATCTGCAGGTGCCATTAGTGATTCACTGGCCAGGCACGCCGGCGCAGCGTATTAATGCTCTGACTGATCATACCGATCTGATGACGACGCTGATGCAACGCCTGCTGCATGTCAGCACACCTGCCAGCGAATATTCGCAAGGTCAGGATTTGTTCAACCCTCAACGCCGTCATTACTGGGTTACTGCTGCGGATAACGATACGCTGGCAATTACCACCCCGAAAAAGACGCTGGTGCTGAACAATAACGGTAAATACCGCACTTACAACTTACGTGGTGAAAGAGTGAAAGATGAAAAACCACAGTTAAGTTTGTTATTGCAAGTGCTGACAGACGAGAAGCGTTTTATCGCTAACTGATTAATTATAAATCAGTTAGCGAAATATCTTACTTGCAATCGGTGTGGAAAACGGTAGTATTAGCAGCCACGAGTCGGCACGTAGCGCAGCCTGGTAGCGCACCGTCATGGGGTGTCGGGGGGTCGGAGGTTCAAATCCTCTCGTGCCGACCAAAAATCCCAAGAAAAAACCAACCCTTACGGTTGGTTTTTTTATATCTGCAATTAATTCGATAAACAGACCGTGACACATCACATTTATTTTCTGTTATCAGAACGTCCAGACCACACCCGCCTGAGTATTCCACGGCGATTCTACCCCTGCGCCATTGCCATAGCTGACTGACAAATGACCGCTTAACGTCGGGGTAAACGATGACCTTATCCCAGCCTGATAAACGCCACTGGTTCCAGCCACATCATTATTAAATTTGCCATCGTCATTAACTTTCACCTGGTTAGAATCGGCGTATTCCTGACGCACGGCGGCTTTCAGCCAGGGTTCCAGCGTCGTACCGTTTTGCAGGTCCATGTGATAGCTTACCGCCGTTCCCGCTTCAGCGCGTAATATCCGGGTATTTCCCACATCCGCGCGCATGCCGTTTGATAACGTGTAGTCCTGACCATCTGTGGTAAAGCCGGTAAAGGCCAGATAGGGTCTAACACTCCACAATCCGTCAACCCAACGGAACCCGCTCTCAACATGAGCACCCGCGCCGTTACTATTGTAATCGCCAAACGCTGTTGCCCCATTACTCATCTTGCCATGGATGGTGTTGGCAAAACGGTCAACTTTCACCACCCCATCAACATAGGCACCGTTCTGATGCTCCCAACCGGCATAAGCCCCCAGGGTATAGCTATCGATATTACCTTTTCCGCCGCGATCAAAACCAATATCAGAATGAGAGTAACCAAAGAACAAGCCGCGAATTGTACTGCTTTCTTCACGGGAGAAACGGCTATCGATACCGAGCGTCAGGCCCGTCAATGTTTGCTCAAAACCAGCTCCCGCATCAGTGGTCACGTTGTTGCGGGTGTTAATTGCCGAACTCCACATCACCGTATCGTAACTAACGCCTTTTACGCTACCAAGACGCTCACGCACGGTGTCCAGTTCTGCATCAAATACCAGCGGTTGTGCGGCTGCCATGTTCAGCACATCAGTGGTTGAAGGGGTAATTTGCGCGCGATTCTCTGCGAGGCTCCAGCTATGGTTGCCATTATCCAGCAAGGTATATTCATACGTACCGATATCAACAACGCCTCCGGCATTGCCCAACGTAAATGCAGCATCACCGCCGCCCGTTGTTACCAGTGTAAGGCTATCTCCTGCTGCCGGGCTGGCACCGGTGTCCGTCACGAATATTTTGAAATCACCTGTTGCCTGACCGGTGACGTTGAGCTGATCGCTCTGATGATTGGCCATATCGGTACGCATATAAAAATTGCCGTTTCCCGACAGGGTATTGGTGGTCAACGTAATGAAATTTTCCGCACTTGCCGTCACAGATGAACGAGTCACTGGCTCAGCCATCATAATCACATTTGCGCCGGACATCGCAAGGTTGGCTAAGTTGAGGCGAGTGTTTTGGTTCGTCGTAGTGATATCGGCAATGATGGTCCATGCGCTATTTTCGAGCGAAACGTCCGCTTTGCTGGTATCCACGGCACCATGCGTTCTAAAAGAAGCGCCCTCAGAAACCACTACCTTACCCACCAACATAGCGGGTGCATAATTTATTTGCGGCTTCATGACCTCAAGAATGCCATCATTCCCTCTGACTGACACGTTAACCATTGTGCCAGCCCAGACATTAGCGCGGCCATTGTTGATTACCATATTTTCAGAGATGGCTTTTGAGGAATACGTGATACTTCCATTCTGGTCTGATCGACCGAGATCATATACCGCATTTGCCTGCACTTTCGTACCAGTATCCTTTCCCAGCGATTGCATAGTGGCATGCTCATCAAGGATAGTGTCAATGGCCTGCGTGTCCTCCATAACAATGAGCCCGGAACCATCATCCAGTTCATAATTTTTTGACACACCATCCTTTATACTAAATTGGCCTTTACTGTTTGTACCACTCACTTCCAGCGCATTCGTTGAGACAATTAATTTCCCGCCTGCTTTTTTATCAACGCCAGTTGCAGTCCCGCCATCCATAACCTCCAGTAAGCCGCCACTATCCACAGTAGTATTATAAGCGAAGTCATTTTCTTCAACTCGCAAACTTCCGCCGTTTTCCAACAACATATTATTAGCAATACCATTCTTGATATCGAACTGACCGAGACGGTTTGTTCCGAATACCTCCATGGCCCGCGTGGTTGTTTTAATAGCACCGCCTGTTTTCTGATCTACCGCAAGCGCAAATCCCCCCTCTTTAACCTCCAGTAGTCCTCCCTTTTCGATAGCGGCAAAAACGGCCCCCCCATCTTTTTCAACGATTAAGCGCCCGCCTTTAATCGTGGTATCATTCGCTGGGCCATAAACCTGTAGCACACCATTATTGAGGGTAGTCTGGTTTGCCGCGCCACCCATTTGAACAATTTGATAACCATCATTTAATACTGAGTATTCTGCGGTACCATTCATTTCAATGTATTGATACCCTCCGTTAATTTCAGTATTACTACTTACACCAAATTCTTTTATATGCTGTTCTCCGCCAGGATTGATTTTCGTATTATTGGCGGTCCCATAAACCAGCTGGATATCTTTTTCCAGGATAACACCATCAACTGTCTCACCATACTCAACTGTTGATGCCAATGCTATGGGTGAATATAACGCTGTAGCCACCAGAACAGATATTGCGGAACGACAAAGAGAAACAGAACCAGATTGATGCATTGAGCTTTCATCCTATGAAATTAATTGCAGTTAAAAGCATTGGGTACAGAAAATACCCATAGCTCCATACCCGGAGTCAGTTTTTAAAAACTGTTTAAAGAAATGCACAAGTATTGTGATTGATTTTTTAGTTGTTTTTCTTGATGAGAAGCTGATGCAAAATTCCGTCTTTATAATAAAAATGATGCCAAAGCGAACGACAAGGTTGTAGTTTTCACTACATGTCCATACATAAAATGGGGTAACATTCACGCGCCTGGTAGCGTTACCAACGCTACGCTCAAACATAATGATTCTAATAAAACCTCAGGAGACTACTATGCCTGAAGCAACGCCTTTTCAGGTGATGATTGTGGATGATCATCCACTTATGCGACGCGGTGTTCGTCAGTTACTGGAGCTTGATCCTGGCTTTGAAGTGGTCGCCGAAGCGGGCGAAGGCGCGAGCGCGATCGATCTGGCGAATAGACTGGATATCGACGTGATCTTGCTGGATCTCAATATGAAAGGTATGAGTGGCCTGGATACCCTCAATGCCTTGCGCAGGGATGGCGTTACCGCGCAAATTATTATCCTGACCGTATCCGATGCCTCCAGCGATGTCTTTGCGCTGATAGACGCAGGCGCAGACGGTTATCTGTTGAAAGACAGCGACCCGGAAGTATTGCTGGAAGCGATTCGTACCGGAGCGAAAGGCAGCAAAGTCTTTAGCGAACGCGTCAATCAGTACTTACGTGAACGTGAAATGTTTGGCGCGGAAGAAGATCCCTTCAGCGTGCTGACGGAGCGCGAGCTGGATGTTCTGCACGAGCTGGCACAGGGGCTGTCAAATAAACAGATTGCATCGGTGTTGAATATTTCCGAGCAGACAGTAAAAGTACATATTCGCAATCTGCTGCGTAAACTCAATGTCCGCTCACGCGTGGCGGCCACCATTCTGTTCCTGCAACAACGCGGGGCACAATAAAAATAGCCCGATGGATTTATCATCGGGCTGAGATTTATGACAAACGCAAAACTGCCTGATGCGCTACGCTTATCAGGCCTACGTGGATCGATCAATTTATTGAATTTACACAATTTTGTAGGCCGGATAAGGCGTTCACGCCGCATCCGGCATAAACTAAGCGCACTTTGTCATCAGTCTAGCCCGATGGCATCACCATCGGGCCTCTTTTTATTTACTCTCCTGCGGCGACAAATGTTGCATCGCCTGCGCGATACTACGTTCAATCACCGCACGGCGAGTATCGTTGGCAGGTAAGAGTTTCAACATCATCTCCCACGCGGCAACGGCTTCGCCAAATCGCTGCTGCTCAAAGGCATTAAACGCATACATGCTTAGCACACGGATATTGCTATGGTCCGTTCTCACCAGCTGACGTAGCAGTTCACCGCCGAGGCGGTTGTCGTTGGGATCAGATGAACGAGTCAACGCTTCAGCGTATCCCAGTGCGGCATCGCTGTTCTTCGGATCGAGGCGATACGCAGTAGCGTATGCATCGGTGGCGATACTGGCGTTACCCAGCGCCATGCCAACGCGGCCCAACATAATCCAGCCTTCTATATCTCCCGGATTTTTTTGCAGTTGAGTACGCATCCCCAGCGCAAGGCGCGACATCTCTTCTTCGTTGAGCGGATCGGCTTTCGGGTCCAGCGCCCTGTCCAGCAACGCCGGAGCCTGTGCCGTGGCCTGCTGCCAGATTTTCACCTGCTGATAATTGCCAGTCTGGTAGTAGCTGACGCCAGCCACAATTAACGCCACCACAATACCCGGCAGATAAACAACATATCCGGCACGCTTACCTTCCGGCACGCTTTGTTCAGGAAACGCTTCCGGCACCACGCGTACCCGACGCCGCGAGCGGGCGTATATGACCCAACCGCCAATGCCAATAGCCACTACTGGCAGCACCCACAGCAGCACGGTCAGCGGCGTTAACGGCGGATCGTAAGTGACGAAGTTGCCGTAACGCGCCACCATATAATCGACAATCTCTTTTTTACTTTTACCTTCCTGCATCAGTTCATACACTTTCTGACGCAGGTCGGTGGCAATCATCGAGTTGGAATCGGCAATGCTGTTGTTCTGGCATTTCGGGCAGCGCAGTTCTTCAGTGAGCTGACGGAACTGTTGTTCCTGTGCTTCATCTTTAAACTGCAACACGTCGATGGTCGCCAGCGCTGAGCCGGAGATCATCAGCATCAGCACGCCCAATAAAAACCTCATTGTGCGGCCTCCTTACTGTATTTCTCCCACAGCGGCTTGATCTCTTCTTCCCAGACGCGAGGATTGAGATCGCCCGCATGGCGATAGCGAATGATACCGTTGCCGTCAATAAGGAAGGTTTCTGGCGCGCCATAGACACCGAGATCCAGCCCTAACATGCCGTCGCCATCAAACAGGCTTAGCGCGTAAGGATTGCCCAGCTCTTTCAGCCAGCTGATTGCCTTCTGGCGATCGTCTTTATAGTTCATGCCGACCACGCGAATGCCCTGCGCTGAAAGCTGATTCAGATATTGATGTTCCGCACGGCAGGTCGGACACCAAGTCGCCCAGACGTTAAGCAGTACTGGTTTGCCCTGAGTCAGCACATCCGCCTGATAAAACTGCCCCGGATTGTCCAGTGATTCGAGACGAAACTTCGGCACAGGCTTGCCAATGAGCGCCGATTCCAGATTGGTCGGATCATCCCCTTCGGCATTACGCGCCAGCTGCCACAGCAGCGCCGCGGCAATCGCCAGGAAGATAATCAACGGAATTAACAATACTTTGCGCTTCATACGGCCTCCGGCGCAGTTTTTTGCGGACTCACGCGCTTACGATAGCGAGGATCAAACAGACACAGCAGTCCGCCCAACGCCATCATCAGCCCGCCCGCCCAAATCCAGCGAACAAATGGTTTGTAGTAAAGACGCACGGCCCACGCGCCGTTTTCCAGCTCTTCACCGAGCGCGGCGTACAGGTCACGCGTGATGCCGCCGTCAATTGCCGCTTCGGTCATCATCGACCCGGCAGTGTTGTAATAACGTTTTTCCGCATACAGCACCGTTTCCGGTTTACCCTCTCGCGTTACGCCAATAGTCGCCACACCGCCGCGCCAGTTCGGGCCAGTCACCTCTTTGACATCACGGAAGGTGAAGCGATATTCATGAATATCGACGCTATCGCCGGACTTCATGCGCACATCACGCTCAACGCTATAATTCTGGCTAAAGGCAATGCCAACAATTGTCACTGCCAGCCCCAGGTGAGCCGCCACCATCCCCCAATAACTGAAGGTGGTTTTCGTGCCGCGTGAAATACGCAGCGCAGCTTCCGCAGTTGCCAGCACCGCAATCCAGCAGGCCATTGCCAGGCCGAGCACCGTCATCGCCACAACTTTGCTTTCGAACAGCCACGGCAACAGCAGAGACAGCACCAGCGTAGAGATGAAGGCGATAATCAATAAATTGCGGATTTTACGTGGGCGATCGCGCCCCCAGCGCACCAGAGGACCGACACCAAGCAGTAGCGCAAACGGCACCATCAGCCAGGTAAACATGGTGTTGAAGAACGGTTCGCCAATCGAAATACTGCCCAGTCCAAGTTGCTTGTGCACCAGCGGCAGCAGCGTCCCCAGCAACACCACCAGCATCGCGGCGACCAGCAAAACGTTGTTCGCTAACAGCAAAGATTCCCGCGACCACAGCGCATTGTTTACGCGTGAGCGAACTTTGTGTCCACGCGCGGCAAACAGCAGCAGCGAACCGCCAATCACCAGCACCATAAAGGCGAGGATAAACATACCGCGCGCCGGATCAGACGCAAACGCGTGTACCGATACCAGCACGCCGGAACGCACGAGGAAAGTCCCCAACAGACACAACGAGAAGGCACTGATTGCCAGCAGTAATGTCCACGCTTTGAAGCTGGCGCGTTGTTCAGTGACCGCCAGTGAGTGCATCAGTGCAGTCCCCACCAGCCACGGCATAAACGAGGCGTTTTCTACCGGATCCCAGAACCACCAGCCACCCCAGCCGAGTTCGTAATAGGCCCATGCGGAACCGAGCACAATGCCGAGCGTTAGGAAAATCCACGCCGCCAGCGTCCACGGGCGAGTAAAACGCGCATAAGTGCTGTCCAGACGCCCGCTCAGCAAAGAAGCAATGGCAAAAGCAAACGCCACCGAGAAACCCACGTACCCCATATAAAGCAGAGGCGGATGGAAGATCAGCCCCGGATCCTGTAACAGCGGGTTAAGATCGCGCCCTTCAATCGGGAAGTTCGGCAGCGTGCGTGAGAACGGGTTAGAGGTAAAGAGAATGAACAGCAAAAAGCCGACGCTGACCATCCCCATTATCGCCAGTACACGGGCCACAATATCCAGCGGAATACGCTGACTAAAAATCGCCACCGCAAAGGTCCAGCCGCTCATCAGCAGCACCCACAGCAGAAGCGAACCTTCATGCGCGCCCCAAGTAGCCGCCACGCGATACCACACCGGAAGCTGGGTATTGGAGTTGCTGGCAACATAGGTGACGGTAAAGTCGTTGACCACGAAAGCATTGACCAGCACCAGAAATGCGCCAGCCACAGACATAAACAGCAGCCAGGCAAACAAGCGGGAAGACGCCATCATGCGCGCATCTCCGCGCGCCACGCCCCATAGCGGATACACGGACAGCAGCAGCGCAATCCCTAACGCCAAGCACAGCAGCCCGTTTCCAATTTCCGGCATCATGATGCTGGGTCCTTATAAACACTCGCCGGGCGACGGTGGTTAGCTTCCATCGCTTTCTCAACTTCTGGCGGCGTGTAGTTTTCGTCGTGTTTCGCCAGCACTTCTTTCGCGAGGATATGATTGCCTTTTTCCAGCTCGCCCTGCACCACAACGCCCTGCCCTTCACGGAACAGATCCGGCAAAATGCCTTCGTAAGAGACATCCACTGAGCCTTCAGCATCGTAAATGGTGAAGGTCACTTTCAGCGAATTGGGATCGCGCTGCACGCTACCCGGCATCACCATCCCGCCAACGCGCAGACGCTGACCGACTTCCGGCATCTGCTGAGTTTCACGCTTGCCGTAGAGAATTTCCCCCGGCGTATAAAAGAGATCGATATTCGAGCGCAGCGCATATAGCACCAGACCGATAGTCAGCGCTAGCCCTGCCAACACGGCACAGGCAATCCACAAGCGGTTTTTACGGCGAATATTCATGCAGCCTCCTGCTGTTGCGCAGCACGTAAACGCGCCTCACGCGCCCGCTGTTGCGCCACACCACGCAGAATTGCGCGATGTTGCATCACCGAGTGCACGACCAAAACCACCAGCGGAATAACGGTCATCACCACCGCCAGCCAGACAAAAAAGGCGTAACCGCCCATTGCGAAAAATTCATTCCAGGAAGCAAATGCAGGGGTCATTTACGGCCTCTTTTCAGTATCAGTTCACTCACCCACGGACGGCGTTTTTCCATCAGCAAAATCAAATTACGCATCCGCATCAGCGTCAGCGTGGCAGACAGGAGCAGGAAGCCAAAAATCGACCAGCGCAGCGGCGAACGCATCGCCGGATCGATACTTTGCTGCATCCGCGTTGATCCCTGATGCAGGGTGTTCCACCACTCCACGGAGTAATGAATAATCGGCAGATTCACCACGCCAATCAGCACCAGGATACCTGCCGCACGGCCCGCCAGACGGCGGTCGTCGAAGGCGTGCCACAGGGCAATCACACCCACATACAAAAACAGCAGCACCAGTTCAGAAGTCAGACGTGCATCCCATACCCACCAGGTGCCCCACATCGGTTTTCCCCATGCAGAGCCGGTAACCAGGGCAATAAAGGTAAACACGGCACCAATGGGGGCCATCGCCGCCACCGCCAGGTTGGCCATTTTCATCTGCCAGACAAGGCCAATAAACGCCGCCACCGCCATTGATGCATAAATGCCCATCGACCAGATCGCCGCAGGCACATGCAGGTAGATAATGCGGTAGCTATTTCCCTGCTGATAATCAGCCGGAGCAAAGCCGAATCCCCAGATCCAGCCGACGGTAAGCACGACCACACTGGCAATTGCCAGCCACGGTATAAACCAGCCACAGATTTGATACAGCCGTGGTGGGATCGCCAGTTGATGCAGTGTTTTCCACATAGTTTCGATACCAGACTCGAACAAAAATCAGTAATCCAGCGTTATTGAATGCTGATTCGTAACGCTGCCGCCGTCGCAAAAGGACTTAATGTCGCGGTGCCTGCCAGCAACGCGCCTAAAATTGCCAGATACCCTTCAACGGGCAAATGCATAGAAGCCGCGTCCATCGCGGCGGTGGCAAAGATGAGTAATGGGATAGTCAGCGGTAACACCAGTATGCTGAGCAGCACACCACCGCGCTTAAGTCCCACTGTCAGCGCCACGCCCGGTGCACCGAGAAAGCCAAGCGTAGGCGTTCCCAGCAGCAGCGTCAGCGCCATCACTTGCCAGCCATAAACATCCATTCCCAGTAGCATTGCTACCAGTGGCGAAAGGATGAGTAACGGCAGACCGGTTACCATCCAGTGCGCCATCACCTTCGCCAGCACAACGGCGGGCAAGGGTAACGGCAACAACATCAATTGTTCAAGACTGCCGTCCTGCAAATCGTCACGGAACAGTCGTTCCAGCGCCAGCAAGGATGAAAGCAGCGCAGCAACCCAGATAATGCCCGGTGCAATACGCGCCAGCAGTTGCGGCTCCGGACCGATACTGAGCGGAAAAAGGGTAATTACAATCAGGAAGAACCACAGCGGGTTGGCGATTTCGGCGCTATGGCGAAACGCTACGCGCAGTTCAAGACGGAAAATACGCCAGAACATCATGCGGCCCTCGTTTGCGTCAGTGAAATGCGGCGAATTTTACTTTCAGCAACGTTGAGCGGCTGGTGGGTAGTCAGAATCACAATCCCCCCCTGCTCCGTATGCTGCGCCATACGCTGGGTCAGACGATCGACGCCGTTAACGTCAATCGCGGTAAAAGGCTCGTCGAGGATCCATAATGTGGCACGGGTCAACCACAGACGCGCTAAAGCGACGCGGCGTTGTTGCCCGGCAGAAAGTTGATTTACCGGAATATCTTCGAATCCGGCAAGCCCGGCCTGCGCCAAGGCTTCCAGACATTGTGCGGCATCGCCATCGCGATGATAAAAGTGCAGATTTTCTAACGCCGTCAGCCGGGTTTTGATCCCCGGCTGATGGCCTATCCATAACAGGGTTTGATGGTAGCTGTCGCGTACCTGATGCAAGGGCTGCCCTTGCCAGAGAACCTCGCCAGCGTCAGGGCGAGACAACCCCGTCAGCAAACGGAGAAGCGTTGTCTTCCCCGCGCCGTTGCTACCGGTGATTTGTACCCACTCTCCTGCGTTCAGCGTAAATGACAAGCCACTAAATAAGGTTCGTTCATCCCGCTCACAAAGTAACTCTCTGGCTTCAAGCATACCCACGCAATAACCCTGTTAAAAACCTGGCTCGACTTCACGCATATCGGGCAGCTTGTGCGCGATCCCTTTATGGCAATCAATACAGGTTTGCCCATCTTTCACCGCCTGGTCATGCATCTTCGCGGCAACCGATTTCTGGGCGGTTGTATCCATATACTCGAAGTTGTGACAGTTACGGCACTCCTGCGAGTTATTGTCCTTCATGCGCCGCCACTCATTCTGTGCCATCGTCAGACGATGAGCTTCAAATTTCTGCGGCGTGTCAATAACGCCAAAAATTTTACCATACAGCTCTTTACTTGCTTTGAGCTTGCGTATCATCTTCGGCACAAACTCGTGCGGAACGTGACAATCCGGACAGGTCGCACGGACGCCGCTACGGTTGTTGTAGTGCACGGAATCCATGTATTCCTGATACACCGTGTTGCGCATTTCGTGGCAGCTAATGCAGAACTCTTCGGTATTGGCTTTTTCCATCCCGGTGTTAAAGCCCCCCCAGAAGACGATGCCGCCAACAAAACCGATCAACAGCAGCGTCCCCAGCGCCAGATGGCTGGGGGTACGCCACCATTTCCACAGGCGCTTAATCAGACCAGGCTTACGGTCAGAATTTCCCATAATAACCTCTTATTTCCCGTAACCTTTTGATGGGGTAAAGGTATTCCCCACGATTGGCGCGGTATCGGCCTGCGGTACGTGACATTGCAGACAGAAATAACGACGCGGAGCCACTTCCGCGCCCACTTTGCCGTCGCTGTCCATAAAGTGAGTAGGACTGATACGCGGCGCGCCAGTGGTGCGATAGCTTTCGACACCGTGGCACTGCAAGCAGCGATTGGTATTGGTCGTTACCTGATAACCTTCAACGCTATGCGGGATCATTGGCGGCTGATTCACATAGTTCAGCGGCATCCGATCCTGCTCTTTTGGCATCCGAATGGCCCCTTCCTGCGTCCCGGATACTTCCGGCGACTGGCTAAAATCGACGCCATTAGCCGCCCAAACCGCGCCGCTTACCACCAGGGCCAGCATCGCCGTCCATTGACACAGCGCTTTCTTCAGGTCATGGCTTTTCATGATTTCGCTCCCGAACTCCATCGTGTAGTTATTGTAAATACATCCTCAGAACAGACATCCACGCAGCGACCGCACGTCATGCAATCGCGGCTGGTGACCTGCACCGGGCTTTGTTCATCCAGCACCGGGGCACGTAGCACATGCGGTTCCGGGCAAACATGAAAACAATCCATACAGCGGTTACATTTCTGCCGATCGCTGGCCGCAACGGTAATCACACCTTTGCTACCCAGCACGCCATACAGCGCGCCAACCGGACAAATGTGCCCGCACCAGCCGTGTTCAACGACCAGTAGATCAAATAAAAACAGCGCGAGAATAAGCAGCGCGCCGCTGCCGAAGCCCATTACCAGGCTACGCCCCATCAGAGAAACGGGGTTGATCCATTCCCAAATGAGCGTGCCAGTTAAGGCTGATCCCACCAGAATGACCACCAACAGCACGTAGCGAATGTGGCGAGGGATCGTCGCAGACTGATTGAGGTCAAAGCGCCTGCGTAACCAGTTCGCTAAGTCGGTAATCGGGTTCAGCGGGCAGACCCAGCTGCAAAATAATCGCTTTCCCGCCAGGGCGTAGAGCACGGTGATAATCACCGCACCGGTCAACGCCACCGTGGCAGGCAGATGACCACTGGCAAGACTTTGCAGCGTCATCAGCGGATCGGTCAGCGGAACGGTGTCGAATAACAGGCTACTGCTGTAGTTGCCGTGCAAGATCCACACACCAAACCATGGACCGCTCAAAAACATCCCCAGCACGAAGAACTGACAAAGGCGACGTAACACCAGCCAACGGTGACTGCGCCACCAGCCTTTTTTCTCCAGCGCCTCGCGCCCGGCGTCACGTTTACGATTTGCCATTGTTCCCCTCCAGCCAGCCGAAGCGGTAATGGTGACCTAACTCCCCTTTCGCCAGTGACAGCGGTAACACCTTGATTGCCGGTTGTTCCAGCACGCATACTTTTTCGCACTTACCGCAACCGGTACAGGCGTCGCTGTGAACCGTCGGCAGAAAGCGGGCGTGCTTACCGGTACGCGTGTTGCGCTCCAGCTCCAAGGTGATGGCCTCATCAATTTTCGGGCATTCGCGATAACAAACATCGCAGCGCAGCCCCTGAAAGTTGAGACAGTTTTCCTGGTCCACCAGTACCGCCAGCCCCATCCGCGCGTCGTCGATCGATTCAATCTCACGATCCAGCGCACCGCTTGGGCACACTTTGGCGCACGGAATGTCCTCACACATTTCGCAAGGAATATCCCGTGCGACAAAATATGGCGTGCCCGCCGACAGACCAGAGGCCAGCGTCGCCAGTTTTAAGGTGTCGTAAGGGCAAGCCTGAACACACTGACCGCAACGCACACAGGCACTGGCAAAGGCGTTCTCGTTTATGGCTCCGGGCGGGCGCAACCGCACGCCAGATGCGCGTGCGGTTTGCTGTTGTAACCCCAGCGCCACACCCACGGCAGCCAGCCCGCCTGCTGTGCGAACGACATCGCGCAGAAAGCGGCGGCGACCATTTTGAGGTTTCGCTGACCGGGACATAATGGCTTACACCTTCTCCAGTTTGACCGCGCACTTCTTGAAGTCCGTCTCTTTCGAGAGCGGATCGGTCGCATCCAGCGTCAGTTTGTTAACCAGCTGTGCGGCGTCGAAGAACGGCATGTACACCAGGCCCTGTGGCGGACGGTTACGACCGCGCGTTTCAACAATCGAGATCACTTCGCCACGGCGAGAAACCACTTTCACTTTGTCGCCACGGCGCAGATCGCGCGCTTTCGCATCCAGCGGGTGAATAAACAAGACCGCTTCCGGGAAGGCGCGGTGCAGTTCCGGCACACGGCGAGTCATACTGCCGGTGTGCCAGTGCTCCAGAACGCGTCCGGTAGAGAGCCACAGGTCGTACTCTTCATCCGGTGCTTCCGCCGCCGGTTCGAACGGCAGTGCGAAGATCACCGCTTTGCCATCCGGTTTACCGTAGAACTTATAGCCTTCGCCCGCTTTCACGTACGGGTCGTTACCTTCGCTGTAACGCCACTGTGTTTCTTTACCATTCACCACCGGCCAGCGCAGACCGCGCGCTTTGTGGTAGTCATCGAACGGTGCCAGATCGTGACCGTGACCGCGACCAAACCATGCGTACTCTTCGAACAGCCCTTTTTGCAGATAGAAGCCCAGCTCGCGGGATTCATCGTTCAGCTGATCTTCCGCCAGTTCGGATACCGGGAATTTGCTCACTTCGGGGGTGGCATACAGAACTTCGTACAGCGTTTTGCCACGCAGTTCCGGTTTCTTCGCCAGCAGCTCTTCCGGCCATACTTCTTCAGTTTTGAAGCGGCGGGAGAACTGGACTAACTGCCAGAGATCCGATTTCGCTTCGCCTGGCGCCTGTACCTGCTGACGCCAGAACTGAGTACGGCGTTCGGCGTTACCGTAAGCGCCCTCTTTCTCTACCCACATTGCGGTCGGCAGGATCAAGTCGGCGGCCAGCGCACTGACTGTCGGATACGGATCGGAGACGATGATGAAGTTGCGCGGATCGCGCCAGCCCGGCATACGCTCTTCATTGATGTTCGGCCCGGCCTGCATGTTGTTGGTACACATGGTCCAGTAAACATTCAGCTTGCCGTCTTTCAGCGCACGGTCTTGTGCCACCGCATGAAGACCGATTTTCGCCGGAATGGTGCCGCTCGGGATATTCCACTTCTTCTCACAGATATCACGATGTTTCTCGTTAGTTACCACCATGTCCGCAGGCAGACGGTGAGCAAAGGTGCCCACTTCACGCGCAGTACCACACGCAGAAGGTTGCCCGGTCAGGGAGAACGGACCGCAACCCGGCTGGGAAATTTTGCCGGTCAGCAGGTGCAGGTTGTAGACCAGGTTGTTAGCCCACACACCACGGGTATGCTGGTTGAAGCCCATCGTCCAGTAGGAGATGACTTTCTTGTTCGGATCGGCATACAGCTGCGCCAGTTGTTCTAACTGGTCTTTCGGCACGCCGGTCATTTCAGCGGTTTTTTCCAGCGTATACTCAGCAACGAAGGCTTTGTAATCTTCAAAGCTCATCGGTTCGGAGGCGTCAGAACCCGGATTCTTCGCTGCTTTTTCCAGCGGATGGGTCGGACGTAAACCGTAGCCGATGTCCGTCGCCCCTTTGCGCAGGTTAACGTGCTTGCTGAAGAAGTCCTGATTTATCGCATTGTTTTGAATGATATAGTTGGCGATGTAGTTCAGGATCACCAGGTCAGATTGCGGCGTAAAGATGATGCCGTTATCCGCCAGCTCGAAGCTACGATGCTGGTAGGTAGAAAGCACCGCCACGGTGACGTTCTGGTTAGAGAGACGACTGTTAGTGATGCGTGACCAGAGGATCGGGTGCATCTCCGCCATGTTAGCGCCCCACAGCACAAACGCGTCAGCCTGCTCGATGTCGTCATAGCAGCCCATCGGCTCATCCATACCAAAGGTACGCATAAAGCCAACTACTGCCGACGCCATACAGTGACGTGCGTTCGGGTCGATGTTGTTCGAACGGAAGCCCGCTTTGAACAGCTTGGACGCGGCATAACCTTCCCAGATAGTCCACTGACCAGAACCGAACATACCGATCGATTCCGGCCCTTTTTCTTTCAGGGCGGTTTTGAATTTCTCTTCCATCACATCGAAGGCCTGATCCCAGGTGATTGGGGTAAATTCGCCTTCTTTGTCATATTTACCGTTTTTCATACGCAGCAGCGGCTGCGTCAAACGGTCTTTACCGTACATGATCTTGGGCAGGAAATAGCCCTTAATGCAGTTCAGGCCACGGTTAACCGGTGCGTCCGGGTCGCCCTGACAGGCCACCACACGCCCCTGCTGCGTTCCGACCAGAACGCCGCAACCAGTACCGCAGAAACGGCACGGCGCTTTATCCCATTTAATGGCTTCCTGCTGACCAACAACGGCGCGGGCAACGCCCGGCACGCTGAGACCGGCAGCCGCCGCAGCGGCCGCAACGGCGTTAGCTTTCATAAAGCTACGACGACTGAGTTTCATGGTGTTTCCTCACCTTGCTCTTCCTGCTGGTGATAAACCAGCGACACCGCCAGCACGCCCTCTACGTTGCGTACTGACTCAATGGTTTGGATCAGCGTTTCGCTGTCTTCTGCTTCCACCACCACAATCAACTGACCGCTCGGCGCGTCGCTGACAGCAACTTCACAGCCGGGAAAGGCGTTCAGTTGGGTGCTGATGTCTGAAATTCGTTCGCTTTTGGCCTGCACGACCAGGCTGCAAACTTGCCAGTTAGTGTGCATGGAGATACTCCGCAGTTATGGCTGATACCGGACAGCTGGCTGCACATGCTCCACATCCGTTGCAAAGTTGGCTATTAAGTTGCGCCTGGTAGATCCCGGAGAGCGTCGGGCGAAAGATAATTGCCATTGGCTCACAGCTATCCTGACAGCGGCGGCATTCAACTGACTGATACGCCAGGCACGCGTCCCCGATGGTGAACTGCAAATCCCAGGCCCTGGTGTGGCGCGGAGAAAATAGCGATTCGGGGCAAGCCTGCGCGCAGGCGTAACAGAAGCTGCACTCGTTATTTTTGAAATTAACGCTCGGATAGCCACCCGTGCCGCGTTGCAGAATGTTGTTTTCACAAGCATTAATACAGGCGTCGCAGCGGGTGCAATGGGTCAGAAAATGAGATTCATCACCGGACCAGGGCGGACGGATACCGTTACTGGCTTTGCGCCAGCAACCAGTGAGTATGCCCCGACGGGATGCATCAATCTTCACATTGACCTTCCATCATTAACGCGCTCTGAAAATTGAGAGCGACCAAATAGACCGCATAATTAATAAGCCATTTTTATAGCCGCTAAGATATTAAAGGATGTGTCAAAGATGCATACCCCGATCGGGGTAAAACCTGTAGCAGGATCAAAAGAGTGGCGGGAAGCGTGGCAAAAACGGGCTTTTGCTCACATTTCAAATGGTTATAAACATATTTATATAGCGATTAATTCACCAGAGATATTTCTGCTGGTTTGCTCCCTCATCAGAATTTAACACTAAAAGAGCAGGTAAAATTGTCTGAATGTTCTTTAAGTTATTCATAAAGCAAATTAATAAATCTGATGAATATGTTAACCTTCAGCGACATCATCGGTGAAAACCTATAAATGAAGAAGGAAAGCAAAAAAATGAAGACCATTCTACCTGAAGTATTGTTTGCCGCTTTCGCTACCACTTCCGCCTGGGCGGCAGAAAGCGTCCAGCCACTGGAAAAAATCGCGCCTTATCCACAAGCTGAAACAGGCATGAAGCGTCAGGTGATTCAGTTAACCCCGCAAGAAGATGAATCTACCCTGAAAGTAGAACTGTTAATCGGTCAGACGCTGGAAGTCGATTGCAATTTGCATCGTCTCGGCGGGAAGCTGGAAAGCAAAACGCTGGAAGGCTGGGGCTATGATTATTATGTCTTTGATAAAGTTAGCTCGCCGGTTTCCACGATGATGGCCTGCCCGGATGGCAAGAAAGAGAAGAAATTTGTCACCGCGTATCTGGGCGATGCTGGAATGCTGCGTTACAACAGCAAGCTGCCGATCGTGGTGTATACGCCAGACAATGTAGATGTGAAATACCGCGTCTGGAAGGCGGAAGAGAAAATTGACAACGCGGAAGTTCGCTAAACTGTTGTGAAGTACGGCACCCCGTTGGTTGGATAAGGCGGTTACGCCGCATCCAACATCTAACGCCCGAGCCGGTTGCCTGATGCGACGCTGGCGCGTCTTATCAGTATACGCCACATCATTACAACGCAATATCCGCCACTTCTTTTTGAACGGGTTGCGGTTTCAACTGCGGTTTCGGCGTACTATCTGCTGCTTGCGGTTTGTCGTATTTCAGCCCCAGCACTTCGCTGGTGTACTGCAACTCGCGTTCTGTTGCCGCTACATCACCGTTCAGCTTGCGTCCATAAGACGGAACGATCGCTTTCAACGTAGCCTGCCATTGCGGGCTGGAAACGCGATCGCCAAATACTTTTTCCAGTAGATTCAACATAATCGGCGCGGCGGTTGACGCCCCTGGCGATGCCCCCAGCAGCGCCGCAATGGTCCCTTGCTGGTCACTGACCACTTCGGTACCCAGACGCAGTACGCCACCTTTCTCGGCATCACGCTTGATAATCTGCACACGCTGCCCCGCTTGCCACAAACGCCAGTCCTCTTTTTTCGCTTGCGGATAGTACTCTTTCAACGCTTCAAAACGATCCTCTTCACTCAACATCACCTGACTCACCAGATATTTCACCAGATCGAAATTATCCAGCCCGACGTGCATCATCGGCATCACGTTAGAGGTGGTGGTGGAACTCATCAGATCCCACAATGAACCGTTTTTGAGGAATTTGGTTGAGAAGGTGGCAAATGGCCCAAACAGCACTACGCGTTTACCGTCCAGAACACGGGTATCGATATGCGGAACCGACATCGGTGGTGCGCCAACGGATGCTTTACCGTAAACTTTCGCCAGATGGCGATTAACCACGTCTGGATTTTCCGAAACAAGGAACTGTCCGCCCACCGGGAAACCGGCGTAGTCTTTCGCTTCCGGAATCCCCGATTCCTGTAACAGCTTCAGCGCCGCACCGCCCGCGCCGATAAAGACAAATTTGGCGCGGATGTTCTGTGCAGTGCCGTTTTTCAGATCGGCAACGGTAACGGTCCAGGTGTTATCGTCATTACGCTTTAGGGCGCGGACTTCGCTGCTGAGTTGCAGCGAGAAGTTAGATTTCTTCTGTAAGGAAGCAATTAACTGGCGGGTGATCTCACCATAGTTCACATCAGTGCCAATTTCTGTTGCGGATCGCGCCCTTCCATCACTAACGGTGCCCACTCTTTGATCTGCGCGTGATCTTCAGAGTAACGCATACCGCGAAACAGCGAGCTTTGTTGCAACGCGGCGTAACGGGCGCGCAGGAAATTAACGTTATCCTCGCCCCAGACAAAGCTCATATGCGGAACGGTATTGATAAATGAACGCGGAGTACGCAGCACGCCGCGCTCGACCTGGTGCGCCCAGAACTGGCGGGAAATCTGAAATGCTTCGTTAATGGCGACTGCTTTTTCAATACTGATGCTGCCATCGGCGTTTTGCGGGGTGTAGTTCAGTTCCATCAGTGCAGAATGCCCGGTTCCGGCGTTGTTCTAGCCGTTCGAACTCTCCTGCGCGCCCCCCTCCAGGCGCTCCACCATGGTCATCGACCATTCAGGCTCCAGCTCGCGTCAATAGGTCCCCAACGTGGCGCTCATAATGCCGCCGCCAATCAACAGTACATCAGTTTCCTGCTCCTCGGACGCTTTCGCTTTTGCCGCCATCGAAACGGCATTAAGCCCCACGGCCATCGAGAAGAGCATGGCAGTCACTTTTTTCATCTTGTTAATGCCTTACTTTTAGTCGCTTTATTGCAGGTGAGATTTGCGCGGCATCAACGGTAACACTTAAGTAACAACATTTAAATAATGTTTATAAATTATATTCTAATTTTAGAAACATTATAATTTCGTTGATTAATTATAGGGTTATTAGAAATGAAGGGATTTTTAGCATATTGACCTGACGGCAGCAGTCCGCCAGGTCAGCGTCGTAATATTATGCCGTCCGGGCAACGGCATCACGCGAAGCGGCATCGCGCTCTTCGCCCGTCAGCTCGCTAAGTTGCCCATTGCGCATTTCCAGCAGGCGGTCGGCGTGGATAAAGTAATGATCATCATGACTGATAGCGAAAATAGTTTTACCCATCTCCTGCATCAGCGGCAGCAACACCTGATAAAACTCACGACGGAAGTGTGGATCCTGATCCACCGCCCATTCATCCAGCAGGATAATATCGCGTTCTTCTGCCAGCGCCAGCAACAGCGCCACGCGTTTTTTCTGCCCTTTTGATAACTTCAGGTTAACAATACGCCCGTTGCTTAACTCAAGCTTATGAGCCATTTTCAGCTGCGCCAGCCACTTCTCAACCAGTTGCGGGTTAGCGGGTTGCCCCTCCGGCCCCAGCAGTTGATCAAACAGCCAGACATCGGTAAACACTGCCGAAAACAGTTTGCGATAATCTTCCGGTTGTTCGCCGCTGACAGGTTTGCCATCCAGCAAGATTTCGCCGCTTTGTGGCTGATACAAGCCCGTCAACAACATCGCCAGCGTCGATTTTCCGCTACCGTTACCGCCAATCAGAAACAGCAGCTCGCCACGTTTGATGGTGAGATTAATCGGACCAACGGAAAACGCGTTATCCTGATAAGCAAACGTCACGTTACGCAGCTCCAGCGTTTGCCAGTTGGGAAACGCCTGCGGGCGCGGAAACTCAGCTTTGAAAGGCGCGAGCGCGAATTTGTTCAGCTTGTTAAACGCCACCTGCGCCGTCAGCAGCGTCGGCAATGCGCCAACCGCCGAAAGCAGCGGCGTACGCAGGAATAACAGCGTCAACGAATAGGTCGCAGCAACGTTGGTATCAGCCCAACCGAGACTGTTCGCCATCCAGAACACCAGGCCGATAGCGCCCAGCATCATGATGTTTGACCAGTTCACGGCACTAAGATGGAAGGTGTCTGCGCGAATAATATGATGGCGATACTCTTGCGCATCGGGGATGTAGAGGTTGTTAAACACATACTCGGCGCGTTCCCGGTTCAGAGTCAGCTCTTTGCGCCCTTCAAGTACAGTTTGAAAATCCGTGTACAGCTTGTCTTCGGTTTCACGTAGGGTCGCCATATGTTTGTACACCCGCGCCACCAGCACAAAACCGCCCCAGATGGTGATCGCCATCCAGATAGCCGTTACCAGCAACATTTTGCCCGACAGCATCCACAGATACGCCGATGAACCGATAGTGAGAATGATCCCCTGCCCCAGTTCCGGCAGACGCACAAAAGCAATGGTGATATTGCGCACATCGCTGGTTAATCCCGCCAGCAACGAGGCGCTACCGAGTTGTTCAATGCGCTCGACGTGGGTATCCAGAATCCGCTTGATAAATTCACTACGCAGTCGGTAAACGAAGTGATGCCCCAAAGTGGTGAGCGCCAGTTGCGATCCGAGAGTGACTGCCATCAACAGCAGCAATAATCCCAGAAACTCCGGTAACACCAGCAGACTGGTATCCGCCGTTTCGATAAGGCGCTGATTGATAAAAGCAATTAAGCCAATGCCTAATGCCGCACTGGCGAGGCTTAGCGCCATCACACTGATAAATGGCCAGCGATACTGCCGCCAGACAAGTACAAGAAGTTCCATGCAGAAAACCCGGACAATGAATTACAGCCCGCAGTTTAAACATCTTCGCGCGCACAGCAATAATAATTCTTATTTTTATTCTTTTTTACCTGCCTGACGGAATGTCAGGTTGTAGCGGCAGTCGGTGGTGAGTGGATGAAACCCCGCTTTCAACGGTTGAATACCGTGATAAAACAGCCGCGATTCACCGCCCCATACCACCACATCGCCATGTTCCAACAACAAACGTTTGAGCGGATCATTACGTTTCAGGCCACCAAATTGAAAAATCGCGGGTAAGCCCAGAGAAACAGAAACAATTGGCGCGCGCAGATCCGGTTCGTCTTTATCCTGATGCAGCGACAGTTTCGCGCCAGGAGCGTAGCGGTTGATAAGACAAGCATCTGGCTGGAAATCTGGATAGCCCGCCGCCGTAGCCGCACGTTGACATAAATCATGAAAGCTTTGTGGCATGGCGGGCCACGGTTTATTTGTTTGCGGATCAATGGGCGAATAGAGATAACCTTGCCGATGGGTCGTCCAGCCCAGATGCCCACAGTTGGTCATCGCCACCGACATGGTATATCCGCCTGGAGCGACCATCTGGCGAAACGGCGACTGGCTGGCAACGTCATTAATATCGCGGATTAGTTGCTCCGCAGCATTAAAAGCAAAACGCCGTAAAATTACCGCACCAGCCGCCAGTGGCTCTTGCCACGGTTCAGCATCGGCAAACAGATCCAACATTACCTCTCCTCATTTTCAGCTTCGCGGCGCAGCAGTTGCGCTTTACGCGACACGCCCCAGCGGTAACCGGAAAGTGTGCCATCACCACGGACCACCCGATGACAGGGTATTACGATAGCCAGCTTGTTGGCGGCACAGGCGCTGGCAACGGCCCGTACCGCTTTCGGTTTGCCGATGGCGTTAGCCAGTTGCTGATAACTGACGGTTTCACCACAAGGTATCGTGCG
Organism: Shigella flexneri 2a str. 301; assembly: GCF_000006925.2. Classification (NCBI taxonomy): domain Bacteria; kingdom Pseudomonadati; phylum Pseudomonadota; class Gammaproteobacteria; order Enterobacterales; family Enterobacteriaceae; genus Shigella; species Shigella flexneri. Next base: position 2,330,954 of record NC_004337.2, read on the forward strand.
CAGTGCCTGCCAGACTTGTTGCTGAAAAGCAGTGCCGCGAATATCCAGCGGTAACGTCAGCGGCGTATCGCGTTGATTGAGGCTGGCGATCACTTCACGCACATGTTGCTGAAACGTCAGATCGGCAGGCGCGTTGTCGGCAGCGGGAAACATCTGCTGCAACTCGCTGATTAATGTCGCGTCATCATCGCCCAGCAATATCGCGCAAATCCCCCGCTCGCTTTCTGCCACCAGGCAACGACCCAGCTCACAATCAGCCAGCGCGTAACGCACCGCCAGATTTTCGCCACCGTGACGGAATTGTTTAGCCGTCATGCCCAGCGTTTCATCGGCTTTGCGGTAGTAACTGCTGCTGTCGGGGAATCCGGCGTTAAGAATAGACGTCGTCACGCTCTCCCCTTTCGCCAGCGATTCGCGCAAACGGCGAGCGCGCCAGGCCTGTTGCCAGGCTTTAGGCGTCATTCCGGTAGTAGCTTTAAACAACCGATGTAGATGAAATGGACTCATCGCCACCTGGTCGGCTAAGGCTTCCAGCGTTACAGGCGTTTCCTGTTCCAGCAGTCGACACGCGTGGGTGATTTTATCCAACCGATGTTGCCGGGGATTGGCTTTGTCTGGCTGACAACGTTTGCAGGGGCGAAATCCGGCGGCGAGTGCCTCGCTGGCATTTGCGTAGAAGGAGACATTTTCCCGCAAGGCATGTCTGGCGCGGCAAGAAGGACGGCAAAAGATACCCGTGGTGCGCACGGCGAAAACGAATTCGCCGTCGGCATTCGGGTCGCGGGCTAAGACAGATTGCCAGCGTTGATCGTCAGTTAAGCATGTGGCGTTTTTCATAATCAGCTCCCTGGTTAAGGATAGCCTTTAGTCTGCCCGGTCACCATCACGCAAAAACCAACAATCTTGCGCTTTAATTTTTTTCGCTGACAAGGAAGCTTTTAAACTGTGGTGACATCCAGGTTTTAAAGCTATCGCCTTCTTTGGTGATCATATAAACCGCCAGCCCTTCCCGGCGAACAACCTCTTTGGCTTTCTCCGGCCCGAGTACCATCAAGCCAGTATCCCAGGCATCGGCTTCCAGCGCCGTCGGAGCAATCACCGTCACGGATACCAGATTGTGTTCGATGGGACGCCCGGTTTGCGGATCGATAACATGGGAAAGACGTTTGCCGTCCAGTTCGTAATAGTTACGGTAGCTGCCAGAGGTGCTAATCCCATGACCGTTGATATCCACCACAGCCTGAACCGCGTTTTCTTTATCGGTTGGTTTTTGAATCGCTACCCGCCACGGCTGGCCTTCACCGTTCATACCACGGCTGTTCAGCGCGCCGCCCACCGACACCAGATAGCGGGAAATCCCTTCCTGCTCCATCAAGCGTGCCAGGTGATCCGCCGCATAACCTTCACCGACGGTGGAGAGATCGACATATAAATCCGGCAGGTCTTTTTGCAGATATTGCTGATGCGACTGATTGATGACCGTCAGGTGCTGTAAGCCGGTTTTGGCTTTCATCGCATCGATCTGTTCCTGGCTCGGAATTTGAACCGGCTGTTGTTCCGGGCCAAAGCCCCACAGATTCACCAGCGGCCCGACGGTAATATCCATCGCACCATCGGTCCTTGCCCCAATGCGCAGCGAGGTGGTGACGATATCGGCCATCGCTTCACTTACCGGCCACGGCGACAAACTTTGCGAGTCGTTAAAGCGCATCAGCGCGGAATCTTTTTTATAGGTCGAAAGCAGCTGATCGTCGGCGTCCAGCTGGGTCTGAATCTTTTCTTTAAGTTCGGCACTGCGTTTGGCATCAATGCCCGGGATGCTGGCACGCCAGAAGGTACCCATGGTTTTGCCTTCAAGAACGGTAACTTCAGTAGCGTGGGTTTTGGCGGGTTGTGGTTTTTGATCGCAACCAACAAAGAAGAGCGCGGCAACCAGCAGTGCCACGCGGGTAAAGCTTATTTCCATACGTGATTATCCTCATGCGAACGGTCGCAAGAGTACACCAAAAAACTGTGTTTGTACGCTGAAAACAATGAAAAAAGGGCCCGCAGGCCCTTTGTTCGATATCCATCGAGATTAGAACTGGTAAACCAGACCCAGAGCTACGATGTTATCAGTGTTGATGCCAGCGTCACGAGTGAACTGGTTGTCGTCCAGCAGGTTGATTTTGTAGTCAACGTAGGTGGACATGTTTTTGTTGAAGTAGTAGGTCGCACCAACATCAACATATTTCAGGATATCTTCGTCGTCGTAGTTACGACCATTGATGACACCCAGGTTTTTACCTTTAGACTGCAGGTAAGCCAGGGACGGACGCAGACCGAAGTCGAACTGGTACTGAGCAACAGCTTCGAAGTTCTGTGCTTTGTTCGCCCAACCCAAGTTGCCTACGCGAGTTGCGTTGTAGGTCTGGGTGTACTGAGCAGCTAGGTAGATGTTGTTCGCGTCGTATTTCAGACCACCGGTGTAGGTTTCAGCGCGGTCGCCATTACCGATGTAACGCTCATCATAACGGTTCAGACCGAAGTTCTGGTCATCAGTACGTTTGGAGCTGGAAACTGCAGCACCGATACCGAAGCCTTCGTAATCATAAGTAATAGAACCGCCAACGCCGTCACCGTTCTGACGCAGAGCTTCACGACCGTTGTTGGTCATGCCTTCACCTTCCGGGCTACCGTTTTTGCCCTGATACTGAACAGCGAAGTTCAGACCGTCAACCAGACCAAAGAAGTCGGTGCTACGGTAGGTTGCGAAGCCGTTACCACGCTGCTGCATGAAGTTGTCAGAACCGTAAGTGTCACCACCGAATTCTGGCAGTACGTCGGTCCAGGAAGTTACGTCGTAAACTACGCCGTAGTTACGACCGTAGTCGAAAGAACCTACATCCTGGAATTTCAGACCTGCGAATGCCACACGGGTCCAGGAGTTGTTTTCGTTTTCAGCGCTGTTGCCCTGGATCTGATATTCCCACTGGCCGTAACCGGTCAGCTGGTCAGTAACCTGAGTTTCACCTTTGAAGCCAAGACGCATGTAGGTCTGGTCGCCATCTACAGACTTGTCGTCAGAGAAATAGTGCAGGCCGTCTACTTTACCGTACAGATCTAATTTGTTGCCGTCTTTGTTGTAAACTTCAGCAGCGTTTGCTGCGCCTGCTACCAGCAGAGCTGGGACCAGGAGGGACAGTACTTTAACTTTCATGTTATTAACCCTCTGTTATATGCCTTTATTTGCTTTTTTATGCCACTGCATACTGATTAACCCTCATTAATCAGTCGGCAAGTCCATTCTCCCCAAAAATGCAGAATAATCCAACACGAATATGATACTAAAACTTTTAAGATGTTTCATTTATCGCCATAGATGTTTCAAAATGTAAATACAAGGGAACTTTTTAAGATTATTGCGGAATGGCGAAATAAGCACCTAACATCAAGCAATAATAATTCAAGGTTAAAATCAATAACTTATTCTTAAGTATTTGACAGCACTGAATGTCAAAACAAAACCTTCACTCGCAACTAGAATAACTCCCGCTATCATCATTAACTTTATTTATTACCGTCATTCATTTCTGAATGTCTGTTTACCCCTATTTCAACCGGATGCCTCGCATTCGGTTTTTTTACCCTTCTTTACACACTTTTCATTATTCTGTGCTACCACAGAAAAACTATAACGCTTGTTAACTATTTCACAAATAATTAACATCAGCATAATTTCCAGCAATCTTTGTTTATTTGCAATTAATTTCGTTGGGCTTTTTGTAGGTTATTTGTACAGCAAAATGGCGCTTGTACATCTATTTCCCCCCATACAGGATGATAAATATCACGGGAGAATAGAGAATCATCAATCAGGTAAGAGTCTGGAATTTCACACTGTACCCTTTATACTGCCCTATCACTTCGCGAAGTTTTAACAGGTCATAAACACGAATGCGTCAGAAAGAGACAACGGCCACGACCCGCTTTTCACTCCTACCGGGGAGCATTACCCGCTTCTTTTTACTGTTGATCATTGTGTTACTGGTGACGATGGGGGTAATGGTACAAAGTGCCGTTAACGCTTGGCTGAAAGATAAAAGTTACCAGATTGTCGACATTACCCACGCAATCCAAAAGCGCGTCGATACCTGGCGTTACGTGACCAGGCAGATCTACGACAACATTGCCGCGACGACCTCCCCCTCCTCCGGCGAAGGTTTACAAGAGACGCGCCTGAAACAGGATGTCTACTATCTGGAGAAACCACGCCGCAAAACGGAAGCGTTAATCTTTGGCTCTCACGACAACTCAACGCTTGAGATGACTCAGCGGATGTCCACTTATCTGGATACATTGTGGGGTGCAGAAAATGTACCGTGGTCGATGTATTACCTGAATGGTCAGGATAACAGTCTGGTGCTGATCTCAACCCTACCCCTTAAAGATCTCACCTCCGGATTTAAAGAATCGACCGTCAGTGACATTGTTGATTCACGTCGTGCAGAAATGTTACAACAGGCCAACGCCCTCGATGAACGCGAAAGTTTTTCTAACATGCGCCGCCTAGCCTGGCAGAACGGTCATTACTTTACCTTGCGTACCACGTTCAACCAGCCGGGACATCTGGCAACGGTCGTGGCTTTTGATCTGCCGATTAATGATTTGATCCCACCGGGTATGCCGCTGGACAGTTTCCGCCTTGAGCCAGACGCGACGGCAACGGGAAACAATGATAATGAGAAAGAAGGGACGGATAGCGTCAGTATCCACTTTAACAGTACGAAGATTGAAATCTCCTCGGCACTCAACTCTACCGATATGCGCCTGGTCTGGCAGGTTCCTTATGGCACCTTATTGCTGGATACGTTGCAAAACATTCTGCTGCCACTGCTGCTGAACATCGGTTTGCTGGCGCTGGCGTTATTTGGCTATACCACATTCCGCCATTTCTCCAGCCGCAGTACAGAAAGCGTCCCCAGCACGGCGGTCAATAACGAATTGCGCATTTTACGGGCAATCAATGAAGAGATAGTCTCACTGTTGCCGCTCGGCCTGCTGGTTCACGATCAGGAATCGAACCGCACTGTCATAAGTAACAAAATTGCCGATCATTTGCTGCCGCATCTGAATCTGCAAAACATCACCACCATGGCGGAACAGCATCAGGGGATTATTCAGGCGACGATCAATAACGAGCTGTATGAGATCCGCATGTTCCGCAGCCAGGTCGCGCCGCGCACACAAATTTTCATTATTCGCGATCAGGATCGCGAAGTGCTGGTAAACAAGAAACTCAAGCAGGCGCAGCGTCTGTATGAGAAAAACCAGCAGGGGCGGATGACCTTTATGAAAAACATTGGCGATGCGCTGAAAGAACCCGCACAGTCCCTGGCGGAGAGTGCGGCTAAACTCAACGCCCCGGAAAGCAAACAACTGGCGAATCAGGCAGATGTGCTGGTGCGGCTGGTCGAAGAAATACAGTTAGCGAACATGCTTGCGGATGATAGCTGGAAAAGTGAGACGGTGCTGTTCTCCGTGCAGGATTTAATTGATGAAGTTGTGCCTTCAGTGTTGCCTGCCATCAAGCGTAAAGGTCTGCAACTGCTGATTAACAATCATCTGAAAGCACACGATATGCGCCGCGGCGATCGCGATGCCTTACGACGTATTTTGCTGCTACTGATGCAATATGCCGTGACCTCAACGCAATTGGGAAAAATCACCCTTGAGGTTGATCAGGATGAGTCCTCTGAAGACCGCCTGACATTCCGCATTCTGGACACGGGAGAAGGCGTAAGTATTCATGAAATGGATAATTTGCACTTCCCGTTTATCAACCAGACCCAAAACGATCGTTATGGAAAGGCGGACCCGCTGGCATTCTGGCTGAGCGATCAACTGGCACGTAAACTGGGCGGTCATTTAAACATCAAAACGCGGGATGGGCTTGGTACACGCTACTCTGTGCATATCAAAATGCTCGCCGCTGACCCGGAAGTTGAAGAGGAAGAAGAGCGTTTACTGGATGATGTCTGCGTAATGGTGGATGTTACTTCGGCAGAAATTCGGAATATTGTCACTCGCCTGTTAGAAAATTGGGGTGCAACCTGTATCACACCCGATGAAAGATTAATTAGTCAAGATTATGATATCTTTTTAACGGATAACCCGTCTAATCTTACTGCCTCTGGCTTGCTTTTAAGCGATGATGAGTCTGGCGTACGAGAAATTGGGCCTGGTCAATTGTGCGTCAACTTCAATATGAGCAACGCTATGCAGGAAGCGGTCTTACAATTAATTGAAGTGCAACTGGCACAGGAAGAGGTGACAGAATCGCCTCTGGGCGGAGATGAAAATGCGCAACTCCATGCCAGCGGCTATTATGCGCTCTTTGTAGACACAGTACCGGATGATGTTAAGAGGCTGTATACTGAAGCAGCAACCAGTGACTTTGCTGCGTTAGCCCAAACGGCTCATCGTCTTAAAGGCGTATTTGCCATGCTAAATCTGGTACCCGGCAAGCAGTTATGTGAAACGCTGGAACATCTGATTCGTGAGAAGGATGTTCCAGGAATAGAAAAATACATCAGCGACATTGACAGTTATGTCAAGAGCTTGCTGTAGCAAGGTAGCCTATTACATGAACAATATGAACGTAATTATTGCCGATGACCATCCGATAGTCTTGTTCGGTATTCGCAAATCACTTGAGCAAATTGAGTGGGTGAATGTTGTCGGCGAATTTGAAGACTCTACAGCACTGATCAACAACCTGCCGAAACTGGATGCGCATGTGTTGATTACCGATCTCTCCATGCCTGGCGATAAGTACGGCGATGGCATTACCTTAATCAAGTACATCAAGCGCCATTTCCCAAGCCTGTCGATCATTGTTCTGACTATGAACAACAACCCGGCGATTCTTAGTGCGGTATTGGATCTGGATATCGAAGGGATCGTGCTGAAACAAGGTGCACCGACCGATCTGCCGAAAGCTCTCGCCGCGCTGCAGAAAGGGAAGAAATTTACCCCGGAAAGCGTTTCTCGCCTGTTGGAAAAAATCAGTGCTGGTGGTTACGGTGACAAGCGTCTCTCGCCAAAAGAGAGTGAAGTTCTGCGCCTGTTTGCGGAAGGCTTCCTAGTGACCGAGATCGCTAAAAAGCTGAACCGCAGTATTAAAACCATCAGTAGCCAGAAGAAATCTGCGATGATGAAGCTGGGCGTCGAGAACGATATCGCCCTGCTGAATTATCTCTCTTCTGTGACCTTAAGTCCGGCAGATAAAGACTAATCATCTGTAGGCCAGATAAGACGCGTTAGTGTCTTATCTGGCATTTGCACCGATTGCCGGATGCGGCGTAAACGCCTTATCCGGCCTACGATTCCCATTATTTCAACAGATTACATTAAAGTAGGCCAGATAAGACGCGTCAGTGTCTTATCTGGCATTTGCACTGAATGCCGGATGCGGCGTAAACGCCTTATCCGTCCTACGAATCCCGCGATTTCCTGACCCTCTCGGCATATACCGTCAGCGTCTGTTTTATCACATCCAGCGTTACCGGCTTCGAGAGGCAGCTGTCCATACCGGACTCCAGACACCGCTGCTTCTCTTCAGCCAACGCATTAGCAGTTACTCCGATTACCGGCAACGTCAGTCCCAACTGACGAATGCGTTGCGTCAAGCGGTAACCATCCATATTTGGCATGTTGACGTCGCTAAGCACGATATCAATATGATTCTTACTAAGTACATTAAGCGCATCGACGCCATCATTCGCGGTTTTACATTGATAGCCCAACGATCCCAACTGATCTGCCAGCAGACGTCGGTTAATCGGATGATCATCCACGACCAGAATCATCATATCGTCGTTATCGCTGACCGCTTTGTCCGTCGACGGCAGAGCGTTAGCAGGATCGTCGCTCTCCATCTCGATCAAATAAATACGCGCCAACAATGCCGGTAGCTCATGCGGAGCAGCCACACTGTGTACCCACTCCCCTGGCGCTTTCTCCAGCGGAATACCAATATGGCGACGACAGAAGGTCACTACCGCTCTGCCCTGCCATTTTTTACTCACTACCTCGTCAGTGATTAACACATCTTCGGGAGTCGGTTCCTGCCCTTCGTATGTTGTAACGACGATGCCGCTGCGCTGCAAACTGGTTTCCAGGAACTGACAGAGCGACGCATTGGGGACCGTCAGACAGCAGCGTTTACCACTCAACCCTTTCACGCCTTTATTGTGCGGGTACTGAGCGCCGTACAACGGAATACGCACGGTAAACTGGCTGCCCATTCCCGGTTCTGAATCTACCGAGATATCGCCGTCCATCATGCTGATCAGTTTTTCACAAATCGCCAGACCCAGACCGGTCCCCTGGAAGTTTCGCTGTACGCCCGTTCCAACCTGGAAGAAGGGATCAAACAAGCGCACCACTTCTTTCGCCGGAATCCCCACGCCGGTATCGCGAACACGGATAGAGAGATAATCGCCATCAGCGCGAACATGCAAAACTATACAGCCGGTATCGGTGAATTTTATGGCGTTACTCAACAGGTTGGAGATGACCTGCTGTAAACGCATCGGGTCGCCATTTAAGGCCACTGGCACATCCGGTTCAATAAAGCAGTACAAGCCTAACTGCTTGCGTACCACCAGCGGTAAATAGTTGGCGGTGATGTGGTTCATCACTTCACGCGGTGAAAACTCACGCGGTTCGATCTTCAACTGTTCCGATTCAATCTTCGAGAAATCGAGAATATCGCTGATAATTTTCAACAACAGGCTGGAAGAGTTGTTCATTGCCGTCACCAGACGATCGACGCCTTTCGGTAACTCTTTGGTTTGCAACAGATCCAGGTTACCGATAATGCCATACAGCGGCGTTCGCAGCTCATGACTGACGGTGGCAAGGAACATCGATTTTGACTGGCTCGCCTGTTCCGCTGCTTGTGCCATCTCCTGCAACGACTCTTCCATCTTCACGCGCGAAGAAACATCCACCAGCACACAAATGGCCACGTTTTCATTACGATAGCGCGAATGGACGAAGCTGATTTGCAGATTGGTATTGTTGCTGGTCAGGACATCAACAAAATTGACCTGCTGCCCACAGATAATTTGCGTCAGTCGTTGGCGGTCCTCATGCGTAAGCATATTGAGATAGGTATGCGCCAGTTCGTTACTTAAAATATTGACGCCATCAGCGGTACGCAAAATGCAGATACCCACTGGCGCGGAGGCGACAATCTTGCGATTGAACTGCTCATGTTCTTCCAGTCGCAGGGCGTCGCTTTCCGCCGGAATGAAAATACGTCGCTCGTACATCCGCGCGAGAGTAAACAATGCAGCTCCGGCAAGCACATTCAGCAAAATTGCGTTAAGGATCAACATGCGAATGCGTTCCAGCACCTTATCAACCGGCACCGAATACACGATGCTTAGCGATGAGGGTGGCAGATTTTTCTTCAGCACCAGCTCCCGGAACCCTTCCGTATAGCCAAACCAGGAGCGTTCCTGCATCCAGCGAGGATCGCCCTTAATTTTACTTTCTGGTCCGGTAAGCGAAATCAGGGTATGACCATTTTCATCAAGAATGGTAACCCCCATCGGCAACGTACCCGGTAAGAAAAAGTTCTCCATCCGGATGGTCTGCTCGACACCCAAAAGCGCCTGCAACCGGTTCGCCAGATAAACTGGCGTCAACGCGTAAAAATACCCGACGCAAGGGCGCGGACCTTCGCTGATCCAGTAGAGGTTACTGCCGCTATCATCTTGTGGTGCATTTCGATATTTATTGATGCGTTCATGCAACGCTTTCAACGCGGTATCGCGTTCCACTGGCATATCACGCAGACCGAAATTGGCCATGCAGAGGTTATCACTGCCGATTAAAAATACCCGGTTGAGATCGTAAGCCGCAGAAAAATTATCGCGCCAGTAGCGCATAAACCACGCCAATGACTCCAGAGAACCTCGCCAGGTGTTACTCATTGCGGAACAATCGGAGTCGGCAAACAGCGGTTCAAACGCAGGCACATCCGCCTGCGTTTCTCGTCCACGCGGGGAAAGCACACCGTTTTCTGCCGATAAGCGATTTTCGGCGATGTACTTAAGCTCTTTCATCACATCAGAGGTGCGTTGAATAAAGCGCTGAGCCTGATCGGAACTCAGATTAAATTCCTGACGAATTTCCGATTCTCGCTGATGTAACGCATTAACGATGTAAAAAACGGATGAAAAAGCAATCAACAGCCAGAGCACTAACGCCAATGCTCTGAACATGTAGCGCGAGGCTTTCAGGGTTGTACGAAAAGAAGCAAGGTATTTCAAAGGGGAGAAGCTCCGCCTCAGGTGACCGATGGAGTGTGGTTAAGGTAGCGGTAAAAGCGTGTTACCGCAATGTTCTGTCACCATTGCAATAATGCGTATCGCTTAGAAACCATTGCCTTAACCAGGAAAGCCGGAGTAGATGGACAGTTCTCAGTACGAAAAATAAGAAATGACCAATCTGCCGACGCTTGTTAATGGTTATATCCTGGCGTCGGCAGATCGCCCAGCAGTCTTATCTGAAAAAAGAGAGAGCCAGGTTGTGTGAAGGGATGGATCACCAGTCAAAACTTTTCACCAGCGTCAGCTCGCCAGCATTACGCATCGGTACAATAAATGTTTCCTGTTTCTCATTGACCGATCCTTCATCGGTGATCAGCGTCAGTTGGGCGGTCGTCAATTCCGTTTCGCTGCGCCCACCATAGTAGTTGATATACACCTGATAGCGCCCGTGAACTGGTGCTGGCATGGCGAAAATCTCGGGTCCGTACCCCGTCGTGACATCCATATCCAGTGCACCACTGTTTTTCAGCACGGTGTTACCGTACCAGGCGTGTTCGCCATCGGGCGTGACAACATGGAGATCGAGATCGGTATTGTCCGTATCCCACGAGAGAACCAGCCGTAAACGTGCACGAATAGTTCCTGTACCCGGCGTTGAGTAAAACTGCATTTTTTGCCGGCTTTGCCCATCCGGGCTGATGACCTGCACGCTGTTGCTGCCTTCAGTGAAAATATAAGGGCGTGCAAATGAACCATCGGATTCAATTCTCTGCGGCATACTGGCACCGTTGACCACCAGCCGGCCCTGCTGAACTTTACCCGCCGCAGCATAATTCTTTATTTTGCCGCGGATCTGCGCTGAGATATTTTGATCATCTGCCATGTTGACGGACGACGCCGGGTAATTGATCGATTGTGAAAAACTGGCATCTTCGCCCTCTGCCGGATGCCAGCCAGAGAGCGGTGCGTCAATCTCGACTTCCTGCACACCTTCACTGTGAGCGACAGGCGAAAGTGCCACCAGTAACAACGGAAGAAAAATCTTTCGCATAGCATTAGTCCATTAATAATTGTCGGGTCAGCGTTTCGATATAGTTCTCATCAAGCCCGGTGGGATAACCATCAAAGGCCAAGTGCAGATACTCATGGGTTAAATCCAGCCGATCCTGAAGCGTAAAGAAGTTACGAATAAACAGCCGTTTCTGCTGCCGATCGGTATAGGGGAAACCTGAGACTAAACGACAGACCGCAAACACGTCTGGTTCGTTGTACCCCGTCTCGCCTTGTAATATACGCCGCCACTGCGGCATTTTTTTCGCCAGCCAGGCTTTCGCTTTGGGTAATAACTGGCAGGTTGAGCGTGGAGCTCCCCAGCGGCTAAGGCTGTTGTCGGGATAAGCAAACGCGAGTATCTGGTCGTAACGCTCCCCCTGCCCCGCCTGGGCCGTGGCTTGCCGCCAGGAAAGTGTCCCTTCGGTAGCGCGACTGCCATGATAATGAACCGGATCGCCTGCATAGATGAGCTCCTGCGTCCAGGCGGTCATCGTTCGCGCCCCCGTGGTCGCTGGCGAAGCAGAAACACGCTGCGTGGCGCTGCTGTCGGGGATGGTCAGGCAATCACCTTCCCGATTGGCGTTTTGCTGTAAAAAAGTACGTATCGCCACAGTCATGGCTTTCGCTGCCTCAGGTGGCGTACTTTTCGCCTCGCGATCCAGAACTCTGGCAACGTACTCTTCACGATCGAGATGCGACTGCAATTTCAGTTTGCCCTTTTCGCTCAGTAAGGTCGTCTCACCGTGGCTGACAAACGTAATGTGGTTACCATTAGTAAACGTCACACGATAGCGCCCATTAAGTACGCTGGGTTTTACTGCCGTCGTACTCTTTTCCGCTGTGATTTTCTTCAGCGGATAGCGGGCAAACAGCTCCACCTCTACACATTGCCCACTGGCAACCTGCGTCGGCACTGGCAAAACCCGATTAAGCACCGTCGCATAACGGGTTAGTACCGTTTTGCTGGTGCCACTGCCAGTAACCCACAGCGGTGTACCATCGGTTAACCAGCCAGCAAAACCACCCTGACGGATTTCCTGTTTATCATCGGCAAACCAGCTCCAGGTTTTCACCCGTACCCGACTACCGAGCATGGATGCGACACCGATTTTCGCCTCGTCCAGCACCACATCCAGTAAGACTTCCTGAGCTTTGTTTTGCGCAGGTAACGTCGCTAATGAATCAAGCAGCGATTTAACCGTTACCGAGGTTTCTGGCTTCAGCGTTGTAAGAGACGCTAACCACGCAGGTGCCTGACGCTGTTGCCAGTATTGCCCCCACACATCTGCGCCAATATGCAACCGCTGCGGCGCAAAATAGAGCCCACAGGAACGTACCAGCGCGGTATCGCGCGTTATGCTCTCCCCAGCCTGACAACAATAAACCTCTTCCGGGGAGTTTCCGCGACACTGGTAGGGCTGCTCCGGTTGATGGGTATCCTCCAGCCAGGCGTAAACATACAGTTTCCACAAACTCCCTAACGGCGTGGTGAGCGAGTCAGGTAATGCTGAGACTTTGGTCACGCCTGATGACGACAGCTGATACAGTTGATCGTGCTGCGCACCGCGCAGCACCAGTTGTAACGGCGTCTCCTCCGCAAGCGTTGGCAGAGTAACCAACGCCAATAGCCAGACGATTCTGCGCCAGTTCACTTATTTCACCTGCATCCCGGTCCATTCACTCCCTGCCGCGACACTTTGCTGCGCAGGTGCATAGGAACGCACATAACGAGCAGGAGGCAGAACGAATTGCCCTTTTTGCGAGAAGCGCAGCAAATGGCGGAAAGTGACCGTTCCCGTCAGTTCTTTCACCGGCACCATATAGGCCAGTTCGCCCATTTCATTACGCGCTTTTTCCAGCAATTGCCCCTGCTGTTTCGCGGCGTTGGGTTTATTGACTGAAATGCCCCATGTTGTGCGCTCAACGTCGGCTCCCGGCGGGAGCGGTACTTCCACCTGACCATAGCGCAGAACTGCATCCTGCTCGCTGGTAAGCGTAATTTCATCGAGATACAGCGCATCGCTGTCAATCTCATTGCTGGTCACCGGCTGCAGAGTAAAGCTCATCTCTTCTTCACCGGGGATAAGCCGATACAACTGGCGTTCAACGGTCACCGGAATGTTACTTTGTTGAGCCGTTTTTGCCGGTTCACGCCAGCGGACCTGCACATTTGCGGCGATAATTCGTCACCAAAAGAGAGAATGTCCGGCACACCCTAACCAACCCAACGCCAGTCTTCGCCCCCTCCAGTTAACTTATGTTTAGCCCATGCGCCCGCAGGCGCAGGCAAAACAACTGGAGGCATTGTCGCCATATATTTCGCCAGCCAGTTCATGGCCAGCGCGCGCTCAATAGTGGATTGCTCAGCGGTCAAACCATTAAAATAGCGGCCGTCTGGGTAGCGTCACCACCGCTATTGAGCAGCACAACCGTGTGCGCCAGCGGCTGATTGCTGTTTGCCGCTTTATCCCACGCATATTGCTGAACCTGTGGCATCACCGTGGACTTCAACTGCGCTTTTTTCAGCAACGTCATGGTTAAGACGTTTGCCACCGCATCTGCCAGTGGAGATTCCGGTGTATCGAGGATCAGGCTGTCATTGATATCGCGGATGTCTTCCTCAGAGAAATCTTCATCTTTAGTTCCGCGCCGGGCGATAGCTTCATCCCCCCCTTTCAACAACGTTTTGCACGGCAGATTCATCTCCTGTGCCCACGCCAGCACCAGCGCCCGATGCAATAACGGCATATTATCCGCCTGCTCGGCATAACTGTCGAGCATATGCTGCCAGTATTCCGGTTGTTGCGTTACGCCGAGCGCCTGGCTGGCCTGCCAGTCGGCGTACCATGCCCATGCCGTAAGGAAGGCGTCACCATTGCCATCTTCACCCCACCAGGTAAAGCGCGCTCCGGGCCCCGCCAGTTGCATCAGCCGCAGACGGTTATCCTGAATCATCTGACGAATGTCGTTAGCGGCGGCACTTTGATGATCGGCAAGCGAACGCCAGGCGAGACTGAGCGGGATCAGACGGCTACCGGTGTTGATCACCCCACCCCACGGTTCATCGACTAACGCATCAAGATTGTTGCGGAAAATCTCCTGCGGCGTTTCACTACTTTGTAGCCGGATATTACTCGCCTGCTCGGGCAACATCAGCGCGTTCTCGCCACCGCCGAGCATGACATTTTTCTGCTGTTCAACGGGCCAGCTGTTGTCCACAAAAGACAGTTTTGTGCTAATGCTGTCCTGCACTTGCCCATTTTGTTGCAGTTCTGCACTTAACAAGCCAGATTGCTGAATATTCTGCGTCAGCGAAATATAATTCGCCCCTTTGTGCAGCGTCAGCGTCTGGCGCATCTCAGCGCCTGCAAATTTAGTCACCAGCGCCACCGGTTCGTTATCCTGCTGACTGAAGATAAACAGTCCTGCCGCCGGTTTGTCGCCCACGCGATACACCGTTGGCATACTCCACTTCATGTAGAGATTTTTTTCCGAACGCAGATAAGCACGCCCCTGCCCGACCAGCCCGTCGCCGTTCATCCCACGCGCGGTGATACGCCAGCGGGTTAACGAATCAGGCATCAGGAACGTGAAATACGCTTTGCCTTGTTTATCGGTTGTGAGTGACGGCATCCATGCCGCGGTATCCACCTCTTCACGCCGTGGACGTTCAAGCATTTTTACTCGCCGCTCGCTGCGGTTAGTCGCGCCAGGCGCAACCGGCTCGCTGGAGAGCGCCTGGTCATAGCTGATAAACGACAGACTGGAGCTGGTACGCACATTGTTACGCCCCAGCGGATAGAAAAATTTGCCGATATTCGGCGCGATTTCTGGTTGCAGCGCGTAGATCATTTCATCGACCACGCCTACCGTTAGCTGCGCAGAAACAGGTTTACCTTTCAGCGACGAGGTTAATTCTGAAGTGGTCAACAAAAACTGGCCACCGAGTTAGAGTTTTTCCAGTATCGATTTTCCGATTCGTTTGGGGGTAACCCACCGTTATATTCGTGCGGTCTTAGTGCACTGTAATATCCAACGATATAGTCCGTTATGGCGTGAGCTGCCTCGCTGAAGCTTACGTAACCCACCACCGGCATCCATTCGTTCTTCAGACTCCTGAAGAAGCGTTCCATTGGGCTGTTATCCCAGCAGTTTCCGCGCCGGCTCATACTCTGTCTGATCTGGTATCGCCACAATAACTGCCGGAACTGCCTGCTCGTATAATGACTGCCCTGATCGCTGTGGAACATCACCCCGCCGGGCTTACCACGGGTTTCCCATGCCATTTCCAGCGCTTTCATGGTGAGCCTGCTGTCCGGCGAGAACGACATGGCCCAGCCCACTGGTTTTCTTGCGAACAGGTCGAGAACAACGGCGAGGTACGCCCAGCGCTTACCCGTCCAGATATAGGTCACATCACCGCACCACACCTGATTTGGCTCGGTCACGGCGAACTGCCTTTCAAGGTAGTTAGGGATAGCAACATGTTCATGACCACCACGTTTATACCGGTGAGTCGGCTGCTGACAGCTGACCAGCCCCAGCTCTTTCATGAGCCTGCCAGCAAGCCAGCGTCCCATCTGGTAGCCTCTCCGGGTTGCCATTGTGGCGATGCTTCTTGCTCCGGCCGAACCGTGGCTGATGCCATGTAGCTCAAGTACCTGACTGCGTAATACAGCCCGTCTGCCGTCTGGTTTTTCAGGACGATTTTTCCAGTATCTGTAGCTGCTGCGATGAACCCCGAACACATGGCAGAGTGTGACCACAGGATAATGCGCTCTGAGTTTCCCGATTATCGAGAACTGTTCAGGGAGTCTGACATCAAGAGCGCGGTAGCCTTTTTTAATATTTCATTCTCCATTTCAATGCGTTGTAGCTTTTTCCTGAGCTCACGGATTTCAATTTGTTCCGGGGTAATGGGGGAGGCTTTTGGTGTTTTGCCCTGACGCTCATCACGCAGTTGTTTGACCCATCTTGTCATTGTGGAAAGGCCAACATCCATAGCTTTGGCGGCATCTGCCACCGTGTATTTCTGGTCAACAACCAGTTGAGCGGATTCGCGTTTAAACTCTGCGCTAAAATTTCTTTTTTTCATTGGAGCACCTGTGTTGTTCTGAGGTGAGCATATCACCTCTGTTCAGGTGGCCAAATTCAGTGTGCCACTTCATCATTCGACATTGACCAGTTCACCAGGCTGGTAATGGGTTTTGTCCGTTTTCACCCGGATATCAAGCTGAGGAACGGCAACTTTGATCCCGGCGTTCTGAAAACTGTACTGACCATTACGGGTATACAGCACCGAAAAAGTGATGTTAGGCGCAAAGGAATTGCTCACTGGTACCCGGGCTTCATACAGGGTATCGTTTAAACGTTGTAGCGTTAGCCAGTTTGCCGGATGCGAAAGCAGCGACTGCTGTTCCACGCGATCGCGTTCCAGCGTCAATAACGCTTCATCAATTGGCTCCGGGAAAGTAATCAGCATCTTCGCGGTTTCGCCTGGCTGGTACAGCGTTTTATCCGCCACGATATCTACCGTACCAGTATGCGCCGTGCTGCCCTTACCGCTGACGGCATGACTTAACCCAGCGAGAATTAAGCCGTCTTTATCGCGTAATGTCAGATTGTAGTTGCCAGGTTTAGCGAAATTGACGGTAAAGGATTTGCCGCCTGACGGTAGCTCTCCGCTATGGCTCGTGCGGTCTTCGAGACGCAACCATTCATACGTAACAGGAACCTGTTTTGAAGATTCCAGCGCGGCATAACGGAACACAACCGACTCGCCGCTATTACTGTATTGTGCGGCGGTACTTAAAGAGTAATGCGCCAGGCCGCGTTCAATGAGGATCTCTTTGGTGGTGGTGACGCGATACGCCGCGCCGTCACTGGCGGAGACGGTTAACAAATAGCGGCTCGGTTTATCGGCGGCGGGGAGATTTAACGCCACATGACCGCTGGCGTCGGACACCGTTTCGCTGCCTTCCAGCGACACGGGGAAACGTCCGGCATAACGCAAATCGTTACCGACCATTGATAATTGCTGAGCGCGCAAACTTAACTGCACGCGGGCATTTTTTACCGGCTCGCCATCCGGGTAGAGCAGTTGCAGTTTGCCGCTGACCGCTTCGCCAGTTTTGAACTCTTTTTTGTCGAGAGCTAAACCAATCTCGAAATGTGGCTTGATGTAGTTTGCCACGCGAAAACTGCTGCTATAGACCTGATTGCGGTAAGCAAGACGTAACTCATAACCTCCGGCAACGGCATTTTCTGGCAGGCGGAAACTTCCCTGCCCGCCATTGCGCGCATCCAGCGTGACATCGACGGTTTGCAACAGACTGCCGTTAGCGTCCAGCACCGAAAGCTTCGCCGGGGCGCTGACGATGGGGGATGAATGCAACGGATCGCGGAACTCGCGGCCCATCACTTTAACATCGACACGATCGCCTGCGCGATATAGCGGGCGATCGGTAAAAATATACAAGCGGGTGTTGTAGATTTCGCTTTCGTAGAAGAAGTTCTCGGAGACAAAAACGCCGCCTTCAGCATCCTTACCCAGAATGTATGAACGTTCTGGCGATATATGTTGTAACTGCAAAGTACCGCTGTCATCGGTCACCCCGCGGGTCATCACGCCAAGACCTTCAGTCCACAAGATCTCTGAGCCGGGCTTCGCTTCACCCTGTTTTTTACCCGCGGTCCATACCAGAAGCTCGTTACCTGACACTTTGCTAAGCGCCACGGTATCGGAAACAAACACCACCGTCGTCGCCCGATACCCACCTACCATCGCCTCGACGAGGTACAGCCCCGGCTCTTGTTGGCCGAGAGGAATATAAATATTACCCGGCTGCGGCGAGATGAAATTGCTGGATGCGCCTTCCAGTTTTACCCCTTGCTGCGGCTCGACCGGTTTAGCCTGCCATAGTGGATAACGGAACTGTTCCACCAAGGGATATTTTTTCAGCGGGGAAAACTGGTTGTTCTGTACATAACGGGAAGGTTTAATAATGGCATTGCCGAGATGTAATTCGGGTAATGCCTGAGTCACATTCTGCCGTGACTGAGAAGAGAATGTACGCTGCATCACGCGGCGAGATTTGCCGTACCAGTTATCCCACAGCCAGGTCAGCGTATTGTTCAGCCCGTCGCCCAGATATTGCGGTTGCACCACAATGCGATGCAGGTTTTTCTGCTGGCGCAAAAATGCCATCGGGTCAGGAATACGATATAGGCGAACGTCCACGCCGCCGTACTCTTCCATCTGATAGCGCCGATAATCACGCCCCGGCGCTTCCAGTCGCACTTTCGCCTCTTCACTGCTGCTAAAACTGCTGTCAGCAAGCAAAAAGAATGTTCCCCCGGCGGGCGGCGCATAGTTACTGGAAGGAAGCGAATCATCAGCTTTAGCAAGCCCTGTTCCCACAAGAGACAGGGACAAGCACGCTGCTATCGCGCCAGAAAATTTAAACGATAAATGCCAATGAAATTGGGATTGGAATCGTTGGGTATCCATCGGGTGTCCTTCCATGTCATAAGTTGTTGCAGACTGACTGCGCGCATTCCGTTGTCAGTTTTCGTGGCGCTTCCGGTGTGGTAGATGACGTAACGCCCCATCCAGACCATTAAGTGCTGGGCATCGCCCTGATCGAAAAAAATCATATCGCCAGGCAGCGCCTGGTTTATGTCTTGGCCAATAAACTGGCTGTTGTACTGAATCAAATTAATCGCGGTCACGTAGGGGCCGTTTTTCCCGCTCCCCTGATTCCAGTTTTGCGCCAGTTGACGCTGTTCAGGTGTTAGCGTCATCTCTGGCGGCAAATACTGGCTAGATAAACCGTTACTTTTTAGCCATTTACTGTCGTGAACTTTCAGCGTCTCGTTCGCCGCAAATCGCACCAGGCCCGCACAATCCTGCTGATACCAGCGTGGACTTGGCCCCTGGCGGAGCTGTTCTTGTGCAATGCGTACAAACCAGGCGCGAAACAGCCTGGATTGTTCGACATTCAGCATTTCGCTATGGGCAACAACACAACACAGCCAGCAAATCAGCGCCAGCAGCCCGTGTCTCATAGCGGCTGCCAGGTTATGGGTAGCCACTGCCAGGCGACACCGGGTTCCATCTGGGCCAGCTTCATGACATAACGCGGTTGTTGAGATAAAGCGTCCAGCTTCGGCATTAATAAAGTTTGTGCGGCGTTATAAAAAACCGGTTCGAGATTCTTCGGCAGACTGGTCAACGTTTCGTTACGCAGCAGTTTCGCCACGCCTTGTGGATTGATATAGAGCGGAACGATGCCATCAGTGGGTATTACATCCACCATTGCCGGGCGGGTTTTATTCAGTGTTTGCAGGGCGTTATTAACCAGCGTGTCATCGAGGGAGAAAAGCAGCGTTTTGTTTTGCATCGCCAGCGACACACGGAAAAAATAATCCGACATTAATTGATCGGGTTGCGCCGCCTGCGCTTTCGGATACTGACCGTATCGGGAACTCACTTCGCGACACCAGATTTGCGCTTCGCCCTGCTGAGTCTGGCTTACCGGCAAAACACCTTCTGGCGCTTTGCTTTCGTGCGCACCAATATTTTGCGTAAACAGTTTCCCTGGCAATTGCGCCTGTTCGGCAGTGCCATCAAACTGACCGACAAACAGCGGGGTTTGCAATTTTGAGTCTTCATACCAGCACAGCCCCGCGGCACCGTCTAACGCCCCATTCAGCTTGTCGTTTTCCTGGCTGATGTGCGAAAGCATCTCTTCGGCAATACCGTGTGAATACGGCACCGCCACACAGAAGCTGGCTCCGGCAGGCATACTGTTCCAGACCGGCGTAAAATCGAAACTGGCATCTACGCTGGCGGATTCATCATTTAACGCCACAAAACTGTGCCAGCCGTCGTTACCCATTTCGAAGCGTACGCCAGCAAAAGAAGGCATTAACCGCTGGTAGCCAAAACCCAGCAACCTGGCGCTGACCACGATGCGCAGGCGTACTGGCGTTTTTTCGGCTGTACGCTCTTCCAGGCCAAAGCTGGCTTGCCAGCGTTTTTTACCGCTCAACAAATCACTTGCGATCGCCGTGGCTTCGGTATCCTGCTGATCATCTTTAAACAACATATCCGTACTGGAAAACACCAGCATCTTGTCCTGATATGTCGCGAACATCAGGGCGTTATTGCCGTTATAGCGCAACTGATAAACAGGAATAGTTTCACTATTTATCTTGATGCTACTGATTTCCGTTTTGCTTAACTAGCTGTCGCTGGTAGCGGCAAACAACAATGGCTCCAGCAGTTTGCTTAAACCACTGCGCTGGATCAGCACCATGTAATGTGAAAGATGGCCTTGTTTATCGTGCCATAGCGCCGCCTGCGCGGGCTGATCTAAGAGTGACGAAAAGAGCTTATCTTTCAGCGTGAGATCGTGTTCATAGACAATGCGGCGAATGCTGCCTTCAATGCCCAGACGATCGGCATGATTCTGATAATAGAAAACGAAATCTTCGCTCAGAACATCGTGGAGAAACGGAATGGTGAGGAGATCTTTGGGAAGCTGGCTCAGAGAGTCGCTGTCTAGAAAGAGGTCCGGCTCATTGAGATCGATTTGCAGATTGTTGTGCACCACCAGCGGCGACAACGTTTTTTCTGGCCCACTGCCAGCATATTGCAACGCCCAGACGCCAGCGGAAAGCAGTGCTATTGCGCCAAAACCTACAAGACCATAGAACCGCCAGCCTTTCGCCTTTTTTTCACCACTCATTGCCACATTCCTTGTGTATAGCCAGCCATTTTTTACGGGCACAGCCAAACTTTACCGCGCCCTAATACGACAAAAGCCCAGACTTTGCAGCCTGGACTTTTCAATTCAAACAAGGGAGATAGCTCCCTTTTGGCATGAAGAAGTAAAATTATTCTTCTTCTGGCTCGTCGTCAACGTCCACTTCCGGAGCAATTTCATCATCCCCTTCCGCGGCACTGCCGTCGATGGTATCCAGATCTTCCTCGTCAACCGGTTCAGCAACACGCTGCAGACCCACTACGTTTTCATCTTCCGCAGTACGGATGAGGATCACGCCCTGGGTGTTACGGCCCACGATGCTGATTTCTGAAACGCGAGTACGTACCAGCGTACCGGCATCGGTGATCATCATGATCTGGTCGCAGTCATCTACCTGCACCGCGCCAACCACTAAACCGTTACGTTCGGTAACCTTGATGGAGATAACCCCTTTCGTCGCACGCGACTTGGTTGGGTATTCCGCCACTGCAGTACGTTTACCGTAACCGTTTTGCGTTGCGGTGAGGATTGCGCCATCGCCACGAGGCACGATCAGAGAGACGACTTTATCGCCTTCACCTAAGCGAATACCGCGCACACCAGTGGTATTGCAGCCCATCGCACGGACAGAAGACTCTTTAAAGCGCACCACTTTACCTTCGGCGGAGAACAGCATTACTTCATCTTCGCCACTGGTCAGATCAACGCCGATCAGCTCATCGCCGTCAACCAGTTTGATCGCCACTTTACCGGCGGTACGCAGACGGTTGAATTCGGTGAGGACGGTTTTCTTCACAGTACCGTTAGCGGTCGCCATGAAGACTTTCACGCCTTCTTCAAACTCGGTCACCGGCAGGATCGCGGTGATACGTTCGTCCTGTTCCAGCGGTAGCAGGTTGACGATCGGACGACCGCGCGCGCCACGAGTGGCTTCCGGCAACTGGTAAACTTTCATCGAATAGACGCGACCACGGCTGGAGAAGCACAGAATATGGTCGTGCGTGTTCGCCACCAGCAGTCGGTCGATAAAGTCTTCTTCTTTAATACGTGCGGCAGATTTACCTTTCCCGCCACGACGCTGCGCTTCGTATTCAGAAAGCGGCTGATATTTAACGTAGCCCTGGTGAGAGAGCGTCACGACCACATCTTCCTGGGTGATCAGATCTTCCAGGTTGATGTCTGCGCTGTTGGCGGTGATTTCAGTACGACGTTTGTCACCGAACTGTTCACGAACCAGCTCCAGCTCTTCGCGGATCACTTCCATCAGACGATCGGCGCTACCAAGAATACGCAACAGTTCCGCGATCTGATCCAGCAGCTCTTTGTATTCGTCGAGCAGTTTTTCGTGCTCAAGGCCGGTCAGTTTCTGCAAACGCAGATCCAGAATCGCCTGAGCTTGCTGTTCGGTCAGGTAGTACAGACCATCACGCACGCCGAACTCTGGCTCCAGCCATTCCGGACGCGCAGCATCGTCGCCAGCACGTTCCAACATGGCGGCAACGTTGCCCAGCTGCCACGGATTAGCAACCAGCGCAGTTTTCGCTTCTGCAGGCGTCGGCGCATGACGGATCAGTTCGATGATCGGGTCAATGTTCGCCAGCGCCACGGCTAATGCTTCAAGGATATGAGCACGATCGCGAGCTTTACGCAGTTCGAAAATAGTACGACGGGTCACCACTTCACGGCGGTGACGAACAAACGCCGCGATGATGTCTTTCAGGTTCATGATCTTCGGCTGACCATGGTGCAATGCCACCATGTTGATACCGAAAGAAACCTGCAACTGGGTCTGGGAGTAGAGGTTGTTGAGCACAACTTCACCGACCGCATCGCGTTTCACTTCAATCACGATGCGCATACCGTCTTTGTCAGACTCGTCACGCAGCGCGCTGATGCCTTCCACGCGTTTTTCTTTTACCAGTTCCGCAATCTTCTCGATCAGGCGCGCTTTGTTTACCTGATACGGAATTTCGTGGACGATAATGGTTTCACGTCCGGTTTTGGCGTCAACTTCCACTTCAGCACGGGCGCGGATATATACCTTGCCGCGACCGGTACGGTAAGCTTCTTCAATACCGCGACGACCGTTAATGATTGCCGCCGTCGGGAAGTCCGGCCCCGGGATGTGTTCCATCAGCCCTTCAATGCTGATGTCTTCATCATCGATATACGCCAGACAACCGTTGATGACTTCCGTCAGGTTGTGCGGCGGGATGTTGGTTGCCATACCTACGGCGATACCGGAAGAACCGTTCACCAGCAGGTTAGGAATTTTGGTTGGCATGACGTCGGGAATTTTTTCCGTGCCGTCATAGTTATCAACGAAATCGACCGTCTCTTTTTCGAGATCGGCCATCAGTTCATGGGCAATTTTCGCCAGACGGATTTCCGTATAACGCATTGCCGCCGCAGAGTCGCCGTCGATGGAACCGAAGTTACCCTGACCGTCTACCAGCATGTAACGCAGCGAGAATGGCTGCGCCATACGGACGATCGTGTCATAAACCGCCGAGTCACCATGGGGATGGTATTTACCGATTACGTCACCAACGACACGGGCAGATTTTTTATAGGCTTTGTTCCAGTCATTGCCTAGTACGTTCATGGCGTAAAGTACGCGACGGTGTACCGGCTTCAGGCCATCTCGGACATCTGGCAGCGCACGGCCAACAATGACCGACATCGCATAATCCAGATAGGAGCTCTTTAGCTCTTCCTCAATGTTGACCGGTGTAATTTCTCTCGCAAGGTCGCTCATCTAACCGCTATCCCTCTACTGTATCCCGGATTCAAAGGTCGCAAATTATAACACAGCCGCGCAGTTTGAGGTAAACCTATACGCTTTATTCACATCCAATGCCTGATATACTCGTTTGTCTTGCCAATTACGGAGTAGAAGTGCCAATGAATGCCGAAAAATCGCCGGAAAACCATAACGTAGACCACGAAGAGATCGCTAAATTTGAAGCCGTCGCCTCCCGCTGGTGGGATCTTGAAGGTGAGTTCAAACCGTTGCACCGCATTAACCCGCTGCGTCTGGGCTATATTGCCGAGCGTGCTGGCGGTTTATTTGGCAAAAAGGTGCTCGATGTCGGTTGTGGCGGCGGCATTCTGGCCGAGAGTATGGCGCGCGAAGGCGCGACGGTGACCGGTCTGGATATGGGCTTTGAGCCATTGCAGGTGGCAAAGCTGCACGCGCTGGAAAGCGGCATTCAGGTGGATTACGTGCAGGAAACCGTGGAAGAGCACGCGGCAAAACATGCCGGGCAGTATGATGTGGTGACCTGCATGGAGATGCTGGAGCACGTACCCGATCCGCAGTCAGTGGTCAGAGCCTGTGCGCAACTGGTGAAACCAGGCGGCGATGTCTTTTTCTCGACGCTTAACCGCAACGGCAAGTCATGGCTGATGGCGGTGGTTGGCGCGGAATATATTTTGCGCATGGTGCCCAAAGGTACGCATGATGTGAAGAAGTTTATTAAACCGGCAGAGCTGCTTGGCTGGGTGGATCAGACCAGTTTAAAAGAGCGACATATAACCGGGCTACATTACAACCCGATCACTAATTCCTTTAAGCTCGGCCCCGGCGTGGATGTGAACTATATGCTGCACACGCAGAATAAGTGAGGTTGATGTTTGGCCGCGCCAATGCCTGATGCGACGCTTGCAGCGTCTTATCAGGCCTACAAATGCTCTCCGTAGGCCAGATAAGGCGTTTACGCCGCATCCGGCAATTGTGATGGTCAGACAGCGATTACCATTTCACCGTCATCGACAAAAACCCTGCCGTCTGGGCAAAATCATCACTCCCTTTCTGCCACGCCACGCTGCCGCGCAGGGACACTCGCTGACTGATATTGCCCGTGACTCCCACTTTTATTTCACCCCGTAGCTTCACCGCATCGTCACTGATAGTGCTGCCATCTTCTTCAATTTCCGTCGCATGGGGATCGTGATAGTAATTCAGATCTAATGTTGGTGTGACACCAACCGCGGTACGCCATTCGCTGTGTAAACCCAGCCGCGTCTGAATATCATCCCCCTGCGATTGTGACACGCGCGCATGGTTAGCGGCGGTAAAATCATCCTGCTGCACGCCCTGATAAATCACCTGCGCCTGCGGTTCAATCACCACACCACGCCCCGGTAACCACTGATACCCAGCTTCCAGCGAGGCGATAATCCCCGACGAATGGTAACGATCCACGCCATCTTCATGTTCGGAAACATCATTGTTAAACCACGCGTATTGCAGCCAGCTATCCAGCCAGGCCCCCTGCTTCTGATTACCGTGCTGATACCAGCTTGAGGTCAGCCCAACGGCATAACCGTGGTTCTGGTTATCGGCGCGAGTTCCGGTCATATTCGAGCGGCTGTCGCCCTGATTATCACTGTAGCCACCAACCGCCCCAAGCATCCACTCGCCATCCGTGCCCCAGCGCCCGCTAAACAAGCCGCCGCTAAGCTGCACCGTAGAAGTGTCTTCCTGCTGAGCCAGTTGCCCTGCCGCCGTGTAATGATAACGTCCGCCGATAACACGTAAATTCAGCGTCTGACCATCGCCACCAGCGTGATCGCGTCGCTCCATCATAAACGCCTGATTTGCCGCCCGCAGGTTATTGAGATAACCGCCAACTTTGGCATTCAGCACCGGCTGGTAAGCAGGCGTAGGGGCCGGGTCGGGGGTTGGGTCAGGATCCGGCGTGGGATCAGGATCGGGAGTCGGGTCTGGCTCAGGTGGCGATGGCGGCGTTACTTCTTGCGATCGCAGATACCAGTCGTTGTTATCTTCCACTAGCGTGTAGTCATACGCTCCCATGTTGACGTAGCCACTGCCAGCCAGACTGAACTGTGCATTGTTTTGAAACTGCGTGGGATCAGCTGCGAAATCAACCACTTTAATGCCTGTCGATGTCGGCTCACCAATCCCTGTAATGGAGTTAACCACCACAGTTGTGTTGCCAGCAGTATTACCGTTCATCACCAATTGATCGCTTACCGAGTCATCGCCGTTTAATTCGCTGTCGAATAGTAGCGTACCGCCGCCGGTATAATCACCGTTTACCGTCAGCGTATCGCCAGCGACGCCATTTTGCAGGCTAACCGCACCGGACGTATTGGTCAGATCACCATTAACCGTCACGTCAGCAAGATAGGTCAGGCTGTCAGTTTCAAGGTTGGTATTAAGCTCGCCTGTCAACGTCACGCCATCGGTAGCATTTACCAGCGTCCCATCGCCGTTAAATAGTGAGGCATTAAGGGCGACGGAAGTATCCTGCCCGGTCAGACGCAAAACCGTACCATCGCTGATGTCGATAGTGCCGCTGGAAGTAGCATCAATTGACTGAATATCCTGATCCGCGCCAGTAACGAACGTTGCCCCATCACCAACCCACAGTGACGAAGCATAAGGAAAGATATCCGCAACATCGCCTTTCAGGGTGCCTTCTTCGACACGTACCGCCGACTGCGTTGTACCGCTGGCGGTCAGCTCCAGCGTACCCGCCCCCGTTTTAGTAAATGTGCTACCCTCATCCTGATGCTGCCCGCTGCTGTCAGCCATCAGTGCGCCCCACTGCGTGTCTACCCCCGCATCAACTGCCACTTCACCGTCGGCGCGCATTTCAATATCACGCCCATGCTCAGTCGTCGTAGAGCGAGTATCGACATTGGCAGTAATCTCCATCACGCTTTCTTGTTACTTATCGGTAAAGATAACCTGGCGGTTATAGTGGGTATCTCCAAGCTGCGAGTTGTCGCTCACCATCAGCGTACCGGAGGCGATTTGTGTTGTGCCCAAATAACTATTATTGTTTGCCAGACTTACCTGCCCGTCGCTCGCATCGACCACCACGTAGACGCCATCTTTCCCGTCGCCGCCGATATGCAAATTGTCGCCACCTGCAAGATCTACCACATCCTGACTGCCGATAACCGTTCCGCTGCTGCCACTGACTTCAAGGCCATCATTGTATGATGTGCCGCTCTGCCAAGTGGAGAAATCAGAGAGATCGAGCACACCGCCGTTTAACACGATCGACTGCGGATCGTCCTGGAGAGCGGTAAGATCTGCCGCGTCGCCTTCCAGCGAAAGCACCGCACCATCATCAACGACTATATCGCCGGTTAGCGCCATCGACTGCGCCCCTGCCAGCACGTAGCTGCCGTTTTGCGCAATGGTGAGCTGACCAGCACCTTCGATGATGCCAGCAAAACTGCCCTGATTAACAGTAACGTTGCCACCAGCATCGATATTTAAAGTGCCATTCTGAAAGCCCGTCAATGCGTGCACAAAAGTTTGTTGGGTCGAGCCAACGTTTAGCTCAGCCTGATTCTGATACTGATCAATACTCCCTATCGTCAGACCGTAGCAGTCTTGCGGATCGTCCTGGCAATGCGTATCGCCGACATTCATCAGGGAGTTGCTGCGACCCAGGGTAACTTCACCGTTTTCAATCTGCATCTCACCAGTAAAGTCATTGTTATCTGCATTAAGTACCAGATCGCCGGAACCTGTTTTGGTGATTAACCCGGTACCAGCAATAGAGTCAACAGCTCCGTCATTCTCTGTATTGCCGATAACCAGCGTTTTTCCGTCGGCAATATCAAAGGTAACTTCACTTAAGCCGAGATACATAAAGCCACCCGCCGCAGTGGAGGGACCATCTCCATAGCCTGCTGCGCTATTGTTCTCATCGACTAACACGCCGCCGTTCTGGCTGTAGCTGTCATCAACAGAAATATCAATAAGATAGGGAGCCGTCGCGCTATTGGTATATATCGCCCCGCCATAACCTTCGGCTGTGTTATTTGTAAAGGCGGTGTTATTTATTATCGTATAACCTGAAGGATGCTTGCTGTCGCTATTATTATCGGTAACATCGATTGCCCCGCCATCGCCATCACTGTAACTTGTTGATGTATATGCCTGGTTATTGTTAAAAACATCATCACTTAAATAGACGTCATTATTAATGGTATAAATTGCGCCACCTTTGCCATCATTAGCGATATTATTGATGGCGTTAGTGACACGTAAATCGACGGCACCAGTATCATTAGTACCAGAAGAATAGATTGCGCCACCATAGCCGCCTGCGACGTTACCGGAAAAAATAACATCAGTAAGATTCAGCGTTGAGTTTTCTTTAGCAAATATGGCCCCGCCGTTATTATATTCTCCTGTAACGGTGTTATTGGCAAACAGAGTCATTCCAGTTTCATTTTCTGGTAATAGTGAAAATTCCGCTCCTTGTTGCAAAAATACGGCCCCACCGCTGGCATTATTGGTCATATCCGAAAAAACCAGCCATTGCCCATCGGCGATAGACTGGCCCCCTGAATCTCCAGACAACCAATATCACTTATTTAAGTGATAGTCTTAATACTAGTTTTTAGACTAGTCATTGGAGAGCAGATGATTGATGTCTTAGGACCGGAGAAACGCAGACGGCGTACTACACAGGAAAAGATCGCTATTGTTCAGCAGAGTTTTGAACCGGGAATGACGGTCTCCCTTGTTGCCCGGCAACACGGTGTGGCAGCCAGCCAGTTATTTCTCTGGCGCAAGCAATACCAGGAGGGAAGTCTTACTGCTGTGGCCGCAGGAGAACAGGTCGTTCCTGCCTCTGAACTTGCTGCTGCCATGAAGCAGATTAAAGAACTCCAGCGCCTGCTCGGCAAGAAAACGATGGAAAATGAACTCCTCAAAGAAGCCGTTGAATATGGACGGGCAAAAAAGTGGATAGCGCACGCGCCCTTATTGCCCGGGGATGGGGAGTAAGCTTAGTCAGCCGTTGTCTCCGGGTGTCGCGTGCGCAGTTGCACGTCATTCTCAGACGAACCGATGACTGGAAAGATGGTCGCCGCAGCCGTCACTCAGATGATACGGATGTGCTTCTCCGTATACACCATGTTATCGGAGAGCTGCCCACATATGGTTATCGTCGGGTATGGGCGCTGCTTCGCAGACAGGCCGAACTTGATGGTATGCCTGCGATCAATGCCAAACGTATTTACCGGCTCATGCGCCAGAATGCGCTGTTGCTTGAGCGAAAACTCGCTGTACCGCCATCGAAACGGGCACATACCGGCAGAGTGGCTGTGAAAGAAAGTAATCAGCGATGGTGCTCTGACGGGTTCGAGTTCCGCTGTGATAACGGAGAAAAACTGCGAGTCACGTTCGCGCTGGACTGCTGTGACCGTAAGGCACTGCACTGGGCGGTCACTACGGGCGGCTTCAACAGTGAAACAGTACAGGACGTCATGCTGGGAGCGGTGGAACGCCGCTTCGGCAACGATCTTCCGTCGTCTCCAGTGGAGTGGCTGACGGATAATGGTTCATGCTACCGGGCTAATGAAACACGCCAGTTCGCCCGGATGTTGGGACTTGAACCGAAGAACACGGCGGTGCGGAGTCCGGAGAGTAACGGAATAGCAGAGAGCTTCGTGAAAACGATAAAGCGTGACTACATCAGTATCATGCCCAAACCAGACGGGTTAACGGCAGCAAAGAACCTTGCAGAGGCGTTCGAGCATTATAACGAATGGCATCCGCATAGTGCGCTGGGTTATCGCTCGCCACGGGAATATCTGCGGCAGCGGGCTTGTAATGGGTTAAGTGATAACAGATGTCTGGAAATATAGGGGCAAATCCATGCGTAATGCCTGAAAGGCTTTGCCTGCTGGCGTGACAACTCGCTTTGATATCATATCCCTGGCATAAATCAATGGCCGCCGCGACACCGTTAGCAGAGAAAAGAGATGCAATCATTGACGGGAGTAGAGATAAATACTCCTTGCGTAGAAAGATAATCCGCATATTAATCTGACCATCATTTTATATAAGACGGCATATTTAAACGCATTATACAATATGGGTTATCTTTCTTTTGTAAATTGTCCAACCCGATGCAATGGCTATTTTGTTATTATTTGATGAATAATATCAGTGCGTCATAATTCAAGTTAATAACCTTAAGGGATACCAGTTATATTTAAACTAAATTAAAGTAATGAATAATTTTCTTATAATATAAGGTAAATTAACAAAATGGCTTCGCATTTAACAATAACCGAATAGAAAACAACCATTTCGACATCAACAATCGCTTACATTCGCTTATATATTGACCACAACTGATACATCAGATTATGTGATGACTCGTGCTTAGATCAATTTTTGCAATCATTAGCAAAAAGATTAATAAACCATCTATATCAATTTATCCAACCTATTCTGCCGTTCAAGAAATCGCCGAACAGTTATTTTTAACAAATTTTTCTCTTCCCATTGACTTTCCCGGACACCTTGTCTGACCTAAGGTGCGCGAAAGCCACTTTTTCCTTCCTGAGTTATCCACAAAGTTATGCACTTGCAAGAGGGTCATTTTCACACTATCTTGCAGTGAATCCCAAACATACCCCCTATATATAGTGTTCTAAGCAGCTTCCCTTACTACAGGTAGTCTGCATGAAACTATTGCGGAAAGAATTCCAAAAACAGGTACGACATACATGAATCAGAATCTGCTGGTGACAAAGCGCGACGGTAGCACAGAGCGCATCAATCTCGACAAAATCCATCGCGTTCTGGATTGGGCGGCAGAAGGACTGCATAACGTTTCGATTTCCCAGGTCGAGCTGCGCTCCCACATTCAGTTTTATGACGGTATCAAGACCTCTGACATCCACGAAACTATTATCAAGGCTGCCGCAGACCTGATCTCCCGTGATGCGCCGGATTATCAGTATCTCGCCGCGCGCCTGGCGATCTTCCACCTGCGTAAAAAAGCCTACGGCCAGTTTGAGCCGCCTGCGCTGTACGACCACGTGGTGAAAATGGTCGAGATGGGCAAATACGATAATCATCTGCTGGAAGACTACACGGAAGAAGAGTTCAAGCAGATGGACACGTTTATCGATCACGACCGTGATATGACCTTCTCTTATGCTGCCGTTAAGCAGCTGGAAGGCAAATATCTAGTACAGAACCGCGTGACCGGCGAAATCTACGAAAGCGCCCAGTTCCTTTATATTCTTGTTGCCGCGTGCCTGTTCTCGAACTACCCGCGTGAAACGCGCCTGCAATACGTGAAGCGTTTTTATGACGCGGTTTCCACATTTAAAATTTCGCTGCCGACGCCAATCATGTCCGGCGTGCGTACCCCGACTCGTCAGTTCAGCTCCTGCGTACTGATCGAGTGCGGTGACAGCCTGGATTCCATCAACGCCACCTCCAGCGCGATTGTGAAATATGTTTCCCAGCGTGCCGGGATCGGCATCAACGCCGGACGTATTCGTGCGCTGGGCAGCCCGATTCGCGGTGGCGAAGCGTTCCATACCGGCTGTATCCCGTTCTACAAACATTTCCAGACAGCGGTGAAATCCTGCTCTCAGGGCGGTGTGCGCGGCGGTGCGGCAACGCTGTTCTACCCGATGTGGCATCTGGAAGTGGAAAGCCTGCTGGTGTTGAAAAACAACCGTGGGGTTGAAGGCAACCGCGTGCGTCATATGGACTACGGGGTACAAATCAACAAACTGATGTATACCCGCCTGCTGAAAGGTGAAGATATCACCCTGTTCAGCCCGTCCGACGTACCGGGGCTGTACGACGCGTTCTTCGCCGATCAGGAAGAGTTTGAACGCCTGTATACCAAATATGAGAAAGACGACAGCATCCGCAAGCAGCGTGTGAAAGCCGTTGAGCTGTTCTCGCTGATGATGCAGGAACGTGCGTCTACCGGTCGTATCTATATTCAGAACGTTGACCACTGTAATACCCATAGTCCGTTTGATCCGACCATCGCGCCAGTTCGCCAGTCTAACCTGTGCCTAGAAATTGCCCTGCCGACCAAACCGCTGAACGACGTCAACGACGAGAACGGTGAAATCGCGCTGTGTACGCTGTCTGCTTTCAACCTGGGCGCAATTAATAGCCTGGATGAACTGGAAGAGCTGGCGATTCTGGCGGTTCGTGCACTTGACGCGCTACTGGATTATCAGGATTACCCGATCCCGGCCGCCAAACGTGGAGCGATGGGGCGTCGTACGCTGGGTATTGGTGTGATTAACTTCGCTTACTATCTGGCGAAGCACGGTAAACGCTACTCCGACGGCAGCGCCAACAACCTGACGCATAAAACCTTCGAAGCGATTCAGTATTACCTGCTGAAAGCGTCTAATGAGCTGGCTAAAGAGCAAGGCGCGTGCCCGTGGTTTAACGAAACCACTTACGCGAAAGGGATCCTGCCGATCGATACCTATAAGAAAGATCTGGATGCCATCGCTAATGAGCCGCTGCATTACGACTGGGAAGCATTGCGTGAATCAATCAAAACGCACGGCCTGCGTAACTCCACGCTTTCTGCCCTGATGCCGTCCGAGACCTCTTCGCAGATCTCTAACGCCACTAACGGTATTGAACCGCCGCGCGGTTACGTCAGCATCAAAGCGTCGAAAGACGGTATTTTGCGCCAGGTGGTGCCGGACTACGAGCACCTGCACGACGCCTATGAGCTGCTGTGGGAAATGCCGGGTAACGATGGCTACCTGCAACTGGTAGGTATCATGCAGAAATTTATCGATCAGTCGATCTCTGCTAACACCAACTACGATCCGTCACGTTTCCCGTCAGGAAAAGTGCCGATGCAGCAGTTGCTGAAAGACCTGCTCACCGCCTACAAATTCGGGGTCAAAACGCTGTATTATCAGAACACCCGTGACGGCGCTGAAGACGCGCAGGACGATCTGGTACCGTCAATCCAGGACGATGGCTGCGAAAGCGGCGCATGTAAGATCTGATATTGAGATGCCGGATGCGGCGTAAACGCCTTATCCGGCCTACGGCTCGGTTTGTAGGCCTGATAAGACGCGCCAGCGTCGCATCAGGCTCCGGGTGCCGGATGCAGCGTGAACGCCTTATCCGGCCTACGGCTCGGATTTGTAGGCCTGATAAGACGCGCCAGCGTCGCATCAGGCACAGGATGCGGCGTAAAATGCCTTATCCGGCATTAAACTCCCAACAGGACACACTCATGGCATATACCACCTTTTCACAGACGAAAAATGATCAGCTCAAAGAACCGATGTTCTTTGGTCAGCCGGTCAACGTGGCTCGCTACGATCAGCAAAAATATGACATCTTCGAAAAGCTGATCGAAAAGCAGCTCTCTTTCTTCTGGCGTCCGGAAGAAGTTGACGTCTCCCGCGACCGTATAGATTACCAGGCGCTGCCGGAGCACGAAAAACACATCTTTATCAGCAACCTGAAATATCAGACGCTGCTGGATTCCATTCAGGGTCGTAGCCCGAACGTGGCGCTATTGCCGCTTATTTCTATTCCGGAACTGGAAACCTGGGTCGAAACCTGGGCGTTCTCAGAAACGATTCATTCCCGTTCCTATACTCATATCATTCGTAATATCGTTAACGATCCGTCTGTTGTGTTTGACGATATCGTCACCAACGAGCAGATCCAGAAACGTGCGGAAGGGATCTCCAGCTATTACGATGAACTGATCGAAATGACCAGCTACTGGCACCTTCTGGGCGAAGGCACCCACACCGTTAACGGTAAAACCGTAACCGTTAGCCTGCGCGAGCTGAAGAAAAAACTGTATCTCTGCCTGATGAGCGTTAACGCGCTGGAAGCGATCCGCTTCTACGTCAGCTTTGCTTGTTCCTTTGCCTTTGCAGAACGCGAACTGATGGAAGGTAACGCCAAGATTATTCGCCTGATTGCCCGCGATGAAGCCCTGCACCTGACCGGTACTCAGCATATGCTGAATCTGCTGCGCAGCGGCGCGGATGATCCGGAGATGGCGGAAATTGCCGAAGAATGTAAGCAGGAGTGCTATGACCTGTTTGTCCAGGCGGCACAGCAAGAGAAAGACTGGGCGGATTATCTGTTCCGTGACGGTTCGATGATTGGTCTGAATAAAGATATTCTCTGCCAGTACGTTGAATACATCACCAATATCCGCATGCAGGCAGTCGGTTTGGATCTGCCGTTCCAGACGCGCTCCAACCCGATCCCGTGGATCAACACCTGGCTGGTGTCTGATAACGTGCAGGTTGCTCCGCAGGAAGTGGAAGTCAGTTCTTATCTGGTCGGGCAGATTGACGCGGAAGTGGACACCGACGATTTGAGTAACTTCCAGCTCTGATGGCCCGCGTTACCCTGCGCATCACTGGCACACAACTGCTGTGCCAGGATGAACACCCTTCCCTTCTGGCGGCGCTGGAATCCCACAATGTGGCGGTTGAGTACCAGTGCCGCGAAGGTTACTGCGGCTCCTGTCGCACCCGACTGGTCGCAGGTCAGGTGGACTGGATTGCCGAACCGTTAGCCTTTATTCAGCCGGGGGAAATTTTGCCCTGTTGTTGCCGGGCAAAAGGCGATATTGAAATCGAGTTGTGATCGGGTACTAGCGCCAGATACGACGCTTACGCGTATTATCTGGCCTACAACGATTACATGGCGTAGTAATACGCTTTCACCTGCTCCCAGTCCGCTTTAGGGATCGGCTCCAGATATTTTTCCAGCTGGCGGAAGTCATGATTAATCGCTTTATCGCGACGCAAGCGGCGACGACTTTTCTCCAGATCAAGAAAACCAGCTTCTGCCTTACCTTCTGTTTTCACATAGATATGGCGAACATAGCAACAGCCATGCTGACGATTAACGCTATGCATTTTCTTAAACGCCAGTGCCACTGCTTTCAACATGGCTTGCCGTACTTCGTCAGAATAAGGCGATACTGCATGCCGGGCATACCAGTCAGCAATGCTGATGAACCCCGCCATATCTTCAGTCACCAGCAACGCGCGCCATTCACCCTCAATTTTCACCGCTTCACCAAAAACGATCTTCGGCACGATGACACCGGCCCGTTCCAGTTCTTTAATTACCGCAACCTCACGGACAATCGTTGGTCGGCCGAACGGATAACGTACTGAATGAAACAGATGATGCGTCATGCGCTTTACATACAGCTTTTTGCCGTTGCGCTCGACGCATTGCACCCCGCTCATACCATTACGGCGATAGTTAGGCTCTTCAACCCAGTCGCCCTCTGTTGCCCACCAGTGATTAAATTCGTCGTACTTTGCTGAAACTGCCATACCCTATCGCCTGTCATTTTTATTAACGACAATGACTATAGGTGGTTACCTGAGGAAAATCTTAATGAAACGTGTCGTATTAATGAATTTCTTTTGCCGCTACAGGTGTGACACCGCTTTTGCCCTTCATTTGCAGCGCATAGATTCCACCAGCCACTACCACTAATAGTGCGCCCAGCAGATAAAATGTGAATTTAATCAGTCGGATACAGCGATGAATTTTATTCGACAGGGATTAGGCATCGCCTTACAACCAGAGTTAACGCTGAAAAGCATTGCAGGTGAATTGTGTTCCGTTCCTCACGAACCAACCTTCTATCGACAGATTTCGTTGCTGACTAAAGAAAAGCCGGTAGAAGGCAGTCCACTGTTTTTACTACAAATGTGCATGGAACAATTAGTGGCGATTGGAAAAATTTGATATGAGACAGGATGGCGCATGAACGCCATCCTGCAGTAACATTACTCTTTATTAAGAAATTTTACTGCCTTATCAGGGAAATCAGTAAACAGCCCATTTACACCCGCTTTGTTATACAGAGCATCATATAACTGATTCACATCAGGAGTGTATTCAGGCAGTTTATCTGACCGCACGGTATAAGGATGCACTACCAGTTTATTCTGCTGGGCATCTTGCACCATGCCAGTGAGTTTGATATTACCCGGCTGCGATGTCTCCTCAATCAACATATGGTAATCCGGACCAATACCATCTGCATATTCCGCCACCTGTTTCATGGCTCCCGGCTTAAACATCCAGTCGTAGTTGTAATTAACCCAGCTTCCATCCGGCTGTTTCTGCTGCGTTTCATTCCAGTCGGTATAGGCAATCAGCTGTACCAGATTGAGCTCCATGCCCATTTTGGGTTCCAGCTCATTCTTAATACGCTTCAGCTCATCAGCATCAAAACATTGCAAATAAACTTTATCGTCTTTACCGGTGTAACCATATTTCTTCAGCACTTCCAGCGTTTTTGCCGCAATATCCTTCCCTTCCTGATGATGGAACCACGGCGCTTTGATTTCTGGATAGATACCGATATTTTTCCCGGTAGAGTGATTTAACCCCTGAACAAATTCAATCTCTTCTTCAAAGGTGTGCACCCGGAAGTCGGACTTACCCATTGGGAAACGCCCCGGATAAGTCTGTACTTTTTTACCGTTTTCAATATCGAAACCTTCGGTAAATTTCAGCGACTTAATTTCATCCAGCGTGAAATCTATCGCGTAGTAACGACCGTCTTTGCGCGCCCGATCCGGGAAACGATCGGCAACATCAGTAACACGATCGAGATAATGGTCATGCAGAACAACCAGATGGTCGTCTTTGGTCATCACCAAATCCTGTTCCAGATAATCCGCTCCCTGCGCATACGCCATCGCTTTTGCTGGCAGCGTATGCTCCGGCAAATATCCACTGGCACCGCGATGGGCGATGACTATTTTTTCGTTGCTGTCCGCCGCCATTGCACTGCTTCCCATGACTATAGTGCTCATCATGATCGCCATGCTAAGGTTTTTCAGCTTCAATTTCATGCCATTAGCCTCCGTTGCGTTTTTGCAGTAATTGTTCATGGCGACGTTTTTCGCCAATCATCACAACAATCAACAAGATAACCGCCAGAATGCTGCCGCCAATCATTACCATAAAGCCGCCATCCCAGCCGAAGAAGTCCACGGTGTAGCCAACAATCGCGCTCGCCGCCACCGAACCGCCCAGGTAACCAAACAGCCCGGTAAAGCCCGCTGCCGTACCTGCCGCTTTTTTCGGTGCCAGTTCCAGCGCATGCAGACCGATCAGCATCACAGGACCGTAGATCAGGAAGCCGATAACAATCATACAAATCATATCGACGGTTGGGTTACCTGCCGGGTTCATCCAGTAAACGATAGTCGCGATGGTCACCAGTGTCATAAAGAAGACGCCGGTTGCCCCACGGTTACCACGGAAGACTTTGTCCGACATCCAGCCGCACAGCAGGGTGCCCGGAATACCCGCATACTCATAGAAGAAGTAGGCCCAGGAGGATTTATCCAGCGCGAAATGCTTAACCTCTTTCAGATAAGTCGGTGACCAGTCGAGGATGCCGTAACGCAGCAGATAAACGAACACGTTGGCGATGGCGATGTACCACAGCAGTTTGTTCGGCAGCACGTACTGCATGAAGATTTGCTTCGCGGTCAGCTCCTGTTCCGCTTTTTCGTTATAGTCGTCCGGATAATCATTTTTGTACTCTTCGATCGGCGGCAAGCCACAGGATTGCGGGGTATCGCGCATCATCGCAAAGGCGAATAATGCCACCAGAATGGCGCAGAAAGCAGGCATATAGAGCGCCGCATGCCAGTCATTGAACCAGGCCATCCCCAGCAGGAACAGCAGCGGCGGAATACCACCACCGACGTTGTGCGCACAGTTCCACACTGACACAATGCCGCCACGTTCTTTCTGCGACCACCAGTGCACCATAGTACGACCACACGGCGGCCACCCCATCCCCTGGAACCAACCGCAGAGGAACAACAGTACAAACATCACCGCAATGCTCGACGTCGCCCATGGCACAAAGCCCATAAACAACATCACTGCCGCCGCCAGAATCAAACCTGCGGGCAGGAAAACGCGCGGATTCGAGCGATCCGATACCGAACCCATGATGAATTTCGAAAATCCATAAGCAATCGAGATCCCCGAAAGGGCAAAACGTAAATCACCGCGTGAGAATCCCTGCTCAACCAGATAAGGCATAGCAAGCGCAAAGTTCTTACGAACCAAATAGTAAGCCGCATAGCCAAAGAATATCCCCAGGAAAATTTGCCAGCGCAATCGACGATAAGTCGGATCGATCTCCGCGGCAGGTAAGCGCGCTTTGTGTGGCGCTGGTTTAAAAATACTCAACATTGATAGCCTCCGTGGCCCGTGGTCTTATTTATGATTAACAGCCTGATTCAGTGAGAGAACCTGCCGTTTCTTGAGTTGCCGCGATGTTAAGAAAACATTCATAAATTAAATGTGAATTGCCGCACACATTATTAAATAAGATTTACAAAATGTTCAAAATGACGCATGAAATCACGTTTTACTTTCGAATCATGAGCGAATATGCGCGAAATCAAACAATTCATGTTTTTACTATGGCTAAATGGTAAAAAACGAACTTCAGAGGGATGACAATGAAAACTCGCGACTCGCAATCAAGTGACGTGATTATCATTGGCGGCGGCGCAACGGGAGCCGGGATTGCCCGCGACTGTGCCCTGCGCGGGCTGCGCGTGATTTTGGTTGAGCGCCACGACATCGCAACCGGTGCCACCGGGCGTAACCACGGCCTGCTGCACAGCGGTGCGCGCTATGCAGTAACCGATGCGGAATCGGCCCGCGAATGCATTAGTGAAAACCAGATCCTGAAACGCATTGCACGTCACTGCGTTGAACCAACCAACGGCCTGTTTATCACCCTGCCGGAAGATGACCTCTCATTCCAGGCCACTTTTATTCGCGCCTGCGAAGAAGCAGGGATCAGCGCAGAAGCTATAGACCCGCAGCAAGCGCGCATTATCGAACCTGCCGTTAACCCGGCACTGATTGGCGCGGTGAAAGTTCCGGATGGCACCGTTGATCCATTTCGTCTGACCGCAGCAAACATGCTGGATGCCAAAGAACACGGTGCCGTTATCCTTACCGCTCATGAAGTCACGGGGCTGATTCGTGAAGGCGCGACGGTGTGCGGTGTTCGTGTACGTAACCATCTCACCGGCGAAACTCAGGCCCTTCATGCACCTGTCGTGGTTAATGCCGCTGGGATCTGGGGGCAACACATTGCCGAATATGCCGATCTGCGCATTCGCATGTTCCCGGCGAAAGGATCGCTGCTGATCATGGATCACCGCATTAACCAGCATGTGATCAA
Source organism: Shigella flexneri 2a str. 301 (assembly GCF_000006925.2). Lineage (NCBI taxonomy): Bacteria > Pseudomonadati > Pseudomonadota > Gammaproteobacteria > Enterobacterales > Enterobacteriaceae > Shigella > Shigella flexneri. Next base: position 2,370,137 of record NC_004337.2, read on the forward strand.
CCGCTGCCGTAAACCTTCCGACGCCGATATTCTGGTGCCTGGCGATACCATTTCGCTGATTGGTACCACCTCTTTACGTATTGATTACAACGAGATTGACGATAATCGAGTGACGGCAGAAGAGGTTGATATTCTGCTGCGTGAAGGGGAAAAACTGGCCCCCGTGATGGCGAAAACGCGCATTTTGCGGGCCTATTCTGGCGTGCGCCCGCTGGTTGCCAGCGATGACGACCCGAGCGGACGTAACGTCAGCCGTGGCATCGTGCTGCTCGACCATGCTGAACGCGATGGTCTGGACGGATTTATCACCATCACCGGTGGCAAACTGATGACCTATCGGCTGATGGCTGAATGGGCTACCGACGCGGTATGCCGCAAACTGGGCAACACGCGCCCCTGTACGACTGCCGATCTGGCACTGCCTGGTTCACAAGAACCCGCTGAAGTTACCTTGCGTAAAGTCATCTCCCTGCCTGCCCCGCTGCGCGGTTCTGCGGTTTATCGTCATGGCGATCGCACGCCTGCCTGGCTGAGCGAAGGCCGTCTACACCGTAGCCTGGTATGTGAGTGCGAAGCGGTAACTGCGGGTGAAGTGCAGTACGCGGTAGAAAATTTAAACGTTAATAGCCTGCTGGATTTACGCCGTCGTACCCGTGTGGGGATGGGCACCTGCCAGGGCGAACTCTGCGCCTGCCGCGCTGCCGGACTGCTGCAACGGTTTAACGTCACGACGTCCGCGCAATCTATCGAGCAACTTTCCACCTTCCTTAACGAACGCTGGAAAGGCGTGCAACCCATCGCCTGGGGAGACGCACTGCGCGAAAGCGAATTTACCCGCTGGGTTTATCAGGGACTGTGTGGTCTGGAGAAGGAGCAGAAAGATGCGCTTTGATACTGTCATTATGGGCGGCGGCCTCGCCGGATTACTCTGTGGCCTGCAACTGCAAAAACACGGCCTGCGCTGTGCCATTGTCACGCGTGGTCAAAGCGCGTTGCATTTCTCATCCGGTTCGCTGGATTTGCTGAGCCATCTGCCAGATGGTCAACCCGTGGCAGACATTCACAGTGGACTGGAATCTTTGCGTCAGCAGGCACCTGCACATCCTTACTCTCTTCTCGGGCCACAACGCGTGCTCGATCTCGCTTGCCAGGCGCAGGCATTAATCGCTGAAAGCGGTGCGCAATTGCAGGGCAGCGTAGAACTGGCTCACCAGCGGATTACGCCGCTCGGCACTTTGCGTGCAACCTGGTTAAGTTCGCCAGAAGTTCCCGTCTGGCCGCTACCCGCGAAGAAGATATGTGTAGTGGGGATAAGCGGGCTGATGGATTTCCAGGCGCATCTTGCGGCGGCTTCGTTGCGCGAACTGGATCTTTCGGTTGAAACCGCAGAAATAGAGCTGCCGGAACTGGATGTCCTGCGCAATAACGCCACCGAATTTCGCGCGGTGAATATCGCCCGTTTCCTTGATAATGAAGAAAACTGGCCGCTGTTACTTGATGCGCTTATTCCTGTCGCCAATACCTGCGAAATGATCCTGATGCCCGCCTGCTTCGGCCTGGCCGATGACAAACTGTGGCGTTGGTTGAATGAAAAACTACCTTGTTCACTGATGCTTTTGCCAACGCTGCCGCCTTCCGTGCTGGGCATTCGTCTGCAAAACCAGTTACAGCGCCAGTTTGTGCGCCAAGGTGGAGTGTGGATGCCGGGCGATGAAGTGAAAAAAGTGACCTGTAAAAATGGCGTAGTGAATGAAATCTGGACCCGCAATCACGCCGATATTCCGCTACGTCCACGTTTCGCGGTTCTCGCCAGCGGCAGTTTCTTTAGTGGCGGACTAGTAGCGGAACGTAACGGCATTCGCGAGACGATTCTCGGCCTTGATGTGCTACAAACCGCCACGCGGGGTGAATGGTATAAGGGCGATTTTTTTGCGCCGCAACCGTGGCAGCAGTTCGGTGTAACCACTGATGAGACGCTACGCCCGTCGCAGGCAGGGCAAACCATTGAGAACCTGTTTGCCATCGGTTCGGTGCTGGGCGGATTTGATCCCATCGCCCAGGGATGCGGCGGCGGTGTTTGTGCCGTCAGTGCTTTACATGCCGCTCAACAGATTGCCCAACGCGCAGGAGGCCAACAATGAACGACACCAGCTTCGAAAACTGCATTAAGTGCACCGTCTGCACCACCGCCTGCCCGGTGAGCCGGGTGAATCCCGGTTATCCAGGGCCAAAACAAGCCGGGCCGGATGGCGAGCGTCTGCGTTTGAAAGATGGCGCACTGTATGACGAGGCGCTGAAATATTGCATCAACTGCAAACGTTGTGAAGTCGCCTGCCCGTCCGATGTGAAGATTGGCGATATTATCCAGCGCGCGCGGGCGAAATATGACACCACGCGCCCGTCGCTGCGTAATTTTGTGTTGAGTCATACCGACCTGATGGGTAGCGTTTCCACGCCGTTCGCACCAATCGTCAACACCGCTACCTCGCTGAAACCGGTGCGGCAGCTGCTTGATGCGGCGTTAAAAATCGATCATCGTCGCACGCTACCGAAATACTCCTTCGGCACGTTCCGTCGCTGGTATCGCAGCATAGCGGCTCAGCAAGCACAATATAAAGACCAGGTCGCTTTCTTTCACGGCTGCTTCGTTAACTACAACCATCCGCAGTTAGGTAAAGATTTAATTAAAGTGCTCAACGCAATGGGTACCGGTGTACAACTGCTCAGCAAAGAAAAATGCTGCGGCGTACCGCTAATCGCCAACGGCTTTACCGATAAAGCACGCAAACAGGCAATTACGAATGTAGAGTCGATCCGCGAAGCTGTGGGAGTAAAAGGCATTCCGGTGATTGCCACCTCCTCAACCTGTACATTTGCCCTGCGCGACGAATACCCGGAAGTGCTGAATGTCGACAACAAAGGCTTGCGCGATCATATCGAACTGGCAACCCGCTGGCTGTGGTGCAAGCTGGACGAAGGCAAAACGTTACCGCTGAAACCGCTGCCGCTGAAAGTGGTTTATCACACTCCGTGCCATATGGAAAAAATGGGCTGGACGCTCTACACCCTGGAGCTGTTGCGTAACATCCCGGGGCTTGAGTTAACGGTGCTGGATTCCCAGTGCTGCGGTATTGCGGGTACTTACGGTTTCAAAAAAGAGAACTACCCCACCTCACAAGCCATCGGCGCACCACTGTTCCGCCAGATAGAAGAAAGCGGCGCAGATCTGGTGGTCACCGACTGCGAAACCTGTAAATGGCAGATTGAGATGTCCACAAGTCTTCGCTGCGAACATCCGATTACGCTACTGGCCCAGGCGCTGGCTTAAACTCCCTTCTGATGCCCGGTAAGCATGTGGTTACCGGGCATTTTTGCGTACACGATTCCGTGCCCAATGTATGCGTTGCAACGCAGTGAAAATTCCTCTGAAAACGTCTCGCAAAGGCTGAAACTGGCAGATGTCAAAGGCCTGGGATAACCGTAATGTCGCGTCATCATAAATATCAGGTGACGGACAACCATGACCGAATCAACAACCTCCTCCCCGCATGATGCGGTATTTAAAACCTTTATATTCACACCCGAAACCGCACGGGATTTTCTCGAAATACATTTACCAGAACCACTGCGCAAGCTTTGCAACCTGCAAACCTTACGCCTGGAACCCACTAGTTTTATTGAAAAAAGTTTACGCGCTTACTACTCGGATGTTTTGTGGTCCGTGGAAACCAGCGACGGTGACGGCTATATCTACTGCGTGATTGAACATCAAAGCTCTGCAGAAAAGAATATGGCTTTTCGGCCAATGCGCTATGCCACTGCCGCCATGCAGAGTCACCTAGATAAAGGCTATGACAGAGTTCCGCTGGTGGTGCCATTGCTGTTTTATCATGGCGAAACATCGCCCTACCCGTACTCACTTAACTGGCTGGATGAGTTTGACGATCCGCAACTTGCCCGGCAGTTGTACACCGAAGCTTTTCCGTTGGTGGATATCACCATCGTACCTGACGATGAGATCATGCAACATCGGCGTATAGCTCTGCTGGAACTGATTCAAAAGCATATTCGCGACCACGATTTAATCGGCATGGTCGACAGGATCACCACGCTTTTGGTTAGAGGCTTCACTAATGACAGCCAGCTACAAACACTGTTTAATTATCTGCTGCAATGCGGCGATACCTCCCGTTTCACCCGTTTTATTCAGGAGATTGCCGAACGTTCACCACTACAAAAGGAGAGATTAATGACTATTGCTGAACGGCTACGGCAGGAAGGACATCAAATTGGCTGGCAAGAAGGTAAATTAGTAGGTTTGCAGCAAGGTAAATTAGAAGGTTTGCAGGAAGGTATGCATGAACAAGCCATTAAAATTGCTTTGCGCATGCTGGAACAGGGCATTGATCGTGACCAAGTGCTCGCGGCCACCCAGCTAAGCGAAGCCGATCTGGCAGCGAATAACCACTAATTAACACAGGCCCACAGCCGATCCCCATGGGCCTTTGATATCAATAACTACCTTTTATGCGTGGCCCATTTTTGCCTGATTTAAACATCGCCAGTCGTTGATCCAGGGCATCGCTGTAGAGCATCGTGTCAACGCCAACAGCGACAAAGTTCGCTCCCCACGCCAGGCATTGCTGCGCCATATCAGGAGCCACAGCCAGAAAACCAGCCGCTTTACCCGCAGCACGGATCCGCCGAATGCTGGTTTCAATAATTCGCTGCACTTCCGGGTGCCCGGCGTTATCCGGGTAGCCCAACGACGCAGAAAGATCCGCTGGTCCAATAAACACGCCATCAATCCCTTCGACGTCGAGGATCTCGTCCAGGTTATCCAGTGCCGTTTTACTTTCCACCTGCACTAACAGACAAAGCGAATCGTTGACTTGCGCCATGTAATTCTCAATGCGTCCCCAGCGCGCAGCCCGTGCCACACTGGCCCCAACACCACGCTCACCGTAGGGAGGGTTGGACAAATTTTGCCGGAGGGGGAATGTGCCGGTGCAGTAAACCGGCACAGAGTGGCGAAATCAGACGGATAAAGTCATGGACTCAACAACCTCAATCCAGCCATGCTCACTAGCGATGTCCTGGCCGTTTAACCAACGGCGTAGCATATTCAGTGCCATCATTGCGCACACTTCCTGACGGATAGCCAGGCTGTAGCGTGTAGTGCTGAAACGCACACGCAGAGCGAAAGTGCCGTCTGGCGTGGCTAGCGCAAAGTTGAGATGCTCGTTCTCGAAACCCGAAACAGCCAGTGCCAGCCCGGCAAAATGGTTGGCCCGCCGTTCTGTAATCCAGTGCGCAGTTTGCGCCAGGGTTTCTTCCTGTGAAGGAATCACTTCACACGCCAGCAATGGAGCACCTGCGCGAGAAAGTTGCAAAGCCAATAAACCACCGGTGAATTGCTCGCTCAACGTCAGGCTGAACTGGCGGTTTTGCAATTCGCGACTGATCTGCGCGGGCAGTCCTTCGGTGCCTTCGAAAATCACGCTCTGTCCGGCAACACGTTTAACGTCCAGCCACAGTTTTTCCATCGCCTGTTGCTCGCTTGCCGGTCCGGTGAGTTTCAGTTCGATGATCGGCATTGAGGAGCGATAGCCCATTGTTACGCCCGGCGGCAGTTGTAGAGTGTCCAGGCTTTGTGCCAGATCGCTTTCCGAACGACCAAAGGTAGTTAAACGCAGACAAACCGGCGGCTGTGGTAAAGAAAAACGCTCGCGCAGGCGCGGCAGGATTTCGTGCTCGACCATCACCTTAAATTCTGACGGTACGCCGGGAGTAAAGAACATCAGGCAACGATTAAGCTGCACGGCAAAACCACAGGCGGTGCCTACCGGGTTATTGATAAATTCAGCACTGGCAGGCAGCTCCGCTTGTTTACGGTTGCTCGGTGCCATTACTCGTCCACGTTCGTGGAAATAGCGTTCCATCTCTTTGAGCCAGGCTTCATGCAGCACCAGGCCTTCACCTTTTGCTGTCGCAGCGGCGAGTGCGCTTAAATCATCGCTGGTCGGTCCCAGCCCGCCGTTAACGATCAGCACATCGGCGTGCTGACTACGTTCGCGAAGAATGGTGACTAAGTCATCAAGGTTATCCCCCACCGTATTGCGGCGAGATAATGGCAGCCCCTGATGAAAGAAAAAATCGGCCAGCCAGGCAGCGTTAGTGTCAACGATTTGCCCGTATAACACTTCATCCCCGGTGGATAGCATTTCCACTTTTAACATGGTTATCTCCTGCTTTTGTTATCGAATCACTATAACGCAAAGGGAGATAAGGCGTAGTAAGAAACTGAATGCCGCGCCGGAAGGGATCAGAAACTGGCGTTAACCCCAACATACAGGCCGTCAGCCACAGCGTTGTCGCGGTTACCGTCTTTACCCGACAGATTCAGGTAGCGATAACCCGCCTCAATACTGACTGGACGCATAATGGTGTAACGCGCGCCAGCATTCGCTTCCTCATAACTTTGAATACCGCTGGAGAGCGAATCCGGAGAGTAGTAATACTCGCCAAACAAACGGAAGCTGTTGCCAATTTTCCACTGCAAACCACCTCCTACCGCTGCGGCATAACCTTCATCGCCGTAATTCGGGTTGGTGTACACGCCTTTTCCGCCAACGGTCGCCATTAACGGCCCGAGAGGCAGATTCAACCCCAGCCCCACGCCCGCGACGTCACCGTCGTCGTCGTTATGTGTCCAGTTACCGCTTAAAGCCAGGCCCGTCGATTCAGTCCCAAAACCGACACCAATATTGGTGTATTCTTTACCCGCCTGGCCGCTGATGCTCATTGCATTGACCGATGCAGAAACCAACAGCATTCCGGCCAGACCTGCTAGCGCAATTTTTTTCATTATCCCCTTTCCCACAAGCAATTAATCAAAATTCCCAAAGCTGCGGGATTGTACTGCCTGGCACAGAGGATTCAATGAGCGAAAAAAGGGATCTAGTCACTTATTGTAACTAAATACTTCTTAAATAATTAAACGCCGAAAAAATAAACACACTTTACCGATACACACAAAAATAATAATAAGTGCAGTTATCATTGCAAAAGAGATTACTGTCACTTTCACATATTTCTGAGTTACCGTATTCTCATGGTTTCTTTTTATTTATAAGGAATACCCCTGTGCGACAACGGACTATTGTATGCCCTTTGATTCAAAATGATGGTGCTTATTTGCTGTGCAAAATGGCCGACGATCGCGGCGTTTTCCCCGGTCAATGGGCGCTTTCGGGTGGCGGCGTGGAGTCTGGCGAACGAATTGAAGAGGCACTACGCCGCGAAATTCGCGAAGAACTGGGAGAACAGCTGCTTTTGACAGAAATCACGCCGTGGACCTTCAGCGATGATATTCGCACCAAGACATATGCAGATGGTCGCAAGGAAGAGATTTATATGATTTACCTGATTTTTGACTGCGTTTCTGCCAACCGAGAAGTGAAAATAAACGAAGAGTTTCAGGACTACGCGTGGGTAAAACCTGAAGATCTGGTGCATTATGATTTAAATGTTGCCACCCGAAAAACGTTACGTTTGAAAGGTCTTCTTTAACAATGATGACAGCCATCACTGGCTGTCAGATTGAAAATTTAGTGGTTAACGAATTCCCCATCCAGATAAACTTTGCCTTTTTCCACATGCATGACTAAACCATCCAGATAATCAGGTTTAAATATCGCATCACGCTTATTTTTAGCAATATATGTCAGGCAATGATTATGGGTGAAAATAACGATATTTTTATCAGGCGCTTTGCTTTGTAAGTCCTTAATTGCACTATAAATCTCATTACCGCACTGAAGAAGTCGTTTATCTACCGTCAGCTTTTTACCCGCGGAAAACCAGGTCGCCGACTGAATGGTCCGGACGGTATTACTGGAATAAAGATCGAAATCAGAGATGTCAGCGCTAAAAGCGTTGCCCAGTTCACGGGCATCCTGGGTACCTTTAACCGTAATACCTGTTTTATCTGACAAGCATTGATTGGTTGAACGATCGCAACGTTCAGCATGGCGAAACAAAACGACAACCGGGTGCTGCTGTGCCAGTCTGGCCAATGTTTTATTGTCGATACGTGGCAAACCATTGCTACTCCAGGCGGCATGAGTACCCAGTCCGGCAATTGCAGCGAGCGCCAGTAAAATGATGAAATATTTTTTTGACTTCAATGATGAGCGGCAAAAAGCTAACACGTAAACTCCACCTATAGACAAGCGCAACCAGACAATTACCGTGAAATTGAGCGACATTTCTGGCGATAATTAGCAGTTGGTGTAATATTAAAAATCCTACGATGTCGGCAAAATGCCTCAAATTTTTGCCAAATGCAAAGCCTAAATAAGAAAAAATATAAAAATTTCAATATTTACGTCTAATATTAGTTTCTTAAGGTTAAGTTAATATTCTATCCTTAAAATTTCGCTCCAAATGGCAAAATATACACAACACTCTTTATAGCAAATATAAGTGGACAGGTATTCAATGGCGGAAGGAAAAGCAATGTCAGAATTTTTGCCTTTTTCGCGACCAGCAATGGGCGTGGAGGAACTCGCTGCAGTTAAAGAGGTTCTCGAATCCGGTTGGATCACAACCGGTCCGAAGAATCAGGCGCTTGAGCAAGCCTTTTGCCAGTTGACGGGAAATCAGCATGCCATCGCGGTCAGTTCAGCCACCGCCGGAATGCATATCACGCTAATGGCGTTGGAAATTGGCAAGGGCGATGAAGTGATTACGCCTTCCCTGACCTGGGTTTCAACCCTCAATATGATTTCCTTGCTGGGTGCAACGCCGGTAATGGTGGATGTCGACCGCGATACGCTGATGGTCACGCCTGAAGCGATCGAATCAGCCATTACGCCACGCACTAAAGCCATCATTCCGGTGCATTATGCCGGTGCGCCAGCAGATATTGACGCCATTCGCGCCATTGGCGAACGTTACGGCATCGCAGTTATCGAAGATGCTGCCCATGCCGTCGGTACGTATTACAAAGGGCGACATATTGGCGCAAAAGGTACCGCTATTTTTTCATTTCATGCCATTAAAAATATTACCTGTGCTGAAGGTGGCCTGATTGTAACTGATAATGAAAACCTTGCCCGCCAGCTACGGATGCTGAAATTTCACGGTCTGGGTGTCGATGCCTATGACAGACAAACCTGGGGCCGTGCACCGCAGGCTGAAGTCTTAACACCGGGCTATAAGTACAATCTGACCGATATTAACGCCGCGATTGCCCTGACACAGTTAGTCAAATTAGAGCACCTCAACACCCGTCGGCGCGAAATTGCCCAGCAATATCAGCAAGCACTGGCAGCTCTCCCCTTTCAGCCATTAAGCCTTCCCGCCTGGCCGCACGTTCACGCCTGGCATCTGTTTATTATTCGTGTCGATGAACAACGTTGTGGTATCAGTCGCGATGCGTTGATGGAAGCGTTAAAAGAAAGAGGCATTGGTACCGGGTTACATTTCCGCGCCGCTCACACACAAAAATATTATCGCGAGCGTTTTCCCACGCTGTCGTTACCGAATACCGAATGGAATAGCGAACGCATCTGTTCGTTGCCGCTGTTCCCGGATATGACTACCGCCGATGCCGACCGCGTCATCACAGCCCTTCAGCAACTCGCAGGACAATAAGCCATGTTTGAAATCCACCCTGTTAAGAAAGTCTCGGTGGTTATTCCCGTTTATAACGAGCAGGAAAGCTTACCGGAATTAATCAGGCGCACCACCACAGCCTGTGAATCGTTGGGGAAAGAGTATGAGATCCTGCTGATTGATGACGGCAGTAGCGATAATTCCGCGCATATGCTGGTCGAAGCCTCACAAGCGGAGAACAGCCATATTGTGTCTATTTTGATTAACCGCAATTACGGGCAACATTCAGCGATTATGGCGGGATTCAGTCACGTTACTGGCGACTTAATTATTACCCTTGATGCCGATCTCCAGAATCCGCCAGAAGAAATCCCCCGCCTGGTGGCAAAAGCCGATGAAGGTTACGACGTGGTAGGGACTGTACGCCAGAACCGCCAGGACAGCTGGTTTCGTAAAACAGCTTCGAAGATGATTAACCGGCTTATTCAGCGCACCACTGGCAAAGCGATGGGTGACTACGGTTGTATGCTGCGCGCCTATCGCCGTCATATTGTCGATGCGATGTTGCACTGCCATGAACGCAGCACCTTTATCCCGATTCTGGCGAATATCTTCGCCCGCCGTGCAATTGAAATTCCAGTACATCATGCCGAGCGTGAGTTTGGTGAATCCAAATACAGTTTTATGCGCCTGATTAATTTGATGTACGACCTGGTGACCTGCCTTACCACAACGCCGCTACGTATGCTGAGTCTGCTCGGCAGCATTATTGCGATTGGAGGTTTTAGCATTGCGGTGCTGCTGGTGATTTTACGCCTGACCTTCGGACCACAATGGGCGGCAGAAGGCGTCTTTATGCTATTTGCCGTGCTGTTTACTTTTATTGGCGCTCAGTTTATCGGCATGGGATTACTCGGTGAATATATCGGCAGGATCTACACCGATGTCCGCGCCCGCCCCCGCTATTTTGTTCAGCAAGTTATCCGTCCATCCAGCAAGGAAAATGAATAATGAAAACCGTCGTTTTTGCCTACCACGATATGGGATGCCTCGGTATTGAAGCTCTGCTGGCTGCCGGTTACGAAATTAGCGCCATTTTTACCCATACCGATAATCCCGGTGAAAAAGCCTTTTATGGTTCGGTGGCTCATCTGGCGGCGGAAAGAGACATTCCGGTTTATGCGCCGGATAACGTTAATCATCCGCTGTGGGTGGAACGCATTGCCCAACTGTCACCAGAGGTGATTTTCTCTTTTTATTATCGCCATCTTATTTGCGACGAGATTTTTCAGCTCGCTCCCGCAGGTGCATTTAATCTGCACGGTTCGCTGTTACCAAAATATCGTGGTCGCGCGCCGCTGAACTGGGTGCTGGTGAACGGTGAAACGGAAACGGGCGTTACATTGCACCGAATGGTAAACGTGCCGATGCTGGGGCCATTGTGGCGCAACTGCGCGTTGCCATTGCGCCAGACGATATCGCTATTACGCTGCATCATAAATTGTGCCATGCCGCGCGCCAGCTACTGGAACAGACATTACCCGCCATTAAACACGGTAATATTCTGGAAATCGCCCAGCGCGAAAACGAAGCCACCTGTTTTGGTCGCAGAACGCCGGATGACAGTTTCCTTGAATGGCATAAACCGGCATCCGTACTGCACAACATGGTACGTGCCGTTGCCGATCCGTGGCCGGGTGCCTTCAGCTATGTTGGCAATCAGAAATTCACCGTCTGGTCGTCGCGTGTTCATCCTCATGCCAGCAAAGCACAGCCGGGGAGCGTGATTTCTGTTGCGCCACTGCTGATTGCCTGTGGCGATGGCGCGCTGGAAATCGTCACCGGACAGGCGGGCGACGGCATTACTATGCAGGGCTCGCAATTAGCGCAGATGCTGGGCCTGGTGCAAGGTTCACGCTTGAATAGCCAGCCTGCCTGCACCGCCCGACGCCGTACCCGGGTACTCATCCTCGGGGTGAATGGCTTTATTGGCAACCATCTGACAGAACGCCTGCTGCGCGAAGATCATTATGAAGTTTACGGTCTGGATATTGGCAGCGATGCGATAAGCCGTTTTCTGAATCATCCACATTTTCACTTTGTCGAAGGCGATATCAGTATTCATTCCGAATGGATTGAGTATCACGTCAAAAAATGTGATGTCGTCTTGCCGCTGGTGGCGATAGCCACGCCGATTGAATATACCCGCAACCCGCTGCGCGTATTTGAACTCGATTTTGAAGAGAATCTGCGCATTATCCGCTACTGCGTTAAGTACCGTAAGCGAATCATCTTCCCGTCAACTTCAGAAGTTTATGGGATGTGTAGCGATAAATACTTCGATGAGGACCATTCTAATTTAATCGTCGGCCCGGTGAATAAACCACGCTGGATTTATTCGGTGTCAAAACAATTACTTGATCGGGTGATCTGGGCCTATGGCGAAAAAGAGGGTTTACAGTTCACCCTCTTCCTCCCGTTTAACTGGATGGGACCACGACTGGATAACCTTAATGCAGCGCGAATTGGCAGCTCCCGCGCTATTACGCAACTCATTCTCAATCTGGTAGAAGGTTCACCAATTAAGCTAATTGATGGCGGAAAACAAAAACGCTGCTTTACTGATATCCGGGACGGTATCGAGGCGTTGTACCACATTATCGAAAATGCGGGAAATCGCTGCGACGGCGAAATTATCAACATTGGCAATCCTGAGAACGAAGCGAGCATTGAGGAACTGGGCGAGATGCTGCTGGCGAGCTTCGAAAAACATCCGCTGCGCCATCATTTCCCACCGTTTGCGGGCTTTCGCGTTGTCGAAAGTAGCTGCTACTACGGCAAAGGATATCAGGACGTAGAGCATCGTAAACCGAGCATCCGCAATGCCCACCGCTGCCTGGACTGGGAGCCGAAAATTGATATGCAGGAAACCATCGACGAAACGCTGGATTTCTTCCTGCGCACCGTTGATCTTACGGATAAACCATCATGACCAAAGTAGGCTTACGCATTGATGTCGATGCCTTTCGTGGCACCCGTGAAGGCGTGCCGCGTCTGCTGGAAATCTTGAGTAAGCATAATATTCAGGCCAGCATTTTTTTCAGCGTCGGCCCGGACAATATGGGCCGCCATCTCTGGCGACTGGTGAAGCCACAGTTTTTGTGGAAGATGCTGCGCTCAAACGCGGCATCGCTTTATGGCTGGGATATTTTACTGGCAGGTACGGCCTGGCCAGGTAAAGAGATTGGTCATGCCAATGCCGATATCATTCGTGAAGCGGCTAAACATCACGAAGTCGGTCTGCACGCCTGGGATCACCATGCCTGGCAAGCCCGTAGCGGTAACTGGGATCGGCAAACAATGATCGACGATATTGCACGCGGTCTTCGCACTCTGGAAGAGATTATCGGTCAACCGGTAACCTGTTCTGCCGCTGCGGGCTGGCGTGCCGACCAGAAGGTGATCGAAGCAAAAGAAGCGTTCCATTTGCGCTACAACAGCGATTGTCGTGGGGCCATACCGTTCCGTCCACTGCTTGAATCAGGAAACCCTGGCACTGCGCAAATTCCGGTGACCTTACCCACCTGGGATGAAGTGATTGGTCGGGATGTGAAAGCAGAAGATTTTAACGGTTGGTTACTCAACCGCATCCTGCGAGATAAAGGCACGCCGGTTTATACCATTCATGCAGAAGTTGAAGGCTGCGCTTATCAGCATAATTTTGTGGATCTCCTCAAACGCGCAGCTCAGGAAGGCGTGACATTTTGCCCTTTAAGCGAACTGTTATCAGAGACGTTGCCGCTCGGACAAGTTGTTCGCGGAAATATTGCCGGACGTGAAGGCTGGCTGGGTTGCCAACAAATTGCGGGTAGTCGCTGATGAAATCGGTACGTTACCTTATCGGCATCTTCGCGTTTATTGCCTGCTATTACCTGTTACCGATCAGCACGCGTCTGCTCTGGCAACCCGATGAAACGCGTTATGCGGAAATCAGTCGAGAAATGCTGGCATCCGGCGACTGGATTGTGCCCCATCTGTTAGGGCTACGTTATTTCGAAAAACCCATTGCCGGATACTGGATTAACAGCATTGGGCAATGGCTATTTGGCGCGAATAACTTTGGTGTGCGGGCAGGCGTTATCTTTGCGACCCTGTTAACTGCCGCGCTGGTGACCTGGTTTACTCTGCGCTTATGGCGCGATAAACGTCTGGCTCTACTCGCCACAGTAATTTATCTCTCATTGTTTATTGTCTATGCCATCGGCACTTATGCCGTGCTCGATCCGTTTATTGCATTCTGGCTGGTGGCGGGAATGTGCAGCTTCTGGCTGGCAATGCAGGCACAGACGTGGAAAGGCAAAAGCGCAGGATTTTTACTGCTGGGAATCACCTGCGGCATGGGGGTGATGACCAAAGGTTTTCTCGCCCTTGCCGTGCCGGTATTAAGCGTGCTGCCATGGGTAGCGACGCAAAAACGCTGGAAAGATCTCTTTATTTACGGCTGGCTGGCGGTTATCAGTTGCGTACTGACGGTTCTCCCCTGGGGACTGGCGATAGCGCAGCGGGAGCCTGACTTCTGGCACTATTTTTTCTGGGTTGAGCATATTCAACGCTTTGCACTAGATGATGCCCAACATAGAGCTCCGTTCTGGTACTACGTGCCGGTCATCATTGCCGGTAGCCTGCCGTGGCTGGGATTACTCCCCGGTGCACTGTACACAGGCTGGAAAAACCGCAAGCATTCCGCAACCGTCTATTTGTTGAGCTGGACGATAATGCCGCTGCTGTTTTTCTCCGTCGCTAAAGGCAAATTGCCCACCTATATTCTTTCTTGCTTTGCACCTCTGGCAATGCTGTTGGCGCATTACGCGTTGCTGGCAGCAAAAAATAATCCTCTGGCGCTGCGGATTAATGGCTGGATTAACATCGCTTTTGGCGTCACTGGCATTATTGCCACATTTGTGATCTCCCCCTGGGGACCAATGAACACGCCGGTGTGGCAAACCTTCGAGAGCTATAAAGTCTTTTGTGCCTGGTCGATTTTTTCGCTATGGGCATTTTTCGGCTGGTACACCTTAACAAACGTCGAAAAGACCTGGTCTTTCGCCGCGCTTTGCCCGCTGGGGCTGGCGTTGCTGGTAGGATTTTCAATTCCTGACAGAGTCATGGAAGGAAAACATCCGCAATTTTTTGTCGAGATGACACAAGAATCACTTCAGCCAAGCCGCTATATTCTTACTGATAGCGTCGGTGTTGCCGCAGGTCTGGCATGGAGCCTGCAACGCGATGACATCATCATGTATCGCCAGACAGGTGAGTTGAAATACGGCCTTAATTATCCGGATGCGAAAGGGAGATTTGTCAGCGGTGATGAGTTCGCAAACTGGCTTAATCAACATCGTCAGGAGGGGATTATTACACTCGTGCTTTCGGTTGACCGCGATGAAGATATCAACAGTCTCGCCATTCCGCCCGCAGATGCCATCGTTCGTCAGGAGCGTCTGGTGCTGATTCAGTATCGTCCCAAATGATCTGGCTAACATTAGTCTTTGCCAGCTTGCTTAGCGTTGCCGGGCAGTTGTGTCAGAAACAGGCAACCTGCTTTGTGGCGATAAACAAACGGCGCAAACATATCGTGCTGTGGCTGGGACTGGCGCTGGCTTGTCTTGGTCTTGCCATGATGCTCTGGCTGCTGGTCTTGCAGAACGTACCGGTAGGCATTGCCTACCCGATGTTAAGTCTGAATTTTGTCTGGGTGACGCTGGCTGCAGTAAAACTGTGGCACGAACCGGTATCGCCGCGTCACTGGTGTGGGGTGGCGTTCATTATTGGTGGCATTGTGATCCTCGGGAGTACGGTGTAATGTGCCTGATATGGGGATTATTCAGCGTCATTATTGCCTCAGTTGCGCAATTAAGCCTGGGTTTTGCGGCAAGTCATCTGCCGCCGATGACGCACTTATGGGATTTTATCGCGGCTCTGTTAGCTTTTGGCCTGGATGCCCGGATACTGTTACTCGGGCTGCTGGGTTATCTGCTTTCCGTTTTTTGTTGGTATAAAACGCTACATAAACTTGCGCTAAGCAAAGCCTATGCCTTGCTCAGTATGAGTTATGTGCTGGTATGGATTGCTTCAATGGTACTTCCCGGCTGGGAAGGGACTTTTTCGCTGAAAGCACTACTGGGAGTAGCCTGTATTATGAGCGGGTTGATGCTGATTTTCCTGCCCACGACAAAACAACGTTACTGAGTTTTCCCTGCCGCTGTACACTGCCGTTCCCACTCATCGGGGCTATAACTGCTTGCCGAGAGGACTTTCACCGTATGCAGCTTTTCACGATTAATACAATAAAGCGCATTCTGCAAAGGCGAGAGTAAATCCCCCACTTTCACGGCGAAGTCACTCTTCACTTCGGCGATCATTTTTATCGCGCCGCCAGCATCGCAGAGCATAAGTACATGTCTGTTATCTTGTTTATTGCAGCACGATTTTTTGTGCCAGCCATTCCATTGCATTATCCTGTTTGCTAAGAGTTTTCACATCAATTTACAGATTAACAGATAAACTCTTTATCAACGGCAATGGAATGGCAGAAATGAGAAGTGAAACGGAGGGTTAATTATTGCTGACGTTGCACCCACTCTTTTAGCGCCTGACGTGAAATTTTAATACCGCCGTTTTTCAGCTCCGGCGGTAAAGTCAGCCAGCGCACCGGTTGTTGAAAACGAGCCAGCTTATCTTTCACCCATTCGCCAAGATCAACGGTTTGCTGGTCATACTCCACCACCGCTACCGGCCGATGACCAAACTCCTTGTCGGCAACGGAAACGATAAACACCTGCAAAACCGCAGGATGTGCAGCAATAACACGCTCGACTTCTTCCGGCTGAATACCCTCACCGCCACTGAAGAACAGATTGTCTAAACGTCCGACAATGGTCAGCTTGCCATTATGCATCTCACCGCGATCGCGCGTAGCGTACCAGCCTTCGTCATTAACCAGTGAAACCAGTTGCCCGTTACGCCAGTAACCTTCTGCCATACTGGCAGCCCGCAGCCACACTTCATTATTAACGATTTTCACTTCCCGACCCGGCAGCGGCAAACCAACGTCTGCCAGGCCGTCGGCTTCTTTCGCACATACCGTGGAGGCAAACTCGGTCAGACCATAGCCGCAAAAGCAACGAATCCCCTGCTCGCGCGCCTGTTCCGTCAACTCGACCGGGATAGCCGCGCCGCCAAGTAACACCGCTTTCAGGGAAACGGAACTGCGGTTAACCAGCAAACGCCAGAGTTGTGTTGGCACCAGTGAAGCGTGAGTACAGCCTGCCAGCATTTGCTCCAATGGCTGTTTATCACGCACCGTCATCCGCGCACCAGCGTATAACCAGCGCCACATAATTCCCTGACCGGAGACGTGAAACAGCGGTAAAGAGAGCAACCAGTCATCGTGATCGCCAAACGGAATCAGCGATAACACACCTTGCGCACTGGCAAGATGGGCCTGATAAGTATGGACAGCGGCTTTCGGCAAACCGGTAGAACCCGAGGTCAACGTCATTGAGCACAGACGCGTCGGCTGCCACGCAGCGGCATGTACGCCTTCAACCAGCTGAATGTGCAGCGACGTTAATGCCGGAAACGTGTTTTCCCCATCCGGCACCAGCGCAAATTGCAGCGTCAGATTGGGCAGCAATTCTTCAAGCAACGGTTGCGGCAGCTGAGGGTTCACGGGCAACACCCGCGCCCCGCATTGCAGTAACGCCAGCCAGGCGAGCAGCGTTTGCGGCGTATTCCACGCCCGCAACATCACGCCGCTGCCCTCAACCACCCCCTGCGCCGCAAAGCCCGTAGCTAACTCATCGACGCGAGCACAAAGCTCGCGCCAGTTGAGTTGCTCGTCATTAAGACGTAAGGCGATGGCTTCTCCCCGCACTTGCCGCCAGTGACGCCACGGCCAGTCAGAGAAGATCATAACAACTGCTCCTGTACATCAGCGTCCACTAACGGCAGTGGGCTCCCCGGCCAGCGACGAACCTGCTGCGCCTGCATCAGATCCAGCGTGTCCAGTCCCGGAATGGTGTCTGGCGTTAACCAGGCAGCAATCCGCGCCAGTTGCGTTAGACCTAAGCTCGACTCAATGGAAGAACTGATCACCGCCGTCAGCCCCAGCGCATGCGCCGCCTGTACCTGCTCGCGTACTTTTTCCAGACTGCCCGTGAGCGTGGGTTTGATAACTACCGCGCGCACGCCCTCTTCAGCCACAAAGGCAAAATCCGGCTCGCGCAGGCTTTCATCCCAGGCAATGGCAATGCCGGTTTCACGGGCAAACGCTCGCGAATCATCGCGGGTTTTGCACGGCTCTTCGAGAAACGCGATGCGGTGGCGATAATCCGGGTTAACATATTTGGCAAACTGCTGACCTTTCAGCGGTGTCCAGGCGCGATTTGCGTCAAGACGCAAATGCAGATCCGGAATTGCCTCCAGCAACAGATTCACCACCATGCCGTCGCGCACCGCTTCGTACAATCCCACTTTGACCTTCGCCACTTTCTCGCCCGGCATATCGGCAAGTTTGAGGATCAGATCGTCCGGATCGCCATTACACAGCGGTGCCGCACGGTAGTTGGCTGCTTGCGGCAACGTATCTGTCAGTTCTGCCAATGCACAGCTTACGCCAAAGGCCACGGAAGGCATCTGCGGTAGCTCGCAATCGCCTGCCAGCCAGTTATTTACCCAGGCAAGCAGCACGCTTTGCGCCTCTTCCCAGTTTTCCTGGCTGAAGCCCGGCAGTGGGGAGATCTCCCCCCACCCTTCGCGCTCGCCCTCACGCAGGCAAACGTACAGCCCGTCGCGGGTTTTTAACCGCCTGTCGCGCAGAACCACCCCCGCGTCCATGGGGATCTGCCAGCGGTATACCTGCGCGCTACGCATTACGGATTCCGTTTAAATTTGCTGAAATCAGGCTGACGTTTCTGGTTGAAAGCGTTGCGACCTTCCTGACCTTCTTCCGTCATGTAGAACAGCATGGTGGCGTTGCCCGCCAGCTCCTGCAGCCCCGCCTGCCCGTCACAGTCGGCGTTCAGCGCAGCTTTCAGGCAGCGCAGCGCCATCGGGCTGTTTTGCAGCATTTCGCGGCACCAACGGACGGTTTCTTTTTCCAGATCCGCCAGCGGTACCACGGTGTTGACAAGGCCCATATCCAGCGCCTGTTTTGCGTCGTACTGACGGCACAGGAACCAGATTTCTCGCGCTTTTTTCTGCCCGACGATACGAGCCATGTAGGAAGCGCCCCAGCCGCCGTCGAAGGAACCGACTTTCGGGCCAGTCTGACCGAAGATGGCATTATCTGCTGCGATAGTCAGGTCGCACATCATGTGCAGAACGTGACCACCGCCGATGGAGTAGCCAGCCACCATCGCGACAACCGGTTTCGGACAGGTACGGATCTGACGCTGGAAGTCCAGCACGTTCAGGTGATGTACGCCGGAATCATCTTTATAGCCGCCGTAATCACCACGCACTTTCTGGTCACCACCGGAGCAGAACGCTTTATCGCCTGCGCCAGTCAGAATGATCACGCCGATATTGTCGTCATAACGCGCATCTGCCAGTGCCTGGATCATCTCTTTTACCGTCAGAGGACGGAAGGCATTGCGCACCTGCGGACGATTAATGGTGATTTTTGCGATACCGTCGGTGGATTTTTCATAACGAATGTCCTCGAAACCTTCGGAGCAGTCGTGCCATTCAACCGGTGCGTAAGGCATTGCTTCATCAGGATAAATCATATTGTGTCCTTTAGTCAGAAACGCAAGATCTGCGCCAGACTTGCGATTACGCCAGCGGGATTTTCCCGATGCGCGTTATGTCCGGCGCGAGGAATGACATGGCAGTCGGCAGCCAGTTCCGCCGCCAGGGCGCGGAATTTGCTGTCACGTTCACCACATAAATAATAAAACGCAAATGTGCGGGCGCTAAGGTTAGCACGTAAATCAGGCTGGACGGCGAGAGAAGTCGCCTCCAGCATGGCGGCAAGGGTTGCGCCATTATTGTTGCTGCGCAGCGCCACCAGCTCCCGGCGTTGATCGTCATTGAGCGAGGCAAAAACAGGCTGTTGATACCAGTCGGCAAATACCGCCGTTAACGGTTCTGTGCGAAAACGCTGCGCCCATTGGCGATCGGAACGCTGACGTTCCGCACGTTGTTCAGCATTTTGCAGCCCCGGATGCCCGCCTTCGACAATAACCCCACAAAGCCCCGCCAGCCCCTGGCAAGCCGCCATCATCGCCACCCGTCCGCCAAGCGAGTACCCCACCAGCCAGAAGTCAAGGATGTTGTAACTAACCAAGGTTTTACGCAGTAAGTCGGTGACATCATCAAATCCATCGACGCTAATCGCCGCCGAACCACCATGACCTAGGAGATCAACATACAACCGTGAGTAGTCGGCAAACGCCTCGCCCACTTCTTGCCATTCGTGGCAATCGCCGGAAAAACCGTGCAAAAACACCAGCCAGGGTAAACCTAGTTTTCCGTGTTTTGCCTGCGCGTGCAGGATCATAAATGGCTTACCTGCGCCAGAAGTTGCTGGAGCGTTTGCGCACCATCGGTGTCGTTAACCACCATTTCAATCACCGTGGTGGTTGGCGTGCGCCAGGCGTCGGCAAATGCCGTTTCAAGTTCCTGCCAGTTTTGCGGATGATGATATTTCAGCTCGAACATCGCGGCGGCGTGCTCAAAATGGACGTTTTGCGGCATCAGATAGAAACGCTCACGCTCGCTTTGCGGCGTTGGCAACAGCGAGAAAATTTGCCCGCCGTTGTTGTTCACCACAATTAATACCAGCGGCGCAGAAACCTGACGCAATAACGCCAGCGCGTTGAGATCGTAAAGCGCGGAGAGATCGCCCACAATCGCCAGCGTCGGTTTGCCGCTTGCCCGCTGAACGCCTGCGGCGGTCGAAAGCAGTCCGTCGATACCGCTGGCCCCTCGGTTGCTGTACACCGGGTAACCTGCCGGAAGTTGCGAAAGCGCATCAATCAGACGTACCACCAGGCTGTTACCAACAAACAATTGCCCCTGTTCAGGCAGATAGTCGCTGATGCGATGCGCCAGTTGCGCTTCGCCAAACGCATCACGGCGGGCAATAACCGCCTGCATTGCCTGTTCCGCCAGGCGCGGGATTTCAACGCACCAGGGCTGGCGTTTTTCTGCCGGATGCAGCTCCAGCCAGTCGGCAATATTGGCAATTAAGCGACGTCCGCGATGGTGTGCCGGATCAAGTCGCCCTTCAATGTCATCAACAATCCAGTACTCTTCTGGTTCACAGCTTGCCTGCCATTGCAGGAGCCGTTTCCCCGTCAGGCTACTTCCCAGTTGCACCACAATTTGCGCCTGCTGCAGCTCGCTGGTCGCTTTGGCATTGCCTAACCAAAGATCGGCACACGGCAGCGGCTGCCCGGTTTGTGACAGCACATCGCCAATCAGCGGCCAGCCAAGAGTTTGCGCCCACAGGGCAACTTTTTTGCCCTCTTCCGCACTCATGCGCCCGGCAACCACCACGCCGCGCTTTTGTCGCCAGAAGAACCAGTCGCGCTGTTTTTCACTTTCCAGACGAGGCGCTTCACGCAGCCACGGTTTGTCGTCCTGCCACCAGTCACCCAGACGCTGTTGCCAGCTAAGCCCGGTATCGTCCATTTCGCCATACAGCGGTTCAGCAAACGGGCAGTTGATATGGACTCCCCCCGCATGAAGCGTACCGAGAGCGTGGTCGATGGTAGAAACCAGCCAACGTGCGGGGATATCCTGGGTCGGGCGCGGCAATGAAATACTGTGCGTGGGGTGAGAGGCGAACATTCCCGGCTGGCGAATTGCCTGATTCGCGCCGCAGTCAATTAGCTCCGGCGGGCGATCGGCGGTTAAGAGAATCAGTTTTTCTCCGGTTAACCCGGCTTCAATCAGTGCCGGATAGAGATTTGCCACCGCCGTGCCGGAGGTCACAATCACCGCCACCGGCTGCTTGCTGACTTTCGCCAGCCCCAGCGCCAGATGCCCCAACCCACGCTCATCGAAATGGGTGTGGTGAATGAATGCGGAATTCTCCGCCGCCGCTAACGTTAACGGTGTAGAACGCGAGCCTGGGGCGATACAGATGTGTCTGACGCCGTGACGCGTTAATGCTTCCAGAATGACCGCCGCCCAGCGTCGGTTAAATGCGCTTACTGACATGAGTTTGTCCGGTATCAATATTGCGGCTAAGTATAAGGAGCTACAAAAATAGATTATTGATATGAATCGGTAATGATGCGACTCATTACTATTCCATTTGTAATAAAGTACGCAGCCCTGCCGCTTTGTTGTCGATTTCCTGCCACTCTTGCTCGGGGTCGGAACCACGGACAATGCCCGCGCCAGCATATAATCGCACGACATTGCCGCTAATTTTTGCTGAGCGCAGGGAAACGCAGAATTCGCTTTGTTGTAATGAGAGATAGCCCGCAGAACCGGCGTACCATTCTCGGGTGAACGGTTCGTGACGGGCGATAAACTGTCGCGCCAGATCGCGCGGTAAGCCAGCAACTGCTGCCGTTGGCTGCAACTGATGTAAACAGATCACATCATCCGCTTTGTTGAGTGAAGTCCAGATACAGCGGCGAAGATGCTGCACTTTACGCAGACGCAGTACCTGCGGCGGTAAAACATCCAGCGTCTGGGTATCGGCCTGTAATCGTTGGCAGATATCTTCCACCACCAGCATGTTCTCGCGCTGGTTTTTATCATCCGCCATCAGCCACTCTCCTAACTGCTGCGCCTGCTTATCATCAGGATGATTTGCTACTGTTCCCGCCAGCGCTTCAGTACGCAGCGCTTTGTCACGCCGCCGCCATAACCGTTCCGGTGAAGAGCCAAGAAAAGCATTTTCGCCATCAAAGGCCATGTAAAAATGGTAGCAATTCAGATTCAGTCGACGACTGGCAGCCATCATCGCCGCCGCGTTGACCGGACTTGCGAAATGCAGGTCAGTTGCCCGAGCGAGCACCACTTTGTCGAGCTCACCTTCGGCGATGGTTTTCGTTGCCAGTTCGATTAATTGCGTCCAGCCCGTTTTGTCCGGCCAGTGTTGTTCTCGCGTGGTGGTTAAATGTAACCCAGGCAAGGGCTTGATACTCACCAGTGTGGCGATAAATTCTTTTGCCTGAATCGCATCGTGCTGAAGGGAGCTTTCGCTGAATAGCGTCAGCCGCAGCGTGGCTTTACCGCCACAGCGTCGCCATTCCAGGCGGGGTAAAAGTAAATTGCCCTGCGACGGGTCAAAAGCATTCAGCCCCCAAATGCGTAAGTCAGCGTGTTCCGGGTGCTGGCGAAGAAAACGTTGTGCCTGGTCCAACGACGTAAAACGGGTAATCGCGCCCAGGACGGCAGCTTCTTCATCACCATTACGTTGTTGCCAGTAGAATTGCGGGTACGTTTGCTGACTGGCCAGCCAGCTCAAGGCATCAAAAGCGTCTTTGAGAGGGAAAGGAATATCGATAACCCGAATGCCGGGTGTCGCCGGAATCTCTTGCGACAAATGGCGCAGTAGATTTTCCAGCGCCGTAGTAAGTGATTGCACGCGGACCTCTCCCTGTTAAAAGCCTCACATTATACGGGGTACTACAAAAAAAATGCAGTACCCCGGTGTAGGGAGGTTTTAACGGCGTGCCAGCAACAGTCCTAGTACCAGCCCGACGGCCGCGCCCACACCAATTCCTTGCCAGGGTTTTTCGTGGACGTAGTCATCAGCACGATAAACAGCCTGCTTCGCCCGATAGTAATAACTGTCTGAAGCCTGGCTAACCCGTTTTTTCACATCATCCAGCGCTTTTTCTGCATGCGCTTTCAGCTCAACATATTTCTGATCGGCGGGATCGCCAGAGGAGCGGAGCACCTCTTCCAGTGTTTCACTAAGCAGCGTCAGGTCGTCATCGATACGTGTATCACCAAACTGATTAGACATTCTCGTTCTCCATTTGCGTAAAACCTGTCACTAACTATAGACAAGAGTTGTTGATTACGCCTGAATTACCTCGCGTGCCATCCCAATGTGTGGGATACCATCTTCTTCATAGACCTCCGTCACAGGGATAAAACCGAAACTCTGGTAGAAGTTTTGCAGATGCGCCTGCGCCCCGAGGTAAACAGGCTTATCAGGCCAGTGATGCGTACATGTTTCGAGTGTTTTACTCATCAGCTGCTGCCCCACTTTTTCACCACGCAACGCTTCACTGACAATCACCCGACCTATAACGACCGGCTCAAGATCATCATCACTTTTCAGAATCCTCGCATACGCCACCAGTTCATCATTTTTCCAACCGAGAATATGGCGATTATCCCCCGTCAAATCATCACCATCGATATCCTGATAAGGGCAATTCTGCTCGACAACAAACACCGCGCAACGCAGTTGTAATAAGGCATAAAGCTGGGAAACCGATAATTCAGAGTGATGCAGATCTTGCCATTCAATCATAATGCTCTCCTTTTAGATGTATGCCTTATACTAGCCGGAATATTTTTTGAAACGTGATGAACTCATGGAATTAATTTTTTTAGGTACTTCAGCCGGTGTGCCAACCCGCACGCGCAATGTCACGGCAATATTGCTTAACCTGCAACATCCGACCCAGAGCGGACTTTGGTTGTTTGACTGCGGTGAAGGCACCCAGCATCAGCTACTGCATACCGCCTTTAACCCTGGAAAACTGGACAAGATTTTTATCAGTCACCTTCATGGCGATCATCTTTTTGGTTTACCCGGCTTGCTGTGCAGTCGTTCTATGTCAGGCATTATCCAACCCTTAACGATTTATGGTCCGCAAGGTATCCGTGAATTTGTGGAAACCGCGCTGCGGATTAGCGGCTCATGGACCGATTATCCGCTGGAAATTGTCGAAATTGGCGCTGGCGAAATTCTCGATGATGGCCTGCGCAAAGTAACCGCTTATCCGCTGGAACACCCACTGGAATGTTATGGCTATCGTATTGAAGAACATGATAAACCGGGTGCATTAAATGCCCAGGCATTAAAAGCTGCTGGCGTGCCGCCTGGCCCACTGTTTCAGGAATTAAAAGCGGGCAAAACAATCACGCTGGAAGATGGAAGGCAGATTAACGGCGCAGATTACTTAGCTGCTCCAGTGCCAGGTAAAGCGCTCGCTATTTTCGGCGATACCGGCCCCTGCGATGCCGCACTTGACCTGGCTAAAGGTGTCGATGTCATGGTGCACGAAGCGACGCTGGATATAACCATGGAAGCCAAAGCCAATAGTCGCGGCCATAGCTCTACACGCCAGGCTGCGACACTAGCCCGTGAGGCTGGAGTCGGCAAGCTAATCATTACCCACGTCAGCTCGCGCTATGATGACAAAGGTTGTCAACACCTGTTACGTGAATGCAGGTCAATTTTCCCGGCGACTGAACTGGCGAATGATTTCACCGTGTTTAACGTTTAACTCTGCTTATTATTAAAAACAGGGTGAAACTTGCCCTGTTATAGCAACCCGCGCTACATATATCCACCCACACAGGCATATTGAGCGATTTTTGATATTTATTCATCTCCTTACGCACTATATTCAGAGCAATAAGTTGCCTCTTTTCATCTTGATTCAGCACAACCTTTGCAACTAAAAGGAGCCCATGATGGTTACAGTTGTCAGCAATTATTGTCAATTATCTCAAACCCAACTCAGTCAGACATTTGCAGAAAAATTTACTGTGACCGAGGAATTACTGCAGTCTTTAAAAAAAACAGCGTTATCCGGAGATGAAGAAAGTATTGAGTTACTGCATAATATTGCGTTAGGTTATGATGAATTTGGAAAAAAAGCTGGGTAATGCTGCCAACTTACTGATTTAGTGCATGATGGTGATTTTAAGGTGCTTGCGTGGCTTCCATTTCCATCAGATGTCCTTCCTGCTCCGCTACTGAAGGCGTGGTGCGTAACGGCAAAAGCACTGCCGGACATCAGCGCTATCTCTGCTCTCATTGCCGTAAAACATGGCAACTACAGTTCACTTACACCGCCTCTCAGCCCGGTACGCACCAGAAAATCATTGATATGGCCATGAATGGCGTCGGATGTCGCGCCAGTGCACGCATTATGGGCGTTGGCCTCAACACGGTTTTACGTCACTTAAAAAACTCAGGCCGCAGTCGGTAACCTCGCGCATACAACCGGGCAGTGATGTGATTGTCTGCGCTGAAATGGACGAACATTGGGGCTACGTCGGTGCTAAATCACGTCAGCGCTGGCTGTTTTACGCGTATGACAGGATACGGAGGACGGTTGTGGCGCACGTCTTCGGGGAACGCACTCTGGCCACACTGGAGCGTCTTCTGAGCCTGCTGTCGGCCTTTGAGGTCGTGGTATGGATGACGGATGGCTGGCCGCTGTATGAATCACGCCTGAAGGGAAAGCTGCACGTTATCAGCAAGCGTTACACTCAGCGCATTGAGCGACATAATCTGAAGCTGAGACAACATCTGGCAAGGCTGGGACGGAAGTCACTGTCGTTCTCAAAATCGGTGGAGCTGCATGACAAGGTCATCGGGCATTATCTGAACATAAAACACTATCAGTAAGTTGGAGTCATTACCAGGGAAAGCAATTCTGACAGCGCCCCCTATACGTTATTAAAAAACTATGCTGACAGATTTAAAAAATATTCAGCAGAAGAGCAGTACGAAATTGATTTTCAACATCGACTGGTAAACAGAAATTGTTATTTAGATAAATATGGCGATGCACGAATCAATGCTTCTTATACACAATTAGAAATAAAACACTCACAACCCAAAAATAGAGCATCCGGCAAAAGAGTGAGTTAACATCATTGTTAATCAATTCGACCAGTCAGTAAATATGCTGACTGGTCGAACATAATTTGCTAAAAAGTCATCACTGACTGATGTCAGTCCCACCATCTGCCAGTTCAATCTACGGGTATTTCCAGCATATCGCGGCACGCGATTGCTGGTCTGTTGATGTAGTGGATTGTAGTTGCTGACTTTTCTTACCCTCAGATTTCTGCCCCACTTGTCAATTCAATCTGCCAATAAATAACATAATTATATTTTTATTCCTCACAGAAATTCCTTTTTAAAAATAGCGAACCCACTGTAAAAAACACTTTTTGTATACCTCTACCAAGCGTAATAAAATAAACGCTCATAATTCATTATAAAT
Source organism: Shigella flexneri 2a str. 301 (assembly GCF_000006925.2). Lineage (NCBI taxonomy): Bacteria > Pseudomonadati > Pseudomonadota > Gammaproteobacteria > Enterobacterales > Enterobacteriaceae > Shigella > Shigella flexneri. The sequence goes on from NC_004337.2 coordinate 2,396,992, forward strand.
AATAATGAAATAACGCCTTTTATTGATAATTTACATATGAAAAAATTTTCCTTTTGTTATATTATTTCTGTTTTCACTCCCTCTGATTATTTTTACCAACCCTGGGTCACTGCATTATCGCCAACGCCCCGACACGTAAGTCCTGAGCAATTAGAAAAAACAGTTCGTTATCTTACACAAACTGTGCATCCACGTAATGCCGGCAATATTGATAATCTGAATAGGTCCGCAGAGTATATAAAAGAGTTCTTTGTCAGTAGCGGTGCCAGAGTTACCGCGCAGGGCGTCCCCGATTGGCTATTACGACTCTGCGCCTGGAAGCCAGAATTACCCTTACCCGGCAATGTCCTGGCTTTATCCCGATCGGGGAGACTTTATTGCTGTGGTCGGCAGAATGCAGGATATCAACGCCGTTCGTCAGGTAAAAGCGGCATTGTTGTCATCCCGGGATTTATCTGTTTATTCTATGAATGCCCCAGGGTTTATTCCCGGTATTGATTTTTCTGATCACCTCAATTATTGGCAACACGATATTCCCGCCGTAATGATTACTGACACCGCTTTTTATCGTAATAAACAATACCACTTGCCCGGTGATACCGCAGACAGATTGAATTATCAGAAAATGGCTCAGGTGGTAGATGGTGTTATAACCTTGTTATACAACAGTAAATAATAAAAATTTCTCGAGGCGGGTCCAGAAACAGCGACATGTACATTTTATTTTCCCTCGTCTGTTTTAAGATGCGAAACATAAAATTCAATGGAGGAAAAATAAATGGGAATGATTGGCTATTTTGCAGAAATTGACTCAGAAAAGATTAACCAACTGCTTGAGTCTACTGAAAAACCTTTGATGGATAATATACATGACACGCTTTCAGGATTACGCCGACTGGAATCACTGGATCGAAGTGAGCTGCGTAAACAGTTTTCCATTAAGCGACTCAATGAAATGGAGATTTATCCGGGAGTGACCTTTTCAGAAGAGTTAGAGGGGCAACTCTTTGCCTCGATCATGCTTGATATGGAAAAGCTGATTAGCGCGTATCGACGTATGCTGCGACAAGGGAATCATGCGCTGACGGTTATTGTTGGGTGATGGTGTCAGAGCGCCAAAAAAAACCGCCGAACATGTCGGCGGCTTTCTGACTTACAAACTAACAGTTTACATCAGCGGCATTGCTAACCGCACAATACTAATCAGCGGTTGTGGCCATACACCCAGCACCAGTACCAACAGTGCAGAAATCAGCACCACGATACCGCCCGCGCTGTACTGCCAGTTTGACGGTGCATCGCGACCCGGTTGTTCCGGTGCGTGCAGGTACAGGCTCACCGCCACGCGCAGGTAGTAGTAGAGGCCGATTGCCGAACCGACAACCACGGCACCCACCAGCCACCACAAGTGTGCCTGGACACCGACCGCCAGCACGTAGAACTTACCGATAAAGCCCAGCGTCATCGGGATACCGGCCAGAGACAGCATCATCACCGTCATCACTGCCGCGAGGATCGGACGATGCCAGAACAGACCGCGGTAAGAGAACAGGGAATCAGCATCCGGGCCACGATACGGGCTGGACATCAGGCTGACCACGCCGAACGCGCCGAGGCTGCTGAACAGATAACCGGCCAGGTAAACCCCTACCGCTTCCATCGACATCTCGCCGGTTTGCAGCGCAATCAGCGCCACCAGCAGATAGCCGAGGTGAGAGATAGATGAGTAACCGAGCAGACGTTTGATGTTGGTCTGGCTCAACGCCATCAGGTTACCGAAGATGATGGAGGCAAAGGCGATAATCGCCAGTACTACGCGAATCGCTTCGCTGTCACCCACCGGTGCGTAGAGGAACAGACGCATCACCACACCGAAGATAGCGATTTTGCTCGCCGTCGCCAGGAAAGTGGAAACCGGCGCAGGCGCGCCCTGGTATACGTCTGGCGTCCACAGGTGGAACGGCACCAGAGAGAGTTTGAAGCCGAGGCCAACAATCATCATGCCGAAACCTGCCAGCAACAGCGGCTCGTTGAGCATACCGTCGCCGAGGTTTTTACCCAGCGCGACAAACGACAGGTCGCCAGACTGCGCATACACCAGCGCCATACCGAACAGCAGGAAAGAAGACGCTGCGGCAGAAAGGATGGTGTATTTGATACTGGCTTCCAGCGAACGTTTCTGGCGGAAAGCGTAACCGACCAGGCCAAACAGCGGCAAAGAGATCAGTTCAATACCGAGGAACAGAGACGCCAGATGGTTTGCATTCGCCAGCAGGATCCCGCCCAGCGCGGCAATTAACACCAACAGGTAGAACTCATCCTTGTTGTCGTTATAGCCTTCAAGCCACGGGTAGGCGAAAGTACAGGTGGCGAGGCTCGCCAACAATACCAGCCCGGTGTAAAGCATGGCGAAACCATCAACGCGCATCAGCGGCGTAACGTCCATAGCGCCCGCCTGGCCAACAAACCAGAGCGAAACCAGCGCCGCGTTAAGCCCAATAACCGAGAGCGTAGCGTTGAGGAAATGATTGCGTCGCCACGCAATGGAGAGCATCACAACCACCACCGTCAAGCCGACGATCAGCAACGGTAGCAGTGCGATCAGGTTTTGTGGAGTTATTGTCATGGCGATTTACGGCCTTGTAGTAGTAACGGAATTAACAAACCACTGCTGGATATTGCCAATCGCGGAGTGCGAGGTATCCAGAATCGGCTGCGGATAGAAGCCCAGCAGTACCAGCAGCACCACCAGCAACAGGATCATAAACAGCTCACGCAGCGACATCCCTGGCAGTTCCTGGCTGGCAATCTGGCTTTTCGCTTTACCGAAGTAAGCGCGATGCAACATCGCCAGCGAATAAACAGATGCAAAGACCAGCCCAAAGGTAGAGATAACGGTAATCACCGGGACAACCTGGAAGCTGCCGAACAGAATCATAAATTCGCCGACGAAGTTACCGGTGCCAGGCATCCCAAGCGTTGCCACCGCAAAGAACAGCGACAGTGCTGGCAGCCATTTCATCTTGCTCCACAGACCGCCCATCATGCGCATGTCGCGGGTATGGATACGTTCATAAAGCTGACCGCAGAGAATAAACAGACCCGCCGCCGACAAGCCGTGCGCAATCATCTGGATTACCGCGCCCTGGTAGGCCAACTGGCTGCCGGTGTAGATTGCAATCAGCACGAAGCCCATGTGGGAAACCGAGGTGTAGGCGATCAGACGTTTGATATCGGTCTGAGCGAAGGTCATCCACGCACCGTAGAAGATGCCGATAACACCCAGCCACATAGCGATTGGCGCGAACTCTGCCGACGCGTTCGGGAACAGCGGCAGGGAGAAACGCAACAAACCGTAAGCGGCGGTTTTCAGCAAGATCCCCGCGAGGTCCACGGAACCGGCGGTCGGAGCCTGGGAGTGCGCATCCGGCAGCCAGCCATGCAGCGGAACCACCGGCATTTTGACTGCGAAGGCGATGAAGAAGCCCAGCATCAACAGATATTCCACACCACTGGACATTGGCGTATTCAGCAGCTCTTCATAGTTGAAGGTCCAGACGCCGGTCGCATTGTAGTGAACAAAAACCAGCGCCAGGATGGCGATCAACATCACCAGACCACTCGCCTGGGTGTAAATGAAGAACTTGGTTGCCGCCGTGATACGCGTTTTACCGTCAGAGGCTTTATGCCCCCACAGTGCGATCAGGAAGTACATCGGCACCAGCATCATTTCCCAGAAGAAGAAGAACAGGAACATGTCGATGGCAAGGAACACGCCGATAACGCCGCCCAGGATCCACATCAGGTTGAGGTGGAAGAAGCCCTGATATTTTTCGATCTCTTTCCACGAACATAGTACCGCCAGCACACCGAGCAGACCGGTCAGCACGACCATCAGCAGCGACAGACCGTCAATGGCGAGATGAATAGAGATACCAAAACGCGGGATCCACGGCATGTCGAATTCAGACTGCCACTGCGGAATTCCGGCGGATTGCGTCAGTGAATAACCGCCCTGCAACCACAGTTGCAGCGACAGCGCCAGCGTCAATCCCATGGTGATCAGCGCGATCCAGCGTGGCACCTTGACGCCAAAGCGTTCGGTCTGCCAGCACAGGAAGCCGCCAATAAAGGGAATTAATATTAGCCAGGGTAGTAACATGGCGATCTTTATTCCTTGTAAAAGTCCCGTCAGGACCGGATTTTCAACGAATTCTCACGACAGAAAATTCTCTTCGGACTGGGGGTAGTGTCGGATGCGCCGCGAAGGCAGCTTATCCGACCTACGTTCTTATATGCCCAGGGGCAATCCCACAATCCTTAACTCAACGCAGTACCATCAACAGTGCCAGCACCACGACCGCACCGATGCTCATGGATGCCACATACCAGCGCAGATAACCGTTCTCGCTTAACAGCAGACCTTTACCTGCAAAGCGGGAAAGAACCGCCGGGATGTTCATCATTGAGTTCAGCGGATCGCGTTTCAGCAACCAGGCAATACCCAGGAACGGCTTGACGAACACTTTGTCGTACAGCCAGTCAAAGCCCCAAGCGTTGTACCACCAGGTACTCAGCAGGCGGCCCGGCGCACTGTTGGCGATGGAGGTCACCAGAGAACGTTTACCCAGCCACAGCCAGGCTGCCAGCAGAATGCCGACCACCGCGACCACGCCAGAGGTAATTTCCAGGGTCAACATGCTGCCGTGCGCCAGTTCCGTCGTTTGCGGAAGCACGCCCTGCAGCGGCGGTACAATCAGTGCGCCAACGAAGGTGGAAAGGATCAGCAGCACAATCAGCGGCAGGCTGTGAGTTACCCCTTTCACGGCGTGAGCGTGAATTTGTTCTTTTCCGTGGAAGACGATGAAAATCATACGGAAGGTGTAGAGCGAGGTCATAAACGCACCGACCAGACCTGCCACCATCAGATTGATATGACCATTCGCCATCGCACCCGCGAGGATCTCATCCTTACTGAAGAAGCCCGCAGTGACCAGCGGCAGTGCCGACAGTGCTGCGCCGCCCACCAGGAAGCAGAGATAAACCAGCGGAATAGATTTACGCAGACCGCCCATCTTGAAGATGTTCTGTTCGTGATGGCAGGCCAGAATGACGGAACCGGATGCCAGGAACAGCAGCGCTTTAAAGAACGCGTGAGTCATCAAGTGGAAAATCGCCGCATCCCATGCCTGCACGCCAAGCGCGAGGAACATGTAGCCAATCTGGCTCATGGTAGAGTAAGCGAGAACACGTTTGATGTCGGTCTGTACCAGCGCGGCAAAACCGGCCAGCAGCAGCGTAACCGCCCCGACAATACCCACCAGATGCAGAACTTCCGGCGTCATCAGGAACAGGCCGTGGGTACGGGCGATCAGGTAGACACCCGCGGTTACCATCGTTGCGGCGTGGATCAGCGCGGAGACAGGCGTCGGGCCCGCCATCGCGTCAGCAAGCCATGTCTGCAACGGCAACTGCGCAGATTTACCGACCGCACCGCCCAGCAGCATCAGCGTCGCCCACATCAGCATGTTATTGCCGTCAGCAAAGTGCGCTGGTGCCAGTTCCACCATATCGCGGAAGTTCAGGGTGCCCAGTTCGTTGTAAAGAATGAACAGTGCGAAAGCGAGGAAAACGTCACCCACACGGGTCACGACGAACGCTTTCATTGCTGCTGCGCCATTCTTCGGATCGGTGTAATAGAAACCGATCAGCAGATAGGAGCACAGGCCCACGCCTTCCCAGCCGAGGTACATCAGCAGCAGGTTATCGGCGAGAACCAGAACTACCATGCTGGCGATGAACAGGTTGGTGTAGGCGAAGAAGCGAGAGTAGCCCTCTTCACCGCGCATGTACCAGGAGGCGTACATGTGAATAAGGAAACCCACACCAGTGACCACCGAGAGCATGGTCAGCGACAGGCCGTCCAGCACCAGGTTAAAACCGATGTTAAAGTCGCCTACCGACATCCACGTCCACAGCGGCTGGCTGTATGCCTGCTCGCCGTTAGCGAAGAAATCAACGCCGATAAAGGCGGTTACCAGCGCCGCCAGGCCCACAGAGCCAACGCCGACGATCGCCGAAACGTTTTCAGACCAGCGCCCACGGGAGAACGCCAGCAGGACGAAGCCAATCAATGGCAAAATAATGGTTAAGGCAAGCATGTTCATCCGCGCATCTCACTTACTGAATCGATGTTCAGGTTCTGGCGACGACGGTGAAGTTGCAGCAGCAGCGCAAGGCCGATACTCGCTTCTGCCGCCGCGAGGCTGATGGCGAGAATGTACATCACCTGACCGTCGGTCTGACCCCAGTAGCTTCCGGCGACCACAAAGGCCAGCGCGGAGGCGTTAATCATGATTTCCAGACCAATCAGCATAAACAGCAGATTGCGACGGATAACCAGACCGGTTAAGCCAAGAACGAATAAGATTGCCGCGAGGATCAGTCCATGTTGTAAGGGGATCATGCGTGCTCCTCCGTTTTTCTTTTCGCGCTGTCGTCTTTACGATTGCTCAGCACTTCACCCGCACGCTCTTCACGACCGACGTGGAAGGCCACAACCAGACCCGCGAGCAGCAGCATAGAAGCCAGTTCCACCGCCAGTACGTAAGGCCCGAACAGCGTAATACCCACTGCTTTAGCACTGATTGGCGTACCGTCGATACCCTGATCGTTAACACCGAGGATGGCGTAAACAATCACCACCAGCATGATGGCCGACAAAATTGCCGGGCCAATCCACACCTGCGGTTTCAGCCACTGGCGTTCCTGTTCGATTTCTGAACCGCCCAGGTTGAGCATCATCACCACGAACACGAACAGCACCATAATGGCACCCGCGTAGACGATAATTTCCAGCGCACCGGCGAAGTAAGCGCCTAGTGAGAAGAACACCCCGGAAATCGCCAGCAGCGAAATAATCAGGTACAGCAGTGCGTGTACCGGATTGGTATGGGTGATCACTCGCAAGGTCGCAAGTATGGCTATCAGGCCACAGATATAAAAAGCGAACTCCATTGCCCCTCTCCTTACGGTAACAGGCTCTTGACGTCGATAGGCTTGGCTTCGTTCTCTGCTTCGCCCTTATCTTTGCCGTCGATTGCCATACCTGCCATCCGGTAGAAGTTATATTCCGGGTATTTGCCCGGACCGGAGATCAGCAGATCCTCTTTCTCGTAAACCAGATCCTGGCGCTTGTATTCCCCCATTTCGAAATCCGGGGTTAACTGAATCGCCGTGGTCGGACAGGCTTCTTCGCACAGACCACAGAAAATGCAGCGTGAGAAGTTAATGCGGAAAAATTCCGGATACCAGCGACCGTCTTTGGTTTCTGCTTTTTGCAGCGAGATACAGCCGACCGGGCAGGCTACCGCACAGAGGTTACAGGCTACGCAACGCTCTTCGCCGTCCGGGTCGCGGGTCAGAACGATACGACCACGATAACGGGGCGGCAGATAGACCGGCTCTTCCGGGTACATTCGCGTTTCGCGTTTGGCGAACGCGTGCAGGCCGATCATCCAGATACTACGAACCTGGGTGCCGAAACCTACTAACAATTCTTTTAAGGTCATGGTCTTATTGCCCCTTATTGCGCCTGCCAGAGAATGACAGCCGCCGTTACCAGCAAGTTGATCAGCGTCAGCGGCAGGCAGATTTTCCAGCCGAAGGACATTACCCGGTCATAACGCGGACGCGGTAACGACGCACGAATCAAAATGAACATCATCATAAAGAACGCGGTTTTCAGCGCGAACCAGATGAATGGCGGTAACAACGGGCCTTGCCAGCCACCGAAGAACAGCGTCACCATCAATGCAGAGATGGTCACAATCCCGATGTACTCACCCACGAAGAACAGACCGAACTTCATACCGGAATATTCAATGTGGTAACCATCCGCCAGTTCCTGCTCGGCTTCCGGCTGGTCAAACGGGTGACGGTGACACACCGCCACGCCCGCGATGGCAAAGGTAATAAAACCAAAGAATTGCGGGATGACGTTCCACACATGCGCCTGGCTGTTGACGATGTCGGTCATGTTGAATGAACCGGCCTGCGCCACCACGCCCATCAGGGAAAGCCCGAGGAACACTTCGTAGCTCAGGGTCTGCGCAGAAGCACGCATCGCACCCAGCAGCGAGTATTTGTTGTTACTTGACCAGCCCGCAAACAGCACCGCGTAAACCGCCAGACCTGCCATCATCAGGAAGAACAAAATCCCGATGTTCAGGTCGGCAACCACCCAACCCGGACTGACTGGCACAATTGCAAAGGCCAGCAGCAGCGAGGTAAAGGCAATCATCGGTGCCAGGGTAAAGATGACGCGATCCGAGAATTTCGGGATCCAGTCTTCTTTAAAGAACATTTTGATCATGTCCGCAACCAGCTGGAGCGAACCGCCCCAGCCAACACGGTTAGGTCCATAACGGTTCTGGAACAGACCCAGCAGGCGACGTTCGCCAAAGCTCATGAATGCCCCACAGGTGACAACCACCAGCAGGATCACCACCGCTTTGAGGATGGTCAGCAGGATCTCAATCAGTTCCGGTGATATCCAACTCATTGTTGTGCCTCCTTGAGATCCTCAAGATGCGCGCCAGCCAGCACCGGAGCAATGCCGGACATACCCATCGGCAAGCCCACCTGCCCTGCCGTCAGTCCTTCGGCGATTTCAACCGGCAGCGTGACCGTGTTGCCATCGTAACTAAAGGAGACGCGTGTACCTGCGTTCACACCCAACTTCGCGGCATCCGCTGGGTTGAGTTTGATGTACGGCTGCGGCATACGGCTCTGGAAGACCGGAGCACGCTGTGACAATTCATCGCTGCCAAACAGGTGGTAGTACGGCGCGATACGCCATTTCCCGTCCTGCGGCTGGAAGCGTGCCGGTACGCTGGTGAAGTAATCCAGACCGTTTTCGCTGGTTTCAAACAGACGCACGCCCGGATCGCCAAAGCGCAGTTTGCCGCCCACTTCGTCCTGGAATTTGTTCCACGCCTGCGGGGAGTTCCAGCCCGGCGCCCAGGCAAACGGCACTTGCGAACGGTGCGCGGTCGGCTGGTTGTTACCTTCCATCGAGAAGGTGAACATGGTGTCAATATCCTGCGGCTGACGCGGCTCATGAACGCTGATATTGGCGCGCATGGCGGTACGACCGCTGTAACGGTGCGGTTCACGGGCCAGTTTCTGCCCACGAATACGGAATGTCGCATCCGGCGCAGCATCTTTGATACCCGCCAGTTCTGGGATTTTCGCCACAACAGCGTCAATTACATGGTCGAGCTGCGTCCAGTCCACTTCACGGCTCAGCAAGGTGCTGTGCAGCGAGTGCAGCCAGCGCCAGCTTTCCAGCATGACAGTTTTGCTGTCGTAATAAGCCGGATCGTAAACCTGGAAGAAACGTTGGGCGCGACCTTCATTATTAATTACCGTACCGTCGCTTTCAGCAAAGCTGGCAGAGGAAAGCACCAGATGGGCGTTTTCCATGATCGCTGTGCGTTGATGATCAACCACCATCACCAGCGGCGCTTTAGCCAGCGCAGCATTCACGCGGGTAGCAGAAGCGTAACGATGCAGATCGTTTTCCAACACCACCACCGCGTCGGCGCGTCCGGTTTCCAGTTCGGTTAACGCTTCTTCAAGCGAACCGCCACCCATAATGCCCAGCCCCATGCTGTTGACGGAACGGGCAATCATGGTGATACCAACGTCAGCGCCGCGACCTTTCAGGGCTTTCGCGACGTTAGCCGCAGCCTGAATCACCTCTATGCTACCGGCGTTCGTCCCGGAGATAATCAACGGTTTCTTCGCACCTGCCAGTGCCTGCACGATGACGTCGATTTTGTTTTGCAGCTCAGGTTCGATACCGTCAACCGCTGGTGCGGAGTTATCCAGCGCATGGGCGATGGCAAAACCTAAACGCGCCTGATCTTCAACCGGTGCGCGGTAAGTCCACGCCGCGATATCATCCAGACGAGTGTCATCAACGTTGGTAACAAACAGCGGATGCTTCGCACGTTGACCGATGTTGAGGATTGCCGCAATCTGCCAGTCAGCCACTTTCTGTGCTGCAGCCATTTCGCGCGCTTTACCTTTCACCGCCTGACGCACTGCCAGTGCGACGCGCGCGCCGGTCTGGGTAACGTCTTCGCCCAGCACCAGTACCGCATCGTAAGATTCGATTTCGCGCAGAGCCGGAGTATAAATGCCGCCTTCACGCAGCACTTTCAGCGCCAGTTGCAGACGTTCCTGCTCACCGTGAGCGATACCGGTGTAGAAGTTTTCTTCGCCCACCAGTTCACGCAGCGCAAAGTTGCTTTCCACGCTGGCACGCGGAGAACCAATACCGATCACTTTCTTCGACTGACGCAGAATATCTGCCGCGCCCTGCATTGCCTGTTCGGCGTTGAGGGTAATGAAATCATCGCCACGACGCTGTACTGGCTGACGCGGACGATCCTTCAGGTTGACGTAACCGTAACCGAAACGACCACGGTCGCAGAGGAAGTAGTGGTTTACCGTACCGTTGTAACGGTTTTCGATACGACGCAGTTCGCCGTAACGTTCACCGGGGCTGATGTTACAGCCGATGGAACATTGCTGGCAGATGCTCGGCGCAAACTGCATATCCCATTTACGGTTGTAACGCTCGGAGTGCGTTTTGTCGGTAAATACGCCGGTCGGGCAAATTTCGACCAGGTTACCGGAAAATTCGCTTTCCAGCGTGCCGTCTTCCGGGCGACCGAAGTAGACGTTGTCGTGCGCGCCATAAACGCCCAGATCTGTACCGTCAGCGTAATCTTTGTAGTAACGCACACAGCGGTAGCAGGCGATGCAGCGGTTCATTTCGTGAGAGATGAATGGCCCCAAATCCTGATTACGGTGGGTACGTTTGGTGAAACGGTAGCGACGGAAGCTGTGTCCGGTCATCACGGTCATATCCTGAAGATGGCAGTTACCGCCTTCTTCACATACCGGACAGTCGTGCGGGTGGTTGGTCATTAACCACTCGACCACACTTTCACGGAACTGTTTCGCTTCTTCGTCGTCAATGGAAATAAAGGTGCCATCGGAAGCCGGTGTCATACAGGACATCACCAGGCGACCACGCGTGTCTTCCGCGTTTTGGTATTGCTTCACCGCACACTGGCGGCAAGCACCGACGCTTCCCAGCGCCGGATGCCAGCAAAAGTAAGGAATATCAAGGCCCAGAGACAGACAAGCTTCCAGCAGGTTGTCCGCTCCGTTGACCTCGTATTCTTTGCCGTCTACATGAATTGTAGCCATTAGCATGCTTCCAGTTTTCTCGGTCAGGGACCGAGCGTTAATCGAAATTCGGTTACCAGCGCTCTTTCAGCAGGTTCGGCTGAATCCCATTAATCAAATGGGTATTGCTGAACGGCTGTTTGATTCCCGCCTCAAATTCTTCGCGGAAATATTTGATGGCGCTCTGTAACGGCTCCACTGCACCAGGTGCGTGGGCACAGAAAGTTTTACCCGGGCCTAAGAATCGACACAGTTGCTCAAGTGTTTCGATATCGCCCGGCTGGCCTTCGCCACGCTCCAGCGCACGCAGAATTTTCACGCTCCACGGCAGACCGTCGCGGCACGGCGTACACCAGCCGCAGGACTCACGGGCGAAAAACTCTTCCAGGTTACGCACCAGCGACACCATGTTGATCTCATGGTCAACCGCCATCGCCAGCGCCGTACCCAGACGGCTGCCCGCTTTACCGATACTTTCGAATTCCATCGGCAGATCAAGGTGCGCTTCGGTCAGGAAGTCAGTCCCCGCGCCGCCTGGCTGCCAGGCTTTAAATTTCAGACCATCACGCATACCACCGGCGTAATCTTCGAGGATCTCGCGTGCGGTGGTGCCGAACGGCAGTTCCCACAGTCCCGGATTTTTCACCCGACCGGAGAAGCCCATCAGCTTGGTGCCAGCATCTTTACTTTTCGAGATGTTCTGATACCACTCCACGCCGTTAGCGAGGATCGCCGGAACGTTACACAGGGTTTCGACGTTGTTGACACAGGTCGGTTTGCCCCATACGCCGGAGGTTGCCGGGAAGGGGGGTTTCGAGCGTGGGTTAGCACGACGCCCTTCCAGGGAGTTGATTAACGCTGTTTCTTCCCCGCAGATGTAGCGCCCTGCCCCGGTATGGACGAACAGTTCGAAGTCGAAACCTGTTCCCATAATGTTTTTGCCAAGCAAGCCCGCTTCAGTGGCTTCGGCAATGGCGCGGCGCAGATTTACTGCCGCTTCGATATATTCGCCACGCAGGAAGATGTAGCCACGGTAAGCTTTCAGCGCAAACGCGGAGATGAGCATACCTTCCACCAGCAGGTGCGGCAGTTGCTCCATCAACAGGCGGTCTTTATAGGTGCCCGGCTCCATTTCATCGGCGTTACACAGCAGGTAACGGATGTTCATGGATTCGTCTTTCGGCATCAGGCTCCACTTCAGGCCAGTCGAAAAGCCCGCGCCGCCGCGCCCTTTCAGACCAGCGTCTTTTACCTGATTAACGATTTCGTCCGGAGACAGCCCGGTCAGCGCCTTACGCGCCCCTTCGTAACCGTTTTTGCTGCGGTATTCGTCCAGCCACACTGGCTGTTTGTCATCGCGCAGACGCCAGGTCAGCGGATGCGTTTCGGGAGTACGGATAATGTTTTTCATTTATACCGCTCCAGCAGTTCAGGGATCGCTTCCGGGGTCAGATGCGCGTGAGTGTCCTCATCGATCATCATGTTTGGCCCTTTATCACAGTTCCCCAGGCAGCAAGTTGGCAGCAGCGTAAAGCGGCCATCAAATGTCGTTTGCCCTGGTTTGATGTTCAGCTTTTTCTCGAGCGCCGCCTGAATACCCTGATACCCGTTGATATGACAGACCACGCTGTCGCAATAACGGATCACATGGCGACCAACCGGCTGGCGGAAGATCTGACTGTAGAACGTTGCCACACCTTCGACGTCGCTTGCCGGAATACCCAGCACATCGGCGATCGCGTGGATCGCACCATCCGGCACCCAGCCACGCTGCTTCTGAACGATTTTCAGCGCTTCAATGGACGCCGCACGCGGGTCTTCGTAGTGGTGCATCTCGTGCTCAATCGCTTCACGCTCTGCCGCACTCAGCTCAAAAGCCTCGGTTTGTGGTTGTTGATTCTCGTGCATAATTAGCGGTCCACATCTGACATAACAAAATCGATACTGCCCAGATAAACAATCAGGTCAGACACCAGGCTGCCGCGGATCGCCGCCGGAATTTGCTGCAAATGCGCATAACTCGGCGTGCGGATACGAGTGCGATAACTCATGGTGCTACCGTCGCTGGTCAGGTAGTAACTGTTGATCCCCTTGGTCGCCTCAATCATCTGGAAAGATTCATTGGCAGGCATCACCGGCCCCCACGACACTTGCAGGAAGTGGGTGATCAGGGTTTCGATATGTTGCAGCGTGCGCTCTTTCGGCGGCGGCGTGGTCAGCGGGTGATCCGCTTTGAACGGGCCTTCCGGCATGTTGTTGAGGCACTGCTCAAGAATGCGCAGACTCTGGCGCAGCTCTTCCACTTTCAGCATTACGCGGGTGTAGCAGTCAGAAACACCACCACCAACCGGGATTTCAAAGTCGAAGTTTTCATAGCCAGAATAAGGACGCGCCTTACGCACGTCGAAGTCGATCCCGGTAGCACGCAGGCCCGCGCCAGTGGTGCCCCACTCCAGCGCCTCTTTCGCGCCATAGGCGGCAACGCCCTGGGAACGACCTTTCAGAATGGTATTTTGCAGCGCCGCTTTCTCGTAAGACGCCAGACGTTTCGGCATCCAGTCGAGGAACTCACGCAGCAGACGATCCCAGCCGCGCGGCAGGTCGTGCGCTACGCCGCCAATACGGAACCACGCCGGGTGCATACGGAAACCCGTGATCGCTTCCACCAGATCGTAAATTTTCTGACGATCGGTAAAGGCGAAGAACACGGGCGTCATTGCGCCGACGTCCTGAATAAAGGTCGAGATGTACAGCAGGTGGCTGTTGATACGGAACAGTTCGGAGAGCATAACGCGAATGACGTTAACGCGATCCGGCACGGTGATCCCGGCCAGTTTCTCTACCGCCAGCACGTAAGGCATTTCGTTAACGCAGCCGCCGAGGTATTCAATACGGTCGGTATACGGAATGTAGCTGTGCCAGGACTGGCGCTCGCCCATTTTCTCCGCACCACGGTGGTGGTAGCCGATGTCTGGTACGCAGTCGACAATCTCTTCGCCGTCGAGTTGTAAAACGATACGGAAAGCCCCGTGCGCCGACGGGTGGTTCGGACCGAGGTTGAGGAACATGAAGTCCTCATTTTCGGTGCCGCGCTTCATCCCCCACTCTTCCGGTTTGAAGGTCAGGGCTTCCATCTCCAGATCCTGTTTGGCTTTGGTCAGCTCAAACGGCGAGAATTCGGTAGCGCGTGCCGGGTAATCTTTACGCAGCGGGTGACCTTTCCAGGTTTGCGGCATCATGATGCGGCGCAGGTTCGGGTGACCGTCGAAAGTAATGCCAAACAGATCCCAGGTTTCACGCTCATACCAGTTAGCGTTCGGGAACAGTTTGGTGAAGGTCGGTACGTGCAGGTCGTTTTCTGCCAGCGCCACCTTCAGCATGATGTCGCGGTTACGATCGATAGAAATCAGATGGTAGAAAACGGAAAAATCCGCGGCAGGTAACCCTTCGCGGTGTGTGCGCAGACGTTCGTCCATGCCGTGTAAGTCAAACAGCATGACGTAAGGTTTCGGCAGTTTCTTTAAGAAATCGCCAACTTCCAGTAATTGTTCACGCTTGATCCACACAACGGGAACCCCGGTGCGAGTCGCCTGAACAGTAAAGGCATCCGGCCCAAAACGGTTGCGCAGTTCGCCAATTACCGGATCATCAAGATGATCGCGGGTCTGCCAGGCGGGTTCTTGCGCGGTTAAGTCGGTCATATTGTTCACCATTGCAAATGGTCCGTGGTGACTGTCGGCGCAGTAAGCTTCGCGAAATAGATTTAGGAATAAGCGAAGAAAAATCCCTTTGCCGACAGGCGCAAATTAAATCTCGTCAGGTGTACGCAGGTTGGTTACGGCAATGCGTTCACCGCGCTTGCGTTCGCGCTCTGATTGCATATTGGCGCGATAAACGCCCTGATCGCCAACCACCCAGGAGAGCGGACGACGTTCTTTGCCGATAGATTCCTGCAACAGCATCAGTGCCTGCATGTACGCTTCAGGACGCGGCGGGCAGCCCGGGATATACACATCAACCGGGATGAATTTATCGACGCCCTGCACAACGGAATAAATATCGTACATACCACCAGAGTTGGCACAGGCACCCATTGAGATAACCCATTTTGGTTCCAGCATCTGGTCATACAGACGCTGAATAACCGGTGCCATTTTGGTAAAGCAGGTTCCTGCAACCACCATCAGGTCAGCCTGACGCGGCGAAGCACGCAATACTTCTGCGCCAAAACGCGCCACGTCATGCACCGCGGTAAACGAAGTCACCATCTCAACGTAACAGCAGGAAAGACCGAAGTTATACGGCCAAATTGAGTTTTTACGACCCCAGTTAACCATGTCATTGAGCTTGCCCATAAACACGTTTTTGTTAACTTCTTGCTCCAGAGGGTCGGTTACGATCTCCTGCTTTTGCAGGGGGTAACGGTCGTTCTCACCGTTGGGATCTATGCGGGTGAGCGTATAATCCATCTTAATGCCTCGCGGTTAGCGTTGACGATTAGCGATACTGTTCGTTTCCGGGTTCATACGCTCGCGGCGTGAACGCGCGGGCGTCCAGTCCAGCGCGCCAATACGCACCAGATAAACCAGACCTGCCAGTAACACAAAAATAAAAATTGCAGCTTCCACAAAGCCTACCCAGCCGCTTTCGCGGATAGAGGTTGACCATGCGAACAGATACAGCGCTTCAACGTCGAAGATAACGAAGAACATGGCCACCAGATAAAACTTGGCGGACAGGCGTAAGCGGGCGGAGCCGACCGAGTCGATACCGGATTCAAACGGCACGTTTTTCGACCTCGCGCGTGCGCGACCGCCTAAAAACCAACCGCCTACCAGCATCAGGCAACACAGGCCAATGGCAACGATAAGAAAGATAGCGAATGCCCAGTGATGAGCGATGACTTCAGTGGATGTTGACATACTCATTGCTTACTCATCAAAAGTAGCGCCAGATTCACTGCTCTTCACGGCAGATGGACGCCACATCGATTCATGGGGAGGAATAAAAAAAACCTTACAATAACTGTAGAAATTCTTTTATACAGCTAATTGATGTGGTCTTTTACTCCTTTCTATAACCTTTTGTCAACTTTAACAAAAGCTTCTTCACATTAGTTTACATAATATCAACACCATTAGCATTTAATGCCCTTTCAGGCGGAGATCCTTGACGACTCCAGGATAATTAGATGTTGTTGAATCGTGTCCGTTGTGAAGCAATGGAAAAAATACGGGTCTATTTTGACAGGAATTTGTGTCGATTCCTCCCCCCAAAAGAGAGTATTTTCTTGATCTGTGACACGCTTTTGTTATTCCATAACAAAAACGCAGCAACAGATTTACGTATTTTTTAACATCATTGTAGCAGGTGATTTTTTTCAGGCGATTATTTGTGCATTCGGGACGTGAATCTCTGGTGATTGAAAAATAAACAGTTTTGTACGTTCTGCACTATGCGAGGAAGGATTTTTACTAAAAAAAAGCCGCTGGGGTTTAAAACACCCCCAGCGGCTCGTTTTTTACACTATTGTCTCAGGAATTATCTATCGTCCGTCGATTACTCGATATCCCTTTCAATCAACAATGAATCATCCCCTTCCGGAGCAGACATTGGGCTGTATTGCCACGGATTATGGTAGCTCTCCATCGCCTGATAGATCACCTGGGCCAGCTCATTATTACTGGACGGGTCATAGCACAGCAAATATTCGGTATCAGGTAGCGGCGGTAAGCCATCTACTCCACTCAGCACACGCAGGTCCGGGCTCATCATCTCAACCGGCCTTGCCGTCACGCCAAGACCGGCTTTCACTGCCGCACGAACGGCCGGAAGCGTCGAGGCGACATAAGCCAGTCGCCATGGAATATCTACTTTATTAAGCGTCGCCAGCACCATATCGCGAAACGGACTTGGATCATCCAGCAATACAAGAGGGATCGGCTCGCCTTTTTGCAATACGTATTCCGCTGCGCAGTACCAGTGTGTTGGCGAGGTACGCAGGTTCAATGCCTTAAACGCTGAAGGACGATGGGTGGTTACCATCAAATCCACTTCCTGGGATTCCAGCATTTCTGCCATATAGGCATTACGTTTAACGCGGACATCCAGCGCTAATTTCGGATAAACCGAACTCACGCGATTTAACAGGAAAGGTAAGATCGTATCGGCAGATTCATCTGAAGCACCGATAGTTAACACGCCCTGAAGATTACTGAACATTAATGATGAGCAGGCCTCATCATTAAAACGCAGGATTTTCCTGGCGTAACCAAGAAGTTGAATGCCATGTTCAGTTAACAGTTTGTTGCGACCGTGACGAGCGAACAGTTCTTTCCCAACGAGTTGTTCCAGACGCTGCATTTGCTGACTTACGGCGGACTGAGTACGACACACAGCGGCAGCTGCGGCAGCAAAAGTGTTCAGATCGGCAACAGCAACAAATGTTCTCAGCAGATCGAGGTCGAGGTTAATTATCGGACGATTTGCACTTATCATATATTATCACTTACTGGCGGCTCATACTGAGCTGGTTAATGCTGTGCACACACAAACAAGCAATTCCATTTGTAATGTGCCTCCCTGGCAGTTTCATCCGGAACCCGGACGAAAGTAAAAATGCATATGAGTTGCACTAAAAAAGCGACTCACATTGTTCCGTTATAATGCCTGAAGTAGATCACAGAATATATCTTCAGGGATCGCATATCTATTAAGTTACTCACTCTTTTCTATTTATGACATGCGCGTGTTTGTATAAATGTAAATGTGAGTCCTTGTTCCACTCTCGTGCAGCATCGCTGGTCATACGCGAACACGTACAAACAGCAATGGTGAAGCGGCATCAAGAGCAGGGATCCGTCATTTATGCGAGCATTTTACCCCAAAAACCTTTTATTTATAAGGGTCATTGCGAATTATCTGATGCAAAGTTATGTTATGTTAGGCAAAGTAATCTTCTATTATTAATAAGCACATCAAAACCTTTTTGAATATTAAATAATAATTAATTAGCATCATCCTCATTCATTAATTCCGCTTAACAATAGTTTCACACCTTACCCCCATTGCGACACCTCGGAAATCATCACGCTGTTAAACTCTCCGTAATGCGGAAATATCATCATCGCGTTTCATTAGTGAATTCTTAAATGAGGCATTTTCACACAATTATCTTACAGATAAAAAAACCAGACTTGCAATTAAGAATTAGAACAATTCACTATATAACATTGCATGTAAAGCATATAAGCCTCATTATTTGTCATTATTAAGTTATTAACAGCACAATCGAGCCTTCCCCTCTGGCAAAATCTTATTCTGCAGACCTTCAAAACACCGTCCTGGGGGAGTACATTGTTCTAAGCTGACTTCCACGGCAGGGAGTGGCGATAACAGCAAAAAAGGTCAAGATTCATGTCCCCCATTGAAAAATCCAGCAAATTAGAGAATGTCTGTTATGACATCCGTGGTCCGGTGCTGAAAGAAGCAAAACGCCTGGAAGAAGAAGGTAACAAGGTACTGAAACTGAACATCGGCAACCCAGCCCCATTCGGTTTTGACGCGCCAGATGAAATCCTCGTTGACGTGATACGCAACCTGCCTACCGCTCAAGGGTATTGCGATTCCAAAGGGCTTTACTCCGCGCGTAAAGCCATCATGCAGCACTACCAGGCTCGTGGCATGCGTGATGTTACCGTGGAAGATATTTACATCGGCAATGGTGTATCGGAGCTTATCGTTCAGGCAATGCAGGCATTGCTGAACAGCGGGGACGAAATGTTGGTTCCTGCACCAGATTACCCACTCTGGACCGCGGCGGTTTCGCTTTCCAGCGGTAAAGCGGTGCATTATCTTTGCGATGAATCCTCTGACTGGTTCCCGGACCTCGATGATATTCGCGCTAAAATTACGCCTCGTACGCGTGGGATTGTTATTATCAACCCAAATAACCCAACCGGCGCGGTATATTCCAAAGAGCTTTTAATGGAGATTGTGGAGATTGCACGTCAGCATAATCTCATTATCTTCGCCGATGAAATTTATGACAAAATTCTCTACGACGATGCTGAGCATCACTCAATTGCGCCGCTGGCACCTGACCTGCTGACCATTACCTTTAACGGACTGTCGAAAACGTACCGCGTTGCAGGCTTCCGTCAGGGGTGGATGGTGTTGAACGGGCCGAAAAAACACGCCAAAGGCTACATCGAAGGTCTGGAAATGCTGGCTTCAATGCGCCTGTGTGCTAACGTTCCTGCGCAACACGCCATTCAGACCGCGCTGGGTGGTTATCAGAGCATCAGTGAATTTATTACCCCTGGCGGTCGTCTTTATGAGCAGCGTAACCGCGCGTGGGAACTGATCAACGATATTCCGGGCGTTTCCTGCGTGAAACCTCGTGGTGCGCTGTATATGTTCCCGAAAATCGACGCCAAACGCTTTAACATTCATGACGATCAGAAAATGGTGCTGGATTTCCTGTTGCAGGAAAAAGTTCTGTTGGTGCAAGGGACGGCATTCAACTGGCCGTGGCCGGATCACTTCCGCATTGTCACGCTACCGCGTGTCGATGATATCGAGCTGTCTTTGAGCAAGTTCGCGCGTTTCCTTTCTGGTTATCATCAGCTGTAATCTTAATTTCACTGCCGGAGATTGCATCCGGCAGTGTTATCCCGCCACAATGACCTGATGATGTCATCATACGTAAGGTCACTATGAAACAGAGCCATTTTTTTGCCCATCTCTCCCGCCTGAAACTCATTAACCGCTGGCCGCTAATGCGCAACGTGCGGACGGAAAATGTGTCCGAACACAGTTTGCAGGTAGCGATGGTCGCCCATGCGCTGGCAGCTATCAAAAATCGGAAATTTGGCGGTAATGTCAACGCCGAACGTATCGCTTTACTGGCGATGTACCACGATGCCTCAGAAGTGCTCACCGGCGATCTCCCTACTCCGGTGAAATACTTCAATGCGCAAATCGCTCAGGAGTACAAGGCTATTGAAAAAATCGCTCAGCAGAAACTGGTCGATATGGTTCCGGAAGAACTGCGGGATATCTTTGCGCCGTTAATTGACGAGCATGCATATAGCGATGAAGAAAAATCGCTGGTGAAACAGGCAGATGCACTGTGTGCATATCTGAAATGTCTGGAAGAACTCGCGGCCGGAAATAATGAATTCTTGCTGGCAAAAACGCGACTGGAAGCGACGCTTGAAGCGCGTCGCAGCCAGGAGATGGACTACTTCATGGAAGTATTTGTTCCCAGCTTCCATCTTTCGCTCGATGAGATTAGCCAGGATTCACCGCTGTAAGCAGCCGGAGTCTGCGTCGCATCAGTCAATAAGCGCCGGATGCGACATCAGGCTCTTGTCAAAACGGAAACAGCATCGGGATCATCACCACACAAACCGCCATCACGATAATGGTGAACGGTACCCCCAACTTCACAAAGTCACTGAAGCTGTAATTTCCCGGACCTAAAACCAGGGTGTTAACAGGTGAAGACACCGGTGTCATAAAGGCGGCGGATGCTGCCATCGCCACGACCATCGCAAATGGATAAGGCGACACTCCCATCGTTTTGGCAGCAGCCAGCGCAATCGGAGCCATCAACACCGCCGTCGCGGTATTAGAGATAAACAGCCCAATAACCGCCGACAAGACAAACAAACACCCCAGCATCATATGTGGCCCATAACCGCCGCCAATATCCATCAGCCCTTTCACCGCCAGCGCGACACCTCCCGTTTTCTGTAATGCCACAGCAAACGGCATCATCCCAACGATCAAAATAATGCTCGGCCAGTGAATGGATTTATAGGCGCTTTCAGCATCTATACAGCGGAATTTCCCCATCAGCAGGCAGGCGATGATAGCGGCAACAGGATTAGGAATTTCATTTGTCAGCATTAACGCCACCATTAGCACCAGACAGAAAATGGCATGGGGTGCCTGGCTGTGCGCGGGCGATGCTTCACTCACCTCTTCCGGTAAGTTCAGCGCTACGAAGTCGCGGCCCTGTTTGGCCAGCATACCGATCAGTTTCCAGTTACCCACAACCAGGATGATATCGCCCAGCAGCAGAGGCTCATCCGCCAGCGAACCTTCCAGCGCCACGCCATTGCGCTTGAGCCCCACCACATTCAGTCCGTAGCGGGTACGAAAACCAATTTCGCGCACCGATTTACCAATCAGTTCTGACTCAGGAATTAATGAAATCTCTGCCATGCCCACATCAAGGGCCTGGTCAGAAAAATACTCGCCGCGCAGTACCATCGGCTCCAGCAATTGCTCACTACAAAATTGCCGGAGATCGACATCAGCCGCAGACATATCAATAAGCAAAACGTCACGCGCGCGAAATTCAGAAACCCCATTAACGTTCACGATAACGCGACGAAAACGCCGCCAGCGTTCAACACCGATGACGTTAGCGCCATAACGCTCACGTAATTTGAGATCATCCAGCCGTTGACCTATCATTGGCGATCCGGGGCGAATAGCCAGACGTCGCGCACGCCCGGTCAGTCGATATTCACGGATAAGATCGCGAAAGGTTCGACGCGTCCAGCCTTCGCGCTGCGGGGTCTGGGTATCCCCTTTCAGCATGAAACGCATCACTAACATATACAAAATACCCAGCACCAGCACGACCAGGCCAATAGGTGTTACGCTAAAGAAACTGAAGCCGTGATAGCCTTCACGCAGCAATTCACTGTTGACTACCAGGTTCGGCGGCGTCGCCACCAGCGTCATCATGCCGCTAATCAGCCCGGCAAAACTTAACGGCATCATCAGACGTGACGGCGAAGTTTGCATACGCATGGCAACGCTTAACACCACGGGAATAAAGATAGCGACAACGCTGGTTGAACTCATAAACGCGCCAAGCCCCGCGACGGTCAGCATCAACAAAACCAACATTTTGATTTCACTGTTGCCCGCCACTTTGACCAGCCATGTTCCCATTACGGTGGCAACACCGGTACGGACCAAACCATCGCCAATAATAAACAAGGCGGCAATCAGGACAACGTTAGGATCAGAAAAGCCGGAAAATACTTCGGGGACCGTCAGCGTTCCGCTTAATGCAAACGCGACAATAACAAACAAAGCGACCGCATCCATACGCACTCTGCCCGTCGCAAACAAGACGATGGCAACGGCCAGTAATGAAAGAACCCAAATCAATTCACCGTTCACAACTTATCCTTGTTAATTGAGGGGGATGACTTGATTCTGCCATAAAAAAGCCCCGACGAGACGGGGCTAAATCATGATCAGGTGTTTCACTGAATAATAACATCGCCATTTGGCTGTTTGGTCACAGTAATTTGCTCCAGACTGTGGAGGACCAAATCGACCTCATTCAGGCGCGGGGTATCTGCCGGAGCGTTAACCGCAATGACATGGCAACCCGCCGCCAGGCCAGAAAGCACGCCAGCGGGAGCATCTTCCACCACCACACACTCCTGCGGCGCAAGCCCCAGCAGCTGCGCACCTAACAGATACGCATCAGGTTCTGGTTTTCCGCGCTTCACTCGCTCAGCGGTTACAAACACCTCTGGTGCGGGAAGCCCCGCTATTTTATGGCGCGCTCGCGCTACCGGCATGGAGCCAGAAGTCACAATGGCCCACGGAATACCTGCTTTATTCAAATGATTGAGTAAGGCGATTGCCCCAGGAAGCGCGGTAATACCTTCGGTTTCCGTGGCCTCGATTTGCTCCAGACGCGTAAACTCGGCGGCAATATCAGCCTCGGATTTGCCCGCCATAAAATGGCGCAAAGAGGTGATCGCCTGTTTACCGTGAATGAAAGCCAGCACCTCTTCCGGCGCTAACCCATGACGTCTGGCCCAGTTGCTCCACGCCCGTTCTACCGCAGGCAGGGAATCCACCAGCGTTCCATCAAGATCAAACAGAAAACCTTTGCACCGCACGCGGGCCTCCTCAGGCGTTGATAATTTGATTAATTTCGTTGGCGCTCAAATGGTACTGACGCGGGCAGGCATGCCACACATTAAGCATGCGCTGATATTTTTCCCACATTGGCGTCTGGGCGTTAAAACCATGAGTCCCAGCGTCAAAATGGGTATAGCGCCCTTCCACATTAACCATAAAGCGGACATAACCGAGGTAACGTGCTTCAGTGGCGGCGTCAAAGCCGAGGAAGGTGACACGACGTTCATCGATGGATTGCTGGTCCTGCAAATTAGACCAGGAAACATACAACGCATGATACATATCCATAATGTCGATGATAGTGCGGCAGGTTTCTTCTTTCAGCTCGCCAAACTCGCGATCCAATTCACGCATCTGTAATCCGTAACCACGCTCAATAATTGTTTGCAGGCGACGGTAACGTTCAGCATTTGCCGGATCGAGCATAGTCATCATCTTGTACTGATTAGACAAAATAAGACGTTGCGCGTTGGTCATTTCCATTGTTGACTCCTGTATCACTCTACTACGGTGAAAAAAAAGAAGGCTGAGTATGCCTTCTTTTATATGCGTAATCAGGGGTCAATTACAAATCATCAAGGAAAGTTTTATCCAGTTGTTTGAAGGCGCGCTTAAGCGTGTCAGCTAATGCCTGGTAATCAGGCTTGCCTTCAACGGGTGCCAACACCTGTCCAGACTCCTGCAATTTACCGCGAACTTCATAAAACCAGTTAAGGATTGCAGGGGGTAATGGCGTTACAGAACGCTTGCCCAGCCACCACAATCCCTGCATGGGTAAACTTAAGGCGAACAGTGCAGTGGCAACTGCCGGCCCAAGCAGACCGCCCAGGGCAATCTGCCAGCAGAGAGTAAATACGGCGATCGGCGGCATAAAACGGATCGCATAACGCGTCATCTTGATAACGCGATTTTCGACAAAGACCGGAGCAAGGCGTTTTTCCAGTGGCCACGTCTTTGAGTAATGCTGTCCGCGGCGAAACAAGCTAAAAAAATTAACAGAACGATTATCCGGCGTTGACATGCTTCACCTCAACTTCACATATAAAGATTCAAAAATTTGTGCAAATTCACAACTCAGCGGGACAACGTTCAAAACATTTTGTCTTCCATACCCACTATCAGGTATCCTTTAGCAGCCTGAAGGCCTAAGTAGTACATATTCATTGAGTCGTCAAATTCATATACATTATGCCATTGGCTGAAAATTACGCAAAATGGCATAGACTCAAGATATTTCTTCCATCATGCAAAAAAAATTTGCAGTGCATGATGTTAATCATAAATGTCGGTGTCATCATGCGCTACGCTCTATGGCTCCCTGACGTTTTTTTAGCCACGTATCAATTATAGGTACTTCCATGTCGAGTAAGTTAGTACTGGTTCTGAACTGCGGTAGTTCTTCACTGAAATTTGCCATCATCGATGCAGTAAATGGTGAAGAGTACCTTTCTGGTTTAGCCGAATGTTTCCACCTGCCCGAAGCACGTATCAAATGGAAAATGGACGGCAATAAACAGGAAGCGGCTTTAGGTGCAGGCGCCGCTCACAGCGAAGCGCTCAACTTTATCGTTAATACTATTCTGGCACAAAAACCAGAACTGTCTGCGCAGCTGACTGCTATCGGTCACCGTATCGTACACGGCGGCGAAAAGTATACCAGCTCCGTAGTGATCGATGAGTCTGTTATTCAGGGTATCAAAGATGCAGCTTCTTTTGCACCGCTGCACAACCCGGCTCACCTGATCGGTATCGAAGAAGCTCTGAAATCTTTCCCACAGCTGAAAGACAAAAACGTTGCTGTATTTGACACCGCGTTCCACCAGACTATGCCGGAAGAGTCTTACCTCTACGCCCTGCCGTACAACCTGTACAAAGAGCACGGCATCCGTCGTTACGGCGCGCACGGCACCAGCCACTTCTATGTAACCCAGGAAGCGGCAAAAATGCTGAACAAACCGGTAGAAGAACTGAACATCATCACCTGCCACCTGGGCAACGGTGGTTCCGTTTCTGCTATCCGCAACGGTAAATGCGTTGACACCTCTATGGGTCTGACCCCGCTGGAAGGTCTGGTCATGGGTACCCGTTCTGGTGATATCGATCCGGCGATCATCTTCCACCTGCACGACACCCTGGGCATGAGCGTTGACGCAATCAACAAACTGCTGACCAAAGAGTCTGGCCTGCTGGGTCTGACCGAAGTGACCAGCGACTGCCGCTATGTTGAAGACAACTACGCGACGAAAGAAGACGCGAAGCGCGCAATGGACGTTTACTGCCACCGCCTGGCGAAATACATCGGTGCCTACACTGCGCTGATGGATGGTCGTCTGGACGCTGTTGCATTCACTGGTGGTATCGGTGAAAATGCCGCGATGGTTCGTGAACTGTCTCTGGGCAAACTGGGCGTGCTGGGCTTTGAAGTTGATCATGAACGCAACCTGGCTGCACGTTTCGGCAAATCTGGTTTCATCAACAAAGAAGGTACCCGTCCTGCGGTGGTTATCCCAACCAACGAAGAACTGGTTATCGCGCAAGACGCGAGCCGCCTGACTGCCTGATTTCACACCGCCAGCTCAGCTGGCGGTGCTGTTTTGTAACCCGCCAAATCGGCGGTAACGAAAGAGGATAAACCGTGTCCCGTATTATTATGCTGATCCCTACCGGAACCAGCGTCGGTCTGACCAGCGTCAGCCTTGGCGTGATCCGTGCAATGGAACGCAAAGGCGTTCGTCTGAGCGTTTTCAAACCTATCGCTCAGCCGCGTACCGGTGGCGATGCGCCCGATCAGACTACGACTATCGTGCGTGCGAACTCTTCCACCACGACGGCCGCTGAACCGCTGAAAATGAGCTACGTTGAAGGTCTGCTTTCCAGCAATCAGAAAGATGTGCTGATGGAAGAGATCGTCGCAAACTACCACGCTAACACCAAAGACGCTGAAGTCGTTCTGGTTGAAGGTCTGGTCCCGACACGTAAGCACCAGTTTGCCCAGTCTCTGAACTACGAAATCGCTAAAACGCTGAATGCGGAAATCGTCTTCGTTATGTCTCAGGGCACTGACACCCCGGAACAGCTGAAAGAGCGTATCGAACTGACCCGCAACAGCTTCGGTGGTGCCAAAAACACCAACATCACCGGCGTTATCGTTAACAAACTGAACGCACCGGTTGATGAACAGGGTCGTACTCGCCCGGATCTGTCCGAGATTTTCGACGACTCTTCCAAAGCTAAAGTAAACAATGTTGATCCGGCGAAGCTGCAAGAATCTAGCCCGCTGCCGGTTCTCGGCGCTGTGCCGTGGAGCTTTGACCTGATCGCGACTCGTGCGATCGATATGGCTCGCCACCTGAATGCGACCATCATCAACGAAGGCGACATCAATACTCGCCGCGTTAAATCCGTCACTTTCTGCGCACGCAGCATTCCGCACATGCTGGAGCACTTCCGTGCCGGTTCTCTGCTGGTGACTTCCGCAGACCGTCCTGACGTGCTGGTGGCCGCTTGCCTGGCAGCCATGAACGGCGTAGAAATCGGTGCCCTGCTGCTGACTGGCGGCTACGAAATGGACGCGCGCATTTCTAAACTGTGCGAACGTGCTTTCGCTACCGGCCTGCCGGTATTTATGGTGAACACCAACACCTGGCAGACCTCTCTGAGCCTGCAGAGCTTCAACCTGGAAGTTCCGGTTGACGATCACGAACGTATCGAGAAAGTTCAGGAATACGTTGCTAACTACATCAACGCTGACTGGATCGAATCTCTGACTGCCACTTCTGAGCGCAGCCGTCGTCTGTCTCCGCCAGCGTTCCGTTATCAGCTGACTGAACTGGCGCGCAAAGCGGGCAAACGTATCGTTCTGCCGGAAGGTGACGAACCGCGTACCGTTAAAGCAGCCGCTATCTGTGCTGAACGTGGTATCGCAACTTGCGTACTGCTGGGTAATCCGGCAGAGATCAACCGTGTTGCAGCGTCTCAGGGTGTAGAACTAGGTGCAGGCATTGAAATCGTTGATCCAGAAGTGGTTCGCGAAAGCTATGTTGGTCGTCTGGTCGAGCTGCGTAAGAACAAAGGCATGACCGAAACCGTTGCCCGCGAACAGCTGGAAGACAACGTGGTGCTCGGTACGCTGATGCTGGAACAGGATGAAGTTGATGGTCTGGTTTCCGGTGCTGTTCACACTACCGCAAACACCATCCGTCCGCCGCTGCAGCTGATCAAAACTGCACCGGGCAGCTCCCTGGTATCTTCCGTGTTCTTCATGCTGCTGCCGGAACAGGTTTACGTTTACGGTGACTGTGCGATCAACCCGGATCCGACCGCTGAACAGCTGGCAGAAATCGCGATTCAGTCCGCTGATTCCGCTGCGGCCTTCGGTATCGAACCGCGCGTTGCTATGCTCTCCTACTCCACCGGTACTTCTGGTGCAGGTAGCGACGTAGAAAAAGTTCGCGAAGCAACTCGTCTGGCGCAGGAAAAACGTCCTGACCTGATGATCGACGGTCCGCTGCAGTACGACGCTGCGGTAATGGCTGACGTTGCGAAATCCAAAGCGCCGAACTCTCCGGTTGCAGGTCGCGCTACCGTGTTCATCTTCCCGGATCTGAACACCGGTAACACCACCTACAAAGCGGTACAGCGTTCTGCCGACCTGATCTCCATCGGGCCGATGCTGCAGGGTATGCGCAAACCGGTTAACGACCTGTCCCGTGGCGCACTGGTTGACGATATCGTCTACACCATCGCGCTGACTGCGATTCAGTCTGCACAGCAGCAGTAATCTCGTCATCATCCACAGCTTTGCGCTGCGGATATCTGAACCGGAAATAATCACTATTTCCGGTTTTTTATTCTCTTAATTTGCATTAATCCTTTCTGATTATCTTGCTTAACTGCGCTGCATCAATGAATTGCGCCATCTCACTTTGCATACTTACCACTTTGTTTTGTGCAAGGGAATATTTGCGCTATGTCCGCAATCATTGAATCCAAACCAACAAGAAGATGGGCAATGCCCGATACGTTGGTGATTATCTTTTTTGTTGCTATTTTAACCAGTCTTGCCACCTGGGTAGTTCCGGTGGGGATGTTTGACAGTCAGGAAGTGCAGTATCAGGTTGATGGTCAAACAAAAACACGCAAAGTCGTAGATCCACACTCATTTCGCATTCTGACTAACGAAGCAGGCGAACCTGAGTATCACCGCGTACAGCTGTTCACGACGGGCGATGAACGCCCGGGCCTGATGAACTTCCCGTTTGAAGGGTTAACCTCAGGATCGAAATACGGGACAGCCGTTGGCATCATCATGTTTATGCTGGTGATTGGCGGCGCGTTTGGCATTGTGATGCGTACAGGAACCATTGATAACGGTATCCTGGCGCTTATTCGCCATACCCGCGGGAATGAAATTCTCTTTATTCCTGCGCTGTTTATTCTGTTTTCACTTGGCGGCGCGGTATTTGGTATGGGAGAAGAGGCCGTCGCCTTTGCCATTATCATCGCACCGCTAATGGTCCGGCTGGGCTATGACAGTATTACCACCGTCCTGGTGACTTATATTGCCACGCAAATCGGTTTTGCCAGTTCGTGGATGAACCCGTTTTGTGTGGTTGTTGCTCAGGGGATTGCCGGCGTTCCGGTGCTTTCTGGCTCCGGGTTGCGCATCGTGGTGTGGGTTATCGCCACTCTGATTGGCCTGATCTTTACCATGGTGTACGCCTCACGAGTGAAAAAGAATCCTCTTCTGTCACGCGTGCATGAGTCCGACCGCTTCTTTCGTGAAAAGCAGGCGGATGTTGAACAACGTCCGTTTACCTTTGGTGACTGGCTGGTATTGATTGTCCTGACAGCCGTAATGGTCTGGGTGATTTGGGGCGTGATCGTTAATGCCTGGTTTATTCCAGAAATTGCCAGCCAGTTCTTCACCATGGGTCTGGTGATTGGCATCATCGGCGTTGTTTTCCGCCTTAACGGCATGACGGTTAATACCATGGCTTCATCCTTTACCGAAGGGGCGCGAATGATGATCGCCCCTGCCCTGCTGGTGGGTTTCGCCAAAGGGATTTTGCTGCTGGTTGGTAATGGTGAAGCAGGTAATGCCAGCGTGTTAAATACTATCCTCAACAGCATTGCCAATGCCATTAGCGGTCTGGACAACGCGGTCGCGGCCTGGTTTATGTTGCTCTTCCAGGCTGTATTTAATTTCTTCGTGACGTCCGGTTCTGGTCAGGCGGCATTAACTATGCCGTTACTGGCACCGCTTGGCGATCTGGTCGGTGTTAACCGTCAGGTTACCGTGCTGGCGTTCCAGTTTGGTGATGGCTTCAGCCACATCATTTACCCAACCTCAGCTTCGTTAATGGCAACGCTCGGTGTGTGCCGGGTGGACTTCCGTAACTGGCTGAAGGTGGGCGCGACCCTGCTTGGACTGCTGTTTATTATGTCCAGCGTCGTAGTGATCGGCGCTCAGTTGATGGGCTACCACTAAAAATGTTAAGAGCCGCAATTGCGGCTCTTTTTTCATTCTGCCGTTTCAGTCTCTACGGCTTCATTTTTGGCATTGCGCTTCATCCACAACGCCAGCGCTTTCAGCGAGTCTGGAGTGAACTCATCGCAGCGTGCGGTGATTTCTTCCGGCGTCAGCCAGCAAACTCCACTGACTTCATCTTCCTGTAGGGCGAAGGGACCGTGAGAGACGCAACTGAACAACGCGCCCCAGACACGGCAATTTTTATCTTCGAAATAGAACTGCCCGTGCTCGGCAAAGGGGACACCGGCAATGCCCAACTCTTCTTCCGCTTCGCGACGCGCGGATTCCAGCAGTTGCTCATCGGCCTGAACTACACCGCCTGCGGTCGCATCTAACATGCCGGGTAAAAAGTCTTTTGTCTCGGTACGACGCTGGACCAGAATTTTGCCCATGCCATCATGCACGACGATGTAAGTTGCACGATGACGCAGACACTGTGCCCGCATTTGTTCCCGGCTGGCTTGTGCAATGACTTCGTTCTCTTCATTGACAATATCCACCCATTCAGTACTTGCCAAACGACGCTGTTCCATTATCAGGAAACCTTCTTTTTCTGGCGCTCTTACGGCGCATTTTGAGTTGTGGGTAAATTACGGATTAATCGCGACCTGCGCAATGATACTTTGATCATTGAGTGCGATTACACTAAGTACGTCATTATCCAGCATGCCATAACCCGCCGGATTACCGCCTTTCGGAATACTCACCGAGCCGGGGTTGAAGTGGAAAATCTCCCCCCGCTGTTCTGCCACTGGCAGATGGGTATGACCGTACACCAGCACATCGTTCTGGTTTAAAGCAGGTAGATTTTCCGGGCCAAAAAGATGACCATGCGTCAAAAACAGACGTTGTTTTTCCAGTAATACCTGTTGCCACGGCGCGGTTATCGGGAAATGCAGCATCATTTGATCCACTTCGCTGTCGCAGTTGCCACGCACAGCGATAACCTTATGTGCCACTTCATTAAGCCGTTCAGCGACTTTGGCTGGCGCGTAACCCTCCGGTAAAGCATTACGCGGGCCGTGATTCAACACGTCGCCAAGGATCACCAGCCACTGGGCACCGCTTTGGACAAACAACTCCACAACACGTTCCGTCGCCGGTAACGACCCATGAATGTCCGATGCAAACATCAGTTTCATCACTCACTCCTCGTCGAAAAAACGTAAGCTATGATACTGGATTCTGTCGTTGCTATCAGCCAGATTGCTTCGCCGAAAGTGCAATAAAACGCTGGACAGACGCTCGCTGCCACTGGAATGTCGCATAATCCACCAGGCGTTCTGGCACCTCATCGCCATGTAGTACCAGGCGGTTAATCATTAGCGCCAGATCAGTATCAGCAATGCACCATTCACCAAATAAATTCGGCTGACCCAGTGCTAACAAATGTTCTGCCATCGCGAACAGTTTCTCTGCACTGGCTTTTCCCTCGGCCGTTAGTGGCGCTTTTTTCGCCCCCGCAAAGACAACATCCGTCGGACGCTCTTCGCGGATGGGCATCAGATCGCTGCGCAGCCAGGCCTGAATCTGTCGTGCACGCGCACGATTTTCTAAATCAAGCGGATAAATACGTTCCCAGGTCGGTGGCGCAAATCGATCTTCCAGATACTCCGCAATGGCAGAAGATTCACTCAACTCAAAATCATCGATTTGTAATAACGGCACACGGCGTGTCTGACCGTAACCTTGCCACGTCGGCTGCAAATGTTCACCGCTGTCGAGGTCGATGGTCTTGATATGAAACGACAGGCCTTTTTCCTGCAACGCCACCCAGGCGGATAACACATAAGGGGAGAAAAAGTGGGCATCTGACCAAAGCGTGATAGCGGGTTTACTCATTATGTCCTCGGCAATAAAGGGGGCTGGCTATCAAACTATAGAGCCTTTTTGTCACTGTCACGTGACGAATACTCACGTAAGTCGCCGCGCTTTCTATACTTGTGGTGTTCAGATGATTAAACAACCGGAGCTGCAATGATCGATCTCTATTTCGCCCCGACACCCAATGGTCACAAAATTACGCTGTTTCTCGAAGAAGCAGAGCTTGATTATCGCTTGATTAAGGTAGACTTGGGGAAAGGCGGTCAGTTTCGTCCGGAATTTTTGCGCATTTCGCCCAACAACAAAATTCCGGCAATTGTTGATCATTCTCCTGCCGATGGCGGCGAACCGTTAAGCCTCTTTGAGTCTGCTGCCATTTTGTTGTATCTGGCTGAGAAAACAGGACTCTTTTTGAGTCATGAAACGCGTGAGCGCGCCGCCACATTACAGTGGTTATTCTGGCAGGTAGGCGGACTGGGGCCGATGCTTGGGCAAAATCATCATTTTAATCACGCAGCCCCCCAAACCATTCCTTACGCTATTGAACGTTATCAGGTTGAAACTCAGCGTCTTTACCATGTACTAAACAAGCGGCTGGAAAACTCGCCCTGGCTGGGAGGCGAGAACTACAGCATTGCGGATATTGCCTGCTGGCCGTGGGTTAATGCCTGGACTCGCCTGCGAATTGACCTCGCAATGTATCCGGCAGTCAAGAACTGGCATGAGCGGATCCGTTCGCGCCCTGCCACCGGGCAGGCACTGCTAAAAGCACAACTCGGTGATGAGCGTTCGGATAGTTAACAGAAACAGGTTCTCGTGTATTATTTCATCCTAAGTAAAACAACGGAGAACCTGCAATGGCACAACCTGCCGCTATTATTCGTATAAAGAACCTTCGTTTGCGTACGTTTATCGGAATTAAGGAAGAAGAAATTAACAACCGTCAGGATATTGTTATCAATGTGACGATCCACTACCCCGCCGATAAAGCGCGCACTAGCGAAGATATCAACGATGCGCTGAATTATCGCACCGTAACGAAAAACATTATTCAGCATGTAGAGAATAACCGTTTCTCTTTGCTGGAAAAATTAACTCAGGATGTGCTCGATATCGCACGTGAACATCACTGGGTGACGTATGCTGAAGTGGAGATCGATAAACTGCACGCGCTGCGCTACGCCGATTCGGTATCCATGACCTTAAGCTGGCAGCGTTAATCGCCATATCGGGAGGCTGCATGAACATAGTGATCACCGGAGGGACGGGATTAATTGGTCGCCATTTGATTCCGCGTTTGCTGGAGCTGGGCCATCAAATTACGGTAGTGACGCGTAACCCGCAGAAAGCCAGTTCCGTTCTCGGCCCTCGGGTGACACTATGGCAAGGGCTTGCCGATCAAAGCAACCTCAACGGCGTTGATGCGGTAATCAACCTGGCCGGAGAACCGATTGCTGATAAACGCTGGACTCACAAGCAAAAAGAGCGTCTCTGCCAAAGCCGCTGGAATATCACGCAAAAACTGGTCGATTTGATTAATGCTAGCGACACGCCGCCGTCGGTACTCATTTCCGGCTCGGCAACGGGCTATTATGGCGACTTAGGTGAAGTGGTGGTTACCGAAGAGGAACCGCCGCATAACGAATTTACTCATAAACTCTGCGCCCGCTGGGAAGAGATTGCCTGCCGGGCGCAAAGTGACAAAACGCGAGTGTGCCTGCTGCGAACCGGCGTGGTACTGGCACCGGACGGCGGTATTCTCGGTAAAATGCTGCCACCGTTTCGTCTTGGCCTGGGCGGGCCGATTGGTTCCGGTCGGCAGTATCTGGCCTGGATTCATATTGATGATATGGTCAACGGCATTCTCTGGCTGCTGGATAACGAGCTGCGCGGGCCATTTAATATGGTTTCGCCCTACCCGGTACGCAATGAACAATTTGCCCATGCGCTCGGTCATGCGCTGCATCGCCCGGCTATTTTGCGCGTCCCCACAACCGCCATTCGGCTGTTAATGGGCGAATCTTCAGTACTGGTATTAGGTGGACAACGCGCGCTGCCTAAACGGCTGGAAGAAGCGGGTTTTGCGTTTCGCTGGTACGATTTAGAAGAGGCGCTGGCGGATGTCGTTCGCTGATGTGGTTTACAGCAAACATCCGCCAGTTAACTCCCTGTGTTACAGGATTAGTGGCTTTGCGCGATAAGATCGTCTGGTGAAAGTCGGGTCACCATCATAACTAACTCTCTGTCTAAACCTCTATCCAGCATCTCCTGAGCAATACGCAGGGCTTCTTCGTGTTTGCCCTGCATTGCGCCTTCTTCACGTAATCTGTCAGCAATGGTCATCAGTTTCTCCTTTTCTTGTGGTGCGCGTTCTGTTATCTCACCAATAAATGCACGGAAACGCTGGGCATCCCCTGTTTGTAATACGTAATTAAACAGGGCTTTTAGCTGTCTGTCATTAGTGTTCCCTGTAACTAGCAGCGAAACAATTTGGTCGACTAATCCCAACAGATCGCGCTGACGAATATGTTTCTGAATTAACTCCAACAGCGCCATTTTGCGGTGTTGCATAATCTCGTCATCCGGCACCACGGTAATATCCACCAACGGAAACGCTGATGAATATATTTTGCGGGCTATAGCAGGCTCGGCAAATTCATCAAGCCAGCAGAGTGAATAAGGATAAGGACTTCTGCAACCATGATAAAACAGCATCGGGATCACCAATGGAAGCTCTTTATAGCCCGCATCAAGATGGTTTTGCATTGCCGCAATGGAATAACGCATCATGCGAAAAGCCATTAATTCTTCCGGCTTACTTTGGTGCTCTATCACTACATAAATATAACCCACTCCCTCCTGCGTTTTCACAGACCACAAGAGGTCGGAATAATATTGCCGCAGGTCTTCATCAATAAAACTGTTTGGTTCTAGTTTAAGCGTCGTTAAATCACACAGTTTGCGCAGCGGCGCGGGAAGATGAATATTAATAAAATTCCGCGCGGTGTCTGGATGGCGTAAAAAAGATTTAAATACCGCATCATGCGGCGTGGAAGTTGTCGATATTGTCATGGCGTTCCGTCACCCCTCAAATTTAAGATGACGCGACAATAACCACGATTAACACCCA
The DNA here is from genome assembly GCF_000006925.2 of Shigella flexneri 2a str. 301. Taxonomy (NCBI): domain Bacteria; kingdom Pseudomonadati; phylum Pseudomonadota; class Gammaproteobacteria; order Enterobacterales; family Enterobacteriaceae; genus Shigella; species Shigella flexneri. The sequence goes on from NC_004337.2 coordinate 2,431,710, forward strand.
ATGCAGCAGGCAGTTTTTATCTTTGGACAGCGAATTCAGAAGTATTTTTAGCGGACTGCAACTTTTACATTTCAGCGGAAGCTGACTCGCAAATTCCCCTTGAAAATACTCCGGCAGCGTTAGCCACCGGAGAGGAAATTATTTCAGCGATCCCTTAAGGAACTGTTGCAGACGAGGGCTTTGCGGGTTGCCAAATAACTGCTCCGGCGCGCCCTCTTCTTCTATTTTCCCCTGATGGAGGAAAATGACGTGAGTAGAAACATGGCGAGCAAAGCCCATTTCGTGAGTCACTACCACCATGGTTTTCCCCTCTTCTGCCAGTTGCTGCATAATACGTAACACTTCGCCTACCAGTTCAGGATCGAGCGCCGAGGTAGGTTCATCAAACAGTAAAACTTCTGGTTCCATCGCCAGCGCCCGCGCGATAGAAACACGCTGTTGCTGACCGCCGGAAAGATGCACCGGATATTTCCCCTGCGCACGTTCGTCTATCCCGACTTTCGCCAGATACTTCACCGCCCGCTCGCGCGCTTCCTGCTTGCTCAGGCCCAACACCTGAATCGGCGCTTCCATGACGTTTTCCAACACCGTCATATGGCTCCAGAGATTGAAGTGCTGGAATACCATCGTCAGGCGTGTGCGCAGTAAGCGCAGTTGATTTTTATCGGCGACTTTGAGTTGACCGTCTTTGTCGCGCACCAGATTGATCGTCTGGCCATTGACCACGATCGATCCTTCACTCGGTTTTTCGAGGAAGTTAATGCAGCGCAGAAAGGTACTTTTCCCCGATCCCGACGATCCGATGATGCTTATTACATCTCCGGCATTCGCTTGCAGTGAGACCCCTTTCAGCACTTCGTGTTCGCCATAGCGTTTGTGCAAATCGATAACGTTTAATTTATTCTCGGACATCGTATTCTCAGTGCGTTGAAGAAGGTTTCACATGCTGCAACCAGCGTTTTTCCGCTCTGCGAAAGAGGCTGATCAGGACATAAGAGATGATTAAATAGAGCACCGCGGCAATGCCGAAGGCGGTAAAAGGTTGATACGTGGCGGCGTTAATATCGCGGGCTATTTTCAGCAGATCCGGCACAGTGGCCGTAAACGCCAGCGCAGTAGAGTGCAGCATCAGGATCACTTCGTTGCTGTATGCCGGTAACGCAATACGCAGCGCAGAAGGCAAAATAATGCAGCGATACATTTTAAAGGTCGAGAAGCCATAGGCTCTGGCGGCTTCAATTTCCCCATGCGGAACCGAACGGATTGCCCCAGCAAAAATCTCGGTAGTGTAAGCGCAGGTGTTAAGCGTCAGCGCCAGCACGGTACAGTTCAGGCCACTGCGGAAGAAAGCGTTAAGGAATTCGGTTCCCTTAACAATCTCAAGCGTGTACATGCCGGAATAGAACACCAGCAACTGAACATACAGCGGCGTACCGCGAAAAATATAGGTAAATAACCAGATTGGAAACTGGATGTATTTATTACTGGAGACACGACCAATCGCCAGAAACAGCGCCAGGACTCCGCCTATCACTACCGACAAAATAAGCAGCCACAGAGTGATCGCCACACCAGTAAAGCGATAACCGTCGGTCCACAGCAGCGGTTTCCAGTATTCATGTAAGATTTCGATCACAGGTCAGCCCTCTTCACACCCACGGAGTAGCGGCGCTCAAGGAACAGCAGCACACCATTGGAAACGGTGGTGAAAACCAGGTAAATCACGCCACAGACGATGGCGAAATAGAACGGTTCCCAGGTACTTTTGCCTGCCAGCTGCGTGGCTTTGACCACATCTTCCAGGCCGAGTAACGAAACCAGTGCGGTAGATTTGAGGATCACCTGCCAGTTGTTGCCAATGCCTGGCAGGGCGTAACGCATCATCGCCGGAAACATGATCCGCCGAAACACTTGCCCGCGAGTAAAACCGAACGCCGTCGCCGCCTCTATATGCCCTTTCGGCACTGCCATAAACGCGCCACGGAACGTTTCGGTAAAATAAGCACCGTAGATAAAACCGAGAGTGATAATACCAGCGACCATCGGATCGATATCAATCTGCCCGACGCCCATCGCCTCCGTCACCATGTTTAGCGCAATCTGCAAACCATAGAAAATCAGCAGCATCAACACCAAGTCCGGCACGCCTCGAATCAGCGTGGTGTACCCTTCGAAAATCAGCCCCGAAAGCCGATTTTGCGAGAGCTTACCGCCAGCGCCAATTAAACCGATGATTACAGCGAGCACTACAGAGCTGATAGCCAGCTCCAGCGTGACGAGCGCACCCTGTAAAATAACACCTGAAAACCCATACAACATGCTGCCTGTCCTGTCGTGTGTGGTGAATTACCGCCTCTTGTCTCCCTCCGGTTACCCGAAGGGAGCGGGCTTTCTTTCACCGATGGCGATTAACCACCATAAACATCAAAATCGAAGTATTTTTCGCTAATTTCTCGTAAGTACCGTCAGCGCGCATTTCGGCAAAGGCTTTGTTCAGTGCCTCGCGCAGTTCGTTATCTTCTTTACGCAGGCCCATGCCGGTCCCTACGCCAAACAGTTTTTCATCTTTAACAGACGGACCACCGAATTTGTAATCTTTACCGACGGGTTGTTTGAGGAAACCTTCGCTGGCAGCGACCTCATCCTGGAACGCGGCATCAATACGTCCGGCAGTCAGGTCAGAATAAATGTTGTCCTGCCCCTGATACGAGACGATTTCAATGCCTTTTGGTGCCCAGTGTTCATTACCGAACGTCTCCTGGGTGGTGCCCTGCAATACGCCTACCCGTTTGCCTTTCAGCGACTCGACTGTCGGCTGAATGTCAGAATTTTTCGCCACCACCAGACGAGAATCGGCAGCGTACAGTTTGTCGGTGAAGGCAATTTCTTGCTGACGTTTTTCCGTAATGGAAAGCGATGACATGATGGCGTCAATCTTCTTCGCTTTTAAGGACGGGATTAACGCATCCAGCGGGTTTTCGACAAACGTACATTGCGTATTGATGCGCTTGCACAACTCCTTCGCCAGCTCGATATCGAAACCAACCAGTTCGCCTTGTGAATTTTTTGATTCAAATGGCGCATAGGTCGGGTCGGTACCGATGCGGATGTTTTGCGGAATTGCAGCAAGTGCCGCAGTTGCGCTGGAGAAGGCCAGAACCAGAGAGAGCGATAGCACCAGTTTTTTCATAATGTCCTCAACTGACAGTCTTTTTATAGGGAATATTTACAGGTTTGTTACACTTATCGTGCCATAAAATTGACCATCAAGGCAAAATATCCCGCCCCGTTAGACGTATTATTTTTCATTAAAAATGCTTAAGTATGCATTTCAATGCACCACGATAGTGCAACAAACCTGGCGTGCACCATGATGATCATTCCATCAGGTACAGCTTCCCAGCGACGTATCAGTCACCGTAGACATTAAAGTCGAAATACTTTTTCGCCATCTTGTCGTAGGTGCCGTCCTGACGCAGCTCGCCAAGCGCCTTATTGAAGGCAGCCGTCAGTTCAGCATAATCTTTACGTAGCCCTACACCGGTGCCATCACCGAAGTATTTTTTGTCTTTTACTGATGAGCCAGCAAAAGCGAAATCTTTACCAGCAGGTTGCTTGAGGAATCCTTCGCTGGCAGCAACTTCATCTTGTAACGCAGCATCCAGACGTCCTGCAGCCAGATCGGAATAGACCAAATCCTGGTTGGCATAGGCCACCACATCCACGCCTTTACTACGCCAGGTCTCGTTAGCGTAAGCTTCCTGGGTTGATCCCTGCAGCACACCAACATGTTTACCTTTCAGTGAATCCAGCGTTGGCTGAATCGGTGAACCTTTGGCAGCAATCAAACGAGAATCTGCGGCGTACAGCTTGTCGGAGAAGGCAATCTCCTGCTGACGTTTATCGGTAATGGAAAGCGACGAAATAATAGCGTCGATTTTTTTCGCTTTCAGTGAGGGGATCAGCGCGTCAAAGTCACTGGCAACCCAGGTACATTTCACCTGCATCCGTTTGCACATCTCGTTACCGAGATCGATATCAAAGCCAACAAAATCACCTTTAGCATCTTTCGACGAGAACAGCGCATAGGTGGTATCGGTTCCGATACGTACCGTCTCCGGTAGCGCCGCATAGCTGGAAGCCGCTGCGGAGAGACCGACTAATAAAGACAGAGCGAGAATCGACTTCTTCATACATAACCCTCAAGTGAAAATGGCTTTTTTATGTTGTGTATTGTGTTGTGTGTTTGCAGGCTCTTTCATGCAGGTCTTATGCCATCTTGACGACAACAGTAACATTCAACGTTAAATATGTTAATAAGACATTGCATTATTGTCCTGAAGTTGAAGATAGCAGGTATAGCGGTTGAATCGCAGCGTTTCGATTGAATGGCAGAAACAAAATGTCGAGGATTTGATCGCGGTTGCAAAATTGCCCTGAAACAGGGCAACAGCGGAGTTATGCGCCCTGCCAGCGGGCAAAGAGATCTTCAGGAAGGGTTATTGCAAACTGGTCAAGAACACGATTAACCGTCTGATTTATCACATCATCAAGGGATTGCGGGCGATGATAAAACGCCGGAACGGGAGGCATAATCACCGCACCGATTTCTGCCGCCTGAGTCATTAAACGCAGATGGCCTAAGTGCAATGGTGTTTCACGCACGCAGAGCACCAACGGGCGACGCTCTTTCAGCACCACATCTGCCGCACGGGTCAGTAAGCCATCAGTATAGCTATGGACAATGCCGGACAGGGTTTTGATTGAACAGGGTAAAATCACCATCCCCAGCGTCTGGAAAGAACCGGAAGAGATGCTGGCGGAAATATCGCGCGCATCGAGCGTGACATCAGCTAATGCCTGCACTTCGCGCAGGGAAAAATCCGTTTCGAGGGATAAGGTCTGGCGCGCCGCCTGGCTCATCACCAGATGCGTTTCGATATCTGTGACATCGCGCAGAACCTGTAATAAGCGCACGCCATAAATCGCGCCGCTGGCACCGCTGATGCCTACAATGAGTCGTTTCATAAATAGTTGCCCTGTCAGACTTGCAGGCAGACTTTGCAGTATTTCGGCGGGAGTTGCAAGTCAGGGTGCCAGACCGGCACCCTCAGCGAAGGCATCATCCTTCGTTATGCATTTCGAGATTTTCCACTTCGTTCTGACGTTGCACTGCTTTGGCGTCATCATTACGTAACGTATCGAGGAAATCGAGGTAGCCCTGATCAACATCTTTGGTGACGTAGACGCCGTTGAACACCGAGCATTCAAACTGCTGGATATCCGGATTTTCAGCGCGAACGGCGTCGATCAGATCGTTCAGATCCTGGAAAATCAACCCGTCAGCACCGATGATCTGGCGAATTTCATCAACTTCGCGACCGTGAGCGATCAGTTCCGTGGCGCTCGGCATATCAATACCATAAACGTTCGGGAAGCGAATTTCCGGTGCCGCAGAAGCGAGGTACACTTTCTTCGCTCCGGCTTCGCGTGCCATCTCGATAATCTGCTCAGAAGTGGTGCCACGGACGATGGAGTCGTCGACCAGCAGGACGTTTTTATCGCGGAACTCGGCGCGGTTGGCATTCAGTTTACGGCGCACGGACTTACGACGCAGCTGCTGGCCCGGCATGATAAAGGTGCGGCCAACATAGCGGTTTTTAACGAAGCCCTGGCGGTACGGTTTGCCCAGAATACGAGCAATTTCCAGCGCGATATCACACGAGGTTTCTGGGATCGGGATCACCACGTCGATATCCAGATCTTCCCATTCGCGGGCAATTTTCTCGCCCAGTTTCGTGCCCATATTCACACGCGCGCTGTAAACGGAAATTTTGTCGATAAACGAGTCCGGGCGGGCAAAGTATACATACTCAAACAGGCACGGATTGCTGACCGGATTGTCAGCACATTGACGGGTAAACAACTGCCCTTCTTCAGTGATGTAAATCGCTTCGCCCGGCGCGACGTCACGCAGGAAATCAAAGCCCAGCGTATCGAGCGCTACGCTTTCGGAAGCGACCATATATTCTGTACGGTTCTCGTCAATATCACGTTTTCCCAGTACCAGCGGACGAATCCCGTTTGGATCGCGGAAAGCAACCATACCGTGGCCGATAATCATCGCCACACAGGCATACGCGCCGCGGATTAAGCGGTTTGTGGCAGCAATGGCAGCGAAAATATTGTCGGCTTCCAGCGGGTAGTGGCGGAAGTTGTCCAGCTCGCTGGCGAAGATATTAAGCAGAATTTCCGAGTCGGAAGTGGTGTTGATGTGGCGGCGTTTTTCTTCAAACAGTTTTTTACGCAACTCGTGAGCGTTGGTCAGATTGCCGTTGTGGGCAAGCGTAATGCCATACGGGGAGTTAACGTAAAACGGCTGCGCTTCAGAGGCGCTGGAGCTGCCAGCCGTAGGGTAACGCACATGACCAATGCCCATATTGCCCTGCAAACGCTGCATATGGCGAGCTTCAAATACATCGCTCACCAGCCCGTTCGCTTTACGCAAACGGAAGCAGTTATTGGCATCTATGGTGATGATGCCGGCGGCATCCTGACCGCGATGCTGAAGCACCGTTAAGGCATCATAAATCGACTGGTTAACCGGCATAACACCGGCGATACCGACAATACCGCACATACGTCTTTTTCCTCGTTAAGCCACATCTCAGAGCACTTACGCTCTGGGCAAGAAACTTGACGAGCTTTGCAGATAATCAAAAAACCATCTGATGATAAAACTGAATTGCGGGATCAGCTGTGATTTGCTCCAGTCTTCACTTTTCGACACCCCGGTAAAGGAGTCGAGAAAGAAGAGAATGGCGGCAACAATCAACACACCGCGCAACGCACCGAAACAGACGCCCAGCACCCGATCGGTGCCTGACAACCCCGTTTTCTCCACCAACTGGCCTATCACGAAGTTCACGATAGCACCAACGATCAGGGTAGCGATAAACAGTACCGCGATGGCAATCCCATTTCGAACCAGTTCGTCTTCAAAGCCCGTAAACCAGACTGACAGGTAAGTGTAGTAATGACTGGCAACAAAGAAAGCACAACCCCATGTCACCAGCGATAACGCTTCACGAACAAAGCCGTGGATCAGGCTAACCAGAGAGGAAAAAGCAATCACCGCGATTATGGCGTAATCAATCCAGACCATATGTGTCCCACGATTTTACGCCCTGTCATCCTGTTCGGGGCGCATTCTAACAGAAAAAGAAAACGTTTGCGTAGGGATTTCCTTCCCGCGCATCAATAAAAATGGCGCTGAAAAAATATTCAACGCCATCGACTTTTTATGCCTTTGCGGCATCGTGCAATGCGTGTCGGATGCGGCGTAAACGCCTTATCCGACCTACGGTTCTAACACTGCCCAAGCCTGATAAGACGCGCCAGCGTCGCATCAGGCAAGACTGTATTAATTCGGCGTATAGCCCATTACCACGCCACTTAAGCCAGAAAGTTGCTTCAACTCACCCAGCGAACCTTTCAGCTTATCTTTCGAGGCATCCGGCCCAACCAGAATACGGGTAATTTTACCCTGCACTGGCGTGGATGGCGACGTATAAACCCGATAACCGGCACCGCGCAGCTTACCGACAATCTCATTCACTTTATCGGCATTTTTCAGCGCACCCAGATGCACAACATAAGCTTTACCCGTTGGCGCTGCTTTTTCTTCCACGACCGGCTTCTGTTGTGGCTTCCGCGCACGTGGTACTTCAACCTTTGGTTTAAGCGGCTCCACCGGTTTCCGCTTCGGTGGGGCGACCGGTGCATGTTCCGGTTGAAACTCCGAGTTATTGGCTGCAGATAGGGACGGATCGAGCGACGGTGCTGCGGCATCACCTGCCCGCACCTCTTCCGCTGCGCCTTCCGGCGGCTGCGTCGGCAACGCCTGGGTGGCGGCTGGCATCATATCAGGCTCATCACGATCGCCCGCTTTCGGCACCAGCGGGATAGCCGCGAACTCATCCTGATAATGTTTTTTCTGCCCGTCCAGCAGCCCTGGAAGTACAATCACCCCCAGCGCCACCAGCACGATCGTGCCCACTAACCGATTCTGAAACTTACTTGCCACCGCTTCTCCTCGCGTCAATCACTTCCATGACATGTGCGACCGTGTGGAAAGAACCACACACCAGCACGGTGTCTTCCGCTTTAGCGTCCGCCATTGCGGCATCCCATGCCTGCGCAACGCTATCAAATGATTTGCCGTTACCCAAATGCTCAAGCAGTTGTTCTGCCGTGGCACCGCGCGGCCCTTCCAGTGGCGCACAATACCAGTCATCAACCACGCTTTTCAACCAGGCCAGAGTTCCGGCAATATCTTTATCATGTAGCATACCGATAACCGCCAGCACGCGCCCGTTTTTCGGTAGCGCTTTCATACGCCCGGTGAGATATTCCGCCGCATGTGGATTATGCGCGACATCAAAAATAACGCGTGGCGACTCGCTCACAATCTGGAAACGTCCCGGCAAAATTGCGCTGGCAATCCCGTCGCGAATGGCATTTTCACTGACTTCCAGCCCGCTGGCACGCAGTGCCGCCAGCGCCGTTGCGGCATTCGGTTGCGGGACAAGCGGCAACGGCAGATTTTCCAGCGTGCCGTGAGCATCGCTAAACGCCCAGTCATGATCGGTGACGGAATAGTTCCACTCAACGCCCCGACGTTGTAACAGTGCACCTTTTTCCTGCGCCACATCAGCAATGGTAGAAGGCATTTCCGGCTCACCGACAATTGCCGGTTTTTCGCTGCGGAAGATGCCTGCTTTCTCGAGACCAATACTTTCGCGATCTGGACCCAGCCAGTCGGTATGATCCAGCGCAATACTGGTTACTACCGCGACATCGGCATCGACAATATTGGTTGCGTCCAGACGACCGCCCAGCCCTACTTCCAGAATCACCACGTCAAGTTGTGCCTGCTTGAACAGCCACAACGCCGACAGCGTACCGTACTCGAAATAGGTCAGGGAAATATCACCGCGTGCCGATTCAATCTCCGCAAAAGAGGCGGTGTGGGCCGATTCCGGCAATTCCTGGCCCTGCACACGTACGCGCTCGGTATAACGCACCAGATGAGGCGAACTGTAGACGCCCACTTTGTACCCTGCCGCCATCAGAATCGACTCCAGCGTACGGCAGGTGGTGCCTTTGCCATTCGTACCCGCAACGGTAAACACAAATGGCGCTGGTTTCAGGACGCCAAGACGCGCCGCGACCTGGCTCACGCGCTCAAGGCCGAGATCGATAGTTTTACTGTGCAGGTTTTCCAGATAAGAAAGCCACGAAGCCAGAGGCGACGCGGCTTGAGGAGTGCGTTTGATAATCATGGTATCCGCTGATTCGTTACGGTGAGAATAGCAAAAGGGCAGAGCCAGTGGCCCTGCCCTTATCAGTTATCAGGCCTCAGGTTCCTGATCCGGTACCGGGGGTACCACTACGCCTTCACGCGGCGCTTCAGGATTCGGCGCTGGCAGATTCATCAACTTCGCCAGAATGCTCGCCAGTTTCAGGCGCATTTCCGGACGACGGACGATCATGTCGATCGCGCCTTTCTCGATCAGGAATTCACTGCGCTGGAATCTAGGCGGCAGTTTTTCGCGAACGGTCTGTTCGATAACACGCGGACCGGCAAAGCCGATTAACGCTTTAGGTTCAGCGATGTTGAGATCGCCCAGCATGGCGAAACTTGCAGAAACACCGCCCATCGTCGGGTCGGTCAGCACGGAGATGTACGGCAAGCCGCGCTCCTGCATTTTTGCCAGTGCCGCAGAGGTTTTCGCCATCTGCATCAGCGACATCAGTGCTTCCTGCATACGTGCGCCACCAGAGGCGGAGAAGCAGATCAGCGGGCAGTTATCTTCCTGCGCCTGCTCAACGGCACGCACGAAACGTGCACCCACAACAGACCCCATTGAACCGCCCATAAAGGCGAACTCGAATGCCGCAGCGACAACCGGCATTCCATACAGAGTGCCTTTCATCACCACCAGCGCATCTTTTTCGCCGGTTTCTTTCTGCGCAGATGCCAGACGGTCTTTATACTTCTTGGAGTCACGAAACTTCAGCTCATCTTTCGGCTCAAGCTCGCTACCCAGCTCCACAAGGCTTCCTTCATCTAACAGGCTATGCAGGCGATTACGCGCTGTCATACGCATGTGATGGTCACACTTCGGACAGACCTCAAGATTACGTTCCAGCTCAGCGCGGTATAAAACCTGACCGCAGCTATCACACTTAGTCCACACCCCTTCAGGAATGCTCGCCTTGCGGGTGGGAGTAATGTTGCTTTTAATTCGTTCAATCCAGCTCATTAGGGACCTTTCTGTCTGAACCTGGTTCGATGCCAGTTTTATCTTTGGGGACGCATAATGCCATTTTTGCCCCCAACAGACCATGAATGTTGCACATTAAAACATAACAGCCCGAAACTTTGGATAAAAAAGTGGTCGAACCGCGGAGTTACTTTTTATTTTGCGGCGCGTGCCGCAGCGCGTTTGTGACGGATTATTTCGATGACGCCCGGCAAAATAGAAACCACAATAATCCCGACGATCAGCAGCTTAAGGTTATCCTGAACCATCGGGATTGTACCGAAGAAATAGCCTGCGTAGGTAAAAAGCAGTACCCACAACAGTGCGCCGATCACGTTATAAGCAGCGAAATGACGGTACGACATGTGGCCCATTCCCGCAACAAACGGGGCGAACGTTCTGACGATCGGCACAAAACGGGCGAGAATAATCGTTTTGCCGCCATGTTTCTCATAAAACTGATGGGTTTTGTCGAGATAACTGCGACGGAAAATTTTCGAATTGGGATTACTGAATAACTTTTCACCGAACAACCGCCCGATAGTGTAATTGACCGCGTCACCCACAATCGCGGCGATCAGCATCAGCACTACCATCATATGGACGTTGAGATCGTTGGTTTCCAGTGATGCCAACGCTCCGGCAACAAACAGCAATGAATCACCCGGTAAAAACGGCATTACCACCAGACCGGTTTCACAGAACAAAATTAAGAACAAAATGGCATAAACCCAGACGCCGTACTCCGCGACTAGCTCTGCCAGATGCACGTCAATGTGCAGGATAAAATCGATGAGGAAATAAATCAGGTCCATATTTGCCTATGCCTTGTACTCGTCATCTTTCAGGCTGTAACTACGTTGGCTACAGCCTGAAATGTTCCGAGCATTATTCTCGTTAGTCCGCCAGAAATAGCGGGCCCATTGGCGGTTTTGGAAGATCATACCGGTCAGGGTAATCCACCGCGACCAGATACAGCCCTTCCGCTTTTGCCGTTGCTGCCGCCAGCGTTCTGTCCTTTGCCGCCAGCAACTCTGCTATCCAGCTCTCCGGCTGGTTGTGGGCACCGACTTCCATCAGGCTGCCGACAATATTCCTGACCATATGATGTACAAAGGCATTCGCTTTGATATCAACCACCACATAAGGACCGTGACGCGTGACATTAATATGCATAACGTTGCGCCACGGGGTTCGGGACTGGCACTGCACCGCACGGAACGAGGTGAAATCATTCTCGCCCAGCAAGCATTGCGCAGCCCGATGCATCCGTTCAGCGTCCAGCGGTTCGTAAAAATGGGTTACCCCTTTACTCAGTACCGCCGGGCGCAGCCGATGATTGTAGATGATGTAGCGATAACGGCGAGCCGTGGCGCTAAATCGGGCATGAAAATCATCAGGTACAGCTTTAACCCAACGCACGGCGATGTCACCAGGTAAATTCGCATTTACGCCCAAGGTCCACGCCGCGTCTTTGCGCTGCGCGGTTGTTTCGAAATGCACCACTTGCCCGGTACCGTGTACCCCTGCGTCAGTACGCCCGGCGCAGAAGACGGTGATGGGTTCGTTCGCCACCTGGGAGAGCGCCTTTTCCAGCTTCTCCTGCACACTGCGGACTTCATTCTGCCGTTGCCAGCCGTAATACTTACTGCCGTCGTACTCAATGCCCAGCGCAATTTTATAAACTGGCAGTTGTTGCTGGTCGGACATTAGTACAGATACTCCTGCACCAGTTTCTCGGCGATTTTTACTGCCATCAGCGCGCCGCCAAAGCGAACGTTATCGGCCACCGACCAGAACTGGACTTGCTCCGGCATACCGTAGTCATTACGCACGCAGCCAACAGAAAGATGCGGCGTACCCGAAGCATCCCCTACCTGAGTCGGGAATTCGTTCTCTTCAGAGAGCACAATATCTTCGCCCTGAGCAAACGCATCACGCGCTTCTTCTGCCGCCAGCGGACGCAGTGCTTCAAAGTTGACCATCTGGGCATGACCGTAGAATACCGGTGCCTGGACGACGCTTGCCGAAATCATCAGCCCTTCGTCCTGCAGGATTTTGCGTACTTCGTCAACGATACGACGTTCTTCACGCACGCTACCTTCGCTATCCGGCAACAACGGCAGCATATTGAACGCCAGTTGACGACCGAAGAAATCTTCTTCGTCAATCGGAATGCCGTTGAGCAATTTCGCACTCTGCCCCGCTAACGCATCGACCGCTTTTTTGCCCTGGGCGGAGGCTGAAATCAGGCTGGTAACACTGATACGCGACAAACCGCCCTGATCGATTAACGGTTTCAGTGCCGCCAGCAGCTGGCTGGTCAGACTGTCTGGTACGGCGATGACATTCCGGTTGCGGTAATCGGTCAGTACAAACGGGTTTACTTCCGGCACCACCAGCGGTACGTCGGGTTCGAGAGCAAACAGTCCGCTGCTGTCGATCACCAGGCAACCTGAGTTGGTCGCTTCTTCAACCCAGGCAGCGGTAGCTTCTTTGCCTGCGACAAAAAATGCCAGCTGCGCCTGCGTCCAGTCGAATTCAGCGGCATCCTGCACGGTGATTGTTTTACCACCAAAGCGCAGTTGTTCGCCTGCGCTTTCGTTACGTGCCAGTGCATAAATTTCCCCAACCGGGAACTGACGTTCAGCCAGCGTTTCAAGCAGGGCTTCGCCCATAGCGCCAGTTGCGCCCAGGACGGCAATGTTCCAGCCTTCAGACATGGTGGTTTACTCCAGAAATAGCAAAGCTCCCTGCCAATGTTACAGCAGAGAGCATGAAGAAGAGATTAACGTGCCGGATGATGAACGGCGTTAAAACCCAGTTTACACAGCAATGATGCCGCACTGGCGTCATCACAAATTACATACAGAGATGACCATTCACGGCGCTCAAGATAGTTTTTGCGTAGTTTATCGAACTCACCCGGTATCCCGGCGACTTTACGCAGCGGTGCGTCATCGCGGCGCACATCATACACCAAATGCACCAGCCTTTTCAGCGTCGGTTGATCGAGCGGACCATGCAGCGTAATGCGGCCAAACTCAGGCGCGGGCAGCAACGTATCCAGCGCAACGTGTTGTTCATGCCCAATAAACTTGCTATAGGCTTCAAACACTTGCGTCGTGCCACGCGCTTTACCCTCCAGGGTATAGCCTGCGATATGCGGCGTGCCGATATCCACTTTTGTCAGCAATTCCACATTAAGTTCCGGCTCGCCTTCCCAGACATCCAGCACCACGCTTAACTTCTGGCCTTCATTCAGGCAGGTCAGCAGCGCGGTATTATCGACGACTGCGCCACGGCAGGCGTTAATCAGAATCGCTCCGGGCTTCAGGCTACGGATCAGTTTTTCATCCGCCAGATGTAGCGTTTTGTACGGACCATCTTTAAAGAGTGGCGTATGGAAAGTCAGAATATCCGCGCGCTGGACTAACTCATCCAGCGAGCGGAAATCACCCTCATCCCCACGGTCGGCGCGAGGCGGATCGCAAAGTAAGGTTTTAATCCCTAACGCTTCCAGTCGCGCCTGCAATCGACGTCCAACGTTACCAACGCCCACGATCCCCACCGTACGGTCGTGCAGTGAAAATCCATCGCGTTCGGCAAGCATCAGCAGGGAGGAGAAAACATATTCCACCACCGCAATCGCATTACAGCCAGGTGCAGCGGAAAAACCAATTCCCGCCTGCTTCAACCATGCTTCATCGACATGGTCGGTCCCCGCAGTGGCAGTTCCAACAAATTTAATGGGTTTTCCTGCCAGCAAAGATTCATTCACTTTCGTGACCGAACGCACCATCAGCGCATCCGCGTCTGCCAGTTGAGCGACGGGGATTGGACGCCCGGGAACCGCGATCACCTCACCCAAACGGCTAAATAAGTCGCGGGCATAAGGCATATTTTCATCAACAAGGATTTTCACGTTTGTGTTACCTGTATGAGACGAGAGTTAACCGGACAAGTATGCCATAATCTCGCGGCCAGGCATACTTGCGAAGATTTCAGGTATAAGGATACGTAATGATACAACCTATTTCCGGCCCTCCTCCTGGGCAGCCACCAGGTCAGGGAGATAACCTGCCGTCTGGCGCGGGCAATCAGCCTTTATCCAGTCAGCAACGTACTTCGCTGGAAAGCTTAATGACGAAAGTGACCTCACTGACGCAACAACAAAGAGCAGAACTGTGGGCGGGTATCAGGCACGATATTGGTCTGTCGGGAGATTCACCGCTGCTTTCGCGTCACTTCCCTGCCGCTGAGCATAATCTGGCGCAACGTCTGCTGGCCGCGCAAAAAAGCCATTCTGCCCGCCAGCTTTTAGCGCAATTAGGGGAGTATTTACGTCTGGGGAATCATCGTCAGGCGGTCACGGATTATATCCGTCATAACTTTGGTCAGACGCCGCTGAATCAGCTCTCACCGGAGCAATTAAAAACCATTCTCACCCTGTTGCAGGAAGGGAAGATGGTTATTCCGCAACCACAGCAGCGCGAGGCGACCGACCGTCCTTTATTACCGGCGGAGCACAATGCGCTAAAACAGCTGGTGACCAAACTTGCGGCGGCAACGGGGGAACCCAGCAAACAGATCTGGCAATCGATGCTGGAACTTTCCGGGGTGAAAGATGGCGAGTTAATTCCAGCGAAACTGTTTAACCATCTGGTGACCTGGCTACAGGCGCGTCAGACGCTAAGCCAGCAAAATACGCCGACGCTGGAATCACTACAGATGGCGCTAAAACAACCTTTAGATGCCAGTGAACTGGCGGCGTTATCGGCATATATCCAGCAAAAATATGGCCTTTCTGCGCAATCATCGCTTTCTTCTGCCCAGGCCGAGGATATTCTTAATCAGCTTTATCAACGGCGGGTTAAAGGGATTGATCCGCGTGATATGCAACCGCTGCTTAATCCTTTTCCACCGATGATGGACACGTTGCAAAATATGGCAACGCGTCCCGCGCTGTGGATACTGTTAGTCGCGATTATCCTGATGCTGGTCTGGCTGGTTCGTTAACCCCGACGAAATGACAGTATCGTGACAATAATACCCAGCACCGCAGAGATCGCCCCGGCAAGAAATACCGAAGAGTAACCAAACGTGGTCGCCAGCATTCCCGCCAGCGGCCCGGAGACGCCGAGGGCGATATCCTGAAACGCGGCGTAACCGCCCAGTGCGGTGCCGCGAACTTGTGAGGGGACGCGTTTAACCACCTCCACGCCCAGCGCAGGAAAGATAAGCGAACATCCGGCTCCGGTTAACGCCGCGCCCGCTAATGCGACCCATGCACCTGGGGCTTGCCAGAGCAGCAACAAGCCCACCGTTTCTACAAGCAGAGAGACAATCGCCACTTTCACGCCGCCAAAACGGTCCGGCATCCAGCCAAACATGACGCGCATCACGACAAATGCGCCGCCAAACGCGGTAAGAGTAAAGCCCGCCATCGCCCATCCTTTGCTGGCAAAGTAGAGCGAAACGAAAGTCCCGATAACCGCAAAACCAACGCCTTGTAGTGCCAGCCCTAACCCTGGTTTCCAGATAAGCCCGACAACGCTCCACAGCGATGGACGTTCTCCCGCCAGGGCCGGTACTTTGCGCACTGTGCCGTTACAGGCCCACGCCAGTAAGGGTAATACCATTGTGGTGATCGCCAGTGCGGCAAAACCGTAATGGCTATGAATCAACAGGCCAAGCGGCGCACCAACAGCGAGGGCACCGTAAATCGCCATTCCGTTCCATGACATCACTTTGCCAGAGTGTTTTGGCCCTACGATGCCTAACCCCCAGGTCAGAGCGCCTGTCAGTAACTGGCTTTCACCAAACCCAAGAATCAAACGCCCGATGACCAACAGGGCAAATTTGAACGGTGCGGAGACAGGCAAAATCGCCGCCAGCAGCAACGCGCCGCCAGCCAGACCACAAGCTAACATCCCCTGAAGCGCCGAACGTTTTGCGCCATATTGATCGGCCAGTCGCCCGGCGTAACCACGCGTCAGCACCGTAGCCAGAAACTGAATCCCGACGGCAATGCCGACCATGGTATTGCCATAGCCCAGATCATGATGAACAAACAGCGGGATAACCGGCAACGGCAACCCTACGGTCATGTAGGTGAGAAAAACCGCAAAAGAGATGCGGAAGAGCGAAAAACTGGCAGAAGATCGTGTTTCGGTTTGGCTTACAGCAGTCATGCATTACTCCAGAATGCAGCGCAAGGCGAGGAGTATCCCCGTCTCATCTCTCTGGTTTCAGGGTTACGGTGCGTTGGCAGGATTTAACGCGTACGTCTTTTCAGAAGGAAATCGACAAAGCGGGAAGTTTGCCTAGAACTGGTGGCGATTGTCAATGATGTGAAAAAGGGAACCATCAGGTTCCCTTTTGCGTTAGTGCCGGAGGCCGCATTGGCGCGTAACGTCGGATGCGACGCTGGCGCGTCTTATCCGACCTACTCCGGCCTACTGCGAATTAATCTTTTCAGCTTGCGCATTACCAGCGTGGCGTTGGTGCCGCCGAAGCCGAAGCTGTTAGACATAACAGTGGTCAGTTCGCGATCGGTCGTTTCGGTCACGATGTTCAGACCCGCAGCCTGCTCGTCCAGCTCTTCAATGTTGATGCTCGGGGCGATAAAGCCGTGTTCCAGCATCAGCAGAGAGTAGATAGCTTCCTGCACACCCGCAGCGCCCAGTGAGTGACCGGTCATGGCTTTGGTTGCAGAAATCGCCGGGCTCTTATCGCCGAACACTTCACGGATAGCTGCCAGCTCTTTCACGTCGCCAACCGGAGTCGAAGTACCGTGAGAGTTCAGGTAATCGATTGGGGTATCAACGCCATGCATCGCCATCTGCATACAACGTACTGCGCCTTCGCCAGACGGAGCAACCATGTCTGCACCATCAGAGGTTGCGCCGTAGCCAACGATTTCAGCATAGATGTAAGCACCACGCGCCAGCGCGTGTTCCAGCTCTTCAACCACTACCATACCGCCGCCGCCAGCGATAACGAAACCGTCACGGTGAGCGTCGTAAGTACGGGAGGCTTTTTCCGGGGTGTCGTTGTATTTAGTAGATAGCGCACCCATCGCGTCGAATTCGCAGGCCATTTCCCAGCACAGCTCTTCGCCGCCGCCAGCAAACACGATGTCCTGTTTGCCCAGTTGGATCTGCTCTACTGCGTTACCGATACAGTGTGCGGAAGTCGCACACGCGGAGCTGATGGAGTAGTTAACGCCATGAATTTTAAACGGCGTGGCGAGACAGGCAGAAACGCCGGATGCCATCGCTTTAGTGACCACATACGGGCCAACCGCTTTCAGGCCGCGCGGGCCGCGCATTGCGTCAGCGCCGAACACCTGGAAACGCGGGGAACCGCCGCCGGAACCTGCAATCAGGCCAACGCGCGGGTTATTCTGGTAAGCTTCCGGAGAGAGGCCCGCATCAGCGATTGCCTGCTCCATAGAAAGGAATGCATAAATGGATGCGTCGCTCATAAAGCGCACAACTTTGCGGTCAATGAGGCCAGTGGTATCCAGTTTTATGTTGCCCCAGACGTGGCTACGCATGCCGGAATCCTTCAGCTCCTGAGAGAAAGTGATCCCTGAACGTCCTTCACGCAGAGATGCCAGGACTTCCTGCTGGTTATTACCGATGCTGGAAACAATGCCCAGGCCAGTAATCACTGCACGTTTCATTCAATACCTCTGTAAGTCGCACATAGAGTAAGTTTCGAATGCACAATAGCGTACACTTGTACGCCGAACAAGTCCGATCAGCCATTTAATAGAGATATTTGCGCAGCCTTACACACATCGCTAAGATCGAGCCACCGCCTGTAAGACGAGTAACTTACGTGAAACACTACTCCATACAACCTGCCAACCTCGAATTTAATGCTGAGGGTACACCTGTTTCCCGAGATTTTGACGATGTCTATTTTTCCAACGATAACGGGCTGGAAGAGACGCGTTATGTTTTTCTGGGAGGTAACCAATTAGAGGTACGCTTTCCTGAGCATCCACATCCTCTGTTTGTGATAGCAGAGAGCGGCTTCGGCACCGGATTAAACTTCCTGACGCTATGGAAGGCATTTGATCAGTTTCGCGAAGCGCATCCGCAAGCGCAATTACAACGCTTACATTTCATTAGTTTTGAGAAATTTCCCCTCACCCGTGCGGATTTAGCCTTAGCGCATCAACACTGGCCGGAACTGGCTCCGTGGGCAGAACAACTTCAGGCGCAGTGGCCAATGCCCTTGCCCGGTTGCCATCGTTTATTGCTCGATGAAAGCCGCGTGACGCTGGATTTATGGTTTGGCGATATTAACGAACTGACCAGCCAACTGGACGATTCGCTAAATCAAAAAGTAGATGCCTGGTTTCTGGACGGCTTTGCGCCAGCTAAAAACCCGGATATGTGGACGCAAAATCTGTTTAACGCCATGGCAAGGTTGGCGCGTCCAGGCGGCACGCTGGCGACATTTACGTCTGCCGGTTTTGTCCGCCGCGGTTTGCAGGAAGCCGGATTCACGATGCAAAAACGTAAGGGCTTTGGGCGCAAACGGGAAATGCTTTGTGGGGTGATGGAACAGACATTACCACTCCCCTGCTCCACGCCGTGGTTTAATCGTACGGGCAGCAGCAAACGGGAAGTAGCGATTATCGGCGGTGGTATTGCCAGCGCGTTGTTGTCGCTGGCGTTATTACGGCGCGGCTGGCAGGTAGCGCTTTATTGCGCGGATGAAGCCCCCGCACTGGGTGCTTCCGGCAATCGCCAGGGGGCGCTGTATCCGTTATTAAGCAAACACGATGAGGCGCTAAACCGCTTTTTCTCTAATGCGTTTACTTTTGCTCGTCGGTTTTACGACCAATTACCCGTTAAATTTGATCATGACTGGTGCGGCGTCACGCAGTTAGGCTGGGATGAGAAAAGCCAGCATAAAATCGCACAGATGTTGTCAATGGATTTACCCGCAGAACTGGCTGTAGCCGTTGAGGCAAATGCGGTTGAACAAATTACGGGCGTTGCGACAAATTGCAGCGGCATTACTTATCCGCAAGGTGGTTGGCTGTGCCCAGCAGAACTGACCCGTAATGTGCTGGAACTGGCGCAACAGCAGGGTTTGCAGATTTATTATCAATATCAGTTACAGAATTTATCCCGTAAGGATGACTGTTGGTTGTTGAATTTTGCAGGAGATCAGCAAGCAACACACAGCGTAGTGGTACTGGCGAACGGGCATCAAATCAGCCGTTTCAGCCAAACGTCGACTCTCCCGGTGTATTCGGTTGCCGGGCAGGTCAGCCATATTCCGACAACGCCGGAACTGGCAGAGCTGAAGCAGGTGCTGTGCTATGACGGTTATCTCACGCCACAAAATCCGGCGAATCAACATCATTGTATTGGTGCCAGTTATCATCGCGGCAGCGAAGATACGGCGTACAGTGAGGACGATCAGCAGCAGAATCGCCAGCGGTTGATTGATTGTTTCCCGCAGGCACAGTGGGCAAAAGAGGTTGATGTCAGTGATAAAGAGGCGCGCTGCGGTGTGCGTTGTGCCACCCGCGATCATCTGCCAATGGTAGGCAATGTTCCCGATTATGAGGCAACACTCGTGGAATATGCGTCGTTGGCGGAGCAAAAAGATGAGGCGGTAAGCGCGCCGGTTTTTGACGATCTCTTTATGTTTGCGGCTTTAGGTTCTCGCGGTTTGTGTTCTGCCCCGCTGTGTGCCGAGATTCTGGCGGCGCAGATGAGCGACGAACCGATTCCGATGGATGCCAGTACGCTGGCGGCGTTAAACCCGAATCGGTTATGGGTGCGGAAATTGTTGAAGGGTAAAGCGGTTAAGGCGGGGTAATCTGCTCTCGCAGTGTTTGCCGGATGCGGCGTGAACGCCTTATCCAACCTACGTGTGACGTGTAGGCCTGATAAGACGCGATAAGCGTCGCATCAGGCATGGTGCTCCAGACGCCGCAACTTACAGCTGTGACGCCTGCTGAAACAGGTTTTCCCACATATCGGTCACCAGCGCCTGGTCACGCGGCGACAATTCACCGGCACCAATGGCTTTTTCCAGACTCTGGCTAACGGTCGTATGCACCGCCTGAGCGGAGTGGTCATCACCACTTTCCAGTTCTGCGATGGCTAATGTCAGGTGGCCACGCAAATACCCACTGGCAAACAACTCATCATCACTGGCATGGTCAACCATGCCGTCGATTAATGCCAGAATGCGTGATTCAAACTCCGCGATCATCTTCTTTCCTCATTGTAAAACGTGGCGCTGGCTTCAGTTGAGCGCTTCCGGCCACGGGAACTGTTCCGCCGTAAGTTCCGGCGTGTGATAATAATTTTGTAGTGCTTTAATGAAGCGTGCCGGGCGTTCCGGAATGCCATTTGTCAGATAATCCATCACCTGCGCATGTACCCGCCGTTGAAACACCACACGATCCGGTTCGAAATCCCCTTCCAGATTGTCGCAACTGAC
Source organism: Shigella flexneri 2a str. 301 (assembly GCF_000006925.2). Taxonomy (NCBI): domain Bacteria; kingdom Pseudomonadati; phylum Pseudomonadota; class Gammaproteobacteria; order Enterobacterales; family Enterobacteriaceae; genus Shigella; species Shigella flexneri. The sequence continues at coordinate 2,452,523 of NC_004337.2, forward strand.
GTTAAACGGATATCCAGCCGCCACGCAGAATAACCAGTCGAACGCCTGCGGCTTCACTTCAACATCTTCAAACTGGCTTTGCGTCTGGGCATCGCGTCCGTCCGGGCAATACCAGTAGCCGAAATCAACCAGCTCACGGCGCGCTTTTCCGGCAATACACCAGTGCGAAATCTCATGAATTGCGCTGGCATAAAAGCCATGAGCAAAGACGATTCGGTTATACGGTACTTCCGCATCAGCAGGAAGATAGATCGGTTCGTCGTCGCCTTTAATCAGACGGGTATTAAATTCATCGGCAAAGCAGCTATTAAAAATTTCAATCAACTGCTCGTAGTGGTGTGTACTGTTCATTAGTTCATCCCCAACCAGTGGAGGATCTCCTGTCCGTGGCTATCGTAAAGTAATTTGGCACTCATCACCGCCGAGACGATAACAATCATCGGGCGGATCAGCTTTTGTCCTTTGCTCAACACCAACCGTGAACCCATGCGCGCGCCGAGGAACTGCCCCACCAGCATGACAAAGCCCGTCGCCCAAATCACTTTGCCGCCGAGAATAAACAGCAGCAGACCGCCAATGTTTGACGTTGCGTTGAGTAATTTGGCGTGAGCCGTGGCTTTGGCGAGGTTGAATCCGCACAGCATAACGAAGGCCAGCGCGTAAAACGATCCGGCAGCCGGGCCAAAGAATCCGTCATAAAAACCGACGCAGCCACCGGCAATTAACGCGAAGGGTAAACCGTACATCCGGCGCTGGCGATCTTCTTCACCCAGCTTTGGCATCAGCAAGAAATAGAGGCCGATACAAATCACCAGAATGGGCAAAATCTGCCGTAAGACATCAGCCTGAACGTACTGTACCAACAGTGCGCCGCTCATTGAGCCGACAAAGGTCATGGCAATATTGAGTTTCTGATCGCTTAAACTAACCACTTTGCGGCGAATAAAGTAGATAGTGGCGGAAATAGAGCCGCCGCAGGCTTGCAGTTTATTGGTTGCCAGCGCGTTAGCGGGAGACATTCCCGCAGCCATCAATGCCGGAATGGTGAGTAACCCACCGCCACCGGCAATCGAGTCGATAAATCCCGCCAGCATGGCGACAAAAAAGAGAACTCCCAGCAACAGCGGAGAAACCATAAACAGGCTATTAAACGTTTCCATTAGATCACGTGCTCATCCAGTAGCGCCTGGCAGGAAGGCGGCAACGGAGGCGGTGTCTTCTTCTCAGGCTTTGTTGTTCCCGGTTTTGGAGGTTCAAACCAGCTTTGCAGTTCTGCCCCGCAACCATCGCCTGATGGCGGTAAAGGTTGATCTTCACACTCCAGACTATCGGCAGGGCAACGTAATCGTACATGCATATGCGCGCGATGCTGGAACCAGGGTCGCACTTTGCGCAACCAGTCGCGATCGGTGCCCGCATCAAGGCAAAGTTGTTGTTTAATCGCCGGATTAACAAAAATGCGCGTGACGTCTTTGTCCTGGGCGGCGAGTTTGATCAAGCTGAAAATTTCTGGCTTCCACAGCGTGGAGACAACGTGTTTACCGTCGCGGGAAACTAAGTCCAGTGCTTGCGGGCGCAAGAGCTGCGCGGAGGTCCAGCGAGTTTTCGGCAGTTGCAGAAAGATATCGACATCCAGTCCGGTCTGGTGGCTGGCATGACCGCCGTTGAAACGCCCACCAGCGGGCATCCCCATATCGCCAATCAGCACCGTACCCATGCCCAGATTGCTCACCTGGCTACTCAGACGCTGGATAAACATCACCAGATCCGGGTGACCGAAATAGCGACGCTGATCGGTACGCATGACCTGATAATGTTCGGACTGTATCGGCAACGTGTCAGCGCCGACAATACAGCCATTAGAAAAACTGCCTATCGATTGTGCGCTACCCGGCACAGGTTGGGTTATTTTTTGCCACGGCGTCGCTGCCAGGCTAGCACTACTGGCAAGCAGAGCCAGCAGCGCAATCGCGGTTTTGTTCATTTTTTACCAGCGTGGAATATCAGTCTTCACATCGGCATTTTGCGCCCGCTGCCGTAACAGGTGATCCATTAAAACGATCGCCAGCATCGCTTCAGCGATCGGCACTGCACGGATCCCGACACAGGGATCGTGACGGCCTTTGGTGATCATCTCAACTTCTTCGCCAAAGCGGTTAATAGTGCGCCCCGGCACGGTAATGCTGGAGGTCGGTTTCAGCGCCATATGAGCAATGATTTGCTGCCCGCTGCTGATACCGCCGAAAATGCCGCCCGCATGGTTGCTCTGGAAACCGTCTTTGGTGATTTCGTCGCGGTTCTGGCTGCCGCGCAGCGCCACTACGTCAAAACCGTCGCCAATTTCCACGCCTTTCACCGCGTTGATGCTCATCAGCGCATGGGCGATGTCGGCATCCAGGCGGTCAAAGACCGGCTCGCCAAGTCCGGCGGGGACACCACTGGCAACAACGGTGACTTTCGCGCCGATGGAGTCGCCCTCTTTTTTCAGCGCGCGCATCAGTTCATCTAACGCGTCGATTTTGTCGGGGTCCGGGCAGAAGAACGGATTTTGTTCAACCAGCGACCAGTCTTTGATTTCCAGCGGAATGTCGCCCATCTGGGTCAGGCAGCCGCGGATTTCAATACCAAATTTCTCGGCGAGATATTTTTTGGCAATCGCCCCTGCCGCCACGCGCATGGCGGTTTCGCGGGCGGAAGAACGTCCACCGCCGCGATAATCGCGCAGACCGTATTTTTGTTCGTAGGTGTAATCAGCATGGCCTGGACGGAAGACGTCTTTAATTGCGCTGTAATCCTGAGAACGCTGGTCGGTATTTTCGATCAACAAGCCAATGCTGGTGCCAGTAGTAACGCCTTCAAAAACACCGGAGAGTATTTTGACCTGATCCGGCTCGCGGCGCTGGGTGGTATAGCGCGATGTCCCAGGGCGACGACGATCAAGGTCATGTTGCAGGTCCGCTTCCGTCAGCGGAATGCCTGGCGGAACACCATCGACGATGCAGCCGAGCGCCAGCCCGTGCGATTCGCCGAAGGTGGTTACGCGAAAGAGTTGTCCAATTGTGTTTCCAGCCATCACGGCTCCGTTATTGTTGTGTTTGCGTGTTTACTTAATCTTTATAAATCGCGAAATGTTCTCGTGCGGCAATAAGCTGCTCTTTAGTGAGCATAAACACACCATCGCCGCCGTTATCAAACTCCAGCCAGGTGAACGGAACATCGGGATATTGTTCCATAAGATGTACCATGCTGTTGCCCACTTCACAAATCAACACGCCATCATCAGCAAGGTAATCTGCCGCGTTACCGAGAATGCGACGCGTCAGTTTCAGGCCGTCGGTGCCAGATGCCAGGCCCAGTTCCGGCTCGTGACGGTATTCGTTTGGCAGGTCGGACATATCTTCCGCGTCGACATACGGCGGGTTAGTGACAATCAGATCGTATTGCACTTTCGGCAAATCACGGAACAGATCGGAACGAATCGGAATGACGTTGTGGATCAGACCGTGTTCTTCGATGTTCTGTTCGGCAACCGCCAGCGCGTCGGGAGAGATATCTACCGCGTCGACTTCCGCTTCCGGGAAGGCATAAGCACAGGCAATGGCGATGCAGCCGCTACCGGTACACATATCTAAAATATGCTGCGGTTGCTTGCTGATGAGTCCGGCAAATTTATTGTTGATCAGTTCACCAATCGGCGAGCGCGGCACCAGCACGCGTTCATCGACGTAAAATTCATGACCGCAGAACCAGGCTTTGTTGGTCAGGTAAGCCACCGGAATGCGCTCGTTGACGCGGCGGATCACGCGTTCAACAATACGGTGTTTTTCGCTGGAGGTCAGACGCGCGGTGCGCATATCTTCCGGGATATCCAGCGGCAGGTAGAGCGATGGTAACACCAGCTGTACGGCTTCATCCCACGGGTTATCGGTGCCGTGACCGTACCAGATATTTGCCGCGCTGAAGCGGCTTACCGACCAGCGCAATATGTCCTGAATGGTTTGCAGCTCATTTACTGCTTCATCAACGAAAATTTTATCCACGTATTCCTCCAGGGCATGATCGCAATAATTTCGGCGGCTAGTTTGCCATGAAGATGACGATAAATCAGCATTCACGCGCGGTGAGTGAGGAAAAATACGTTTAAAACGATCGATTGTGCTACGAGTCGGGTAAACTGTAGGAAAATTAGAAATAGAGACAGATAAATGAAAAAGAAAACAACACTTAGCGAGGAGGACCAGGCTCTGTTTCGCCAGTTGATGGCGGGGACTCGCAAGATTAAGCAGGACACGATTGTCCACCGACCGCAGCGTAAAAAAATCAGCGAAGTGCCGGTGAAACGCTTGATCCAGGAGCAGGCTGATGCCAGCCATTATTTCTCCGATGAGTTTCAGCCGTTATTAAATACCGAAGGTCCGGTGAAATATGTTCGCCCGGATGTCAGCCATTTTGAGGCGAAGAAACTGCGCCGCGGCGATTATTCACCGGAATTGTTTTTGGATTTACACGGTCTGACGCAGCTGCAGGCCAAGCAGGAACTGGGCGCGTTGATTGCCGCCTGTCGCCGCGAACATGTGTTTTGTGCCTGCGTGATGCATGGGCACGGGAAGCATATTTTGAAGCAACAAACACCGCTGTGGCTGGCACAACATCCGCATGTGATGGCATTTCACCAGGCACCGAAAGAGTACGGCGGTGATGCGGCTTTGTTGGTGTTGATTGAAGTGGAAGAGTGGTTGCCGCCGGAGTTGCCCTGAATGCTGGCAGCAAATGCCGGAGCAGCGTAAACGCCTTATCCGGCCTACAAATATGTGATAATTCAATAAATTGCAATTCACTTCGTAGGCCTGATAAGACGCATCAGAGCAATACTACGAACTTCAGTTCATTCAATACATACTGAAAACGACACGTCGAATCAATCGGTTGCCCACTACTGGTATTCACATTCACCACAATATCGTGTAGTACTTTATCCGTTACCGGATGACGAGTTGGCGTAACCGTTACCGTTGATTTATCACAACCGTAAGAGGTAAAGGTTAACAATTCTGATACCGCGCGGCAGTATGCTCCTCTGCCATCATTATCAGAAAAATTACTGCCATCACAGAGTCTGCCGCCTTCCATCAGGTAGGTCGAAAGCGTGGTGGTCACTGTTGACCCCGTGGACTGAATTCGTAACGCCTTATTATGGCTGACATAATTTTCACTCCAGGAGATATCGTATGAAGCGACCGGTATCGTTGGGCATATTGTGTTATGCACTGTAGGGGCCGTATAGCTTCCAAATCCGGGTAAATCTGTATAGGAATAAAAGGATGCGATCCAAGGGCAACCATAATCATCAGATGCAACGGTAATTTTAAACGTCATATATGCACAACGAAAAATTTTCGTATCTATGCCAGGGCAATTTGAGTTATTAATTGTATCAAAGTCAGTCAGTACCAAAGTTGGAGCTGAACCCGACCCAGACCAGGAAATAACCCGCAACGTATCGCCTTTATACGCAAAAGAATCATATTTCCCATATGCAACCTCCTTTGGCGTTATCACCGTAACATTGAAAACACTGCTCGCTACAGCACCGGTTACCTTGTCCATGGCATAATAAACTCTCACACTGTCAAAACTCGCACTCATAAGTTTATCTCCAGCATAACTCTTAGATGCGCCGACAACACTCAGAACGAGCAGCATTAGGCTCGCGAAAATTATGGTCCATTTTTTCATTTCAGAAATACTCAAAGGTTGCCGTCACTGTGGCACTAAAGTCTCCGGACGTTACATCTCGCCCGCTCTTTGCCTGTAACCAGGTATTAAAATTTAGGCTGTTATTTCCCTGATTCAGCGGGAGCGTGACGCCTGTTGTATTGTTGATTGGCACCGATGTGCCTGCCGCAGTTTCAATACCAATCCCAGCGCCGGATGCTGATGACGAGGAGTCAAAGGCCAGAAAGCCGGGTAGAGCACTATCTTCTGTTCCTGTCAACGTTACTTTGACATTAAACAATGTAGAACTATGACAATCTTTCAATTGAAACACCAATGGCACTCGCTCTGACTGCCCAAGGTTCATTAAATCACTGGCGGCAATGGCAGGAAAATGTACTTCTGCCAACTGGCTACCATTAATCACTGGCGTACACGATTTACTGATTAAATTGCCGGTAAAGTGCAAATTATCTCCTGCTATTGTGGTTCCACTGCCCAGCAACATCAGGCTACTAATAAAAAACAACGTACGCTTTTTCTTCATTGGTAATCTACCTGTAACGTGGCCCAGGCCTCAAAGTCCGCCTCTGGCAGAATGACACCACTCTTTTTTACTGGCACAGCCGTTAACACCGGTAAATCGGTTTCATTCACCACAAGTGGCGTATTGATCGTAAAACTCTGCCCTGCCTGTTTGAGCTGAATGCCTAAACCAGTGATATTGCTGCTTACTGCAGCATTATCAAAATCGCTTGGTGTGCCACTCCAGCTCAAGGTCATTTCCATTAATGGGTCGCGAACCGCCGTATCGCAGGTAATGGAATACGGCACGGTTTGCTCATAATTGCTGCCATTAATGTCATCAATAAGCACATCCTGAAAAGTTATTTCAATGGTTTGAGCGTTGCTAATCGTGCAGTTAGGCGGCTGCACTAAATAACCGTGAAAAGAGACGTTTGAGAGTGCCATCGAGCAAAAGCCCCACAGCAAAATAAGCGAGATCCGTTTCATTGGTAATCCACCACAATTGTGGCACTGGCGTTAAATTCAGCTGCCGCTAACGTTGTACCACTCTGTTTCACCGGCACAGCTTCCAGAACGGGAACTCCCGAGGAAAAATTAAATGGCAACCATGAGCCAGAGGTTAAGTCGAGTATTGTGTGATCACTACTTTTCTGAACCCGAATACCAAACCCAGGAATACCCGTGCTGATAACTGTTTCACCGTTAATCACGACCGTTGTCGCCTGCATCTGTAGACGCAGGTCATCCATTGCCAGATTGTTACAAACAAGCGAGTAGTCAATGGGACGTTTATAATCAACCCTATTGATCTTATTAATGAATACATTACCAAACTCAACTGCCGCACCATTTACCGTACAAGGAGGAGGGGCATCGACAAGCACCCGTAAATTCATACTTACTGACTTACTCGCTGCAACTGCAAAGCCGCTACCAACACAACATATCAGTAACCCAGTTACCGCCCAGACAGAACAAGATCCTTTCATACTGGCTCTCCCGGCCTCAGCCTTTGCGGCTCTGCTCTTCATCGACCTAGCAACTGTTACCGTTGCAAGTGAAAAAGAGCGGCATCCGAGCGCCATAGTCGTTGACATAGGTCAGTACCGGCACGCTACCCATCTTCACATTCAGCGGTGCAGAGGTTTTCGGCGACATCACTATTGGCGAGAAACCGGCTGCCGGATTGCCATTTTTCTGTGTGCTGGCATTACTGAAAATGACGTAATACGACGTCGGGTTATTGACGGTAAATTCCTGACCGTTGCGGGTTAAAGTAATCTTATATTGCTAGGGGTTTTTCATGCTGACGTTCTCCAGCGCCTTCGGTCGCCAGAACAACTTAATACGCGTTTGTAGTGCTATTTGCAGCGTGTTGGCTTTGTTTGATTTTGGCGGGATCTCACGCACGTTGAAGTAGAACAGGCTTTCACGATCGGCAGGCAATTTGTTGATATCCGGCATTCCCTGCACTTTTACCTGCCCGTTCATCATTGAATCGATGCGTTGCACCGGTGGCAGAACAGTTAACGGTGAACTGATCTTGTTACCCTTTTCATCTTCGATCCAGCTTTGGGCCAGATAAGGCAGTTTCGGATCGTTATTGCGCAACGTCACGCTGATTGATTTGTCGCTTTCATTAAATATCAAACGGGTACGATCTGGCGTTACAGAAGCCTGGGCAGACAAACTGGCAGCGCTAAGCAGTAACGCTAGCGTCGTAGCACCCAATTTGGCAGAGCAAAGTAAATCAGACATGGATCATTCCTTAATCACGTTATTGGTTAGCTGAAACAGAAACAGGGGGATTGGTGGGTGTCACCTGTTGCGTCTGCTCCTGAATGACAGGCTTTATGTCATCAGGAACAACCGGCGCGACGTTGCCTTTATGCTGGCATGGCAGTAACAAGCCGTTAAACAGATCGGCAGGCAGCGGGTCCGGCAGGTTGATATCGCAATGCGCAACACCACTCCAGAACACACTCATGTGTTCGCCAGGTTTCACTCCAGCCAGATAAACATTGCCGTCATCATCGACAAGGCCCACTGTCTGCTCGTTATCATTTTTTACTTCTGCGCCAAACGGAGGATGGCTGCCGTCTTGTAAACGCAGCACCGCCATCGCTTTTTGACCACTGATGACGGCAAATTTGCGGTAGCCAATCGCCCCTTCAGTTAGCGTGGCTTGTACCACCGACTGGGTTGCTTCGGCGTTTTCCGGCAGTTTGTTGAGGTCGATATACGCCTGATTGCGGTAATAGTTATTGACGTCAGAAACGACGGCTTTACCAAACATATTGGTATAAACAGCAGCACCGTTACCTTCTACCGGAACATCGGCAACGCCATCGGCATCAATCAACAAGCGTGTCCCGCCCATATTCTGGGTACGGTGAAGTGCGCCACCGTGGGCAGTAAGCGTTGCGCCGCCCTGTAACGACAAGCCCGCAGAGGTGTATTGCCCTTCATGGTAGTTCGCACTGAGGTCAACCTGCGCCAGCGAACCATCATGGCTGTAATAGCCGTCAACGCTGGTGTGTTTGTCACTGGTGCCGACGTTCAACTGATAGTGAGTCGCGTCATCGACACGGCTGAAATAACCGACCTGACTGCTGTCCGTCCCACTGCCATAGTACCGTTATAGCTAACGGTACTGTTGTCGCCCCACGGCATACTGAGCGAAATGTACATGCCTTTGTCGGCCTGGTTGTCATACTCGTAACGGTAGCCAGTCATCGAGATGCTGACATTACGAATACTGCCCATATTGAAATAGTGCGAGAGCATGATGTTGTAGTTTGTCTGCTCCTCGCGATCCCAGTAGGTATGGCGGGTATAGTTGAGATAAACCGAAACACCCGCATCGCGGAAGTTCTGGTTATAAGTGGCGGTGTACATCTCTTTGTCGTTGCCCGTGCGTACCATTCCGCTGTCACTGGCATCCAGATACTCGCTCATGGTCATAAAGTTCTCTTCCGAGAAGCGATATCCAGCAAAAGTAACGCGGCTGTTGAGCTGGTCAAAGTCTTTGGAATAACTCACACGGAAGGAGTTACCGTCCAGCGAACCTTTGCCATAAGCGGTGTCTTTATCCAGTTTGGTGTGCGAGTGAGTAACATCAAACGCGACCGCGCCGAATGTAGACAAATCGCGACCGACACCAAGCGCCGCAGACTGATAGTTTTCATCTCCCAGTGCGCCGCCATATAACGACCAGCCGTTAGCGATCCCCCAGGAAGCTTCAGCACCAGAAAAAAATTCACCCTCGACATGGTGTCCCCACTCTTGCGGACGGCCCATCATGATCTTATAGCGAACCTGACCTGGACGAGTGAGGTATGGCATCGAGGCGGTGCTGATGTCATATTCCTGCACCTGGCCGTTCTGTTCTTCAATGCGAATATGCAACGTACCGGAGACAGAATCACCAAGATCCTGAATACGAAACGGTCCAGCCGGAACCTGCGTTTCGTAAATCACACGCCCCATCTGGCTGACGGTCACTTTTGCTGTGGTGTGTGCCACGCCGGAAATGTCTGGCGCGTAGCCGCGCAGATTGGGAGGCAACATTTGATCGTCAGTACTGACACTGCCACCAACATAGTTAAAACCATCAAAAATATCGGATCTGAGGTAATCCTCGCCCAGCGCCAGTTTGGCTTTTAATGATGGTAACGCCCGCCTGGCATAGTAGCGACTCCACTCCCATTTTTTTGAGTTTCATCGCCGCTGAATTCATCGTCATCATTACTGCGAGTATGTTGATAGTTAGTCTGCCAGTCAGCACGCATACGCCACGGCCCTAGGTTAACCCCAACCGTCCCGTTGCCGCTGATCTCGTTACTATCATCACCGCCATTTTCTTCGTGCCGGGTTTGTGCGTTGATGCTGTAGTCCGCGACGATCCCGGAGATGCCGTCATCCCAACGTGAAGGCGGATCCCTGTCGGGATAAGTATATTCGAGGTAAGCCTGTGGCAGTGAAATGACTAATGCGGACTGGCTTAAATCAGCCTTAATTTCCATGCCTTCCAGTTGACCGGATTTCAGGCATTTAGCATCGTGGCTCCATTGCAGATTTTTCGCCACGTCTTCTTTTAAACCAAACTGCGCTACCAGTTCCGGTGTCAGACAAGCATAGCTTTTGCTCGCGTCATCTTCACCAGCATACCAGTAAATATCGTACTCTTCCGCCAATGGCTGTTTATTTAGTTGAACCTGTAAATTGTATTTTCCGGGCTCAACATATCCCTGGCTGGAAAAACGCTTCATATCAATTTTTGTGTCGCCTTTTAATTCCAGAAAACGGGAATCAAACTGAATGTCGTCTTCAGCCCAGACACTGCTATAACTCCCTGACATTGCCAGCGCAATGCACCACGGAAGAATCCGTAATCGAAAAAGAGAATGGTCAGGCATACACGTTTCTATCCGTTTTTATTCTTGTTCGGTCAAAATACATTTAAATCCCCCATAGCAGTGTCGCTATGGGGGTATGCCTTACAGGTAAGTAATCTGGAAGGTGGTATTTGCTTCAAAATTACCCAGATCTGGCGCATCAGCTGCGCCGACCAGCCAGGCGTTAAAGTTCAGTGTCTGCTTCGCTTTGCCTTTGTTGGTAGAAGTGTCTTTCACTATTTTCTGGTCAATACCCATGCCGCTTTTGTAAGAGGTACCCAGAGAGTCACCGATCGCCAGGCTAACATTGTTAAATGCCGCACCGGTATCGGTATTGAAAATGGTGTAATAATTGCCGCTATTTGCAGAAGAAACGGTACCAGTAAAGGTAGTGGTCATTGTTTCCTGAGTATCAAATACGCAATCTTGCAGACGAATCTGGAAACTTTTCGGCGTGGTGGTGCCGTTATTTTTCAGTTTTTCGGCACCGATATCACCCATATCAACTTCCAGTTTGTGATCGTCCGGAACGATAGAACACACTGAGTCTTCAATGGTGCCGTAAAAACGTGCAGTACCGTTGTTACCCGCAGCGATTGTTGCCGTAGAGGTGAACACGCCCATCACCATTGCCGCAGCAATAGCTGTTTTAACAAACTTACTCATTATTTGTCCTTAAACTATAAATAATTAAAAATATAAACATTGCAATACATTGATTCAGTCAATAGCCAATGTTTATACCCAGCCATTGAATACGGCATGCGACCCAAAAAGAACAGGTCGTAGAAAATTGTATTCATTGGTGTGGGGCCGCATAGTGATGTTTCCACACCCCTGATCCAATTTAATTTTACTAAAGAGTAAATGTAGATTTAATTAATATATTGACAGAAGAAAGGTTATCTTAAGGACATCCGGTAATGACTCCAACTTACTGATAGTGTTTTATGTTCAGATAATGCCCGATGACCTTGTCATGCAGCTCCACCGATTTTGAGAACGACAGTGACTTCCGTACCAGCCTTGCCAGATGTTGTCTCAGATTCAGATTATGTCGCTCAATGCGCTGAGTGTAACGCTTGCTGATAACGTGCAGCTTTCCCTTCAGGCGTGATTCATACAGCGGCCAGCCATCCGTCATCCATACCACGACCTCAAAGGCCGACAGCAGGCTCAGAAGACGCTCCAGTGTGGCCAGAGTGCGTTCACCGAAGACGTGCGCCACAACCGTCCTCCGTATCCTGTCATACGCGTAAAACAGCCAGCGCTGACGTGATTTAGCACCGACGTAGCCCCAATGTTCGTCCATTTCAGCGCAGACAATCACATCACTGCCCGGTTGTATGCGCGAGGTTACCGACTGCGGCCTGAGTTTTTTAAGTGACGTAAAACCGTGTTGAGGCCAACGCCCATAATGCGTGCACTGGCGCGACATCCGACGCCATTCATGGCCATATCAATGATTTTCTGGTGCGTACCGGGCTGAGAGGCGGTGTAAGTGAACTGTAGTTGCCATGTTTTACGGCAATGAGAGCAGAGATAGCGCTGATGTCCGGCAGTGCTTTTGCCGTTACGCACCACGCCTTCAGTAGCGGAGCAGGAAGGACATCTGATGGAAATGGAAGCCACGCAAGCACCTTAAAATCACCATCATACACTAAATCAGTAAGTTGGCAGCATTACCAGGACATCCTTAAAAAATACGGAATAAGTATTTAGAAAAAATAGAAAGTATATCAATAATGAATATCAACAGCTTAAAAAACAAACAATGAACATATAATGCGATTGGCATTTATCCACTTTTGACAATATAATATATAAACACTATAGCCAGAATTTAATCAAGTTTCAATTACATCCTGCCTGATTATTCAACTCTATTTTCTCTATTATCTGTATTAATAAATGACAATGAGTGTCAAACAGATATTATTCATTTCAACATGTAACTTTGGGCAAAATCAAGATACGCGTAGAAGAATAATTTCCGAATGAATGTAGAAAGTGTTTTATTTATAGATAAGGAGAGTCTTCGATAGTAGTGAGGTTGACAGATATCCGCTGCCTAATGAGCAATTATGCCCAATGAATCTACCTCATTGGGCATAATTTGGAACACATCAGATAGCTTTTGCCATCTTCAGATTACACGGGCTCATCTGCCAGTTGAATGTACCGTTTCCGCTTTCATCAAGCGTTACGCTGGCAATGGCCGAGGTGGTAAACATAGGCGGCGTTTCGCCCGGACATAACTCGGCAACCAGATACCCGACTAACGGTAAGTGAGAGATCACCAGTACCGAAGCAACACCTTCATTGGTCAACGCCTGCAAATAGGCACTGACCAGACCAACATCGCCGCAGGGCGTTAACTCCGGCAGAACTTCTGCACTGGAAGGCAGGTTCAGACAATCCCCTACTTCTTCCAGTGTTTGCTCGGCTCGCAGGAACGGGCTCACCAGAACGCGTTCGATTTCCACTTTTTGACCTTTCAGCCAGTTCGCCATCAGGCGAGATTCGTCACAACCATTAGTGGTCAGAGGACGAACCGAATCACTGGCGGAATCGAGGGCTGCGTCGCCGTGACGCATGATAAAAACTTGCATATTGCACCGCTTTTGTTAACCAGATTCGCCCGTTTTCTTTCATCTGAAACCAGAGAAAGAAAACGGTGGCCGGCATTGTGCCTTATCCATTCACCGAATGAAACGCTGTTTTTTACCTCAATGGCGTAAGTATAGTCAATATGCGTTTACATTTTGACCAACACTCCGCCATTCAGCGCGGATTCATATAGCTTTGACCTTCTTATTGCAGGTCAGTTGCAGTTGTTTTCCAAAAACTTTCCCCACGCGCGCCCATCTCGACCAAACGCTCGCAAGGGGTAAAACGGGAACCATACTGCGTGGCCAGTCGTTGCATTATTGCAACCACTTCGCCCGCGCCGAGAGAATCGATATAGCGGAACGGTCCACCGAGAAATGGCGGAAAACCAATGCCAAATACCGCACCAATATCCCCGTCACGCACGCTACGGATAACCTGCTCATCAACACAACGTACTGCTTCATTCAGCATCAACATCACACACCGTTCAGCAACCTGCGGTGCGGAGAGTCGCCCCTGCCCTTGTGCGCCAATGAGCGGGTAAATGGCAGGATCGACCTGTTTTTTGCTTTTACGCCCTTTCTGACCATAAAGATAGAAACCCCGACCATTTTTTCTGCCTTTGCGATCGTCGTTCAAAATTGAAGAAACAACATTTGCAGGCGCGCTAAAACGTTCTCCATAAGCGGCTTCCAGTACAGGAATAATTTTAGTCCCGGTGTCGATTCCTACCTCATCCAAAAGTTGGATTGGGCCTACCGGAAAACCAAATTTCACTAGCGCGGCATCAATGTGCTCTACCCGTTCACCTTCGGTCAGCATGCGGATAGCTTCATTAATGTAAGGCGCTAAGATGCGATTGACGTAAAACCCGGCTTTGTCACGCACGACAATGGGCGTTTTGCCCTGTTTTTTCGCCAGTTTTACCGTAGTGGCGATGGTTTGCGCCGATGTACCCGCATGAGGAATAATCTCTACCAGCGGCATTTTTTCCACCGGACTGAAGAAATGCAGGCCAATAACTTGCTCAGGTCGCGCGGCGTGAGCGGCGATATCACCAATCGGTAAAGATGACGTGTTCGAAGCAAAAATGGTATGAGCGGCGCAATTTTGCTCCACTTCCGCCACCATCTGTTGTTTTAATTCGAGATTTTCAAACACCGCTTCAATAATCAGATCGCGATGGGCAAAGCCGCGATAGTCCGTCGTTCCGGAGATTAATGCCAGCTGTTTGTCACGTTCGCTGGCTTTGAGATGACGACGGCGAACTTTGCCCTCCAGCTGATCCCAACTGTACTTCAGCGCATGATTTATGCCCTGCGGGTTGATATCTTTAATTCTGACCGGAAGCCCCGCTTTACAAGCAGTGACATAAGCAATACCGCCGCCCATCAAGCCACCACCTAAAATTCCCACGCTGTTTAATGGCGCAGGCGGTGCATCACTACCGGGATCTTTCTTCACGTCCGTACTGGCAAAAAAGATACTACGCAAAGCTTGCGATTGCGGCGTCATCGCCAGTTCGCCAAAGGCGCGAGCTTCAGCGTCATAGCCGCTGCTGGTGCCCTGCGCTAATCCCGTTTCAACAACCTCCAGGATGCGTTCTGTCGCCGGATAATTGCCTTGAGTTTTGTGTTCTGTTTTCTTGCCGACCATTTTGAACAGCAGCGCACGACCTAACGGCCCCGCCAGAATACGCTCGCGTACAGGTAGAGGGCGGGAAGATGGGCGATCCTTCTTCGCCAGCTCAACAGCGGCTTCCAGCAAAATGGAGTGCGGAACAACGTCATCCACCAGCCCCAGCTTTAATGCCTGTTTCGCCCGAAGTTGTTTTCCGGTGAGAATCATCTCTAATGCTGTACTGACGCCTATCAGACGCGGTAAACGCTGGGTGCCGCCTGAACCGGGTAACAATCCAAGTTGTACTTCAGGCAAACCGAGCACCGTTTTAGGATCGTCAGTACAAACGCGACCGTGGCACGCCAGCGCCAGCTCCAGCCCACCGCCCAGGCAAGCGCCATGAATAGCCGCGATAACCGGAATGGGCAAAGCATGAATCTCCGCCATCAACTGTTGGCCCTGCCGCGCCAGTGCTTCCGCTTCTTGCGCCGTTTTGCAGTTGCCAATCATGTTGATGTCTGCTCCGGCGATAAAATTGTCCGGTTTCGCGGAGATAAACACCACGCCGCGCAACTCTTTGTTTTCACGGAGTTGCTTAATAATGGCGCGCACCTGCGAGGCAAATTCCGCCTTCAGGGTATTCATTTTCTCATCCGGTACGTCGATGGTGATGATAGCAATGTTGTCCAGACGAACATTAAGAGTAAACGCTGATGCCATTTCCATTATTCCGCCTCCAGAACCATTGCCGCGCCAAGCCCACCGGCAGCACAGGCGGTAACTAAACCAAATCCACCGCCGCGACGGCGAAGTTCATGCAATGTCTGGGTAATCATCCGCGCGCCGGTCGCCGCGAAGGGATGTCCGTAAGCAATCGAACCGCCAAGCACGTTAAATTTGCTATCGTCCACTTCGCCAGTGGCATGTGCACGCCCCAGTACTTCACGAGCAAAACGTTCACTACCCAGCAACTGAATATTCGCCAGTGTCTGAGCTGCAAAGGCTTCGTGCATATCGATCAATGTCAGTTCGCTCATCGTCAAACCGGCACGTTCCAGCGCCAGCGGTGTTGACCAGGCTGGACCGAGCAACATGTCCTGCCAGACATCAATCGCAGTAAATGCGTAGCTGCGCAGATACCCCAGCGGCACCAGCCCTAATTCTTTCGCCCGGGATTCAGTCATCAGGATCACCGCTGTCGCGCCATCGGTCAGCGGCGTACTGTTTGCCGCCGTTACCGTTCCGTGTTTGCGATCAAACGCCGGGCGCAGCTTTGCGTAATCGGCAAGCGAGGAATTACCGCGAATATTGTTGTCTTCGACAAGCGGTTGTTTATAAGGAGGGATAAAGGCAGTCATCACCTCTTCTTTGAGTTTTCCGTCTGACCATGCCTGAGCGGCACGCTGATGCGAACGGTGCGCTAATGCATCTTGCTGTTCTCGGGTGATGCCGTAGGTTTTCGCCATTTGTTCGGCGGTGTCGCCCATCCGCAAGCCAGTAGAATATTCTGCTACCGCAGGCGGTACGGGCATTAAGTCGCGCAAACGCAGGCGAGAGAAGAGTTTCAGGCGCTGGCTCATGGTTCGAGCTTTGTTGACATCAACCAGCACGTACGCCAGTTTTTTACTGACGCCAATTGGCAATACGGAAGAGGAATCTGCCCCACCGGCAATCCCCGCTCGGATAGTTCCCGCCATCAGGCTTTCTGCGACGTTTGCAACCGCTTGGAAACTGGTAGCGCAAGCGCGGCTGACGCTGTAAGCATCGGTATGCACATTCATTCCGGTACCGAGAACAATTTCACGCGCAATGTTGGGGGCTTCAGGCATTTGTACGACCTGACCAAAGACCAGCTGTTCAATCACTTCAGCGGGGATCTCGCTGCGTGCCAGCAGTTCGCCTACCACCATCTTCCCTAAATCAACCGTGGGAATGCCATGAAAAGCCGTCGCCTGGCGGGCAAAAGGCGTACGTAAACCGCTAACAATGGCGATACGATCGCCCTGGCGGGTAACCAGTGGTAAAACCTGACCCATAACACTCCCCTGTAAAAAAATAAATAAAGTGGTCTGACCTGATCATAGTCTTAACCATTTTTTTACATTTAGCCAAGCGGAGAAAAAGGAAAGTGGGAGCTATGACACAGTGAAGACAGAAGAAAGAAAAGAAAACGCCCCTGCCAGCAACTGACAGGGGCGTACGTACCCGAGAGGAATTAACGCAGACCCAGCTGGAAGATCAGCATTTCAGCTTCGCAGGCAAAAGTGAAATCGATATCCAGGCGCACACCGTCAGACTCTTCAGTGAAAGTCGGGGAGATTTTGCACGGTTCGGATTCCACGCTACGGGATTTTTCAGTCAGCGCCGCCAGCGTTTGTTCTGCTTCTGCGCGGTTTGCAAACACGCGGCTGTAAGACGCGGTGCAGTCGGAGTTGTCCATAATGGTGCCAACATCCATACAGCAGCAAACCGGGGTTTCATCAGCACTACATTTACTCATCGTTGATTTCCTCTGTATGTGCACCCAAGGTGCCAGATAAACGTTGTGGATATTTTACGCTTCCGGAAAGTGCTGCTCCAGTTGTTAATTCTGCAAAATCGGATAAGTGACCGAAATCACACTTAAAAATGATCTAAAACAAAATTCACCCGAATCCGCGAGTGCGCAACCTCCAAATTTTGCCAGCTGGATCGCGTTTCTTAGATCATATTTGAAAAAAGATGGAAACATACTTGCAACATTCTAGCTGGTCCGACCTATACTCTCGCCACTGGTCTGATTTCTAAGATGTACCTCAGACCCTACACTTCGCGCTCCTGTTACAGCACGTAACATAGTTTGTATAAAAATAAATCATTGAGGTTATGGTCATGAGCCAGAAAACCCTGTTTACAAAGTCTGCTCTCGCAGTCGCAGTGGCACTTATCTCCACCCAGGCCTGGTCGGCAGGCTTTCAGTTAAACGAATTTTCTTCCTCTGGCCTGGGCCGGGCTTATTCAGGGGAAGGCGCAATTGCCGATGATGCAGGTAACGTTAGCCGTAACCCCGCATTGATTACCATGTTTGACCGCCCGACATTTTCTGCGGGTGCGGTTTATATTGACCCGGATGTGAATATCAGCGGAACGTCTCCGTCTGGTCGTAGCCTGAAAGCCGATAACATCGCGCCTACGGCATGGGTTCCGAACATGCACTTTGTTGCACCGATTAACGACCAATTTGGTTGGGGCGCTTCTATTACCTCTAACTATGGTCTGGCAACAGAGTTTAATGATACTTATGCAGGCGGCTCTGTCGGGGGTACAACTGACCTTGAAACCATGAACCTGAACTTAAGCGGTGCGTATCGCTTAAATAATGCATGGAGCTTTGGTCTTGGTTTCAACGCCATCTACGCTCGCGCGAAAATTGAACGTTTCGCAGGCGATCTGGGGCAGTTGGTTGCTGGTCAGATTATGCAATCTCCTGCCGGGCAAACTCCTCAAGGGCAAGCATTGGCAGCTACCGCCAACGGTATCGACAGTAATACCAAAATCGCTCATCTGAACGGTAACCAGTGGGGCTTTGGCTGGAACGCCGGAATCCTGTATGAACTGGATAAAAATAACCGCTATGCACTGACCTACCGTTCTGAAGTGAAAATTGACTTCAAAGGTAACTACAGCAGCGATCTTAATCGTGCGTTTAATAACTACGGTTTGCCAATTCCTAC
Source organism: Shigella flexneri 2a str. 301 (assembly GCF_000006925.2). NCBI lineage: Bacteria > Pseudomonadati > Pseudomonadota > Gammaproteobacteria > Enterobacterales > Enterobacteriaceae > Shigella > Shigella flexneri. The sequence continues at coordinate 2,471,109 of NC_004337.2, forward strand.
CGCGACAGGTGGCGCAACGCAATCGGGTTATCTGACGCTGAACCTGCCTGAAATGTGGGAAGTGTCAGGTTATAACCGTGTTGATCCACAGTGGGCGATTCACTATAGCCTGGCTTACACCAGCTGGAGTCAGTTCCAGCAGCTGAAAGCGACCTCAACCAGTGGCGACACGCTGTTCCAGAAACATGAAGGCTTTAAAGATGCTTACCGCATCGCGTTGGGTACCACTTATTACTACGATGATAACTGGACCTTCCGTACCGGTATCGCCTTTGATGACAGCCCAGTTCCGGCTCAGAATCGTTCTATCTCCATTCCGGACCAGGACCGTTTCTGGCTGAGTGCAGGTACGACTTACGCATTTAATAAAGATGCTTCAGTCGACGTTGGTGTTTCTTATATGCACGGTCAGAGCGTGAAAATTAACGAAGGCCCATACCAGTTCGAGTCTGAAGGTAAAGCCTGGCTGTTCGGTACTAACTTTAACTACGCGTTCTGATAACGCGTTCGCCTGGATAAAGTCACCTGCTATGCAGGTGACTTTAACTCCCCCACTTCACCGAAAGTAGTTTCCTCATTGCTTGCCTCCTGAGTTTTGCAAACAGCCTGATGGCAGCTTGCCCTTTCAAATCAGTAAGTGGTATCCACAGACAAACCTGAAGGGAAATGCATATTTTCAAGCGTTCTGCTCGTCCTTCTCAAAGAGTTTACTTTTCTGCATTTCCAGGATACTCAACCCCCCTGGCTATTGTGCGCTTATACACTCAAATTAAAGATAGGTTCTAAATAAATGAGCGTTTTTTGATAGTCTATTTCATTAGGTAATATATATTTGTAACAAATCAATCAACATGGAATAAAATCATGCTACCATCTATTTCAATCAACAATACCAGCGCAGCTCTGATGAATCCCCTAATGATTTTTATCAAAATCATTAAGTTAAGGTAGATACACATCTTGTCATATGATCAAATGGTTTCGCCAAAAATCAATAATCAGACAACAAAATGTGCGAACTCGATATTTTACACGACTCTCTTTACCAATTCTGCCCCGAATTACACTTAAAACGACTCAACAGCTTAACGTTGGCTTGCCACGCCTTACTTGACTGTAAAACTCTCACTCTTACCGAACTTGGCCGTAACCTGCCAACCAAAGCGAGAACAAAACATAACATCAAACGAATCGACCGATTGTTAGGTAATCGTCACCTCCACAAAGAGCGACTCGCTGTATACCGTTGGCATGCTAGCTTTATCTGTTCGGGCAATACGATGCCCATTGTACTTGTTGACTGGTCTGATATCCGTGAGCAAAAACGGCTTATGGTATTGCGAGCTTCAGTCGCACTACACGGTCGTTCTGTTACTCTTTATGAGAAAGCGTTCCCGCTTTCAGAGCAATGTTCAAAGAAAGCTCATGACCAATTTCTAGCCGACCTTGCGAGCATTCTACCGAGTAACACCACACCGCTCATTGTCAGTGATGCTGGCTTTAAAGTGCCATGGTATAAATCCGTTGAGAAGCTGGGTTGGTACTGGTTAAGTCGAGTAAGAGGAAAAGTACAATATGCAGACCTAGGAGCGGAAAACTGGAAACCTATCAGCAACTTACATGATATGTCATCTAGTCACTCAAAGACTTTAGGCTATAAGAGGCTGACTAAAAGCAATCCAATCTCATGCCAAATTCTATTGTATAAATCTCGCTCTAAAGGCCGAAAAAATCAGCGCTCGACACGGACTCATTGTCACCACCCGTCACCTAAAATCTACTCAGCGTCGGCAAAGGAGCCATGGATTCTAGCAACTAACTTACCTGTTGAAATTCGAACACCCAAACAACTTGTTAATATCTATTCGAAGCGAATGCAGATTGAAGAAACCTTCCGAGACTTGAAAAGTCCTGCCTACGGACTAGGCCTACGCCATAGCCGAACGAGCAGCTCAGAGCGTTTTGATATCATGCTGCTAATCGCCCTGATGCTTCAACTAACATGTTGGCTTGCGGGCGTTCATGCTCAGAAACAAGGTTGGGACAAGCACTTCCAGGCTAACACAGTCAGAAATCGAAACGTACTCTCAACAGTTCGCTTAGGCATGGAAGTTTTGCGGCATTCTGGCTACACAATAACAAGGGAAGACTCACTCGTGGCTGCAACCCTGCTTACTCAAAATCTATTCACACATGGTTACGTTTTGGGGAAATTATGAGGGGATCTCTCAGAGCGCAGCTTACCCAGAATCCATCAATGAAAATAACAATGATGAAATTAATGGATTAGTACAAGAGTTCAAAAACCTTTTTAATGGTAAGGAAGGAATAAGCACCTGTATTAAACATCTACTTGAGCTTATAAAAAACGCCATACGAGTAAACGACGATCCTTATAGATCTAATATTAATAATTCCTCAGTTACTTATATTGATATTGGCTCCAATGATACAGACCATATTACTATTGGTATCGACAACCAAGAACCAATAGAATTACCTGCGAACTATAAAGACAAAGAACTCGTCCGTACTATCATTAATGACAACATAGTTGAGAAGACTCATGATATCAATAACAAGGAAATGATCTTCAGCGCATTAAAAGAAATATATGATGGAGATCCTGGTTTTATCTTCGATAAGATATCACACAAACTCAGACATACGGTAACGGAATTTGATGAGAGCGGGAAAAGCGAACCAACGGACTTATTTACCTGGTACGGTAAAGATAAAAAAGGCGACTCTCTCGCTATTGTAATTAAAAATAAAAACGGAAATGATTACTTATCTCTCGGTTACTACGATCAGGACGACTACCACATTCAAAGAGGAATTCGTATTAATGGTGATAGTCTCACCCAATATTGTAGTGAAAACGCCAGGAGTGCTTCAGCGTGGTTTGAAAGCAGTAAAGCTATCATGGCAGAATCATTTGCAACTGGTTCCGATCATCAGGTTGTAAACGAGCTCAACGGGGAAAGACTGAGAGAACCTAACGAAGTTTTTAAACGTTTAGGTCGAGCAATAAGATATAATTTTCAAGTGGACGATGCAAAATTTAGACGCGATAATGTAAAAGAAATAATTTCTACTTTATTCGCTAACAAAGTTGACGTTGACCATCCTGAAAATAAATACAAAGACTTTAAGAATCTCGAAGATAAAGTTGAAAAAAGACTTCAAAATCGCCAGACGAAATATCAAAATGAAATTAATCAACTATCTGCACTAGGTGTTAATTTTGATGATATTTAAAATTATTTTTCCAGTTTTTTGATTTTTCAACGCCTGAATATCGGAAATAGTCAGTGACAAACATCAGTATTTTTACATCATTACGTCCGGGTCATTGTCGGTTTATCTCCTTTTACTTGTGGTAATTGAGGGATAACAACAAAAAAGGTGAGTTTTGCGACTCACCTTTTTTATTTGTTTCTTATTCAGAATCGATATCTTTTAAATCATCCTGAATCGCTTGCGCGTTCGGATTTTCCTGCGGTTTGAGTTCGCCGCCATTAGCGATGAAATCATGACGCTGGAAGTACGCTTCGCGCACCATAATATAAGGATCGGACGACTGACGCAGCAGACCATCGGAATCCAGCAGCTGAGCGCGGGTTTCGATCCCTTCAAGCGTCCATTTACCCACAGACATCGGCCAGGTCAGCCAGGAAAGAACCGGGTAAAGAGCATCCGCCATATCACCACCGTCATCACGCAGCGTGAAGCTACCGTAGAACGGTAACTGAACGTAAGGCCCATAACCCACGCCATAATGACCAAGCGTACTACCGAAGCGGTGAGGTTCAGTCCGTTGCAGTTTCGGGTTCGCCATCCCTGCAACATCAATAAAGCCGCCCATCCCCAAAATGGTGTTCAGGAAAAAGCGGGTAAAGTGGACCATCCCCTGATAAGGGTCGCCCTGCAAGAAGTAGTTAACCATCACCGCAGGTTCTTCAAGGTTGCCAGTAAAGTTGCTCAAACCATTACGCGCCGGTTGCGGAACATAATCACGCCAGGCGACAGCGACCGGTCGAACAATATACGGGTCTAATACGTTGAAGTTGAAGTTGTACATGGTGCGGTTGAACCCTTCTAACGGGTCAGAACGCCCTTGCTGATCTGTACCGGAACTCGCACACCCCACCAGAAGCGTAGTTCCCAGAGCAAGCGCCGACAGGCGAAGCTTCATAAATGTCTCCCTGTTTTTTTATGGCTTATGCAGTTTGCCATCCATGACGGAACGATACCGTATCCGCCTGTTTAGGTGTGGGCGATTGTAACAGCACGTCAACTGATGTCCAGACGCCCTGATTTGCTGATTTGATCATAGCCTGGTAATCGCCGCCCTGTAGGCTACTTGATTCTATAGAAACAGAAAAAGGCAAACGCAGCCTTTTCTACATTTTCAGAGTAACTCCCGCCAGTTGCGAGCAAAAAAGCCGCTACGCTTTAGCTATACGTGCTAATTCAAGAGAAGAGACCATGGACAACGACAAAATTGATCAACACAGCGACGAAATTGAAGTTTAGAGCGAAGAAAAAGAGCGCGGCAAAAAAATAGAAATAGATGAAGACCGACTCCCCTCCCGAGCGATGGCAATTCATGAGCATATCCGCCAGGATGGTGAAAAAGAGCTAGAACGCGACGCAATGGCGCTACTGTGGTCAGCCATTGCGGCGGGTCTGTCGATGGGCGCTTCGTTACTGGCAAAAGGGATATTTCATGCCGAACTGGAAGGTGTGCCGGGCAGCTTCTTGCTGGAGAATCTCGGTTATACCTTTGGTTTTATTATCGTCATAATGGCCCGCCAGCAATTATTTACCGAAAACACCGTGACTGCGGTACTACCCGTCATGCAAAAACCGACAATGAGCAACGTTGGCTTACTTATGCGGTTATGGGGAGTCGTGCTGCTGGGTAATATTCTCGGGACTGGTATTGCTGCGTGGGCATTTGAATATATGCCTATCTTCAATGAAGAAACTCGCGATGCATTTGTCAAAATCGGCATGGATGTGATGAAGAACACCCCCAGCGAGATGTTTGCCAACGCGATCATTTCCGGCTGGCTGATCGCCACTATGGTATGGATGTTTCCTGCAGCAGGTGCGGCAAAGATTGTGGTGATTATATTGATGACCTGGCTTATTGCCCTGGGTGACACCACCCATATCGTGGTCGGTTCTGTTGAAATCCTCTATCTGGTGTTTAACGGTACGCTGCACTGGAGCGATTTCATCTGGCCCTTCGCACTACCTACTTTAGCGGGGAACATCTGCGGCGGCACCTTTATCTTCGCGTTAATGAGTCATGCACAGATTCGTAACGACATGAGCAACAAGCGTAAAGCAGAAGCACGCCAAAAAGCAGAACGTGCGGAAAACATTAAGAAAAATGATAAAAACCCAGCATAAATGGCGAGGGTTTAAGCAATCGAGCGGCAGCGTACTTACCCCGCAGTCCATTAGCGGGTATACTCGCCGCATTGTCCTCTTAGTTAAATGGATATAACGAGCCCCTCCTAAGGGCTAATTGCAGGTTCGATTCCTGCAGGGGACACCATTTATCAGTTCGCTCCCATCCGTACCAGTCCGCAAAATCCCCTGAATATCAAGCCTTCCGTATATTCACAGTTCGTCATGGTTCGCGTCAGATCGTTGACAGCCGCACTCCATGACGGGTAAAAAGTGGATAAAATAATTTTACCCACCGGATTTTTACCCATGCTCACCGTTAAGCAGATTGAAGCAGCAAAGCCGAAAGAAAAACCATACCGCCTTCTCGATGGTAATGGCCTGTACCTTTATGTCCCTGTATCCGGGAAAAAGGTATGGCAGCTTCGCTACAAGATTGACGGTAAGGAGAAAATCCTGACCGTCGGAAAATATCCGCTTATGACTTTGCAGGAGGCAAGGGATAAAGCATGGACTGCGAGGAAAGACATCTCGGCTGGCATCGATCCGGTAAAGGCGAAAAAGGCTTCGTCTAACAACAATTCATTTAGTGCGATTTACAAGGAATGGTACGAACACAAGAAGCAAGTCTGGTCAGTAGGGTATGCGACTGAACTTGCAAAAATGTTTGATGACGACATTTTACCCATCATCGGCGGCCTTGAGATTCAGGATATTGAGCCGATGCAACTGCTGGAAGTAATCCGCAGATTTGAAGATCGCGGTGCAATTGAAGTGGTCAACAAAAACTGGCCACCGAGTTAGAGTTTTTCCAGTATCGATTTTCCGATTCGTTTGGGGGTAACCCACCGTTATATTCGTGCGGTCTTAGTGCGCTGTAATATCCAACGATATAGTCCGTTATGGCGTGAGCTGCCTCGCTGAAGCTTACGTAACCCACCACCGGCATCCATTCGTTCTTCAGACTCCTGAAGAAGCGTTCCATTGGGCTGTTATCCCAGCAGTTTCCGCGCCGGCTCATACTCTGTCTGATCTGGTATCGCCACAATAACTGCCGGAACTGCCTGCTCGTATAATGACTGCCCTGATCGCTGTGGAACATCACCCCGCCGGGCTTACCACGGGTTTCCCATGCCATTTCCAGCGCTTTCATGGTGAGCCTGCTGTCCGGCGAGAACGACATGGCCCAGCCCACTGGTTTTCTTGCGAACAGGTCGAGAACAACGGCGAGGTACGCCCAGCGCTTACCCGTCCAGATATAGGTCACATCACCGCACCACACCTGATTTGGCTCGGTCACGGCGAACTGCCTTTCAAGGTAGTTAGGGATAGCAACATGTTCATGACCACCACGTTTATACCGGTGAGTCGGCTGCTGACAGCTGACCAGCCCCAGCTCTTTCATGAGCCTGCCAGCAAGCCAGCGTCCCATCTGGTAGCCTCTCCGGGTTGCCATTGTGGCGATGCTTCTTGCTCCGGCCGAACCGTGGCTGATGCCATGTAGCTCAAGTACCTGACTGCGTAATACAGCCCGTCTGCCGTCTGGTTTTTCAGGACGGTTTTTCCAGTATCTGTAGCTGCTGCGATGAACCCCGAACACATGGCAGAGTGTGACCACAGGATAATGCGCTCTGAGTTTCCCGATTATCGAGAACTGTTCAGGGAGTCTGACATCAAGAGCGCGGTAGCCTTTTTTAATATTTCATTCTCCATTTCAATGCGTTGTAGCTTTTTCCTGAGCTCACGGATTTCAATTTGTTCCGGGGTAATGGGGGAGGCTTTTGGTGTTTTGCCCTGACGCTCATCACGCAGTTGTTTGACCCATCTTGTCATTGTGGAAAGGCCAACATCCATAGCTTTGGCGGCATCTGCCACCGTGTATTTCTGGTCAACAACCAGTTGAGCGGATTCGCGTTTAAACTCTGCGCTAAAATTTCTTTTTTTCATTGGAGCACCTGTGTTGTTCTGAGGTGAGCATATCACCTCTGTTCAGGTGGCCAAATTCAGTGTGCCACTTCAGTTCCATCTGGCAGACCATTTTGACCTGCGGGTAGAGCGCCGGGTTCCCGGCATGTGTCTGGCGGGGGAAGGCTGCATCGTTCTCTGGTGTATCCGGTGTGCGCCAGAACACACCATCGATGGCCAGCAGGGTCAGGCCGCACCAGTGCGGATGCGGCGTGGCGTTATGCCAGAGCTGCGCTGTTTTCGTGAACACGCGGCGGACAGCCTCACTTCCCAGGCGCTGGCGGGCCTGAATAACGGCACTGGGGGCAACGAAGGGGCGATTGCCCGGCAGCATGATGTCCAGGCGATTCACAATCTGGTGAAGAGGTTCTTTACGCTCAAGCGCCATGCCAACAATACACCAGACCATCATTTCGAGGGGAAGACGGCGCTTGCGTAGCGTTACAGTACCTGATTCGGCAAGGCAACGAGAGATGAGTTCGGGGTCGAGGTAATCCCCCAGAGAAGTCAGTGGGTTACGCAGAGAATCGTAACGGGATACCAGATCAAGAGCCTGTCCAATGTGCATAAAAGAATCCGGAAACAAGTGAGCGTTTCCGGATTCTTACACAGCCACTGGATCGGTCAACTGATCCTTAACTGATCGGCATTAATACTTTGGCTGACATTTTTTTCCCTTAAATTCATCTGAGTTACGCATAGTGATAAACCTCTTTCTCGCAAAATCGTCATGGATTTACTAAAACATGCATATTCGATCACAAAACGCCATAGTTAACGTTAACATTTGCGATATTCATCGCATTTATGAAAGTAAGGGACTATATTTTTATAAAAGTTAACGTTAATAATTCACCAAATTTGCTTAACCAGGATGATTAAAATGACGCAATCTCGATTGCATGCGGCGCAAAACGCACTAGCAAAACTTCATGAGCACCGGGGTAACACTTTCTATCCCCATTTTCACCTCGCGCCTCCTGCCGGATGGATGAACGATCCAAACGGCCTGATCTGGTTTAACGATCGTTATCACGCGTTTTATCAACATCACCCGATGAGCGAACACTGGGGACCAATGCACTGGGGACATGCCACCAGTGACGATATGATCCACTGGCAGCATGAGCCTATTGCGCTAGCGCTAGGAGACGATAATGACAAAGACGGGTGTTTTTCAGGTAGTGCTGTCGATGACAATGGTGTCCTCTCACTTATCTACACCGGACACGTCTGGCTCGATGGTGCAGGTAATGACGATGCAATTCGCGAAGTACAATGTCTGGCTACCAGTCGGGATGGTATTCATTTCGAGAAACAGGGTGTGATCCTCACTCCACCAGAAGGAATCATGCACTTCCGCGATCCTAAAGTGTGGCGTGAAGCCGACACATGGTGGATGGTAGTCGGGGCGAAAGATCCAGGCAACACGGGGCAGATCCTGCTTTATCGCGGCAGTTCATTGCGTGAATGGGCCTTCGATCGCGTACTGGCCCACGCTGATGCGGGTGAAAGCTATATGTGGGAATGTCCGGACTTTTTCAGCCTTGGCGATCAGCATTATCTGATGTTTTCCCCGCAGGGAATGAATGCCGAGGGATACAGTTACCGAAATCGCTTTCAAAGTGGCGTAATACCCGGAATGTGGTCGCCAGGACGACTTTTTGCACAATCCGGGCATTTTACTGAACTTGATAACGGGCATGACTTTTATGCACCACAAAGCTTTTTAGCGAAGGATGGTCGGCGTATTGTTATCGGCTGGATGGATATGTGGGAATCGCCAATGCCCTCAAAACGTGAAGGATGGGCAGGCTGCATGACGCTGGCGCGCGAGCTATCAGAGAGCAATGGCAAACTTCTACAACGCCCGGTTCACGAAGCTGAGTCGTTACGCCAGCAGCATCAATCTGTCTCTCCCCGCAGAATCAGCAATAAATATGTTTTGCAGGAAAACGCGCAAGCAGTTGAGATTCAGTTGCAGTGGGCGCTGAAGAACAGTGATGCCGAACATTACGGATTACAGCTCGGCACTGGAATGCGGCTGTATATTGATAACCAATCTGAGCGACTTATTTTGTGGCGGTATTACCCACACGAGAATTTAGACGGCTACCGTAGTATTCCCCTCCCGCAGCGTGACACGCTCGCCCTAAGGATATTTATCGATACATCATCCGTGGAAGTATTTATTAACGACGGGGAAGCGGTGATGAGTAGTCGAATCTATCCGCAGCCAGAAGAACGGGAACTGTCGCTTTATGCCTCCCACGGAGTGGCTGTGCTGCAACATGGAGCACTCTGGCTACTGGGTTAACATAATATCAGGTGGAACAACGGATCAACAGCGGGCAAGGGATCCGCGTCACTCTTCCCCCTTCACGACCTTCAATAATATGCAATGCAGCTTCCCGCCCGATAATGTCATGTGGAAGCTGAATTGTGGTCAGCGGCGGTAAAAACAGATGCCCGACGCCAACCAGATTATCAAAGCCCATTACAGCGACATCCTGCGGGATACGTACCCCCTTCGCCAAAAGAACCTGATAAGCCACAAAGGCTGCGCGATCGTTACCACATATCAGAACATCAAAATCTGGTTTGCCCGATTTGAAGTGAGCATTGAGTAAACTTGCGAGATCGGTGTAGTGATCATCACCTGTTGCCATGTGAAATTGTTTCACCTCAGCCAGATCTCGTCCAGCATCACGCCAAGCCTGCTCAAATCCCTGCCGACGATACCCTGTTGCCAACGCACTTTCCGGTAGCCAGAAGCATAATGGTTGACGATAGCCCGCCGCGAGCAAATGCTGTGTTGATTCATATTGTGCAGTGTAATCATCAGGGATATAACTGGGTAACGCTGGGTCATCCGCCACACAGTTCGCCAATACAATATTTTCACCATACAGAGACTCAGGCAGCGTGATATGTCGCAGCCCCATTGTAGTATAGATAATGCCATCCGGACGGTGGGCAAGCAGCTGACGTGCCGCGCGGGCAGCGTCATCTTCAGAAAAAATATTGATTAAAAAACTATTCCAGCCGAACTCGCTGGCGGTTTGCTCAATGGCAAGCAGAATATCAACAGAGAAAGGAGTGGTAGCCGTGTCCTGCGCCAGCACGGCGAGAGTCGACGGCTTACGTCCTTGAGCGCGCATCTTACGGGCGGAAAGATCAGGAACATAATTCAGGGTCTGGATTGCCTGCAATACGCGGTCACGCGTTGCAGGACGCACAGATTCTGCATTATGCATCACCCGGGAGACTGTCATCATCGACACTCCCGCCAGGCGTGCGACATCCTTTAATGAAGCCATACCCAAGCCGTTTGCCGTAAAACGGGCACTGTAGCAGAAACAGACGTCACTGGCGAGATCCAACGCCCTATCACCTGACACAGCAATACAATAAAAAATAACAATAATTCCCGGACAATTGTCCCCAATTCCGCCTCTGTTCTCGCCAACGAGTAACCATATAGGCAAGTAAGTAAAACATGCCAACTGGCATCGCCAACCTGGAGAAGAATGCTGCCACTGTATCCCGACATCAGCCCGGAAATTATTGCGATTGCTATCGGTTCAGGTGCAATTGGCTGCACGATCGTTACGGACTCGCTTTTCTGGCTGGTGAAGCAATATTGCGGCGCTACGCTCAATGAAACATTTAAATACTATACGACAGCGACATTTATCGCTTCAGTCGTCGCTCTGGCGGGCACATTCCTGCTGTCATTTATCATCTAAGCGCAAAGAGACGTACTATGGAAAACGCTAAAATGAACTCGCTCATCGCCCAGTATCCGTTGGTAAAGGATCTGGTTGCTCTTAAAGAAACCACCTGGTTTAATCCTAGCACGACCTCATTGGCTGAAGGTTTACCTTATGTTGGCCTGACCGAACAGGATGTTCAGGACGCCCATGCGCGCTTATCCCGTTTTGCACCCTATCTGGCAAAAGCATTTGCTGAAACAGCTGCCACTGGGGGGATTATTGAATCAGAACTGGTTGCCATTCCGGCTATGCAAAAACGGCTGGAAAAGGAATATCAACAACCGATCAGCGGGCAACTCCTACTGAAAAAAGATAGCCATTTGCCCATTTCCGGCTCTATAAAAGCACGCGGCGGGATTTATGAAGTCCTGGCACATGCAGAAAAACTGGCTCTGGAAGCGGGGTTGCTGACGCTTGATGATGACTACAGCAAACTGCTTTCTCCGGAGTTTAAACAGTTCTTTAGCCAATACAGCATTGCTGTGGGCTCAACCGGAAATCTGGGGTTATCAATCGGCATTATGAGCGCCCGCATTGGCTTTAAGGTGACAGTTCATATGTCTGCTGATGCCCGGGCATGGAAAAAAGCGAAACTGCGCAGCCATGGCGTTACGGTCGTGGAATATGAGCAAGATTATGGTGTTGCCGTCGAGGAAGGACGTAAAGCAGCGCAGTCTGACCCGAACTGTTTCTTTATTGATGACGAAAATTCCCGCACGTTGTTCCTTGGGTATTCCGTTGCTGGCCAGCGTCTTAAAGCGCAATTTGCCCAGCAAGGCCGTATCGTCGATGCTGATAACCCTCTGTTTGTCTATCTGCCGTGTGGTGTTGGCGGTGGTCCTGGTGGCGTCGCATTCGGGCTTAAACTGGCGTTTGGCGATCATGTTCACTGCTTTTTTGCCGAACCAACGCACTCCCCTTGTATGTTGTTAGGCGTCCATACAGGATTACACGATCAGATTTCTGTTCAGGATATTGGTATCGACAACCTTACCGCAGCGGATGGCCTTGCAGTTGGTCGCGCATCATGCTTTGTCGGGCGGGCAATGGAGCGTCTGCTGGATGGCTTCTATACCCTTAGCGATCAAACCATGTATGACATGCTTGGCTGGCTGGCGCAGGAAGAAGGTATTCGTCTTGAACCTTCAGCACTGGCGGGTATGGCCGGACCTCAGCGCGTGTGTGCATCAGTAAGTTACCAACAGATGCACGGTTTCAGCGCAGAACAATTGCGTAATGCCACTCATCTGGTGTGGGCGACGGGAGGTGGAATGGTGCCGGAAGAAGAGATGAATCAATATCTGGCAAAAGGCCGTTAATAACGTTTCAACGCAACATCGCAATCCTTTCCCTGGGTGAGCGATGCTGCCGATGGCGCAAACTTAAGATCCCCGGTCTTACCCGCTATAACCCCCTCCTTTTATCATCACCCAACGCCTTTCGCTGTAAACGGCGGTTTCGCAAACCAAACCAAAACCGTAAGTAAGATAAAAGCAATAGCCGCCATACGGAAAATCTCATTTGCAGAAATAGAAAGTGACTGCTGGGTTATTTCATTATTAATTTCATTAAGAACTCCTGAAAGCGAACCATAGTATTTATCCATAATTTGTGACGATGAATTAAACACGGGGTTAAATTGATCGATGGTTGCTGTCAACTGACTATGGTGTAACGATTCGCGTCGTCCCCACAGCGTCATTGTCAACGACGTACCAACTGATCCTGACAAGGTACGAAAAAAATTACTCATACTCGAGGCATTGGCAAATTTATTATCTGGCAAGCCTGAAAACGAAATCGTTGTTAAGGGTAAAAAGAAACAGGCAACGGCGAATCCCTGGAAAAACTGTGGCAAAATGATGCCTGTAAAATCAATCGTTGGCATAAATGTCACAGAACGCCAGTAATAGCAAACCGCATACATCAAAAAACTGAATGTCACTAACACCCGCATGTCTATTTTATTGCCATAACGTCCTATCAAAGGTGAAATCAATAGTGGCATGATGCCGATGGGCGCATAAGCAAGCCCGGCCCATATCGCATTATACCCCATCGTTTTCTGGAGTAACTGCGGCATAAGGACGATCGCTCCAGAGTAAAATAAATACGCGCAGGTGATGCTCACAATACCAATGGTGAAATTACGGGACTTAAACAAACTGAGATCAAGAATCGGGTTCTCTGAGGTCGATTCCCAAATGACTAAAGAGATCAGAGAAATAACTGATACTACTGTTAATATTATTATTGTACTCGAGTTGAACCAATCCAGATCGCGCCCTTTATCAAGCATAATTTGCAAGCCACCAACACCGAGCACTAACAGGGTCAGTCTTGGTAGATTCATTTTTACCGGTGAAGTTTCAGTTTCTCTTCCTTTAAGTAAGGTTAAGCATAATGTCAGGACGATAATCCCCATAGGGACATTGATTAAAAATATCCAACCCCAGCTAAAGTTATCGCAAATATAGCCGCCCAATATCGGCCCACATATCGGAGCGATAATCACGGTCATTGACCATAATGCCAGAGCAAATGTTCTTTTTTCTGGTGGATAATTCCTTAATAATAAACTCTGTGACAGTGGAATTAACGGCCCCGCCATTAATCCCTGAACGACTCTAAAAAATATCAGCACATCAAGATTGGTCGATAAACTACACATTAAGGAAGACAGCGAAAAAAAAGTGACTGAAAGTAAAAATAACCTTAATTCGCCTATTCTTTGTGCCAGCCTGCCGGTAACAGGGATCGCAATGGCATTTGCTACGCCAAACGAGGTGATAACCCAGGTGCCTTCGTCTGTTGATGCTCCCAGAAAGCCAGATATTGTCGGTATTGCGACGTTAGAAATAGTGGAATCCAACATTTGCATAAACGTCGCTAATGACAATGCAATAGTAACGCACCATAACGTCCCACCGGTTAATGGTGCCGGAGTTGATTTAGTGATTGCCATTAAAGTTGTCCATTATGCGAAATAATGTTGCTAATTTCTTTTTCTATCGGACTGGTATCGATAACTAAAGCCTTACTGGTATAAGCAGGCATGGAGGTCACGGTTGAAGCCAGATCAGGCATCTCAGCAATGTCTTCGTCCTTCGTATCAATAGTTGCAGTCATCGATAAACCAATGCGCAAGGGGTGTTCCATGAGTTCTTTTGGATCAAGAGAAACTTCAACCGGTACACGCTGAACGATTTTGATCCAGTTCCCTGTCGCATTTTGTGCAGGTAATAAGGAGAACGCATTGCCGGTTCCCATATTGATCCCTGTCACCCGACCATGAAACACAACATTTTCACCATAAAGATCGCTGATAATATTGACTGATTGACCAATCCGTACATCCGTGAGTTGTGTTTCTTTAAAGTTGGCATTAACCCACATTTGACGTGCCGGTACGACAGCCATTAACGATTGTCCGGAACTCACTGTTTCGCCGACCTGAACACTTCGCTGGGCAATATAGCCAGTAACCGGACTCCTTATATCCGTACGTTTAAGCACCAACCAGGCTTCTTTGGTTGCATCCGCCGCTTCAACTACTTGTGGCTGACGGTTTAATGGTGTGTTCATTACTAAAGCTTTATTCGCTTTATAAGCCTGGATAGCGGCATTCAGTGCCGCTTTGCTACTTATTAACGTATCTTTGGTATGCTCCAGCGTTTCTTTTGAAATAACCCCCTGCTTCGCTAAAGGCACACGACGGTTATAATCTTCTAAAGATTGTTGATACTGAATACGTGCTGAAGCGACTTCGGCACTGTATTGTTTATCCTGTAAGTACAGTTTATTCGTTTGCCGAACAATATTTGCCAGATTATTTTTAGCTTTATTGAGTGCGATAGTGGCATCAGTTTTATCCAGTGAAACTAAAATGTCACCCTGTCGAACGTAGTTCGTATCTTTATGATTAACTACAGTGACACTACCTGAGACTTGTGCAGAAATTGGATCTGCATTCCCCGTGACATAGGCGTCATCTGTACTAATCATGTCTTCTAATTCCATTGACCAATAGGCATAGGCACCTGAAAACGCAATAAATAAAACTATCACCAATAAAGAAAAGTATTTTTTTCTGTTAGACTGTTTTTTATTTGAATTAATCTGTTCCACTATTATCTCTCATTTCGCATAGATGAAATTTATGAATTGAATGAAAAGAGTATTCATTCTTCATATCAAACACAGTGCATGTGTTGCACATTATCCCAGGAACGTTGGAGGCCTAATTTAAATGAGGTGCAAAAAAAACAACAGAGGACTAAACCGTGGCTTTTGCAATACAATTCTTACGCCTGTAGGATTAGTGAGAAGACTTATAGTGCTAACTTGAAACTATAAATCATCGGTATAATCCCTGATTTTATTGTTGACATTTCATTTATGCCGACTATTTATATGGTATACTTGTCGAATTATCTTAAAGGAAACTCAGATTTTCTTATTTTTATTGAGAAAATGAGATGACGCCTTATGTCTGTATTACTACAGGGAGAAGGGAGATGCTTCATTGCAAAGGGAATAATCTATGAACGCAATAATTATTGATGACCATCCTCTTGCTATCGCAGCAATTCGTAATTTATTGATCAAAAACGATATTGAAATCTTAGCGGAGTTAACTGAAGGCGGAAGCGCCGTTCAGCGGGTGGAAACACTTAAGCCTGATATCGTCATCATTGATGTCGATATCCCCGGAGTTAACGGTATCCAGGTGTTAGAAACGCTGAGGAAGCGCCAATATAGCGGAATTATTATTATCGTCTCCGCTAAAAATGACCATTTTTACGGGAAACATTGTGCTGATGCTGGCGCTAATGGTTTCGTGAGTAAAAAAGAAGGCATGAACAATATCATTGCGGCTATTGAAGCTGCAAAAAATGGCTACTGCTATTTCCCCTTCTCTCTCAACCGGTTTGTTGGAAGTTTAACGTCCGACCAGCAAAAACTCGACTCCTTATCGAAACAAGAAATTAGTGTCATGCGGTATATTCTTGATGGCAAGGATAATAATGACATTGCGGAAAAAATGTTCATCAGCAACAAAACTGTCAGCACGTATAAAAGTCGCCTGATGGAAAAATTAGAATGTAAATCACTGATGGATCTTTACACATTCGCGCAACGTAACAAAATCGGCTAATCACATGAAGTTTTTACCCTATTTTTTTCTTCTCTGTTGTGGTCTTTGGTCGACCATAAGTTTCGCAGACGAAGATTACATCGAATATCGTGGCATCAGTAGTAACAACCGTGTCACACTTGATCCAGTACGTCTGAGCAACAAGGAATTACGTTGGTTAGCGAGCAAAAAAAATCTTGTGATTGCAGTACACAAGTCCCAAACGGCTACCTTGTTGCATACCGATTCGCAGCAACAGGTTCGTGGTATTAATGCTGATTATTTAAATCTTTTAAAAAGAGCGTTAAATATCAAATTAACACTCCGGGAATACGCAGATCATCAAAAAGCAATGGACGCGCTTGCAGAAGGTGAAGTCGATATAGTGTTATCACATTTAGTTACTTCGCCGCCTCTTAATAATGACATTGCTGCAACCAAACCATTGATAATTACCTTTCCGGCGCTGGTAACCACCCTTCACGACTCAATGCGACCGCTTACCTCACCAAAACCAGTAAATATTGCTCGGGTAGCAAATTACCCCCCAGACGAGGTAATTCATCAATCATTTCCAAAAGCAACAATTATCTCTTTTACAAATTTATATCAGGCATTAGCATCCGTCTCAGCTGGGCACAATGATTACTTTATTGGTAGTAACATCATTACCAGCAGTATGATTTCCCGCTATTTCACTCACTCCTTAAATGTAGTGAAATATTATAACTCGCCGCGTCAATATAATTTTTTCTTGACCAGAAAAGAATCTGTCATTCTTAATGAAGTACTCAATAGATTTGTTGATGCTTTAACAAATGAAGTTCGCTATGAAGTATCACAAAATTGGCTTGATACAGGAAACCTGGCCTTTCTGAACAAACCATTAGAACTCACTGAACATGAAAAACAGTGGATTAAGCAGCATCCCAATTTAAAGGTGCTGGAAAATCCTTACTCGCCCCCCTATTCTATGACGGATGAAAATGGCTCGGTTCGGGGCGTTATGGGGGACATTCTTAATATTATTACCTTGCAAACAGGTTTAAATTTTTCTCCGATCACCGTTTCACACAATATCCATGCTGGAACACAACTTAGCCCCGGAGGATGGGATATAATACCTGGCGCTATTTATAGTGAAGATCGAGAAAATAATGTTTTATTTGCTGAAGCCTTCATAACAACGCCTTACGTTTTTGTCATGCAAAAAGCGCCTGACAGTGAACAAACATTAAAAAAAGGAATGAAAGTTGCCATTCCATATTATTATGAGCTGCATTCGCAATTAAAAGAGATGTATCCGGAGGTTGAATGGATACAGGTCGATAATGCCAGCGCTGCATTTCACAAGATTAAGGAAGGTGAACTTGATGCTCTGGTCGCGACACAGCTAAATTCGCGTTACATGATCGATCATTACTATCCTAATGAACTTTATCATTTTCTTATTCCTGGCGTTCCGAATGCATCGCTTTCGTTCGCTTTTCCTCGCGGAGAACCGGAACTTAAGGATATTATTAATAAAGCACTGAATGCAATTCCCCCAAGCGAAGTTCTGCGCCTGACGGAAAAATGGATTAAAATGCCCAATGTGACCATTGACACATGGGACCTATATAGCGAGCAATTTTATATTGTTACGACATTATCCGTTTTATTAGTTGGCAGTAGCCTTTTATGGGGATTCTACCTGTTACGCTCAGTTCGTCGTCGTAAAGTCATTCAGGGTGATTTAGAAAACCAAATATCATTCCGAAAAGCACTCTCGGATTCCTTACCGAATCCAACTTATGTTGTAAACTGGCAAGGTAATGTCATTAGTCATAATAGTGCTTTTGAACATTATTTCACTGCGGATTACTACAAAAATGCAATGTTACCATTAGAAAACAGTGATTCACCCTTTAAAGATGTTTTTTCTAATGCGCATGAAGTCACAGCAGAAACGAAAGAAAATCGAACAATATACACACAGGTATTTGAAATTGATAATGGCATCGAGAAAAGATGCATTAATCACTGGCATACATTATGCAATCTTCCTGCAAGTGACAATGCAGTATATATTTGTGGTTGGCAAGATATTACTGAAACGCGTGATCTAATTAATGCACTCGAGGTAGAAAAAAATAAAGCGATAAAGGCTACCGTAGCAAAAAGTCAGTTTCTGGCAACGATGAGTCACGAAATAAGAACACCAATAAGCTCTATTATGGGCTTCCTGGAACTTCTGTCGGGTTCTGGTCTTAGCAAGGAGCAACGGGTGGAGGCGATTTCACTTGCCTACGCCACCGGACAATCACTCCTCGGCTTAATTGGTGAAATCCTTGATGTCGACAAAATTGAATCGGGTAACTATCAACTTCAACCACAATGGGTCGATATCCCTACTTTAGTCCAGAACACTTGTCACTCTTTCGGTGCGATTGCTGCAAGCAAATCGATCGCATTAAGTTGCAGCAGTACATTTCCTGATCATTACCTGGTTAAGATCGACCCTCAGGCGTTTAAGCAGGTCTTATCAAATTTACTGAGTAATGCTCTCAAATTTACCACCGAGGGGGCAGTAAAAATTACGACCTCCCTGGGTCACATTGATGACAACCACGCTGTTATCAAAATGACGATTATGGATTCTGGAAGTGGATTATCGCAGGAAGAACAACAACAACTGTTTAAGCGCTACAGCCAAACAAGTGCAGGTCGTCAGCAAACAGGTTCTGGTTTAGGCTTAATGATCTGCAAAGAATTAATTAAAAATATGCAGGGCGATTTATCATTAGAAAGTCATCCAGGCATAGGAACAACATTTACGATCACAATCCCGGTAGAAATTAGCCAGCAAGTGGCGACTGTCGAGGCAAAAGCAGAACAACCCATCACACTACCTGAAAAGTTGAGCATATTAATCGCGGATGATCATCCGACCAACAGGCTATTACTCAAACGCCAGCTAAATCTATTAGGATATGATGTTGATGAAGCCACTGATGGTGTGCAAGCGCTACACAAAGTCAGTATGCAACATTATGATCTGCTTATTACTGACGTTAATATGCCGAATATGGATGGTTTTGAGTTGACTCGCAAACTCCGTGAGCAAAATTCTTCCTTACCCATCTGGGGGCTTACAGCCAACGCACAGGCTAACGAACGTGAAAAAGGGTTAAGTTGCGGCATGAACTTATGTTTGTTCAAACCGTTGACCCTGGATGTACTGAAAACACATTTAAGTCAGTTACACCAGGTTGCGCATATTGCACCTCAGTATCGCCACCTTGATATCGAAGCCCTGAAAAATAATACGGCGAATGATCTACAACTGATGCAGGAGATTCTCATGACTTTCCAGCATGAAACGCATAAAGATCTACCCGCTGCGTTTCATGCACTAGAAGCTGGCGATAACAGAACTTTCCATCAGTGTATTCATCGCATCCACGGTGCGGCTAACATCCTGAATTTGCAAAAGTTGATTAATATTAGCCATCAGTTAGAAATAACACCTGCTTCAGATGACAGTAAGCCTGAAATTCTTCAGCTGCTGAACTCTGTTAAAGAACACATTGCAGAGCTGGACCAGGAGATTGCTGTTTTCTGTCAGAAAAATGACTAAATTGCGGCTCCCACAATGTTCTAATGTGGGAGCTATTTACCAGCACATCTTACATTTATGATGAGAACTCCTGGCGAATTTGTTCCCCATGCTGGTCGAGCGTTGCCGCTCCCGGCATAACATGCGGGTCCGCGCAGCCGCTGATTTTTATCGGATTACCCGGCATCATTATTCCTCCGGCTTCAATCAACATATTTCTCGCCTGAGTTTGTGGCAAATTAATGGCCTCAGCCACACTTAATAACGGCGCGACGGGCACACCAACTTCATGTATTTTGGCTAACCAAACTTCAGCTGCCTGCGTTTTTAACGTTCGCTCAATATATTGTTTAAGAATAGCCTGGTTTTGTACGCGTAAAATATTGCTGCTAAATCGGGGATCATTAACCAGTTCCGTAAGCTCCAGTGCCTGGCATAACGCAGAAAAAAGCTTGTCATTACCACAACAAATCGTAATCGGCTTATCCTGAGTATCGAAAACATCAAAAGGTGCCATGTAGGGATGGCGATTTCCCAGGCGTTGTGGTGACTTCCCTGTCGCAATATATGCCATCAGACCATGCTCCAGAAAACTCAGCGTGGCATCAAACATCGCTATATCGACATGCGCCCCTCTCTGGCTCTTTTCGCGGCCATAAAGTGCACTCACTATTCCGCTGAATAAATAGACACCGCCGCATAGATCCGCAAGAGAGGTACCAACACGCACTGGCGGAGCATCAGGGTACCCTGTTTCCATCATTATCCCACTCATTGCCTGAATGATGGTATCGTAGGCAGGAGCATCTTTTAGCGGACCGGTATGTCCGAAACCTGACGATGAAGCATATATGAGGCGCGGGTTGATTTCTTGTAACCTTTCCCATGAAAACCCCAGTTTTTCCATTGTACCTAGGCGAAAATTCTCAGCTAATACATCAGCTTGTTTGAGCATATTTATAAATATACTTTTATCGTGATCATTCTTTAAATCAAGAACCACACTCTCTTTGCCATGATTAATAAAACTGTAATAGAGTGACTGTCCATCCACATAGGGACCAAATGTGCGGGTATCATCACCATGACCTGGTGGCTCAACTTTAATTACCCTTGCGCCCATATTATAAAGAAGTTGAGTTCCGAAAGGTCCATTAAGGACATGTGTCATATCGATAACTAATAAGCCTTCAAACGGCCCTTTGCTTTCATTATTTGTCATTTGCTTATGCCTTGAAAAAAGCCGAAGGTGAAAAGACACTTCGGCATTTATGTAAAATCAATAACATGATTAATTATGAAACCAGTCGACTGACATAAATCCACAAGGGAGCCGTGACGACAAAGCCCAGTACGCTCACAGCCAATGACGCTGTACCAGTACGGGTGTAGACATTAAACCGGCTGGCAATAATGATTCCGGAGAACGCCGGCGGTAATGCGCCTGCCAGTACCATCATCTGCAAATGTTCGCTGTTCAAATGACATGCCATACCAACGAGAAGCAGCGCCAGTGGCATCAGAATCAACTTCAGGAAGGTGTTATAAGCAATTTCGGCACTGAACTCGAATTTATGTGCAGCCAGAGTCAACCCCGCAGCGAATACCGCTACCCCTGAGTTAGCCTTCGCAATCAGATTAAAGGTTGGGTCCCATGCTGCCGGAATTTTTACCCCAACCAGCACCAGGATCGTTGCCAGAACAGGTGCCCATACTACTGGCTCCTTTGCCGCAGAAATTAATGCGCTCAGATTACTATTCTTCTTACCATCCGCTCCTGAGGAAGGATTCAGCAAATACAGACCAATAGGAATAGTAATTGCGTTAACAATAATAGAAATAATTGCTACCACTAAACCTGTTGATACGGAATCACCATAAATAGGATCGAGAACTGCAAACCCCAGGAATCCAATGGTAGGTGAACCCGCAATTAATGCACATACAGCTGCTTCTGCATGGGTACGTTTAAAAAATTTGTAGCAACCAAACCAGGAGAAAAAGAAACATCCGACAATAACCACAAGTGATACAAGGGTCAGACGAGTGTCCGCAAAAATCATTTCCCTGTTTGCCCGGGTAATAGAAACAAATAGAGCCGCAGGAAGAGCGTAGTTTAATACCAGTTTATTAAATGCGCGGGCTTGATCTTCTGAAAAAGTTTCTCGTCTGCCGCTAAAATAACCCAACAGCATGATTACGATAATAGGCAATAAATCGCCAATAAAAAATGTTAGCATAATAGTATTTCCGATAAGGGTCCCCTCACCATCGCATAATGAGTTGGCAAGAGGAGACGATGTCAGTATTTAATTACCAGCGACTTGTTTTGGGTTAAGTTTGGTAATATGGCCACTTTCAGTTCCTGCTGCAGGGTCGATAACCACATTAATAATGGTCGGTTTGCGCGACTGAATACCGGTGGTTAAAGCATGACGAAGTTCATCTGTCGTGGTGACGTTATAGCCAACGCCACGAAACGCATCCATTAATTTGTCATACCTTGCATGGTGCAACAGATCCGTTGGTGATGGTGCACCAGCGCCACTGAGATCAACACCGTCTCCTCTGTAGATGCCGCCATTATTAAAAATAACGATCGTCACCGGCAGGTTATATCGACAAATCGTTTCAATTTCCATCCCACTGAAACCAAAAGCACTATCACCTTCAATGGCGACAACCGGAGAACCAGAAGTCACGCTAGCACCGATGGCATAGCCCATACCGATGCCCATGACACCCCAGGTACCACAATCCAGACGACGACGTGGTTTATACATATCAATAATATTTCGTGCATTATCCAGGGTATTTGCACCTTCATTAACTAAATAAATATCCTGGTTCTCGCGCAATACGTCGCGCACAGCACTTAATGCATTAAAGTAATTTAATGGTTGAGTATCTGTACTTAATTTTTCATGCATTTTTTGTGCATTTTGCTGCTTGTGGATATTTAAAATATCGCGCCATACCAGTGGAGTCGTAAATGTGTTTTGTTTCAGTTCTGCCAGCATACCTTGCATACTGGATGCAATATCACCAACGACTGGCACAGCAATGGGGCGGTTGCTGTCAATTTCCTGCGGTTCAATATCCAGTTGAATAAACTGTGTATCTGCCGCCCATCCTTTTTTACCGTGTGCCAATAACCAATTCAGTCGTGCACCAACAAGCATGACAACGTCAGCATTTGCCAGGGCAAACGAACGCGCAGCTGCCGCAGAAAGTGGATGCGTATCTTCAAGGATCCCTTTCGCCATAGACATTGGCAGGAATGGAATCTGAGCACTTTCAATAAATTCACGAAGCTGTTCATCAGCTTGTGAATACGCCGCGCCTTTGCCAAGGATAATTAATGGCCGTTCAGCTTTTGCTAAAAGCGAAATTGCGCTAGTGACTGACTTCGGGCATGGCAATAATGCTGGCGACGGATTTTCAACTTTAACAATCGTGGTTAACGCTTCGTCTTTTTCCATCGTCGCGGCCAGGACATTTGCTGGCAAATCAAGATAAACTCCGCCAGGGCGACCCGATACAGAGACCCGGATAGCGCGTGCCAATGCAATGCCAAGATCCTGCGGCTGATTAACGCGAAATGCTGCTTTGGCATACGGTTTTGCCGCATTCATTTGGTCCAGCTCTTCATAATCACCTTGCTGTAGGTCGACGATCGCGCGGTCGCTGGAGCCGCTAATCATGATAATCGGAAAACCATTTACCGTTGCGTTGGCCAATGCGGTCAAACCATTGAGGAATCCTGGCGCAGAAACTGTCAGGCAGATCCCCGGTTTTTGGGTAAGAAAACCGCTTGCCGCAGCGGCATAGCCTGCCGACTGCTCATGACGAAAACCAATATAACGAATGCCTTCCGCCTGGGCATGGCGTGCCATATCCGTCACAGGAATACCTACAACACCATAAATAGTGTCAATATTATTCTGTTTTAATGCTTCAACGATGATATGCATACCATCTGTCATTTGAAGTTGATCTGACATGATTAATAACCTCGAAATTTTTATAAATTGGGAGCCAGAAGCCCCCGTTAATATCAGATGGCGTGGTTTTGCTTCATTGCAGCAATTTCATCGTCGCTATAACCCAGCTCCTGCAATACAGCAGCGGTATGTTCACCTAATAGCGGCGCAGCTTTAATATCCGGCGTAAAGGCAGAGAATTTCATTGGACAACCAACGGTCAGATATTTTCCACGCAACGGTTGTTCCACTTCAACAACACTGCCACTTTGGCGCAAAGAGGGATCAAGTGAAATTTCTTTCATACTTAAAACCGGTGCACAAGGAATATCAAACTGAGTCAAATAGGCCACCGCTTCATGTTTATCAATAGTGACAGTGTATTTTTCGATTTCAGCAAAAATATCGAAAATATGTGGCTGTCGGGCATGGGCTGTACTGTATGCCGGATCGGTAATCCATTCTGGTTTGCCGATGGCTTTACAGGTGTTTTCCCAGTTTTGCTCCTGAATAGTGAAATAAATATAGGCGTTAGGATCGGTTTCCCAGCCTTTACATTTCAGGATCCAGCCAGGCTGACCGCCACCACCTGCATTACCACCGCGGGGAACTGCATCACCAAATGTACCATTCGGATACTGCGGGTATTCTTCCAGATAACCCAATTTATCGAGACGCTGCTGGTCACGTAATTTCACGCGGCAAAGGTTCAATACGGCATCCTGCATTGACATGGTGACTCGTTGCCCACGCCCCGTTTTTTCGCGATGCAGCAAAGCAGCAAGTAAACCGATCAGCAAATGCATTCCGGTGTTGCTGTCACCCAACGCTGCAGCGCTTACCAGCGGCGGACCATCCCAAAAACCCGTAGTGGATGCCGCGCCACCCGCTGCCTGAGCAACGTTTTCATAGGCTTTTACATTCACATAAGGCGAACACTCATCAAACCCTTTGATCGAACCAAAAATCAGACGTGGATTGATTTCTTGAATATGCTCCCAGGTGAAGCCCATGTGATCAATGGCCCCTGGATGAAAGTTCTCGACTAAGATATCAGCTTCGCGGATCAGCTTTTCCATTACCTCTTTGCCTTCCGCTGTTTTGGTATTTAACTCAATAGAACGTTTGTTACTGTTAAGCATGGTGAAGTAAAGCGCATCGATATCAGGAATATCTCGCAGTTGGTGACGCGTTACGTCACCAACGCCGGGACGTTCAATTTTAATAACGTCAGCGCCAAACCAGGCCAGCATTTGAGTACAAGATGGGCCAGATTGCACACCGGTGAAATCGAGAACTTTAATTCCTTGAAGTGGAGTTGACATAGCAATACCTATTAGTTAATTAAATATGTGTTAATTTAGCGTTTATTTAAGGCATAACGCCCTCTATAAATAATCTGCAAAATATCTTCGTAGCGGCACTCGATATTTTTAAATTCCTGTATCAAGTACTGAAAATTATTTTATCGCCACTTCCAATTCCTTTCTGCATGGTAAGTAGTGAGGACGAAAAGAAGAATATGATAAATATTAATTCGTGGTAATCAGAGAGAGTCGCGACATTTGTGATGTTATTCTTACAACTGTAAGAAGCGCCGGTGATTTACAAGTAAGAGTATGATTACGCTTTTTAAAGCGTACCATAAAGCATAACATAATAAATGATTTGTGATGACACGGGATTATTGCGGTTTACTTTGAGGAAAATAAAATGCGTGTTTATAGAACCGCGAGCGCCAAATAATTTTATGACCACAACCTGTCGTATTGTGGTCATAAAAAATTGTCGGCTGGAGGGAGTTAAATCCTTTACCTCAATATACTGCCTGTCAGCATTAGTTCACAAACAGTGCTTCGCTATCGACGATGATTCCATCTTCCGCACCTTTAAGCGCCAGGTTTGCCTCGTAGTATTGCTTTTTATCAAGCAGTTTCTGCGCATCAGCAAGTGCATTACGAGTCTGTTTAAGCGGCATCAGATATTGGTTTTCCATTACGCCAACACCGGCCAGGCGAAGCTCTTCCATTGCGCCCTTTTTATCCCCTTTCGCCATTTTTTCATTGGCAATTTTTATCGCGGCTTCTTTTTCGGGTGTTGCTACATAACTCTCAGAAATTCCGACAGATGCATTAATGACAATATATTGGTCATCATTGAGATTGGTCTTTTTACCTGGCTTAGCGAACTTTGCCCATTCGGTACTGTCATCTGACAGCAAAGCGGAAGCTTCATTGGTCAGTTCTTTTGCCTTTTCCGGATCGCCATGAAACAGAGCCAGGCGCGCTACCTGCACGTCACGCATCGCATATAAACCTTGTTCAGAGATACGCTCTGCTGCTGCCGTTTTCTGGGTTTGCTGAGTTTGCTGTTGTGCCGCTACCGGTGCATTATCAGCAGCCCATACAGTTGAAGATGCCAGAATTGCTGTGACCATCGTAGCCATAATTAAACGTTTCATACTTACCTCATTCTTTAACAGTTTTAGAAAACGCCGCCATCATATTGGGTGAGCATGAAATGAGAAATCAGAGAGCAACGGTCATTTTGAAAGGGTTATCTTACAATTGTAGTTATTATCGCAAAGCGGCATTTAGTCTTACAGTTGTAGGAATATGCCTCCTGTCGCAGAGAACTATTCTTATATACCACAAAGAGATGTCATTTATTATATTGATGTAAATATTGATTAATTATATGTAAATACAGCCATAACATCGTATGGTTCTCAGTGAACCATTTTCAGGATAACTTTCTATGAAAGTAAACTTAATACTTTTCAGCTTATTTTTATTGGTCTCTATTATGGCATGCAATGTTTTTGCATTTTCCATTTCTGGTGGTGTAAGTGAGAGGAGCTATAAAGAGACTGAAAAAACATCAGCGATGACGACCACACACTCTACAAAACTTCAGCCATCACAGGCGATTTTGTTTAAGATGAGAGAAGATGTGCCACCATTAAACCTCACAGAAGAAATCACGCCTACTTATCCGACAAAGGCGAATTATCTTATTCATCCTGTGCGATAGCGTCTGTCACATGGCAGGTGAACAATCATGTCTGATGCTGATGTGAACACCTGCCCAAATGAGCCATCCTGACCCACTATCGCCTGCCATACCCCACCATAAAGCGAATCATCAAGCCACAAGCCGGGGCAAGAAACATAAATATCCCCGTCACCAGTTCATTACCGCCAGTTAACCACATGGTGAAGTAATAAATGAGTGCAGCGAGGATCACCATGCCGAAGAAAGAAGAGACCGCCGATACCACGTTCAGTACCTGACCGATGTAGCCGCTTACGCAGACAATACACAGGGCGAGAAACATCCATAAATAAATCATAGCTCAACCTCCTGCCGCGCTAAAAAACCTGTAACTTCAGTCACTTTAATAGTAAGACAATCCTTAACCTCTGGCAATTTTTGCTAAGCATCAATGAAAACAGCACGTTAAATGCAACGCTATTGCGTGCGGAAAATTTTTTACTTTGCACGATTAATAATCAGTAGCTGAAAGCAGTCAGCCAGTGATAAAGTAGAGCCACCGCATTCATGCTCCTCGTGGTTATGTCCTGACTAGTCTTTACACTCTTTACAGGAACCATTGTCGTACATGATGGCCCAACCAATTGAGTGTACCGCTGTCGACATGGAATCTTCTGCGATACAACAATTCGTATCTACAGAAGGTAACTATGTTTCCACAATGCAAATTTTCCCGCGAGTTTCTACATCCTCGCTACTGGCTCACATGGTTTGGGCTTGGTGTACTCTGGCTTTGGGTACAGCTTCCTTATCCTGTTCTCTGCTTTCTCGGCACGCGTATTGGCGCAATGGCGCGACCATTCCTGAAACGTCGTGAATCTATCGCCCGTAAAAACCTGGAACTTTGTTTCCCGCAGCATTCTGCGGAAGAACGCGAGAAGATGATTGCCGAAAACTTTCGTTCACTCGGCATGGCGCTGGTAGAAACCGGCATGGCATGGTTCTGGCCCGACAGTCGCGTACGTAAATGGTTTGATGTTGAAGGGTTGGATAACCTTAAACGCGCACAAATGCAAAATCGCGGCGTAATGGTTGTCGGCGTCCATTTTATGTCGCTGGAACTGGGCGGCCGCGTGATGGGACTGTGCCAACCAATGATGGCTACCTATCGTCCACATAATAATCAGCTGATGGAATGGGTGCAGACCCGTGGGCGCATGCGCTCTAACAAAGCGATGATCGGCAGAAATAATCTGCGCGGCATTGTCGGTGCACTGAAGAAAGGTGAAGCGGTATGGTTTGCTCCCGATCAGGATTATGGTCGTAAAGGCAGCTCCTTCGCGCCGTTCTTTGCGGTGGAAAATGTCGCCACAACCAATGGCACCTATGTTCTCTCCCGTCTCTCTGGCGCAGCCATGTTGACCGTAACGATGGTAAGAAAAGCGGATTACAGCGGATATCGTTTGTTCATCACCCCAGAGATGGAAGGCTACCCGACAGATGAAAATCAAGCCGCTGCTTATATGAACAAGATTATCGAGAAAGAGATCATGCGCGCACCGGAGCAGTACCTCTGGATCCACCGTCGCTTTAAAACGCGCCCGGTGGGAGAATCGTCGTTGTACATTTAACAAACTGCTCTTACTCTTTCCCTCCTCAAATCGGCCATAATAACCTCATGATTTTTATAGCTTTTTTCTTAAGTTTTTTCCTTCGCTGAATATCTAATTATTACCGTCAGAAATTAAACTGTCGCCGATATGAGACACTTGTAAGTTACTAAAAGTAAATAAGAAAATGCCTCTTGTCTCGTTTCAGTTTTAGGCGTACATTAGCGCCGTCTCGAGCAGTTTAGCTCAGAATTCTGGGGTGATGCCCACGGTAAAATACAGGGCTTTTAAGGTCGCTTTGCCCGGTGTCAACTCACTGTATCAGGTGTAATGAAGTCATTCAGGCGTAACAGTAATTACGCGGAGAGATGTAAAGTGAAATATTTCTTTATGGGCATTTCTTTTATGGTCATCGTTTGGGCCGGTACTTTTGCCCTGATGATCTAAAAGCAAACTGTGCAATGAAAAACAGGAGCCATCAGGCTCCTGTTTGCATTTCTGACGACGGTGTTTATTCCGCGTTTTCGTGAATATGTTTGCTGCTGACGGGTAGTAAACCGTCGGCACGGAACATCGCTTTAATCCCTCTGATGGCCTGACGAATACGGTCGTGGTTTTCAATCAGTGCAAAGCGAACATGCGTATCACCATAGTCGCCAAAGCCAATCCCCGGCGAGACACAAACCTTCGCTTCGTTAAGGAGCTTCTTGGCAAATTCCAGCGATCCCATGGCCGCATATGGTTCCGGGATTTTCGCCCAGACATACATCGAAGCCTTCGGCATTTCGACCATCCAGCCCGCTTCATGCAGCCCTTTAACCAATACATCACGACGGCGTTTGTACTGTTCGGCAATGTCGCGCACGCACTGTTGATCGCCCTCGAGTGCCGCAATCGCCGCCACCTGCAACGGCGTAAAAGTGCCGTAATCGTGATAGCTTTTGATTCGCGCCAGGGCACTGACCAGCGTTTTGTTGCCGACCATAAAGCCGATACGCCAGCCCGCCATGTTGTAGCTTTTCGACAGCGTAAAGAACTCGACCGCCACATCGCGTGCACCCGGCACCTGCATAATTGACGGCGCTTTCCAGCCATCGTAGACGATATCGGCATAGGCCAGGTCATGGACCACCAGCACATCGTAGCATTTCGCCAGCGCCACAACCTTTTCGAAGAACTCCAGTTCCACGCATTGCGCGGTTGGGTTCGACGGGAAGCCGAGGATCATCATCTTCGGTTTCGGATAACTTTCACGAATGGCGCGCTCCAGTTCGTTGAAGAAATCGACACCTTCCACCAGCGGCACTGAGCGTACCTGCGCCCCGGCAATCACCGCGCCATAAATATGGATCGGGTAACTTGGATTCGGCACCAGCACCGTGTCACCATGATCCAGCGTCGCCAGCATCAGATGCGCCAGGCCCTCTTTCGAACCAATAGTGACGATGGCTTCTGATTCCGGGTCGATTTCAACGTCGTAGCGATCCTGATACCAGCGGGAAATGGCGCGACGTAACCGCGGAATGCCGCGTGAAGTGGAGTAACCATGCGTGTCCGGGCGCTGGGCCACAGTACATAATTTTTCGACGATATGCGGCGGAGTCGCACCGTCCGGGTTACCCATGCTGAAATCGATAATATCTTCGCCGCGCCGACGCGCAGCCATTTTCAGTTCAGCGGTGATGTTAAAAACGTAGGGCGGGAGACGATCAATGCGCGTAAAGCGACGTTCAGGGCGAGTGTCAGCCATAATTTCCTCAGATTAACGTTAGCGCCCGGACCGTCCGAGCGACGCTGCCACAATGGTGGCTGTTTTGAAAATAGCCTGATTAATTTCTGTCTGTCCAGCGTTTTAGAACATTTTTATCAATGGATTTAAATGAGGAACTCCACTTCAAAAACAGGAAATTTTTCTACGCTAACAAGAAAATCACCACCAATTTTATTAACATTATAATTTCAATAAATTTACCAGCCAGAAGTGCATTATCAAGAGATACATTGCTAATACACCATTTATCTTTTAATCCCCTTTTAAATTTATGGTTTTTCCTCAAAAACGGCCTGCTGGTCATCAGCCTTCAGGTTACCTATCATAGAGGT
This sequence comes from Shigella flexneri 2a str. 301, assembly GCF_000006925.2. Lineage (NCBI taxonomy): Bacteria > Pseudomonadati > Pseudomonadota > Gammaproteobacteria > Enterobacterales > Enterobacteriaceae > Shigella > Shigella flexneri. Next base: position 2,501,699 of record NC_004337.2, read on the forward strand.
TTAATCCTTATTCAGAGTCACCCGTGCACGAAATATTCAACATGCTGCTGGCGGTCTTCGATCGGGCAGCGTTAATGCTTATCTGCCTGTTCTTTCTCATCCGTATCCGCCTGTTTCGCGAACTGTTGCACAAGTCGGCGCACTCCCCAAAAGAATTGCTCGCCGTTACCGCCATTTTCTCGCTGTTCGCCCTGTTCAGCACCTGGTCCGGCGTTCCCGTAGAAGGCTCGCTGGTGAACGTACGTATTATCGCGGTGATGTCCGGCGGGATTCTGTTTGGCCCGTGGGTAGGCATCATTACCGGCGTGATTGCGGGTATTCACCGGTATTTAATTGATATCGGCGGCGTGACGGCGATCCCCTGCTTTATCACCAGCATTCTGGCGGGTTGTATATCAGGCTGGATAAACCTGAAAATCCCCAAAGCACAGCGCTGGCGCTGGATATCGCCAACAAAACGCTACCGCTGTTTCGCCATGTCAATAGCGAGTCATTACGCAAGGTCTGCGAAATTATCCGCGATGACATTCACGCCGATGCGGTGGCGATTACTAATACCGATCATGTGCTGGCCTATGTTGGCGTGGGTGAACATAACTATCAGAATGGCGATGACTTCATTAGCCCGACTACCCGTCAGGCGATGAATTACGGAAAAATCATCATTAAAAACAATGATGAAGCCCACCGCACACCAGAGATTCATTCCATGCTGGTGATCCCATTGTGGGAGAAAGGGGTCGTGACCGGAACGCTGAAAATTTACTACTGCCACGCGCATCAGATCACCTCGTCATTACAGGAAATGGCGGTCGGTCTGTCGCAAATCATCTCCACGCAACTGGAGGTTTCACGCGCCGAGCAGCTACGTGAAATGGCAAATAAGGCAGAGATTCGCGCCCTGCAAAGCAAAATTAATCCCCATTTTCTGTTTAACGCTCTGAACGCTATTTCATCGTCAATCCGTCTGAATCCGGATACCGCTCGCCAGTTGATCTTTAATCTGTCGCGTTATCTGCGCTATAACATTGAATTAAAAGACGATGAGCAAATCGATATCAAAAAAGAGCTGTATCAAATTAAAGACTATATTGCCATTGAGCAGGCCCGCTTTGGCGACAAGCTGACGGTTATCTATGATATTGATGAAGAGGTGAATTGCTGCATTCCCAGCCTGCTGATCCAGCCGTTGGTGGAGAACGCCATTGTCCACGGTATTCAGCCTTGCAAAGGTAAAGGCGTTGTCACCATCAGCGTTGCAGAGTGCGGAAATCGGGTACGCATTGCGGTGCGAGATACCGGGCACGGCATCGTTCCAAAGGTGATTGAGCGGGTCGAAGCGAATGAAATGCCGGGCAATAAAATTGGCCTGCTGAATGTCCATCATCGCGTGAAGTTATTGTATGGCGAGGGGCTGCATATCCGCCGCCTGGAGCCGGGGACGGAAATTGCGTTTTACATTCCTAACCAACGCACCCCAGTCGCCTCACAGGCTACGTTATTGCTTTGAGCCGGAGTGATATTGTGAAAGTCATCATTGTTGAAGACGAATTCCTGGCACAACAGGAACTGAGCTGGCTAATTAAAGAGCACAGCCAGATGGAGATTGTCGGCACCTTTGACGACGGTCTGGACGTGTTGAAGTTTTTGCAGCATAACCGCGTCGACGCCATTTTTCTGGATATCAATATTCCGTCGCTGGATGGCGTGTTGCTGGCGCAAAACATCAGCCAGTTCGCCCATAAACCGTTTATTGTGTTCATCACCGCGTGGAAAGAACATGCGGTAGAAGCGTTTGAACTGGAGGCGTTTGACTACATTCTCAAACCGTATCAGGAGTCACGTATTACCGGGATGCTGCAAAAACTGGAAGCGGCCTGGCAACAACAGCAGACCAGCAGTACGCCTGCCGCGACGGTAACGCGTGAGAATGACACCATTAATCTGGTGAAAGATGAGCGAATAATCGTCACGCCAATTAACGATATCTATTACGCCGAAGCGCACGAGAAAATGACCTTTGTCTATACGCGGCGTGAATCCTACGTAATGCCGATGAACATTACCGAATTTTGCAGCAAACTGCCGCCGTCGCATTTTTTCCGCTGCCATCGCTCATTTTGTGTCAATCTGAACAAAATACGCGAAATCGAACCGTGGTTTAATAACACCTACATTCTGCGACTGAAAGATCTGGATTTTGAAGTGCCGGTCAGCCGCAGCAAAGTGAAAGAATTTCGCCAGTTAATGCATCTTTAATCGGGAACTTTCATGAAAGCACCAGGCTTGCCCGCCGATCAACAATTTTTCGCCGATCTGTTCAGCGGCCTAGTGCTTAACCCGCAACTACTGGGGCGCGTCTGGTTTGCCAGCCAGCCTGCCTCGTTACCGGTGGGCAGTTTATGTATTGATTTTCCCCGTCTGGATATCGTGCTGCGCGGCGAATACGGCAACCTGCTGGAAGCAAAGCAGCAGCGAATGGTGGAAGGAGAAATGCTGTTTATTCCGGCACGCGCGGCTAATTTACCGATCAACAACAAACCGGTGATGCTGTTAAGCCTGGTGTTCGCACCGACCTGGCTTGGGTTATCGTTTTACGATAGCCGCACCACGTCGTTGTTGCATCCTGCTCGCCAGACCCAGCTTCCCAGCCTGCAACGCGGTGAAGGTGAAGCGATGCTTACCGCCCTCACCCATCTTAGCCGTTCGCCGCTGGAGCAGAATATCATTCAGCCACTGGTGTTAAGTTTGCTGCATCTTTGCCGCAACGTGGTGAATATGCCGCCGGGTAATTCACAACCGCGCGGCGATTTTCTCTATCACAGCATTTGTAACTGGGTTTAGGATAATTATGCCCAGCCGCTCACCCGCGAGAGCGTGGCGCAGTTTTTTAATATCACGCCCAATCATCTGTCAAAACTGTTTGCTCAGCATGGAACGATGCGTTTTATCGAGTATGTGCGTTGGGTGCGAATGGCGAAGGCGAGGATGATTTTGCAGAAATATCATCTGTCAATTCATGAAGTGGCACAGCGTTGCGGTTTTCCGGATAGCGACTATTTTTGTCGCGTTTTCCGGCGTCAGTTTAGTCTGACGCCGGGAGAGTACAGCGCCCGTTTTCAGGGCTAACGTCAGAAGGTTAATTCTGTTTCCAGCAGCGTCAGGATACTTTGTGCATCTTGCGCGGCAAACAACGACTGGCGGAAGTTTTTATTCACCAGTTTACGCGCCAGCTGCGAGAAGACTTTCACATGATTCATCCCTTCGTTAGCACCCAGCGTCAGCATGATCACCAGTTCGACTTCGCCCATTTCTGACTGCCAGTCAACCGGTTTCGCCAGCCGGGCAATGCTGATACTGGAATGACGGATCCACTGAGATTTGGTGTGCGGGATCGCTACGCCAAAACCAACGCCGGTGGTAACAATCTCTTCCCGCTGCCAGACATCTTCTTCCAGCTCAAACGGATGTTCAGTGCGCCCGTTAACGCCGAGGTTGCCGCACAGGAACTGGATCGCCTGCTCTTTATTGCTAAAATCCTGATCAACAAAGATATTCTCCAGCGCCAGCAGTGGGCGAACGTCTTCTTCCGGCGTAAAGGCGGTGAGTAACGCTTCAATTTCCTGCGCACTGCGGCATTCACATGCCTGACGCGCCAGTTCCCGACACGCCTCGCTATCCAGTTGACGAAGCTGGCTTTTCACCGCCGGAATACGCGGGCTACTCATACTCAGCTCATCCAGGCCCAGCCCAAGCAGTAGCGGCAGATAACGGCTTTCACCGCCCAGTTCACCGCAAATGCCTACCCATTTGCCCCGCTGATGCGCAGTGGTAACTATTTGCTGCAACATGCGCAGGAACGATGGCGTAATCGGGTTATATAGCGGCGATACGCGCGGGTTATTACGATCGACCGCATACAGATACTGGGTCATATCGTTGGAGCCGATACTGAAGAAATCGACCTCATCGCAGAAGTGGTCGATGATGTAGCACACCGACGGCACTTCCACCATGATCCCAAGCGTAATCGTCTCTGCATGACGCAGGCCATCGCGCTTAAGCTCAACGATCGCTTTTTGGATCTCGCCTTTCACCCATAAGATCTGATCGAGGCTGTGAACCATCGGGATCATCAACTGGGCGTTGCCGAAACTGGCGGCGCGCAAAATGGCCCGCAGTTGAGTGCGGAACAGGCCAGCAAATTCCGGGTAAATACGTACCGCGCGATAGCCGAGGAACGGGTTCTCTTCCTGGGGAATATTCAGATAAGGAATGCTTTTATCGCCGCCGATGTCCATCGTGCGGAAGATAATCGGCTTGTCGCCCGCCGCCAGTAGCACCTGCTGGTAGGCTTCAAATTGCTCCTGCTCGTCCGGCGCGCTGTCGCGATCCATATAGAGCATTTCGGTACGGAACAGCCCGACACCTTCCGCGCCGTTGGCAAACGCGCCTGGCGCTTCCAGAGCGGTGCCGATATTCGCCACAATATCAATACGCTTGTTATCACGGGAATAGGCCAGCTGCGCGGCAGCCTGCGCCTGTTGTTTTTGGCGTTTATCCGCCAGCGTCTGCGCGACCTGATAATAACCGCTCACCGCGTCATTCGGGTTAATCGCCAGCACGCCGCACTGGGCGTCAAGCACTGCAGGTTGCCCGGCATAACGGGCAATCGCATCCAGCGGCAAGCCACTCAGTACCGGGATCGCCGAGGCACGGGCCAGAATCAGTGTATGCGAGGTGCGCCCGGTTTTCTCCAGAATCATACCCGCAAGATTTTTCAAATCAAGGCTCAAAAACTGGCTTGGGGTTAAATCTTCAGCCACCAGAATGGTCGGTTTTTCCAGCACCAGATTGTTGCGCGGCTTCAGTTCCGGCCAGGTGATATGCAGCAACTGTTCGCTGATATCGCGAATGTCGCTGACCCGCTCGCGCAGATAATCGCTGGCAGAAGCAGATAGTTTGGCGCAAACCTGCTCCATATTGCTGATGATCGCCGCCCCCAGTCCCTGATGCTGTTCTGTCATCAGGCGACGGATATTGCCTGCAAATTCATCATCCTGAATCAGCGACAAATGAGCGCTGAGGATAGTTTTGCTTTCGCCGTCACGCTCACGCAATTGCTGATTCAGTTGCTCGGCAAGCGTTGCCAGGCTGTGCTCCAGCCGGGTGGAATCTTGCGCACTGGCGGGGATTGCCCGATAACTGTCGAGGCTGTCGCTTTGTAACAGGGTCAGCGTACCCACGCCGACGCCGCTTGCCAGCACATTGCCGTACAGTAAATCCGGGTTAAGGCGGCTTAATGAACGCGGCAGCGGATGCGCCGTCAGTTCTGCCTGCGTCGGCTGAACGCTGTCGCTGTCGATAAAGCGCACCAGGATGTACTCTTCCAGCACGCGCCGCGCCTGCTCTTCATCGCTGCCGCTAATGTTCAGGCTGCAACTGTCATTAAATAAGGTGCCAGTTCCAATCAACGCCAGCGAGCTTTTAGCATCAGCCTTTGCGTTCTGGCGATGGTTGATAAAGGTGATTTCGCTTTGCCACTGGCTGCACTGTTCTTTAAGTTCCCACGCCGGACGAGCATGTAGACCGTTAGGCAAAGGACAGAGAAATTGAATCGTTAACATAACCGCTCCGGGTTAATCAGGAGATCATCTGAAATCCGTCAGTTGAACAACCGTCTCACGCGTAAGACGTTGAATAAGGGCAGATAAAAGTTGCTCCATCTGCAAAATGTCGCGGCAATCGGCAATCGATGCCGCGCAATGTCCGTGGCGGGTGGCAGGCCCCATTACCAATGTGGGTACGCCAGTACCGGTTAAGTGCACCGCTCCACCGTCCGTGCCGCCGTTACTGAACATATCCGCCTGCAACGGAACGCCAATTTCTGCCGCCACGGTTTCAATCCACGCGGTAAGTTTTGGCGGCGCAATCAGCGATTTATCGCTTAACACCAGCATCGGCCCGTTACCAATCTGACGATGGTTAGCCGCGCCATAATCAAAGTTTTTCGCCCAGCAGGCGGTATCAAGCACAATGGCGACGTCCGGCGACACCGCGCGGGTAGCAGTTTGCCCGCCGCGTAATCCCACCTCTTCGCTGGAACTTGCCACCAGCCACACTTCCGCAGGCAGTTCGGCGTCGTGCAGCTCACGTAGTAACGTCACCAGCAGATAGCAACTGAGGCGATCATCAAAGGCTTTGCCCATCACCCGCTGGTGAGGGAGGACCTGAAAAGTGGTATCGAAGGTGACGCGATCGCCTGGACGAATTCCCGCCTGCATCACTTCGTCATAGGTGCGCGCGCCAATGTCCACGCGCATGGCGCTAACGTCATTCCCCTGCCGGTCGCCGTCAAGCAGGCCTGGAATTTTGCACTCTTCACGGGTGGTGATGCGCACCGGCTGCAGCTGGCGGGCAGCCATGCGCACGTTGCCAACCGGCAGCACGTCAATAGCGCCTTCGCGGGAGATGCTGCGCACCATAAATCCCACTTCGTCCATATGGGCGCAGATCATCACCTTCGGACCTGTCGATTCATTGAGGCGGATCAGCACCGATCCCAGACCATCAAATCGCACTTCTTTTTGCAGGCGAGCCGCTTCTTCCAGCAGGATCTGCCGCACTTCCTGTTCCGAGGAGGCGATCGCATCTGCCTCGCTCAACGCTTTTAATAGCGATAAATCCATTATGCCTCTCCCGTGAGCAACACTGTTTTCGGCATGGCGTAGAGCACTTCTGCGCCTTGCGGGGTAACCAGCACAACATCTTCGATGCGCACGCCCCCTTGCCCTAGCAAATAAATCCCCGGCTCCACGGTCAGCAACATGCCTGGCTGTAGCGTCGTGGTGTCCCGCGGTGAAAAACGCGGATCTTCATGGACTTCAATGCCGATAGCGTGACCAGTGTTATGACCGAAATAGTCGCCAAATCCAGCCTCGGTAATGACCCGGCGCGCGGCGTCGTCAATCTGCTGGCAGCGCACGCCGGGGCGAATTGCAGAGATTGCCGCGAGCTGTGCCTGCAGGACAATCTGATAGACGTCAAACAGCGGGTGAGATTCGGCGCTCACCCCTTCGCCATTCACCAGCAAGGTGCGCGTCATATCAGCAGTAGCCCTGATACAGCGCACCAAAATCGAGAGTGACAAACTCGCCCGCTGCAACAATCTTGTCGCTGGCTTTGCCGTGCGGCAGCGCCCCGCGCCAGCCGCTGGCGACAATGGTGTCAAAAGAGGCTTTTTCTGCGCCCTGCTGGCGCATAAACCACTCCAGTTCAGCGGCTATCTCGCGCTCGCTCATCCCCGCCTGAATAAAGCGGCGAATATGCTCCGCTCCGCGATCGGCAATCCCACAGGCGAGGCGGATTATCTCCACCTCCTCTGGCGTTTTGATTTGCCGCAGCACATCCGGCGTGGCGCTAACCAGTTTCGCATTGAGTTCAGACTTCCAGCGGTGCGCGGTTTCCCAACTCACCTGCTGGCCTTCAAAACCGAGCGTTTGCAACTGCTCATCGGCAATGATTTGATTGACGATAGTGGTAAGCGTGTTCGTTGCGTCAAGCAAATGCAGCTGGTAGCCTTGCGCACGGGCTTCCACCTCAACGAAATAGCGCGAATCTACCAGAATGTGCGCACTTTCACGGCTAATAACCACATAGCCTGATCCGGTGGAGATCCCCAGATGCGGCTGTTTGTTCTGCCGTGAGGAGAGAAGCACCGCATCCAGTTGTTGCACCTTAAGCCAGTTGCGCAGCGAAGCGAGTAATGTCATCTGGATTTTCCTTCTTACAGGCTATCGATTAACAATTTGCCTTTGCGGAACATCATCAGACGCAGGAACACCACCATCAGCGCAGTAATGATTGCCCCCAGCGCGATCCCCGCCATATAAACGCCCAAGTTAGTGACCAGCGGCCATGCCCAGATAGCGGATTCCGGGAACCATTGCACTGCGCCCAGCCAGACAGCTGCGGTTGAGCCGACAATCGCGCCGACCATATATGACGGAATAGCGGTGATGGGGCTTTCCAGCGCAAACGGAATCGCACCCTCACTAATCCCCATAAAGGCCAGGAACATCGCGGTCTTACCCTGCGGATAAAGTTGAGCGTTGAACAGGCGTTTGCCGGTTAAACGACGGTCAATAATGGTCGCCAGACCCAGACCAATCGGCGGAATAACGATAGCGATAGAACGAGCGGTGACCGGTAATACGTGGTCAGTGGTAAAGCTGAAGGCAACGAAACCTGCGGCTTTGTTGATCGGGCCACCAAGGTCGATTGCTGTCGCCGCGGCGATCCCCATTGCGTACATCAGCGCGCCCTTCTCACCTGCGGCAGTCAGCACAGTACGGATACCGCCGTTGATCCAGCCACCAAAGGGAGTGATGACGTAGTACATCGCCAGCATGACAAAAATGGCGGAAAGAATCGGTAGCAAAAATGTGGTTTTGAACGCTAACAGGAAATCCGGTAACTGGATTTTCTGGTTCATCCATTTCACAAGGTAACCGGCAACGATAGAAATAATCAGCGCACCAATGAAGGTGGACGGCACCGGCGAAGAGGTCGCCCATTGCATAGTGCTGGGATCGAAGTTCAGCAGTTGCGTCGGCTGGGTAGACATCAACCCGCCGATAAAACCAGCCGGGAACGCCAGTTTGCCACCGATAGAGTTCGCCACAAATGCAGCAAACATCGGAATGGCAAAACCAAACAACACGCCGCCGAAGGACTGCGACAGCCAGGCAAATTTAAGTAAGGAGAGGTCGAAACCGGAGAATTTCCCGCTATTAAGAGCATCCATGATGCCGATCTCAGCAGGAATTTTAAGCCAGCTATAAGCAATCAGCTGGCTGAAAGCGAGGATCACACCGCCCATAATTAAGGTCGGCACCATGCGTGAAATCCCTGACATCACATGCTGCGGGAGTTCACCCCAGAAGCTGCTTTTAGAGGCCTGCAGATTCTTAACTGCCGCTGCCGCACCGGATGCGCCAGGCACAACGGTTGCACTGCGTTTTTTAATGGCCATAACAATTATCCCTGTCGAATATTACTGTTGTTCAGAGGCAATCATCTCTTCGATTTCTTTGATGATGCCCGCAGCGTTTTTAATTGCGTCCTGCAAAGTGATTTCATAAACGTCGCGTGATTCGAAACGTTCGTTATCTTCCGGGGTAACTGCCACGGAATGGATGATGATGGTCGCTTCGGCGATATCCTGCGCCGTCAGGCGATTCTGGATGCCGTCCGCGCCCTGGGTTTCAATTTTCACTTCATAACCGGCTTCTACCGCCGCTTCTTCCAGCACCTGAGCGGCCATAAAAGTGTGAGCCAGGCCCATTGGGCAGGCACATAAGGCAATCAGTTTCTTACTCATCGTTAATTCCTCGTTCAGTGATAGTTGACTAGTGAAATTATGAACGTGCAAAACAAATCGCCGTTACCAGACAAATAATGCATTTACTGGAGAATTAATCCCGCTGTACGGAAGTGTGACGCAGGTCGGCCTTGTGAGGGGACACAAAGAAAAATTGAATTAACTGTATGATTTAAAAGATTATCGGGAGAGTTACCTCCCGATATAACAGGAAGGATTTACAGAATGTGACCTAAGGTCTGGCGTAAATGTGCACCGGAACCGAGAAGACCCGGATAGTCATGGACGATGAGATACACCGGAATATCATGGACATATTCTTTAAAGCGCCCTTTATCTTCAAATGCGGCACGGAAACCGGAGGCTTTGAAGAACTCAAGGAAGCGCGGCACGATACCGCCCGCAATAAACACGCCGCCAAATGTCCCGAGATTGAGCGCCAGATTGCCGCCAAAACGGCCCATAATGACGCAAAACAGCGACAATGCGCGGCGGCAATCGGTGCAGCTGTCAGCCAGCGCGCGTTCGGTAATATCTTTTGGCTTGAGATTTTCTGGCAGGCGGTTGTCAGCTTTCACAATTGCGCGATACAAATTCACCAGCCCAGGGCCAGAAAGCACGCGCTCCGCCGAAACATGACCAATTTCCGCACGCAATATTTCGAGGATAATGGCCTCTTCTTCACTATTCGGCGCAAAATCAACGTGACCGCCTTCGCCCGGCAAGCTTACCCAACGCTTATCGACATGGACCAGATGCGCAACCCCAAGCCCCGTTCCGGCACCGTAAACCGCAATAGGCTTACCTTCGACCGGTTCTGCGCCACCAAACTGAATCAAATGCTCTTTTTTCAGCATCGGGATCGCCATCGATACAGCGGTAAAATCGTTAATAATTTCCAGATGGCTAAAACCGAGATTCTTTTTCATTTCGGCAATTGAGAACGCCCAGGTATGGTTGGTCATTGCCACCCAGTCACCGGTAATTGGGCAAGCGATGGCAATACAGCCGTCTTTCACCTCGACCTTATGTTCTTCAAGATAAACGCGAATGACCGCTTCGAGGCTGGGGTAATCAAGCCCTGAATAGGTCTTAGCCTGCGAGATTTCACCACTGGCAATATCACACAGAGCAAGACGTGCGTTGGTGCCGCCCACATCACCGACTAATGCATACTTTGTCATTCTTCAACTGCTCCGCTAAAGTCAAAATAATTCTTTCTCACACTGTAAATACCTGGGGGCATAACAACAACGCCGGAAAGGCAGGCTCCCTGTAAATATCGATCTGGGTCACACAATTACTTTATCGTTTCAGCACCAATTGCAGCGATGCCTTTTTGCAAGCTGGGCAAACTAAGTATCTGACCCCGCATAAGGAATAGAACATGCTCCATCCGCGAGCCAGAACCATGTTGTTATTATCGCTCCCCGCCGTGGCAATTGGGATTGCGTCCAGTCTTATTCTGATTGTGGTGATGAAAATCGCCTCGGTATTACAGAATTTGCTCTGGCAACGACTGCCGGGAACTCTGGGGATAGCCCAGGATTCACCCCTCTGGATCATCGGTGTATTAACGCTAACGGGTATTGCGGTGGGGTTGGTTATCCGTTTCAGCCAGGGTCATGCCGGACCAGACCCCGCCTGTGAACCGCTGATCGGCGCACCGGTTCCGCCCTCTGCGCTACCTAGACTTATCGTAGCATTAATTCTCGGTCTTGCTGGCGGCGTCAGCCTGGGGCCGGAACATCCGATCATGACCGTCAATATCGCCCTTGCCGTCGCCATTGGCGCTCGTCTGTTACCGCGCGTCAACCGAATGGAGTGGACTATTTTAGCCTCTGCCGGAACCATCGGCGCGCTGTTTGGTACACCTGTTGCGGCGGCGTTGATATTTTCGCAAACCTTAAATGGCAGTAGTGAAGTTCCGCTATGGGATCGTCTTTTTGCGCCGTTAATGGCGGCAGCAGCTGGTGCACTTACTACCGGATTATTTTTCCATCCCCATTTTTCACTGCCCATTGCGCATTACGGACAGATGGAAATGACCGATATTCTCAGCGGTGCAATTGTCGCGGCGATTGCCATCGCAGCAGGGATGGTCGCCGTATGGTGCTTACCACGGTTGCACGCGATGATGAATCAAATGAAAAATCCGGTGCTCGTGCTGGGTATTGGCGGATTTATTCTCGGAATTCTGGGGGTTATTGGTGGACCAGTTTCGCTGTTTAAAGGGCTGGATGAGATGCAGCAGATGGTGGCAAATCAGGCTTTCAGCACCAGCGATTACTTTTTGCTGGCGGTAATTAAACTTGCCGCCCTGGTCGTTGCTGCCGCCAGTGGCTTTCGCGGTGGGCGAATCTTCCCGGCAGTGTTTGTCGGCGTGGCATTAGGGTTGATGCTGCATGAGCACGTTCCCGCCGTTCCAGCGGCAATAACCGTTTCCTGCGCTATTCTCGGCATCGTGCTGGTGGTAACACGCGATGGCTGGTTAAGTCTTTTTATGGCGGCAGTCGTTGTACCCAATACCACATTGCTACCGCTGCTCTGTATCGTCATGCTTCCGGCATGGCTGTTATTAGCAGGTAAGCCGATGATGATGGTCAATCGTCCGAAGCAACAGCCACCCCACGATAATGTTTAGCAAAAAATGCTCTCCTTTATGATTTAAGAGTTATGGCGATGATACGGGGCTTTACCTCCCCGTAATATTGCGTTAACAGGCCGCTGACGGCTTCGATCGTGAAGGAGAATAACAATGTTCAGGTCACTGTTTCTGGCGGCCGCCCTGATGGCATTTACCCCGCTTGCAGCAAATGCAGGTGAAATCACCCTACTGCCATCGATCAAATTACAAATTGGCGATCGCGATCATTACGGTAATTACTGGGACGGTGGTCACTGGCGAGATCGTGATTACTGGCATCGCAATTATGAATGGCGCAAAAACCGCTGGTGGCGTCATGATAATGGCTATCATCGTGGCTGGGATAAGCGTAAAGCATATGAGCGTGGCTATCGTGAAGGCTGGCGCGATCGTGACGATCATCGCGGAAAAGGCCGCGGACATGGGCACCGCCATTAAACGCGTCCTCCAATGGAGCACAATGCCTGATGCGACGCTAGCGCGTCTTATCAGGCCTACAAACCGGCTCTTTAACGCGTAGGGCGGATAAGGCGTTTACGCCGCATCCGCCAATAGTGCCAGATGCGACGCTCATTCAACTACAATCCCAGCGCCGTCCCCACCAACAACCAGATATTCAGCGCCACGACCAGCACTACAATCACCCAGCCTGTCTGTTTTACGCGTTTGCTGTTCACCAGATCGCCCATCAACTTGCTGTCACTGGTGAAAATCAGCAGTGGAACCAGCGCCAGGGCGATACCAAAACTTAACAGCACCTGACTCATAACCAGAATCCGTGTCGGATCTAATCCCATCAGAATGACAATAAATGACGGCAACATGGTGACTGTACGACGCACCCACAGCGGGATATGGAAGCGAATGAATCCCTGCATCACCACCTGCCCCGCCAGTGTCCCCACCACCGTTGAGGACAGTCCGGCAGCAACCAGACTTAACCCAAAGACCGTTGCCGCAGCATGGCTTAACAGCGGTTGCAGCGTCAGATAAGCCTCATCAAGATCGGCAACACCAGTATGACCAGAAAAGTGGAACGCCGCCGCAGCTGTAGCCATCATCACCAGATTGACAAAACCGGCAATCGTCATGGCGATAGCCACATCCCATTTGGTGGCGGAATAACGTTGTTGACGCGAACCGCCATGTAAATGCTGAGTGAGCGAAGAGTGCAAATAAATCACATGCGGCATAATCGTCGCCCCTAACACGCCTGCTGCCAGGAAGACCGCCTCCGAAGTAGGTAAACTCGGGATCACCATTCCTTTACCCAGCTGCGCCAGGTTAGGCTGGGAGAAAATCAACTCGACAATGTAAGCCGCGGCAACAAACAACAGTAACCCGCCAATCACTTTCTCCAGCGGTTTTTGCCCGCGACGTTGCAGCATTAAAATCAGGAAAGTCGCGATCCCCGTCAGCACCGCGCCCTGCAACAACGAAACACCAAGAATGAGTTTAAAACCGATCGCCGCACCAATAAATTCCGCCAGGTCGGTTGCCATCGCAATAATTTCTGCCTGAACCCAATAGAACCACACTACGGGACGCGGATAGTGATCACGAATCTGCTCCGCCAGATTTTTACCGGTGGCAATCCCTAGTTTGGCAGAGAGGATCTGAATCAGCATCGCCATCAGGTTGGCCCAAACGACAACCCACAGTAGCTGATAGCCGAAGCTAGCACCCGCCTGAATATTGGTCGCATAGTTACCGGGATCGATATAACCAATCGCCGCAATGAACGCAGGTCCCATTAATGCGAGCCTCATCTTACGCGCCGCCCGTCCGCTGCTACTCTCAACGCGATAGTTCGTCATCTTGTGCCTCTAAAACATAGCCTTTGCTATGTTTCATGCTATGCTAAACGAGAATGATTATCAAATTCATTTAAATGGATTGTGGTGATTTCTCTGATAGACCAAGATTATGATTACGAAAAGATTGATGACTTGAATGTTATGGTTATGTTTAATGTTAGCACATTTACATAACTTTCAGCTTCCATACACAACATAGCAGAAATGTATGACAGATCACTATTTTTGAAGCCTGTCACAGGACGTCATTATAGTGTGTGTCAGATCTCGTTTTCCTTAACCATGTTACATAGAATGTGCACGGAAATTTAACCTGCCTCATATTTGGAGCAAATATGGACCGCGTCCTTCATTTTGTACTGGCACTTGCCGTTGTTGTGATTCTCGCACTGCTGGTAAGCAGCGACCGCAAAAAAATTCGTATCCGTTATGTTATTCAACTGCTTGTTATCGAAGTGTTACTGGCGTGGTTCTTCCTGAACTCCGACGTTGGTTTAGGCTTCGTGAAAGGCTTCTCCGAAATGTTCGAAAAACTGCTCGGATTTGCCAACGAAGGGACTAACTTCGTCTTTGGTAGCATGAATGATCAAGGCCTGGCATTCTTCTTCCTGAAAGTGCTGTGCCCAATCGTCTTTATCTCTGCACTGATCGGTATTCTCCAGCACATTCGCGTGTTGCCGGTGATTATCCGCGCAATTGGTTTCCTGCTCTCCAAAGTCAACGGTATGGGCAAACTGGAATCCTTTAACGCCGTCAGCTCCCTGATTCTGGGTCAGTCAGAAAACTTTATTGCCTATAAAGATATCCTCGGCAAAATCTCCCGTAATCGTATGTACACCATGGCTGCCACGGCAATGTCCACCGTGTCGATGTCCATCGTTGGTGCATACATGACCATGCTGGAACCGAAATACGTCGTTGCTGCGCTGGTACTGAACATGTTCAGCACCTTTATCGTGCTGTCGCTGATCAATCCTTACCGTGTTGATGCCAGTGAAGAAAACATCCAGATGTCCAACCTGCACGAAGGTCAGAGCTTCTTCGAAATGCTGGGTGAATACATTCTGGCAGGTTTCAAAGTTGCCATTATCGTTGCCGCGATGCTGATCGGCTTTATCGCCCTGATCGCCGCGCTGAACGCACTGTTTGCCACCGTTACTGGCTGGTTTGGCTACAGCATCTCCTTCCAGGGCATCCTGGGCTACATCTTCTATCCGATTGCATGGGTGATGGGTGTTCCTTCCAGTGAAGCACTGCAAGTGGGCAGTATCATGGCGACCAAACTGGTTTCCAACGAGTTCGTTGCGATGATGGATCTGCAGAAAATTGCTTCCACGCTCTCTCCGCGTGCTGAAGGCATCATCTCTGTGTTCCTAGTTTCCTTCGCTAACTTCTCTTCAATCGGGATTATCGCAGGTGCAGTTAAAGGCCTGAATGAAGAGCAAGGTAACGTGGTTTCTCGCTTCGGTCTGAAACTGGTTTACGGCTCTACCCTGGTGAGTGTGCTGTCTGCGTCAATCGCAGCACTGGTGCTGTAAAACCATACATAAAAAAGCCGGGGATCATTCCCCGGCTTTTTTACGCCTGTTAATCAGCTAATGGCTGCGGGCGACCAATCAAATACCCTTGCAGATATTGCACCCCGAGCTTATGCAATAGCGCCTGCTGCTGTTGCGTCTCGACAAACTCCGCGTGGTGAGTGTGCTGTCTGCGTCAATCGCAGCACTGGTGCTGTAAAACCATACATAAAAAAGCCGGGGATCATTCCCCGGCTTTTTTACGCCTGTTAATCAGCTAATGGCTGCGGGCGACCAATCAAATACCCTTGCAGATATTGCACCCCGAGCTTATGCAATAGCGCCTGCTGCTGTTGCGTCTCGACAAACTCCGCGACCACATGTTGTACATGCTGCTTTCTGCGTTAGAAAACGCCTGCTCCTCGGTGATCTCAAGAATGACCGCCTGCGGGGAGATGTGATAACGCTTAAACAGACGAATAATCCGCCCGGCAATATTCTTTTGCAGCAGCGTGAGCGGCATTAAATTGACTGAAAAGCGCGGTCCTTTTTTGTCGCAAGGGTGTGTTGCCAGCCACTTCAACAAGGATTCCAGCACTTGCAAATCAAAACGCGCGCTAAGGTTAAACTGAGCAATAAGGGGCAGAAACTTATCCGGGGTCATAATGCCGCCGTCATATTTCAGTCGCGCGAGGATCTCATCATAACCTTCACCCTCTTTGTTGCGAATTGGCTGGGCGTAGAGCAGCAAATCACCCTGATCTAACGCCGTGCGAATGGTATTCAGCAATAGCACCTGTTTAGTGGTCTGCCCGGAAACCATCTCCTCTCTGCTATCCAGCGCCAGCACATGATGATGTGCGCAGGATTGCTCCGCCAGCCAGCTTAACTGCCCCAACAAGGGTTGCAGGGTTTCCTGATTTCCATCAAAACGCCCCCAGGCAGCACCATAGCCCATATCCAGCCCGGTATTGTTCCAGTGAATTTGCCGACTATTCAGGATGTTAACCATATGCTGGAGTCGCCCTTCCGTTTCCGGCCCGCTCAGCACTAACAGCAGTTCACTACCCGGCAATTGATACAACTTTTCGTTTTCCTGCATCAACGGCAGCAGCGTACGGCAAATTGAGCGGATACAGTGAACGCGCATCATTAAGCCGTAATGACGACTCATAAACTCAAGATTATCAATGCGCAGGCAGCAAAAACTCTTGCCCGCCTCTTGCTCCGGCGCTTGTTCCAACGCACGAAAGTTGGGTAGGAGCGTTAACGGATCTGTTAGCGCCTGCAAATGCCAGCGGCGATTAAGCCATTCACTGCGATGATAAATGCGCACCATATAGAGCAGGCAAACGCTAAAGGAAATCAGCACCGCGAGAATAAATGCCAGCGAATATTCGGTTTCCACCCCTTGCAAAAAGTTCTGATTGTAATTCAGAAGGCAAAGCGTTGAAACAGCCCAGGTGAGATTTAAAAACGGATAGCGAAGATTACCGACCCCGAGGGTAAAGATGATGAAGAAAACGGGTACCAGGTAACCGGCAATAAAGTCGTTTTCATAAGGTGTGCACAACAGAAGTAGCAGCACGCTTAACGCTGCCAGCCAGCTTAAGGTAAATGCGAGTGAGATAGTAGAAAAGCATGTTGTAAATCAGCACTGCGGTGAAAAGGCTTAGTAAATCAACGACCGTGAAAATGGCATCCGCATCGCCGAAAAAGGTGGATATCTTTAGCGGGAAATCAAAGAAGCTCCCCACAAGATACATGCTGCATTTGATGCCGATCGGCGTCACCAAACCAAGCCAGAACAGACGTTGCCAGACATATCGGCTGGTCAATCCATAACGCCAACGCGTCCCCAGCTGCCAGCGTAATATTGCGCAGGCACACAACACGACAAACGTCTGGCTGCCGAGCATGACCGCAGTCTGTAAAAAAGAGAGATGAAAGTTCCACAGATTGGTGCAAAACATCCCGCATAAAACGGGAACGACACCGCGCCAGCCAAAGATAAACAAGATTGACAGCATTACGCACAGTGGCATCCACGCCAGAAAGATATAACTGGAATGGATAATGGCAAGTGGCGAAATAAAACGGGATAGCTGAATAAGTACCACGGTGAGCGTAAACGCTAGTGTGAATATCTTGATATTTTTTATCAGGTTATGCTCCACAAACATGAGTACACTACTCTCACTGATCGGGGTTTTCAGGCACACAAATAATAAGTTTATTCGCATCGCGAAGCAAACAGGGGCCAGCCTGTTGCCGATTTTTCATCCAATGATGCTTTCACCAGGCGGCGCTAACCCGGACGTAGACTGTATTACAAAAGCGGCAAAAAGCAGAGACAAAAAACCCCCGCTTTGCAGCGAGGGTTGGAAATTTGGTGGAGCTAAGCGGGATCGAACCGCTGACCTCTTGCATGCCATGCAAGCGCTCTCCCAGCTGAGCTATAGCCCCACGATGCGTTTACGTACCAAATTTGCTGGGTGCAAAATTTGGTGGAGCTAAGCGGGATCGAACCGCTGACCTCTTGCATGCCATGCAAGCGCTCTCCCAGCTGAGCTATAGCCCCGTCACGTAAAGCTTGTCGAGTTGACGGGCGGCATCATATGAATTCCGCCCGAATGTGTCAACGGCAAATTGCAACGTGTAGTTTCAATCGCTGAAAAATCAGGCAAATGAACAATTTTGGAAAACCGCTCGCATTCAGTAGTTATTCATGTCACGGTTTCCTGTAAAGTGGTGTTATAAAATGAACTACTAATAGACCCACATACATTCAGGGAATTGTTATGTTCAAGGAGAGGATGACACCAGATGAACTTGCCAGACTGACCGGCTATAGCCGCCAGACCATTAATAAATGGGTACGCAAGGAAGGCTGGACAACGTCACCAAAACCTGGCGTCCAGGGTGGCAAAGCCCGACTGGTTCACGTCAATGAACAGGTTCGTGAATATATTCGCAATGCTGAACGTCCAGAAGGTCAGGGAGAAGCGCCTGCCCTTTCTGGTGATGCGCCGCTTGAAGTATTGCTGGTGACACTGGCGAAAGAGATGACGCCAGTTGAACAAAAACAGTTTACATCCTTGCTTCTGCGGGAAGGGATTATCGGATTGTTACAACGCTTAGGGATTCGCGATAGCAAATAATATGAAAAGATTACGCAATAAAATGACCACCGAAGAACTGGCTGAATGCCTCGGTGTGGCTAAACAAACTGTTAACCGTTGGACCAGAGAAAAAGGCTGGAAAACGGAAAAATTTCCCGGCGTGAAAGGCGGTCGTGCCAGACTTATTCTGGTCGATACGCAAGTTTGCGAGTTTATTCAGAACACGCCAGCCTTCCATAACACACCAATGTTGATGGAAGCTGAAGAGAGAATTGCTGAATACGCTCCTGGAGCACGCGCCCCGGCGTATCGACAAATCATCAACGCGATAGATAATATGACAGACATTGAGCAGGAAAAAGTCGCGCAATTTTTGTCACGTGAAGGAATTATAATTCGCAATTTCCTCGCCCGTCTCGATATTGACGAATCAGCATAAATAAAAAACGGCAGGATATTATCTCCTGCCGTTTATCTTTTTACACGCTAATTACTGCTGATTTTCGCGTTCAGCAATAAAATCCAGCGCTTTGTTGATACGCTCGATACTGCGGGTCTTACCAATTGCGTGAACGGTAACATCCAGTGCTGGAGACTGCCCCGCACCGGTTACGGCGACACGCAGCGGCATACCAACTTTACCCATACCCACTTCCAGCTCATCCGCCGTCGCCTGAATAGCGTGATGAACGTTTTCAGCGGGCCAGTCAGTAATCGCGGCCAGTTTGTCACGAACCACTTCCAGCGGCTGACGCGCTACCGGACGCAGATGTTTTTTTCGCGCATCGGCATCGAACTCAGCAAAATCTTCGTAGAAATAACGGCAGCTCTGTGCCATCTCTTTCAGCGTCTTGCAGCGTTCGCCCAGCAGTTTCACCAGATCAGCCAGCTGCGGGCCGTTACGGGTATCGATATTTTCCTGCTCAATGTGCCACTGTAAGTGAGTAGCAACATACTCCGGCGGCAGCGCGTTAATGTAGTGATGGTTCAGCCACAGCAGCTTGTCGGTGTTGAACGCACTGGCAGATTTGCTGACGGCATTCAAAGTGAAGTATTTGATCATCTCTTCACGAGTGAAGATTTCCTGATCGCCGTGGGACCAGCCCAGACGCACCAGATAGTTCAGCAGTGCTTCTGGCAAATAACCGTCATCACGATACTGCATTACGCTGACTGCCCCGTGACGTTTGGACAGTTTTTTACCGTCATCGCCATTGATCATAGAAACGTGCGCGTAAACCGGCACCGGCGCTTTCAGGGCCTTAAGAATGTTGATCTGGCGCGGCGTGTTGTTGATATGGTCTTCGCCACGGATAACGTGGGTGATTTCCATATCCCAGTCATCGACAACCACACAGAAGTTATAGGTTGGGGAACCATCGGTACGGCGGATAATAAGATCGTCCAGTTCCTGGTTGCTGAACTCGATCGGACCACGGATCTGATCGTCAAAAACAACAGAACCTTCCTGCGGGTTAGCAAAACGTACAACACACGGTTCATCATCAGCATGATGCTCATGGCTGTGGCGGCAGCGACCGTCATAACGCGGCTTCTCACCTTTCGCCATTTGCTCTTCGCGCAGCGCTTCCAGGCGCTCTTTAGAGCAATAGCATTTATAAGCAGTGCCCTCTTCCAGCATCTGATCGATCACCGCGTTGTAGCGATCAAAACGTTTGGTCTGGTAGTACGGACCTTCATCCCACTCCAGGCTCAGCCAGTTCATGCCATCCATAATGGCTTCGATAGCTTCCGGCGTGGAACGCTCAAGATCGGTGTCTTCAATACGCAGCACGAACTCACCGCCGTGGTTACGTGCAAAAAGCCAGGAGTAAAGAGCAGTACGCGCGCCGCCAACGTGCAGATAGCCTGTTGGGCTTGGCGCGAAGCGAGTTTTGATTTTCATGAAATGGCCTTACGTTTAGAAAGATGCCGACAACCGGCAAATCCTGGAAAAATTGAGTGGGCGATATTCTATCACTCCCGCCTGATTCCTCAATGTAGTTCGGGTTTCTACCTTACGCATTATTGTTTTCGTTGACAAATTGCGCAACACGGTCTGTTTTGCGATCATCTTGCTTAAATTTACGACGAACGAACAATTTCTTTAGAAAATGCGTTGACTCATTTTGAACTCTCCCTATAATGCGACTCCACACAGCGGGGGTGATTAGCTCAGCTGGGAGAGCACCTCCCTTACAAGGAGGGGGTCGGCGGTTCGATCCCGTCATCACCCACCAACTACTTTATGTAGTCTCCGCCGTGTAGCAAGAAATTGGAAGTGGGTGATTAGCTCAGCTGGGAGAGCACCTCCCTTACAAGGAGGGGGTCGGCGGTTCGATCCCGTCATCACCCACCACTTCGGGTCGTTAGCTCAGTTGGTAGAGCAGTTGACTTTTAATCAATTGGTCGCAGGTTCGAATCCTGCACGACCCACCAATGTAAAAAAGCGCCCTAAAGGCGCTTTTTTGCTATCTGCGATACTCAAAGATTCGAACCTGCAGCAGGTTTGAGTTGAGCGCAGCGAAACAACGGAGCCGCTCGCGGCGACGGCCCGAAGGGCGAGCGAAGCGAGTCATCCTGCACGACCCACCAATGCAAAAAAGCGCCCTAAAGGCGCTTTTTTGCTATCTGCGATTTGTAAGATTGATTTTTCTTCTCAAGTTCCTTGTTCTTCTACCGATATTACCTCGTACAGTGACGAGGACTGAACAATGGCCACTATCTCTTCAACTTCAATTCCTTCCATACAAACACAGAGTAGTAACAGGGCATCACAAGGTAGCGATGTTGCTTCACAAATCGCGCGGATAAGTCAGCAAATCATCAAACTCACTCAACAAATTAAAGAGATTGTAGACACTAGCGGCAGTGCTGAAGACAAGCAAAAACAGGCCGAATTGATTCAACAGCAAATCACCCTACTGGAAACACAACTGGCGCAGTTGCAGAAACAGCAGGCAGAAAAGGCGCAGGAGAAAGAGCAGCGTTTGTCTCTGAATGTATCCCTTCTAAATCCTGTTGAAAAAACGACTCATATCGATATCTATATCTGATACAACGGATCCCCTTCCCGACCAGCCATTAGCGCATTGCCCTGGTCTCGTACCACGTCCCATAACGCTTCAGCGGCGGTGGAAAGTGAACGGTTCTTCCTGCGCACCAGCATCAACTGGCGTTCAACCACCGGCGTAATGCGCTTAACCACCAGTGGGCTACCTTCAGGCAATGGTAGCGCCAGTGCAGGAAGAATACTGATGCCGATGCCTGCGGCTACCATCGGGAACAGCGTCGCCGGATGTCCAATCTCCTGCACAATATTCGCCTGAATACCATTGCGCGCCAGCGCTGCGTCAATCAGCGGTCGGCTGCCTGACGCGTAATCCTGCAACACCAATTTCGCTCCCTGTAATGCCTGCCAGGGTACATAATCTTCCACGGCCAAAGCGCTATCGCGATGGCAAAGCAGAAAGAAAGGCTCGGAAAGAATCGCTTCACATTGCAGATCGCCCACTGGGCCTGGATCGATGACGATGCCAAAGTCGACATCTCCCTGGCGAATACTTTCCATCACCCACTGCTGCGGACGATCATGCAGGACAAACTGAATATCTGGATAGCGGCGATGGCTTTCAGCAATGCATTGCGGAATAAGATGCGCGGAAATGGTCTGGCTGGCAGCGACCCGAACTTTTCCGCTCAGTTGTTGCCCCATACGCCCGGTATCGCGCAACGTGCTGTTAAGTTCATCCAGCAGTCGCTCAAGACGCAAAGCCAACTGCTGCCCTGCATCTGTAAGCACCACTTCACGCGTGGTTCTGTCCAGCAGGCGAACACCAGTATGATTTTCCAGCTCCTTCACACTGTGACTTACTGCCGACTGGCTCAAGCCGATACGCTCTCCTGCACGACTAAAACTTTTCTCCTGCGCTACTGTGACGAAAACCTTTAATTGTTTTAAAGAATAATTCATCTGTTTTCTTCATGAATGGATGCAATAAATCAATTTTATTTCTCAAACTGGAAGAAGCACAATAGAACCATCGATCATCTGGAGTCTTTATGAAACTTTTTCGTATCCTCGATCCTTTCACCTTAACCCTGATCACGGTGGTGTTGCTGGCCTCTTTCTTTCCGGCCAGAGGCGATTTCGTCCCCTTCTTTGAAAATCTGACCACCGCAGCTATTGCCCTGCTGTTCTTTATGCACGGCGCGAAGTTGTCGCGTGAGGCGATTATTGCTGGCGGTGGTCACTGGCGACTGCATTTGTGGGTAATGTGCAGCACCTTCGTGCTGTTTCCGATTCTGGGTGTACTGTTTGCCTGGTGGAAACCGGTAAATGTCGACCCGATGCTCTACTCCGGTTTTCTCTACTTGTGCATTCTCCCGGCTACCGTGCAGTCTGCAATCGCCTTCACGTCAATGGCGGGCGGTAACGTCGCGGCGGCGGTTTGTTCTGCGTCAGCATCCAGCCTGCTGGGGATTTTCCTTTCACCATTGCTGGTTGGTCTGGTGATGAATGTTCACGGTGCAAGGGGCAGCCTTGAGCAGGTCGGTAAAATTATGCTGCAACTGCTGCTGCCGTTTGTGTTGGGGCATCTTTCCCGGCCGTGGATTGGTGACTGGGTGTCGCGCAATAAAAAATGGATTGCGAAAACTGACCAGACGTCCATTCTGTTGGTGGTTTATACAGCGTTCAGCGAAGCCGTCGTTAATGGTATCTGGCATAAAGTTGGCTGGGGATCATTGCTGTTTATCGTGGTGGTCAGCTGCGTTCTTCTGGCTATCGTGATTGTAGTTAACGTCTTTATGGCACGCCGACTGAGCTTCAATAAGGCAGATGAAATTACTATCGTCTTTTGTGGTTCGAAAAAGAGTCTGGCAAATGGCATCCCGATGGCAAACATTCTGTTCCCCACATCGGTGATCGGTATGATGGTGCTGCCCCTGATGATTTTCCATCAGATCCAATTGATGGTCTGTGCGGTGCTGGCGCGTCGATACAAACGCCAGACCGAACAGTTACAGGCGCAGCAGGAAAGCAGCGCCGATAAAGCTTAAAGCGGACGCTTCAGGGGCTGGACCAGTTGCGTCAGCCCCTCGGTTTTAATCAGCAGCGTGATTTGCATTAGCTCACCGAGCTTCCCTGCCGGGAACTCATCTTTGCGGGCAAACCACAGCAGATACTCCTCCGGCAGGTCAATTAAGCGACGCCCTTTGTATTTGCCAAACGGCATTATCGTATTGGCTATTTCAATCAGCTGCTCTTTTTCCATCTCAGCTACCCAGCAAACGCAGCATTTCCGCTTCGTCGATGACTTCAATGCCCAGTTCCTGCGCCTTCGCCAGTTTAGATCCTGCAGCTTCACCCGCTATCACCAGATCGGTTTTCTTCGACACGCTGCCCGCGACTTTCGCGCCCAGTTCGACCAGTCGAGCTTTAGCGTCATCACGCGACATCTGGCTTAAGCTGCCCGTAAGCACCACGGTTTTACCAGCAAACGGGCTGTCAATCTCTTCCGCGTTGATAACGATCGGCGCAGGCCAGTGAACACCTTCCGCCAACAGCTCGCTGATGACATTGCGGTTGCTTTCTTCGGCAAAGAAGTTGTGAACGTGGGATGCAACGACAATGCCAACATCAGGCACCTTTTGCAGCTCTTCAATCGAAGCGGCTTCCAGCGCTTCCAGCGTGCCGAAATATGCCGCCAGACCTGCTGCGGTGGCCTCGCCGACTTCACGGATGCCAAGTGCATAGAGGAAGCGAGCAAAGGTGGTTTCTTTCGCTTTTTCCAGCGCGTTAACCACGTTTTGTGCCAATTTTGGCCCCATACGCTCCAGTCCGGTCAGTTTGCCTGCGGTGAGTTTGAACAGATCTGCCGGAGTATGGACATATTCTTTTTCAACCAGCTGATCGATGATTTTGTCGCCCATTCCGTCAACATCCATCGCACGGCGGGAAACAAAGTGTTTCAGCGACTCTTTACGCTGCGCACCGCAAATCAGGCCACCGGTACAGCGGGCAACCGCTTCACCTTCCACACGCTCAACGTCAGAACCACATACCGGACAATGCGTCGGGAATACAACCTCACGGGTATCTTCCGGGCGTTCAGAAAGCACGACGTTAACCACCTGCGGGATCACGTCGCCAGCGCGGCGAATCACCACTTTATCGCCAATGCGTAAACCAAGACGTTCGATTTCATCCGCATTGTGTAAGGTTGCGTTACTCACCAGCACGCCAGCAACATGGACAGGTTCCAGACGCGCAACAGGCGTAATCGCGCCAGTACGCCCAACCTGAAACTCGACGTCACGCACAAAGGTCATCTGCTCCTGCGCCGGGAATTTAAACGCAACCGCCCAGCGCGGGGCACGCGCGACAAAGCCAAGCTGCTCCTGCTGTTCCAGTGAGTTGACCTTAATCACCACGCCGTCGATATCAAAGCCCAGCGTCGGGCGGTCTTCTTCCACTTTGTGATAGAACGCCAGCACTTCTTCCGCCGATTCACAAAGCGTTACCCGATCGCTGACCGGCACCCCCCACTTTTTAAATTGCAGTAAACGGCCAAGATGAGTATCCGGCAGCTCGCCACCTTCCAGAACACCAACGCCATAGCAGAAAAAAGTGAGCGGTCGCTTCGCTGTAATACGCGGATCAAGCTGACGCAGTGAACCAGCTGCCGCATTACGTGGGTTAGCAAAAACTTTCCCGCCCGTGCGTCGCGCATCTTCGTTAATCTTTTCGAACCCCGCCTGCGGCAGGAACACTTCACCACGCACTTCCAGACGCGCCGGGATATTCTCTCCGTGCAGCTTCAGCGGAATGGCGCGAATAGTACGCACATTAGACGTGATATCTTCCCCGGTGGTGCCATCGCCACGGGTCGCGGCACTGACTAAAACGCCATTTTCATACAGAATACTGACGGCAAGGCCATCCAGCTTCAGCTCACAGCACCAGGTGACTTTCTCGTTGTTTTTCAGACGGTCCTGCACACGTTTGTTGAAAGCAAGAAAGCTTTCTTCATCAAAAACGTTATCCAGTGACAGCATTGGTACTTCATGGCGTATCTGGCTGAAAGCTGCCAGCGGCGCAGCACCTACACGTTGGGTAGGCGAATCAGGCGTAATCAGTTCTGGATGTTTGGTTTCCAGCTCGCGCAGTTCGCGCATCAGCCTGTCGTATTCAGCGTCGGGAATTTCCGGCGCATCCATCACATGATAAAGATATTCATGATGGCAAAGCGTCGTTCGCAGTTCTGTCAGTTGTTGTTCGATTGATTCCATATCGCACCATCAATGCTAAAAACCCCCGACAAGCGGGGGTTCGAAGAGGAGTTAATTTGCCTTAAGTGTATCAGGCGTTGGCGTCTTTGACTTCGCGGATGATGTCCTGGTACTCGCGCAATTTCTGCGGAGTCATCATACGGCGCTGATCGTCAAGCACGACACCGCCCACTTCATCGGCAATATGCTGCGCAGATTGCAGCATCAGCTTGAAGTTCTGCAGCTCGTCACCGTAAGACGGTACCTGCATAAAGATAGTGACACCCGGAGTAGTGAAATCCTTCATTTCAGGATCAAAGGTTCCCGGTTTCACCATATTCGCCAGGCTGAATAACGCCGGGCCGCTGCCATCCGGGCTAAGATGACGATGGTAAATATTCATATCGCCAAAAATGAAGCCCGCTTGTTGAATGCTGTTAAGAAGCAGTTCACCGTTTAGCTCGCTACCGTGATGCGCCGCGACGTTCATGATAATCACCGCTTCTTTGCGCTTCGGTTTATCCATAACTGGAGCCGGTTCCGCTACAGGCTCAGGCTGTGGTGCCGCTACGGGTTCTGCAGGCTGGAAAGCCTGTTGTGCCGGTTGCGGTGCTGAATGCACAGGCTGCGGCGCTGGCGCGACCTGTGGCGAAACTGGCTGCTGCAACGGCTGTTCAGGCTGCGGCTGATAGGCAGGCTGCTGCACCGGCTGCGCTGGACGCGGAGCATGTTGCGGCGGTACCTGCGCTTCAGGCGGCTGCTGGACCGGTTGACGCGGCTGCGCAGACGCATAAGGCGGTAGGTACTGGTGTTGCGGCGACGGACGAGCAGCCTCATGCTCCTGAGCGTTAGCCGGGGCATGATTCACGCGGTGAACACGAACCTCACCAACGCCCTCATCATCTTCGACATCCTCGTCATAAGAATCGTCGTCACGTTTTGACTTCATTCGTTTTAATGGCCGATCGCGGAACATAGAAGATCGTTCTTTACGGCTGGTCCAGAAACCATGTACCAGTAAAGCGATTATGGCGATCGCGCCAACAATGATTAATATCAGACGCAAATCCTGCATCATTATATTCTCTGTTGTTCTAACACCTTGCCACCACGGCAAACATTTACTCACTAAGAGTATTTGCCGATTACCTCAAGTGCAAGTGCACTATTAACTTTCACAGCACAAAGATAGATGAAATCGTGCTTTTTGCTGTTTTTTCGAACATATCCTAACTGTCCATTGCGCAATTACCCGGTAAAATACGCAGAATTTTCCTGGGATTGGTCAAAAGGAGCTCATCCTGATTATGGTTTCATCATTCACATCTGCCCCACGCAGCGGTTTTTACTATTTTGCGCAAGGCTGGAAGCTCGTCTCGCAACCTGGGATTCGGCGTTTCGTTATTTTACCGCTGCTGGTCAATATTTTGTTGATGGGGGGCGCATTCTGGTGGCTCTTTACACAGCTCGATGTCTGGATCCCGACTTTCATGAGTTACGTTCCGGACTGGCTACAATGGCTGAGTTATCTGTTGTGGCCTCTGGCTGTCATCTCTGTGCTGTTAGTGTTTGGCTATTTCTTCTCCACGATTGCTAACTGGATTGCCGCTCCGTTTAACGGTTTATTGGCTGAACAACTGGAAGCACGATTGACTGGCGCTACACCGCCAGATACCGGGATTTTCGGTATCATGAAAGATGTGCCGCGAATCATGAAACGCGAATGGCAAAAATTTGTCTGGTATCTGCCGCGCGCAATTGTATTACTAATTCTTTACTTCATCCCTGGTATTGGGCAAACCGTCGCGCCGGTACTGTGGTTCCTGTTTAGCGCCTGGATGTTAGCCATCCAGTATTGCGATTACCCCTTCGATACCCACAAAGTGCCGTTTAAAGAGATGCGCACCGCCCTGCGCACACGCAAAATCACCAATATGCAGTTTGGTGCTTTAACCAGCCTGTTTACGATGATCCCGCTGCTTAATCTGTTCATCATGCCCGTTGCCGTTTGTGGCGCGACGGCGATGTGGGTCGATTGCTATCGCGATAAACACGCGATGTGGCGGTAACAATCTACCGGTTATTTTGTAAACCGTTTGTGTGAAACAGGGGTGGCTTATGCCGCCCCTTATTCCATCTTGCATGTCATTATTTCCCTTCTGTATATAGATATGCTAAATCCTTACTTCCGCATATTCTCTGAGCGGGTATGCTACCTGTTGTATCCCAATTTCATACAGTTAAGGACAGGCCATGAGTAAGATTTTTGAAGATAACTCGCTGACTATCGGTCACACGCCGCTGGTTCGCCTGAATCGCATCGGTAACGGACGCATTCTGGCGAAGGTGGAATCTCGTAACCCCAGCTTCAGCGTTAAGTGCCGTATCGGTGCCAACATGATTTGGGATGCCGAAAAGCGCGGCGTGCTGAAACCAGGCGTTGAACTGGTTGAACCGACCAGCGGTAATACCGGGATTGCACTGGCCTATGTAGCTGCCGCTCGCGGTTACAAACTCACCCTGACCATGCCAGAAACCATGAGTATTGAACGCCGCAAGCTGCTGAAAGCGTTAGGTGCAAACCTGGTGCTGACGGAAGGTGCTAAAGGCATGAAAGGCGCAATCCAAAAAGCAGAAGAAATTGTCGCCAGCAATCCAGAGAAATACCTGCTGCTGCAACAATTCAGCAATCCGGCAAACCCTGAAATTCACGAAAAAACCACCGGTCCGGAGATCTGGGAAGATACCGACGGTCAGGTTGATGTATTTATTGCTGGCGTTGGGACTGGCGGTACGCTGACTGGCGTCAGCCGCTACATTAAAGGCACCAAAGG
This sequence comes from Shigella flexneri 2a str. 301, assembly GCF_000006925.2. Classification (NCBI taxonomy): domain Bacteria; kingdom Pseudomonadati; phylum Pseudomonadota; class Gammaproteobacteria; order Enterobacterales; family Enterobacteriaceae; genus Shigella; species Shigella flexneri. The sequence goes on from NC_004337.2 coordinate 2,530,290, forward strand.
CAAGACCGATCTTATCTCTGTCGCCGTTGAGCCAACCGATTCTCCAGTTATCGCCCAGGTGCTGGCAGGTGAAGAGATTAAACCTGGCCCGCATAAAATTCAGGGTATTGGCGCTGGTTTTATCCCGGCTAACCTCGATCTCAAGCTGGTCGATAAAGTCATTGGCATCACCAATGAAGAAGCCATTTCTACCGCCCGTCGTCTAATGGAAGAAGAAGGTATTCTTGCAGGTATCTCTTCTGGAGCAGCTGTTGCCGCAGCGTTGAAACTACAAGAAGATGAAAGCTTTACCAACAAGAATATTGTGGTTATTCTACCATCATCGGGTGAGCGTTATTTAAGCACCGCATTGTTTGCCGATCTCTTCACTGAGAAAGAATTGCAACAGTAATGCCAGCTTGTTAAAAATGCGTAAAAAAGCACCTTTTTAGGTGCTTTTTTGTGGCCTGCTTCAAACTTTCGCCCCTCCTGGCATTGATTCAGCCTGTCGGAACTGGTATTTAACCAGACTAATTATTTTGATGCGCGAAATTAATCGTTACAGGAAAAGCCAAAGCTGAATCGATTTTATGATTTGGTTCAATTCTTCCTTTAGCGGCATAATGTTTAATGACGTACGAAACGTCAGCGGTCAACACCCGCCAGCAATGGACTGTATTGCGCTCTTCGTGCGTCGCGTCTGTTAAAAACTGGCGCTAACAATACAGGCTAAAGTCGAACCGCCAGGCTAGACTTTAGTTCCACAACACTAAACCTATAAGTTGGGGAAATACAATGTTCCAGCAAGAAGTTACCATTACCGCTCCGAACGGTCTGCACACCCGCCCTGCTGCCCAGTTTGTAAAAGAAGCTAAGGGCTTCACTTCTGAAATTACTGTGACTTCCAACGGCAAAAGCGCCAGCGCGAAAAGCCTGTTTAAACTGCAGACTCTGGGCCTGACTCAAGGTACCGTTGTGACTATCTCCGCAGAAGGCGAAGACGAGCAGAAAGCGGTTGAACATCTGGTTAAACTGATGGCGGAACTCGAGTAATTTCCCGGGTTCTTTTAAAAATCAGTCACAAGTAAGGTAGGGTTATGATTTCAGGCATTTTAGCATCCCCGGGTATCGCTTTCGGTAAAGCTCTGCTTCTGAAAGAAGACGAAATTGTCATTGACCGGAAAAAAATTTCTGCCGACCAGGTTGATCAGGAAGTTGAACGTTTTCTGAGCGGTCGTGCCAAGGCATCAGCCCAGCTGGAAACGATCAAAACGAAAGCTGGTGAAACGTTCGGTGAAGAAAAAGAAGCCATCTTTGAAGGGCATATTATGCTGCTCGAAGATGAGGAGCTGGAGCAGGAAATCATAGCCCTGATTAAAGATAAACACATGACAGCTGACGCAGCTGCTCATGAAGTTATCGAAGGTCAGGCTTCTGCCCTGGAAGAGCTGGATGATGAATACCTGAAAGAACGTGCGGCTGACGTACGTGATATCGGTAAGCGCCTGCTGCGCAACATCCTGGGCCTGAAGATTATCGACCTGAGCGCCATTCAGGATGAAGTCATTCTGGTTGCCGCTGACCTGACGCCGTCCGAAACCGCACAGCTGAACCTGAAGAAGGTGCTGGGTTTCATCACCGACGCGGGTGGCCGTACTTCCCACACCTCTATCATGGCGCGTTCTCTGGAACTGCCTGCTATCGTGGGTACCGGTAGCGTCACCTCTCAGGTGAAAAATGACGACTATCTGATTCTGGATGCCGTAAATAATCAGGTTTACGTCAATCCAACCAACGAAGTTATTGATAAAATGCGCGCTGTTCAGGAGCAAGTGGCTTCTGAAAAAGCAGAGCTTGCTAAACTGAAAGATCTGCCAGCTATTACGCTGGACGGTCACCAGGTAGAAGTATGCGCTAACATTGGTACGGTTCGTGACGTTGAAGGTGCAGAGCGTAACGGCGCTGAAGGCGTTGGTCTGTATCGTACTGAGTTCCTGTTCATGGACCGCGACGCGCTGCCCACTGAAGAAGAACAGTTTGCTGCTTACAAAGCAGTGGCTGAAGCGTGTGGCTCGCAGGCGGTTATCGTTCGTACCATGGACATCGGCGGCGACAAAGAGCTGCCATACATGAACTTCCCGAAAGAAGAGAACCCGTTCCTCGGCTGGCGCGCTATCCGTATCGCGATGGATCGTAAAGAGATCCTGCGCGATCAGCTCCGCGCTATCCTGCGTGCCTCGGCTTTCGGTAAATTGCGCATTATGTTCCCGATGATCATCTCTGTTGAAGAAGTGCGTGCACTGCGCAAAGAGATCGAAATCTACAAACAGGAACTGCGCGACGAAGGTAAAGCGTTTGACGAGTCAATTGAAATCGGCGTAATGGTGGAAACACCGGCTGCCGCAACAATTGCACGTCATTTAGCCAAAGAAGTTGATTTCTTTAGTATCGGCACCAATGATTTAACGCAGTACACTCTGGCAGTTGACCGTGGTAATGATATGATTTCACACCTTTACCAGCCAATGTCACCGTCCGTGCTGAACTTGATCAAGCAAGTTATTGATGCTTCTCATGCTGAAGGCAAATGGACTGGCATGTGTGGTGAGCTTGCTGGCGATGAACGTGCTACACTTCTGTTGCTGGGGATGGGTCTGGACGAATTCTCTATGAGCGCCATTTCTATCCCGCGCATTAAGAAGATTATCCGTAACACGAACTTCGAAGATGCGAAGGTGTTAGCAGAGCAGGCTCTTGCTCAACCGACAACGGACGAGTTAATGACGCTGGTTAACAAGTTCATTGAAGAAAAAACAATCTGCTAATCCACGAGATGCGGCCCAATTTACTGCTTAGGAGAAGATCATGGGTTTGTTCGATAAACTGAAATCTCTGGTTTCCGACGACAAAAAGGATACCGGAACTATTGAGATCATTGCTCCGCTCTCTGGCGAGATCGTCAATATCGAAGACGTGCCGGATGTCGTTTTTGCGGAAAAAATCGTTGGTGATGGTATTGCTATCAAACCAACGGGTAACAAAATGGTCGCGCCTGTAGACGGTACCATTGGTAAAATCTTTGAAACCAATCACGCGTTCTCTATCGAATCTGATAGCGGCGTTGAACTGTTCGTCCACTTCGGTATCGACACCGTTGAACTGAAAGGCGAAGGCTTCAAGCGTATTGCTGAAGAAGGTCAGCGCGTGAAAGTTGGCGATACTGTCATTGAATTTGATCTGCCGCTGCTGGAAGAGAAAGCCAAGTCTACCCTGACTCCGGTTGTTATCTCCAACATGGACGAAATCAAAGAACTGATCAAACTGTCCGGTAGCGTAACCGTGGGTGAAACCCCGGTTATCCGCATCAAGAAGTAATTCTTGCCGCAGTGAAAAATGGCGCCCATCGGCGCCATTTTTTATGCTTCCGCCAGCGGCGGCAAAATCAATTCATCGCTCTCATGCTGCTGGGTGTAGCGCATCACTTCCAGTACGCGCAACCCCGCACGGTGCACCGCATCGTTTAACGCCTTCCCTTTCAGCAAACCACTGATAAGCTGAGCACAAAACAGGTCGCCAGTCCCTTTCAGGTCGGTTTTTACCCGTGAATGGGAAATGACATTCACGCTGTCGGCACTGACCACCACCACCTGCATCTCCTGATTTTCTTCATTACCGGAGGCGCTGGTAATCACCACCCATTTTAATGTGTCTGAAAGCAGACTTTTTGCGGCAGCAATGGCACTGTCGAGATCGCGGCAATTTTTACCGGTCAGGATTTCCAGCTCAAAGATATTGGGGGTAATTCCCTGCGCCAGCGGCAGTAAATATTGTCTATACGCCTCGGGAAGGTCAGGTTTGACATAAATTCCGCTATCAATATCGCCAATCACCGGATCGACCATGATCAATAGGTCAGGATGGTCTTTGCGTAGCGCAGTCAGCCACTCGGCAAGGATTTTGATTTGCGATGCCGTTCCCATATAGCCCGTGGTTACAGCACGAAGTTGGCGCAGCGCATCACGCTCCTGAAACGCACGCAAATAGCCGCTAAACCATTCGTCCGGAATCGCACCACCGTAGAAAGTGTCATAATGCGGCGTATTGCTCAGCAATACCGTCGGCACGGCAAAGACATTCAAGCCGTTCTGTTTTATAGCAGGCACCGCAATGCTGTTGCCTACGCTTCCGTACACTACCTGCGACTGCACGGCGACGATATCCGCCTGCAGCGCCCTACTCTTATCGTTAAACAACAACAAACTACTCATTTAATTTTTTCTCCTTGCCGATGATCCTCATCGTATTCCAACCGAAACTTTACCTGATTCTGGCAGTCAAATCGGCTATTACAAAACAAAGATAAGGTAATTCAGTGAAGAAAATCATTTGTCTGGCCATTACGCTGCTAATGACACTCCCCGCTTACGCGAAGTTAACTGTTCATGAAGAAGCCCGCATCAACGCCATGCTGGAGGGATTAGCACAGAAAAAGGATTTGATATTTGTGCGCAACGGTGATGAACATACCTGCGATGAAGCGGTTTCCCACCTGCGTCTGAAGCTCGGCAATACCCGTAACCGCATTGACACTGCCGAGCAGTTTATTGATAAGGTAGCTTCGTCGTCATCGATTACCGGGAAGCCGTATATCGTGAAGATCCCCGGTAAGAGCGATGAGAACGCACAGCCTTTTTTACATGCGTTAATTGCGCAGACGGATAAAACGGTGCCTGCGGAAGGAAATTAATCCGCTTTGGTAAGGCATTTACAGGAGGTAACATGAAAAAATGCTTTATTTATCACGATGAAAAATCGAATAAATTTTGGTGGATAGATTACGAAGGGGATAGTTTAGCTGTCAACTATGGCAAGGTAGGTAGTATTGGTAAATTCCATACAAAAGAATTCGATAATGAAGAACAGTGTCTGAAAGAAGCCAGTAAATTGATTGCCGCAAAAATGAAAAAAGGATATCAAGAAACTCCAGACTTTAACTTCATGGATCTCTACTATTTTGATGATGAAGAGATTGGGTTACATCTTAAAACGTCACACCCAAACTTCCAGTGCCATTTTACTGATCCACTTTATATGTGTTGCTGGGATGAAGAATCTCCTTTTGGTAGCGATGAAGGTGCTGATGCTCTAAACGAACTTGAAAATAGCCTCCGTTCTGGACTGTGCTGATTTCCCTCAAATGTTAATTGAAACTATGTGGGGTATGAAATACATCGCTATGGACAGTATTCTTGAAGAGGATGTGCGTGCGCAATTACTAGCCGATGAAATGAGCTCTATCCAGAGCAATATGATTACCTACGCGACTGCATTCGGTCAGATCAAAGTCATGGGTAAAATCTCCCATAAACTTAAAAAGATGGGACTCAATGCACTAGCGCGTCATCAGCTTACCGCAAAAATTCTTCAATGGGGTGACGGTCAGGACTCACCAATACTTCAAAAAATGATTGATGACCTTACTGCTTTTCCACACGAAAATTAAAAACTGCATTTGTCGGCAGCAACAACTGCCGACAAATCAGATTATTGACAAAGTGCACTTTGTTTATGCCGGATGCGGCGTAAACGCCTGATCCGGCATAAAAATATTGCTAATTCAATATATTGCAGAAACATTGTAGGCCTGATAAGCGGAGCGCATCAGGCAGTTTTGCGTTTGTCATCAGTCTCCAATGCTATTAATCCTTAAATCCCTGCCCCCTGACTAAAATGCTCTTCCCCAAACACTCCGGTGGAGAGGTAGCGATCGCCACGATCGCAGATGATCGCTACCACCACCGCACCAGGGTTAGCTTTTGCCACCCGCAGTGCTCCAGCAACCGCGCCGCCTGAGCTGACGCCACAGAATATTCCTTCCCGCACCGCCAGTTCGCGCATGGTGTTTTCCGCATCGCGCTGATGAATATCCAGCACCTCATCCACCAGCGCAGCGTTGAAAATCCCCGGCAGATATTCCGCAGGCCAGCGGCGAATGCCCGGAATACTGCTGCCTTCTTCCGGTTGCAGGCCAACAATGGTCACCGGTTTGGATTGTTCGCGCATAAAGCATGAAACGCCGGTGATAGTGCCGGTCGTCCCCATGCTGGAGACAAAATGAGTGATGCGCCCGCCGGTTTGCTGCCAGATTTCCGGCCCGGTGGTGGTGTAATGCGCATAAGGGTTATCGGGATTATTGAACTGATCGAGCAGCTTTCCTTCGCCACGATTCGCCATCTCCAGCGCCAGATCGCGCGCACCTTCCATGCCCTGCTCTTTGGTGACAAGAATCAGTTCCGCACCATAAGCACGCATCGCCGCACGGCGTTCCTGGCTCATGTTGTCGGGCATCAGCAATTTCATGCGATAGCCTTTCAGCGCGGCAATCATTGCCAGCGCAATGCCGGTGTTACCACTGGTGGCTTCGATTAAGACATCACCCGGTTTAATTTCCCCGCGCTTTTCCGCCTCGACGATCATCGAAAGTGCCGCACGATCTTTCACCGAACCTGCCGGGTTATTGCCTTCCAGTTTTAACCACACTTCACTGCCGTTATCCGGCCCCATTCGCTGCAACTTCACCAGAGGCGTATTGCCTATTGTTTGTTCTAATGTACTCACAATCTCTATCCATACGTGGTGTTGCCTGATGCGACGCTTGCGCGTCTTATCAGGCCTACAGGTTACAAACCTTGCCATTAAAAAGCCCGGATCGCGGGAAGCGCCTCCGGGCGTTTAACATTCACTCAACCTATCAGGCGCTTTGTGCGAGAGCAAGTTCCTCATCGCGGGTTTCAATACGCTCGTCGCCGTTATACAGCCGCGCATGTTGCAGACCAACGAATAAACGCTCGCCATGCTGCGGGGCATCGTCGCCATGCATCACGACCGTCAGCGGTTCGTTGTACCACCCCAGCGGCTGCACCACTAATTGGGTGTAGTGACCTTTCGGGCTGGCTTCCAGTACCTGTACCGGCAGCGGCGAATCGAGACTGGTACGGCGGCTGATATCCACTTCCCACGGGCGCAGGAAGAGATCCACCGGCCCCTGATACGCAGGTGTGTAGCCCAGCGGCCAGCGATGCGCGCCAACATGGAACTGCCCGCCGCGAATGGTTCCCTGCAGGCGGTTCACTTCGCCCATAAATTCGAGTACAAAACGGGTCGCTGGTTCGCGCCATACCTGATTCGGCGCATCAGCCTGTTCAATATTCCCCTGACTCATCACCACTACACGATCGGCTACTTCGGTCGCCTCTTCCTGGTCGTGGGTCACAAACACGCTGGTGAATTTCAGCTCTTCATGCAGTTGACGCAGCCAGCGACGCAGCTCTTTACGCACCTGCGCATCCAGCGCGCCGAACGGTTCATCAAGCAGCAGAATTTGCGGTTCTACAGCCAGCGCGCGCGCCAGCGCCACACGCTGTTTCTGGCCGCCGGAAAGCTGCGCCGGATAACGATCCGCCAGATGCGCAAGCTGGACCATTTCCAGCAATTTTGTCACTTTCGCTTTGATGGCTGCGGCATTCGGGCGCTCGCGACGCGGCAGCACCGTCAGGCCAAAAGTGATATTGTCGAATACCGTCATATGGCGGAACAGCGCGTAATGCTGGAACACGAAACCGACTTTACGATCGCGCGCGTGCAGGCGACTCACGTCGGTGCCGTGGAAGCGAATATGCCCGCTGGTTTGATGCTCCAGCCCGGCGATAATCCGCAGCAGCGTGGTTTTCCCGGAACCGGACGGCCCCAGCAACGCGACCATCTGACCAGAAGGAATATCCAGTGAGATATCGTTCAGCACCTGGGTGCGACCAAAAGACTTCTTGATATTGGCAATCTCAATGCTCATGATGCTCCTCCTGCTGCGCGCGTTTTTCCTGATTCTCCAGGCGCCACTGCAACATACTCTTTAAAAACAGGGTGATAATCGCCATCAACGTCAACAGCGCGGCGGCGGTAAAGGAGCCGACGGTGTTGTAGTCCTGCTCCAACAATTCAATCTGTAACGGCAGCGAAAGTGTTTCGCCGCGAATCGAGCCGGAAACCACCGACACTGCACCAAACTCGCCAATCGCGCGGGCGTTGGTCAGCACCACGCCGTAAAGCAGCGCCCAGCGAATATTCGGCAATGTGACGCGACGGAACATCTGCCAGCCGGACGCGCCAAGCAAAATCGCCGCTTCGTCTTCCTGGCTGCCCTGGCTTAACATCACCGGCACCAGCTCGCGCACCACAAACGGACACGTCACAAAGATGGTGACCAGCACCATTCCGGGCCAGGAGAACATAATTTGCAGATTATGTTCATCCAGCCAGCCGCCGAGCGGGCCGTTGGAGCCGTAGAACAGCAGATACACCAGACCGGCAACCACCGGCGATACAGCAAACGGAATGTCCAGTAGCGTCAGCAGTAACTGGCGTCCCGGGAAGTTAAAGCGCGTCACCAGCCAGGCCAGCAGAATGCCGAACACCAGGTTTACCGGTACGGCAATCAGCGCGATCATCACCGTCAGCCAGATGGCGTGCAGCATGTCCGGATCGGCCAGATTCTGTAAAACCGGCATCAGCCCCTTGCTGAATGCCTGCACGAAGATGTAAATCATCGGCACCAGCAGGATGAACGCCGAAACCAGCATCCCGATGCCAATCAGAAACCATTTGCCCCAGTTAATCGGGCGCGCGTCATAACGCTTCAATTGGGTAACTTCCGCCATTAATGACCTACCACACGCCGACCAAAGCGACTTTGCAGAGTGTTAATTGAGAACAGCAGCAGCAGAGATGCCGCGAGGATCACCGAAGCAATCGCGCTCGCTGCCGGGTAATCAAACTCCTGTAAGCGCACAAAAATCATCAGCGACGTCACTTCCGTCTTCCACGCGATATTTCCGGCGATAAAAATCACCGCGCCAAATTCACCAAGACTACGGGTAAACGACAGCGCCACGCCCGCCACCAGCGCCGGAGAAAGCTCCGGCAGCACCACTTTGCAGAAACTCTGCCAGCGCGTTGCACCAAGCGTTTCCGCCGCTTCTTCATATTCCGGGCCTAACTCTTCCAGCACCGGCTGCACGGTACGCACCACAAACGGAATGCTGGTAAAGGCCATCGCCACCGCAATACCAAGCCAGGTATAGGTGACTTTGATATCAAACTTCGCCAGCCATTCACCGTAAAAACCGTTTACGGAAAAGAGCGAGGCCAGCGTTAAACCGGCGACTGCCGTTGGCAGCGCAAAGGGTAAATCCATCAGCGCATCAAGCAGCGTGCGGCCCGGAAAGCGATAACGTGTTAAAATCCACGCCATCAGCAGACCGAAAACGCCGTTAAAAATCGATGCCACAAACGCCGACAGCAGCGTCACTTTGTAGGCCGCGACCACCTGCGGGTTGGTGATCACCTCCCAGTACTGCGCCCAGCTCATCTCAGAAAGCTGCATCACCAGCGCAGAGAGCGGCAGCAGCAATATCAGGCACACAAACAGCAGACTGGTGCCAAGGCTTAAAGTAAAGCCCGGCAGCACGCGTCTTGAAGAAACTGCAAACATTACTTACGCCCCGCCGCTAACAGCTTGTCTAACTCGCCGCCGCTGGTGAAGTGGGTTTTCATCACTTCCGGCCATGAGCCAAATTTGTCTTCCACGCGGAACAGTTCGGTCTGCGGGAATTTATCTTTCAGTTTGTCCATGACTTCCGGGTTATTCACACGGTAGTAATAGTCGGTGATGATGGTCTGCGCCTGTGGGCTGTAGAGCCAGTTCAGGTAGGCTTTTGCGGCTTTTTCCGTACCGTTGGCCTGCACATTTTTATCGACCCACGCCACCGGGAATTCCGCCAGAATATTGGTTTTCGGGATCACCACTTCAAAGCCCTGTGCTTCATACTGTTTACGGATGTTGTTCACTTCCGATTCAAAGCTAATCAGCACATCGCCCAAGCCACGCTCGGCAAAAGTGGTGGTTGCGCCACGACCGCCGGTATCGAACACTTCAACGTTTTTCAGGAACTGGGTCATAAACTGTTCGGTTTTGGCTTTATCGCCACCGTCAGCTTTATCCGCTGCGCCCCATGCCGCCAGATAGGTATAACGCGCGTTACCCGACGTTTTCGGGTTCGGGAAAATCAGCTTCACGTCGGAGCGCACCAGGTCGTTCCAGTCGTGGATATTCTTCGGGTTGCCCTTACGCACCAGGAAGCCCATGGTGGAGTAGAACGGCGAGCTATTATTCGGCAGGCGCGACTGCCAGTCAGCCGGGATCAGCTTGCCTTTGTCGTGCAGGATTTGTACGTCGGTCACCTGGTTATAAGTGACAACGTCTGCTTTTAAGCCCTGCAAAATCGCCAGCGCCTGTTTTGATGACCCGGCATGAGATTGTTTTATCGTCAGTTTGTCGCCGCCGTTATCTTTTGCCCATTGCTGTTCAAACGGCGGATTCAGGGCGGCAAACAGCTCGCGGGAGACGTCATAAGAACTGTTCAGCAGTTCCGTTGCCTGTACATGGCCCGCCAGCAGCAGAGAAGCGACCAGCGCGAGTGAGTTCTTTTTCAGTAAGTTAACGGCCATTGCGCACCCTTATAAATTTAATGACTTTCTAATAGCCATCATATTTATAACGGACGTGAAAGGAGTAACGGTTTTATATACCGTTTGGTGATTTGGAAGTTAAAAAGGGAATAAGAACTTGGTTCAACAGGCGTAATTGTTGCAGGCAGTTTGGACACGGACAGCGCGGAGAAACCGGAGCGTACACATAGTACGTGAGGATTTCGAGCACTGCCCGGGGCCAAAATGACAAATGAAATAGCCTGGTGAACTTAGTTCAAGACGAAATCCTCCCCACACATGCAGGGAGGAAACAGAGGTGAATCAGATACCGACGCTAACCGTCTCCGGCAGTGTGCTGCCGCCATCAATCACATTCTGTGTACCGGTTAAATAGCTGGATTCATCCGATGCGAGGAAGGCCGCCAGTTCGCCGACTTCCAGCGGATCGGCGAGGCGACACAGCGGGATTGCTTTTGCCATTTCAGTCAGCACCGATTCTGGATCTTCCGGGTTCGACTGGCGGGCAATGCTTTCCGCCATTGGCGTGCGGACGTATCCCGGGCAGATGGCGTTAACGCGAATACCGGATTGCGCGTACTCCACCGCCAGCGATTTAGTCAGGCCAACAATCGCCGCTTTCGTTAAGGCATACGCCGTTTCGCCAGGATCGGCCACCATATCACCAGTGACTGAAGACATCATCACAATGCGACCATCTTTGCGCGCAATCATCTCCGGCAGCACCGCCTTCGTGACGTTCCATACGCCTTTAATATTGATATCAATATGGAAATCGCGATCTTCATCGCTCATATCGAGGAAACTGCCCAGACGACAAACGCCTGCGTTATTCACCAGGATATCAATGCGCCCTTCTTTTTCCTTCGCGCGTTTGATAGCTGCGGCTACCGACGCCGGGTCACGCACATCGGCGACAACCGCCGTACAGCGATGACCACGACCACACAGTTCGTCCGCTAGCTTTTCGATCTCAGGGGAGATATCCAGCAAGATTAGGTTCGCGCCATGACGTGCAAAAGTTCTGGCAATTCCTTCGCCAATTCCCTGCAATGCGCCCGTAATCAGTGCTGTCTTGCCCGTGAGTTTACCCATTTTAATGCTCTCCTTGTTAATACAGAGCGTTACACTCCATTCCCTCTGAAAATACAGGATAAACAAAATATTGCTGCGGATCAGCTCACTAATTCAGGAAAATCTCAATCCAGTCGCTGCTTTATGCATCATTTCAGGCGTTGTGTTAGCTCACTGCTGCGCTGAATCATTTTCAATGACGCCACATCATTGATGTTGCACAAGACCAACAAACAGTAAATCGGTAACAGAATTTTGCGCCGTGCGGGTAGACATCGACGAGCTACGCCATTCGGTTTCACCGGAAACGGTATCGAGCGTGAAATGCGCCAGCCGCCGCAGCGGAGAGTCAGCCAGAGAAGTAATGGCAATCACCGTTGCCCCCTGCTTTCGTGCCGCTTCTGCGCACAAGACAATCTCTTTTTTACTGCCGCTGTAAGAGATAGCGATTTGTACATCGCCTTTTTTCAACGCCTGGGAAACGGTGGCTTGTACGTGCGTGTCGGCTTCGCAGGCCACGCGATAGCCAATTTTCATCAGTTTGAACGACAGATCGCGCCCCACCAGCGCCGATCCGCCCAGGCCCGTTATCTGGATAAACGGTGCTTTACTGATGACCTCAATGATTTTTTGCAGCCGCGCGTAGTCGAACAACGCACAGGTTTGCTCCAGCGCCATCTCTTTTTCGCGATTCAGTTTGCGGGCAATCACTTCCAGCGAATCATCACTGGTAATCGAACTGTGCACGTGCAGCGCCGTGGCATTCGTTTTCTCCCGGCTGGCACTGTATTCGCCAATTAACGCCATACGCAGTTCAGTAAATCCTTGCGCGCCGAGCTTCTGGGCAAATTTCACAATGCTCGACTGGCTGATACCGAGCTGTTTCGCCATCTGCCGTGAAGAGACGGATTTCAGCTCGCTCACTCTGGCCCGCAGAAAGTCAGCAATTTTTTGCTCGTTCCCGGTAAATTCACTTTCCGCATTGCGTATTTTCGTCAGGTACAACATCTTCCACTCTCCTGGGCTGGCAGCAAAAATTCCGCTTAAGTTCTTATGACGCTCTTCACACTCTGCGAGTGTAGACTCAATGATTCCTTTAAGTCTGTCAATTCGGGATATATGATTCCATACATCTGCAATTATTTGATCGTAAATAGTAAGGTCACCACCGATGCAACTAGAAAAGATGATTACTGAAGGCTCGAACACCGCCTCGGCTGAAATTGACCGCGTATCGACGCTGGAAATGTGCCGGATTATCAACGATGAAGATAAAACCGTACCGCCTGCCGTTGATCGCGTCCTGCCGGATATCGCCGCGGCGATCGATGTTATCCACGCCCAGGTCAGCGGCGGCGGTCGTCTGATTTATCTCGGTGCGGGAACATCCGGTCGTCTGGGGATTCTGGATGCCAGCGAATGTCCGCCCACCTACGGCGTGAAACCGGGTCTGGTGGTTGGTTTGATTGCTGGAGGCGAATATGCCATTCAGCACGCGGTGGAAGGAGCTGAAGATAGCCGGGAAGGTGGTGTTAACGATCTGAAAAATATTAATTTAACGGCACAGGATGTGGTGGTTGGCATTGCTGCCAGCGGTCGCACGCCGTATGTGATTGCCGGACTGGAATACGCACGCCAGCTCGGCTGCCGCACAGTGGGAATTTCCTGTAATCCGGGGAGCGCCGTTTCAACCACCGCTGAGTTTGCCATTACACCGATTGTAGGTGCCGAAGTTGTTACCGGTTCTTCGCGGATGAAAGCAGGTACAGCGCAGAAACTGGTGCTCAATATGCTTTCCACCGGGCTGATGATTAAATCCGGCAAAGTGTTCGGCAACCTGATGGTCGATGTGGTCGCCACCAACGAAAAACTGCATGTGCGCCAGGTCAATATCGTTAAAAACGCCACCGGATGTAATGCCGAACAAGCGGAAGCGGCGTTAATTGCCTGCGAGCGCAACTGTAAAACGGCCATTGTGATGGTGCTGAAAAATCTCGATGCCGCAGAAGCTAAAAAACGCCTGGATCAACACGGCGGCTTTATTCGTCAGGTTTTAGACAAGGAATAACCCATGGCCAAAGAGATCAGCAGTGAACTTCTGAACACCATTCTTACCCGTGTCGGCGGACCGGGAAATATCGCCAGTTGTGGTAACTGTATGACGCGCCTGCGTCTGGGTGTACATGACAGTTCACTGGTTGATCCCAATATCAAAACGCTGGAAGGCGTGAAGGGCGTCATTTTGACCAGCGACCAGGTGCAGGTCGTTTTTGGGCCTGGTAAAGCGCATCGTGCCGCAAAAGCGATGAGCGAGCTGCTGGGCGATGCACCGGTACAGGATGCCGCAGAAATCGCCGCCCAGAACAAACGTCAGTTAAAAGCCAAACAAACCTCCGGCGTGCAACAATTTCTCGCCAAATTCGCCACCATCTTCACGCCGCTGATCCCCGGTTTTATTGCCGCCGGTCTGCTGCTGGGGATAGCGACGTTAATTGCCACGGTGATGCACGTTCCGGCAGATGCTCAGGGCACGCTACCCGACGCGCTGAATTTTATGAAGGTGTTCAGCAAAGGTTTGTTCACCTTCCTAGTGATTCTGGTGGGCTATAACGCCGCCCAGGCATTTGGCGGCACGGGCGTCAATGGCGCAATTATTGCCGCACTCTTTTTGCTCGGTTATAACCCCGCTGCAACCACCGGTTACTACGCCGGTTTTCACGATTTCTTTGGTCTGCCCATCGATCCGCGCGGCAATATTATCGGCGTGCTGATTGCCGCGTGGGCCTGCGCCCGCATTGAAGGCATGGTGCGCCGCTTTATGCCGGACGATCTCGACATGCTGCTGACCTCGTTAATCACCCTGCTGATCACCGCTACGCTTGCGTACCTGATCATTATGCCGCTGGGTGGCTGGTTATTCGAAGGTATGTCATGGCTGTTTATGCACCTGAACAGTAATCCGTTCGGTTGTGCGGTTTTAGCCGGGCTGTTCCTGATCGCCGTGGTATTTGGCGTGCATCAGGGCTTTATTCCTGTTTACCTCGCGTTAATGGACAGCCAGGGATTCAACAGCTTATTTCCCATCCTTTCAATGGCAGGCGCGGGCCAGGTGGGCGCGGCGCTGGCACTCTACTGGCGGGCGCAACCGCACAGTGCGCTACGCAGTCAGGTACGCGGGGCGATTATTCCCGGCCTGCTGGGCGTTGGTGAACCGCTGATTTACGGTGTCACCCTGCCCCGCATGAAGCCGTTTGTTACCGCCTGTTTAGGCGGCGCGGCGGGCGGTTTGTTTATCGGATTGATAGCCTGGTGGGGTCTGCCGATGGGCTTAAACAGCGCCTTTGGGCCGTCTGGTCTGGTGGCGCTGCCGCTGATGACTTCCGCACAAGGCATCCTTCCGGCAATGGCGGTTTATGCTGGCGGGATTCTGGTGGCATGGGTTTGCGGGTTTATTTTCACCACGCTCTTTGGCTGCCGTAACGTCAATCTGGACTGATATTATGAAACGGACAATGCTCTATCTTTCTCTGCTGGCTGTTAGTTGTAGCGTCAGCGCCGCAAAATACCCTGTTCTGACAGAAGGTAGTTGATCAAGTATATGCGGCGTTAAAGCAGTAATAAAAAGGCCAGTCAGTAATGTTACTGCCTGGCCTTTAATCAATGAATCAGAAACGCTTACAGCGCCATCAACTTGTCCAGCGACGGTGCGAAATAATAGCCGCCGGTTACCGGTTTGGTGAAACGCAACATCGCATCACGTTTGCCATCGGTATCGCCAAACATGCTCAGCAGTTGCTGCTCAATGTTATGCAGACGCGCGCAGTAGGCGCAGAAGTACAGACCGTGAGTGCCACTGGCGGTGCCGTACGGCAGGCTCTGGCGAACAATCTTCAGCCCTTTGCCATCTTCTTTCAGATCAACGCGGGTGAGGTGAGAGGTTTCCGGACGTTCGTCGCCGTCAATCTCTTCGTTGGCCTCTTTGGTGCGCCCGATCATCATCTCCTGATCGTGAACGCTCATCCGGTTGAGCTGCTTCAGGTTGTGCTCCCAACGCTGCACAAACACATAGCTGCCGCCGGAATCCACGCCGTCTTTGATAACCGCCACTTCGCGGCGCGTCTCTTCACCCGCCGGGTTTTCTGTACCGTCAACAAAGCCGCTCAGGTCACGCTCTTCCACCCAACGGAAGCCGTGGATCTCTTCTTTCACTTCAATGCAGTCACCAAAGGCTTCCATCGCCGCCTGAGCGACAGAGAAGTTTACGTCGTGACGCAGAGAAAGAATGTGGATCAACACATCGAACTGGGTCGTCGGCGCAAGGCCTTTACCGTAGCCCGGAAAATCTTTCAGCTCTTCTGCCCCAACGCCGCCGCTCAGAGCGCGCCAGGTGTTGTTACCAAAGGCAACCACCGCACCAAGATGCGCGTCCGGGAATTTCGCTTCAAAAGTTGCCAGTTTGTCGGCAAATGTTTTACTGGCCGCACGCAGGGCGTCAACTTCCCCTTTCACGTTGGCTTCGATCCAAATCGCCGCGCGGCAATGTTCTGGCAAAATGCCACTCTGAACCTGAGACATTGTTCCTCCTGAAAATAAGAATGCCACGCAATCCGTGGCATTGTTGAGCGCTATTTTACGTGTTTTTTCGCGACGGCGGTTTGTTCAGACGCAAATTAACGCCGCCAGATAATTTTACTGACTTTCCAGTTTTTCAGGGTATCGTCCGAAGGCATTAACCCTTCAGGACCACGCCATTCCCCGCTGAACTGGTAGCTAATATGTTGACTGCCTTCGGCTTTACATTCGACGGCACGATTATCATCACCATCAGCTTTTTGGCAATTGCCAAATGCTTTGCTGTAAAGGTCGCTAAACGGTGTACCGATTTTAACACCGGTGTCAGCAGGAATATCGCTATCCAGCACGTCAATGCGACTGATCGTGCCTTGATCGCCGTTAATCACCATCGCCACGTTGTCGCCTTTCATCACTTCAAAAAAGCGCACCACGTTGCCGTTCGTGGTTTTCATTCCGCTGCGCAGGCGATAATCGCCATCAAGCGCATCAGCAATGGCTTGTTCTTGCAGTGGTGTGGACGCCGTTAATTCACCCACGCCCTGCTCGCTCACTTTGGTGGACGATCCAAACCAGTTCCACGGGTTAGCGGCAGACCAGTTAACTGACGACATCGTGGAACAGCCGGTCAGCATCAACGGCATAGCGCATAACATTAAACGCAGCGATTTCATGTCACTTCCTTTGGTTATTCAATAACGTTGCTTGGAGTGCAAATTCACCAAAAAGTGCCGTTATTCTTTTTCTTCATTAAAACAAGCGCGTAAACGTCGATTGGTCAGCAGCCAGATTAACGCCACAATATCCGCCACTACCAGCGCCAGACCGATACCGCTAACGGATTCACCGTTCAGCCACAGCCACGGTTGCCAGCAAAGTAAAACCACCTGCGCCAACAGCAACAGAAAATAGAGCACATGCCAGGTGCGAGGAAACGAAGCCCGCCGACCGCTCAACAAAAACGCCAGCACCGCCGGAATACCGGGAATCAGCCCCAGCCAGAAATTATCGTGATCGGGATAAAACAGATTTAGCAGCGCAGTACCCTGCTCACGCGACGCACCGGCAATGACAAACAGCACCCAGGTTCGCGCCTGAAGCAATAGCACAAGCCAGAAGAGCAAGGGTAAACGCAGGCGTCCGTGCGCATCATAATGGACAGGATGGAACTCAGTACTCTTCATCTTCAATCAAACGCTTACCCAGACTCAGCACGTCGGCGTGTTCATATCCCAGGCGTTCATACATTCCGAGCACCATGTCGTTATCTTCCGGCACGTTGATCTGAATTTTCGGGCAGCCGCGAGCAATCAGCTTTTTCTCCAGCCGGTTAAGCAACGCATTGGCAATTCCACGCCCACGAAACTCTGGATGCACGCCAAGATAATAAGCAGACCCGCGATGCCCGTCATAACCGCCCATCACCGTTCCGACCACTTCACCGTTTACCTCAGCGACCAAAAACAAACTGACGTCATGGTTCATCTTACGCTCGATGTCCATTTCCGGATCGTTCCACGGACGCAGCAAGTCGCAACGCTCCCAAAGGGTGATGACCTCTTCGAAATCTTCCTGGCGAAATACGCGTATCTCCATGGTATTCGTTACCTTTTTGCGGGTTAAAAGGCTGATTATGGCGTGAACGGTCGAATTAGCCAATATCTGACGAAAATCGGTTGAAAAAGTGGCATAATGGGGAGTTGTCAACTATTGAAATGAAAAGTAAAACAATTCTCAACAGCAAACCGTCGTAACGGATTACGCGATACGATATAACATCTGGAACTTTATTATTACAACTCAGGCCGTATGAGCACTTTTAAACCACTAAAAACACTCACTTCGCGCCGCCAGGTGCTGAAAGCCGGTTTAGCTGCCCTGACGTTGTCAGGAATGTCGCAAGCCATTGCCAAAGACGAACCTTTAAAAACCAGCAACGGACACAGCAAGCCGAAAGCCAAAAAATCTGGCGGCAAACGTGTCGTTGTTCTCGATCCAGGCCACGGCGGAATTGATACCGGAGCGATCGGACGCAACGGTTCGAAAGAAAAACATGTGGTGCTGGCGATTGCTAAAAACGTCCGTTCCATTTTGCGTAATCATGGGATTGATGCGCGTTTAACGCGTTCTGGCGATACGTTTATCCCACTTTACGATCGCGTTGAAATCGCCCATAAACATGGCGCAGATCTGTTTATGTCAATTCATGCCGATGGCTTTACCAACCCGAAAGCTGCCGGTGCTTCGGTATTTGCCCTCTCTAACCGTGGGGCAAGTAGCGCAATGGCGAAATACCTGTCTGAACGCGAAAACCGCGCCGATGAAGTTGCCGGTAAAAAGGCGACTGACAAGGATCACCTATTGCAGCAAGTACTGTTTGATCTGGTGCAAACCGATACTATTAAAAACAGCCTGACGCTTGGCTCGCATATTCTGAAAAAGATTAAGCCGGTGCATAAACTGCACAGCCGCAACACCGAACAAGCCGCGTTTGTGGTGTTGAAATCGCCGTCGGTTCCTTCGGTGCTGGTGGAAACCTCGTTTATCACCAACCCGGAAGAAGAGCGGCTGTTAGGCACGGCGGCGTTTCGTCAGAAAATCGCCACAGCGATTGCTGAAGGCGTGATCAGTTATTTCCACTGGTTCGACAACCAGAAAGCACATTCGAAAAAGCGATAAGTTATGAAACCCGACGCACACCAGGTTAAACAGTTTCTGCTCAACCTTCAGGATACGATTTGTCAGCAGCTGACCGCCGTCGATGGCGCAGAATTTGTCGAAGATAGTTGGCAGCGCGAAGCTGGCGGCGGCGGGCGCAGTCGGGTGTTGCGTAATGGTGGTGTTTTCGAACAGGCGGGCGTCAACTTTTCTCACGTCCACGGTGAGGCGATGCCTGCTTCCGCCACCGCTCATCGCCCGGAACTTGCCGGGCGCAGTTTCGAGGCGATGGGCGTTTCACTGGTAGTGCATCCGCATAACCCGTATGTTCCCACCAGCCACGCGAATGTGCGTTTTTTTATTGCCGAAAAACCGGGTGCAGAGCCCGTTTGGTGGTTTGGCGGCGGCTTCGATTTAACCCCTTTCTATGGTTTTGAAGAAGACGCCATTCACTGGCACCGCACCGCCCGTGACCTGTGCCAGCCATTTGGTGAAGACGTTTATCCCCGTTACAAAAAGTGGTGCGACGATTACTTCTACCTCAAACATCGCAACGAACAGCGCGGCATTGGCGGGCTGTTCTTTGATGATCTGAACACGCCAGATTTCGACCACTGTTTTGCCTTTATGCAGGCGGTAGGCAAAGGCTACACCGACGCTTATTTACCAATTGTAGAGCGACGTAAAGCGATGGCCTACGGCGAGCGCGAGCGCAATTTTCAGCTCTACCGTCGCGGTCGTTATGTCGAGTTCAATCTGGTCTGGGATCGCGGCACGCTGTTTGGCCTGCAAACTGGCGGGCGCACCGAGTCGATCCTGATGTCAATGCCGCCACTGGTACGCTGGGAGTATGATTATCAGCCAAAAGATGGCAGCCCAGAAGCGGCGTTAAGTGAGTTTATTAAGGTCAGGGATTGGGGGTAACTCCCTCACCCCCATTCCCGCATCCGCTGATGCAACGTCAACGACGGCTTCTCGGCAAACAGCTGCTGGTAATCCGTGGCAAATTGCCCCAGATGCCAGAATCCCCACTGCATGGCGGCGTCTTTTACCGTTGTGCTTTGCGACCACGGGCTTATCAGTTCGCGGCGTACGACGTTCAGGCGAATGCGTTTCAGCCACGCGTTTGGGCCAATGCCTAAAATAGCGTGAAACGCGTTTTGTAGCGTGCGGCGACTGACATGCAGTTGATTACACAAATCCAGCACCGTCACCGGTTCGGACATGTTTTCCAGCACATATTCACGGGCGCGGGAAAGCAACCGACGGTAACTCTGATGACTGATGCTTTCCGCCGTCACCATTGGTTGCGCTTCTTCCAGCATCGCCCCCATCGCCATTAGCAAATTATCCCCCAGCACTTTTCGCACTGCAGGCTGATGGAGATTTTCCGGGTTCTCGCAAAACGTCGCCAGCGCCTGTTGGACAAAGCCCCACAGCGCGGCTTTATGCTGCTCTTTCACTTCCAGCGCCGACTGGCTACGCAGCATATGTAATACCCGATCCGGATTGTGCAAAAAGTTAGCCTGACAGGTGATGACATCTTCAGACAGCACTACGCCCAGGATCGTATAATCGTCCGGCGTACTTAATTCAAACTCGGTTCCACCGGGGCGCGTCGCTATTTCTGCGCTTCCCAGACATTGCGAACCGATAAATCCCTGCTCACCGCGCGTCGCCGGAATGCCAAACCAGAACGAGTTCGGCCAGACCAGGCACGACTGACGCAGCGCCAGACCGGTGTATTCACGAAAAACCTGAATATCATCGAGTAGAATTTCCGTAAATTCACCATGAAACTTGCCCGGATGCAGCTGATCGTAAATCTGCTGCTAGGCGGTAATCGTCAAAGCATGTTCATAGACATCCGTTGTCTGTCGTTGATGAACATTATCCACTTCGACCTTCGGCGTGAGCTTCAGGTTTTCGGGTAAGGGTTCATGATAAAGATGGTGCAAATTGGCTGTACGGGTCTTTTTCATGATGTTAATGCCGGGTGTTGTAGGACACCCGGCACCTCCGACAGGTTAATGGGGCTTGAGACGATAACGACTACTGCGTTTACGTAACGTCCCGGCAGAAAAGAGCTGTTCGAGCGCATTTCTGGCTTTTTCCAGCGGCCAGCCAAAGTGGGCGGCCACTTCTCCTGCCGTCATTCCCTGACATACTGATGTTAACAGCGCCAACAACTCGTCAGCAGATTCCGCGACGATAACTGGCGCGTCGGGTTCCTTTACGGGTTGCTTCGGCTGGCGGTTAAAGCCAGTAACCAGCCACTGGGTGTCATCGTCTGGCCGACCGATCTCCTTACGGCTGATGACACGCCCGGTACGCATCGCGGCAGCACAACCTGCGTCCAGCGCCGCACGACACGCCGCCAGATCGCCTTCCACCACCAGCGTTAAGCGACCAGGGTCAAGCACTTCGTGACTGAGCAGACGAACGTTAGCTGCTTTGAGCATGGCATCCGCTGCATCTATCGCGGCGACCATGCCGTCCACTTCCAGCAATCCCAGTGCATTGATCATCGGCAACCTCCGTTACGCACGCTGGATTGGATTACGCGCGATTTCCAGCACTGCATCGGTAAAGGCGTTACAGGCTGCTTTACACGCGGCCTGGCTACCGGTTAAAAATGCTGCCGAGTAGTTGGTTTCAGACGGTGGCGGGACGTAGGTCACCAGCTGTACGTCGGCAGATTTCAACGCGGCATCAATGCCGTAGGTCGCTTCCAGCGGCGGTGCCACCAGATACGCCATCGGATCGCCAAGCGTGATCCCGGCGGTTGATGAAAGATAAGAACCGGTACGCGAAACCACATGCGCCAGGAAGGCGGTGTTTTCTGCGTCATTGGCCCACTGGAAAGCTGCGCCATTTTCAATATGTGCAACCATCGCATCCAGACCGGCACGCACTTCCGCCGGGTTTGGCCCACCAAGCATAATCAGCACTTCACCGGCAGTCGGTGACGGGCCGTGTGCCGCTCCCGCATACAGCGAGCGACCATATACCACTTCGACCATCGCTTGTTTGGTCGCTTCGTCAGCCGCAATGTAGGTTACGTCGTCAGAATCGGCAGAAATCAGCCCGAGGCTACGAATATGCGGCGGCAATTTTAGTTCACGCGCAAATTCAGCGTTAACGGAGGCAATCACCCGCATGGCGGTTACCGACGGTCGAATCAAATCTAAAGCTGGCATGATGCCTCCTTATCGGGTCATGTTGATGCCGGATGCTTTCTGCTCCAGCATACGTTTCGCCAAATCCACAATGACGGCACAGCAGCACGAAAGAGAAGCAAAAGTCAGCTACCTGGTACACTAGGCAGCGGGTCAGCAAAGGGGGACAAATGCCCCTTTTTTCATGTCAGATAATCAGATCATTACCTCAATAAACTAATAATCACATCGCGGTTACAACCAGTTTGATAGTGATAGCTCAAACCCAGACGTGGCGCTGGCTGCAAGCAAAATAAGCCGCAAAAATGCGACCCCATGTTTACTAGCCGCAAAAATGCGGTCCTATTTGCCAGAACCTTTTATTATTCAATTGGTTAGTGCAAGAAAAAGCGTGATTACTGTTCAAGAAGTATCCAGAAAGGTCATGATTTTGACGCTGAAAAAAAATAGGTGGGCATTTTTGCCCACTCACTAGCCGCAAATTTGCCCACTCACTAGCCGCATTTTTGCGGCCCAAAGTAATAAATACAGAGAAATAATAAATACAGATCAGCGCCAAGATTTTTCGTCTTTTCGGCGGAATCATGAGACTAGTGCTTACGTCCTGATAACCTCCAGAGCAGACCTTAACTTCTGTGCAGCAGGACTACGCTCATTGCCGCTCGGCTAGGTCAAATCCTCACGATAAAGCTGTTCGGATTGTGACCATAATGTTAAAGGACTCTTTAAATCATTCCTTGACGAATTAACTAGCTGGCTTAAGCGGAATAGCATGCAGGATAAAAACAAAACCAGCTTAGCAGTGGGGAGAGCTTCGCTTCGCTCGTCTCCTGGGGCCAATGCTCAATGAAACGACGTAAGGCACGGAGCGCTCACCATAGGTAGACACATAAACATCTGAGAGCGCACCTTCTATCGCGCTACGCGCTCAATAAAAACCAACGACACCGCCACACTGCAAGACCAATGGTTTTTATCGCGTATACAGACCAGACAGGAAACAGCAGCAAAGCAGCGTATAGCCAGGTGCAGACAGCACACTCACACGACGCACAGCAGGCTTAAGTGATCACTCAGGAAACTTTATCCCCGCCGCCGATCACCGCGAACTATCATGACCGCGCCAAATTCGAAAGGAATGGCCCATAGAACGCGATGAACACACATAAGCGCTACACTTACTTAACGTCGCCACAGAGCGATTGAGAGCGCTTAAAATCGATGCGATTTCATTAAATTTTTCTCACTCGCCTGAATGGTGGCGATCAGGACTGATCGCAACATTGCCCCGCC
This sequence comes from Shigella flexneri 2a str. 301, assembly GCF_000006925.2. Taxonomy (NCBI): domain Bacteria; kingdom Pseudomonadati; phylum Pseudomonadota; class Gammaproteobacteria; order Enterobacterales; family Enterobacteriaceae; genus Shigella; species Shigella flexneri. The sequence continues at coordinate 2,553,608 of NC_004337.2, forward strand.
TCGATATTGAGCGCATAATAGATACATACATTAAGCGGAAAAGAGATAAGTTTATTGTGAAAATCAGGGGGTTACATATCATGCGCATATCAGAACAACAACGGCAGATCCTCGACTATCTGGCAAAAAACGAATCAATCACCGCACGACAAGCCGCAGATCTCGTTTATGGTGGCAATGTTACCCGCGTCCAGGTTGACGCCGCCCGCCGCTCACTCATGACGATGGTTAGTAATGGGCTAATCAGGAAACAAGGCCGCGCTTTCGTAGCTGAAAGACATATCAATCACGCTTATAGCCAGGACGTTGAAGAATTGCGCCGCCAGATCCTTTGGGTATTCAGCAAACAGGGTCAGGAGTATTTCCTTTCTGAACACCCAAATTTCGCCGCCAAAGAGTTAACAGTAAGCGGATTGTCGTGCGCACTGGATTATCTTGTCGGTGAAGGTTGCGTTACTTACAAGCAGCTATGGCACGCCCTGAATACGCTTGTAGAAGATGGTTTACTCATTGCCACGCGTGAGAACATCGAATACTGGATAATGCCGCGTTCAGGTCGCCGCAATCATGCACGGTATATTTCAGGCAACAGATACAGAACGCCGGACTTTAATCCGACACAGGAAGATCGGGACCGTGCCGAAATGATGTGCAGGGAACAGGAGAAAAGAATTATGGATAAGTTATTTTCGATGCAGTGAACACAAGCGGGCGCAATGCCCGTTTTTATTGCCTTATTCCACGCCTGACGAATCAATTTGATCACACCTGAGAAAATGCATAGCCAGAAGTTAAGGCCGTTATATTGCGATTGGGAGCGTTTTAAACGGTATCAATTTAATTAATTCTGATGTGGTGATTTGCACGCAAAAAAAACCCGCCGGAGAAGCGGGAAATAGAGACATATCGTTGTAGTTATTAACAGATCACTTTGAGGTCGAGGGCGGCTAACCCTCGCTAATATTATCCCGCTATTACCTTGCGGGTGCAAATAATCTTTTATTGCTTTGATGATTTAATAAATAGCACTTTTTGCTAACAAAAACCGCTGTCAATATATGGCCAAAAATGTCAACAGAAAAAATAAGGTTTATAATATTAAGTATCACATGGGTAATGGGTTCAGGGAATCGGAATCCACCGCCTCACGGAAATTCAAAATTTGCTTCTTCTTTCCTCCGTGGGCGGCTTCTTTTTCGTATCGAGGTATTTATGAAAGCAATAACATTAGAACAGTTCGCAGCAATGGCGAATGTATCGACCAGAACGCTGAGGCGCTGGCTAAAAAAACCATCAACCGGAGTCCCTTTGCCATTTACCCCACGCGGTACTCGCCAATTATTCTGGGAGCACGAATGCAAAGAATGGTTGTACAGAACAGAACGATAATAATCACGCATCACATTTTGAGGTAAACATCATGACCAATATCGAAAGATTAGAACGCTGTGCCGATATTATGCGACGCAGATGGATTTATGACCCTGAAGCGGGTTTATTGTTTAGCCGTGAAACAAAAGACGTTATCAAAGGCAGCATGACCAATAAAGGGCATTTGGTTGTAACGGTACATGAAGGTAAATTCAAAGTGACACTCACCTATCAGAAAGCCTGCTATGTATACACATACGGCGCTTATGACGAGACATTATATGAAGTGCACCACGTTAATTTGAACAAACAGGATAACCGCATCAAGAATATTCGCCTGATGCCGAAAGAAAAGCACCGCCGGATACATAAAAACGTCCGCAAACTTATTCGGCTGGGCCACACACAATGGCTTCAACCGCAATTAATTGAACAATCACTATAAACACAGGAGTAAATACCATGCATTCATTAGACAGTTATTTTCAGCGCACGACAGCCCCTAAATCAGCCGCCCAGGAACGCCGTGAGGAATTCCATGAGAAAGTGATGCGTTCTGCTGATTATATTGCGGACAAGTTCGTGGAAACGGTTCGTCCACTTGTTGATGAAGTAGCTGATAAACTTCAGTCTGAAATGCCGGAAGATATGGAAGGCACTGCAAAGCGGCGACTCATTTGCGAATTAAGTCGTCGTTTTGGCGTGTCAATAAGCGCTTTTAAATAATCGAAAAAAGGGGGGAAAGATAATGGACGCATTTGAGGTACTGGCAAATAAAGGCGCTGAACTGGTAGCACAGCGTGATAAAACCGCCAACGAAGGGGAACGCGCACTGCTAAATAAACAGATTAAAGCGATCCGTATGGCCCAGTTTAAATTAATCAGTAATGAAGTTATCGAAACAATTAAACCGCAGATCCCACAAATCGTTGCTGACGCTATTAAAGCCGCCGGACTGGAGAAACGCATTGCCGGGCTAAAAACGAACGCAGAGAAAATGGAGATGTACAAACAGAGCGGTGCTCCGAATCCCGATGAGTACTTCTCACCGGATGTTGAGTTTATGGCGCAGGTTGAGGAACGTCTGGGTAGCTGTCTCACCGAGGAACAGCGTCGCTATTTTGATGGAGTGGATAGTTCGGCAGGTATTGACCTGAACTCGTATTTCGGTCGTGAAATTGAGCATTTTGATGCCGCCCCGTCTATGCCGGAGCCAGAACCAGAAATGGCCACCGATCCTGAAGCTGAGCAACGGAAACGCGTATTCAATGCGATAGGGATTCGGTACTGATCGGATAAAAGAAAGCCGGGAATTACCCCGGCTGACTTAACAATGTGACCAATGAACAAATCGGACAAGACAAACAGGATAAGCAGTCTCGAAACAATGTTCGGGAACTATATTAGCACAAGTCCGGAGAAAATCATCATGTTGGCACTACGCATCATGCAGGGCATCGCTAAGACCCTCGCAGAACATGTCTTAGACCTGAAACATTCGCCACTGAGCAAACAGGCCATGAAGCGCCAAACGCTTCGTCTGTGGGCTGAATATTCGCTTGGAACTATCAATAAAATCATCGACATGAAATCGGGGCCGAGCAACCAGAGCGCGGAGGAAATGGAGTTCATCAGGCGTTTAATTCTCATTCGCAGAGACATTCATAGCCAGTTACACAGCGTGGGAATCGATATTAATGATGGGACGGGCGATTAATTTTCGGACAAGTACTATGCGCGCGCGAGGAGCTGAACATGAAGCAAGATATTGCAGACAGGCTGGAGATACTCGAAGGCCAGCGGGCAGAAGCGAAACAACTACGTAAGCAGGCCAGAAGAGCGCACAGGAACAACGAAGCAGAGTTACTAACCAAATACATCAGTTTCACCAATTACTGCATCTACGAGTGTTACAAGGAAGATGCAGAGGACTGGCTGGATTCATTGCCAGAACAGTACTGAGCAGAATAACACCACGTCATGTTGTTCTGAGGTGAGCATATCACCTCTGTTCAGGTGGCCAAATTTAGTGTGCCACTTCAGCATCACCGTTGAAATCACAATAACGATTTTTTTGTAAATATGCTCTCACATATGTAGGAATAGACCAGGTTGGCATTGAAACACATCTACCATGACCATAATAAAGTAATTTTTTGATATGTTTATGGTTTTATATTAATTAAAATATATCTAAATTTGATAGTTTTAAAATTGCAAAATCCAGATTGTGTTTGTAATGTTTAATCTGATTGTATTGAGTGGCGTTTATTATGAAAAATAAATCAGGTAATTCTTGTTATAGAGAAGCAGTCGATATTCATAGCTCACTTGAGCTTTCATTTATATTGCATAAATATCATTTGCGTGTAGATGAGAAGAAATCTCGAAATGTATTCAGCGCCATACGTGATGAGCTCATCCTTGATGGGGATTCACGACAAAACTTAGCTACTTTCTGTCAAACATGGCTTGATGATGAAATCCGTGAGTTGCTTAATTTAGCTATTGATAAAAACATGATTTATAAAGATGAATATCCACAAATGGCGGAACCTGAAGGTCGCTGTGTGCGTATGCTTTCCGATTCGTGGAGTTTCCCCGATTCGCGACACACCTTAGGTTGCTCAACCATTGGTTCATCTGAAGCTGCTATGCTCGGCCGCTTGGCGTTAAAATGGCAGTGGTGTAAAAAACGCGAAGTACAAGGTAAATCAACCGAACCTGATTTGCGATCCTGTGCAAATATGCTGGCATAAATTCTGCCGTTACTGTGATGTGAAATTGTGTGAAATTCCACTTGATGATCATCACCTGATAATGAATGCTAAAGAGGTTTTGAAGCATGTCGATGAAAACACTATTGGTGTCGTTACGACTTTAGGTATTACTTATTTTTGTAAAGCAGATTGCGTTAGTGTTTTTAAGATAAGTGTTAAAGTTAATATTAGTTTTTATATTTACATCGTAATTATATGTTTCTATTTTAAAAATGTTCGAGAGTATAAAAATGTCTAATGCTAATATCGCACCCAAAAGTAAGAAAATGACAGTGGGGACACTCGCTATCATGAATATAACTGCTGTAGTAAGTCTACGATTTATACCTTCTGAAGCAGAATACGGCTTAGGTGCCATTTTTTACTATACCTTTGCTGCAATTATGTTTTTAGTACCTGTTGCCTTTGTTGCGGCTGAGCTAGCTACAACATATCCACAAAAAGGGGGGGCATTTCGATGGATAGGAGAAGCATTTGGGGCTCGCTGGGGTTTTGTAGGAATGCTTATGACCTGGCTACAAGTCATCCCCTACTTTCCAACAGTACTGACATTTGGTGCAGTCTCGGTTGCATTTATTGATGTTGATATGGGGGTGGCAGAATCAATTGCCAGTAATAAATGGTATATTTTATTTTTCGTACTATTTGTTTACTGGGGAGCTATTTGTGTTGCATTACGTGGCGTTGGTATTTTCTCGCAGGTATCTAAGTGGTGCGGTATTATAGGGACAATTATTCCAGCTATTATCCTTGTTATTCTTGGTTTCTCCTATCTGTGGTTCAGCGGTAAACCAGCGGTGATCCCATTAGGTTGGGGTGATCTTTTCCCTAATATAGCTAACTTCCAGAATATTGTTCTTGCCGCCAGCATATTTCTTGCTTATGCAGGGATGGAAATGAATGCGGTCCATGTTAACGATTTAGATAATCCAACTAAAAAATACCCAATTGCAATTACCATCGCTTCTATAGGTACTATTGCAATATTCCTGCTCAGTACTTTAGGGGTCGCCTTTATTATTCCTACAGATAAAATTAGTCTAACTCAAAGTTTGTTGGTTGCCTACGATATGCTGTTCGAATGGGCTGGAGTGCCATGGCTTGGCTCTGTGATGGCATTTATGCTAGCAATTGGCGTACTGGGTGGGGTGGTTACTTGGATTGCAGGGCCTAATACAGGTGTATTAGCGATCGCGAAAGCTGGTTATTTACCTAAGTTTTTCCAAAAAACCAATCGTCATGGAATGGGGCACCATCTAATGTTTGTACAAGGTATAATTGTCTCAGTTCTTTCTGTTACTTTTGTGATAATGCCTTCAGTTCAAGCAGCTTTTCAGATTTTATCACAGTTAACAGTTATGCTCTATTTAGTTATGTATATGCTCATGTTCGCTAGTGCTATCTATCTACGACATTCTCAACCTGATACAAAACGCCCATATCGAGCCCCTGCTTTATTTTTCTGGGCAACACTTGGATTCTTAGGGTCTTTTCTGGCTTTTGTATTAAGTTTTATTCCGCCCGAGCAAATCCCAACTGGTAGTCCAACCAGCTATGTTCTTTATTTGTTAGTATTAGTTGCCCTATTTTTATTAATTCCAATATTAATTTACGCCTTCCGAAAATCTGACTGGAAAGATCCAAACTCTGATTTCGAACCATTTTCTTGGGAAAAAAGAACTAGTAATTAAATTTTCCATAAGCTACAAAAGATGAGGTTAAATATGTTTAGTGCTGAATCTCCAATTGGTGTAATAGACTCAGGTGTCGGTGGATTGACATCGGTAAAGGAAATAATTAATTTGCTTCCTGGTGAAGATATTATCTATTGTGGAGATAATATGAATGCACCTTATGGCAACCGTTCTGCCGATGATATCATCAGTTTGACTAAAAAAATGCTGACTTTTTTACAGTCAAGGAATGTCAAACTAGTTGCTGTCGCATGTAATACTATATCCTCAACTTTGGAATCCGAAGAATACAGCGGATATGCTAAGAGCTTTCCGTTTCCTATCTTATCCATCATTGAACCTGCAGTAGAAGATGTGATTCGCCAGCAATATAAAAATGTTGGTATTATCGCTACCGAGTTTACTATTAAAACGGGGTGTCACAAAGAGCTAATAAAAAAATTGAATTCAACAATAAATGTATTTGGAGAACCAAGCAAAAATCTTGCAATGTTAATTGAGGAAGGTAATCTTAATGCTCCTGCAATCTTGAATGACATCAAAAAACATGTTAACCATTTAATTTCCCTCCATCCAGTAAATGAAATTATTCTCGGCTGTACTCACTATCCAATTGTTCAGAATTTTTTTGAAGCAGTTGCACCGGATATAAAATTTATTAATCCTGCACATGATCAGGCTATCTCTATTAAAAATCACTTGGGACAGCTAAATTTATTAAACTCCTCAAATATAGGAACTTTGCAAATAAATACTAGTGGAAGTATGGAGATCTACAAAACGGTACTAGGGGAATTGAGCATTACGAAACCTCATACATTCAGTATCAGGCAGTTTTAAATTTATCCGGTACACCGTAAAATCCCGTCCTTCTGAACTGCACCCCAAAAGTTGGACACCAACTGAGTAAGGTGCATTTTATGGACAAACCCAGTTACATACTGGGTAGTGCATCCAATTAGTAGAACATGTGTTTTTCGATAAACGCTCCGATCACTTTTTCGTGGATCTCAACTGAGCGTGAGAAGCAGATTGTTTTACGACCCAACCGCTTAATGCGGGTGCGTAGCGTCAGATTATTACGCTCAATGCGTTGGGTGAATATTTTGCCGGTCAGATGCTTATTCTTCGGCACCTCCCGGCCATAGCTGCCCCAGTCATCGCTGGTCAGCATGCCGATGTTGAAGGGTGTAAGCAGTGCCAGTAGCTCCCGGCACGTTTGATCGGTTCGGGGACCAAAAGTGTAGGCCAGTACACCGCCTGTTTTGGTGTTGTACGCGTACCCGAGCCAATGTTGCCGGGCTTTACTGCCAACGTAGCTCCATTGCTCATCAAGCTCGCAGATAAACGCCACATCAGCATGGGCAACAGGCGAAGAAGTTATTCGCTTTGGCGCGAGTTTTTTAAAGTCCGGATGACGGTGTTACTACCAATTTTCAGTGTCCTGGCGGTATCGCGAACCCCGGCACCATTAAAGGCCATTTCAGTTATCAGCTCTTTCATACCCGGCTTACGTGCTTGATAAGTATAAGTGAACTGAAACACACGGTGGCAGTCACGGCAGCGAAGTCTGTCACGGCCTTTAGGGTTCTGACCATGGCGGTAAACCTGAGCTGACTGACAACGGGGACAATGAATATTAACGCTGGTCATGAGATAACCTCAAAAGCCCGTATTATACATCAGATTCAACTAATTAGAGGCATCACCCATCCAGCATTATAAAACATACTAACAATAACTAAATTATAATAATCACAACTTACAATCAAATAATAAATGCATAAGATTAACAATGATTTTTTCGGGTTATATTTATCTAAAAAAGCAGAATATTATGTAACTTATTATTTTCTAAGCGAAAATTTATTGTGCGGTCAGACTAACAAACTTGCGTACCACCCGAAGAACATGCGAAGATTTAAGTATTCTTTCTTTTTTGGTTTTTATTTTTCATTTTCTCTTTTCTTCTCTTTCCGGTTCTGTTCTGGTTTTGGTTTTTTCCTTTTTATTTTTATTCTTTCTTCAGGGTTATGCTAAAACACCAAAACATTTTTCACCACAAAAGCATCCAATCATCTTGCCAGACCAATCACCTTAACCGGATACACTGCCGGATATAATCCCACTAACACCCAGACACCAAGCACCATACCTGATAACTACCGTATTCAGGAAGGAAATGCGAGTGATTTCACCGTCACCGGCACAACCGATCCGCCAAAAAGAGGCGTACCAATGTCGATATAGTCCCCCGCGCGGACAATCACTTCGTCAATGACTGCCAACGGGAGTTGTTGTAGCTGTGGGCGCAACAACATGCCCAGAGCTTTACCAAAGTCCTGCCCGGCCACCACCAGCAGGGGATGCGGATTCGGAAAACGCGCGACGAAATCGACCAGCGCGTTGATGACCGTCAGAACCGCGGCGTAACGCACAGGCAGCGAGGCGGGAAGCGCCAGCACGTACACGTCAGTTTTGGGATCAAGATCCAGCTGAAGCAGCGCCTGTTGCCAGGCACTCACCAGATCCGTTTCATCAATCGGGATCGCCACCGGCAAATTGCGCAGCGGCAGTTGTACGCCCTCCAGCCAGATTGTGCTGCCAGAGAGCGAAAGGGTATGTGCACCCGCGCCAATCACCGTGGAGCGTACGGTTTGCGCCGGAAACTGCACATTCATCTCACGCAGGCGCGGATGGTCATGCAGCGCCGTTGCCAGAAGTGGGCCAATATCGGCAAAACAGAACGGGTTGGCGGGCTGGTGGCGATAACATTCGCCCACGCCTCCAGAAAGCGTAATGATTTCGGGCGTAACACCTGCGGGCAGCAAACCGGTTTGCATCAATGCCTGCGCGAGCGGCGAAAGCGTTCCGTCAATCACTTCGACAATCAGCGCCGCCATCCGCCGGGTAACCTGCACCAGCTGCGCGCCGGTCAGCGAACGGGCGTCAGTGCCTGCACCGAAGCACTCATCCACAATCATCTGCCCCGGTTTATGAGCGTAAACCACGCGCCCCTGGCTGTCGGTTTCCAGCAGGCGACCACCGACGTTGAGACAGGCAGTGCCGCTGATTTTTCCGGCATCGAACAGGGCGTAGTTCGCGGTGCCACCGCCGATATCGATATTCAGTACCCGACACAGCCGTTGTTCAGAAAGGGTTTGCGCCCCGGCTCCGTGACCGGCGATCACGGATTCGAGGTGCGGCCCGGCGCTGGCGACGACAAAATCGCCCAGCGACTGTTTTTCCTTCATCACTTTTTCCATCAGCTGTGCGACCAGGCTTTCGGTAAACTGGCCTTCCGGCAGCTGGGCAATGATGGTTTCGCGGATGCGCTGGCTTTCGGTTTTGTCGGCTGGCACGCTGGCGGGCACGGACGCCGTTACCGGGATCGATTCATCACATTCGGTGATGGTAAAACCCAGTAGATCCGCCACTTCACGGGCTTCCGGGGTAATAATGCTGGCGCGCAGAACCACGGACATTGCCTGTTCGCCGCGCGCGTGTGCTTCACGAATATCATTCGCTGTGATGAGTTTTTTCACCTGCTTCCTCCTGTTTGGTGAGAGATGCCAGATAATCCACCAGTTGCTGCACGCTTTGCGGGTCGTGGCTGTTTAGCTCGAAAATCGGCTCTTCGAAACCCGTCTCAAGCAATAACTTTCGCGTTGCGGCGACGTCAGCATCTGGCATGTCCGTTTTACTGATGACGGCGATTTGCCGTTTGCTGACGCCAATATCCAGCAACCCGGCAGGCAACCGACTTTCCGGGTCATTTGCGCCATGGACATAGATCAGCATGTCTACATCCTGTAGCGTGGTAATTAAGGCGTGATACCAGCGGGGATGGCTAAAATATTCACCCGGCGTATCAATATCGCCCTTATCATTAAATTCCACGGCCAGTGTTTTTCTGGCGAGGGTATAATTCCCCTGCAACGCATTAAATAACGTTGTTTTTCCTGCCCCGACGCTACCCACAAACGCAATTCGTTTCATGAATGCCTCGTATTAACTTTTGGTCATTTCACAAAGCGTATAATTTAATAAGCGACCTAAACCGCTGACGGTTTGTGATAACGCTTCTTCTACTGCGCCCACCGAGCCATAAATCACCAATGCACCGCTGAAGCGGTCGAGAAAACCGATATGCACATCAGCGGCTTTCAGCGCTAAATCACCGGCGATCATCGCCGTTTCGCCGGGAGTTAGCGTCATAATGCCAATTGCGCCCGCATCCGGAACGCCGATTTTCTTCGCCAGTTCCTCACCGGGATGCGCGATGAGATGCGCCAGTGTGACCTGTTTGCCGGGCACAAATTCCTGAATGATGCGTTCTTTATCCATGAGTCGCCGCCTGTGAAAAACTTTCGTGTATCGTGACAATTTTTCGTCAGAGTAAATAACAAAATTCGGCAAGCGCGTTTAAAAGGTGAGGTAGATCAATAAGAATGGAGAGATATTTACTGTTATGAATAAACTTTCATATGCGACGCATGAATATAAATAAAATAATATCGAGATATTTTATATACTGATTTTTTTATTATTCGCAAACTCAGTAATAAGCTTTGCTAATATATTTCAGGAAAACCGCTTACCCTGAATATTCAGGGTAAGCGTGAGAGTTAAGAATGAATTACAGCGGTTGGGTTTGCGCTTCAACCACGGCCAGCGCCACCATATTGACGATACGACGCACCGATGCGATCGGCGTTAACACGTGAACCGGTTTCGCCACGCCCATCAGCACCGGACCGACAGTCACACCTTCCGAGCTGGAAACGCGCAGTAAGTTGTAACTAATGCGGGCAGCTTCCATGTTCGGCATCACCAGAATATTGGCAGAACCTTTCAAAGGGCTGTCCGGCATACGGTCGTTGCGAATCGCTTCCACCAGCGCTGCATCGCCGTGCATTTCACCATCAATCATCAGATCTGGCGCACGATCCCTGACCAGTTCCAGCGCCTGACGCATTTTGCTCGACGACGGGCAGTCAGAAGAACCAAAGTTGGAGTGCGACAACAGAGCAACGCGCGGCTCAATACCAAAACGACGGACAGTTTCTGCCGCCATCAAGGTGATCTCCGCCAGCTCTTCTGCGTCTGGTTCGTCATTGACGTAGGTATCGGCAATAAAGGTGTTACCACTCGGCAGCAGCAGCGCATTCATTGCACCTGCGGTGTGAACGCCATCGCGATAACCAAAGACATTTTTCACCACACTAAAATGTTCATGATAATCGCCCACCGTACCGCAGATCATTGCATCGGCTTCCCCACGCTGAACCATGATCGCGCCGATCACTGTCGGGTTACTGATCAGCGCACGCTGCGCCTGTTCCTGAGTGACACCGCGACGCTTCATGATCTGGAAGTATTCGGTCCAGTACTCTTTAAAGCGCGGATCGGATTCGTTATTGACGATTTCAAAATCAACGCCCGCTTTGATCTGCAAGCCCAGTTTCTGAATGCGCATTTCGATCACGTTCGGACGACCGATAAGGATCGGTTTCGCCAGTCCCAGCGTTACCAGTTCCTGAGTCGCATGCAGAACGCGCGCCTCTTCCCCTTCCGGCAGAACTACGCGCTTCGGCGCTTTGCGAGCCTGGGAGAAAATCGGCTTCATAAACAGGTTGGTTTTGTAAACGAACTCAGTCAGCTTGTCGATGTAGACGTCGAAATCAGCAATCGGACGCGTCGCCACGCCCGACTCCATCGCCGCTTTTGCGACCGCAGGAGCGATCTTAACGATCAAGCGCGGATCAAACGGTTTTGGAATGATGTATTCCGGACCAAAGCTCAGATCCTGAACGCCATACGCTGAAGCCACCACTTCACTCTGTTCTGCATGGGCCAGTTCTGCAATCGCGCGTACCGCCGCCAGTTTCATCTCTTCGTTGATGGCGGTTGCGCCAACGTCCAGCGCGCCACGGAAGATGAACGGGAAGCAAAGAACGTTGTTCACCTGGTTCGGGTAGTCGGAACGGCCGGTACAGATGATGGCATCCGGACGCACTTCTTTCGCCAGCGGCGGCAGAATTTCCGGTTCCGGGTTCGCCAGCGCCAGGATCATTGGTGCCCGAGCCATTTTCTTCACCATTTCCTGGGTCAGCACTTTCGGGCCGGAACAGCCCAGGAAAATATCCGCACCTTCAATCACATCATCGAGGGTACGTTTGCCGTCATCCACCACCGCATATGCGGCTTTGGTTTCCGCCATATTTGGCTCACGGCCCTGATAGATAACGCCTTTTGAATCGCAAACCACGATGTTATGTTTTTGCAGCCCCAGCGCTACCAGCAGGTTCATACAGGCGATTGCTGCGGCACCCGCGCCGGAAACCACCATCCGCACGTCGGAGATGTTTTTCTCCACCACGCGCAAGCCGTTGAGGATGGCGGCAGTGCTGATGATTGCCGTGCCGTGCTGATCGTCGTGGAATACCGGAATATTCATCCGCTCGCGCAGTTTCTGTTCAATATAGAAACATTCTGGCGCTTTAATGTCTTCGAGGTTGATGCCGCCGAAGGTCGGTTCGAGCGCGGCGACGACTTCAATAAATTTGTCCGGGTCGAGTTCATCAACTTCAATGTCAAATACATCAATCCCAGCGAATTTCTTAAATAGAACGCCCTTGCCTTCCATCACCGGTTTGCCTGCCAGCGCGCCAATGTTGCCTAACCCCAGCACCGCCGTACCGTTAGAGATCACCGCAACCAGGTTACCGCGCGCGGTATATTTGTAGGCTTTTAGCGGGTCTTTTTCGATTTCAAGACAAGGTGCGGCAACGCCTGGTGAGTAGGCCAGCGCCAGATCGCGCTGCGTTGCCAGAGGCTTGGTTGGAGAAACCTGGATTTTCCCTGGAACTGGAAATTCATGGAAATCAAGTGCACTTTGTTTTAACTGGTCATCCATTTGGTTGTTCCTTTCACGTAACGTTCACAAATAAAGTGTGTGGGCAACAGCCCCTGCCCACAACGTGGCGCACATTATTACCCTGCCGGAGTCTACAGACTTTGAGCAAGTCCAAACTCTCACCATTAATATAATGTTTTGGTAATAATCCTATAACACTGATGTTACCTGCTTAATCCAGCAATACCATGCCTGTCTGCTATGCTTTTTTGATGCGTTTAGCGAAATTTCTCAGAAGTGTGAATTAACGCACTCATCTAACACTTTACTTTTCAAGGAGTATTTCCTATGAACGAGTTAGACGGCATCAAACAGTTCACCACTGTCGTGGCAGACAGCTGCGATATTGAGTCCATTCGCCATTATCATCCCCAGGATGCCACCGCTAATCCTTCGCTGTTACTCAAGGCTGCCGGATTATCACAATATGAGCATTTAATAGACGATGCTATCGCCTGGGGTAAAAAAAATGGCAAGACCCAGGAACAACAGGTGGTCGCAGCGTGTGACAAACTGGCGGTCAATTTCGGTGCTGAAATTCTCAAAATCGTACCCGGTTGCGTGTCAACAGAAGTTGATGCACGCCTCTCTTTTGATAAAGAAAAGAGTATTGAGAAGGCGCGCCATCTGGTGGACTTGTATCAGCAACAAGGCGTTGAGAAATCACGCATTTTGATCAAACTGGCTTCGACCTGGGAAGGAATTCGCGCGGCCGAAGAGCTGGAAAAAGAAGGTATTAACTGCAACCTGACGCTGCTGTTTTCTTTTACCCAGGCGCGGGCCTGTGCGGAAGCAGGCGTTTTTCTGATTTCGCCGTTTGTAGGGCGTATTTATGACTGGTATCAGGCACGCAAGCCGATGGACCCGTATGTGGTGGAAGAAGATCCGGGCGTTAAATCGGTGCGCAATATCTACGACTACTATAAGCAACACCACTATGAAACCATTGTGATGGGCGCGAGCTTCCGTCGCACCGAACAAATCCTCGCCTTAACCGGCTGCGATCGACTGACTATCGCACCGAATTTGCTGAAGGAGCTGCAGGAAAAAGTTTCTCCAGTGGTACGTAAATTAATCCCGCCTTCTCAGACGTTCCCACGCCCAGCACCCATGAGCGAAGCGGAGTTCCGTTGGGAGCACAATCAGGATGCGATGGCGGTAGAAAAACTGTCTGAAGGCATTCGTCTGTTCGCTGTTGATCAACGCAAACTGGAAGATCTTCTTGCCGCCAAACTATAAACCAGCCACGGAGTGTTATATGTCCCGAAAAGACCTTGCCAATGCGATTCGCGCACTCAGTATGGATGCTGTACAAAAAGCCAATTCTGGTCATCCCGGCGCGCCGATGGGCATGGCTGATATTGCCGAAGTGCTGTGGAACGATTTTCTTAAACATAATCCTACCGACCCAACCTGGTATGATCGCGACCGCTTTATTCTTTCCAACGGTCACGCGTCGATGCTGCTCTACAGTTTGCTACATCTGACCGGTTACGACCTGCCGCTGGAAGAACTGAAGAACTTCCGTCAGTTGCATTCGAAAACCCCAGGCCACCCGGAGATTGGCTATACGCCAGGCGTTGAAACCACCACCGGCCCGCTTGGACAAGGTTTGGCGAACGCCGTCGGGCTGGCGATAGCAGAGCGTACACTGGCGGCGCAGTTTAACCAGCCAGACCATGAGATCGTCGATCACTTCACCTATGTGTTTATGGGCGACGGCTGCCTGATGGAAGGTATTTCCCACGAAGTCTGTTCGCTGGCAGGCACGCTGGGACTAGGCAAGCTGATTGGTTTTTACGATCACAACGGTATTTCCATCGACGGTGAAACAGAAGGCTGGTTTACCGACGATACGGCAAAACGTTTTGAAGCCTATCACTGGCATGTGATCCATGAAATCGACGGTCACGATCCGCAGGCGGTGAAGGAAGCGATCCTTGAAGCGCAAAGCGTGAAAGATAAGCCGTCGCTGATTATCTGCCGTACGGTGATTGGCTTTGGTTCGCCGAATAAAGCAGGTAAGGAAGAGGCGCACGGCGCACCACTGGGGGAAGAAGAAGTGGCGCTGGCACGGCAAAAACTGGGCTGGCACCATCCGCCATTTGAGATCCCTAAAGAGATTTATCACGCCTGGGATGCCCGTGAAAAAGGCGAAAAAGCGCAGCAGAGCTGGAATGAGAAGTTTGCCGCCTATAAAAAGGCTCATCCGCAACTGGCAGAAGAGTTTCCCCGACGGATGAGCGGTGGTTTACCGAAGGACTGGGAGAAAACGACTCAGAAATATATCAATGAGTTACAGGCAAATCCGGCGAAAATCGCTACCCGTAAGGCTTCGCAAAATACGCTTAACGCTTACGGGCCGATGCTGCCTGAGTTGCTCGGCGGTTCGGCGGATCTGGCTCCCAGCAACCTGACCATCTGGAAAGGTTCTGTTTCGCTGAAGGAAGATCCGGCGGGCAACTACATTCACTACGGGGTGCGTGAATTTGGCATGACCGCTATCGCCAACGGCATCGCGCACCACGGCGGCTTTGTGCCGTATACCGCGACGTTCCTGATGTTTGTTGAATACGCCCGTAACGCCGCGCGGATGGCGGCACTGATGAAAGCGCGGCAGATTATGGTTTATACCCACGACTCAATTGGCCTGGGCGAAGATGGTCCGACGCACCAGGCTGTTGAGCAACTGGCCAGCCTGCGCTTAACGCCAAATTTCAGCACCTGGCGACCGTGCGATCAGATGGAAGCGGCGGTGGGCTGGAAGCTGGCGGTTGAGCGCCACAACGGACCGACGGCACTGATCCTCTCAAGGCAGAATCTGGCCCAGGTGGAACGTACGCCGGATCAGGTTAAAGAGATTGCTCGTGGCGGTTATGTGCTGAAAGACAGCGGCGGTAAGCCAGATATTATTCTGATTGCCACCGGTTCAGAGATGGAAATTACCCTGCAAGCGGCAGAGAAATTAGCAGGAGAAGGTCGCAATGTACGCGTAGTTTCCCTGCCCTCGACCGATATTTTCGACGCCCAGGATGAGGAATATCGGGAGTCGGTGTTGCCTTCTAACGTTGCGGCTCGCGTGGCGGTGGAAGCAGGTATTGCCGATTACTGGTACAAGTATGTTGGTCTGAAAGGGGCAATTGTCGGGATGACGGGTTACGGGGAATCTGCTCCGGCGGATAAGCTGTTCCCGTTCTTTGGCTTTACCGCCGAGAATATTGTGGCAAAAGCGCATAAGGTGCTGGGAGTGAAAGGTGCCTGATGGTGATCGCCGGATGCTGTATGTTCCCCTCACCCTAACCCTCTCCCCAGAAGGGCGAGGGGACGGTCCGTGCGCTTTTTAGGGCCGCATCTGCGATTTTGTTTAACGGGTGATCCACAACGTGGGCCTGGCGTCTGGCCCATGCCAGTTATCGCAGGTAGGTTCTGCGGCGTAACGCACCAGGCGAAAACGCTGACCGTCAAAGCGCCAGCGCGCCTGAATGCCACAATCGCTTAATCCGCGCCCTTTCGCTAAGGTCACCAGTTCACGCGATTTCTCATCAAATGTTGCGTTCATCAGTTCCAGTTCATTCGTCTCCTGGCCGTTGTTGAACGGCAAACGCAACCGAACCGGGCGCGAGGCTAGCGGCTTTTTACGCGACACAATCCATGCCAAATCAATGGTGTTATAGGCCCCTGCCTCACAGCTAATCATCATCAGTGCTTTATCATCGGTCAGCGCAGTGACATTCACCTCACGACGTAACGGATCAAGCGAGCAGCGCAGACCATTCATCCGCCAGTTTCCATAATCCAGCAAATCGTTACGTTCTTCGAGTGAGAGTGGCGTCGGCGTTGGGTTAACCACCGCGACCTCTTTCAGCGCAGGCGCGGGCGGTACGCTGAGAGGCGGTTCGTCCCCTTTCTTGATCCACGCGGTTTCACTGCCAACGCGCTTTTGCTGAGCATCAATAAACAACAACGCCGCTTTTAAGCCGCTCAGAGAAATGGTCTGATTGCCGTCGCGTAAGGTGATCGCCTTCCCTTCCTGAATTATCTGCAAAAACGCGGTGATGGTTGCCGTATCATCGGTTACTAATAACCATGGTGAAATCCGCCACTTGTCACCACTTAATGCCAACGGCTCACCATCTAATAGCAGCCGTGGCGCTATCTCCCCTTCAGACGCATCCGGCGACTTCAACCCACCGCGCTCAATACGTAAAACGGCATCGGTATGCGCCCCAGCGCTGCGGCTCAGGGTCATCACCAGTCCATTATGATCGCCCGTATTGCGCGCCACACAAAAATTTTGATTATTACAGGTGACCTGCCAGTCGGAAAACGCCCGTTGCGCTGGTGCCGCCCACACCAAAGACGTCGGCAACAAAGCGAAAAAAAAGAGAAGGAAAATGCGATAGCGCATGGACGGTACGACCCCAGAAGTTCAAACAAACAGCACAAGTCGTATCTTCGTTGCGCAGGTAGCGCGGCTCAATCGGATTTGTCGGATTGAGCCAATAATAAACAACGAAATATTATTGCTATTTTTCAGTCCATTAAATGTGACATTTGCAAATAGTTAAGCAATAACACCGTCTTACCGTCACGTATCTCGCCGGTTTTGATCATCTCCAGCGCCTGGCTGAACGGCAGCTCGAGCACTTCAATATCTTCATCTTCAACACCGCCACCGGCGTTAGCGCGCTGATTGTCACTGTATTCGGCGATAAAAAAGTGGATTAGCTCAGTCACACCGCCAGGCGACATATACAGTTCAAATAATTTGCGCACTTCGCCCACTTCATAGCCCGTCTCTTCAATCGCTTCTTTACGAATGCACACTTCCGGTTCGTCGTTATCCAGCAGCCCGGCGCAGGTTTCAATCAGCTGCCCGCTTTCATTGCCATTAACCCAGGTAGCGACACGGAACTGACGAATCAGAACCACGCTCTTTTTCTTCGCGTTGTACAGGAGGATCGTCGCACCATTACCGCGATCGTAAACTTCACGTTTATGGCGGATAACTTCGCCATCTTTGCGCGTGAGATCGTAAGTAATGTTGTGCAGGGTGAAATAGTTATCGGAGAGAATTTTGTCTTTAATGAGGGTGATTTGTTGCGTCATACCGACTCCACAGCGCGAAATGAACAATTATATTACGCTGTGAAGTCGGGTTTGTCTGCGCAGGCTATCAGTGAGATTTGACTGATTTTACCCCCAGCCAGTCAATAATCCCCTGTGCCGCATGACGTCCTTCTGCCATTGCGGTAACCACCAGATCCGCACCACGCACGGCGTCGCCACCGGCGAAGATTTTCGGATTGGTGGTCTGGTAACGGTACTGGCTTTCCACATCCGCGATGATGCGGCCCCATTTGTCTACCGTTACACCGTGCGACTCCAGCCACGGCATCCCGTGTGGATTGAAGCCAAACGCCATAATCACCGCATCGGCTGGCATGACAAATTCACTGCCCTCAATCGGTACAGGTCGCCGACGCCCCTGGGCATCCGGCTCGCCAAGACGCGTGCGCAGGAAACGAATTCCGCAAACGTGACCTTGCTCATTCAGCTCAAGCGCCACCGGCTGGACGTTAAATTCGAAGTTGGCCCCCTCTTCGCGGGCGTTCTTCACCTCTTTCTTCGAGCCTGGCATGTTAGCTTCATCACGACGATAAGCGCAGGTGACGTTACTCGCGCCGTGGCGCAGCGCAGTACGCACACAGTCCATCGCGGTGTCGCCGCCGCCCAGTACCACGACGTTAAGTCCGGCGGTATTGATAAACGGCTCTTCCGGTAGCTCTTCGAGCCCCATCACCTGTTTAGTGTTGGCAATGAGGAACGGCAGCGCGTCATAAACGCCCGGCGCATCTTCATTGGGTAAACCCGCTTTCATGGAACGGTAAGTGCCTACGCCAACGAAGACCGCGTCGTATTGTTCCAAAAGCAAATCCAAAGAGACATCTTTACCCACTTCACAATTGAGTTCGAAGTGAATCCCCATCGCGCTGAAGATTTCCCGACGGCGTGCCAGCAGGGATTTATCCAGTTTGAAAGAAGGAATGCCGAAAGTGAGCAAGCCACCGATTTCTGGATGGCGATCGTACACCGTCACCGCCACGCCATTGCGGGTCAGAACATCCGCACAGGCCAGCCCTGCCGGACCTGCCCCGATAATCGCCACCCGCTTGTCCACTTTGGTGACATGACTTAAGTCAGGACGCCAACCTTTCGCCAACGCCTGATCTGAAATATAGCGTTCAATGTTGCCGATAGTTACCGCGCCGTGCTCATCGCGAATAGTACAGGCACCTTCACACAAACGGTCTTGCGGACAAACGCGTCCGGTAATTTCCGGCAGGGTGTTGGTCTGGTGAGAAAGCTCGACGGCGGCGTCGATGTTTCCGGCTTTCACCAGTTCAATCCACTGCGGAATATGGTTATGCAGCGGGCAGGTCCATTCACAAACGCTGTGCTCGCCGAACTTAAGGCAGCGCGAGGCTTCCCGTTGTGCCTGGTCGGCGCGAAATGGCAGATAAATTTCATCAAAACCGGTTTTGCGCGCTTCAATCGCCAGTTTATCCGGCTCGCCACGCGCGGGCGTTGCCTGCATTTGTTCGACTTTACTCATTACCGGCATTTCTTGTGCAGCGGTACTGGCATGCCACGGTTGATGCTCCTGACGTGCGGTGCGCAAGCGGCGGGATTTCGCCATGCCGGAGAGTGCGACGTCAGTGACCAGTTGCAGCGCGTCCGCCGGGCAATTCTCGACACAGGCAGGACCGTTTTCGCGCCCTGCACAAAGGTCGCATTTATGCGCCGTGGCTTTTACTTTTCCTGCCGCGACGGGTGTCAGGACGATTTGCATCGTACCAAACGGACAGGCCACCACGCAGGATTTACAGCCAATACACTTTTGCTGATTGACCTGAATGCTGTCATCAACGTGGCTGATTGCGCCATTAGGGCAGCTACGGGCGCAGGGCGCATCTTCACAATGGTGACAGGTCACTGCACTACGTTGCTGCTGATGTTTGATAACCGTAATTCGGGGATGAAAATGGTGTTGGCTCAGGACATGTTGCTCATCATTGTGAGCCATGACACAGGCGATTTCACAAGCATGACAACCCAGACATTGCTGACTGTTGGCCATAATAAAACGATTCATAACGACCTTCTTTTTTGGTTGTAAAAACCTTATTCTTTATATGAGTGTTGTTATTACCCGACTTACAGGGGAACCGGCAATGTTCATGTGCCCAGAATAAGTAACTATTTCGCTATAAACTGTGGCAGATCAAATAATCCCATCACTGACTAAATTGCGTTTCAGCGAACTGGAACATTAATGATTTTTTGTGGAGAAGACGCGTGTGATTGTTAAACGACCCGTCTCGGCCAGTCTGGCCCGGGCCTTTTTTTACATTGTGCTGCTGTCGATTCTTTCCACGGGTATCGCTCTGCTAACTCTGGCGAGCAGTTTGCGCGACGCTGAGGCTATCAATATTGCCGGATCGCTGCGTATGCAGAGTTACCGCCTGGGCTACGACTTGCAAAGTGGCAGTCCACAACTCAATGCACATCGCCAGTTGTTTCAGCAGGCACTGCATTCACCGGTATTAACCAACCTCAACGTCTGGTATGTGCCAGAAGCAGTAAAAACTCGCTATGCGCATCTGAATGCCAACTGGCTGGAGATGAATAATCGGCTCAGCAAGGGCGATTTGCCGTGGTATCAGGCCAATATTAATAATTATGTTAATCAGATAGACCTGTTCGTGCTGGCTTTACAGCACTACGCTGAACGCAAAATGCTGCTGGTGGTGGCGATTTCCCTGGCTGGCGGTATCGGTATTTTCACGCTGGTCTTTTTTACTTTGCGCCGCATACGCCATCAGGTGGTTGCCCCGCTGAATCAGCTGGTTACCGCCAGTCAGCGTATTGAACACGGGCAGTTCGACTCGCCGCCGCTGGATACCAGTCTGCCGAATGAGCTTGGTCTGCTTGCAAAAACCTTTAACCAAATGTCGAGCGAGCTGCATAAATTGTACCTTTCGCTGGAGGCGTCAGTAGAAGAAAAGACCCGCGATCTCCACGAGACCAAGCGTCGTCTGGAGGTGTTGTATCAGTGCAGTGTTCCCAGGCGCTGAACACCAGCCAGATTGATGTGCATTGTTTCCGCCATATTTTGCAGATTGTTCGCGACAATGAAGCAGCTGAATATCTGGAGCTGAACGTTGGGGATAACTGGCGGATTAGCGAAGGGAAGCCAAACCCTGAGCTGCCAATGCAGATTTTACCGGTGACAATGCAAGAGACGGTTTACGGCGAACTGCACTGGCAAAATAGTCACGTTTCATCATCAGAACCGCTGCTTAACAGTGTTTCATCGATGCTGGGACGCGGTTTGTACTTTAATCAGGCGCAGAAGCATTTTCAGCAGTTATTGTTGATGGAAGAACGTGCGACCATCGCCCGCGAATTGCACGACTCGCTGGCTCAGGTGCTTTCTTACTTACGTATCCAGTTGACGTTACTGAAGCGTTCGATACCGGAAGATAACGCCACCGCACAAAGTATCATGGCCGATTTTTCCCAGGCGTTGAATGATGCTTATCGGCAGTTACGCGAGCTGTTGACTACTTTCCGCCTGACGCTGCAGCAGGCGGATCTCCCCTCCGCGTTGAGGGAAATGCTGGATACGTTACAAAATCAAACCAGCGCTAAACTGACCCTCGACTGCCGTCTGCCAACCCTGGCACTGGATGCGCAAATGCAGGTGCATTTGTTGCAAATTATTCGCGAAGCGGTGCTGAATGCGATGAAGCACGCCAACGCCAGCGAAATCGCCGTCAGTTGCGTCACCGCGCCGGACGGCAATCACACGGTTTATATCCGTGATAACGGGATTGGTATCGGTGAACCGAAAGAACCCGAAGGTCATTATGGACTGAATATCATGCGCGAACGCGCGGAACGGCTGGGCGGGACGCTGACTTTTTCACAACCTTCCGGCGGCGGCACGTTAGTGAGTATTAGCTTTCGCTCCGCAGAGGGTGAGGGGAAGGGGAACACGCCGGCTGAGGTGTAAATAATTACCCTCACACCGGCCCTCTCCCTTTAAAGGCGAGAGGGAAAAACGTGCCCATATTGACCTGTAAGCGAGTGTGTCAGCAATCTCATGATAATTTACATTAACTCCTTTTTTTCTCCACGATTGGCTCGTACCTTGCCGCTACAGTGAAGCAAGTCAAGCCTACAACAATACGCAGAAACACGAGGTCCTCTTTTAATGGCGAATTTCTTTATTGATCGCCCCATTTTTGCCTGGGTGCTGACAATCCTGTTGTGTCTGACAGGTACCCTGGCGATTTTTTCATTGCCCGTTGAACAATACCCCGATCTCGCGCCACCGAATGTGCGAGTGACCGCTAACTATCCCGGCGCATCGGCCCAGACGCTGGAAAACACCGTGACCCAGGTTATCGAGCAAAATATGACCGGCCTCGATAATCTGATGTATATGTCATCTCAGAGCAGTGGCACCGGTCAGGCATCTGTCACTTTAAGTTTTAAAGCAGGCACCGATCCGGACGAAGCCGTGCAGCAAGTACAAAACCAGCTGCAATCAGCCATGCGAAAGTTACCGCAGGCGGTGCAAAATCAGGGCGTGACGGTGCGTAAAACCGGCGATACCAACATTCTGACCATTGCCTTCGTCTCTACCGATGGCTCGATGGATAAACAGGATATTGCTGATTATGTTGCCAGTAATATTCAGGACCCGTTAAGCCGCGTGAATGGCGTCGGGGATATCGATGCCTATGGTTCGCAATATTCCATGCGTATCTGGCTGGACCCGGCGAAACTCAACAGTTTCCAGATGACGGCTAAAGATGTCACTGATGCCATTGAGTCACAGAACGCGCAGATTGCGGTTGGGCAACTTGGTGGTACACCTTCCGTCGATAAGCAGGCGCTCAACGCCACCATTAACGCCCAGTCACTGCTGCAAACACCAGAACAGTTCCGCGATATCACCTTGCGGGTGAATCAGGACGGCTCAGAGGTAAGGCTGGGCGATGTCGCCACCGTCGAAATGGGGGCGGAGAAATACGATTATCTTAGCCGCTTCAATGGTAAGCCAGCCTCCGGGTTGGGGGTAAAACTGGCCTCCAGCGCAAACGAAATGGCGACAGCGGAGCTGGTGCTCAATCGTCTCGACGAGCTGGCGCAGTATTTCCCGCACGGACTGGAATACAAGGTGGCGTATGAAACCACCTCGTTTGTTAAAGCCTCCATTGAAGACGTGGTGAAAACGCTGCTGGAAGCTATCGCTCTGGTTTTCCTCGTTATGTATCTGTTCCTGCAAAACTTCCGCGCCACGCTGATACCCACTATCGCCGTGCCGGTGGTGTTGATGGGAACCTTCTCCGTACTTTACGCCTTCGGTTACAGCGTCAACACCTTAACCATGTTCGCGATGGTGCTGGCGATCGGTCTGCTGGTGGATGACGCCATCGTGGTGGTGGAAAACGTCGAACGTATTATGAGTGAGGAAGGACTCACTCCTCGCGAAGCCACACGTAAATCGATGGGGCAGATCCAGGGGGCACTGGTCGGGATTGCGATGGTGCTTTCGGCGGTATTTGTACCAATGGCCTTCTTCGGCGGCACCACCGGTGCCATCTATCGCCAGTTCTCTATTACCATTGTTGCGGCGATGGTGCTGTCAGTACTGGTAGCGATGCTCCTCACTCCGGCTCTGTGTGCCACGCTACTTAAGCCACTGAAAAAAGGTGAGCATCACGGGCAAAAAGGTTTTTTTGCCTGGTTTAACCAGATGTTTAACCGCAACGCCGAACGCTACGAAAAAGGGGTGGCGAAAATTCTCCACCGTAGCCTGCGCTGGATTGTGATTTATGTCCTGCTGCTTGGCGGCATGGTGTTCCTGTTCCTGCGTTTGCCGACGTCGTTCTTACCGCTGGAAGACCGGGGCATGTTTACTACCTCGGTACAATTGCCCAGCGGTTCAACCCAACAACAGACCCTGAAAGTCGTTGAGCAAATCGAGAAATATTACTTCACCCATGAAAAAGACAACATCATGTCGGTGTTTGCCACCGTTGGTTCTGGCCCTGGGGGTAACGGGCAAAACGTGGCGAGAATGTTTATCCGCCTGAAAGACTGGAGCGAACGCGACAGTAAGACCGGCACCTCGTTTGCCATTATCGAGCGTGCAACGAAGGCGTTTAACCAAATTAAAGAAGCTCGCGTTATCGCCAGCAGCCCACCAGCAATTAGCGGTCTTGGTAGTTCTGCAGGTTTTGATATGGAGTTGCAGGACCACGCTGGAGCGGGTCACGATGCGCTGATGGCAGCACGTAATCAGTTGCTGGCGCTGGCGGCGGAAAACCCGGAGCTAACCCGTGTGCGCCATAACGGCCTCGATGACAGTCCGCAGTTGCAGATTGATATCGACCAGCGTAAAGCTCAGGCGCTGGGCGTTGATATCGACGATATTAACGACACACTGCAAACCGCCTGGGGTTCGAGCTATGTGAATGACTTTATGGATCGCGGTCGCGTGAAGAAAGTCTATGTGCAGGCAGCTGCGCCGTATCGCATGCTGCCAGATGACATCAATCTCTGGTATGTCCGAAATAAAGATGGCGGCATGGTGCCCTTCTCTGCTTTCGCGACCTCACGCTGGGAAACAGGCTCGCCGCGTCTGGAACGCTATAACGGTTATTCTGCGGTTGAGATTGTTGGGGAAGCCGCACCGGGGGTCAGTACCGGTACGGCGATGGATATTATGGAATCGTTAGTGAAGCAGCTGCCAAACGGCTTTGGTCTGGAGTGGACGGCGATGTCGTATCAGGAGCGGCTTTCCGGCGCGCAGGCTCCGGCGCTGTACGCCATTTCCTTGCTGGTGGTATTCCTGTGTCTGGCGGCATTGTATGAAAGCTGGTCGGTACCGTTCTCGGTAATGCTGGTCGTGCCGCTGGGGGTAATCGGCGCGCTGCTGGCAACCTGGATGCGCGGGCTGGAAAACGACGTTTACTTCCAGGTGGGCCTGTTAACGGTCATTGGTTTATCGGCGAAAAACGCCATCCTGATCGTCGAGTTTGCTAACGAGATGAACCAAAAAGGCCATGACCTGTTTGAAGCGACGCTCCACGCCTGCCGTCAGCGTTTACGCCCGATTCTGATGACCTCGCTGGCATTTATCTTCGGCGTATTGCCAATGGCAACCAGCACGGGTGCCGGTTCCGGTGGTCAGCATGCGGTGGGTACTGGCGTAATGGGCGGGATGATTTCAGCTACTATTCTGGCTATTTACTTCGTGCCGCTGTTCTTTGTGCTGGTGCGCCGCCGCTTCCCGCTGAAGCCGCGCCCGGAATAAGCAATAAAAAAGGCGACATGCCAATGTGTCGCCTTTTTCAACTTTCCGATTAAGAACCTGCTCAGCGGGTTCTTGCTGTTTATACTTTGTCTCAGGAATTACTTACGAAGCATAACTTCGATAAAGTCTTTCCAGTTCCCCAGTTCACGTTCAATCATAACAACCTCTCTTATAATTATGGGTATTCTACGGAAACAATATACCGTGGTGAAGCTAATTTACTCGATTGCTGCGATGACTACCTCCGGGGGACAAACCTTATGTAAATACTATGGTCCTGCGGTGATAATTTGTATGTGATACACAGCAACATTTCGAGATATTCATACGGCATCTAATACTGATTTAATTCTGGTTAAAATACAGACAGATAACAAGATGAATATTCTTAATGTTTACGTTAAAAATGTTTAATATTATTTAATAGTTGTTAATTTGAATACTTCGATAATGTTATATTTTCTGATAATCATTTGCAGGCAAAATGTTTTCACCCTTAAATGAGTATTTATTCTCATAAATCGAAAAAGGATTCATTATGGTTACACTTTACGGCATCAAAAATTGTGACACCATTAAAAAGGCTCGCCGTTGGCTGGAAGCCAATAACATCGACTATCGTTTTCATGATTACCGCGTCGATGGGCTGGACAGCGAATTATTGAACGGTTTTATCAACGAATTAGGCTGGGAAGCGTTACTCAACACCCGTGGTACAACCTGGCGTAAACTGGACGAAACTACCCGCAATAAAATCACCGATGCGGCCTCTGCGGCGGCATTAATGACTGAAATGCCTGCAATTATCAAACGTCCATTGCTCTGCGCGCCTGGTAAGCCTATGCTGCTGGGTTTCAGTGATTCCAGTTATCAGCAATTTTTCCATGAGGTGTAGTCTATGTCGTGCCCGGTTATTGAGCTGACACAACAGCTTATTCGCCGCCCTTCCCTGAGTCCTGATGACGCAGGATGTCAGGCTTTGTTGATTGAACGTTTGCAGGCGATCGGTTTTACCGTTGAACGCATGGATTTTGCCGATACGCAGAATTTTTGGGCATGGCGTGGGCAAGGTGAAACGTTAGCCTTTGCCGGGCATACCGACGTGGTGCCGCCTGGCGACGCCGATCGTTGGATCAATCCGCCGTTTGAACCCACCATTCGTGACGGCATGTTATTCGGGCGCGGTGCGGCAGATATGAAAGGCTCGCTGGCGGCGATGGTGGTAGCAGCAGAACGTTTTGTCGCACAACATCCCAACCATACGGGGCGACTGGCATTTCTGATCACTTCTGATGAAGAAGCCAGTGCCCACAACGGTACGGTAAAAGTCGTCGAGGCGTTAATGGCACGTAATGAGCGTCTCGATTACTGCCTGGTCGGCGAACCGTCGAGTATCGAAGTGGTAGGTGATGTGGTGAAAAATGGTCGTCGCGGATCGTTAACCTGCAACCTCACCATTCATGGCGTTCAGGGGCATGTTGCCTACCCACATCTGGCTGACAATCCGGTACATCGCGCAGCACCTTTCCTTAATGAATTAGTGGCTATTGAGTGGGATCAGGGCAATGAATTCTTCCCGGCGACCAGTATGCAGATTGCCAATATTCAGGCGGGAACGGGCAGTAACAATGTTATTCCGGGTGAACTGTTTGTGCAGTTTAACTTCCGCTTCAGCACCGAACTGACTGATGAGATGATCAAAGCGCAGGTACTTGCCCTGCTTGAAAAACATCAACTGCGCTATACGGTGGATTGGTGGCTTTCCGGGCAGCCATTTTTGACCGCGCGCGGTAAACTGGTGGATGCGGTCGTTAACGCGGTTGAGCACTATAATGAAATTAAACCGCAGCTACTGACCACAGGCGGAACGTCCGACGGGCGCTTTATTGCTCGCATGGGGGCGCAGGTGGTGGAACTCGGGCCGGTCAATGCCACTATTCATAAAATTAATGAATGTGTGAACGCTGCCGACCTGCAGCTACTTGCCCGTATGTATCAACGTATCATGGAACAGCTCGTCGCGTGATGAGTGGTTCTGCAAGAGGAAATAAGCATGGACTGGCTGGCTAAATATTGGTGGATTCTGGTGATTGTCTTTTTGGTAGGCGTCCTGCTGAACGTGATTAAAGATCTCAAGCGCGTCGACCATAAGAAATTTCTCGCCAACAAGCCGGAGCTTCCCCCGCATCGTGATTTCAACGATAAGTGGGACGATGACGACGACTGGCCGAAAAAGGATCAACCGAAGAAGTAAGCTGAGTGCTCAACCGTAGGCCGGATAAGGCGTTAACGCCGCATCCGGCAATGGTGAACGATCCCTGATGCGACGCTCACGCGTCTTATCAGGCCAGGTAATCTGTCTTTTACATCATTTCAATCACATCATCATCGCCAGGCTTACCGCCACTTAGCGCTTGGTCGAAATAATGTTTCGGAATGGTATAACGCAAGTGATCCAGGGCAAATTGCATACTGCGATTGTCGATCGCATGGCCTAAATCCTCCACGATATCCAGCGTCACGTCACCACCGGCACTGATTAACGCTTCCTGCGCCGCAACTGCATGCGCCAGATCGATAACCGGATCTTCACCACCATGAATCAAGTGAATTGTCGTGGCTGTAGACGCGGTCTCCGGCAGGCTCGCATAGCGTCCGTTAAAGGCAATGACGCGCGAAGCAAGGCCCGGTTCGGCTTTAATGCTCTCCAGCGCCATAATCGCGCCTTGTGAGAAACCAATTAGCGCCGTGGCGTTAGCCCCTACTCCGCTCTGTTTCTGCCAGTAGCGTACCGTTTCAATAAACGTCGGCATGATGGCATCCACACGCGCCTGGCGATTATCTTCCGTAATACCCTGCACTGAAAACCACTGACGCCCCGCCGGATTACCGCTCGGCTCCGCGCCACCGACACTCACCACCAGCGCATCAGGAAACAGCGGTGCAAACCAGCTGCCTATTTCCCCCATTGCCACCGGGTTATCCCCGACACCGTGGAAAAGCAGTAACAACTGTTGTGCAGGTTTATCCGGGCTTTGAACAACAAAATGGTCATGTTTCATGGCGAACTCCTTAACTGATGTCATTAATTTTACGCCGCTGACTCACAATGACCATGGGAGAAAATTGAAGGAGTCAGTGAAAAAATTGCCATTGCGTTATGCGATCGCGCAGACGCTCAGTGCGAACCTCATTTAGTGCGAACAGCGCCTGCGCGGCCTCTTCCCGCTGGCGAACCAGTAACATCTTGCGGCCTGAAAGTTTAAGTGTGGTACATAACTGCGCGTCACTGGCGTTTTTCTGTAAACGCCCACGCAGCGCCGGTAATGCCAGTTCACTGGTTTGTAGCAGACGCAATAAGCAACCTAACGATGTTAATAGCGGACGATGAGCGAAAGCAAAACCGGCCAGTTCAAGCCAGTCGTCGTCAGAAAGGATGGCATCGTTTAGTGGATCAACAGGAAGCATTTCGCCATTCCACTGCGCGAGAGCTTGCGCATCGCGACGTAAACGGTAATGCTCACGTTCAGCCAGCTGTTTACCCGCATCACTCATCGGTAACAGCGCCATCGCCGTATAGCAACCGCTGCTGGCTTCCCGATGATTACCCATCCGCACCAGCACAAAACCGCAGCGTTGCCAGAAACGCCATAACTCCCCAGTGTAACCAAAACTCACCGAAAGATAGTCGAGGTCATGCGTATATTGCAAAGCTCCAGCAATAAGTTGTCGCCCTGTGCCTTCCCGCTGACGAGCCGGATGAACTGCTATCCGGCTAACCCGCCTTCCGCGCAATGTCGCCGCCAGTGGATTGCTGCCGTGCGCCGCCAGCGACTGGGCCACCAGATTACCCCGCGGGCGACGAAAACCTGCCCATACCGCCTGACTGAGTTCTTGAGATAATCCGCCCTCATCCACCAGCCACAACGCCCCGGCAATCTCGTTTTCGCCAGCCGCCTGTAAAAAATGTTGCCCTGGTGCATCCATCATCCGGCGTAAATCCAGCGGCGAGGTCCGGTAGTGCGCACCAGACAATAACTGATAAACCTTTAACGGCGTTTCTGGCTCGCTTCGCCATAACGTTTGTTCAAATGCGGAAATGACGATATTGCCTTGTGGTGTATGGGTGAAGTTTTCATCGTTAAAAACCAGTGCCTCACTAACCATTTTTTCCAGCGGGCATCCCTGTGCCCAGCGGATCGGCTGTTGCAGTTCAAAACGGTGTAAATGCGGAAAGCGAGCGCAAAATTTCAGCAAAAAACCACGTCCGGTACCTTCGTAGCCCTGCACCGTAGTGGTTAACAACGTTCGAGGAAAACGCGATACCAGTTGATGCAACAACGGCGCAGGTATGGCTGCGGCTTCGTCGACCACCAGCCAGTCGGCTTGCTCATCGCTGGCTAACAAGGCATCCGGTGCAATAAAGCGAAACTTCTCGCCCGCAAATTGTGCCAGTACATCCGTTGCCGCTTTTGCGGGCGCGGTGACAATCGCACTGCCCGCAATACGAGAAATGAGTTGCCCTGCCAACGCCGACTTACCGCGCCCACGCGCAGCCGTTACCGCTGCCACGCCCGGCGGCATGGTCAGTAGCTGCTGTAAGAGTTGCTGTTGTTCTGGTTGTGGTGCGCCGGTCGCGGGGTGCCAGTCAGTACGGGGAGTAAAATGCGCCAACGAGAACGGCTGGTTTTGCCGCCAGAGGATAGCGTCGTTATCCGCCGTAAGTACGCGTTTGAGATGCTGGACAAAATGCGGCGTCGCAATAGGGTCAGGGCAATCACTCCAGCGCAGCGAGTCGGCATCAGGTTGGTTTTCCCACTCTTCCCATACAGGGAGTAACAAAACCAGCCAGCTTCCCGCTTTCAACGTTCCGCTAAGTGCTGCAAAGGCAGCGGCATCAAAGCCGTGGCGGGCGTCGAATACCGCATGCCGGAACTCGCGCCCAAGTAAAGTTTGTAGCGCCGAGGGTGAACAGTGGTTTTCAGCATCTAGCTGCGGCGAAATCCACAGCCAGTCGCCAGGTAAGGCATCACGCAACTTAAGAGCATGATCAAAACACCAACCCTCTTCCCCGCTCAACACCAGCAAGCGGCAGATCCCTTCACGTTTCATTTGCGCTGTTAATGTGTAAAGCGCAGTCAGTTCAGCCATCCCTGCCCCGGAAATTAAATGCTTTTACCAAAAGTATTGCATTGTGCCGGATCGCCGCTGTCGAAACCACGTTTAAACCAGCTGTAGCGTTGCTGAGAAGTGCCATGTGTGAAACTGTCTGGTACTACTCGCCCCTGACTTTGCTGTTGTAAACGGTCATCGCCGATGGCCTGCGCCGCATTCAGCGCCTCTTCCAGATCGCCAGTTTCCAGAACGCCTTGCTGCTGCATACTATGCCCCCAGACACCGGCAAAACAGTCGGCCTGGAGTTCCATACGCACAGATAAGCGGTTTACTTCCGCCTGCGTCGCGTTTTGTTGCAGTTGACGAACTTTCGGCTCGATGCCTAACAGTTTCTGCACATGATGACCGACTTCATGGGCGATAACGTACCCCTGGGCAAAATCGCCATCCGCGCCAAGTTTGTCTTTCATGTCATCATAGAAGGAGAGATCGATATAAACTGTGCCATCCGCCGGGCAATAGAACGGCCCCATAATGGACTGGCCCGCCCCGCAGCCGGTGCGCGTCATTCCACGGTACATGACCAGCTTCGGTTGCTGATAGGTCTTACCCATCTTTTCGAACTGTTGTCCCCAGGTGTCTTCCGTGGTTGCCTGAATCACCGAGGTGAATTTTGCGGCTTCGTCTTCATTAGGGCTAATTGACCGCGTTGATTGTTGTTGAGAAACCGGCTGCCCGGTCATCAACCCGGTTAAATCAACGCCATAGTAGCCTGCAACCAGCACGACTATCAGTAAAATCAGCCCGCCTTTACCGCTCGGCAGACGGAAACCGGGACCGCCCATTGACGGACCGCCAGAGCTGTTGCGCCTGTCTTCAACATTGTCACTTTCACGTCGCCCTTGCCAACGCATAGATACCTCAACAATATATTCATTATAGAAATGATCGTAGGTGGTTCAGAGGAAGATTACCACAGGAAAGCGGGATGAAATGGCGGAGGAATGAGCGTTCAATGCATATATTCCGAGAGCGGTTGTCTTGCCGTGCCAGCTGCACGGCAAGATGATGAACAGAAAAATCAGTCCAGCTGTACACCCAGGCGGCGGGCGACGGCTTCATAGGCTTCGATCAGGCCACCGAGGCTCTGGCGGAAACGGTCTTTGTCCATTTTCTCCAGTGTTTCTTTGTCCCACAGGCGGCTGCCGTCCGGGGAGAACTCATCGCCCAGTACCACTTCACCTTTGTACAGACCAAACTCCAGCTTGAAGTCGACCAGAATCAGACCAGCATCATCGAACAGTTTTTTCAGCACGTCGTTCGCTTTGTAGGTCAGCTCTTTCATACGCGCCAGGTTCTCTTTGCTCACCCAGCCAAAGGTTTCGCAGTAAGATTCGTTGACCATCGGATCGTGCATGGCATCGTTTTTCAGGAACAGATCGAACAGCGGCGGGTTCAGCTCAATACCTTCTTCGATTCCAAGACGTTTCACTAGAGAGCCAGCAGCACGGTTACGCACGACACACTCAACCGGCACCATATCCAGCTTTTTCACCAGACATTCGGTATCGGAGAGCAGACGCTCCATTTGAGTCGGGATACCCGCTTCAGCCAGTTTGCTCATAATGAAGTAGTTGAACTTGTTGTTCACCATACCTTTGCGATCAAACTGCTCAATGCGCGCGCCATCCCCTGCTGACGTATCATTGCGGAATTCGAGCACCAACAGGTCCGGGTTTTCCGTGCTGTATACGGTTTTCGCTTTACCACGATACAACTCAGCTTGCTTTTGCATCTTTATCACTCCTGGGTGTGAATTAACGTTTTAAAATCTTTTGCTGTCTGGTGTGCCGGATGTTTTGTCGGATGCGGCGTGAACGCCTTATCCGAACTACGTCCGACAAACAAATTTCGTGCGAATTACCGCTAAAATCGCGTTTTCCTGCCGACGCACACGTTTGCGTATCATATCAGAAAAAAGGGCCGGATGATTCCAGCCCTGTATTTTTACTTGCTAAACGCAGCCTGGAAGACAGCTACCAGCGCGTCGTTCTGACTCTGAGTCAGAGTATGACCTTTCGGATCGATGAACTGTAGGCTGCTGCGGTTATCTAAATCGCCAACCTGCAGTTTATAGTCACCGGATGCCAGGCCTGGATCGCTCGCGCCCAGTTCCTGCCAGTCGCTGTCAGACAGCGGCTTATAAGTTACGGCCATGTTGCCCTGCGAACGGGTGCTGTCGGTCACTTTCATGCCCACTTTTTCCAGCGCCGCTGGCAGACGTTGCCAAACCACATTGAACGGCCCGCGTACGACCAGCATTGGTAAACCGGTGTCATCAGCTGCACTTTGTACGTCCATAGTGGTGGAGGCACGATTTTGCGCAGCGTTCGCGGCGTCAGTGGCAGATTTATCCAGACCGGCGGAAATAACGTTCATCATCTCCGTGCTGTAACGCTGCATGGAAGCCGCGTCTGCAACCGGTTTGCCCGCCTGTTCCAGGTTCAGCAGTTTAACCGTAACCGCCTGCTGATAACCCTGCGGCTTAACAGAGATTTGATAACGACCACGATACTGCTCGTCTTCGTCCAGACGGTTCCATTGTACCCAATCGGTGGTCAGTGTCTGACCAGCATCATCACGTTGGGTGATGGTGTAGTTTTTCGCCTGCAGCACGCTAACCACCTGCGGCCACAGAGTATTGCCACGACCATTTTCCACCAGCAATGAAGCGGTATCGCCCGTGAACTGGGTACGCGCGCCAGAAACCAGTGCCAACGGCTGGGCTGGTGGACGAATGTCCAGCGCCTTACCGACAGCACCACTACCGTTGGTCACCGGGATTGCATAATCACCGGAGGTCACCGGCAAAATCATTCCAGCCGGGGCATGAAGCTCCGCAAGCGGTGCCGCTTCCAGGTAGGCTTCATCACCACTGACCTGACGCTTATAGCGTGAGTCAGAACTACAGGCAGCGAGTAATAAAACAAGCGAAACACCCGCAACCTTTGCCAGGCGCGACTTTTGAACAGAGTAAGCCATCAAATCTCCCTAAACTTTACAGCAAACCGGCATGCTTAAGCGCCGCTCTGACCGTCTCACGACCACTGTCGGTGATTGGTGTCATTGGCAGGCGCAGCGTATCGGTCGCCACAAGACCCAGTTCCTTACATGCCCATTTCACCGGGATTGGATTGGGTTCGACAAATAGTTTGTTGTGTAATGGCATCAGACGCTGATTAATAACGCGTGCCTCGGCAAAATGCCCTTCTGCTGCCAGTTTGCACATCTGGGCCATATCACGCGCTGCGACGTTAGCCGTAACGGAAATAACTCCATGACCGCCCAATTGCATGAAGTCCAGCGCGCTCGCATCATCGCCGCTCAGCAGAACAAAATCATCTGAAACCAGCTCTTTGATCTGGTTTACACGCGTTAAGTTCCCTGTTGCCTCTTTGATTCCGATAATATTTTTTACTTTCGCCAGACGGCCCACCGTTTCCGGGAGCAGATCGCAGCCAGTACGGGACGGCACATTATACAGAATTTGCGGCAGGTCAGTATGCTCAGCGATGGCTTTGAAATGCTGATACAAACCTTCTTGCGACGGACGATTGTAGTAAGGGGTTACCGTCAGGCAGCCGACGATACCACTGTCATTGAAGCGCTGCGTCAGGCTAATGGCTTCCGCAGTAGCGTTAGCGCCGGTCCCGGCAATTACCGGAATGCGCCCATCAGCCAGATCCAGCGTCATCATCACCACATCAGCATGTTCGTCATGATTTAAGGTAGCGGACTCGCCAGTGGTGCCAACAGAAACGATCGCCGAAGTACCGCTGGCGACATGATAATCAATCAGTTTTTTCAAGCTAGCCCGACAGACATTACCTTTTTCATCCATCGGAGTAACAATCGCGACAATACTTCCCGTGAACATGGGCCATCCTCTGTGCAAACAAGTGTCTCAATGGTACGTTTGGTATGGCATTAAAAGCAAGCAGACAGAACCGTTCTGATTGTTGTATGCATGATTTTTTTATGCTTTCCTTAAGAACAACTCACCCCTTAAAGGAATAACCAGTTTGACACTGTCATCGCAACATTATCTGGTGATCACTGCGTTGGGTGCCGATCGCCCTGGAATTGTGAACACCATCACCCGTCATGTCAGTAGTTGCGGCTGTAATATTGAAGACAGTCGCCTGGCGATGCTGGGAGAAGAGTTCACGTTTATCATGCTGCTTTCCGGTTCATGGAATGCCATCACTCTGATTGAATCAACGTTACCGTTGAAAGGTGCCGAACTGGATCTTTTAATCGTGATGAAGCGCACGACGGCGCGTCCGCGTCCGCCAATGCCAGCATCTGTCTGGGTTCAGGTCGATGTTGCAGACTCCCCGCATTTAATTGAACGCTTCACAGCACTTTTCGACGCGCATCATATGAACATTGCGGAGCTGGTGTCGCGCACACAACCTGCTGAAAATGAACGGGCTGCGCAGTTGCATATTCAGATAACCGCCCACAGCCCCGCATCTGCGGACGCAGCAAATATTGAGCAAGCGTTCAAAGCCCTATGTACAGAACTCAATGCACAAGGCAGTATTAACGTCGTCAATTATTCCCAACATGATGAACAGGATGGAGTTAAGTAATGAATCCACTGAAAGCCGGTGATATCGCACCGAAATTTAGCTTGCCGGATCAAGACGGAGAACAAGTTAATTTGACCGACTTCCAGGGACAGCGTGTTCTGGTTTATTTCTACCCGAAAGCCATGACCCCCGGCTGTACCGTACAGGCCTGCGGCTTACGCGATAACATGGATGAGTTGAAAAAAGCGGGCGTTGATGTGCTGGGTATCAGCACCGATAAACCCGAAAAACTCTCCCGTTTTGCGGAAAAAGAGCTGCTTAACTTTACGCTCCTGTCTGATGAGGACCACCAGGTGTGCGAACAATTCGGCGTCTGGGGTGAAAAGTCCTTCATGGGCAAAACCTACGATGGTATTCATCGCATCAGCTTCCTGATTGACGCTGATGGCAAAATCGAACATGTCTTTGACGATTTCAAAACCAGCAATCACCACGACGTTGTGCTGAACTGGCTGAAAGAACACGCCTGATTACTTTGCTCCATTCCGTGCTGGCTGCGCTTGCGGCCAGCATACCTCACTTCTCGTGATCAAGATCACATTCTCGCTTTCCCCTGCGACACGGGTGTCGAATCCATTTTTTGCTGAACGTTAATGACCATCATTTTTGTACCGTTCAGAATCCAGTTAATACATAACTTATTGAATAGATTGAGTTAATCAGAATGGCATCCTTTATACAATATGAAATGCAATGTTTCATATCATTTTCAAGGAGCCGACATGAACCGCTTTGTGGTGGCCGAACCACTGTGGTGTACAGGATGTAATACCTGTCTCGCTGCCTGTTCGGACGTGCATAAAACGCAAGGTTTACAGCAACACCCGCGCCTGGCCCTGGCGAAGACGTCAACAATCACTGCCCCTGTCGTGTGTCATCACTGTGAGGAAGCCCCTTGCCTGCAGGTCTGCCCGGTCAATGCCATCTCTCAGAGGGATGATGCGATCCAACTCAACGAAAGCCTCTGTATTGGCTGCAAGCTTTGCGCCGTGGTCTGCCCATTTGGCGCAATCAGCGCTTCAGGAAGCCGTCCGGTGAATGCCCATGCGCAATATGTTTTTCAGGCTGAAGGCTCACTCAAAGACGGCGAAGAAAACGTGCCGCCCCAACATGCGTTGCTGCGCTGGGAACCGGGTGTCCAGACCGTCGCGGTGAAATGCGACCTGTGTGATTTCTTGCCAGAAGGTCCGGCCTGCGTTCGCGCTTGCCCGAATCAGGCGTTACGGCTGATCACCGACGATAGCCTGCAACGTCAGATGAAAGAAAAACAGCGCCTTGCCGCAAGCTGGTTTGCCAATGGCGGGGAGTCTCCCCTTTCCCTCACTCAGGAGCAACACTAATGGATGCCCTGCAATTATTAACCTGGTCGCTGATCCTCTATCTGTTTGCCAGTCTGGCTTCGCTGTTTTTACTCGGTCTGGACAGACTGGCTATTAAGCTTTCCGGCATCACATCGCTGGTGGGCGGCGTGATTGGCATCATCAGCGGAATTACGCAATTACATGCTGGTGTAACTTTAGTCGCCCATTTTGCCACCCCTTTTGACTTTGCCGATTTAACCCTGCGAATGGATAGCCTCTCGGCATTTATGGTGCTAGTTATCTCCTTGCTGGTGGTGGTTTGTTCGCTCTATTCATTGACTTATATGCGCGAATACGAGGGCAAAGGCGCGGCGGCGATGGGCTTCTTTATGAATCTTTTCATCGCATCGATGGTTGCCCTGCTGGTGATGGACAACGCTTTTTGGTTCATCGTGCTGTTTGAAATGATGTCGCTGTCTTCCTGGTTTCTGGTCATTGCCAGGCAGGATAAAACGTCGATCAACGCTGGCATGCTCTACTTTTTTATCGCCCACGCCGGATCGGTGCTGATTATGATCGCCTTCTTGCTGATGGGGCGCGAAAGCGGCAGCCTCGATTTTGCCAGTTTCGCACGCTTTCACTTTCTCCGGGGCTGGCGTCGGCGGTGTTTCTGCTGGCCTTTTTCGGTTTTGGCGCGAAAGCCGGGATGATGCCGTTGCACAGCTGGTTGCCGCGCGCTCACCCTGCCGCACCATCGCACGCTTCGGCGTTGATGTCTGGCGTAATGGTCAAAATCGGTATTTTCGGCATCCTGAAAGTAGCGATGGATCTGCTGGCGCAAACGGGTTTGCCTCTGTGGTGGGGCATTCTGGTGATGGCGATCGGCGCAATCTCCGCGCTCCTGGGCGTGCTATATGCGCTGGCGGAACAGGATATCAAACGGCTGCTGGCCTGGAGTACCGTCGAAAACGTCGGCATTATTTTGCTGGCAGTCGGTGTGGCGATGGACGGTCTGTCACTGCACGACCCGCTGCTCACCGTGGTTGGACTGCTCGGCGCACTGTTTCATCTGCTCAACCATGCGCTGTTCAAAGGGCTGCTATTTCTCGGCGCGGACGCGATTATTTCGCGTTTGCATACCCACGACATGGAAAAAATGGGGGCACTGGCGAAACGGATGCCGTGGACAGCCGCAGCATGCCTGATTGGTTGCCTCGCGATATCAGCCATTCCTCCGCTGAATGGTTTTATCAGCGAATGGTACACCTGGCAGTCGCTGTTCTCACTAAGTCGTGTGGAAGCCGTAGCGCTACAACTTGCGGGTCCTATTGCTATGGTAATGCTGGCAGTCACTGGTGGGCTGGCAGTAATGTGCTTCGTCAAAATGTACGGTATTACTTTCTGTGGTGCGCCGCGCAGTACACACGCTGAAGAGGCACAGGAAGTGCCAAATACGATGATCGTCGCCATGCTACTGCTCGCGGCACTCTGCGTATTAATTGCGCTTAGTGCCAGTTGGCTGGCACCGAAGATAATGCATATTGCCCATGCGTTTACCAATACCCCTCCCGTCACTGTCGCCAGCGGAATAGCACTTGTACCCGGCACGTTTCATACACGGGTCACTCCTTCATTACTGTTGCTGTTACTACTGGCGATGCCTTTGCTGCCAGGCCTTTACTGGCTGTGGTGTCGTTCGCGCCGCGCAGCGTTTCGTCGCACAGGAGATGCCTGGGCATGCGGCTACGGCTGGGAAAACGCGATGGCTCCGTCAGGCAATGGCGTGATGCAGCCGCTGCGTGTGGTCTTCTCTGCGTTATTTCGTCTACGACAACAGCTCGACCCTACGCTGAGGCTAAATAAAGGTCTTGCGCACGTCACCGCCAGGGCTCAGAGCACAGAACCCTTCTGGGATGAGCGGGTGATCCGCCCCATCGTGAGCGCCACCCAACGGCTGGTCAAAGAAATACAGCATCTGCAAAGCGGCGACTTTCGTCTCTATTGCCTGTATGTGGTCGCCGCACTGGTTGTGCTGCTAATCGCTATTGCCGTCTAAGGAAATCACCATGAGACAAACTCTTTGCGACGGATATCTGGTCATTTTTGCGTTAGCACAGGCCGTGATTCTGCTGATGCTAACCCCACTTTTTACGGGTATTTCCCGGCAGATACGCGCGCGTATGCACTCCCGCCGCGGGCCGGGGATCTGGCAGGATTATCGCGATATCCACAAACTGTTTAAACGCCAGGAAGTTGCGCCGACATCTTCAGGTCTGATGTTCCGCCTGATGCCGTGGGTATTAATCAGCAGCATGCTGGTGCTGGCGATGGCCTTACCACTATTTATTACCGTTTCCCCTTTTGCGGGCGGCGGCGATCTGATCACCCTTATCTATCTTCTTGCCCTGTTTCGTTTTTTCTTTGCTCTTTCCGGGCTGGATACCGGAAGTCCGTTTGCGGGAGTCGGTGCCAGTCGCGAGTTGACGCTCGGCATTCTGGTCGAACCAATGCTTATTCTCTCACTGCTGGTATTGGCGCTGATAGCAGGTTCCACGCATATCGAGATGATCAGCAATACGCTGGCTATGGGCTGGAACTCGCCGCTAACCACCGTACTGGCGTTACTGGCCTGTGGTTTTGCCTGCTTCATTGAGATGGGAAAAATTCCCTTTGATGTTGCTGAAGCAGAACAGGAATTACAGGAAGGCCCGCTGACCGAATATTCCGGTGCCGGGCTGGCGCTAGCGAAATGGGGGCTGGGGCTGAAACAGGTCGTGATGGCAGCACTGTTTGTGGCCCTGTTTCTGCCCTTTGGGCGCGCGCAAGAACTTTCTCTCGCCTGCCTGCTGACTTCACTTGTCGTTACGCTGCTCAAGGTTTTGCTGATTTTTGTACTGGCCTCAATCGCAGAAAACACGCTGGCACGCGGGCGTTTTTTACTCATTCACCATGTGACCTGGCTTGGCTTCAGCCTTGCTGCGCTTGCATGGGTCTTTTGGTTAACCGGTCTGTAAGGAGCACTGACGGAATATGGAAAATCTTGCTCTGACGACGTTAATGCTGCCTTTTATCGGCGCACTGGTCGTTTCGTTTTCGCCACAACGTCGGGCCGCCGAATGGGGGGTTTTGTTCGCCGCGCTGACCACGCTGTGCATGTTGTCGCTGATCTCCGCGTTTTATCAGGCCGATAAAGTTGCCGTCACGTTGACGTTGGTCAACGTGGGGGATGTGGCATTATTTGGCCTGGTCATTGATCGCGTGAGTACGCTGATTCTGTTTGTGGTGGTGTTTCTCGGTTTGCTGGTCACGATCTACTCCACGGGTTATCTGACGGATAAAAATCGCGAACACCCGCATAACGGCACGAATCGTTATTACGCATTTTTGCTGGTGTTTATCGGCGCGATGGCGGGACTGGTACTCTCCTCGACGCTGCTCGGTCAGTTGTTGTTTTTTGAAATTACGGGCGGCTGCTCCTGGGCGTTGATCAGTTATTACCAGAGCGATAAAGCGCAGCGTTCAGCACTAAAAGCGTTGCTTATCACCCATATCGGTTCGTTGGGGTTGTATCTTGCCGCCGCCACGCTGTTTTTGCAGACCGGAACGTTTGTGCTTAGCGCGATGAGCGAGTTACATGGCGACGCACGTTATCTGGTTTATGGCGGCATCCTGTTTGCCGCGTGGGGGAAATCGGCCCAGCTACCGATGCAAGCGTGGCTACCGGACGCAATGGAAGCGCCAACACCGATCAGCGCCTATCTCCACGCCGCATCGATGGTGAAAGTGGGCGTTTACATTTTTGCCCGCGCCATTATCGACGGCGGCAATATCCCGCATGTGATTGGCGGCGTTGGCATGGTCATGACACTGGTCACCATTCTTTATGGCTTTCTGATGTATTTGCCACAGCAGGATATGAAGCGGTTGCTGGCCTGGTCGACCATCACTCAACTTGGCTGGATGTTCTTCGGCTTGTCGCTCTCCATCTTCGGCTCGCGGCTGGCGCTGGAGGGTAGCATCGCCTACATCGTCAACCACGCGTTCGCTAAAAGCCTGTTTTTCCTTGTAGCAGGTGCGCTGAGTTACAGCTGCGGCACGCGCTTGTTGCCGCGTCTGCGTGGCGTATTGCACACCCTGCCGTTGCCAGGCGTGGGTTTCTGCGTGGCAGCGCTGGCAATTACCGGTGTGCCGCCGTTCAACGGCTTCTTCAGTAAATTCCCGCTGTTTGCCGCCGGTTTTGCGTTGTCAGTGGAGTACTGGATCCTGCTGCCCGCCATGATTCTGCTGATGATTGAATCGGTCGCCAGTTTCGCCTGGTTTATTCGCTGGTTTGGTCGCGTCGTGCCGGGCAAACCGAGCGAGGCCGTCGCCGATGCCGCACCGCTGCCAGGGTCAATGCGCCTGGTGTTGATTGTACTGATTGTGATGTCGCTGATTTCCAGCGTAATCGCCGCGACCTGGTTGCAGTAAGGAGATGATGAATGACCGGTTCTATGATCGTAAATAATCTGGCGGGACTGATGATGCTGACATCGCTGTTTGTGATTAGCGTCAAAAGCTATCGCCTGTCATGCGGATTTTACGCCTGCCAGTCGCTGGTGCTGGTGTCTATTTTCGCCACTCTCTCGTGCCTGTTCGCCGCAGAGCAACTGCTGATCTGGTCCGCCAGCGCCTTTATCACCAAAGTGCTGCTGGTACCGTTAATCATGACTTACGCTGCACGAAATATTCCCCAGAACATCCCGGAAAAAGCGTTATTCGGTCCGGCAATGATGGCACTGCTCGCGGCGTTAATTGTCCTGCTTTGCGCATTTGTCGTTCAGCCCGTGAAGCTACCGATGGCTACCGGGCTGAAACCGGCGCTGGCGGTAGCGTTAGGTCATTTTCTGCTTGGCCTGCTGTGCATTGTCAGCCAACGCAATATCCTGCGGCAAATTTTTGGTTACTGCCTGATGGAAAACGGCTCCCATCTGGTGCTGGCGCTTCTTGCCTGGCGAGCACCGGAACTGGTGGAAATAGGTATCGCTACCGACGCCATCTTCGCCGTCATTGTGATGGTGTTACTGGCAAGAAAAATATGGCGTACCCACGGCACGCTGGACGTGAACAACTTGACCGCGCTGAAGGGATAATGAGATGAGTTATTCTGTGATGTTCGCTTTACTCCTGCTCACGCCGCTGCTTTTTTCGCTGCTCTGTTTTGCCTGCCGGAAACGGGGGCTCTCTGCGACTTGTACGGTGACTGTATTACATAGCTTAGGGATCACACTGCTGCTGATTCTAGCACTCTGGGTGGTCCAAACTGCCGCTGATGCAGGAGAAATATTCGCTGCGGGACTGTGGCTTCATATTGATGGTCTGGGCGGTTTGTTCCTCGCCATTCTTGGTGTGATTGGCTTTCTCACCGGTGTTTACTCGATTGGCTACATGCGTCATGAAGTGGCACACGGCGAGCTTTCACCCGTTACACTGTGCGATTACTACGGTTTCTTCCATCTGTTTTTGTTCACCATGCTGCTGGTTGTTACCAGCAATAACCTGATTGTGATGTGGGCGGCGATCGAAGCCACCACCTTAAGCTCGGCGTTTCTGGTAGGCATTTACGGTCAGCGTTCATCGCTGGAATCAGCATGGAAGTACATCATTATTTGTACTGTTGGTGTCGCTTTTGGTCTGTTCGGTACCGTGCTGGTATACGCCAACGCCGCCAGCGTTATGCCGCAGGCAGAAATGGCGATATTCTGGAGCGAGGTTCTTAAGCAATCGTCCTTGCTTGACCCAACATTAATGCTGTTGGCCTTTGTGTTTGTGCTAATTGGCTTTGGTACCAAAACCGGGCTATTTCCCATGCACGCCTGGCTGCCGGATGCTCACAGTGAAGCGCCGAGTCCGGTCAGCGCCCTGCTCTCCGCCGTATTGCTGAACTGCGCGCTGTTGGTGCTGATTCGCTATTACATCATTATTTGCCAGGCCATCGGCAGCGATTTCCCCAACCGGTTGTTGCTCATCTTCGGCATGTTGTCGGTTGCCGTGGCGGCATTTTTCATTCTGGTACAGCGGGACATTAAGCGTCTGCTGGCGTACTCCAGCGTGGAGAACATGGGGCTGGTCGCGGTGGCGCTAGGCATTGGCGGGCCGCTGGGAATTTTTGCCGCGCTGCTGCACACCTTAAACCACAGTCTGGCAAAAACGCTGCTGTTCTGCGGTTCCGGCAATGTACTGCTCAAGTACGGCACGCGCGATCTCAACGTCGTCTGTGGGATGCTCAAAATCATGCCATTTACCGCCGTGCTGTTTGGCGGCGGTGCGCTGGCGCTGGCGCTGGCAGGGATGCCGCCCTTCAACATTTTTCTTAGCGAATTTATGACCGTTACCGCAGGACTGGCACGTAATCACCTGCTGATTATCGTCCTGCTGTTATTGCTGTTAACGCTGGTGCTGGCGGGCCTGGTACGGATGGCTGCGCGGGTGTTAATGGCGAAACCGCCGCAGGCCGTTAACCGGGGTGATCTCGGCTGGTTGACCACCTCGCCAATGGTGATTCTGCTGGTCATGATGCTGGCGATGGGAACGCATATTCCACAACCTGTCATCAGGATCCTGGCGGGCGCTTCCACTATAGTCCTCTCAGGGACGCACGACCTGCCTGCACAACGTAGCACCTGGCATGATTTTTTGCCTTCAGGCACCGCATCTGTTTCGGAGAAACACAGTGAACGTTAATTCATCGTCAAATCGTGGCGAAGCGATTCTCGCCGCCCTGAAAACGCAGTTCCCCGGCGCGGTGCTGGATGAAGAGCGACAAACGCCTGAACAGGTCACCATTACGGTGAAAATCAATCTGCTGCCTGACGTTGTACATTATCTTTATTATCAACATGATGGCTGGCTTCCAGTCCTGTTTGGCAACGACGAGCGGACACTTAACGGTCATTACGCGGTTTATTATGCCCTTTCAATGGAAGGGGCCGAAAAATGCTGGATCGTGGTGAAGGCACTGGTCGATGCCGACAGTCGGGAGTTTCCGTCAGTCACACCGCGCGTCCCTGCCGCGGTCTGGGGCGAGCGAGAAATTCGCGATATGTACGGGCTGATTCCGGTTGGCCTGCCGGATCAGCGTCGCCTGGTGTTGCCCGATGACTGGCCGGAAGATATGCATCCGCTGCGCAAAGATGCGATGGATTATCGACTGCGCCCTGAACCGACGACAGATTCCGAAACGTATGCGTTTATCAATGAGGGCAACAGCGATGCGCGGGTGATCCCTGTCGGCCCGCTGCATATCACCTCCTATGAACCGGGTCACTTCCGCTTGTTTGTGGATGGCGAGCAAATTGTCGATGCTGATTACCGCCTGTTTTATGTCCATCGCGGCATGGAGAAACTGGCAGAAACGCGGA
Organism: Shigella flexneri 2a str. 301; assembly: GCF_000006925.2. NCBI lineage: Bacteria > Pseudomonadati > Pseudomonadota > Gammaproteobacteria > Enterobacterales > Enterobacteriaceae > Shigella > Shigella flexneri. The sequence continues at coordinate 2,597,237 of NC_004337.2, forward strand.
TGGGCTACAACGAAGTGACCTTCTTATCGGACCGCGTGTGTGGGATTTGCGGTTTTGCCCACAGTGTGGCCTATACCAACTCGGTTGAAAATGCACTGGGGATTGAGGTGCCGCAACGAGCACATACTATTCGCTCGATTCTGCTGGAAGTCGAGCGGCTACACAGTCATTTGCTCAACCTTGGCCTCTCCTGCCATTTTGTTGGTTTTGATACCGGCTTTATGCAATTTTTCCGCGTGCGGGAAAAGTCGATGACGATGGCGGAATTGCTGACCGGGTCGCGTAAAACCTACGGTCTGAATCTGATTGGTGGTGTTCGCCGCGATATTCTCAAAGAGCAACGTCTGCAAACGCTGAAACTGGTGCGCGAGATGCGCGCCGACGTGTCGGAGCTGGTAGAGATGCTGCTTGCTACGCCGAATATGGAACAACGCACTCAGGGCATTGGCATTCTCGACCGACAAATCGCCCGTGATTATAGCCCTGTAGGGCCGCTGATCCGCGCAGTGGTTTTGCCCGTGATTTGCGCTTTGATCACCCCTACGCCGACTACGGCAATATTCCAAAAACACTGTTTACCTTTACCGGCGGCGATGTTTTCTCCCGCGTGATGGTCCGTGTCAAAGAGACGTTTGATTCGCTGGCAATGCTGGAATTTGCCCTCGACAACATGCCGGATACCCCACTGCTGACCGAAGGCTTTAGCTATAAACCTCACGCATTCGCGCTGGGCTTTGCTGAAGCGCCACGCGGTGAAGACGTGCACTGGAGCATGCTCGGTGATAACCAAAAATTGTTCCGCTGGCGCTGTCGTGCCGCCACCTACGCCAACTGGCCGGTGTTGCGTTACATGCTGCGCGGCAATACCGTTTCTGACGCACCGCTGATTATCGGTAGCCTTGATCCCTGCTACTCCTGTACCGACCGTGTGACGCTGGTAGATGTGCGCAAGCGCCAGTCAAAAACCGTGCTGTATAAAGAGATCGAACGCTACGGCATTGATCGTAACCGTTCGCCGCTGAAGTAAGGACAGAAGATGCTGAAGTTACTGAAAACTATTATGCGCGCCGGAACCGCGACGGTGAAATATCCCTTCGCGCCACTGGAGGTCAGCCCAGGCTTTCGCGGGAAACCGGACCTGATGCCCAGCCAATGTATTGCCTGCGGTGCCTGCGCCTGTGCTTGTCCGGCAAATGCGCTGACTATCCAGACCGACGACCAGCAAAATTCGCGCACCTGGCAGCTCTATCTGGGGCGTTGTATTTACTGCGGACGTTGTGAAGAAGTGTGCCCGACCAGAGCCATCCAGCTTACCAATAACTTTGAACTGACCGTCACCCATAAAGCCGATCTCTATACCCACGCGACGTTCCATCTACAACGTTGCAGCCGTTGCGAACGCCCGTTTGCCCCGCAAAAAACCGTCGCACTGGCTGCTGAATTGTTGGCACAGCAACAAAATGCTCCACAAAACCGCGAAATGTTATGGGCGCAAGCGAGCGTCTGCCCGGAGTGCAAACAACGCGCAACGCTGATCAACGACGATACAGATGTACCGCTGGTGGCTAAGGAGCAGCTATGAGTCCAGTGCTTACGCAATATGTCAGCCAGCCCATCACGCTGGACGAGCAAACGCAAAAGATGAAGCGGCATTTGCTACAGGATATCCGTCGCTCGGCTTACGTTTATCGCATCGATTGCGGCGGCTGCAACGCCTGTGAAATCGAAATTTTTGCTGCCATCACCCCCGTATTCGACGCAGAACGTTTTGGCATTAAGGTTGTTTCATCACCGCGTCACGCCGATATTTTGTTATTTACTGGCGCAGTCACCCGGGCGATGCGTATGCCTGCACTTCGGGCGTATGAGTCTGCCCCCGATCATAAAATCTGTGTTTCCTACGGCGCGTGCGGTGTCGGCGGCGGTATTTTCCACGATCTCTACAGCGTCTGGGGCGGCAGCGACACCATTGTCCCCATTGATGTTTGGATCCCCGGCTGCCCGCCAACACCGGCCGCCACCATTCACGGTTTCGCCGTGGCGCTCGGTTTGCTGCAACAGAAGATTCACGCGGTGGATTATCGCGATCCCACCGGGGTGACTATGCAACCGTTGTGGCCGCAGATCCCGCCATCACAGCGTATCGCCATTGAGCGAGAAGCGCGGCGGCTGGCGGGCTATCGTCAGGGGCGAGAAATTTGCGATCGGCTCCTGCGCCATTTAAGCGACGATCCTACAGGAAATCGGGTTAACACCTGGTTGCGCGATGCCGACGATCCACGTCTCAATAGTATCGTTCAGCAACTCTTTCGCGTACTCCGGGGGTTACATGACTGAAGAGTGCGGGGAAATTGTTTTCTGGACGCTGCGAAAAAAGTTTGTCGCCAGTAGCGACGAGATGCCGGAACACAGCTCTCAGGTAATGTATTACTCGCTGGCTATCGGTCATCACGTTGGCGTGATTGATTGTCTGAATGTCGCCTTCCGCTGCCCACTGACGGAATACGAAGATTGGCTTGCACTGGTCGAAGAGGAGCAAGCCCGACGTAAGATGCTGGGGGTGATGACTTTTGGTGAGATTGTTATTGACGCCAGCCACACCGCCCTGTTGACCCGGGCATTCGCGCCACTGGCAGATGACGCGACGTCTGTGTGGCAAGCGCGTAGCATTCAATTCATTCATCTGTTGGATGAAATTGTGCTGGAACCGGCTATCTATCTGATGGCCAGAAAAATTGCGTGAGAAGGATTTCTCATTAATAAGGACTGTTGATGGCTATGTCAGACGAAGCGATGTTTGCCCCGCCGCAAGGAATAACAATTGAAGCGGTAAACGGAATGCTCGCGGAGCGGTTAGCGCAGAAACACGGCAAGGCGTCTTTATTACGCGCCTTCATCCCGCTGCCGCCGCCGTTCAGCCCGGTACAACTTATTGAACTGCATGTTCTCAAAAGCAACTTCTATTACCGCTACCATGATGATGGCAGCGATGTGACGGCAACAACAGAGTATCAGGGCGAGATGGTCGATTATTCGCGTTACGCCGTCCTTCTCGGCAGTAGTGGAATGGCGGAGCTACGCTTTATTCGTACCCACGGCAGCCGTTTTACTCCCCAGGATTGCACACTGTTTAACTGGCTGGCACGCATTATCACCCCGGTTCTGCAATCATGGCTCAATGATGAAGCACAGCAGGTGGCGCTGCGTTTGCTGGAGAAAGATCGCGATCATCATCGGGTACTGGTGGATATCACTAATGCAGTGCTGTCACATCTTGATCTCGACGATCTGATCGCTGACGTCGCTCGTGAGATCCATCATTTTTTCGGTCTGGCTTCAGTCAGTATGGTACTGGGCGATCATCGAAAGAACGAGAAGTTCAGCCTGTGGTGCAGCGATCTTTCTGCCTCACATTGTGCGTGTCTGCCACACAATATGCCTGGCGACAGTGTATTGCTGACACAAACGCTACAAACCCGACAACCGACCTTGACGCACCGTGCAGATGATCTGTTTCTCTGGCAACGCGACCCGTTATTACTCTTACTTGCATCTAACGGCTGCGAATCTGCGCTCCTTATACCGCTTACCTTTGGCAACCATACACCGGGTGCATTGTTGCTGGCGCATACCTCTTCCACTCTCTTTAGTGAGGAAAACTGCCAGCTACTACAACACATAGCCGATCGCATCGCTATTGCCGTTGGCAATGCCGATGCCTGCCGTAGAATGACCGATTTGCAGGAAAGTTTGCAGCAAGAAAACCACCAGCTTAGCGAGCAGCTCCTTTCGAATCTGGGCGTCGGTGACATTATCTATCAAAGCCAGGCAATGGAAGACCTGCTCCAGCAGGTAGATATTGTGGCGAAGAGCGACAGTACGGTGTTGATTTGCGGTGAAACCGGAACCGGCAAAGAGGTGATCGCCAGAGCGATCCATCAACTTAGCCCGCGACACGACAAGCCGCTGGTCAAAATCAACTGCGCTGCCATCCCCGCCAGTCTTCTGGAAAGTGAGTTATTCGGTCATGACAAAGGGGCGTTTACTGGTGCGATTAATACCCATCGTGGTCGTTTTGAAATTGCCGATGGCGGCACGTTGTTTCTCGATGAAATTGGCGATCTGCCGTTAGAACTTCAGCCTAAACTGCTGCGCGTATTGCAGGAACGGGAGATTGAGCGTCTCGGCGGGAGTAGAACGATCCCGGTAAATGTCAGAGTCATTGCCGCCACCAACCGTGATTTGTGGCAAATGGTTGAAGATCGCCAGTTTCGCAGCGATCTCTTTTATCGCCTGAATGTCTTCCCACTGGAATTGCCTCCGCTGCGCGACCGTCCGGAAGATATCCCTCTTTTAGCAAAGCATTTCACGCAAAAAATGGCGCGCCATATGAATCGTTCAATTGACGCCATCCCGACCGAGGCGCTACGCCAGTTGATGTCGTGGGACTGGCCGGGCAACGTGCGCGAGCTGGAAAACGTGATTGAGCGAGCGGTACTGCTGACTCGCGGTAACAGTCTGAATTTACATCTTAATGTCCGACAAAGCCGTTTACTGCCGACGCTAAATGAAGATTCAGCGCTTCGCAGTTCAATGGCGTAGTTGCTGCACCCGACGACGCCAGAGAATGACGAAGAAGAACGTCAGCGCATTGTTCAGGTATTGCGAGAAACCAATGGCATTGTTGCCGGGCCCCGTGGCGCGGCGACACGATTAGGGATGAAGCGCACCACGCTGCTGTCACGAATGCAGCGTCTGGGAATCTCGGTTCGCGAGGTGTTGTAATCTGCTTTTGCAGGAGTATGCATGAGAAACAAACTCTCTTTCGACTTGCAGTTGAGCGCCAGAAAAGCGGCAATCGCTGAACGGATTGCCGCCCATAAAATTGCCCGCAGTAAAGTGTCGGTCTTTTTAATGGCGATGTCCGCTGGCGTGTTTATGGCGATGTCCGCTGGCGTGTTTATGGCGATCGGATTTACTTTTTACCTTTCCGTTATCGCCGATGCCCCGTCTTCATAGGCATTAACCCATCTGGTGGGCGGCCTTTGCTTTACACTTGGCTTTATTTTGCTGGCGGTTTGCGGCACCAGCCTGTTCACCTCGTCGGTAATGACGGTAATGGCAAAAAGTCGGGGCGTTATTAGTTGGCGAACTTGGCTGATTAACGCACTTCTGGTGGCCTGCGGTAATCTGGCAGGTATTGCCTGTTTCAGTTTGTTAATCTGGTTTTCCGGGCTGGTGATGAGTGAAAACGCGATGTGGGGAGTCGCGATTTTACACTGCGCCGAGGGCAAAATGCATCATACATTTACTGAATCTGTCAGCCTCGGCATTATGTGCAATCTGATGGTTTGCCTGGCGCTGTGGATGAGTTATTGCGGACGTTCGTTATGCGACAAAATCGTCGCCATGATTTTGTCCATCACCCTGTTTGTCGCCAGTGGCTTTGAGCACTGTATCGCCAATTTGTTTGTGATTCCGTTCGCCATTGCCATTCGCCATTTCGCCCCTACCTCCTTCTGGCAACTGGCGCACAGTAGCGCAGACAATTTTCCGGCACTGACGGTCAGCCATTTTATTACCGCCAATCTGCTCCCGGTGATGCTGGGTAATATTATCGGCGGTGCAGTGCTGGTGAGTATTTGTTATCGGGCTATTTATTTACGTCAGGAATCCTGAAAAATCAGCCCGGCGAAACAGTTCGTCGGGCTATTTATTTACGTCAGGAATCCTGAAAAATCAGCCCGGCGAAACAGTTCGTCGGGCTGAAGATTATTCTTGCGCGATTTGCCCATCGGGCCAGGCGTGGATCACGGCTTTGATCAGCGTCGCCAATGGAATGGCGAAGAATACGCCCCAGAATCCCCACAAACCACCGAAGATCACCACCGATAAAATAATCACCAGCGGATGCAGGTTAACCGCTTCGGAGAACAACACCGGTACTAGCAGGTTGCCGTCCAGCGCCTGAATAATCAGATACACCGCGAAGCAGCTCCAGAATTCAGTACCTGCGCCAAACTGGAATAGCGCCACGCCAACCACCGGAATGGTCACCACAAATGCGCCAATGTACGGAATAAGAACCGAGAAGCCGACCAGCACTGCCAGCAGCAGCGAATAGTTCAGCCCGAAGAGCAAGAACCCCAGCCAGGTGGCGATCCCCACCACGATCATCTCCAGCACTTTGCCGCGGATATAGTTGGTGATTTGTTGATTCATCTCCTTCCACACCTGTCCTGCCAGCCCACGGTTACGCGGCAGCACCCGGCGAACGGCGTTCAGCATCTGCTCTTTGTCTTTCAGCAGGAAGAAGACCATCAATGGCACCAGCACCAGATAGACGGCTATGGTCAGCAAACCGACCAGCGAGGCGAGGGAAATTTTCACCACCGAATCGCCCATGGTCAGCATCCGACTGCGCATATTTTCGGCCATTGCATCAATAATGCCCGCGTCCATTAACACCGGATAGCGGCGCGGCAACGTGGCGGCAAAGTCAGAAAGCTTATTGAGCATCCCCGGCATATCGCGGATTAAGTAGATGCCCTGTTGCCAGGCGATAGGCAGTACCACGAACGCCATCAGTAGCAATATACCGACAAAAACCACCAATACAATCGACGTCGCCCAGCGGCGGGAGCAGCCAATAGATTGCAGGCGCACGGTTGGCCATTCCAGCAAATAAGCCAGCACAATAGCCACCAGCAACGGAGCAAGCAGGCCACTAAAGAAAAAGATAATGCCAAATCCGGCAACTAAAATAACCAGCAAGGCAATCGCTTCCGGGTCGCTAAAACGGCGGCGATACCATTGCATCAACATTTCGAGCATAAAGACCTTCCCTGAACCTCAAGAGCGGGATTGCGATCCGCAATTGTATCGAAATGTCACAAAAAAGACTTCGCTTTTTATGACGGATTCAGGAAACTGAAAAGTCATTTGAGTGGGCTAATCTTCGCCGTTACACTCAAAGGCGGCGAGGTGGGAACGATATTTCACAGTATCGGTCAAATGACTATCTTCAGAAATACAGGATAGAGGTTATGTTCAGGCAGTTGAAAAAAAACCTGGTTGCAACCCTCATTGCTGCTATGACCATTGGTCAGGTAGCCCCGGCGTTTGCCGACAGCGCAGACACCTTGCCGGATATGGGAACCTCCGCAGGAAGCACGCTTTCCATTGGTCAGGAAATGCAGATGGGCGACTATTATGTCCGCCAGCTACGCGGCAGCGCGCCGTTAATTAATGACCCGCTGTTAACGCAATATATTAATTCGCTGGGGATGCGTCTGGTTTCGCATGCCAATTCGGTTAAGACACCGTTTCATTTTTTTCTGATCAACAACGACGAAATTAACGCCTTTGCTTTCTTTGGCGGCAACGTGGTGCTGCACTCTGCCCTGTTCCGTTATTCCGATAACGAAAGTCAACTGGCTTCAGTTATGGCGCACGAAATCTCCCACGTCACCCAACGTCACCTGGCGCGAGCGATGGAAGATCAACAACGCAGCGCGCCGCTGACCTGGGTCGGCGCGTTAGGTTCTATTTTACTGGCGATGGCCAGTCCGCAGGCGGGGATGGCGGCGCTGACCGGTACACTGGCGGGAACGCGCCAGGGGATGATCAGTTTCACCCAGCAAAATGAACAGGAAGCGGACCGCATTGGTATTCAGGTGCTGCAACGCTCGGGATTCGATCCACAGGCGATGCCGACCTTCCTGGAAAAATTGCTCGATCAGGCGCGTTACTCCTCGCGCCCGCCGGAAATTTTATTGACTCACCCGTTGCCGGAAAGTCGTCTGGCAGATGCCCGCAACCGTGCTAATCAGATGCGCCCGATGGTGGTGCAGTCGTCGGAAGATTTCTATCTGGCGAAAGCGCGCACACTGGGGATGTATAATTCCGGACGTAACCAGCTCACCAGTGATTTGCTGGATGAATGGGCGAAAGGAAACGTTCGTCAGCAACGAGCGGCGCAATATGGTCGTGCTTTACAGGCGATGGAAGCCAATAAATACGACGAGGCGCGTAAAACGCTGCAACCGTTACTGGCGGCAGAACCTGGCAACGCATGGTATCTCGATCTGGCTACCGATATCGATCTTGGGCAAAACAAAGCCAATGAGGCAATCAATCGCCTGAAAAATGCCCGCGATTTACGCACCAATCCGGTGTTGCAGCTCAACCTGGCGAACGCTTATCTGCAAGGCGGTCAACCACAAGAAGCGGCCAATATTCTGAATCGCTACACCTTTAATAATAAAGATGACAGCAACGGCTGGGATTTGCTGGCACAGGCGGAAGCCGCGCTAAATAACCGCGATCAGGAGCTGGCTGCGCGAGCAGAAGGTTATGCGCTCGCCGGACGACTCGATCAGGCCATTTCGCTGTTGAGTAGCGCCAGTTCGCAGGTGAAATTAGGCAGCCTGCAACAAGCGCGTTACGATGCGCGCATCGACCAGTTGCGCCAGCTGCAGGAACGCTTTAAGCCTTATACCAAGATGTAATTCGCATTAAAGGAAGAACAATGACCAAACAGGTAAAAATCTACCATAACCCACGCTGTTCAAAGAGCCGGGAAACGCTGAACCTGCTGAAAGAAAACGGCGTGGAGCCAGAAGTGGTGCTCTACCTTGAGACACCCGCCGATGCGGCAACGCTGCGCGATTTGCTGAAAATGCTGGGGATGAATAGCGCCCGTGAATTGATGCGCCAGAAAGAGGATCTTTATAAAGAACTAAACCTGGCTGACAGTTCGCTTAGCGAAGAGGCGCTGATTCAGGCAATGGTGGATAATCCGAAGCTGATGGAGCGCCCGATTATGGTCGCGAATGGCAAAGCGCGGATTGGTCGTCCACCGGAGCAGGTACTGGAAATCGTGGGTTAAGATGTGCTCCATCGCTAGTTGAAGCACATTGCCGGATGCGACGCTTGCCACGTCTTATCCGGCCTACGAATACTATGGATTAACTTCGCGTAGGTCAGGCGTTCGCGCCGCATCCGACAATAAACACCTTATCTACAACTTCAGAATTTCTTTCACAAACGGAATGGTCAGCTTACGTTGCGCGGTAATCGACGCACGATCCAACTGATCCAACGTCATAAATAGCGTGCGCATTTCTCTGTCGAGCCGCTTCAGCAAGAAACGCCCCACATCTTCCGGCAGTTCAAAACCACGCAAACGCGCGCGTAACTGTAGCGCCTGCAACTTATCTTCATCAGAAAGTGGCTGCAATTTGTAGATCTGCCCCCAGTCGAGACGCGACGCGAGATCCGGTAATCCCAGATTCAACTGCCGCGGTGGACGATCGCCGGTGATCAACAACCGTGTTTTGCCCGATTCCAGAATTCGATTGTAGAGATCGAAAATCGCCATCTCCCACAACTCATCGCCTGCAATACACTCAATGTTGTCGATACAGACCAGCGACAAATGCTCCATACCGTCGAGCACTTCCGGAACAAACCAGGTGCGTTTATCCAGCGGGACATAGCCCACCGCATCGCCACGCTGCGACAATTCCGCGCAAGCCGCGTGCAGCAGATGGCTGCGCCCCGCGCCTTCGCGTGCCCAGAGATAGATGTAACCGCTATGTTCCTGACGCAGCACGTTTTGCAGCGCGGCCAGTAAAGAGGAGTTATCCCCCGGCCAGAAACTTGCAAAGGTTTCGTCGTCAGGAAGATAAAGTGGCAAAGAGAGCTGTGCCGGTGTGTTCAGAGATACCTCAACCAGGATTTCACAAAATCGCGAGAAGTTTACCACAGAATCCCATGATGTTTGAACCGGGCAGCAACACTGCCCGGTCGGTACATTATTTGTCTGTTATATCCGCGTCTTCTGCGTCCAGCACCACTTTTTCAGGGCGCAGCACACTGATCAGTTTGAAAATCAAACTTAAGCCGATACCGACGATGGTCGCCAGCGCCATACCTTTTAACTCCGCCGCGCCGATGTTTACCTTCGCGCCACTGACGCCGATGATCAAAATCACGGAAGTCAGGATCAGGTTCTGTGCTTTGTTGTAATCCACTTTCGATTCGATCAAAACACGAATACCGGAAGCACCAATGACACCATAAAGCAGCAGCGAAACGCCGCCCATCACCGGCAATGGGATCATCTGGATAGCGGCAGCCAGTTTACCGACGCAGGAAAGCAGGATAGCGAAAATCGCCGCCCCGCCGATAACCCAGGTACTGTAAACACGGGTGATCGCCATCACGCCAATGTTTTCTCCGTAAGTGGTATTTGGCGTAGAGCCAAAGAAGCCGGAGATCACGGTCGACAGGCCGTTAGCAAACATCGAACGGTGCAGACCTGGATCGCGCAGCAGATCTTTTTTGACGATATTAGCCGTTACTACCAGGTGCCCTACGTGTTCGGCAATAACCACTAACGCCGCTGGCAGAATAGTCAGAATGGCAAACCACTCGAAGCGCGGCGTATAGAGGGTTGGCAGTGCAAACCAGTGAGCATTAATAATCGGCGTGGTATCGACAATTCCCATTGCGAAAGAGAGCGCGTACCCCACCAGCACGCCAATTAAAATCGGGATAATTGCCAGGAAACCACGAAACAGCACGGAACCTAAAACCGTGACCGCCAGGGTGGTAATAGAGATGATGATGGTTTTGGAGTTTGGCGTTTGCCCTTCAGCCGGGAGTAAACCCGCCATACCGGCAGCTACGCCCGCCAGCTCCAGACCGATGACGGCAACGATTGCGCCCATTGCCGCAGGTGGAAACAGCACGTCCAACCAGCCGGTCCCCGCTTTCTTCACGATAAAAGAAACCAGGCAGAACAGCACGCCGCACATAATAAAGCCGCCCAGCGCGACTTCATACCCTAACGGCAACAGTAACAATACCGGTGAAATAAAGGCAAAGCTGGAACCAAGATAAGCCGGAATTTTCCCTTTACAGATGAAGAGATACAGCAGCGTTCCAATACCGTTAAATAACAGTACAGTCGCCGGGTTAATATGAAATAAGACGGGCACCAGGACGGTTGCACCAAACATGGCGAACAAATGTTGCAAACTAAGCGGGATTGTCTGTAAAAGTGGCGGTCTTTCACTCACCCCGATAGCACGGCGCGTCATAGTATTATCCTCTGTATTATGTGTTATAGGCGCTTTACTCAAAAAAAAGCCGACTCTTAAAGTCGGCTTTAATTATTTTTATTCTTTATTTCGTACCAAAGATTTTGTCACCGGCATCGCCGAGGCCCGGAATAATGTATCCGTGCTCGTTCAGTCCCTGGTCAATCGATGCAGTATACAGTTCGACGTCCGGGTGCGCTTTTTCCAGCGCAGCGATACCTTCTGGCGCAGCGACCAGCACCAGAACTTTGATGCTGCTGCAGCCCGCTTTTTTCAGCAGGTCGATGGTCGCGATAACGGAACCACCGGTTGCCAGCATTGGGTCAACGATCAGCGCCATACGCTCATCGATGTTAGAAACCAGTTTCTGGAAGTACGGTACCGGCTCCAGCGTTTCTTCATTACGGTACATACCGACAACGCTGATGCGCGCGCTCGGAACGTTTTCCAGCACACCGTCCATCATACCAAGACCCGCACGCAGAATTGGCACAACGGTAATTTTCTTACCTTTGATCTGGTCGATTTCTACCGGGCCGTTCCAGCCTTCGATAGTTACTTTTTCCGTTTCGAGGTCGGCGGTCGCTTCGTAAGTCAGCAGGCTACCCACTTCGGAAGCGAGTTCGCGAAAGCGCTTGGTGCTGATATCTTGCTCACGCATCAGTCCCAGCTTGTGTTTGACGAGTGGGTGTTTGACTTCCACGATCTTCATACTCTTTCTCCTTTGAGGGGCAGCCACAAAAAAATCGACGGATTATACCTCCTTTCTTCAGGGCGGCAATATTATTTTCGTTGACTTTAGTCAAAATGATAACAGTTTGAGATAAAGTTATTTTATATTCAAATGGTTATGAAAGAAGATTATTCCATCCGAAAACTAACCTTTGCCCTGGCACAAGTCTTCTTTCGCCGCGCGCCCGGGGAAAAGACGTGCAAAAAGGTTGTGTAAAACAGTCTCGCAAACGTTTGCTTTCCCTGTTAGAATTGCGCCGAATTTTATTTTTCTACCGCAAGTAACGCGTGGGGACCCAAGCAGTGACCGATAAAACCTCTCTTAGCTACAAAGATGCCGGTGTTGATATTGACGCGGGTAATGCTCTGGTTGGAAGAATCAAAGGCGTAGTGAAGAAAACGCGTCGTCCGGAAGTGATGGGCGGTCTGGGCGGCTTCGGTGCGCTGTGTGCATTGCCGCAAAAATATCGTGAACCCGTGCTGGTTTCCGGCACTGACGGCGTAGGTACCAAGCTGCGTCTGGCAATGGACTTAAAACGTCACGACACCATTGGTATTGATCTGGTCGCCATGTGCGTTAATGACCTGGTGGTGCAAGGTGCGGAACCGCTGTTTTTCCTCGACTATTACGCAACCGGAAAACTGGATGTTGATACCGCTTCAGCGGTGATCAGCGGCATCGCGGAAGGTTGTCTGCAATCGGGCTGTTCTCTGGTGGGTGGCGAAACGGCAGAAATGCCGGGGATGTATCACGGTGAAGATTACGATGTCGCGGGTTTCTGCGTGGGCGTGGTAGAAAAATCAGAAATCATCGACGGCTCTAAAGTCAGCGACGGCGATGTGCTGATTGCACTCGGTTCCAGCGGTCCGCACTCGAACGGCTATTCGCTGGTGCGCAAAATTCTTGAAGTCAGCGGTTGTGATCCGCAAACCACCGAACTTGATGGTAAGCCATTAGCCGATCATCTGCTGGCACCGACCCGCATTTACGTGAAGTCAGTGCTGGAGTTGATTGAAAAGGTCGATGTGCATGCCATTGCGCACCTGACCGGCGGCGGCTTCTGGGAAAACATTCCGCGCGTATTGCCAGATAATACCCAGGCAGTGATTGATGAATCTTCCTGGCAGTGGCCGGAAGTGTTCAACTGGCTGCAAACGGCAGGTAACGTTGAGCGCCATGAAATGTATCGCACCTTCAACTGCGGCGTCGGGATGATTATCGCCCTGCCTGCTCCGGAAGTGGACAAAGCCCTCGCCCTGCTAAATGCCAACGGTGAAAACGCGTGGAAAATCGGTATCATCAAAGCCTCTGATTCCGAACAACGCGTGGTTATCGAATAATGAATATTGTGGTGCTTATTTCCGGCAACGGAAGTAATTTACAGGCAATTATTGACGCCTGTAAAACCAACAAAATTAAAGGCACCGTACGGGCAGTTTTCAGCAATAAGGCCGACGCGTTCGGCCTTGAACGCGCCCGCCAGGCGGGTATTGCAACGCATACGCTCATCGCCAGCGCGTTTGACAGTCGTGAAGCCTATGACCGGGAGTTGATTCATGAAATCGACATGTACGCACCCGATGTGGTCGTGCTGGCTGGTTTTATGCGCATTCTCAGCCCGGCGTTTGTCTCCCACTATGCCGGGCGTTTGCTGAACATTCACCCTTCTCTGCTGCCGAAATATCCCGGATTACACACCCATCGTCAGGCGCTGGAAAATGGCGATGAAGAGCACGGTACATCGGTGCATTTCGTCACCGATGAACTGGACGGTGGCCCGGTTATTTTACAGGCGAAAGTCCCGGTATTTGCTGGTGATACGGAAGATGACATCACCGCCCGCGTGCAAACCCAGGAACACGCTATTTATCCACTGGTGATTAGCTGGTTTGCCGATGGTCGTCTGAAAATGCACGAAAACGCCGCGTGGCTGGATGGTCAACGTCTGCCGCCGCAGGGCTACGCTGCCGACGAGTAATGCCCCCGTAGTTAAAGCGCCAGCTCTGCCGCTGGCGTTTTTCAATTCACCTGTAAATCGCAAGCTCCAGCAGTTTTTTTCCCCCTTTTCTGGCATAGTTGGACATCTGCCAATATTGCTCGCCATAATATCCAGGCAGTGTCCCGTGAATAAAACGGAGTAAAAGTGGTAATGGGTCAGGAAAAGCTATACATCGAAAAAGAGCTCAGTTGGTTATCGTTCAATGAACGCGTGCTTCAGGAAGCGGCGGACAAATCTAACCCGCTGATTGAAAGGATGCGTTTCCTGGGGATCTATTCCAATAACCTTGATGAGTTCTATAAAGTCCGCTTCGCTGAACTGAAGCGACGCATCATTATTAGCGAAGAACAAGGCTCCAACGCTCATTCCCGCCATTTACTGGGCAAAATTCAGTCCCGGGTGCTGAAAGCCGATCAGGAATTCGACGGCCTCTACAACGAGCTATTGCTGGAGATGGCGCGCAACCAGATCTTCCTGATTAATGAACGCCAGCTCTCCGTCAATCAACAAAACTGGCTGCGTCATTATTTTAAGCAGTATCTGCGTCAGCACATTACGCCGATTTTAATCAATCCTGACACTGACTTAGTGCAGTTCCTGAAAGATGATTACACCTATCTGGCGGTGGAAATTATCCGTAGCGATAGCATCCGTTACGCGCTGCTGGAGATCCCATCAGATAAAGTGCCGCGCTTTGTGAATTTACCGCCAGAAGCGCCGCGTCGACGCAAGCCGATGATTCTTCTGGATAACATTCTGCGTTACTGCCTTGATGATATTTTCAAAGGCTTCTTTGATTATGACGCGCTGAATGCCTATTCAATGAAGATGACCCGCGATGCCGAATACGATTTAGTGCATGAGATGGAAGCCAGCCTGATGGAGTTGATGTCTTCCAGTCTCAAGCAGCGTTTAACTGCTGAGCCGGTGCGTTTTGTTTATCAGCGCGATATGCCCAATGCGCTGGTTGAAGTGTTACGCGAAAAACTGACTATTTCCCGCTACGACTCCATCGTCCCCGGCGGTCGTTATCATAATTTTAAAGACTTTATTAATTTCCCCAATGTCGGCAAAGCCAATCTGGTGAACAAACCACTGCCGCGTTTACGCCATATTTGGTTTGATAAAGCCCAGTTCCGCAATGGTTTTGATGCCATTCGCGAACGCGATGTGTTGCTCTATTATCCTTATCACACCTTTGAGCATGTGCTGGAACTGCTGCGTCAGGCTTCGTTCGACCCGAGCGTACTGGCGATTAAAATTAACATTTACCGCGTGGCGAAAGATTCACGCATCATCGACTCGATGATCCACGCCGCACATAACGGTAAGAAAGTCACTGTGGTGGTTGAGTTACAGGCGCGTTTCGACGAAGAAGCCAACATTCACTGGGCGAAGCGCCTGACCGAAGCAGGCGTGCACGTTATCTTCTCTGCGCCGGGGCTGAAAATTCACGCCAAACTGTTCCTGATTTCACGTAAAGAAAACGGTGAAGTGGTCCGTTACGCACACATCGGGACCGGGAACTTTAACGAAAAAACCGCGCGTCTTTATACTGACTATTCGTTGCTGACCGCAGATGCGCGTATCACCAACGAAGTACGGCGGGTATTTAACTTTATTGAAAACCCATACCGCCCGGTGACATTTGATTATTTAATGGTGTCACCGCAAAACTCTCGCCGTCTGTTATATGAAATGGTAGACCGCGAAATCGCCAACGCGCAGCAAGGGCTGCCCAGTGGTATCACCCTGAAGCTAAATAACCTTGTCGATAAAGGCCTGGTTGATCGTCTGTATGCGGCCTCCAGCTCCGGCGTACCGGTTAATCTGCTGGTTCGCGGAATGTGTTCGCTGATCCCCAATCTGGAAGGCATTAGCGACAACATTCGTGCCATCAGTATTGTTGACCGTTACCTTGAACATGACCGGGTTTATATTTTTGAAAATGGCGGCGATAAAAAGGTCTACCTTTCTTCCGCCGACTGGATGACGCGCAATATTGATTATCGTATTGAAGTGGCGACACCGCTGCTCGATCCGCGCCTGAAGCAGCGGGTGCTGGACATCATCGACATATTGTTCAGCGATACGGTCAAAGCACGTTATATCGATAAAGAACTCAGTAATCGCTACGTTCCCCGCGGCAATCGCCGCAAAGTACGGGCGCAGTTGGCGATTTACGACTACATCAAATCACTCGAACAACCTGAATAACCCTATGCCAATACACGATAAATCCCCTCGTCCGCAGGAGTTTGCTGCGGTCGATCTTGGTTCAAACAGTTTTCACATGGTCATAGCCCGTGTGGTAGATGGTGCCATGCAGATTATTGGCCGCCTGAAACAGCGGGTGCATCTGGCGGACGGCCTGGGGCCAGATAATATGTTGAGTGAAGAGGCAATGACGCGCGGTTTGAACTGTCTGTCGCTGTTTGCCGAACGGCTACAAGGGTTTTCTCCTGCCAGCGTCTGTATAGTCGGCACCCATACGCTGCGTCAGGCGCTGAACGCCACTGACTTTCTGAAACGCGCGGAAAAGGTCATTCCCTACCCGATTGAAATTATTTCCGGTAATGAAGAAGCCCGTCTGATTTTTATGGGCGTGGAACATACCCAACCGGAAAAAGGTCGCAAACTGGTTATTGATATTGGCGGCGGATCTACGGAACTGGTGATTGGTGAAAATTTCGAACCTATTCTCGTTGAAAGCCGCCGGATGGGTTGTGTCAGCTTTGCCCAGCTTTATTTTCCTGGCGGGGTCATCAATAAAGAGAATTTTCAGCGCGCTCGCATGGCGGCAGCACAAAAACTGGAAACTTTAACCTGGCAATTCCGTATTCAGGGCTGGAACGTTGCAATGGGCGCTTCCGGTACCATAAAAGCCGCCCATGAAGTGTTAATGGAAATGGGCGAGAAAGACGGGATAATTACCCCGGAACGTCTGGAAAAACTGGTAAAAGAAATTTTACGTCACCGTAATTTCGCATCGCTGAGTTTACCGGGTCTTTCCGAAGAGCGGAAAACAGTCTTCGTTCCTGGACTGGCGATTTTATGTGGTGTGTTTGATGCTTTAGCCATCCGTGAACTGCGCCTTTCTGACGGGGCGTTACGCGAAGGCGTACTGTATGAAATGGAAGGACGTTTCCGTCATCAGGATGTGCGTAGTCGCACCGCCAGCAGCCTCGCCAACCAGTATCACATAGACAGCGAACAGGCCCGACGAGTGCTGGATACCACTATGCAAATGTACGAACAGTGGCGGGAACAGCAACCGAAGCTGGCGCATCCGCAACTGGAGGCGCTACTGCGATGGGCCGCCATGCTGCATGAGGTCGGGTTGAATATCAACCACAGCGGTTTGCATCGCCACTCCGCTTATATTCTGCAAAACAGTGACTTGCCGGGTTTTAATCAGGAACAGCAGCTGATGATGGCGACACTGGTGCGCTATCACCGTAAAGCGATTAAGCTCGACGATCTGCCGCGCTTTACCTTGTTTAAGAAGAAACAGTTCCTGCCACTGATACAGCTATTGCGCCTTGGCGTATTACTAAACAATCAACGTCAGGCAACCACCACACCGCCAACATTGACACTGATTACTGATGACAGTCACTGGACACTGCGTTTCCCGCATGACTGGTTTAGTCAGAATGCGCTGGTACTGCTTGATCTGGAAAAGGAGCAAGAATACTGGGAAGGCGTGGCTGGCTGGCGGTTGAAAATTGAAGAAGAAAGTACCCCAGAAATCGCCGCTTAATGCTTTGCGGGCCGACGAGAAATGTCGGCCCGCATTATTCAGGCACTTTCGCGAATGGGTTCGATTTCATTCAGCGTATCAATTAACGGTTGCGGCTTACCAATAAGATAACCCTGCATATAATCGATCCCCAAAGAGAGCACCGCCTCGCGGATCTCTTCGTTTTCAACGTACTCTGCCACTACCCGCATTTTCTTCATTCGCGCCAGATGGCAAATCGACGCCACAATCTGATAATCCAGACTATTTGACACAATATTGCGGATAAAGCTGCCGTCAATTTTAAGCAGATCGGCATTCACATTTTTAAGCCGTGCATAGCTGGCGTAGCCGGTGCCGAAATCATCAATCGCAATCTGGCAGCCTAATTCCTGAAGATGCTGCAAGGTGATTTGCGCCTGCTTAACATTGGTCAGAGCATTACTTTCGGTGACTTCAAAAATAAGTTGCCACGCTTCAATCTGATATTTAGCCAGCAACTGACTGACTTCAACAGGAAAACGAGCCTGACATACCGAGGTTGGAGACAGATTAATAGCAAAACGGTGAGCGGGCATCTTCGCTCTGTTTTCAGCCATAAATTGCAGCGTATGCTCAATGACCCACATGTCGATACTCGACGATAAACCAAATTCGTGCGCGACCGGCAAGAAGCTACCGGGGCCGATCAGTTCATCATTCTCACCTTTCATGCGCAGAAGAATTTCATGGTAAACATCACCACGCATACCGGTAATCGGCTGGGCCATCAGGAAAAAATGGTTGTGTTCCAGCGCCTGCTGTAGTCGATTCATCATCGCGACTTTATCTTTCAATTCGCGTTGCAAATACATTGCCCCGCAACGCTGCATATTTTCCGGGGCGTTGGTCACGATGGAAAGTTCGGCGACCGTATTTAGCTCTCCCAGCAGCAGGTAGATATGATTCACTGGCGAGCGCACATAGCAGTAACTGACGCCAATCTGCGGTTGCATCGGCATCCCATCCCAAAAGAAACGAAATTGCTTGAGATGACTATCCAGTGCGGTAATGCGCTCCTGGTGCGATTCTGTATTCAGTCGCAGCGCGAGATCGTTACCCGAAAGCTGATAAACATCTTCACCCGGTTCCAGCAAGGGTGACAGCCAGTGAGAAAGTTTTTGCTTGTATTGAGGTAGCCTGAGTTTAACGGACACTCCTTCCTGAAATAGAATGGCATCAGAAGGAGCTAATAATGAGCAGAAAAACCCAACGTTACTCTAAAGAGTTCAAAGCCGAAGCTGTCAGAACGGTTCTTGAAAATCAACTTTCGATCAGTGAAGGCGCTTCCCGATTATCTCTTCCTGAAGGCACTTTAGGACAATGGGTTACCGCCGCCAGAAAAGGGCTCGGTACTCCTGGTTCCCGCACGCTGGCTGAACTGGAATCTGAAATTCTGCAACTGCGTAAGGCGTTAAATGAAGCTCGCCTTGAGCGAGATATATTAAAAAAAGCAACAGCGTATTTTGCACAGGAGTCGCTGAAAAATACGCGTTAATCGAACAATGGCGACAACAATTTCCCATTGAAGCGATGTGTCAGGTATTTGGTGTATCCAGGAGCGGTTATTACAACTGGGTACAGCATGAACCCTCAGACAGAAAACAAAGTGATGAGCGGCTAAAACCGGAGATTAAGGTGGCACATATCCGCACTCGCGAAACATATGGAACCCGGCGGCTCCAGACGGAGCTGGCAGAGAATGGCATCATCGTTGGTCGTGACCGACTGGCACGTCTTCGTAAGGAGCTGAGGCTACGCTGTAAGCAGAAACGCAAGTTCAGAGCGACTACGAACCCGAACCACAATCTGCCAGTTGCGCCAAATCTGCTGAACCAGACGTTCGCTCCTACAGCACCAAATCAGGTCTGGGTGGCGGACCTGACGTATGTTGCCACACAGGAGGGATGGTTGTACCTCGCTGGCATCAAAGATGTTTATACGTGCGAAATTGTCGGCTACGCCATGGGAGAGCGCATGACAAAAGAGCTGACAGGTAAAGCCCTGTTTATGGCGCTCAGGAGCCAGCGCCCACCTGCCGGGCTAATCCACCACTCTGATCGAGGTTCACAGTACTGCGCATACGATTACCGGGTCATACAGGAGCAGTCTGGTCTGAAAACATCAATGTCGCGTAAAGGTAACTGTTACGACAACGCTCCGATGGAAAGCTTCTGGGGAACGCTGAAAAATGAGAGCCTGAGCCACTATCGTTTTAATAACCGGGATGAAGCCATCTCAGTAATACGGGAATACATTGAGATTTTCTACAATCGTCAGCGTCGTCACTCTCGTCTGGGGAATATCTCCCCGGCAGCCTTCAGGGAAAAATATCATCAGATGACTGCTTAAAAAAAGAACAAATGGTAGTGTCCGCTATTGCCAGTACACCTCATATTGAATCCGCAGCATGATGCCATAGTTCTTAACCAGCATTTCCATGCCAGGGATGCGTAAATAACAAAGCGCAGACCAGGGGGCATCACGCAACGCGCGATTCAGGGCGCGAACATTTGGCAGATGAACCACCGGGTCCACATACGCAAGCCGCTGAATGCGTCTGACTACCGCTCGCTGACGAGTTGCCAGTACAGCCATATAATTGACAATAAAAGAGAATACCAGATAACTGGAGGAGGTTATGGTCAGCTGCGTGGTATAGCCAGGATAAATGGGAATGTAATTTTGATAGCTGTGGATGCTGATCATCAACACGACCGCCCAGAGCAGCGAAATCAGCTTATAACCATAGCGCATTGCTCCCCACATCATCAGGGGCAGCAATAATGACAAGGTATAATTGGTGCTAAAAATTGTGCTTTTTTCATTTAACGGCATGCATAACAGCAACAATAAAGCACCTAATGCCAGTAGCCAGAGCGCGAACTCTTTTTTGGTGACTTTGGCATCAACCTGCTGTTTTAATTGCGAATAATAGCTACGTAAATAAAATGGATTTCGCACTACCCGAATGATGAAGTAGCACAGCGGGACACCGATCAGATTACCCACCAGTAAGGCCTGATAATTGATTAAAGTCCCGAGGTTAAAAGGCATGACACCGACCAGATTTTCTCTGCTCGCCAGTAATCCTACAAATGCAGCAAACTGGAAAAGTATCAGAAACAGCGTTGCAGGAAACACTATCTGCCAGAATATACGCTGGGAAATTAAACGGGTATCACCATGTGAAACGTTGTTACGCCGGGGAGTAAAGACCCTGTAACCGCCCCAACAGAGAATGATAATGATAATAAAATTAGCCGTTAATGAGAGCGTTTCGTAAAAACCCAGCTCTGCATATTTGCGGACAAAAATCCCTAAGGTGATCCCTGGCAATGCCGCCCAGCTGAAAAACATCATCATGCTGATCATCAGTGCCAAAGGCAGATAAAAGAGAAAAACCTCACCGGAAGAAATATGCGCGAAAGTATTAATGTGGGCGAAAATGGGCAAGATTAAAGAAGGCAGGAACAGCGGAAGCCCCCACCATTTATCACGTATTTTTATATAAGTTGCATTCAGTTTCATAGATGCTCAGCAGAATCCCCCACATCCTGAAGGAGGTGTATTCAGACAGGCATCCCACCTGACTTCGAATGATGATTATTCATCACTATAGAGAGCATTGATTCTAAGTGTCATATGAAAGTTCCAATTGATATATATCAAACAAAATAACCCTGATTAATGAATTATTACGTTTATCATGTTAATTCATCATTATTACATCATCATTGTAAATAATTAAATTAACTTCCATAACATTAAAATATGTATCCACTGACGCTTTTTTACATAACGAAGAATTGACCATTTTGTCCTGTTGTGCCTTAATGTAAGTACCGTCCACAGCGTGGGACATACTTCAAGGAACCTTTTGTGAGTCAGGCAACTAGTATGCGAAAACGACACCGATTTAACAGTCGCATGACCCGTATCGTACTGCTCATCAGCTTTATCTTCTTCTTTGGCCGTTTTATCTACTCGTCCGTCGGTGCCTGGCAGCACCATCAGAGCAAAAAAGAAGCTCAGCAATCCACACTCTCCGTCGAATCACCGGTACAACGTTAGCGGTTACCTTCTCCACTTTCACAGAACATAACGGCACTTCGCTGTCGGATGCTTTTGCTCTTTGGGATTATCAAAGCGGCAGATATTCTTTCATCTTAAATTTTACGTCTTTGTCCTGACTGATGTTTATCCTGTTTGGCTGCGAAATAAATATAAAATTAATATATATGTTGTAATGATATATTTTTATAAATTATTCCCTGCGTGAATTTTAATAAATTTAATCTATCCCTTTATACGCAATACATTTACTTTCCTCTTTTGATGATCTTAAATGTCTTATTTTTCGTAATGTGTATAACAAGGAATAGTGATGAAATTTAAAAAATGTCTTCTGCCTGTGGCAATGTTAGCGTCATTCACTCTGGCAGGATGCCAGTCAAATGCTGACGATCATGCCGCCGATGTTTATCAAACCGATCAACTGAATACCAAACAAGAAACTAAAACCGTTAATATTATTTCCATTCTTCCCGCAAAAGTTGCCGTAGACAACTCCCAAAATAAACGGAACGCACAAGCCTTCGGCGCGCTTATTGGCGCAGTCGCTGGCGGTGTTATCGGCCACAACGTCGGTTCTGGCAGCAATTCCGGAACGACGGCAGGGGCAGTTGGCGGCGGAGCTGTAGGCGCGGCAGCGGGTTCTATGGTGAATGATAAAACCTTAGTGGAAGGTGTTTCTTTAACATATAAGGAAGGCACCAAAGTGTATACCTCCACCCAGGAGGGTAAAGAGTGCCAGTTTACGACAGGTTTAGCCGTTGTTATTACCACAACGTATAACGAAACGCGTATTCAGCCAAATACCAAATGTCCTGAAAAGAGCTAATAATCAGGAGGAGTCATGAAGAAAGTTTTTCTTTGCGCCATCTTAGCCTCCTTAAGCTATCCGGCTATAGCCTCATCATTGCAGGATCAACTCTCTGCTGTCGCAGAAGCGGAACAGCAAGGTAAAAATGAAGAGCAAAGGCAGCATGACGAATGGGTCGCGGAGCGCAACAGGGAAATCCAGCAAGAGAAGCAACGTCGCGCAAATGCCCAGGCCGCCGCGAACAAAAGAGCGGCAACGGCAGCGGCAAATAAGAAAGCTCGTCAGGATAAACTGGACGCCGAAGCCACTGCGGACAAAAAACGCGATCAAAGTTATGAAGATGAGCTACGCAGCTTAGAGATTCAGAAACAAAAACTGGCGCTGGCGAAAGAAGAAGCCCGCGTTAAGCGCGAAAACGAATTTATCGATCAGGAACTGAAGCACAAAGCTGCGCAAACCGATGTGGTGCAATCTGAAGCTGACGCAAACAGAAATATGACTGAAGGCGGTCGCGATCTGATGAAAAGCGTGGGCAAAGCAGAAGAGAACAAATCGGACAGCTGGTTTAATTAATCGATGTTAGTAACTTCAAGCCTATGATTCTTGAAGATAAAAAACCCTCTGTAGTAACGGAGGGTTTTGTTCATTCATAGTGCAGGGATCAAAATCATTCCCACTCAATGGTAGCTGGCGGCTTGCCGCTGATGTCATACACCACGCGGGAAATACCGTTCACTTCATTGATAATGCGGTTGGAAACGCGACCGAGGAAATCGTACGGCAGATGCGCCCAGTGTGCGGTCATAAAGTCGATGGTTTCGACAGCACGCAGAGAGACAACCCAGTCATACTTACGACCATCGCCCATTACGCCAACGGAACGTACTGGCAGGAAGACGGTGAACGCCTGGCTGACTTTGTCGTACAGGTCCGCTTTACGCAGTTCTTCAATGAAGATGGCGTCAGCACGGCGCAGCAGGTCACAGTACTCTTTCTTCACTTCACCCAGAACACGAACGCCAAGGCCTGGTCCCGGGAACGGATGACGGTACAGCATGTCGTACGGCAGGCCCAGCTCCAGACCAATCTTACGCACTTCGTCTTTGAACAGCTCTTTCAGCGGTTCAACCAGGCCCATCTTCATCTCTTTCGGCAGGCCGCCCACGTTGTGGTGAGATTTGATGACGTGTGCTTTACCGGTTGCAGAAGCCGCAGATTCGATAACGTCAGGGTAGATGGTGCCCTGCGCCAGCCACTTCACGTCTTCCAGTTTCAGCGCTTCTTCATCGAATACTTCAACGAAAACGCGCCCGATGATTTTACGTTTTGCTTCCGGATCGTTTTCGCCAGCCAGCGCTGACAGGAAGCGATCTTCTGCCGGTACGTGAACAATGTTAAGACCAAAGTGATCGCCAAACATATCCAGAACCTGCTCTGCTTCGTTGAGACGCAGCAGGCCGTTGTCGACGAATACGCAAGTCAGGTTTTTACCGATAGCACGGTGCAGCAGCATTGCGGTTACGGAGGAATCCACACCACCAGAGAGGCCGAGGATGACTTTATCGTCGCCTACCTGCTCGCGGATGCGAGCTACAGCATCGTCGATAATTTTCGCTGGCGTCCACAGGGCTTCACACTGGCAGATATCACGCACAAAACGCTCCAGCATGCGCATACCCTGGCGGGTGTGAGTCACTTCCGGGTGGAACTGTACGCCATAGAAGCGTTTTTCTTCGTTAGCCATAATGGCAAACGGGCAGCTTTCGGTGCTGGCTACGGTGACGAAGTCGGACGGGATAGCGGTAACTTTATCGCCGTGGCTCATCCAGACATCGAGCAGCGGTTTACCGTCTGCGGTCAGCGCATCTTCGATACCGCGAACCAGTGCGCTGTCGTTTACGACTTCTACCTGCGCGTAGCCAAATTCACGTTCGTTAGAGGCTTCAACGTGACCGCCCAACTGCATTGCCATGGTCTGCATGCCATAGCAAACGCCGAATATCGGTACGCCTGCTTCAAAGACATACTGCGGCGCACGCGGACTGTTTTCTTCAGTAGTACTTTCCGGGCCGCCGGAAAGAATAATTCCGCTTGGATTGAAGTCACGAATTTGTGCTTCTGTCACATCCCACGCCCACAGTTCGCAGTAAACACCCAGCTCACGCACGCGGCGCGCAACCAGTTGAGTGTACTGAGAACCGAAGTCCAGAATGAGGATGCGATGCTTATGAATGTTTTCCGTCATTGACGCTTATTCCGAGGCAAGTGAAACAGATAATATAAATCGCCCGACATGAAATCGGGCGAAGAGAATCAGGAGCCCAGACGGTAGTTCGGGGACTCTTTAGTAATGGTCACGTCGTGAACGTGGCTTTCCTGAATGCCCGCACCGCTGATACGTACAAACTCCGCTTTAGTACGCAGTTCGTCGATAGTACCACAGCCGGTCAGACCCATACAGGAGCGCAGGCCGCCCATCTGCTGGTGAATGATCTCTTTCAGGCGACCTTTATAAGCTACGCGACCTTCGATACCTTCCGGCACCAGTTTGTCGGCAGCGTTATCGCTCTGGAAATAACGGTCAGAGGAACCTTTGGACATCGCGCCCAGGGAACCCATACCACGGTAAGATTTATAAGAACGGCCCTGGTAGAGTTCGATTTCACCCGGAGATTCTTCAGTACCCGCCAGCATGGAACCTACCATCACCGCGCTTGCGCCAGCGGCGATAGCTTTGGCGATGTCGCCGGAGAAGCGAATACCACCATCTGCGATAACCGGAATACCGGTGCCTTCCAGGGCTTCAACTGCGTCAGCAACGGCAGTGATCTGCGGAACACCTACGCCAGTAACGATACGAGTCGTACAGATAGAACCAGGGCCGATACCGACTTTAACCGCGCTGCAACCAGCTTCTGCCAAAGCGCGTGCACCTGCAGCTGTTGCCACGTTGCCGCCGATGATTTGCAGATCCGGATATTTAGCACGGGTTTCACGGATACGCTGCAAAACGCCTTCTGAGTGACCGTGGGAGGAGTCGATCAGCAGAACGTCAACGCCAGCGGCAACCAGCGCGTCAACACGCTCTTCGTTACCCGCACCTGCGCCAACTGCAGCACCAACACGCAGACGGCCTTGCTCGTCTTTACAAGCGTTCGGTTTACGTTCCGCTTTCTGGAAGTCTTTCACGGTGATCATGCCGATCAGGTGGAATTCGTCATCAACCACCAGCGCTTTTTCAACGCGTTTTTCGTGCATTTTTGCCAGCACCACTTCACGGGCTTCACCTTCACGCACGGTGACCAGACGCTCTTTCGGCGTCATGTAAACGCTAACCGGCTGGTTCAGGTCGGTAACAAAACGCACGTCACGACCGGTGATAATACCCACCAGTTCGTTTTCTTCGGTAACGACCGGATAGCCCGCAAAACCGTTACGCTCGGTCAGTTCTTTCACTTCGCGCAGCGTCGTGGTTGGCAGAACAGTCTGCGGATCAGTCACCACACCAGATTCGTGTTTTTTCACACGGCGAACTTCTTCTGCCTGGCGTTCAATGGACATGTTTTTGTGGATAAAGCCGATACCGCCTTCCTGAGCCAGAGCAATAGCCAGGCGCGCTTCCGTTACGGTATCCATTGCTGCGGAAAGCATAGGGATATTCAGACGAATAGTTTTCGTCAGCTGGGTGCTGAGGTCAGCAGTATTCGGCAGAACGGTAGAATGAGCAGGAACGAGGAGAACGTCGTCAAACGTCAGAGCTTCTTTAGCGATACGTAGCATGGGCAATATCTCGACCAGAGTGGTTAATAAATATTGCCGCGGCATTATACAGAGCGTAACCGATTGCATCTACCCCTTTTTGCAAAAAATGCTTGCTATCCCCGAAGGGCGGGTTACTATAGACTGAATAACCTGCTGATTTAGAATTTGATCTCGCTCACATGTTACCTTCTCAATCCCCTGCAATTTTTACCGTTAGTCGCCTGAATCAAACGGTTCGTCTGCTGCTTGAGCATGAGATGGGACAGGTTTGGATCAGCGGCGAAATCTCTAATTTCACACAACCGGCTTCCGGTCACTGGTACTTTACACTCAAAGACGACACCGCCCAGGTACGCTGCGCGATGTTCCGCAACAGCAACCGCCGGGTCACCTTCCGTCCGCAGCATGGGCAACAAGTTTTAGTTCGCGCCAATATTACGCTCTACGAGCCGCGCGGCGACTACCAGATAATCGTTGAGAGTATGCAGCCGGCCGGTGAAGGGCTGCTGCAACAGAAGTACGAACAGCTCAAAGCGAAGTTGCAGGCTGAATGTTTGTTCGATCAGCAATACAAAAAACCACTTCCCTCCCCTGCGCATTGCGTTGGTGTGATCACCTCAAAAACCGGTGCTGCGCTACATGATATTTTGCATGTGTTAAAACGTCGCGATCCTTCTCTACCGGTGATCATCTACCCCACCTCCGTTCAGGGCGATGACGCGCCGGGGCAAATTGTTCGCGCCATTGAACTGGCGAATCAGCGCAATGAGTGCGACGTGTTGATCGTTGGGCGCGGCGGCGGTTCGCTGGAAGATTTATGGAGTTTTAACGACGAACGCGTAGCGCGGGCGATTTTTGCCAGCCGCATTCCGGTCGTCAGCGCCGTCGGGCATGAGACGGATGTGACCATTGCCGATTTTGTTGCCGATCTGCGTGCGCCAACGCCGTCTGCCGCCGCTGAAGTAGTGAGCCGTAATCAGCAAGAGTTACTGCGCCAGGTGCAATCGGCCCGTCAACGGCTGGAGATGGCGATGGATTATTATCTCGCCAACCGTACACGTCGCTTTACGCAGATTCATCATCGCTTGCAGCAGCAGCATCCGCAGCTCCGGCTGGCACGCCAGCAAACCATGCTTGAACGCCTGCAAAAACGGATGAGCTTTGCGCTGGAAAATCAGCTTAAGCGTGCCGGGCAACAGCAGCAGCGATTAACACAGCGGCTGAATCAGCAAAATCCACAGCCGAAGATTCATCGCACGCAAACGCGCATTCAGCAACTGGAATATCGTTTAGCAGAAATCCTGCGCGCACAGCTTAGCGCCACGCGTGAACGTTTCGGTAATGCAGTAACGCACCTCGAAGCCGTAAGCCCACTGTCAACGCTGGCGCGTGGATACAGCGTTACTACTGCTACTGACGGCAATGTACTGAAAAAAGTGAAGCAAGTTAAAACGGGTGAAATGCTAACCACACGTCTGGAAGACGGCTGGATAGAAAGTGAAGTAAAAAACATCCAGCCGGTAAAAAAATCGCGTAAAAAGGTTCATTAAGCCAGCACGAATTCAACGCGTTTTTTCGATATCAAGCCATGCCCGTGCTGACAGAAGTAATCTACTGCACCGCAGGCTTTTAACACCTGCAACGGTTGATGGCAGTCTGGACAAAGAGCTTTCATTTCAATAAATTCCCCGCAGGATGGGCAACGCGCATGGCCGTTATCCTGATCAAGCACATGCTGACATTTTGGACAATGCAGTTCCATATGAATTCCTCCGGTAGCCATTCCCTCTACATTCATAGAGGAATGGCAGATAAAATACTTACGGATAATTATTTATTTTTCATGATGTGCTTCATCAGACGCTTACGTTTACGCATCTGGGTTGGCGTCAGGGTGTTACGCTTGTTCGCATACGGGTTTTCCCCTTCTTTGAACTGAATACGAATCGGCGATCCCATTACGTCCAGCGATTTGCGGAAGTAGTTCATCAAGTAGCGCTTGTAGGAATCAGGCAGGTCTTTCACCTGATTACCGTGAATCACCACAATCGGCGGGTTATAACCACCAGCGTGGGCATATTTCAGCTTCACACGACGACCGCGTACCAGCGGCGGTTGGTGATCTTCAACAGCCATCGTCATGATGCGCGTCAGCATAGAGGTCCCCACACGACGGGTGGAGCTGTCATACGCTTCACGTACTGATTCAAACAAGTTACCAACACCACTGCCGTGCAAGGCAGAGATAAAGTGCACACGAGCAAAATCGATAAAGCCCAGACGGAAGTCCAGCGTTTCTTTCACCTGCTCTTTCACTTCCTGGCTCAGGCCATCCCACTTATTCACCACAATGACAAGTGAGCGCCCACTATTGAGAATAAAGCCCAGCAGCGAGAGATCCTGATCGGAAATACCTTCGCGCGCATCAATCACTAACATCACCACGTTGGCGTCTTCAATGGCCTGCAACGTTTTGATTACGGAGAATTTCTCTACAGCATCGGTGATTTTGCCGCGTTTACGTACGCCAGCGGTGTCAATGAGCACATACTCACGTCCATCGCGTTCCATTGGGATGTAGATGCTGTCACGCGTCGTGCCAGGCATGTCGTAAACAACAACGCGCTCTTCTCCAAGAATACGGTTAGTGAGTGTAGACTTACCTACGTTCGGACGACCCACAATCGCCAGTTTGATCGGCAGACTTTGCGGGTCGAAGTCGTCTTCCTCTTCTTCTTCGCCGTTCTCTTCCGCTTCAAATTGCGCCCAGTATTCAGCGTCTTCGTCGACTTCCTCTTGCGGTGCGAGATCTTCCATCCACGGCAGCAGCACATGCTCCAGCAGACTTAATACGCCACGACCGTGAGACGCGGCGATCGGGTAGATTTCACCTAAACCAAGCGAGTAGAAATCAACCACTGCCTGATCGGGATCCAGACCGTCAGTTTTGTTTACCACCAGGAAGGTCGGTTTTTCACGGGAGCGCAGATGTTTGGCAATCGCTTCATCTGCCGGCATCAGGCCCGCGCGCGCATCCACCATAAACAGTACGACGTCCGCTTCTTCAATCGCCAGCAGCGACTGTTCCGCCATGCGGGTTTCTACACCGTCTTCTGTGCCATCAATCCCGCCGGTATCAATACAGATAAACTCACGGCCTTCAATTTCCGCACGACCGTACTTACGGTCACGAGTCAGACCCGGGAAATCCGCAACCAGCGCATCTCGGGTGCGAGTTAGACGGTTAAATAACGTGGATTTTCCTACGTTAGGGCGCCCGACAAGCGCGACCACAGGTACCATGTTTAAAGCCTCATTTTTATAAATCATCAGACAACGCACGCTATATTCGCGTCGTTGTTAAAAACAGGAAAACGGCCCCTGTCCAGGAGCCGTTTTCAAAGTGAACGACAGAGACGATTAACGTGTAATAGAGTACACGGTTCCGTCTTTTGCCTGGATCAGCAGTTTGCCGTCAGCGGCAACCGGTTCAGTCTGGAAACCGGAACTATCAACTTTTTGCTGGGCAACGAAACGACCATCTTCGACGTTAATCCAGTGCAGATAACCTTCACTGTCACCGACCACCAGGTTGCCATTATACAGCACCGGAGAAGTCAGCAGGCGATGCAGCAGATCGCTTTGTGCCCACAGCGTAACGCCGCCATCAATGGTCAACGCCATCACCCGGTCATTTTGATCGACCAGATAGATGCGATTGCCATCGACGATGAAATCATTCACCGAACCCAGTTCGCGTTTCCACATAATCTGACCACTGCGCAGATCAAGCGCCGTCAGGTTACCATTATAGGCCAGCGCGAAAACAACGCCGTTAACAACGACGGGAGTCGTGTCAACATCGCTCAGACGGTCAATTTCGGTAGAACCGGTCGCCTGGGAAATACGCTGCTGCCAAATCATCTGGCCCTGTTCCATCAGCACTGCGCTGACGCGACCATTATCGCCACCCACGACGGCCGCACCAAAAGCCGTTGCCGGCGCAGACTCGCCACGCAAAGAGAGCGAAGGCATATCGAGGTTAACTGTCCATTTGACAGCGCCGTCAGCTTCGTTCAGCGCTTGTAACTGACCGTTACTGGTGTGGATTAACACCAGACCGTCGCTGACCACCGGGCGCGAAAGTGCTTCACCCGCGACTTTAGTTTGCCATGCCACAGTACCATCGCTGGTATTCAGCGCGTAAACCTGCGCCTTTTCGCTGCCAATGTAGACATGCCCACCAGACACGGTCACACCGCCAGAAAGTAATGCAGGCTCTTTAGAGAACCAGCCATCTTTCTCGGCCAGGCTGACAGACCAGATTTCTTTGCCATCATCCGCATTCAGCGCTTTTACCAAACCAGCGCGGTCCGCTGCATAGACAACGTTGTCCGCCAGTGCCGGATGAAGATTGGAATAGAAGTTGCCAATGCCGCTACCAACGGAAGTGCTCCACGCCGTGGTCGGCGTAAACTGGTTTTCAACGGTTGGCAATGGGGACATCTTTACCACATCTTCTTCGCTGTTAAACAGCGAACAGCCGCTTAAAAGGGTAACGGAAAGCAGTCCTGGCAGCAGTAATTTACGCAATTGCATCGGGTCCCTCTCAGATGGACAAATTATTAATTTTCATCTGCATCATTTCGCTCAGTGCCGGAGTAACATCGCTTTTCACGCCTGCTTCCCATGCACTACGCGCACCTTGCTTATCACCTTTGCTCAGCAATGCTTCACCACGCAAGTCGGCAACAATGGCAGCCCACCCTTCACCTTTGATGGTATCAAGGGTTTTCAGCGCGGCATCAGCCTGCTTGAGCTGTACCTGAACGCGAGCAAGACGCAGATTTATCACGGCTTTGAGATTTTCATCGCTCGTGTCTGCCAGCCCCTGTTGTAACTGGGCGGCAGCTTTCTCTAGTTCATTTTTGTCAACAAATTGCTGCGCAAGTTCCAAAGAAGCCAGCGCACCATAAGTATTTTTATTTTCAGCAGCAAATTTTTCCGCCGCCGGGATGCTATCCGGTTTGCCTTCGCTCACTGCGGTAACCGCATTTTGATAGGCAAGAGAAGCGGAGCGTGCAGAATCAACCTGATGGCTGTTCCAGTAGCGCCAGCCAGTCAGTGCGCCAACGCCCAAAATCCCCCCAACAGCCAGTGCTTTGCCATTTTCAGCAAAAAAGCGTTTAACCGCTTCTACCTGGTCGTTTTCGTTCTCGTAAATTTCCACGCTGTCCTTCTCCTTCCTTAACCCAGTAACGTGCGCAAATGCGCGGCTACGCTATCCTGCGCAACTGCCGTTTGCTCACCAGAGCGCAAATCCTTCACTACTGCTGTGCCGTTAGCCACTTCAGACTCACCCAGCACCACAGCAACGCGGGCACCCCATTTATCAGCACGGGCAAACTGTTTCTTAAAGTTGCCGCCGCCGTGGTTGGTCATCAATTTCACGCCCAGTAATTCATCACGCAGACGCTCAGCTAATGCCATAGCCGCAGATTGTGTATCAGCACCTGAAGCCACCAGGTATATATCGACAACAGGATCGGCTTTAAATTCCGGATTAACGGCCTGTACTAACAATACAAGACGTTCGAGGCCCATCGCAAAACCGACAGCCGGTGTTGCACGACCGCCCAGTTGTTCCACAAGACCGTCATAACGACCGCCTGCACACACGGTGCCCTGGGAGCCGAGACTGTTAGTCACCCACTCGAAAACGGTACGGTTATAGTAATCCAGACCACGCACCAGACGCTGGTTTACGGTGTAAGCGATCCCCGCGCTCTCCAGCAGTTTGCACAGACCGGCAAAATGCTCACGAGATTCCTCGTCCAGATAATCACCTAATGCCGGAGCGTCGTTGAGAAGCGCCTGCACTTCCGGATTTTTTGAATCCAGCACGCGCAGCGGGTTAGTGTACATGCGGCGTTTGCAGTCTTCGTCCAGCTTTTCTTTATGCTGCTCAAGGAATGCCACCAGCGCATCGCGGTAATTGGCGCGTGCTTCCAGCGAACCGATAGAATTCAGCTCAAGAGTTACGTGTTCGAAGATACCCAGCGCACGCCACCAGCGGGCAGTGAGCATAATCAGTTCAGCGTCGATATCCGGACCTTGCAGACCGAAAACTTCGCAGCCCAACTGATGGAACTGACGATAACGCCCTTTCTGCGGACGCTCGTGACGGAACATCGGCCCGATATACCACAGACGCTGTTCCTGATTGTACAGAAGACCATGCTCGATGCCGGCGCGTACACAGCCCGCCGTCCCTTCAGGGCGCAGAGTCAGGCTGTCGCCATTGCGATCCTCAAAGGTGTACATCTCTTTTTCAACCACGTCGGTGACTTCACCAATCGCACGTTTGAATAGCGGGGTCTGCTCTACAATCGGCAAGCGGATTTCACTGTAACCGTAGCTGCCGAGCACGTTTTTCAGTGTGCCTTCAATGCGCTGCCAGATGGCCGTTTCGCCAGGCAGGTAATCGTTCATGCCGCGAATGGCTTGAATGTTTTTTGCCACGTTTATTCTCTTTCTGAATATAAAAATGAACCCTCAACGCTTCCCTCAATGTTTCGGGAGCCATGCGGGTTCAATCATACACGGGAAGCGAGGCGCTTCCCATCACGTTATTATTTTTCCAACCTGCTGAACGTCAATTCGACGCGCTTCGTCCAGCTGACTGGCTTTCGCACGAATGCGTGCTTCCAGCTGGTCGATCATATCGTTGTTGTCCAGACGGTCTTTGCGCACGCCATCTTCATAGAGGCCGCTTTTCTTGTTGCCGCCGGTGACGCCGAGTGTAGAAACCAGCGCCTCACCTGGGCCATTCACCACGCAGCCGATAATCGAAACGTCCATCGGAGTGATGATATCTTCCAGGCGTTGCTCCAGCGCGTTAACCGTACCGATAACATCAAATTCCTGACGCGAACAGGTCGGGCAGGCGATGAAGTTAATCCCTCGCGAACGGATACGCAGCGATTTCAAAATATCGAAACCGACTTTGATCTCTTCGACCGGATCGGCCGCCAGCGATACACGCAGCGTGTCGCCGATGCCTTCCGACAGCAGCAGACCTAAACCAATGGCGGATTTTACTGCCCCGCTGCGTGCACCACCGGCTTCGGTGATCCCCAGATGCAGCGGCTGATCGATCTGTTTTGCCAGCAAACGATAAGACTCAACAGCGAGGAAGACGTCAGACGCTTTCACGCTGACTTTGAACTGATCGAAGTTCAGGCGATCGAGATGATCAACATGACGCATGGCGGATTCCAGCAACGCCTGCGGCGTCGGTTCGCCATACTTTTCTTGCAGATCTTTTTCCAGCGATCCGGCGTTAACGCCAATACGGATCGGAATGTTTTTATCGCGCGCACAGTCAACCACCATGCGAATACGCTCTTCATTACCGATATTACCAGGGTTAATACGCAGACAATCGACGCCGTATTCCGCTACTTTCAGCGCAATGCGATAGTCGAAGTGGATGTCAGCCACCAGCGGCACGTTAACCCGCTGTTTGATGAGTTTGAACGCTTCTGCCGCGTCCATCGTCGGTACGGAGACACGGACGATATCAGCGCCAACGCGTTCCAGCGCCTTGATTTGATTGACCGTTGCTTCGACATCTGTCGTACGCGTATTGGTCATGGACTGTACGGCGATGGGAGCACCATCGCCAATCGGCACATTCCCAACGTAAATACGTGTTGATTTTCTACGTTGAATTGGAGCCTGGTTATGCATGAAAAATCTCCCGCGTTACCCGTCTGTTACTGCGCCGGTGATTGTTCGGCATTGAGGGTCAGACGCGCAACCTGGTTAGTTCTGATAAAACGACTCAGATCGACAGGTTTCCCTTGATACTGGATCTGTACTGCGGCTGGCGCACCAATTTTCAGTTTATACGGTGCCTGGCCGGTTAAATTCAAATTACCGTCTTTACGCTGCATCCCGCTAAACAATTTTTTACCGGTAGCATCAGTGACCTCCAGCCAGCAATCGGCAGTAAAGTTCATCACCAGCGCATTCGGATCAGCCGCCGGCGTGGTCACGCCAGCCTGATCGGTTGGCAACGGCGCAGCACCATCTGGCGTTGTTGCTGCCGTTGGTACCGGGGTCGCGGCGGTATCAACATTTGCCTGCGAAGGCGAAACAACCGCATTCTGTTGCGGATCAACAGCTGGTGCTGGCGCAGTTACGGCAGGTGTTTGCGTGTTGGTTGCGGTAGTATCCACAGACGCTGGCGGCGTGGACGTTGTAGCCGGGTCTGTAGTTGTCGACGTATTTAACGGAACACTCTGCCCCTGCTCGCTATTACTGCTCAGTTCCGCCGAAGATTGATCGGCCATAGTGGTGATCTCTTCCTGCTGAGCTTTGTGGTCTTGCCACCACCAGGCACCGCTCAGGCCGATAACCACAAACAACACCAGCCAGGTGAAGGTCATTAGCCAGCCGTCGCGTTTTTTGCGGCGTTTACCGAGGGAAAAACTCTGCATTGGCGCAACTTTTGCAGCCCGAAGTGGAGCCTGCTTTTCCAGCCCTGGCAGCAGTTCTTCTTCTGGAATATGTACCAGACGCGCATAAGAGCGGATATATCCGCGCAGGAATGTTGAAGCAAGATCGGCGGGTGCCTTATCTTCTTCAATGTCGCGTACCGTGGAAACCTTCAGGCAAAGTCGCTCGGCAACGGCCTGCTGACTAAGTCCTAGTTGTTCGCGAGCATTACGCAGGCGAGCGCCGGTAGTAAGTGCTTCATTTTGGTCGTGCGTGGCTTCAGTATTCATTCGCTGCAGGTACGTTTAAATGAGAATTGAGATGCCGGTGAACCATCATGCTCACCCACACCGCGAAACATCCGTTAAGTTAACCGTTATCATACAGTATAAGACCGTCTGTGTGCTCGTGACAAAGCCCACATTCACTGAGGCTAACTTACTGTTGCATCGTTACATACTGCCTTAAAGTCAGCAAAAACGCACCGTTAATATTGACCAGACAATTGCAACTTAATACTTCATTCATAAAAGATTACGCCACGGTACATAAAGTAACCGTGGCGTAATGGCTATCAGACCGCTTTAATATCGATGGCTTCACCCTGCATCCGTTTACGCAGAGTACGTTTCGTACGGTCGATAACATCGCCCGCCAACTGACCACAGGCAGCATCGATATCATCACCACGCGTTTTACGCACAATAGTGGTGAAACCGTAGCTCATCAGCACTTTTGAGAAACGGTCGATACGGCTGTTCGAACTGCGTCCATACGGCGCGTCCGGGAACGGGTTCCACGGGATCAGGTTGATCTTACACGGCGTATCTTTCAGCAGTTCCGCCAGTTGGTGCGCGTGTTCAGTGCCGTCGTTAACGTGGTCAAGCATCACGTATTCAATAGTGACTCGGCCCTGATTGGCGTTGGATTTCTCCAGATAACGGCGCACCGCAGCAAGGAACGTTTCGATATTGTACTTTTTGTTGATCGGCACAATTTCGTCACGAATTTCGTCGTTCGGCGCGTGCAGGGAAATTGCCAGTGCAACGTCGATCATATCGCCCAGTTTATCCAGCGCCGGAACTACACCGGAAGTGGAAAGCGTCACGCGACGTTTAGACAGGCCAAAACCGAAATCATCAAGCATGATTTCCATCGCCGGAACGACGTTGTTCAGGTTGAGCAGCGGCTCGCCCATGCCCATCATCACGACGTTAGTGATTGGGCGCTGACCGGTGACTTTTGCTGCGCCGACGATTTTCGCCGCACGCCACACCTGGCCAATAATTTCCGATACCCGCAGGTTGCGGTTAAAGCCCTGCTGGGCGGTGGAACAGAATTTACACTCCAGCGCACACCCCACCTGCGAAGAGACGCAGAGCGTGGCACGGTCGTCTTCCGGGATATACACCGTTTCGACGCGCTGATCGCCAACGGCGATCGCCCATTTAATGGTGCCGTCGGATGAACGCTGTTCTTCAACCACTTCCGGTGCGCGGATTTCCGCCACCTCTTTCAGTTTGCCGCGCAACACTTTGTTGATGTCGGTCATCTCATCAAAGTTGTCGCAGCAATAGTGATACATCCACTTCATCACCTGATCGGCGCGGAAGGTTTTTTCACCTAAATCTTTAAAAAACTCCCGCATCTGCTGACGGTTGAGATCCAGCAGGTTGATTTTTCCATCTTTCGTGGTGACGTTTTCAGGTGTGACTAATTGTTCAGACATATGCTATTCCGGCCTCGTTATTACACGTTATGGCCCCTGGAGGGTTGAAAAAAGAAACGCCCCGGTGAGCGGCTGCTCGTCCGGGGGCGCTGCATTGTACAAATTCTGGCGCACGGATGCCACGTTTGCACGCGGCATTTACGAAATTATTAACGGGTGCGCGGGCACACTTCGCCTTCGCCGAAGAAATAAGCGATTTCGCGAGCGGCAGATTCGACGGAATCAGAACCGTGGGTACCGTTTTCGGTCAGGCTGTCAGCGTAATCAGCGCGCAGAGTACCAGCCAGTGCGTTTGCCGGATTGGTCGCGCCCAGCAGATCGCGGTGACGCTGAACGGCGTTTTCACCTTCCAGCACGGAAACCACGATCGGGCCAGAGGTCATGAATTCAACCAGACCATCAAAGAACGGTTTTCCATCGTGTTCAGCATAAAAGCCACGTGCCTGTTCAACGGTCAGATGCAGCATTTTGGTGCCGACAATTTTGAACCCTGCAGCTTCAAAGCGCGCAAAGATATTACCAATGACGTTTTTTGCTACCGCGTTCGGTTTGATGATGGAAAAAGTACGTTCAATAGCCATTTTTACCTCTGTAAATTGTTCTGTTGTTGTCTGTACCAGCGTACGAGATGGCGCGGATTATAATGAGCAACAGGGCCGTTGACTATTGATGAAGGTAACATTTTTTTTAAAATAAAATGAGTTTTAGCAACAATCAGGGACAAAACAGACTATTGCATGACAAATTTCACTGTCGCGATTTGCCCCACATCATCCATCACCAGCAATTGATAATCACCTTTATCCGTCAAATGCAGGGTCACGTTGCGCCCGCGTTCAGTTAACGGTTCGCCATTCAGAAACCACCAGCGTTCACCTGCCCCTCCACTTGATTGCAACGGCAAAGTCGCTTCCGCTGCGCCCGGTAAACGTTTAATAATCGCGCCATCGCGAACGCCTGTCAGCTGCAGAGGGAGCTGGGCATCGTGACCGTATGGCGGGCAAATTGTCGAGGCCGGTGGTAAGCGCACAGCGCGACGTTCTGATGCGGGCAGCCAGGGTTCCAGCGGTAGCGGCCAGACATTTACCATTTCTTGCTTCGCCTGCGGGCAGTCAGCGGCGACGCGCTGCCCTTTGTCATCCAGCCAGATGGGGAAGCGAATGCCATTAATCCCTTCCTGCTCTGACAGTAACAGCGTTGGCGGCTGGCTGCCATCCAGCAGCCAGGTTGCCAGGCGGCGGCGACAGTTACCGTCACCTTCCGGCAAAGACTGTCCGCCCGGCCAGCAGATAACGCCACGAGTGACTGAGTTCGGGCGCGGGTCTTCCGGCAGATTCGCACTGCGCGACAGTAAGATATTATTGACCTGATTCAACAATGGTACGGCACTGGCAAAGCCAAACTGACCAACAACGGGCGTGCCGTCAGGTCTGCCAGTCCAGATCCCAATGACATAGCGAGCGTTAACCCCAATCGCCCAGGCGTCACGATAGCCATAGCTGGTGCCCGTTTTCCATGCCAGTGGGGCGACGCGCGGCAAGGCACTATCCGGCAAGGGTTGCGCTTCATCAGCCATAATCCGGCGAATGATCCACGCCGCCCCCGACGACATTAAAGGCCGTTCAAGCAGCGGATCGTCAGGCTGTAAGCGCAATTTGCCTGCCTTGCCGTGGCGAGCAAACGCGGTATACGCTGCCGCCATATCTTCCAGTTTTGCACCAGCGCCGCCGAGAATGAGTGAAAGATTCGGCGCAGCGCCGTTGGGCAAATATAACGGCAATCCAACATTGCGTAACTTTGCCGCAAACCGTTTCGGTCCATAGGCTTCCAGCACCTGCACAGCAGGTAAGTTCAGCGAGCGCACCAGCGCCTCGCTCATGTTGATCGGGCCATGAAAACCGCTATCAAAGTTACCTGGTCGATAATCACCGGTGCGCCGGGGGACGTCTTGCAGCAGTGATGCCGGGTGGATCAAGCCTTCATCCAGCGCCAGACCATAAACAAACGGTTTGAGCACCGATCCTGGCGATCGGATCGCATTGACCATATCAACATGACCAAAGCGTGAATCATCGTTGAGATCAACCGATCCCACCCAGCCGCGAACACGCATATCGGTATGATTAACCACGATCATCGCCAGTGAGCTGCGCGGTGGCAACCGCCCTTTCCAGTTTTGCGCCAGTTCTTCCAGACGTCGTTGAAGACCGGCATCCAGCGTAGTAACGATTTTGTCGCTTTTGCTTTTACCGAGCATCATGCGCGAAAACAGCGGTGCCAGTTGCGGCATTTGTCGGGGTGCCAGCCAGATGGGTTCTTCCCTTGACTCTTTTACCTGCTCACGGGACCACACACCTTGCGCAGCCATCCGTTCGAGCACTTTATTACGCGCGGCTTCGGCACGCTCCGGCCAACGATCCGGGCGCAGTCGGCTGGGCACTTGCGGTAACACCGCCAGCATTGCCGCCTCGGAATAGCTTAAATTCGCAGGCGATTTTCCGAGATAAGCCCAACTTGCCGCACCGATCCCCTGCAACGTACCGCCAAACGGAGCGCGGTTAAGATACAAGATCAGAATTTCACGCTTAGACAAATGCCACTCCAGTTGCAACGCGCGCCAGAGCTGGAGAATTTTGCCACCAAATGTTTTGGGGTGAGGATCAAGCAGACGAGCAACCTGCATAGTGAGCGTGCTGCCACCGGAAATAACCCGTCCCGAAGTGAGATCTTGCCATGCTGCGCGCGCCACCGAGAATGGATTAACCCCCGGATGCTTCCAGAACCAGCGATCTTCATAATTGATCAGCGCTTCAAGGTAACGTGCCCCTATTAAGTTGTCAAGCATGTTATGACCCCTGCGGGGTATAAAAAGTCCCGTCGCGCATCATGGCGAACAGAACGTCGCAGCGTCGTCTCGCCAGGGCGATAAGCGCCTGATTGTGTCGTTTTCCCTGACTCATTTTGCGGGTGTAGTAAGCCCTGGAGAGCGGATCCCTGAGCGCGGTGAAGGCCGACAGGAACAACGCCCGTTTGAGAGCTTTATTACCCCGTCGCGAGGGATGCTCACCGCGTATTGACGAGCCGGATCGCCGAGTTACCGGCGCAAGGCCAGCATAAGCAGCGAGATGTGCGGCAGAGGCGAAGGCGCGGCAGGCGACCTCGGTGAGGAGTCTGGCTGCGGTCCTGACACCGACTCCGGGCATACTGGTCAGGACCGGGTAAAGAGGGTGAGCAAGAACTCGCTGTTCTACCTCAAGCGCCACCTCGTCTCTTTGCTTACGCAGCGTGATGAGCTGGAGTGCCAGACGTGGCAGTACTACGGCAGCGGCATTCGTGCCGGGAACGACGACGGTTTGTTCGGCCAGTGCCTGAGCTATGTCTGCTGCAAGGCGTTTACCCAGACGAGGCGCAAGTTTGCAGAGCTGGGCTGCCAGCTTCTTCTCACCCAGCGAAGCGAGTTTTTCTGGTGAGGGATATCGCTGGAGAAGATCGATGTACCGCCGGGTGCTCAAGTCTCGGACCGAGAACGCGCTCCGGTGCCGGATGTATCTGGGTCAAGAGCACTCGGATACGGTTGCTGGCCTGCGTTGTCTGTCCTGCAAGATCATCATCGAAGCCGCAGAGCATGTAGAGTTCGGCGATTTGCTCGTCAGCCAGTTCCAGCGTGGGTAGCGCGTTAGGCAGGGTACGGGCAGCTTCGGCAATGATGGCAGCGTCACGAGCATCAGTTTTAGCTTCACCGGCGTGTAAGTCGGCTATGCGGCGCATGGCCAGTCCAGGGAGGTATCCGACAAGGACTCCTTCTGAGCGGGCAACGGCGACAGGTAACGCACCGATGGTAGCTGGCTGATCAACAACCAGCAGTATCTGACCATGTTGTTTCAGGTCAGATATTAGCGACCTGAGTTTGTTTTCGTCGTTGGGTAATGCTTTATCGAACAGGCGTTTACCTGAACGATTAATGGCAACAGCGTGATGCGTATCTTTACCGACATCAACGCCGATAAAGACCTGGACGGATTCGTAATCGCTGGATTCGGTCATTCTGTCTCCCTTGTATATGGGTTAACCAGATAACCACGGGGAGCAGGTACCGGCATCCACGTTACAGACGGTCCCGGCAAAAGTGCCTGACCTGACCCCTATTAGCGGTTACCAGCGCCCCACCAGACCCGGTGACATCCCCCCCCGGATCATGGACGACTGGGGGCAGTAATCATGCCGGGTCTGGCTGGCTAACACCCCATTATAAGGGGTACGAATAAAGTAACGGGGACTTGCAGGCTGGCAGCGCGATGACCTGCTATTAGAAGAAGGTGCAGTAGAGCTGCCGGAAGGAGAGTTTAACGCCGCGTTTAATCCTGAAGCAGTGGTGAAAGTAACCGATGTGTTATTGGCAAGCCATGAAAATACGGCGCAAATTATTGATGCCCGCCCGGCTGCACGTTTTAACGCAGAAGTTGATGAACCTCGCCCAGGTTTACGTCGCGGACATATTCCCGGTGCATTGAACGTTCCGTGGACGGAACTGGTGCGCGAAGGCGAACTAAAAACGACCGATGAACTGGATGCGATATTTTTTGGTCGCGGCGTCAGCTATGACAAACCGATTATCGTCAGCTGCGGCTCTGGTGTAACGGCAGCCGTGGTTTTGTTAGCACTCGCGACGCTGGATGTGCCAAACGTGAAACTGTACGACGGCGCATGGAGTGAATGGGGCGCGCGGGCAGATTTACCGGTTGAGCCAGTGAAATAAGTATATTACAGGCAATAAAAAACCGCCGAATTTGGCGTTTTTTTATTGCTGGTCTGGTTCGCGGCCTTTCCAGCAGGTTGACTTGTGTTACATGAGCAACGCAGGTGCTTCACAGCAAAACAATACTCACCAGTAACTCTCTTTTTGTCAAGCAAAAGAGAGTAATTATTGTTTATTTAGCGTATTATCGACACCGGCCCTTTCCGCCGTGTTCGGTAATAAAATAACCTGGCTTATTAGTCCGAATTCAGACAAATATAAACAAATCCTGCTCAAAATTAAAAATTCTAACCGGTAAAAGATATTACTTAAACATGTAAATTTACTTTCCTTTAAAAAACAAAAAACCGCCAAAATCAGGCGGTTATTTGTTGCTGGTCCGGTTCGCGGCCTTTCCAGCAGGTTGTATTACCGTAGTAATGCAAGCGCGTCTCAGCGGAGACAATACTCGCCAGTAACTCTCTTTTTGTCAAGCAAAAGAGAGTTATTATTGTTCTGTTAGTGTATTATCCACTGCGGCCCTTTCCGCCGTCTCGCAAGCGGGCGCTGGCTTAAGGAAAGGATGTTCCGCGACCGTTAGAGCAAGCGCGTCTCAGCGCTTGCTATCGCGGCAATATCGCCAGTGGTGCTGTCGTGATGCGGTCTTCGCATGGACCGCACAATGAAGATACGGTGCTTCTGTATCGTACTTATTGTTTCTGGTGCGCTGTTTTCCCAAGTAAATAATAACCGGAGTCTCTCCGGCGACAATTTACTGGTGGTTAACAACCTTCAGAGCAGCAAGTAAGCCCGAATGCCGCCCTTTAGGGCGGCATATTTTAGATTATCCGGTTTTGTTTAAAGTCACGCAAAAAACCACCCCAGCGACGTTCATAGAATGGCGCAATATGTTCGGTAATAAAGTGGCTAATTCCTTTTTCCCCTTTTTTCACCTGACAAATATCGATTGGTTCATCGCCAGGTAATGTATCGGTCGCTACACTTCCCGTCGCCTGAATAATTTCTTCGATATCACCATCGGCTTCAATGCCAATAAGTAAATTAGGCTGTGCCTCTTCGTTCTCTTTAATTGAACAAATAAAAGCACGCTTCACCGGCTTAATGGTTTTAAATAAGGTGGTGAGTGAATCAATCATTTGTGCTGGCGGCTCTGCGACTTCCGATAATATCAGCGATTCACCGCCTTCCAGGATTTCCTGGCTGCTCAGCGGATTTCCCTCTTCACCAATCAACAAACTGATTTCACGCGGCATAAATTCTTTACCGGTCGGCAGTTTGGCATTAAGGAAGAGCGTTTCGCCAAGGGTCATCTCAAACAATGTGCGAACGGGCATTACGACAAATGCCTGTTCGTCTTCAACCGCCTGTTGAAGCGCTTCTAACGAGGTGAAAAAAGGAATGACGCTGGTGCCGTCTTCTTTTTCCCAGTGCTGTAAATCAAGCGCACTATCTTCAACCACAGCCTCGCCCTGCGCCGCCGTACCAGGCACCCAGACGGTGGATTCCAGTAGAGTACGGAAAAAGGCCGGGCGGTGCGCCGGTTCGGTTGCTGCTTTTTCCAGCAGGTCTTCAAGTTCGTTTTTTGTTTCGGACATAAGAACCACAATTCATTCAACGTTCGGGGCGCAAATGCCTGATGCGCTACGCTTATCAGGCCTACAAGGGATTCGCAATTTGTTGAATTTGCAGAATTTGTAGGCCGGATAAGGCGTTTACGCCGCATCCGGCATATTAGTTTACGCCGTTAACAGATTAGCTATCGTGCGCACACCAAGTCCCGTAGCGCCCGCAGACCACTGTTCAACCGGCGCTTTACGGTAAGTCGCCGAGCAGTCGATATGCAGCCAGCCTTGCTGATAGTTCTCAACAAAGTGCGACAGGAAGCCCGCCGCCGTGCTCGCGCCTGCCGGATACGCCGCGCTTCCGGTATTGTTCAGTTCGGCAAAGTTAGACGGCAGCTGGCTGCGGTGGAATTCCGCCAGCGGCAGACGCCAGAATGGTTCGTTCTCTTGTGAGGCACTCGCCAGTAAACGACCGGCAAGCGCATCGTCAAAACTGAACAGCGCGTGATAATCATTACCCAGCGCAGTTTTCGCCGCCCCGGTGAGGGTCGCCGCATCAATGATCATTTCCGGTTTCTGCGCACTGGCATCAATCAGACCATCGGCAAGCACCAGACGCCCTTCGGCATCAGTGTTCATCACTTCAACTTTTTTACCGTTGCGATAGGTGATGATATCGCCCAGCTTGAACGCATTGCCGCTAATCAGGTTATCCGCACAGCAGAGGAACAGCTTCACGCGCTTGTTCAGTCCGCGCATAATGGCAAATGCCAGCGCCCCGGTAACCGTTGCCGCGCCGCCCATGTCCGACTTCATCGAGTCCATAAACGCAGTCTGTTTGATGCTGTAGCCGCCGGAGTCAAAAGTGATACCTTTACCTACCAGGCACGCGTACACCGGTGCTTCTTTATCGCCAGTTGGGTTGTAATCCAGCGCCAGCAATACCGGAGAACGTTCTGAACCGCGCCCGACAGTGTGCAGCCCCATATAACCTTGCTCACGCAGATCTTCGCCTTTGGTGATCCGATAAGTCACACGATCGCCCGCGACGTTGCTGATCAGATCAACAGCACGCTGTGCCAGTTGCGATGGTCCCAATTCTTCTGCCGGTGCGTTGATGGTGTCACGCACCCAGTCGATGATCATCAGGCGGTTATCCAGTTCCTGGCGCTGGGCATCGTCCAGATCCGGCCACTCCACTTTACGCGTGCCTTTCGGGCCTTTATAACCTTGCCAGAATGCCCAGCAGCGATCCGCATCCCAGCCTTCACCGCTTAACTGAACATGCTTGATGCCCAGACCGTCAATCTTGCGGGCCGCACGCTGGATCAGCCCCAGATCGTCTGCCCCGTTCAAATGCAGGGTAATGCCGTCATTATTAATGCTGTAAGTTGCTTTTTCTCCCCAGCGCGCGTCGGCAGGTTGGGTAGAGAGGGTAATCTTCATCGCTTCTGTCATTTTAGTTATCCTTATTCGTTTAACAGCAAAACGGGCTACCCCCAGGCAGCCCGTTCATTCACTCGGCTTCGTCCAGCCAGACTAACAAAATCGCTTCGAGGATTTTCTCGTTGGATGCCTGCGGGTCGTCGTCGAAATCTTCCAGATCGCAAATCCACTGATGCATATCGGTGAATCGAACCGTTTTCGGATCAAGATCGGGATACGCATCGTACAGTGCTTCGCCAATTTCGCGGCTATCGGTCCACTTAAGTCCCATACTAACCTCTGTTAATGCTCACGCGCATGGTTGATAGTGTAACGCGGGATTTCGACCACTAAATCTTCGTCGGTGACGCGCGCCTGGCAGCTTAAACGGCTTTCCGGCTCCAGTCCCCAGGCTTTGTCCAGCATGTCGTCTTCCTGCTCTGAGCTTTCCGGCAGTGAGTCAAAACCTTCACGAACGATGCAGTGGCAGGTGGTGCAAGCACAGGATTTTTCACAGGCGTGTTCAATCTCAATACCGTTACGCAGCGCTGCGTC
Source organism: Shigella flexneri 2a str. 301 (assembly GCF_000006925.2). Classification (NCBI taxonomy): domain Bacteria; kingdom Pseudomonadati; phylum Pseudomonadota; class Gammaproteobacteria; order Enterobacterales; family Enterobacteriaceae; genus Shigella; species Shigella flexneri. The sequence continues at coordinate 2,642,034 of NC_004337.2, forward strand.
GAGAATGGTTTCACCGCTATTAGCTTCCAGAACAGCGCCATCAGGGCAGAGGTCCTGATGAGGCAAAATAACAATCTTTGGCATATTAAACCTCGTCCACGGAATGGCCTTTCAGCGCACGACGAACCGACTGGTCCATGCGGCGAGCGGCGAAATCCTGGGTTTGTTTGTCTACGTTTTTAATCGCTTGTTCGATGGCGTCAACATCATCGCCCTGCGCCACTTCACTCAGGTGAGCGGCAGCATTGTCAATGACCTGACGCTCTGCGGCGCTTAACAGCGCGGCATCAGCAGCCAGCGCGCCGTGCAGACTTTCCAGCACACGCGCCGCTTCTACTTTTTGTTCTGCCAGCATACGGGCTTTTACGTCCTGCTCGGCATAGCTCATTGAGTCTTTGATCATCGAAGCGATTTCGCTATCGGTCAGACCGTAAGACGGTTTGACCTGAATAGACGCCTCAACGCCGGTGGATTTCTCCATCGCCGTCACGCTCAAAAGACCGTCGGCATCGACCTGGAACGTCACGCGAATATGCGCACCGCCAGCCGGTAGCGCCGGAATACCACGCAGCGCAAAACGCGCCAGTGAGCGGCAGTCCTGCACCAGTTCGCGCTCACCCTGCATTACATGGATAGACATCGCCGTCTGACCATCTTTAAAGGTGGTGAAATCCTGAGCGCGGGCCACCGGAATAGTGGTATTACGCGGAATCACTTTCTCCACCAGGCCGCCCATCGTTTCGAGGCCCAGCGACAGTGGGATCACATCAAGCAGCAGCATTTCGCTGTCTGGCTTGTTACCCACCAGAATATCCGCCTGAATCGCCGCGCCAATAGCGACGACTTTATCCGGGTCGATGGAAGTCAGCGGTGGACGACCGAAAAATTCGCCTACCCGTTCACGCACCAGCGGCACGCGAGTAGAACCGCCCACCATCACCACTTCCAGCACTTCGTCAGCTTCTACACCCGCGTCTTTCAGCGCGCGACGACAAGCCAGTAAGGTTCGTTTTACCAGTGGCGCGATCAGTTCATTGAATTGTTCACGGCTGATTTCGCCCTGCCAGCCCGCAACGTTAACGGTCACGGAGTCCGCATCGCTCAGCGCGATTTTGGCTGCAATGGTGGCATCCAGCAGTTCACGCTGAACGCGGTTATCGCTACGATCAGGAATGTCCGCCTGCTCGCGAATGTAATCCGCCAGCAGATGGTCGAAATCATCGCCGCCGAGCGCGGAATCACCGCCGGTTGCCAGCACTTCAAACACGCCGCGACTTAAGCGCAGAATGGAAATATCAAACGTCCCGCCACCGAGGTCATAAACAGCGATCACGCCTTCCTGACCGGAATCCAGCCCGTAGGCGATAGCCGCAGCAGTCGGTTCGTTAAGTAAGCGCAGAACATGCAACCCCGCCAGACGCGCCGCGTCTTTGGTGCCCTGACGCTGGGCATCGTCAAAGTACGCCGGAACGGTGATAACTACACCATCCAGCTCGCCTGCCAGGGCTTCAGTTGCCCGCGCCGCCAGTGCTTTGAGGATGTCCGCAGAAACGCGCACCGGGTTCAGTAGCCCCGCCGCCGTTTCAATCATCGGCAGGCCGTTTTCGCTGGCCTGGAATTGATAAGGCAGATGCGGATAGCGTTGCTGGATATCAGCCAGCGAGCGCCCCATCAGGCGTTTAACAGAACTAATGGTGTTGGCGGTGTCAAGCGCTGCGTTAGTACGCGCGTCATAACCCACCGAATGCCCTTGCTGTTGATAGTGAACAACAGATGGCAGCAGGTGACGGCCTTCATGGTCGGCTAACGTTTCGGCCTGACCGCTGCGCACTGTCGCCACCAGCGAGTTGGTTGTGCCCAGGTCAATACCAGCCGCCAGACGACGCTGATGCGGCGCAGCACTCAAACCAGGTTCACTAATTTGTAATAAGGCCATGTTTAGCTTCCAGAAATTAAAAATCGAGCAGTTTTTCTTCGAGTTGTTCGGCACTGCTCCGCAGTTTATCGAGAAAACGCAGCTTACGCACCGTATCCGCCGCCGCGTCCCACGCCTCGTTGTCTAACTGTTCAACCATCAACTGATGGCGGGTATCAAACATCTTTTTCACACGTTTGATAAAGCTTTCCAGCCGCGCTTCATCTTTCGCCTGTTCGATCTCGTCCAGCTCTTCGCGCAGCTCCAACTGTTCCATCAGGAACGCGGTGTCGCGCACAGTATGCTGCTCGCTGGCGAGATCAAAACCGTGTAAAGAAAGCAAATATTCCGCGCGCATTAACGGATGACGCAGCGTTTGCCAGGCCTGGTTAATGGTTGCAGATTGCTGTACGGCGGCGAGTTGTTCCGCCAGGCTTCCGCTGGCGAATTTATCAGGATGATACTGACGTTGTAGATCCTGAAAACGCAGGCTCAGTGCCTGGGTATCGAGTTGATAACGGGCAGGCAAGCCAAAGAGGGTGAAGTAATCCATAACATTCTCAGGGCTGCGATCCGCCGCGATAACGGCGAATCAGGTAAAACAAACCCCACGCGCAGGCGACCACGGTGGGGTTATCGGTATGCGCATCAAACGTGGAAGCTTTCGCCGCAACCACACTCATCTTTAACGTTCGGGTTGGTGAATTTAAACCCTTCATTCAGGCCTTCTTTTACGAAGTCCAGCTGCGTACCGTCCAGAAATTGCAGGCTTTTGCCATCGACCACGACTTTCACGCCTTTGTCTTCAAACACGATGTCTTCCGGCGTCGGTTCGTCAACAAATTCCAGTACATAAGCCATACCTGAACATCCGGAGGTTCTCACGCCCAGACGCAGGCCAAACCCTTTGCCGCGGTTAGCCAGAAAGGTATTTACTCGCGCTGCTGCACTGTCGCTCAGTGTAATCGACATAACCAAACCTCAACTCTTATTTTGCTTCACGTTTGCTTTTATAGTCCGCAATGGCGGCTTTGATCGCGTCTTCTGCCAGAATAGAACAGTGAATTTTCACCGGCGGCAGTTCAAGTTCTTCAGCAATATCGGTGTTTTTGATCGCCTGCGCTTCGTCGAGAGACTTCCCTTTCACCCATTCGGTGACCAGGGAGCTGGAAGCGATAGCGGAACCGCAGCCGTAAGTTTTAAAACGCGCGTCTTCAATGATACCTTCATCGTTGACTTTAATCTGCAACTTCATTACGTCGCCACAGGCCGGTGCACCCACCATGCCGCTGCCGACGTTCTCGTCGTTGTTATCAAAGGAACCCACGTTACGCGGATTCTCGTAATGGTCGATAACTTTTTCGCTGTAAGCCATTATAAATTCTCCTGATTCCGATACCGATTAATGATGAGCCCATTCGATGCTGTTCAGATCCACGCCCTGCTTGTACATTTCCCACAGCGGAGAAAGGTCACGCAGACGACCGATGGATTTACGAACTAACTCGATGGTGTAGTCGATCTCTTCTTCAGTAGTAAAACGACCTAAAGAGAAACGGATAGAGCTATGTGCCAGCTCGTCGTTCAGCCCCAGCGCGCGCAGCACGTAGGACGGTTCGAGGCTTGCTGACGTACAGGCGGAACCTGAAGAAACTGCGAGGTCTTTCAGCGCCATAATCAGCGACTCACCTTCAACGTAGTTGAAGCTGACGTTGAGAATGTTCGGCGCACCGTGTTCCAGGTCACCGTTCAGGTAAACTTCTTCGATATCTTTGATGCCGTTCCACAGACGGTTACGCAGGCCGCGCAGACGTTCCATCTCGGTCGCCATCTCTTCTTTTGCGATGCGATAGGCTTCGCCCATTCCGACGATCTGGTGAACAGGCAGAGTGCCGGAACGCATACCGCGCTCGTGACCGCCGCCGTGCATTTGCGCTTCGATGCGTACACGCGGTTTACGACGCACATACAGCGCACCGATACCTTTCGGGCCATAGATTTTGTGACCGGAGAAAGACATCAGGTCAACTTTCAACTGGCTCAGGTCGATTGGCAGTTTGCCCACGCTCTGGGTTGCATCAACGTGATAGATAATGCCACGAGCACGGCACATTTCGCCGATAGCCGCGATATCCTGCACCACGCCGATTTCGTTATTTACGTGCATGATGGAAACAAGGATGGTGTCGTCACGCATCGCCGCTTCGAGTTCTTTCAGGTCGATAATACCGTTACGCTGCGGTGCCAGGTAGGTGACTTCGAAACCTTCGCGCTCCAGCTGACGGCAAGTATCCAGTACCGCTTTGTGTTCGGTTTTGCTGGTGATGATGTGCTTGCCTTTTTTCTGATAAAAGTTGGCTGCACCTTTGATCGCCAGGTTGTCAGATTCGGTTGCACCAGAGGTAAAGACGATTTCACGCGGATCAGCGCCGACCAGATCGGCAATCTGATTACGGGCGATATCTACCGCTTCTTCAGCCTGCCAGCCGAAACGGTGAGAACGAGAGGCCGGGTTACCAAAGGTTCCGTCCATCGTCATGAACTGCATCATTTTCTCGGCAACACGCGGGTCCACCGGCGTGGTTGCGGAGTAGTCGAGATAAATCGGTAATTTCATTGCTCTATAAACTCCGTACATCACTCAATGCAAGGAATCAGGCTACCGGCTGGATGTACGACCGTGTTTACGGAGTATTTAGCACTCCGGCCTGATTCTGAATTCTTTTTATTAAGCGCGTAACTTAACGTCGATCGCGTCTTGTGTGCGGGTGCGTGGCGCGTCGTGAGTATGCTGACGACCAGACACATCCAGCACTTCCTGGTTATTAACCAGTTCGCCTAAAGTAATGTTGTTGAGAAAACCGGTGAGACGGTCGCTCAAATCACGCCACAGCGCGTGGGTCAGGCATTTATCGCCGCCCTGGCAGCCGCCTTTACCCTGACAACGGGTGGCATCTACAGATTCGTCAACGGCGCTAATCACTTCGCCAACGGCGATGCTGCTGGCATCTTTGCCTAACAGATAACCACCGCCTGGTCCACGTACGCTGGAAACCAGACCATTTTTACGCAGACGGGAAAACAGTTGTTCCAGATAAGAAAGGGAAATTCCCTGACGTTCGGAAATATCAGCCAACGGTACCGGGCCCGCTTCAGAGTTGAGCGCAACGTCAAGCATTGCGGTCACGGCATAGCGCCCTTTAGATGTCAGTCTCATGTCTTACTTCACCTCAAACTCGCCCCTGCCCGGGGTTTTTTATTGTAAAAGTGGGGGTATTGCATAGCAGGGTCAAGTCTGACATTCCCGAGTAAATTGGTCAACTATTTACTTGACTGATTTAGTCGGGTATTTAACCTTCAGTGCCATTTTTTTATCGTGGCGTTTGTACCTGTTGTCGGATGCGGTGTGAACACCTTATCCGACCTACGATTCTGTACATTGTAGGCCTGATAAGACGCGTTAAGCGTCGCATCAGGCAACCACTGTTATTCGGCCTTGTTACCTTTATTCTGCTGCTCAATAGAAGCCAGAATCCCGCGCAGGATATTCAATTCCTGGCTTTCCGGGCGCGCACGGGTAAACAGACGGCGCAATTTATTCATCACCTGCCCCGGATGGTTTTCACGGATAAAACCGGTTGCCAGCAGCGTTTGTTCCAGATGACCATAAAAACGCTCCAGATCATCGACCAGCGGATACGGCGTCTCTTCATGCTCGACCTGCTCGCCATTTTCCTGAGTTGCCAGCCAGGCCATACGCACTTCATAGGCAATAACCTGAACCGCCATTGCCAGGTTCAGCGAACTGTATTCCGGGTTTGCCGCAATCGCGACATGATAATGGCATTTCTGCAACTCTTCATTGGTCAAGCCGACGCGCTCACGACCAAACACCAGCGCCACCGGGGTATTTGCCGCTTCAGCGACGCTTTTCAGACCGCATTCGCGCGGGTCGAGCATCGGCCACGGCAGCGTGCGGGAGCGTGCGCTGGTGCCCACCACCAGGCTACAACCGGCTAACGCTTCGTCGAGCGTATCGACGATGTGAGCATTACCAATCACATCGCTGGCCCCTGCAGCCAGGGCAATCGCCTGGGAGTCGGGTTTCACCAGTGGATTAACCAGCCACAGATTGGTTAATCCCATTGTTTTCATGGCACGGGCAACAGAACCCATATTGCCGGTGTGTGACGTCTCCACCAGCACAATTCGAATATTTTGCAGCATTGTCTTTCTTCATCTAAAGATTATTCACGCATCTTATCATAAAACGAAGACAGATGCCGATCTCGCTGCTATACTCTGCGCCGTTTTCCCGTTCTTTAACATCCAGTGAGAGAGACCGATGCATCCGATGCTGAACATCGCCGTGCGCGCAGCGCGCAAGGCGGGTAATTTAATTGCCAAAAACTATGAAACCCCGGACGCTGTAGAAGCGAGCCAGAAAGGCAGTAACGATTTCGTGACCAACGTAGATAAAGCTGCCGAAGCGGTGATTATCGACACGATTCGTAAATCTTACCCACAGCACACCATCATCACCGAAGAAAGCGGTGAACTTGAAGGTACTGATCAGGATGTTCAATGGGTTATCGATCCACTGGATGGTACTACCAACTTTATCAAACGTCTACCGCACTTCGCGGTATCTATCGCCGTTCGTATCAAAGGCCGCACCGAAGTTGCTGTGGTATACGATCCTATGCGTAACGAACTGTTCACCGCCACTCGCGGTCAAGGCGCACAGCTGAACGGCTACCGTCTGCGCGGTAGCACCGCTCGCGATCTCGACGGTACCATTCTGGCGACCGGCTTCCCGTTCAAAGCAAAACAGTACGCCACTACCTACATCAACATCGTCGGCAAGCTGTTCAACGAATGTGCAGACTTCCGTCGTACCGGTTCTGCGGCGCTGGATCTGGCTTACGTCGCTGCGGGTCGTGTTGACGGTTTCTTTGAAATCGGTCTGCGTCCGTGGGATTTCGCGGCAGGCGAGCTGCTGGTTCGTGAAGCGGGCGGCATCGTCAGCGACTTCACCGGTGGTCATAACTATATGCTGACCGGTAACATCGTTGCTGGTAACCCGCGTGTTGTGAAAGCCATACTGGCGAACATGCGTGACGAGTTAAGCGACGCTCTGAAGCATTAATGACTCAGGCGGGTGATATCACTCACCCGCCCTCGCCTTTCAGGCGCTATTCCGAAATACTTCCTCACCGCTTTACTTTCTTTCGTCACTCTCCCACCATCTTTCCCCGATTAATGGATGATAAAGAAGTCGCAAGGAAAGGTTATGGCACTGCCAGTGAACAAACGCGTTCCCAAAATTCTGTTTATTCTCTTTGTTGTTGCCTTCTGCGTTTATTTAGTGCCGCGCGTTGCCATCAACTTCTTCTATTATCCTGACGATAAAATTTACGGTCCCGACCCCTGGTCGGCGGAATCCGTCGAATTTACGGCTAAGGACGGTACTCGTCTGCAAGGCTGGTTTATTCCTTCTTCGACGGGCCCTGCTGACAACGCCATCGCAACCATCATTCATGCTCACGGCAATGCCGGAAATATGTCCGCCCACTGGCCGCTGGTCAGTTGGTTACCTGAGCGTAATTTCAACGTTTTTATGTTTGATTATCGCGGGTTTGGTAAATCAAAAGGCACTCCGTCCCAGGCCGGATTGCTGGACGATACGCAAAGCGCCATCAATGTGGTGCGCCATCGCAGTGATGTAAACCCACAACAGCTGGTGCTGTTCGGGCAGAGTATTGGCGGGGCGAATATTCTTGCTGTTATTGGTCAGGGTGATCGTGAAGGCATACGTGCGGTGATCCTCGACTCCACATTTGCCTCTTATGCAACCATCGCCAACCAGATGATCCCCGGCAGTGGCTACTTACTTGATGAGAGTTACAGCGGCGAAAATTACATCGCCAGCGTCAGCCCGATCCCGCTTTTACTCATTCACGGTAAAGCCGATCACGTTATCCCATGGCAGCACAGCGAAAAGTTGTATAGCCTGGCAAAAGAGCCAAAACGGTTGATCCTAATCCCGGATGGCGAACACATTGATGCTTTTTCCGATCGTCACGGCAATGTTTATCGCGAACAGATGGTGGACTTTATCCTTAGCGCGTTGAATCCGCAGAACTAACCCATGATCGCTAGCACGATAATCATTCACAAAACCACCTTAAGACATGCTAATCCACTGGTCAGAACAGTTTAAAATGAGAAAAATTCTGTGACGCTTGCCAACATTTCTGATGATTAGCATTCCCTTCGCCATTTCCCTGAGCAAACTTTAGCTATTCTTATCAATTATGCTTATGGGAGATCTACAGATGATGCCTACGCTTGCTCCACCATCTGTCCTTTCGGCTCCCCAGCGCCGCTGCCAGATCTTGCTGACGCTCTTTCAGCCGGGGTTGACCGCCACCATGGCAACCTTCAGCGAGCTTAATGGTGTGGATGATGATATTGCCAGTCTTGATATCAGCGAAACAGGACGGGAGATCCTGCGCTATCATCAACTCACACTGACGACTGGTTATGACGGTAGCTACCGGGTTGAAGGTACAGTGCTTAACCAACGTTTGTGTTTATTTCACTGGCTACGACGTGGTTTCCGTCTGTGTCCGTCATTTATTACCAGCCAATTCACCCCCGCCCTGAAGAGTGAACTGAAGCGGCGCGGAATTGCGCGTAACTTTTACGACGATACCAATCTACAAGCGTTAGTGAATCTCTGCTCCCGACGGCTGCAAAAACGCTTTGAATCGCGCGATATTCATTTCCTGTGTCTGTATCTGCAATATTGTTTGCTGCAGCACCACGCTGGAATTACGCCTCAGTTTAATCCGCTCCAACGTCGCTGGGCGGAATCCTGCCTTGAATTTCAGGTAGCGCAGGAAATTGGACGCCACTGGCAGCGTCGGGCGCTCCAGCATGTACCGCCTGATGAGCCACTGTTTATGGCATTACTTTTTTCCATGTTGCGGGTTCCCGATCCACTGCGGGATGCGCATCAGCGGGACAGACAATTGCGTCAGTCTATCAAACGTCTGGTAAACCATTTTCGTGAGCTGGGAAATGTTCGTTTTTATGATGAACAGGGGTTATGTGATCAGCTTTATATCCACCTCGCCCAGGCGTTAAATCGCAGTTTGTTTGCCATCGGTATTGATAATACCCTGCCGGAAGAGTTCGCCAGACTGTATCCACGCCTGGTACGCACCACCCGCGCGGCGCTGGCCGGATTTGAAAGTGAATACGGCGTCCATCTTTCTGATGAGGAAAGTGGTCTGGTCGCGGTGATTTTCGGTGCCTGGCTAATGCAGGAAAACGATCTGCATGAAAAACAGATTATTCTACTGACCGGGAATGATAGCGAGCGAGAAGCGCAGATTGAGCAGCAGTTACGCGAACTAACGTTACTGCCGCTCAACATTAAGCATATGTCGGTAAAGGCATTTTTGCAGACAGGCGCTCCGCGTGGCGCGGCACTGATTATTGCGCCTTATACCATGCCGTTACCGCTCTTTTCACCACCGCTGATCTATACGGACCTGACGCTGACAACACATCAACAGGAGCAGATCCGCAAAATGCTCGAATCAGCATGAGGGAACAACTTTCGGGCGCAAAAACATTGCCGGAAGCGCCACCAGCGCCATTACCCAGAACACGCCGTGGCCCAGATATTGATACAGGAAACCGGCGAAAACGGTCATGATAGCGATACTGCCGCCCATCGCGACGGCAGAGTAAACCGCCTGTAAACGGATGACTTCGCTAACCTGGCGAGCAGCAATATAACGCATGGCGGCCAGGTGGCAGACCGTGAAGGTGCCGCAATGCAGAATTTGCACCACTATCAACCACGGCAACGCCGTAGTTGCTCCCATAATGCCCCAGCGCACTACGCCGCAAATCGCCGAGATCAACAGCATATCGCGAGCACTACAACGGCGGAAAAGTTTATTACTCAGCGCAAAGATAATGACTTCCGCCACCACGCCCAGCGACCACAAATACCCCACCGCCGAGGCCGAGTAGCCAGCTGCCTGCCAGTAAATGGCGCTAAAACCGTAATAGGCCGCATGTGCCCCCTGCAATAAACAAACGCAGGCCAGAAAGCGCCAGTTCTGGCGAACCAGCGCCAACCACGCAGACCAACCGGTGCTCTCCTGCTGGCGGCTTGCCCCTTGTGGCTGAATCGTCGGACGGATGAGAAAGCCGAGCAGCATGGATGCCACGCCCAACGTCAACAGCACGAGGATCACCCGATAATCAAACATAGTGACCAGTTTGCCCGTCAGCGCCGAGCCAATGACAAACGCCACCGAGCCCCACAGTCGCACTTTGCCGTAATCAAGCGGGAACTGCTTTTGCCACGTATTCGCCAGTGCATCGGTCAACGGTACCAGCGGTGAGAAAAAGAGGTTAAAGCCAATCATCACCAGCATCAGCCACGCTACGTGCGCCCCCGCCCAGAAGGCGACAGCAAAGAGAAGTGGCAGCAGTGCCAGCACGCGCAAGGCGGAAATCAGGCGGGAAGGATCGCTGACGCGGGGCGCGATGAGCAAACTCCCGAGAAAACGGGCAACCAGACCTGCCCCCAATAACAGGCCGATGGTTTCTGGCGTTAAACCAATCCCTTTAAGCCAGACGCTCCAGAAAGGTAAAAAAATGCCGTAACTAAAAAAGTATGTGAAATAGCCGAGCGCCAACCAGCGCGTGGATTGCAAAACCATGAGTCCCTCCCGTCAGGAGGCGTTAGTCTGGGGTTAATCGAATGTTGGTGCAAGTTGAAAAATAAGAATATTCGAGCCTGCTTCCCGATGTCTGTAACGCCAGTTCACAAGCACTAAAAAACTGCGATCCGCGACGCATGTTGCAAAAATAATGCGTAATTATGCCGTTACGCTTGCCAAACGTTCCTGCACAATGGCGATGAAATCGCGTAATGCCAGCTTCATCTCCCCTTTCTTCCACGCCATCAGTAAAGCAATGGAAGGCACATTTCCGGCAATGGGACGAAAAACAACCTGCCCGGTATTAAAATTATTCATATAACCGGGTATCAAAGTGACGCCCAGCCCCATGCCCACCAGATTCATGGTCACCAGAATATTCGTTGCCACCTGGACGATATTTGGCTGGCTGTTTTCTTGCGCAAACCACGCTTTAACGATCGGCGCAAGCGAACCGGAATACGCCGGATCGGTACTGACGAAATTCACGCCATCCAGTTGCGCGGCGGTGATCTCTTTTTCATGTGCTAAAGGGTGATCAACCGGTAACACCACCACTAATGGTTCGTCAAAAAGCTCCAGATAATCAATCTCCGGGCTATAAACAGGATGGCGCATTAAGCCGACGTCGAGTTCACCACGGCGAATTTTTTCCTCCTGTTGCGTGGTGATTAAACTCACCAGCTCAATCAAGGTGTCTGGCTGTCTGAGACGAAACATCGGTAATACTTTTGGCAATAAATTCACTTCCGCCGATGGCACAAAGCCAATGGTTAATTGTCTGTCTTCCTGAACAATTTTCCGCGCCCGTAATTTGGCATTTTCCGCTTGTTCGAGGATTGCCAGCGCGTCCTGGAGAAAACATTCTCCCGCCGCCGTCAACGCGACTTTGCGCTTATCCCTCACCAGTAACGGAACACCGACACAGTTTTCAAGATCGCGGATCTGGCTGCTTAACGAAGGCTGTGAGGTATGCAGTTTTTCCGCCGCACGGGTAAAGTTCAGTGCCTGCGCCACTGCGACGAAATAGCGTAAATGCCGTAGTTCCATCACCTTCCCCTTGTTATCGAAAAAACGTCTCAGCTGGTAGAAATTAACTATTTCACATATTAGCAACCAACCAGCAACATCCTTATGGCACAAAAATAGAAGGTCAATACATCTTATCTTTCAGGATTAAAAAATATGACCACACCCTCAGATTTGAACATTTACCAACTGATTGACACCCAAAACGGTCGGGTCACTCCGCGTATTTATACCGACCCGGACATTTACCAACTGGAGCTTGAGCGTATTTTCGGTCGTTGCTGGCTATTTCTCGCCCACGAAAGCCAGATCCCAAAACCCGGTGATTTCTTTAACACCTACATGGGAGAAGATGCAGTTGTCGTGGTGCGCCAGAAAGACGGCAGCATCAAGGCGTTTCTCAACCAATGCCGCCACCGGGCCATGCGTGTGAGTTATGCAGATTGTGGCAACAGTCGCGCCTTTACCTGCCCGTATCACGGCTGGTCTTATGGCATTAACGGCGAGTTGATCGATGTACCGCTGGAACCTCGCGCCTACCCACAAGGGTTGTGTAAATCCCACTGGGGGCTAAACGAAGTTCCTTGTGTGGAGAGTTATAAAGGACTGATTTTTGGCAACTGGGATACCAGCGCACCGGGCCTGCATGATTACCTGGGTGACATTGCCTGGTATCTGGATGGCATGCTGGATCGTCGCGAAGGCGGCACCGAAATTGTCGGCGGCGTACAAAAGTGGGTGATCAACTGTAACTGGAAATTCCCGGCAGAGCAGTTCGCCAGTGACCAGTATCATGCTCTGTTCAGCCATGCTTCTGCCGTTCAGGTATTAGGGGCGAAAGATGATGGCAGCGATAAGCGCCTCGGTGATGGACAAACCGCCCGCCCGGTGTGGGAAACCGCCAAAGATGCGCTGCAATTTGGTCAGGACGGTCACGGTAGCGGTTTCTTCTTTACTGAAAAACCGGATGCTAATGTCTGGGTCGATGGCGCAGTTTCAAGCTATTACCGCGAAACCTATGCCGAAGCAGAACAACGTTTAGGTGAAGTTCGCGCCCTGCGCCTGGCGGGTCATAACAATATATTCCCCACGCTTTCATGGCTAAACGGCACTGCCACACTCCGCGTCTGGCATCCGCGCGGCCCTGATCAAGTTGAAGTGTGGGCGTTCTGTATTACTGACAAAGCCGCCTCCGATGAAGTTAAAGCCGCTTTTGAAAACAGCGCCACTCGTGCTTTTGGTCCTGCTGGTTTTCTCGAGCAGGATGACTCGGAGAACTGGTGTGAAATCCAGAAATTGCTTAAAGGCCACCGCGCCCGCAACAGCAAACTGTGTCTGGAAATGGGGCTTGGTCAGGAAAAGCGCCGCGACGACGGCATTCCTGGCATTACTAACTATATCTTTTCAGAAACTGCCGCTCGTGGAATGTACCAACGCTGGGCCGATCTTCTGAGTAGCGAAAGCTGGCAGGAAGTGCTCGATAAAACCGCCGCTTACCAGCAGGAGGTGATGAAATGAGTGCGCAAGTTTCACTGGAGTTACATCACCGCATTAGCCAGTTTCTCTTTCACGAAGCCAGTCTGCTGGATGACTGGAAATTTCGTGACTGGTTGGCACAGCTCGACGAAGAGATTCGTTACACCATGCGCACCACGGTTAACGCGCAAACACGCGACCGTCGCAAAGGCGTCCAGCCGCCGACGACCTGGATTTTCAATGACACCAAAGACCAGCTGGAGCGGCGAATCGCCCGTCTGGAAACGGGCATGGCCTGGGCAGAAGAGCCGCCGTCACGCACTCGTCACTTAATCAGCAACTGCCAGGTAAGCGAAACCGACATCCCAAACGTATTTGCCGTGAGGGTGAATTATCTACTTTATCGGGCACAAAAAGAGCGCGATGAAACATTCTATGTTGGAACGCGTTTCGACAAAGTTCGCCGTCTGGAAGATGACAACTGGCGCTTGCTGGAACGGGATATCGTCCTGGATCAAGCGGTGATCACTTCCCATAACCTGAGTGTACTGTTCTGATGAATCGAATTTATGCGTGTCCCGTTGCGGATGTGCCGGAGGGTGAGGCTCTCCGGATAGATACCTCGCCCGTCATCGCCTTGTTCAACGTGGGCGGCGAGTTTTATGCCATTAACGATCGTTGCAGCCATGGTAATGCGTCGATGTCAGAAGGGTATCTGGAAGATGACGCCACGGTGGAGTGCCCGCTACACGCCGCCAGTTTTTGCCTGAAAACGGGGAAAGCGTTATGCCTGCCCGCCACCGATCCGCTCACCACTTATCCAGTACACGTTGAAGGTGGTGACATTTTCATCGACTTACCGGAGGCGCAGCCATGAGCGATCTGCATAACGAGTCCATTTTTATTACCGGCGGCGGATCGGGATTAGGGCTGGCGCTGGTCGAGCGATTTATCGAAGAAGGCGCGCAAGTTGCCACGCTGGAACTGTCGGCGGCAAAAGTCGCCAGTCTGCGTCAGCGATTTGGCGAACATATTCTGGCGGTGGAAGGTAACGTGACCTGTTATGCCGATTATCAACGCGCGGTCGATCAGATCCTGACTCGTTCCGGCAAGCTGGATTGTTTTATCGGCAATGCAGGCATCTGGGATCACAATGCCTCACTGGTTAATACTCCCGCAGAGACGCTCGAAACCGGCTTCCACGAGCTGTTTAACGTCAACGTACTCGGTTACCTGCTGGGCGCAAAAGCCTGCGCTCCGGCGTTAATCGCCAGTGAAGGCAGCATGATTTTCACACTGTCAAATGCCGCCTGGTATCCTGGCGGCGGTGGCCCGCTGTACACCACCAGTAAACATGCCGCAACCGGACTTATTCGCCAACTGGCTTATGAACTGGCACCGAAAGTGCGGGTGAATGGCGTCGGCCCGTGTGGTATGGCCAGCGACCTGCGCGGCCCACAGGCGCTCGGGCAAAGTGAAACCTCGATAATGCAGTCTCTGACGCCGGAGAAAATTGCCGCCATTTTACCGCTGCAATTTTTCCCGCAACCGGCGGATTTTACGGGGCCGTATGTGATGTTGGCATCGCGGCGCAATAATCGCGCATTAAGCGGTGTGATGATCAACGCTGATGCGGGTTTAGCGATTCGCGGCATTCGCCACGTAGCGGCTGGGCTGGATCTTTAAGGAAGCACGATGAAAGAAAAAACGATCATTATTGTCGGTGGCGGGCAAGCGGCGGCAATGGCTGCGGCCTCGCTACGCCAGCAAGGGTTCACCGGTGAGCTGCATCTGTTTTCCGATGAGCGACATCTTCCTTATGAACGACCTCCACTCTCGAAATCCATGTTGCTGGAAGATTCCCCGCAGTTACAGCAGGTGTTACCCGCTAACTGGTGGCAGGAAAACAATGTTCATCTGCATTCCGGTGTAACCATCAAAACGCTGGGTCGCGACACACGAGAGTTAGTGTTAACCAACGGCGAAAGCTGGCACTGGGATCAGCTTTTTATAGCAACCGGCGCGGCAGCTCGACCGCTGCCGTTGCTTGATGCACTGGGAGAACGCTGCTTTACCCTACACCATGCCGGTGATGCCGCCAGACTGCGAGAAGTTCTGCAGCCCGAACGGTCAGTCGTGATTGTCGGTGCCGGAACTATTGGTCTGGAACTGGCTGCCAGCGCCACGCAGCGCAGCGCAGCGCAGCGCAGCGCAGATGTAAGGTGACAGTGATTGAACTGGCGGCAACCGTCATGGGCCGTAATGCACCACCGCCCGTGCAACGCTATCTTTTACAGCGCCATCAGCAGGCTGGTGTGCGCATTCTGCTCAATAATGCCATTGAACATGTGGTCGATGGTGAAAAAGTAGAACTGACGCTGCAAAGTGGGGAAACGCTTCAGGCTGATGTGGTGATTTACGGTATTGGTATCAGCGCCAACGAGCAACTGGCTCGCGAGGCCAACCTTGATACTGCCAATGGCATTGTCATTGATGAGGCTTGCCGCACCTGCGATCCCGCGATCTTTGCCGGTGGCGATGTGGCAATCACTCGTCTTGATAATGGTGCACTACACCGCTGCGAAAGCTGGGAAAACGCCAATAACCAGGCGCAAATTGCCGCTGCCGCAATGTTAGGGCTACCGCTACCGCTACTGCCGCCGCCGTGGTTCTGGAGCGATCAGTACAGTGATAACTTACAGTTTATTGGCGATATGCGTGGCGATGACTGGCTTTGTCGTGGCAACCCGGAAACTCAGAAGGCGATTTGGTTTAATCTGCAAAACGGCGTGCTTATCGGTGCGGTCACGCTGAATCAGGGCCGTGAGATTCGCCCAATTCGCAAATGGATCCAGAGCGGCAAAACGTTTGATGCGAAACTGCTGATAGATGAGAACATCGCGCTTAAATCACTGTAATCAGGATAATTAGCGAATATCTCAATGCCTGGGGCGTGGCGAGGTGCAAGAGTGTGTATTACGTTTAAATCACATTATCTTGCAAAGGGATTGGTTATGAACACACTACGTTATTTTGATTTTGGAGCTGCCCGCCCCGTTTTGTTATTAATTGCCCGTATCGCCGTGGTCTTAATTTTCATTATTTTTGGTTTTCCCAAAATGATGGGCTTTGACGGTACGGTCCAATATATGGCCTCGTTGGGCGCGCCAATGCCGATGCTGGCAGCGATTATTGCGGTAGTTATGGAAGTGCCCGCCGCGATATTAATCGTGCTTGGCTTTTTCACCCGTCCGCTGGCGGTGCTGTTTATTTTCTACACGCTGGGTACGGCGGTGATTGGTCACCATTACTGGGATATGACCGGCGATGCGGTTGGGCCAAATATGATTAATTTCTGGAAGAATGTCAGTATCGCTGGCGCGTTCTTGCTATTGGCAATTACCGGACCGGGGGCAATTTCTCTCGATCGGCGTTAGGAAAGATGCCGGATGCGGCGTGAACGCCTTATCCGGCATTTTATAAATTACAGCCACTCTACCCGCAACGACATCTCTGAGGTTGTTGATTCCCCTGGTGCTAGCGCAATGAGATCACACCCTTCCGGGCGATGATGCTCATCCGGCGCATGGCTCATCGGTTCCAGACAGAAGAAATCAAACGCATATCCTTTATCAAACGCAGGGTCGGAAACAAAGATGAAATAACACGGTGCAGGTGGCGTCGTTTCCATGATGATGGCATAACCTTCCTGCGGCTGCTCGATGCGGGCCTGACCATTCCATCCGGCAAAACCATTGTTCACCCACTGACGCGGCAACGGCGCGAGCTGGTTAAAATCCAGTTCCTGCGGTAGCTGCTCGCAAAACTCACCCGCCAGCCACTGCTCCCGTTCCAGCCAGTAACCGCTCGCCTGCGCCTGAATCCGCGTTTGTGGTGACAACGGAAAATAAGGATGCCAGCCGGTACCAAATGGCAGCGTCTCTGCCCCTTGATTGGTGACAGAGAGCGTCACCGTCAGCGTATCCGCCGTTAAATGAAACGCCTGACTTACCCGATAGTGATAGACACCGCTGCGATGTTCATACACCAGACACAAACTATCATCGCTGTGCGAGACACATTGCCACTCGCCCAGCCAGCCATCGCCGTGTAGATAGTGCGCATCCCACTCAACATTCGGTTGCAGTTGATACTCACGCCCCTGCCAGACAAAACGGTTGCCGCTCACCCGGTTTGCAAATGGCACCAGCGGAAAACATGAGGCATCGGTTGCCACACCGCTTTTTTTACCAGGACGTAAGAGCGGCGTCGTATCGCGCCAGAAGCCTTCGATTACGCCGCCCTGGTCAGAAACGTCCAGCTTTAGCGACCCGTGGGATAAGGTATAGATGGTCATCCGCTAACTCCTTAATCCGGGAAGTTAATCACAACTTTCCCGCATTTGCCGCTCGCCATCAGCACATAGGCATCACCTGCCTGTTCTAGCGAGAAGCGATGGGTAATGGCGTTACGCGGCCACAGCTTCCAGTCAGTCAAATCGTGGGCGCATTTTTCCATATGGAACAGACTGGTCACCCAGGAGCCGATAATCCGCCGTTGATGGTGCATCAGATCAGCGCTGACCTCGAATTCCACTTTTCCGGTTTCACCAATGTAAACCACCCGCCCCCAGTCAGCAGTGGATTGCAGTGCCAGCAAGCGACCTGCGGCATTACCGGAACAATCGAGCGCAACATCCGCGCCACCGTGGGTAAGTTCAGCAATTATCTGCGGCAGACCTTCGGTGGTTGCTAAATAGCCGTGATCCATCCCCCCTAACTGTTTTGCCATCGCCAGACGTTCCGGCAGCATATCAACGCCGATGATCCGTTTTGCACCGCGACCTTTCGCCAGCATCATCGCCATCATGCCGACCGGCCCCAGACCGACCACCAGCACGTTATCGCTGCCGGAAACTTCGCCGCGCAAAATCCCTTCATAGGCCGTGCCAACGCCGCAACTGATAAACGCACCATCTTCGTAGCTCAGCGCATCCGGCAGGAGGATCAGATCTTTTTCTTCCGCCAGCAGATATTCGGCATGACCGCCGTCACGCTGCCAGCCGTAAGCCGCTTTTCCTTTGCCAGTACAAGAGATAGGAAAGCCGCGGCGGCAGTTCGGGCAAAAACCACAGCCAGAAATGTGATACACCAGCACGCGGTCGCCCTCTTTAAAATGGCGGCAGCCTTGCCCCATCGCCACAATCTGCCCGCACGGTTCATGACCGTTGATAAATCCCTGGTATAACGGTTTATCGGGTGCCGCCGCCGTGGCACAGTGTTGATGATAGATATAGTGGACATCGCTTCCGCAAATCCCGGAGGATTTCATTTTGATCAGTACCTGGTTAATCCCCGGCGTCGGCACCGCAACTTCCCGCAGATCGACGGTTGAATTTCCTAGTAAATAAGCAGCCAGCATCGTTTTCATAAATCCCTCATTAACAATACGATTAATTTTCATCCCTGCAGCACCCGCGCCAGGGGCGTTAAGGTTTAGCGTTTCGCTTTACTGCTTCGCTGGGTCAGCAAGATATTCGCCAGCACCGCCACCACGATGATGACGCCGCGTACCACCTGCTGGAAAAAGGAGTTAATACCGAGCAGCACCAGACCGTTACCGATTAGCGTAATCACCAGCACACCAAGCAATGTACCGAACAGGGAACCGCGACCGCCGGAAAGTGCCGTACCGCCGACCACGACCGCGGCGATGACGTCAAACTCCAGACCGTTTGCGGCACCTGCGTTACCGGAACCGAGGCGTGCCGCCAACAAAATGCCGGTCACCGCCGCTAATAATCCCGAAAGGGTAAAGATAAGAATGCGCACTCGACGAACGTTAATACCGCACAACTGCGCCGCCGTGGCATTACCGCCAACGGCAAAAACCGAGCGCCCGAAGGCGGTTTTTCGGCTAATGAACACAAACAGCGCAAACAACACCATCATGATCAGCGCGGATACTGGCACACCGAGAAATTGTCCGCCCAGCCAGTCCAGCACCTCGTTTTCGTCAATCGGCACTGGCAGTGCGTTGGTCATAAACAGCCCCATTCCGCGCAGAGCGCTCCACAGCCCCAGTGTGGCAACGAAACTTGGTACGTTAAACACGCCGCGCAGCACCCCGGCGAGCGTTCCCATCAGCGCGCCTAACAGCAACACCAGCAGACAAGCAATCGCCAACGGAACTTCAAATTGCAGCAAAAATGCCAGGCACACCGAGACAAAAGCCACCATCGGCCCAACGCTGACATCAATTTCACCGGAGATAATAATCAGCGTCATCGCCCAGGCGGCAATCCCAATGGTGGCGGCATCGCGCAGCACGTTCATCTGGTTATTCAATGAGATAAAGCCAGGCGCGTTCAGGGAGAAGACCAGATAAAGAATGGCAATCACCACCAGCAAACCGATCTCATTAATATGGCGACTGACAAATTGTTTGAGCGAGACGCTCTTGCCCTGCGGCAATGGTAATGACGAAGCATACATCTTCAGGTTCCTCGGTAAAATTCATCAGTGCACAGACAGAATGGCGGACATCAGCTCATCCACATTGACCGGCGAGTGAAACTCCTGCGAGAACGTGCCGTGCTGTAATAACAGGATGCGGTCACACACCAGCGGCAATTCCTCCACTTCACTGGAGATAAACACCACGCTTTTTCCTTCGGCAGCCAGCTCACGGACAATACGGTAAATCTGCTGTTTGGCTTCGATATCGACGCCGCGCGTTGGCTCGTCGAGCAACAAAATCTGGCTGGCGGCATAGACCCAACGACCGATCACCACTTTTTGCTGATTGCCACCAGAAAGCGTGCCGATGGGTGTTTCGCTACTGGCAGCCTTGACCGTCATCCGCTGCATCACCTCTTCGGTCAGGCGGCGGATGGTGGACCATTGCAGCACACCGTTGGTGCTGATTTTTTGCCGATTGGTCAGCACTGTATTTTCGTCAACGCCTAGCCAGGGAATGATCCCCGCTTCTTTGCGGTTTTCTGGCGTATAGCCAATGCCGCGTTTCAGCATGTCGCCGTAATCGGGGCGCATGATTTTCTCGCCGTTGATAACAATTTCGCCCTGTTCATACGTCTCCAGCCCAACAATCGCCTTCAGCAATTCACTGCGCCCTGCCCCCAGCAGGCCAGCAATGCCAAGCACTTCGCCACGACGTAGCGTAAAGCTGATATCCTCCAGCTTGGGCTTATGGCGTAACGCACGGACTTCCAGTACGGCCTGATCCACAATTTCCTGAGGGGCAACCGGCGCAATATCAACGTGATCACGCCCTAGCATTAGCGACACAATATGATGCGTGGAGGTGTTTTCGAGCATCACATCGCCCGCCACCTGACCATCGCGCATAACGGTGGCATAGGAGGCAATGCGGCGGATTTCTTCCATCCGGTGGCTGACATAAATCACCGCCACGCCCAGTGCCGACATCTTTTTCACCGCACTGATCACCAGTTCAACTTCTGCACTGGCAAGCGAGCTGGTGGGTTCATCAAGAATGACCACGCGCGGCTCGCCCTTCATCACCCGTGCAATTTCCACCAGTTGCTTTTGCGCCGGGCTTAGCGTTGAAACAAGTTGTTCAGGACTAACGTCAACGCCCAGCGCCTGTAAGCAACGTTGGGCATCCTGCGCCATTTGCAGGTAATCAATCATGCCGTTGCGGCGAGGCCATTGACCAAGGCAGAGGTTTTCTGCCACCGTCAGCCCTTCCACCAGACTTAATTCCTGATAAACCGCACGAACCCCCAGTTCAGCGGCACGGCGAGTCAACGTAGCTTCGTCACCTTCCAGTCGCGTCTCGCCAATCCAGATATCACCGCTATCCGGGCGTTCGCTGCCGGTAAGCATTCGAATGAGAGTCGATTTGCCCGCGCCGTTTTTACCTAACAGCGCACGAACTTCGCCTTTATTGAGCGTGAAGTTAACGTTATCCAGCGCAACGACGCCGGGGTAACGCTTATTTCCTGCCACCACTTTTGCTACCGGGACTGCCTCTGTTGCCGTGAACATAGGGACCTCTGCGAATCAGCGATTAGGGCAGACCATCAACGTGCGTTGCCAGCCACTGTTTACCATCTTCCGTTTTGGTATAGAGATCGATTGGCACCTGAATCACTTTTTCACCGTCGGCTTGTTTATTGATAACCTTCAATGTTTGCGCGAAAACAGCATTGCCCATTTTCTTACCGGAAATATCCACTACCGCTTTCAGCACCTGATTGTTTTCCAGCTCCTGAGCAATTTCGGTTGTCATATCCGAACCGAAAACAGCAATTTTTCCGGCCTGATTTTGATTACGTACCGCTTTTACCGCGCCGAGTGTCGCACCGCCCGACTCCCCCATAATGGCGTTGAGATCCGGCGTGGAGATAATCAGTTTTTCACCAACGGAAATCGCTTTATCTAAAACAGTCCCTTCCTGGTTAGCGACAATTTGCGCGCCGGGAACGCGGGATTTTAATACTTCTTCAAATCCTTTACGTCGCTGCACACAAACTTCAAAGGCTTCGCAATTGATGACGGCAATTTTCGGCTGGTCAATTTTATTGGCAATAAAATAATCGGCGGCAGCGTTACCCAGTTTTTACCAAATTCCAGTGGATCGCCGACCAGATACGCCGAGACATATTTATCGACACCCTTTTGATTAATACAGGTGTTGTAGCAAATCACCGGAATACCCGCTTCACTGGCGCGACGAACGGTACGGCTACTGCCATTTTCAGACACTGCCGATAAAATAATGGCATCGACATTACGCGCCACGAGGGTATCAACAAAGGTACTTTCTTTCGAAATATCCCCCTGGGCGTTAGTTTCAATTAACTGTACCTGTACTGAAGAATCTTTTGCCGCATCCTGAACGCCCTGACGCACTCCAGCGTAATATCCCTGGGTATCAAGGTATATTGCACCAATGGTCATTTCTTTATCCGCAGCCCTGGCAAATAGTGCGCTACCTAATAGCGTAGCCATTAATAATAGATTACGGGTTGTTCTCATTTTTTTAGGCATAGTGCCTCCTGTAGGGTTTTTATTAACAACGGCTTATTCTAATTATTTTGTGATGAGCGGCAGCGCGTGCCGCTCAAATATTACAGTTAATAGGGTTTAGTGAACGTAGTTAAAAATAAAAGGCATCACAGTGGTGAATAATGCCGCTTTCGGCCAGGCCGGATTAATCGCCGTCAATTCAGCGCGAGCAGACTCATATTGCGCAACCTCCCCGAGTCCCGCGGACGCCAGCATCGCCACCATCAGGCATTTTTCTTTATGCTGCTGTTGTAAATCGCCATACAGCGATAACAGGTCAGGTTGTGAAACAGCAAAGAAATCCGCCTCAATACTGGTTTTCGCCATCTCTTGCGCCCACTGTTTCATTTCACTAAACAGTTGCTGTGCGGTTTGCTGTTCACCCAGCAGTCGCAGCGCCATTCCTTGCCAGAAGAGATAATCAACCGGCTGATCGTTGTAATAACTGTGGATGTTAATGGTGCGATCGCCGGTCGCCGCCAGACGTAAACAACGCATCGCTTCAGTTTCATCGCCCTGCGCGTTGGCGCATATCGCCTGCCAGAACCAGATGTCGTTATCAGTTTGCCCCGGTAAACGGCCTTCGCTTAAATTCTCCGGATAATACAGCGCGGCATGAAGCAGTTCGCTGGCCTGCTGCGGCTCTCTGGCATCAAGATGCTGCCAGGCGCGTAATAACTGGTTGAGGATAAACTGACTGGTGACCTTCCCTTCCCCGCCTTCCCACGGGTGGAATTTACGCGTGGCGAGAATGTCCGCCGCTTTGTCTGCCTGACCCGTGAGATGCCACAAATTGAGCAGTTCTGCGGTCATGTCGTCGCGTTTCAGCGCAATTTCCAGATTATTTTCCAGACGCGCCAGTCGTTTCTCCGGTGTGGCTCCACTTAACTTATCCAGCAAATCCCGTTCGAAAAGCAGACGTGCATCCTGCGGCGCAAGCTGATAAGCATTATCAAGATAACGCGCGGCCAGCTCATAATCGTGTTTCTTATTCCACGCATGGATCGCTAACCCGCGCCAGCCGTCGGCAAACTCCGGCGACATCTCTACGCAACGTTGCCATAAGGCAATGGCTTTGTTGTAGCTACGTTTGTTGTAGTAGAAGCAGGCCAGTAAATGGCGAGCAAACCAACACTCTTCAATACTCTCCAGCGCCGCCACTTCTTCCAGCGTATTCGGGAAACGGACAAACTGCGGGAAGACATCAATGGCTTTTGCGACCAGTTCGCCACGTTCGGCTTTCGGCAGCAAGCTGGCTTGCAGGTAAAGCGGCAGCGTGCGCTGGCAGTCCAGTGCGTTCAGCATCTCTGCCGCCAGGGTGGGCATTCCCCAGTTAATCAGTTGCCCGGCGGTCATCAGAGCGTTAACGTCGCGTCCCTGACACAGACCGCGCCACTGCGCGAGGGCTGATTCGCTACGACCATCGAACCAGTTCAGCCACCACAGAGTGGCGTTCAGCGGATAATCACGCAGCAGTTTCTCGCGCTGCAAACGCGCGTTGTCCTGACGACCACTTAACACCAGCAGCAGATTATGCAAGCAAAGCACTTCCTGATTGGTTGGGCAGGCACGAAGACTTTGTTGGCAAAAATCCAGACCCGCGTCGAAGTTATCATTACGCGCCGCCAGTCGTGCCAGACCATAATAGCCGCCTGCTTTACTATTGCCGCTCCAGACCGCACGCCAGAAATCCTCTTCGGCTTGTTGATATTGTCCCTGACGTTCGTAAGCACTGGCGCGAATCAAACTTGCTTGTCCACACTGCGGGTTTTTGTTCAGCGCATGTGCACGTTTCAGCGCCTGACTGGCATACGCCACCGCTTGCGGGAAATCTGCGCGGTTATATTCCAGCATCGCCAGCGCCAGGTTACAGCGATAATCCAGCGGGTCCAGCGCCACGCCGCGCAGGTAGTAATCGAACGGTGAACGGCTGGCGTGATGATATTGCTCCAGATGCTGACCGATAAACCAGGCTTCATCTGTACTGGTAATGTCTTGTGCTGCCAGTGGCGCTTTGGCGACGTCCGGCAACGGCAACTCCTGCGGCTGATGTTCCTGATAACTCAGTACAATATTGCCGTCGGCATCGGAGAGTTCAATGGTCAGTCTGTCAGGATTGATACCGTGCAACACGCCCTGGATGGCGGTCGCTGGTGTCAGGGCCACGGCATCATCGAGCAACGCGTTGCATTTGCCGATTTCGCGGATCGCCAGACGGTATCCGTTCAACGGAGAGATGGCATACAGCCCCCACTCAATCCCCCGCTCACTACGCTGGAGTTTTATCACCGCATCGCGGGAGGCATTTTGCACCATGCCCAGAGAATGATAAGGCAGGAAATACTGCTCGAAACGCTTCTCTTCGTAAGCATCAAGCCAGGTAAAATCAGGCTGGTTATCGGCAAAAATACCGGTCATCAGTTCGATATACGGGCCGTTATTGTCGGTCAGACTCTTATCCCACGCCTGGCCAAATTCACTGTGTCCCCAACTCCACTGTTTTTTACCTGGCGCAATATGGTGGTTGGCAACGTGCAGCAAACCGCCATCTTCATCGTGACACCACGCGCCGACAAAATCGTACTGCGATTTTTCGGCCATATATGAGGTTGGAACAGGCACATTTTTATAGCGAGAAATGTCCACTCCGGCGGAGTAGTCCACTTTGTAGTAAGTGCCGGTGGCGATGGGGAAAGCGGAGACGGCCCGTTTGCCGTGATCAAACACCGCAGTCACATCCGGTGGGAAAACGCTCTGATGCCCTTCACCCCCTTTCACTGCCGGGTTGACCCACCACAAGAAATGACGCGGCGTGGCGTTGCCGTTATAGACGCGGCTGGCGATTTCCAGTGCCGCCCGGTCAGGGCGCAGGGTGAAACCTGTCATCACCTGTAAACCATGCATCGGCTCCGTTTCGCCGACCCACACCGTCTGTGCACCGTCTTCATGGGCTTCGAGGGTGAAATCAACGGGCATAAAGGTGGTCGGGCGATGGTGTTGCGGCCAGTTAAACTCAATCCCGCCGGAGATCCACGGTCCCAGCATCCCCACCAGCGCAGGTTTAATGACTTCATTGTGATAGACAAAATCGCGCTGTTTCACTTTATCCCATGCGCGATGCACCCGACCGCCCAGTTCCGGCAGGATCATCACTTTGATGTAGTCGTTTTCCAGCCACACCGCCTGCTAGGATTTCAGGGTTTTCTGCTCGCTCAGCGTATCGGTCACGCCGTAGGGATAAACCGCGCCGGACGATCCCTGATAAACGCGATTTTCCAGGAACATGGGATGTATATCCTGCGGCCCGGTTTCATAGGTCGGGATCTCAACGCGCTCTTGCCACACTTTTACTGGAGTCATGGTGCCCTCAATATTAACAAGACATACTGAATTAAAAGATTTGTGGCAGTGTATTGAACAATCTGGCAATGTTTTCGCGGAATAATCACGCAATTAACTAAACAAGGTTTAGTGAAGATGAGAGCCTGCATTAACAATCAACAGATTCGCCACCATAACAAATGCGTGATTCTGGAACTGCTGTACCGGCAAAAGCGCGCCAATAAATCAACGCTGGCCCGGCTGGCGCAAATTTCGATTCCGGCAGTCAGTAATATTTTGCAGGAACTGGAAAGCGAAAAACGGGTGGTGAATATTGACGATGAAAGCCAGACGCGCGGGCATAGTAGCGGTACATGGCTGATTGCGCCGGAAGGTGACTGGACGCTGTGCCTGAACGTGACGCCCACCAGTATTGAGTGTCAGGTTGCTAATGCTTGTTTAAGTCCGAAAGGCGAATTTGAGTATTTACAGATTGATGTACCGACGCCGCAGGCGCTGCTGTCCGAAATCGAAAAATGCTGGCATCGCCACCGTAAATTGTGGCCGGACCGCACCATCAATCTGGCGCTGGCAATCCACGGGCAGGTTGATCCGGTGACCGGCGTATCGCAAACCATGCCGCAAGCGCCGTGGACAACGCCAGTTGAGGTGAAGTATCTGCTGGAAGAGAAGCTGGGCATTCGGGTGCTGGTCGATAATGACTGCGTGATGCTGGCGCTGGCGGAGAAATGGCAAAATAATTCGCAGGAACGGGATTTCTGCGTGATCAACGTTGATTACGGCATTGGCTCGTCGTTCGTGATTAACGAGCAAATTTATCGCGGCAGTTTGTATGGTAGCGGACAGATTGGTCACACCATCGTTAATCCGGATGGAGTCGTCTGCGACTGTGGACGTTACGGCAGCCTGGAAACCGTCGCCTCGTTAAGTGCATTAAAAAAACAGGCGCGGGTATGGCTAAAATCACAACCGGTTAATACTCAGCTTGAGCCTGAAAAACTGACAACCGCGCAGTTAATCGCTGCCTGGCAGAGTGGAGAACCGTGGATCACCAGCTGGGTTGATCGCTCTGCCAATGCCATTGGTTTGAGTCTGTATAACTTCCTCAACATCCTCAATATTAATCAGATTTGGTTGTACGGTCGCAGTTGTGCCTTTGGTGAGAACTGGCTTAATACTATTATTCGCCAGACAGGATTTAACCCGTTCGACCGCGACGAAGGACCGAGCGTGAAAGCGACGCAAATTGGCTTCGGGCAATTAAGCCGCGCACAACAGGTGCTGGGAATTGGCTATTTGTATGTTGAGGCGCAGTTACGACAGATTTGATGGCGCGATAACGTAGAAAGGCTTCCCGAAGGAAGCCTTGATGATCATAAACGAAAAATTGCCTGATGCGCTACGCTTATCAGGCCTACACGGAGATTGCAATATATTGAATTTGCAAGATTTTGTAGGCCTGAGAAGGTGTTCATGCCGCATCCAACATGAACAACGAGCACATTGTCAGCAAATCACCGTTTCGCTTATGCGTAAACCGGGTAACGTGCGCAGATGTCGAGAACTTTACCTTTGATGCGCTCGATAACGGCTTCATCATTGATGCTGTCCAGCACGTCACACATCCAGCCAGCCAGTTCTTTCGCTTCGGCTTCTTTAAAGCCGCGACGGGTAATCGCCGGAGTACCTACACGAATACCGGAGGTCACAAACGGGCTCTTCGGATCGTTCGGTACGCTGTTTTTGTTGACGGTGATGTTAGCACGGCCCAGAGCGGCGTCTGCTTCTTTACCGGTCAGGTTTTTATCAACCAGATCAACCAGGAACAGGTGGTTATCAGTGCCGCCGGAAACCACTTTGTAGCCGCGCTCGAGGAACACTTCTACCATCGCTTTAGCGTTTTTCGCGACCTGCTGCTGGTAAGTTTTGAACTCAGGCTCCATCGCTTCTTTCAGAGCAACCGCTTTACCGGCGATTACGTGCATCAACGGACCGCCCTGACCACCAGGGAAAACGGCAGAGTTCAGTTTTTTGTACAGCTCTTCGCTACCACCTTTCGCCAAGATCAGGCCGCCGCGCGGACCCGCCAGGGTTTTGTGAGTGGTGGTAGTAACAACGTGAGCATGAGGAACCGGGTTCGGGTAGACGCCAGCAGCAACCAGGCCCGCAACGTGCGCCATATCAACGAACAGATAAGCACCGATGCTGTCAGCGATTTCACGCATTTTCGCCCAGTCAACCACGCCGGAATATGCAGAGAAACCACCGATAATCATTTTCGGCTTGTGTTCTTTGGCTTGTTTTTCCAGATCGGCGTAATCGATATGACCGGTAGCATCGATACCGTAAGGAACGATGTTGTACAGTTTACCGGAGAAGTTAACCGGAGAACCGTGAGTCAGGTGACCGCCATGCGCCAGGTTCATACCCAGAACGGTATCACCTGGTTCCAGCAGCGCGGTGTAGACCGCAAAGTTAGCCTGGGAGCCGGAGTGCGGCTGGACGTTAGCGTAGTCAGCGCCGAACAGTTCTTTCGCACGATCGATCGCCAGTTGTTCAACGATATCAACATACTCGCAACCGCCGTAGTAGCGTTTGCCCGGATAACCTTCAGCATATTTGTTGGTCAGCTGAGAACCCTGCGCCTGCATTACGCGCGGGCTGGTGTAGTTTTCGGAGGCGATCAGTTCGATGTGCTCTTCCTGACGTACTTTTTCCTGCTCCATAGCCTGCCACAGTTCGGCATCATAATCGGCAATGTTCATTTCACGCTTTAACATCCGCATCTCCTGACTCAGCTAACAATAAAATTTTTGGCCTTTATAGGCGGTCCTGTTGGACAACGGCGAACAGTATAACCGAATCATTGTGCGATAACAGGTCTTGACAAAGGAATTTACGCAAACGATTACCTTCAGGCTACGCAAGGCTTTGGAGAATAAAGAGCTTGCAACCGGAAACGGATTTCTTTTCAGGTTTGTGATGCAAATTTTTCACTTCATCACATTCTTTCTGAAAAACACCAAAGAACCATTTACATTGCAGGGCTATTTTTTATAAGATGCATTTGAGATACATCAATTAAGATGCAAAAAAGGAAGACCATATGCTTGACGCTCAAACCATCGCTACAGTAAAAGCCACCATCCCTTTACTGGTGGAAACGGGGCCAAAGTTAACCGCCCATTTCTACGACCGTATGTTTACTCATAACCCAGAACTCAAAGAAATTTTTAACATGAGTAACCAGCGTAATGGCGATCAACGTGAAGCCCTGTTTAACGCTATTGCCGCCTACGCCAGTAATATTGAAAACCTGCCTGCGCTGCTGCCAGCGGTAGAAAAAATCGCGCAGAAGCACACCAGCTTCCAGATCAAACCGGAACAGTACAACATCGTCGGTGAACACCTGTTGGCAACGCTGGACGAAATGTTCAGCCCGGGGCAGGAAGTGCTGGACGCGTGGGGTAAAGCCTATGGTGTACTGGCTAATGTATTTATCAATCGCGAGGCGGAAATCTATAACGAAAACGCCAGCAAAGCCGGTGGTTGGGAAGGTACTCGCGATTTCCGCATTGTGGCTAAAACACCGCGCAGCGCGCTTATCACCAGCTTCGAACTGGAGCCGGTCGACGGTGGCGCAGTGGCAGAATACCGTCCGGGGCAATATCTCGGCGTCTGGCTGAAGCCGGAAGGTTTCCCGCATCAGGAAATTCGTCAGTACTCTTTGACTCGCAAACCGGATGGCAAAGGCTATCGTATCGCGGTGAAACGCGAAGAGGGTGGGCAGGTATCCAACTGGTTGCACAATCACGCCAATGTTGGCGATGTCGTGAAACTGGTCGCTCCGGCAGGTGATTTCTTTATGGCTGTCGCAGATGACACACCAGTGACGTTAATCTCTACCGGTGTTGGTCAAACGCCAATGCTGGCAATGCTCGACACGCTGGCAAAAGCAGGCCACACAGCACAAGTGAACTGGTTCCATGCGGCAGAAAATGGCGAAGTTCACGCCTTTGCTGATGAAGTTAAGGAACTGGGGCAGTCACTGCCGCGCTTTACCGCGCACACCTGGTATCGTCAGCCGAGCGAAGCCGATCGCGCTAAAGGTCAGTTTGATAGCGAAGGTCTGATGGATTTGAGCAAACTGGAAGGTGCGTTCAGCGATCCGACAATGCAGTTCTATCTCTGCGGCCCGGTTGGCTTCATGCAGTTTACCGCGAAACAGTTAGTGGATCTGGGCGTGAAGCAGGAAAACATTCATTACGAATGCTTTGGCCCGCATAAGGTGCTGTAATTTGATGTTGCCGGATGGAAACATCCGGCAACCCTTGACGCGGTTTAAATTGCCGCGTCGTCCTCTTCACCGGTACGGATGCGAATGACCCGAGCCACGTCAAAGACGAAGATTTTACCGTCACCGATTTTGCCGGTTTGCGCCGTGCGAATAATGGTATCGACACAGGTATCGACAATGTCGTCCGGTACGACAATCTCAATTTTCACTTTCGGCAGAAAATCCACCATATACTCCGCGCCGCGGTACAGCTCGGTATGGCCTTTCTGGCGACCAAAGCCTTTCACTTCGGTCACCGTCATGCCGGTAATACCGACTTCGGCCAGTGCTTCGCGGACATCGTCCAGCTTGAAGGGTTTTATAATCGCATCAATCTTTTTCATGCTATTCCTTGAAAAGGTTGCCTGTCTTTTGATCTGCTAAACGTAACACATAACGCCAATTCATTCCTTGAAATCGTTTGCATCCAGCTCGTGTCGGGAAAGCAGTTTATAAAATTCTGTCCGGTTGCGCCCCGCCATTCTCGCCGCGTGGGTGACGTTGCCTTTGGTGATTTGCAGCAGCTTACGCAAGTAGTTGAGTTCAAAATGATTACGTGCCTCAACAAAGGTTGGCAGCGCCGTATTTTCACCCTCCAGCGCCTGCTCCACCAGCGCATCACTAATCACCGGAGATGAGGTCAGCGCCACGCACTGTTCAATCACGTTGACCAACTGGCGCACATTACCCGGCCAGCTCGCGGTCATCAGGCGTTTCATCGCATCGGTAGAGAACGCGCGGACAAACGGTTTATGTCGCTCTGCCGCCTGGCGCAACAGGTGATTTGCCAGTAGCGGAATGTCTTCTGTGCGCTCCGCCAGTGCCGGAATTTTCAGGCTGACAACGTTGAGGCGGTAATAGAGATCTTCGCGGAATTCCCCGCGCGCCATCGCTTTTGACAGATCACGGTGAGTGGCAGAAATAATCCGCACATTGATATCAATATCGCGGTTACTGCCCAGCGGGCGCACTTTACGCTCCTGCAACACGCGCAGCAGTTTGACCTGTAACGGCGCAGGCATATCGCCAATTTCATCGAGAAATAGCGTTCCGCCTTCCGCCGCCTGGAATAAACCTTCGCGATTGCTGACAGCGCCAGTAAACGCGCCACGCGCATGACCAAACAGCTCCGACTCCAGCAATTGCTCGGGCAATGCGCCACAGTTAATAGCAATAAATGGTTTGCTGTTGCGCGGGCTGGCGTTGTGGATAGCCTGGGCGAAAATCTCTTTCCCGGTGCCGCTCTGACCGTTAATCAAAACGCTGACGTCTGATTGCGCCACCAGCCGCGCCTGTTCCAGCAAACGCAGCATCAGCGGGCTGCGGGTGACAATTGCCTCGCGCCAGCGTTCATCGGTGGCTGGCGCGGATTGCTCCAGCGCATCGTCAATTGCCTGATATAGCGCATCTTTATCGACAGGCTTGGTGAGGAAACTAAAAACGCCCTGCTGTGTTGCAGCAACGGCATCGGGGATAGAACCATGCGCAGTAAGAATAATTACTGGCATTCCCGGCTGCACTTTCTGGATTTCAGCAAATAGCTGCATACCGTCCATTTCATCCATCCGCAGGTCGCTGATAACTAAATCTACTTTTTCGCGATTCAGTACCCGTAATCCTTCAGCGCCACTTTCCGCCGTGACCACACTGTAGCCTTCGCTGGTCAGGCGCAGGCCAAGCAGTTTCAGCAATCCCGGATCGTCATCGACCAATAATAAATGCGCAGGTTTATGGCTCATCAGGAGTGACCTCATGGGTGGATGGCGCGGGCTTTTCACTCTCGTGCGGCGTATCCGGCGAGAAATTTCCAGCCGGTTTGCGGGTCGAGAGCTGGCGTTCAATATCGGTCAGGTTTTCCAGCTTGCGGGTGGTGAGTTCCAGTTGCTGCTGTAGAACGTGATGTTGCTGGCGCAATGTATCCAGCTCGCTGTCGCTGGACTGCTGGAGTTTACTGTAACGTTGGCGCTCTTCCGCCAGTTGCAGTTGCAGCGCCTGACCGTCGCGCCAGAGTTGATACAGTGGGCGAACCTGTGCCGGGATCTCGGTACTTAACGCTTCAATACGCGCGACCAGCTGGCGGCGCTCATACGGCGTAATTTTGGCGTCGGCGAGCAAAATCCCTTGTTTAAAGGTATTTTGCCAGCTGCCGTCGTCATATTGGCGAGCTTGCTGACGCGACTGCGCAGGCATTAAACGATCAGCACAATCCATCGCCCGCAGCCAGTAAAGCGGATTGGTTTCGGTTGATTTACCTTGCAGCGCCCAGATGTCGCTACATTCAGTAGAAAGATAGTCAGCCAGTTGATAAACCGGAATTTTTTCTTCTGCTGGCGTATCAATGGCTGGCTTATTGTGATTCTGCACGCAACCCAGCAATGCCAGACATGGCAGCCCTGCCAGCCACAGCCGTCGGGGCAATAATCGTTGAAAAATGTGTCGCATATTCACCAGACTTAAAGCCTATCCCAGTGGGCGTAATTGTTGCAGACAGTCTGGACATGGACAGCGCGGAGAAACCGGGGCGTACATATCGTACGTGAAGATTTCGAGCACTACCCGGGGCCGAACTGACAAATAAAATAGCCTGATAGGATAGGCTGTTAGCATTATTTCGTGTTTTTCGACGACGGTAATTCAATGCGGAAACAAACGTCTTGCCCGCTCTCGTCGACCAGATACAGTTCCCCTTGCATACGGCGAATACAATCCCTGGCAATGCTTAATCCCAGACCGCTGCCCTTCACCGCCCCTTTTCGCTGGTGGCTTCCCTGAAAAAAGGGTTCGAAGATCATGGCGCGTTCCTCTTGCGGAATGGGCGTGCCTGTATTGATGACATCAATATAAACCCGCGCACCATGTAAACTGCTGCGAAGGCAAATGTTACCGGATTCAGCCCCGTAGTGCACCGCATTGGAGTAAAGATTATCCAGTACGCTCATCAGCAGCATTGGCTCCGCCAGGCAAGCTGTTGCTTTGAGATCGACGTCGGTATGCATCATTTTAGCCCGTGCGGGCAGGCTATGAGCAGAAACCACTGTCTCCACCAGCGGTGCTAATTCAACATTCTCCAGTTCCACCGCACTGTCCGCCTGTTTACGGTTGTAATCAAGCAGTTGTTCGATCAGTTTTTGCAAATTGCAGCTGCTGCTATCAAGAATGCTCACCACCTCTTTTTGCTCTGGCGTAAGCGGCCCGACAACCTGATCAGCCAGTAATTCAGTGCCCTCGCGCATACTCGCCAGTGGCGTTTTTAATTCATGAGATAAATGTCTTAAAAATTGATGGCGTTGGGATTCCAGCCATGACAGGCGCTCACTTAACCAAAGAATACGTTGCCCAACCGAGCGTAACTCGCTCGGTCCACAGAACGAAACGCTATTGCCCAGAGAACGCCCTTCCCCCAGACGGTTGATCATGCGCTCGATATTTTTCACCGGCCCGATAATCATCCGCGTGAAAAGTAGCACCATCACCAGACTCACCAGAAATAGCACCAGCGATTGCCAACCAAAATATTGCCCACGTTCGGCGATTTCACGCTGAAGTTGCTGCCCACGAGAGAACACCACTGTGCGCGTGGCCTGCACCATTTCGGTATTGGCACTGGCAAAGGCTTCAAGACGCGCGGCGGCGGCAGCATCGGGACCACTGTTGTTACACTGAAGTTGGGCCAGATTGTTCAAATCCTGACGCAATGCCTGGTAAAGTTTATCGTCTGGCAGTACGCCTGCGTGGGCATCGAGCATTTCGCTGTAACGCTTGCGCTGGCTTTGATAAACCTTCGCAAGCGTAGGGTCGTCCAGCACGCAATACTGACGGTAGCTACGCTCCATCTCCAGCGCCGCGTTGGTCATCGCTTCACTACGCCGGGCATCAATAAGCGTAGTGCGGTTAACCAGCGCCGCCTGATCGCTAAGCGCATTCAGGCTTTGCCAGGCTTGCCATGCCAGCACCAACAGGGGTAGTAGAATTAGCAAAAATGCCAGCATTACCAGTTGTCGTAATGAGCGGGGAAAAACGGGCCAGCGTTTCAAGGTGTTACTCTCGTCAGACGCGAATAGCCTGATGCTAACCGAGGGGAAGTTCAGATACAACAAAGCCGGGAATTACCCGGCTTTGTTATGGAATAAGGCGGTGCCTAACTCGACGTTTCGCCCGATGGTTGATATAGCTACGCTGATATCAGAAGTTGGACGGCAGGCACCTTGTTGTGCGTCATTCGAATTTTATGTAGCACGTCCCGAAGGGGCTGACATAAGTCGGTGAATGAGCCACTGCTTACTATTATGCAGTAACTGTGCCAATAAAGAAAATAGTTTGGTAACGTACTGATTATACGTTGCTTTGAGGGATTTATGGCTTCTTCGCTATTTGAATGTAAATCAGCCACTGTGTCGCTAAAAAGAGACAACTTAAGATAAACTTATTAGATTACAATAAAATCAATCATTTAAGTGTCGCCAGAAAGCGACACGGTAAACCACCCATTGTCGTGATTTACAGACACAAAAAAGCTCCCGGAGTTGGGAGCTTATGATAGTGGTTGGTGCTTAATGCCGCATCCGGGCTGCAAAACCAATGAACTGATGACTTACCCCAACTGCTTACGCGCATTGCGGAAAATGCGCATCCATGGGCCATCCTCGCCCCAGTTTTCCGGATGCCAGGAGTTGCTGACAGTACGGAAAACACGTTCCGGGTGCGGCATCATAATGGTGACTCGACCACTTTCAGTCGTAACCGCCGTAATACCGTTCGGTGAACCGTTCGGGTTAGCCGGGTAGGTTTCAGTGACTTTGCCGAAGTTATCGACATAGCGCAGTGCCACCAGCCCTTTGCTTTCCAGTGCCGCCAGATGCGCCGCATCACGCACTTCCACGCGCCCTTCACCATGAGAGACAGCAATCGGCATTTGCGAGCCCACCATCCCCTGCAACAGCAGAGACGGGCTTTGGGTTACTTCAACCAGGCTGAAACGCGCTTCAAAGCGATCGGAGGTGTTACGCACAAAACGTGGCCACAACTCACTCCCCGGGATCAGTTCACGCAGGTTAGACATCATCTGGCAACCGTTACATACCCCCAGGGCCAGCGTTTGCGGACGATGGAAGAAGGTTGCAAACTCATCGCGTACACGGTCATTGAACAGGATAGACTTCGCCCAACCTTCACCGGCACCCAGCACATCACCGTAGGAGAAACCTCCGCACGCGACCAGGGCGTGAAAATCCTCCAGTCCCGTACGTCCAGTCAGCAGGTCGCTCATATGCACGTCGATAGCATCAA
This sequence comes from Shigella flexneri 2a str. 301, assembly GCF_000006925.2. Taxonomy (NCBI): domain Bacteria; kingdom Pseudomonadati; phylum Pseudomonadota; class Gammaproteobacteria; order Enterobacterales; family Enterobacteriaceae; genus Shigella; species Shigella flexneri. The sequence continues at coordinate 2,677,221 of NC_004337.2, forward strand.
AGCCCCCACGTTGGAAAGCTGCCGCCATTTCAACATGCGAGTTCACGCCCTGCTCACGCAGTACGGCAACTTTCGGACGTGCGCCAGTGGCAATATACGGTGCTGCCACATCTTCGTTGATATCGAACGACAGTTTTACATTCAGGCCCGGATCGGCGTCGTTAGATTTCGCCTGATGCTCCTGATCGGCACACTCCGGGTTGTCACGCAGGCGCTGCATCTGCCAGGTAGTTTCTGCCCACCAGACACGCAACGTAGTGCGGCTTTCGCTGAATACAGTCTGCCCGTTGGCGGTAATCACAAAACGGTCACCGGAAACCGCCTGCCCAACATAATGGACGCAATCCGCAAGCCCATGCTGTGCCAGTACGGACTCGACCGCTTCACGGTCAGCGGCACGAACCTGAATCACCGCACCCAGTTCTTCGTTAAACAACGCCGCCAGGCGATCGTCACCCAGAGAGGCGATATCCGCGTCAATGCCACAATGACCTGCAAAGGCCATTTCCGCCAGCGTTACCAGCAGGCCTCCATCAGAGCGGTCGTGATACGCCAGCAGCTTACGCTGTGCAACCAGCGCCTGAATCGCGTCATAGAAGCCTTTCAGTTGGACAACATCGCGTACATCTGCCGGTTTGTCGCCAAGCTGACGATAAACCTGCGCCAGCGCCGTTGCGCCCAGCGCGTTATTGCCTTTGCCCAAATCAATCAGCAGCAGTGCGTTATCTTCGGTACAAAGCTGCGGCGTGATGGTGTGACGTACATCTTCCACGCGGGCAAATGCAGAAATCACCAGCGACAGCGGCGACGTCATTTCGCGCTCTTCGTTACCTTCCTGCCAGCGGGTTTTCATCGACATAGAGTCTTTACCCACCGGGATCGTCAGGCCAAGCGCCGGACAAAGTTCTTCACCCACGGCTTTAACGGCTTCATACAGGCCCGCATCTTCACCAGGGTGGCCTGCCGCCGCCATCCAGTTGGCGGAAAGTTTAATGCGTTTGATATCGCCAATCTGTGTTGCGGCAATATTGGTTAACGCTTCACCGACCGCCAGACGGGCAGAGGCGGCGAAATCCAGCAGCGCAACCGGCGCACGCTCGCCAATCGCCATCGCTTCACCGTAGTAGCTGTCGAGGCTGGCGGTAGTGACCGCGCAGTTAGCGACCGGCACCTGCCACGGCCCCACCATCTGATCGCGCGCCACCATGCCGGTTACGCTGCGGTCACCGATGGTCACCAGGAAAGTTTTCTCCGCCACGGTCGGCAGATGCAGTACGCGTTTCACCGCGTCTGCAATGGTGATCCCTTCACGGACCAGCGCATCGCCCTTCGCTTTCAGCGTTTGTACATCGCGGGTCATCTTCGGCGTTTTACCAAGCAGGACGTCCAGCGGCAGATCGATCGGCTGATTATCAAAATGACGATCGTGCAGAGAAAGATGCAGTTCTTCGGTCGCTTCACCAATCACCGCGTAGGGTGCGCGCTCACGCTTACACAGTTCGTCAAACAGCGGTAATTGATCGGCAGCAACCGCCAGCACGTAGCGTTCCTGGGATTCGTTACACCAGATTTCCAGCGGGCTCATGCCCGGTTCGTCGCTTAGAATATCGCGCAGTTCAAATTTACCGCCGCGTCCGCCGTCGCTCACCAGCTCCGGCATCGCGTTAGAAAGACCGCCCGCACCGACGTCGTGGATAAACAGAATTGGGTTAGCATCACCAAGCTGCCAGCAACGGTCGATCACTTCCTGGCAACGACGCTCCATCTCCGGGTTGTCGCGCTGTACGGAAGCAAAGTCGAGGTCGGCATCAGACTGACCAGACGCCATGGAAGACGCCGCGCCGCCGCCAAGACCGATGTTCATTGCCGGGCCGCCGAGAACGACCAGCTTCGCACCGACGTTGATCTCGCCTTTTTGTACGTGATCGGCGCGAATGTTGCCGATCCCGCCCGCCAGCATGATCGGTTTGTGATAACCGCGCAGCTCTTCGCCATTGTGGCTGTTCACTTTTTCTTCATAAGTACGGAAGTAGCCGTTCAGTGCCGGACGACCAAATTCGTTGTTAAACGCCGCACCGCCCAGCGGGCCTTCGGTCATGATGTCCAGCGCGGTAACAATGCGCTCAGGCTTACCGAAATCTTCTTCCCACGGCTGTTCGAAGCCAGGAATTCGCAGGTTGGATACGGAGAAACCAACCAAACCAGCTTTCGGCTTCGCGCCGCGCCCGGTGGCACCTTCATCGCGGATTTCACCGCCGGAACCGGTCGCCGCGCCCGGCCACGGAGAAATCGCCGTCGGGTGGTTGTGAGTTTCGACTTTCATCAGGATGTGCGCCGGTTCCTGATGGAAATTGTAGCGGCCCGTTTCGTGGTCAGCAAAGTAGCGGCCCACTTCAGAACCTTCCATTACGGCGGCGTTATCTTTATAAGCAGAGAGAACGTGATCTGGCGTGGTTTCGAAAGTATTTTTGATCATCCTGAACAGCGATTTCGGCTGTTGTTCACCGTCGATAATCCAGTCGGCGTTAAAAATTTTGTGGCGGCAGTGCTCAGAGTTCGCCTGAGCGAACATATACAGCTCGATGTCGTTCGGGTTACGACCAAGCTTTGTGAAAGCATCCTGCAGATAGTCAATTTCATCTTCCGCCAGAGCCAAGCCAAGACGCAGGTTAGCGTCGATCAGCGCCTGACGGCCCTGCCCCAGCAAATCAACGCTTGTGACCGGAGTCGGTTGATGGTGGGCAAACAACTGCTCTGCATCATCTAAATCAAAAAAGACCGTTTCCATCATGCGGTCGTGCAGTTCAGCGGTAACCTGCTGCCATTGTTCATTGGTCAGCGTACCGGCTTCTATATAGTAAGCAACGCCGCGCTCAAGGCGGTTTACCTGTTGTAGCCCGCAGTTATGGGCAATATCGGTCGCTTTCGAAGACCAGGGAGAGATGGTGCCAGGACGCGGGGTCACCAGCAGGAGTTTGCCTTGCGGGGCGTGGCTGGCGAGTGCCGGACCATATTTCAGCAGGCGTTCAAGTTGTGCGTGCTCATCATCGTTTAACGGCGCATTGAGGTCAGCAAAATGGACATACTCGGCGTAAATATTGTGAACCGGGAGCCTGGCAGCCTGAAAACGTGCCAGCAGTTTGTTGATTCGGAATGCCGACAGTGCAGGCGAACCACGCAGAATTTCCATCATAAGTCTCTCGTCTTCTAAGCTTTCGGTGTACCCAAGGGGGGGGAAACGGGCGTCATTATAAAGAATCTGATGCGCTGACGAAACCGTTTGCGTGGAAATAAAATCACCATCGTGAATTAGCAACGCGTGCCGCCAATGGCTGTAATAAGTTGCCATCTGGCGCAGGTTTACGCAAAATGCCGCTCATTTATGAGTAAACCTTTCACTATTATTACGTTTTTTCAAGCTGGGACGCGCACGACACAGAGAATTAACTAATTGAAAAAATTAAAGATTAATTATCTGTTCATCGGCATTCTGGCACTGCTGCTCGCGGTCGCTCTCTGGCCATCCATTCCCTGGTTTGGTAAAGCCGACAACCGTATCGCCGCCATTCAAGCGCGGGGAGAGTTGCGTGTGAGCACCATTCATACTCCCCTGACTTATAACGAAATCAACGGGAAACCTTTTGGCCTGGATTACGAACTGGCGAAACAGTTTGCCGATTACCTCGGCGTAAAACTGAAAGTGACCGTGCGGCAGAATATCAGCCAGCTGTTTGACGACCTTGATAATGGTAACGCCGACCTGCTGGCGGCAGGACTGGTCTATAACAGTGAGCGGGTAAAAAATTATCAGCCTGGCCCTACCTATTATTCCGTGTCACAACAACTGGTTTATAAAGTGGGTCAGTATCGCCCACGTACGCTGGGCAACCTGACGGCGGAGCAACTCACCGTTGCACCGGGTCATGTGGTAGTTAACGATCTCCAGACCCTGAAAGAAACAAAATTCCCGGAATTAAGCTGGAAGGTAGACGACAAAAAAGGCTCTGCGGAATTAATGGAAGATGTCATCGAAGGAAAACTCGATTACACCATTGCTGATTCTGTCGCCATCAGCCTGTTTCAGCGCGTTCACCCGGAGCTCGCCGTAGCGCTCGATATCACCGATGAACAACCGGTGACTTGGTTTAGCCCGTTAGATGGCGATAATACCCTTTCCGCCGCCCTGCTCGACTTCTTCAACGAAATGAATGAAGACGGTACGCTGGCACGCATTGAAGAGAAATACCTGGGGCATGGCGATGATTTTGATTACGTCGATACGCGCACATTTTTACGCGCCGTCGATGCGGTACTGCCGCAGTTAAAGCCCCTGTTTGAGAAATACGCCGAAGAAATTGACTGGCGTTTGCTGGCCGCTATTGCTTATCAGGAATCGCACTGGGATGCACAGGCCACTTCACCGACGGGTGTGCGCGGCATGATGATGTTAACCAAAAATACCGCGCAAAGCCTCGGCATTACGGATCGTACCGATGCCGAACAGAGCATCAGCGGTGGCGTGCGTTATTTGCAGGATATGATGAGTAAAGTGCCGGAAAGTGTGCCGGAGAACGAACGGATCTGGTTTGCCCTCGCTGCGTACAATATGGGCTATGCGCATATGCTGGATGCCCGCGCCCTGACGGCAAAAACCAAAGGGAATCCTGACAGTTGGGCTGACGTAAAACAGCGTCTGCCTTTACTTAGCCAGAAACCCTATTACAGCAAGCTGACTTACGGCTACGCTCGTGGGCATGAAGCCTACGCTTATGTCGAAAATATTCGTAAGTATCAGATTAGCCTGGTGGGTTATCTGCAAGAGAAAGAGAAGCAGGCTACAGAAGCGGCGATGCAACTGGCGCAGGATTATCCGGCGGTATCGCCTACGGAGTTGGGCAAAGAGAAATTTCCTTTTCTCTCGTTTCTTTCCCAGTCGTCATCAAACTATTTGACCCATTCTCCCTCTCTGCTGTTTTCCAGGAAAGGGAGTGAAGAGAAACAAAATTAATCCGTCGAGGATTGCGCTTTTTTCTGCGCTTTAATTTCCTGGCGGCGCATGCGAAAGAAGTCACTGAGCAACGCCGCGCACTCATCCGCCAGTATTCCTTCCGTAATTTCCACTCGGTGATTCATACCCGGATGATGCAGCACATCCATTAAAGATCCCGCAGCGCCAGTTTTCGCGTCACGCGCACCAAAGACCACGCGACCAATGCGACTGTGGATCATCGCTCCGGCACACATTACACATGGTTCAAGCGTGACATACAACGTGGCGTCGATCAGACGATAATTTTGCATCACCAGACCACCCTGCCGCAGGGCCATGATTTCTGCATGTGCGGTGGGATCATGGCGACCAATCGGGCGGTTCCAGCCTTCGCCGATTACCCGATTGTTATGCACTAATACCGCGCCGACCGGCACTTCCCGCTCATCCCAGGCACGTTTCGCCAGCGTCAGCGCGTGACGCATCCAATATTCGTGGCTAAATTCGACTTCAGACAAAAAGAAAACTCCGGTTATAAAAGCGCGGCGCATTATACACGGACGCTATGCTTTACTCTATTCCAGTTGCTGGAGTTCACCGCGCGGGGTTACTCGCCAACGATGCTGACAGAAATAAAGCAGCGGATTGTCCTGATTACTGTCGCTATAGCCACTGTACAGCCGCAGCGGCGTGCCGATTTTGCGCTCCAGTTGTGCGACCTTTTCATGTCCCAGACAACGCATCGTCAATACCCAACCACCATAGCCACGCTGAATTTGGCTGGCGATAAGATTAACCCGCGGCAGCCAGGGCGTATCGAAATAAACCGCTTCAACCAGCGGCTGCGGAGAGCCGGTAATCAACCAGATATCAGCATCGGAACTTAACAGGTAGGTGGTTAATCGCTCCTGAACCAGCGGAAAGGCGGTAACATTGTCGCGAAACCAGCGCACGAAATCGGCCTGCAACGTCTGTAAACGTGCTTCGCTGTGACCAAAAGTGCACCCCCACAGAAGCAGACTCATCGGCCAGCGTGCCGCACGACCTTTTATCAATAACGCAATGGCTATAATCGGTAACAACGGCAGGACAAGTAACGCATTCAGCGGTTGGCGACGCAGTAAATAGCGCAGAAAACTGCCGAACATATCCTGCTGATGCAATGTTCCATCTAAGTCAAAAAACACCACACGACGCTCGTGAGTTGCCAAACCATACTCCTCTGGACTGAAACATCCTGATTAATTTTCGCTACTACATAGCCTAACAGATAGATCATCACTTTTCCGGCAACAATCGACCGCATCATGGCTAACTGGAATTTTTAATTCATGGCAATTAGCGGCAATGGAATATAAAATTCACTCGCGTGTGTCTCATATTGCCTGTTGTCGCCACTATTTCATCGCGAGGAAAGATATGAACGGCTTACTTCGTATCCGTCAGCGTTACCAAGGGCTTGCCCAGAGTGATAAAAAACTGGCGGATTATCTGCTGCTACAACCTGATACGGCGCGCCATTTAAGCTCTCAGCAACTGGCCAACGAAGCCGGAGTCAGTCAGTCCAGCGTCGTGAAGTTCGCGCAAAAACTCGGCTATAAAGGTTTTCCGGCGCTTAAGTTGGCGTTGAGTGAAGCGCTGGCAAGCCAGCCGGAATCGCCCTCCGTGCCCATTCATAACCAAATCCGCGGTGATGATCCGTTACGGCTGGTCGGCGAAAAACTGATTAAAGAAAATACCGCCGCTATGTACGCAACGCTAAACGTTAATAGTGAAGAGAAACTGCATGAATGCGTAACAATGTTGCGCTCTGCGCGGCGGATAATTCTGACCGGTATTGGCGCTTCGGGTCTGGTGGCGCAAAACTTTGCCTGGAAGCTGATGAAGATTGGCTTCAATGCTGCCGCACTGCGCGATATGCATGCGCTACTCGCAACAGTACAGGCGTCGTCCCCTGACGATCTGTTATTAGCCATTTCCTACACCGGTGTACGACGCGAGTTAAACCTGGCGGCAGATGAGATGCTGCGAGTGGGCGGAAAAGTGCTGGCGATTACCGGCTTTACTCCGAATGCCCTGCAACAGCGTGCTTCTCATTGCCTGTATACCATTGCCGAAGAACAAGCGACAAACAGTGCTTCAATCTCTGCTTGTCACGCTCAGGGAATGTTAACGGATTTGCTGTTCATTGCGCTGATTCAGCAGGATCTGGAACTGGCACCAGAACGTATTCGTCATAGTGAAGCGCTGGTGAAAAAACTGGTCTGAGTAAAGAATGCGCGTATAATGCCCGCCCGGTTTGTGTTGTTTTGAGAGTTTCCTTATGGCGCTGTTAATCACTAAAAAATGCATCAATTGTGATATGTGTGAAATCAAATAAAAACACATTTATTTTCATAGTGATACAGCAATGTGTTATTGAATGTGTTGTTGGATTTATGGTGCAAAAAAATTTTGCATAAGTTCAGCAACACAAAGAACACCACTTTCTTTAACGTCCTCCGCGCCCTAAAGGACGGGGCTTTACGGCGCAAAAGGCCTGTGACATACAACATTAACTTTTCAGTCAACCGTAGCACGTTCTTGTATACGCCGTGTCTGCGGTTTTATATAACCCTGGCTGGAAACCTCTTATACAAAGTCGATTCGCCAACATCATAGATGATCGCCACCTTCTGGCGAGAAACTCCTGATGCAATTAGTCGCCCGGCCTGCGCCCATTATTCTGGTGAAAGTTTGGGACGGCGACCGCCAATTCGTCCCTGTGCGCGAGCAGCTTCCAGTCCTGCTTTTGTTCGTTCAACAATCAGTTCACGTTCCATTTCAGCCAGGGCACCCATCACATGGAAGAAAAAGCGTCCCATTGGTGTGCTGGTATCAATTGAATCAGTCAGACTACGAAAGTTGATGCCTCGTTCGCGCAACGCCTCCACCAGCACGACAAGATGCCGCATACTGCGCCCCAGCCGATCCAGCTTCCAGACAACCAGTGTGTCGCCTGCCGATAATGTCTTGAGCAGTTTTTTCAGCCCCGGTCTTTCGGACTTTGTACCACTTATCTTGTCTTCAAAAATCAGCTCGCATCCTGCACAGTTCAACGCATTACGTTGTAGATCGGTATTCTGGTCATTTGTTGATACGCGTACATAGCCAATAAGCATGGTAAATCCCCCTGTTAACAAGACACTGCGTCAAAAGTCGGGGGGGGGGGGGGGGGAGAATTGGGTGATCTCCTTCCATGGGAATACACAGTCATTATAAAATAGAATGTACTGTTTTTTTAAAGAAAAAAACAGTACATTGAGATATGATTTGGATCATTACTAAATCCTTTGCTGAAGTTACTATGTATATAAGCTTATTTTATACATGATTATTAGCAACAAATATTACCAAGTCAAGTAGTCAGGCTGGCTAAAATAGTTGGAGATGTTGTAGTATCTTACTCAAGACTAATGTCTTCTGGTATAAATCCTCTGCATTGTGAATATGTAAAACATCAAAAAAAGATGAACCAAATATACGAAAAAAGCAAATATACTTACCAGGGTAGAAAGCATGATATAACACTCATTCCCTTATGGCAAATATTCTGAAACACCCTCCTCATTAGGAGAGATACATTAAATACAATTTATTCACAATCTAATTCCATATCCATATGCGAGAAATTAATATGCTCAGAAACATTTCATCCTGTTTATTTCCACATATCAGCACAATTACATCCCCCAACCATTATTTGTCCGAATGGGATGATTGGGAGAAACAGGGGTTACCGGAAGAACAGCGTACTGAGGCGGTAAGAAGACTTCGTGCATGTCTTACCTCTAAGGGGCATAAACTGGACCTGCGAGCCTTGGCGCTTTCCTCGCTACCTGTACTCCCTGCTTGCATTAAAAAGCTTGATGTGAGCTGTAATAAATTAACCATCCTTACTGATTTACCTGAAAATATTAAAGAACTTATTGCAAGAGATAATTTCTTAACACATATATCTGCATTACCACATTATCTAATAACTTTGGATGTGTCCGAAAATCAATTAGAGAATCTGCCGTTATTACCAGACACCATCAAATCACTAAGCGCAGAGTATAATAGGTTATCCACACTGCCTTCATTACCCTTGAATTTAAAAAAACTTGAGGTTAGGAACAACGAACTGCAAACTCTTCCATCTCTGCCTTCTAATCTTAAGATACTTAAGGTTGCGCACAACCATCTTACTGAACTGCCCCCTTTACCTAGGAGACTGCAACTTCTTTTTGCATATAGCAATAGATTAAGCAACTTACCAAACATCCAAGAAAATATTATCATGAGAAGATTTTTTTATTTTGAAAACAACCAAATAACTACAATCCCGACAAATCTTTTTCGTTTAGATCCTCATATAACTATTGAGATTGCAAATAACCCCTTATCAGATCAAACTCTGCTATTCTTAATACAGCAAACTTCGGTTCCAAATTTTAACGGGCCTCAGTTTCGTATTTCCCTGTCAGACCAAAACAGACTGTTTTTACGCCAGATGTTGCCGCAAAATTTACATTCGCGCCATATCAGAGTCATCACTGAAGGGGGGCAGAACTTTCAGATCCCCCCTCTTCCCGAAACTGTGGCAGCCTGGTTTCCTGAAGCAGATCGTCGGGAGGTTTCTACACAATGGACTTCTTTTTCCACCGAGGAGAATTCCCGGGCATTCTCCGCGTTCCTTGACCGCCTTTCCGATACCGTCTCTGCACGCAATACCTCCGGATTCCGTGAACAGGTCGCTGCATGGCTGGAAAAACTCAGTGCCTCTGCGGAGCTTCGACAGCAGTCTTTCGCTGTTGCTGCTGATGCCACTGAGAGCTGTGAGGACCGTGTCGCGCTCACATGGAACAATCTCCGGAAAACCCTCCTGGTCCATCAGGCATCAGAAGGCCTTTTCGATAATGATACCGGCGCTCTGCTCTCCCTGGGCAGGGAAATGTTCCGCCTCGAAATTCTGGAGGACATTGCCCGGGATAAAGTCAGAACTCTCCATTTTGTGGATGAGATAGAAGTCTACCTGGCCTTCCAGACCATGCTCGCAGAGAAACTTCAGCTCTCCACTGCCGTGAAGGAAATGCGTTTCTATGGCGTGTCGGGAGTGACAGCAAATGACCTCCGCACTGCCGAAGCCATGGTCAGAAGCCGTGAAGAGAATGAATTTACGGACTGGTTCTCCCTCTGGGGACCATGGCATGCTGTACTGAAGCGTACGGAAGCTGACCGCTGGGCGCTGGCAGAAGAGCAGAAATATGAGATGCTGGAGAATGAGTACCCTCAGAGGGTGGCTGACCGGCTGAAAGCATCAGGTCTGAGCGGTGATGCGGATGCGGAGAGGGAAGCCGGTGCACAGGTGATGCGTGAGACTGAACAGCAGATTTACCGTCAGCTGACTGACGAGGTACTGGCCCTGCGATTGCCTGAAAACGGCTCACAACTGCACCATTCATAATCACATCGCATAAACCACAGACCGGACTGACTCCGGAAAAACAGAGGCCCGCCCCCGGGCCTCCCCGGATTCATCCGTTTCTCTGTTCAGCCTGACCGCACACCCCGGCGGCCGGATGACAGACTCCGCCTCGGTAAGCAAAGCGGTCTTCTGTGATTCCGCCAGTTGCGGCTTATTCATTACTTAACGTCAAACGCCCGAATTGAAGCCAAATCATCCAGACTGCTCAGCTCCTCTTTCATCTCCCGCTGACGGCGATAAATCTCATCGTTGCGATCGACCTGCGCCTGCACCATTGCTGCCGCCAGTTCTTCCAGTTCCGGCATCGACAGTTTCACCTGCTGATTATCCGCATCACTCCACACCATATGTGTTTGTGCCGCGACAGATTTTGCCAGCATGACCACCGGGGACAGGCGGGCCACTGACGAGGCGTCAGCGTTCCACGTGCGGCCGTTCCATTCAAACGTGAACGGCTTCGCCTCCTGTTCTGTGCGCCATGCTTCAATTTCCTGACGTCTGGCCTCTCTGGCCGCTTCCAGCATTTCTGGTGTCACAGTGAATGGGGCTATCTCACCCCATTTGCCACTTTGCAGTTCCTGCCAGATTTGCTGACCCGTCGGTGCAACATCATCAGCGGTGGCTGTGTAGGGAACTGCCTGGTCCCTGTCGTCAAAAAAAACGTCACAGTCTACTGCGCCACTTTCGGTATAACGGGGATTAATGATTTTTTTAATTTCCACGGTGCATTCCTCACGATGTGCGAATAAAAAGCCCGGGCATTGCGCCAGAGACATGTGCATCCGGCACCCCGGACAGGGCGCAATATGACCCCGGTAATGAATGCTCTGAACATCCCGTAATGAAAAATTGTGGGGATGCTATATACGTTCCGGTGGGAGTACCGGGCACTGAAATCCCCACCGGTCCCAGTCGTGAGCCTCTGTATGACTGCCCCCTGACAAGTCTGATGACTTTATCACCGTCAGCTTCTCCCTGGTACGCAGCAATAATCAGCCCGCCAATGTCAGGGTCTCCCCATCTGTTGCGGACAGAGCTCGCCACGATTCTGTAAATAATATCTTCTGTGGTTATATTTATTTTCACCCAGTCAGTCTGGATATGGGCCAGTAGCGGTAGCGGGTGTGATAAATGGGGCCGTTAATGCCGTAAAAAGTAAGGGATTTGGCTCTGTACCGCGGTTCTGTTGTCTCAGGGCGTGCATCAGTCCACCGGATGCTGAGCACCCCTTCAAACCGTGTGTCGGGTATGATGATGCCGTAGGGGCCAGCAACGGAATATTCACCTGGCAGCGCATTCCTTACCCAGGCCAGGAAATCACTCTTAGTGTCAAAACGGATAACATCTTCAGGCAGAAAAGCACACCCAAAGCCGAATGCGCCGGGTATCGCCAGACGGCCTTTTGTCCGGTCGTAAATGTCGCTCTGTGCTTCCATCGTGGCCGCACTTTTCAGCCCCAGATTATCCCGGGACTTCTGTTGTGCCTTTTCGCCTGCTGCTGCGATTTCTGACAGATGGTTAGCCATTTTCAGAGTGCCGGTCAGCGCAGCATCAATGTCATTTTTGGCCTGTTCTGCTGCGCGGGCATAACCTGCGGCTGCCGCCACATCCTGCGCCGTCTGCTGTGCGTTTCCGGCTGCGGCCCCGGCGCTCTGCTGCGCCTGCGCCACCATTTCCTCAAAGCGTTTGACGACATCCGGTTTCAGGTCGCCCTCATCAGGAGCAATCAGAAAGTCATTCAGCGTGCCGGGCTTTGAGTCCTCATATACAGCAATGTCGCCAACGTTGTACTCGTTGCGCCAGTCCTGTTTCAGATACACACCATATTTTCCAGTCCGCGCATGGAAACAGTATTCACCATCGTTTCCTGCCATCACATCAGCAACAGTGTTCATCACCACTTCCGGGGTGTTTACCCGGGATTTCAGAATAATATGGTATCCGGACATGGGGATACCTGCGCCATCAGTCAGCGCACCTGATATCACTACAGACATTGTTTTTCTCGCGATAAATTAAATCAGGAAGAACCTTCCGGAGAGGCGGGCCATTCAATGGCGTTGTATGAGGATTTATCAGTGATGGTGCTGAAATCCATCGCCTGCAGCGATTTCGCGTAAATACGACAGGCTTTCAGCTTTTCTTTATCTTCGTCGCTGATTAACCCCAGCAGCAGGTCTTCTTCCCATTCCCCTGTCCGGGCACTGACCTGAGCCAGAAGGGCATCACGCTCATCTTCCGCTTTGAGTCTGTAGTCAAAGACAAATTCATCATTGCGGTAAAACCAGTAACCCGGCGCGGTAATCCGTCGGTTAGCGGTAATATCCGGAACTTCGATAACGCTGGCATTGCGTGGCTCGATGCCTGTCACATCCTTACCGACCCACACCACGCGACCATCTCCGGTGTAAGCTATTTTTATTGTGTCGCTGGCGAAATTCTTCAGCTCTTCATACCAGTTTTTTCCGTCTTCTGAAAAAAGCCAGGTGACCGAATATCGTTTTGTCATCTGATATTGTTCTGCTGTTTTCGGATTACCCGCAGTAATATTTTTTAAATGCAACATTGTTAAATACTCGCTACGTTATACCAGGTGCCATTAATCAGTTTTTGCAGTGGTCGGTAATACACACCGTCAACGTTATCCGCTGAGTTACGGCCGGTATCCGATATCGCCATCCCTGACAGCCCGTGTCCCGAAGGTGCGCAAAATCTCCACGAAACGGTGTTACTGCCGGGGCTGTAATACATTTCATGGCCATACCGTACATCCTGTACCCCCTCTGTTCGATATTTATAGCGGGCATCGAAGTTTCCGTAATTTAACGGAATTACCTGTCCGTTAACAGTGAACACTATGCTGTTATCCGGGTTTCTCTGGCTGAAAAAATGCCAGCCTGAATCATCACCAAGCTCTGCAACAACAGGCCTGGATGGATTACCCCACAAATAAAACGCTGCATTTTTCGTGGAGTTGTTGGCGCTGGATAACGTGAATTTTCTGGCAGTTCCGGCCTGAATATTCTTAAAAGCAATAGCCACTCCATTCTGAAAGCGGATAGACTGGCCCCCTGAATCTCCAGACAACCAGTATCACTTATTTAAGTGATAGTCTTAATACTAGTTTTTAGACTAGTCATTGGAGAACAGATGATTGATGTCTTAGGGCCGGAGAAACGCAGACGGCGTACCACACAGGAAAAGATCGCAATTGTTCAGCAGAGCTTTGAACCGGGGATGACGGTCTCCCTCGTTGCCCGGCAACACGGTGTGGCAGCCAGCCAGCTATTTCTCTGGCGTAAGCAATACCAGGAAGGAAGTCTTACTGCTGTGGCCGCCGGAGAACAGGTTGTTCCTGCCTCTGAACTTGCTGCCGCCATGAAGCAGATTAAAGAACTCCAGCGCCTGCTCGGCAAGAAAACGATGGAAAATGAACTCCTCAAAGAAGCCGTTGAATATGGACGGGCAAAAAAGTGGATAGCGCACGCGCCCTTATTGCCCGGGGATGGGGAGTAAGCTTAGTCAGCCGTTGTCTCCGGGTGTCGCGTGCGCAGTTGCACGTCATTCTCAGACGAACCGATGACTGGATGGATGGCCGCCGCAGTCGTCACACTGATGATACGGATGTGCTTCTCCGTATACACCATGTTATCGGAGAGCTGCCCACGTATGGTTATCGTCGGGTATGGGCGCTGCTTCGCAGACAGGCAGAACTTGATGGTATGCCTGCGATCAATGCCAAACGTGTTTACCGGCTCATGCGCCAGAATGCGCTGTTGCTTGAGCGAAAACCTGCTGTACCGCCATCGAAACGGGCACATACAGGCAGAGTGGCCGTGAAAGAAAGCAATCAGCGATGGTGCTCTGACGGGTTCGAGTTCTGCTGTGATAACGGAGAGAGACTGCGTGTCACGTTCGCGCTGGACTGCTGTGATCGTGAGGCACTGCACTGGGCGGTGACTACCGGCGGCTTCAACAGTGAAACAGTACAGGATGTCATGCTGGGAGCGGTGGAACGCCGCTTCGGCAACGATCTTCCGTCGTCTCCAGTGGAGTGGCTGACGGATAATGGTTCATGCTACCGGGCTAATGAAACACGCCAGTTCGCCCGGATGTTGGGACTTGAACCGAAGAACACGGCGGTGCGGAGTCCGGAGAGTAACGGAATAGCAGAGAGCTTCGTGAAAACGATAAAGCGTGACTACATCAGTATCATGCCCAAACCAGACGGGTTAACGGCAGCAAAGAACCTTGCAGAGGCGTTCGAGCATTATAACGAATGGCATCCGCATAGTGCGCTGGGTTATCGCTCGCCACGGGAATATCTGCGGCAGCGGGCTTGTAATGGGTTAAGTGATAACAGATGTCTGGAAATATAGGGGCAAATCCACAGCGGAATACACGCTGACTATTAGCATAAACATCCAGAATACCGTCTCCATTCTGTTTAAATCCGGTGTCATTATCACCAAGAACAATTGAATTCCCCCCCAGGGCGTTCTGAACGCCGATACCCAGCGCACCATTGACCTGCGAACCACCGCCAACAGACACTTTATGCGACATGGATATTTCACCCGTCCGCAAATTAATGGTGAACGGGCGCAGGGGACCAATATCGCCATTTTCCCCCTGACCTTCACTGGTGGGAATAAGGTGCAGGCACTCTTCCGAACGACGAAAAATCAGGCCAAAAGCTTCGTTGAAAATCCTCAGCGCATTAACACCACGGATTTTCAGCTCTCCGGTTATTTTATCGCCTTCCCGATGAACATAGCGTTGATCTGACTGCTCTTTACTGTAAACCTGAAGATTATCCCGTGCCGTCCCTTTATTCTGAAGGTCTGACAGATTGTTCTTCTGCCGCAGGAATATCCTTTTCGGATCCTCAAGAAGATTTACCCAGCCCGCACTGTCGGAGCCTTCAGGATCGGTCAGGTTATCGTCCGTGGTATTCAGCCAGACCGCTGTTGTTGCGACTCCGGCGAGAATGGCTCCTTTTGCATATCCACCAATGGCCCCCGCAAAACCGGCATTATACGTGTACAAACCGCCAGCCTGGGCGAACCGTATTGCTGCGGTAATATCGTACATCAGACCGTTAAAATCCTTGCCGTGTGGCGGTATACCTCCCGCTGAGACCGCTGTCATGGTCACCGGAGGAAAACCTGAATCATACGCAGCATTACCGCTCTCTCTGGTCTGCTGTGTCGCCTTGTCCGGGATACGGTTTTTATCTCCGGTACTCGCAAAGGGGACCGCCAGCTGGCGGGGTTTATCACTGGCCTTCATTACGGGACTCCTTTAAAACTACTGAAACATAAACACCCGGCGGGGATGGCAGTGCACCCGACGACTGGATAATCGCCAGTTCTGCCAACGAGAGCGCGGACTCAAAGACGTAACTCATCCTCAGCCCGCCATTATTCAGAACATAAGCCCGGCGTTTTTTTCCGAACATAAATCTCAGCATCAGGTTAATATCCGGAACGGAACAGTCAGTAATGTTCGACATGGCTTTCATCAGTATCAGCCGCCGGTATACAGCATCAGACAGGTCAACAGTCCGGGTATCCGATTTTCCGTTGTAAAACGGTGCCTGATTAAACGGACAGGGATCATCCATTACCGGGGTGTCCATCCTGGACTCGCTGAAGCCCAGGTAATTAAAATCGTCCTTTACCGTCAGCCAGCGACTGACACCCACAATCTTTCCCCAGACATCAAGACCATACTTTTCTGCGGTATCGATGTTCCAGATAAGACCATAAAAATCACTGATAAAACTGTCGGGGGAAAGCGCTGCGTTAAAGCTGTTAATGAGGGCATTGAGTCGGGGGCTGGCAGCATACTGCGCAAGCACAGTGGCAGCCACATTCTGCACGTTATGCCTCCTGGAGTTTCACACTGATATCCGACACATCCAGAACCGGAATCTCATCTATCCCGAAAGTGACAGCCGTTGTCCATGACGAACCATCACGGCTCACAGTAAGGCCCAGAATATCAATATGTTCCGGATCGGTTTTGTAAATGCCGGCATAGTAGCGCCCGGCAGAGACAACAGAGGCAACTCTTGCCCGCAGACCACCATCTGTACCATTAAATGCGTCCAGCACGGATTGCTGTACCTGTCGGGTAATATCTGAAGGCAGGTAGTCACTTTTTTTCAGCGTCACACTGACATGCAGACTGACGGGTTTGAGTGTCTGCCAGCTGATCACGTATTCAGGATACGGCGGATCGTACTCCTTATCTGCAACAGTGAACGTTGTGTTGCCATTCATATCAATACCCGGCGGAGCCTTACGCCAGATGGCCGCCGCGATATCTGCCGGGCTGCCGCCGTACACGCCAACATAAAGCGAACCGGGTGTTAATGGATACTGACTCCGGCTTTTTGTTCTGTTTTTTTCGGATTATGGGTGACGTAAACATCCACCACGTTTTCTACCGTGGAGAGTATTTCACCCCGGATGGCTTCCAGAATATTCCGGGCATTACGGGCAACTGAATTACGTCGGCGGTTTTCAAAGTCCGCACGGGTTTCCTCATCGCTGCCCGGCACACCGGCACGGGCGTTTGAGGTAGCCTGAGTTTAACGGACACTCCTTCCTGAAATAGAATGGCATCAGAAGGAGCTAATAATGAGCAGAAAAACCCAACGTTACTCTAAAGAGTTCAAAGCCGAAGCTGTCAGAACGGTTCTTGAAAATCAACTTTCGATCAGTGAAGGCGCTTCCCGATTATCTCTTCCTGAAGGCACTTTAGGACAATGGGTTACCGCCGCCAGAAAAGGGCTCGGTACTCCTGGTTCCCGCACGCTGGCTGAACTGGAATCTGAAATTCTGCAACTGCGTAAGGCGTTAAATGAAGCTCGCCTTGAGCGAGATATATTAAAAAAAGCAACAGCGTATTTTGCACAGGAGTCACTGAAAAATACGCGTTAATCGAACAATGGCGACAACAATTTCCCATTGAAGTGATGTGTCAGGTATTTGGTGTATCCAGGAGCGGTTATTACAACTGGGTACAGCATGAACCCTCAGACAGAAAACAAAGTGATGAGCGGCTAAAACTGGAGATTAAGGTGGCACATATCCGCACTCGCGAAACATATGGAACCCGGCGGCTCCAGACGGAGCTGGCAGAGAATGGCATCATCGTTGGTCGTGACCGACTGGCACGTCTTCGTAAGGAGCTGAGGCTACGCTGTAAGCAGAAACGCAAGTTCAGAGCGACTACGAACCCGAACCACAATCTGCCAGTTGCGCCAAATCTGCTGAACCACACGTTCGCTCCTACAGCACCAAATCAGGTCTGGGTGGCGGACCTGACGTATGTTGCCACACAGGAGGGATGGTTGTACCTCGCTGGCATCAAAGATGTTTATACGTGCGAAATTGTCGGCTACGCCATGGGAGAGCGCATGACAAAAGAGCTGACAGGTAAAGCCCTGTTTATGGCGCTCAGGAGCCAGCGCCCACCTGCCGGGCTAATCCACCACTCTGATCGAGGTTCACAGTACTGCGCATACGATTACCGGGTCATACAGGAGCAGTCTGGTCTGAAAACATCAATGTCGCGTAAAGGTAACTGTTACGACAACGCTCCGATGGAAAGCTTCTGGGGAACGCTGAAAAATGAGAGCCTGAGCCACTATCGTTTTAATAACCGGGATGAAGCCATCTCAGTAATACGGGAATACATTGAGATTTTCTACAATCGTCAGCGTCGTCACTCTCGTCTGGGGAATATCTCCCCGGCAGCCTTCAGGGAAAAACATCATCAGATGGCTGCTTAAAAAAAGAACAAATGGTAGTGTCCGCTATTGCCAGTACACCTCATTTTACAGCCCCGTCCGGGCTGTATGTTTTCACCAGCTTATCCAGTGATCGTTTTGAAAATGGCTGCATTGGATCACGTGGCTGCAAAAATACATAATCCCTGTTGCACTCAGGAACTGAATCACGCCAGGCTTTCTGCTCGTCGATAATCCGCCGGATCTCAGGCGTTATCGGCAGGCGGAAAGCCTTTTGTGTTTTCATAGCCCCTCGCATGCCGATAACCCCTTCCGGATAAACAATTTCACCAGCCTCCTCGTAAACGTAGTCCCAGCGCAGGTTATGGACATTAATCGGACGAACACCAGTGATGATCATGAAGCGAACAGCATTCTTCTGGTGTACAGAGGTGCAGGCAGCAACATTGAGCCAGAGTCGGGCGATTGATTCAATATCGGTAAAAAGCCGTGTGGGGGTAGGTTTCTGTACGCGGGAGGAAACATAATCATCTGGCAGACTGGCGGCAACATTGCGGCCGTTGCAAAGAGTAGGTGCGCAGAACTTCCAGAACCGACGGAGCTCGGCAAACAACTCCAGGGCGTTATTGTTCGAGCGAGTGGCGATCCACTCGTCCAGCACTTCCACCAGCCGATTGTATGTTACGTCGCTGAACACCTCACGCTCGCCGAACGTTACTTTAATCCGGTCGATACGCACCCCGTAGGTTGTGAAACTGTCCGGGCTCAGCTTCTGCCGGGCTACTTTGGCTTTGGGTCATCCCGGTACATTTCCAGCGCTGCATGTACGGACTCTGCCCGCAGTCCACCGTCAGCCATACCTAGTGCTTTTTCGCGCGCCAGCTGGATAACGAGCTCCGGCCACTCGCCGAGCTTTTTACCTTTGAGGCCCATCTTTTTTGGAAACTCGGCGTAAAATGTAACCTTACCGGCTTTGCTGAAATCGATACGGAGATAGTTCTCTTTTTCGTATTTGGAACAGCGAGCCACGCCGGAAGCAGCGAGGATGATTTTGGCGGCAGCAACACAGATTTTCATGTGTGCGCTGGTATAGGGGGGTTTACAGGCGTCCCATTTTTCAGATGCGGCTAAAACATCGTCATTATTGGGGCTATCCGGATTATGTGTTACAGTGCGCGGCATTCTCAATCCTTATCTGCGTAGGCGCAGAAAACAAGCTCACACATACAAGTCTTTTCTACGGGACAAAATGCAATGTGTTGCGGTTTTGTGTTGCTGGACTGAGTTTATCAAGGTTAAATACACTGGATCAACATACAGTAAGTTAATGACAGTAAAGCATACAAACTCGATACAACTTACTGATTTTAAAATGATTTAACGGTAATCCATTGAAATGTCTTTACTAATTACTAAACGCTGTATTAATTGTGATATGTGTGAACCCGAATGCCCGAATGAGGCGATTTCAATGGGAGATCATATCTACGAAATTAACAGCGATAAGTGTACCGAATGCGTAGGGCACTACGAGACACCAACCTGCCAGAAGGTGTGCCCGATCCCCAATACTATTGTGAAAGATCCGGCGCATGTCGAGACAGAAGAACAGTTGTGGGATAAATTTGTGCTGATGCACCACGCGGATAAAATTTAATATTCTACTCTGGAAGTAGAGTATTAATTATATTACTGGGAAGCCTTAACGCCATTATATTTATTTAATTGATGACATTAGCATAATCATTCACTAAGTTAATTTATATAGTATCTGCCAAGACACTTATTTATAGTTATTAAAGGCGCGTCCGATTGGTTCACCGGACGCACCTTAAGTACGTTTCCTTGTGTTATAAGAACAGAAGGATCAGCTGTAAAACAGCAATGATGATTTTGATGACCCGTTTAATCAGGTATCGGCAATCAGTCATTCGTTTTTCCTTAAACAAGGAATGCAGCCATTCAGATTAGCCCTTACATCTCCCCAAAACTGAACGTGCGAGTTATTGAGGGTGCATGCTGCACTCCACACCAGAGCTTTGACGACACCACTCGTTTCAATGGGGGAATTCTGTGGCATGGTGTAAAGCACAGCAAAATCTTCAATAACGAAGCCAATTTTAATGTACTTACGAATTGGCGGTCACGTTAATCTTTCCATCAATATTGCTTTCTTCGTAAAGGCTCGAGTTTTTATGCTAAAGATTGCAAGTTGCTTGTAAAAGATAAGTACACTGATCCATAATCGCTGTTGTTGAGGGTGCATGCTGCACAAAATTAAAGTTAAAAAGTAAAACCCCCGTTCCTTACCCGTTCGGGGGTTTTACTTTTTAAAGAGAACGGTATTATTTTAACTTTCAATAATTACCGTGGCACAAGCATAGTGGCGTTCATCTGCCAGCGTTACATGCATATTTACAACGCCGAGCTTTTCCGCCAGTTTTAATGCCTCACCCCATAGCCGTAGCCGTGGTTTGCCGAGCTCATCATTGAATACTTCAAATTGATTAAACGCCAGACCATTGCGGATCCCGGTGCCAAACGCTTTTGCTGCGGCTTCTTTCACAGCAAAACGCTTCGCCAGAAAACGCACCGGCTGGTGGTGCGTTTTCCAGATTGCCCATTCGTTATCGCTTAATACGCGGCGTGCCAGGCGCTCACCGGATCGGGCGATCACTGCTTCTATGCGAGCGATCTCTACGATATCCGTGCCTAAACCTAATATTGCCATTAGCCACGCGCTTCCAGCATCAGACGCTTCATTTCTGCCACCGCATCTTTCAGTCCGGTCATCACTGCACGGCCAATAATGGCATGACCGATATTCAGTTCATGCATCTCAGGGATGGCGGCAATGGCTTTCACGTTGTGATAGGTCAGACCGTGTCCGGCGTTAACTTTCAGACCGAGACTAGCGGCAAAGGTCGCGGCTTTGGCGATACGCACCAGCTCTTGCGCCTGTTCGGCGTCAGTTTTGGCATCAGCATAGCAACCGGTGTGGATCTCGATAAACGGTGCGCCAACCTCTGCCGCAGCTTTGATCTGCTCTTCATCGGCGTCGATAAACAGAGAAACCTGAATCCCGGCATCTGCCAGACGTTTGCAGGCATCGCGTATTTTTTCACGCTGCCCTGCAACGTCCAGGCCGCCTTCGGTTGTTACTTCCTGACGCTTTTCCGGTACCAAGCAGCAAAAATGTGGCTTCGTCTCAACGGCGATCGCCAGCATCTCTTCGGTCACTGCCATCTCCAGATTCATTCGGGTATCCAGCGTCTGCCGCAGGATGCGCACATCGCGGTCAGTAATGTGGCGGCGATCTTCACGTAAATGCACGGTAATGCCGTCCGCTCCCGCCTGCTCGGCAATAAACGCCGCCTGCACCGGATCCGGGTAAGCAGTACCGCGTGCGTTACGCAGCGTTGCAATATGGTCAATGTTGACGCCTAACAGTAATTCAGCCATGACAATCCTCATCATTCATAATGTGTTTTCACCGTTCGCTTAGGCATAAACTGCCGGAACAGTTCCCTGCTCTTTAATGGTTTACCGCCAAGATACGGCTTAAGCGCCATTCGGGTAAAGCGTTTCGCGGCGCGTAGTGTGTCTGCGTCAGGAAATTCCCGCGCGTTTAACGCTTTTAACTGCCTTCCGGTGAACGTTTTATTGTCGATAACGACGCTTGCGATAAACCCTTTTTCTTCGCGATAACGATACGTCATGGTGCCATCTACCGGCTCGCCGCTACCCGCGCAATGGGTAAAATTGACGCCATAGCCCAGATGCCCGAGTAGTGCCAGTTCAAAGCGACGCAGCGCGGGTTCTGGCGTACCAGTGTCACCTGCAAGAGACTGAATGCAGTGCAAGTAATCGAAAAAGAGTTCAGAGAAGCGCGTCTCGTATTCCAGTACGCGGGAGAGAAGTTCGTTGATGTACAGACCGCTGTAAAGCGTGATACCGCTTAATGGCAGCGCCAGTGAGACAGCTTCAGCACTGCGCAGCGTTTTGACTTCGCCACGCCCGCCAAAACGTAGCAAGAGAGGGGTGAAAGGCTGTAATGCACCTTTCAGAGTAGAGCGTTTAGAGCGTGCGCCTTTGGCAACCAGACGCACGCGACCCGATTCCTCTGTGAAGACGTCCAGCATCAGGCTGGTTTCGCTCCACGGGCGACTATGCAGGACAAATGCGCGCTGCCAGCCTTCCATCGGAGTGACTCTTAAAGATCGTCAACATAACCGAGACTGCGCAGTGCGCGTTCGTCGTCGGCCCAACCCGATTTCACTTTTACCCACAGTTCAAGGTGGACAGGCGCTTCGAACATTTCCTGCATGTCTTTACGCGCTTCAATCCCGATGGTTTTGATCTTGGCCCCTTTGTTGCCAATAACCATCTTCTTCTGCCCTTCACGCTCAACGAGAATCAAACCGTTGATGTCACAACCGCCGCGTTCGTTAGAGACGAAACGTTCGATCTCCACGGTCACGGAGTACGGCAGTTCAGCGCCAAGGAAACGCATCAGTTTTTCGCGGATGATTTCAGACGCCATAAAACGCTGTGAGCGATCGGTGATGTAATCTTCCGGGAAGTGATGAGTCGCTTCAGGCAGATGCTTACGCACGATTGCCGCAATAGTGTCAACATTCAGCCCGGTTTCGGCAGAGATTGGCACGATATCGAGGAAGTTCATCTGGCTTGCCAGGAACTGCAGGTGCGGCAGCAGATCGGCTTTCTCCTGCACGTTGTCCACTTTGTTCACCGCGAGGATTACCGGCGCTTTGCCTTCGCGCAGTTTGTTGAGCACCATTTCGTCGTCCGGCGTCCAGCGGGTGCCTTCAACGACAAAAATCACCAGCTCAACATCGCCAATAGAGCTGCTCGCCGCTTTGTTCATCAGGCGGTTAATGGCGCGTTTTTCTTCCATATGCAGGCCCGGTGTATCGACGTAGATCGCCTGATACGCGCCTTCAGTATGGATCCCCACAATGCGGTGACGAGTTGTCTGCGCCTTGCGGGAGGTGATGGAGATTTTCTGCCCCAGCAGTTTGTTCAACAATGTGGATTTGCCAACGTTCGGACGTCCGACGATGGCAATAAATCCGCAGTAACTTTTATCGATGCTCATTCCAGCTCCAGTTTTTTCAACGCCTGTTCGGCGGCAGCCTGCTCAGCCTTACGACGGCTTGAACCTGTGCCAACCACCGGTTCACTCAGGCCGCTGACCTGGCAGTGGATAGTAAATTCCTGATCGTGCGCTTCGCCACGTACCTGGACTACCAGATAAGTCGGCAGCGGCAGATGGCGACCCTGCAAATATTCTTGCAAGCGCGTTTTCGGATCTTTTTGTTTATCGCCTGGGCTAATTTCGTCCAGACGAGTTTGATACCAGTTAAGGATTAATTTCTCGACGGTTTGAATATCACTGTCGAGGAATACGCCACCAATTAATGCTTCGACGGTGTCGGCGAGAATTGACTCACGACGAAATCCACCGCTTTTAAGTTCACCTGGCCCTAAACGTAAGCACTCGCCTAACTCAAATTCGCGCGCCAGTTCCGCCAGCGTATTGCCACGGACCAGCGTGGCGCGCATCCGGCTCATATCGCCTTCATCCACACGAGGGAAACGGTGATAAAGCGCATTGGCGATAACGTAGCTCAGAATAGAGTCGCCTAAAAATTCTAAACGCTCGTTATGTTTGCTGCTGGCACTACGATGAGTTAATGCCTGCTGCAACAGTTCCTGATGATTAAAAGTGTAGCCCAGCTTCCGTTGAAGCCGATTAATTACGATGGGGTTCATGCGATACCAATAAATAAATGCGTCAACAATTCAGCACACGAAACAGACCTGATATACATGGCTCTGCTAACTGCTTCGCTGCAGTTTCAGTTTAGCGGTATATGGGGACCAACGCTGTTTCGTGTGCCGTGGCAACCTGAAGGTGCCAACCTTAAACTTCGGGGGAATATTCTATACACAACGACGGGGGATGTCGTTAGCCACGGGAGATTTATCTCATAAATAATTCACGTTGTCGCCATAACGGCGACAACGTGAACGAAGATGGCTATTAATGGATGCCGCCAATGCGACTTAAGCGCACACCAGTCGGCCATTCGCCTTCTTGCTTATCGAAGCTCATCCAGATAGCCGTGGCCCGACCGACCAGATTCGCTTCAGGCACAAAGCCCCAGTAACGGCTGTCCGCGCTGTTGTCGCGGTTGTCGCCCATCATGAAGTATTGTCCCGGCGGAACAATCCAGGTTGCCAGTTGTTGCCCTGGCTGCTGGTAATACATCCCCACCTGGTCCTGCGCAATCGGCACTGTCAGAATTCGGTGCGTCACATCACCCAGTGTCTCTTTACGCTCGGAAAGACGAATTCCATTTTCTTTGGTTTCGTTTTTCGGCACTTCAAAGAATCCGCTGGTCGCTTCCCCACCATTACGGCGTGAGAAGGTCTGAACGAAATCGCTCGGTTCCACGTTTGAGTAGGTGACCGGCAGCGCGTTTTCACACGCCTGGCCGGAACTGCATCCCGGTTGAATCGTCAGCTCTTTTGAGACCGGATCGTAAGTGACTTTATCGCCCGGTAAACCCACCGCGCGCTTGATGTAATCAAGCTTTGGATCTTCCGGATATTTAAAGACCACGATATCGCCGCGTTTCGGATGACCGGTTTCGATCAGCGTTTTCTGGTAGATAGGATCTTTAATGCCATAAGCAAACTTCTCTACCAGAATAAAATCACCGATTAACAGAGTCGGCATCATCGAACCTGACGGGATCTGGAACGGTTCATAAATAAACGAACGTACAATCAATACGATAGCCAGCACCGGAAAAACAGAAGCTCCGGTTTCCAGCCAGCCAGGCTTCGGTGCAACCTTTTTCAACGTTGCTTTATCCAGTGAGTCACCGGCAGCCGCCTGCGCCGCTGCCTGACGTTCCCGCCGTTTAGGTGCGAAAAAGAATTTATCCACGCACCATAAAATGCCCGTCACCAGTGTGGCAATCACCAGAATCAGGGCAAACATATTCGCCATGCCAACTCCTAAGGGTTATTTGTTGTCTTTGCCGACGTGCAGAATGGCGAGGAACGCTTCCTGCGGCAGCTCAACGTTACCGATCTGCTTCATGCGTTTCTTACCTTCTTTCTGCTTCTGCAGCAGCTTTTTCTTACGGCTGATATCGCCGCCATAACATTTAGCCAGTACGTTTTTACGCAGCTGTTTCACGGTGGATCGCGCAATAATGTGCGTACCAATCGCTGCCTGAATGGCGATATCAAACTGCTGGCGTGGGATCAGATCTTTCATCTTCTCCACCAACTCGCGACCGCGGTTTTGCGAATTATCACGGTGGGTGATCAACGCCAGCGCATCAACACGTTCACCGTTGATTAATACGTCTACACGTACCATGTCGGACGCCTGGAAGCGTTTGAAGTTGTAATCCAGAGACGCATAACCACGCGAGGTAGATTTCAGGCGATCGAAGAAGTCGAGCACCACTTCCGCCATCGGGATCTCGTACGTCAGCGCCACCTGATTACCGTGGTAAACCATATTGGTCTGCACGCCGCGTTTTTCTACGCACAGCGTAATAACGTTGCCGAGATATGCCTGCGGCAGCAGCATGTGACACTCTGCAATCGGCTCGCGCAGTTCGTAAATGTTATTTACCGCAGGCAGC
Organism: Shigella flexneri 2a str. 301; assembly: GCF_000006925.2. NCBI lineage: Bacteria > Pseudomonadati > Pseudomonadota > Gammaproteobacteria > Enterobacterales > Enterobacteriaceae > Shigella > Shigella flexneri. Next base: position 2,703,173 of record NC_004337.2, read on the forward strand.
TTGGATGGGCTGTCGACGTAGATAACTTCCCTTGACGTGGTTTCAACTTCATACACTACGGTCGGCGCAGTGGTGATCAGATCCAGATCGTATTCACGTTCCAGACGCTCCTGGATGATCTCCATGTGCAGCAGGCCAAGGAAGCCGCAGCGGAAACCAAAGCCCAGCGCGCTGGAGCTTTCCGGCTCATAGAACAGTGAGGCATCGTTCAGGCTGAGTTTACCCAGCGCGTCACGGAAGGCTTCATAGTCGTCGGAACTTACCGGGAACAGACCGGCGTATACCTGCGGTTTGACTTTCTTAAAGCCAGGCAGCGCCTTTTCTGCCGGATTACGCGCCAGCGTTAAGGTATCGCCGACTGGAGCGCCGTGGATATCTTTAATCGCACATACGAGCCAGCCTACTTCGCCACATTTCAGTTCAGTGCGGTCAACCTGTTTCGGCGTGAAGATGCCCAGACGGTCGGCGTTATAGGTCTGCCCGGTACTCATGACTTTCACTTTGTCGCCCTTACGCAGGGTGCCGTTTTTAATACGGATAAGTGAAACAACGCCCAGGTAGTTGTCGAACCAGGAGTCGATAATTAGTGCCTGCAACGGGCCTTCCGGATCGCCTTCCGGCGGCGGAATGTCGCGCACCAGACGTTCGAGAACGTCCTGCACGCCAACGCCGGTTTTCGCTGAACAGCGCACTGCATCGGTGGCGTCGATGCCGACGATATCTTCAATTTCTTCCGCCACGCGTTCAGGATCGGCTGCCGGCAGGTCAATCTTGTTCAGTACCGGCACCACTTCGAGATCCATTTCCATGGCGGTGTAGCAGTTTGCCAGGGTTTGCGCTTCTACGCCCTGCCCGGCGTCGACCACCAGCAATGCACCTTCACAGGCAGCCAGCGAACGGGAAACTTCATAGGAGAAGTCTACGTGGCCCGGGGTGTCGATAAAGTTAAGCTGATAGGTTTCGCCGTCAGACGCTTTGTAGTCCAGCGTCACGCTTTGCGCTTTGATGGTAATGCCACGCTCACGCTCAAGATCCATGGAATCGAGAACCTGCGCCTCCATTTCACGGTCAGACAGGCCACCGCAGATCTGGATAATACGGTCAGACAGCGTCGATTTACCGTGGTCAATGTGAGCTATGATCGAAAAGTTACGTATATTCTTCATAAAGTATGATTATTGTGCCTTAATGCCCGGTTAACCAGGCTTTTAGAAGTCGCTGTTCTGAGCTTAACGTCTGTATTAATAGAAACGCCGCATTCTACACTACAACATTGAGGCGAGGAAATGTTCATACCGTATGGATTGTGGTATCTGGAAACGTCCTCGCATTTGTTATGCAAAATGCAACAAAGCCAGTGAAATCACTGGCTCGCGTCTTCCGAAGATGTTTCAAATCGCACAAGGCCAGGCGGCAATGCCACGCTTAAGATGATCGGTTGCCATTCTGCCCGGGCAGCAAACTTACGCGAGTAGCCGCGCGCAATCAGGAACCCGCCAATACCGCCGAGGACCGCACCACATAATGCTGCGACGTCAGAAGCAAAGAGTAGCTGAAATAGCGAAGCGATGAGGAATAATCCCACCAGCGGCGACATATAAACCAGTAATGCGGAGCTAAGCAGGCTGCCTTCGGCGATCCCCAACTCCACTTTTTGCCCCGGCACTAACGGCTCATCACAGGGTACGACAATGGTATGCGTGGTTTGCGGGCCAAGTTTATTCAACACGCGGCTACCGCAACCGGCGCGTGAAGCGCAGCTGCTGCATGAAGCTTTAACATCACAACTGACCAGCGCCTGCCCGTTTTGCCAGGAGACGACGGTAGCCCACTCTTTGATCATTGCGCTGCCCCGAACTTAATATTCTCGGCAATGCGTTTCGCCGTTTGCGGCGGCAGTTCACCGACAATGGTGATTTCGGCGTTATCACGTACGCTTGTACTGACGGTTCTGCGTCCGGTGCGCAACATCTGATCGGTGCTCGATGGCGTAGCGCGGTTAACGTTTACCGAGAAGCTGAATAATCCGTCGGAATAGAGACGTGATTCGATAGGCATGTTGTCCATCGTCGGTAGCGGACGTCGACTACTGGAAACTTCGCTAAAACCCTGTGGCAACCAGGTTGGCGTCCAGCTGAATTTAGCTTTTTCACCTACAGGAACAGAAAGCAACGGCGGCAAATTTGCCTTCGCCAGCGTCTGCATACTGCTGCTGATATCCTGATTGACGTTAAAAGCAATCACGCGAAATTGTTCCAGCGTTTCACCATCGCGATCAAGGAGATCAACCCGCATCGGTAATTTCGATTCGGTGTCCATCCACACGATGTAGCTGTAGCGTGTACCATCTCGGGCAACCACGCGAATGACTTCGCAAAGACGATCAGCAATACGCGTGCGCCCGACGGAGATAAAGTCGTAGTAAGGAGAAAGGCGTTTGAAATCGGTATAGATAAGCGATGGCAGAGAATCAACAATGTAATCGCCATTAAGCGTGAACGGTTCAAGTCCCGGTTCAAAATAGCTGATTTCATTGCCGCGCTGTACCACTTCCCGGCGCGGGCCATCCATTTGCAACAATTGTGCAAGAGGACGGTTATCGAGGCGTGCATGTCGATAACGCAGAGACTCAACACCCTGTTTATTGATGCTGATGAATGACAGCTCGTAATTCAGTGACTGACTGGCCAGGTTCATCTGCTGTAATAACGCCCCGGACGCGGGAGTGGCCGAGGCGTTAGCAGAGAATAACAGGCTACCTGTCACTAATGACATGGCAAACCAAAGTTGCTTCATTACTGCGATTGCGTTCCTAAAGTTTGAATTCCTGGCACCTGTACAGCGGCTTGCTGGGTTTGCGCCTGCTCAAACTGAAGCTGTTCAGAGTGGAGTCGGCGTTGCAGTTCGTAATCCTGCAACATTGCATTAATGCGACGACGCTGCTCCTGTACCTGCTGCTGTTGACCATTGTTTGCGGTCGCTTCAGAAGGTACTCCCAGGCTTACCGGGCTGGCTTTACCCATCATCGGCAGTGTATTAAATACCGGCGTTTCGGGCTGCTGGGACGTTTCAGATTGTCCATTATAGTGCTGGACGCCAACGATAACTGCAAGCGATACGCATGCGGCTACGCCCATTTGGGTAAGCTGTGCCGCCCACGGACGTACTTTCTGCCAGAATGGCATTTTCTGCCATTGATGCGGCGCAGGCTGGGCTTCCGGGATCAATGTCGCCGATTGACGTACTGGCTCTTCTTCAATGGCGGCCATCACGCGTGAAGAGATATCGAAATGGAGCACCTCGGGAGTATCACCCCGCATTGAATCACGGATTAAGTGATAGCTTTCCCAGGTTTTCTGCATTTCTGGGTTATGAGCCAGTTCGTTAAGCAGCTCACTATCCAGCGTTTCGCCATCCATTAAAGCGGAAAGTTGTTCTTTCTGCATGCCTAATACCCTTATCCAGTATCCCGCTATCGTCAACGCCTGATAAGCGGTTGAACTTTGTTATCAATAGCTTCCCTCGCTCGGAAGATACGTGAACGCACCGTACCTACCGGACAATCCATGATAGCGGCTATCTCTTCATAGCTCAGGCCATCCAGCTCCCGCAAGGTTATTGCCATGCGCAAATCTTCCGGGAGGGACTCAATAGTTCGGAAAACTATCTGTCTCAGTTCTTCTGACAACATTAAGTTCTCAGGGTTCGAAATTTCTTTCAACGCGCCGCCACTTTCGAAGTTTTCAGCTTCAATGGCATCCACATCACTGGAAGGTGGACGACGCCCCTGAGCAACCAGGTAATTTTTCGCTGTATTTACAGCAATCCGATACAGCCATGTATAAAAAGCGCTATCTCCCCGGAACGAATCCAGCGCACGATAGGCTTTAATAAAAGCTTCTTGTACCACATCGGGAACATCACCCGACGGCACATAGCGGGAAACCAGACTCGCCACTTTATGCTGATAGCGCACTACCAGTAAGTTAAAGGCTTTCTGATCTCCCTTCTGGACCCGTTCAACCAGGACCTGGTCCGTTAACTGCTCGCTCATCCGAGGTAAAGTCTCCCCAAACCAAATTTCCACGCGCTATCGAAACGCCACTCCATTAGCTGCAATTTGAGCAAGCAAAGGGTTAGAGTGTCTCGTTTTTGTAAAGTTCCGTAACGCATCTGTTTTTGTTTGTCATGCTGTAGACGGATCATTATCTATCATTATAAGTCTACAGAATCTGAACATCGCATTATCTGTGTAGAAATGCCCATTTAACTGCCTGAAGAGTAACCCAACGGCCTTTTTATTTCACCACCTAATCCTCCACCAGCCAGTAACTTCTCTTTTTCTCGCCGCCCTGCGTCAACGTGTTTAGCCACTGTAACAAATATTAAAATAGCAGGTGTTTATTCGCACAACATGATGCTATGCTGACCAAACAATGTTTAGTAAATTAAACAAAGAAAATGAATACTCTCCCTGAACATTCATGTGACGTGTTGATTATTGGTAGCGGCGCAGCCGGACTTTCACTGGCGCTACGCCTGGCTGACCAGCATCAGGTCATCGTTCTAAGTAAAGGCCCGGTAACGGAAGGTTCAACATTTTATGCCCAGGGCGGTATTGCCGCCGTGTTTGATGAAACTGACAGCATTGACTCGCATGTGGAAGACACATTGATTGCCGGGGCTGGTATTTGCGATCACCATGCAGTTGAATTTGTCGCCAGCAATGCTCGTTCCTGTGTGCCATGGTTAATTGACCAGGGGGTTTTGTTTGATACCCACGTTCAACCGAATGGCGAAGAAAGCTACCATCTGACCCGTGAAGGTGGACATAGTCACCGTCGTATTCTTCATGCCGCCGACGCCACCGGTAGAGAAGTACAATCCACGCTGGTGAGCAAGGCGCAGAACCATCCGAATATTCGTGTGCTGGAGCGCAGCAACGCAGTTGATCTGATTGTCTCTGACAAAATTGGCCTGCCGGGCACGCGACGGGTTGTAGGCGCGTGGGTATGGAACCGAAATAAAGAAACGGTGGAAACCTGCCACGCAAAAGCAGTGGTACTGGCAACCGGCGGTGCGTCGAAGGTGTATCAGTACACCACCAATCCGGATATTTCTTCTGGCGATGGCATTGCTATGGCGTGGCGCGCGGGCTGTCGGGTTGCCAATCTCGAATTTAATCAGTTCCACCCTACCGCACTGTATCACCCACAGGCACGCAATTTCCTGTTAACGGAAGCACTGCGCGGCGAAGGCGCTTATCTCAAGCGCCCGGATGGCACGCGTTTTATGCCCGATTTTGATGAGCGCGGCGAACTGGCCCCGCGCGATATTGTCGCCCGCGCCATTGACCATGAAATGAAACGCCTCGGCGCAGATTGTATGTTCCTCGACATCAGCCATAAGCCCGCCGATTTTATTCGCCAGCATTTCCCGATGATTTATGAAAAATTGCTCGGGCTGGGGATTGATCTCACACAAGAACCGGTACCGATTGTGCCTGCTGCACACTATACCTGAGGTGGTGTAATGGTTGATGATCATGGGCGTACGGACGTCGAGGGCTTGTATGCCATTGGCGAGGTGAGTTATACCGGCTTACACGGCGCTAACCGCATGGCCTCGAATTCATTGCTGGAGTGTCTGGTCTATGGCTGGTCGGCGGCAGAAGATATCACCAGACGTATGCCTTATGCCCACGGCGTCAGTACGTTACCGCCGTGGGATGAAAGCCGCGTTGAGAACCCTGACGAACGGGTAGTAATTCAGCATAACTGGCACGAGCTACGGCTGTTTATGTGGGATTACGTTGGCATTGTGCGCACAACGAAGCGCCTGGAACGCGCCCTGCGGCGGATAACCATGCTCCAACAAGAAATAGACGAATATTACGCCCATTTCCGCGTCTCAAATAATTTGCTGGAGCTGCGTAATCTGGTACAGGTTGCCGAGTTGATTGTTCGCTGCGCGATGATGCGCAAAGAAAGCCGGGGGCTGCATTTTACGCTGGATTACCCGGAACTGCTCACGCATTCCGGTCCATCGATCCTTTCCCCCGGCAATCATTACATAAACAGATAAAAAGCCTGGGTCAGCGCCGTATACGCTTCGGAATAGTTCTGGTCTGGCCCACGAATGACTAAGCGATCGCTAAAGCATTCTCCCGCCTGCGGGGAGAATGCCAGCAGCACCCGATGCGGCAGTCGCGCTTCGTTTTCCGCCACATCCGTCCGCAAACGTAAATGCCAGCCCATGCTTAATGCCAGTTCAGTAAAACCATTACCAATCTGCTCTGGCAGCACCACGCAGAAAAATCCCTCTTCGGTAATGCACTCCGCCGCACAGGTCAGCAGCGATGGGTGATCAAGCGTAGTGGTATAGCGAGCCTGTTCCCGTTGAGGTGTCGCGCACTCTACTCCCTGCTGATAGTAAGGTGGGTTACTGATGATTAAATCGAAGCGTACTGTCTGCTGTGTGATCCACTGCTGAATATCCGCCGTATGGACGTTAATCCGCTCTGCCCACGGGGACTGGTTGATATTTTCCTGCGCCTGCGCGGCAGCTTCACTTTCCAGCTCAACGGCATCAATTATCACGCTGTCACTGGTTCGCTGCGCCAGCATCAGTGCCAGCAACCCGCTACCCGCGCCGATATCAAGGCAACGTTTCACCCCAGCCACCGGTGCCCATGCGCCCAGCAAAATGCCATCCGTTCCCACTTTCATCGCACAGCGATCGTGAGCAACAAAAAACTGTTTAAAAGTAAATCCATTACGACGAAGCACGGATGTAGACTGTGACATGAAAATAAAACCTTGCAGGAAAAACGGCGATAGCACCGGGTGAGAACAATACCCGAGAAGCGATATCCATACAAACAGATGAAGATTGCAGCCGTAACGTCTATAATCAGCGCCCCACACAGAGGTAGAACATGACTGTAACGACTTTTTCCGAACTTGAACTCGACGAAAGCCTGCTGGAAGCCCTCCAGGATAAAGGTTTCACTCGCCCGACCGCCATTCAGGCTGCCGCCATTCCGCCTGCGCTCGATGGCCGTGATGTACTCGGTTCTGCGCCGACAGGCACCGGTAAAACGGCGGCGTATCTGCTGCCAGCGTTGCAGCACCTGCTCGATTTCCCACGTAAGAAATCCGGTCCGCCGCGTATTTTGATCCTCACCCCAACTCGCGAGCTGGCGATGCAGGTGGCCGATCATGCCCGCGAACTGGCGAAACATACGCATCTGGATATCGCCACCATCACCGGCGGCGTAGCCTATATGAACCACGCGGAAGTGTTCAGCGAAAATCAGGACATCGTGGTCGCCACGACCGGACGTCTGCTGCAATACATAAAAGAAGAGAACTTCGATTGCCGCGCGGTTGAAACGCTGATCCTCGACGAAGCAGACCGTATGCTGGATATGGGCTTCGCTCAGGATATCGAACATATTGCTGGCGAAACTCGCTGGCGTAAACAGACCCTGCTCTTTTCGGCAACGCTGGAAGGCGATGCGATTCAGGACTTTGCCGAGCGTCTGCTGGAAGATCCGGTGGAAGTTTCTGCCAATCCGTCCACCCGTGAGCGCAAAAAAATTCATCAGTGGTATTACCGCGCCGATGACCTGGAACATAAAACCGCATTGCTGGTGCACCTGTTAAAACAGCCTGAAGCGACTCGCTCAATCGTGTTTGTGCGTAAGCGTGAACGTGTGCATGAGCTGGCAAACTGGCTGCGCGAAGCGGGCATCAACAACTGCTATCTCGAAGGTGAGATGGTACAAGGCAAGCGTAACGAAGCAATTAAACGCCTGACCGAAGGCCGCGTAAACGTACTGGTTGCCACCGATGTTGCCGCGCGCGGTATCGACATTCCTGACGTCAGCCACGTCTTTAACTTCGATATGCCGCGCAGTGGCGATACTTATTTGCATCGTATCGGACGTACCGCGCGCGCCGGTCGTAAAGGCACCGCAATTTCGCTGGTGGAAGCCCATGACCATTTGCTGCTGGGCAAGGTTGGCCGTTACATTGAAGAGCCGATTAAAGCTCGCGTTATTGATGAGTTACGCCCGAAAACGCGTGCGCCAAGCGAGAAGCAGACCGGCAAGCCATCGAAGAAAGTACTGGCAAAACGCGCCGAGAAGAAAAAAGCTAAAGAGAAAGAGAAGCCGCGGGTGAAAAAACGCCATCGCGACACCAAAAATATTGGTAAGCGCCGTAAACCGAGCGGAACGGGCGTGCCACCGCAAACGACAGAAGAGTAATCTCAATGCCGGGTTTAAGCCCGGCATTGTTTTTTTACGCAACCACAAAACACTCTTCAACACACTGAATAAAAATGTGCATCGCCGGGCTAACCGCTTTTCCAGCATAATGTGCGCACATTGCCGTAATGGTCTGCGACTGTTCGCCAAAAGGCAATTCAATTAATTCTCCGCTCTCAATCTCTTTTTCCACCGCAAAGTGGGGCAAGTAACTGACACCGATATTCGCCGCGACACAACGCTTGATGCTTTCGATACTTATAAGCTCAATGGTGTTTTCCACCGTGATCCGCCGCTGTCGCAGCGTGCTCTCAAATATCTGCCGGAAGACACATTGCGGTTCGTTGATAATAAAGCTACAGGCGTTATGTCTTCCCGGCTCAGTAAAATCGACATCTGCAATTTGTGGTGAAGCCACCAGCACCAGCGATTGTTCACCCAACTCTCGTCGGTTCAGGGCATCATCATTCCCTACGCGATAAAAGACGCCGACATCGGCCTCATCATTCAGTAGCGCATCACGGATCACGTAACAGTTCAGCGCCTGCAACGATAAACGCACTTTTGGTGCGCGTTGCCGAAAACGCTGCAACACCTGCGGCATTCGGTAAGAGAGCAACGTTTCGCCCGAAACAACGCGTAGTTCCCCGTCCGGATCTGACTCCTTTTTGGCAGCCTCACGAAGCGTATCCATCACTCGGGTAAGTTCATAAATGTGCGGCAGCAACTTTTTTCCTTCGCGGGTAAGGCACATCCGTCGGCCAATTTTCTCAAATAACTGGACTGAAAACTCCTGCTCAAGCTGCTGAATATGAAAAGTCACCGTCGATTGTGTACAGCACAATTTTTGCGAAGCTCGCAAAAAGGAACCCTCTTCCACCACGGTTTTAAGCGTAATAAAACGGCGCAGATCCATAACCCCAAACCTATCGAAAATATCGAATTTAGAATATAAAAACATTCATTTTTTTAAATGTTCCGTGTCGGGTACTGTCTACCAAAACAGAGGAGATAACAAGTGACACCGATCCTTTTAAGTGCTTTTTGGACTTACACCCTGATTACCGCTATGACGCCAGGACCGAACAATATTCTCGCCCTTAGCTCTGCTACGTCGCATGGATTTCGTCAAAGTACCCGCGTGCTGGCAGGGATGAGTCTGGGATTTTTGATTGTGATGTTACTGTGTGCGGGCATTTCATTTTCACTGGCAGTGATTGACCCGGCAGCGGTACACCTTTTGAGTTGGGCGGGGGCGGCATATATTGTCTGGCTGGCGTGGAAAATCGCCACCAGCCCAACAAAGGAAGACGGACTTCAGGCAAAACCAATCAGCTTTTGGGCCAGCTTTGCTTTGCAGTTTGTGAACGTCAAAATCATTTTGTACGGTGTTACGGCACTGTCGACGTTTGTTCTGCCGCAAACACAGGCGCTAAGCTGGGTAGTTGGCGTCAGCGTTTTGCTGGCGATGATTGGGACGTTTGGCAATGTGTGCTGGGCGCTGGCGGGGCATCTGTTTCAGCGATTGTTTCGCCAGTATGGTCGCCAGTTAAATATCGTGCTTGCCCTGTTGCTGGTCTATTGCGCGGTACGCATTTTCTATTAACGAAAAAAAGCGGAAGAGGTCGCCCTCTTCCGCTTAGTAACTTGCTACTTAAGCCTTACAGGCTTTCAGTAAAGGTACGAGCGATAACGTCGCGCTGCTGTTCCGGAGTCAGAGAGTTAAAGCGAACTGCATAACCGGATACACGGATGGTCAGCTGCGGATATTTTTCCGGATGCTTAACTGCATCTTCCAGAGTTTCACGACGCAGAACGTTAACGTTCAGGTGTTGACCACCTTCAACGCGAACTTCTGGTTTCACTTCTACTGGAACTTCACGGTATTCAATGTCACCCAGTTTGCTTACTGCAACCACTTCATCTTCTGCATAACCTGCTTTTGCAACGATGCAACGTGCTTCGCCTTTTTCGCTGTCCAGCAGCCAGAAAGAGTTCAGCAGATCGGCGTTAGCGGCTTTAGTAATCTGGATACCTGTAATCATGTGATGCCTCCCCGGCAAAATTATTTGATTTGTTCAGCCTGTCGCGGCCAATTGGTAAAACCATTGTTGCTTGAGTGTATATATACTCCTCAACCACCCTTGATTCTTTGATTTAAATCAACAAAAACCACACATCGATTGTGGTCGTAAATGGATTTTATTGTTTTACATCAACTTATGCGGGTGTGAAATTTTACCAATTTACATTTTTTTGCACTCGTTTAAGTCTAAAAAATGAGCATGATTTTGTTCTGTAGAAAGAAGCAGTTAAGCTAGGCGGATTGAAGATTCGCAGGAGAGCAAGATGGCTAACGAATTAACCTGGCATGACGTGCTGGCTGAAGAGAAGCAACAACCTTATTTTCTTAATACCCTTCAGACCGTCGCCAGCGAGCGGCAGTCCGGCGTCACTATCTATCCACCACAAAAAGATGTCTTTAACGCGTTCCGCTTTACCGAGTTGGGTGACGTTAAAGTGGTGATTCTCGGCCAGGATCCTTATCACGGACCGGGACAGGCGCATGGTCTGGCATTTTCCGTTCGTCCCGGCATTGCCATTCCTCCGTCATTATTGAATATGTATAAAGAGCTGGAAAATACTATTCCGGGCTTCACCCGCCCTAATCATGGCTATCTCGAAAGCTGGGCGCGTCAGGGCGTTCTGCTGCTCAATACTGTGTTGACGGTTCGCGCAGGTCAGGCGCATTCCCACGCCAGCCTCGGTTGGGAGACGTTTACTGATAAAGTCATCAGCCTGATTAACCAGCACCGCGAAGGCGTGGTGTTTTTGTTGTGGGGATCACATGCGCAAAAGAAAGGGGCGATTATAGATAAGCAACGCCATCATGTACTGTAAGCACCGCATCCGTCGCCGCTTTCGGCGCATAGTGGATTCATTGAGCTGCAACCATTTGTGCTGGCAAATCAGTGGCTGGAACAACGTGGCGAGACGCCGATTGACTGGATGCCAGTATTACCGGCAGAGTGTGAGTAAATTTGCGGGGAAATGCCGGATGGCAGAGTTGCCACCCGGCTGATTTATCAGGCTTTATTCTGACGCCACCATTCACCAAGCAAAACGCCGGTTGCGACAGAGATATTCAGCCCGGCAACGTTGCCCGTACCGTCAATCTTCACGCGCAGATCGTTCGGATCGCGTGCGGCATCCGGTAACCCTTCATATTCCTGACCCAGCACCAGTACCATTTTCGCTGGCAGACTGGTTTTGAACAGCGGTGTACCCTGCTCGCTGGAAGTGTTTACTACGGAGTAACCTGCCTGACGGAAATCATGCAACACGTTAACAATGTTGTGGCCAGTAATCGGCTGAACGTGCTCTGCGCCGCCTTCTGCGGTACGGATAGCCGCCCCCGACTCCAGCAGTGCCGCATCCTGCACCACGACACCTTTCACGCCGAAGTGCGCGCAGCTGCGCATCATGCCACCCAGGTTATGCGGGTTAGATTCGTTTTCCAGTGCCAGAACGCAATCCTGCGCGCCTGCCTGGATTACCCACTGCTGCACGGTTGTACCGTTACGCTTTTTGATCAGGAAGCAAACGCCGCCGTGATGTTCCGTACCTGACGCTTTTGTCAATTCCGCTTCATCCACCACATGGTACGCTTTGCGGTTTGCTGCCATCCAGCGCAAGGCTTCTTTAAAACGCGGCGTTACACTCTGGATAAACCAGGCGCGAACAATCGCTTCCGGACGGCTCTGGAACAGTGCCTGACAGGCGTTTTCGCCGTAGACGCGGGTTTCTTCCGCACGCTGACGACGCAACACTTCCGGATCAATAAAACTTTTACCACTGATGCCACCGTGATCGGCCTTTTCCGGCGTCTCATCACCCGGCGCGCGGGAAACCGTGCGCCACGGCGAATCTTCCCACTTGCGGTCACGGGGCTGACTCTGTTTGTCATCGCGGGCGGGGCGACGGCCACCATCAGCACGAGATTTTGCTGGACGCCCGCCCCCTTTCCCGGTACGCGGGTTGTGGGTACGTTTATCAGAATCATCATCACTGCGGACATACATCACTTTGACCTTGCCGCTTTTACCTTTCATTTCATCGTTCATGCTTTTCTCCACCAGCGCTGCGCGAAGCGCGCAGATTACCCGAAGTCCGCGCGGTTCGCCATGATTTCGTAGCAAAGCCTGCGACTATCATACCTATTGAATAAAACAGATTGTTGTCTGGAACAATGTCCCCGATAATATGTAACATATTAGAAACATACCGGCGTCGTTGCCGATAAGTCTCCTTACTCATCCCGAGGTTAGTTATGAATACCGTTTGTACCCATTGTCAGGCCATCAATCGCATTCCCGACGATCGGATCGAAGATGCGGCAAAATGCGGACGCTGCGGTCACGACTTGTTTGACGGAGAGGTGATTAATGCGACCGGTGAAACACTCGACAAATTGCTGAAGGATGATCTACCTGTGGTGATCGACTTCTGGGCACCGTGGTGCGGCCCCTGCCGTAATTTCGCACCAATTTTTGAAGATGTCGCGCAAGAGCGTAGCGGTAAAGTGCGCTTTGTGAAAGTGAATACCGAAGCTGAACGTGAATTGAGCAGTCGCTTTGGAATTCGTAGTATACCGACGATCATGATTTTCAAAAACGGTCAGGTTGTCGACATGCTTAATGGCGCAGTACCGAAAGCGCCGTTCGATAGCTGGCTGAACGAATCTCTTTAATCTTACCGGGGCGCATCTTGTGCCCCGTTTTCTCCTCTGCGACAATGGCGTTTTTTCGACGCTCTCTTATGACCGAAAACGCTGTTCTCCAGTTACGCGCCGAGCGTATTGCGCGCGCAACACGTCCTTTTCTTGCCCGCGGTAATCGCGTTCGTCGCTGCCAACGCTGTCTTTTGCCAGAGAAATTATGTCTCTGTTCGACAATTACCCCAGCACAAGCAAAAAGTCGCTTCTGTTTGCTGATGTTCGACACCGAGCCAATGAAGCCCAGTAATACCGGGCGTCTGATTGCTGATATTTTGCCTGATACCGTTGCGTTTCAATGGTCGCGTACCGAACCCTCGCAGGATTTGCTGGATCTGGTACAAAACCCGGATTATCAGCCAATGGTGGTCTTTCCCGCCTCGTATGCTGATGAGCAACGGGAAGTGATCTTCACACCACCTGCCGGTAAGCCACCGCTGTTTATCATGCTCGATGGTACCTGGCCGGAAGCTCGCAAGATGTTTCGTAAAAGTCCGTATCTGGATAATCTTCCCGTCATTTCCGTCGATCTTTCCCGGCTTTCTGCCTATCGCCTGCGTGAAGCCCAGGCTGCAGGCCAATATTGTACTGCCGAGGTAGCCATCGCACTGTTAGATATGGCCGGCGATACCGGGGCGGCAGCAGGGTTAGGCGAGCATTTTACCCGCTTTAAAACACGCTATCTGGCAGGAAAAACGCAACATCTGGGTAGCATCACAGCAGAACAGTTAGAAAGCGTTTAAAATCATTCGGTCACTTCTGCGGGAGACCGGTATGAGTCAGCGAGGACTGGAAGCACTACTGCGACCAAAATCGATAGCGGTAATTGGCGCGTCGATGAAACCCAATCGCGCAGGTTACCTGATGATGCGTAACCTGCTGGCGGGAGGCTTTAACGGACCGGTACTCCCGGTGACGCCAGCCTGGAAAGCGGTGTTGGGTGTGTTGGCCTGGCCGGATATTGCCAGCTTGCCCTTTACACCCGACCTTGCGGTTTTATGTACCAATGCCAGCCGTAATCTTGCTCTTCTGGAAGAGCTCGGCGAGAAAGGCTGTAAAACCTGCATTATTCTTTCCGCCCCGGCATCGCAACACGAAGATCTCCGCGCCTGCGCCCTGCGCCATAACATGCGCCTGCTTGGACCAAACAGTCTGGGTTTACTGGCTCCCTGGCAAGGTCTGAATGCCAGCTTTTCGCCTGTGCCGATTAAACGCGGCAAGCTGGCGTTTATTTCGCAATCGGCTGCCGTCTCCAACACCATCCTCGACTGGGCGCAACAGCGTGAGATGGGCTTTTCCTACTTTATTGCGCTCGGCGACAGCCTAGATATCGACGTTGATGAATTGCTCGACTATCTGGCGCGCGACAGTAAAACCAGCGCCATCCTGCTCTATCTCGAACAGTTAAGCGACGCGCGACGCTTTGTTTCGGCGGCCCGTAGTGCCTCGCGTAATAAACCGATTCTGGTGATTAAAAGCGGACGTAGCCCGGCGGCACAGCGACTGCTCAACACCACGGCAGGAATGGACCCGGCATGGGATGCGGCTATTCAGCGTGCCGGTTTGTTGCGGGTACAGGATACCCACGAACTGTTTTCGGCGGTGGAAACCCTTAGCCATATGCGCCCGCTGCGTGGCGACCGGTTGATGATTATCAGCAACGGTGCTGCGCCTGCCGCGCTGGCGCTGGATGCCTTATGGTCACGCAATGGCAAGCTGGCAACGCTAAGCGAAGAAACCTGCCAGAAATTGCGCGATGCATTGCCAGAACATGTGGCAGTCTCTAACCCGCTCGATCTGCGCGATGACGCCAGCAGCGAGCATTATGTCAAAACGCTGGACATTCTGCTCCACAGCCAGGATTTTGATGCACTGATGGTTATTCATTCGCCCAGCGCCGCTGCTCCCGCAACAGAAAGCGCGCAAGTATTAATTGAAGCGGTAAAGCATCATCCCCGCAGCAAATATGTCTCTTTGCTGACGAACTGGTGCGGCGAGCACTCCTCGCAAGAGGCACGACGTTTATTCAGCGAAGCCGGGCTGCCGACCTACCGTACCCCGGAAGGAACCATCACTGCTTTTATGCATATGGTGGAGTACCGGCGTAATCAGAAGCAACTACGCGAAACGCCGGCGTTGCCCAGCAATCTGACTTCCAATACCGCAGAAGCGCATCTTCTGTTGCAACAGGCGATTGCCGAAGGGGCTACGTCGCTCGATACCCATGAAGTTCAGCCCATCCTGCAAGCGTATGGCATGAACACGCTCCCAACCTGGATTGCCAGCGATAGCACCGAAGCGGTGCATATTGCCGAACAGATTGGTTATCCGGTGGCGCTGAAATTGCGTTCGCCGGATATTCCACATAAATCGGAAGTTCAGGGCGTCATGCTTTACCTGCGTACAGCCAATGAAGTCCAGCAAGCGGCGAACGCTATTTTCGATCGCGTAAAAATGGCCTGGCCACAGGCGCGGGTCCACGGCCTGTTGGTGCAAAGTATGGCTAACCGTGCTGGCGCTCAGGAGTTGCGGGTTGTGGTTGAGCACGATCCGGTTTTCGGGCCGTTGATCATGCTGGGTGAAGGCGGTGTGGAGTGGCGTCCTGAAGATCAAGCCGTCGTCGCACTGCCGCCGCTGAACATGAACCTGGCCCGCTATCTGGTTATTCAGGGGATCAAAAGTAAAAAGATTCGTGCGCGCAGTGCGCTACGCCCATTGGATGTTGCAGGCTTGAGCCAGCTTCTGGTGCAGGTTTCCAACTTGATTGTCGATTGCCCGGAAATTCAGCGTCTGGATATTCATCCTTTGCTGGCTTCTGGCAGTGAATTTACCGCGCTGGATGTCACGCTGGATATCTCGCCGTTTGAAGGCGATAACGAGAGTCGGCTGGCAGTGCGCCCTTATCCGCATCAGCTGGAAGAATGGGTAGAATTGAAAAACGGTGAACGCTGCTTGTTCCGCCCGATTTTGCCAGAAGATGAGCCACAACTTCAGCAATTCATTTCGCGAGTCACCAAAGAAGATCTTTATTACCGCTACTTTAGCGAGATCAACGAATTTACCCATGAAGATTTAGCCAACATGACACAGATCGACTACGATCGGGAAATGGCGTTTGTAGCGGTACGACGTATTGATCAAACGGAAGAGATCCTCGGCGTCACGCGTGCGATTTCCGATCCTGATAACATCGATGCCGAATTTGCTGTACTGGTTCGCTCGGATCTCAAAGGGTTAGGCTTAGGTCGACGCTTAATGGAAAAGTTGATTACCTATACGCGAAATCACGGACTACAACGTCTGAATGGTATTACGATGCCAAACAATCGTGGCATGGTGGCGCTAGCCCGCAAGCTCGGGTTTAACGTTGATATCCAGCTCGAAGAGGGGATCGTTGGGCTTACGCTAAATCTTGCCCGGCGCGAGGAATCATGAGTAAGGTACTGGAAATGTTGACCACTTAATCGGGACTGGTGTTATTATTGCCCGCTTATGTCGTCTGCATTGCACAGAGGACCCTTCAATGAACAGAGAAGAAATGCACTGTGATGTTGTCAAAATTTAAGCGTAATAAACATCAACAACACCTTGCCCAACTACCCAAGATTTCTCAATCAGTTGATGATGTCGATTTCTTTTACGCTCCCGCCGACTTCCGGGAGACGCTGCTGGAAAAAATAGCCAGCGCGAAGCAGCGCATTTGCATTGTCGCCCTGTATCTCGAACAGGATGACGGTGGCAAAGGCATTCTGAACGCGTTGTATGAGGCTAAAAGGCAGCGTCCGGAACTGGATGTGCGGGTGCTGGTCGACTGGCATCGTGCACAACGTGGACGCATTGGCGCTGCGGCATCTAACACTAACGCTGACTGGTACTGCCGCATGGCGCAGGAAAATCCGGGCGTAGATGTTCCGGTTTATGGCGTTCCAATCAATACCCGTGAAGCTCTTGGTGTTCTGCACTTTAAAGGCTTTATCATCGACGATAGCGTACTTTATAGCGGTGCCAGCCTGAACGATGTTTACCTGCATCAACACGATAAATATCGCTACGACCGTTATCATCTGATCCGTAACCGTAAGATGTCAGACATTATGTTTGAATGGGTTACACAGAATATTATGAATGGCCGCGGCGTTAATCGTCTGGATGATGTTAATCGGCCAAAAAGCCCGGAAATCAAGAACGATATTCGTCTGTTCCGCCAGGAGCTGCGTGATGCCGCTTATCATTTCCAGGGCGATGCCGACAACGATCAGCTTTCCGTAACGCCGCTAGTGGGGCTGGGGAAATCGAGTCTGTTGAACAAGACCATTTTCCATCTTATGCCTTGTGCCGAGCAGAAACTAACCATCTGTACGCCATACTTCAACCTGCCAGCAATCCTTGTGCGCAATATTATCCAGTTGCTGCGCGAAGGGAAAAAGGTCGAAATTATTGTTGGTGATAAAACCGCGAACGACTTCTACATTCCGGAAGATGAACCTTTCAAGATAATTGGCGCATTGCCTTATCTCTATGAGATCAATCTGCGTCGTTTCCTGAGCCGTTTGCAGTATTACGTCAATACTGACCAGCTAGTGGTTCGGTTATGGAAAGATGACGACAACACCTATCACCTGAAAGGAATGTGGGTTGATGATAAGTGGATGTTGATCACCGGTAATAACCTGAACCCGCGCGCCTGGCGTCTGGATCTGGAAAACGCCATTTTGATCCACGATCCACAACTGGAGCTTGCGCCGCAGCGAGAGAAAGAACTGGAGCTGATCCGCGAGCGTACCACCATCGTTAAGCACTATCGCGATCTGCAAAGTATTGCCGATTATCCGGTGAAGGTTCGTAAACTCATCCGCCGTTTGCGCCGTATCCGCATCGACCGATTAATTAGCCGCATCCTGTAATCACAACCCCGTCCTGTACGGGGTTTGTTTTTTGGAGGCCACGTTTTGCGTATTCTTTTTGTCTGTTCGCTATTGTTACTTTCTGAATGCAGCCATATGGATAACGATAGCTGGAGTGGGCAGGATAAAGCTCAACACTTTATCGCCTCGGCGATACTTTCCGCCGCCGGAAATGAATATTCACAGCATCAGGGGATGAGCCGGGATCGCAGTGCCATGTTTGGATTGATGTTCTCTGTCAGTTTGGGGGCGTCAAAAGAGCTTTGGGATAGCCGCCCCGAAGGGAGCGGCTGGAGCTGGAAGGATTTGGCCTGGGATGTCGCCGGTGCAAGCACCGGCTATACCGTCTGGCAACTGACCCGTCACTAAAGACGCATCCCCTTCCCTTTGCGATGTAGCATCAAAGAAACCAGAAACGCCACCACGGCCATCAAGGTCACATACCAGAAGAAGGCTGTTTCCATTCCTATTGATTTCAGCGACAACGCTACGTACTCCGCCGAACCACCAAATATAGCATTAGCGACCGCATATGACAGACCAACGCCTAATGCGCGAACCTGTGCTGGGAACATCTCAGCCTTCAGTATTCCACTGATTGATGTATAAAAACTCACTATCAGCAGGGCACACATCACCAGACCAAAAGCGGCATAAGGCGAGGAAACGTTTTGCAATGCTGAGAGAATAGGAACGGTAAAAATGGCTGCCAGCGAACCGAAACATAACATTGAGGTACGGCGACCAATCTTATCCGACAGCGCGCCAATGAGTGGTTGAATAAGCATGAATACAAACAATGCGGCAGTCATAATGCCACTCGCCACGTTGGCATGCATTCCCGCAGTATTTACCAGATACTTCTGCATATAAGTGGTGAAGGTATAGAAACAAAGGGAGCCCGCAGCGGTAAAACCGAGAACCATGATGAATGCACGGCGATTGCGCCATAATCCTTTCAGAGATCCAGCTTCTTTTAAAGCGCGCGTTTCTTGTTGCGAAGTTTCATCTAATTGACGACGTAACCACAACGCCACAACAGCTAACACAGCTCCTAACGCGAAAGGAATACGCCATCCCCACTCTCTGAGTGCAGCGTCTTCCATGGTGTGTTGTAAAACCACGACAACCAGTAGGGCTAGCAGTTGTCCGCCGATCAACGTCACATACTGAAATGATGCGTAAAAACCTTTGCGCCCTTCAACGGCAACTTCACTCATATAGGTGGCGCTGGTGCCATATTCTCCGCCAACGGATAATCCCTGAAATAAACGAGCGAGAAGCAATAATGCCGGAGCCCACGTACCTATAGTTTCATAACCTGGGAGGCAGGCGATAACCAGCGATCCGAAACACATCATACACACCGATAACAGCATCGATTTTTTGCGACCATGTTTATCGGCTATGCGGCCAAATAGCCAACCGCCTATTGGGCGCATCAGGAATCCCGCAGCAAAAACACCTGCTGTTTGTAGTAGTTGAGTCGTCGTGTTCCCGGAAGGGAAGAAAATGTGGGCGAAGTAGAGTGAACAGAACGAGTAGACATAGAAATCGAACCACTCGACCAGATTACCTGAAGAGGCCCCCACAATCGCCCAAATGCGGCGACGAGTATCACTACTTGTCAGTTTGCTGTCTGCCGTTACAGTACTTTCAGCCATGCCATTATGTCTCCTGCCGTAATCCGATGCTTTTGTTGGTCGCTTTTGTTTATTTCTTTTGGTAAAGAAAATGTTATACATTTGTTGCGTATCATTATGCAACCTAAACCATGAATTTAGTTAGCAGGAAAATGGTTATTGAGGAGCTTAAGGATAAATTTCTGGTAAGGAGGACACGTATGGAAGTAGGCAAGTTGGGGAAACCGCATCCGTTGCTGAATCTGTCATATGTGGGAGTATAAGACGCGCAGCGTCGCATCAGGCATTTTTTTCTGCGCCAATGCAAAAAGGCCATCCTGACGGATGGCCTTTCGCTTAGTTTGATGCCTGGCAGTTCCCTACTCTCGCATGGGGAGACCCCACACTACCATCGGCGCTACGGCGTTTCACTTCTGAGTTCGGCATGGGGTCAGGTGGGACCACCGCGCTACGGCCGCCAGGCTAATTCTGTTTTATCAGACCGCTTCTGCGTTCTGATTTAATCTGTATCAGGCTGAAAATCTTCTCTCAATCCGCCAAAACATCTTCGGCGTTGTAAGGTTAAGCCTCACGGTTCATTAGTACCGGTTAGCTCAACGCATCGCTGCGCTTACACACCCGGCCTATCAACGTCGTCGTCTTCAACGTTCCTTCAGGACCCTTAAAGGGTCAGGGAGAACTCATCTCGGGGCAAGTTTCGTGCTTAGATGCTTTCAGCACTTATCTCTTCCGCATTTAGCTACCGGGCAGTGCCATTGGCATGACAACCCGAACACCAGTGATGCGTCCACTCCGGTCCTCTCGTACTAGGAGCAGCCCCCCTCAGTTCTCCAGCGCCCACGGCAGATAGGGACCGAACTGTCTCACGACGTTCTAAACCCAGCTCGCGTACCACTTTAAATGGCGAACAGCCATACCCTTGGGACCTACTTCAGCCCCAGGATGTGATGAGCCGACATCGAGGTGCCAAACACCGCCGTCGATATGAACTCTTGGGCGGTATCAGCCTGTTATCCCCGGAGTACCTTTTATCCGTTGAGCGATGGCCCTTCCATTCAGAACCACCGGATCACTATGACCTGCTTTCGCACCTGCTCGCGCCGTCACGCTCGCAGTCAAGCTGGCTTATGCCATTGCACTAACCTCCTGATGTCCGACCAGGATTAGCCAACCTTCGTGCTCCTCCGTTACTCTTTAGGAGGAGACCGCCCCAGTCAAACTACCCACCAGACACTGTCCGCAACCCGGATCACGGGTCCACGTTAGAACATCAAACATTAAAGGGTGGTATTTCAAGGTCGGCTCCATGCAGACTGGCGTCCACACTTCAAAGCCTCCCACCTATCCTACACATCAAGGCTCAATGTTCAGTGTCAAGCTATAGTAAAGGTTCACGGGGTCTTTCCGTCTTGCCGCGGGTACACTGCATCTTCACAGCGAGTTCAATTTCACTGAGTCTCGGGTGGAGACAGCCTGGCCATCATTACGCCATTCGTGCAGGTCGGAACTTACCCGACAAGGAATTTCGCTACCTTAGGACCGTTATAGTTACGGCCGCCGTTTACCGGGGCTTCGATCAAGAGCTTCGCTTGCGCTAACCCCATCAATTAACCTTCCGGCACCGGGCAGGCGTCACACCGTATACGTCCACTTTCGTGTTTGCACAGTGCTGTGTTTTTAATAAACAGTTGCAGCCAGCTGGTATCTTCGACTGATTTCAGCTCCACGAGCAAGTCGCTTCACCTACGTATCAGCGTGCCTTCTCCCGAAGTTACGGCACCATTTTGCCTAGTTCCTTCACCCGAGTTCTCTCAAGCGCCTTGGTATTCTCTACCTGACCACCTGTGTCGGTTTGGGGTACGATTTGATGTTACCTGATGCTTAGAGGCTTTTCCTGGAAGCAGGGCATTTGTTGCTTCAGCACCGTAGTGCCTCGTCATCACGCCTCGGCCTTGATTTTCCGGATTTGCCTGGAAAACCAGCCTACACGCTTAAACCGGGACAACCGTCGCCCGGCCAACATAGCCTTCTCCGTCCCCCCTTCGCAGTAACACCAAGTACAGGAATATTAACCTGTTTCCCATCGACTACGCCTTTCGGCCTCGCCTTAGGGGTCGACTCACCCTGCCCCGATTAACGTTGGACAGGAACCCTTGGTCTTCCGGCGAGCGGGCTTTTCACCCGCTTTATCGTTACTTATGTCAGCATTCGCACTTCTGATACCTCCAGCATACCTCACAGCACACCTTCACAGGCTTACAGAACGCTCCCCTACCCAACAACGCATAAGCGTCGCTGCCGCAGCTTCGGTGCATGGTTTAGCCCCGTTACATCTTCCGCGCAGGCCGACTCGACCAGTGAGCTATTACGCTTTCTTTAAATGATGGCTGCTTCTAAGCCAACATCCTGGCTGTCTGGGCCTTCCCACATCGTTTCCCACTTAACCATGACTTTGGGACCTTAGCTGGCGGTCTGGGTTGTTTCCCTCTTCACGACGGACGTTAGCACCCGCCGTGTGTCTCCCGTGATAACATTCTCCGGTATTCGCAGTTTGCATCGGGTTGGTAAGTCGGGATGACCCCCTTGCCGAAACAGTGCTCTACCCCCGGAGATGAATTCACGAGGCGCTACCTAAATAGCTTTCGGGGAGAACCAGCTATCTCCCGGTTTGATTGGCCTTTCACCCCCAGCCACAAGTCATCCGCTAATTTTTCAACATTAGTCGGTTCGGTCCTCCAGTTAGTGTTACCCAACCTTCAACCTGCCCATGGCTAGATCACCGGGTTTCGGGTCTATACCCTGCAACTTAACGCCCAGTTAAGACTCGGTTTCCCTTCGGCTCCCCTATTCGGTTAACCTTGCTACAGAATATAAGTCGCTGACCCATTATACAAAAGGTACGCAGTCACACGCCTAAGCGTGCTCCCACTGCTTGTACGTACACGGTTTCAGGTTCTTTTTCACTCCCCTCGCCGGGGTTCTTTTCGCCTTTCCCTCACGGTACTGGTTCACTATCGGTCAGTCAGGAGTATTTAGCCTTGGAGGATGGTCCCCCCATATTCAGACAGGATACCACGTGTCCCGCCCTACTCATCGAGCTCACAGTATGTGCATTTTTGTGTACGGGGCTGTCACCCTGTATCGCACGCCTTTCCAGACGCTTCCACTAACACACACACTGATTCAGGCTCTGGGCTGCTCCCCGTTCGCTCGCCGCTACTGGGGGAATCTCGGTTGATTTCTTTTCCTCGGGGTACTTAGATGTTTCAGTTCCCCCGGTTCGCCTCATTAACCTATGGATTCAGTTAATGATAGTGTGACGAATCACACTGGGTTTCCCCATTCGGAAATCGCCGGTTATAACGGTTCATATCACCTTACCGACGCTTATCGCAGATTAGCACGTCCTTCATCGCCTCTGACTGCCAGGGCATCCACCGTGTACGCTTAGTCGCTTAACCTCACAACCCGAAGATGTTTCTTTCGACTCATCATCGTGTTGCGAAAATTTGAGAGACTCACGAACAACTTTCGTTGTTCAGTGTTTCAATTTTCAGCTTGATCCAGATTTTTAAAGAGCAAAACTTCGCAGTGAACCTTTGCAGGTACACTCTGAAGTATTTTTTATTTAATCACTACAGAGATGGTGGAGCTATGCGGGATCGAACCGCAGACCTCCTGCGTGCAAAGCAGGCGCTCTCCCAGCTGAGCTATAGCCCCATAACATGTAGTTAAAACCTCTTCAAATTTGCCGTGCAAATTTGGTAGGCCTGAGTGGACTTGAACCACCGACCTCACCCTTATCAGGGGTGCGCTCTAACCACCTGAGCTACAAGCCTGTAGAGGTTTTACTGCTCATTTTCATCAGACAATCTGTGTGAGCACTACAAAGAACGCTTCTTTAAGGTAAGGAGGTGATCCAACCGCAGGTTCCCCTACGGTTACCTTGTTACGACTTCACCCCAGTCATGAATCACAAAGTGGTAAGCGCCCTCCCGAAGGTTAAGCTACCTACTTCTTTTGCAACCCACTCCCATGGTGTGACGGGCGGTGTGTACAAGGCCCGGGAACGTATTCACCGTGGCATTCTGATCCACGATTACTAGCGATTCCGACTTCATGGAGTCGAGTTGCAGACTCCAATCCGGACTACGACGCACTTTATGAGGTCCGCTTGCTCTCGCGAGGTCGCTTCTCTTTGTATGCGCCATTGTAGCACGTGTGTAGCCCTGGTCGTAAGGGCCATGATGACTTGACGTCATCCCCACCTTCCTCCAGTTTATCACTGGCAGTCTCCTTTGAGTTCCCGGCCGGACCGCTGGCAACAAAGGATAAGGGTTGCGCTCGTTGCGGGACTTAACCCAACATTTCACAACACGAGCTGACGACAGCCATGCAGCACCTGTCTCACGGTTCCCGAAGGCACATTCTCATCTCTGAAAACTTCCGTGGATGTCAAGACCAGGTAAGGTTCTTCGCGTTGCATCGAATTAAACCACATGCTCCACCGCTTGTGCGGGCCCCCGTCAATTCATTTGAGTTTTAACCTTGCGGCCGTACTCCCCAGGCGGTCGACTTAACGCGTTAGCTCCGGAAGCCACGCCTCAAGGGCACAACCTCCAAGTCGACATCGTTTACGGCGTGGACTACCAGGGTATCTAATCCTGTTTGCTCCCCACGCTTTCGCACCTGAGCGTCAGTCTTCGTCCAGGGGGACGCCTTCGCCACCGGTATTCCTCCAGATCTCTACGCATTTCACCGCTACACCTGGAATTCTACCCCCCTCTACGAGACTCAAGCTTGCCAGTATCAGATGCAGTTCCCAGGTTGAGCCCGGGGATTTCACATCTGACTTAACAAACCGCCTGCGTGCGCTTTACGCCCAGTAATTCCGATTAACGCTTGCACCCTCCGTATTACCGCGGCTGCTGGCACGGAGTTAGCCGGTGCTTCTTCTGCGGGTAACGTCAATGAGCAAAGGTATTAACTTTACTCCCTTCCTCCCCGCTGAAAGTACTTTACAACCCGAAGGCCTTCTTCATACACGCGGCATGGCTGCATCAGGCTTGCGCCCATTGTGCAATATTCCCCACTGCTGCCTCCCGTAGGAGTCTGGACCGTGTCTCAGTTCCAGTGTGGCTGGTCATCCTCTCAGACCAGCTAGGGATCGTCGCCTTGGTGAGCCGTTACCCCACCAACAAGCTAATCCCATCTGGGCACATCCGATGGCAAGAGGCCCGAAGGTCCCCCTCTTTGGTCTTGCGACGTTATGCGGTATTAGCTACCGTTTCCAGTAGTTATCCCCCTCCATCAGGCAGTTTCCCAGACATTACTCACCCGTCCGCCACTCGTCAGCGAAGCAGCAAGCGCTTCCTGTTACCGTTCGACTTGCATGTGTTAGGCCTGCCGCCAGCGTTCAATCTGAGCCATGATCAAACTCTTCAATTTAAAAGTTTGATGCTCAAAGAATTAAACTTCGTAATGAATTACGTGTTCACTCTTGAGACTTGGTATTCATTTATCGTCTTGCGACGTTAAGAATCCGTATCTTCGAGTGCCCACACAGATTGTCTGATAAATTGTTAAATGGCTGATCTGTACAGTCATCGCTGGGAAATCGAACTGGGATACAGGGAGATAAAACAGACGATGCAACTGAGCAGGCTGACGCTGAGAAGTAAAAAGCCGGAGCTTGTGGAGCAAGAGCTGTGGGGTGTCTTACTGGCTTATAATCTGGTGAGATATCAGATGATTAAAATGGCGGAACATCTGAAAGGTTACTGGCCGAATCAACTGAGTTTCTCAGAATCATGCGGAATGGTGATGAGAATGCTGATGACATTGCAGGGCGCTTCACCGGGACGTATACCGGAGCTGATGCGCGATCTTGCAAGTATGGGACAACTTGTGAAATTACCGACGAGAAGGGGAAGGGCCTTCCCGAGAGTGGTAAAGGAGAGGCCCTGGAAATACCCCACAGCCCCGAAAAAGAGCCAGTCAGTTGCTTAACTGACTGGCATTACAGCTCAAGGGCTGCCGTTTTGTGTTTCAGGTTTCTGTTATGTATTGCTGCTGTTTGCGGCGATGATTTTCGCTACTTTTTCAGCTTGCGCATTCATCTGCATCTGACGGTATGCATTTTCCATCAGCGGCAGCGCATCACGCGTAGCCTGGGTATCCGGGTAGTCGCGCAACATGCCTTCTATGCGGTTAACGACGGCAACCCATGCGCCACGTTCTGTATAGTACTCGGCCACGGAGTATTCATATTTCGCCAGACGATCTTTCAGGAATACCAGACGTTTGGTGGCATCGGTAGTGTACTGACTGTTCGGATAGCCGCGCACCAGTTTGGAAAAGTCACTAAACGCAGCTCGTGCATGTTGAGGATCGCGATCGCTACGGTCAACGCCAAAGAACCCTTGCAGCGCACTGTCATCCAGCGCCATATTGGTCAGGCCACGCATGTACATGACATAATCGATATTCGGATGGGTCGGGTTAAGGCGAATAAAACGATCGATGGCAGCCTGCGCTAACGGCAAATCGGCGTTTTTATAGTAGGCGTAGATGAGATCCAGCTGCACCTGCTGCGAATACGGACCAAACGGATAGCGATTATCTAACGCTTCCAGTTGCGTTATTGCCTGTCTCCAGTTACCGTCCTGCAGCTTTTGTTGTGCAGTCGCGTAAATTTCATTTGGCGGATTATCAGGTACTTCTTCCTTTGACCCCGAGCAACCCGCCAAAAACAGGCTTAGTGTGGCGGCTGCCACCAGATATTTCATGCGCGTCATGACGTTTTGACTTTCCTCAAAATGTAATACGGGAGATTCTCTGTTCCTGCACCCGGTTAAGACCAGCTACAATAGCACACTATATTAAACGGCAAAGCCGTAAAACCCCAACGATAAACGAAGAAGCAGTATATATGGCACAACGAGTACAGCTCACTGCAACGGTGTCCGAAAACCAACTCGGTCAACGCTTAGATCAGGCTTTGGCCGAAATGTTCCCGGATTATTCACGTTCGCGAATAAAAGAATGGATCCTCGACCAGCGCGTGCTGGTAAACGGCAAAGTTTGTGATAAGCCGAAAGAAAAAGTATTGGGTGGCGAGCAGGTTGCCATCAACGCTGAGATTGAAGAAGAAGCGCGTTTTGAACCGCAGGATATCCCTCTGGATATCGTCTATGAAGATGAAGATATCATCGTCATTAATAAACCGCGCGACCTAGTGGTACATCCTGGCGCGGGTAACCCGGATGGCACGGTACTGAATGCGTTGCTTCATTACTATCCGCCCATTGCCGATGTACCACGTGCGGGCATCGTCCATCGTCTGGATAAAGACACCACTGGCCTGATGGTTGTGGCAAAAACCGTTCCGGCTCAGACGCGTTTAGTCGAATCTTTGCAACGGCGTGAAATTACTCGTGAGTATGAAGCGGTGGCGATTGGTCATATGACCGCTGGCGGTACAGTAGATGAACCCATCAGCCGCCACCCGACCAAACGTACTCACATGGCGGTGCATCCGATGGGCAAACCGGCGGTGACTCACTATCGCATCATGGAACACTTCCGTGTGCACACGCGTCTGCGGTTGCGTCTGGAAACTGGACGTACGCACCAGATCCGCGTGCATATGGCCCATATCACTCATCCGCTGGTGGGCGATCCGGTTTATGGTGGCCGTCCGCGTCCGCCAAAAGGTGCTTCGGAAGCATTTATCTCCACGCTGCGTAAGTTTGACCGCCAGGCGCTTCATGCAACCATGCTGCGTCTTTATCACCCGATCTCCGGCATCGAAATGGAATGGCATGCGCCTATTCCACAAGATATGGTGGAGCTGATTGAGGTGATGCGCGCCGATTTCGAAGAGCATAAGGATGAAGTGGACTGGTTATGAGTAAGCTGATTGTCCCGCAGTGGCCGCTGCCAAAAGGTGTTGCGGCCTGTAGCTCCACTCGTATCGGCGGCGTGAGCTTGCCCCCGTATGACTCACTCAACCTCGGTGCCCATTGTGGCGATAACCCGGATCACGTTGAGGAGAATCGCAAGCGACTTTTTGCTGCGGGCAATTTGCCTTCTAAACCGGTCTGGCTTGAGCAGGTACACGGCAAAGATGTGCTTAAGCTTACTGGCGAACCTTATGCCTCAAAACGAGCAGATGCCTCTTATAGCAATACGCCTGGCACGGTTTGCGCAGTGATGACTGCCGACTGCCTCCCTGTGCTGTTTTGCAATCGAGCGGGAACGGAAGTCGCCGCCGTTCATGCTGGCTGGCGTGGACTGTGCGCAGGCGTGCTGGAAGAGACGGTTTCCTGTTTTGCTGATAAACCTGAAAACATTCTCGCCTGGTTAGGGCCGGCAATTGGTCCACGCGCGTTCGAAGTGGGGGCGGAGGTTCGCGAGGCGTTTATGGCAGTAGACGCTAAAGCAAGTGCAGCTTTCATTCAGCATGGTGATAAGTATCTGGCGGATATTTATCAGCTTGCCCGGCAGCGTCTGGCGAACGTGGGTGTTGAGCAAATTTTCGGCGGCGACCGTTGTACATATACGGAAAATGAGACTTTCTTCTCTTATCGTCGCGACAAGACCACCGGTCGTATGGCAAGTTTCATTTGGCTGATATAACCTAAAGAATCAAGACGATCCGGTACGCGTGATTTTCTTTTCACATTAATCTGGTCAATAACCTTGAATAATTGAGGGATGACCTCATTTAATCTCCAGTAGCAACTTTGATCCGTTATGGGAGGAGTTATGCGTCTGGATCGTCTTACTAATAAATTCCAGCTTGCTCTTGCCGATGCCCAATCACTTGCACTCGGGCACGACAACCAATTCATCGAACCACTTCATTTAATGAGCGCCCTGCTGAATCAGGAAGGGGGTTCGGTTAGTCCTTTATTAACATCCGCTGGCATAAATGCTGGCCAGTTGCGCACAGATATCAATCAGGCATTAAATCGTTTACCGCAGGTTGAAGGTACTGGTGGTGATGTCCAGCCATCACAGGATCTGGTGCGCGTTCTTAATCTTTGCGACAAGCTGGCGCAAAAACGTGGTGATAACTTTATCTCGTCAGAACTGTTCGTTCTGGCGGCACTTGAGTCTCGCGGCACGCTGGCCGACATCCTGAAAGCAACAGGGGCGACCACCGCCAACATTACTCAAGCGATTGAACAAATGCGTGGAGGTGAAAGCGTGAACGATCAAGGTGCTGAAGACCAACGTCAGGCTTTGAAAAAATATACCATCGACCTTACCGAACGAGCCGAACAGGGCAAACTCGATCCGGTGATTGGTCGTGATGAAGAAATTCGCCGTACCATTCAGGTGCTGCAACGTCGTACTAAAAATAACCCGGTACTGATTGGTGAACCCGGCGTCGGTAAAACTGCCATCGTTGAAGGTCTGGCGCAGCGTATTATCAACGGCGAAGTGCCGGAAGGATTGAAAGGCCGCCGCGTACTGGCGCTGGATATGGGCGCGCTGGTGGCTGGGGCGAAATATCGCGGTGAGTTTGAAGAACGTTTAAAAGGCGTGCTTAACGATCTTGCCAAACAGGAAGGCAACGTCATCCTGTTTATCGACGAATTACATACCATGGTCGGCGCGGGTAAAGCCGATGGCGCAATGGACGCCGGAAACATGCTGAAACCGGCGCTGGCGCGTGGTGAATTGCACTGCGTAGGTGCCACGACGCTTGACGAATATCGCCAGTACATCGAAAAAGATGCTGCGCTGGAACGTCGTTTCCAGAAAGTGTTTGTTGCCGAGCCTTCTGTTCAAGACACCATTGCGATTCTGCGTGGCGTGAAAGAACGTTTCGAATTGCTCCACCATGTGCAAATTACTGACCCGGCAATTGTTGCAGCAGCGACGTTGTCTCATCGCTACATTGCTGACCGTCAGCTGCCGGATAAAGCCATCGACCTGATCGATGAAGCAGCATCCAGCATTCGTATGCAGATTGACTCAAAACCAGAAGAACTCGACCGACTCGATCGTCGTATCATCCAGCTCAAACTGGAACAACAGGCGTTAATGAAAGAGTCTGATGAAGCCAGTAAAAAACGCCTGGATATGCTCAACGAAGAACTGAGCGACAAAGAACGTCAGTACTCCGAGTTAGAAGAAGAGTGGAAAGCAGAGAAGGCATCGCTTTCTGGTACGCAGACCATTAAAGCGGAACTGGAACAGGCGAAAATCGCTATTGAACAGGCTCGCCGTGTGGGGGACCTGGCGCGGATGTCTGAACTGCAATACGGCAAAATCCCGGAACTGGAAAAGCAACTGGAAGCCGCAACGCAGCTCGAAGGCAAAACTATGCGTCTGTTGCGTAATAAAGTGACCGATGCCGAAATTGCTGAAGTGCTGGCGCGTTGGACGGGGATTCCGGTTTCTCGCATGATGGAAAGCGAGCGCGAAAAACTGCTGCGTATGGAGCAAGAACTGCACCATCGCGTCATTGGTCAGAACGAAGCGGTTGATGCGGTATCTAACGCTATTCGCCGTAGCCGTGCGGGGTTGGCGGATCCAAATCGCCCGATTGGTTCATTCCTGTTCCTCGGCCCAACGGGTGTGGGGAAAACTGAGCTTTGTAAGGCGCTGGCGAACTTTATGTTTGATAGCGACGAGGCGATGGTCCGTATCGATATGTCCGAATTTATGGAGAAACACTCGGTGTCTCGTCTGGTTGGTGCGCCTCCGGGATATGTCGGTTATGAAGAAGGTGGCTACCTGACCGAAGCTGTGCGTCGTCGTCCGTATTCCGTCATCCTGCTGGATGAAGTGGAAAAAGCGCATCCGGATGTCTTCAATATTCTGTTGCAGGTACTGGATGATGGGCGTCTGACTGACGGGCAGGGGAGAACGGTCGACTTCCGTAATACGGTTGTCATTATGACCTCTAACCTCGGTTCCGATCTGATTCAGGAACGCTTCGGTGAACTGGATTATGCGCACATGAAAGAGCTGGTGCTCGGTGTGGTTAGCCATAACTTCCGTCCGGAATTCATTAACCGTATTGATGAAGTGGTGGTCTTCCATCCGCTGGGTGAACAGCACATTGCCTCGATTGCGCAGATTCAGTTGAAACGTCTGTACAAACGTCTGGAAGAACGTGGTTATGAAATCCACATTTCTGACGAGGCGCTGAAACTGCTGAGCGAGAACGGTTACGATCCAGTCTATGGTGCACGTCCTTTGAAACGTGCTATCCAGCAGCAGATCGAAAACCCGCTGGCACAGCAAATACTGTCTGGTGAATTGGTTCCGGGTAAAGTGATTCGCCTGGAAGTTAATGAAGACCGGATTGTCGCTGTCCAGTAATGATAAAACGAGCCCTTCGGGGCTAATGCCAGTCAGTTAAGCAACTGACTGGCTCTTTTTCGGGGCTGTGGGGTATTTCCAGGGCCTCTCCTTTACCACTCTCGGGAAGGCCCTTCCCCTTCTCGTCGGTAATTTCACAAGTTGTCCCATACTTGCAAGATCGCGCATCAGCTCCGGTATACGTCCCGGTGAAGCGCCCTGCAATGTCATCAGCATTCTCATCACCATTCCGCATGATTCTGAGAAACTCATTTGATTCGGCCAGTAACCTTTCAGATGTTCCGCCATTTTAATCATCTGATATCTCACCAGATTATAAGCCAGTAAGACACCCCACAGCTCTTGCTCCACAAGCTCCGGCTTTTTACTTCTCAGCGTCAGCCTGCTCAGTTGCATCGTCTGTTTTATCTCCCTGTATCCCAGATCGCTTTCCCAGCGATGACTGTACAGATCCGCCATTTCTCCTCCGGGGAAGCGCATGGCGTCCGTCATCGACGTCAGCAGATGGCAGACTTTTCCTTTGCGCGTCACGGTCAGCAGGCGGGCTGTCACTTCATTTCCCAGTCCCGGCCACTTTTTTCGTGCCTGCGGGCTGGTTTTCAGCTTCACCAGATGATCGCCTTTACCCAGTTTTCTGAGCTCTTCATATTGCGCTCCCTTTCTGAGAGGTATCATCCAGTGGCGGTGTTCTCCCGCCAGGCTCCAGCCATTTAACAGTCCCAGTGAGTAATAACCTTTATCCATTAACGTCAGAGTGTTATCGCCGGTTTGTTCTATAAGTTGCTCAGCAAGCTCATTTTCGCTGTTCTTCATCGTGCCGAAGGCTGCAGCCGTCAGCAGATGGCTGGTCAGTTCCATCTGGCAGACCATTTTGACCTGCGGGTAGAGCGCCGGGTTCCCGGCATGTGTCTGGCGGGGGAAGGCTGCATCGTTCTCTGGTGTATCCGGTGTGCGCCAGAACACACCATCGATGGCCAGCAGGGTCAGGCCGCACCAGTGCGGATGCGGCGTGGCGTTATGCCAGAGCTGCGCTGTTTTCGTGAACACGCGGCGGACAGCCTCACTTCCCAGGCGCTGGCGGGCCTGAATAACGGCACTGGGGGCACCGAAGGGGCGATTGCCCGGCAGCATGATGTCCAGGCGATTCACAATCTGGTGAAGAGGTTCTTTACGCTCAAGCGCCATGCCAACAATACACCAGACCATCATTTCGAGGGGAAGACGGCGCTTGCGTAGCGTTACAGTACCTGATTCGGCAAGGCAACGAGAGATGAGTTCGGGGTCGAGGTAATCCCCCAGAGAAGTCAGTGGGTTACGCAGAGAATCGTAACGGGATACCAGATCAAGAGCCTGTCCAATGTGCATAAAAAAATCCGGAAACAAGTGAGCGTTTCCGGATTCTTACACAGCCACTGGATCGGTCAACTGATCCTTAACTGATCGGCATTACAGCCCTTGAGCTGCCGTTTTTTTATTCTGTTAGTTGTGAAACTGAAGCGATTTAGTCACTATCGATCTCATCAAATATGGCTCGCTTTGAGATATTCCTCAAGTAAAAAAACACCTCTTCCTGCGATTTCTCACAAAAAAGATTCGTTGACAAAAAGTGACAAAATTATGAGATTTCCATCACACATTTTGACATCAGGAACGGTATGCTGAATTCACCAAGACGGGAAGACAAGAGGTAAAATTTATGACAATGAACATTACCAGCAAACAAATGGAAATTACTCCGGCCATCCGCCAACATGTCGCAGACCGTCTCGCCAAACTGGAAAAATGGCAAACACATCTGATTAATCCACATATCATTCTGTCCAAAGAGCCACAAGGGTTTGTTGCTGACGCCACAATCAATACACCTAACGGCGTTCTGGTTGCCAGTGGTAAACATGAAGATATGTACACCGCAATTAACGAATTGATCAACAAGCTGGAACGGCAGCTCAATAAACTGCAGCACAAAGGCGAAGCACGTCGTGCCGCAACATCGGTGAAAGACGCCAACTTCGTCGAAGAAGTTGAAGAAGAGTAGTCCTTTATATTGAGTGTATCGCCAACGCGCCTTCGGGCGCGTTTTTTGTTGACAGCGTGAAAACAGTACGGGTACTGTACTAAAGTCACTTAAGGAAACAAACATGAAACACATACCGTTTTTCTTCGCATTCTTTTTTACCTTCCCCTGAATGGGAGGCGTTTCGTCGTGTGAAACAGAATGCGAAGACGAACAATAAGGCCTCCCAAATCGGGGGGCCTTTTTTATTGATAACAAAAAGGCAACACTATGACATCGGAAAACCCGTTACTGGCGCTGCGAGAGAAAATCAGCGCGCTGGATGAAAAATTATTAGCGTTACTGGCAGAACGGCGCGAACTGGCCGTCGAGGTGGGAAAAGCCAAACTGCTCTCGCATCGCCCGGTACGTGATATTGATCGTGAACGCGATTTGCTGGAAAGATTAATTACGCTCGGTAAAGCGCACCATCTGGACGCCCATTACATTACTCGCCTGTTCCAGCTCATCATTGAAGATTCCGTATTAACTCAGCAGGCTTTGCTCCAACAACATCTCAATAAAATTAATCCGCACTCAGCACGCATCGCTTTTCTCGGCCCCAAAGGTTCTTATTCCCATCTTGCGGCGCGCCAGTATGCTGCCCGTCACTTTGAGCAATTCATTGAAAGTGGCTGCGCCAAATTTGCCGATATTTTTAATCAGGTGGAAACCGGCCAGGCCGACTATGCCGTCGTACCGATTGAAAATACCAGCTCCGGTGCCATAAACGACGTTTACGATCTGCTGCAACATACCAGCTTGTCGATTGTTGGCGAGATGACGTTAACTATCGACCATTGTTTGTTGGTCTCCGGCACTACTGATTTATCCACCATCAATACGGTCTACAGCCATCCGCAGCCATTCCAGCAATGCAGCAAATTCCTTAATCGTTATCCGCACTGGAAGATTGAATATACCGAAAGTACGTCTGCGGCAATGGAAAAGGTTGCACAGGCAAAATCACCGCATGTTGCTGCGTTGGGAAGCGAAGCTGGCGGCACTTTGTACGGTTTGCAGGTACTGGAGCGTATTGAAGCAAATCAGCGACAAAACTTCACCCGATTTGTGGTGTTGGCGCGTAAAGCCATTAACGTGTCTGATCAGGTTCCGGCGAAAACCACGTTGTTAATGGCGACCGGGCAACAAGCCGGTGCGTTGGTTGAAGCGTTGCTGGTACTGCGCAACCACAATCTGATTATGACCCGTCTGGAATCACGCCCGATTCACGGTAATCCATGGGAAGAGATGTTCTATCTGGATATTCAGGCTAATCTTGAATCAGCGGAAATGCAAAAAGCATTGAAAGAGTTAGGGGAAATCACCCGTTCAATGAAGGTATTGGGCTGTTACCCAAGTGAGAACGTAGTGCCTGTTGATCCAACCTGATGAAAAGGTGCCGGATGATGTGAATCATCCGGCACTGGATTATTACTGGCGATTGTCATTCGCCTGACGCAATAACACGCGGCTTTCACTCTGAAAACGCTGTGCGTAATCGCCGAACCAGTGCTCCACCTTGCGGAAACTGTCAATAAACGCCTGCTTATCGCCCTGCTCCAGCAACTCAATCGCCTCGCCGAAACGCTTATAGTAACGTTTGATTAACGCCAGATTACGCTCTGACGACATAATGATGTCGGCATAAAGCTGCGGATCCTGAGCAAACAGTCGCCCGACCATCGCCAGCTCAAGGCGGTAAATCGGCGAAGAGAGCGCCAGAAGTTGCTCAAGCTGAACATTTTCTTCTGCCAGGTGCAGCCCGTAAGCAAAAGTAGCAAAGTGGCGCAGAGCCTGAATAAACGCCATATTCTGATCGTGCTCGACAGCGCTAATACGATGCAACCGAGCGCCCCAGACCTGAATTTGCTCCAGAAACCATTGGTATGCTTCCGGCTTACGTCCATCACACCAGACCACAACTTGCTTTGCCAGGCTACCGCTGTCCGGGCCGAACATCGGGTGTAACCCCAGTACCGGGCCATCGTGCGCCGCCAGCATGGCCTGTAATGGTCCATTTTTCACTGATGCCAGATCAACCAGAATACAATCTTTCGGTAAAGGCGGTAATTTGCCGATAACTTGCTCAGTAACGTGGATTGGCACACTAACAATCACCATTCCGGCATCGGCAACAATATCAGCCGCTCGATCCCAGTCATGTTGCTCCAGAATCCGCACCTGATAACCCGATAGTGTCAGCATCTTCTCGAACAGGCGTCCCATCTGACCGCCACCGCCGACGATAACCACCGGACGCAGTGACGGACAAAGTGTTTTAAATCCTTTGTCGTTTTCACTGGAGTAAGATTCACGCATCACCCGACGCAAAACATCCTCAATCAGATCTGGCGGTACACCCAGAGCTTCCGCCTCTGCACGACGCGAGGCCAACATAGATGCCTCGCGCTCCGGAACATAAATAGGCAGTCCAAAGCGGCTTTTCACCTTGCCCACTTCAGCAACCAGTTCCAGACGCTTCGCTAATAAATTCAGCAGCGCTTTATCGACTTCATCAATTTGATCGCGTAATGCGGTCAATTCAGCAACCATAATAAACCTCTTAAGCCACGCGAGCCGTCAGCTGCCCGTTCAGATCCTGATGAATTTCACGCAGCAAGGCATCAGTCATTTCCCAGCTAATGCAGGCATCGGTTACGGATACACCGTATTTCATTTCACTGCGCGGTTGCTCAGAAGACTGATTGCCCTCGTGGATATTACTTTCGATCATCAGACCAATAATTGAGCGATTACCATCTTTGATTTGAGCAACCACGGATTCTGCCACCGCAGGCTGACGGCGATAATCTTTATTGGAATTACCGTGGCTGCAATCTACCATCAGAGACGGGCGCAGTCCCGCCTGTTCCATCTCTTTTTCACATTGCGCAACATCCGCAGGGCTATAGTTCGGCGCTTTACCACCGCGCAGGATCACATGCCCGTCCGGATTCCCCTGAGTTTGTAGCAACGCAACCTGCCCTGCCTGGTTAATGCCAACAAAACAGTGCGGCTGGGCGGCGGCGCGCATAGCGTTAATTGCTGTTGCCAGACTGCCGTCGGTGCCGTTTTTAAAACCAACCGGCATGGAAAGCCCGGAGGCCATTTCACGGTGAGTTTGCGATTCCGTTGTACGAGCACCAATTGCTGACCAGCTAAACAGATCGCCCAGGTATTGCGGGCTATTCGGATCTAACGCTTCCGTCGCCAGTGGCAGTCCCATATTCACCAGCTCAAGCAACAATTTACGCGCGATTTGCAGCCCGGCTTCTACATCAAAAGAGCCATCCATATGGGGATCGTTAATTAACCCTTTCCAGCCGACAGTGGTACGGGGTTTTTCAAAATAGACGCGCATTACCAGATAGAGGCTATCGCTGACCTCTGCGGCAAGAGCTTTAAATCGACGAGCATATTCCAGAGCAGTTTCCGGATCATGAATGGAACAAGGACCACATACTACCAGCAGACGAGGATCGCGCCCGGCGATAATATCTGAAATGGTTTTACGCGAGTCAGCAATCTGGGCTTCTTGTTGCAGGCTCAATGGAAAAGCGGCCTTCAGTTGTTCCGGAGTCATTAAAACCTGTTCGTCGGTAATATGTACGTTATTCAGCGCGTCTTTATGCATGATGGCGATCCTGTTTATGCTCGTTTGCGATAGTTGCTCCTCAGCGAGGATGACGTAACGATAACACATAAAGTAAAGTTTTCAATCCATATTTCGTACATTTTTATTTACACAGGCAATTTAGTCGCGCTTTCAACCCTTGCTTCTGTATAGATAAATTTACATCCCCTTTAAAAACAATCCGCTATGCTTTGAAAAAGGAGAAAGAAATGATGAAAAAGTTTATCGCCCCCTTGTTGGCTTTACTGGTTAGCGGATGTCAGATTGATCCTTATACTCACGCGCCAACCTTGACCAGCACCGACTGGTATGATGTCGGTATGGAAGATGCGATATCGGGCAGCGCCATAAAAGATGACGATGCATTTAGCGATTCACAGGCGGATCGCGGTCTATACCTTAAAGGATATGCCGAAGGGCAAAAGAAAACTTGCCAGACCGATTTTACTTATGCCCGGGGACTTTCCGGTAAAAGCTTTCCTGCCAGCTGCAACAATGTTGAAAATGCCAGCCAACTGCATGAAGTATGGCAAAAAAGGGCTGATGAAAATGCCAGCACAATACGATTAAATTAATTAAAACCCCACAAATAAATTAAACATAAGATTTTACTCATTGTGTTTTATTTCTCACATTGATGACGGTCGCATGAAAAAATGATATTTTAATGAGCATCCTGAAAAAATATCGATGCATTTCGAGCGAAGATGGTGGGGATCCCTGAATGCGTTTTTCTCACCGACTGTTCTTACTTCTGATTCTCCTGCTGACGGGAGCACCAATACTCGCTCAAGAGCCTTCTGACGTTGCGAAAAACGTGCGTATGATGGTTTCCGGTATTGTCAGTTACACCCGCTGGCCTGCGCTATCAGGGCCACCAAAGTTATGTATCTTTTCATCTTCACGTTTTAGTACCGCCCTACAAGAGAATGCCGCGACATCTTTGCCTTATCTGCCTGTCATCATTCACACTCAACAAGAGGCGATGATTTCAGGCTGCAATGGTTTTTATTTTGGCAACGAGTCACCGACATTCCAGATGGAATTAACCGAACAATATCCGTCAAAGGCGTTATTATTAATTGCCGAACAAAATACCGAGTGCATTATTGGTAGCGCCTTTTGTCTGATCATCCACAATAATGACGTCAGATTTGCCGTAAACCTGGATGCCTCATCGCGTAGCGGTGTAAAGGTCAACCCGGATGTCTTAATGCTCGCACGGAAGAAAAATGATGGATAACGATAATTCTCTTAATAAGCGCCCCACGTTTAAAAGAGCATTACGCAACATCAGTATGACCAGCATATTTATCACTATGATGCTGATCTGGTTGCTGCTTTCCGTGACCTCGGTGCTGACCCTGAAACAGTACGCGCAAAAAAACCTGGCACTGACAGCAGCAACAATGACTTACAGTCTGGAAGCAGCTGTCGTTTTTGCCGATGGCCCTGCAGCAACTGAAACACTGGCAGCGCTGGGCCAGCAAGGGCATTTTCAACTGCAGAAGTACGTGATAAGCAGCAAAATATTCTGGCATCCTGGCATTACCCCCGTAAGGATCCAGGCGATACTTTCAGCAATTTCATAAGCCACTGGCTCTTCCCTGCCCCCATCATTCAGCCGATTCGTCACAATGGTGAAACCATTGGCGAAGTACGCTTAACCGCTCGCGACAGTTCAATCAGCCATTTTATCTGGTTTTCGCTCGCCGTACTGACCGGTTGTATTCTGCTGGCATCAGGCATCGCAATTACCCTCACCCGCCATTTGCACAATGGCCTGGTGGAAGCACTGAAAAATATCACCGATGTCGTACATGATGTGCGTTCCAACCGCAATTTTTCCCGACGAGTTTCGGAAGAACGTATCGCTGAGTTTCACCGCTTCGCTCTCGACTTCAACAGTCTGCTGGATGAAATGGAAGAGTGGCAGCTTCGTTTACAGGCCAAAAATGCGCAGCTTCTGCGTACCGCGCTACATGACCCATTAACCGGGCTGGCTAACCGCGCAGCGTTTCGTAGCGGCATCAATACGTTGATGAACAATTCCGATGCCCGAAAAACGTCGGCGTTACTATTTCTTGATGGCGATAATTTCAAATATATCAATGATACCTGGGGTCATGCGACGGGCGATAGGGTCTTGATTGAAATCGCAAAACGGTTAGCTGAATTTGGCGGGCTGCGACATAAAGCATACCGCCTGGGCGGCGATGAATTCGCTATGGTGCTCTATGATGTACAGTCGGAATCTGAAGTGCAGCAGATATGCTCAGCACTGACACAAATCTTTAATCTCCCGTTTGATCTTCATAATGGCCATCAGACCACCATGACATTAAGCATTGGTTACGCGATGACCATTGAGCACGCCTCTGCGGAAAAATTACAAGAGCTTGCCGATCACAATATGTATCAGGCCAAACACCAGCGTGCCGAAAAGCTGGTGAGATAACAAGGATATATCGATATGATAAAGCACCTGGTAGCACCCCTGATTTTCACCTCACTAATACTGACTGGCTGCCAGTCCCCTCAGGGAAAGTTTACTCCTGAGCAAGTCGCCGCTATGCAATCTTATGGATTTACTGAATCCGCCGGCGACTGGTCGCTGGGCTTATCAGATGCCATTCTGTTCGCAAAAAATGACTACAAATTGCTCCCGGAAAGCCAGCAACAGATCCAAACCATGGCAGCCAAATTGGCCTCGACAGGGCTAACACATGCCCGTATGGATGGACACACCGATAACTATGGTGAAGACAGTTACAACGAAGGCTTATCATTGAAACGGGCGAATGTCGTGGCCGATGCATGGGCTATTGGTGGACAAATTCCACGCAGCAATCTCACCACACAGGGTTTAGGAAAAAAATATCCCATAGCCAGTAACAAGACCGCCCAGGGCCGCGCCGAGAACCGCCGCGTCGCAGTGGTGATTACAACCCCTTAAAACACGAGCAAACAGACAAAAAAAGGGCCAGCCAATTGGCCAGCCCTTCTTAACAGGATGTCGCTTAAGCGAAATCTTAGTTAAGACGCTCTTTGATACGAGCAGCCTTACCAGTACGCTCACGCAGGTAGTACAGTTTAGCTTTACGAACAGCACCACGACGTTTGACAGAAATGCTGTCAACTACCGGAGAGTGAGTCTGGAAGACACGCTCAACGCCTTCGCCGTTGGAAATTTTACGAACAGTGAATGCAGAGTGCAGACCGCGGTTACGAATAGCGATAACCACGCCCTCGAATGCCTGCAGACGTTTTTTGGAACCTTCAACAACCCATACTTTCACTTCCACGGTATCACCCGGACGGAAGGAAGGTACGTCCTGCTTCATCTGCTCTTGTTCAAGTTGCTTAATAATGTTGCTCATAATTTAATCTCTTATCCTGGGTAAACTGATCTCTCGGGGGCTTACGCCATCCCATCATGTTTATGTTGCTGTTGTGCGTGTTCCGTTTTGAACTCCGCCAGCAACCTTGCTTGCTCTTCAGTCAGAGCCAGGTTTTCCAGAAGTTCAGGTCTTCTAAGCCAGGTACGGCCCAGCGACTGTTTCAAACGCCAGCGACGTATCTCGGCATGGTTGCCCGACAGTAACACTGGCGGAACTTCCATCCCTTCTAACACCTCAGGCCGCGTATAGTGCGGGCAATCCAGCAATCCTTCAGCAAAGGAATCTTCCGTTGCCGAGGCTTCATGTCCCAGTACTCCCGGAATAAACCGGGAAACGGAGTCAATCAGCGTCATTGCTGGTAACTCACCACCACTGAGAACGTAATCGCCGATTGACCATTCTTCGTCAATTTCGGTTTGGATCACGCGCTCATCTATACCTTCGTAGCGACCGCACACCAGAATCAATTTTTGATTCGTTGCCAGTTCGCTGACGCCCGCTTGATCAAGCTTGCGTCCCTGTGGTGACAGATAAATCACCTTTGCGCCTTCACCCGCCGCGGCTTTTGCTGCATGAATGGCGTCCCGCAAGGGTTGCACCATCATTAACATCCCCGGTCCGCCGCCGTAAGGACGATCGTCCACGGTACGGTGCCGGTCATGCGTGAAGTCGCGAGGACTCCAACTCTGGATGCTCAGCAGGCCATTTTTAACTGCCCGGCCAGTTACCCCGTAATCGGTAATTGCGCGGAACATTTCAGGAAACAGGCTAATTATGCCAATCCACATAGCGCCGCCTTTTACCGTTTATCCGGTGGTTTAAAAACCAGGATCCCAATCTACTTCGATTGAACGAGTAGTGAGATCGACTTTCTTGATAACCTGCCCATCGAGGAACGGTACGAGACGTTCCTTGATACCAAACGCATCTTTCAGGTTTGCCTTAATGACGAGAACGTCATTAGATCCGGTTTCCATCATATCAACGACTTTACCGAGATCGTAGCCTTCAGTGGTTACTACCTGGCAGCCCATCAGGTCTTTCCAGTAGTAGTCCCCCTCTTCAAGCTGAGGCAGCTGCGATGAATCCACGACAATTTCACAATTCGTCAGCAGGTTCGCCGCATCACGATCGTCAACGCCTTTCAGCTTGATGATCATGTCCTGATTGTGGTGCTTCCAGCTTTCCAGCTGGACTTGCTGCCACTGACCCGCCTTCTGGATAAACCAGGGCTGATAGTCAAAAATGCTTTCGGCGTCTTCGGTGGAAGAAAACACTCTGAGCCACCCACGAATACCGTAAGACGAACCCATTTTTCCCAAAACGATGGGATCAACAGGTGCTTGCGCGGTGAGTTGTTTGCTCATCATGACCACCGTGACAGATTAAGCTGCTTTGTTTACTTCTTTGATCAGCGCAGCAACGCGATCAGAAATAGTTGCGCCCTGGCCAACCCAGTGAGCGATGCGATCCAGATCCAGGCGAGTGCCTTCTTCTTTTTCGCTAGCGATTGGGTTGAAGAAACCAACGCGCTCGATGAAGCGACCGTTGCGTGCATTACGGCTGTCAGCGACAACAACCTGGTAGAACGGACGCTTTTTAGCGCCGTGACGTGCTAAACGAATAGTTACCATAACATCCTCTTGTGTGAATAAAACAACCGGACCCCATCGAGGAACGGAGTCCGGTGTCATATTAAAAGCCCGAAAATTTTACTGATTTCTGGAGAAAATGCAATCAGCAGTTAATAACTCTGTCGCATAAGGTCATTTAGCGACCAGGAAATCCCGGCGGCATCATTCCCTTCATGC
This sequence comes from Shigella flexneri 2a str. 301, assembly GCF_000006925.2. Lineage (NCBI taxonomy): Bacteria > Pseudomonadati > Pseudomonadota > Gammaproteobacteria > Enterobacterales > Enterobacteriaceae > Shigella > Shigella flexneri. Next base: position 2,745,014 of record NC_004337.2, read on the forward strand.
TTCTCATCATCTTCGCCATTCCGCCTTTCTTCATTTTCTTCATCATGCGCTGCATGTCGTCGAACTGCTTCAGAAGGCGGTTAACGTCCTGTACCTGCATCCCGCAACCGGCGGCGATACGACGCTTACGCGAACCTTTGATGATTTCTGGCTTAGCGCGCTCTTTCATCGTCATTGAGTTGATGATGGCTTCCATACGCACCAGCACTTTATCGTCCATCTGCGACTTGACGTTATCCGGGATCTGCCCCATGCCCGGCAGTTTGCCCATCAAGCTGGCCATGCCGCCCATATTTTTCATCTGGCGCAGTTGCTCAAGAAAGTCGTTGAGATCGAAGCCGTCGCCTTTTTTTAGCTTGCTGGCTAATTTCTCTGCCTGCGCGCGGTCAACTTTGCTTTCGATATCTTCGATCAGCGACAGTACGTCGCCCATGCCGAGAATACGCGACGCGATGCGGTCCGGATGGAACGGCTCCAGCGCCTCAGTTTTCTCGCCAACACCGAGGAACTTGATCGGTTTGCCAGTGATGTGACGAATAGAGAGCGCCGCACCGCCGCGGGCATCGCCGTCCACTTTGGTCAACACTACGCCGGTAAGCGGTAACGCTTCATTGAATGCTTTTGCCGTATTGGCCGCATCCTGACCGGTCATGGCGTCAACCACAAACAGGGTTTCAACCGGGTTAATCGACGCATGGACTTGTTTGATCTCGTCCATCATCGCTTCGTCAACGTGCAGACGACCAGCGGTATCCACCAGCAGCACGTCGTAGAATTTCAGTTTGGCTTCTTTCAGCGCCGCGTTAACAATATCAACCGGCTTCTGACCAACATCAGAAGGGAAGAAATCAACGCCCACCTGCTCTGCCAGCGTCTCAAGCTGTTTGATTGCCGCCGGGCGATAGACGTCAGCAGAAACCACCAGCACTTTCTTCTTGTGCTTCTCGCGCAGGAAATTACCGAGTTTACCAACGCTGGTTGTTTTACCGGCACCTTGCAGGCCTGCCATCAGCACGACCGCAGGCGGTTGCGCAGCCAGATTCAGGGTCTGGTTCTCTTCGCCCATCGCCGCAACCAGTTCGTTACGGACGATTTTGACGAACTCCTGCCCCGGCGTCAGGCTCTTATTAACTTCATGACCAACCGCTTTCTCTTTTACGCGATTGATAAACTCACGCACTACCGGCAGAGCGACGTCCGCCTCCAGCAGCGCCATGCGCACTTCGCGCAGCGTATCTTTTACGTTGTCTTCAGTGAGGCGTCCACGGCCACTGATATTGCGCAGCGTGCGCGACAAACGATCGGTTAAATTATCAAACATTGTCTCTCGCCTGGGGTGGAAACGGTTGGCCGCAATCGCGACACATCATCAGTATTTTGCCGCAGTATAACATGAAGGCGTCTTTGTTGTTATGCAACGGTTGGAGCAGCGTTCACCTGACGCTATACTGCTTCTCTTTCTTATTGCTCAAACTGTCGACATTACTATGCCCGTTTTTGCTCTGCTCGCGCTTGTCGCCTACTCCGTCAGTCTTGCGCTGATTGTTCCCGGTCTGCTGCAAAAAAACGGCGGCTGGCGGCGCATGGCTATTATTTCTGCGGTCATTGCGCTGGTCTGCCACGCAATCGCTCTGGAAGCCCGCATCCTGCCCGACGGTGATAGCGGACAAAACCTCAGCCTGCTGAACGTTGGTTCATTGGTCAGTTTGGTGATCTGTACGGTAATGACCATTGTGGCTTCTCGCAATCGTGGCTGGTTGCTGCTACCCATTGTCTATGCCTTTGCGCTTATCAACCTGGCGCTGGCGACCTTCATGCCCAATGAATACATCACCCATCTGGAAGCAACGCCTGGGATGCTGATGCACATTGGCTTATCGCTCTTTTCCTATGCCACGCTAATTATCGCCGCCCTGTACGCGCTGCAACTGGCGTGGATTGATTACCAACTGAAGAACAAGAAGCTGGCATTTAACCAAGAAATGCCGCCATTGATGAGTATCGAGCGTAAAATGTTCCACATCACGCAGATTGGCGTGGTGCTGCTAACGCTCACGCTTTGCACTGGCCTGTTCTACATGCACAACCTATTTAGCATGGAAAATATCGACAAGGCTGTGCTCTCTATCGTGGCGTGGTTTGTCTATATTGTGCTGCTGTGGGGACATTACCATGAAGGATGGCGTGGACGCCGCGTCGTCTGGTTTAACGTTGCGGGCGCGGTAATTCTGACACTGGCCTACTTCGGCAGCCGAATTGTCCAGCAGTTAATCAGCTAAACCCAGAAAAGGAGTTTCCCCTGGAACACATTTCTACTACTACGTTGATCATTATTCTGATCATCATGGTGGTCATTTCAGCCTATTTTTCCGGGTCCGAAACCGGAATGATGACCCTCAACCGCTATCGTCTTCGACATATGGCGAAACAGGGTAATCGCTCGGCCAAACGCGTCGAAAAATTGCTGCGTAAGCCAGACCGCCTGATAAGCCTGGTGTTAATCGGCAATAACCTGGTCAATATTCTTGCCTCCGCGCTCGGCACTATTGTCGGGATGCGTTTGTACGGCGATGCGGGCGTGGCAATTGCGACTGGTGTGCTGACTTTTGTCGTACTGGTTTTTGCTGAGGTATTGCCGAAAACCATTGCCGCGCTGTACCCGGAAAAAGTCGCTTATCCGAGTAGTTTTCTGCTGGCTCCGCTGCAAATTTTGATGATGCCGCTGGTCTGGTTGCTGAATGCTATCACCCGTATGCTGATGCGCATGATGGGTATCAAAACCGATATCGTGGTTAGCGGCTCTTTGAGCAAAGAAGAGTTGCGCACTATCGTGCATGAATCGCGCTCACAAATTTCCCGTCGCAATCAGGATATGCTGCTGTCGGTGCTCGATCTGGAAAAAATGACCGTTGATGACATCATGGTACCGCGCAGTGAAATTATCGGTATTGATATCAACGATGACTGGAAATCTATTCTGCGCCAACTCTCCCACTCACCTCACGGGCGCATCGTGCTTTACCGTGATTCGCTGGACGACGCCATCAGTATGCTGCGAGTACGTGAAGCCTGGCGGTTGATGTCGGAGAAAAAAGAGTTCACCAAAGAAACCATGCTGCGCGCCGCGGACGAGATCTATTTTGTGCCTGAAGGTACGCCGCTCAGCACGCAGTTGGTAAAGTTTCAGCGCAACAAAAAGAAAGTCGGCCTGGTCGTCAACGAGTATGGAGACATTCAGGGGCTGGTGACGGTTGAAGATATTCTGGAAGAGATTGTTGGCGATTTCACTACGTCGATGTCGCCAACACTTGCCGAAGAGGTCACGCCGCAAAACGACGGTTCGGTGATTATCGATGGCACCGCCAACGTGCGGGAAATCAACAAAGCCTTTAACTGGCATCTACCGGAAGATGATGCCCGCACGGTTAATGGCGTCATTCTTGAGGCACTGGAAGAGATCCCTGTCGCAGGCACCCGCGTGCGTATTGGCAAGTACGATATCGATATTCTCGACGTACAGGACAATATGATTAAGCAGGTAAAAGTTTTTCCTGTGAAACCGCTGCGCGAGAGTGTGGCGGAGTAACGAAAACGGCCCTGCATTCGCATGCAGGGCCGTGAATTATTACGAAAACAGAAATTACGCTTTTGCTTTCGCTACAGTTACCATCGCCGCACGAATCGTACGACCATTCAGCGTATAACCCTTCTGCATAATGCCCAGTACGTTACCTGGCGCAACGTCATCAGATTCCACCATTGCGATAGCCTGATGCACATTCGGGTCCAGCGGCACGTTAGTTTCGGCGATCACTTCAACACCAAACTTACGCACAACATCCAGCATCGACTTCAGCGTCAGCTCAATGCCTTCAACCATCGCAGACATATCCGGGTTAGCTTTATCAGCCACTTCCAGCGCACGATCCAGGCTATCAATCACCGGCAGCAATTCGTTGATGAATTTCTCCAGCGCGAATTTGTGGGCTTTTTCAATATCCAGTTCAGTACGACGACGCAGGTTTTCCATTTCGGCTTTTACGCGCAAAATACCGTCACGTTCACGGGTCTGGGCTTCAGCCAGCTGAGCTTCGAGATTCGCAATTTTTTCATCGCGCGGATCCACCTGCTCAGCAGAAGCTTCTGGCTCAACTGCCTCAATCTCTTCGTGCTGATCCATGATAATTTCTTCCGGGGCTTGCCCCTCAGGCGTTTTCTGTTCTTTACTACTCATGAATTTCTCCGCGTTTTTTTCGCATTCATCTCGCTAACTTCGCTTATTATGGGGATCAGTTTCAGGGTTTCAAGGGAAGCACTCACATTGTCATCAATCTTCGCAACAAGGACCTCGGAAAAATGAATAATCATTTCAAGTGTATTGGCATTGTGGGACACCCACGGCACCCTACTGCACTGACAACACATGAAATGCTCTACCGCTGGCTGTGCACAAAAGGTTACGAGGTCATCGTTGAGCAACAAATCGCTCACGAACTGCAACTGAAGAATGTGAAAACTGGCACGCTCGCGGAGATTGGGCAACTGGCTGATCTCGCGGTAGTCGTTGGTGGCGACGGTAATATGCTGGGCGCGGCGCGCACGCTCGCCCGTTACGATATTAAAGTTATTGGAATCAACCGTGGCAACCTGGGTTTCCTGACTGACCTTGACCCCGATAACGCCCAGCAACAATTAGCCGATGTGCTGGAAGGTCACTACATCAGCGAGAAACGTTTTTTGCTGGAAGCGCAAGTCTGTCAGCAAGATTGCCAAAAACGCATCAGCACCGCGATTAACGAAGTGGTACTTCATCCTGGCAAAGTGGCGCATATGATAGAGTTCGAAGTGTATATCGACGAGATCTTTGCGTTTTCTCAGCGATCTGATGGGCTAATTATTTCGACGCCAACAGGCTCCACCGCCTATTCCCTCTCTGCGGGCGGTCCTATTCTGACCCCCTCTCTGGATGCGATTACCCTGGTGCCCATGTTCCCGCATACGTTGTCAGCACGACCACTGGTCATAAACAGCAGCAGCACGATCCGTCTGCGTTTTTCGCATCGCCGTAACGACCTGGAAATCAGTTGCGACAGCCAGATAGCACTGCCGATTCAGGAAGGTGAAGATGTCCTGATTCGTCGCTGTGATTACCATCTGAATCTGATTCATCCGAAAGATTACAGTTATTTCAATACATTAAGCACCAAGCTCGGCTGGTCAAAAAAATTATTCTAATTTTACGCCAGCCTCTTTACTGTATATAAAACCAGTTTATACTGTACACAATAACAGTAATGGTTTTTCATACAGGAAAACGACTATGTTGGCACAACTGACCATCAGCAACTTTGCTATCGTTCGTGAGCTTGAGATTGATTTTCATAGCGGCATGACCGTAATAACTGGCGAGACCGGTGCGGGTAAATCTATTGCAATAGATGCCCTCGGTCTTTGTCTCGGTGGTCGCGCTGAAGCCGACATGGTGCGTACCGGCGCTGCTCGCGCTGACCTGTGCGCCCGTTTTTCTCTGAAAGATACGCCAGCGGCCCTGCGCTGGCTGGAAGAAAACCAGCTTGAAGACGGGCATGAATGTTTGCTTCGTCGCGTGATCAGCAGTGATGGTCGCTCCCGTGGTTTCATCAACGGTACAGCTGTTCCTCTGTCACAACTGCGCGAACTGGGTCAGTTGCTGATTCAGATCCATGGTCAGCACGCTCATCAATTACTCACCAAACCTGAGCACCAAAAATTCCTGCTTGATGGCTATGCCAATGAAACCTCTCTACTTCAGGAAATGACCGCACGTTATCAGTTGTGGCATCAAAGCTGCCGTGACCTCGCGCATCATCAACAGTTAAGTCAGGAACGCGCCGCCCGTGCGGAACTGCTGCAATACCAATTAAAAGAACTTAACGAATTTAATCCGCAGCCCGGAGAGTTTGAGCAAATCGACGAAGAGTACAAACGTCTGGCGAACAGCGGTCAATTGCTGACCACCAGCCAGAATGCATTGGCATTAATGGCCGACGGTGAAGACGCAAACCTGCAAAGTCAGCTTTACACGGCTAAACAACTGGTGAGCGAATTGATTGGCATGGACAGCAAACTGTCCGGCGTACTTGATATGCTGGAAGAAGCTACCATCCAGATTGCTGAAGCCAGCGACGAACTGCGCCACTACTGCGATCGTCTGGATCTCGATCCCAACCGACTGTTTGAACTTGAACAGCGCATCTCAAAACAGATTTCGCTGGCACGTAAACATCACGTCAGCCCTGAGGCATTACCACAGTATTACCAGTCGCTACTGGAAGAACAGCAGCAACTGGACGATCAGGCCGACTCACAAGAAACGCTCGCGCTGGCGGTAACGAAACATCATCAGCAGGCACTGGAAACCGCGCGCGCATTACACCAACAACGCCAGCAATATGCAGAAGAACTTGCACAGCTGATCACCGACAGTATGCATGCGCTCTCAATGCCGCATGGGCAGTTTACGATTGATGTCAAATATGACGAGCATCACCTGGGCGCTGACGGTGCCGATCGTATTGAGTTTCGGGTAACCACCAACCCAGGTCAGCCAATGCAGCCTATTGCCAAAGTCGCATCCGGTGGTGAATTGTCCCGCATCGCACTGGCAATCCAGGTCATCACGGCGCGTAAAATGGAAACCCCGGCACTGATTTTTGATGAAGTGGATGTAGGGATTAGCGGTCCAACAGCGGCAGTTGTCGGCAAACTGCTGCGTCAACTCGGCGAATCAACTCAGGTGATGTGTGTTACCCACCTGCCACAAGTCGCGGGATGTGGTCATCAACACTATTTTGTCAGCAAAGAAACCGATGGTGCGATGACAGAAACACATATGCAATCTCTGGATAAAAAAGCGCGGTTACAAGAGCTGGCGCGCCTGCTTGGTGGCAGTGAAGTCACACGTAACACACTGGCGAATGCGAAAGAACTGCTTGCAGCGTAAACTTTTTTCCTGCTTCACGGTCAGAGTAAACAGCAAAACGCCGTAAGACCGGAAAGCAAAAGGTTTTAAAGTGATGAAAGGTCTATTATCATCGGCATATTACAGATGAGCCACGTACTGCTCGGGCCCGAAAAGGAATCAAATCACTATGCGCTGTAAAACGCTGACTGCTGCAGCAGCAGTACTATTGATGTTAACCGCAGGCTGTTCCACTCTGGAGCGAGTGGTTTACCGTCCTGACATCAACCAGGGGAACTATCTGACCGCTAACGACGTATCCAAAATACGTGTTGGCATGACGCAACAACAAGTTGCGTACGCATTGGGTACACCGCTGATGTCCGATCCATTTGGTACGAATACCTGGTTCTATGTCTTCCGCCAGCAACCAGGTCATGAAGGTGTAACGCAGCAAACGCTGACGCTGACCTTTAACAGTAGCGGTGTGTTGACCAATATTGATAACAAACCTGCGCTGAGTGGTAACTAATAATAAAGTTGCTCTCAAAGACGTTAAAAAAGGTGCTCAATGAGCACCTTTTTTCTGTCTGTTATTTATTCGCTGATTTTTCTGCTCGTTGCCTGCGAAGCTCTTTCGGATCGGCAATGAGAGGGCGATAAATCTCCACCCGATCGCCATCATGCACACTATCGCTTAGTTTTGCCGGACGGCTGTAAATGCCGACTTTGTTTTTAGTTAAATCGATATCGGTACGCAATTCCAGCAAGCCACTGGCGCGAATAGCTTCTTCAACCGTCGCGCCCTCCTGCAGCGTCACTCGCTGCAGGTATTGCTTCTCAGGTAGCGCATAAGCCACCTCAACGGCAATTTTACCTAGCACTGTAAACCTCTTTCGCACGAACCGTAAAAGCCTGGACCATATTAGCCGCCAGCTCTTTAAACACGCGACCAAAGGCGAGTTCAATCAACTTATTGGTAAACTCAAAGTCGAGATGAAACTCGATACGACACGCCTCCTGGCTCAGCGGCGTAAACTTCCATCCACCAATCAATTTCTTGAACGGCCCATCCACCAGATTCATAAGAATACTTTGGTTACTGGTCAACTGGTTGCGGGTAGTAAACGTTTTGCTGATCCCAGCCTTAGAGACATCTACCGCCGCAGTCATCTGCCCAGGAGTGGACTCCAGAATCCGACTTCCGGTACAACCTGGCAAAAACTGAGGATAAGACTGAACGTCATTCACTAACTGATACATTTGCTCCGCGCTGTAGGGTACCAGTGCGGTCCGGCTAATCTGAGGCATAACAATTTCCATCAACAAAAATCCAACAAATAATATCATTTATCCTGCTGTAAAAAAAACGCTATCCCGGCGCTGGGTAACATCGGGTTCATGCTAAGATAGAGCCTTGTCCCCCGCAGGATTGATATGGGGTATTTTCGATTTCAGATTACCGATGATTCACGACGCTTATGACGAAGAAAAAAGCACATAAACCTGGTTCAGCGACCATCGCGCTTAACAAGCGCGCCCGTCACGAATACTTTATCGAAGAAGAGTTCGAAGCGGGACTTGCCCTGCAAGGCTGGGAAGTTAAATCCCTGCGCGCAGGAAAAGCCAATATCAGCGACAGCTACGTCCTTCTGCGTGACGGAGAGGCATTTCTGTTTGGCGCTAACATCACGCCAATGGCCGTGGCCTCCACGCATGTGGTGTGCGATCCTACCCGTACCCGCAAGTTACTTCTCAACCAGCGCGAACTGGACTCATTGTACGGTCGCGTCAATCGAGAAGGCTATACCGTAGTGGCGCTCTCCCTGTACTGGAAAAATGCCTGGTGCAAAGTGAAAATCGGCGTCGCCAAAGGTAAAAAACAGCACGATAAACGTTCAGATATCAAAGAACGCGAATGGCAGGTGGATAAAGCACGCATCATGAAAAACGCCCACCGTTAAACCTGCACTCCAATTATTGACCAGTTCCTCACCGCGCCTCCCTCTCCGGCGGCGCGAATGAACATCTTATTGGCTATCACATCCGACACAAATGTTGCCATCCCATTGCTTAATCGAATAAAAATCAGGCTACATGGGTGCTAAATCTTTAACGATAACGCCATTGAGGCTGGTCATGGCGCTCATAAATCTGGTATACTTACCTTTACACATTGGGGCTGATTCTGGATTCGACGGGATTTGCGAAACCCAAGGTGCATGCCGAGGGGCGGTTGGCCTCGTAAAAAGCCGCAAAAAATAGTCGCAAACGACGAAAACTACGCTTTAGCAGCTTAATAACCTGCTTAGAGCCCTCTCTCCCTAGCCTCCGCTCTTAGGACGGGGATCAAGAGAGGTCAAACCCAAAAGAGATCGCGTGGAAGCCCTGCCTGGGGTTGAAGCGTTAAAACTTAATCAGGCTAGTTTGTTAGTGGCGTGTCCGTCCGCAGCTGGCAAGCGAATGTAAAGACTGACTAAGCATGTAGTACCGAGGATGTAGGAATTTCGGACGCGGGTTCAACTCCCGCCAGCTCCACCAAAATTCTCCATCGGTGATTACCAGAGTCATCCGATGAAGTCCTAAGAGCCCGCACGGCGCAAGCCCTGCGGGCTTTTTTGTGCTCCGAATTTGTCCCGCGAAGTCTGATGCCAACTAATTAAATCCGATCCTTTTAGGCACCTTGTTAGGCACTTCATAAAGCTATATTGTCTTTGAGGTGCCTAAAACTATGGAAACCCGGCAATGGCAAGACAAACCAAACCTCTATCCGTTAAGGAAATCGAATCTGCTAAACCCAAGGAAGCGGACTACGTTCTCTATGATGGCGATGGCCTTGAGCTACTCATTAAATCCAGCGGGAGTAAAATCTGGCAGTTTCGCTACATTCGCCCTGTCACCAAGACACGAGCAAAGAAAAGCATAGGCCCTTACCCGTCAGTTACCCTTGCCGATGCCAGAAACTACCGTGCAGAGTCCCGCTCACTCCTAGCTAAACAGATTGATCCGCAGGAACATCAGCAAGAACAATTGCGTAGTTCGCTGGAAGCCAAAACCAATACTTTCCAGCTCGTAGCTGAACGTTGGTGGAATGTGAAGAAAGCCAGTGTGACAGAGGACTATGCGGAAGATATCTGGCGCTCTCTTGAAAGAGATGTCTTTCCTGCGATTGGCGACGTTAGCGTTACAGATATTAAAGCTCATACACTGGTTCAGGCCGTACAACCGGTTCAGGCCAGAGGAGCACTGGAAACGGTTCGTCGCCTGTGTCAACGTATTAATGAGGTCATGATCTATGCCCAGAACACAGGGCTGATTGATGCTGTTCCCAGCGTTAATATCGGTAAAGCCTTCGAAAAGCCTCAGAAAAAGAACATGCCCAGCATTCGACCGGATCAGCTATCTCAACTGATGCAGACAATGCGAACAGCCAGCATTAGCCTTTCCACACGCTGCCTGTTCATGTGGCAACTTCTTACTATTACCCGCCCTGCCGAAGCGGCTGAAGCTCGCTGGGAAGAAGTAGACATAGAAGCGCAAGAGTGGAAGATTCCCGCAGCACGCATGAAAATGAACCGCGACCATACTGTTCCATTGTCAGATGAAGCAATAGCTGTGCTGGAGATGATGAAACCGCTAAGCGGCAACCGAGAATTTATCTTTCCTAGCCGTATCAAGCCCAACCAGCCTATGAACAGTCAGACTGTTAACGCCTCACTAAAACGCGCAGGTTTTGGTGGTGTGCTTGTTTCGCATGGTCTGAGATCAATTGCCAGTACGGCTCTTAATGAACAAGGCTTTCCGCCTGATGCCATTGAGGCAGCATTGGCCCATGTGGATAAGAATGAGGTTCGTCGTGCTTATAACCGCAGCGATTACCTGGAACAGCGTCGCCCGATGATGCAATGGTGGGCAAATTTTGTGATGGCAGCGGATCGTGGAAGCATGATTGAAGGTGGGATAAAAGGAATGAAGCTAGTTGGGTGACTAAATAGCTGCGCGGCATAGTGTCCCACTTTCAGCCAGCCCTTGCAGGTTAAGCCACCAGACAGTAAACGGCGGGTGTCGCGTTATTAGGCGCAGCTATTTAGTAGTAATATTAGGATTGGTGATTCTGCACTCCAGAAGTTCGGTAATGCTGCCAACTTACTGATTTAGTGTATGATGGTGATTTTAAGGTGCTTGCGTGGCTTCCATTTCCATCAGATGTCCTTCCTGCTCCGCTACTGAAGGCGTGGTGCGTAACGGCAAAAGCACTGCCGGACATCAGCGCTATCTCTGCTCTCATTGCCGTAAAACATGGCAACTACAGTTCACTTACACCGCCTCTCAGCCCGGTAAGCACCAGAAAATCATTGATATGGCCATGAATGGCGTCGGATGTCGCGCCAGTGCACGCATTATGGGCGTTGGCCTCAACACGGTTTTACGTCACTTAAAAAACTCAGGCCGCAGTCGGTAACCTCGCGCATACAACCGGGCAGTGATGTGATTGTCTGCGCTGAAATGGACGAACATTGGGGCTACGTCGGTGCTAAATCACGTCAGCGCTGGCTGTTTTACGCGTATGACAGGATACGGGGGACGGTTGTGGCGCACGTCTTCGGTGAACGCACTCTGGCCACACTGGAGCGTCTTCTGAGCCTGCTGTCGGCCTTTGAGGTCGTGGTATGGATGACGGATGGCTGGCCGCTGTATGAATCACGCCTGAAGGGAAAGCTGCACGTTATCAGCAAGCGTTACACTCAGCGCATTGAGCGACATAATCTGAATCTGAGACAACATCTGGCAAGGCTGGGACGGAAGTCACTGTCGTTCTCAAAATCGGTGGAGCTGCATGACAAGGTCATCGGGCATTATCTGAACATAAAACACTATCAGTAAGTTGGAGTCATTACCCAAATTCAGCGGCTTCATTGAGATCATCCAACGAATTTTGATCTTACCCAGCAATAGTGGACACGCGGCTAAGTGAGTAAACTCTCAGTCAGAGGTGACTCACATGACAAAAACAGTATCAACCAGTAAAAAACCCCGTAAACAGCATTCGCCTGAATTTCGCAGTGAAGCCCTGAAGCTTGCTGAACGCATCGGTGTTACTGCCGCAGCCCGTGAACTCAGCCTGTATGAATCACAGCTCTACAACTGGCGCAGTAAACAACAAAATCAGCAGACGTCTTCTGAACGTGAACTGGAGATGTCTACCGAGATTGCACGTCTCAAACGCCAGCTGGCAGAACGGGATGAAGAGCTGGCTATCCTCCAAAAGGCCGCGACATACTTCGCGAAGCGCCTGAAATGAAGTATGTCTTTATTGAAAAACATCAGGCTGAGTTCAGCATCAAAGCAATGTGCCGCGTGCTCCGGGTGGCCCGCAGCGGCTGGTATACGTGGTGTCAGCGGCGGACAAGGATAAGCACGCGTCAGCAGTTCCGCCAACACTGCGACAGCGTTGTCCTCGCGGCTTTTACCCGGTCAAAACAGCGTTACGGTGCCCCACGCCTGACGGATGAACTGCGTGCTCAGGGTTACCCCTTTAACGTAAAAACCGTGGCGGCAAGCCTGCGCCGTCAGGGACTGAGGGCAAAGGCCTCCCGGAAGTTCAGCCCGGTCAGCTACCGCGCACACGGCCTGCCTGTGTCAGAAAATCTGTTGGAGCAGGATTTTTACGCCAGTGGCCCGAACCAGAAGTGGCCAGGAGACATCACGTACTTACGTACAGATGAAGGCTGGCTGTATCTGGCAGTGGTCATTGACCTGTGGTCACGTGCCGTTATTGGCTGGTCAATGTCGCCACGCATGACGGCGCAACTGCCCTGCGATGCCCTGCAGATGGCGCTGTGGCGGCGTAAGAGGCCCCGGAACGTTATCGTTCACACGGACCGTGGAGGCCAGTACTGTTCAGCAGATTATCAGGCGCAACTGAAACGGCATAATCTGCGTGGAAGTATGAGCGCAAAAGGTTGCTGCTACGATAATGCCTGCGTGGAAAGCTTCTTTCATTCGCTGAAAGTGGAATGTATCCATGGAGAACACTTTATCAGCCGGGAAATAATGCGGGCAACGGTGTTTAATTATATCGAATGTGATTACAATCGGTGGCGGCGGCACAGTTGGTGTGGCGGCCTCAATCCGGAACAATTTGAAAACCAGAACCTCGCTTAGGCCTGTGTCCATATTACGTGGGTAGGATCAATTTGCCCGCTTGGCATAGCGGGCATTTTTTCCAGGTACTTTTGAATGAGTACTGATGAATAAATACATTGCAGTGGCGTGCCACGTACCAAAACACCAGCCCTCATTCGAAACCACCCACCGCACTTCTTCCTTGAAATGGCGTTAGTCATGAAATATAGACCGCCATCGAGTACCCCTTGTACCCTTAACTCTTCCTGATACATGAATGATGATTTGGTGGCCCTTGCTGGACTTGAACCAGCGACCAAGCGATTATGAGTCGCCTGCTCTAACCACTGAGCTAAAGGGCCTTAAGTATGCAATAACAATACTTATAAACCACGCAATAAACATGATGATCTTATGATGTAAATAACAGATTTTTATGCGTTCCCATTCACCTTGGGTCGTGATTACACGCGACATAAAACCCGACACCGCCTCCATTCGCAAAGTCGATACTCGCAGTCAACAAGCAAATGTTAATAATTAGCACTATCTATAGTTATCATCGATTCAATGATACTTTGTAATGATTTTGTATCTAATAATATAACTTTATTACATTAGCTGAAGAGTTTTCGCATCATTATGATATCTGTTACTTTTCACTCCATAAAAATAAACTTCATATAGCAATATATTCTTTCATAGATCTTATTCTGCTAATCATTAGTTTCGTATGCGCGATTTTTGACAGTTGCCTCTCCAGACCACATCGATAATTAAAAAACAGATTTAAACATTATCCTTTTCCATATAGATATTGGATAAAAATAGGACATCTGTTTGCAATTACTTTCACAACAATTAAACATTTTTATGTTTTCGTATACATCATATTACTCTACCATTAGAGGAACGTTATTATGTTTTCTATAAAACCAGGACCTGGAAATTTACCTATCGACAACCCCACATTGTTATCATGGAACATTACTGATGGGGATCTAAATTCCAAATTTAATACATTAGAATATCTAAACTGTATAACAAATATTATTAATGCTTGTGGAGTTTATCCTCAGGATTTAAAAGACAGAGAAATTATATCAACTTTTCACGCAGAAAAAGTCATTAATGATCTGTTAAAAAACGATTATAAAATTTCCCTTTCTCCAGATACAACTTACCGAGAGCTGAATAAAGCTGCACAGAGTAGCATTACAGCGCCAGACAGGATAGGAGAAGGGAAAACATGGGTTTATCAACGAGATACAATGGTTGAAAGAGGTGATAACAGTGGTGTTCATCAGTATGGTCCAGCTGAACATTTCACTCACATTATATCTGACAAACCGTCCCCAAAAGATAAGTATGTTGCATATGCTATTAACATTCCTGACTATGAGCTAGCAGCCGATGTATATAATATTAACGTGACGTCACCTTCCGGACAGCAAGAAACATTTAAAATACTAATCAATCCAGAACATCTACGGCAAACACTTGAGCGTAAATCTCTTACTGCTGTTCAGAAATCACAATGTGAAATCATCACCCCCAAAAAACCTGGCGAAGCGATTCTTCATGCTTTTAATGCCACCTACCAGCAAATCAGGGAAAATATGTCTGAGTTTGCACGTTCCCATTATGGGTATATACAAATCCCTCCAGTGACAACTTTCCGCGCCGACGGACCAGAAACTCCCGAAGAAGAAAAAGGTTACTGGTTTCACGCTTATCAACCCGAAGATCTTTGTACCATCCATAATCCAATGGGGGATTTGCAGGATTTTATCGCATTGGTTAAAGATGCTAAAAAATTTGGTATCGATATCATTCCTGATTATACCTTTAACTTTATGGGAATCGGGGGAAGTGGTAAAAATGACCTGGATTATCCCTCTGCTGATATACGAGCGAAGATCAGTAAAGATATAGAAAGTGGTATCCCTGGCTATTGGCAAGGTCAGGTTTTGATTCCATTCATTAAAGATCCAGTAACAAAAGAACGTAAACAAATCCATCCAGAAGATATACATCTCACTGCAAAAGACTTCGAAGCAAGTAAAGATAACATCTCTAAGGATGAATGGAAAAACCTCCATGCATTAAAAGAAAAGAGTTTAAATGGAATGCCTAAAACAACCCCCAAAAGTGACCAGGTTATTATGTTGCAAAATCAATACGTTCGTGAAATGCGAAAATATGGCGTACGAGGTTTACGTTATGATGCAGCAAAACACTCAAAACATGAACAAATAGAAAGATCAATAACCCCACCGCTTAAAAATTATAATGAGCGATTACACAATACTAACTTATTTAACCCAAAATATCATGAAAAAACCGTTATGAATTACATGGAATATCTGGTAACTTGTCAGTTGAATGAAGAACAAATGTCATCGCTGCTTTATGAAAGAGATGATTTAAGCGCCATTGATTTTTCATTGCTCATGAAGACGATAAAAGCCTTTTCATTCGGGGGAGATCTCCTAACCCTTGCATCAAAACCGGGTTCCACAATCTCAAGCATCCCATCAGAAAGACGGATATTGATTAACATTAACCACGATTTTCCTAACAATGGCAATCTTTTCAATGACTTTCTATTTAACCATCAACAAGATGAACAATTAGCAATGGCATATATGGCCGCTCTCCCGTTCAGCAGGCCTTTAGTTTACTGGGATGGCCAGGTATTAAAATCAACGACTGAAATTAAAAATTATGATGGGTCCACGCGTGTCGGTGGTGAGGCGTGGCTTAATAAAGGTTGCTCTACCTATCAGCAGCTCTACAATGAATTCCACGCATTATATATAGATAAAGCAGGAATATGGAGCGCATTTGAGGGTGTATTTGCAACTAAAAACGTTCTGGCCTTTAGTCGTGGGGATTCTGTGAACATTAATCACTCTCCTCATGATGGACTAGTTATAATAAATAAAGGAAACGAAGAAGTTGAAGGTACCTGGCCTAACAAATTGCAACCTAGAATATATAAAAACATGGGGAGTAATAGCGTTAACATTATTATTAATAATACCCGAAAAATTATCCCCCCTTGTAAAGTATTTACGCTTAGAGGCGGATCTCTAAATATCAATATTCCTAGGCGTAGCGCTCTTCTTTTAGGGAAAACAGGAGAACCGCCGAACTATCTCTATTTATAATTTAATGTTATATCTGCCCCGATAAAACGGGGCAGATAATATGTTTAGTTTACTAACGGTCATTTTGTAGTGAAGCCATTTACTGTTTTTTATCGACCAGATAATCTGTTCTCTAATGTTAACTCCCCCTAACCTGTTGCTTTAGTTATTCATTTCCTGTCTCACTTTGCCTTAATACCCTACGTTAAATGTTACTAATTTGTTGCTTTTGATCACAATAAGAAAGCAATATGTCGCTTTTGTGCGCATTTTTCAGAAATGTAGATATTTTTAGATTATGGCTACGAAATGAGCATCGCCATGTCACCCTACATCTCATAAGAGGATCGCTTCTGATGAATGCACTGACCGCCGTACAAAATAACGCTGTCGATTCAGGCCAGGACTATAGCGGATTCACTCTCATCCCGTCGGCGCAATCCCCGCGTCTGCTGGAACTCACCTTCACCGAACAGACGACCAAACAGTTTCTCGAACAGGTTGCCGAATGGCCCGTGCAGGCGCTGGAGTACAAATCGTTTCTGCGTTTTCGGGTAGGCAAAATTCTTGACGATCTGTGTGCGAATCAGCTGCAACCATTGCTGTTGAAGACCCTGCTAAACCGTGCTGAAGGTGCGCTGTTGATCAATGCGGTAGGTATCGATGATGTGGCGCAGGCAGATGAGATGGTGAAGCTGGCAACGGCGGTAGCGCATCTGATTGGTCGCTCAAATTTCGATGCGATGAGCGGTCAGTATTACGCGCGTTTCGTGGTGAAAAATGTCGATAACTCAGACAGCTATCTGCGTCAGCCGCACCGCGTGATGGAACTGCACAACGACGGCACGTATGTCGAAGAGATCACCGATTACGTGCTGATGATGAAAATCGATGACTGGGAACATCTGGACCACTATTTCCGCCATCCACTGGCGCGTCGCCCGATGCGCTTTGCCGCGCCGCCGAGCAAAAACGTCAGCAAAGATGTTTTCCATCCAGTGTTCGACGTTGATCAACAGGGTCGCCCGGTGATGCGCTATATCGACCAGTTCGTCCAGCCAAAAGATTTTGAAGAAGGCGTGTGGTTGAGCGAGCTTTCCGATGCCATTGAAACCAGCAAAGGCATTCTTTCTGTACCCGTTCCCGTTGGCAAATTCCTGTTGATAAACAACCTGTTCTGGCTGCACGGTCGCGACCGCTTTACTCCGCACCCGGATCTGCGCCGTGAACTGATGCGTCAGCGTGGCTATTTCGCTTACGCCACTCACCACTACCAGACGCATCAGTAAGCGCAAAGGAATTGAGCGGATGTATGATTTTGTGATTATTGGCGGCGGCATCATCGGCATGTCGACCGCCATGCAACTGATTGATGTTTATCCGGATGCCCGCATTGCGTTGCTGGAAAAAGAGTCCGGCCCGGCCTGTCACCAGACGGGCCACAACAGCGGCGTGATCCATGCCGGGGTCTATTACACGCCCGGCAGCCTGAAGGCGCAGTTTTGCCTGGCGGGGAACCGTGCCACCAAAGCCTTTTGCGATCAAAACGGCATTCGCTATGACAACTGCGGCAAGATGCTGGTCGCCACGTCTCAGCTCGAAATGGAACGGATGCGCGCCTTATGGGAACGCACAGCGGCGAACGGTATCGAGCGCGAGTGGATAAACGCCGTGGAACTGCGCGAGCGCGAACCGAATATCACCGGGCTTGGTGGCATTTTTGTGCCGTCCAGCGGCATTGTCAGCTACCGCGAAGTGACGGCGGCAATGGCAAAAATCTTCCAGGCCAGAGGCGGCGAGATTATTTATAACGCCGAAGTCAGCGCCCTCAGTGAGCATAAAAACGGCGTGGTGATACGCACCCGTCAGGGCGGTGAATATGAAGCATCGACGCTGATTAGCTGTTCCGGGCTGATGGCTGACCGGCTGGTGAAAATGCTCGGCCTCGAACCGGGCTTTATTATCTGCCCGTTCCGTGGCGAGTATTTCCGCCTTGCGCCGGAGCATAACCAGATTGTTAACCACCTGATTTACCCCATTCCCGACCCCGCGATGCCATTTTTGGGCGTGCATCTCACCCGCATGATCGACGGCAGCGTGACCGTCGGGCCAAACGCGGTGCTGGCTTTCAAACGCGAAGGCTATCGCAAGCGCGACTTCTCATTTAGTGACACGCTGGAGATTTTGAGCTCGTCGGGGATTCGCCGGGTGCTGCAAAACCATCTACGCTCAGGACTGGGCGAGATGAAAAACTCGCTGTGCAAAAGCGGCTATCTGCGGCTGGTGCAAAAGTATTGTCCCCGGCTTTCGTTAAGCGATCTCCAGCCCTGGCCCGCCGGTGTGCGGGCGCAGGCAGTATCGCCGGACGGCAAGCTGATTGACGATTTTCTGTTTGTCACCACCCCACGCACGATCCACACCTGCAATGCGCCCTCCCCGGCAGCGACATCAGCAATTCCTATTGGTGCGCATATTGTCAGCAAGGTACAAACGCTGTTGGCAAGCCAGAGTAACCCCGGACGCACGCTGCGAGCGGCACGTAGTGTGGATGCCTTACACGCCGCATTTAATCAATAACCTTTGAAAACAGGACGTAACAATGAAACTTAACGACAGTAACTTATTCCGCCAGCAGGCGTTGATTAACGGGGAATGGCTGGACGCCAACAATGGTGAAGTCATCGACGTCACCAATCCGGCGAACGGCGACAAGCTGGGTAGCGTGCCGAAAATGGGCGCAGATGAAACCCGCGCCGCTATCGACGCCGCCAACCGCGCCCTGCCCGCCTGGCGTGCGCTCACCGCCAAAGAACGCGCCACCATTCTGCGCAACTGGTTCAATTTGATGATGCAGCATCAGGACGATTTAGCGCGCCTGATGACCCTCGAACAGGGTAAACCGCTGGCTGAAGCGAAAGGCGAAATCAGCTACGCCGCCTCCTTCATTGAGTGGTTTGCTGAAGAAGGCAAACGTATTTATGGCGACACCATTCCTGGTCATCAGGCCGATAAGCGCCTGATTGTTATCAAGCAGCCGATTGGCGTCACCGCCGCCATCACGCCGTGGAACTTTCCGGCGGCGATGATTACCCGTAAAGCCGGTCCGGCGCTGGCGGCAGGCTGCACCATGGTGCTGAAGCCCGCCAGTCAGACGCCGTTCTCTGCGCTGGCGCTGGCGGAACTGGCGATTCGCGCGGGCATTCCGGCTGGCGTGTTTAACGTGGTCACCGGTTCGGCAGGCGCGGTCGGTAATGAACTGACCAGCAACCCGCTGGTACGCAAACTGTCGTTTACCGGTTAGACCGAGATTGGCCGCCAGTTAATGGAACAGTGCGCGAAAGACATCAAAAAAGTGTCGCTGGAGCTGGGCGGCAACGCGCCGTTTATCGTCTTTGACGATGCCGATCTCGATAAAGCCGTGGAAGGCGCGCTGGCCTCGAAATTCCGCAACGCCGGGCAAACCTGCGTCTGCGCCAACCGTTTATACGTGCAGGACGGCGTGTATGACCGCTTTGCCGAAAAATTACAGCAGGCGGGGAGCAAACTGCACATCGGCGACGGGCTGGAGAAAGGCGTCACCATCGGGCCGCTGATCGATGAAAAAGCGGTAGCAAAAGTGGAAGAGCATATTGCCGATGCGCTGGAGAAAGGTGCGCGTGTGGTTTGCGGCGGTAAAGCGCACGAACGCGGCGGCAACTTCTTCCAGCCAACCATTCTGGTGGACGTTCCGGCCAACGCCAAAGTGTCGAAAGAAGAGACGTTCGGCCCCCTCGCCCCACTGTTCCGTTTTAAAGATGAAGCCGATGTGATTGCACAAGCCAATGACACCGAGTTTGGTCTTGCCGCCTATTTCTACGCCCGTGATTTAAGCCGCGTCTTCCGCGTCGGCGAGGCGCTGGAGTACGGCATCGTCGGCATCAATACCGGCATTATTTCCAATGAAGTGGCCCCATTCGGCGGCATCAAAGCCTCGGGTCTGGGTCGTGAAGGTTCGAAGTATGGCATCGAAGATTACTTAGAAATCAAATATATGTGCATCGGTCTTTAACTGGAGAATGCGAAGGAACAGCAATAAAGAGTTAATGCAGCGCCGCAGTCAGGCGATTCCCCGTGGCGTTGGGCAAATTCACCCGATTTTCGCTGACCGCGCGGAAAACTGCCGGGTGTGGGACGTTTAAGGCCGTGAGTATCTTGATTTCGCGGGCGGGATTGCGGTGCTCAATACCGGGCACCTGCATCCGAAGGTGGTGGCCGCGGTGGAAGCGCAGTTGAAAAAACTGTCGCACACCTGCTTCCAGGTGCTGGCTTACGAGCCGTATCTGGAGCTGTGCGAGATTATGAATCAGAAGGTGCCGGGCGATTTCGCCAAGAAAACGCTGCTGGTTACGACCGGTTCCGAAGCGGTGGAAAACGCGGTAAAAATCGCCCGCGCCGCCACCAAACGTAGCGGCACCATCGCTTTTAGCGGCGAGTATCACGGGCGCACGCATTACACGCTGGCGCTGACCGGCAAGGTGAATCCGTACTCTGCGGGCATGGGGCTGATGCCGGGTCATGTTTATCGCGCGCTTTATCCTTGCCCGCTGCACGGCATAAGCGAGGATGACGCTATCGCCAGCATCCACCGGATCTTCAAAAATGATGCCGCGCCGGAAGATATCGCCGCCATCATGATTGAGCCGGTTCAGGGCGAAGGCGGTTTCTACGCCGCGTCGCCAGCCTTTATGCAGCGTTTACGCGCTCTGTGTGACGAGCACGGGATCATGCTGATTGCCGATGAAGTGCAGAGCGGCGCGGGGCGTACCGGCACGCTGTTTGCGATGGAGCAGATGGGCGTGGCGCCGGATCTTACCACCTTTGCGAAATCGATCGCAGGCGGTTTCCCGCTGGCGGGCGTCACCGGGCGCGCGGAAGTGATGGACGCTGTTGCACCGGGCGGTCTGGGCGGCACCTATGCCGGTAACCCGATTGCCTGCGTGGCTGCGCTGGAAGTGTTGAAGGTGTTCGAGCAGGAAAATCTGCTGCAAAAAGCCAACGATCTGGGGCAGAAGCTAAAAGACGGATTGTTGGCGATAGCCGAAAAACACCCGGAGATCGGCGACGTACGCGGGCTGGGATCGATGATTGCCATCGAGCTGTTTGAAGATGGCGATCACAGCAAACCGGACGCAAAACTCACCGCCGAGATCGTGGCACGCGCCCGCGATAAGGGCCTGATTCTTCTCTCCTGCGGCCCGTATTACAACGTGCTGCGCATCCTTGTACCACTCACCATTGAAGACGCTCAGATCCGTCAGGGTCTGGAGATTATCGGTCAGTGTTTTGATGAGGCGAAGCAGTAGCACCGTCCCCATGCAGGAGGCGACGCTGCGCGTCTTGTCCGGCCTACGAGAATCCAAGTCGGATAAGGCGTTTACGCCGCATCCGACAATCTGTACGTGAACAGGAATAAATCTATGTCGGCCGGATAAGGCGGAGCCGCTCTCCGGCAAAAAGAATCAATAACAATTAAACGCGTGACCCGACGCGGGAAATGTCGGGGCGCTCTCCCAAGTGACACACTTTCGAGAGGATTCAGGATGGGGCAATCATCGCAACCACACGAGTTAGGCGGCGGGCTGAAATCACGCCACGTCACCATGTTGTCTATTGCCGGTGTTATCGGCGCAAGTCTGTTTGTCGGTTCCAGCGTCGCCATCGCCGAAGCGGACCCGGCGGTATTACTGGCCTATCTGTTCGCCGGATTACTGGTGGTTATGATTATGCGGATGCTGGCGGAAATGGCAGTTGCCACGCCCGATACCGGTTCGTTTTCCACCTATGCCGATAAAGCCATTGGCCGCTGGGCGGGCTATACCATCGGCTGGTTGTACTGGTGGTTTTGGGTACTGGTTATCCCACTGGAAGCCAACATCGCCGCCATGATCCTGCACTCGTGGGTTCCAGGCATTCCCATCTGGTTATTTTCCCTCGTCATTACCCTCGCCTTAACTGGCAGTAATTTATTAAGCGTTAAAAACTACGGCGAATTTGAGTTCTGGCTGGCGCTGTGCAAAGTCATCGCTATCCTGGCCTTTATTTTCCTTGGTGCAGTCGCAATTAGCGGTTTTTACCCTTATGCCGAAGTGAGCGGGATCTCAAGATTGTGGGATAGCGGCGGCTTTATGCCCAACGGTTTCGGTGCGGTATTAAGCGCGATGCTGATCACCATGTTCTCGTTTATGGGCGCAGAAATTGTCACCATTGCCGCCGCGGAATCCGACATGCCGGAAAAACATATTGTCCGCGCCACCAACTCGGTTATCTGGCGTATTTCTATCTTCTATTTGTGCTCTATTTTTGTCGTCGTGGCATTAATACCGTGGAATATGCCGGGGCTGAAAGCCGTTGGATCTTATCGCTCGGTTCTGGAATTGCTCAATATTCCCCATGCGAAATTAATCATGGACTGTGTGATATTACTTTCCGTAACCAGTTGCCTGAACTCGGCCCTGTATACCGCCTCAAGGATGCTCTACTCCTTAAGCCGTCGCGGTGATGCTCCCGCGGTAATGGGTAAAATCAACCGCAGTAAAACCCCGTACGTGGCGGTGTTACTCTCCACCGGCGCAGCATTCTTAACGGTGGTGGTGAACTATTACGCGCCTGCGAAGGTATTTAAATTTCTGATCGACAGCTCCGGCGCTATCGCCCTGCTGGTTTATTTAGTCATCGCCGTTTCACAGTTGCGGATGCGCAAAATTCTGCGAGCAGAAGGAAGCGAAATTCGCTTGCGAATGTGGCTTGATCCCTAGCTCACCTGGCTGGTCATCGGCTTTATTACCTTTGTGTTGGTAGTGATGCTATTCCGTCCGGCGCAACAGTTAGAAGTGATCTCCACCGGCTTATTAGCGATAGGGATTATCTGTACCGTGCCAATTATGGCTCGCTGGAAAAAGCTGGTATTGTGGCAAAAAACACCCGTTCATAATACGCGCTGATAATGATCAGGAGTCACACCATGACCATTACGTCTCTGGATGGCTATCGCTGGCTGAAGAACGATATTATTCGCGGTAATTTTCAACCGGATGAAAAATTACGGATGAGTTTACTGACATCGCGTTATGCACTTGGCGTTGGGCCGTTGCAGGAAGCACTTTCTCAACTGGTGGCGGAACGGCTGGTCACGGTGGTGAATCAAAAAGGGTATCGGGTGGCGTCTATGTCAGAGCAGGAGCTGCTCGATATTTTCGACGCCCGCGCCAATATGGAAGCGATGCTGGTCAGTCTGGCGATTGCCCGCGGTGGCGATGAATGGGAGGCAGACGTTCTCGCAAAAGCGCATCTGCTCAGTAAGCTGGAAGCCTGTGACGCCAGCGAGAAAATGCTTGATGAGTGGGATCTGCGTCATCAGGCGTTTCATACAGCAATTGTGGCGGGCTGTGGTTCTCACTATTTGCTGCAAATGCGTGAACGGTTGTTTGATCTGGCGGCGCGTTATCGATTTATCTGGCTGCGGCGAACGGTGCTTTCGGTGGAAATGCTGGAGGATAAACACGATCAGCACCAGACCCTGACTGCGGCGGTACTGCCGCGAGATACAGCGCGCGCCAGTGAGTTAATGCGCCAGCATTTACTGACGCCAATTCCCATTATCCAGCAGGCGATGGCTGGCAATTAACTACTCTTCCGGAATACGCAACACTTGCCCCGGATAAATTTTATCCGGGCTTTTTAGCATCGGTTTATTCGCTTCGAAGATTTTATTGTACAGATTAGCGTTACCGTAGACCTGTTTGGAAATGGCACTCAGAGTGTCGCCAGACTTAACGGTATAAAACTGGCTGGCAGTGGCTGGTGTCGCCGTTTTCACCTGATCATCAACACTGGCAATACCGGAAATATTCCCCACCGCAACAAGGATTTTCTCCTTCGCCTCCTGACTCAGGCCGTCACCAGTGACCGTCGCTTTGCCGTCGGCAATTTGAATGTTCACTTTATCGGCATCAGGTATACCGGTTTTGCTCAGATGCTCCTGCACCTTCTTCGCCTGATCGTCTTTATCGTGCTGACCTGTAACCGCATCCCAGAGTTTTTCTCCGGCATCTTTAACAAAATTGAACAGACCCATAGCTACCTCATTCGTTAACGGAAACACTCAGAAAGTGTAGCAGAGGAACGCGGCGCGTTAACGCCGCGGGGGTGAGCACAGGTTTAATCGCGGGTTTGCACCCAGAACGCGTGAATCAAACCGGGGATATACCCAAGCAGTGTCAGCAGAATATTAATAATGAACGCCCAACCGAACCCTTTACCGAGCAGCACGCCGATCGGCGGCAGAATGATGGTGATGACGATTCTCCAGAAACCCATATGTACTCCCTATAAGAAAATTACTCATTGTTTAAAAAGAGATTTTATCTCTTAAGCGTAGTAATTTTAGCGGAGCCTACCAGTTTCAGTGGATTTGCCCCTATATTTCCAGACATCTGTTATCACTTAACCCATTACAAGCCCGCTGCCGCAGATATTCCCGTGGCGAGCGATAACCCAGCGCACTATGCGGATGCCATTCGTTATAATGCTCGAACGCCTCTGCAAGGTTCTTTGCTGCCGTTAACCCGTCTGGTTTGGGCATGATACTGATGTAGTCACGCTTTATCGTTTTCACGAAGCTCTCTGCTATTCCGTTACTCTCCGGACTCCGCACCGCCGTGTTCTTCGGTTCAAGTCCCAACATCCGGGCGAACTGGCGTGTTTCATTAGCCCGGTAGCATGAACCATTATCCGTCAGCCACTCCACTGGAGACGACGGAAGATCGTTGCCGAAGCGGCGTTCCACCGCTCCCAGCATGACATCCTGTACTGTTTCACTGTTGAAGCCGCCGGTAGTCACCGCCCAGTGCAGTGCCTCACGATCACAGCAGTCCAGCGCGAACGTGACACGCAGTCTCTCTCCGTTATCACAGCAGAACTCGAACCCGTCAGAGCACCATCGCTGATTGCTTTCTTTCACGGCCACTCTGCCTGTATGTGCCCGTTTCGATGGCGGTACAGCAGGTTTTCGCTCAAGCAACAGCGCATTCTGGCGCATGAGCCGGTAAACACGTTTGGCATTGATCGCAGGCATACCATCAAGTTCTGCCTGTCTGCGAAGCAGCGCCCATACCCGACGATAACCATACGTGGGCAGCTCTCCGATAACATGGTGTATACGGAGAAGCACATCCGTATCATCAGTGTGACGACTGCGGCGGCCATCCATCCAGTCATCGGTTCGTCTGAGAATGACGTGCAACTGCGCACGCGACACCCGGAGACAACGGCTGACTAAGCTTACTCCCCATCCCCGGGCAATAAGGGCGCGTGCGCTATCCACTTTTTTGCCCGTCCATATTCAACGGCTTCTTTGAGGAGTTCATTTTCCATCGTTTTCTTGCCGAGCAGGCGCTGGAGTTCTTTAATCTGCTTCATGGCGGCAGCAAGTTCAGAGGCAGGAACAACCTGTTCTCCGGCGGCCACAGCAGTAAGACTTCCTTCCTGGTATTGCTTACGCCAGAGAAATAGCTGGCTGGCTGCCACACCGTGTTGCCGGGCAACGAGGGAGACCGTCATCCCCGGTTCAAAGCTCTGCTGAACAATTGCGATCTTTTCCTGTGTGGTACGCCGTCTGCGTTTCTCCGGCCCTAAGACATCAATCATCTGTTCTCCAATGACTAGTCTAAAAACTAGTATTAAGACTATCACTTAAATAAGTGATACTGGTTGTCTGGAGATTCAGGGGGCCAGTCTATTCAGCTTACGCTTTTACTCTCATTTACGCTGCTGAGGCTGGTATATGTTGCATTTTTAGTTTAGAGTTTACTTAATTTAGAAAATACTTAAATAAATATGACTGAACTCGCGCAATTACAGGCCAGTACCGAACAGGCAGCGGCCTTATTGAAAGCAATGAGCCACCCTAAACGGTTGCTGATTCTGTGCATGCTTAGCGGTTCCCCCGGCACCAGCGCGGGAGAGCTGACGCGCATTACCGGACTGAGCGCCTCTGCGACATCACAGCATCTCGCTCGTATGCGGGACGAAGGGCTTATCAACAGCCAACGGGATGCCCAACGCATTCTATATTCCATTAAAAATGAGGCGGTAAATGCCATTATCGCCACCCTGAAAAATGTCTATTGTCCGTAAGGAGTCACTATGGCTTTGACAACCATTTCGCCGCATGATGCACAAGAATTAATCGCACGCGGCGCAAAGTTAATCGATATTCGTGACGCTGATGAATATCTTCGTGAACATATTCCTGAAGCAGATCTGGCTCCATTATCCGTGCTGGAACAGTCAGGTCTTCCACCTAAATTACGTCGCGAGCAAATTATATTCCACTGCCAGGCAGGTAAACGCACCAGTAATAACGCCGATAAATTAGCAGCGATTGCCGCCCCCGCAGAAATATTTTTACTCGAAGATGGGATTGATGGCTGGAAAAGAGCTGGATTGCCAGTAGCGGTAAATAAATCTCAACCCTTGCCGTTAATGCGCCAGGTGCAGATCGCTGCGGGTGGTTTAATATTAAACGGCGTTGTACTGGGTTATACCGTAAATAGCGGTTTCTTCTTATTAAGTGGCTTTGTTGGTGCCGGGTTACTGTTTGCAGGAATCAGCGGTTTTTGTGGAATGGCAAGGTTGTTAGATAAGATGCCGTGGAACCAACGAGCTTGAGAAGCGACGCCGGACGCGCCCTAGCAGCGACATCCGGCCTCAGTAATTAGATCAGGAAATCGTCGAGAGATTTACCTTCTGCCAGCGCCTGAGCAATTGGCTTCGGTGTACGGCCCTGACCGGTCCAGGTTTTAGTTTCACCGTTAACATCAGTGAATTTATATTTCGCCGGACGCGGCTGGCGTTTTTTACCAGCACGTGGTGCAGCAGCAGAGCTATTACCCAATAACTCTTCCGGGTTAATTCCGTCAGCTTTCATCAGCTCC
The DNA here is from genome assembly GCF_000006925.2 of Shigella flexneri 2a str. 301. Taxonomy (NCBI): domain Bacteria; kingdom Pseudomonadati; phylum Pseudomonadota; class Gammaproteobacteria; order Enterobacterales; family Enterobacteriaceae; genus Shigella; species Shigella flexneri. Next base: position 2,772,205 of record NC_004337.2, read on the forward strand.
AGCCAGGTGCTAATTTTTTCCTGACGCTCAGCCAGTTCACGCTGCTGCTGTTCTTCTTCTTCACGTCTTTCTTTAGTGACAACCCTGAATTTTTCGAGCATTTCTTCAAGAACGTCAATGGAGAATTCGCGAGCCATCGCACGGAGGGTGCGAATGTTATTTAAACTTTGTAACATTACGGACATAATAAAGAAAACCTTTTAACGCCAAAACAAAAAAGTATTTCGTCGCGTAGTGTAAGCGATCACTTATTATATTTCCACAAAATTTAATCTATTTACAGTCCTGCGCGAGATTATTTCAGCTGTTATTTTCTGAAACTCTCAGAATAATTTCAAGATTATATATTAGCCATTTTGATGAGTAATTTAGGTTATTGGTGAACAGAGTGGCGCTCTCTGCTCGCTAACTCCGCAAGCCTGACAAAACCGAAGTGAATAAAAATGCAATATAACAGAATAAAAGAAAACACCCCTCACTGGTGCTTTCTGCTGTTAATGTACATTTTCTGGCATCAAAAATGCTGTAAATGACCCGGTCATGACAAACACCGAATTCTCTACGCTTATAGCGTTACCTCCCCCCCAAACTTTCATTAGTGAAATTAAAGGCAAGATCATATCTAATTGATTTAATTGAAAATAAATCATATTGGCATGTAAAAATCCACAATGTACAAAAAACGAGCCGTTACGGAATATTTTATCTACAAAAACTAACTAAATAAAAATTTTTCACTAATTGATTAGTCATAGACAGCGATATACGCTATGCAAAAATGCAGATGGCAATGAGATCCACTGCTTTCATCTCCATTAACATCCCATTACGCTTTTATTAAGGAGCATTAGCATGTTCTCACCGCAGTCACGCTTGCGTCATGCAGTTGCAGATACGTTCGCGATGGTTGTTTACTGTTCTGTCGTGAACATGTGTATTGAAGTTTTCCTCTCCGGAATGAGCTTCGAACAGTCTTTTTATTCCAGATTGGTAGCGATTCCGGTGAACATCTTAATTGCATGGCCATACGGTATGTACCGCGATCTGTTTATGCGCGCGGCACGCAAAGTTAGCCCGTCGGGCTGGATAAAAAATCTGGCTGATATCCTGGCTTATGTGACGTTCCAGTCACCGGTGTATGTGGCGATCTTGTTAGTGGTGGGCGCAGACTGGCATCAGATTATGGCGGCGGTCAGTTCAAACATCGTTGTTTCGATGTTGATGGGGGCGGTTTATGGCTACTTCCTCGATTATTGCCGCCGACTGTTTAAAGTCAGCCGTTACCAGCAGGTAAAAGCCTGACTCTTCTTTTCGCGACTGGCATCGCCAGTCGCGTCTTTAACTGGCTTCGCCAAATAAACCATTCAAATAACGTTCAAGCGCAACACGCGAACTAAAGCCATGCGGGATACCGTAATGCTCGTGTCGCTCGCCTGCTAAATAGAGCGGAAATTGCTGGTAATGATCGCAAGTTTTAATATCGGAAGCGGGTTCAGCCAGTGTTGAACTGCGTTCTTTTAATGTTGGATGAATTACCAGAGCGGTACGTCCCATTCGCGCTTCGCGATTAACATAGACATAATTTTCCCCACGGCGGTAACCATACGCTTTCTGGGTTACCACATCGACAGTAAAACCGACTTTTTCAAGTACGCGCGCCACCTCGTCTGGTCGTAAATACATATTTGATCCTCGTTATTTTCAACCGCGGGCCTACCTTACCTGATTGCGCATTCACAACGCTTTCAGAAAAGTCCATAAAGCCGCGATGAACCTCAGTTAAGAAAATTATGGTCTACACTGAAAATTACATCGAATTCTAATGGGGGATCATATGTTTAACCGACCGAACCGCAACGACGTTGATGATGGCGTGCAGGATATCCAGAATGATGTCAATCAATTAGCTGACAGCCTCGAATCTGTATTGAAGTCCTGGGGCAGCGACGCCAAAGGGGAAGCTGAAGCCGCACGCAGTAAAGCTCAGGCGTTGCTGAAAGAAACCAGGGCGCGAATGCATGGTCGTACTCGCGTCCAGCAAGCCGCGCGCGATGCCGTTGGCTGAGCGGATTCTTTTTTTCGTGAAAGACCCTGGTGTAGCGTGGGTACAGCAGCTGCGGTAGGTATTTTTATCGGCGCACTGTTAAGCATGCGCAAATCGTAGTGCAAAAATGATAATAAATACGCGTCTTTGACCCCGAAGCCTGTCTTCGGGGTTTCTTTTTGCCTGGTGAATCACAAAAATCCCCCTCCCCCGTCACGCTCATATCCAGGGTAATTTCGATCACTATTTGCTATATATTGTGTGGTTGAATCTTTTTTCAACTACATCTAGTATCTCTGTATCAACAGAGAGACAACCCGACGCGTATCATCGCGCCGTATCTTCATTTTAAACGGAAATACGAATCATGCGCATAACTATTTATACTCGTAACGATTGCGTTCAGTGCCACGCCACCAAACGGGCGATGGAAAACCGGGGCTTTGATTTTGAAATGATTAATGTCGATCGCGTTCCTGAAGCAGCGGAAGCGTTGCGTGCTCAGGGCTTTCGTCAGTTGCCGGTAGTGATTGCTGGCGATCTTAGCTGGTCTGGTTTCCGTCCGGACATGATTAACCGTCTGCATCCAGCGCCACACGCGGCCAGTGCATGAGCCAGCTCGTCTACTTCTCCAGCAGCTCCGAAAACACGCAGCGTTTTATCGAACGTTTAGGTCTGCCCGCGGTGCGCATCCCGCTCAATGAGCGGGAACGGATTCAGGTAGACGAGCCTTACATCCTGATCGTGCCCTCTTACGGCGGCGGCGGTACGGCTGGCGCGGTGCCACGACAGGTAATTCGCTTTTTAAACGACGAGCACAACCGGGCGTTGCTTCGCGGCGTTATTGCTTCTGGTAATCGCAACTTTGGTGAGGCGTATGGCCGCGCCGGAGATGTGATTGCCCGGAAATGCGGCGTGCCGTGGCTGTACCGTTTTGAACTCATGGGTACGCAAAGCGATATCGAAAACGTTCGTAAAGGAGTAACCGAATTTTGGCAACGACAACCGCAGAATGCCTGACGCAGGAAACGATGGATTACCACGCGCTGAATGCGATGCTTAATCTTTACGATAGCGCAGGTCGCATTCAGTTCGATAAAGACCGCCAGGCCGTTGACGCCTTTATTGCGACGCATGTGCGTCCGAACAGTGTGACCTTCAGTAGCCAGCAGCAGCGCCTGAACTGGCTGGTCAACGAAGGTTACTATGATGAAAGCGTTCTTAATCGCTACTCTCGCGACTTTGTCATTACGCTGTTTGCCCACGCACACACCAGCGGTTTTCGTTTCCAGACATTCCTCGGGGCATGGAAGTTTTACACCAGCTATACGTTGAAGACATTCGACGGTAAACGTTATCTGGAAGATTTTGCCGATCGAGTCACGATGGTGGCGCTGACGCTGGCACAAGGCGATGAGACGCTGGCGTTGCAACTGACCGATGAAATGCTGTCAGGACGCTTTCAGCCAGCCACGCCAACATTCCTCAACTGCGGTAAGCAGCAGCGCGGCGAACTGGTTTCCTGTTTTTTGCTGCGTATTGAAGACAATATGGAGTCGATTGGTCGGGCGGTAAATTCCGCACTGCAGCTGTCGAAACGCGGCGGCGGCGTAGCATTTTTGCTGTCGAATCTGCGGGAAGCGGGCGCGCCAATTAAACGTATTGAAAATCAATCTTCTGGCGTAATTCCGGTGATGAAAATGTTGGAAGACGCATTTTCCTATGCCAACCAACTCGGCGCGCGTCAGGGGGCAGGTGCAGTCTATTTACATGCTCATCATCCCGATATTCTGCGTTTTCTCGACACGAAACGGGAAAATGCCGACGAAAAAATCCGCATTAAAACACTGTCGCTGGGCGTGGTGATCCCGGATATCACTTTCCATCTGGCAAAAGAGAATGCGCAGATGGCGCTGTTTTCGCCCTATGACGTTGAGCGAGTTTATGGCAAGCCGTTTGCCGATATCGCCATTAGCGAACACTATGACGAACTGGTTGCCGATGAACGCATCCGCAAAAAATACCTCAACGCCCGTGATTTCTTCCAGCGACTGGCAGAAATCCAGTTTGAGTCCGGCTATCCCTACATCATGTATGAAGACACAGTAAACCGTGCTAACCCTATCGCCGGGCGCATAAATATGAGTAATCTCTGCTCAGAAATTTTGCAGGTTAACAGCGCCTCAGAGTATGACGAGAATCTCGACTATGCCCGCACAGGCCATGATATTTCCTGCAATTTAGGTTCGTTGAATATTGCGCACACCATGGATTCCCCCGATTTTTCCCGCACGGTAGAGACTGCCGTGCGCGGTTTAACGGCGGTGTCAGATATGAGTCATATCCGCAGCGTGCCGTCCATCGAAGCCGGAAATGCCGCCTCGCACGCCATCGGACTGGGGCAGATGAATTTACATGGTTATCTGGCGAGGGAAGGCATCGCTTATGGTTCGCCGGAAGCCCTGGATTTCACCAATCTCTATTTCTATACCATCACCTGGCACGCACTGCGTACCTCGATGTTGCTGGCGCGCGAACGCGGTGAAACCTTCGCCGGGTTCAAACAGTCACGCTATGCCAGTGGTGAATATTTCAGCCAATATCTGCAAGGTAACTGGCAGCCGAAAACGGCGAAAGTTGGCGAACTGTTTGCCCGCAGCTGTATTACGTTACCTACCCGTGAGATGTGGGCGCAACTGCGCGACGACGTGATGCGCTACGGCATATACAACCAGAATCTCCAGGCGGTGCCGCCAACCGGGTCTATCTCTTATATCAACCATGCTACGTCGAGTATTCATCCGATTGTGGCGAAAGTAGAGATACGCAAAGAGGGCAAAACAGGACGCGTTTACTACCCTGCCCCGTTTATGACTAACGAAAATCTGGCGCTGTATCAGGACGCTTACGAAATTGGCGCAGAAAAGATCATCGACACCTACGCGGAAGCGACTCGCCATGTCGATCAGGGGCTGTCGCTGACGCTGTTTTTCCCCGATACCGCCACCACTCGCGATATCAACAAAGCGCAGATTTACGCCTGGCGCAAAGGTATCAAAACGCTCTATTACATCCGCCTGCGTCAGATGGCGCTGGAAGGCACTGAAATTGAAGGCTGCGTCTCCTGTGCACTTTAAGGAATATCTATGAAACTCTCACGTATCAGCGCCATCAACTGGAACAAGATATCTGACGATAAAGATCTGGAGGTGTGGAATCGCCTGACCAGCAATTTCTGGCTACCAGAAAAGGTGCCGCTGTCGAACGATATTCCCGCCTGGCAGACATTAACTGTCGTAGAACAACAACTGACGATGCGCGTTTTTACTGGCCTGACGCTGCTCGACACGCTGCAAAATGTTATCGGCGCGCCTTCGCTGATGCCCGATGCGCTCACGCCTCATGAAGAGGCGGTATTATCGAATATCAGCTTTATGGAAGCGGTTCATGCCCGCTCTTACAGTTCGATTTTCTCGACGCTGTGCCAGACCAAAGATGTCGATGCCGCCTACGCCTGGAGTGAAGAAAACGCACCGTTGCAGCGAAAAGCTCAGATTATTCAGCAACATTATCGCGGTGATGATCCGCTGAAAAAGAAAATCGCCAGTGTGTTTCTTGAATCTTTTTTGTTCTATTCCGGTTTCTGGCTGCCGATGTATTTTTCCAGCCGCGGAAAGCTGACCAATACCGCGGACCTGATCCGTCTGATTATCCGCGATGAAGCAGTCCACGGTTACTACATAGGCTATAAATATCAGAAAAACATGGAAAAGATATCTCTGGGACAACGTGAAGAGTTGAAGAGTTTCGCCTTCGATTTGTTGCTGGAACTCTACGACAACGAGTTGCAATACACCGATGAGCTGTACGCCGAAACCCCGTGGGCTGACGATGTGAAAGCGTTTCTCTGTTACAACACCAATAAGGCTTTGATGAATCTGGGCTACGAACCGTTATTTCCCGCAGAAATGGCGGAAGTGAATCCGGCAATCCTCGCCGCGCTTTCGCCGAATGCCGATGAAAATCACGATTTCTTTTCCGGTTCAGGCTCCTCTTATGTGATGGGGAAAGCGGTTGAAACAGAAGATGAAGACTGGAATTTCTGAGGGTGTTATTTTCAAAAATATCACTACCCGCAGCAGGGAAATAATTCCCGCCAAATAGCTTTTTATCACGCAAATATTCTGTAGTGATCTACACTGATACTCTGTTGCATTATTCGCCTGAAACTACAATATTCAGGCGTTTTTTCGCTATCTATGACAAAAAATATCAACTTTTCTCGATTTGCTCTCAGCCCTTATATCACGGAAAATTCCGGCGATTTGCTCGCATCAATATTCATGCCACATTTGCCCTCAGGGGTTGCCTCAGATTCTCAGTATGTTAGGGTAGAAAAAAGTGACTATTCCCATTGGGTAATATATCGACATAAACAAATAAAGAAATCATTCTATTGCATGGCCATTAAATTAAAAATTAAAAATCTTTATAAAATATTTGGTGAGCATCCACAGCGAGCGTTCAAATATATCGAACAAGGACTTTCAAAAGAACAAATTCTGGAAAAAACTGGGCTATCGCTTGGCGTAAAAGACGCCAGTCTGGCCATTGAAGAAGGCGAGATATTTGTCATCATGGGATTATCCGGCTCGGGTAAATCCACAATGGTACGCCTTCTCAATCGCCTGATTGAACCCACCCGCGGGCAAGTGCTGATTGATGGTGTGGATATTGCCAAAATATCCGACGCCGAACTCCGTGAGGTGCGCAGAAAAAAGATTGCGATGGTCTTCCAGTCCTTTGCCTTAATGCCGCATATGACCGTGCTGGACAATACTGCGTTCGGTATGGAATTGGCCGGAATTAATGCCGAAGAACGCCGGGAAAAAGCCCTTGATGCACTGCGTCAGGTCGGGCTGGAAAATTATGCCCACAGCTACCCGGATGAACTCTCTGGCGGGATGCGTCAACGTGTGGGATTAGCCCGCGCGTTAGCGATTAATCCGGATATATTATTAATGGACGAAGCCTTCTCGGCGCTCGATCCATTAATTCGCACCGAGATGCAGGATGAGCTGGTAAAATTACAGGCGAAACATCAGCGCACCATTGTCTTTATTTCCCACGATCTTGATGAAGCCATGCGTATTGGCGACCGAATTGCCATTATGCAAAATGGTGAAGTGGTACAGGTCGGCACACCGGATGAAATTCTCAATAATCCGGCGAATGATTATGTCCGTACCTTCTTCCGTGGCGTTGATATTAGTCAGGTGTTCAGTGCGAAAGATATTGCCCGCCGGACACCGAATGGCTTAATTCGTAAAACTCCTGGCTTCGGCCCACGTTCGGCACTGAAATTATTGCAGGATGAAGATCGCGAATATGGCTACGTTATCGAACGCGGTAATAAGTTTGTCGGCGCAGTCTCCATCGATTCGCTTAAAACCGCGTTAACGCAGCAGCAAGGTCTTGATGCGGCGCTGATTGATGCGCCGTTAGCAGTCGATGCACAAACGCCTCTTAGCGAGTTGCTCTCTCATGTCGGACAGGCACCCTGTGCGGTGCCCGTGGTCGACGAGGACCAACAGTATGTCGGCATCATTTCGAAAGGAATGCTGCTGCGCGCTTTAGATCGTGAGGGGGTAAATAATGGCTGATCAAAATAATCCGTGGGATACCACGCCAGCGGCGGACAGTGCCGCGCAATCCGCAGACGCCTGGGGTACACCGACGACTGCACCGGCTGACGGCGGTGGTGCTGACTGGCTGACCAGTACGCCTGCGCCAAACGTCGAGCATTTTAATATTCTCGATCCGTTCCATAAAACGCTGATCCCGCTCGACAGTTGGGTCACTGAAGGGATCGACTGGGTTGTTACCCATTTCCGTCCCGTCTTCCAGGGCGTGCGCGTTCCGGTTGATTATATCCTCAACGGTTTCCAGCAATTGCTGCTGGGTATGCCAGCGCCAGTGGCGATTATCGTTTTCGCTCTCATCACCTGGCAGATTTCCGGGGTCGGAATGGGCGTGGCGACGCTGGTCTCGCTGATTGCCATCGGCGCAATCGGTGCCTGGTCGCAGGCAATGGTGACTCTGGCGCTGGTGTTAACTGCCCTGCTGTTCTGTATCGTCATCGGTTTGCCGTTGGGGATATGGCTGGCGAGAAGTCCGCGAGCGGCGAAAATTATTCGTCCACTGCTTGATGCCATGCAGACCACGCCAGCGTTTGTTTATCTGGTGCCAATCGTCATGCTATTTGGTATCGGTAACGTGCCGGGCGTGGTGGTGACGATCATCTTTGCGCTGCCGCCGATTATCCGTCTGACCATTCTGGGGATTAACCAGGTTCCGGCGGATCTGATTGAAGCCTCGCGCTCATTCGGTGCCAGCCCGCGCCAGATGCTGTTCAAAGTTCAGTTACCGCTGGCGATGCCGACCATTATGGCGGGCGTTAACCAGACGCTGATGCTGGCCCTTTCTATGGTGGTCATTGCCTCGATGATTGCCGTCGGCGGGCTGGGTCAGATGGTACTTCGCGGTATCGGTCGTCTGGATATGGGGCTTGCCACCGTTGGCGGCGTCGGGATTGTGATCCTCGCCATTATCCTCGATCGCCTGACGCAGGCCGTTGGGCGCGACTCACGCAGTCGCGGCAACCGTCGCTGGTACACCACTGGCCCTGTTGGTCTGCTGACCCGCCCATTCATTAAGTAACTCTGCACTTGCCCGGTGACGCCGGGCATTATCACCCTGCCAAAAAAAGGAATAACAATGCGACATAGCGTACTTTTTGCGACAGCGTTTGCCACGCTTATCTCTACACAAACTTTTGCTGCCGATCTGCCGGGCAAAGGCATTACTGTTAATCCAGTTCAGAGCACCATCACTGAAGAAACCTTCCAGACGCTGCTGGTCAGTCGTGCGCTGGAGAAATTAGGTTATACCGTCAACAAACCCAGCGAAGTGGATTACAACGTTGGCTACACCTCGCTTGCTTCCGGCGATGCAACCTTCACCGCCGTGAACTGGACGCCACTCCATGACAACATGTACGAAGCTGCCGGTGGCGATAAGAAATTTTATCGTGAAGGGGTATTTGTTAACGGCGCAGCACAGGGTTACCTGATCGATAAGAAAACCGCCGACCAATACAAAATCACCAACATCGCACAACTGAAAGATCCGAAGATCGCCAAACTGTTCGATACCAACGGCGACGGTAAAGCGGATTTAACCGGTTGTAACCCTGGCTGGGGCTGCGAAGGTGCGATCAACCACCAGCTTGCCGCGTATGAACTGACCAACACCGTGACGCATAATCAGGGGAACTACGCAGCGATGATGGCCGACACCATCAGTCGCTACAAAGAGGGCAAACCGGTGTTTTATTACACCTGGACGCCGTACTGGGTGAGTAATGAGCTGAAGCCAGGGAAAGATGTGGTCTGGTTGCAGGTGCCGTTCTCCGCACTGCCGGGCGATAAAAATGCCGATACCAAACTGCCGAATGGCGCGAATTACGGCTTCCCGGTCAGCACCATGCATATCGTTGCCAACAAAGCCTGGACCGAGAAAAATCCGGCGGCAGCCAAACTGTTTGCCATTATGCAGTTGCCAGTGGCCGATATTAACGCCCAGAACGCCATTATGCATGACGGCAAAGCCTCAGAAGGCGATATTCAGGGCCACGTTGATGGCTGGATCAAAGCCCACCAGCAGCAGTTCGATGGCTGGGTGAATGAGGCGCTGGCAGCGCAGAAGTAATTTTTATTCGGGCGGATAAGGCGTTTTCGCCTCATCCGCCGCTCTGTACACAATGCCTGATGCGACGCTGACGCGTCCTATCATGCCTACAAACCACATCGCACATTTCAACAAGCTATCTTTCATCCCATATTCATCAACATCCGCTATTATTGATTTCCAGCTTAATCATCACCTGATGAACAAAAATAATGACTAAACCTAATCATGAGCTTAGCCCGGCGCTGATCGTGCTGATGTCTATCGCCACCGGTCTGGCGGTAGCCAGTAACTATTACGCCCAGCCATTGCTCGACACCATCGCGCGTAACTTTTCCCTTTCCGCCAGTTCGGCAGGCTTTATTGTTACCGCCGCGCAGTTGGGCTATGCCGCAGGTCTACTGTTTCTTGTTCCCCTCGGTGATATGTTTGAACGCCGCCGCCTGATTGTCTCGATGACCTTACTGGCAGCGGGCGGTATGTTAATCACTGCCAGCAGTCAGTCACTGGCGATGATGATCCTCGGTACGGCATTAACCGGTTTATTCTCAGTCGTGGCACAAATTCTGGTTCCGCTGGCAGCGACGCTGGCTTCACCGGATAAACGCGGCAAAGTGGTTGGCACCATTATGAGCGGTCTGCTGTTGGGGATATTGCTGGCACGAACCGTTGCCGGGTTACTGGCAAACCTCGGCGGCTGGCGCACCGTCTTTTGGGTTGCTTCGGTGTTAATGGCACTGATGGCGCTGGCATTATGGCGTGGTCTGCCACAAATGAAATCAGAAACCCACCTCAACTACCCACAGTTGTTGGGTTCCGTTTTCAGCATGTTCATCAGCGATAAGATCCTGCGCACCCGCGCGTTGCTGGGCTGCATGACCTTTGCCAACTTCAGCATTCTCTGGACCTCAATGGCCTTTTTGCTTGCCGCTCCACCTTTTAACTACAGCGATGGTGACATTGGTCTGTTTGGGCTTGCGGGAGCTGCCGGAGCGTTGGGCGCTCGTCCGGCGGGCGGTTTTGCCGACAAGGGCAAATCGCACCACAACTTTCGGTCTGCTTCTGCTGTTACTTTCATGGCTGGCAATCTGGTTTGGTCACACTTCCGTACTGGCGTTGATTATCGGCATTCTGGTGCTGGACCTCACCGTACAGGGCGTGCATATCACTAACCAGACGGTAATTTATCGAATACATCCTGATGCGCGTAATCGCCTGACCGCAGGTTACATGACCAGCTACTTTATTGGCGGTGCCGCCGGTTCGCTAATTTCAGCCTCAGCCTGGCAACATGGCGGTTGGGCTGGCGTTTGTCTGGCTGGCGCGACGATTGCCCTGGTTAACTTACTGGTCTGGTGGCGAGGTTTTCATCGTCAGGAAGCCGCAAATTAAGCAATCAGCAACCGTTTTCGTGGCTTTACACTTATAAGGGTGTTAAGAAGCCCATCAGTCTGATAAGGTTAAGATATTCATTCAGTCTATTTATAATATTAACAATCGTTAAGCGTACACTCTATGGAAAGCCCTACTCCACAGCCTGCTCCTGGTTCGGCGACCTTCATGGAAGGATGCAAAGACAGTTTACCGATTGTTATTAGTTATATTCCGGTGGCCTTTGCGTTCGGTCTGAATGCGACCCGTCTGGGATTCTCTCCTCTCGAAAGCGTTTTTTTCTCCTGCATCATTTATGCAGGCGCGAGCCAGTTCGTCATTACCGCGATGCTGGCAGCCGGGAGTAGTTTGTGGGTTGCTGCACTGAGCGTCATGGCAATGGATGTTCGCCATGTTTTGTATGGCCCGTCACTGCGTAGCCGTATTATTCAGCGTCTGCAAAAATCGAAAACCGCCCTATGGGCGTTTGGCCTGACGGATGAGGTTTTTGCCGCCGCCACCGCAAAACTGGTACGCAATAATCGCCGCTGGAGCGAGAACTGGATGATCGGCATTGCCTTCAGTTCATGGTCATCGTGGGTATTTGGTACGGTAATAGGGGCATTCTCCGGCAGCGGCTTGCTGCAAGGTTATCCCGCCGTTGAAGCTGCATTAGGTTTTATGCTTCCGGCACTCTTTATGAGTTTCCTGCTCGCCTCTTTCCAGCGCAAACAATCTCTTTGCGTTACCGCAGCTTTAGTTGGTGCCCTTGCAGGCGTAACGCTATTTTCTATTCCCGTCGCCATTCTGGCAGGCATTGTCTGTGGCTGCCTCACTGCGTTAATCCAGGCATTCTGGCAAGGAGCGCCCGATGAGCTATGAGGTTCTGCTGCTTGGGTTACTGGTTGGCGCGGCGAATTATTGCTTCCGCTATTTGCCGCTGCGCCTGCGTGTGGGTAATGCCCGCCCAACCAAACGTGGCGCGGTAGGTATTTTGCTCGACACCATTGGCATCGCCTCGATATGCGCTCTGCTGGTTGTCTCTACCGCACCAGAAGTGATGCACGATACACGCCGTTTCGTGCCCACGCTGGTCGGCTTCGCGGTACTGGGTGCCAGTTTCTATAAAACACGCAGCATTATCATCCCAACACTGCTTAGTGCGCTGGCCTATGGGCTCGCCTGGAAAGTGATGGCGATTATATAACCCACAAGAATCATTTTTCTAAAACAATACATTTACTTTATTTGTCACTGTCGTTACTATATCGGCTGAAATTAATGAGGTCATACCCAAATGGATAGTTCGTTTACGCCCATTGAACAAATGCTAAAATTTCGCGCCAGCCGCCCACGAAGATTTTCCTTATCAGGAGATCCTTCTGACTCGTCTTTGCATGCACATGCAAAGCAAGCTGCTGGAGAAACCGCATAAAATGCTGAAGGCTCAGGGGATTAACGAGACGTTGTTTATGGCGTTGATTACGCTGGAGTCTCAGGAAAACCACAGTATTCAGCCTTCTGAATTAAGTTGTGCTCTTGGATCATCCCGTACCAACGCGACGCGTATTGCCGATGAACTGGAAAAACGCGGTTGGATCGAACGTCGTAAAAGCGATAACGATCGCCGCTGCCTGCATCTGCAATTAACGGAAAAAGGTCACGAGTTTTTGCGCGAGGTTTTACCACCGCAGCATAACTGCCTGCATCAACTCTGGTCCGCGCTCAGCACAACAGAAAAAGATCAGCTCGAGCAAATCACCCGCAAATTGCTCTCCCGTCTCGACCAGATGGAACAAGACGGTGTGGTTCTCGAAGCGATGAGCTAACGCGTCATCTCGCTCAAAAATCCAGATTTATAAAAGAAAAAATGACCGGCCAGCATCGCAACATGCTGGCCTTTTTGGCAAGCAGGTCGGCTCAGCCGATGAGTTAAGAAGATCGTGGAGAACAATATGAGCGCAAATGCGGAGACTCAAACCCCGCAGCAACCGGTAAAGAAGAGCGGCAAACGTAAGCGTCTGCTCCTCCTTCTCACCTTGCTCTTTATAATTATTGCCGTAGCGATAGGGATTTATTGGTTTTTGGTACTGCGTCATTTCGAAGAAACCGATGACGCATACGTGGCAGGGAATCAGATTCAAATTATGTCTCAGGTGTCTGGCAGCGTGACGAAAGTCTGGGCCGATAACACCGATTTTGTAAAAGAAGGCGATGTTCTGGTCACTCTCGACCCGACAGATGCTCGCCAGGCGTTTGAAAAAGCCAAAACTGCACTGGCTTCCAGCGTTCGCCAAACCCACCAGCTGATGATTAACAGCAAACAGTTGCAGGCGAATATTGAGGTGCAAAAAATCGCCCTCGCGAAAGCACAAAGCGACTACAACCGCCGTGTGCCGCTGGGCAATGCCAACCTGATTGGTCGCGAAGAGCTGCAACACGCCCGCGACGCCGTCACCAGTGCCCAGGCGCAACTGGACGTCGCTATTCAACAATACAATGCCAATCAGGCGATGATTCTGGGGACTAAACTGGAAGATCAGCCTGCCGTGCAACAGGCTGCCACCGAAGTACGTAACGCCTAGCTGGCGCTGGAGCGTACCCGTATTGTCAGTCCGATGACCGGTTATGTTTCCCGTCGTGCCGTGCAACCGGGTGCGCAAATTAGCCCAACGACGCCGCTGATGGCGGTCGTTCCAGCCACCAATATGTGGGTGGATGCCAACTTTAAAGAGACGCAGATTGCCAATATGCGCATCGGTCAGCCGGTCACCATCACCACCGATATTTACGGCGATGATGTGAAATACACCGGTAAAGTGGTTGGTCTGGATATGGGCACAGGTAGCGCGTTCTCACTGCTTCCGGCGCAAAATGCGACCGGTAACTGGATCAAAGTCGTTCAGCGTCTACCTGTGCGTATCGAACTGGACCAGAAACAGCTGGAGCAATACCCGCTGCGCATTGGTTTGTCCACGCTGGTGAGCGTCAATACCACTAACCGTGACGGTCAGGTACTGGCAAATAAAGTACGTTCAACACCGGTCGCGGTAAGTACCGCGCGTGAAATCAGCCTGGCACCTGTCAATAAACTGATCGACGATATCGTAAAAGCTAACGCTGGCTAATCCAGAGGTGCGTGTGATGCAACAGCAAAAACCGCTGGAAGGCGCGCAACTGGTCATTATGACGATTGCGCTGTCACTGGCGACATTCATGCAGGTGCTGAACTCCACCATTGCTAACGTGGCGATCCCCACTATCGCCGGGAATCTGGGCTCATCGCTCAGCCAAGGAACGTGGGTAATCACTTCTTTCGGGGTGGCGAATGCCATCTCGATCCCGCTTACCGGCTGGCTGGCAAAGCGCGTCGGGGAAGTGAAACTGTTCCTTTGGTCCACCATCGCCTTTGCTATTGCGTCTTGGGCGTGTGGTGTCTCCAGCAGCCTGAATATGCTGATCTTCTTCCGCGTGATTCAGGGGATTGTCGCCGGGCCGTTGATCCCGCTTTCGCAAAGTCTATTGCTGAATAACTACCCGCCAGCCAAACGCTCGATCGCGCTGGCGTTGTGGTCGATGACGGTGATTGTCGCGCCAATTTGCGGCCCGATCCTCGGCGGTTATATCAGCGATAATTACCACTGGGGCTGGATATTCTTCATCAACGTGCCGATTGGCGTGGCGGTGGTGTTGATGACACTGCAAACCCTGCGCGGACGTGAAACCCGCACCGAACGGCGGCGGATTGATGCCGTGGGGCTGGCACTGCTGGTTATTGGTATCGGCAGCCTGCAGATTATGCTCGACCGCGGTAAAGAGCTGGACTGTTTTTCATCACAGGAAATTATCATTCTTACCGTGGTGGCGGTGGTGGCTATCTGCTTCCTGATTGTCTGGGAGCTGACCGACGATAACCCGATAGTCGATCTGTCGTTGTTTAAGTCGCGCAACTTCACCATCGGCTGCTTGTGTATCAGCCTCGCGTATATGCTCTACTTCGGCGCTATTGTTCTGCTGCCGCAGTTGTTGCAGGAGGTCTACGGTTACACGGCGACCTGGGCAGGTTTGGCCTCTGCGCCGGTAGGGATTATTCCGGTGATTCTGTCGCCGATTATCGGCCGCTTCGCGCATAAACTGGATATGCGGCGGCTGGTAACCTTCAGCTTTATTATGTATGCCGTCTGCTTCTACTGGCGTGCCTATACCTTTGAACCAGGTATGGATTTTTGCGCGTCGGCCTGGCCGCAGTTTATCCAGGGGTTTGCGGTGGTCTGCTTCTTTATGCCGCTGACCACCATTACGCTGTCTGGTTTGCCACCGGAACGACTGGCGGCGGCATCGAGCCTCTCTAACTTTACGCGAACGCTGGCGGGGTCTATCGGCACGTCGATAACCACGACCATGTGGACCAACCGCGAGTCGATGCACCATGCGCAGTTGACTGAGTCGGTAAACCCGTTCAACCCGAATGCCCAGGCGATGTACAGTCAACTGGAAGGGCTTGGGATGACGCAACAGCAGGCATCAGGCTGGATTGCCCAGCAGATCACCAATCAGGGGCTGATTATTTCCGCCAATGAGATCTTCTGGATGTCAGCCGGGATATTCCTCGTACTGCTGGGGCTGGTGTGGTTTGCTAAACCGCCATTTGGCGCAGGTGGCGGCGGAGGCGGTGCGCACTAAGTACAACTAAGCCAGTTCATTTGAACTGGCTTTTTTCAATTAATTGTGAAGATAGTTTACTGACTAGATGTGCAGTTCCTGCAACTTCTCTTTCGGCAGTGCCAGTTCTTCGTTGCTGTTGATGCGTACCTCACGTTCCAGAATGCTACGCGCAATATCCTGCGCTTCCTGCAACGAGTGCATCTGGTAAGTGCCACACTGGTAGACGTTCAGTTCCGGGATCTGATTCTGATCCTGCACTTTCAGCACGTCTTCCATTGCCGCTTTCCAGGCATCAGCAACACGCTGCTCATCTGGCGTACCAATCAGACTCATATAAAAACCGGTGCGGCAGCCCATTGGCGAGATATCGATAATCTCTACACCATTACCGTTAAGATGGTTACGCATAAAACCAGCAAACAGGTGCTCCAGGGTATGGATCCCTCTTTCTGGCATCACTTCTTTGTTCGGCACGCAGAAGCGCAGATCGAACACGGTGATTGCGTCGCCATGCGGGGTGTTCATTGTTTTCGCCACCCGAACTGCAGGCGCTTCCATCCGGGTATGATCGACTGTGAAGCTATCTAACAACGGCATTTAGCCACCTCCGGTAATTTTTTTAAAAATTTTCTGAACTCTTTCTTCCCAGGCGAGTCTGAGTATATGAAAGACGCGCATTTGTTATCATCATCCCTGAATTCAGAGATGAAATTTTGGCCACTCCCGAGTGGCCTTTTTCTTTTCTGTCAGGCGTGTTTTTCCAGCCACACCGCAAACGGTTCGGTATCAGCGGTTTCCATTTCCTGCTGACGGCGTTCAGATGCCTCGCGCTCGGCTACAAAATCCTCTTCGCGCAGAATTTCCAGCGGCTCTTCACGCAGCAGATTACGGTAGGCTTCTGCAAACGCTTTGCCTGTTCCGCCAATACCAGTATCAATCATAGACCTTAAGATACGGGCAGAGAAAGTCAGATCGGGATTATCGAAGCAGGCAACCAGTTCATCACACACTTTCTGATACGCTTCGCCGCCGTTAATGCTATCCAGCGTTTGCGCGACGCGTTTCAGATCGCGGAACAGATCTTTACCCACCTGCAGTAACGGGAACTGCGCGGTTTCGCAGCCGATACCCAGCGTCAGGCCCGGTTTGCGACCTTCAAGGATCACCCGGTTCCAGTTAACGCGCGTACAGGCAAGTTCGCTACTGCTCATTTCCGGTGCATCAGCCAGCGCACACCAGACCATAAACAGGTCGAGGAATCGCACCTGCTGTTCATCTACACCAATCGGCGAGAACGGGTTGATGTCCAGCGAACGCACTTCAATATATTCAATGCCGCCACGTAACAGCGCATCAGAAGGTGACTCGCCGCTGCGGGTAACGCGTTTTGGACGAATCGGCGCATACAGTTCGTTTTCAATCTGCAGCACGTTGCTATTGATTTGCAGCCTCTTACCGTCTTTCTCAATACCAATCTTCGCGTACTCTTCCGATGGCGTTTTGATTGCCTGTTTAAGGCCCGCTACGTACTCGTAAAGATCGTTGAAGGTAATACCAAGATTGCTTTGCGATTTATTGGTATAGCCGAGATCGCTCAAACGAAGAGAGGTCGCATACGGCAGGTAATACATACCGCACTCGGTTTTCTCAAACGGCAGCGACGTTGGTTTTCCTTGCAGGAAAGAAGAACAAATCGCCGGAGATGCACCAAACAGATAAGGAATAACCCAACCGAAACGATAGTAATTGCGGATAACGCGGAAATAGCCCGCAGAAATTTTCTCTTTGGCATCAGCGCCCGAGATATCACCGCACTTCGCTTGCCAGAATGCCATTGGCAAAGAGAAATTGTAGTGCACGCCGGAAATGGTTTGCATCAGCGCGCCGTAGCGATTTTTCAGCCCTTCACGATACAGCGTTTTAAAGCGTCCGGTGTTAGAAGTGCCGTACTGTGCCAGTTCGATGTCCTGACCTTCTGCGATGTAGCATGGCATACTTAACGGCCACATCCGCTCATCGCCCATATTGCGCGCCGTATATCGATGCAGATCGCGCATAAAGGTCAGCATATGTTCAATCCCCACCATCCACTGGTGTAATGAATTCCAGCGATGATTCCGCAAAATCGGTAGTAATCCATTTGTGCGTCAGTGCGGAACCTAATGCTTCAGGATGACCTGTTGTTGCCAGTGTGCCATCAGCATTAACACGCAAAGTTTCGCGCTCCAGCCCACGCTGTATCCCCTTTAACGCCTGAGGATGTTTTTCCAGCCAGGCCAGCGCCTGTGATACGTCCGGGATCAAATTGACCTCCCGCCTGTCAAAATCGTTTTAATTAGCATAACTGTAATGGTGACCATATGTGCAGGCCTACAATTAGTGCCACCACATCATGCCCTGAACGGTCGCTGCTGCAACTGCAACATAGCGTAACGCTTTACCAAGGCACAAAAAAAAGATTACTGGCCCCCAGGAGATGCGCATCCATCCCGCTAACAGACACAGTAAATCGCCAACCACGGGCATCCAGCTTAATAATAGCGTGACTGCACCATAGCGTTTCAGCCAGCCGGTAGCTTTCTCTTGCCAGCGCGATGTTTTACGCAATGGAAAGAAACGCCCAAGGATAACGTTAGTTAACCCTCCAAGGCTATTACCCATTGTTGCTGTTAAAACTAAAACCCAGGGATGACTGATCCCGGAAAGCAACATTGCCACCAGCACGACTTCGGAGTTGCCGGGTAATAGTGTAGCGCTGAGAAAACTACTGGCAAACAACGAGAAAAGCGATAACGCTTCACTCACAGCAAGCGAACATCCACAGCGTCCATGCCTGCTGCACGGGCCGCCTGAATACCGAAATCGGCATCTTCAAAGACCACACACTGCGTCGGTTGCACGCCCATACGCTGCGCGCACAACAAAAATGTGTCTGGCGCGGGTTTATGGTGTTTGACGTGATCAGCAGCGACGACGGCGTCAAAATAACGGCGTAATCCCAGGTGCGCCAGCAATGCCTCAGCGATGGCGCTTTCACTCCCCGTTCCTACAGCCATTGGGCGACGACCATGCCAACTTTTCACCACTTCAACAAGAGGAAGCGGCTCGACACTATCCAGCAGCATACTTCTTACTGCTTCTGTTTTTTCACGCGCTAACGCATGCGGGTCGAGATCGGCCTGATTCAGCTCAATAATTGCCTGAGCAATACGCCAGGTGGGCGATCCATTAAGCGCAATCATCGCCTGAATATCGTACTGAAGACCGTAGTGCCCTAATACTTCGCGCCACGCTTTACGGTGCGTAGGCGCCGTATCCAGGATTGTGCCATCCATATCAAAAATTAAACCTGCATAACGCTCGTACATGGTCTTCTCGCAAGTCGAAAAATATGACGCTACTTTAGCGTAATTGCTTGATTTTGTCGCTGATGGCGAAGGAGAAGAAAATTCAGGAAATGGATAAAGTAGTTATTTAGAAATGAGATATTTTTGAAGGAAATTTTTTGGAGAATATGGTGCATCCGGGAGGATTCGAACCTCCGACCGCTCGGTTCGTAGCCGAGTACTCTATCCAGCTGAGCTACGGATACATCGGGAAACTTACTTTACTGCAGATTTTTTGATACCGCTACTAAAGCCGTATCAAGTAAGAGATGGTGCATCCGGGAGGATTCGAACCTCCGACCGCTCGGTTCGTAGCCGAGTACTCTATCCAGCTGAGCTACGGATGCATCGGGAAACTTACTTTACTGCAGATTTTTTGATACCGCTACTAAAGCCATATCAAGTAAGAGATGGTGCATCCGGGAGGATTCGAACCTCCGACCGCTCGGTTCGTAGCCGAGTACTCTATCCAGCTGAGCTACGGATGCATCGGGAAACTTACTTTACTGCAGATTTTTTGATACCGCTACTAAAGCCGTATCAAGTAAGAGATGGTGCATCCGGGAGGATTCGAACCTCCGACCGCTCGGTTCGTAGCCGAGTACTCTATCCAGCTGAGCTACGGATGCAAATGGCGGTGAGGCGGGGATTCGAACCCCGGATGCAGCTTTTGACCGCATACTCCCTTAGCAGGGGAGCGCCTTCAGCCTCTCGGCCACCTCACCACACGCCTCTTACGAGTGCTTCGAAGAACTTGTTTATCGCTCATCATCGCTGCGTGGCGCACATATTACTTTCTGAGACTTATAAGTCAAACAATTTTTCCCACACTTTTATCGTTTGCACACTTCACGCTCAATTAGTCTGTAAAAGCGTCAAAAAGAGTGTTTTATCTACAGAAAAACGGAGGTCTGGCAGATAGCAGTAATGCAAAAAAATGGAGACTTAAGTTGAATGAACGGGAGTAAAGCGAAAAGACTATAGAGTGAAGGAGAAATTTTGAGGGTGCGTCTCACCGATAAAGATGAGACGCGGAAAGATTAGTAACTGGACTGCTGGGATTTTTCAGCCTGGATACGCTGGTAGATCTCTTCACGGTGAACAGAAACTTCCTTCGGGGCATTTACGCCAATACGTACCTGGTTGCCCTTTACCCCTAAAACTGTCACGGTGACCTCATCCCCAATCATGAGGGTCTCACCAACTCGACGAGTCAGAATCAGCATTCTTTGCTCCTTGAAAGATTAAAAGAGTCGGGTCTCTCTGTATCCCGGCATTATCCATCATATAACGCCAAAAAGTAAGCAATGACAAACACATTACATGTAAGCAGTCATGGCATTACATTCTGTTAAACCTAAGTTTAGCCGATATACACAACTTCAACCTGACTTTATCGTTGTCGATAGCGTTAATGCGAATGCCGTGAAGCGAGTCCACGGCATTGCCTGACGCTTATATTATTGCAATTTCGCGCTGACCCAGCCTTTCACACTGGCTAACGCTGCAGGTAAGGCCGCAGCATCCGTACCACCGGCTTGCGCCATGTCAGGACGTCCACCACCCTTGCCGCCCACCTGCTGAGCGACCATACCAATCAGTTCCCCTGCTTTCACACGATCTGTGACGTCCTTAGATACGCCTGCAATCAGAGAAACCTTACCTTCGGCTACCGTTGCCAGCACGATAATTGTCGACCCCAGCTGATTTTTTAAATCGTCAACCATGGTACGCAACATTTTCGGCTCAACACCGCTAAGCTCGCTAACCAACAGCTTAACACCATTAACATCAATTGCCTTACTGGAAAGATTTGCGCTCTCCTGTGCGGCAGCTTGTTCTTTAAGCTGTTGTAGTTCTTTTTCTAACTGACGCGTACGTTCCAGTACTGAGCGCACTTTATCCGCCAGATTATTGCTATCGCCTTTCAGCAGATGCGCGACTTCGCTTAAGCGATCGCTGTCTGCATGAACGGTGGTGATAGCGCCTTCTCCGGTTACCGCTTCGATACGACGAACGCCTGCAGCAGTACCCGATTCAGAGATGATGCGGAACAGACCAATATCACCAGTGCGGCTGGCGTGAGTACCGCCACACAGCTCGGTGGAGAAATCGCCCATGCTCAGCACGCGTACACGCTCATCATACTTCTCGCCGAACAGCGCCATCGCACCTTTCGCTTTCGCCGCTTCGAGATTCATGATGTTGGTTTCGATCGGCAAATTGCGACGAATCTGTGCGTTCACCAGGTCTTCGACCGCACGAATCTCTTCCGGTTTCATCGCTTCGTTGTGTGAGAAGTCGAAGCGCAGCACCTTGTCGTTAACCAGTGAACCTTTCTGCGATACATGAGTCCCCAGAACCTGGCGCAGCGCAGCGTGCATCAGGTGCGTTGCGGAGTGATTCAGACGAATACGGGCGCGACGAGCCTCATCAATATCAGCCTGCACAGCGTCGCCCACTTTCAGAGAACCCGCAGCAAGTTTACCGATGTGACCAATCGCCTGGCCGTATTTCTGCGTATCTTCCACCGCGAAGGAGAAGTTAGCGCCTTTCAGTTCGCCTTTATCACCAACCTGACCGCCGGATTCCGCATAGAATGGCGTTTGATCCAGCACGACCACAGCTTCCTGGCCGGCATTGATGGCATCAACCGCTTTACCATCAACAAACAGCGCGGTCACTTTGCCGTTCAGTTCCAGATGGTCATAGCCTTTAAATTCAGATGCACTATCAACACGGATCATTGCGTTGTAATCGGCACCAAAGCCGCTGGCTTCGCGCGCGCGACGACGCTGCTCTTCCATTGCTGCTTCAAAACCAGCTTCGTCAACTTTGATGTTGCGCTCACGACAAACATCAGCCGTCAGGTCAACCGGGAAGCCATAGGTGTCGTACAGACGGAAAGCCGTTTCACCATCCAGCGTATCACCAGAAAGTTTTGCCAGCTCTTCATCCAGCAACGCCAGACCGCGCTCCAGAGTACGGGCAAACTGCTCTTCTTCAGTCTTCAGCACCTGCTCAACCTGCGCCTGCTGGCGTTTCAGGTCTTCACCCGCAGAGCCCATAACGTCGATCAGCGGACCAACCAGTTTGTAGAAGAAGGTTTCTTTCGCGCCGAGCATATTGCCGTGACGCACTGCGCGACGAATGATACGACGCAGTACATAACCACGGTTTTCATTGGACGGCATTACGCCATCCGCGATCAGGAACGCACAAGAACGAATGTGGTCAGCGATTACGCGCAGCGATTTATTGCTCAGATCGGTCGCGCCAGTGACTTTCGCTACCGCCTGGATCAACGTGCGGAACAGGTCGATGTCATAGTTAGAGTTAACGTGTTGCAGCACCGCAGCAATACGCTCCAGACCCATACCGGTATCTACAGACGGCTTCGGCAGCGGTTCCATCGTGCCATCTGCCTGGCGGTTGAACTGCATGAAGACGATGTTCCAGATCTCAATGTAGCGGTCGCCGTCTTCTTCCGGACTTCCCGGAGGGCCACCCCAAATGTGGTCGCCGTGATCGTAGAAGATTTCGGTGCACGGGCCGCACGGACCAGTGTCACCCATCTGCCAGAAGTTGTCAGATGCGTATGGCGCACCTTTGTTATCGCCGATGCGAATAATACGTTCGCGCGGGATCCCGACTTCTTTTTCCCAGATTTCGTAGGCTTCGTCGTCGCTTTCATAGACGGTAACCCACAGACGCTCTTTCGGCAGGGCAAACCATTTTTCGCTGGTCAGCAGTTCCCATGCAAACTGAATGGCATCGTGTTTGAAATAGTCGCCGAAGCTGAAGTTGCCCAGCATTTCGAAGAAGGTATGGTGACGCGCGGTGTAACCGACGTTTTCCAGGTCGTTGTGTTTACCACCCGCACGCACGCAGCGTTGGGAAGTGGTAGCGCGGGAATAATTACGCTTGTCGAGCCCAAGGAACACATCCTTGAACTGGTTCATCCCGGCGTTGGTAAACAACAAAGTTGGGTCGTTATGGGGTACCAGGGAGCTGCTGGCAACTACCTGATGTCCCTTACTATGGAAAAAGTCGAGAAACGCCTGACGGATCTCAGCGGTGCTCTTGCTCATAATTATCCTGAAATCAAGCTAACGAAATATCGCCACCAGCTCCAGCGTGTCTTAACCGCCGGGCTGGTAACTGAAAAGTGGGAATAAGATAAGTTTTCTTGACTGGGAAGTAAAATACCGTATGCGTTCAGTCGGCAAAATTTCGCCAAATATCCTGGATATCTTCCATCAGATAGCCACGATAGAGCAGAAAACGCTGGATCTTAACTTTTTCTGAAAAGACAGTTGGCAAAGGTTCACCATATTTTCGCGTCGCCTGATCGCGCGCCAGTGCGCACCAGTCGATGTCACATTCACGCATCGCTTTTTCTGTCGCTTCGCGGGAAATACCTTTCTGATTCAGTTCCTGACGAATACGTGCAGGTCCATACCCTTTGCGGCTACGGCTGGCGATAAAGCGCGCAACAAATCGGCTGTCATCGAGATAGCCATGTTCATGGCACCAGGCAATAACGCGCTCGTAATCTTCTGCCGTAGCATCAATCTCTTCTGGGCCATTTTTGCCCATAATCGGTGCCGCGAGTTTACGTCGCAGTTCTTGCTCACTGTGATCGCGCACCGCCAGAATGCGTACCGCACGATCCAACAGGCGAGCATATGCCGGGCGACGGGATGTTGATTCTGTCATGGCATATCCTTACAACTTAAAAAAGCAAAAGGGCCGCAGATGCGCCCCAGGTTTTGCTGATAAACAGATTTAATAGTCAATGAGTATGCAGAATGTTCCCGCAGGCCCAATTCGTTAGAGGATCGAGGTGAGAGTAATTTTTCACGCCAGTGCTGGCCTGTTCCCCTCACCCTAACCCTCTCCCCAAAGGGGCGAGGGGACCGTCCGTGCACACATTATCTATTATCATCAATAACGAACGATTAAAAATCTTCGTTAGTTTCTGCTACTCCTTCGCTGTCATCTACAGAGAAATCCGGCGTTGAGTTCGGGTTGCTCAGCAGCAACTCACGTACTTTCTTCTCGATCTCTTTCGCGGTTTCCGGGTTATCTTTCAGCCAGGCAGTTGCATTCGCTTTACCCTGACCGATCTTCTCACCTTTGTAGCTGTACCACGCGCCTGCTTTCTCGATCAGCTTCTCTTTTACGCCCAGGTCAACCAGTTCGCCGTAGAAGTTGATACCTTCGCCGTAGAGGATCTGAAATTCAGCCTGTTTAAACGGTGCAGCGATTTTGTTCTTCACCACTTTCACGCGGGTTTCGCTACCCACCACGTTTTCGCCCTCTTTCACCGCGCCGATACGACGGATGTCGAGACGAACAGAGGCGTAGAATTTCAGCGCGTTACCACCGGTAGTGGTTTCCGGGTTACCGAACATCACACCAATTTTCATACGGATCTGGTTGATGAAGATCAGCAGCGTGTTGGACTGCTTCAGGTTACCCGCCAGCTTACGCATCGCCTGGCTCATCATACGTGCCGCAAGGCCCATGTGAGAGTCGCCGATTTCGCCTTCGATTTCCGCTTTCGGCGTCAGTGCCGCCACGGAGTCAACGACGATAACGTCTACTGCGCCAGAACGCGCCAGGGCGTCACAGATTTCCAGTGCCTGCTCGCCGGTATCCGGCTGGGAGCACAGCAGGTTATCGATATCGACGCCCAGTTTACGTGCGTAGATTGGGTCCAGCGCGTGTTCAGCATCGATAAACGCACAGGTTTTACCTTCACGCTGCGCTGCGGCGATCACCTGCAGCGTCAGCGTGGTTTTACCGGAAGATTCCGGTCCGTAGATTTCGACGATACGGCCCATCGGCAGACCACCTGCCCCAAGCGCGATATCCAGTGAAAGCGAACCGGTAGAGATGGTTTCCACATCCATGGAACGGTCTTCACCCAGGCGCATGATGGAGCCTTTACCAAATTGTTTCTCAATCTGGCCCAGTGCTGCCGCCAACGCTTTCTGTTTGTTTTCGTCGATAGCCATTTTTACTCCTGTCATGCCGGGTAATACCGGATAGTCAATATGTTCTGTTGAAACAATTATACTGTATACTCATACAGCATCAAGTGTTTTGTAGAAATTGTTGCCACAAGGTCTGCAATGCATACGCAGTAGCCTGACGACGCACCGCATCACGGTCGCCGCTGAAGCATTCCCGCCAGGTAATGCCTTCACCGCGGGCAGTGGCAAAAGCAAACCAGACGGTGCCGACAGGCTTCTCTTCACTGCCGCCATCCGGCCCGGCGATACCACTAATAGACACGGCATAATCAGCACGAGCCGCTTTCAGTGCACCTATCGCCATTTCCACCACGACGGGTTCACTCACCGCGCCATGCTGCGCCAGCGTCTCTTCGCGTACGCCGATCATCTGCGCTTTGGCTTCGTTACTGTAGGTGACAAATCCGCGTTCAAACCAGGCGGAGCTACCGGCAATATCGGTAATCACTTTCGCTACCCAACCACCGGTACAAGACTCGGCAGTTGTTACGGTTGCGCCACGGGCTTTCAGCGCCTGCCCAACCTGTTCGCTTAACTGCATCAGTTCACTGTCAGTCATCACAACCTCTGTCAGTCAAAAATTTATGCCGGACAAGATAGCACTTTCGTCAGGAAGATGGTGTTGGCGTTGCAATTTTACGAGGAGGATTCAGAAAAAAGCTGATTAGCCAGAGGGAAGCTCACGCCCCCCTCTTGTAAATAGCTACTGTACTCGCGCCAGCGCCACGGCTTGTCCTAACTGCCAGACCGCCATTGCGTAATGGGTGCTGTGGTTGTAACGGGTGATGGTGTAGAAGTTCGGCAGACCGTACCAGTACTGGTAGCCGGTGCCAACATCCAGACGCAGCAGGCTGGCTTGTTGATGGTTGCCCAGCGGCTGCTGTGGCGTTAAACCTGCGGCGGCAAGCTGCGAAATGCTGTACTTAGTTTTGAAACCATTTGGCAAGCCTGGAGCCTGACCGTTTGCCATTATCGCGACCTGATCGCCTTTCACCCAGCCGTGCGCTTTGAAATAGTTCGCCACGCTACCGATCGCATCAACCGGATCCCACAGGTTGATATGCCCGTCGCCGCTGAAATCTACCGCATATTGTTTGTAAGACGACGGCATAAACTGTCCGTAGCCCATCGCCCCGGCAAAGGAACCTTTCAGATTGAGCGGATCGTCCTGCTCGTCGCGCGCCATCAGCAGGAAGGTTTCCAGCTCGCCAGAGAAATACTCCGCGCGGCGTGGGTAGTTAAATGACAGCGTTGCCAGCGCATCGAGGATGCGAGTTTTCCCCATCACGCGCCCCCAGCGGGTTTCAACGCCGATAATCCCGACGATAATTTCCGGCGGTACGCCATACACCTGCCACGCGCGATTCAACGCATCTTCATACTGATTCCAGAAAACCACACCGTTCTGCACGTTGTCCGGCGTAATAAATTTTTTGCGATAACGCAGCCATGCGCCGTTCGGACCTGATGGCGGTTTCACCGATGTGGTTGGTGCCTGGTTATCCATCAGCCGCAGTACCGAATCCAGACGCTTCGCCTGGGAGAGAATTTCCTGCAACTGCTGACGATCGAAACCGTGTTTGTTCACCATTTTGTCGATGAACTGCTGGGCATTCGGGTTATTAGCGAAATCGCCGCCCATCTGCATCACATTGTGCTGCGGCTCAAGCAGGAAGCCGCCAGACGGCGTTCCGGTGGTCGTTTCAGTCTCAGTAGGTTTTGGCTTGCTGCTACAGGCGGCAAGCAACACAAAAAGGGGAAGCAATGTTACATAACGACGCTTGAACATGAGGGGTCCATTTAACAGATTCAACCAGGGGCAAGTATGGTAAAGCATCACACCCCGCACAAGGAAGCGGTAGTCACTGCCCGATACGGACTTTACATAACTCAACTCATTCCCCTCGCTATACTTTTATTCAAACTTTCAAATTAAAATATTTATCTTTCATTTTACGATCAAAATAACACTTTTAAACCTTTCAACCTGATTAGATTAGGTTGCCGTTTGGTAATAAAACAATAAATCCTGAAGGAGAGAACAATGATAGAAACCATTACTCATGGTGCAGAGTGGTTTATCGGGCTGTTCCAAAAGGGCGGAGAGGTGTTTACCGGGATGGTGACCGGCATTCTTCCGCTGTTGATTAGCCTGCAGGTTATCATGAACGCACTGATTAATTTTATCGGTCAGCATCGTATTGAACGTTTTGCTCAACGTTGCGCCGGTAACCCTGTTTCCCGTTACCTACTGTTACCGTGCATTGGCACGTTTGTCTTTTGCAATCCGATGACCTTAAGCCTGGGTCGCTTTATGCCGGAAAAGTACAAACCCAGCTACTACGCGGCGGCCTCTTATAGCTGCCACTCAATGAATGGCCTCTTCCCCCATATCAACCCTGCGAACTGTTTGTTTATCTTGGCATTGCCAGCGGTCTGACAACGCTGAACCTGCCACTTGGCCCACTGGCGGTGAGTTATCTGCTGGTTGGTCTGGTCACCAATTTCTTCCGCGGCTGGGTGACCGATCTGACCACCGCCATTTTTGAGAAAAAGATGGGCATTCAACTTGAACAAAAAGTTCACCTGGCAGGAGCAACATCATGACGCGTATTCGGATCGAAAAAGGAACGGGTGGCTGGGGCGGCCCGCTTGAGCTGGAAGCCACGCCGGGCAAAAAAATCGTCTATATCACCGCCGGTACCCGGCCTGCGATTGTTGACAAACTGGCACAACTTACTGGCTGGCAGGCTATTGACGGATTTAAAGAAGGTGAACCCGCGGAGGCGGAAATTGGTGTCGCGGTAATCGACTGTGGCGGCACATTACGCTGCGGCATCTATCCGAAACGACGTATTCCCACCATTAATATCCACTCGACGGGCAAGTCCGGTCCGCTGGCGCAGTACATTGTGGAAGATATTTATGTCTCTGGCGTAAAAGAAGAAAACATCACTGTAGTGGGTGATGCGACACCACAACCCTCTTCCGTGGGCCGTGACTATGACACCAGTAAGAAAATCACCGAACAAAGCGATGGTTTACTGGCGAAGGTGGGAATGGGCATGGGGTCCGCCGTTGCCGTGTTGTTTCAGTCTGGTCGTGACACCATCGACACTGTATTAAAAACCATTCTGCCGTTTATGGCATTCGTCTCGGCGCTCATTGGCATCATTATGGCTTCTGGCCTTGGTGACTGGATTGCCCACGGTCTTGCTCCGCTAGCGAGCCATCCACTGGGTCTGGTCATGCTGGCGCTCATCTGCTCCTTCCCACTGCTTTCACCTTTCCTCGGCCCAGGCGCAGTTATCGCACAGGTTATCGGCGTATTGATTGGCGTGCAGATTGGTCTCGGCAATATTCCGCCGCATCTGGCTTTACCGGCACTGTTTGCCATCAACGCGCAGGCGGCTTGCGACTTCATCCCGGTCGGTTTGTCGCTGGCGGAAGCCCGTCAGGACACGGTTCGCGTCGGTGTCCCTTCTGTACTGGTGAGCCGCTTTTTAACCGGCGCGCCGACTGTACTGATCGCCTGGTTTGTCTCCGGTTTTATCTATCAATAGAGGCTGAAACATGACCGTTATTTATCAGACCACCATCACCCGTATCGGCGCGAGTGCCACTGACGCCCTCAGCGACCAGATGCTCATCACCTTTCGTGAAGGCGCGCCAGCGGACCTCGAAGAGTATTGCTTCATTCATTGCCACGGCGAGTTGAAAGGTGCACTCCATCCCGGTTTGCAATTTTCACTCGGGCAGCATCGCTATCCGGTGACCGCTGTTGGCAGCGTGGCGGAAGACAACCTTCGCGAACTGGGTCATGTCACCCTGCGCTTCGATGGTTTAAACGAAGCGGAATTTCCGGGCACTGTCCATGTGGCAGGCCCTGTACCCGACGATATCGCGCCGGGATCGGTTTTGAAGTTTGAATCTGTTAAGGAGTAAAAAATGAATCAGGTTGCCGTTGTCATCGGTGGTGGGCAAACCTTAGGCGCGTTCCTGTGCCACGGTCTGGCTGCCGAGGGGTATCGCGTCGCGGTTGTCGATATTCAGAGCGACAAAGCCGCAAATGTGGCACAAGAAATTAACGCCGAATATGGTGAAGGTATGGCGTACGGTTTTGGTGCTGACGCCACTAGCGAGCAAAGCGTTCTGGCGCTCTCTCGTGGGGTAGATGAAATCTTTGGTCGCGTGGATTTGCTGGTCTATAGCGCCGGAATAGCAAAAGCAGCCTTTATCAGCGACTTCCAGCTCGGCGATTTTGACCGTTCGCTACAAGTGAATCTGGTGGGTTATTTCCTGTGTGCCCGTGAATTTTCGCGTTTGATGATCCGCGACGGGATTCAGGGTCGCATTATTCAGATCAACTCGAAATCCGGCAAAGTGGGCAGCAAACACAACTCTGGCTACAGCGCAGCGAAATTTGGTGGCGTCGGGCTGACTCAATCACTGGCGCTGGATCTGGCGGAGTACGGCATTACGGTGCATTCACTGATGCTCGGTAACCTGCTGAAATCGCGGATGTTCCAGTCACTGTTGCCACAATACGCGACCAAGCTGGGTATCAAACCGGATCAAGTCGAGCAGTATTACATCGACAAAGTACCGCTCAAACGCGGCTGCGATTATCAAGATGTGCTGAATATGCTGCTGTTCTACGCCAGTCCTAAGGCGTCGTACTGCACCGGACAGTCGATCAATGTCACCGGCGGTCAGGTGATGTTCTGATCAACAGCGGAGATCCGTTAAGGATCTCCGTGAGACTATAGAATGCCTGATGCGCTACGCTCATCAGGCATACAGGACTTCCGCCACTACATTAAGGAAAAGTTATGGTATCCGCACTCATCACCGTCGCCGTTATCGCCTGGTGTGCGCAACTGGCCTTAGGCGGCTGGCAAATTTCTCGTTTTAACCGTGCCTTCGACACACTATGCCAGCAAGGGCGGGTTGGCGTGGACCGTTCCAGCGGGCGCTTTAAACCGCGGGTCGTGGTCGCCATCGCGCTGGACGATCAGCAGTGCATCGTCGACACCTTGTTTATGAAAGGACTGACTGTCTTCGCCCGACCGCAAAAAATTCCCGCAATTACCGGCATGCATGCGGGTGATTTACAGCCCGATGTGATCTTTCCCCATGATCCACTATCACAGAATGCTCTATCATTGGCGCTTAAACTGAAACGTGGATAATTTCGTTGTGAATGTTACTTGCTTGCGAAGTTATCATTTTGAAACCTAAATCAGGTAATCACGCCCATGAAACCTCGTCAGCGTCAGGCCGCCATTCTGGAGTATCTGCAAAAGCAGGGTAAATGCTCGGTTGAAGAATTGGCGCAATACTTTGACACCACAGGCACAACCATTCGCAAAGATCTGGTCATTCTGGAACATGCCGGAACCGTCATTCGTACTTATGGCGGAGTGGTGTTGAATAAAGAGGAATCCGATCCGCCTATCGATCATAAAACGCTCATCAACACCCACAAGAAAGAGCTGATTGCAGAAGCTGCCGTTAGTTTTATCCATGATGGCGATTCGATCATTCTTGATGCTGGCAGTACCGTTTTGCAGATTGTTCCCCTGCTCTCGCGCTTTAATAACATCACGGTGATGACCAACAGCCTGCATATCGTCAATGCGCTATCCGAACTGGATAACGAACAAACTATCCTGATGCCAGGCGGAACATTTCGCAAAAAATCGGCCTCATTTCACGGGCAACTGGCAGAGAATGCCTTCGAGCATTTCACCTTCGATAAATTGTTTATGGGCACCGACGGCATCGATCTCAATGCGGGCGTAACCACGTTCAACGAGGTTTATACCGTCAGTAAGGCAATGTGCAATGCCGCGCGCGAAGTGATTTTGATGGCGGACTCATCAAAGTTTGGCCGTAAAAGCCCCAACGTAGTTTGCAGTCTTGAAAGCGTCGATAAGCTAATTACCGACGCAGGTATCGATCCGGCGTTTCGTCAGGCGCTGGAAGAGAAAGGGATCGATGTGATCATAACCGGAGAGAGCAATGAGTGAAGCACTACTGAACACGGGACGTCAGACGTTAATGCTGGAGTTGCAGGAAGCAAGCCGTTTACCGGAACGTCTGGGCGATGATTTTGTTCGCGCCGCCAATATCATCCTGCACTGCGAAGGCAAAGTGGTGGTTTCGGGAATTGGCAAATCGGGCCACATTGGTAAGAAAATCGCCGCAACACTTGCCAGTACCGGCACACCGGCTTTTTTTGTCCATCCGGCAGAAGCACTGCACGGCGATCTGGGGATGATTGAAAGCCGCGATGTGATGCTGTTTATCTCTTACTCCGGTGGCGCGAAGGAACTGGATCTGATTATTCCGCGTCTGGAAGATAAATCTATCGCGCTGCTGGCGATGACCGGCAAACCGACGTCACCGCTGGGCCTGGCGGCGAAAGCGGTGCTGGATATCTCCGTAGAACGCGAAGCCTGCCCGATGCACCTTGCGCCGACCTCCAGCACCGTCAATACCCTGATGATGGGTGACGCGCTGGCGATGGCGGTCATGCAGGCGCGCGGTTTTAATGAAGAAGATTTTGCCCGCTCCCACCCAGCTGGGGCACTGGGCGCTCGCTTGCTGAATAAAGTGCATCATCTGATGCGTCGTGATGACGCTATCCCACAGGTAGCGTTAACCGCCAGCGTGATGGATGCGATGCTGGAACTCAGCCGCACCGGTCTGGGGCTGGTGGCGGTATGTGACGCTCAACAACAGGTACAAGGCGTCTTTACCGACGGCGATTTACGTCGCTGGCTGGTAGGCGGCGGCGCACTCACCACGCCAGTTAATGAAGCGATGACGACAGGCGGCACCACATTACAGGCACAAAGTCGCGCCATCGACGCCAAAGAAGTTCTGATGAAACGCAAAATCACTGCCGCACCAGTGGTAGATGAAAACGGCAAACTCACCGGCGCAATTAACCTGCAGGATTTCTATCAGGCCGGGATTATTTAATCCTTCAATCCCAGACGTTTCGCCAGCCGATGCAGGTTGGCGACGTCAGTTTCCAGCATTCGCGCACAGGCTGCCCAGTTGTGATGATTTTGTGCCAGTGCCTGGCGAATAGTTTCACGCTGGAACGCTTCTGTCGCTTCACGCAGGTTTTGCTTAACAACGGGCACCGCCGCCGCTTCTGGCGGCGGCAACGTCACCTCAGGAAAAGCAAAATGTTGCGCCTCAAGAATCACTTCATCGCCGTTGCGGGTGGCTCTCGCCAGCACTACCGCCCGATGAATAGCATGTTCCAGTTCGCGCACGTTTCCCGGAAAACTGTAGTGTTGCAGTAAATTTCGCGCCCCGGCACTTAATACCACGCGGGAGAGCCCCTGCCGCAAACGACACTGCTCGCAGAAATACCCCGCCAGCAGAATGACATCATCGCCCCGCTCACGCAGCGGCGGCACCGAAAGTGGAAACACGCTCAGGCGATGAAACAAATCGGCGCGGAATCGCCCTGCCAGCACCTCTTCGCGTAAGTCGCGGTTAGTCGCCGCCAGCACGCGCACATCGACCCGCAAACTACGGTCATCGCCAACGCGCTGAATATCGCCATACTGCAACACCCTCAGCAGCTTGGCCTGCAATGCCAACGACAACTCGCCGATCTCATCGAGAAACAGAGTACCGTTATCCGCCATTTCAAACTTCCCGCTGCGGTTACTGATAGCGCCAGTAAACGCTCCTTTCACATGCCCGAACAACTCACTTTCCGCCACACTTTCCGGCAGTGCGGCACAGTTGAGATAGACCAGCGGATTCACCGCCCGTGGCGAGGCTTCATGAATCGCTTTCGCCACCAGCTCCTTACCGGTTCCCGTCTCACCGCTGATCAGAACGTTGAGATCGGACGCCGCCACAATCTCAATCTCTTTTTTCAGTTGCGTCATGCCAGGGGACAAGCCAATCATCTGCGTCTGTTTCACCGCTTCAAACGGCGTGGCATCGCCTGGCAGCATATTCTGGCTTTCCAGTTGTTCAATCAGCAACGCATTGCTTAACGCTCCCGCCGCCAGCGCGGCAATCAGCCGTAACTCTTCGTCGCTGAAAACATCGAACTGATCGGGCTGCATCCCGTCGAGCGTCAGTGCGCCGATCAGGTTTTGTCCGACAAACAATGGCAGACCAACGCAGGCGTGAACCTTCAGACTCTCCTGCCCAGGAATCAAACCGTCATAGGGATCGGGCAATTCGCTGTCTGCGGGAAAGCGCACCACATCCCCGGCGCGGGCAATCGCTTCCAGCCGTGGATGCCCTTCCAGCGCAAAGCGTCTACCGAGTACATCCTTTGCCAGACCGTCGATGGCAAGCGGAATAAACTGCCGCGAATCGTAACGTAGCAACGCAGACGCATCGCACTCCAGCACCTGACGTAGCGTGGTGATCAGGCGCTGAAAACGATCCTGATGACCAATCCCACGCTGCAATTCGATGGCGATATTCGCCAGCACATCAACGGAAAAACTCATCTTTGCCTCACTGTCAATTTGACTATAGATATTGTCATATCGACCATTTGATTGATAGTCATTTTGACTACTCATTAATGAGCATAATTTTATTTATAGAGTAAAAACAATCAGATAAGAAACTGGCACGCAATCTGCAATTAGCAAGACATCTTTTTAGAACACGCTGAATAAATTGAGGTTGCTATGTCTATTGTGGTGAAAAATAACATTCATTGGGTGGGTCAACGTGACTGGGAAGTGCGTGATTTTCACGGCACGGAATATAAAACGCTGCGCGGCAGCAGCTACAACAGCTACCTCATCCGCGAAGAAAAAAACGTGCTGATCGACACCGTCGACCATAAATTCAGCCGCGAATTTGTGCAGAACCTGCGTAATGAAATCGATCTGGCGGATATCGATTACATCGTGATTAACCATGCAGAAGAGGACCACGCCGGGGCGCTGACCGAACTGATGGCGCAAATTCCCGATACGCCGATCTACTGTACTGCCAACGCTATCGACTCGATAAATGGTCATCACCATCATCCGGAGTGGAATTTTAATGTGGTGAAAACTGGCGACACGCTGGATATCGGCAACGGCAAACAGCTCATTTTTGTCGAAACACCAATGCTGCACTGGCCGGACAGCATGATGACTTACCTGACAGGCGACGCGGTGCTGTTCAGTAACGATGCTTTCGGTCAGCACTACTGCGACGAGCATCTGTTCAACGATGAAGTGGATCAGACGGAGCTTTTCGAGCAGTGCCAGCGTTACTACGCCAATATCCTGACGCCGTTCAGCCGCCTGGTAACGCCGAAAATTACCGAGATCCTGGGCTTTAACTTACCAGTCGATATGATAGCGACCTCCCACGGCGTGGTCTGGCGCGATAACCCGACGCAAATTGTCGAGCTGTACCTGAAGTGGGCCGCTGATTATCAGGAAGACAGAATCACCATTTTCTACGACACCATGTCGAATAACACCCGCATGATGGCTGACGCTATCGCCCAGGGAATTGCGGAAACCGACCCACGCGTGGCGGTGAAAATTTTCAACGTCGCCCGAAGCGATAAAAACGAAATCCTGACCAATGTCTTCCGCTCAAAAGGCGTGCTGGTCGGCACTTCGACGATGAATAACGTGATGATGCCGAAAATCGCCGGGCTGGTGGAGGAGATGACCGGATTACGCTTCCGTAACAAACGCGCCAGTGCTTTCGGATCTCACGGCTGGAGCGGCGGTGCGATGGATCGCCTTTCCACGCGCCTGCAGGATGCGGGTTTCGAAATGTCGCTCAGCCTGAAAGCCAAATGGCGACCAGACCAGGACGCTCTGGAGTTATGCCGTGAACACGGTCGCGAAATCGCCCGTCAGTGGGCGCTCGCGCCGCTGCCGCAGAGCACGGTGAATACGGTAGTTAAAGAAGAAACCTCTGCCACGACGACGGCTGACCTCGGCCCACGAATGCAGTGCAGCGTCTGCCAGTGGATTTACGATCCGGCAAAAGGCGAGCCAATGCAGGACGTTGCGCCAGGAACGCCGTGGAGTGAAGTCCCGGATAACTTCCTCTGCCCGGAATGCTCCCTCGGCAAAGACGTCTTTGACGAACTAGCATCGGAGGCAAAATGAGCAACGGCATTGTGATCATCGGTTCGGGCTTCGCCGCCCGCCAACTGGTGAAAAATATTCGCAAACAGGACGCCACTATTCCATTAACCCTGATTGCCGCCGACAGCATAGATGAGTACAACAAACCCGACCTCAGCCATGTTATCAGTCAGGGGCAACGTGCCGACGACCTTACCCGCCAGACGGCGGGTGAATTTGCCGGGCAGTTTAATCTGCGCCTGTTTCCGCACACCTGGGTGACGGATATCGATGCCGAAGCCCATGTGGTGAAAAGCCAGAATAATCAGTGGCAATACGACAAGTTAGTGCTGGCAACCGGTGCCAGCGCCTTTGTCCCGCCTGTGCCTGGGCGTGAGTTAATGCTGACGTTAAATAGTCAGCAAGAGTATCGCGCCTGTGAAACGCAACTGCGGGATGCCCGACGCGTGTTGATTGTCGGCGGTGGTTTGATTGGTAGCGAACTGGCGATGGATTTTTGTCGTGCAGGCAAAGCGGTCACGCTAATCGACAACGCTGCCAGTATTCTGGCGTCATTAATGCCACCAGAAGTAAGCAGCCGCTTGCAGCATCGGTTGACGGAGATGGGCGTTCATCTGCTGTTGAAATCTCAGTTGCAGGGGCTGGAAAAAACGGATTCTGGCATTCTGGCAACGCTGGACCACCAGCGTAGTATCGAAGTGGATGCGGTAATTGCCGCCACCGGACTGCGCCCGGAAACAGCCCTGGCACGACGCGCCGGGCTGACGATTAATCGCGGCGTTTGCGTCGATAGTTATCTGCAAACCAGTAATGCCGATATTTACGCGCTGGGCGATTGCGCGGAAATTAACGGTCAGGTATTGCCGTTCCTGCAGCCGATTCAACTTAGCGGGATGGTGCTGGCAAAAAATCTTCTCGGCAATAACACGCCGCTGAAACTACCGGCGATGCTGGTGAAAATCAAAACGCCGGAATTACCGCTGCATCTGGCAGGCGAAACCCAGCGTCAGGATTTACGCTGGCAGATTAATACCGAACGCCAGGGAATGGTGGCGCGCGGCGTTGACGATGCTGACCAGCTTCGCGCCTTTGTGGTCAGTGAGGATCGGATGAAAGAGGCATTTGTATTGTTGAAAACGTTGCCGGTGTAGGTGGGCTACTGTGCCTAAAATGTCGGATGCGACGCTGGCGCGTCTTATCCGACCTACGGGGACGCATGTGTAGGCCGGATAAGGCATTTACGCCGCATCCGGCAAGGGTGTCCAAATGCAACACGCTTTATCCGTTCTGGACTTCACCCGCTAACCAACGCGCCGCAGCAATAACCCCCTGCCCCAGAGACAAACCGCCATCACCCGCCGGTAAACTCTGTGGAAAGAGCAATGTGAAATCAGCGAGATAATGCGCCAGACGTGCACGCAGCAAACGGTTATGAATAACCCCGCCGCTAAATACCAGCGTAGTGATACCACGCATCGTGGCCTGCTCACGCATCAACGCGGCAAAACCCTGCGCCAGCGCATCATGAAACGCCCACGCGCGTTGATTAACCAGTGCCTGCCAGTTCAGCCACTGCTGCCAGAAAGTGGCGAGATCCAGTTGATTGTCCACCCGCGGCATCGTCACCGGATGCGTCACTCCGTCGCATGAGGCTGCGAGCGCCTCCAGAGCACAAGCCGCTTCACCTTCATAACTTAACGTGGCTGGCGCACAGCCCAGTGCCGCCGCCACTGCATCGAACAACCGCCCACACGATGATGCCAGCGGCGCGTTAATTCCACGCTCAATGGCCCGCGCCAGTACGCTCCAGTTTTGCTGTTGCACACTTGCCGTTTCAGGGTAATTCTGCCACTCCGGCACAAAGCGCAGGCACTGCGCCAGCAGGTTTCGCCACGGCTGCTTCGCCGCCAAATCGCCACCCGGAAGCGCCACTGCAGGCAAGCCGCCCAGGTGCTCACATTCGCGATAGTTCACCCGCAGGCACTCGCCGCCCCACAAAGCGCCATTCTCCCCCATACCGATACCGTCGAGCGTCAAAGCAATGACATCACCGCCATCCAGCGGCCACTGATGCTCTGCCAGA
Organism: Shigella flexneri 2a str. 301; assembly: GCF_000006925.2. Taxonomy (NCBI): domain Bacteria; kingdom Pseudomonadati; phylum Pseudomonadota; class Gammaproteobacteria; order Enterobacterales; family Enterobacteriaceae; genus Shigella; species Shigella flexneri. The sequence continues at coordinate 2,809,650 of NC_004337.2, forward strand.
CACGCCGCTGCATGGGCATGATGATGCAGTACCGTTTGCGTCGGCAGATTCATTTCGCTCGCCCACTGGCTGGAGACATAGCCCGGATGCACATCATGCACAATGTATTGCGGAGTGAAATCGTAGATGTTTTGCATCAGGCGTAACGCTTCGCGCCACTGCATCTGGATGCCATCGTCACTTAAATCGCCCAGATGCTGACTCAACACCGCTTGTTCACCGCGCACCAGGCAGAAGGTATTTTTCAGATCCGCGCCAAGACACAGCACAGGCGGAACATTTTTAAAGCCCGGAGGCAAAACCAGCGCATCCGGCACATACCCCCGCGAACGGCGCAGCATTTCGCCGCTTTCGCGCACCACTGAATCATCCATCCGCTGCACGATGTCGCGGTTATGTAGCAAGAATCCGTCGGCAATGCCCTGCAAATCCGCCAGCGCCTGTTCGTTGCTGATAGCTGGTGGTTTACCGCTCAGGTTGCCGGAGGTCATCACCAGCGGGCATTGCAGTTCCTGTAACAGCAAATGCTGGAGCGGGTTCGCAGGCAACATCACCCCGACTTCGTTAAGGCCAGGGGCGATATCATCACAAAGCTCAGGTACGTATTTTTTATCCACCAGCACAATCGGCGCAGCGGGCGTGGTAAGCAACTGGCGCGCAGCGTCTGGTAAACTTTCTGCCACTGGCAACATGACTGCCAGCGGTTTCGCCGGGCGATGTTTGCGCTCCCGCAGTGTCGCCACCGCGTTACTGTTACGTGCATCGCAGGCAAGATGAAATCCGCCAATCCCTTTGATGGCGACAATGTTGCCCATTTTTAACTGTGCGATAGCTGCCTGTAATGCCGCCTCTTGTTCTGCATGTTCACCATGACTTACCCATTCAAGATGCGGGCCACACTCCGGGCAGGCCACCGGCTGGGCGTGGAAGCGACGATCGAGCGGGTCGCGGTACTCTTTGTCACAGGCCGGACATAGCGGAAACGCCGCCATCACGGTAAACGGGCGGTCGTAAGGCATCGCGCGAATAATGGTGAAACGCGGGCCGCAGTGGGTACAGTTGATAAACGGATAACGATAACGCCGCTCGCCTGGGGTATTCATTTCGGCAAGGCAAGCAGGGCAAGTGGCGGCATCCGGGACAATTTGCGTATTCATGGTGCCGCCGGTGCTCTGGCGGATGGTGAACTCGGTGGGCAGTTGTGACCAGATAAACGGCTCACGCTCGACGCTATCAATACGCGCCAGTGGCGGACAGTGCTGATGCAATTGAACAAGAAACGTTTCCGGGTCTTCCAGCAGCCGGACTTCTACGCCATCGCCGTCATTACATACATCGCCGTGAAGATTTAATTGCTGTGCCAGCTGCCAGACAAACGGACGAAAACCGACGCCCTGCACTTTGCCACGAATACGCAGTTGGACACCGCAAGATGTGTTTTTTGCCATTGAGTTATTCCCGCCATCATGAATTGCGTAACCCGCCCTGCCGGACACGACAGCGTCGTATCCGGCAGTCTCAGGTCGGCGATACCGCCCGCTCCGTATTCTACGAATATTTCCGGGAATTCCTTTGATGCCAGAACAGTTCTGTAAGATTTTTAGAACATCAGCGCCGTACGGCGGCGTTTTTCTGCGCTCAGTTGTTCAAGTTTATTACGATCGACACAAATCAGCGCATGGGTCGGGCAAGCCGCCATACACGCCGGGCCGTCTTCACGATGGTTGCACAGGTCGCATTTATTGGCTTCGGCTTTGTCAGCCCGTACATTCAGACCCGCGCCGCTGTTGCGAATCACAGGACGTACCACCACTTCCATCGCGCCATACGGGCAAGCCACCACGCAGGTTTTGCAACCAATGCAACGTTCCTGCATCACAGGAACAAACCCTTTATCACGGCTGATAGCACCATTCGGGCAGACGTTAGCGCACGGTGCATCTTCACACTGACGGCAAACTGTCGCCGTGGAAATGTTCACACCTTTAATGACATGGATACGCGGTAAAAATGTTTCCGGGGTCAGCGATGCACAGTCCTGATTTTCCTGATGAGAAACCACGCACGCCACTTCACAGGTACGGCAACCAATACATTTACTCGCGTCAGCAATGATGAAACGGTTCATCAAATTCTCCAGCAATGACAGTTAATGCGCCGATACACTCACAAATCATGCCAGTTTTTAATTTGCTGTTATTTAAGGAAATTAATTTCTGTAATGCAGGAAAAAAGATGTCATCGACACTAGTGACGATGACATGTGATGACAATGTTTATCGCGAAAGGGCAATGAGTGAGTCGCGGCGGATCAGTTTTCCGCTAAAGGTTTTCGGCGGTGAGAAATCCCCGCCATCGAGCATAAAAATCAGCCGTCCAATAATTTCCTGAATCATCTCAGTCACCGGAATTTTTACGCTGGAGAGCGCCGGAACGATATAGGGGGCAATTGCGATATCATCGAATCCGATAACTGACACCTGCTCTGGCACCGCTACGCCGCGCTCGTGCAACGCTTTGATCGCACCTATCGCCATATCGTCGTTACTGGCAACTAACGCGCTAAATTTAGCCCCTCGTTCGAGCAACGTTTCTACCCCTTCGGCCCCGCTGGCGGGCGTCCATTTACCGTTAGCGATAAGTTTTTCATTGAGCGCAATACCATGCTGCGACAGCGCGTCTTTATACCCGGCAAGACGTTCAATGCTGGTGGGGGAATCCATCGAGCCGGTAAGGAAAGCAATCTCCTGATGCCCGGCGTTTATCAACTCTGCCACGGCGTTAAAGCTGGTCTGTTTATGATCGCACCAGACGCTATGGCTGCTATTATTGCGCAGGCGGCGATTAAGCACCATTATCGGCTGACTGTGCGCGTCAATGATGTCATCAATCTCATCCACGCTTAAAAAACGCGGGTAAATCATAATGGCGTCGCAGCGCAAATCCAGCAGATACTGAATCGCCTGGCGCTCTTCTTCGGCGCTGTGTTTACCATCTGCCAATAGCAACTGTCGCCCTTTCTCTTCCGCCATTCGCGCGGCATGAAACAGTAATTCACTAAAATAAATGCCGTGATAAAGCGTGTTGGTCACTACCAGCCCCAGCGTCTGAGTACTCTTCGCCGACAGATTGCGGGCCAGCAAATTTGGGCGGTAACTGCTCTCTTCTACCGCCTGAAACACGCGATCTTTAGTCTCCTGGCTGACGTAGCCATTACCTGAAAGCACGCGGGAAACGGTCGCTTTTGAAACCCCGGCGCGCTTCGCCACTTCCAGCATCGTCGTCATCATTTTCATCCCTTTACACGCAATCAACGCAGTGTACTGCACCGTTTGCCGATTGTCCTTGCGCAATCGGCTCCAGCGGATAAGACGAGGTCGCCGTGCCGGTTTTGATGACTTTTTTGATAAAGGTAAACATGGCGATTCCTTATTTCAGCGGCGAGTTTTTACGCTCAATGCTGTAACGCTCGAGTTCTTTGTACGGCACCACTTTGCTCTTCTTCTTACGCACATCGACTACGGTCATGCGGTCGGTACAGGAGTAGCAAGGGTCCAGGCTACCGATAATCAGCGGCGCATAGGAAACGGTATTGCCACGCAGCATGTAGCGCAGGGTCGGCCAGTTCGCGTAGGTCGCGGCACGGCAGCGCCAGCGGTACAGCTTCTGGTTGTCGCCGGTCATGCTCCAGTGGATATCGTCGCCGCGCGGCGCTTCGGCAAAGCCCAGCGCGAAACGGTGCGGAATGTAGGTAAAGCCTTCCACCATCAGCGGACCGCCCGGCAGGTTATCCAGACCGTAGTCGATCATATTCAGCGCGGTATAGACCTCGTTGATTCGCACTTTCAGACGGGAAATAACGTCGCAGCCCTGCTCGCTGTGGACTTCCATTGGCAGCAGGCCATAACCGACAAACGGGTGATCGGCGCGAGTATCGCGGGCGAGACCGCTGGCGCGAACCATCGGGCCAACGTTACTGAAATCGCGGGCGATTTCCGGGTCCAGACGACCAATGCCGACGGTGCGTTGTTCCATGTTCGGCGTACTCAGCAGCACATCCACCAGCTCCTGCACTTCACGACGCATTTGTTGCGCCAGCTGGCGGGTCTGGATCATGTCATCTTTCAGCAGATCGCGACGAATCCCGCCGATCAGGTTCAGGCCGTAGGTTTTACGCGCACCGGTAAGGATCTCTGCCATTTTCATGGAGGTTTCACGCACGCGGAAGAACTGCATAAAGCCGGAGTCGAAGCCGGTAAAGTGACAGGCGAGGCCGAGGTTGAGCAGATGCGGGTGCAGGCGTTCCACCTCCAGCAGAATGGCGCGGATCATCTGCGCGCGTTCTGGCACCTGAATACCCATCGCGTTTTCCACCGACGTGGTGTAGGCGGTGCTGTGGGCAAAGCCGCAGATCCCGCACACACGGTCAGAGAGGAAGGTCACTTCGTTATAACCCATGCGGGTTTCCGCCAGTTTTTCCATACCGCGATGGACGTAGAACAGACGGTAGTCGGCGTCGATAATGTTTTCGCCATCGACGAACAGACGGAAGTGACCCGGTTCGTCAGAAGTGACGTGCAGCGGACCAATCGGCACGACGTTGTTTTTCTTGTCGCCCAGTTCGTTGATGAACTCGTAGGTTTCAGCATCGGTAGTCGGTGCCGGACGCTGACGATAATCCATGCTGTCTTTACGCAGCGGATAAAGTTCATCCGGCCAGTCATCCGGCAGCACCAGACGACGTTCATCCGGCAGACCAACCGGAATCAAACCGTACATATCGCGCACTTCGCGCTCGCCCCACACCGCCGCCGGAACGCGCGGCGTCACGGACGGATACTCCGGTTTGTTGGCGTCAACTTCGACGCGAACCGTTACCCAACACTTGGTGCCCTTCTCCATCGACAGCACGTAATAAACGGCGTAATGACCATTCAGTTTGCGTTCGTCGTTACCAAACAGCACCGACAGCCAGCCACCCTGCTTGTAGTAGAGAAACTCCACCACTTCCGGCAGATAGTTCACCTTTACGGTGACAGTCAGCTGATCTTTGGTCTGCCAGGCGTGGTCCAGCACGACGCCTAGAAATGCCTCATTCAGCGCGGCGAGATAATGTTGACCTAATTTTTCTTCAGACATGCTCAAACTCTCTTTAATCACGCCGCCAGCAAGGAGACGAACGCTAAAAATGCAAAGCCAAACCCAGCCCAGGTAATGCGCGGAGTAATATCAAGACGCAGACGGGCCATGCTGTTTTCGAACAGCGCGATAACCAGGACGCCGACCACCAGTTTGACGATGGCAATCACCAGCGCCAGCAGCAGTCCACCGACGGTGAAGGTTTCCATTTGTCCCCACGGAATAAACACCCCGACGAACATCTGCAACACCACCAGCTGTTTCAGGCTGATACCCCATTTCATGACGCCAAAGCCGCTACCGCTGTATTCGGAGAGCGGACCTTCCTGCAACTCCTGCTCGGCTTCCGCCAGGTCGAACGGCAGTTTGCCCATTTCGATAAAAGTGGCGAACGCACAGGCGCAGAGCGCCAGCACCAGCGGGATGCTTTGGCTCAGCGGCCAGTGATAAACGGTGTCGGTAATGTTGCTGATGTTGGTGGAACCGGCAACCTGTGCGGCAACCCACAGACCAAGCAGCAACATCGGTTCGACCAGCACGCCAAGCATCGCTTCACGGCTCGCACCGATAGCGGTAAACGGGCTACCGGTATCCAGACCGGAAATGGCAAAGAAGAAACGCGCGATGGCGAAGAGATACAGTAAGGTGATCAAATCGCCCAGTTGCGGCAGCGGAGAACCGACGGTCACCACCGGCAGCGCAGTAGCGATAGTCAGCATGACGCCCACCATCACATACGGCGTCAGGCGGAACATCCAGCCAGAGGCATCCGGGCCAACGCTCTGGCGGCCCAGCAGTTTGATAATGTCGCGATACTCCTGCAACACGCCCGGCCCGCGACGGTTATGCAGACGGGCGCGCGCCACGCGGGTAATACCGGAGAGCAGCGGCGCAACGGCAAATAACACCAGCGCCTGAATTAACGGATATAAAACACTCATTCTCAGGCTCCTCGTGAAACAATAATCACCACCAGTACCGCCAGTTCAACCAGCGCCATCCGGCGGAACAGCAACGCACTACCTTCGCACTGCCAGCCCGGCACTAGCGACACCGGATTCAGCCATTTGCGCAGTTTCAGCACTGGCGCAAACGCCTGTTTAACCGGCATGGCAAAACCGTGAGCGGTAATCACCATTGATTTTTCATGGTCGTAGCCGCACACCCAGGCCGCACCGCGGGAACGTGACGGCAGGCGGTCGCCTTTGCAAATCGCCATAATGATGAATGGCAGCAGCGGGCAGGCAATCAGCAGCAATGTGATCATTGGTTGAGAAACGGTGGTGTTAGCAGGCTCCAGAGGCAGAGGTACAGCAGCAGAGAGCATCGGCAGCAGCCACGGCGCAGCAACACCGCCAATTACGCAGCAAATCGCCAGTGCCACTACGCTTACGCTCATCAGGAGCGGCGCACAGGTGGCGTTTTCGGCTTCTTTGGTACGCGGCGCGCCGAGGAACGTGACGCCATAGACTTTCGCCATACACATCACCGCCAGCGCACCGGTAATTGCCAGACCCACAGCGAGCAGCGGCCCCAGCAGACGGGCAACAAACGCGCCGCTATTGCTCAGTTTGAAGAAGGATTGATAGATAACCCATTCCCCGGCAAACCCGTTCAGTGGCGGCAGCGCAGCCATTGCCATCAACCCGACTAACATGGCGATGGAGATAACCGGCATTTTCTTGCCAATACCACCGAGTTTTTCGATATCGCGATGACCGGTACGGAACCAGACGCTCCCCGCCCCGAGGAACAGTACGCTTTTGAACAGGCTATGGTTAAGCAGATGGTACAGACCACCGACCAGGCCAAGAGCAATCAGCGCCGGTTGTTCGAGCGCGATACCCGTTACGCCAGCGCCCAGCCCCAGCCCCAGCCCCAGCCCCAGCCCCAGCCCCAGCCCCAGCAGGATAATGCCGATATTTTCCAGGGTGTGGTAAGCCAGCAGGCGCTGGATGTTGTGTTCCATCAACGCATACAGACCACCGACGAACGCGGTGATCATGCCGAGCACCAGCAGCGCGATCCCCCACCACAGCGGTGCATTACCGCCCAGCAGTGACAGGGTTAACATGCCCAGCAGGCCAATTTTCATGACTACCGTAGAAAACAACGCGGCAGCTGGCGCAGAGGCGTTAGCATGTGCCTGCGGCACCCAGCCGTGCAGCGGAATAATCCCAGCCAGCAGGCCAAAGCCAATCACACCGAGCAGCCAGATATCGGAACCGAGCGGCAGCTGTTGCATACGCATATCCAGCAGGCGCAGATCCAGCGTGCCATAACGCTGCCACAGCAGCCAGCAAGCAATCACCAGCAGCAGAGTGCCAAGACGCCTCAGCGCAAACCACAGTTTGCCCTCTTTGCTGTTGCTGGTGAGGAACACCGCACACAAGGCCATGACTTCGGCCATTACCACGAACATGCCGAGGTTGCTGGCGATGACGGCGCAGACGGCGGCAGCCATCAACATATTGATCTGCAAGCCGTTGCACTTCACCTGCGCGTGGCGATGCCAGTCAATGTTATAGAGGCTGACAAACAGACCGCAAAGGCCGAGGGTAATCAGCCAAATCGCGTTAAGCGGGGAGATTTGCACATCGTAGCTTACCAGCGACAGCGCACCGCTCACGCCAACCGCGCCAGTCAGTACAGTGAAGCCCGCGGCTGCCGTATACAGACTACCAACCGCGCCGCCAATTCCGGCTATCCAGCCACTTAGCGCTTTTTGAAAAGAGAAATGCCAGAACAGCGGCGGCGACAAACCATGCCACGCCGCTATTGATCAGGGAAATTGCGCTCATTTAGCCTCTCCACTTTGAGCCTGCTGAAACAAGGTGAGATCGCCAAAGTCCGTGTTAAAGGTCAGCTCACGCTTACGTTTGCTGACGCGGGCGATATCGGTGTTATCCACCAGATGCAGGGCTTTAGTCGGGCACATCCGCACACAGGCCGGACCTTGTTCATCAAAGCTACAAAGGTCACATTTGACGGCGATCGCGCGAATACCTGGCACCCAGTCAAGCAATGTGCTGACACGCGCCGGAGCAGGCGGTGCCGGTGGCGCTTTCGGGGTATTGGCGTTTGCCGGAATATCCAGCGGACGGCTGCCGGAAAATTCAATTGCGCCAAACGGGCAGGCGATGCCGCACAGTTTGCAGCTTACGCACAGACTTTCATTCAACTGCACGGCCCCATCAACGCGGGTGATGGCGTTAACCGGGCAGACCACCGCGCAGGGTGCATCTTCACAGTGGTGACAGAGCTGCGGCGCAGATTCTTTTTCATTGAGCATCACTCTCAGGCGCGGCATTGATTGCAGGCCGTGCTGGCGATGCGTCTCTGAACAGGCGGCCTCACAGGTGTGGCAGCCGATACAGAGCGTGGAGTCGGCAATTACAAAACGATTCACCAGGCATTCCTCAGGTGATTGTCATTTTTGACGAAAACATGCCGATGAAATGTCATTTTCGACACTCATCGACACGCCCATCCCCAAACAGGCGTAACGCCTGCAAAACGGGCAAAGCCTCAGCTCATGCTGCCGGGCTTTGTCCCTTTACCAGTTGGCTTAAATTCACCGGCACATTGTTTTCAATGGCGGTGTATAAGCTGTCGTAAACGCCAGCGATTTTTTCGAGATAGTGTTCCAGAACCTGTTCGCGATCGCGGATGTTGACCTTGCCATCAATCATGCCGTCAATGCTCAGTTGCGCCTGCGCAATCCGCTGTTTGTCTTCGCCATCTTTTGTTTCGACGTAATACTCGATGGTGTGGCTGTTAAAGCCATCCGCCAGGGTGACGTAAATACGAAAATGTTCAAAAAGGACGAAACAGAGTTCTTTGTCCGGCGCGCAGCTCATGGCGTGATGCAGGCGCGCTTTCGATAACGTGATCCCCTGAACCAGCGAATTGCAGTAGATGTGCCACTGGTCCTGTAGGCGACGATGCCGCTGTGCGATGTAATCGGCTTTCTCGCTTATTTCCCAAATAGTCATTGTCAGGTTACTCGTTTAACAGAGATGCCAGCTTTAAGCATTTTTTGTGCCAACTTTTAATTTATTGTTATTAAAGAGATTTTTAAGCTAAAGATGAATTTCGTCGCCGTGTCGACGTGTCATTTCGACATCATCGACATTATTCACCGCAGGGATAATCAACACTGGCGCAATTATTGCTTGTAGCTGGCAATAGTTAATGGGAGGCGATATGCACGAAATAACCCTCTGCCAACGGGCACTGGAATTGATCGAACAGCAGGCCGCAAAACACGGCGCAAAACGCGTAACTGGGGTCTGGCTCAAAATTGGCGCATTTTCTTGTGTCGAAACCAGCTCTCTTGCCTTTTGTTTTGATCTGGTTTGCCGCGGCAGCGTGGCGGAAGGTTGTAAACTGCACCTCGAAGAACAAGAGGCCGAATGCTGGTGTGAAACATGCCAACAGTATGTGACGCTACTGACCCAGCGCGTCCGCCGCTGTCCACAGTGTCATGGTGACATGCTACAGATTGTGGCAGACGACGGTTTACAGATTCGGCGGATAGAAATAGACCAGGAGTGAGCGATGTGTACAACATGCGGTTGCGGTGAAGGCAACCTGTATATCGAGGGTGATGAACATAACCCTCATTCCGCGTTTCGTAGCGCGCCATTTGCCCCGGCGGCACGCCCGCAGATGAAAATCACCGGCATTAAAGCGCCTGAATTTACCCCCAGCCAGACTGAAGAAGGCGACCTGCATTACGGTCATGGCGAAGCGGGCACTCACACACCGGGCATGAGCCAGCGTCGGATGCTGGAAGTCGAAATTGACGTGCTGGACAAAAACAACCGTCTGGCTGAACGCAACCGCGCGCGCTTTGCTGCCCGCAAGCAACTGGTGCTCAACCTGGTTTCCAGCCCTGGTTCCGGTAAAACCACCCTGCTGACGGAAACCTTAATGCGCCTGAAAGACAGCGTTCCGTGCGCGGTTATTGAAGGCGACCAGCAAACCGTGAACGATGCCGCACGCATTCGCGCTACCGGTACACCAGCGATTCAGGTGAACACCGGTAAAGGCTGCCATCTTGACGCACAGATGATTGCCGACGCCGCACCGCGTCTGCCACTGGACGATAACGGTATTCTGTTTATCGAAAACGTTGGCAACCTCGTATGCCCGGCCAGCTTCGATCTCGGTGAAAAACACAAAGTAGCGGTGCTTTCCGTTACCGAAGGTGAAGACAAACCGCTGAAATATCCGCATATGTTTGCCGCCGCCTCGCTGATGCTGCTCAACAAAGTTGACCTGTTGCCGTATCTCAACTTTGACGTTGAGAAGTGCATCGCCTGCGCCCGCGAAGTCAATCCAGAAATTGAAATCATCCTTATTTCCGCCACCAGCGGCGAAGGGATGGACCAGTGGCTGAACTGGCTGGAGACACAGCGATGTGCATAGGCGTTCCCGGCCAGATCCGCACCATTGACGGCAACCAGGCGAAAGTCGACGTCTGCGGCATTCAGCGCGATGTCGATTTAACGTTAGTCGGCAGCTGCGATGAAAACGGTCAGCCGCGCGTGGGCCAGTGGGTACTGGTTCACGTTGGCTTTGCCATGAGCGTAATTAATGAAGCCGAAGCACGCGACACTCTCGACGCCTTACAAAACATGTTTGACGTTGAGCCGGATGTCGGCGCGCTGTTGTATGGCGAGGAAAAATAATGCGTTTTGTTGATGAATATCGCGCGCCGGAACAGGTGATGCAGTTAATTGAGCATCTGCGCGAACGTGCTTCACATCTCTCTTACACCGCCGAACGCCCTCTGCGGATTATGGAAGTGTGTGGCGGTCATACCCACGCCATTTTTAAATTCGGCCTCGACCAGTTACTGCCTGAAAACGTTGAGTTTATCCACGGTCCGGGTTGCCCGGTGTGCGTACTGCCGATGGGTAGAATCGACACCTGCGTGGAGATTGCCAGCCATCCGGAAGTCATCTTCTGTACCTTTGGCGACGCCATGCGCGTACCAGGGAAACAGGGATCGCTGTTGCAGGCAAAAGCACGCGGTGCCGATGTGCGCATCGTTTACTCGCCGATGGATGCGTTGAAACTGGCGCAGGAGAATCCAACCCGCAAAGTGGTGTTCTTCGGCTTAGGTTTTGAAACCACCATGCCGACCACCGCCATCACTCTGCAACAGGCGAAAGCGCGTGATGTGCAGAATTTTTACTTCTTCTGCCAGCACATTACGCTTATCCCGACGCTGCGCAGTTTGCTGGAACAGCCGGATAACGGTATCGACGCGTTCCTCGCGCCGGGCCACGTTAGTATGGTTATCGGCACTGATGCCTATAATTTTATCGCCAGCGATTTTCATCGTCCGCTGGTGGTCGCTGGTTTCGAACCCCTTGATCTACTGCAAGGCGTGGTCATGCTGGTGGAGCAGAAAATAGCGGCCCACAGCAAGGTAGAGAATCAGTATCGTCGGGTGGTACCGGATGCCGGTAACCTACTGGCGCAACAGGCGATTGCCGATGTGTTCTGTGTCAACGGCGACAGCGAATGGCGCGGCTTAGGCGTGATTGAATCTTCTGGCGTGCACCTGACGCCGGATTATCAACGATTCGATGCCGAAGCACATTTCCGCCCGGCACCGCAGCAGGTCTGCGATGACCCGCGCGCGCGTTGTGGTGAGGTATTAACGGGCAAATGTAAGCCGCATCAATGCCCGCTGTTTGGTAACACCTGTAATCCTCAAACCGCATTTGGTGCACTGATGGTCTCCTCCGAAGGAGCGTGCGCCGCGTGGTATCAGTATCGTCAGCAGGAGAGTGAAGCGTGAATAATATCCAACTCGCCCACGGCAGCGGCGGCCAGGCGATGCAGCAATTAATCAACAGCCTGTTTATGGAAGCCTTTGCCAACCCGTGGCTGGCAGAGCAGGAAGATCAGGCACGTCTTGATCTGGCGCAGCTGGTAGCGGAAGGCGACCGTCTGGCGTTCTCCACCGACAGTTACGTCATTGACCCGCTGTTCTTTCCTGGCGGTAATATCGGCAAGCTGGCGATTTGCGGCACCGCGAATGACGTTGCGGGCAGTGGCGCTATTCCGCGCTATCTCTCCTGTGGCTTTATCCTCGAAGAAGGATTGCCGATGGAGACACTGAAAGCCGTAGTGACCAGCATGGCAGAAACCGCCCGCACGGCAGGCATTGCCATCGTTACTGGCGATACTAAAGTGGTGCAGCGCGGCGCGGCAGATAAACTGTTTATCAACACCGCTGGCATGGGCGCAATTCCGGCGAATATTCACTGGGGCGCACAGACGCTAACCGCAGGCGATGTATTGCTGGTTAGCGGTACACTCGGCGACCACGGGGCGACTATCCTTAACCTGCGTGAGCAGCTGGGGCTGGATGGCGAACTGGTCAGCGACTGCGCGGTGCTGACGCCGCTTATTCAGACGCTGCGTGACATTCCCGGCGTGAAAGCGCTGCGTGATGCCACCCGTGGTGGTGTAAACGCGGTGGTTCATGAGTTCGCGGCAGCCTGCGGTTGTGGTATTGAAATTTCTGAATCAGCGCTGCCGGTTAAACCTGCCGTGCGCGGCGTTTGCGAATTGCTGGGACTGGACGCCCTGAACTTTGCCAACGAAGGCAAACTGGTGATCGCCGTTGAACGCAACGCGGCAGAGCAAGTGCTGGCAGCGTTACATTCCCATCCACTGGGGAAAGACGCGGCGCTGATTGGTGAAGTGGTGGAACGTAAAGGTGTTCGTCTTGCCGGTCTGTATGGCGTGAAACGAACCCTCGATTTACCACACGCCGAACCGCTTCCGCGTATATGCTAATAAAATTCTAAATCTCCTATAGTTAGTCAATGACCTTTTGCACCGCTTTGCGGTGCTTTCCTGGAAGAACAAAATGTCATATACACCGATGAGTGATCTCGGACAGCAAGGGTTGTTCGACATCACTCGGACACTATTGCAGCAGCCCGATCTGGCCTCGCTGTGTGAGGCTCTTTCGCAACTGGTAAAGCGTTCTGCGCTCGCCGACAACGCGGCTATTGTGTTGTGGCAAGCGCAGACTCAACGTGCGTCTTATTACGCGTCGCGTGAAAAAGACACCCCCATTAAATATGAAGACGAAACTGTTCTGGCACACGGTCCGGTACGCAGCATTTTGTCGCGCCCTGATACGCTGCATTGCAGTTACGAAGAATTTTGTGAAACCTGGCCGCAGCTGGCCGCAGGTGGGCTATACCCCAAATTTGGTCACTATTGCCTGATGCCACTGGCGGCGGGAGGGCATATTTTTGGTGGCTGTGAATTTATTCGTTATGACGAGCGTCCCTGGAGCGAAAAAGAGTTCAATCGTCTGCAAACATTTACGCAGATCGTTTCTGTCGTCACCGAACAAATCCAGAGCCGCGTCGTCAACAATGTCGACTATGAGTTGTTATGCCGGGAGCGCGATAACTTCCGCATCCTGGTTGCCATTACCAACGCGGTGCTTTCCCGCCTGGATATGGACGAACTGGTCAGCGAAGTCGCCAAAGAAATCCATTACTATTTCGACATTGACGATATCAGCATTGTCTTACGCAGCCACCGTAAAAACAAACTCAACATCTACTCCACTCACTATCTTGATAAACAACATCCCGCCCACGAACAGAGCGAAGTCGATGAAGCCGGAACCCTCACCGAACGCGTGTTCAAAAGTAAAGAGATGCTGCTGATCAATCTCTACGAGCGGGACGATTTAGCCCCCTATGAACGCATGTTGTTCGACACCTGGGGCAACCAGATTCAAACCTTGTGCCTGTTACCGCTGATGTCTGGCGACACCATGCTGGGCGTGCTGAAACTGGCGCAATGCGAAGAGAAAGTGTTTACCACTACCAATCTGAATTTGCTGCGCCAGATTGCCGAACGTGTGGCAATCGCTGTCGATAACGCCCTCGCCTATCAGGAAATCCATCGTCTGAAAGAACGGCTGGTTGATGAAAACCTCGCCCTGACCGAGCAGCTCAACAATGTTGATAGTGAATTTGGCGAGATTATTGGCCGCAGCGAAGCCATGTACAGCGTGCTTAAACAAGTTGAAATGGTGGCGCAAAGTGACAGTACCGTGCTGATCCTCGGTGAAACTGGCTCGGGTAAAGAGCTGATTGCCCGTGCGATCCATAATCTCAGTGGGCGTAATAATCGCCGCATGGTCAAAATGAACTGCGCGGCGATGCCTGCCGGATTGCTGGAAAGCGATCTGTTTGGTCATGAGCGTGGGGCTTTTACCGGTGCCAACGCCCAGCGCATTGGTCGTTTTGAACTGGCGGATAAAAGCTCTCTGTTCCTCGACGAAGTGGGCGATATGCCACTGGAGTTACAGCCGAAGTTGCTGCGTGTATTGCAGGAACAGGAGTTTGAACGTCTCGGCAGCAACAAAATCATTCAGACGGACGTACGTTTAATTGCCGCGACTAACCGCGATCTGAAAAAAATGGTCGCCGACCGAGAGTTCCGTAGCGATCTCTATTACCGCCTGAACGTATTCCCGATTCACCTGCCGCCACTACGCGAGCGTCCGGAAGATATTCCGCTGCTGGCGAAAGCCTTTACCTTCAAAATTGCCCGTCGTCTGGGGCGCAATATCGACAGCATTCCTGCCGAGACGCTGCGCACCTTGAGCAACATGGAGTGGCCGGGTAACGTACGCGAACTGGAAAACGTCATTGAGCGCGCAGTATTGCTAACACGCGGCAACGTGCTGCAGCTGTCATTGCCAGATATTGCTTTACCGGAGCCTGAAACGCCGCCTGCCGCAACGGTTGTCGCCCAGGAGGGCGAAGATGAATATCAGTTGATTGTGCGCGTGCTGAAAGAAACCAACAGCGTGGTTGCCGGGCCTAAAGGCGCTGCGCAACGTCTGGGGCTGAAACGCACGACCCTGCTGTCACGGATGAAGCGGCTGGGAATTGATAAATCGGCATTGATTTAACTGCAAATTGCCGGACAGATCTGCCTGTCCGGAATACTATTCACGAGGTTTTTTCGGACGATATTTTTCCGGCAGTTCTGGCACCGGACGCTTGTCATCGATGAGATGACGCACGGTTAAGATCGGATGACGCCACAGCATTCTCGGCCCGGCCCAACGCATAATCTGTTTCATCTCTTCACGCTTTGCAGGCTGGTAACAGTGCACCGGACACTGCTTACAGGCTGGTTTCTCTTCGCCGAACACACATTTATCCAGCCGCTTTTGCGCGTAAACAAACAACGCCTCGTAATGCTCCGGCTCCGCTGACGCCTGCGGGCATTTCGCTTGATAAAGATCGATCATTTTTTTAATCGTCAGTTTTTCACGAGAGATACGCTTGCCGGACATGCTGCCTCCACCTCATTAAGATGCATTTATATTACATCTTAATCTTAGGTAATGACTCCAACTTACTGATAGTGTTTTATGTTCAGATAATGCCCGATGACCTTGTCATGCAGCTCCACCGATTTTGAGAACGACAGTGACTTCCGTACCAGCCTTGCCAGATGTTGTCTCAGATTCAGATTATGTCGCTCAATGCGCTGAGTGTAACGCTTGCTGATAACGTGCAGCTTTCCCTTCAGGCGTGATTCATACAGCGGCCAGCCATCCGTCATCCATACCACGACCTCAAAGGCCGACAGCAGGCTCAGAAGACGCTCCAGTGTGGCCAGAGTGCGTTCACCGAAGACGTGCGCCACAACCGTCCTCCGTATCCTGTCATACGCGTAAAACAGCCAGCGCTGACGTGATTTAGCACCGACGTAGCCCCAATGTTCGTCCATTTCAGCGCAGACAATCACATCACTGCCCGGTTGTATGCGCGAGGTTACCGACTGCGGCCTGAGTTTTTTAAGTGACGTAAAACCGTGTTGAGGCCAACGCCCATAATGCGTGCACTGGCGCGACATCCGACGCCATTCATGGCCATATCAATGATTTTCTGGTGCTTACCGGGCTGAGAGGCGGTGTAAGTGAACTGTAGTTGCCATGTTTTACGGCAATGAGAGCAGAGATAGCGCTGATGTCCGGCAGTGCTTTTGCCGTTACGCACCACGCCTTCAGTAGCGGAGCAGGAAGGACATCTGATGGAAATGGAAGCCACGCAAGCACCTTAAAATCACCATCATACACTAAATCAGTAAGTTGGCAGCATTACCTTAATCTTAAAGGGCACTATGACTCTAAAGAAGAAGGGTTCGCCAATCGATACAATTTTGCGTACTTGCTTCATAAGCATCACGCAAAAGCTGCAAAACAGCATCTTTCCCGGAACCAGCATCAAGAACTCGCCGTTCGCTTCTTCCCCTGAAATGATTAACTCCGGTATCATGTGCGCCTTATGTGATTACAACGAAAATAAAAACCATCACACCCCATTTAATATCAGGGAACCGGACATAACCCCATGAGTGCAATAGAAAATTTCGACGCCCATACGCCCATGATGCAGCAGTATCTCAAGCTGAAAGCCCAGCATCCCGAGATCCTGCTGTTTTACCGGATGGGTGATTTTTATGAACTGTTTTATGACGACGCAAAACGCGCGTCGCAACTGCTGGATATTTCACTGACCAAACGCGGTGCTTCGGCGGGAGAGCCGATCCCGATGGCGGGGATTCCCTACCATGCGGTGGAAAACTATCTCGCCAAACTGGTGAATCAGGGAGAGTCCGTTGCCATCTGCGAACAAATTGGCGATCCGGCGACCAGCAAAGGTCCGGTTGAGCGCAAAGTTGTGCGTATCGTTACGCCAGGCACCATCAGCGATGAAGCCCTGTTACAGGAGCGTCAGGACAACCTGCTGGCGGCTATCTGGCAGGACAGCAAAGGTTTCGGCTACGCGACGCTGGATATCAGCTCCGGGCGTTTTCGCCTGAGCGAACCGGCCGACCGCGAAACGATGGCGGCAGAGCTGCAACGCTCTAATCCGGCGGAACTGCTGTATGCAGAAGATTTCGCCGAGATGTCGCTGATTGAAGGCCGTCGCGGCCTGCGCCGTCGCCCGCTGTGGGAGTTTGAAATCGACACCGCGCGCCAGCAGTTGAATCTGCAATTTGGCACCCGCGATCTGGTCGGTTTTGGCGTCGAGAACGCGCCGCGCGGACTTTGTGCTGCCGGTTGTCTGTTGCAGTATGCGAAAGATACCCAACGCACGACCCTGCCGCATATTCGTTCTATCACCATGGAACGTGAGCAGGACAGCATCATTATGGATGCCGCGACACGTCGTAACCTGGAAATTACTCAGAACCTGGCGGGCGGTGCGGAAAATACGCTGGCTTCTGTGCTCGACTGCACCGTCACGCCGATGGGTAGTCGTATGCTGAAACGCTGGCTGCATATGCCAGTGCGCGATACCCGCGTGTTGCTTGAGCGCCAGCAAACTATTGGCGCATTGCAGGATTTCACCGCCGAGTTGCAGCCGGTACTGCGTCAGGTCGGCGACCTGGAACGTATTCTGGCACGTCTGGCTTTACGAACTGCTCGCCCACGCGATCTGGCCCGTATGCGCCACGCTTTCCAGCAACTGCCGGAGCTGCGTGCGCAGTTAGAAACTGTCGATAGTGCACCGGTACAGGCGCTACGTGAGAAGATGGGCGAGTTTGCCGAGCTGCGCGATCTGCTGGAGCGAGCAATCATCGACACACCGCCGGTGCTGGTACGCGACGGTGGTGTTATCGCATCGGGCTATAACGAAGAGCTGGATGAGTGGCGCGCGCTGGCTGACGGCGCGACCGATTATCTGGAGCGTCTGGAAGTCCGCGAGCGTGAACGTACCGGCCTGGACACGCTAAAAGTTGGCTTTAATGCGGTGCACGGCTACTACATTCAAATCAGCCGTGGGCAAAGCCATCTGGCACCCATCAACTACATGCGTCGCCAGACGCTGAAAAACGCCGAGCGCTACATCATTCCAGAGCTAAAAGAGTACGAAGATAAAGTTCTCACCTCAAAAGGCAAAGCACTGGCACTGGAAAAACAGCTTTATGAAGAGCTGTTCGACCTGCTGTTGCCGCATCTGGAAGCGTTGCAACAGAGCGCGAGCGCGCTGGCGGAACTCGACGTGCTGGTTAACCTGGCGGAACGGGCCTATACCCTGAACTACACCTGCCCGACCTTCATTGATAAACCGGGCATTCGCATTACCGAAGGTCGCCATCCGGTAGTTGAACAAGTACTGAATGAGCCATTTATCGCTAACCCGCTGAATCTGTCGCCGCAGCGCCGTATGTTGATTATTACCGGCCCGAACATGGGCGGTAAAAGTACCTATATGCGCCAGACCGCACTGATTGCGCTGATGGCCTACATCGGCAGCTATGTACCGGCACAAAAAGTCGAGATTGGACCTATCGATCGCATCTTTACCCGCGTAGGCGCGGCAGATGACCTGGCTTCCGGGCGCTCAACCTTTATGGTGGAGATGACTGAAACCGCCAATATTTTACATAACGCCACCGAATACAGTCTGGTGTTAATGGATGAGATCGGGCGTGGAACGTCCACCTACGATGGTCTGTCGCTGGCGTGGGCGTGCGCAGAAAATCTGGCGAATAAGATTAAGGCATTGACGCTGTTTGCCACCCACTATTTCGAGCTGACCCAGCTACCGGAGAAAATGGAAGGCGTCGCCAACGTACATCTCGATGCGCTGGAGCACGGCGACACTATCGCCTTTATGCACAGCGTGCAGGACGGCGCGGCGAGCAAAAGCTACGGTCTGGCGGTTGCTGCTCTGGCGGGCGTACCGAAAGAGGTTATTAAGCGCGCACGGCAAAAACTGCGTGAGCTGGAAAGCATTTCGCCGAACGCCGCCGCGACGCAAGTGGATGGTACGCAGATGTCTTTGCTGTCAGTGCCAGAAGAAACTTCGCCTGCGGTCGAAGCACTGGAAAATCTCGACCCGGATTCACTGACTCCGCGTCAGGCGCTGGAGTGGATTTATCGCTTGAAGAGTCTGGTGTAATAACAATTCCCGATAGTCTTTTGCTATCGGGAATATTAACGACAACTGACGAATCAAATAAAAATACCCTGTATAATAGGAAAGCTTATTTTACAGGGTAAAACCATGCCATCTACACGCTACCAAAAAATCAATGCCCATCACTATCGCCATATATGGGTCGTTGGTGATATTCATGGTGAATATCAGTTATTACAATCCCGCTTACATCAACTCTCTTTTTTCCCCGAAACCGACTTACTTATTTCTGTCGGCGATAATATTGATCGTGGGCCGGAGAGTCTTGACGTCCTGCGCCTGCTAAACCAGCCCTGGTTTATCTCCGTTAAAGGCAACCACGAAGCAATGGCGCTGGATGCGTTCGCGACCGGCGATGGCAATATGTGGCTTGCCAGCGGTGGTGACTGGTTTTTCGATTTAAATGATTGCAACAAGAGGCAATAGTTCTGTTGCTGAAATTCCATCACCTTCCACATATTATTGAAATCACTAACGACATAATAAAATATGTCATCGCACATGCAGATTATCCGGGTGATGAATATCTCTTTGGCAAAGAAATAGCGGAGAGCGAATTACTCTGGCCTGTTTATCGTGTGCAGAAATCGCTTAATGGCGAGTTACAACAAATAAACGGCGCTGATTATTTTATATTTGGACATATGATGTTTGATAACATTCAGACGTTCGCTAACCAGATTTATATTGATACCGGATCGCCGAAAAGTGGGCGGCTGTCATTTTATAAAATAAGGTAGTCTCATGCTTCTTCTGTGAAGCATGAGTAACCAGATGTTATTTCAGGCCATTATTCATTTTTCGCTACCAGCAAAGAGAGATCCTGCTTCGCCAGCGCGCGACTGGCACTCTCCGGCAAACCGTCGTCTGTAATAATCTGATCAAACTCGCTTAATGGTAACGCCAGCCATGTCGCCACCTGACCATATTTCGTCGCATCACAGACCAAAACTCGCTGGCGGCTGGCACTGGCAATCGCCCGTTTCACCGTGACTTTATCTTCCGCTGGCGTAGAAATCCCCCGCACACTCCATGACGATGCAGAAATAAAAGCCTGATCAATCATCAGGCTGCACAGCATGGTCGCAGCGGCTTCCCCGACACAGGAACGGTTTTCCCGACACACTGCACCGCCAGTGTGAATAATTGTGCAATTACTGTTGTCGAGCAAGTAGTTCGCAATAACGAAATCGTTTGTGACCACAGTCAGTGACTCCATGTGAATCAGATGCTGTGCTATCGCTAACGTGGTCGTTCCCGCATCCAGATAGATACAACTTCCCGGCAGAACAAGACTTGCCGCCAGCTTGCCAATAGCCGCTTTTTGCGTCATTGCCAGCGCAGTTTTTACCTGATGAGAAGGTTCATGCGCCACGCGTCCCGGAGACTGGACGCCTCCGGACACCAGCACAACGGCTCCCTGCTGCTCCAGTTTTTGTAAATCCCGACGAATGGTCATATGTGACACATTAATTCTGTCCGTTAGTTCAGCAATACTGACAATGCCTTTTTCAGCTACCATCTCAAGGATGATTTGGCGACGCTCTACGGGTATCAACTTTTGCTCCTTCCTTTGTCCTGCTGACATTCTACGCTATTTGCCTGCGAAACGTGCGCGGCGCAACTAACGCTTAGTTCACATAAAATAACACAAAATGTTAATTTATGTGAATCATCTCACCATATCGTTATCTCCCAGCGCTTATGTTCACAATATCAAACAAAATATCACTTAAATTAACAAGGAGAGCAGATGAAAACGGGATCTGAGTTTCATGTCGGTATCGTTGGCTTAGGGTCAATGGGAATGGGAGCAGCACTGTCATGTGTCCGCGCAGGTTTTTCTACCTGGGGCGCAGACCTGAACAGCAATGCCTGCGCTACGTTGAAAGAGGCAGGTGCTTGCGGGGTTTCTGATAACGCCGCGACGTTTGCCGAAAAACTGGACGCTCTGCTGGTGCTGGTGGTCAATGCGGCCTAGGTTAAACAGGTGCTGTTTGGTGAAACAGGCGTTGCACAACATCTGAAACCCGGTACGGCAGTAATGGTTTCTTCCACTATCGCTAGTGCTGATGCGCAAGAAATTGCTACCGCTCTGGCTGGATTCGATCTGGAAATGCTGGATGCGCCAGTTTCTGGTGGTGCAGTAAAAGCCGCTAACGGTGAAATGACTGTCATGGCCTCCGGTAGCGATATTGCCTTTGAACGACTGGTACCCGTGCTGGAAGCCGTTGCCGGAAAAGTTTATCGCATAGGTGCAGAACCGGGACTAGGTTCGACCGTAAAAATTATTCACCAGTTGTTAGCGGGCGTACATATTGCTGCCGGAGCCGAAGCGATGGCACTTGCAGCCCGTGCGGGGATCCCGCTGGATGTGATGTATGACGTCGTGACCAATGCCGCCGGAAATTCCTGGATGTTCGAAAACCGGATGCGTCATGTGGTGGATGGCGATTACACCCCGCATTCAGCCGTCGATATTTTTGTTAAGGATCTTGGTCTGGTTGCCGATACAGCCAAAGCCCTGCACTTCCCGCTGCCATTGGCCTCAACAGCATTGAATATGTTCACCAGCGCCAGTAACGCGGGTTACGGGAAAGAAGACGATAGCGCAGTTATCAAGATTTTCTCTGGCATCACTCTACCGGGAGCGAAATCATGATCAAGATTGGCGTTATCGCCGATGATTTTACCGGCGCGACGGATATCGCCAGTTTTCTGGTGGAAAACGGTCTACCAACGGTACAAATTAACGGTGTTCCAACAGGTAAAATGCCGGAAGCAATCGACGCACTGGTGATCAGCCTGAAAACGCGCTCCTGTCCGGTGGTTGAAGCCACACAGCAATCGCTGGCGGCTCTGAGCTGGTTGCAACAGCATGAGGTAGCCTGAGTTTAACGGACACTCCTTCCTGAAATAGAATGGCATCAGAAGGAGCTAATAATGAGCAGAAAAACCCAACGTTACTCTAAAGAGTTCAAAGCCGAAGCTGTCAGAACGGTTCTTGAAAATCAACTTTCGATCAGTGAAGGCGCTTCCCGATTATCTCTTCCTGAAGGCACTTTAGGACAATGGGTTACCGCCGCCAGAAAAGGGCTCGGTACTCCTGGTTCCCGCACGGTGGCTGAACTGGAATCTGAAATTCTGCAACTGCGTAAGGCGTTAAATGAAGCTCGCCTTGAGCGCGATATATTAAAAAAAGCAACAGCGTATTTTGCACAGGAGTCGCTGAAAAATACGCGTTAATCGAACAATGGCGACAACAATTTCCCATTGAAGCGATGTGTCAGGTATTTGGTGTATCCAGGAGCGGTTATTACAACTGGGTACAGCATGAACCCTCAGACAGAAAACAAAGTGATGAGCGGCTAAAACTGGAGATTAAGGTGGCACATATCCGCACTCGCGAAACATATGGAACCCGGCGGCTCCAGACGGAGCTGGCAGAGAATGGCATCATCGTTGGTCGTGACCGACTGGCACGTCTTCGTAAGGAGCTGAGGCTACGCTGTAAGCAGAAACGCAAGTTCAGAGCGACTACGAACCCGAACCACAATCTGCCAGTTGTGCCAAATCTGCTGAACCAGACGTTCGCTCCTACAGCACCAAATCAGGTCTGGGTGGCGGACCTGACGTATGTTGCCACACAGGAGGGATGGTTGTACCTCGCTGGCATCAAAGATGTTTATACGTGCGAAATTGTCGGCTACGCCATGGGAGAGCGCATGACAAAAGAGCTGACAGGTAAAGCCCTGTTTATGGCGCTCAGGAGCCAGCGCCCACCTGCCGGGCTAATCCACCACTCTGATCGAGGTTCACAGTACTGCGCATACGATTACCGGGTCATACAGGAGCAGTTTGGTCTGAAAACATCAATGTCGCGTAAAGGTAACTGTTACGACAACGCTCCGATGGAAAGCTTCTGGGGAACGCTGAAAAATGAGAGCCTGAGCCACTATCGTTTTAATAACCGGGATGAAGCCATCTCAGTAATACGGGAATACATTGAGATTTTCTACAATCGTCAGCGTCGTCACTCTCGTCTGGGGAATATCTCCCCGGCAGCCTTCAGGGAAAAATATCATCAGATGACTGCTTAAAAAAAGAACAAATGGTAGTGTCCGCTATTGCCAGTACACCTCAAATATCTCCCCGGCAGCCTTCAGGGAAAAATATCATCAGATGGCTGCTTAAAAAAAGAACAAATGGTAGTGTCCGCTATTGCCAGTACACCTCAAACATCATCAATATCAGTCATAGTATTTCCTCGGTTATTTCAAATCAGCTTTGTTTCCTTTATTTAACAGTCCGTTCCCGCGGACTGTTTTTTTATTCAGGCCAGCGGATCATCTTCTTCCTGCATGGCAAAAAGTTTTTGCATCCCCAGCCGGAAATCGCGTTCAAATTCTTCGTCATGCTCTTCTTCATATTCCGGTTGCTGAACTGCCACCACATTACCAACCGGGCGATAAACATTACTCAGCCAGGGTTCAGCCTGTTTGTGTTCCAGAATCTGAATACCTTCATCTTCAGCATCACGAATTTTTTCCTCAGCGCGTTTGCGCATTCCTTTAATACGCTGCTGTTGTTTGTGATATTCAGCACTGACAGCAAAGGCTGCGCGTTTATTGCCGTTCCATATCGCCTCACAGATAAAGCTGCCGTCCTTGCGACGTACCGTAATTCGCTCGGCGTCATGAATGTCATAACTGATAAGCACTTTGCGACCGTGTTCGTCACGCAACTCCGGCGCGTAGTAAATATTGTTCAGCCACTGAATTTCGCAGCGTCTTACCGGTCGTTCCACCATTGGGCGGAACATGTCGCGCAGCTCAAGATCACTCAGCCACTCAATTTCGGTGTCTTCTTCTGCCTGGCGTTTTTTTCTGAACTCTGTCGGGCTGTAATGCCGTCCGTTCGGTTTCATCGGCAGCTCAGAATGCGGGCGGTTGTTGTACCATTCCACGCCTTCACGAATAGCCTCAATAAGCTCCGCCCACGATGGCAGCTCGCGCATTGCCGCTTTCTGGCGGTCGTTCAGAGGCTTGTCCTGTTGCAGGGCGTTAAACGCTGAACGCAGATCACGGTTAAGTACACGCAACGATTCCCGGTCAGCACCCTTGCCAAAATAGGTGCGATACCTCCTGGCTATACGCATCGGCAGTGTCCGGTTCAGGCGTTCAATAATGCCGCGTCCCTGTGGATTACCGGCAATACCGGTAGGGTGTTTAATCCCCAGGCGTGGCAGAATACCCACGACCTCTTTGTCCAGCATGTCAGCCGTTTCACCGGAACCGTTATCCGAGTAATACAGGAACGGTTTTCCGTGGTTGCGAATGCCGTGCTGTATCGCACCGGCAACGGCGAACACGTTTTCGGCAAGGTCAAGACTCCAGCCAACAACAAACCGTGTTCCACCATCGATCACAAACGTGACTTCCGGTGAGAATGGACGCCCGTGGATCGGATGCGCACATTTCAGCTTCATACCGTGACCGTCACCAATCCAGACATAATTCACCGGCATAGCTGTCCAGTCGCGGCGGGTGAATCCTTCAAGCTGACGGTATTCACTGCCGGTAACGCGCCCTTTTTGTTTCACCACTTCCGGCAGTTTTTTCATGGCATACCGGACAACATCATAGGAAGGCATCACCTCCAGCATGTACGGTTCGTCCGCATGGCGACGCTGCCATTCTGCGACAAAATCCTCGTAGGCTTCTGACATGGGTCTGCCGTTCACCTGGCGATACTGCGCCAGAAATTCAGGCAGCCAGCTGATTTCTTCCGGTTTTATTTCGTCGCGTTTTCCCGGTGCCAGTAACAGCAGCCGTTCGGCGGCGTTCTGCGACTGGTTGTATTTCAGAACCCACTGGTAAAGTGGATCGCGGCTGATAGTACGATTAGCGCCACGTTTTGCATTGGCGTTAACTGCGGCCTGTTGCAGGCGCTCCGGCAGCTCACCTTTACGGGCTTTTTCAACAAGAAAGTTAATGGCTTTCAGTCGCCCGGGGTTACCGGCGCTTTCCAGCTTCAGCACTTCCACCACCAGCGCAGCTCTTGCTTCAGATACCCAGCGCTGGTTTTCGGTCAGCGCATTCAGGCGTTCTTCCATCAGTTGTGGAGAACCGCGATATGCTTCGATTGCCTGGACAGCGTCAGGATTGCGTGTTTTTCTGGTAACAGCTTTCACTTCAGAAACATTGTTCTCTGTAGCCACCAGCTGTTCCACATAGCGTTCACGCAGTGCCTTTCGTGTTATTTCAGGCAGACAATCAATGTGGTACTCAATGGCTTTTGTGCCTTCCCGACGGCGACTAACGTCACCAAGATCACGAGAAAAACGCTGTAACGCCTGTCGGATGCCTTTTGTGGTGGCTGGCATTCCTGGTACGCCGAGCAGGTCATTTACGGTAACGTACGACTGCATATCACGACGCCTTCCTGATAAATCCATCGTTACGATACCGGCTGGGCCAGATGATTTCTGGCGGTACACCTATAGCGTCAGAAATTACGCGTTCGTATTTTTTGTTTGGTGTGCGAACTACCGCTTTCAGTGAATCCTGAGCATAACCAGCATGGAGTGAAAGCTCCCGGAAGGAAGACCACCCGTTATCTTTGAGCGCCAGCTGAATCTTCAGCGAAGGCCAATCGCGGTCACTATCTTCTCTTTGTCTCATCTTTCCTTTAACCTACAAAATTACCCGCGCGGATATCCGGTCGGATATCCGTATGGATAAAGATTAAGATACCAAAGACTCCCTGCAAAGGGCTCTTTGGTGTTTTTATGATTTATTTTTTAATTTTATTATTTATCAATGAATTAGATAGAAAGGAACCAAGAATGAGAAAAGCACCCCAAGGTTCTTTTCCTGCCGATGGAAAAGAACCGATTATCGAAAGAATCTTTAGGTTAGTAGAACGATACCCTTCAAGAAATGCGGCTGCTCGGGCATGGGGGATCAATGAAGGCACTTTAAAAAATTATTACAACAGGCGGGATTACGCACCGATACCACGCCCGTATCAGTTAAAAAAGATAGCAGAAAGCGAAAATGTTACCTTGGAATGGCTCATGACGGGAGAGGGTGATGTTGAACTAAAAGATTCCAAAGAACCCAAAAAAGAGAATGCGGATAATGTTGATGCTCAAATTCTAATGTTCTTGTCATTTCTTAAACCACAAGAAAAACAACAAGTAGCTGATGTTCTTGGGAGAAAAGGAGCGGAGCAATTACTCATTCTTCTGGATGAGCACATCCAAGAGTTGCACGCTCTAGTTGGAGTTCGTAGAGCCATAGCGTTAAGCCTTGGTAATTTGCCAGACGAAAAGGTTAGAGAGATTTACGCGTTGTCCGAAGCTAAGGGCGATCACTTAAATCTACCTCAGAAAGCAGCCAGCGCATAACCCAGTGCAAGTGCCTAGCTGTGCTAAAATTACATTGGTTTTGGCGCTTGCACCCATCAGCGCTATAATAAACACCTGAATCGTTTTTGAACGGTCTTTAAAGGCTATTGTAAGAACCTGTGAGTTATCTTGAATGTTTTATTGATATCGAACCGTTTAACATTTTTGGACTCGCTTTATCTTGAAAACCTTGAGTTCCTAACTTGTTGATTCCAATCTATTCCCGTCTTTTTTAATCTCTTCCCGGTTATCTTGAATAAATTACCTAGTCATAGGTAGTCGATTTCGGTCCACGGCATACCGAGATAGAGTGATTCGAAAATCGGTTTGCTGCGATAAGAGACTTTATCGATGCGCACCACGGTCATGTTGCGCCCACCGGAGTAGTGCCCGGTAAACTCACCGAACGGCCCTTCGATTTCGCGTTTACGGCTTTCGATAACCCCTTCGAGGATCACTTCTGAACCCCACGGCACATCAAAACCGGTCAGCGGAGCGGTGGCGATCGGGTACGGGCTTTCACGCAGCGCGCCTGCCATTTCATACTCAGACTGATCGTATTTCAGCGGCGTGGCCCCCATCAGCGTGATGATCGGATCGTTACCGAGCGTGATCGCAATCGGCAGATCTTCACCGCGCTCTTCTGCTTTATGCAGATGCAGGGCGATATCGTGCATCGGCACCGGTTGCAGGCCGAGCTTACGCTTGCCCTTCACTTCCATGCGGTAGATGCCGACGTTCTGCTTGCCGAAGTTATCCGGGTCGAGCGGATCGCGGGAAACCACGCACGCTTTGTCGAGATAGAAACCGCCATCGCCATCATTCAGACGAAACAGCGGCAGAATATCGAACAGGTTGATCTCTTCGCCATCGACGGTGTTCTGCGCCCAGGCTGGATTGGCGCGGCGCTCCGGGGCAATCGGGAAGTTATCCCAGCGGCGGATAAACTCATCAATCTGCTTTTTGACCGGGGTGTTTGGTGGCAGGCCAAGGGAAATCGCGTGGTTCTGCCAGGAACCGATGGTATTCATCGCCACGCGGGCATCGGTAAAGCCGCGAATATTATCAAACCACAGCGCGGGCGCGCCGTCGCCGATACGCCCGGTGGCGTTAGCTGCTGCTGCCAGATCCGGCTCAGCGTTCACTTCTTCGCTGATTTTCAGTAACTGGCCGTGGTCATCAAGCGCCTGTAAAAAGCTGCGTAAATCATCAAATGCCATTATTCATTCTCCTGAGAAAAATTCCGGGCCTGCGGCAATCCTTGCCAGCGCCTGGCGTGGGGATGTTCGAGGCCAAATTGATCCAGCACGCGGGCTACCACATGGTGGACAATGTCATCTACCGTTTCGGGATGGTTATAAAAGGCAGGCATCGGCGGCACCATCGCCACGCCCATGCGTGAAAGTGCGAGCATATTTTCGAGATGGATGGTGCTAAGCGGCATTTCACGCGGCACCAGCACCAGTTTGCGGCCTTCTTTGAGCACGACGTCCGCCGCGCGCCCTACCAGGCCATCGGCGTAACCAGCGCGGATACCGGCGAGCGTTTTCATACTGCACGGAATAACGATCATGCCGTCGGTACGAAAAGAACCGGATGAGATGATCGCCGCCTGATCCGCCGGGTTATGGCTGAAGTCTGCGAGGGCAGCAACATCGCGAGCGCTGTAAGGCGTTTCCAGTTCAATGGTGGTTTTCGCCCACTTCGACATCACCAGATGAGTCTCGACATTCGGCATCTCACGCAGCGCTTGCAGTAATGCCACACCAAGAGGCGCACCGGTAGCCCCTGTCATCCCGACGATCAGTTTCATTGCTTATTCTCTTAATTATTCGTATACGAACGTTATTATTAACATACTCCTTCATTTCCACAGCGGCAAGGATTGAAAAGTAACAACATCTTCTTCGTCACTAAAAAACCGCTATGATAGCGACAGAGAATTAGCCCGGAGTTTACATGGCGTTACGAAATAAAGCGTTCCATCAGTTACGACAGCTTTTTCAGCAGCACACGGCTCGCTGGCAGCACGAGTTACCTGACCTGACCAAACCACAGTACGCGGTGATGCGCGCCATTGCTGATAAACCTGGTATTGAACAGGTGGCACTGATAGAAGCAGCAGTCAGCACCAAAGCAACGCTAGCAGAAATGTTGGCAAGAATGGAAAATCGTGGCTTAGTCAGACGTGAACATGACGTCGCTGACAAGCGGCGACGCTTTGTCTGGCTGACTGCCGAAGGAGAAAAGCTACTTGCTGCGGCGATACCTATTGGTGACAGCGTGGATGAGGAATTTTTGGGGCGTTTGAGTGGAGAAGAGCAGGAGCTGTTTATGCAGTTGGTGCGCAAGATGATGAGCACATAGAATGCTGATTGCCGGGTAGGACGCTGACGTGTCTTATCCAGGCGACAAAAACACAAGCTTCCCAAACAAAAGAAAAAGGCCAGCCTCGCTTGAGACTGGCCTTTCTGACAGATGCTTACTTACTTGCGGAACAGCGCTTCGATATTCAGCCCCTGCGTTTGCAGGATTTCGCGCAAACGGCGCAGGCCTTCAACCTGAATCTGGCGAACACGTTCACGGGTGAGGCCAATTTCACGACCTACATCTTCCAGTGTTGCCGCTTCATACCCCAGCAAACCGAATCGACGTGCCAGTACTTCACGCTGTTTGGCGTTCAGCTCGAACAGCCATTTGACGATGCTCTGCTTCATATCGTCATCTTGCGTGGTATCTTCCGGACCGTTCTCTTTTTCATCGGCCAGGATGTCCAGCAACGCTTTTTCGGAATCACCACCCAGCGGGGTGTCTACCGAGGTAATGCGCTCGTTAAGACGAAGCATACGGCTGACGTCATCAACTGGCTTATCCAGTTGCTCTGCGATCTCTTCCGCACTTGGTTCATGGTCCAGCTTATGGGACAACTCACGTGCGGTTCGCAGGTAAACGTTCAGCTCCTTTACGATGTGAATCGGCAAACGAATAGTACGGGTTTGGTTCATAATCGCCCGTTCAATCGTCTGGCGAATCCACCAGGTTGCGTATGTTGAGAAGCGGAAACCACGTTCCGGGTCAAACTTCTCTACCGCGCGGATCAGCCCCAAGTTGCCCTCTTCGATAAGGTCCAGCAACGCCAGACCACGATTGCCATAACGGCGGGCAATTTTTACCACCAGACGCAAGTTACTCTCGATCATCCGGCGGCGAGAGGCGACATCTCCACGCAGTGCGCGACGCGCAAAATAAACTTCTTCTTCGGCCGTTAACAGTGGTGAATAACCAATCTCACCAAGGTAAAGCTGAGTCGCGTCCAACACACGCTGTGTGGCTCCCTGCGATAACAGTTCCTCTTCGGCCAAATCGTTATCACTGGGTTCCTCTTCTACTAAGGCCTTTTCGTCAAAAACCTCAACTCCGTTCTCATCAAATTCCGCATCTTCATTTAAATCATGAACTTTCAGCGTATTCTGACTCATAAGGTGGCTCCTACCCGTGATCCCTTGACGGAACATTCAAGCAAAAGCCTGGTTCCGCCGATTTATCGCTGCGGCAAATAACGCAGCGGGTTTACGGATTTCCCCTTGTAACGAATTTCAAAATGCAAGCGTGTTGAACTGGTTCCGGTGCTACCCATGGTTGCTATTTTTTGCCCCGCCTTCACTTCTTGTTGTTCCCGGACCAGCATTGTGTCGTTATGGGCGTAGGCACTCAGGTAATCATCATTATGTTTGATGATAATCAGATTACCGTAGCCGCGCAGCGCGTTACCAGCATAAACAACGCGGCCATCTGCGGTCGCGATAATTGCCTGTCCTTTGCTGCCTGCGATATCAATCCCCTTGTTGCCCCCCTCAGAAGCGCCAAAGGTTTCGATCACTTTGCCCTCAGTCGGCCAGCGCCAGGTGGAGATAGGCGTACTGGTTGATGTACTGCTGACAGTCGGCTCGGTTGTGCTTGCTGTTGGTACCGTTACAGGCGCTGTGACCGTGGTCGCAGTTGGCTTGTTGTTCGGCAACATTTTGTTAGCACTCTGTTCACCCGAAGACTCAGAATACGTAATTGTCGGTTGCGACGCAACAGCAACGGTGGAATTTTGTGCAGGCTTGATCACAACTCCTTGCTCTGCTGCGTCGGCCTGGGTAATGGCATTTCCGCCAGTGATTGGCGTACCGGAAGCATTACCCACCTGCAAGGTCTGACCAACGTTCAGCGCGTATGGTGCCTGAATATTGTTGCGCTGAGCAAGGTCACGGAAATCGTTGCCAGTAATCCAGGCGATATAGAAAAGTGTGTCGCCTTTTTTCACGGTATAGGTACTGCCGCTATAACTGCCTTTCGGAATGTTCCCATACTGACGGTTATAGACGATGCGTCCGTTTTCCATCTGTACCGGCTGCTGAGCTACTGGCTGCACTGGCTGGATTTGCGGTTGTTGAGTAGCCTGAATTTGTGGCTGCTGTACCGGCTGAATTTGCGGTTGCTGCGCTGTAGACGTCGTCCCCATTTTCGGCGGCGGCGTAATCAACATACCAGAATTAGTATTTGCAGGCGCATTGCCATTAACGGAGCTGACCGGTGCCGGTGGATTTGAAGTGTCAGAACAGCCTGCCAGCCATAGCGAAACCAGTGACAAAGCCGCAATGCGGCGAACGGTGAATTTTGGGCTTCCCGCGCTCATTTATCCCCCAGGAAAAATTGGTTAATAACCAGTGACATAATTACCGTGCAAGGCACCCTACTGAACACTGGAAAAGATGTTCACGATACGCTGACCTACGGCAAAATAACCAGGAAAAATCCAGGTATTTCCTCACGTTTTAAGCCAGCTCACCCTTCACTAAAGGGACAAAGCGCACGGCCTCCACGGTATCGATAATAAATTCGCCTCCCCGACGACGCACCCGTTTCAAATACTGGTGCTCCTCCCCTACGGGTAAGACGAGAATCCCGCCTTCGTCCAGCTGCGTCATTAGCGCAGTTGGAATTTCCGGCGGTGCCGCCGTAACAATGATAGCGTCAAACGGCGCACGTGCCTGCCAACCTTGCCATCCATCACCATGACGGGTTGAAACATTATGTAAATCAAGATTTTTCAGGCGGCGACGTGCCTGCCACTGCAAGCCTTTAATCCGTTCAACCGAGCAAACATGCTGGACAAGATGCGCCAGGATTGCCGTTTGATATCCCGAACCAGTGCCAGTTTCCAGCACCCGCGACTGCGGCGTCAGCTCGAGTAATTCGGTCATTCGCGCCACCATATACGGCTGCGAAATTGTCTGCCCCTGACCTATCGGCAAGGCGATATTGTCCCAGGCTTTTTGTTCAAACGCTTCATCAACGAATTTTTCACGCGGCACGGCGGCAAGTGCATTCAGCACCTGCTCATCCTGAATACCTTGCGCACGTAATTGATCCAGAAGTGCTTGTACGCGTCTGCTTACCATTGCGTGCCAACTCCCACGCTGTTTAACCAGTCTGAAACCACATCTTGCGCGCTATGCGCAGTTAAATCCACATGCAGCGGCGTGATGGAGACATAGCCCTCATCTACCGCAGCAAAATCGGTCCCCGGACCGGCATCACATTTACCGCCCGGCGGGCCAATCCAGTACAGCGTATTGCCGCGCGGATCTTGCTGCGGGATCACCTGATCTGCCGGATGTCGTGTACCGCAGCGCGTCACGCGAATACCTTTGATTTGATCCAAGGGTAAATCCTGAACGTTAATATTAAGAATACGTCCGGTGCGCAGCGGCTCTTTACACAGTGCGCGCAAAATTGAACAGGTTACCGCCGCGGCAGTGTCGTAATGTTTATGCCCGTCAAGCGAGACGGCCAGCGCCGGAAAACCTAAATGACGGCCTTCCATCGCGGCGGCTACCGTACCGGAATAAATAACATCATCCCCCAGATTCGGCCCGGCGTTAATTCCGGACACAACAATGTCCGGGCGCGGACGCATCAGAGCATTCACGCCAAGATAGACACAATCGGTCGGGGTTCCCATTTGCACAGCAATATCACCATTTTCAAAGGTAAACGTGCGCAGGGAGGATTCCAGTGTCAGAGAATTTGAAGCGCCGCTGCGGTTACGATCGGGGGCGACCACCTGAACGTCAGCAAACTCACGCAAGGCTTTCGCCAGCGTTTGTATACCGGGTGCATGTACCCCGTCATAATTACTCAGCAATATGCGCATAATCACCTGTTGTGTTGATAAGTTCCCTGACAACGCTGGTTGCAAAACTACCCGCCGGAAGCCAGAAACGGATCTCTACGGTGACGTCATCCCACCAGTTCCAGCTTAATTGTTGCGGATACAGCAGCATCGCTCTGCGCGCGGCTTCAACTTTTTCGCGCACCAGTAAAGCTTGTAATTCAGTTTCTGCGGCGACAGCTGCTTGTTCGAATGCCAGCGCTTCACGCTGAGTTCCCCATTCGCCACTGCCCGGCAATGCGGCGGTTATCATCAGCTCTTTATCGTTGACGCGACGCTGTAATTCCGCCAGTTCTTCGGTGGTTGCTACAAACCAGCTACCACGTCCGGCTAATTGTAGCGCATCGCCGTCAACAACTTGATTAACGTCTGCTTTTTTGAGGCGCTCAGCAACAATCTGATTAAACAACGCACTGCGGGCTGCCGACAACCAAAAACTCCGTTTATTGCGATCGCGCACCGGAGTATTGGTTTGCGCCCAGCGCAGCGCGCCCTGCAAGTTGCTACCGCCAATCCCAAAACGTTGGGCACCGAAGTAGTTCGGTACACCTTTTACGCAAATATCGATCAGACGTTGTTCAACGTCATCGCGATTGCTCACTTCGCGCAGAACCAGGGTAAAGGCGTTACCTTTCAGCGCCCCTAAACGCAGCTTGCGCTTGTGCCGCGCATACTCCAGCACCTGGCAGCCTTCCAGTTGAAAGGCGCTCAGATCGGGCATTTCCTTGCCCGGCACGCGAGCACATAACCACTGTTCCGTTACAGCATGTTTGTCTTTTTGCCCAGCGAAGCTGACTTCACGGGAATGAATTTTCAGGAATTTCGCCAGTGCATCCGCCACAAAACGGGTATTGCAGCCGTTTTTGAGGATTCTAACCAGAATATGCTCACCTTCACCATCAGGCTCAAAGCCCAAATCTTCCACCACCACAAAGTCTTCCGGATTGGCTTTCAGCAGCCCGGTGCCTTGCGGTTTACCGTGGAGGTAAGTGAGATTATCAAACTCAATCATTTTGTTGCCTTAATGAGTAGCGCCACCGCTTCACAGGCAATCCCTTCCCCACGTCCGGTAAATCCAAGTTTTTCCGTAGTAGTGGCTTTCACGTTAACATCATCCATATGGCAGCCGAGATCTTCGGCAATAAACACGCGCATTTGTGGAATGTGCGGCAACATCTTCGGTGCCTGAGCGATGATAGTGACATCGACGTTGCCAAGGGTATAACCCTTCGCCTGAATACGACGCCAGGCTTCGCGTAGCAGCTCGCGGCTGTCGGCACCTTTAAATGCCGGATCGGTATCCGGGAACAGTTTGCCGATATCCCCCAGCGCCGCCGCGCCAAGCAATGCATCGGTCAACGCATGAAGCGCCACGTCGCCATCAGAATGCGCCAGCAATCCTTTTTCGTAAGGAATGCGTACGCCACCAATGATAATTGGGCCTTCACCGCCAAAGGCGTGTACGTCAAAACCGTGTCCAATTCGCATTATGTATTCTCCTGATGGATGGTTCGGGTGAGGTAAAACTCGGCCAGTGCCAAATCTTCCGGGCGCGTGACTTTAATGTTATCCGCGCGGCCTTCGACCAACTGCGGATGAAATCCGCAATATTCCAGCGCCGAGGCTTCGTCGGTAATGGTAGCGCCTTCATTTAGAGCGCGCGTCAGACAGTCATGTAACAGCTCACGAGGGAAAAATTGCGGCGTCAGCGCGTGCCATAAGCCGTTGCGATCAACGGTATGAGCAATGGCATTTTTGCCCGGTTCGGCACGTTTCATAGTATCGCGCACTGGTGCGGCGAGGATCCCTCCCGTGCGGCTGGTTTCGCTCAACGCCAACAATCGCGCAAGGTCATCCTGATGCAAACAAGGACGAGCGGCGTCATGCACCAATACCCACTGCACATCGCCAGCGGCTTTCAGACCTGCCAGCACGGAATCGGCACGCTCATCACCGCCATCTACAACGGTGATTTGCGGATGATTCGCCAGAGGAAGTTGTGCAAAACGGCTATCGCCAGGACTTATGGCAATGACGACACGTGTCACCCGGGGATGCGCCAGCAGCGCATGCACCGAGTGTTCAAGAATGGTTTGATTACCGATTGAGAGATATTGCTTAGGACATTCCGTTTGCATTCGACGGCCAAATCCGGCCGCCGGAACCACGGCGCAAACATCCAAATGAGTGGTTGCCATGTTAATTCCCGGGCTGATTTATCGATTGTTTTGCCCCGCAGACTGTGCGCGCTTCGACGCGTCAGGCACCAGACGATAAAAAGTTTCGCCCGGCCTGGTCATGCTGAGTTCATTACGCGCACGCTCTTCGAGCGCCTCCTGGCCGCCATTGAGATCGTCAATTTCGGCAAAAAGTTGATCGTTTCGCGCTTTAAGTTTCGCGTTTGTAGCTTGCAGTGCCGCCACATCATCATTGACGCGGGTATAGTCATGTATACCGTTCTTACCGAACCACAGCGAATACTGTAGCCAGACCAGAATAGCCAGCAACAGCAGCGTTAGTTTACCCATCCTGCCCCCTGAAAAACTGCATCATCATCCCATGCATCCGAAGACGACTCTACATCCTCTGTTGGGGATACCGCGACAACGCGGGCAAATGTACCACATTTGTCCATTGTTACGTATACCCAGGGCGTGCAGAACATAATCTCATTATTAGTTACGGTTTGAATTATGAACAGAGGAGACAAGAAAGTACAAATTAGCCCAGTAGCCACATAAACAGTGCGCCAAACATAATGCCTACTGTCACCAGGGTGAAAACAATACTGTAGCGTAGCTTTCCGTCCATCAATGAATGCAGCGCAATCCCCACCACTACCGCGACAGGCATCAGTGCCAGAAAGAAAGGCCAGGTGTAGAGAAAGAAGAACAGCGTGTTAGAGCCATAAATCAACATCGGCATCGCCAGCGCAAATAACCAGGAGATAAAACCGACCACGGCACCAGGCAGTGACCATGTAGTTTCTTCATCCTCAGTAAGGCTGTCGTTATTTGTTAGTGTAATGTTATGGCTATTACGCATATTTGATCCTGTTACTTTGACGAACCGGGCATGGAAACCCGGTGGTGTCTCAGGATCTGATAATATCGTTCTGTCTCAACAGATCTAATAATTGCTGTACCAAATTTGTTACTAATTGTTCACCATTGAGATGAATTTCTGCCGATTCAGGCGCTTCGTAAACGGAATCTATTCCCGTAAAGTTGCGCAGTTCACCGGCACGCGCTTTCTTATATAAGCCTTTTGGATCGCGGGCTTCGCAAATCGCCAGCGGCGTATCGACAAACACTTCAATAAAGCGCCCTTCTCCTACGCGTTCGCGAACCATCTGGCGTTCGGCGCGGTGTGGCGAGATAAATGCGGTCAGCACCACCAGTCCGGCTTCAACCATCAAATTCGCCACTTCACCGACGCGACGGATATTCTCTTTACGATCGGCATCGCTAAAACCGAGATCGCTGCATAATCCGTGGCGAACATTGTCGCCATCCAGCAGATACGTACTGACGCTGAGTTTATGTAACGCCTCCTCCAGCGCCCCGGCGACCGTTGATTTACCGGACCCGGAGAGGCCGGTAAACCACAGCACTACACCACGATGACCGTGGTGTAGTTCGCGTTGTTGCACAGTGACCGGATGACTATGCCAGACGACGTTTTCGTCATGCAGCGCCATTATTTATCCCCCAGCAAATCGCGCGCGCCCCAGTGCGGAAAGTGGCGACGAACCAGGGCATTCAATTCCAGTTCGAATGCACTGAATTCAGATGACGCAGCTGTTGCCTGGCTAACTGGCTCGTGCACCATACCGGCACCCACGGTCACATTGCTCAGGCGATCGATAAAAATCAGCCCACCGGTAACCGGATTTTGCTGATAGCGATCTAACACCAGTGGCTCGTCAAAAGTGAGATCCACCAGGCCGATGCCGTTCAGCGGCAGGTTTTCAACTTCGCGTTGGGTAAGGTTATTAATATCAACCTGATAACGAATGCCATCAACACGAGCACGCGTCTTCTTACCGGCAATTTTGATGTCATAACTCTGGCCCGGGGAAAGCGGCTGTTCCGCCATCCATACCACATCCACCGACGCACTCTGCACCGCCGGTAACGCTTCGTCTGCCGCCAGCAGCAGATCACCACGGCTGATATCGATCTCATCCGTCAGCACCAGGGTGATCGCTTCTCCGGCAAAGACTTCTTCGCGATCACCATCAAAAGTCACGATCCGCGCGACGTTTGATTCCACACCAGAGGGCAGCACTTTTACACGTTGCCCGACTTCCACGCGACCGGATGCCAGCATTCCGGCGTAGCCACGAAAATCGAGATTTGGGCGGTTAACGTACTGCACCGGGAAGCGCATTGGCTGGGCATCCACCACTCGCTGGATCTCCACGGTTTCCAGCACTTCGAGCAGTGTCAGACCGCTGTACCACGGCATACTTTCACTTTGCGAAGCCACGTTGTCACCTTCCAGTGCGGAGAGCGGCACAAAGCGGATATCCAGATTACCCGGCAGCTGCCCGGCAAAGGTCAGATAATCTTCACGAATACGGGTGAACGTCTCTTCACTGTAATCCACCAGATCCATTTTGTTGATCGCCACGACCAGATGTTTGATCCCCAACAGTGTGGAGATAAAACTGTGACGACGGGTTTGATCGAGCACGCCTTTACGGGCATCAATCAGTAAGATCGCCAGTTCACATGTCGATGCGCCAGTCGCCATATTGCGAGTGTACTGCTCGTGCCCTGGGGTGTCGGCGATAATAAATTTACGCTTCTCGGTAGAGAAATAGCGGTAGGCCACATCAATAGTGATGCCCTGTTCGCGCTCAGCTTGCAGGCCGTCCACCAGCAGAGCCAGATCCAGCTTTTCGCCCTGGGTGCCGTGACGCTTACTGTCGTTATGCAGCGATGAGAGCTGATCTTCGTAGATTTGGCGGGTATCGTGCAGCAGACGACCAATCAGGGTACTTTTGCCGTCATCGACGCTACCACAGGTCAGAAAACGCAGCAGGCTTTTATGTTGTTGCGCAATCATCCAGGCTTCGACGCCGCCTTCATTGGCGATTTGTTGTGCAAGTACGGTGTTCATCTTAAAAATACCCCTGACGTTTTTTCAGCTCCATGGATCCCGCCTGGTCGCGGTCAATCACGCGACCCTGACGTTCACTGGTGGTGGAAACCAGCATCTCTTCGATGATTTCCGGCAGTGTTTGTGCATTTGACTCCACCGCACCGGTCAGCGGCCAGCAGCCCAGCGTACGGAAACGCACCATCCGTTTTTTGATCACTTCGCCCGGTTGCAGGTCGATACGGTTGTCATCAATCATCATCAACATACCGTCGCGTTCCAGAACCGGACGTTCCGCAGCGAGATACAGCGGCACAATGTCGATATTTTCCAGCCAGATGTATTGCCAGATATCCTGCTCGGTCCAGTTAGAGAGCGGGAAGACGCGGATGCTTTCGCCTTTGTTAATTTGCCCGTTGTAGTTGTGCCACAGCTCCGGGCGCTGATTTTTCGGATCCCAGCGATGGAAGCGGTCACGGAAAGAGTAGATTCGCTCTTTAGCGCGGGATTTCTCTTCGTCACGGCGCGCACCACCGAAGGCGGCATCAAAACCGTATTTGTTCAGCGCCTGTTTCAGGCCTTCAGTTTTCATAATATCGGTATGTTTCGCGCTGCCGTGCACGAATGGATTAATCCCCATCGCCACGCCTTCCGGGTTTTTATGCACCAGCAGCTCGCAGCCGTAGGCTTTCGCCGTACGATCGCGGAACTCATACATCTCGCGGAATTTCCAGCCGGTATCGACATGCAGCAACGGGAAAGGCAGCGTACCTGGATAAAACGCCTTGCGCGCCAGATGCAGCATGACGCTGGAATCTTTACCGATAGAGTAGAGCATCACCGGATTTGAGAATTCTGCCGCCACCTCGCGAATAATGTGGATGCTTTCCGCCTCCAGTTGCCGCAGGTGAGTAAGTCGTTTTTGAGCCATAACCGTTCCTTTGCAATACCGCTATTTTCTTGCCATCAGATGTTTCGACTATAGGGAGCGTAAGAGAACGAATGAAATTACCAATTAGAATGAGTAGTTCCTTAACGGAATAACGATTTGGCAAAGCTAATATCAAAAAGTGCTTAAGGCACCGGATTTCGGGCGTTTAGGAAGATTTGAAATTGTTTTAGCGCAGCGGCAGTTTCATACTATGGCGGTAAAAAAATTTGCATGGTATTTAAGGACTCACTATGTTTTCCGCATTGCGCCACCGTACCGCTGCCCTGGCGCTCGGCGTATGCTTTATTCTCCCCGTACACGCCTCGTCACCTAAACCTGGCGATTTTGCTAATACCCAGGCACGACATATTGCTACTTTCTTTCCGGGACGCATGACCGGAACTCCAGCAGAAATGTTATCTGCCGATTATATTCGCCAACAGTTTCAGCAAATGGGTTATCGCAGTGATATTCGGACATTTAATAGTCGGTATATTTATACCGCCCGCGATAATCGCAAGAACTGGCATAACGTGACAGGAAGTACGGTGATTGCCGCTCATGAAGGCAAAGCGCCGCAGCAGATCATCATTATGGCGCATCTGGATACTTACGCCCCGCTGAGCGATGCTGACGCAGATGCCAATCTCGGCGGACTGACGTTACAAGGAATAGATGATAACGCCGCAGGTTTAGGTGTCATGCTGGAACTGGCAGAACGCCTGAAAAATACGCCTACCGAGTATGGTATTCGATTTGTGGCGACCAGCGGCGAAGAGGAAGGAAAATTAGGCGCTGAGAATTTACTCAAGCGGATGAGTGACACCGAAAAGAAAAATACGCTGCTGGTGATTAATCTCGATAACTTAATTGTTGGCGATAAATTGTATTTCAACAGCGGTGTAAAAACCCCTGAAGCAGTAAGGAAATTAACGCGCGACAGGGCGCTGGCAATTGCACGCAGTCACGGAATAGCCGCAACGACCAATCCGGGTTTGAATAAAAATTATCCGAAAGGCACTGGGTGTTGTAATGACGCAGAAATATTCGACAAAGCGGGCATTGCTGTACTTTCGGTGGAAGCGACTAACTGGAATCTTGGAAATAAGGATGGTTATCAGCAACGCGCAAAAACACCTGCCTTCCCGGCGGGAAATAGCTGGCATGACGTAAGACTGGATAATCAACAACATATTGATAAGGCACTTCCTGGAAGAATAGAACGTCGCTGCCGTGACGTTATGCGGATAATGCTACCGTTGGTGAAGGAGCTGGCGAAGGCGTCTTGATGGGTTTGAAAATGGGAGCTGGGAGTTCTACCGCAGGGGCGGGGAATTCTAAGTGATACCCATCATCGCATCCAGTGCGTCCGGTTTACTTCCGGGAAAACCGCACCGTATTGCGCCGGTTTATCTCCGCTGGAGCGGGGAACACCTCTGGCGAATAGAAAGCAAGCCAGGTTTTGACCAGTCGATCGTACATGGCATTGGCCGTTGCCATTGTTGGCAGGCCAAAAAACAGCCCCTGAGCGTTACCCGCAGCCATCAACCTGTGCGCCAGGATAAGCGCCGCTTCTGTTTTACCTGCGCCGGTCACATCTTCCAGAATAAACAACTGTGGTCCTGGCTGATTGATATCCAGATCCAGCACCTTTTGCTGTAACGGTGTCGTATTCTCAATAAAAGGAAACAGCGTATTAATTCCGGTGAAAGGCGCGGTTTCTGCTTGTGGCGGAAAGACGGTTAATGCGTTTTGAGCCTGAACTAAAGCCTTTTGCCAGTAATCTTCAATATCCATTGCCTGTGCGACGCGTGGAAAAAATCGCGTTGACGACCCTGTCCAGTCTGCAAGTACGACGGTTGCAGAGATATACCAGGAAAGTTGTTTTATAAGTTCAACGCCCTCGTCATCATCCCAGAATGTGGGGATCTCTATTCGCGGAAACAGTGGCTTGATTTCAAGGAGAAAATCTCGTGCTGCAGCTTTGTCTTCAGGCAGAAAATTATCCAATTCATCCATACGATCAGGGGGCCGACCATGATGCCCTGTCGTCACGGGCATCCACATTTCTATCACTCGCCTAAGTTTGCGCGGAGAGAGCGAAGATGAAGGAAGTAACTCCTGACATTCACTTAAATAATGATTCCACAACCAGTAGCCCAGCGTTGAATGAGAGATTTTTTCGTAATTTTTTCTGGCACCTTCCTGAATCTTGAATTCAGGGGGCAGGTAAAGTTGTTGAAAAGAGCGGGCAAATTTTCCAATATCGTGCCAGCACAGCAACCAGGCGAAAAATTGAGCTGCCTGTTCCTTGTCAGAAATCCCTAATTGACGAAAATAATCAGCCAGCCCGAAGCAATTTCTTTTAACCATTAAATAGCCCATTGCGGCCACATCCAGCAAATGCCAGCAAAGAAGGTGATAGTCGTCGATACCCTCTTTCTCGCCACGTCGGTTTTTTCCCCAGAAATCAAAGAAAGTCACAATATTTTTATCCTTCAGTAAACTTAAAGGATATTTACGCATATTTTAAAAACTATCTATGATATATATCAGCCAATAAAACATTTACATTATGAATAAATTAATGATTTTCATTTGAAATTCATAATAATAAATAGAGACTATATATTCACATAAAAAATATAAATTTAAAAAAAGGGTGCAGGAGACCAAACCATCACAATTCAGTACGCGGGGTTTTACCCCCGCGTGGTGGCTACTTCTTCGATTCGTAAGCGAGAACTGCCTTAAACTCCATACCACGTTCTCTGATACTCAACTCACATAACGAGTCACCTACCATCAACGTGAATCCCAGTACTGTACAACACAGTACGATGATTGCCACAAGGGCATATTTTGTCAGCATGTCTTGCCTCCCTGCAAAGAAGAGACTAACATCCGAATTGCTACGTTCGAACGCGAGCCTCAGGTTGATAGAAATATCGCCTGGGGCTTTTGTCCATCTGGAACCTCGCGAATGCTTAACGCCAGACAGCCTCAAGCACCCAACGCCATTCTATACCTGTTAATTTTCCCTGCGATGTTCACCTTTAAATGCCGGAATGCTGCTCGCAAAATAAAAACGCCCCCATCATTTCTGACAGAGGCGTTTAATTTATCCGGCAATATTTACCCTTCGTGTAATCCACATTCCCTTTTTAAGCCAAAGAAACGCGTTTCTTCTTCCGCCATGCCGGGTTCCCATTTACGGGTTGTATGGGTATCGCCCACCGATAAATATCCTTCGTCCCATAATGGGTGATATTTCAGGCCATGTTTTTGCAGGTACTGATAAATAGTTCGGTTATCCCAGTCGATAATCGGCAGCACTTTAAATACGCCACGCTGAATTGCCAGCACCGGTAAATTGGCACGGCTGCCGGATTGTTCACGCCGCAGGCCAGCAAACCACGTTTGCGCATTCAGTTCTTTCAGCGCCCGGTTCATCGGTTCGACTTTGTTG
Source organism: Shigella flexneri 2a str. 301 (assembly GCF_000006925.2). NCBI lineage: Bacteria > Pseudomonadati > Pseudomonadota > Gammaproteobacteria > Enterobacterales > Enterobacteriaceae > Shigella > Shigella flexneri. Next base: position 2,851,935 of record NC_004337.2, read on the forward strand.
ATGTCATTGTACTTTTCAATGCCTTCAACGCCCTGTTCCCACAGTTTGCCGTAGCGTGCTTCCTGCCAGGCGGCGCTTTCGGTAGCGCGGTACACTTTCAGGTTGAGCTTGAGTTTGTCCGTTAACTCGTCAATAAAGCGGTAGGTTTCCGGGAACAGATAGCCGGTGTCGGTGAGGATCACCGGAATATCCGGGTGAATCTGATTCACCAGATGCAGGCTCACCGCCGCCTGAATGCCAAAGCTGGAAGAAAGTACATATTCACCGGGCAGATTATCCAGCGCCCAGGCAACGCGGCCTTCAGCGTCCAGTTTTTCCAGTTCGGCGTTAGTTTCTGCCAGCGCCAGAATGCGATCTACCTTCGGCAGTTCGTTCAGGGCGTTTAGATCGAGTTTGGACATAGATTCCTCACTGTTTGCCTTGCCTGATGCGACGCTCACGCGTCTTATCAGGCCTACAAGACCGGGCTGATGGTTAATCCCACAAATCGCGCGCCGGATCGAGCACCGGGCGAATGATGCCCGCACGCACCGTAAAGTCGCCGAAGCCTTCACCCGCTTCGCGCTCTTTCGCCCAGCGCCCTATCAGTTCATCAAGCGACGCCAGGATTTCCGGCTCGGTGATGTTTTCTTTATACATCCGTGGGATACGTGTCCCAATGCGGTTGCCGCCAAGATGCAGGTTGTAGCGACCCGGTGCTTTACCCACCAGGCCCACTTCCGCCAGCATCGCGCGACCACAACCGTTCGGGCAGCCTGTTACACGCATCACGATATGCTCATCGCTGACACCATGTTTCACCATTAAATTATCGATGTTGTCGATAAAAGACGGCAGGAAACGCTCCGCTTCCGCCATCGCCAGCGGGCAAGTCGGGAATGACACGCAGGCCATCGAGTTTTCACGCTGCGGCGTGACGGCATTCATTAACCCGCTCTCTTTGGCAATTTTCTCGATCTTCGCTTTCTCGCTTTCCGGCACACCGGCGATGATCAGATTCTGGTTCGCCGTAATGCGGAAATCACCTTTGTGGATCTTCGCGATCTCCAGCAGGCCAGTTTTCAGCGGACGCCCCGGATAATCAAGGATGCGACCATTTTCGATAAACAGCGTCAGGTGCCAGTTATCATCAATGCCCTTAACCCAGCCAATACGATCGCCGCGTCCTGTAAATTCATACGGGCGGATCGGTTCAAATTTGATCCCCGCGCGACGCTCCACTTCCGCTTTAAACGTCTCAACCCCCACGCGCTCCAGTGTGTATTTGGTTTTGGCATTTTTACGATCGGTTCGGTTACCCCAGTCACGCTGAGTTGTCACGACGGCTTCCGCCACCGCTAGCGTATGCTCTAGCGGCAGATAGCCAAACTCACTCGCCGTGCGGGCGTAGGTTTTCTTGTTACCGTGTTCGATAGAAAGCCCACCGCCCACCAGCAGGTTGAAGCCCACCAGCTTGCCGTTTTCCGCGATCGCCACGAAGTTCATGTCGTTGGCGTGCAGATCAATATCGTTCTGCGGCGGGATCACTACCGTGGTTTTGAACTTACGCGGCAGGTAAGTCTGACCAAGGATCGGTTCTTCATCGGTGGTGGCGACTTTTTCCTGATCGAGCCAGATCTCCGCATACGCGCGGGTACGCGGCAGCAGATGTTCAGAAATCTTCTTCGCCCACTCGTACGCTTCTGCGTGCAGCTGCGACTCGTAAGGGTTCGAGGTGCAGAGTACGTTACGGTTCATGTCGTTAGCAGTCGCCAGCGCATCAAGACCGACCGAGTGCAGCATCTGGTGCACCGGTTTGACGTTCTTTTTCAGAATGCCGTGGAACTGAAACGTCTGGCGGTTGGTCAGGCGAATGCTGCCATAGATGGTGTTTTCACCGGCAAATTTATCGATCGCCTGCCACTGTTTGGTGGTGATAACTCCACCCGGCAGACGGCAGCGCAACAGCATCGCGTGGCGCGGCTCCAGCTTCTGTTCAGCACGTTCGGCGCGGATGTCGCGGTCATCCTGCTGATACATGCCGTGGAAGCGGATCAGCAGGAAGTTATCGCCCTTAAAGCCGCCGGTCAGACCGTCGTTTAAATCTTCCGCAATGGTGCCGCGCAGGTAGTTGCTTTCAAGCTTCATGCGCTCGGCGTCTGTCAGTTTTCCTTCGACCACTAAAGGCCCTGGATGTTTTTCGCTCATTAGTAGACATCTCGCTGATAACGGCGCTCTACGCGCAGCTCACTTAAAAATTCATCCGCCGCTTCGGTGTCCATGCCACCAAATTCGGCAATCACTTCCAGAAGTGCCTGCTCAACGTCTTTCGCCATGCGATTAGCGTCGCCGCAGACATAAATGTGGGCACCGTCATTGATCCAGCGCCACAGCTCCGCGCCCTGTTCGCGCAGTTTATCTTGTACGTAAACTTTTTCTTTTTGGTCGCGCGACCAGGCGAGATCGATCCGCGTCAGCACACCCTCTTTGACGTAGCGCTGCCACTCCACCTGATACAGGAAGTCTTCCGTAAAATGCGGATTGCCAAAGAACAGCCAGTTTTTACCTGGCGCTTCGTCAGCGGCGCGTTGCTGCATAAAGGCGCGGAACGGCGCAATACCGGTGCCTGGGCCAATCATAATCACCGGGGTTTCCAGGTTAGCGGGCAGGCGGAAGTTATCGTTATGTTCGATAAATACGCGGACTTCGCCCTCTTCTTCCACGCGGTCAGCGAGGAAGCTGGAGGCACCACCGGCACGGGCGCGGCCTTCCACGTCGTAACGCACCACACCAACGGTGACGTGTACTTCGTTCTCGACTTCCGCCTGCGAGGAGGCAATGGAATAGAGACGCGGGGTCAGCGGGCGCAGCAGATTAATTAGCGCTTCGGCATCAAGCTGTGCCGGGGAGAAACGCACCATGTCAACAATCAGCGTCGTCGCGGCGTAATGCTGTAACTTCGCTTTATCGCCCACCAGCGGCAGCAGTGTTTCACTGCGGGTAAGCGTGGCGTAATTCTCAACAATGTTGGCGGTGTTGACGGTCAGTTCGAAGTGCCACTGTAGCGCTTCGTTCAGAGGCAACGTTTTGCCCTCGACAGTGACAGGTTCATCGCCTGTCAGCCACAGCAGTTCGACAAGTTCTTTCACCAGTGCCGGATCGTTCTGATACCAGACGCCCAGCGCGTCACCCGGCTGGTAACGCAGGCCCGAGTCGCCTAAGTCAATTTCGATATGGCGAACGTCTTTTTCAGAGTTACGCCCAGTAATTTTCTGGTTAACAGAGAGGCTAGCCACCAGCGGCGCGTCTTTGCTGTACGGGCTGGTGTGGATTTCATTTACCGCGCCAGTAGCGACGGATTGCGAAGGTGCCGCGACAGGCGCACGCGATTTAAGCGCATCAACCACGCGGGCGCGCCACTCGCTGGCAGCAGCCTGGTATTCAACATCAGAATCGACACGGTCGAGCAGGCGTTCACCCCCCAGTTCCGCCAGCTTGCTGTCAAAATCTTTCCCGGACTGGCAGAAAAATTCATAAGAGCTATCGCCGAGGCTAAACACGGCAAACGCGGTGTTTTCCAGCTTTGGCGCTTTTTTGGAGAACAGGAACTTATGCAGCGCGACGGCTTCTTCCGGCGGTTCCCCTTCCCCTTGCGTTGACGTCACTACGATGAGCAGTTTTTCGCTGGCGATTTGTTTGAATTTATAGTCGCCCGCGTTCACCAGCTTAACGTTCAGTTTTGCTGCTAATAAATCATCGCGTAATGCTTCAGCAACCCGGCGCGCATTGCCGGTTTGCGAAGCAGAGATAATCGTTATACCCGGCATTTCTGCGGCGGGCGCTGGCGTCACTGCAAGCGCAACAGGCTGCTGGTTGAGCACGCCCCAGAAATAGCCAGAAACCCAGGCAAGCTGGGTAGGCGTTAAATCGGTCGTGGCCGCCTGAAGGCGTGCCAGTTGCTCCGGGTTCAACGGAAGCAACGCGGAAGGTGGGACCTGTGTCGTCATGCGTCGTTATGTTCCAGTAAGCAAAGCTGTTTCTGCGCCCTGTCAGCGCCCATAAAACAGAAGAGAAGGTAAGGTTAACGGGGTGAACGGTGTGGATTAAAGACGGGATAGCGATAACTAATAACCAAATCGACTAACCTGTTTTAGCAATAGTCTTTAACAACAAAATAGATTAACCAACCTAATGAAAAACAAATGAATTTAGCCAATCATTAAGATAAATCAGCGATTTTGCGCAACAAAGTCGTTTTAGATAATGCGAAAAAACAGCCTTTCCGGTACTCTACGGCGGTTTTATCGTCCTGTAGAGAAATTATGATGTCCACCACGTTATTTAAAGATTTCACCTTCGAAGCCGCTCACCGCTTACCACATGTCCCGGAAGGGCATAAATGTGGTCGCCTGCACGGGCATTCCTTTATGGTGCGACTGGAAATTACCGGGGAAGTCGATCCGCATACGGGCTGGATTATCGATTTCGCTGAACTGAAAGCGGCGTTTAAGCCAACTTATGAGCGCCTCGATCACCATTATCTCAATGATATTCCAGGTCTGGAAAATCCAACCAGCGAAGTTTTAGCAAAATGGATTTGGGATCAGGTTAAACCCGTTGTGCCGCTGTTAAGTGCGGTGATGGTAAAAGAAACCTGCACCGCAGGGTGTATCTATCGCGGCGAATGATAAGAGTGTGTCGGCGGTCAATTTCCCTTTAGTAACGCTATGTTAGGGTGTTGTGTTCTGGATATCTGGGGCATGACATGGAAGACGACTGCGACATTATTATTATTGGTGCCGGTATTGCAGGCACCGCTTGCGCGTTACGCTGCGCGCGAGCGGATTTATCCGTTTTGTTACTCGAACGCGCTGAAATCCCCGGCAGCAAAAATCTTTCCGGCAGGCGGTTATATACCCATGCACTCGCGGAACTCCTCCCGCAATTTCATCTGACCGCGCCTCTTGAACGACGCATCACTCACGAAAGCCTTTCCCTGTTAACGCCGGATGGCGCAACGACGTTTTCCAGCTTACAGCCCGGCGGTGAATCCTGGAGTGTATTACGTGCACGGTTCGATCCGTGGCTGGTTGCCGAAGCCGAAAAAGAAGGTGTCGAATGCATCCCCGGAGCGACGGTGGATGCACTGTATGAAGAAAACGGCAGAGTCTGTGGCGTTATTTGTGGTGACGATATTCTCCGCGCCCGTTATGTGGTGCTGGCAGAAGGTGCCAACAGCGTCCTGGCTGAACGTCACGGGTTAGTGACTCGTCCTGCTGGCGAAGCGATGGCGTTGGGGATCAAAGAAGTGCTGTCGCTGGAAACATCCGCTATTGAAGAACGTTTTCATCTGGAGAATAACGAAGGCGCAGCGTTGCTGTTCAGCGGCGGAATCTGTGATGACTTACCCGGCGGCGCATTTCTTTATACTAATCAACAAACGCTCTCGTTAGGGATTGTTTGCCCGCTCTCTTCCCTTACGCAAAGTCGTGTTCCGGCAAGCGAGCTGCTGACTCGCTTTAAAGCGCATCCGGCAGTGCGCACGCTTATCAAAAACACGGAATCACTGGAGTATGGTGCGCATCTGGTGCCAGAAGGTGGCTTGCACAGTATGCCGGTGCAATACGCCGGTAACGGCTGGCTGCTGGTGGGCGATGCGTTGCGCAGTTGCGTCAATACCGGAATTTCCGTGCGCGGCATGGATATGGCGCTGACTGGCGCACAGGCGGCGGCACAAACGCTAATAAGCGCCTGCCAGCACCGCGAGCCGCAAAATCTGTTTGCGCTTTATCATCACAACGTAGAGCGCAGCCTGCTATGGGATGTTCTACAACGTTATCAGCATGTTCCGGCGCTTTTGCAACGCCCTGGCAGGTATCGGGCGTGGCCTGCGTTAATGCAGGATATTTCCCGCGATTTATGGGATCAGGGTGATAAACCTGTTCCACCGCTGCGCCAGTTATTCTGGCATCATTTACGTCGTCATGGCCTGTGGCATCTGGCGGGCGATGTTATCAGGAGTCTGCGATGTCTGTAGCCCGTAATCTCTGGCGCGTTGCTGATGCGCCGCACATTGTTCCGGCTGACTCCGTTGAGCGTCAGATGGTACAACGGTTGATTAACGCCTGTCCGGTAGGTCTTTTTTCTCTCACACAGGAAGGTGACTTACGTATTGACTATCGCGGCTGCCTGGAGTGTGGCACCTGCCGTTTGCTGTGCGACGAATCCACACTACAACAGTGGCGCTATCCGCCTTCCGGATTCGGCATCACCTACCGCTTTGGATAAATAATAAGGATAATTTATGCCCCTCTTACACCTGCTCCGCCAGAATCCGGTGATTGCTGCCGTTAAAGATAATGCCAGCCTGCAACTGGCCATCGATTCTGAATGCCAGTTTATTTCCGTGTTGTACGGCAATATCTGCACCATCAGTAATATCGTTAAAAAGATTAAGAACGCCGGGAAATATGCTTTTATTCATGTTGATTTGCTGGAAGGCGCGTCAAATAAAGAAGTGGTGATTCAGTTTTTGAAACTGGTGACCGAGGCGGATGGAATTATCAGCACCAAAGCATCGATGCTAAAAGCGGCAAGAGCGGAAGTTTTTTTCTGTATTCATCACCTGTTTATTGTTGATTCGATTTCGTTTCACAACATTGATAAGTAAGTTGCGCAATCGAATCCGGATTGTATTGAGATCCTGCCAGGCTGCATGCCCAAAGTGCTGGGCTGGGTGACGGAAAAAATCCGCCAACCGCTGATTGCTGGCGGGCTGGTATGCGATGAAGAAGATGCGCGTAATGCGATTAACGCGGGTGTCGTGGCGCTTTCCACCACGAATACCGGAGTCTGGACGTTAGCGAAAAAATTGCTTTGACGGGATAATCGTAACCAATTGAATTTGTTTTGATTTGTTGGCCGCACGCCACATCCGACATTCAGCGCCTGATGCGACGCTTAACGCGTCTTATCAGGCCTACAGGTCCCCAGTCCAGAACCGTAGGCAGGATCATCCGGCAGCACGTTATTGGTATTCTGCGTGAATGTTTGTCACCAGTGCCTCCAGCACCACTTTCCAGTCATCAACCACGCCAATATCTGCCTGTGAAAATACCGCTGCGCTGGCGTCATGATTAATCGCCACCATAAACTTGCTATTGCGTACGCCCGCCATTAACGCTGCTGCGCCGGAAGCGCCAACAACAATGCACACCTCAGGTGCCAGCAGATGTCCGGAAATACCAATCACTTTTTCAGCATCAACGCCACCGTTCATCACTCGCGCCCGACTGTAGCCCACTTCGGCTCCCAGCTTTTCTGCCAGCATAACGATTTCCTGGTTATCTGCCTCTCCGCCCTGTCCCACCACCAGCACCCGTCTGGCCTCAGCTAATGGGTCGCGGCTAACATTTTTCAGATCCTCTGTGCTAACCAGCCAGTCGGGAAGCGCACCTGGGACAATGTTCAGTTGCTGCATTCCAGAGGGCAACGTGGCGTTTTTCGCTGCTCCCGCCTGACGCGCCAGGGAAAGGCATAACGGGCGTTTTTCTGTTTGCAGCGTCGCCGTTAACGCATTTCCCCAGTGGGATTTGCGCATGCTTACGGTTGGAATATCTAACGAAGTCACCTGACAGATGCTTGCACCATGTAAACGCCAGGCCAGCCGGGTCGACAGTTCATCGCCAAACGTTCCCGGCGGAAAGAGAACAACGTCCGCAGGCGTTCGCTGCCACTGTTCCACCATCGCATCCAGCACCTGTTCCGCCACTACGGGCTGAGGTTCTATTTGCCAGTGCGCCAGCGTACAACCGCTGAAATCCTGCGCCGCCAGCCAGCTCGCTATTGCGGCATTCTCCTGATTTATTGTCACAATTGCGATATTCATGGCTGCATCCTTTGGCGTAAATAGTCCTGCCATAGCTTTTGAGCTTTTTCTGCTACCGTTTGCCCATCAATCAGCGTCGCTCCGCGTCGTTGCTCTGCTCTTGCCAGTTGCAGACACTGCATCGCTGGCATTTCGGCAGCAACAGTTTTACGGATAATTTCTGCTTTCCCCGCAGCCATTCGCTGGCGCATTCCCGGTACTGGCAAGGCCACTTCACCGCACTGACGCACGGCAATCACCGCAGGCAAGCGAACCCGGCAACAGCGCAACCCATGTTCAGTACGCTGTTCGAGGGTGATAAACAGCGCGTCGAGAGTGAAACGCTCCACCTGGGTGAAGCAGGGCCAGCCCAGCATTTCCGCCAGCAAAAATGGCGTTTGCCCATTCTGCCCTTCGCTGCTTTGGCAGCCGGTAATTATCAGATCCAGCGGATTCTGACGCTGCCATTCGGCAATATGGCGAGCGACAAATTCCGGCGCAAAGCGCAGATCTGCCGCCGTCTCCAGCAATACAGCTTCCTCAAACCCAAGAGCCATGAGATAGCGCAGCCAGTGCAACGCCCGTTCATCCCCCATGCTCAACGCGGTTAAAGACATCGGCGTACCGTTTTTTCTCTGCGCTAACAGCAGCGCGGCAGCGGCCTGTTCATCAGCACCGAGTAAACTTCGCAGTAGCGAAACATCCGGTCCGCTATTACCCTGAGCCGCCGCCTGCCACTCTTTTTCCGCCAGCATTCCGGCATCCGGTTCGGCTTTAAACGCTAACAGAATGTTCATTCGCACCTCCTACATTTCCCGCCGCCACCAGCGGGAGGGCTTTAGTTTCTGGTGCCCATAGCCAGGTCACAACAAAACCAACCAACAACACTGTCGCTAGGAGCAATAAGGTGACTTGCATTCCCCACTGCGCCAGCACCCACGGCAGCAGGCCAGTACTTACCGCCGCGCCAAGTCGACTCATGGCGGTGGCAAAACCGACTCCCAGCGAGCGAATGTCAGTAGGAAAACTTTCCGCAGGCAAAATGCCCACCAGATTACTGACTGCCGAAATGGTGGTGCTGAAGAGAACAAAAAGCAGCAGCGTTAATGAACTGCCGGAAGGCAAACAGGCCATTACTACCAGCGTTGCCGCCAGCAGCAAAAAACTTCCCAGCAAAAATTTGCGATGTGCCAGCAGGTGCGTCAGAACTAATCCCAGCAGCGCGCCCACAATTAACAACGCATTAAGCATCAGGCTGGCAGTCAGCGCATCTTCCAGACCAATAGTCTGGGCGATAGTTGGCAGCCAGGTATAAATCACAAACCATGGGATTACGAGGCAGACAAAGAAGACGCTGTTAAACGCCGTGCGCCGCCAGTAACGCGAAGAGAACAAGGTTTTGATGTGTTTATGGGTCGCCGTTACCACTTCATCGCCCAGTAAAACATGGGGACCAAAATAGCGATGCACGATAGCGTGAGCTTCTGCAAAACGCCCCTGGCACAGTAGCCAACGTGGCGATTCTGGCGTTCCCCAGCGTAATAACGTAATCAACAACGCGGGCAGAGCTGCCGATGCCAGCAACCAGCGCCAGGCCTCCGGGTTTTCGGAAATAAAGTGATGTCCGGCAATACTTGCCAACACATAGCCTACGGTCCACACCACGCTGAATGCGCCCAGCAAAATACCGCGATGGCGGCGCGGGGAAAATTCAGCCAGCAAGGTGTGACCTACTGAGTAATCGCCTCCCAGACCAATGCCGATCAAAATGCGCAGCCCAATAAGATGCTCTGGCGTGGTGGCAAAAAATTGCAAGAACGAAGCGAGCGTAATCAGCAAAAAGCTGAAGGTGAAGATTTTTTGCCGACCAATATGGTCGGAGATCCACCCAAGAACCAGGCTGCCAAGAAACAAACCAAGGAGCGCCGAGCCGCCGATCATTCCCGCCATAAACGGCGTCAGTTGCATGGCGGGCGTAAGTTGAATAATGGCGTAACCAATGACGCCTAGAACATAACCGTCGGTCAGGTGTGCGCCGAAAGTGAGCGTAGCAATTCGACAGTGAAAACGGTTAAGCGGTAAATCATCCATTCGCACCGGTGAAGTGTTCATCTTTACCCCTTCATTGTCCGGTAATAAGAACGGCTTCTCGCCTGAGAAGCCGAAAAGGCAACGCCCCGTCATCGCGGAACGCTGCCTGATACATTATTTTTCAATCGGATAGATAGTACCCGTATTCATAATGCCGTTAGGATCGAACTGCTTTTTCAGCCCTTCCAGCAACGCCCACGCGCTGCCGTGTTCCAGCTTGCTCCAGTGAACGCGATGTTTACCAATGCCATGGTGGTGCACCATCGAACCGCCGAGGCGAATGGTTTCTTCGCAGATGATTTTGTTGAGCGGATTGTGGTACTTGTCGATTTCCTCTTCCGGCTTACAGTCAACAACGTTGTAGTCATAGACGAAGTACATGTTGGTGCCGTTCTGATAGCTATGAGAGGAGTGACCGCCCAGCATGGTGATGTCGTCGGCGTGCGGGAACTCAGTACGAATACGGTTAATAACGCTTTCGTAGATTTCGTGGATGCAGCTCCAGCAGCCGGACACTTCGGTGGTAAAGCCCATGTTGCCGGTTTTGAGGATCTGCACACGTTCGGCAGCCACTTTATCCGGTCCCCAGTTCAGGTTGTTAAACCAGGTTTCAATCAGTTTGCTGTCCACGCGCTGGCACTGCGGGTAGCGGGCAACGATTTCCGCAATCCCTTCGCCCGTCGCCTTCGCAATGCGAGGGTTACCTTCAGCCATAAAGATCAGCACACATTTTCCGTCGGCAAAATGGGTGAAGTGTTGGGTGCCATCTTCAGCGTCATACAAACGAGCGATCGACGGACGATACCCTTCCACCATGATTTCACGCAGGATGTTGAAGCCGGTTTTCATGTCTTCCAGGATATAGCCGTAGAAGAGGTTGTTTTCCGGGGTGTATTTAAAGATTTTCACTGTTACTTCAGTGATATAGCACAATGCACCTTCGTTGCCGATGATGATGTGACGAATGTGGTAATGCTGCCAACTTACTGATTTAGTGTATGATGGTGATTTTAAGGTGCTTGCGTGGCTTCCATTTCCATCAGATGTCCTTCCTGCTCCGCTACTGAAGGCGTGGTGCGTAACGGCAAAAGCACTGCCGGACATCAGCGCTATCTCTGCTCTCATTGCCGTAAAACATGGCAACTACAGTTCACTTACACCGCCTCTCAGCCCGGTACGCACCAGAAAATCATTGATATGGCCATGAATGGCGTCGGATGTCGCGCCAGTGCACGCATTATGGGCGTTGGCCTCAACACGGTTTTACGTCACTTAAAAAACTCAGGCCGCAGTCGGTAACCTCGCGCATACAACCGGGCAGTGATGTGATTGTCTGCGCTGAAATGGACGAACATTGGGGCTACGTCGGTGCTAAATCACGTCAGCGCTGGCTGTTTTACGCGTATGACAGGATACGGAGGACGGTTGTGGCGCACGTCTTCGGGGAACGCACTCTGGCCACACTGGAGCGTCTTCTGAGCCTGCTGTCGGCCTTTGAGGTCGTGGTATGGATGACGGATGGCTGGCCGCTGTATGAATCACGCCTGAAGGGAAAGCTGCACGTTATCAGCAAGCGTTACACTCAGCGCATTGAGCGACATAATCTGAATCTGAGACAACATCTGGCAAGGCTGGGACGGAAGTCACTGTCGTTCTCAAAATCGGTGGAGCTGCATGACAAGGTCATCGGGCATTATCTGAACATAAAACACTATCAGTAAGTTGGAGTCATTACCTTATAACGCTTATAAATGTGTAATCAGGCAATATTTAAATATTTATGTGTTTGCATCGACAAACGCCAATTACGCGCAATACAGGTTTCAATGCACAATCGTGTGGCATCATCCTTTTGGCTAATCGGCTGCAGTGCAATGACTCGCGGTTTATCATCGGTCAGCGTTGCCAGTAGTTCATCCAGTGCTTCAATATCGCGTACGCGCCCCACTGGATGCTTGATTTCGTTGGCTCGCTCCAGTGCCTGTGACAACACTTCATAGCCGCCGCGCATGTTCAGCTTTGGCGATACGGTAACCCAGGTATTCGGTGTGCAGCGTACTTCATGAGTTCCACTGGTTTCGATCTGGCAGCTAAAACCGTTCTTTTCGAGCAGGTCAGTCAGTGGCAGCAAATCATGAATGCAAGGCTCACCACCCGTAATCACCACATGCCGCGCGGTATATCCCTGACGACCAATGACAGCCAGCAAGTCTTCACTGCTCGCCGCCCCCCACTTATCACTCTCTTTGGTCTTCGCCAGAATGCTGAAAAGGGAGACTTCCCGATCCTCAAGCTTTTCCCAGGTGTGTTTGGTGTCGCACCAGGCACAGCCAACCGGGCATCCCTGTAAACGAATAAAAATGGCGGGAACGCCGGTAAAGTAACCCTCACCTTGCAGGGTCTGGAACATCTCGTTAATCGGGTACTGCATAGCATTCTCTGTGAAGTGGATAATTGTTAATTATTGCAGATCCTGCCGCAACAATCATGTCTTATTAACATTCTGTTACATGCAGATTTAAAGAAAAATACGAAACATATCGTTAATAATTAAAGGGAGTAACGTATTATGTCAGAAGAAAATAAAGAAAATGGATTTAATCATGTCAAAACATTCACCAAAATTATATTTATTTTTTCTGTATTAGTTTTTAATGATAACGAATCTAAAATTACCGATGCCGCCGTCAATTTATTTATCCAGATTTAATGAGAAATTTATAATGCGCTATTTCATACTAATGTTCACTTTCGTATGTTCCTTTGTTGGGTAATGCTGCCAACTTACTGATTTAGTGTATGATGGTGATTTTAAGGTGCTTGCGTGGCTTCCATTTCCATCAGATGTCCTTCCTGCTCCGCTACTGAAGGCGTGGTGCGTAACGGCAAAAGCACTGCCGGACATCAGCGCTATCTCTGCTCTCATTGCCGTAAAACATGGCAACTACAGTTCACTTACACCGCCTCTCAGCCCGGTACGCACCAGAAAATCATTGATATGGCCATGAATGGCGTCGGATGTCGCGCCAGTGCACGCATTATGGGCGTTGGCCTCAACACGGTTTTACGTCACTTAAAAAACTCAGGCCGCAGTCGGTAACCTCGCGCATACAACCGGGCAGTGATGTGATTGTCTGCGCTGAAATGGACGAACATTGGGGCTACGTCGGTGCTAAATCACGTCAGCGCTGGCTGTTTTACGCGTATGACAGGATACGGAGGACGGTTGTGGCGCACGTCTTCGGGGAACGCACTCTGGCCACACTGGAGCGTCTTCTGAGCCTGCTGTCGGCCTTTGAGGTCGTGGTATGGATGACGGATGGCTGGCCGCTGTATGAATCACGCCTGAAGGGAAAGCTGCACGTTATCAGCAAGCGTTACACTCAGCGCATTGAGCGACATAATCTGAATCTGAGACAACATCTGGCAAGGCTGGTACGGAAGTCACTGTCGTTCTCAAAATCGGTGGAGCTGCATGACAAGGTCATCGGGCATTATCTGAACATAAAACACTATCAGTAAGTTGGAGTCATTACCCTTTGTTGCAGCCCAACCAACTATTGTCCCACAATTACAGCAACAAGTTACGGGTCTTACGAGTAGCTTAAACTCACAAGAAAAGAAAGAACTGACGCACAAGTTAGAATCTATTTTCAATAATACCCAAGTGCAAATTGCTGTATTAATTGTTTCCACAACCAAAGATGAGACAATTGAACAATATGCTACAAGAGTTTTTGACAATTGGCGTTTAGGAGATGCCAAACGTAATGATGGGATACTGATCGTTGTTGCCTGGTCGGATCGCACTGTCCGCATCCAGGTAGGTTATGGGCTGGAAGAAAAGGTAACCGATGCTCTGGCTGGAGATATCATCCGTAGCAACATGATACCCGCATTTAAACAACAAAAATTAGCTAAGGGATTAGAGTTAGCTATAATCGCTTTGAATAACCAACTCACTTCACAACACCAATATCCGGCTAATCCTTCAGAAAGTGAATCAACGTCTTCCACTGATCATTATTACTTTGCTATTTTTTGGGTATTTGCAGTGATGTTCTTCCCTTTCTGGTTTTTTCATCAAGGCAGTAATTTTTGTCGCGCATGTAAAAGTGGAGTCTGTATTTCAGCAATCCATCTTTTAGATTTATTCCTGTTCTCCGATAAAACTTTTTCCATTGCTGTATTTTCCTTCTTTTTTACTTTCACCATATTTATGGTCTTTACCTGTTTATGTGTACTTCAGAAAAGAGCATCTGGTAGAAGTTATCATTCAGACAACAGCGGTTCCGCTGGAGGCTCAAGTGGCGGCGCATCCGGCCGCTGGTAACTCCACCATAAAAAATGCCAGCCCGAAGGCTGGCATTATCAAATCAGATAAAGTCAGACTTATGCCTGGCCTTTGATCTCTTTACGACCGTTGTACGGTGCTTTTTCGCCCAGAGCTTCTTCGATACGAATCAGCTGGTTGTATTTAGCAACACGGTCAGAACGGCTCATAGAACCAGTTTTGATCTGGCCTGCAGCAGTACCAACAGCCAGATCAGCGATGGTAGCATCTTCAGTTTCACCAGAACGGTGAGAGATAACTGCAGTGTAGCCAGCATCTTTCGCCATCTTGATTGCAGCCAGAGTTTCGGTCAGAGAACCGATCTGGTTGAATTTGATCAGGATGGAGTTAGCGATACCTTTTTCGATACCTTCTTTCAGGATCTTGGTGTTGGTTACGAACAGGTCGTCACCAACCAGCTGGATTTTGTCGCCCAGAACTTTGGTCTGGTATGCGAAACCGTCCCAGTCAGATTCGTCCAGACCGTCTTCGATAGAAACGATCGGGTACTGTTTGGTCAGTTCTTCCAGGAAGTGAGTGAATTCTTCAGAGGTGAACGCTTTGTTGCCTTCGCCAGCCAGAACGTATTTACCATCTTTGTAGAATTCAGAAGCTGCGCAGTCCATCGCCAGAGTGATGTCTTTGCCCAGTTCATAACCAGCAGCTTTAACAGCTTCAGCGATAACAGCCAGAGCTTCAGCGTTGGAACCCAGGTTCGGCGCATAGCCACCTTCGTCACCAACAGCAGTGTTCATGCCTTTCGCTTTCAGAACTTTTGCCAGGTGATGGAAAACTTCAGAACCCATGCGGATGGCTTCTTTCACAGTTTTCGCGCCAACCGGCTGAATCATGAATTCCTGGATATCAACGTTGTTGTCAGCGTGCTCACCACCGTTGATGATGTTCATCATCGGAACCGGCATGGAGTATTTGCCCGGAGTACCGTTCAGTTCAGCGATGTGCTCGTACAGCGGCATACCTTTAGCAGCTGCAGCAGCTTTGGCGTTAGCCAGAGATACAGCCAGGATTGCGTTCGCGCCGAATTTGGATTTGTTTTCGGTGCCGTCCAGGTCGATCATGATCTTGTCAATGCCAGCCTGATCTTTAGCATCTTTGCCAATCAGCGCCTGAGCGATCGGGCCGTTTACCGCAGCAACAGCTTTGGTTACGCCTTTACCCAGGAAACGGGATTTGTCGCCATCGCGCAGTTCCAGAGCTTCACGGGAACCAGTAGAAGCACCTGACGGAGCAGCTGCCATACCGACGAAACCACCCTCCAGATGTACTTCGGCTTCAACAGTCGGGTTACCACGGGAGTCGATGATTTCACGACCGATGATTTTTACGATTTTGGACATTAGGTTTTCCTCAAGTCACTAGTTAAACTGAAACTCCAGACAAACAACGCGTACCCAAGGTACGCGTTGCCGTTCTAACTTTTTTACTTACTTCGCCTGACGTTTCTGGAACTCGCTGGCGGCTTTCACAAAGCCTGCAAACAGCGGGTGACCATCACGTGGAGTAGAAGTAAACTCCGGATGGAACTGGCAAGCCACGAACCACGGGTGATTCGGAACTTCGATGATCTCGACCAACTGATCATCCCCGGAACGGCCCGCAACGCGCAGACCTGCATCTTCAATCTGTTTCAACAGCATGTTGTTGACTTCGTAACGGTGACGATGACGCTCAACAATTGTCGGCGCATTGTATAGCTGGCGAACCAGGCTATCGTCAACCAACTGGCACTGCTGTGCGCCGAGACGCATGGTACCGCCGAGATCGCTCTTCTCGCTACGAACTTCAACGTTGCCGTTTTCATCGCGCCACTCGGTAATCAGCGCCACAACCGGGTACTTACAGTCTGGCACAAATTCTGTAGAGTTGGCGTTCTCCATGTTGGCAACATGGCGAGCGTAATCAATTAACGCCACCTGCATACCCAGGCAAATGCCCAGATAAGGAATATTGTTCTCACGCGCAAAACGCGCGGTCGTAATCATGCCTTCTACGCCACGATAGCCGAAACCGCCAGGTACGAGGATTGCGTCCAGACCTTTAAGGATTTCAACGCCGCGCGTTTCAACATCTTGTGAATCGATCAGTTTGATGTTGACGCTGACACGATTCTTCAGCCCACCGTGTTTCAGTGCTTCGATCACTGATTTATAAGCATCCGGCAGTTCAATGTACTTGCCGACCATACCGATGGTGACTTCACTTACCGGATTCGCTTCTTCGAAGATAACCTGTTCCCATTCGGACAGATTTGCTTCCGGGCAGTTTAAGCTGAATCGTTTACAAATATAATCGTCCAGCCCCTGAGATTTCAACAGGCCCGGAATTTTATAGATGGAATCGACGTCTTTCAGAGAAATAACCGCTTTTTCCGGAACATTACAGAACAATGCAATCTTCGCACGTTCGTTCGCCGGTACAGCGCGATCTGAACGACAAATCAGGATGTCAGGCTGGATACCGATGGAGAGCAGCTCTTTTACAGAGTGCTGAGTCGGTTTGGTTTTGACTTCACCAGACGCTGCCATGTACGGCACCAGCGTCAGGTGCATAAACAGAGTGTGCTCACGGCCAATTTCAACAGCCATCTGGCGAATAGCTTCGAGGAACGGCAAGGATTCGATATCACCTACTGTACCGCCGATTTCTACCAGTACTACGTCATGACCTTCGCCACCTTCCAGCACGCGCTCTTTGATTGCGTTAGTGATGTGCGGAATAACCTGCACGGTTGCGCCGAGGTAGTCACCGCGGCGTTCTTTACGCAGAACGTCAGAGTAGATACGACCCGTGGTGAAGTTGTTGCGGCGGCTCATTTTGGTACGAATGAAACGCTCGTAGTGCCCCAGGTCCAAGTCGGTTTCAGCGCCGTCTTCAGTAACGAACACTTCCCCGTGTTGGATTGGGCTCATAGTACCTGGATCGACGTTGATGTAAGGATCCAGTTTCATGATGGTCACATTGAGGCCACGGGCTTCAAGAATGGCTGCGAGGGAGGCTGCGGCAATGCCTTTACCCAGAGAGGATACGACCCCGCCGGTCACAAAAATATAGTTCGTTGTCATGCTGAACCTGAGAAGTTAGGTTGAAAAGACGATGGAATAACCAAGACGGGAAAGCAGTATACCCGAACATGACCTGTGCCACAAACTTTCATTATCCCTCCTCTTCGCCAGCGCACTATTGAAATCAGGAGTGAGAAAATAGCCCCTTTGGGGTAAATGTTTTTGACGCAAATCAAGCGCTTGTCATTTAAAAAATGACACAAATGGCGCTTGACCGCGTAATTCCCTTAGAGATCAATTTCCTGCCGTTTTACCTGTTGCCAGACTTCTTCCATTGTTTCGAGGTCAACACCTGTCATTTCCAGTCCACGCGCGGCAACAATACGCTCCACTTCGCGAAAACGACGCTCGAATTTTTCGTTCACTTTTTGCAATGCGATTTCTGCTTTCGTCCCTAAATGGCGAGCCAGATTAACCGTGGCAAACAGCAGGTCCCCCATTTCCTCCTCCAGTTTAGCCTGGTCGACAACAGCCTGCCGCGCCTCGTACATCACCTCGTCGATCTCTTCGTAGACTTTATCAACCACCGGGCCAAGCGTCGTCCAGTCGAAGCCAACGTTGGCGCAACGTTTCTGGATTTTTTGCGCCCGCATTAAAGCCGGTAAACTACGAGGAATATCGTCCAGCGCCGAATGCTGCGCTTTCTGCGCGCGCTCTTCGGTTTTGATTTGCTCCCAACGGGCAAGCACTTCACTACTGTTTTCGGCAGAACTATCAGCAAAAACATGCGGATGGCGACGCTCTAATTTATCGCTAATAGCAGCGCAAATATCATTAAAGTCAAAGCGCCCTTCTTCCTGAGCCATTTGCGCGTAAAACACCACCTGGAATAGCAGATCGCCCAGTTCACCGCGAAGATCGTCAAAATCTTCACGGGCGATGGCGTCCAGCACTTCGTAGGTTTCTTCAAGGGTGTAAGGCGCAATGGTGGCAAATGTCTGCTCTTTATCCCACGGGCAGCCGTTTTCCGGATCGCGCAGGCGCTGCATAATAGTGAGCAAACGGTCGATTTGATTCATTGAATTGTCCTGAAAATTGCGGGTCTGTCAGGTGTAATACCTTCGAGTAAAAGATATCGCTGGATACGGCTGACGCCATATCCAGCTATGTAAGACTAACTCCCGTGCAACCGACGCGCGTCGATAACATCCGGCACCTGGTTGAGTTTACCCAGCACGCGCCCCAGCACTTGCAGGTTGTAAATCTCAATGGTCATGTCGATGGTCGCCAGTTGCTGTTTGGTGTCGCTACGGCTGGCAACGCCAAGCACGTTCACCTTCTCGTTGGCGAGAATGGTCGTGATATCACGTAACAACCCACTACGATCATTAGCCACCACGCGGACCACCAGCGAATATCCGGCGGAGTAGCTCTCACCCCATACCGCGTCAACAATGCGTTCTGGCGCATGGGAGCGCAGTTCCGCCAGTTGTTCGCAATCGGCGCGGTGTACTGAAATACCGCGTCCCTGGGTAATGAAGCCGACAATCTCATCTCCAGGAATCGGCTGGCAGCAGCGCGCGATGTGGTGCATCAGGTTACCAACACCTTCAACCACCACACGACCGTTATCTTTACTGCGGTTTTGCGGTGTGTAGCTTTTTTGCTGAAGCTGTTTCAGCGCGGCGGCGTCCTGCTCTTCGGCACTCGGCTTATTAAATTGCGATTGCAGGAAGTTCACCATCTGATTGAGACGGATATCCCCGCCACCAATCGCCGCCAGCAACTCGTCGACATCATTGAAGTTGTAACGCGGCAGCAGATGTTTTTCTGCTTCTTTCAGGCTGATCCCCAGATGTTCCAGCTCGTCGTCAAGGATTTGCCGCCCAGCCAGAATGTTTTTGTCACGGTCCTGTTTACGGAACCAGGCGTGAATTTTCGAACGCCCACGGCTGGTTGTGACGTAACCGAGGTTTGGGTTTAACCAGTCACGGCTGGGGTTCGGCTGTTTCTGGGTGATAATTTCAATCTGGTCGCCCATTTGCAGCTGGTAGGTGAACGGCACAATGCGCCCGCCAATTTTTGCCCCGATGCAGCGGTGTCCGACATCACTGTGGATGTGGTAAGCGAAGTCCAGCGGCGTTGATCCCGCAGGCAAATCAACGACATCACCTTTCGGCGTAAAGACATACACCCGGTCGTCAAACACCTGACTACGTACTTCGTCGAGCATTTCGCCGGAATCAGCCATCTCTTCCTGCCACGCAATCAGTTTACGCAGCCAGGCAATCCGGTCTTCATGTCCCGAACGTGCGCCGCCAGCTGCCGCGCCCTCTTTATATTTCCAGTGCGCAGCAACACCCAACTCCGCATCTTCATGCATCTGTTTGGTGCGGATTTGGATCTCAACGGTTTTTCCACCCGGCCCCAGAACCACGGTATGAATAGACTGATAACCGTTTGGTTTCGGGTTAGCGACGTAATCGTCAAACTCATCCGGCAGGTGGCGATAGTGAGTGTGCACTATCCCCAGTGCGGCATAACAATCCTGTAAACGCTCGGCGACAATACGTACCGCACGCACATCAAACAGCTCATCGAAGGCGAGGTTCTTTTTCTGCATTTTGCGCCAGATGCTGTAGATGTGTTTCGGACGACCATACACTTCAGCTTTAACGCCTTCAGCTTTCATCTCAGCGCGCAGATGGCCGACAAACTCTTCGATATAGTGTTCGCGGTCGAGACGGCGTTCATGCAGCAGTTTTGCGATGCGTTTGTATTCGGTCGGGTGGAGATAACGGAAGCAGTAATCTTCCAGCTCCCATTTCAGTTGCCCAATCCCAAGACGGTTCGCCAACGGCGCGTAGATATTGGTGCACTCTTTTGCCGCCAGTACACGTTCATCTTCCGGCGCATCTTTTACTTCGCGCAGATGAGCAATACGCTCCGCCAGTTTGATGACTACGCAGCGAAAATCATCGACCATCGCCAATAACATCCGGCGAACGTTATCGACCTGTTCGGAGGAAACAGAATCAGTGTGCGTCGCTTTCAGCTGGCGGATCGCCGCCATATCACGCACGCCGTGAATAAGGTTAACAACCGACTTACCGACGCTCTCACGCAGCACATCTTCGCTGACTACGTTGGCATCAGCCAGAGGGAACAGCAGCGCCGCCCGCAGCGTGTCAATGTCCATACTTAATGTCGAGAGGATCTCCACCATCTCAACACCACGCCACAATAACAGACTGGCATCCGGATGCCCCTGCGTCTGTTGCAGACAATACGCCCAGGTTTCGGCTAAGCACTCACACGACTTCTGGCTGGTAATACCCAGACTTGCGATCCATTTTTCCGGATCAAATTCACCAGCCTTATTGATATGTGCACTTCTTACCGCAACCATCGTCCTCTCCTTTAGGGACCAGACCTGCCGAAATCGGCAAATCGTAACTATTTAACGCGCGAGAAAAGTACCATCGATTCCAGATGTCCCGTGTGTGGGAACATATCCAGCATCGCCAGTCGCGCAATGGTATATCCTGCTTTTAATAACGCTTCGCTATCCCGAGCCAGCGTTGCAGGGTTACAGGATACATAAACTATACGAATAGGTTCCAGTTTTATAATTTGCTGCATAACACCTGCGGCACCTGCTCGCGCCGGGTCCAGCAACACTTTATCGAAGCCGTTTTTCGCCCACGGCTGCTTTGTGACATCTTCTTCAAGATTTTCGTGATAAAACGTCACATTCTGTAAGCCATTAAGACGCGCATTCTGCTGGCCTTTTTCCACCAGCGCAGGAACACCTTCTACACCGACCACACTGGCAGCTTGTGTCGCCAATGGCAGTGTAAAGTTGCCCATACCGCAGAACAGATCCAGTACGCGATCTTCAGGTTGCACATCCAGCCATTCCAACGCACGCGCTACCATTTTTTGGTTCACACCCGCATTGACCTGAATAAAATCGCGCGGGCTAAAAGTTAAGCGCAACCCGTTTGAGTCATACCAGGGCATCTCACCAGAGACGGTTTCGAGTATCTCACTATCGGGGGCGAGATACAGATCCAGGCCTTCAGAATGCGAAAAGCGTTCCAGTTTTTCGCGATCTGCCGAACTTAGCGGTGCGGTATGGCGCAAAATCATCAGCGTGCCGCTGGTTGCCTGTACCAGTTCAACATGACCAAGATGGCGCATAGCTTGTAAGCTGCCCAGACATGCCCTGACTTTGGGCAGCAATGCTTCAAGTTGGGGCGCTAAAATGGGGCATTGTTTGACGTCGACAATGTCACTGGAGCCCGCTTTGCGAAACCCCATCTGAAGTTGCTGTGTTTTCGGTAAGTAGTTCAGACTTAAACGCGCGCGGCGGCGATAGCCCCAGGGAACATCGGCGATCACTTCAGAGACATCGTGTTTCATTAATCGGGCGAGTGCCGCACTTTTGCTTCGCTGCTGTAAATCCACGCTAGCGTGTTGTTGCTGACAGCCGCCGCATACGCCAAAATGAGGACAGCGTGGCGTTTCGCGTTCCGGGCTATCGCTTAACCGGCGTACGACTTTAGCGCGGGCATACTGTTTTTTATCTTCAGTAACAGCAACTTCCGCGTTTTCCTGCGGCAATAATCCGGGGATAAATAACGTTTTGCCGTTATGTCGCGCCACGCCCTGACCAAAAGAGTCGAGGTCGTTGACTGAAACGGTTATGATCTGACGCGTCGTCGTGCGTCGTTTTGCAGAGTAGAATTGCGCCATTGGCGAGACTTTCTCAATTTAACAGTGTGACCTTAATTGTCCCATAACGGAACTCCATGACCAACTACAGCCTGCGCGCACGCATGATGATTCTGATCCTGGCACCGACCGTCCTTATTGGTTTATTGCTGAGTATCTTTTTCGTCGTGCATCGCTATAACGACTTGCAGCGTCAACTGGAAGATGCCGGTGCTAGCATTATTGAGCCGCTTGCAGTTTCTACTGAATATGGCATGAGCCTGCAAAATCGCGAATCTATCGGTCAGTTAATAAGCGTACTGCATCGTCGCCATTCCGATATTGTTCGCGCGATTTCGGTTTATGATGAAAATAACCGACTCTTTGTCACCTCCAATTTTCATCTTGATCCCTCATCAATGCAGCTCGGCAGCAACGTGCCGTTTCCTCGCCAGCTCACTGTCACTCGTGACGGCGATATTATGATCCTCCGCACGCCGATTATTTCTGAGAGTTACTCCCCCGACGAATCGCCCAGTAGCGATGCCAAAAATAGTCAAAATATGTTGGGATATATTGCGCTTGAGCTGGATCTTAAATCGGTTCGCTTGCAGCAATATAAAGAGATCTTTATTTCCTGCGTGATGATGCTGTTTTGTATCGGTATTGCGCTTATTTTTGGCTGGCGCTTAATGCGCGATGTAACCGGTCCGATTCGCAACATGGTGAATACCGTCGACCGCATCCGTCGCGGGCAACTCGACAGCCGGGTGGAAGGATTTATGCTCGGCGAGCTGGATATGCTGAAAAACGGTATCAACTCGATGGCAATGTCGCTGGCTGCTTATCACGAAGAGATGCAGCACAATATCGACCAGGCGACGTCCGATCTGCGTGAAACGCTGGAGCAGATGGAAATTCAGAACGTTGAGTTGGATCTGGCGAAAAAGCGCGCCCAGGAAGCGGCGCGTATTAAATCCGAGTTTCTGGCAAATATGTCACACGAGCTGCGTACACCACTGAATGGTGTTATTGGCTTTACCCGCCTGACGCTGAAAACAGAATTAACACCAACGCAGCGCGATCACCTGAATACGATTGAACGTTCGGCAAATAATTTGCTGGCAATTATTAATGATGTTCTCGACTTCTCGAAACTGGAAGCAGGTAAGCTGATTCTGGAAAGTATTCCATTCCCACTACGCAGCACGCTGGATGAAGTCGTTACTCTGCTGGCACATTCTTCTCACGATAAAGGGTTGGAACTGACGCTCAATATTAAAAGCGACGTGCCTGATAACGTGATCGGCGACCCACTGCGATTACAGCAAATCATCACTAACCTGGTGGGGAATGCAATTAAATTCACCGAGAATGGCAACATTGATATTCTGGTAGAAAAACGTGCGCTGAGTAATACCAAAGTGCAGATTGAAGTGCAGATTCGGGATACCGGCATTGGTATTCCTGAACGCGATCAATCGCGCTTATTCCAGGCCTTCCGACAGGCTGATGCCAGTATTTCCCGCCGTCATGGTGGCACCGGGCTGGGGCTGGTGATTACACAAAAACTGGTTAATGAAATGGGCGGCGATATTTCGTTCCATAGCCAGCCGAATCGCGGTTCAACTTTCTGGTTCCACATTAATCTCGATCTGAACCCGAACATTATTATCGAAGGGCCATCCATCCAGTGCCTCGCAGGTAAGCGCCTGGCCTATGTCGAACCAAACTCCGCAGCAGCGCAATGCACGCTGGATATTTTAAGTGAAACGCCGCTGGAAGTGGTTTATAGCCCAACGTTCTCCGCGCTGCCTCCCGCGCATTACGACATGATGTTGTTAGGCATCGCGGTGACCTTCCGCGAGCCGCTAACAATGCAACATGAGCGATTAGCGAAAGCGGTATCGATGACCGATTTCCTGATGCTGGCACTTCCTTGCCATGCACAAGTTAATGCTGAAAAACTCAAGCAAGATGGTATCGGCGCGTGTCTGCTGAAACCATTAACACCTACGCGCCTGTTGCCTGCCCTGACGGAATTTTGTCATCACAAACAAAACACGCTTTTGCCTGTAACCGATGAAAGTAAGCTGGCAATGACAGTCATGGCGGTTGATGACAACCCCGCTAACCTGAAACTTATCGGCGCATTGCTGGAAGATATGGTGCAACATGTGGAACTTTGCGATAGCGGGCATCAGGCAGTTGAACGGGCGAAACAGATGCCGTTCGATTTGATCTTAATGGATATTCAAATGCCGGACATGGATGGCATTCGGGCCTGCGAACTCATCCACCAACTCCCGCATCAGCGACAAACGCCGGTTATCGCGGTAACGGCGCATGCAATGGCCGGGCAAAAAGAGAAGCTGCTTGGCGCAGGGATGAGCGATTATCTGGCGAAACCGATTGAAGAAGAGCGATTGCATAATTTGTTGTTGCGCTACAAGCCTGGCAGCGGTATTTCGTCTCGCGTCGTGACGCCCGAAGTCAACGAAATTGTGGTGAACCCGAATGCGACCCTCGACTGGCAACTGGCACTACGCCAGGCAGCAGGAAAAACCGATTTAGCGCGCGATATGCTGCAAATGTTACTCGATTTCCTGCCTGAAGTTCGCAACAAAGTTGAGGAACAGCTGGCTGGAGAAAACCCGGAAGGCCTGGTTGATTTGATTCATAAACTGCATGGCAGTTGCGGCTATAGCGGCGTACCACGTATGAAGAATCTCTGCCAGCTGATCGAACAACAGCTACGTAGCGGTACTAAAGAAGAAGATTTGGAGCCGGAGCTGCTGGAACTGTTGGACGAGATGGATAATGTCGCGCGCGAAGCCAGCAAAATTCTCGGGTAACGGACGTCTTGTCGAGTAGCAATCGGCTTTTTATGACGCTGGTTTCAGATTGGTGACAAAGTGCCTGTGTTTATGCCGGATGCGGCGTTAACGCCTTATCCGGCCTACAAAACCAATTAAATTCAATGAATTAAAAAATGATGTAGACCTGATACATAGCACAACAGGCTATTTTGCGTTTAGCATCAGTCTCAAACCGGCTCCAGATAGAGCCGGTTTTGGTTTTCTGTCTTAACGCACCATGCACGGGCGCTTGTTATCGAACGTCCAGCCAGGAATCAGATACTGCATTCCCATCGCATCGTCACGCGCGCCAAGCCCGTGTTTCTGATACAGCTCATGGGCTTTCATCACTTGATCCATATCGATTTCTACACCCAGCCCCGGTTTTTCTGGCACCTGTACCAGCCCGCCTTTGATCTCAAACGGTTCTTTGGTCAGGCGCTGATTACCTTCCTGCCAGATCCAGTGCGTATCAATAGCAGTAATTTTACCCGGTGCAGCGGCGGCAACATGGGTAAACATCGCCAGGGAAATATCGAAGTGGTTGTTTGAGTGTGAACCCCAGGTCAGGCCAAATTCATGGCACATTTGCGCCACACGTACCGAACCTTGCATAGTCCAGAAATGCGGATCCGCCAGCGGGATATCAACGGATTGTAACGAGAGCGTATGGCCCATCTGCCGCCAGTCGGTGGCGATCATATTGGTTGCAGTCGGCAGGCCAGTCGCGCGACGGAACTCTGCCATCACTTCACGCCCGGAGAAACCTTGCTCCGCACCACACGGATCTTCTGCATAAGCCAGCGAACCTTTCAGGTATTTACCAATTTTAATTGCTTCGTTCAGCGACCAGGCACCGTTAGGATCGAGCGTAATACGCGCCTGCGGGAAGCGTTGCGCCAGTGCCACAATAGACTCGGCTTCTTCTTCCCCGGCCAGTACACCGCCTTTCAGTTTGAAATCGTTGAAGCCATATTTTTCATACGCCGCTTCCGCCAGGCGCACCACCGCATCCGGCGTCATCGCTTCTTCATGACGCAGGCGATACCAGTCGCATGAGTCATCCGGCTGGCTTTGATACGGCAGAGGTGTGGCTTTGCGATTACCGACGAAGAACAGATAACCGAGCATTTCGACTTCGCTACGCTGTTGACCATCGCCCAGCAGCGATGCCACGTTTACCCCCAGATGCTGCCCCAGCAGATCCAGCATTGCCGCTTCTATCCCGGTAACTACATGAATAGTGGTACGCAAATCAAATGTCTGCAAACCGCGCCCACTAGCATCACGATCGGCAAAAGTATTACGCACCAGCGTCAGAACGTTTTTGTATTCACCCAGCGTTTTACCTACCACCAGCGGAATCGCATCTTCCAGCGTTTTACGGATTTTCTCGCCGCCGGGAATTTCCCCTACGCCAGTGTGACCGGAATTATCTTTGATAATCACAATATTACGCGTGAAGAACGGTGCGTGTGCACCACTCAGATTCATCAGCATACTGTCATGACCCGCCACCGGGATGACCTGCATTTCAGTAACAACAGGCGTCGTAAATTGAGAACTCATATTTATGTCCTTTTTCAGAATCAATGACGGCCGAAAACGGGACGTTTACGGTCAAAGGTCCAGCCGGGGATCAGGTACTGCATCGGACCTGCGTCGTTACGCGCACCGCAAGGCAGACGTTTATAGGCCTCATGTGCCTTTTGTACCTGTTCCCAGTCCAGTTCCACGCCCAGACCGGGCGCATCAGGAACGGCAATTTTTCCGTTTTTAATCTCCAGCGGATTTTTGGTCAGGCGACAATCGCCCTCCTGCCAAATCCAGTGGGTATCGATAGCGGTAGGATTACCCGGTGCCGCCGCGCCCACATGGGTAAATATCGCCAGAGAGATATCGAAATGGTTGTTGGAATGGCAGCCCCAGGTCAGCCCCCAGTCGTCGCAAAGCTGCGCCACGCGGACTGCACCGGAAAGCGTCCAGAAGTGCGGATCGGCAAGTGGAATATCTACCGCATTGAGCATCACCGCATGACCCATTTCGCGCCAGTTGGTGGCGATCATGTTAGTCGCGACGGGCAAGCCGGTCGCCCGTCGAAACTCCGCCATCACTTCACGTCCGGAGAAGCCCTGTTCTGCGCCGCATGGATCTTCGGCATAGGTAAGAACATCATTCAGCCCTTTGCATAAAGAAATGGCTTCATCAAGCAGCCATGCACCGTTGGGATCAACGGTAATCCGCGCATCCGGGAAGCTTTTCTTCAATGCACGAACAGTGTCGATTTCTTGCTCGCCAGGTAACACCCCGCCCTTAAGTTTGAAATCTTTAAAGCCATAGCGATCCTGTGAGGCTTCCGCCAGACGCACAACGGCTTCGCTGTTCATCGCTTTCTGATGGCGCAACTGATACCACTCATGGTTGCCCGGCGTATTTTCCAGATAAGGAAGATCGGTTTTGGTCCGATCACCTATATAAAACAGATAACCGAGGACGGTAATAGTCTCGCGTTGCTTGCCTGGCCCCAACAGTTCGCAGACCGGAACATTCAGCGCCTTACCTAGCAGGTCAAGCAAGGCGGCTTCCAGCGCCGCCACGGCATTAACGCGCAATTCAAAAGTCCAGGCACCTTTGCCGAAGGTATCAAAATCGGCTGCCTGATTACCTTTATGTACCTGCTGAACCACTTTATTCAGGCGCGCAACTTCCTGGCCCAGAACCATCGGAATAGCATCGACCAGTGTTTGATAAATCACCTCTCCGCCCGGCGCTTCACCAATGCCGGTATGCCCGGCGTTATCGGTGAGTACCACGATATTGCGGGTGAAGTATGCGTTATGCGCACCACCAATATTGAGCAACATGCTGTCATGTCCGGCGACCGGAATGACTTTCATATCAGTAATAACAGGACTGGATTGTGTCGCCATCTTATTGCCCCGCGACAGGTTTCAGCTCGATACGCTTGATATCGCCCACCAGCACCAGGTAGCTCAGTACCGCGATTAGGGCATGAACACCAACATAAATCAGCGCCCCATTAAACGAGCCAGTCGTGCCAACGATATAACCAATTGCGATTGGCGTGACGATGCCAGAAATGTTACCGAACATGTTGAACAGGCCACCGGAAAGACCGCTGATCTCTTTTGGCGCTGTATCTGCCATTACTGCCCAACCCAGCGCCCCGATGCCCTTACCGAAGAAGGCCAGCGCCATAAAGCCGATGATCATCCACTCAACGTTGACGTAGTTGCAGAACACCATCACCATCGACAGCAACATGCCCATTACGATCGGTGTTTTACGCGCAATGTTCAGCGATCCCGTGCGGCGCATCAGCCAGTCGGAAATAATTCCACCCAGCACACCGCCGATAAAACCGCAAACCGCCGGAACGGAAGCCACAAAGCCCGCTTTCAGAATCGACATCCCACGCGCCTGCACCAGATAAACCGGAAACCAGGTAATGAAAAAGTAAGTCAGGGCGTTGATACAGTACTGACCGATATAAACGCCGATCATCATCCGTGACCCGAGCAGCTGTTTGATCTGCCCCCACTTCACGCTGAACGGCACTTTAACTTTGGTGCTTTGCTGATCCATATTGATCAGCGCGCCACCCGCGGCGATATACTCCAGCTCTTTCTGATTTACCCCCGGATGTTGATTTGGCTCGTGGATGACTTTCAACCAGATAAAGCTGATGACAATGCCCAGACCGCCCATAAAGAAGAAGACGTGTGACCAGCCCACTTCATGCGTCAGCCAGCCCATAATCGGCGCGAAGATCACCGTTGCGAAGTATTGAGCGGAGTTAAAAATCGACACCGCCGTTCCCCTTTCCTGCACCGGAAACCAGGCCGCAACAATGCGACTGTTGCCGGGGAAAGATGGCGCTTCAGCAAGCCCGACCAGGAAGCGCAGAGTAAACAGGGCAACGATAATGCCGAATCCACTAAAGATATCGACGAAGCCTTGCAGCAAGGTAAACATCGACCAGATAAAGATCGACCAGATAAAGATCGACCAGAAGTAGACGCGTTTTGAACCAAAACGATCCAGCAACCAACCACCAGGGATCTGCCCGATAACATAAGCCCATGAGAAGGCAGAGAACACATAGCCCATTCCCACGGGATCAAGGCCGATATCTTTGGCCATTTCCGAACCGGCAATAGAAAGCGTAGCGCGGTCGCCGTAGTTGAAGGATGTGACGATAAACAACATCACCACTATCCAGTAACGAGCATTCGTGCGTTTTTCCACACTGCTCGCAGCCTGACTTAAAGAACTCATTGTTGCACTCCTGAAAATTCGCGTTAGCCACGCTCACTCTGGACTGCGACATCGCCAGGAAATCAGAGGTGACGTAGGGTGTTTTTTGCCGTTTTTATAGGTCGTTCGCCGAATACGGCGCGTGTTTATATCTGGCAATAGCAGTATAAAAAGCGCGCCATAGCGGCTCACCGTGCAACAACACAACATTAATGCGTTCAATGAGGCCCGATTTTGGCATTAGCCCTGGACGGTGGAATCCACTTCACGGAAATGAAAACAAGAACAAGAAAGGAAGGGTAAAAACGAAGAAATAAAGAAGAGTATGAAATGGATCGCTTGACTCTAGGCAAACGCCAGTAAAAATCCGCGCTATGAAGCAGTTTTTACTGGCATTTGCCTGAAAAGATTCGATTCAGCACCGCTAAAACGACATTTACCGCTCGCTGACATATCAGGACAACAGCGTGCCCCACTGTTCGACCCACGGATTTGATTCCGTTTCCGGTTCCGGGTTCTCACTGGCGTCAATCAACAGCATTTCGCCAACCCGCTGAGCGCTCTGTTCCTGCAACAAGGCATCGAACTGTTTGCCGCCATTGCAAAAATTTACATAACTGCTGTCGCCGAGCGCAATCACGCCATAACGCAGATTCGGCTGGAAGCCCAGACTATCTTTGATTCCCTGAAAGAGCGGCACAATGCTATCAGGAAGGTCGCCCTGCCCGGTCGTGGACGTAACCACCAGAACATACTTATCCTGATAGGGCAGCCAGTCGCTTAATTCAGGATCTTCAAATACCGTTGCTTTGTGGCCCTGTGCGGTCAGAATTGCTTCTGCTTCTTCCGCCACTAACAGCGAATTTCCGTACATGGTGCCGACAAAAATACCAATTTCCGCCATACCGTTTTCTCCCTGGATTAGGAACTTATCTCTCCATCCTGACCCGATGGCGCACTGAACTCAACCCTTTCATTTTCAGGAAGCAGACCGCGCCAGCCAAATTGTGATAACGCCTGCATCCAGGTGTCGTCCAGGCCCGCGTGAATAGTCAGCGGCTCGCCAGTAAAAGGATGCGTCAATGACAACTGACTGGCATGTAGCATTAACCGCTGGAGGCCAAAATGCTCAGCACCGCTGCGATTCTGGCGTAAATCGCCATGTTTGCTATCGCCAATAATCGGATGACGCAAATGGGCAAGATGTCGTCGAAGCTGATGTTTGCGTCCGGTTTTCGGCTCCAGTTCCACCAGGCCGTAGCGCGTGGTCGGGTAACGTCCGGTCGCTACCGGCATTTCTACGGTCGCCAGACCGCGATAATGCGTCACTGCTGGCTGCGGGCCTTTATCTTCGCGGGCAAATTTATCAGCGATTTTGTCCAGTTCTTCCACCAGTGGATAATCCAACACCGCTTCTTCCATCAACCAGCCGCGCACAATCGCATGGTAACGTTTCTGGATTTGGTGCTGTTCAAACTGTTGTGCCAGCAGCCGTCCGGCCTCGCTGGATAATCCCATCAACAACACACCAGAAGTGGGTCGGTCCAGACGATGAGCAGTAAAAACATGCTGTCCTATCTGGTCACGCACGGTTTGCATGACCACTACTTTCTCGTCGCGATCCAGCCAGCTACGGTGAACCAGCCAGCCGGAGGGTTTATTTACCGCAACCAGCCATTCATCCTGATAGAGTATTTCCAGCATTAGCTCGCATCATCCGCAAAAAGAGCATCCAGTTTTTCCAACTCAGCCAGAATAAGCGCGCGTTGCGGATGGTCCGTCGCCAGCGCCATTTCATAATAGGGTGCAACAGCAAAAGCGCCCGGTAACGGCTGGTTGTTATTTAACAAATCGTGCATTCGCGGGATCAGCCCCCACTGCAACCACTCCAGTGGTTCCATGGTGTCCATAAAGAACGGTTGGGTACTATTAAATTGATGCGGCTGGGGTTCATCGTTTCGCCAGTGCTGATGTTCACGCAGTAACGCTTCAAGCGCCTGCAACTGGAGACGAACGCGGTCATGAGTGGTCATAAAGCAACCTCAATAAGAAAAACTGCCGCGAAGGATAGCAGGAATAAAAAAAGGGAGCACTGTATTCACAGTGCTCCCGGTTCGTTTCGCAGCATTCCAGCTACTTTTGTTGCTCCCTGCTCATCCTTGACAACTTTTCCTCTGGCCTTGCGGCCAATCGTTCATCCTGAACTATTGCTTCCTGCTCACACCACCCCGATGTGATACTTCATCCTGAAGTGTCCCTGGCCTTCCTGACCCACCGAATCATCCTGACCGGTTCTCATTCTCCATCCTGGAGGTGTCCTTTAACGCGTCCTGCGTCATCCTCTTCGCTTCATCCAGAAGCCTTTCCCTGAAACACCATCCTGGTGTGTCCTGCAGAAGTGTCATCATCCTGATGTTCACTTCGTTGTCTGACTCCCTGTCGACGAAGATAGAATCGTCTTTTTCGCGAAGTCTTACAAGGCGCTTACAGACAATGCCTTAAGGAAAATTTCATATGAAAGTTAAGAATTAACAATCAACATTTTGATTTTAAATGAAAATAACGATTCTTATCTTTTTAAGTATTCGCTTATTTCCTGGCGATCTCCTACAGAGTCTGTAAGAGATCTCTCACAACCAGATGGGGTATTTGGATTACAGAAGAGGCTTAAGTTGATTAAGGAATTCCGCAAGATTTGAGGCTAAATTCGTCCGTTTACGTGTTCCCAGCGTCTCTTTGCACACTTCACCGGAGAGATTACACACCGAGATGACCTCTAACTCTTCTTCCAGCGTCGCGATAAATAGCGTGGGCGGCAGTTTTAGCCTTTTCTGAGTCACCAGATGACCAATCAGATTTTCCTGCACCCGACGGAAGTCGTCTTCACTCCAGGTTTGCAGCAATGTCAGTTTGATATCGCCAAACTGCGCGTGCATATCCCCGGCAAACTGAGTCGTATAAAAGGTATGAATTGTGGGTTGTATCACAATATCAAAAGCGCGTTCAACCGCGTTTACATTTTGTTCCCCGGTAAACGGCTGGGGTTGCCAGTATACGGCATCTTCGGTAGTTGAAATAATGCACGGTGAAGGAACACCGTACAATTCCTCACTTAACGGCCAGCTTTTATGCTCTTCATGCCACGCATCGCAGTAGCGTGCAGTAAAATCTTTCAGGGCTTGTGCGGTCAAATCGTCCACTAATTTCTCTCTTCACTTAAACCAGATACACTTGTCGTTTAGTTTATCTGGTTTATGACGGTGAAACATGTCTTCTTATGCAAACCATCAGGCACTTGCGGGCCTGACTCTTGGAAAATCAACCGATTACCGGGATACCTATGACGCCAGCCTACTGCAAGGCGTTCCACGCAGCCTGAATCGCGACCCGCTGGGTCTGAAAGCGGATAACCTGCCTTTTCACGGTACGGATATCTGGACGCTGTATGAACTTTCCTGGCTGAATGCGAAAGGTTTGCCGCAGGTCGCTGTCGGTCATGTTGAACTTGATTACACCAGCGTAAATCTGATTGAGTCGAAGAGTTTTAAGCTCTATCTCAACAGTTTTAACCAGACGCGTTTTAATAACTGGGATGAGGTGCGCCAGACGCTGGAGCGCGACTTAAGCACTTGCGCTCAGGGTAAGATTAGCGTGGCGTTATATCGTCTTGATGAACTGGAAGGCCAGCCGATAGGTCATTTCAATGGCACTTGCATTGATGACCAGGATATCACTATCGATAACTATGAATTCACTACTGACTATCTGGAGAATGCCACCAGCGGTGAAAAAGTAGTGGAAGAGACGCTCGTCAGCCACCTGCTGAAATCAAACTGCCTGATCACCCATCAACCAGATTGGGGTTCGATCCAAATTCAGTATCGTGGACGCCAAATTGACAGAGAAAAACTGCTGCGTTACCTGGTCTCATTCCGTCATCACAACGAGTTCCACGAACAGTGCGTGGAACGCATCTTTAATGACCTGTTACGCTTCTGCCAGCCAGAGAAATTGAGCGTTTACGCACGTTATACCCGTCGTGGCGGTCTGGACATTAACCCGTGGCGCAGTAATAGCGATTTTGTCCCATCGACCACAAGACTGGTTCGGCAATAAATTTTTTCTCAATTTTGCGTGCTGGATTCACGCAGAAGGTTGTGAAAGGTCATCAGGCAGGGCTATTGTAATCAAAGGGAATGACGATATTCGTCCCATAAGGAGTTTTTCTTGATTACACATATTAGCCCGCTTGGCTCCATGGATATGTTGTCGCAGCTGGAAGTGGATATGCTTAAACGCACCGCCAGCAGCGACCTCTATCAACTGTTTCGCAACTGTTCACTTGCCGTACTGAACTCCGGTAGTTTGACCGATAACAGCAAAGAATTGCTGTCTCGTTTTGAAAATTTCGATATTAACGTCCTGCGCCGTGAACGCGGCGTAAAGCTGGAACTGATTAATCCCCCGGAAGAGGCTTTTGTCGATGGGCGAATTATTCGCGCTTTGCAGGCCAACTTGTTCGCGGTTCTGCGAGACATTCTCTTCGTTTACGGGCAAATCCATAATACCGTTCGTTTTCCCAACCTGAATCTCGACAACTCCGTCCACATCACTAACCTGGTCTTTTCCATCTTGCGTAACGCTCGCGCGCTGCATGTGGGTGAAGCGCCAAATATGGTGGTCTGCTGGGGCGGTCACTCAATTAACGAAAACGAGTATTTGTATGCCCGTCGCGTCGGGAACCAGCTGGGCCTGCGTGAGCTGAATATCTGCACCGGCTGTGGTCCAGGAGCGATGGAAGCGCCGATGAAAGGTGCTGCGGTCGGACACGCGCAGCAGCGTTACAAAGACAGTCGTTTTATTGGTATGACAGAGCCGTCGATTATCGCCGCTGAACCGCCTAACCCACTGGTCAACGAATTGATCATCATGCCGGATATCGAAAAACGTCTGGAAGCGTTTGTCCGTATCGCTCACGGCATCATTATCTTCCCTGGCGGTGTGGGTACGGCAGAAGAGTTGCTGTATTTGCTGGGAATTTTAATGAACCCGGCCAACAAAGATCAGGTTTTACCATTGATCCTCACCGGCCCGAAAGAGAGCGCCGACTACTTCCGCGTACTGGACGAGTTTGTCGTACATACGCTGGGCGAAAACGCGCGCCGCCATTACCGCATCATCATTGATGACGCCGCTGAAGTCGCTCGTCAGATGAAAAAATCGATGCCGCTGGTGAAAGAAAATCGCCGTGATACAGGCGATGCCTACAGCTTTAACTGGTCAATGCGCATTGCGCCAGATTTGCAAATGCCGTTTGAGCCGTCTCACGAGAATATGGCTAATCTGAAGCTTTACCCGGATCAACCTGTTGAAGTGCTGGCTGCCGACCTGCGCCGTGCGTTCTCCGGTATTGTGGCGGGTAACGTAAAAGAAGTCGGTATTCGCGCCATTGAAGAGTTTGGTCCTTACAAAATCAACGGCGATAAAGAGATTATGCGTCGTATGGACGACCTGCTACAGGGTTTTGTTGCCCAGCATCGTATGAAGTTGCCAGGCTCAGCCTACATCCCTTGCTACGAAATCTGCACGTAATCTCCCCTCCCCCGGTGTAATGCCGATCAGTTAAGGATCAGTTGACCGATCCAGTGGCTGTGTAAGAATCCGGAAACGCTCACTTGTTTCCGGATTTTTTTATGCACATTGGACAGGCTCTTGATCTGGTATCCCGTTACGATTCTCTGCGTAACCCACTGACTTCTCTGGGGGATTACCTCGACCCCGAACTCATCTCTCGTTGCCTTGCCGAATCAGGTACTGTAACGCTACGCAAGCGCCGTCTTCCCCTCGAAATGATGGTCTGGTGTATTGTTGGCATGGCGCTTGAGCGTAAAGAACCTCTTCACCAGATTGTGAATCGCCTGGACATCATGCTGCCGGGCAATCGCCCCTTCGTTGCCCCCAGTGCCGTTATTCAGGCCCGCCAGCGCCTGGGAAGTGAGGCTGTCCGCCGCGTGTTCACGAAAACAGCGCAGCTCTGGCATAACGCCACGCCGCATCCGCACTGGTGCGGCCTGACCCTGCTGGCCATCGATGGTGTGTTCTGGCGCACACCGGATACACCAGAGAACGATGCAGCCTTCCCCCGCCAGACACATGCCGGGAACCCGGCGCTCTACCCGCAGGTCAAAATGGTCTGCCAGATGGAACTGACCAGCCATCTGCTGACGGCTGCAGCCTTCGGCACGATGAAGAACAGCGAAAATGAGCTTGCTGAGCAACTTATAGAACAAACCGGCGATAACACTCTGACGTTAATGGATAAAGGTTATTACTCACTGGGACTGTTAAATGCCTGGAGCCTGGCGGGAGAACACCGCCACTGGATGATACCTCTCAGAAAGGGAGCGCAATATGAAGAGCTCAGAAAACTGGGTAAAGGCGATCATCTGGTAAAGCTGAAAACCAGCCCGCAGGCACGAAAAAAGTGGCCGGGACTGGGAAATGAAGTGACAGCCCGCCTGCTGACCGTGACGCGCAAAGGAAAAGTCTGCCATCTGCTGACGTCGATGACGGACGCCATGCGCTTCCCCGGAGGAGAAATGGCGGATCTGTACAGTCATCGCTGGGAAATCGAACTGGGATACAGGGAGATAAAACAGACGATGCAACTGAGCAGGCTGACGCTGAGAAGTAAAAAGCCGGAGCTTGTGGAGCAAGAACTGTGGGGTGTCTTACTGGCTTATAATCTGGTGAGATATCAGATGATTAAAATGGCGGAACATCTGAAAGGTTACTGGCCGAATCAACTGAGTTTCTCAGAATCATGCGGAATGGTGATGAGAATGCTGATGACATTGCAGGGCGCTTCACCGGGACGTATACCGGAGCTGATGAGCGATCTTGCAAGTATGGGACAACTTGTGAAATTACCGACGAGAAGGGGAAGGGCCTTCCCGAGAGTGGTAAAGGAGAGGCCCTGGAAATACCCCACAGCCCCGAAAAAGAGCCAGTCAGTTGCTTAACTGACTGGCATTACTCCCCCGGTGACGTTTGTTGCCGGGTTTTCTCGTTTTTGGTCACTTACTCATCAACTCATTTCATTTGTTATATGAATGTTTCTTACCACCCTCACGCGACAAATATCATCACAGTTAATATGTCATACAATTTATGTTGCAACACAAACGTTTCCCTATTTTCATAAACCGTATTTTATCGCTATGAAAAAGAAATTATCGCCATGATTAACTAAAAGTATTGATTTTTTCAGTTCAACCTACATATATTGCGCGCCCCGGAAGAAGTCAGATGTCGTTTAATGGGCAAATATTGCCCTTAAATTCTCTTTTACTTTTGATTTACAGAGTAAAGCGTTGGGATAATCTATCTTCCAAGCAGATTATTGTATTTGGGATCAAGATCACTGATAGATACATAACTTGTGTGTATCTTTCCGCCCTCAAATTATTACGGCGGTAAATGATTAAGCCATCGCCGATAGACAGATTTCATTTTTACGGTCAGGCACCTTCCCGGGCTGAACTGGCTAAAAGCTGAATTATTTGCATTCCTCCAGGAGAAATAGATGGAAACGACTCAAACCAGCACGATTGCGTCGAAAGACTCTCGTAGTGCCTGGCGCAAGACAGACACCATGTGGATGCTGGGCCTTTACGGCACGGCAATCGGCGCGGGCGTGCTGTTCCTGCCAATCAACGCCGGTGTTGGCGGTATGATCCCGCTGATCATCATGGCTATCCTTGCGTTCCCGATGACGTTTTTTGCTCACCGCGGCCTGACTCGCTTCGTACTGTCTGGTAAAAACCCGGGCGAAGACATCACCGAGGTTGTAGAAGAACACTTTGGTATTGGCGCAGGTAAACTGATTACCCTGCTCTACTTCTTCGCTATCTACCCGATCCTGCTGGTTTATAGCGTGGCAATCACCAATACCGTTGAAAGCTTCATGTCTCACCAGCTGGGTATGACGCCACCGCCGCGTGCGATTCTGTCGCTGATCCTGATCGTGGGTATGATGACCATCGTTCGCTTTGGTGAGCAGATGATCGTTAAAGCGATGAGTATTCTGGTATTCCCGTTTGTTGGCGTACTGATGCTGCTGGCTCTGTACCTGATCCCGCAGTGGAACGGCGCAGCACTGGAAACGCTGTCTCTGGACACTGCATCTGCAACCGGAAACGGTCTGTGGATGACCCTGTGGCTGGCAATTCCGGTAATGGTGTTCTCGTTCAACCACTCTCCGATCATCTCTTCTTTCGCCGTTGCGAATCGTGAAGAGTACGGCGATATGGCAGAACAGAAATGCTCCAAGATCCTGGCATTCGCACACATCATGATGGTGCTGACCGAAATGATCTTCGTCTTCATCTGCGTACTGAGCCTGACTCCGGCAGACCTGGCTGCGGCTAAAGAGCACAACATCTCGATTCTGTCTTACCTGGCTAACCACTTTAACGCACCGGTTATCGCGTGGATGGCTCCGATTATCGCGATTATCGCTATCACCAAATCCTTCCTCGGCCACTACCTGGGCGCACGTGAAGGCTTCAACGGTATGGTGATTAAATCTCTGCGTGGTAAAGGTAAGTCTATCGAAATCAACAAGCTGAACCGTATCACTGCGCTGTTCATGCTGGTAACGACCTGGATTGTTGCCACCCTGAACCCGAGCATCCTGGGTATGATTGAAACCCTGGGCGGCCCAATCATCGCGATGATCCTGTTCCTGATGCCGATGTACGCAATTCAGAAAGTACCGGCAATGCGTAAGTACAGCGGTCACATCAGCAACGTATTCGTTGTCGTGATGGGTCTGATTGCAATCTCCGCAATCTTCTACTCTCTGTTCAGCTAAGTCCTTTCGCGCCGCTTTCGGGCGGCGCTTCCTCCGTTTTAACGCGATGTATTTCCTATGATTAGCGTATTCGATATTTTCAAAATCGGCATTGGCCCTTCCAGTTCTCATACCGTTGGACCAATGAAAGCGGGTAAACAATTTACCGACGATCTGATTGCCCGTAACCTGCTTAAAGACGTGACCCGCGTGGTGGTTGACGTGTACGGCTCGCTCTCTCTGACTGGTAAAGGCCACCACACAGATATCGCCATTATTATGGGCCTGGCGGGTAACCTGCCGGATACCGTGGATATCGATTCCATCCCCGGTTTTATTCAGGATGTGAATACTCATGGTCGCCTGATGCTGGCAAACGGTCAGCATGAAGTGGAGTTCCCGGTTGATCAGTGCATGAACTTCCATGCAGACAACCTTTCTCTGCATGAAAACGGTATGCGCATTACCGCGCTGGCGGGCGATAAAGTCGTTTACAGCCAGACTTACTACTCTATTGGCGGTGGCTTTATCGTTGATGAAGAGCATTTTGGCCAGCAGGATAGCGCACCGGTTGAAGTTCCTTATCCGTACAGTTCAGCAGCCGATCTGCAAAAACATTGTCAGGAAACCGGGCTGTCACTCTCTGGCCTGATGATGAAAAACGAGCTGGCGCTGCACAGTAAAGAAGAGCTGGAACAGCACCTGGCGAACGTCTGGGAAGTCATGCGTGGCGGTATTGAGCGCGGTATTTCCACCGAAGGCGTGTTGCCTGGCAAACTGCGCGTTCCACGCCGTGCTGCGGCACTACGCCGGATGCTGGTCAGCCAGGATAAAACCACCACTGACCCGATGGCGGTTGTTGACTGGATCAACATGTTTGCACTGGCAGTGAACGAAGAGAACGCTGCTGGCGGTCGCGTGGTGACTGCGCCGACTAACGGTGCGTGCGGGATTATCCCGGCTGTGCTGGCGTACTACGATAAGTTTATCCGCGAAGTGAACGCTAACTCACTGGCTCGTTACCTGCTGGTAGCCAGCGCCATTGGTTCTCTTTATAAGATGAACGCGTCGATTTCTGGTGCCGAAGTGGGTTGCCAGGGTGAAGTTGGCGTGGCGTGCTCTATGGCGGCAGCTGGTCTGGCAGAACTGTTAGGCGCAAGCCCGGCGCAGGTTTGCATCGCAGCGGAAATCGCGATGGAGCACAACCTCGGTCTGACTTGTGACCCGGTCGCGGGGCAGGTTCAGGTACCGTGCATTGAGCGTAACGCCATTGCAGCAGTGAAAGCGGTGAACGCCGCGCGTATGGCACTGCGCCGTACCAGCGAACCGCGCGTCTGCCTCGATAAAGTTATCGAAACCATGTACGAAACAGGTAAAGACATGAACGCCAAGTACCGCGAAACCTCTCGCGGCGGCCTGGCGATGAAGATCGTTGCCTGCGATTAATCTCTCCCAGAGGCCTCGTTTTGCGAAGCCTCTTCCTGTTTTCTCAACCAGCCATAGCCTGTTCCGGCATCGAATGTTACCCTTATCGCCTGATCTTTAAGGGGGTTATCGTGGCTGTTCATTTGCTTATTGTCGATGCACTGAATCTTATCCGTCGCATTCATGCCGTTCAGGGTTCGCCCTGTGTCGAAACCTGCCAGCATGCGCTCGATCAGCTCATTATGCACAGCCAGCCAACCCACGCGGTCGCCGTTTTTGATGATGAAAACCGCAGTAGCGGCTGGCGTCATCAGCGTTTACCAGATTACAAAGCGGATCGACCGCCAATGCCGGAAGAGTTGCACGACGAGATGCCTGCATTACGCGCCGCCTTTGAGCAACGCGGCGTCCCGTGCTGGTCAGCCAGCGGCAACGAAGCCGATGACTTAGCCGCCACACTGGCGGTCAAAGTGACACAGGCCGGGCATCAGGCAACGATTGTTTCGACAGATAAAGGCTACTGTCAGTTACTTTCACCGACATTACGTATTCGTGATTACTTCCAGAAACGTTGGCTGGATGCGCCATTTATCGATAAAGAATTTGGCGTTCAACCGCAGCAGTTGCCCGATTACTGGGGACTTGCGGGGATCAGCAGTTCAAAGGTACCGGGTGTTGCGGGAATCGGACCAAAAAGCGCCACGCAGCTGCTGGTCGAGTTTCAGAGTCTGGAAGGGATATATGAGAATCTGGATGCGGTTGCCGAAAAGTGGCGCAAAAAATTAGAAACCCATAAAGAGATGGCGTTTCTGTGCCGCGATATTGCCCGCTTACAAACCGATTTGCATATCGACGGCAATTTACAGCAATTGCGGTTGGTACGGTAACGGCGAGCCGGATACGCCGCAAATCGTATCCGGCATTATCACATCAGCGCATTTACCAGGCGGTATGGTAAAGCTCTACAATATCCTCAAGCGTTGCTTCACGCGGGTTGCCACCGGTACAAACATCATCCAGTGCCGCCTGAGCCAGTGCCGAAATGTCTTCCTTGCGTACACCAACATCACGCAAATGTGGCGGAATACCGACATCACGGTTGAGGGCAAACACCGCTTCAACAGCGGCATTACGCGCCCCTTCCAGGCTCATACCTTCCACTTTCACGCCCATAACGCGCGCGATATCGCGGTACTTCTCACCGGTAAAGTCAGCGTTATAGCGCATGACATGCGGTAACAGGATGGCGTTCGCAACACCGTGTGGAGTGTTATAAAACGCGCCCAGTGGATGCGCCATACCATGCACCAACCCTAACCCAACATTCGAGAAGCCCATACCCGCAACATACTGCCCGAGCGCCATTTCTTCTCCGGCATCCTTATCACCAGCAACCGATCCTCGCAGCGCCCCAGCAATGATTTCAATCGCTTTAATGTGCAGTGCATCGGTTAGTGCCCACGCGCCACGGGTAATATACCCCTCAATAGCATGAGTGAGCGCATCAACACCCGTCGCGGCTTTCAGCGCCGGAGGCATACCATCCATCATGTCAGCATCAATAAACGCCACCTGCGGGATATCATGCGGATCAACGCAAACAAACTTGCGCCGTTTTTCTTCGTCAGTGATCACGTAGTTAATGGTCACTTCTGCCGCAGTACCTGCTGTGGTGGGGATTGCCAGAATCGGTACACTGGGTTTATTGGTCGGGGAAAGCCCTTCCAGGCTACGCACATCGGCAAACTCCGGGTTGTTGCTGATAATGCCAATTGCTTTACAAGTATCCTGTGGAGAACCACCACCAATAGCGATCAGGTAATCCGCGCCGCTATTCTGGAATACACCGAGCCCTTCTTTGACGACAGTAATTGTTGGGTTGGGCACTACGCCGTCGTAAATCGCCCATGCCAGCCCTGCAGCATCCATCTTATCGGTCACTTTCGCCACCACGCCGCATTGCACCAGCGTTTTATCGGTGACGATCAGCGCCTTCTGATAACCACGGCGTTTCACCTCATCGGTTAAAGCCCCAACAGCACCCCGACCAAACCATGCCGTTTCGTTCAGAATCATTCTGTTAGCCATCATCCTTCTCCTTGTTGCTTTACGAAATTACTCTTCAATCCGTAACCCATAGGTTTTGAATTTCTCCAGCACTACGGCAATCTCTTCATCGCTCAGCACTGGCACCGGGTCCGTAATCGCCAGGGTCGTCAGGTAAAGTTGCGCCAGCACTTCAACTTCATGCGCCAGCCATAACGCTTTTTCCAGATTCACCTCACAAGCGATAAGCCCATGATGTTGTAACAAAGTTGCCTTACGATTTTTGAGAGCCAGCGCAACATGTTCAGAAAGTTCGCGTGTTCCAAAGGTCGCATAAGGCGCGCAAGGAATAGAATTACCGCCAGCCGCCGCAATCATGTAGTGAATAGCGGGGATCGATCGGTTAAGAATGGAAACTGCCGTGCAATGAACGGCATGATTGTGAACAACCGCGTTGGCATCCGGTCTGCTTTGATAGGCTGCCATATGGAAACGCCATTCGCTTGAGGGGAGCTTTCCTTCCTCATGTTTACCGTTGCCATCAATAAAGACAATATGCGACTCCGTCAGTTTTTCATATGGAATGCCTGTAGGCGTAATCAGCATCCCATCCTGATAACGTACACTGACGTTCCCCGCTGTCCCCTGGTTCAGTCCCAGGCGGGTCATTTCCAGGCAAGTGTCAATAATCTGACGAGCAAGTTTATTTCGTTCCATTAGCTACCTCTCTCTGATTCAAAACAGGGCAATAATGTTGTTCCTTTCACACTATTGAATTAGCCGTTTAATTACCCACCATCTTCTTCCTGATTAACAAGAAAGAAATTCACA
Organism: Shigella flexneri 2a str. 301; assembly: GCF_000006925.2. Taxonomy (NCBI): domain Bacteria; kingdom Pseudomonadati; phylum Pseudomonadota; class Gammaproteobacteria; order Enterobacterales; family Enterobacteriaceae; genus Shigella; species Shigella flexneri. Next base: position 2,894,236 of record NC_004337.2, read on the forward strand.
AGCTTATATTTTGTGACCTAGCTCAACTAATCACAGTAAATAACTGCAAGTTCTCTTTTTATAACCCCGTTAAAAATGACCGCTCTTAAAAATATTTATCAAAACGGTCATTTTTCCATTTCCCCTCGCCAGAAATGCCCGTTTTCGGCACAAACAATTAATACGGTCATCTGGTTTGTGTTTTTTATGATTTATTTTCTGAAACGGGCATGAAATTTCGATTATTAAAGTGATGGTAGTCACATAAAGTCACCTTCCAGCTAATAAGTGTGACCGCCGTCATATTACAGAGCGTTTTTTATTTGAAAATGAATCCATGAGTTCATTTCAGACAGGCAAATATTCACCGATATGAAGCCCGAACTCGCTGGTTTTGCACTTTTGAAAACATAACCGATTACGTGCTTAAGCTTCTGAACCTAAGAGGATGCTATGGGAAACACATCAATACAAACGCAGAGTTACCGTGCGGTAGATAAAGATGCAGGGCAAAGCAGAAGTTACATTATTCCATTCGCGCTGCTGTGCTCACTGTTTTTTCTTTGGGCGGTAGCCAATAACCTTAACGACATTTTATTACCTCAATTCCAGCAGGCTTTTACGCTGACAAATTTCCAGGCTGGCCTGATCCAATCGGCCTTTTACTTTGGTTATTTCATTATCCCAATCCCTGCTGGGATATTGATGAAAAAACTCAGTTATAAAGCAGGGATTATTACCGGATTATTTTTATATGCCTTGGGCGCTGCATTATTCTGGCCCGCTGCAGAAATAATGAACTACACCTTATTTTTAGTTGGCCTATTTATTATTGCAGCCGGATTAGGTTGTCTGGAAACTGCCGCAAACCCTTTTGTTACGGTATTAGGGCCGGAAAGCAGTAGTCACTTCCGCTTAAATCTTGCGCAAACATTTAACTCGTTTGGCGCAATTATCGCGGTTGTCTTTGGGCAAAGTCTTATTTTGTCTAACGTGCCACATCAATCGCAAGACGTTCTCGATAAAATGTCTCCAGAGCAATTGAGTGCGTATAAACACAGCCTGGTATTATCGGTACAGACACCTTATATGATCATCGTGGCTATCGTGTTACTGGTCGCCCTGCTGATCATGCTGACGAAATTCCCGGCATTGCAGAGTGATAATCACAGTGACGCCAAACAAGGATCGTTCTCCGCATCGCTTTCTCGTCTGGCGCGTATTCGTCACTGGCGCTGGGCGGTATTAGCGCAATTCTGCTATGTCGGCGCACAAACGGCCTGCTGGAGCTATTTGATTCGCTACGCTGTAGAAGAAATTCTAGGTATGACTGCAGGCTTTGCCGCTAACTATTTAACCGGAACCATGGTGTGCTTCTTTATTGGTCGTTTCACCGGTACCTGGCTCATCAGTCGCTTCGCACCACACAAAGTCCTGGCCGCCTACGCATTAATCGCTATGGCACTGTGCCTGATCTCAGCCTTCGCTGGCGGTCATGTGGGCTTAATAGCCCTGACTTTATGCAGCGCCTTTATGTCGATTCAGTACCCAACAATCTTCTCGCTGGGCATTAAGAATCTCGGCCAGGACACCAAATACGGTTCGTCCTTCATCGTTATGACCATTATTGGCGGCGGTATTGTCACTCCGGTCATGGGTTTTGTCAGTGACGCGGCGGGCAACATCCCCACTGCTGAACTGATCCCCGCACTCTGCTTCGCGGTCATCTTTATCTTTGCCCGTTTCCGTTCTCAAACGGCAACTAACTGAACATATTTTCCGAATAAAGTGAGGAATCTGTAATGAAAAAAATCAGCTTACCGAAAATTGGTATCCGCCCGGTTATTGACGGTCGTCGCATGGGTGTTCGTGAGTCGCTTGAAGAACAAACAATGAATATGGCGAAAGCTACGGCCGCACTGCTGACCGAGAAACTGCGCCATGCCTGCGGAGCTGCCGTCGAGTGTGTCATTTCCGATACCTGTATCGCGGGTATGGCTGAAGCCGCTGCTTGCGAAGAAAAATTCAGCAGCCAGAATGTAGGCCTCACCATTACGGTAACGCCTTGCTGGTGCTATGGCAGTGAAACCATCGACATGGATCCAACCCGCCCGAAAGCCATTTGGGGCTTTAACGGCACTGAACGCCCCGGCGCTGTTTACCTGGCTGCGGCTCTGGCAGCTCACAGCCAGAAAGGCATCCCGGCATTCTCCATTTACGGTCATGACGTTCAGGATGCCGATGACACATCGATTCCTGCCGATGTTGAAGAAAAACTGCTGCGCTTTGCCCGCGCCGGTTTGGCCGTCGCCAGCATGAAAGGTAAAAGCTATCTGTCGCTGGGCGGCGTTTCGATGGGTATCGCCGGTTCTATTGTTGATCACAACTTCTTTGAATCCTGGCTGGGAATGAAAGTCCAGGCGGTGGATATGACCGAACTGCGTCGCCGTATCGATCAGAAGATTTACGACGAAGCCGAACTGGAAATGGCACTGGCCTGGGCTGATAAAAACTTCCGCTATGGCGAAGATGAAAATAACAAACAGTATCAACGCAATGCCGAGCAAAGCCGCGCAGTTCTGCGCGAAAGTTTACTGATGGCGATGTGTATCCGCGACATGATGCAAGGCAACAGCAAACTGGCCGATATTGGTCGCGTGGAAGAATCACTTGGCTACAACGCCATCGCTGCGGGCTTCCAGGGGCAACGTCACTGGACCGATCAATATCCCAATGGTGACACCGCCGAAGCGATCCTCAACAGTTCATTTGACTGGAATGGCGTGCGCGAACCCTTTGTCGTGGCGACCGAAAACGACAGTCTTAACGGCGTGGCAATGCTAATGGGTCACCAGCTCACCGGCACCGCTCAGGTATTTGCCGATGTGCGTACCTACTGGTCACCAGAAGCAATTGAGCGTGTAACGGGGCATAAACTGGACGGACTGGCAGAACACGGCATCATCCATTTGATCAACTCAGGTTCTGCTGCGCTGGACGGTTCCTGTAAACAACGCGACAGCGAAGGTAACCCGACGATGAAGCCGCACTGGGAAATCTCTCAGCAAGAGGCTGACGCTTGCCTCGCCGCTACCGAATGGTGCCCGGCGATCCACGAATACTTCCGTGGCGGCGGTTACTCTTCCCGCTTCCTTACCGAAGGCGGCGTCCCGTTCACCATGACTCGTGTCAACATCATCAAAGGCCTGGGACCGGTACTGCAAATCGCGGAAGGCTGGAGCGTGGAATTGCCGAAGGATGTGCATGACATCCTCAACAAACGCACCAACTCAACCTGGCCAACCACCTGGTTTGCACCGCGCCTCACTGGTAAAGGGCCGTTTACGGATGTGTATTCGGTAATGGCGAACTGGGGTGCCAACCACGGAGTTCTGACCATCGGCCACGTTGGCGCAGACTTTATCACCCTTGCCTCCATGCTGCGTATCCCGGTATGTATGCACAACGTTGAAGAGACCAAAGTGTATCGTCCTTCTGCCTGGGCTGCGCACGGCATGGATATTGAAGGCCAGGATTACCGCGCTTGCCAGAACTACGGTCCGTTGTACAAGCGTTAATACATTACACCCTGATGTGATGCCCGGTCGCTCCGGCTACCGGGCCTGAACAAGCAAGAGTGGTTAGCCGGATAAACAATGTTATCCGGCTATATTGCAGGAGCGATTATGAAACAAGAAGTTATCCTGGTACTCGACTGTGGCGCGACCAATGTCAGGGCCATCGCGGTTAATCGGCAGGGAAAAATTGTTGCCCGCGCCTCAACGCCTAATGCCAGCGATATCGCGATGGAAAACAACACCTGGCACCAGTGGTCTTTAGACTGCCATTTTGCAACGCTTTGCTGATTGCTGTCGGCAAATCAATAGTGAACTGACTGAATGCCACATCCGCGGTATCGCCGTCACCACCTTTAGTGTGGATGGCGCTCTGGTAGATAAGCAAGGCAATCTGCTCTATCCGATCATTAGCTGGAAATGTCCGCGAACAGCAGCGGTTATGGACAATATTGAACGGTTAATCTCCGCACAGCGGTTGCAGGCTATTTCTGGCGTCGGAGCCTTTAGTTTCAATACGTTATATAAGTTGGTGTGGTTGAAAGAAAATCATCCACAACTGCTGGAACGCGCGCACGCCTGGCTCTTCATTTCGTCGCTGATTAACCACCGTTTAACCAGCGAATTCACTACTGATATCACGATGGCCGGAACCAGCCAGATGCTGGATATCCAGCAACGCGATTTCAGTCCGCAAATTTTACAAGCCACCGGTATTCCACGCCGACTCTTCCCTCGTCTGGTGGAAGCGGGTGAACAGATTGGTACGCTACAGAACAACGCCGCAGCAATGCTCGGCTTACCCGTTGGCATACCGGTGATTTCCGCAGGTCACGATACCCAGTTCGCCCTTTTTGGCGCTGGTGCCGAACAAAATGAACCCGTGCTCTCCTCCGGTACATGGGAAATTTTAATGGTTCGCAGCGCCTAGGTTGATACTTCGCTGTTAAGTCAGTACGCCGGTTCCACCTGCGAACTAGATAGCCAGGCATGGTTGTATAACCCAGGTATGCAATGGCTGGCATCCGGCGTGCTGGAATGGGTGAGAAAACTGTTCTGGACGGCTGAAACACCCTGGCAAATGTTGATTGAAGAAGCTCGTCTGATCGCACCTGGCGCGGATGGTGTGAAAATGCAGTGTGATTTATTGTCGTGTCAGAACGCTGGCTGGCAAGGAGTGACGCTTAATACCACGCGGGGGCATTTCTATCGCGCGGCGCTGGAAGGGTTAACTGCGCAATTACAGCGCAATCTACAGATGCTGGAAAAAATCGGGCACTTTAAAGCCTATGAATTATTGTTAGTCGGTGGAGGAAGTCGCAACACATTGTGGAATCAGATTAAAGCCAATATGCTTGATATTCCGGTAAAAGTTCTCGACGATGCCGAAACGACCGTCGCAGGAGCTGCGCTGTTCGGTTGGTATGGCGTAGGGGAATTTAACAGCCCGGAAGAAGCCCGTGCACAGATTCATTATCAGTACCGTTATTTCTACCCGCAAACTGAACCTGAATTTATAGAGGAAGTGTGAAATGCTGAAAACAATTTCGCCGTTAATTTCTCCCGAACTATTGAAAGTGCTGGCAGAGATGGGACATGGAGATGAAATTATTTTTTCCGATGCTCACTTTCCCGCCCATTCGATGGAACCGCAGGTGATCCGCGCTGATGGCCTGTTGGTGAGCGACTTGCTCCAGGCGATTATCCCGTTATTTGAGCTGGACAGTTATGCCCCGCCGCTGGTGATGATGGCGGCGGTAGAGGGTGACACTCTCGATCCTGAAGTAGAACGACGTTACCGTAATGCGCTTTCACTACAAGCCCCGTGTCCTGACATCATCCGCATCAATCGTTTTGCGTTTTATGAACGGGCGCAAAAAGCCTTTGCGATCGTTATCACAGGCGAACGAGCGAAGTACGGGAATATTCTTTTAAAAAAAGGGGTAACACCGTAATCTCATACCGGTACGCCCGCATGACGCGGGCGGTTATCGAATGATGGGGTGAAAAATATGAAAGCGGCACGCCAGCAAGCGATAGTCGACCTGCTGCTGAACCATACCAGCCTGACCACGGAAGCTCTCTCTGAACAGCTAAAGGTCAGTAAAGAAACCATTCGTCGCGATCTCAATGAATTACAGACGCAGGGTAAAATTCTGCGCAATCATGGACGCGCTAAATATATCCACCGTCAAAATCAAGACAGTGGCGATCCCTTTCACATCAGGCTGAAAAGCCATTATGCGCATAAAGCAGATATCGCGCGCGAGGCGCTCGCGTGGATTGAAGAAGGGATGGTGATAGCCTTAGACGCCAGTTCAACTTGCTGGTATCTGGCACGCCAGTTGCCTGACATCAACATTCAGGTCTTCACCAATAGCCATCCGATTTGCCATGAACTCGGTAAACGCGAACGCATTCAACTGATCAGTTCCGGCGGCACACTTGAGCGCAAATATGGCTGTTACGTCAATCCCTCGCTGATTTCCCAACTTAAATCGCTGGAAATCGATCTGTTTATTTTTTCTTGTGAAGGGATCGATAGCAGCGGCGCACTGTGGGACTCCAATGCGATCAACGCTGATTACAAATCGATGCTATTAAAACGTGCCGCGCAATCGTTGTTATTGATTGATAAAAGTAAATTTAATCGTTCAGGGGAAGCCCGCATCGGGCATCTGGATGAGGTAACGCACATTATTTCTGATGAGCGCCAGGTTGCAACTTCTTTGGTAACAGCCTGACGGAAAGGGTAGCAGGCCGGAGACGACGCCCCGGCCTTGCCTGTTATCGCTCGTCGCGACGACCACCCACCGCAGCCCAGATGCGGCGGACGTGCACCGTCACTTCTTCGCGATCGTGATACAACTGCCGCGCCTGAATCTGAGCATTTATGCCATGTTCATCAAGCTGTGCCTGAATATACGCCAGATTGTGTGATACTTCTTCGTAGCGTTTTTTCATCGGCAGTTTGAGATTGAAAATGGTTTCACGGCACCAGCCATTAACCAGCCACTGCGCCATCAATGCCGCAACTTTAGCCGGTTTTTCAACCATATCGCATACCATCCAGGAGATATTGCTGCGTGTCGGACGGAATTTGAAACCGTCTTCCCGCAGCCACGTCACCTGCCCGGTATCCATCAGACTTTGCGCCATCGGGCCGTTGTCGACGGAATAAACCCACATGTTGCGCTTCACCAGTTGGTAGGTCCAGCCGCCAGGGCAAGCGCCTAAATCCACCGCCCACATCCCGTTCGCCAGGCGTTCATCCCACTCATCCGCAGGAATAAACACATGAAATGCCTCTTCCAGTTTGAGCGTGGAACGACTCGGCGCCTCTGCCGGAAATTTCAGGCGCGGAATGCCCATATAGAACGGCGAATTATTGTTGCTGTATGAGTAACCGGTATAGCAGCATCCTGGTGCAATAAAGAATACATGCACAACCGGACGCTTCGGCGTTTCATAGTTCGCCAGCACCCCAGCATCGCGCAAGGCAGCGCGTAGCGGAACAGTGAACTTACGGCAGAATTTCAGCAACTCTTTGCTTTCGTTGGTATCGGCAACTTCAACACGCAGTTCACCGCCCTTCTCTACTACACCCTGTAACATGCCGACAATGGGGGTAATACGATCTTCTGGCGGCAAATGCTGCAGGAGTTCCCCCACCACAAACCACTGGCGGGCAAAAATTAATGAACTGAACGGCAGCTCACGGATTAACTTATCGCCATCATCAGGTTGATAACATTCATAAATGACATAACCCGCATTCTCTTTCACGCGGGCAAAACCGAAAATTTCCCGCTGGCCGGCTTTATCGGTAATTTCTGCGGCGCACTCTTTTTCAAAGCCCGGACGGCACAGCAATACAACCTTATTCATGACTTACGCCCTTGCGCTTTAAACGGATAGCACCAACTAACATTAACGCCCAGCCCGCAAGGAAGCTCACGCCGCCAACCGGTGTGACAAACGCCCACAAACGCAGATGGGACAGCGCCAGGCAATAAAGGCTGCCGCTGAACAGCACCGTGCCTAACGCGAGGAAAACGCTACTCCAGTAAAACCAGATACTGATGCGACGCTGCATTGCCACCGCCAGACCTAAGATCGCCAGCGTATGAAACGCCTGGTATTCGAGACCGGTTTGGATCCAGCCCATCTCAACGGCCCCCATGGTTTTACTTAACACATGCGCACCAAAAGCGCCCAGTGCCACAAAAATGAAGCCGCTAATGGCGGCGAAAATCAGCATAAAACGGCTGGTCATGGTCGTACCCTACGTAAATTATTGTTCATAACGAAAGCGGAATTTTTCTTGTTCAGCAGCGGCTTTCGCCAGGATCCATTGGCGAAAGGCGGCTATTTTACCCAGTTCTGCCTGGCTGTCATGACAAACCAGATAAAAAGCATTTTTACTGACCAGAACATCATTAAACGGGCAAACAAGACGTCCGGCCTCGATTTCAGATTGCGCCATCACGTTATTTGCCAGCGCCACTCCCTGCCCGTGAATAGCCGCTTGCAGCACCATGGCGCTATGACTAAAAATTGGCCCTTGCTGAACGTTGATATGATTAAACCCCAACTGTCGGGTATATGTCTGCCAGTCACGGCGTGACGCATCATGTAATAACGTATGTTTAGCCAGATCTTCCGGGGTCTTCAAGGGTTTTTCGCCTGTCAGCAGTAGCGGCGAACACACCGGCAATAAATATTCGGCGTACAGTTTTTCCACCCGTAGCCCCGGCCAGTTGCCCCGACCATAAAATATCGCCACATCAACATCATCCGCCAGCTTATCTTCCTGACGATCAACCGCCTGGATTCGAACGTCAATTCCCGGATAAGCTGAATTAAAGCTGGAAAGTCGCGGAACCAACCAATGAATGGCGAAACTGGGGAGTAAACTGACCGTCAACGCCCCCTTGGCGCTACGGGCCTGGAGTTTACGCGTCGCTTCGGTTAATTGCGAAAATATCTCTTTGATATCGAGGAAATAGCTTTGCCCTTCCTCGGTCAGCAGGAGTGAACGATTACGGCGGCGGAACAGTTTTAGCCCCAAAAAATCCTCAAGAGACTTGATTTGATGACTTACTGCGGCCTGGGTCACAAAAAGCTCTTCTGCTGCGCGAGTAAAACTTAAATGGCGTGCTGCGGCATCAAAAACTCGTAAGGCATTTAGCGGTGGTAATCGTTTAGACATGGCTTTTAAACTTTGATGTTAAATGAATTTAACAATTAGATCACACTGTGTAACCTATTAGTTTTTTTAATCTGAGCCATTATAAATTGTCCGTTGAGCTTCTACCAGCAAATACCTATAGTGGCGGCACTTCCTGAGCCGGAACGAAAAGTTTTATCGGAATGCGTATTCTGGTGAACTTTTGGCTTACGGTTGTGATGTTGTGTTGTTGTGTTTGCAATTGGTCTGCGATTCAGACCATGGTAGCAAAGCTACCTTTTTTCACTTCCTGTACATTTACCCTGTCTGTCCATAGTGATTAATGTAGCACCGCCTAATTGCGGTGCTTTTTTTTACCTTGCGATCGCGAATTACTGTTCCAGTTCGACCATCTCTTTCACGTCAGTACGGTTGATCTGCTGTTTGTTGCCATTAGCGTCTTTATACGAAATCATACCGATATCGTTATCAGTCTGTGGTTTGCCGTCAGAGACGATGGTACGTCCGTCATTGGTGTGCATCACATAGTTCGAACCGGAACAGGCGCTCAGGGCAAAAGTCAGCATACAGGCAGAAATAATTGCGGCAGTCTTTTTCATCATCTTCTCCTTAAAACGATTAATAAATCTTAATAGTATTGATTAACAGGCTAAAATTAACGCCTAACACTATTCAGCATATGTTACTTACGCGGCTTCGCCAGGATATCCAGATAATTCTGATGGTTAGCACTCTCCTTGTATCAAAGTGAATTTTGCGTCACGATCGGTGCATCAAGCCGAGGAGTACCATGAACGTTTTTAATCCCGCGCAGTTTCGCGCCCAGTTTCCCGCACTACAGGATGCGGGCGTCTATCTCGACAGCGCCGCGACCGCGCTTAAACCTGAAGCCGTGGTTGAAGCCACTCGACAGTTTTACAGCCTGAGCGCCGGAAACGTCCATCGCAGCCAGTTTGCCGAAGCCCAACGCCTGACCGCGCGTTATGAAGCTGCACGAGAGAAAGTGGCGCAATTACTGAATGCACCGGATGATAAAACTATCGTCTGGACGCGCGGCACCACTGAATCCATCAACATGGTGGCACAATGCTATGCGCGTCCGCGTGTGCAACCGGGCGATGAGATTATTGTCAGCGTGGCAGAACACCACGCTAACCTGGTCCACTGGCTGATGGTCGCCCAACAAACTAGAGCCAAAGTGGTGAAATTGCCGCTTAATGCGCAGCGACTGCCGGATGTCGATTTGTTGCCAGAGCTGATTACTCCCCGTAGTCGGATTCTGGCGTTGGGTCAGATGTCGAACGTGACTGGCGGTTGCCCGGATCTGGCGCGAGCGATTACCTTTGCTCATTCAGCCGGGATGGTGGTGATGGTTGATGGTGCTCAGGGGACGGTGCATTTCCCCGCGGATGTTCAGCAACTGGATATCGATTTCTATGCTTTCTCTGGTCACAAACTGTATGGCCCGACGGGTATCGGCGTGCTGTATGGCAAATCAGAACTGCTGGAAGCGATGTCGCCCTGGCTGGGTGGCGGCAAAATGATTCACGAAGTGAGTTTTGACGGTTTCACCACTCAATCTGCGCCGTGGAAACTGGAAGCAGGAACGCCAAATGTCGCTGGCGTCATAGGATTAAGCGCGGCGCTGGAATGGCTGGCAGATTACGATATCAACCAGGCCGAAAGCTGGAGCCGTAGCTTAGCAACGCTTGCAGAAGAAGCGCTGGCGAAACGTCCAGGCTTTCGTTCATTCCGCTGCCAGGATTCCAGCCTGCTGGCCTTTGATTTTGCTGGCGTTCATCACAGCGATATGGTGACGCTACTGGCGGAGTACGGTATTGCCTTGCGGGCCGGGCAACATTGCGCTCAGCCGCTACTGGCAGAATTAGGCGTAACCGGCACACTGCGCGCCTCATTTGCGCCATATAATACAAAGAGTGATGTGGATGCGCTGGTGAATGCCGTTGACCGCGCGCTGGAATTATTGGTGGATTAATGACAAACCCGCAATTCGCCGGACATCCGTTCGGCACAACCGTAACCGCAGAAACGTTACGCAATACCTTCGCACCGTTGTCGCAATGGGAAGATAAATATCGCCAGTTGATCATGCTGGGGAAACAGCTTCCGGCTTTGCCAGACGAGTTAAAAGCGCAGGCTAAAGAGATTGCCGGATGCGAAAACCGCGTCTGGCTGGGATATACCGTGGCTGAAAACGGCAAAATGCACTTCTTTGGCAACAGCGAAGGGCGCATTGTGCGCGGCCTGTTGGCGGTGTTGTTGACTGCCGTTGAGGGGAAAACCGCCGCCGAATTACAGGCACAGTCGCCGCTGGCATTGTTTGATGAGCTGGGATTACGTGCGCAGCTTAGCGCCTCACGCAGCCAGGGGTTAAATGCGTTAAGCGAGGCGATTATCGCTGCGACGAAGCAGGTTTAAGCACAGAACCGGGTCGGATAAGACGTTCGCGTCTCATCCGACCTGATTGTTTAACCCTGACGCGCCGCTTTCGCCATCATCTTCTTCAGCGCATGAGAAACCGCAACAAACCCAAAGGTGGCGGTCACCATCGTTGCCGCGCCAAATCCAGATGCACAATCCATCCGCTTCGGCCCTTCTGCCGTGGCTTTCATCGCACACACCGTACCGTCTGACTGCGGGTACACCAGCGCTTCAGTAGAAAACACGCAATCCACGCCGAGCTTACCTTTACTGTTTTTCACTACGCCAAAATCGCTTTTCAGGCGCTCGCGCAACTTCGCCGCCAGCGGATCCTGAATCGTTTTCGCCAGATCGGTAACCTGAATCTGCGTCGGGTCAATCTGCCCACCCGCGCCACCGGTCGTGACCAGCGGGATTTTATTGCGCCGACAATAAGCAATCAGCGCCGCTTTGGGCCGTACACTATCAATGGCATCAATCACGTACGAATAACCGGCACTCATATATTGCGCTACGTTATCCGGCGTCACGAAATCATCCACCACCGTTACACGGCACTCCGGGTTAATCTGGCGAATGCGCTCCGCCATGACTTCCGCTTTTGCCAGCCCGACGTTATCGCGCAGAGCGTGAATTTGCCGATTGGTATTGGTGACGCACACATCATCCATATCGATAAGCGTGATTGCGCCAATCCCCGTGCGCGCCAGCGCTTCCGCCGCCCAGGAACCGACACCACCGATACCAACCACACAAATATGCGCGTCAGCAAACAGTTGCAACGCTTTTTCACCATACAGACGCGCTGTGCCACCAAAACGCTGACGCCATGCATCACTAATTACCACAGACATAGCACCTCAGAATTAAAAAGGGCGAGGTTATCCCTCACCCTAAACGCATAAATGCCTGATGCGCTACGCTTATCAGGCCTACATAACTCCTGCAATATTTTGGATTTGCATGATTTGTAGGCCGGATAAGGCGTTCACGCCGCATCCGGTATGAACAACGCGCACTTAGTCAATAATCAGGATGTGAGGTTACCCCTCCCCTGTCATATCCGTAAAAACGGCATACAGAATATCACATCAGCCGCTAAAGACGTTACCTGCGCCCGGAGCCGTTTTCAGCACCCAAACCCGTCCATAGTGGTTGTACCAACCTGCGCGGTGTCCGGCTTCCGGCCCGATCCCTTGATAGATATCGAAGTGTTGGCCTTTGATTGCGCCCCCGACATCCAACGCCACCATCAGACGCAATTCGTACTGACCGTTAAATTTGCCGTTATTATCCAGCAGCGGCACTTCTGCCAGCAAGGTAGTACCTGGCGGAATAATTGAACGATCGGAGGCAACAGAAGCACGGCCAACCAGCGGCACCGCACTTGCCCCTTTCACCGGTGCAAAAGATTGCGGTTTAAAGAAGACGAAAGACGGGTTCTGTTCCAGCAGCTCGCGAACCTCGGCTTCACTGTGTGTTTCGCCCCAATGACGAATCGCCTGCATCGACATATCTTCTTTTTTCACTTCGCCACGGTCGATCAGCACCTTACCAATGCTGCGATAGGCATGACCGTTTTTCCCTGCATAGCTGAAAAAGTTAAGCGGACTGCCATCACCAAAGTCGATATACCCACTACCCTGCACATCCATAATGAAGTTATCCATCAGAGAGTTGCTGTAAGCGAGGATGTATTTATCGCCCAATGCCCCGGCGTAGATCTCCGCACGAGACGGCAGACGACCACGTTTTGGCGGCATACGGTAAATAGGATACTGGAACTCGCCCTGGCGGGTATGGCGCGCCTGAATTACCGGCGTGTAATAGCCTGTAAACTGCACGTTACCATAGTTGTCGGCACCTTCCATCTGCCAGGCATCAATGCCGAACTGGCGCATATTGCGGGTATCACCGCCTGCGCGCAGCCACTCTTGCACCGCGTTATAAACATTACTCTGGTTGCCATACAGACGCGGTGACGAATTACGGATATGGTTAATTTGCTCGGCAAAATCACCGGCGTTAATCGGCGCGCCAACGGCATCTGGCTGGTTCACCAGAGAGAAAGGCTGGGTAAATTTCCCGTCTTTATATTGCTGTCCGCGATCGGTTGGTTTGGAAGAGCAGGCGGCAAGCATTGCCACAACCGTGCCCATAAGAAGGTACTTTACCCAACGTCCTTTCATTGTTCTCTTCTTCAGGTTAAAAAATAAGGCGCAACGAAGATAACAAACCGCCGCGTTTAATGAAATGAGCAGCCTCTCCCTGACGCAAATTTTGCACAAAAAATAGGCTTTAGTGGTTTGTTTTTGTTCAAAATCATGCTAAATCCGTGATCGGGGTAAAAAAAAGGTTGCATGAAAACGCGAGCGGAGTATAGTGCGCATCCACGGACGCGGGGTGGAGCAGCCTGGTAGCTCGTCGGGCTCATAACCCGAAGGTCGTCGGTTCAAATCCGGCCCCCGCAACCAATCAAATTTGATGAAGTAAAAGCAGTACGGTGACGCGGGGTGGAGCAGCCTGGTAGCTCGTCGGGCTCATAACCCGAAGGTCGTCGGTTCAAATCCGGCCCCCGCAACCAATTATTGAACACCCTAACGGGTGTTTTTTTGTTTCTGATCTCCCATAAAAAAAGCGCCATTCAGCGCCTTTTTATCATCCCCTTCTCGCCAGCGTTGCCCCATCGGCAAAATACGCTTTAATCCCCGCAAGAATAGACTCCGCAACTTCCTGCTGGAAAGTCGCCGTTTTCAGTTTACGCTCTTCCTCAACGTTACTGATAAACGCCGTTTCGACCAGAATGGAGGGAATATCTGGTGCCTTTAGTACGGCAAACCCGGCCTGTTCAACTTGATTTTTATGCAGCTTGTTGATTTTTCCGAGCTTATTCAGTACCGCTTTACCAAACTTAAGGCTGTCAGCAATAGTCAGCGACTGCACCATATCGAACATGGTGTGGTCGACATAGCGGTCACCGCTTTTGCTCACGCCACCAATCAAGTCCGAGGCGTTCTGGGTTTGTGCCAGATATTTTGCCGCAGTACTGGTTGCGCCTTTGGTTGAGAGCGCAAACACCGAGGAACCGCTCGGCTGACGACTGGTAAAGGCGTCGGCATGGATAGAGACAAACAGGTCAGCACGCTGTTTCTGGGCTTTTGCTACGCGCACTTGCAACGGAATGAAGATGTCTTCATTGCGCGTCATGTACACCTTCATATTGCCCTCTTCCTCGATCAGAGAGCGCAAACGGCGAGCTATTTGCAATACCACATCTTTTTCGCGCGTTTTGTATTTCCCCACCGCACCGGAGTCTTCGCCACCGTGGCCAGGGTCAAGCATAATGACAATCGGACGATCGCGCCCTGCTTTACCCGGTTGTGGACCACTTTGCGCTGGCGGCACCTGCTTTTCGAGGTCGCCTTTGTTGTAATCCTCCAGCAGCGCCAGCAGCGGGTCCTGCATATCCTGTGCATTGGCCGGATAGAGGTCCATCACCAGACGCTCTTTAAACCCGGCGACCGGCGCAAGGGCAAACAGCTGCGGTTTTACGTTTTGCTTTAATTCAAAAACCATGCGTACGGTTTGCGGGTCAAATTGCCCGACGCGCGCCGACTTGATGAACGGGTCGTCTGCACGAATTTGTGCCGCCATCCCCTTGAGTACCGAGTTCAGGTTTACATCTTCGATATCCACCACCACGCGTTCAGGGTTACTCAACGCGAACTGCTTATATTTCAGCTGACGATTTGATTCTACCGTCACGCGGGTGTAGCTGGACGCAGGCCAGACGCGCACCGCCACGACCTGGCTAACCGCAGCCAGGCTGACCTGACTTACGCTCAATAGCCACATAGCGCCCGCGCCTTGCAGTAAACGACGACGGCTGATTGCAGTGTTGGATCCTGACATGCCTCTCCCGAGCAAAAGAAATCTAAGCTGTGTAACAAGTAAACGACTAATTTGACCGGAAACTTTAGCGAAAGACGCATAATCTGTCATCTAATAAACGGTAAACATTCTTTTTATATTCACGGCATTACTGATAAAAAAGTCGCTCTCGCATAAAATTTACACTTGCACCCTGCGAAAAAACAGAATAAAAATACAATAATTTCAAATAATCATGCAAAGGGGTGTGCCGTGGTAAAGGAACGTAAAACCGAGCTGGTCGAGGGATTCCGCCATTCGGTTCCCTATATCAATACCCACCGGGGAAAAACGTTTGTCATCATGCTCGGCGGTGAAGCCATTGAGCATGAGAATTTCTCCAGTATCGTTAATGATATCGGGTTGTTGCACAGCCTCGGCATCCGTCTGGTGGTGGTCTATGGCGCACGTCCGCAGATCGACGCAAATCTGGCTGCGCATCACCACGAACCGCTGTATCACAAGAATATACGTGTGACCGACGCCAAAACACTGGAACTGGTGAAGCAGGCTGCGGGAACATTGCAACTGGATATTACTGCTCGCCTGTCAATGAGTCTCAATAACACGCCGCTGCAGGGCGCGCATATCAACGTCGTTAGTGGCAATTTTATTATTGCCCAGCCGCTGGGCGTCGATGACGGCGTGGATTACTGCCATAGCGGGCGTATCCGGCGGATTGATGAAGACGCGCTCCATCGTCAACTGGAAAGCGGTGCAATAGTGCTAATGGGGCCGGTCGCTGTTTCAGTCACTGGCGAGAGCTTTAATCTGACCTCGGAAGAGATTGCCACTCAACTAGCCATCAAACTGAAAGCTGAAAAGATGATTGGTTTTTGCTCTTCCCAGGGCGTTACTAATGACGACGGTGATATTGTCTCCGAACTTTTCCCTAACGAAGCGCAAGCACGGGTAGAAGCCCAGGAAGAGAAAGGCGATTACAACTCCGGTACGGTGCGCTTTTTGCGTGGCGCAGTGAAAGCCTGCCGCAGCGGCGTGCGCCGCTGTCATTTAATCAGTTATCAGGAAGATGGCGCGCTGTTGCAAGAGTTGTTCTCACGCGACGGTATCGGTACGCAGATTGTGATGGAAAGCGCCGAGCAGATTCGTCGCGCAACAATCAACGATATTGGCGGTATTCTGGAGTTGATTCGCCCGCTGGAGCAGCAAGGTATTCTGGTGCGCCGTTCTCGCGAGCAGCTGGAGATGGAAATCGACAAATTCACCATTATTCAGCGCGATAACACGACTATTGCCTGCGCCGCGCTCTATCCGTTCCCGGAAGAGAAGATTGGGGAAATGGCCTGTGTGGCAGTTCACCCGGATTACCGCAGTTCATCACGGGGCGAGGTTCTGCTGGAACGCATTGCCGCTCAGGCGAAGCAGAGCGGCTTAAGCAAATTGTTTGTGCTGACCACGCGCAGTATTCACTGGTTCCAGGAACGTGGATTTACCCCGGTGGATATTGATTTACTGCCCGAGAGCAAAAAGCAGTTGTACAACTACCAGCGTAAATCCAAAGTGTTGATGGCGGATTTAGGGTAAGCGATGAAAATCACCGGATGCGGCAGGCGTAACACTCGTGCGTCGCATCCGGCAATTACGTTTATTCCCGCGAACTAAACAACGCCGCCAGACCACTGCGCCGCTCAGTACGAGTGGCGATTGCCGCACTTAATATACGCTCATCGGCATACAGCGACAGACGACGACGCGCGCGGGTCACCGCGGTGTATACCAGCTCTCGCGTTACTACCGGCGTGCGTTGGCTCGGTAAAATCAACGCCGCATGGTCGAACTCCGATCCCTGCGATTTATGTACCGTCATCGCCCACGTAGTTTCGTGCTCTGGCAAGCGACTCGGTTGCACAGACTTAATATTGCCGTCCGGCATCGCAAACCAGACGCGCGTCCCCTGCCCGCGATCCAGCGCAATACCGATATCGCCATTAAACAACCCAAGCGCGCTGTCATTACGGGCAATCATCACCGGTCGGCCTTCGTACCAACGAGAGTGCGGATGACGATGAATTTTGCGCTTCTGTTGCATAAACTGTTCAATTCGCTCATTCAGTCCAGCCACGCCAAACGGCCCTTCCCGCAGGGCGCACAAAAGCTGGTACTCATTGAACGCCTGAATGATTAAATCCGGCTCGGCACGCGCTTGCAGCAGATCCAGATAACGTCCGTAACCCGCAAGAGCTTCCTCAAGCATCGCAATATAATCTTCGCCGCTCTGTAAAAGTCGTTTTTCGATATCAGTAAAATCCTGCTGAAAAACGGTTTTCACTGCCGTTTTATCACCACGGTTGATCGCCGCAGCTAACTGACCAATGCCAGAATCGCTGCCGAAACGATAGCTTTTTTGCAGCAGGCAGAGACTGTCGCGCAAAGATGCCGCTTCTGTGCCGGTTCCTGCCGGAACGTGAGTCCCCGTCAGGCGGCTTAGCTGCCTGGCACGCTCGGCGGTAAAGCCCGCGTTGGCATAAGCGCAGATATCGCCCAGCACAGCCCCAGCCTCAACCGAGGCCAGTTGATCACGATCGCCGAGAAAGATCACTCGCGCATGATCTGGCAAGGCGTCGATCAGTCTCGACATCATAGGCAGATCGATCATTGACGCTTCATCTACCACCAGCACATCAAGATGCAGCGGGTTACCGGCATGATGACGTAAACGCTGGCTACCCGGCTGCGCGCCCAGCAATCGGTGCAAAGTGCTGGCATCTTCCGGAATGCGTTTCTTTTGTTCATCGGTCAGCGGTAACTGTCGCAAAGCCTTGCCGAGAGATTCGGTTAAGCGCGCGGCAGCTTTACCCGTTGGTGCAGCCAGACGGATACGGCAGCGTTCGCCGTCGGCCATTTGAATTAACGCTGCCAGCAACTTCGCCACGGTGGTCGTTTTACCGGTGCCTGGGCCGCCGGAAATCACCGAGATCCGCCGCGTCAGCGCCACTGCCGCTGCAACTTTTTGCCAGTTAATTTCATCGCTTACTGGAAAAAGTTTGTCCAGGGTTTGCGCCAGTAGAGCTTCATCAACCTCAATGGTATGATTCACCTCATTGAAGAAGCGCGCTACCGTCCGCTCGTTACACCACATGCGATTCAAATAAAGACGATCGCCACAGAGGATCATCGGCGTGGGTTCATCTCCCCTGCTGACCGCTTGAGAAGCCAGCAAGCATTCTTCCCAATTTTGTAGCTCACCGATTTCACTGACACAGGTCGCCAACAGCGGATTCGACGCCTCGTTATTTTCCAGTCGTGAAAGCGGCAAACAGACGTGTCCCTCTCCGGCATCATGACTTAACAGTGCCGCCGCGAGGGTGACGGCAGGATGTTCATCTCCCGCCACGGTCAGGGCAAATTGCACATCCAGCGGGCGTAGCTGTTTGTGCTCCACAGCTTCCAGTAATTGCTTTTGCAATTTCATTACGCCTCCTCCAGGGTCATACCGGCAAACATCTCATCCATCAGGGCAATCAACCCGGCGTTGGGTCGGGTTGTGTAAATCCCTTGTTGCGGATGTTCTTTATCAACGCCACGCAGGAACAGATAGATAACGCCGCCAAAGTGAAGATCATAGTCGTAATCAGCAATGCGATGGCGCAGATAACGATGCAGCGCCAGGGTATAAAGCTGATATTGCAGATCATAGCGGTGTGCCTGCATCGCTGCTGCCATAGCCTGTTGGGTGTAAGCCGAACTGTCTTCACCCAGCCAGTTGGATTTATAGTCGAGCAGGTAATAACGCCCTTCGTGGCGGAATACCAGGTCGATAAAGCCTTTTAACATGCCGCGTACCTGCATGAACTCCAGCGGCGGGCAGCCAGCGGATAGCGGGTCAAACTGGCGAATTAGTGCATCAAGCTGGCTGGCGATGAGCGGTTCGCTAATCGGCAGGTAAAACTCCATCTCCACCTGTTTATCGCGGTCGGAAAGCTGACTCAGGCTAACACCCGTTTCATTGAGAGGTGCCTGGAGGACAGCCGTGATCCACTCGGTCAACACCGGTTCCCACTGCGATTCAAAGCCGCCGAGTTCCAGTTTTTCCTGTACCCAGTTCGGGTCAACCGGCTGGGTAAAATCGAGGTCTTCAAACAAACTGTGCAAGAATGTCCCCGGTGACGCACCGCGCGGGAACTGATGCGGTGTTAACGTCGGTTCTTCAACGACGCTGACCACGCCTGCGGCATCAACATCCAGCCGTGGCATCAGATCCTGAGCGATACCGTGACCACGCTGCTGCAAGCCGGAGTAGCTGGTGACACGCCAGTTATCGCCGGGCAATCGTTGTAGTGTCCTCGCATTCAGTTCTGCAGTTAAAGCATCATTAACCTGCCAGGGCTGGTTATCACCAGTTTGTGCCGTTTGCCAGGCAATATCATCATCGCATAACGCTTCAATACAGGTGCGAAGCCCTGCCGCATCTTGCGGTTCCCCTTTTTGCAGCAAACGCCCGAGCGCACTTTGGTGGACGTCGGTGTCACCTTTTTTATCGCCACGACGGCGCACCAGCGGTGCAACGCCGAGACTGCAATGCCAAACCGAACGCGTCAGCGCCACGTAAAGCAAACGCAGATCTTCCGCCAGACGTTCGACCTCCGCGAGGTCGACGCTTTCTGGCGCAGCATTAAGATCCAAAACTGCCTCAAACGAGTGGCGATCGTGATAAAACGCCTGATCCTGGACGCGGAAATTGGTAATAAATGGCAACCAGACCAGCGGATATTCCAGCCCTTTCGATTTATGGATCGTGACAATCTGCACCAGATGTTTATCACTTTCGAGGCGCATTTGTTGGCTGGAGGCATTACTGTCTGGCTCGAGGATATGTTGCGATAACCAGCGTACCAGCGCATGTTCACTTTCCAGCTGCGTTCCGGCTTCTTGAAGCAGTTCGCTGATATGCAAGATATCGGTAAGACGCCGCTCACCGCCTGCCGTTGCCAGCAAGTTTTCTGCAATGTTACGCGCCGACATCAGCGCCCGCAGCATCGGCATAACGCCACGTTTGCGCCAGATTTGCCGATAACCATCGAACTCTTCGACTACCGCATCCCACGCATGTTCGTCATTATTCAGCGTTTCAATATCCAGCGCATTCAGCCCCATCATTGACGTTGCCAGCGCACTGCGCAGGGTGTTCTCACGTTCGGGCGTCATCACCGCCTGCAACAACCAAAGCATTTCCTGCGCTTCCAGAGTTTCAAAAACACTGTCGCGGTTCGAAAGGTAAACGGAAGGGATTTCCAGCAACGTTAAGGCATCGCGCACCTGGGCGGCCTCCTGGCGGCTGCGCACCAGCACGCTGATGTCCGAAGCACGCACCGGACGCGCGTCGTCGCCGTTCATCAGCAACGCTTCGCCCCGCTGTCCGGCTTGTAGCCAGTCGCGGATTTGCGCAGCACATACCTGCGCCATGGTACTTTGATAGTCGCCAACGCCGCAGCTTTCGCCTTCCATCAGCCACATTTTCATCGCAGGCTGCGTTTCACCTTTAAATACAAAACGTAACGCCTGATTTTTCCCGGCTGATTTCACTGGAATAAACGGTATTTCGCGAAACATGAACGTGTCATCAGTCTGGCTGAAAAGCTTGTTCACACTGTTCACCATTCCAGGTGCGGAGCGCCAGTTGGTGTCTAAAGTGTAGTGGGCATGAACTTCACTACGCGCCTTCATATAAGTGAAGATATCCGCACCCCGGAATGCATATATGGCCTGCTTCGGGTCGCCAATCAGCAACAATGCGGTTTCCGGCTGATGGTGCCAGATACGGCGAAAAATTCGGTACTGCTGGGGGTCGGTATCCTGAAATTCATCGATCATTGCCACCGGGAATCGCGTACGGATCGCCGCTGCCAACACCTCGCCGCTTTCGCTACGCAGCGCGGAATCGAGCCGACTTAACATGTCATCAAAACCCAATTCGCCACGGCGGCGTTTTTCACGCGCTACTGTTTCGCGGATCTCAGCCAATGCGCGGGTGATCAACAGATCGCGGATCGACAATGGTTCTGCAAGCAGTTGATCGATCGCCTCAAACAGTGGATGTCGCGGGGTTTCCCCCCCGGCCTTCGTGCGATCTTCTAAGAAACGCTGGGAGAATTTTTCCAGCGACTCCGGCAACTGATAACTGTTTGTCTCTTCTTCTGCCCAGGCGCTGATCTTTTCGATCCATTTAGCCTGATTGCTACGGTTAAACTTGCGTCGATCAATACCAGAAGATTCGATCAGCGCATCCAGTTCACCCACTGCGTCGCGCCACTGCTGTTTTACCGTATCAATACGCGCCACAATTTGCGCGTGGCGGGAAGCCAGCGTTTCATCATCGGGCGGCGGTGCTTTGATAACCGGCGGTTCGCCTTGCAGATAACGATTAATATCGCGCAGCAACGCCTGCGGCCCTTTCCAGGTTTCAAAGACGACCTGGGCTATTTCACGCGGCAGCGGGTAGCAGTGGCGACGCCAGAAATCGGCGCAGGCCTGGTAGCGTAGCAGAGACTCATCTTCAATCAGCTGCTGCTCAAACAGCATGCCGGATTCAAAGGCATTCAGGTTGAGCATGCGCTGGCAAAAGCCGTGAATAGTAAAGACTGCCGCTTCATCCATCTGCCGTTCGGCTAACAACAACCACTGCGCGGCTTGCGCTTTATCGTCGATCTCTTCCAGCAGGCGTTCGTACAGTGGATTGTCGGTGGTTTCACGCAGACAGGCGATGCGCAACTCGTGGATATTGCTACGGATACGACCGCGCAATTCTGCCGTGGCAGCCTCGGTAAAGGTGACCACCAGCAGTTCTTCAACGATCAGCGGGCGGGGAAAGGCGGCGGAACCGCCTAGTCCAAGTAACAGGCGCAAATAGAGCGCCGCAATCGTAAAGGTTTTGCCTGTGCCGGCAGAGGCTTCAATCAGGCGCTCGCCCTGTAAGGGCAAGCGCAAAGGATCTAGTGTCTCGGCGACATCACTCATTCTTTTCACTCATCAGGGGCATTGTTTGCTGCAACGCGCTGACGTTCTCCCACACTTTCCAGCCTTCAGGATGCACATATTCGGCTTTCCCGTTCTGGCTGCCGGAAATCTGCGACAGAATAGCCATGCCTTGCGGCTCGACCACCGCCTGATGGAAGAAATCAGCAAGTTTTTGCGGCGTCAGCAGTTTTATCTGGGCCACGATTTTATCACGCGAATCGAAGCGCATATTGCCGCGATCGAAATCTTTACTTAACTTCGATGCTTCTTCGCCGAGCGTTTGCGGTGCCTGCAGCATCTGGGTAATTACCGCCTGCTGGATTTGCGCAAACTCATCTGGCTTCATCGCTCGCAATTTTGCCTCTGCGGTTGGGAAAAACGCCTTGTAACGCTCCCACAAGAATGAAGGCTGTTTATCATTGCTTTGCAAAAGGAAGCCCATGCCCCACTGACGCCCCACGCTCATTGGAAACGCAAACACGGCATAGCCCAATTGTTCTTCGGTACGCAACTGATTGTAGAACCACGGCTGTACGATCTGCCCCAACAGAGAGCTATAGGCTGAGCTGGTGTATTCATCGTAGCCAGTCGGTACAAATACCGCTGCCAGTGCGGAGTCGGTGCTGTTACCGGCTTTTTCAAAGATGACGGATTGTTTTTTATCGACCACTACATCTTTGTTTCGACACCACTCTGAACCATCAGCGCCCAACTGTTTTTGCACATCGCGTGCCAGCGTTGTTGCCTGGGCCTCGGTCATGTTGCCGATAACCATAAACTCTGGTCGAGCCCCTGATTTTAAGGCGTCGCGATAGGCCAGCACCTCTTTCAACGTAATGGAGGGCAAAATTTTACGCCGTTCATCTCGCGAGAAGTACGGCACTTGCGAGAGCATCTGCGCGGGCATAATCGCCTGCTCAAACGCTTTACCCTTTTCTGCGGAATCCATCATCTGGTTATACCAGGACTTCGCCTGCTCAAGCTGCTCTTCCGTAGCGGTATAGCTAAAGTACCCCTCGAGCAATGCCTGGAACAGCTGCGGCAGACGCTGGGTGTAACCATTAGCATTAATCATAAGGCCGTTGTTAGCGTTGGTGGAAAAACTTATGCCACCAACCGACGCCTGGTTGCTTAACTGATCAAGCGCCAGCCCTGCGAGATAATCATTGAGCGCAAACATCACCTGATTGCGGGCGCTGTCCATGGCTTTCGGATTACGCAAAATCAGGCTGACATCAGCTTTGGGCTCGCTGGCAAAATAACGGCTTGGCGCATACACCACGCGCAGATTCGACTCATCAACAATCAGCTCTGGATGGTCGTATTTCTTCTCTGACTTAATCAGCGAGAAATCATCAGGAATATAAGGGTTAAGCTCTGGCAAAGAGAGCGCAATGTCGGCGGCTTTTTTCTGCCAGTCGGCGAAAGTTTGTGCGCTGATTTTATCGACCTGATACGGCGCATCGACAAAGTAAGCCGTTTTGTTGTGCGGCTCTTTCGGGCTGATATACCAGATACGCGCATTCTGCGGCGTCATCATCGCCAGACGTTCCTTTACTGCTTTAGCATCGTACCGATCGGCAATATTGACTGCATCCAGCGTATGCTCAACAGGAACGCGAATCATGGTATCTGCCAGCCATTCGACGTAATCCATATCACGGGTGATCGACGGATAACGGAAGTCG
Source organism: Shigella flexneri 2a str. 301 (assembly GCF_000006925.2). Classification (NCBI taxonomy): domain Bacteria; kingdom Pseudomonadati; phylum Pseudomonadota; class Gammaproteobacteria; order Enterobacterales; family Enterobacteriaceae; genus Shigella; species Shigella flexneri. The sequence continues at coordinate 2,918,016 of NC_004337.2, forward strand.
ATATCCAGCACATTCGCCAGTTCATCGAAGTATTGTTTATCAATGCCTTTTTCACGTAACAGATTGAGATAGCTAAAAATTGCCGCCACAACCTGATCGCGATTAGCCAGGCCTTTATCAGTTAAAGACGCAGAGATCGCTAATACGCCGCTGTTGCCGTTGACGATAGGATCGGAGTTGGCGCTAATGCCCTCAACTAATCCCTGCTTTTGCAGCCAGTCAGAAAGTGTACCTGGGCTGCGATTGCCAATCAGATAGGTAATCAATTCATCGGTTTTACTACGGAACTTCGCTGAGTTGTTATCGATGCGAAACTCAACGCGCAACACTTTACGCGGCAGCGCAGGGACGTAATGAATGATAATGCCCTTTTGCGCGTCGGTGACTACCGGCACGGTGATTTCCGGTTTTTTGCTCTCTTTGTTCGGCACGCGACCAAAGGTGTCCGCCGCCATTTTTGCCAACTCCGGCAGCGGTTTATTACTGTAAATAACCGCCTTCATCAAATTGGCGGAATAGTACTTCTCGTGGAAATCTTTCAGCGCCTGCTGCACCGGATTACCAGGTTTGTCGCTTAAAGTTTCGAGGTTACCACCAGAAAACTTTGAACCGGGGTGTGCCGGGTTAATGGTTTCTGCGCTGACCTGTGCCATGCGCATCCCGTCACGCGTACGCGCCATGGTTAATTCAGCGTTCACTGCATTACGCTCACGTTCGGCGTATTTCTTGTCGAGCAAGGGTTCTGCAATAGCATCGGCCAGGCGGTCTACCGCACCGGGCAAGGCGTCGTTCTCAACTTCCAGATAGAAAGCCGTGCGATACGGCGCAGTGCTGGCATTGTGACTACCGCCGTGCATTTTGAGATATTCGGCCAGACTGTCAGCCTGCGGGTACTTTTTCGACCCCATCAGACTCATATGTTCAAGGTAATGTGCCAGCCCCTGGTACGCCTCGGGATCTTCCAGCGACCCAACGGGCACTACCAGCGCCGAGAGCGATTTAACTGCCTGCGGATCAGAAACCAGCAAGACCACCATACCGTTATCCAGACGTATAGCCTGATACTGGCGGTTATCTTTATCACTTTTACGGATGGTTTCCTGAATCGGCTGCCATCCCGTTTCTGCCTGACTTAATGGTGCCCAGAGGGCAACAAACAACAATAATGCTTTGAACCAGGTGCTGCGGGGCATTCACGGACCTCATAATCAACTTTATTTTCTGGACAGATTCAACAGGTTAACGCAAATCATCTGCCAGAATTTAATCTTGTGCTGCACGAGTCAGCCTATGTTTATATAACCATCAGTCCGTGACTGGTGCGCATCATAAAGTAAGCAGATAGATTGCGCAATTTTTATACAACACTCATGACTGATTAAAGCGAAACAGCGGTAACAGGAAACGTTGCGACTGTTCAACGATGGCCTCCATTGTCTCTGGTGTTAATTGCCGCCAGAGCCGTTGATACCAGATATCATCACCTTCGCCACGCACCATCATGTTGCCTTCGTAAGCCTGAAGGAATTTCGTACGGGCTTTTTGCAACGTGGAATCGTCATCCAGCATGGCATCGTTTTGCGCGTCATAACAGGTTTTTAGCCACGCGCCGCCACTTTCAGGTAACACCAGCAATGGCGCGGACATTCCTTCACGATACCCCTCAATCAGTTGTGAGAGGTAATGCAAAGCCTGTTCGGCTGCAAGCGGCGGAAAACGCCACTCACCGTCTTTGCGTAGAAAAAGGCGACTTTCGCCATTACCACCGCTGGCACAGTAGACAAGGTGTTCCAGCCAAAGTTGCATTCCCTGCGCCACACTTAATAAAGAGGGACGCCAGCGCAACAGGCCATCCGGCTGCACCTGCGGCAACCAGCCAGTTATCTGCACACCGTTGCAGGCGAGATCAATTTCCATACTCTGCCCCGGCTGGCGACAGGCAATGACTCTGTCGGCAAGCTGCTGCATCTCCTGGCACTGTGTTTCCCAGAAAATTTCACCAAAAGCGCCATACGGTAAATCCCCTGCCGCCCGGAAGCGGCGGAACAAGCGTTCGGCATCATCCTGCTCAACCAGTGCATTCAATAACTGCTGATTGATTTGATAACGGCTAAGTCCTTCCAGAATAAATGGCTCGGTGTCTGGGATTTCGCTGTCTTCAGTATGGAAGTTCACCTGCAAACGCATCTGGAAGAACGCCCGCACCGGATGTGCCCAGAATCGTTGTAGCGTTTCCAGCGGCACGGTTTCCGGTAAGGTAAACGGCAGCGGCTGAACAAATTCAGAATGTGCTTTACCAGCCTGGCTGGCCGCAGGTAGCCATTCACGAGCATAGCTTTGTCGTTCGCCTGGCTGGTAGTTTTGCGGATCAAACGGCATCCGGGTATGGAGGCAAGTAAGATGCGCTTTTACCCTTGCCTCGCTTTCATCACAGTTGAGCGCTTCATCGCCCGGTAGATAATGACTTTGCCCGATGTAGTCGATCAGTTCCTGCACCAGTACCGACGGGAAACGTTCACTGTTATCCTGAATGGAACGCCCGATATAGCTGATATAGAGTTTTTGCTGCGCGGAAATTAACGCTTCCAGGAACAGGTAGCGGTCGTCATCGCGACGGCTACGGTCGCCACGCTTCGGTTTCTGGCTCATCAGGTCAAAGCCCAATGGCGCAAGCTGACGTGGATAAACGCCGTCGTTCATTCCCAGCAGGCAAACCACTTTGAACGGAATTGAACGCATTGGCATCAGAGTACAAATGTTAACCGGTCCGGCGAGAAAACGCTGGCTGATACGTTCTTGATCCAGACGCTGTGCCAGTTCATCACGCAATAGTGACAGCGGCACCGCGTCGCCATACTGCGCACCTAAACCTTCGGCGATAATCGCCTGCCATTGTTGTTCGATCAGCGTCATCGCCGCTTCGGTTTCCGCATCCGGCAGGAAGAAGGCGTTGAGCATATCGCGACAAACCGGCAACCACTCTTCTAGCGGACGCTCCTGTGCCAGCCCGCGACGCCAGATGTTTAGCTGCATTAGCAGTGAAGCCAGATGCCCCACCAGTTCTGCAATTAAGCCGCTCGATTCATCATAAGGTAGAACCGATTGCCACTCGCCCTGCGCGCTCTCCATCGCGTAGCCCAGCAACATACGCGTCAGGCCAAATCGCCAGGTGTGTTGTCCGGTGGCGGGGAGTTCCAGCTCGCGAACGTTGTCGTCATCTATCCCCCAACGAATGCCGGATTCGTTGACCCACTGGCGTAAATAACGCAGCCCTTCTTCGGTGATGTCAAACCGCGCCGCCAGCACCGGCACATCCAGCAGCGCCAGCACATCCTCTGACACAAAGCGACTGTCAGGCAGTGATAACAGGCTGATAAACGCTTCCAGTACCGGATGTGACTGCCGCGCACGACGGTCGGAAATGGCGTAAGGCAGGTAACGATCCGCAGGTGCGCTACCAAACACTGCCTGAATAAACGGACTGTAGCTGTCGATATCAGCCACCATCACGATGATGTCGCGCGGAGTAAGTGTCGGGGCTTCCTCCAGCATCGCCAGCAAGCGATCGTGTAAAACTTCAACTTCACGCTGCGGGCTATGGCAAACGTGGAATGTGATACTGCTATCCAGTGGATCAAGCGGGCGTTTGTTATCGCTACGGGAAAACTCTTCGATGTTCACACCCGCAACGGCGCGGTTTTCCAGTTCCAGAATGTCAGACTGAATGTTATGCAGCAGGTTATCTGGCGTCACATCGACAAAAGCGTCCAGCTCCTGGCTGCTCTCCAGGTCAGAAAGGAGATAAATGTAGTCGCGCCCAAGCTTCCCCCATGAGGCCAGCAGCGAGTTGCCGACATCCTGTTCACCATCGCTGTTAAAGAGCTGTCCGGCATTTTCGCTATCGCGAAATAGCGGCAATTCGCGATCTTCAAAACTGTGTCGACGCTGACGAGTCAGCAGTTTCGCCAGATAAGCAGGATCTTTAATATCGCCCCAGTAATAACGGCAGGGGTTGGTAAACAGGAGATGGATTTCAATATGTTTACCCAGCGCCTGGAGCGCCTGGAGATAAACAGGCGGTAACGCGGAAATACCGCATATAAAGACGCGCGAAGGTAACCCCGGCGGGCAGGTCGTCGCGGACTCCAGCGTTTCGATAAAGCGCTGATAGAGATTCGCGCGGTGCCAGCGCGGTTGTCCGAGTTCATGGGTATATTCCACCAGCGCCTTCCACAACGGGGCTTGCCAGGCCTGTGCTTCTCCCAGCCCTTCAACCAAATGTCCTGTTTCCCACTGTGCCAGCCAGTCCGGACGATAGACCAGATACTGGTCAAACAGGTCCGCCGCTTTTGAGGAAAGCTGGAACAGTTTTCGCTTGTCGCTATCGTCAGTCAGATAATGCCGCAACAGGGTAAAGTCTTCGCGCTCCAGCAATTGCGGCAGCAGAGTCATCAGTTTCCAGCTCATGCTCTGTTTGTTAAAGGCGCTCTCTTTGGGGATTTCCGGTAACACCCGGACGAACATATCCCAGATAAAGCTCGCTGGCAGCGGAAAATCAATGTTTGCCGCAATACCAAACTTTTGCGACAGGGTCATTTGCAGCCACTGCGCCATACCGGTACTTTGCACCAGAATCATCTCTGGTTCGAAAGGATCGTCCAGCCGTTCGCGTTCGACAATAAACTCCATCAACGCTTCCAGCACGTCCAGACGATTGGAATGGTAGACCCTTAACATAGCGGCTCCTGACTACTGACAATTCGGGCAATGCAGGCGGGTCATCTCGCCTTCTCTGCCCCCGGGTGAAACTAGCGTAACGCTGATGCTGACACATCCCGCCTGCGATGTCTGCATTCGGTTGACCTGCCAGTTGGCAGGTGGCGAAATCGCGCGCAGTTGCGTTTGCTGCCAACCATGCCGCCAGAGCTGTTGGTACTGGTTTCTGCTGGCGAGACTGTTCATTGATGTTCGCTGGATACCCGATAACGCAGTGACAATCATCACCATCAGCACCATCAGCACCATCAGCACCATCAGCACCATCGCAACCATTACCTCCGGCAGGCTAAAGCCTTGTTGATTCTTCAGGGAAGCTGACATAATGCCCCCTCTTTCAGCGGACAAAAATCGCTCCAGCCGCGTGGCGAAAAAACAATTTTTCCATCAATGACTTCGCCTGTTCGCCACAACGAAACGCCTTCATAACCGGCAATCAATAAGGCTTCATTATCTGCCAGTAAACGCAAACAAACCTGGGCATCGGTTCCAGCGTACTGCGAGCACTGAACTGCTGGCTGCGTCTGCCAGGAGTGCATTTTTCCCCACGCCAGCGCCGACTGAACGATGGCCTGGCGGCGCAATGACTGACTTTCCATGCTCACGCGAGAGGCAAAACTGCGATCCTGCTGACTCATTCCTTGCAATAGCAAGCTACCCAAAACCAGCAGCATCAGGACCAGAGCCAGTGACGAAACACCTTTTTCGCGGTTCACAGGTTGAATCCTGTCACGCTATAGCTGGCATCCACCACGGTTTGCGGTTCAGACTTACTGGCAGCACGCATATTAACCGTCAACACCGGCGAGAAGCCGCTGACATCCTGACGTACGACCTGAAAAGTGTCGATAATGATGGCATCCGGATTAGTGACTTTATCCCAGCCCTTACCTTCACAGGATGTCGCACCGCGTAGCGTTTCCAGCACATGCTCCTTCAGACGAAATCCAATCTGGTCGGACTCTTTTACCGGTTCGCGATCCCAGATACCGTTACTGTTCGCATCCCACTGCACAATGATACAGTCACCCTGTCCGACAATTTCCAGCCCTTCGCCGGTACAGCTGCCATGACAATAACCCGCCCTCTGGAGATGCTTCGCGACGGTAAATACCCGCAGCCAGATTTCATCTTCCAGTGCCAGCTTACGAGTGCTCGTTAAACTTTCACGCTGTAACGCAGGCAGAAAGCGTGCAGCCCCCAGCAACAATACGCTACTGATCGCCATAGCAATCAACACTTCCAGCAGAGAAAAACCTTGCTCTTTTACAGGCATCCTTCTGTTTCTCCTTGCTGATAAAGCCGGAGTCTTCCCCACGGCGAAACCACCAGCCACCACTCGCCCGTTGAGTTTTTGAAGCGAATATGCCCGGCCCATGCGGTATTGCGCAGGCCAAAGAAAGCAAGCGAAGGTGTCAGGTCGCTCATTTCGACTTCGGGCCAGCGTGGCACAAAGACCAATGGTGAACTGCCATGACAGGTATTGGCCCCAGCAGCGGAACTCACAAGGCACCATAACGTCCCCTCCCTGATAACGCTGATACTGTGGTCGCGGTTATGCCAGTTGGCATCTTCACGTAAATAGAGCAAATAGTCCCGCGCCTAGCTGGCGGTTTGCCAAAGCCGTTGCGACTGCTGCCAGTATTGCCAGCCATAGAGTCCACTTGCGCTTAGCATGACCAAAATCAGCATCGCGACCAGCGTTTCAATCAGCGTATAACCACGTTGTGTTTTCATGCCGGCAGTATGGAGCGAGGAGAAAAAAAGACGAGGGCCAGTTTCTATTTCTTCGGCGCATCTTCCGGACTATTTACGCCGTTGCAGGACGTTGCAGGACGTTGCAAAATTTCGGGAAGGCGTCTCGAAGAATTTAACGGAGGGTAAAAAAACCGACGCACACTGGCGTCGGCTCTGGCAGGATGTTTCGTAATTAGATAGCCACCGGCGCTTTAACGCCCGGATGTGGATCGTAGCCTTCAATCTCAAAGTCTTCGAAACGGTAGTCGAAGATGGATTCGGGTTTACGTTTGATAATCAACTTCGGCAGCGGACGCGGTTCGCGGCTTAATTGCAGATGAGTTTGATCCATATGGTTGCTGTACAGGTGCGTATCGCCACCGGTCCAGACAAAATCACCCACTTCCAGATCGCACTGCTGCGCCATCATATGCACCAGTAACGCGTAGCTGGCAATGTTGAACGGCAGGCCGAGGAAGACGTCACAGGAGCGCTGATAAAGCTGGCAAGAGAGTTTGCCGTCTGCCACATAGAACTGGAAGAATGCATGGCACGGTGCCAGCGCCATTTTATCCAGTTCGCCTACGTTCCACGCTGAAACAATAATGCGGCGCGAATCCGGGTCGTTTTTCAGCTGGTTCAGTACCGTAGTAATCTGGTCAATATGACGACCATCTGGCGTTGGCCAGGCGCGCCACTGTTTACCATACACTGGCCCGAGGTCGCCATTTTCATCGGCCCATTCGTCCCAGATGGTGACATTGTTTTCGTGTAGATAAGCAATGTTAGTATCGCCCTGCAGGAACCACAGCAGTTCGTGGATGATGGAACGCAGGTGGCAACGTTTGGTTGTCACCAGCGGGAATCCATCCTGCAGGTTAAAACGCATCTGATGACCAAAAATGGAAAGCGTTCCGGTTCCGGTACGGTCGTTTTTCTGTGTGCCTTCGTCGAGCACTTTTTGCATCAGTTCTAAATACTGTTTCATGGTTCCTCAGGAAACGTGTTGCTGTGGGCTGCGACGATATGCCCAGACCATCATGATCACACCCGCGACAATCATCGGGATGGAAAGAATTTGCCCCATGCTGATGTACTGCACCCAGGCACCGGTAAACTGCGCGTCGGGCTGGCGGAAAAACTCAACAATGATGCGAAACGCGCCGTAGCCAATCAGGAACAAGCCTGAGACAGCTCCCATTGGGCGCGGTTTACGAATATACAGGTTGAGGATAATAAACAGCACCACACCTTCCAGCAGCAGTTCGTAAAGCTGTGATGGGTGGCGCGGCAGCACACCGTAAGTGTCGAAAATGGATTGCCACTGCGGGTTGGTTTGCAGCAGCAAAATATCTTCTGTACGGGAGCCTGGGAACAGCATGGCAAACGGGAAGTTCGGGTCAACGCGGCCCCACAATTCACCGTTAATAAAGTTGCCCAGACGCCCGGCACCAAGACCAAACGGAATGAGTGGTGCGATAAAATCAGAGACCTGGAAGAAGGAACGTTTAGTACGGCGGGCGAAGATAATCATCACCACGATAACGCCAATCAGGCCGCCGTGGAAAGACATGCCGCCGTCCCAGACACGGAACAGATACAGCGGATCGGCCATAAACTGCGGGAAATTGTAGAACAGAACATAACCAATACGTCCCCCGAGGAAGACGCCGAGGAAGCCCGCATAGAGTAAGTTTTCAACTTCATTTTTGGTCCAGCCACTGCCCGGACGATTCGCCCGACGTGTTGCCAGCCACATTGCAAAAATGAACCCCACCAGATACATCAGGCCGTACCAGTGAAGCGCCACGGGTCCTATTGAGAAAATGACCGGATCAAACTCCGGAAAATGCAGATAGCTACTGGTCATCTGTCACCACAAGTTCTTGTTATTTCGCTGAAAGAGAACAGCGATTGAAATGCGCGCCGCAGGTTTCAGGCGCTCCAAAGGTGCGAATAATAGCACAAGGGGACCTGGCTGGTTGCCGGATACCGTTAAAAGATATGTATATGATCCGCGCTATAACCCTCCGCGAATCAGCCCGCCCATGCCGCGACGCTCCATAAAGGCTGCAACCTGATGACGAACTTCGGTCGCCAGTTGCGCTTCCAGACTACGCTGCGCAAGATTTTCTGCTTCGGCAAAATCAATGCGCCGCAGCAGGTATTTTACCCGCGCTACAGAACGTCCGTTCATAGACAGATGGCGATACCCAAGCCCAATGAGGATTGCCACGCACATGGGATCGCCCGCCATTTCACCGCACAAACGAAGATCGATACCATGTATTTCCGCTTCCCGGGCGATCATCGCCAGAGCTCGTAACATTGCAGGATGAAGACTGTCGTAAATGTTCGCCACCCGGGTATTGTTGCGATCAACGGCCAGAATGTATTGAGTCAGATCGTTGGTGCCAACAGAGATGAAATCGACCCTCTTTGCCAGATGCGGCAGCATAAATACCATTGACGGCACTTCCAGCATGATGCCGATACGTGGTTTGGGAATTTCGTAACCGATCATCTCCTCGACTTCACGTCCGGCACGTTCAATCAGGCGGCGTGCTTCGTCAACTTCATCGAGGCTGGTGACCATCGGCAACAGAATATTCAGGTTGCCCGTAGCGGCATTAGCACGCAGCATCGCCCGCACCTGGATCAAGAAGATCTCCGGCTGATCGAGCGTAATGCGAATCCCACGCCAACCCAGGCATGGATTCTCTTCGCTGATCGGCATGTAAGGCAGCTGCTTATCTGCTCCGACATCCAGCGTACGCAAGGTGACGGGTTTATCATTGAACATTTGCAGCATCCCCTGATACTGCGCCACCTGTTCTTCTTCCGACGGGAAACCACTTTGCAGCATGAATGGGATTTCAGTGCGATAAAGACCGATGCCATCAATACAGCTGCCCAGTTTTTCTTCATGTTCCGGGCTTAAACCAGCATTGAGCATGACTTTTATACGCTCACCGCTTTTTAACTGCGCGGGTAAATTGACGTCATCTTCCGCCAGACGGCTAAGCTCAATCTCTTCACTAATTAGCCGCTGATATTCTTGCAGCAGTACCGGCTCCGGATCGACCAGCAATTCACCGCGATAGCCATCAACGATCAGCGTCCTACGATGCAGCACCGAAGGCTGAATATCCGCGCCCATCACGGTAGGGATCCCCAGCGCACGTACCATGATCGCAGCATGGGAGTTGGCTGCGCCATCTCGCACGACAACACCGACTAAGCGATCCTGGGGCAGCTCAGCAAGAGTTGTCGCTGACAGTTCATCTGCCACCAGAATGAAACGTTCCGGCCAGGCGTTCGGCCCTTGATTAGCGTCATCAAGATGAAACAGCAATCGCTGACCCAGCGCACGTAAATCACCAGCCCGCTCTTTGAGATAGTTATCGCTTAGCGCGGCAAACTGTTCGGCAAATTTTTCAATGACCGTTTTTACCGCCCACTCTGCCACCGAGCCTTTATCAACCTCGGCAAACAATTCGCGACGCAGCCGGGTGTCCGAAAGCAGGTGCGAGTAAAGATCGAAAATAGCCGCCGTTTCTTTTTGTGCTCCGGCGGCAAAGCGTTTGCTGTAGCGGCGAAACTCGTTTGCCGCTTCTTCCAGCGCCCCGGTCAGTCGTTCGCGTTCCAGAGCCGGATCCAGCGTTGATGCCTGATACACCTGTTCCATTAAAGGTAACGTGGCATCCTGCCAGCCTTCGGCAATCGCCACACCAGGTGCTGCCGGTAATGCGCGGATTCGCGTCTGGCGATATTGCCCAAACAGGGCAGTCAACTGCGACTGAGAAAGAATAGCTGCCATCTGGGTGGCAAGCGTCACCAGGAAGGATTCTTCACTTTCGTCATACTGGCGCAACTCTCGTTGCTGTACCACCAGTACACCAAGCAACTGGCGACGTTGAATAATTGGTACGCCTAAAAACGCGCGGAAACGTTCTTCTTTTACGGAGGGGATGTATTTGAAGCTGGGGTGCTTTTGCGCATCTGCAAGGTTTATCGGTTCCGCCAGCCTGCCAACCAGGCCGACGATCCCTTCATCAAACGCGAGCGTTACAGTGCGACCGCGTGGTTTTTTCAGCCCCCGGGTCGCCATCAGGTAGTAACAACGTCGATCATGATCGGCCAGGTAGACCGAACAGACCTCGGTATCCATCGCAAGACAGATGTCGGTAACCAGAATATTTAACGCCTCATTCAGGCGTGGTGCGCTGGCTACCTTTTCGACTATTTCGCGCAGGCGAGTGAGCATAATTGGCGTGACTTAACCTCTTTTACGTCGATAAGCAGATGCGTTTTGTGGTTTTGGCGTATTTTCCTGCAGTGACATCACCACACTCGCGAACTCTTTCATTACCCTACGGTAGACATCACGTTTAAATGACACCACCTGTCTGACCGGATACCAGTAACTTACCCATCGCCAGCCGTCAAACTCTGGTGTACTGCTGGTTTGCATATTGATTTCTGCATCGCCGCTTACCAGCTGCAAGAGAAACCATTTTTGTTTTTGGCCGATACAAACCGGCTTCGTGTCCCAACGCACCAAACGTTTCGGTAATTTGTAGCGCAACCAGTTACGCGTTGAAGCAAGGATTCGAACGTCTTTGCGGCTTAATCCTACTTCTTCAAACAATTCACGGTACATCGCCTGCTCTGCGGATTCTCCGGGGTTGATTCCGCCTTGCGGAAATTGCCAGGAGTGCTGACCAAATCGCCGGGCCCACATTACCTGCCCCTGGCGATTACAAATCACGATACCTACGTTTGGGCGGTAGCCATCGTCATCAATCACCGGACTACCTCAAAATAAAGCTTTATATACGAATGATTGTTTCATACTCCAGGAAGACGGTAAACCACTCTCTGCAGGGCATTACACACTAATAACAATTGAATAACTCACAGTTATGTGCAGAGTTATAAACAGAGGAAGGGGTGGATAGCCGTTTTTATTCACCTTTTCTGTGGATAGAGTTGTGAAGAACTACGGAATTACTACGGGAAAACCCGGAGCATTCTGAATAAGCCCGATATAGACATTTTAAAATATTCATTATTAGTCAATGCATTACATGTAATTTGAGTAATGAAAAAGAGTAATTCGTGACCCAGGTCACACCTCTCATTTACGGGTTGGCGAAAGATCAACCAATGCCGTGTTTATCCACAGAATGTGCCACTAAGTTAAGCACTGAACCACTAAAAACTGGAGTTTCGTCGCACGTCAAGGCTGTAAATGAAAACAGTAGTGGAGGTTTTTCACAGTTATCCCAGCTTTCTGTGGATAACATGGTGTAAGATCCTGTTTATTTTCAGTGACCAGATTTGGAAAACCTATTGCAGTGTTGCGCAACTCGATTACCGGCAGCCTAAAAAGCAATATAAATCAGAGAATTGAACAACACATGTGGAAAAAGTTACACTGCGAATATTCGGCACATAATTACTGTTTGTTTTTTAACCAAGGTATCATGACATGTCCCAACCTCGCCCACTGCTCTCTCCTCCCGAAACTGAAGAACAGTTGTTAGCGCAAGCACAGCAACTTTCTGGTTATACATTGGGAGAACTGGCGGCACTTGACGGGCTGGTTACGCCAGAGAATTTAAAACGCGATAAGGGCTGGATTGGCGTGTTACTGGAGATCTGGCTAGGTGCCAGCGCAGGGAGTAAACCTGAGCAAGATTTTGCTGCTCTGGGCGTGGAACTTAAAACTATCCCTGTGGATAGTCTTGGTCGTCCGCTGGAAACAACATTCGTTTGTGTTGCCCGGTTAACGGGTAATAGCGGGGTGACCTGGGAAACCAGCCATGTGCGCCACAAGCTCAAACGCGTACTGTGGATACCGGTTGAAGGCGAGCGCAGCATCCCGCTGGCGCAGCGTCGCGTAGGATCACCGTTGCTGTGGAGCCCGAATGAAGAGGAAGACCGACAGCTACGCGAAGACTGGGAAGAATTAATGGATATGATTGTTCTCGGTCAGGTTGAGCGGATCACCGCTCGTCACGGGGAATATTTACAGATAAGACCGAAAGCAGCGAATGCGAAAGCGCTTACCGAAGCCATTGGTGCCCGGGGCGAACGGATTCTGACGCTGCCACGCGGCTTTTATTTGAAGAAGAATTTCACCAGTGCACTACTGGCCCGTCATTCTCTGATCCAGTAGCCATCGCTTTGACCTGCCGCTTTCCGGGCATATAATTACCGCTTCATTTTTTTGGCAGGGCTTTTTAGATGTTATTTGCATGGATAACCGATCCTAACGCTTGGCTTGCGCTCGGTACGCTGACGCTGCTGGAGATCGTTCTTGGGATCGACAATATTATTTTCCTTTCTCTGGTGGTGGCAAAGCTTCCCACAGCACAACGTGCTCATGCGCGCCGTCTGGGGTTGGCGGGAGCCATGGTTATGCGTCTGGCGCTGCTGGCATCAATCTCTTGGGTTACGCGCCTGACAAATCCGCTTTTTACAATATTCAGTCAGGAAATTTCTGCCCGTGATTTGATTCTGCTTCTGGGTGGCTTGTTCCTTATCTGGAAAGCCAGCAAGGAAATCCACGAATCCATTGAAGGTGAAGAAGAAGGGCTGAAAACACGCGTTTCATCATTCCTCGGCGCTATCGTGCAGATTATGCTGCTGGATATTATCTTCAGCCTCGACTCGGTGATTACCGCTGTGGGTCTGTCAGATCACCTGTTTATTATGATGGCAGCCGTGGTGATTGCCGTAGGCGTGATGATGTTCGCCGCGCGCTCGATTGGTGATTTTGTCGAACGCCATCCTTCGGTAAAAATGCTGGCGCTCTCTTTCCTGATTCTGGTGGGCTTTACCCTGATTCTGGAAAGTTTCGACATCCACGTACCGAAAGGTTACATCTACTTCGCGATGTTCTTCTCTATTGCGGTTGAAAGCCTCAACTTGATTCGCAACAAAAAGAATCCGCTCTGATACTCCGTACGCTCTCCTGCGGGAGGGCGTACTCACTCCTTTTACCCTCACAGTTTAAGATTTTCCTGCTTTCAAGATATATAACGTCGGTTTATAAACAGACTATTATCATAGGTAGGCCAAATGAGGATAACCGGATGAAAAAATGGGCAGTAATAATTTCTGCAGTCGGACTGGCGTTTGCTGTTTCCGGGTGTTCCAGTGATTACGTCATGGCGACCAAAGATGGCCGTATGATTTTGACCGATGGAAAACCTGAAATTGATGATGATACCGGGCTGGTGAGTTATCACGATCAGCAAGGTAACGCGATGCAAATTAACCGTGATGATGTTTCGCAAATTATTGAACGTTAACAAATAAGGTCAGCATCCGGCTGGCCTTAAGATTTTTCTCTTTCCCTTTTCCCTTCCCTCTGCCATTTTTATATTCCTTATGTCGTGATTATAAAAAGGAAACGGCTATGCAATATCACCGTATACCCCACAGTTCGCTGGAAGTCAGCACGCTGGGGCTTGGCACGATGACGTTTGGTGAACAGAACAGCGAAGCCGACGCCCACGCACAACTCGACTATGCCGTCGCTCAGGGCATTAACCTTATCGACGTTGCCGAAATGTACCCAGTACCTCCGCGCCCCGAAACGCAAGGGTTAACCGAAACCTACGTCGGCAACTGGCTGGCGAAACATGGCAGCCGCGAAAAGTTAATTATCGCCTCCAAAGTGAGCGGACCGTCGCGCAATAATGACAAGGGCATCCGCCCGGATCAGGCGCTGGATCGGAAGAATATCCGCGAAGCGCTGCATGACAGCCTCAAGCGCCTACAGACTGATTACCTCGATCTTTATCAGGTGCACTGGCCGCAGCGCCCGACCAACTGCTTCGGCAAACTCGGTTATAGCTGGACGGATTCTGCGCCTGCGGTTTCGCTGCTGGATACGCTGGACGCACTGGCAGAGTACCAACGCGCGGGAAAAATTCGTTATATCGGCGTGTCGAACGAAACTGCATTTGGCGTAATGCGCTACCTGCATCTGGCGGACAAACACGATCTGCCGCGTATTGTCACCATTCAGAACCCTTACAGTCTGTTAAACCGCAGTTTTGAAGTAGGTCTGGCAGAAGTCAGCCAGTATGAAGGGGTCGAACTGCTGGCCTATTCGTGCCTGGGTTTCGGCACGCTGACCGGGAAATATCTCAATGGTGCAAAACCCGCTGGCGCACGTAATACGCTCTTTAGTCGGTTCACCCGCTATAGCGGTGAGCAAACGCAAAAAGCCGTCGCGGCGTATGTTGATATCGCCAGACGTCATGGCCTTGATCCTGCTCAGATGGCGCTCGCGTTTGTACGCCGTCAACCGTTTGTTGCCAGCACTCTGCTGGGCGCAACCACGATGGATCAGCTGAAAACTAACATCGAAAGTTTGCATCTGGAGTTAAGCGAAGACGTATTAGCTGAAATTGAAGCGGTACATCAGGTTTATACTTATCCTGCACCATAAAGATTAACGCCGGTTAAAACCGGCGTTAAATATTAATGACGGCGCTGCCAGATCCACAGCGCCGTTATTGCCAGCGCAAATAGCGCACCGAAGCCAATGCCAATGGGCACGACCGGGATGCCTACCATTACCGCCAGCGAGTAAATGCCCAGCATCAACAACATGGCGCTGTTTTCGCCAAGGTTTTGTACTGCAATCGCATTCCCCGCCCCGACGCTTTTTTTACCCCGCTCCTGTAGCAACGCATTGAGCGGAACGACAAAAAAGCCCCCCAGCACGCCAATCAGCATCAACAAGGCATAGGCTGGCAGCAGCTCGTGTTGCAGGGAGAAAATCGGTACCACCACGCCAATCAAAATCCCGGCTGGCATACAGCGTGACACGGTTTCCAGCGTAACCAGCTTCGCTGCCGCACCTGCGCCAACCACGATACCAATCGCTACCATCGCGTTGAGATAGGTCGGCGTAGCGTTATCGGTAATGCCCAGCGCCACCGGTACCCACAGCACCAACAGGAAACGCAGCGTGACACCCGCTCCCCAGAATAAACTGGTGCCCACCAGCGAAAAACGCGTTTCACCATTGCACCATAGCGAGGTGCAGGCATTCAGGAAACTGCGGGTCATGTTGATGAGATTCCAGGACTGCCCCGGACGCGCCGCCAGTTTGGGAATGTAGATATTGGCAACGACCGCACCACCGTAGGCCAGTGCGCATGCGGCCAGAGCGACCAGGACATGCCAGTCAGCCAGCACACCACCGGCTACGGAACCGAGTAAAATCGCCGCTATGGCAGAAGCTTCCATTAAACCGTTAGCTTTTACTAACTTACTACCCGTGGTTAATTCGCCGAGAATACCGTATTTCGCCGGTGAATAGGCTGCAGCACCAACACCCACCAGCGTATAGCCGAGAAACGGATTGATACCAAAGCAGATACTGGCTGCGCCCAGCAGCTTCAGGCCGTTGGCAAACATCATCACCCGGCCTTTGGCGAAGCTATCCGCCACCTGCCCGACAAACGGCGCCAAAAGAATGTAAGCACCTACAAACACCATTTGCAGGATGGGCTGGCTCCACTCCGGATAGAACTGCGCTTTCAGTAACGCCAGAGTGGCAAACAGTAGCGCGTTATCGCCAAACGCAGAGAGAAACTGCGCCACGATAACCGCTTTCATCCCCTTCGACCACAACGAAGTGTTAGTGTGCACTGACTCACTCATCGTGTTGTTCCGCTTCGTCTACCCAGCTTTTCAACGTGACAAAGTCAGGTTTGCCGCTGCCAAGTAATGGCATCTGTTTCAGATAGCGAATATCGCGCGGTACAGCAAGCTCCGGCACGCCGTGCTCGCGGGCATACTGTTGCAACTTATCGCGCGTCAGTTCGTTATCTGTGGTGAAAAGCACCAGTGCCTCGCCTTTGCTGGCATCGCTCTTAATCGCAGTGGCATGGACTTTATCTGGCGAAACACCAAGTGCCAGTTGTTCCACCATTTCCAGCGACACCATTTCGCCTGCAATTTTGGCAAAGCGTTTTGCGCGGCCCTGAATCTGCACAAAGCCCTGCTCGTCAAAACGCACAATATCGCCAGTGTCATACCAGCCGCGCTCCATTTCGCCGCGAACATTCTCGGCGGTGGGCACTTCCAGTACACCTGGCTTCTCCACCCGCAGATAGCCGTTCATTATGTTCGGCCCTTTCAGTTGCAGGCGTCCGCCCTCTTCGATACCAGGGACCGACAACAGGCGTGCATCCATTCCTGGTAGAATACGCCCTACCGTACCGGGTTTCGCCGCCATCGGTACGTTGATAGAAACGACAGGCGCGCATTCGGTCACACCGTAGCCTTCAAGGATGCGCAGGCCAAATTTATCCTGCCAAAGCTGTTTGGTACTTTCTTGTAGTTTTTCTGCGCCTGCCACCACATAGCGTAGACGATAGAAGTCATACGGGTTGGCGAAACGCGCGTAGTGACCGAGGAAAGTCGAGGTACCGAACAACACGGTGCAACTGCGGTCATACACCAAGTCCGGCACAATGCGGTAATGCAGCGGGCTTGGATAAAGGAACACTTCTGCACCTGTAAGCAGTGGCGTAAACAGGCCTACCGTCAGCCCAAAGGAGTGAAACAGCGGTAATGCCGACATAAAGCGATCGTTGGTGGTGAAGTCGGCAATCGTTTTAATCTGCTCGACGTTCGCCAGAATGCTTTTATGGCTATGGACGACGCCTTTTGGATGGCCTTCAGAACCGGAGGTAAAGAGGATCAGCGCCTCTTCTTCCGGCTGCTGTTTTACCTGCGCCAGGCGCGGCATCAGCAAATGAGCGAAGATCCATACTTTGTCGGCAGTGGTGACATCTGCTTTTAAATCTTCCAGATAGACCCAGCGCACCTGAGTAAGTTGCTCCGGCAGATGCCAGAGTTTGCCTTTATCGAGAAACTGGCGGGAAGTGAAGATGGTTTTGATTTCAGCCGCCGTAATAGCACTGGTCAGCCCTTTTACCCCGGCAGTGTAGTTCATCATTGCGGGAATGCGGCGACGCGCGATGGCCCCAAAAATCACTGCCGCACTGATGCCTGCATTGGGCAGCATTAAGCCGATGCGTTCGCCTTCAACACTGTATTTTTCAAGGATGCGTCCAACAAACAGCGTTTTCGTAAGCAATTTGCGATAGGAGTCTGGGGTAAAGTTGACGTCTTCGACACATTTCTTCCCGGCTCCGAAGCGGTACATTGCACTCAGTAAAGATTCGTACAGAGTTTCACGCGGGCGCACCGCCATACGCGCTTCCATCATTATTTGATGCAGCATTTCGCCAGCGATTTTGCGACGGTCACGGGCACGCGGCGCATCCGGCATCGCCACCTGCGTTGGAGGCAAAATATGCAGAGTAATTTGCGGGAACAAGCGACGTTTAACCAGACCTTTCAGGCGGCTGAAGTGCGTAAGTTCCGCCCCTTCAATACGCACAGGAATAACCGTTGCACCAGACTTCGCCGCGACAAAACCCGCGCCATCGTAGATTTTCATCAGCGAGCCTGTAGTGGTGATGCGTCCTTCAGGGAAAATCACCACTGGTCGGCCCTGTTCCACCAGACGTACCAGATGTTTAATAGCCATAGGTTGCGTCGGGTCGAGAGGAACAAAGTCGATAAATGATTTCAGCCAACGCATATACCACTGTTGGCTTATTGAGGTGTAAACGGCAAACACTGGACGCACAGGTAAAAACAGTCCAAGCAAAATGCCATCAATAAAAGAGACGTGATTAGGCGTAATTAGTACGCGCTCGCCCTTCAGTGCCTGGGTGTCACCCGTAACGCGAACGCGATACAAAACACGGCACAAATTTCGAAAAAAGCTAAAAAGCATTCCAACTCCCTTTGCTCTGATTCAGTAAAAGCGAATGGAGGGAGATTACACGAGATAAAGAACGCGAGCGACAGTAAATTAGGTGCGAAAAAAAACCTGCGCATCCGCGCAGGTTGGTGCAAGAGACAGGGTACGAAGAGCGTACCGAATAATCTCACCAATCAATACCTCTGGGATCTTGATTGTGGTCTGCACGACGACTCTTCGCCAGCGAGAAAACGCAAAGGAATGAAGGGAAATGCAACGAGGTGTGTAAATTGTCGGTTACTGTTACAGATTGATGACCGGCAAAAAAAAACCTGCGCATCTGCGCAGGCTGGTGTAATTCATGTGCTCAACACGAAGTTGACTTCACCTATCAATACCTCTGGGATCACCACTTTAGCAACCTGAAGCCAAACGCCACCAGCGGTCAATCGCAACAGCGTTTCGCAAAGTGTAACCAAAGGTTTGCAATCTCTTTTTTTGTCTTACTTATTTGCGTTTGGCTCACATTCCCACGATGAAAACACGCCACCCCTTGAACCAACGGGCGTTTTCCGTAACACTGAAACAATGTAAGCGTTTACCCACTAAGGTATTTTCATGGCGACCATAAAGGATGTAGCCCGACTGGCAGGCGTTTCAGTCGCCACCGTTTCCCGCGTCATTAATAATTCACCCAAAGCCAGCGAAGCTTCCCGGCTGGCTGTGCATAGTGCAATGGAGTCTCTTAGCTATCACCCGAACGCCAACGCCCGTGCGCTGGCGCAGCAGACCACTGAAACGGTCGGTCTGATCGTTGGTGATGTTTCCGATCCGTTTTTCGGTGCAATGGTGAAAGCGGTCGAACAGGTGGCTTATCACACCGGTAATTTCTTATTGATTGGCAACGGTTACCACAACGAACAAAAAGAGCGTCAGGCTATTGAGCAACTGATCCGCCATCGCTGTGCTGCGTTGGTCGTCCATGCCAAAATGATCCCAGATGCCGATTTAGCCTCATTAATGAAACAAATGCCCGGTATGGTGCTGATCAACCGTATCCTGCCTGGCTTTGAAAACCGTTGTATTGCTCTTGACGATCGTTACGGTGCCTGGCTGGCAACGCGTCATTTAATTCAGCAAGGTCATACCCGCATTGGTTATCTGTGCTCTAACCACTCTATTTCTGACGCCGAAGATCGTCTGCAAGGGTATTACGATGCCCTTGCTGAAAGTGGTATTCCGGCCAATGATCGGCTGGTGACATTTGGCGAACCAGACGAAAGCGGCGGCGAACAGGCAATGACCGAGCTTTTGGGACGAGGAAGAAATTTCACTGCGGTAGCCTGTTATAACGATTCAATGGCGGCGGGCGCGATGGGCGTTCTCAATGATAATGGTATTGATGTACCGGGTGAGATTTCGTTAATTGGCTTTGATGATGTGCTGGTGTCACGCTATGTGCGTCCGCGCCTGACCACCGTGCGTTACCCAATCGTAACGATGGCGACCCAGGCTGCCGAACTGGCTTTGGCACTGGCGGATAATCGCCCTCTCCCGGAAATTACTAATGTATTTAGTCCGACGCTGGTACGTCGTCATTCAGTGTCAACTCCGTCGCTGGAGGCAAGTCATCATGCAACCAGCGACTAACCGCAGTTAAAGCAATTCCAGCGCCAGTAATTCTTCGATGGTCTGGCGACGGCGAATCAACCGCGCCTGACCATTATCAAACAGAACTTCTGGTAACAGCGGACGGCTATTGTAGTTGGATGACATTGATGCGCCATATGCCCCTGTATCATGCAGTACCAGATAATCACCTGCCTTCACTTCCGGCAAGGCGCGGGTTTCAACATTTCCCCCTTCCTGCTGGGTAAAGACATCGCCCGATTCACATAACGGCCCGGCGACGACGGTTTCCACCGTTGGCGCGTGTTCCAGAGAACGACCATCAGCTGCCAGGGCACTGATATGGTGGTAACTACCGTACATTGCCGGGCGCATCAGATCGTTGAACCCGGCATCAACCAGCACAAAGTGGCGGCTACCCATTTGTTTGACGCTCCGCACCTGAGTAATTAATACGCCAGACTGCGCTACCAGGAAGCGACCCGGTTCAATTTCCAGTTTCACAGGGTGGCCCAAATGGCGAGCGATTTGCTCACGCGCGGCATTCCACAGACCATAATAATGTTCGGTATCAACCGCCTCTTCACCCTGTTGATAAGGAATAGAAAGCCCACCGCCCGCAGAAATAGCCTGTAAATCCTGACCGAATTCGATAACCTGACGCACCATAGCACCACACACCTGCTCCAGATGGGCATAATCAACGCCAGAACCAATGTGCATGTGAATGCCGACTAGCTGCAGATGATGACGTTGTATCACGTCCAGTGCGGCGGGCAGATCGGTGTACCAGATACCGTGCTTGCTGTTTTCGCCACCGGTATTGGTTTTTTGGCTATGTCCGTGACCAAACCCCGGATTAACGCGCAGCCATACCCGATGCCCTGGCGAAACCTGGCCCAGTTGGTCGAGCGTATCAACAGAACCCGCATTCACCGGAATTTGCAATTCACTGACGCGTTCAAGCGTCGCCTGATCGATAACATCTGCCGTAAAAACAATATCATCGGGGTGCGTTTGCGGATTGTAACCCGCCGCCAACGCACGCTCTATTTCGCCTAACGAGACGGAATCCACTTTCACGCCCTGCTCACGCATTAAGCGCAAAATATGAATATTGGAACAGGCTTTCTGTGCAAAGCGCACCACTTCAAACTGTTTCAGCGCTGCAATCTGCCGACGAATAATTTGCGCATCGTAGACCCACACCGGGCAGCCAAATTCAGCGGGCAAACGCAGCAGATTTTCGGCGGTGAGATCGGTATCGGTGCTGAACAGTGAATGTGGCATAACAAACTCCAGATGAGTGCTTTTTTATGATTACGCCACATCATAAAAAGAATAAAAAATATCGATTTATGTCGAGTCTATGCAAAAATGATATGGATTACCGGATTGCGAGAGAGCGCTAATGGCCGCCGTTAACTTACGTCATATTGAAATTTTTCATGCGGTAATGACCGCCGGAAGCCTGACTGAGGCAGCACACCTGCTACACACCTCACAGCCAACCGTCAGCCGCGAACTGGCGCGCTTTGAGAAGGTGATCGGGCTGAAATTGTTTGAGCGCGTACGTGGACGATTACATCCTACCGTGCAAGGACTGCGTCTGTTTGAAGAAGTGCAACGATCCTGGTACGGACTGGATCGCATTGTCAGCGCCGCAGAAAGTCTGCGCGAGTTTCGCCAGGGAGAACTGTCTATTGCCTGCCTGCCGGTCTTTTCGCAATCTTTTTTACCGCAGCTCCTGCAACCCTTTCTGGCACGTTATCCCGATGTCAGCTTAAATATCGTGCCCCAGGAATCACCGCTACTTGAAGAGTGGCTCTCGGCCCAGCGTCATGATTTAGGACTCACTGAGACACTCCATACGCCTACGGGAACAGAACGTACCGAATTACTCTCTTTAGATGAAGTGTGTGTGTTACCTCCGGGTCATCCGCTGGCGGTAAAAAAGGTATTAACGCCGGATGATTTTCAGGGTGAGAATTACATCAGCCTTTCCCGTACTGACAGCTATCGCCAGTTGCTGGATCAGCTATTTACTGAACATCAGGTTAAACGACGCATGATCGTAGAAACCCACAGCGCCGCGTCAGTCTGCGCAATGGTACGGGCGGGGGTAGGTATTTCGGTGGTTAACCCGCTCACCGCACTAGATTATGCGGCAAGCGGTTTAGTGGTGCGGCGGTTCAGTATTGCGGTTCCGTTCACCGTCAGCCTGATCCGCCCCCTGCACCGCCCGTCATCAGCGCTGGTTCAGGCGTTTAGTGGGCATTTACAAGCGGGGTTACCGAAACTGGTCACTTCTCTTGACGCTATTTTGTCGTCAGCTACGACAGCATAAAAGCGACAGCATCCTCGGCATGGATCGCCGCGGTATCAAACACAGGCAAAACACTGCGCTCTTCTGGCACCAGTAAACCAATTTCTGTGCAGCCAAAAATGACGCCCTGTGCGCCCTGTTCTGCAAGGCGAGCAATCACTTGCGCATAATAAGCGCGTGACGCTTCGGTAAATTGCCCCAGACACAGTTCTTCAAAAATAATCTGATTAATTTTCGCCCGTTCATCCGCTTCAGGAATAAGACAATTGATGGAAAATTGTTCCGTCAGCCGCCCGCGATAAAAATCCTGTTCCATGGTGTAACGCGTACCCAGCAGCGCCACACGAGTCATTCCGGCCCCGGTAATTGCACGTCCGGTGGCATCCGCAATGTGTAAGAAAGGCAGAGTGCAACGTGACTCAATGGCATCCGCCACTTTATGCATCGTATTGGTACATAACACAATACCTTCTGCGCCCGCCCGCTGTAAGCCAAGCGCCGCCTCAGCCAGAATGTCCCCGGTTTTATCCCATTCCCCGCGACGCTGGCACTCTTCTATTTCATGAAAATCGACGCTATGTAGCAGCATTTGCGCAGAGTGAAGCCCACCAAGCCGCTGTTTAATGCCTTCATTTATCAGACGATAGTAAGGAATGGTGGATTCCCAGCTCATTCCTCCCAGCAAACCAATTGTTTTCATTCCTCTCTCCTGATGTGTGTTACCGCAACAAGGCTGAATAAGGAACGAGACAAACGCCTCAACGGCCAGGTGCCCAATCTCTATTAACGAAAAAAGGGCCGGATGTACAGCACATCCGGCCCGTGAAATCAGACGCCGATATTTCTCAACTTCTCGCCTGCCATCAGTTTGCGTTCGATATGTTCCAGCGTGACATTTTTGGTTTCCGGAATGAGCCAGAAAGTAATACCCACAAACGCAATGTTCAGCGCAGTGTAGAGCCAGAACGTACCGGCAGCGCCAATGCTATCAAGCAGTGTCAGGAAGGCCGCGCCGATAATCATATTCGACACCCAGTTTGTCGTCGTCGAACAGGTAATACCGAAATCGCGGCATTTCAGCGGCTGAATTTCAGAGCACAGGATCCACACCACTGGCGCGGCGCTCATCGCATAACCGGCAATACACATCATCGTCATGCCAACAGAGAGCCAGGACAAGCCACTGGAAGCCGTACCGTTATCAAACTGCATCAGGCAATAGCCCAGCACCAGAGTGCCTAACGCCATCACGCTGAAACCAATTTTCAGAGCCGGTTTACGACCTGCTTTATCTACCGTAAAGACCGCAATGAAGGTCGCGAACATAAAGGTCAGTCCCACGACCAGAGTCGCAATCATCTGTTGTTCTGTGGTCGTAAAGCCCGCCATTTTGAAGATACGCGGCGCGTAGTACATGATGATGTTCATACCGGTAAACTGCTGCATCGCCTGCAACAACATACCGAGAAACACAGCACGACGGACGTTACGGTTGATCTTAAACAGTGCCCAACCGCCCTGTTTTAACTTCAGGCTTTCACGAATTTCGTTGAGTTCTTCTCGCGCTTTTTCCGACGTATCGCGCAGCATACGCAACACTTCTTCCGCCTCAATATGACGCCCCTTTTCCGCCAGCCAGCGCGGGCTATTTGGCAGGAAGACCACCAGAATAATCAGCAGAACTGCTGGTAAAGCAAGAACCCCCAACATTGCGCGCCAGTTACCGCTATAACTGAACGCTGTATCGGATAAAAACGCCAGCACGATGCCGAGTGTGACCATCAACTGGTACATACTGATCATCTTACCGCGAACGTTTTCACTTGCCATTTCAGAAAGATACAGAGGAGCGGTGTAAGACGCGATCCCGACAGCAATGCCCAGCACCACACGAGCGGCGATTAACATCTCTACGCTGGTCGCAAAAGCGGACCCTATAGAACCGAGTACAAACAGGATGGCCCCCGCCATCAGGCTGTATTTACGCCCCAGGCGGAACGACAGCCAACCATTAAACAGCGCACCAATTGCTGCGCCGAGCATCATGCTACTAACCACCCATTCCTGCAAACGACTGGTCAGCACAAAGTGATCGGTAATGAACGGCAACGCTCCGGCGATTACGCCGATATCAAGACCAAATAACAATCCTGCGACCGCAGCAGCTACCGAAACAAACATATTCATACGCCGCGTATCACGCAAAGAACGTGGCGTTAAAGCAGATTCCGTATTGATAGTAACCATTTTTTCCTGCCAGCAGAGAGTAAGACATTGTGAAAAAATACGTGAACAATTCACACAGGTGTCAGGTCGGAAACAGCATAAATATGGATTAAATTGCTGCGACATGCCGTTATGTGATGGATATTCCAATTTTAAAATTAAGTTGAATTATTGAGATTATTATTAACCTCCTAATTTTAAAGCAGATAAAATTCATAAAGTTCATTAATTGATAATTGATATGGATTATTTCATAACCATGATATGGATTATGATGATCTAGAGATATAAAAAACCCTGCCATGCGGCAGGGTCATAAAAGTAAGAGGAATGAATTAACGCGCCAGCCAACCGCCATCCACAGCAATGGTATAACCATTTACATAATCTGAAGCGCTGGAGGCAAGAAACACTACCGGCCCCATCAGGTCACTCGGCAGTCCCCAACGGCCAGCTGGAATGCGATCGAGAATTTCCGCGCTACGTTGTTCATCTGCCCGCAGTTGTTGGGTATTGTTGGTCGCCATGTAACCCGGAGCTATCGCATTAACATTAATGTTGTGTTTAGCCCATTCGTTTGCCATCAATCGCGTCACACCCATCACGCCGCTTTTTGATGCGGTATAAGAAGGCACACGGATCCCGCCCTGGAAGGAGAGCATTGACGCGATATTGATAATCTTGCCGCCATTGCCTTGCGCGATAAAGTGTTTCGCCGCTGCCTGAGACATGAAGAATACGCTCTTGATATTCAGGTTCATGACATCGTCCCAGTCTTTTTCGCTGAACTCGAGAGCGTCTTCGCGGCGAATCAATCCGGCGTTATTCACCAGGATATCAATATGACCAAATTCAGCTACCGCGCGATCCAGCAGTCCAGGAATGCCATCAATCTTTCGCAGATCGGCGGTCAGGCTTAAAAAACGACGCCCCAGCGCCGTGACCTGCTCGATGGTTTCAGTCGGTTCAACGATGTTAATGCCAACAATGTCACAGCCCGCTTGCGCCAGCCCCAACGCCATCCCCTGGCCCAGCCCAGTATCACAACCAGTGACGACCGCAACTTTACCTTGGAGAGAAAATGCACTTAAAATCATAACAACACCTTATTCGTTTATGCCCACAACTAGCGCAAATCTTTAACGCCCACATGGTCCATATCATTAAAGACCTGGTTTTCACCGACCATGCCCCAGATAAAGGTATAAGCTTTGGTTCCGACGCCGGAATGGATCGACCAGCTCGGGGAGATCACCGCCTGCTCGTTATGCATCACAATGTGACGCGTTTCTTGCGGCTGCCCCATCATGTGGAAAACGCAGGCGTCATCATCCATATTGAAATAGAAATAAACTTCCATCCGGCGCTCGTGGGTGTGACACGGCATGGTGTTCCACAAGTTACCTGGAGCCAGCTCCGTCAGCCCCATACTCAATTGACAGGTTTCCAGTACATCCGGGACAAAATATTTGTTAATCGTGCGACGGTTACTGGTGAGGTTATCGCCTAACGTGACTGGAGATACTTCGTCCGGTGTGACTTTTTTGGTGGGATACGTCGTATGCGCGGGTGCGCAATTGTAATAAAACTTCGCCGGAGTGGCGGTATCAATACTGGCAAAGACAACTTCTTTTGCACCTTTACCAACATACAGGGCGTCGCGGTGACCGATTTCATAGCATTGACCATCGACAGTAATCGTACCGGCACCGCCAATATTGATAACACCTAACTCGCGACGTTCAAGGAAATAGCTTACGCCGAGTTGTTTACCAACTTCCCCGCCAACGGAAACCGTTTTAGTTATCGGCATAATGCCGCCAACAATAATTCGGTCAATGTGGCTGTAAACCATGGTGTACTCATCGGCGACAAATACCTTTTCAACCAAAAATTCATTGCGCAGCCCTTGGGTATCCAGCGTTTTTGCGTGCGCACCGTGGATGCTCTGTCTTACGTCCACATCAACCTCCGATAATCAGTGAAGCGTGAAAATAGAAAACGATAGTGAAACACTGTTTCGTTTTCTCTATAAAGGGATGATATGCCCATGGGCTAGGGTTTTCAATTAAAAATAAAACAATGTTTTATTTTTAATTTAAGGATTAAAAAAAGTGCAGTGTCGATCACGAATATGTCATGAGAATGGAAAAATGAGGGAGCCCAGAAAATGTATGTCGACTTGCCAGCCATCATTATTCAACAGATTAATGACGGCAGATATTTATCGGTAAGGAGGAAATGCAGAGCTACTCGTCACGTTCAATGGTCAATGCCACGCCCTGGCCCCCGCCGATACAAAGCGTTGCCAGCCCTTTGCGGGCATTACGTTTCACCATTTCATGAACCAGAGAAACCAGGATTCGGCAACCGGAAGCGCCTATCGGGTGACCGAGTGCGATCGCGCCACCATTGACATTGACCCGACGCTCATCCCACTCAAGCATCTTGCCAACCGAAAGCGCCTGTGCAGCAAACGCTTCATTAGCCTCGATAAGATCGACATCAGCCAACTGCCAGCCTACACGCTCCAGGCAACGGCGGGTCGCATACACCGGCGCAATTCCCATCAATGCCGGATCTACACCAACGCTGGCAAATGCGCGGATGCGGGCCAGCACGGGTAAATTCAACGCTCGTGCTTTGGCTTCGCTCATCATCATTACCGCAGCTGCGCCATCGTTTATGGATGATGCATTCCCCGCGGTCACAGAACCGAGACTATCAAATGAAGGATTTAAACGGGCTAAACCTTCTGCACTGGCGTCAGTGCGTGGCTGTTCATCGGTATCAACAACCAACGTCTGACCGTTACTTTGGATCATTACCGGGACGATCTCATCTTTAAATCGTCCGGCGTCAATCGCCGCTCGCGCTTTTTGTTGCGAGCTAAGTGCGTAAGCATCCTGCAACTGACGGCTGATGCCATATTCGCGAGCCAGATTTTCGGCGGTGACACCAATATGATAATCATTGAAGGCATCCCACAACCCATCATGCACCAGACTGTCAACCAACTGGCTATTGCCAAGCTGTTCACCGGTGCGGCTATCAGTCAGAACATGTGGTGCGCGGCTCATGTTTTCCTGGCCACCTGCGATGACAATATCAGCCTCGCCACACTGTATCGCCTGAGTAGCCAGATGCAGTGCTTTAAGACCGGAACCGCAAACGTCATTAATCGTGATTGCAGAAACGCTGTTAGGAAGACCACCTTTAATAGCCGATTGCCTTGCCGGATTCTGCCCTGCCCCTGCAGTCAACACCTGACCAAGAATTACTTCATCCACCGCATATGCAGGAACGCCGGTACGTTCTATTAACGCTTTCACGACCAGACTACCAAGTTCCACGGCGGAATGACCCGCTAACGCACCACGAAAGCAGCCGATAGGTGTCCGTAACGCCCCGACAATCACAACGTCTTTCATCACAACCTCGCACCAATTAACAGTGCAATAGTAAATGATTGTTAATTACAGTTATCTTAATTGTTTAAAAAAAGTGATTTTTATCACAAAGGAAATATGCCTGAGCAGTAGTCAGAGTCATAACTGGCACGTAAGGTTTGCAACCACTAACCCACCAATAGATGGGTAGATAGGGCGTTAATCTCCCATACTTAACTTGGTTTATGGTAAATTGCCCTCCATTTTGTTTAATTTGTAGATGATACGTTCAGATAATGTCTAATATTTGGTCTAAAGAAGAAACTCTGTGAAGTTTCGCGCTCTATGGCACAGCCGTTGATGCAGGCACGCTATTCCTTCCTATTCAGTTAGGTTCGGCAGGGGCTGTGGTCCTGTTTATTACTGCTCTGGTCGCCTGGCCTTTAACATATTGGCCACATAAAGCCTTATGCCAGTTCATCCTCTCATCAAAAACATCAGCAGGTGAAGGGATAACGGGCGCGGTAACACACTACTATGGCAAGAAGATTGGTAATCTGATTACCACGCTGTACTTCATCGCCTTTTTTGTCGTCGTGTTGATATATGCAGTGGCAATTACCAACTCACTTACGGAACAGCTGGCAAAGCATATGGTTATTGATCTTCGCATCCGTATGTTGGTGAGTCTGGGTGTTGTATTAATTCTGAATCTCATTTTTCTGATGGGACGTCATGCCACTATTCGGGTAATGGGATTTTTGGTATTCCCATTGATTGCCTATTTCTTATTTCTTTCCATTTACCTTGTCGGTAGTTGGCAACCTGATCTATTAACAACCCAGGTAGAGTTCAATCAGAATACCCTTCACCAGATATGGATATCGATTCCCGTGATGGTTTTCGCCTTTAGCCATACGCCCATTATTTCTACGTTTGCCATAGACAGACGTGAAAAATATGGCGAACACGCTATGGATAAATGCAAAAAAATTATGAAAGTCGCTTATCTCATCATCTGCATAAGTGTACTGTTCTTTGTCTTTAGCTGCCTGCTTTCTATTCCATCTTCGTATATTGAAGCGGCTAAAGAAGAAGGGGTCACCATTTTATCGGCGCTTTCTATGCTGCCGAACGCCCCAGCATGGTTGTCAATTTCCGGGATTATTGTCGCAGTAGTTGCGATGTCGAAATCATTCCTGGGTACGTACTTTGGCGTTATTGAAGGTGCCACAGAGGTCGTCAAAACAACACTACAGCAGGTTGGTGTAAAGAAAAGTCGTGCATTTAACCACGCACTATCAATTATGTTGGTATCGCTGATTACCTTCATTGTTTGTTGCATTAACCCGAACGCGATTTCGATGATTTACGCGATCAGCGGCCCGCTCATTGCCATGATACTTTTCATCATGCCTACGCTGTCAACGTATCTCATCCCGGCGCTTAAACCCTGGCGTTCCATCGGAAATCTGATTACGCTGATCGTGGGTATCCTGTGCGTATCGGTAATGTTCTTTAGCTAATATCCGTTGTGGATGGTTCAAAATTGCTACAATTTTGAACCATTCCATTTTTCATAATATTCATTTGTTATTATTCCGCCCTATCACTTCTCTCGTCATATCCTAGAATTATCAGTTAGTTAAACACACAAAGAGATCTGAACATCTTAAATAAGACTATTTAAGATGCATAACTTAGATTCGCAAGATATCTTCTGGTCATTCAAAAACAATTTGCGATATAGATATTCTCATACCATGAGATAGTTATCTGGACCACGTTCGACCATGCAAGATTAAATCAGTGAAACATAATCATATTTAATAACGAGAAATGCATTTTTAAATATCTTAATCAGAATTATAGCAAATACAGATTAATCGCAATTTTTCCCAGCAAAATTACAAAATCAAGGTGTATTGACATCATCAATCACCAATGAAATTATGCAATTATATACGGATAGGGAGGTTCTTAACATGGGGCTTTGTAGTCGTTATAAAAGTCTTACATGCAATAGTTGCTCAATGCATTGCCAAATAATGCCAGAAGAGTCACCGCGTTTGCAGTACTGCGCAAACTCGTGTTTTGATCTTACCCAGCAATAGTGGACACGCGGCTAAGTGAGTAAACTCTCAGTCAGAGGTGACTCACATGACAAAAACAGTATCAACCAGTAAAAAACCCCGTAAACAGCATTCGCCTGAATTTCGCAGTGAAGCCCTGAAGCTTGCTGAACGCATCGGTGTTACTGCCGCAGCCCGTGAACTCAGCCTGTATGAATCACAGCTCTACAACTGGCGCAGTAAACAGCAAAATCAGCAGACGTCTTCTGAACGTGAACTGGAGATGTCTACCGAGATTGCACGTCTCAAACGCCAGCTGGCAGAACGGGATGAAGAGCTGGCTATCCTCCAAAAGGCCGCGACATACTTCGCGAAGCGCCTGAAATGAAGTATGTCTTTATTGAAAAACATCAGGCTGAGTTCAGCATCAAAGCAATGTGCCGCGTGCTCCGGGTGGCCCGCAGCGGCTGGTATACGTGGTGTCAGCGGCGGACAAGGATAAGCACGCGTCAGCAGTTCCGCCAACACTGCGACAGCGTTGTCCTCGCGGCTTTTACCCGGTCAAAACAGCGTTACGGTGCCCCACGCCTGACGGATGAACTGCGTGCTCAGGGTTACCCCTTTAACGTAAAAACCGTGGCGGCAAGCCTGCGCCGTCAGGGACTGAGGGCAAAGGCCTCCCGGAAGTTCAGCCCGGTCAGCTACCGCGCACACGGCCTGCCTGTGTCAGAAAATCTGTTGGAGCAGGATTTTTACGCCAGTGGCCCGAACCAGAAGTGGGCAGGAGACATCACGTACTTACGTACAGATGAAGGCTGGCTGTATCTGGCAGTGGTCATTGACCTGTGGTCACGTGCCGTTATTGGCTGGTCAATGTCGCCACGCATGACGGCGCAACTGCCCTGCGATGCCCTGCAGATGGCGCTGTGGCGGCGTAAGAGGCCCCGGAACGTTATCGTTCACACGGACCGTGGAGGCCAGTACTGTTCAGCAGATTATCAGGCGCAACTGAAGCGGCATAATCTGCGTGGAAGTATGAGCGCAAAAGGTTGCTGCTACGATAATGCCTGCGTGGAAAGCTTCTTTCATTCGCTGAAAGTGGAATGTATCCATGGAGAACACTTTATCAGCCGGGAAATAATGCGGGCAACGGTGTTTAATTATATCGAATGTGATTACAATCGGTGGCGGCGGCACAGTTGGTGTGGCGGCCTCAGTCCGGAACAATTTGAAAACCAGAACCTCGCTTAGGCCTGTGTCCATATTACGTGGGTAGGATCAGAATTCCATCCAGTCGTTTTGGGTTGCTAATGATGTCCTGCATCCGCTTAATCTGGTCGGGCGTAGACATATAACCCCACAGGGTGAGCAGAACCTTTTTTGCGGCTACACTATTTCCTTGGTCTGATACTAATGCCATATAGCCCCATAAACTATCCCTCAGCCAGACAGCATCATAGTGGGTTTCTGCCGCTGTTTTGTCATCTTCGAAAGTAGAAGCAAGAATAAACGTTCCCCAGGGTTTCTCCGTCAACGTTAACTTTCGTGTGTTTTCTGTTAATGTTAGCAATCCTTGAGTTTCGTCTTTGGTATAGTGACTCTTTATTTCATTTTTTAATTTGGCTGAGTGAATCAGAAGACGATAATTAGGATACTTATCTGGATTTAACGATAAATAACTTTTATCTGTTGCTGCCCCCCTGGAATTAAGAATGTTAAATACAGATTCGCTTGTCACTTCTGCCTCTGTCGCCTGGCATGTGCCGCACGAAAATATACCAGCGAGCAGAAGAGTTAATGCAGATTTCCCTTTCATAAAATAATCCATCAATCGTTTGTTAAAAGCGTAGATAACCACTTATTCAACAACTTGAAAATAAGGTATTTTACCTGAGTTGTTACAAAAGGATTGCATTGCGTAAACGCTTTTTATTTACAAAAAAATGGGGAAGTGTTACAGCGATTGCGAAAAGCCTGAAGTGATTGAATTAAGATAATATAGAAAATCAGATACAGCAAAAATGGCAGATTGATCAGGTGAAGATAAATTGGAGCGGGCGAAGGGAGCCTACGACAAATCGAAGACAACCAGCTAACCTATTGTTTCTTAAAGACAGGTGAATCCAGTTGGTTGTAGTGATAGTCACACATTTAGAGATAGAAGGTCAAGACTTGAAGCACGTAATATTCCCTCTAAAGGAATAGAACTCACGGTCTGACTACCCGGCCCTTTTGGTCTGGCTCAGGTCAGGCTATGGGGGCTTTTGGCTCGCTCTTTATATTAGATGAGGTCTCACATTTTTCAGTCAAAACTCATCGTCTAATAGCCCATAGCCAGACCACCAGTCCCAGCTTTAGCAGGAAGACCACGAGATAGACTTTGTGTAGGTCCATTTGGCCCTCCTACTTTCTGTATTCACAAACTAGATTACTAGTACAAAATAAAGGCCAGACATCCAGTTCGGAAGTCTGACCAATAGTCGTTATTGTTAGTTAGCTTCTTTAGTGAAGCTCAGGCGTTTGACTACAGGCAGGACAGCAGTAGCCGAGCCAGTACCCATCTTGATGGTCGTAGCAGCTTCAGCTACAACAAACACCTTGCCGAGAATCTCAAGGTCGTGAGACTGGGAGTCTCCATCACGTGAAAGGACCACAGTAATGCTCTCGCCATCGTGACGGAAGCAACCGAAGCTCAGAGCCGTAAAACGCTTAGCCATCATGAACACGCCACGGTCTTCACCGTTGTAATAGGCGACGTCAGTCCCCAGCATATCGACGATAGCGTCTTCACCACCGAAGCCCTGCTTAGCAGCCAGACGGGAGAGAGCCTTGAGGTGTGACTCATGGGCGATAATGCCGTAGTCAGAAACCTCAGAACCGAAAGAAGACTCCGTGTTCTCGTACAGGGCATCCATGATAGCGTCAGCCTTAGCGGTCAGGCTACCAGTCAGGGCCGGAAGTTCTACGGTCTTCAGCAGCTTTGAGGACTCCAGCACGTCAACCATCTTAGAGTTAATGGTACGAATCACGTTATCGCAGATGTTCAGTGCGTCCTGCTGGAGCGTCCCCTGAGTGAAACCAGTGGTCGACTTCTGGTCCCAAAGCTTTGTTTGGTGAGACACGAGGATCGCCTGTTCAATCGGCTCAACGGTGATTTCAGTGCCAGACGGAGCGGTCACAACTTCAGGTCGCTTACCACCACGGACAGGGACCAGCACAGAGCGGTCAGCCAGAGTGTGAGCAATGATTGGAGTCGGTAAGCTGTTACGGGTCGGCAGGACTTCTACAGGGAACGGGATGTTATCTTGAGCGTCTTTAAGTACACCGTTCAGCATAGCCTTAACAGTCTTAGCTAACTGGAGGGCATAGACCTGAGGGTCGGCGTTAGTCGGCAGACCTTCATTGACCTGAATGTTGTCGGTATCGGTGATGCGTACTGGCTCAATGCCAAACTGGAAAGCGTTTTTAGTCATATTCATTATAATTAATCTCCTTGAGTCAAATACTTGAAGTCCCTAACAGGCAGTCAGGGACCGTGTGTTCTCAGATGAGGGACGCTTGCTTACAAGCTGTCCATCCAGTTACCGCCTGACTCAAGGTCAGCGACGATAGCGGCACGTGAGCGACCAGCGGAATGAGTAGCGCTGCGGAGGTTTTCACCATAGGTCCGGCGTTCAGCTTTGACCTGTTCGCGGCGCTGTAGCTCTTTTTGCCATTCGTCTTCGGTCATGAACATTTCGCGGGTACGCTCTTTCTGAGACGCTAGCTCTTTAGCGATACGCTCAGCTTCAGCTCGTTTGTTCATCTGGCGGCGTTGGTAGGCGGTCATCAGGTCATTACTGAAGAAGTTACCAATGGTCA
This sequence comes from Shigella flexneri 2a str. 301, assembly GCF_000006925.2. Classification (NCBI taxonomy): domain Bacteria; kingdom Pseudomonadati; phylum Pseudomonadota; class Gammaproteobacteria; order Enterobacterales; family Enterobacteriaceae; genus Shigella; species Shigella flexneri. Next base: position 2,951,844 of record NC_004337.2, read on the forward strand.
CGCCAGCTTCAGCCAGAGCTTCCAGTAACTCCATCGCCTCGCGGCTGGTGGACGGTAAGCCTGACAGGTAGCCCGGAATGAGGGTCTTGATAGCGAGCGACAACGGATAGGACTGACCGTCCAGACTCACAGTGTTTTCATAAAGGTTGATGTCGGTGACTGACAGCTTCCAGTTGTTGTTGTTGAACATCATAGGTAATTCTCCTCTTGAGAGTTGAGACTATCGGTATCGCAGGCACAGTAAGGCCTACGGGTCTCCCCGCATCGGTCATCTCAAAAGGTGTTTAAATTAGGTATTGAGTAGGTGAGCTACTAACGGTTAAGCGGCAGTTTCATAGCGACCAGTTGGGCTATTAGCTCGTCTCGGGATTGGTGCTGGCGGGTCTCATCTTCCGGGTCTAGACCAAGCTCTCTGAGGAGGACTTCAGTCCGGTAGCCACGGTAACGGAGAGTCATGCGCCCCTCAGGTGTGCGCGGGTCAATCATCATCTTAGATTCCCTCCACCTTACCGGATTGTGCCAGCTTCAGGAGGTGCTCTTGCTTCTGCTGGTCGGTGCCAGTGAATGCAATAAGGATGCCTCGCATCTTGTCAACCATCTCAGGCTTACCGAAGACCTCCAGCCCCTTAGCGTTGAACCGGAAGTTATACCCACCTGCTGAGAACTTCTGGTCTGACGGCTTAATGATACGAAAGCAGTCGGAATACTTCGGATTTACAGACCACTCGTTACTGATTGGGTTCTTACGAAAGAGGCCACGATGCTGGAGAAGTGCGGTCATTAGCTTCTGAGCGGGCAGACCATAGGTTTTGCAGTAGTCGCCCCAAGTCACGCCTCGGCGGTTAGCGGACTGAATGGCTGCTCGCTTCTTCTGGTCTTCCAGTTGAAGGACTCGACGCTCTAACGTCTGAATATGGTCGTAACACTTGGCGCGGAGGTGAACGGAATAGCCAGCGACCAGAATGAAAGTATGCTTACGGTCGAGACGATACATTGTTCGGCTCTCACCTTTCGCGTCCTTGTATACTTCCTCGCCAACGAGCCCAAATTTGGACCCGTTAAGCTCGCTGCTCAAAGTTGAGCAGTGCTCAGTTTTGGCCCCGTTAAGCTCTTCGACCATATTACGAATATCTCGTAAAACGTGTTTATGTTCTTTTCCTGTCAGCTCAGCAATTTCAACTGAGGTCATGGACACAAGCTGGTCGAGGTTAATGATGCTGATTTCTTGTTGGGACATTTACGTGTACTCCTTTTGTTTGCACCCTGAAGTCGCACCCCACTGACCTACTCAAGCCCCCACGTAAAGGGAGACCAGCAGGCAACAGGACGCAAACAGAATGACTTGAGGTAATTGGGGTTAGTGGTCTGCGATGACCATAGAGATGAAGGTTCGACAGCATGTCCGAGCGTGTGTGGTGATAGACTTAAGTCACGAGACCAAAGAACACACAGGCTGACCAGAGGCTGTCTTGCCTTAGGCTGGTGGCTAGCTTGCTAGCGTGGACCACGGTTTCTCGCTTGCCGTCTCTCAGGAGGTCAGAGGCGAGATATGGTCCCTATAGTGAAGTGGCACACTGAATTTGGCCACCTGAACAGAGGTGATATGCTCACCTCAGAACAACACAGGTGCTCCAATGAAAAAAAGAAATTTTAGCGCAGAGTTTAAACGCGAATCCGCTCAACTGGTTGTTGACCAGAAATACACGGTGGCAGATGCCGCCAAAGCTATGGATGTTGGCCTTTCCACAATGACAAGATGGGTCAAACAACTGCGTGATGAGCGTCAGGGCAAAACACCAAAAGCCTCCCCCATTACCCCGGAACAAATTGAAATCCGTGAGCTCAGGAAAAAGCTACAACGCATTGAAATGGAGAATGAAATATTAAAAAAGGCTACCGCGCTCTTGATGTCAGACTCCCTGAACAGTTCTCGATAATCGGGAAACTCAGAGCGCATTATCCTGTGGTCACACTCTGCCATGTGTTCGGGGTTCATCGCAGCAGCTACAGATACTGGAAAAACCGTCCTGAAAAACCAGACGGCAGACGGGCTGTATTACGCAGTCAGGTACTTGAGCTACATGGCATCAGCCACGGTTCGGCCGGAGCAAGAAGCATCGCCACAATGGCAACCCGGAGAGGCTACCAGATGGGACGCTGGCTCGGTGGCAAGCTCATGAAAGAGCTGGGGCTGGTCAGCATGACAGAAGGCTACTCACCGGAATAAACGTGGTGGCCATGAACATGTTGCTATCCCTAACGTACCTTGGAAGGCAGCTCGCCGTGACCTGAGCCAAATCACGTGTGGTGCTGGTGATGCGACCTATATCTGGACGGGTAAGCGCTGGCCGTACCTAGCCGATGCTCTCTACCTGAACACCTGAAAACCACCGGGCTGGGCCATGTCGTTCTCGCCGGACAGCAGGCTCACCATGAAAGCGCTGGAAATGGCATGGGAAACCCGTGGTAAGCCCGGCGGGGTGATGTTCCACAGCGATCAGGGCAGTCATTATACGAGCAGGCAGTTCCGGCAGTTATTGTGGCGATACCAGATCAGACAGAGTATGAGCCGGCGCGGAAACTGCTGGGATAACAGCCCAATGGAACGCTTCTTCAGGAGTCTGAAGAACGAATGGATGCCGGTGGTGGGTTACGTAAGCTTCAGCGAGGCAGCTCACGCCATAACGGACTATATCGTTGGATATTACAGCGCACTAAGACCGCACGAATATAACGGTGGGTTACCCCCAAACGAATCGGAAAATCGATACTGGAAAAACTCTAACTCGGTGGCCAGTTTTTGTTGACCACTTCATAGTGATAGTTTAGTCAAACAGGAATGAACTTCGGAGAACTTGACGCGAAAGTGTTCAGTACTTCCAGTAAGACCCGAAGCATGGAGACCACATCATAGCGACCATAATTTTACTTCGGGTTGGCGGGAGTGGAGGCTGGACTTAAAGTTCTTCTTATTGGAATTGTGATAACACAATCCATAACAAGATAAACTCATGGTCTCCTCCAGCCTGCTGGTCAAGACTCAAAGCTCCAACCTCAGACACCACTGATCTAACCTCTTTGAGTTTCCGCCTGTCCACAAATGGATGGCAGACCTCAGTAATGGTGTCTTGGTTCTTCAGTTATCCGCGCAGCGATTATCACAGAGCCAACTTAAAGTCGGATGTGGTCTACTGCTCCCCGCCTGTCAAAAGGGAAGATAGCTTACGTTAAAAGGAATGGTCTCAGGCCAAGGTGATTTAACACTAGGCGTCTGCGGATGGTTTCCAATCGGTCCGCTACCGGAAGCCTGAGACTTAATGAATGTGTGTATGGGTCGTGACTGCTATTAAGGTGGGGACTTAGGGTCTCTCCCCTATAGTGATAGTTAAGGGTCCATTCCTCTATAGTGAGGTGTATTATCGCTCAAGCACTGGGCCACATTGACACACCACTGACGCCAAAAGCTAACATCAGACTTCTGCGCTCGGCTGCTGGAAGGTAACCTTCAGAAGGCCTGTAACCATTATCAGAAATCTCATGGTCAATATGCTTTGCCATTTCAATGTATTTTGCAAGGCGCTCAACAGTTAATCCCCGAAATTGTTCAGAGTTTACCGCCAGGACACTTTTGCAATATCGTCTTGGTTATCCAAATGATCCGCCGAGAAATTAAAGCTCGAAGTATACGAATCGCCGTGAGCAATAGCGTCTCTTACCTCAAGACACTCTTTGATAATTTGGTAAGGTTTTGTCCCCATATAATTGTTTATACCGCACAATTTTAACGTATTCTTGTGCATTGTCTTTCTGCACTCTTTCTGCGTCTTATCGTAGCCGGGGTCAACCTGTTTTCTATAGAAGATGAACATTGCCTCAATAGCAAAAGCAGTAAATATTATACCTGTGCGGCAATGATGCTCACGTTGCCAATCTTCCGAAGCCATTCCAGCCAGCCCCAAACAAGTTTCAGCAGTATTCATACATTCATATGAAGGCTTATTTTCTTTGCTAACTAAAAATTCTTTGACCATTACGTCCTCACATTCCGCTATCCCTATGCGATTACTTTCCGTCTATTTTTTTTACTGACAATGACTCCGCTAATTTTTCTTTCAGCGTTTCCACCTCGACCTCTTTCGCGTAACGGTCGTAAGTTATAGACCCTGAGCTATGACCCATAATCGCCTGAGCATACGCTAACTCGACCCCATGTTGTTTTAACTGGGTCGCAACTGTATGTCTAAACGAGTGAAAAGCTAAGCCGCTACGGTCAGCGAGGACTTTGGGCAGCAACGTTCGGTTAAACCACTTGCTAACCTGCTCACCGTAGCCGTTCTTCATTAGCTTGAGGCCATTGAACACCATAGCATTATCACCCTCAGTCTTTCTACGGTCTTCCACGAGTGACATAAAGTCAGCCAATACAAAACCATAAGCACCATCTACCAACGGGACACAGCGGTCACTGTGGGCGTTCTTGATACTCTTACCCGGCAGGCTGCTATCGTCTTCGTTGATATGGATAAAAACGGTCCCAGCCTCAGTGGTCCTGACATCTTTAACCTGAAGTTGGGCCACCTCGTTAAGTCTCGCACCTGTAATCGCAGCCAGAGCGGTGACGTAATAATGGTATGGCTTACCTGAGGTCTTCTGCGAGTACGCTTTAGCTGCGACCAGTAGTTGCCCTACCTGCTCAGGACTGAACGCATCACGAGCGTCGGAGGCTTTACGCTGAGGGACTTTCAGCTCAAGACCTTCGGTCAGGTTCTTAGCTATCAAGTCGTTGCGTACCGCCCACTTAAACACAGCAGCCATCTTGATAAGATATTTATTGTTAATGGTAACGACGTCCAGACAGTCAGTCTTAGACTCCCGGTTCAGCAAGTCAGACAGCGGCATAGACTTAAAGCGTTGCTTGCGGTTCTTCGGTAGCTGCTGGAGGACTTCACGAACTCTGAGCATATCTGCACGGGTCGCCTTGCCGACATCCTGAATATCCAGATAGTCGAATATCTCGATTAGCGTAGAGTGTGACGCTCGGTTTTCGCTTAGGGTCGCTGGCTTCCAGTTCTGGGCGTTCTCCTGCTCGTACTGCTCAATGAGAGACGCGAGGGTCAGTGCTTTAGGTTCAGGGACTTCAGGTTCCGCCAATACAGATAGGGAGACGGACGGTCTTAGACTGCCAGTCTCAGGCTCAAGGTAAGACAATAGGCCAGAGCTATCGCCATTGAGTCTATCCTGACAGGCCTTAAGCACACCGATAACGTCATTAATATAGCGATGCTGGTCTACAGTCAGACGCTCGGTCGCTACAGCTTCCCGAAGGTTGGACTTAATGTCATCGTACTGGTCAACGTAAAGCTGGTAGGACTCCGGGTCGTTCAGGTCATCACGGCTGACACTAAGTTCCCACTCGACAATGGTCTTCAGGTGCTCCCGTAGCTCCTCATAAGAGGCGTTAGGGTTGTCTGCATGGATTGCTTTAAGTGCTGACTTGATGTGCCGTGAGTGAGCCATAGCGGTACGTCTATCCTTGGTCCGTAAAGATACTGACGCTAGTTTATAACGGTTGTGAGAAGGAAGCGAAGCGGTCAGGCGACTAGTGGTCTTCATCCTAAGACGGATGTAAAAGACACCATTACGCTGATAAAGGTAGGTTCTTGACTTGAGCATGTACTGAGACCTTAGGTCTGCTCACTACTTCAACAAAGTTAGTCACAGTGTTGGTTACAGTGAGTAAAACTATCGGAAGGCGTTAAGCCGTATCCCTTAGGATTCAGTAAGTTAGTAGACTTTAAGAAGTGTCATGGAGCGGGCGAAGGGAATCGAACCCTCGTATAGAGCTTGGGAAGCTCTCGTTCTACCATTGAACTACGCCCGCTTCGAGATGCGTAAGGCATTATAAACCTTACGCTCTCCTTAGCAAGTGCCGCGCTGCTGACTGCTGATTAATTCGCCATCAGCATTTTGGCTTGCTGCCCTGCGGCGGCAAGTAACGTAGCGGATCAATTGCCGTTGCACGGTAACGAATCTGGAAATGCAGGCGAACAGATGCCGCATCCGTGCTCCCCATAGTGGCGATTTTTTGCCCAGCCTTCACGCTTTGCCCATTATTTACCAGCATCGTGTCATTATGGGCGTAAGCCGTAATGTAATCTTCACTGTGTTTAATCATGATGAGATTACCGTAGCCACGCAGCTGGTTGCCCACATACACCACCTTTCCTGCACCCGCGGCGTAAATAGGTGTACCCCGTGGAGCTGAGATATCAATCCCTTTATTGCCGCCATCTGCTGTCGAATACGGCATGATAACTTTCCCTGTCGTTGGCCATAACCAACAACGTTGCCCTACTGGCGGCCAGGAAGATTTCGGTACCGCTGATGACGGTGTAACCGATGCGGTTTTAGTCGTTGATTTGGCGGTTGATTTACGTGTACTACTGCTACTTTTCGCCCCACCCAGTTTTAGTTTCTGACCAACTTCAATGGTGTAAGGGGGGGAAATGCCGTTCAGTCGCGCCAGCTCTTTTACGCTGGTTCCCGTGGTGCGCGAAATACGATATAGCGTATCCCCCCGTTTCACGGTGTAAACGGAGCCGGAATACGTTCCTGTATCGGATGATTTGCTACCCGAACAGCCCGCCAATAGCAGTCCAACCGATAAAAACATCACGATACCCAGAGATTTTTTATTCAGGCGTCCCGCACTCAAAATCTTTCCTCGCTTAAAAAACAAGACGCCATATCATAGCAGCCAGCCTCTTGATACCCAATCTCTTGCTTCTGGAAAAACGTGGTAATAGAGAAAGAGGTTAATTTCATTTGGCAAAGGGAAGTATCATCAGCAAAATATTCGCTGTAGAGGTATCGAAGTTCCTGACTTTTTACCCTATTTCCCATCCTGATGCGTAATAATCCTGATTTATCACATTGATTTTATCGCCACTCATATTGATACGTATCACTGTCCCTATTCAGAGTCCTGTTTCGTATCATATCTGTGTTTTTTTAACGTCATCACACTTCCTTCCTCCCCTAACGCTTATCGTCGTTTCTGGCGTAAATCTTGCCTGCTTAGACTAAATCTTTGCCATAAGAACCAAATGTTCAAATCGAGGGGATTTCTATGGAAGCGCGGGAAGCAACCGCTACGGGTGAATCATGCATGCGCGTCGATGCCATTGCTAAGGTCACCGGGCGGGCACGATATACTGACGATTATGTTATGGCGGGCATGTGTTACGCGAAATATGTACGTAGCCCTATCGCACATGGTTATGCCGTAAGTATTAATGATGAACAAGCCAGAAGTTTACCGGGCGTACTGGCGATTTTTACTTGGGAAGATGTGCCTGATATTCCATTCGCTACAGCTGGGCATGCCTGGACACTTGACGAAAACAAGCGCGATACCGCCGATCGCGCACTGCTAACTCGCCATGTTCGTCATCATGGTGACGCCGTTGCCATCGTCGTGGCCCGCGATGAACTCACGGCAGAAAAAGCGGCGCAATTGGTCAGCATTGAGTGGCAAGAATTACCCGTTATCACCACGCCAGAAGCGGCGCTGACAGAAGACGCTGCACCAATCCATAACGGCGGCAATTTACTGAAACAAAGCACGATGTCGACGGGCAATGTCCAACAAACAATCGATGCCGCCGACTACCAGGTACAGGGGCACTATCAGACTCCCGTTATTCAACATTGTCACATGGAAAGCGTAACATCGCTGGCGTGGATGGAGGATGACTCGCGAATTACCATCGTTTCCAGCACCCAGATCCCGCACATTGTTCGCCGCGTGGTTGGTCAGGCGCTGGATATTCCCTGGTCATGCGTACGAGTCATCAAACCGTTTGTCGGTGGCGGTTTTGGTAATAAACAGGATGTACTGGAAGAGCCAATGGCGGCATTCCTGACCAGCAAGCTTGGCGGCATTCCGGTGAAAGTTTCCCTTAGCCGTGAAGAGTGTTTCCTCGCAACCCGTACCCGCCACGCTTTTACTATTGACGGGCAAATGGGCGTGAACCGCGACGGAACCTTGAAAGGTTATAGTCTGGATGTTCTGTCTAACACCGGCGCTTATGCATCTCACGGGCACTCCATCGCTTCTGCGGGGGAGAATAAAGTCGCTTACCTTTATCCTCGTTGTGCCTACGCTTACAGTTCAAAGACCTGCTATACCAACCTCCCCTCGGCTGGTGCGATGCGTGGTTATGGCGCGCCACAAGTCGTATTTGCCGTTGAGTCTATGCTTGATGACGCCGCGACAGCGTTAGGTATTGATCCTGTTGAAATTCGTTTACGCAACGCCGCCCGCGAAGGAGATGCTAATCCGCTCACGGGCAAACGTATTTGCAGCGCAGGGTTGCCGGAGTGTCTTGAAAAAGGCCGGAAAATCTTTGAATGGGAAAAACGCCGTGCAGAATGCCAGAACCAGCAAGGCAATTTGCGCCGCGGCGTTGGCGTCGCCTGTTTTAGCTACACCTCTAACACCTGGCCTGTCGGCGTAGAAATAGCAGGCGCGCGCCTTCTGATGAATCAGGATGGAACCATCAACGTGCAAAGCGGCGCGACGGAAATCGGTCAGGGTGCCGACACCGTCTTCTCGCAAATGGTGGCAGAAACCGTGGGGGTTCCGGTCAGCGACGTTCGCGTTATTTCAACACAAGATACCGACGTTACGCCGTTCGATCCCGGCGCATTTGCCTCACGCCAGAGCTATGTTGCCGCGCCTGCGCTGCGCAGTGCGGCACTATTATTAAAAGAGAAAATCATCGCTCACGCCGCAGTCATGCTACATCAGTCAGCGATGAATTTGACCCTGATAAAAGGCCATATCGTGCTGGTTGAACGACCGGAAGAGCCGTTAATGTCGTTAAAAGATTTGGCGATGGACGCTTTCTACCACCCTGAACGCGGCGGGCAGCTCTCTGCTGAAAGCTCCATCAAAACCACCACTAACCCACCGGCGTTTGGCTGTACCTTTGTTGATCTGACGGTCGATATTGCGCTGTGCAAAGTCACCATCAACCGCATCCTCAACGTTCATGATTCAGGGCATATTCTTAATCCACTGCTGGCAGAAGGTCAGGTACACGGCGGAATGGGAATGGGCATTGGCTGGGCGCTATTTGAAGAGATGATCATCGATGCTAAAAGCGGCGTGGTCCGTAACCCCAATCTGCTGGATTACAAAATGCCGACCATGCCGGATCTGCCACAACTGGAAAGCGCGTTCGTCGAAATCAATGAGCCGCAATCCGCATACGGACATAAGTCACTGGGTGAGCCACCCATAATTCCTGTTGCCGCTGCTATTCGTAACGCGGTGAAGATGGCTACCGGTGTTGCAATCAATACACTGCCGCTGACGCCAAAACGGTTATATGAAGAGTTCCATCTGGCAGGATTGATTTGAGGATAACATCATGTTTGATTTTGCTTCTTACCATCGCGCAGCAACCCTTGCCGATGCCATCAACCTGCTGGCTGACAACCCGCAGGCCAAACTGCTCGCCGGTGGCACTGACGTACTGATTCAGCTCCACCATCACAATGACCGTTATCGCCATATTGTTGATATTCATAATCTGGCGGAGCTGCGGGGAATTACGCTGGCGGAAGATGGCTCGCTACGTATCGGCTCTGCAACGACATTTACCCAGCTAATAGAAGATCCTATAACTCAACGTCATCTCCCGGCGTTATGTGCTGCGGCCACGTTCATTGCTGGACCGCAGATCCGTAACGTCGCTACCTACGGTGGAAATATTTGCAACGGTGCCACCAGCGCAGATTCTGCCACGCCAACGCTAATTTATGACGCGAAACTGGAGATCCACTCCCCGCGCGGTGTTCGTTTCGTCCCGATTAATGGCTTTCACACCGGGCCGGGCAAAGTGTCTCTTGAGCATGACGAAATCCTCGTCGCCTTTCATTTTCCGCCACAGCCGAAAGAACACGCGGGCAGCGCGCATTTTAAATATGCCATGCGCGACGCAATGGATATTTCAACGATTGGCTGCGCCGCACATTGCCGACTGGATAACGGCAATTTCAGCGAATTACGCCTGGCATTTGGTGTTGCCGCGCCAACGCCGATTCGCTGCCAACATGCCGAACAGACTGCACAAAATGCGCCATTAAACCTGCAAACGCTGGAAGCTATCAGCGAATCTGTCCTGCAAGATGTCGCCCCGCATTCTTCATGGCGGGCCAGTAAAGAGTTTCGTCTGCATCTCATCCAGACGATGACCAAAAAAGTGATTAGCGAAGCCGTCGCCGCGGCGGGGGGAAAATTGCAATGAATCACAGCGAAACAATTACCACCGAATGCACCATTAACGGGATGCCTTTTCAGCTTCACGCCGCACCAGGCACGCCGCTCTCGGAATTACTCCGCGAACAAGGACTGCTAAGTGTCAAACAAGGGTGCTGCGTGGGTGAATGTGGTGCCTGTACGGTGTTGGTCGACGGCACAGCAATAGACAGTTGCTTATACCTTGCCGCCTGGGCTGAAGGAAAAGAGATCCGCACGCTGGAAGGTGAAGCGAAAGGCGGAAAACTTTCTCATGTTCAGCAGGCTTATGCGAAATCCGGCACAGTGCAGTGCGGGTTTTGTACGCCTGGCCTGATTATGGCTACCACGGCAATGCTGGCGAAACCACGCGAGAAGCCATTAACCATTACGGAAATTCGTCGCGGACTGGCGGGAAATCTTTGTCGCTGCACGGGGTATCAGATGATTGTAAATACAGTTCTGGATTGCGAGAAAACGAAGTAAAAGGATATCCGGCCTGAATTCAGGCCGGATTCACTGAGGTTATGTGTTTAACAACTCGGTAATGCTGCCAACTTACTGATTTAGTGTATGATGGTGATTTTAAGGTGCTTGCGTGGCTTCCATTTCCATCAGATGTCCTTCCTGCTCCGCTACTGAAGGCGTGGTGCGTAACGGCAAAAGCACTGCCGGACATCAGCGCTATCTCTGCTCTCATTGCCGTAAAACATGGCAACTACAGTTCACTTACACCGCCTCTCAGCCCGGTAAGCACCAGAAAATCATTGATATGGCCATGAATGGCGTCGGATGTCGCGCCAGTGCACGCATTATGGGCGTTGGCCTCAACACGGTTTTACGTCACTTAAAAAACTCAGGCCGCAGTCGGTAACCTCGCGCATACAACCGGGCAGTGATGTGATTGTCTGCGCTGAAATGGACGAACATTGGGGCTACGTCGGTGCTAAATCACGTCAGCGCTGGCTGTTTTACGCGTATGACAGGATACGGGGGACGGTTGTGGCGCACGTCTTCGGTGAACGCACTCTGGCCACACTGGAGCGTCTTCTGAGCCTGCTGTCGGCCTTTGAGGTCGTGGTATGGATGACGGATGGTGGATTTGCCCCTATATTTCCAGACATCTGTTATCACTTAACCCATTACAAGCCCGCTGCCGCAGATATTCCCGTGGCGAGCGATAACCCAGCGCACTATGCGGATGCCATTCGTTATAATGCTCGAACGCCTCTGCAAGGTTCTTTGCTGCCGTTAACCCGTCTGGTTTGGGCATGATACTGATGTAGTCACGCTTTATCGTTTTCACGAAGCTCTCTGCTATTCCGTTACTCTCCGGACTACGCACCGCCGTGTTCTTCGGTTCAAGTCCCAACATCCGGGCGAACTGGCGTGTTTCATTAGCCCGGTAGCATGAACCATTATCCGTCAGCCACTCCACTGGAGACGACGGAAGATCGTTGCCGAAGCGGCGTTCCACCGCTCCCAGCATGACGTCCTGTACTGTTTCACTGTTGAAGCCGCCGGTAGTCACCGCCCAGTGCAGTGCCTCACGATCACAGCAGTCCAGCGCGAACGTGACACGCAGTCTCTCTCCGTTATCACAGCAGAACTCGAACCCGTCAGAGCACCATCGCTGATTGCTTTCTTTCACGGCCACTCTGCCTGTATGTGCCCGTTTCGATGGCGGTACAGCAGGTTTTCGCTCAAGCAACAGCGCATTCTGGCGCATGAGCCGGTAAACACGTTTGGCATTGATCGCAGGCATACCATCAAGTTCTGCCTGTCTGCGAAGCAGCGCCCATACCCGACGATAACCATACGTGGGCAGCTCTCCGATAACATGGTGTATACGGAGAAGCACATCCGTATCATCAGTGTGACGACTGCGGCGGCCATCCATCCAGTCATCGGTTCGTCTGAGAATGACGTGCAACTGCGCACGCGATACCCGGAGACAACGGCTGACTAAGCTTACTCCCCATCCCCGGGCAATAAGGGCGCGTGCGCTATCCACTTTTTTGCCCGTCCATATTCAACGGCTTCTTTGAGGAGTTCATTTTCCATCGTTTTCTTGCCGAGCAGGCGCTGGAGTTCTTTAATCTGCTTCATGGCGGCAGCAAGTTCAGAGGCAGGAACAACCTGTTCTCCGGCGGCCACAGCAGTAAGACTTCCTTCCTGGTATTGCTTACGCCAGAGAAATAACTGGCTGGCTGCTACACCATGTTGCCGGGCAACGAGGGAGACCGTCATCCCCGGTTCAAAGCTCTGCTGAACAATTGCGATCTTTTCCTGTGTGGTACGCCGTCTGCGTTTCTCCGGCCCTAAGACATCAATCATCTGTTCTCCAATGACTAGTCTAAAAACTAGTATTAAGACTATCACTTAAATAAGTGATACTGGTTGTCTGGAGATTCAGGGGGCCAGTCTAGATGGCTGGCCGCTGTATGAATCACGCCTGAAGGGAAAGCTGCACGTTATCAGCAAGCGTTACACTCAGCGCATTGAGCGACATAATCTGAATCTGAGACAACATCTGGCAAGGCTGGGACGGAAGTCACTGTCGTTCTCAAAATCGGTGGAGCTGCATGACAAGGTCATCGGGCATTATCTGAACATAAAACACTATCAGTAAGTTGGAGTCATTACCGCATGACAGCCTATACATTCCGCAGCTTCAGCAGCGATAAACGTATTCATTTGCATCCCTTTCATTTAATGAGTTATGTCTTCTCAAATTTCGCGATGCAATAAACGGGCATATATTAGGTAGCATGACCGTTTTAATTATAATTTTGCGACTGAGTTCAAATTATTGCCCCTCAATCTATGCCGCTTTCATTATTTCAACATTGCCGATCAAAAGAGCGCTATCCAGATAAAAACGATTAAATGCGAGAGTGCGACATGCCAGAATGATTAATGAAATATCAATATGAGAAAATTACAGATAATTCCATTGTCAGTTTCTCTTGTCATTTTCGTGGTTTAAGCACGATTATGTGATTGCCTCCGCAATTCCTGTCTCTAACTCCCCTTCCTCGCAAAAACTGGCACTCCACGAGCATGTGTTTAGACAGTTTCATTAACGTAAACGGTTGCTTTTTATTCTGGCGGGCGAAAGGAGAAACACTGATGAGCGCCATAGATTCCCAACTTCCCTCATCTTCTGGGCAAGACCGCCCAACTGATGAGGTTGACCGCATATTATCACCAGGAAAGCTGATCATACTCGGTCTGCAACACGTCCTTGTCATGTACGCAGGTGCAGTCGCTGTTCCTCTTATGATTGGTGACCGACTGGGCCTCTCAAAAGATGCTATTGCGATGCTCATTAGCTCGGATCTCTTTTGCTGCGGGATCGTCACATTATTGCAATGTATCGGTATCGGCCGCTTTATGGGGATCCGCCTGCCGGTGATTATGTCGGTGACCTTTGCTGCTGTAACACCAATGATAGCCATTGGGATGAACCCGGATATCGGCCTGCTGGGGATATTTGGTGCCACTATCGCCGCGGGTTTTATCACCACATTATTAGCGCCACTTATTGGTCGCTTGATGCCTTTATTCCCGCCACTGGTTACCGGTGTGGTTATTACTTCTATTGGGCTTAGCATCATTCAGGTGGGTATTGACTGGGCCGCTGGAGGTAAAGGGAATCCGCAATATGGTAATCCCGTTTATTTAGGTATCTCCTTTGCCGTCTTAATTTTTATCTTGCTCATTACTCGCTATGCGAAAGGATTTATGTCCAACGTCGCCGTATTACTGGGGATTGTATTTGGCTTTTTACTTTCGTGGATGATGAATGAAGTCAATTTATCCGGGCTACATGATGCCTCGTGGTTTGCGATTGTCACCCCGATGTCGTTTGGTATGCCGATTTTCGATCCCGTTTCCATTCTGACCATGACTGCCGTGTTAATCATCGTGTTTATCGAGTCGATGGGGATGTTCCTGGCACTGGGTGAAATAGTCGGTCGTAAACTCTCTTCACACGATATTATTTGCGGGCTGCGTGTCGATGGCGTAGGGACAATGATAGGCGGCACGTTTAACAGCTTCCCCCACACGTCATTTTCTCAAAACGTTGGCCTGGTTAGCGTGATGCGCGTTCATAGCCGCTGGGTGTGTATTTCTTCGGGAATTATATTAATCCTGTTTGGCATGGTGCCAAAAATGGCGGTGCTGGTAGCCTCCATTCCGCAATTTGTGCTGGGCGGCGCTGGTCTAGTGATGTTCGGCATGGTACTGGCGACAGGGATTCGAATTCTGTCGCGCTGTAACTACACCACCAACCGTTACAACCTCTATATTGTGGCGATCAGTCTCGGCGTTGGCATGACTCCGACGCTCTCTCACGATTTCTTTTCTAAGTTACCGGCCGTACTGCAACCGCTGCTACATAGCGGCATTATGCTCGCAACCCTTAGCGCCGTTGTGCTGAACGTCTTCTTTAATGGCTATCAGCATCATGCTGACCTGGTGAAGGAATCCGTCTCTGATAAAGATTTAGAAGTCAGGACAGTACGTATGTGGCTTCTGATGCGCAAGCTGAAGAAAAATGAGCATGGAGAATAATATGAATTTTTTAATGCGCGCTATATTCAGTCTGTTGTTGCTTTTTACTCTCTCTATTCCTGTCATTTCTGACTGTGTTGCAATGGCCATTGAAAGTCGCTTCAAATATATGATGCTACTTTTTTAAATGGTTTTTACCTGTCGGCATCCGCTCAAAACGGGCGGTTGTCGATAAACGCTCTCTTGGTTAATCATTTCACTCTTCAATTATCTATAATGATGAGTGATCAGAATTACATGTGAGAAATTATGCAAACGGAACACGTCATTTTATTGAATGCACAGGGAGTTCCCACGGGTACGCTGGAAAAGTATGCCGCACACACGGCAGACACCCTCTTACATCTCGCGTTCTCCAGTTGGCTGTTTAATGCCAAGGGGCAATTATTAGTTACCCGCCGCGCACTGAGCAAAAAAGCGTGGCCTGGCGTGTGGACTAACTCGGTTTGTGGGCACCCACAACTGGGAGAAAGCAGCGAAGACGCGGTGATCCGCCGTTGCCGTTATGAGCTTGGCGTGGAAATTACGCCTCCTGAATCTATCTATCCTGACTTTCGCTACCGCGCCACCGATCCGAGAGGCATTGTGGAAAATGAAGTGTGTCCGGTATTTGCCGCACGCACCACCAGTGCGTTACAGATCAACGATGATGAAGTGATGGATTATCAATGGTGTGATTTAGCTGATGTATTACGCGGTATTGATGCCACGCCGTGGGCGTTCAGTCCGTGGATGGTGATGCAGGCGACAAATCGCGAAGCCAGAATACGATTATCTGCATTTACCCAGCTTAAATAAAAAACCCCGACATTTGCCGGGGTTGTGAGCATAACGTAATGCTTATTTCACCGGACGCATCGCCGGGAACAGAATAACGTCGCGGATGGTATGGCTGTTGGTGAACAGCATTACCATACGGTCGATGCCAATCCCCAGACCTGCTGTCGGCGGTAAGCCATGTTCCAGTGCGGTAACGTAATCTTCATCGTAGAACATCGCTTCGTCGTCACCTGCGTCTTTCGCGGCAACCTGATCCAGGAAGCGTTGCGCCTGATCTTCCGCGTCATTCAGCTCGCTAAAGCCGTTACCGATTTCACGACCACCGATGAAGAACTCAAAGCGGTCTGTGATTTCCGGGTTAATGTCGTTACGACGCGCCAGCGGAGAAACTTCTGCCGGATATTCAGTAATGAAGGTCGGCTGAATCAGATGTGCTTCTGCCACTTCTTCGAAGATCTCGGTAACGATACGGCCCAGACCCCAGCTCTTCTCAACGTGGATACCGATAGATTCAGCAATCGCTTTCGCAGAGTCGAAGTTATCCAGATCCGCCATGTCGGTTTCCGGGCGATATTTCTTGATCGCTTCACGCATGGTCAGTTTTTCGAACGGTTTACCGAAGTCCAGCGTCACGTCGCCGTAGGTCACTTCCGTCTTACCGAGAATATCCTGTGCCAGAGTACGGAACAGCGATTCGGTCAGCTCGATCAGATCTTTGTAATCTGCGTAAGCCATGTAGAGTTCCATCATGGTGAACTCTGGGTTATGACGTACGGAAATACCTTCGTTACGGAAGTTACGGTTGATTTCGAATACACGCTCGAAGCCACCGACCACCAGACGCTTGAGGTACAGTTCCGGCGCGATACGCAGGTACATGTCGAGATCCAGCGCGTTATGGTGGGTGATAAACGGACGCGCAGCGGCACCGCCTGGGATCACCTGCATCATCGGCGTTTCAACTTCCATAAAGCCGCGGTTCACCATGAACTGGCGAATACCAGAGAGGATCTGCGAGCGTACTTTAAAGGTGTTACGGGATTCATCGTTAGAGATGAGATCCAGATAACGCTGACGATAGCGCGCTTCCTGATCCTGCAAGCCGTGGAATTTATCCGGCAGCGGACGCAGTGCTTTGGTCAGCAGACGCAGCTCGGTACAGTGGATAGACAGTTCGCCGGTTTTGGTTTTGAACAGTTTACCTTTCGCGCCGAGGATGTCGCCGAGGTCCCATTTTTTGAACTGCTCGTTGTAAACGCCTTCCGGCAGATCGTCACGGGCAACGTACAGCTGAATGCGGCCACCCACATCCTGCAGGGTAACGAAAGACGCTTTACCCATAATACGGCGGGTCATCATGCGGCCAGCAACGGCGACTTCGATGTTCAGCGCTTCCAGTTCTTCGTTCTCTTTACCGTCGAATTCTGCGTGCAATTGGTCAGAGGTATGATCGCGACGGAAATCGTTCGGGAAGGCAATTCCCTGCTCACGCAGGTTCGCCAGCTTCTCACGACGCGTTTTCAGTTCATTGTTAAGATCGACTACCGCGTCAGCGCCCTGTGCGTGTTGTTCAGACATGTTGGTTCCTCATAACCCTGCTTTCAAACTTGCTTCGATAAATTGATCCAGGCTGCCGTCCAGCACGGCCTGCGTGTTGCGGGTTTCTACCCCGGTGCGCAGATCTTTAATGCGGGAGTCATCAAGGACATAAGAACGAATCTGGCTGCCCCAGCCGATGTCAGATTTGTTATCTTCCATCGCCTGTTTCTCGGCATTTTTCTTCTGCATCTCCAGTTCATAAAGCTTCGCTTTCATCTGCTTCATGGCCTGATCTTTGTTCTTGTGCTGGGAACGGTCGTTCTGGCACTGGGTCACGATCCCGGTCGGGATGTGGGTAATACGCACCGCAGATTCGGTACGGTTAACGTGCTGACCGCCCGCGCCGGACGCGCGATAAACGTCAATGCGCAGATCCGCCGGGTTGATTTCGATATCAATATCATCATCAACTTCCGGATAAACAAACGCAGAGCTGAACGACGTGTGGCGACGACCGCCGGAGTCAAACGGGCTTTTACGCACCAGGCGGTGAACGCCAGTTTCTGTACGCAGCCAGCCGTAAGCGTAATCGCCGGAGATTTTGATCGTCACGGATTTAATACCCGCCACTTCACCTTCCGACTCTTCGATGATTTCAGTTTTGAAACCACGCGATTCTGCCCAGCGCAGATACATACGCTCAAGCATGCTCGCCCAGTCCTGTGCTTCCGTACCGCCAGACCCCGCCTGAATATCGAGGTAACAGTCGGCGCTGTCATATTCGCCAGAGAACATACGGCGGAACTCAAGCTGCGCCAGTTTTTCTTCCAGGGCGTCGAGTTCAGCAACGGCTTCGTTAAAGGTTTCTTCGTCGTCAGCTTCTACAGCCAGTTCCAGCAGACCAGAAACATCTTCCAGCCCCTGTTTCATTTGGTCGAGGGTGTCGACAACGGCTTCGAGGGAGGAACGCTCTTTACCCAGCGCCTGTGCGCGTTCGGGTTCGTTCCAGACATCCGGCTGTTCCAGCTCGGCGTTTACTTCTTCCAGACGCTCTTTCTTGGCGTCGTAGTCAAAGATACCCCCTAAGAACGTCGGAGCGTTCCGTGAGGTCCTGAATGCGATTATTTACCGGATTAATTTCAAACATGGTCTGATTTCTTTTATTGAGCTAGTCAAAATGCGGTGATAAGAGCGGGATTGTACCCAATCCACGCTCTTTTTTATAGAGAAGATGACGCTAAATTGGCCAGATATTGTCGATGATAATTTGCAGGCTGCGGTTGCCGCGAAACTCGTTGATATCGAGCTTATAAGCCAGTTGCACTTCGCGCACGCCGTTATCCGGCCAGAGAGCGGTATCGACATTAAAAGCAATACCATCCAGCAGTGGACCGCCGCCGACCGGTTCGACCATCACCTTCAAATGACGTTCGCCCACCAGCCGCTGTTGCAGCAGACGGAAATGACCGTCAAACAGCGGCTCCGGGAACATCTGCCCCCACGGGCCAGCATCGCGCAGCAGCTGCGCCACTTCCATGGTCATTTCGGCCGGGCTTAACGGACCGTCTGACACCACTTCGCCTTGCAATAGCGAAGGGGCCAGCCACTCAGTAACCAGTTCGCCAAACCGTTGTTGAAAGAGTTCGAATTTATCCTCTTCCAGCGACAAACCCGCCGCCATCGCATGACCGCCAAACTTGAGCATCATGCCGGGGTAGAGTGTGTCTAATCGCTCCAGCGCATCACGCATATGCAGCCCCTGAATGGAGCGACCGGAACCTTTCAGCGTACCGTCACCTGCTGGCGCAAAGGCGATAACCGGACGGTGAAAACGCTCTTTGATACGCGAAGCCAGAATACCGACAACGCCCTGATGCCATTCGGGGTGATACATTGCCAGCCCGCCGGGTAGCGTGTCACGGCTGCGCTCCAGTTTCTCGCACAGGGTCAGGGCTTCAACCTGCATTCCTTGTTCGATCTCTTTTCGCGTCTGGTTTAGCGCATCGAGTTCATTTGCCAGCACGCGCGCTTCGCCGATGTTGTCGCACAGCAACAGCGCCACACCAACGGACATATCATCCAGTCGCCCGGCAGCATTGAGACGCGGTCCCAGCGCAAAACCTAAATCGCTGGCGGCTAGTTTTTGTGCATCGCGATTTGCCACTTCCAGCAGCGCTTTAATCCCTGGACGGCACTTTCCGGCACGGATGCGACTCATCCCCTGCCAGGTCAGAATGCGATTATTAGCGTCCAGCGGCACGACGTCCGCTACTGTCCCCAGTGCTACCAGATCCAGCAGTTCTGCCAGGTTAGGAATTGCGATGCCGCGCTCATCAAACCAGCCCTGATCGCGCAAAAAGGTGCGCAGCGCCAGCATCAGATAAAACGCCACACCCACGCCTGCCAGTGATTTCGACGGGAAATTACAGTCGCGCAAGTTAGGGTTAATGATCGCTTCCGCTGCGGGTAATGTGTCGCCCGGCAAATGGTGATCGGTAACAATAACCGGGATGCCCAACGAGCGAGCGTGCTCAACTCCCGCATGGGAGGAAATACCGTTATCCACCGTGACAATTAACTGCGCGCCACGGGCATGGGCCTGATCGACCACTTCCGGGCTTAAGCCGTAACCGTCTTCGAAACGGTTTGGTACCAGGTAGTCGATATTGCTGCAACCAAGCGAGCGCATCGCCAGCACGCTTAGAGCCGTGCTGGTCGCGCCGTCGGCGTCGAAATCACCGACCACAATAATCCGCGTTCCTTCGCGAAAAGCGTTGTAAAGGATCTCAACGGCCTTTTCGACACCGCTTAGTTGCTGCCAGGGCAACATACCTTTAACACTGCGTTCCAGTTCTTGCGCACTGCGTACTCCCCGGCTGGCGTATAAACGGCGCAGCAAGGGAGGCAATTCAGCGGGCAAGTCTGCCGTTTCATCGACTTCACGGCGACGAAGTTGTATCTGTTGTTTCACGCGAATTATTTACCGCTGGTCATTTTTTGGTGTTCGTCGAGGAATTCTTTCATGTCTTTCGGCGGCTGGTAACCCGGAACAAGTGTGCCATTGCTCAGCACAACTGCCGGAGTACCGCTAACGCCAAGCTGGACGCCAAGTGCGTAATGGTCGGCAATATCCACGTCGCAGCTGGCTGGTGCGACGCTTTTACCTGCCATCACATCATCAAACGCTTTGTTTTTATCTTTCGCACACCAGATAGCTTTCATTTCTTTCTCTGCATCGCTGTCCAGCCCCTGGCGCGGGAAAGCAAGATAACGCACGGTGATCCCCAGCGCGTTATAGTCTGCCATTTGCTCATGCAGTTTGTGGCAGTAACCACAGGTAATATCAGTAAACACGGTGATGACGTGTTTTTCCTGCGGCGCTTTATAAACGATCATCTCTTTTTCAAGCGCATTCAACTGCTTTAACAGCATCTTATTGGTGACATTGACCGGAGCCGTGCCACTAACGTCATACATTGGCCCCTGAATGATATGTTTACCATCATCGGTGATGTACAACACACCGCTGTTAGTCAGAACTGTCTTCATGCCAGCTACGGGCGCGGGCTGAATATCGCTGCTTTTGATGCCCATTTTGGCTAACGTTTGTTGAATTGCCGCGTCATCAGCCTGAGCAAAGCCTGAAAACGCCGCTAACAAAGTAAACAACATAAAACCTTTCTTCATAAATCTTCCCGTTCTTTTCAGACATCACGCCCGCGGGTGATGCTGTTGATGAAGTTGCCGCAGACGCTCGGTAGCGACATGCGTATAAATTTGCGTGGTGGAAAGATCGCTGTGGCCCAGTAGCATCTGCACCACGCGTAAATCCGCACCATGATTTAATAAATGAGTGGCAAAAGCGTGACGCAACACATGCGGTGACAGCTTTTCGCTGTCGATACCCGCCAGCACGGCATAATGTTTAATGCGGTGCCAGAAGGTCTGTCGCGTCATCTGCTGCGCACGCTGGCTGGGAAACAACACGTCAATTGACACACCATTCAGCAGCCACGGACGCCCATGTTCCAGATAGGTTTCCAGCCAGTAAACCGCCTCTTCCCCTAACGGCACCAGGCGCTCTTTGTTGCCTTTACCAATGACCCGCACTACGCCCTGACGCAGGCTGATATCACTCATTGTCAGCCCGACCAGTTCAGAGACACGCAGCCCGGTAGCATACAACACTTCAAGCATGGCTTTATCGCGTAGCTCCAGTGGCTGATCAATTAATGGCGCCTGTAATAAACGTTCGACCTGCGCTTCGCTTAAATCTTTTGGCAAACGCTGGGGCAATTTCGGTGAAGCGAGATGCGCACTGGGATCGTCTTCACGAAACTTTTCGCGATAAAGATACTGGAACAATCGGCGCACTGCACTCAGCAAACGCGCTGAGCTGGTGGCTTTATACCCGCCCTCCAGCCGTTCTGCCAGTAATGCCTGCAAATCGTCACTTTGCGCCGTCGCCAGCGTCAACCCGCGGTGATGCAACCACTCCACCATCATTGACAGATCGCGACGGTAAGCGTTCAACGTATTTTCAGCCAGATTTTTTTCCAGCCACAGAGCATCAAGAAACTGCTCGATGCGTGCCAGCTCCTGTTTCACTTGCGCCCCTTATGGTCACTCATTTGATCCATTATGCCTTATTGTGCCGTGACTAAAGCGATTCTGATACACTAGCTGCAAAAGCCACAGCAGAATCGAGAAGCTTACGTTATGAATATGGGTCTTTTTTACGGTTCCAGCACCTGTTACACCGAAATGGCGGCAGAAAAAATCCGCGATATTATCGGCCCAGAACTGGTGACCTTACATAACCTCAAGGACGACTCCCCGAAATTAATGGAGCAGTACGATGTGCTCATTCTGGGTATCCCGACCTGGGATTTTGGTGAAATCCAGGAAGACTGGGAAGCCGTCTGGGATCAGCTCGACGACCTGAACCTTGAAGGTAAAATTATTGCGCTGTATGGGCTTGGCGATCAACTGGGATACGGCGAGTGGTTCCTCGATGCGCTCGGTATGCTGCATGACAAACTCTCGACCAAAGGCGTGAAGTTCGTCGGCTACTGGCCAACGGAAGGATATGAATTTACCAGCCCGAAACCGGTGATTGCTGACGGGCAACTGTTCGTGGGTCTGGCGCTGGATGAAACTAACCAGTATGACCTTAGCGACGAGCGTATTCAGAGCTGGTGCGAGCAAATCCTCAACGAAATGGCAGAGCATTACGCCTGATCTCACTGACGGCTTAGCGCATATGCTTTGCCGTCATCTTTATCTTTGCGTCTCTTGTTGCAACAAAATCCGCCGTAAATCCCGCCATTCGGCTTCGTCCATGCTGTCGGCTGCCAGCCATAAATGTTGCCGTTTACCGCCATCAGAACGTAAACGCAGCATCATGCCGCTCTTAATCATCCACGGTGCTTTGACGATGCTCCACTCCTGCCCTTGCCAACGCAAACGCCCGTCCATCAACAAGCGAATTTCCCCCTGGCGAGCATTAATACACCGCTGGCTGCGAACGCAATCAAATACCACCAGCGAAAGTAACACCATCCATAACGGGGTGTAACTGAGCGGCCAGGGCATGAGTAAAATAACAGCGGCAACCAGCCCATGAATCAGCAAGGAAAGCCACTGTGCGCGCCAGGAGACGCGCAAATCAGATTGCCACAGGACCACGTTCCCGGTTCCGTGTCTGGATGAGTCGGACCATTATTTCCAGTTCTGCATCGGCCGGTTTACCGTGATTCATCAGCCAGTTAAACAGGTCCGGATCGTCACATTCCAGCAGACGAATAAAGATGCGTTTTTCGTCATCGCTTAAGCTGTCGTACTCATGTTCGAAAAACGGCATGATTGAAATATCGAGTTCGCGCATACCACGGCGGCATGCCCAATGAATTCGGGCTTTGTTGTTAATGTCCATCTTCTTCCTGTCTCACGAAAATCCAGTACCCGGCTATTGTAACGTGTTTTTCGACTTCTTTTACGGGAATATCAGTAAACACCATCGCGATCGCGAAATTAATTCACAAC
Source organism: Shigella flexneri 2a str. 301 (assembly GCF_000006925.2). Classification (NCBI taxonomy): domain Bacteria; kingdom Pseudomonadati; phylum Pseudomonadota; class Gammaproteobacteria; order Enterobacterales; family Enterobacteriaceae; genus Shigella; species Shigella flexneri. The sequence goes on from NC_004337.2 coordinate 2,975,095, forward strand.
AATTCAAGGGCTTCATTTTTTTGGCAGTCGCCTCGCAGAAGGCACAGATCGCGTAGTGAAAGCACTTGCATTGCCTCATAGCTCTTTTACCATTAGTCATTAATACGCCGTTAAGCAACTCAGGACTCTATTATGGCTTTTACACCTTTTCCTCCACGTCAGCCTACGGCTTCTGCCCGTTTACCGCTGACGCTGATGACGCTTGATGACTGGGCGCTTGCCACCATTACTGGCGCGGACAGCGAAAAATATATGCAGGGTCAGGTGACAGCAGATGTCAGCCAGATGGCAGAAGATCAGCACCTGCTCGCCGCCCATTGCGACGCCAAAGGTAAAATGTGGAGCAATTTACGTCTGTTCCGCGACGGCGATGGCTTTGCATGGATTGAACGGCGCAGCGTGCGTGAACCGCAGCTGACTGAACTGAAAAAATATGCGGTATTCTCTAAAGTGACCATCGCGCCAGACGACGAGCGTGTGCTGCTTGGTGTTGCCGGTTTTCAGGCGCGCGCCGCGCTGGCAAATCTCTTTAGCGAACTGCCTTCGAAAGAAAAACAGGTAGTCAAAGAAGGCGCGACCACTTTGCTATGGTTTGAACACCCGGCAGAACGTTTCCTGATCGTAACCGATGAAGCTACTGCTAATATGCTGACCGATAAACTGCGCGGTGAAGCGGAACTGAACAATAGCCAACAGTGGCTGGCATTAAACATTGAAGCTGGTTTCCCGGTGATTGATGCCGCCAACAGCGGGCAGTTTATCCCACAGGCGACCAATCTCCAGGCGCTGGGCGGTATCAGCTTTAAGAAAGGCTGTTATACCGGACAAGAGATGGTGGCGCGAGCAAAATTCCGTGGTGCCAACAAACGCGCGCTCTGGTTGCTGGCAGGTAGTGCCAGCCGACTGCCGGAAGCTGGTGAAGACTTAGAGCTGAAAATGGGCGAGAACTGGCGTCGTACCGGTACGGTGCTGGCTGCGGTAAAACTGGAAGATGGTCAGGTCGTGGTACAGGTCGTCATGAATAACGATATGGAACCGGACAGCATCTTCCGCGTACGCGACGATGCGAATACACTGCATATCGAGCCGCTGCCGTATTCGCTCGAAGAGTAAATCTCTGTATCGCATCAGGCATTTATCGCCTGATGCGACGCTGACGCGTCTTATCATGTCTGGGATTTGATGCCTTTATCACAACAGGGACGAGGCCCGTAGATCGGATAAGGCGTTCACGCCGCATCCGGCGGTTGCGCTCCGATGCCTGATGCGACGCTGACGCGTCTTATCAGGCCTACAAAGGCATACCCATTACGCCTGCCCAATATACAAATAGATCGCCAGAAAGTGGCACACACTACCGCCGAGCACGAAGCCGTGCCAGATGGCATGGTTGTATGGAATGCGTTTGCAGACGTAGAAAATCACCCCGAGCGAATAAACCACGCCGCCTACCGCCAGTAAGGTAACGCTGCCCGCCGCGAGCTTAACTGCCATTTCATAAATTACCACCAGCGACAGCCAGCCCATCGCCAGATAAGTCACCAGAGATAAAATTTTGAATCGGTGCGCGATGGTCAGTTTGAACAGAATCCCCAGCAATGCTAGGCTCCAGATAACAATCATCAACCCGCGCGCTAACGGAGAATCCAGCCCCACCAGCAAAAACGGCGTGTAGGTTCCGGCAATCAACAGGTAAATAGCGCAATGGTCAAATTTCTTCAGCCACATTTTTGCCCGTTGATGAGGAATGGCGTGATAGAGCGTCGAAGCGAGGAACAGCAGGATCATACTGCCGCCATAGAGGCTGTAACTGGTTATCGCTGTGGCGCTGGCATTGAGATCCACCGCCTGAACCAGTAGCAACACCAGCCCAACGATACCAAACACCAGCCCAATGCCGTGACTGACGCTGTTGGCAATTTCCTCTGCCAGCGAATATCCCTGCTTAATGAGGGGCTTCTGAACCATAACTTACTCCAGAGAAACGTACACGCACATGTATACCTCTCCAGCGTAACTGAGAATAGTTCCAGTGAACACCTGTTAGCTAAAATAAATTCTGATTTGAGACTAATCTCCTAAAAATCATGAAATTAAATGCGAAATTTCAACTAACAGGCGTGAGTTCAATTTAAAGACATTTAAATTCAATCATATAAAATTGTGTCTGACCGGGATAGATGTCAGCAATGACCTTTTTCAGTTCAGGCAGGGTCATATTTTCCTGCTCTGCATGTTTTTCCGTCAGTGTATCCAGCGTTACGGTTGAGGTTGCGGTGACTTCAATCGTGCAAAAATAACCGTCATCTTCAAAACGTCCGACACGAAGCACATCACCCGTTTTGAAGTGCGATTCAGACTCGTCGCGGATGGTGATGGTTTTACGCCCAGCCAGAATGTCATCCTGGAAACGTTGAAAAAAGTGATGTCGTTTGGCTGCATGGTACTATTTCCTGTAAGAATTGACTGATCTGGAGCCTATGATAGTGAAAAAACTCACCTTACCGAAAGATTTCTTATGGGGTGGCGCCGTTGCCGCTCATCAGGTCGAAGGCGGCTGGAACAAAGGCGGCAAAGGACCGAGCATTTGTGACGTTCTGACCTGTGGCGCACACGGCGTGCCGCGCGAAATCACCAAAGAAGTCTTGCCAGGAAAATACTATCCAAACCATGAAGCCGTTGATTTTTATGGTCACTACAAGGAAGACATCAAGCTATTTGCCGAAATGGGCTTCAAATGTTTTCGGACTTCCATCGCCTGGACGCGTATTTTTCCAAAAGGTGATGAAGCTCAGCCAAACGAAGAAGGGCTGAAGTTTTACGACTCTCTGTTCGATGAACTGCTGAAATACAACATCGAACCGGTGATAACCCTCTCCCACTTTGAAATGCCGCTGCATCTGGTGCAGCAATACGGTAGCTGGACCAACCGTAAATTCGTTGATTTCTTTGTCCGTTTCGCGGAAGTGGTATTCGAACGCTACAAGCATAAAGTCAAATACTGGATGACCTTCAACGAAATAAACAACCAGCGTAACTGGCGTGCGCCGCTGTTTGGTTACTGCTGCTCCGGCGTGGTGTATACCGAGCATGACAACCCGGAAGAGACGATGTACCAGGTGCTGCATCACCAGTTTGTCGCCAGCGCCCTGGCAGTGAAAGCCGCGCGTCGCATTAACCCGGAGATGAAAGTCGGCTGTATGCTGGCGATGGTGCCGCTCTATCCCTACTCATGTAACCCGGACGATGTGATGTTCGCTCAGGAGTCGATGCGCGAACGCTACGTCTTTACCGATGTGCAGCTATGCGGCTATTACCCGTCCTATGTATTGAACGAGTGGGAACGTCGCGGATTTAATATCAAAATGGAAGACGGCGATCTCGATGTACTGCGCGAAGGCACCTGCGATTATCTTGGTTTCAGCTATTACATGACCAACGCAGTGAAGGCCGAAGGCGGCACCGGCGATGCGATCTCTGGTTTTGAAGGCAGCGTACCGAACCCGTATGTTAAAGCGTCTGACTGGGGCTGGCAGATTGATCCAGTAGGTCTGCGCTATGCCCTTTGCGAACTGTATGAGCGTTATCAGAGGCCGCTGTTTATTGTCGAAAACGGTTTTGGCGCTTACGACAAAGTGGAAGAAGATGGCAGCATCAACGACGACTACCGCATTGACTACCTGCGCGCCCATATTGAAGAGATGAAAAAAGCAGTGACTTACGATGGTGTGGATCTGATGGGCTACACACCGTGGGGCTGCATCGACTGCGTGTCATTCACTACCGGGCAGTACAGCAAACGCTACGGCTTTATCTATGTGAATAAACATGACGACGGTACTGGCGATATGTCGCGTTCACGTAAGAAGAGCTTTAACTGGTACAAAGAGGTGATTGCCAGCAACGGCGAGAAGCTTTAAGTCGATGAAGTACCGGATGCAATACTTGTTGCATCCGGTCAGACAACTTCCCTGTTTTATTTCCCGCCCGCCAAATCGATAAAACTTCCCGTGACGTAAGAGGCTTTATCACTTAGTAGCCAGACAATGGCCTGCGCGACCTCTTCTGCCTGTCCACCACGCTGCATGGGGATGTTCGACTTAACGCGATCGACGCGTCCAGGCTCGCCGCCGCTGGCGTGCATTTCGGTATAAATAAACCCTGGCCGCACGCAGTTAACGCGGATCCCCTGCGCGGCGACTTCCAGCGATAGTCCGGTGGTTAACGAATCAATCGCCCCTTTCGATGCCGCGTAATCAACATATTCCCCTGGCGAACCCAACCGTGAGGCCACCGAAGAGACATTGACGATAGCGCCGCCACTGCCACCATTTTTAAGCGCCATGCGTTTTACCGCCTCGCGGCAGCAGAGAAAATATCCCGTCACGTTGGTGGAAAGTACTCGGTTGATTCGCTCTGCGGTAAGGTTTTCAACGGTGCACTGGGTAAACAAGATCCCGGCGTTATTGACCAGCGCTGCTAGCGGTTCATCGTGCTGATCGATTGCTGTAAACATCGCAACGACCTGGTTTTCGTCGCTGATATCCGCCTGGAGCACGAATGCTTTGCCACCGGCTTGCATTATTAAGTTCATCACTTCCTGCGCCGCGTGGAGGTTTTGCTGATAATTAACCGCCACCGTATACCCTTCTTGCGCCAACAGTAATGCAGTTGCCCGCCCGATGCCGCGACTGCCACCGGTCACAAGTGCTATAGCCATTTGTTTTTCCGAGAAAAATTAATTCGTTGACGTATCTTTGAGATTGCTAACAAACTGGCTCAATCTTCAATGTTGGCACGCTTTTCCCCCTCGCCCTTTCAGGGAGAGGGTCGGGGTGAGGGTAAATATTCGCGCCAGTGCCGGCCTGTTCCCCTCACCCTAACCCTCTCCCCAAAGGGGCGAGGGGACTGTCTGAGCACTTTTGTACTTTGTCATCTGACTAAAAAGGCGCCGAAGCGCCTTTAGAAAATACTCGAATCAGTGAATTACTGGTATTCGCTAATCGGTACGCAGGAGCAGAACAGGTTACGGTCGCCGTAAACATCATCCAGACGTTTCACCGTCGGCCAGTATTTGTCTGCCACGCCTGCCGGGAATACCGCAACTTCACGGCTGTACGGATGCGCCCACTCGGCGACCAGTTCGCTCTGAATGTGCGGCGCGTTCACCAGCGGGTTATCTTCCAGCGGCCAGACACCGGCTTTCACCTGGTCAATTTCTGCGCGGATAGCCAGCATCGCGTCGATAAAGCGATCCAGTTCCACTTTGCTTTCAGATTCAGTCGGTTCAACCATCAGCGTACCCGCCACCGGGAACGACATCGTCGGCGCGTGGAAACCGTAGTCGATCAGGCGCTTGGCAATGTCCAGCTCGCTGATGCCGGTTTCTTCTTTCAGCGGGCGAATATCGAGAATACATTCGTGCGCCACGCGACCGTCGCGACCGGTATACAGCACCGGGAAGGCATCCTGCAGGCGGCTGGCAATATAGTTGGCGTTGAGGATTGCCACCTGGCTTGCTTTTTTCAGCCCTTCTGCGCCCATCATGCGGATGTACATCCAGCTGATTGGCAGGATAGAGGCGCTACCGAACGGTGCCGCAGAAACTGCGCCCTGACGGGTTAACATGCCTTCGATTTGCACCACGCTATGACCCGGTACAAACGGTGCCAGATGCGCTTTCACACCGATCGGTCCCATACCCGGACCACCACCGCCGTGCGGAATGCAGAAAGTTTTATGCAGGTTGAGGTGCGAAACGTCCGCGCCAATAAAGCCCGGCGAGGTGATGCCAACCTGGGCGTTCATGTTCGCGCCATCAAGGTAAACCTGACCGCCGAACTGATGCACGACTTCACACACTTCACGGATCGTTTCTTCATACACGCCGTGGGTAGAAGGATAAGTCACCATGATACAGGAGAGGTTATCGCCCGCCTGTTCCGCTTTCGCGCGCAGATCAGTCAGATCGATGTTGCCGTTTTTATCACACGCCACAACCACCACCTGCATTCCTGCCATATGTGCAGAAGCGGGGTTAGTTCCGTGCGCAGAAGCCGGGATCAGGCAGATATCGCGATGCCCTTCGTTGCGGCTTTCATGATAATGACGAATCGCCAGCAGGCCCGCGTATTCGCCCTGTGCGCCGGAGTTCGGCTGCATACAAACGGCGTCGTAACCGGTCAGTTTCACCAGCCAGTCAGCCAGCTGCGCAATCATCTGCTGATAACCTTCAGCCTGTTCCGGCGGGCAAAACGGGTGCAGTTCGGCAAATTCCGTCCAAGTGATTGGGATCATCTCGGCGGCGGCGTTCAGTTTCATGGTGCAGGAACCCAGCGGGATCATCGCCTGATTCAGCGCCAGATCTTTACGCTCCAGCGAGTGCATATAGCGCATCATTTCGGTTTCGCTGTGATAGCGATTAAACACCGGATGGGTGAGGATTTCGTCGTCGCGCAGCATCGCAGGCTGGATAGAGCGGCTGTCGTGAGCCACGTCTTTGTCCAGCGTGTCGATCTCCAGCCCGTGGTTATCGCCCAGCAGCACACTGAAAAGCTGCATTACGTTTTCACGCGTGGTGGTTTCATCAAGGGTGATCCCCACGGCGTTCAGGATATCGCTACGCAGGTTGATTTCAGCCGCTTCGGCACGCGTCAGTACGCCCGCTTTGTCGGCCACTTCCACACACAAGGTGTCGAAATAGTGCGCATGGCGCAGTTTCAGACCTTTTTGTTGCAGGCCCGCCGCCAGAATATCGGTCAGACGGTGAATGCGGTTAGCGATACGTTTCAGGCCAACCGGGCCGTGATAAACAGCATACAGGCTGGCGATGTTTGCCAGCAGTACCTGGGAAGTACAAATGTTGGAGTTCGCTTTCTCACGACGAATATGTTGCTCGCGAGTCTGCATCGCCATGCGCAGCGCGGTATTGCCAGCTGCATCTTTCGATACACCGATAATACGGCCCGGCATTGAGCGTTTGTATTCATCTTTCGCCGCAAAGAATGCCGCGTGTGGGCCACCGTAGCCCATCGGCACGCCGAAGCGTTGCGCCGAACCAAAAACAATATCCGCGCCCTGTTTACCCGGCGCAGTTAACAGCACCAGCGCCATAATATCGGCGGCAACGCTGACCACAATTTTGCGTGATTTCAGTTCGCTAATAAGCGCAGTGTAGTCGTGAATTTCACCGGTAGTGCCTACCTGCTGTAACAGCACGCCGAAGACGTCCTGATGGTCGAGCACTTTTTGCGCGTCATCGACAATCACTTCAAAACCAAAGGTTTCAGCACGAGTACGGACCACATCCAGCGTTTGCGGATGCACATTGGAAGCCACGAAGAAGCGGTTGGCATTTTTCAGTTTGCTGACGCGTTTCGCCATCGCCATTGCTTCGGCGGCAGCGGTGGCCTCGTCCAGAAGAGAAGCAGAGGCCATATCCAGTCCAGTCAAATCCAGCGTTACCTGCTGGAAGTTGAGCAGTGCTTCAAGGCGGCCCTGGGAGACTTCAGGCTGATACGGAGTGTACGCGGTATACCAGCCCGGATTTTCCAGCATGTTACGCAGGATAACCGGCGGTAGCTGCACGGCGGTGTAACCCATGCCGATGTAAGACGTGAAGCGTTTATTGCGACTGGCAATAGCCTTGAGTTCTGCCAGTGCGGCGTATTCGGTCGCCGGTGCGCCAACCTGCGGTGGTGTCGCAAGCTGAATATCTTTCGGCACAATCTGGCCGGTCAGCGCGTTTAACGATTGTGCACCAACGGCATTCAGCATTTCTTGCTGTTGCGCGGCGTCCGGTCCGATATGGCGTTCAATAAAAGCGCCGCTGTTTTCAAGCTGGCTTAACGTCTGTGTCATGAGCGATGGTTCCTGAAACGTGCAGTGAATTGTGAACCTCTCTCCTTACGAAGAGAGTGAGGGTGAGGCATAAATTTTCCTCACCCTGATCCTCTCCCGCAGAAGAGGAATAAAGCCGTTACTCATCTTCTAACAATGCTTCGTATGCGGTCGCATCCAGCAGTGATTCCAGTTCGCTTTCATCGCTGGCTTTGATTTTAAAGATCCAGCCGCCTGCATACGGTTCGCTGTTCACCAGTTCCGGGGAATCGCTCAGTGCGTCGTTTACCGCCACGATTTCACCGCTTACTGGCGCATAAATGTCTGACGCCGCTTTTACCGATTCGGCAACCGCGCAGTCATCGCCCGCGCTAACCGTTGCGCCCACTTCCGGCAGGTCAACAAACACCATATCGCCTAACAGCTCCTGAGCATGTTCGGTAATACCAACGGTGTAAGTGCCGTCGGCTTCTTTACGCAGCCATTCGTGTTCTTTGCTGTATTTCAGTTCTGCTGGTACGTTGCTCATCAATCAATCTCCAAAAAAGTAAATCACGCGACGGCTTTGCCGTTACGCACAAAAACAGGTTTTGTCACTTTAACCGGCATTTCACGGTTGCGAATTTGCACAATCGCCGTTTCGCCAATACCTTCCGGCACGCGCGCCAGCGCAATGCTGTAACCCAGCGTCGGGGAGAAAGTACCGCTGGTGATAATGCCTTCATGCTGGTTGCCCTGCGCATCGGTAAAGCGTACCGGCAGTTCATTACGCAGCACGCCTTTTTCGGTCATCACCAGACCAACCAGTTTTTCTGTACCATGCTCACGCTGCACTTCCAGGGCTTCACGACCGATAAAGTCACGATCTGTCGGTTCCCAGGCGATAGTCCAGCCCATGTTGGCGGCTAAAGGAGAAATAGTTTCGTCCATCTCCTGACCATAAAGATTCATGCCCGCTTCCAGACGCAGCGTGTCACGCGCCCCCAGACCGCAGGGCTTAACGCCCGCTTCCACCAGCGCACGCCAGAAATCGGCCGCTTTTTCATTGGGCAGCGCAATTTCATAGCCCGCTTCACCGGTATAACCAGTGGTGGCAATAAACAGATCGCCCACCTGCACGCCAAAGAACGGTTTCATCCCTTCCACCGCCTGACGCTGAGCATCATTAAACAGTGTGGCAGCTTTTGCCTGAGCATTCGGCCCTTGCACGGCAATCATGGAAAGGTCATCACGAACGGTAATTTCGATGCCGAAAGGTTCAGCGTGTTGGGTAATCCAGGAGAGGTCTTTTTCGCGGGTGGCGGAGTTAACAACGAGGCGGAAGAAATCTTCAGTAAAGTAGTAGACGATGAGATCATCTATCACACCGCCAGAGGCATTCAACATCCCCGAGTAAAGGGCTTTGCCGCTTTTGGTGAGCTTCGCCACATCGTTCGCCAGCAGATAACGCAGAAACTCCCGGGTGCGGCTGCCGCGGAGATCGACGATGGTCATATGCGACACATCAAACATTCCGGCATCGGTACGTACCGCATGATGTTCGTCGATTTGCGAACCGTAATGCAGCGGCATCATCCAGCCGTGGAAATCCACCATGCGAGCGCCGCAAAGCGTGTGTTGTTCGTACAAAGGAGTCTGTTGTGCCATCTTGTCCTCATTGAATAAGCGGGGCTGACAACTTTTTCATGGTGAAATTATCACCACAAAACCCAGCATCGGAGCCACTCCCGGTCCCCAACGCAATCGTTCTCTTTTGCCTGAACTTACCACCGAAACAGACTGTTAACCATAAGGTAAAATTGATCATCACATTAGCTTATGGTTAAAAAATGCAAAAATCGCGACAGAATAAAAAACCAAAAAATACACCAATTTCTATACAAAGATGATGTGATGAGAAAGTCAATTTGAATAAGACAATATTAAGAGCTAAAAAAATGTCAAAAAACACTAAATCAAAAAATCATGGTATTAGAAAATATAATGCGAAAACGGAGGTGAAATTAGTTTATTTCAAATGAGGAAAATCTCCCGGCGAAAAAACCGGGAGATGAAAGTGTGATGGGTATCAAATAAACAACAGAGGAGAAATTTTTAACGCAGCCATTCAGGCAAATCGTTTAATCCCATTGCCTGGCGGATAAGTTGCGGCTTAACGCCAGGAAGCGTGTCGGCCAGTTTCAAACCAATATCACGCAGCAGTTTTTTCGCCGGATTAGCGCCGGAAAAGAGATCGCGAAAACCCTGCATACCAGCCAGCATCAGCGCCGCGCTGTGCTTGCGGCTACGTTCATAGCGGCGCAGGTAAATGTACTGCCCGATGTCTTTACCCTGACGATGCAACCGTTTCAGTTCAGCAATCAGCTCTGCGGCGTCCATAAATCCGAGATTAACGCCCTGCCCCGCCAGTGGGTGAATGGTATGCGCGGCGTCGCCCACCAGCGCCAGACGGTGTGCGGCAAACTGGCGCGCATAACGCCCCGTCAGCGGGAACACCTGACGCGCGCTCTCAACCTTGCATAAGCCAAGGCGATTATCAAAAGCGATATTTAACGCGCGATTAAATTCGTCTTCACTTGCCTGCTGCATCCGCTGCGCTTCCTCTGGCGACAGTGACCAGACAATCGAGCAAAGATGCGGATCGCTAAGCGGTAAAAAGGCCAGAATGCCTTCGCCATGGAAAACCTGCCGCGCCACCGCATCATGCGGTTCTTCCGTGCGAATGGTCGCTACCAGCGCGTGATGCTGATAATCCCAGAAAGTCAGCGGAATATCTGCTTTGTTGCGCAACCAGGAATTAGCACCGTCCGCGCCAATCACCAGACGCGCCGTTAACATGCTGCCATCTTTCAGCGTCAGGAAGGTTTCATTTTCTCCCCAGGCGACCTGCTGTAATTCTGTGGGGGCCAACAGAGTAATATCTGACGACTGCTGCGCTTTGTTCCACAGCGCGTAGTGAATCACTGAGTTTTCAACGATGTGCCCAAGATGGCTATAGCCCATGCTTTGATCGTCAAACGAGATGTGACCAAAACTGTCTTTGTCCCACACTTCCATGCCGTGATAACAACTGGCCCTACGAGCGAGAATGTCCTGCCAGACGCCAAGACGGGTGAGTAATTTTTCGCTGGCGGCATTGATAGCCGAAACGCGCAGTTGTGGTAGTGCATCTACCGCCAGAGGTTCCGGTACGCGCTGCTCCAGTACGGCAACGCGTAAGCCGCTCCCCTGTAAGCCGCAGGCAACCGCCAGCCCCACCATGCCGCCGCCAACAATGGCTACATCAACACTTTGCATTGTTTATTCCTTAAAACCGCCTTCAACGCGCCACCCAACCGAGGGTGCGCTGCGCCAGCACATCGCGTGCCGGGGTGAATAATTCCATCGTCATCAGTCCGATGTTGCGCCCGACAACCAGCGGTGCCCAACGGTTGGCAAAAAGATGTACCAGGCTGTCCGTGACGCCGATGGTTGCTTCGCGATCGCTCTGTCGACGCTGCTGATAGCGGCACAATATGCCGTAATCACCGATGTCTTCTCCGCGCTCATGCGCCTGAGTCAGGGTTTCCGCAAGGCTCATGACATCTCGCATACCGAGGTTAAACCCTTGCCCGGCAATCGGGTGCAGAGTTTGCGCCGCATTGCCCACCAGCACAGTGCGATGGGTAATCGGTCTGGCGGCGCGGGTTAATGCCAGCGGATAAGCACTGCGTTTACCGGCGTGGGTAATTTGCCCCAGTCGCCAGCCAAAGGCAGACTGGAGTTCACGGCAAAACTTCTCGTCGCTCCACGACAGCACCTCTTCGCGCCGTTCCAGTGGATGACACCAGACCAGCGAACAGCGTCCGTCAGACATCGGCAACATCGCCAGCGGGCCATGTTGCGTGAAGCGTTCAAAAGCGCGGCCTTCGTGCGCAACAGAAGTAGCAACGTTGGCAATCACTGCCAGTTGTTCGTAAGGCTCCTGCTGCCAATCAACGCCGCACGCGGTGGCTAACGCTGAATGGGTGCCATCAGCGGCTATCAGCACGCGGCCCGTCAGCATCTCGCCGCTCTCCAGCGTCACTTCAACATGACTCTGAGTACGGGCAACGTTAGCTACGCGATCGGGGCAATGCAGCATTACGCCAGGTGCTTTTCGCAGCAATGCAAACAGCCGTTGCCCGACATTATGCAATTCGACAACCTGCCCCAGCGCCGCCAGTTGGTAATCTTCTGCGGCGAGGGTGACGAATCCAGCATGACCACGATCGCTGACATGCACGGTAGTGATGGCGGTTGCGCAATCAGCCAGAGATTGCCAGACGCCGATGCGCGCCAGTTGCTGACAGGTACCCGCCGCCAGCGCTATCGCTCGTCCATCAAAGCCCGGATGAGCATGTGACTCTGGCGCAGTCGCTTCAATCAAATGTACCGGCAGCGCCCCGTGACTTAACCGGGAAATAGCCAGCGCCAGCGTCGCGCCCGCCATGCCGCCACCGACGATGATTACGCTCATTGCTTTCTCGCAGCAGCCATCAACGCTTCGATTTCTTCCGGCTTTTTCACCACGCTGGCGGTGAGGTTTTCGTTGCCGGTTTCGGTAATCACAATGTCGTCTTCAATACGAATGCCGATACCGCGATATTGTTCTGGCACATCCGCATCCGGCGCGATATACAGACCAGGCTCTACGGTCAGTACCATCCCCGGTTCCAGAATGCGCGAGCGATCCTGACCATAAACGCCAACGTCATGGACATCCAGTCCTAACCAGTGGCTAAGGCCATGCATAAAGAAAGGACGATGGGCGTTCTGAGCGATCAGTTCATCAACATTACCTTTCAGGATGCCGAGTTTTACCAGGCCGCTAACCATGATGCGCACCACTTCACCAGTGACTTCCAGAATGGAAGTTCCCGGACGATACAGGTGCAGGCTGGTTTCGAGAGACTCCAGCACAATGTCGTAGATTTCACGCTGGGCCTGGGTGAATTTGCCGTTGACCGGGAAGGTGCGGGTAATATCGCCCGCGTAACCTTTGTATTCACAACCCGCGTCAATCAACACCAGGTCACCGTCGCGCAGTTCACTCTCGTTTTCGGTGTAGTGCAGAATGCAGCCGTTTTCACCGCTGCCTACAATGGTGTTATAGGAAGGATAGCGCGCACCGTGGCGGTTAAATTCGTGGTGAATTTCGCCTTCCAGATGGTACTCGAACATTCCCGGACGGCATTTTTCCATCGCCCGTGTATGTGCCATGGCGGTGATTTCTCCCGCGCGGCGGAGTACGGCAATCTCTTCTGGCGATTTGAACAGGCGCATTTCATGAACAACAGGACGCCAGTCGATCATCGTTGCCGGTGCGGTGAGATTTTGCCGCGAACCTTTACGCAGTTTTTCCAGCGCACTGTTCACGATTTCATCAGCATATGCATATTCGCCCTGGGCATGGTAAACCACATCCAGGCCGTTAAGTAGTTGATAAAGTTGCTGATTGATTTCGCTGAATGCCAGTGCGCGGTCAACGCCCAGTTTCTCTGGCGCGGCATCCTGGCCTAAGCGACGGCCAAACCAGATCTCCGCCGTCAGGTCGCGAACGCGGTTAAACAGAACGCTGTGGTTATGAGTGTCATCGCTTTTAATCAGCACCAGCACCGCTTCCGGTTCGTTAAAGCCGGTGAAGTACCAGAAGTCACTGTTCTGACGATAGGGGTATTCGCTGTCGGCGCTACGTGTTACTTCTGGTGCAGCAAAAATCAGCGCGGCGCTGCCGGGTTGCATTTGCTCCACCAGGGCCTGACGGCGACGCTGAAACTCTTGCCGGGATATCTCACTCATAACACTCTCCTTACGTTTTTTGTTTTTAGTGTAGAGTCGGTTTTTGTACTTCTGGCGCGGTCGGTTGCGGATGAGTAAAGGTGTCGTGGCATAACAGCGCGGCAACACGAACGTATTCGATGATCTCTTCAAGCGACATTTCAAGCTCTTCCTGATCTTCGTCTTCGTCGTAGCCCAGCTGCGCGATGTTACGCAGATCGTCGATGGCTTCACCGGTTTCGCCGGTCACTTTGTCCAGCTTCGGTTGCGTAACGCCAAGACCAAGCAGGAAGTGATTGACCCAACCTGCCAGTGCATCAGCCCGATCGAAAACGCTGACATCATCGCCATCAGGCAGATAAAGCTGAAAAAGGAAGCCGTCATCCTGCAGGGCATCGCTGGTGGCAGAGTGCATTTTACGCAGTGCCTGTGCCAGCTCATGACCGAAAGCCATGCCTTCGTTCGTCAGGTCGTGAAGTAGCGGCAGCCATGAGCTGTCATCGTTACCGCCACATATCATCCCACTGATTAAACCATGCATCTCGGCAGGGGTCAGACCCGTCCCTTGTTGGTTCAGATACTGGTTCATTTCGTTGTAACCAGGCATTTCGTTCTGTATAGACATAAGCATTCGTCGTCAAAGGGAGGAATATTCATGATATGCTACCACTTTGGGCCCTGGTGGACCAGAAAAGGGCTTGTCTCTTCTCATCAGGGTAGCTATAGTGTCGCCCCTTCGCAGACCATGGGTCTAAAGACGAAGGCAGCGCAGTCAATCAGCAGGAAGGTGGCATGTCTGCACAACCCGTCGATATCCAAATTTTTGGCCGTTCACTGCGTGTGAACTGCCCGCCTGACCAAAGGGATGCGTTGAATCAGGCAGCGGACGATCTGAACCAACGGTTGCAAGATCTGAAAGAACGCACTAGAGTCACAAATACTGAACAGTTGGTCTTCATTGCCGCATTGAATATCAGCTATGAGTTAGCGCAAGAAAAAGCAAAGACTCGTGACTACGCGGCAAGTATGGAACAGCGTATTCGGATGCTGCAGCAGACCATAGAACAAGCGTTACTTGAACAAGGTCGCATCACCGAAAAAACTAACCAAAACTTTGAATGACACTTTTCGGTTTACTGTGGTAGAGTAACCGTGAAGACAAAATTTCTCTGAGATGTTCGCAAGCGGGCCAGTCCCCTGAGCCGATATTTCATACCACAAGAATGTGGCGCTCCGCGGTTGGTGAGCATGCTCGGTTCGTCCGAGAAGCCTTAAAACTGCGACGACACATTCACCTTGAACCAAGGGTTCAAGGGTTACAGCCTGCGGCGGCATCTCGGAGATTCCCTTCTTATCTGGCACCAGCCATGACGCAACTACCAGAGCTCCCACTGACATTATCCCGACAAGAAATCCGCAAAATGATTCGGCAACGTCGTCGTGCGTTAACGCCGGAACAACAGCTGGAAATGGGTCAACAAGCCGCTACCCGGATGATGACTTATCCCCCGGTGGTGATGGCGCATACGGTCGCTGTATTCCTCTCTTTTGATGGTGAACTCGACACCCAGCCGCTAATAGAACAACTCTGGCGCGCCGGTAAGCGCGTATATCTTCCAGTTTTGCATCCCTTTAGTGCCGGTAATTTGCTGTTCCTGAATTACCATCCGCAAAGCGAACTGGTGATGAACAGGTTGAAGATCCATGAGCCAAAACTGGATGTGCGTGACGTGCTACCCCTTTCCCGATTAGACGTGCTGATCACACCGCTGGTCGCCTTTGATGAGTACGGTCAGCGCCTGGGAATGGGCGGTGGTTTTTATGATCGGACCTTACAAAACTGGCAGCACTATAAAACGCAACCGGTGGGTTATGCGCATGATTGTCAGTTGGTGGAAAAACTCCCCGTTGAAGAGTGGGATATCCCTCTTCCTGCGGTGGTTACACCGTCGAAAGTCTGGGAGTGGTAAGGGCGATACACCTGCATCGCCCTGATTGACATCGTTGATTCTTTAACCTAATTTAGTGAGTAAGGGTAAGGGAGGATTGCTCCTCCCCTGTGACTGACTGTTAATAAGCTGGGAAACTTATGAGTAACAGTACAATCAGTATGATGGCAAGTCGCATCATAACCCTTCTCCTTCAAGCCCTCGCTTCGGTGAGGGCTTTACCGTTACAGCCCCATGCTGCCCAGCTATCGTAAGCTCTCTTTAAATAACCACAACGCATTGATCTACCTTTAAATCTTTTCTTCGAGCGTGCTCGAAAAACCCCATGCAAAACAGAGATAATTTTTGGGAAAAAGGATCTATTACGGCAGTAAACGTGGGCGATGAAGTGGCTATCAAAAAGTTCGGTTCAGGGCGATGCACCCCGCATCGCCCTGATTGACATCGTTGATTCTTTGACCTAATTTAGTGAGTAAGGGTAAGGGAGGATGACTCCTCCCTTGAGACTGACTGTTAATAAGCTCCGAAACTTATCAGTAACAGTACAATCAGTATGATGACAAGTCGCATCATAACCCTTCTCCTTTAAGCCCTCGCTTCGGTGAGGGCTTTACCGTTACAGCCCCATGCTGTCCCGCCATCGTAAATCCCCATTAAATAAACACAACGCATTGATCTGACTTTGATTTATTTTCTGGAGCAGACTCGCAAAGTAGAATGCGCAACGCGGCAACGGTGTGGAGAAGGGATAAAAAAACGGGCAAGTCAGTGACCTGCCCGTTAATTTTCAGAGAAGGGGAATTAGTACAGCAGACGGGCGCGAATGGTACCCGGAATAGCTTTCATTGCCTGCAGCGCTTTTTCGGCAACGTCTTCGTCAGCTTCAATATCAATAACTACATAACCCATCTGGGCGGAAGTTTGTAGATATTGCGCGGCGATGTTGACGCCCTGCTCGGCGAAGATTTTGTTCAGCGCAGTTAGCACGCCCGGACGGTTTTCGTGGATGTGCATCAGACGACGACCACCATGCAGTGGCAGCGAGACTTCCGGGAAGTTCACCGCAGAGAGCGTTGAGCCATTGTCAGAATACTTGATCAATTTACCCGCAACTTCCAAGCCGATATTCTCCTGCGCTTCCTGAGTCGAACCGCCAATGTGTGGCGTCAGAAGGACGTTGTCGAATTCACACAGTGGAGAGGTAAATGGATCGCTATTGGTCGCCGGTTCCGTCGGGAATACGTCGATTGCCGCCCCCGCCAGATGTTTGCTCGCCAGCGCATCACACAGCGCCGGAATATCCACCACAGTACCGCGCGAGGCATTAATCAGCAGCGAGCCGGGCTTCATTAGCGAAATCTCTTTCGCGCCCATCATATTTTTGGTGGACGGATTCTCTGGTACATGCAGACTCACCACATCGCTCATATTCAGCAGGTCAGAAAGATGCTGTACCTGAGTGGCGTTGCCCAGCGGCAGTTTGTTTTCAATATCATAAAAGTAAACATACATTCCCAGCGATTCAGCCAGAATGCCCAATTGCGTACCAATATGACCGTAGCCGATGATACCCAGCTTTTTGCCGCGCGCTTCAAAAGAACCCGCCGCCAGTTTGTTCCACACGCCACGGTGCGCTTTAGCATTGGCTTCCGGCACGCCGCGCAATAGCAGCAGCAGTTCGCCAATCACCAGCTCCGCAACAGAGCGCGTATTTGAGAACGGTGCGTTAAATACCGGGATCCCGCGCTTTGCCGCCGCATCCAGATCAACCTGGTTTGTTCCGATACAGAAACAGCCAATAGCGACCAGTTTTTCTGCGGCGTTGATCACGTCTTCAGTCAGATGGGTACGGGATCGCAGGCCGATGAAGTGGGCATCGCGGATGGATTCTTTTAATTGTTCATCATCCAGCGCGCCTTTGTGAAATTCGATGTTGGTGTAACCAGCTGCACGAAGGCTTTCCAGCGCCTTTTGGTGCACGCCTTCTACCAGCAGAAACTTAATCTTGTCTTTCTCCAGCGATACCTTTGCCATTTACCCAATCCTGTCTTTTGAAATGTTGTGTGCGGATTTGCATCCGCCTTTCAACATATCAAAAAATAATATTGCGGCAATATGAACGTTTGCGTCGCGATGTTGAGGAAATATCACGCAAAGGTAATTCTTGGATGAATATGCTGGTTTAGAGGATTTATTTAGAGCAATCGACAATTGCCTGGTAAAAGCGTGACACATGTCACCAAATTTAATGAAGAGAATTTTTTTAACGGGGGAGGTTCCCCCGTCAGATCATTTCACAATGGTTTTGACACCGTCAGGTGTGCCAATCAGCGCAACGTCCGCGCCACGGTTAGCAAACAAGCCAACAGTCACCACGCCAGGAATCGCATTTATGGCGTTTTCCATCGCTATCGGGTCAAGGATTTCCATGCCGTGGACGTCGAGGATCACGTTGCCATTATCGGTCACCACGCCCTGACGGTATTCCGGACGACCGCCCAGTTTCACCAGCTGGCGCGCCACTGCACTACGTGCCATCGGGATAACTTCTACTGGCAGCGGGAATTTACCCAGAATATCAACCTGCTTGGAGGCGTCGGCAATACAGATAAATTTTTCCGCAACCGAAGCAATGATTTTTTCACGGGTCAGCGCCGCGCCGCCGCCTTTGATCATTTGCATGTGGCCGTTGATTTCATCTGCGCCATCAACGTAGATGCCAAGGCTGTCGACTTCGTTGAGATCAAAAACGTGAATGCCGAGGCTTTTCAGTTTTTCAGTGGAAGCATCTGAACTGGAAACGGCCCCTTCAATCTGGCCTTTCATCGTGCCGAGCGCGTCAATAAAGTGTGCGGCGGTGGAACCTGTACCTACACCAACAATGGTACCGGGCTGAACATACTGAAGTGCCGCCCATCCTACTGCTTTTTTCAATTCATCCTGCGTCATGATCGTTTCGCCTGTGGTATGAAATTTCACACGCATTATATACAAAAAAAGCGATTCAGACCCCGTTGGCAAGCCGGGTGGTTAACTCATCCATAAAATATCGCGCAATGGCGGGCATCCCCTTTCGCCCCGCAAATAAAGCATACAACGGTCTGGGTATGCCGCTCCACGGTGCGAACAGAGGCAATAACGCCACGCCATTCAACATAACCAGGGCGCGAAGTCGCTAAGCGAAATGCAATAGCGCAAATCCCTGATCTTTTAAGCTGCGCGTTTAACCATTGATACAAATGTTACCCGCCGACGGCTTCGGTATATGCAACCTGACACAAAATTGTGTCATAGTGCAGGAAAAAGCATTTACCAGGAGCAGACAACAGCAATGAAACGCCCGGACTACAGAACATTACAGGCACTGGATGCGGTGATACGTGAACGAGGATTTGAGCGCGCGGCACAAAAGCTGTGCATTACACAATCAGCCGTCTCACAGCGCATTAAGCAACTGGAAAATATGTTCGGGCAGCCGCTGTTGGTGCGTACCGTACCGCCGCGCCCGACGGAACAAGGGCAAAAACTGCTGGCACTGCTGCGCCAGGTGGAGTTGCTGGAAGAAGAGTGGCTGGGCGATGAACAAACCGGTTCGACTCCGCTGCTGCTTTCACTGGCGGTCAACGCCGACAGTCTGGCGACGTGGTTGCTTCCGGCACTGGCTCCTGTGTTGGCTGATTCGCCTATCCGCCTCAACTTGCAGGTAGAAGATGAAACCCGTACTCAGGAACGTCTGCGCCGCGGCGAAGTGGTCGGCGCGGTGAGTATTCAACATCAGGCGCTGCCGAGTTGTCTTGTCGATAAACTCGGTGCGCTCGACTATCTGTTCGTCAGCTCAAAACCGTTTGCCGAAAAATATTTTCCTAACGGCGTAACGCGTTCGGCATTATTGAAAGCGCCAGTGGTCGCGTTTGACCATCTTGACGATATGCACCAGGCCTTTTTGCAGCAAAACTTCGATCTTCCTCCTGGCAGCGTACCCTGCCATATCGTTAATTCTTCAGAAGCGTTCGTACAACTTGCTCGCCAGGGCACCACCTGCTGTATGATCCCGCACCTGCAAATCGAGAAAGAGCTGGCCAGCGGTGAACTGATTGACTTAACGCCTGGGCTATTTCAACGACGGATGCTCTACTGGCACCGCTTTGCTCCTGAAAGCCGCATGATGCGTAAAGTCACTGATGCGTTACTCGATTATGGTCACAAAGTCCTTCGTCAGGATTAATCCATCAAATAATGCCTGATAGCACATATCAGGCGTTGTCCTCACTTCTTTTTGTATTCCTTGAATCACATCACAAAATAGACAAATCTCAGGCGGCAAAAAACGACGTCTGAATGCATTTTTTTTGCTGGCGACAAACCCACGTAAAAAGCTCACCGTAAGCGCAAATACCCTCATTTTGATTGCGTTTTACGGAGCAAATAATGTCTAACGAGCAGGAGTGGCAACAGCTTGCCAACAAGGAATTGAGCCGTCGGGAGAAAACTGTCGACTCGCTGGTTCAGCAAACCGCGGAAGGGATCGCCATCAAGCCGCTGTATACCGAAGCCGATCTCGATAATCTGGAGGTGACAGGTACCCTTCCTGGTTTGCCGCCCTACGTTCGTGGCCCGCGTGCCACTATGTATACCGCCCAACCGTGGACCATCCGTCAGTATGCTGGTTTTTCAACAGCAAAAGAGTCCAACGCTTTTTATCGCCGTAACCTGGCCGCCGGGCAAAAAGGTCTTTCCGTTGCGTTTGACCTTGCCACCCACCGTGGCTACGACTCCGATAACCCACGCGTGGCGGGTGACGTCGGCAAAGCGGGCGTCGCTATCGACACCGTGGAAGATATGAAAGTCCTGTTCGACCAGATCCCGCTGGATAAAATGTCGGTTTCGATGACCATGAATGGCGCAGTGCTACCAGTACTGGCGTTTTATATCGTCGCCGCAGAAGAGCAAGGTGTTACACCTGATAAACTGACCGGCACCATTCAAAACGATATTCTCAAAGAGTACCTCTGCCGCAACACCTATATTTACCCACCAAAACCGTCAATGCGCATTATCGCCGACATCATCGCCTGGTGTTCCGGCAACATGCCGCGATTTAATACCATCAGTATCAGCGGTTACCACATGGGGGAAGCGGGTGCCAACTGCGTGCAGCAGGTAGCATTTACGCTCGCCGATGGGATTGAGTACATCAAAGCAGCAATCTCTGCCGGACTGAAAATTGATGACTTCGCTCCTCGCCTGTCGTTATTCTTCGGTATCGGCATGGATCTGTTTATGAACGTCGCCATGTTGCGTGCGGCACGTTATTTATGGAGCGAAGCGGTCAGTGGATTTGGCGCACAGGATCCGAAATCACTGGCGCTGCGTACCCACTGCCAGACCTCAGGCTGGAGCCTGACTGAACAGGATCCGTATAACAACGTTATCCGCACCACCATTGAAGCACTGGCTGCGACGCTGGGCGGTACTCAGTCACTGCATACCAACGCCTTTGACGAAGCGCTTGGTTTGCCTACCGATTTCTCAGCACGCATTGCCCGCAACACCCAGATCATCATCCAGGAAGAATCAGAACTCTGCCACACCGTCGATCCACTGGCCGGATCCTATTACATTGAGTCGCTGACCGATCAAATCGTCAAACAAGCCAGAGCTATTATCCAACAGATCGACGAAGCCGGTGGCATGGCGAAAGCGATCGAAGCAGGTCTGCCAAAACGAATGATCGAAGAGGCCTCAGCGCGCGAACAGTCGCTGATCGACCAGGGCAAGCGTGTCATCGTTGGTGTCAACAAGTACAAACTGGATCACGAAGACGAAACCGATGTACTTGAGATCGACAACGTGATGGTGCGTAACGAGCAAATTGCTTCGCTGGAACGCATTCGCGCCACCCGTGATGATGCCGCCGTAACCGCCGCGTTGAACGCCCTGACTCACGCCGCACAGCATAACGAAAACCTGCTGGCTGCCGCTGTTAATGCCGCTCGCGTTCGCGCCACCCTGGGTGAAATTTCCGATGCGCTGGAAGTCGCTTTCGACCGTTATCTGGTGCCAAGCCAGTGTGTTACCGGCGTGATTGCGCAAAGCTATCATCAGTCTGAGAAATCGGCCTCCGAGTTCGATGCCATTGTTGCGCAAACGGAGCAGTTCCTTGCCGACAATGGTCGTCGCCCGCGCATTCTGATCGCTAAGATGGGCCAGGATGGACACGATCGCGGCGCGAAAGTGATCGCCAGCGCCTATTCCGATCTCGGTTTCGACGTAGATTTAAGCCCGATGTTCTCTACACCTGAAGAGATCGCCCGCCTAGCCGTAGAAAACGACGTTCACGTAGTGGGCGCATCCTCACTGGCTGCCGGTCATAAAACGCTGATCCCGGAACTGGTCGAAGCGCTGAAAAAATGGGGACGCGAAGATATCTGCGTGGTCGCGGGTGGCGTCATTCCGCCGCAGGATTACGCCTTCCTGCAAGAGCGCGGCGTGGCGGCGATTTATGGTCCAGGTACACCTATGCTCGACAGTGTGCGCGACGTACTGAATCTGATAAGCCAGCATCATGATTAATGAAGCCACGCTGGCAGAAAGTATTCGCCGCTTACGTCAGGGTGAGCGTGCCACGCTCGCCCAAGCCATGACGCTGGTGGAAAGCCGTCACCCACGTCATCAGGCGCTAAGTACACAGCTGCTTGACGCTATTATGCCGTTCTGTGGTAACGCCCTGCGACTGGGCGTTACCGGCACACCCGGCGCGGGGAAAAGTACCTTTCTTGAAGCCTTTGGCATGTTGTTGATTCGTGAGGGATTAAAGGTTGCTGTTATTGCGGTCGATCCCAGCAGCCCGGTCACTGGCGGTAGCATTCTCGGGGAGAAAACCCGCATGAATGACCTGGCGCGTGCCGAGGCGGCGTTTATTCGCCCGGTACCCTCCTCCGGTCATCTGGGCGGTGCCAGTCAGCGAGCACGGGAATTAATGCTGTTATGCGAAGCGGCGGGTTATGACGTAGTGATTGTCGAAACGGTTGGCATCGCGCAGTCGGAAACGGAAGTCGCCCGCATGGTGGACTGTTTTATCTCGTTGCAAATTGCCGGTGGCGGCGATGATCTGCAGGGCATTAAAAAAGGGCTGATGGAAGTGGCTGATCTGCTCGTTATCAACAAAGACGATGGCGATAACCATACCAATGTCGCCATTGCCCGGCATATGTACGAGAGTGCCCTGCATATTCTGCGACGTAAATACGACGAATGGCAGCCACGGGGTCTGACTTGTAGCGCACTGGAAAAACGTGGAATCGATGAGATCTGGCACGCCATCATCGACTTCAAAACCGCGCTAACTGCCAGTGGTCGTTTACAACAAGTGCGGCAACAACAATCGGTGGAATGGCTGCGTAAGCAGACCGAAGAAGAAGTACTGAATCACCTGTTCGCGAATGAAGATTTCGATCGCTATTACCGCCAGACGCTTTTAGCGGTCAAAAACAATACGCTCTCACCGCGCACCGGCCTGCGGCAGCTCAGTGAATTTATCCAGACGCAATATTTTGATTAAAGGAATTTTTATGTCTTATCAGTATGTGAACGTTGCCACTATCAACAAAGTGGCGGTCATTGAGTTTAACTATGGACGAAAACTTAATGCCTTAAGTAAAGTCTTTATTGATGATCTTATGCAGGCGTTAAGCGATCTCAACCGGCCGGAAATTCGCTGTATCATTTTGCGGGCGCCAAGTGGATCCAAAGTCTTCTCCGCAGGTCACGATATTCACGAACTGCCGTCTGGCGGTCGCGATCCGCTCTCCTATGATGATCCATTGCGTCAAATCACCCGCATGATCCAAAAATTTCCGAAACCGATCATTTCGATGGTGGAAGGTAGTGTTTGGGGTGGCGCATTTGAAATGATCATGAGTTCCGATCTGATCATCGCCGCCAGTACCTCAACCTTCTCAATGACGCCTGTAAACCTCGGCGTCCCGTATAACCTGGTCGGCATTCACAACCTGACCCGCGACGCGGGCTTCCACATTGTCAAAGAGCTGATTTTTACCGCTTCGCCAATCACCGCCCAGCGCGCGCTGGCTGTCGGCATCCTCAACCATGTTGTGGAAGTGGAAGAACTGGAAGATTTCACCTTACAAATGGCGCACCACATCTCTGAGAAAGCGCCGTTAGCCATTGCCGTTATCAAAGAAGAGCTGCGTGTACTGGGCGAAGCACACACCATGAACTCCGATGAATTTGAACGTATTCAGGGGATGCGCCGCGCGGTTTATGACAGCGAAGATTACCAGGAAGGGATGAACGCTTTCCTCGAAAAACGTAAACCTAATTTCGTTGGTCATTAATCCCTGCGAACGAAGGAGTAAAAATGGAAACTCAGTGGACAAGGATGACCGCCGATGAAGCGGCAGAAATTATCCAGCATAACGACATGGTGGCATTTAGCGGCTTTACCCCAGCGGGTTCGCCGAAAGCCCTACCCGCCGCGATTGCCCGCAGAGCTAACGAACAGCATGAGGCCAAAAAGCCGTATCAAATTCGCCTGCTGACGGGGGCGTCAATCAGCGCCGCCGCTGACGATGTACTTTCTGACGCCGATGCTGTTTCCTGGCGTGCGCCATATCAAACATCGTCCAGTTTACGTAAAAAGATCAATCAGGGCGCGGTGAGTTTCGTTGACCTGCATTTGAGCGAAGTGGCGCAAATGGTCAATTACGGTTTCTTCGGCGACATTGATGTTGCCGTCATTGAAGCATCGGCACTGGCACCGGATGGTCGAGTCTGGTTAACCAGCGGGATCGGTAATGCGCCGACCTAGCTGCTGCGAGCGAAGAAAGTGATCATTGAACTTAATCACTATCACGATCCGCGCGTTGCAGAACTGGCAGATATTGTGATTCCTGGCGCGCCACCGCGGCGCAATAGCGTGTCGATCTTCCATGCAATGGATCGCGTCGGTACCCGCTATGTGCAAATCGATCCGAAAAAGATTGTCGCCGTCGTGGAAACCAACTTGCCCGACGACGGTAATATGCTGGATAAGCAAAATCCCATGTGCCAGCAGATTGCCGATAACGTGGTCACGTTCTTATTGCAGGAAATGGCGCATGGGCGTATTCCGCCGGAATTTCTGCCGCTGCAAAGTGGCGTGGGCAATATCAATAATGCGGTAATGGCACGTCTGGGGGAAAACCCGGAAATTCCTCCGTTCATGATGTATTCGGAAGTGCTACAGGAATCGGTGGTGCATTTACTGGAAACCGGCAAAATCAGCGGGGCCAGCGCCTCCAGCCTGACAATCTCGGCCGATTCCCTGCGCAAGATTTACGA
This sequence comes from Shigella flexneri 2a str. 301, assembly GCF_000006925.2. Taxonomy (NCBI): domain Bacteria; kingdom Pseudomonadati; phylum Pseudomonadota; class Gammaproteobacteria; order Enterobacterales; family Enterobacteriaceae; genus Shigella; species Shigella flexneri. The sequence continues at coordinate 3,000,024 of NC_004337.2, forward strand.
CAATATGGATTACTTTGCCAGCCGCATTGTGTTGCGTCCGCAGGAGATTTCCAATAACCCGGAAATCATCCGTCGTCTGGGCGTCATCGCTCTGAACGTCGGCCTGGAGTTTGATATTTACGGGCATGCAAATTCAACGCACGTAGCCGGGGTCGATCTGATGAACGGCATCGGCGGCAGCGGTGATTTTGAACGCAACGCGTATCTGTCGATCTTTATGGCTCCGTCGATTGCTAAAGAAGGCAAGATCTCAACCGTCGTGCCAATGTGCAGCCATGTTGATCACAGCGAACACAGCGTCAAAGTGATCATCACCGAACAAGGGATCGCCGATCTGCGCGGTCTTTCCCCGCTTCAACGCGCCCGCACTATCATTGATAATTGTGCACATCCTATGTATCGGGATTATCTGCATCGCTATCTGGAAAATGCGCCCGGCGGACATATTCACCACGATCTTAGCCACGTCTTCGACTTACACCGTAATTTAATTGCAACCGGCTCGATGCTGGGTTAATGGTTTGTCCCGTCACGATCTTCAGCAATATGCTGAAGATCGTGGCGGTATAACGATGATTTCTGATTGAATAAAGATATTCCTGCATATACATCGGCCTGTGCGGCGCATCAAAATATTTCAGCGTTGCCGGATTCACCAGTCGCCAGGCAAAATGCGGGATCACCGTCAGAAAATGTCCGCGCTCCACGGCGCTGATTTTGGCCATAAAACTGTAGGGACGATAAATAATGGTGGGATTGATCCCACAAGGTCGCATATTCGCATCAATCATTGCTTCGAAGTTAGCCCGGTTTTGAAAGCGCATTTGTAGCCAGGGCAGCTCCTGAAGCAGCTCTTGCTCTTGACGCTCTTCATAACGGCGAGAAACGAGAAAGCCCAATCGCAGCGGTGGTAATTCACTGATAGTCAGGTTTTCCAGTTCCTGAACTCGTGCAGATACATGCTGTGGGGAGATAATAAAATCTAACTGACGGTCAAAAAGATTATCGATAACGCCGTTTTCGCTGAACTCAACTGGCTGGGCGGTCACGCCTTCATACTTATCTCCGAGACTAATCAACTGATCGAAAATAATTGTCGGATAAGTATTATCTATGCCAATCACAATTTCTCGTGAACGACGCCCTGAGTTATGGATTTCATTATCAATCGCAGAAAGTCGTTGATAAACCGGGAACAGTTTTTGATACAGTTCCTGACCGGCTTTATTGAGGCTGATATTATTATCTTTGCGGGTAAATAGCGTATAGCCAATTTGTTCTTCCAGCGCGGCAATGCTTTTACCAAATGGCGAAGCCGTCATATGGATTTTTTCTGCCGCCCGGGCAATATTATTGGTTTGCGCTAATAAAATGAAATTGCGCATCTTTTTCGAAATAAAAATGTCCATCCCCCCTCCCCGCATCCTTGTCCGCTTAACCGTTTCAGTCAGCCTATCCTTGATGAAACCGCGAGCAAAGATAGGTGATTACGTCATGGTTTTACAGAAAATTACAGAAAAAGGAGGCAATATCGGGTAAAGGCATTAGCCCGACGAATACGTCGGGCTACAAGTATTATTGTGCTGCAGGTGTTTTAGCGGGTTGTTGATCCACAGGTTCTAACTGGAAGACCACATCGACCTGATCATCAAACTGAATAGCGGCCTGCTCGTAAGTTTCCTGGGCAGACACCGGCGCGGCATCGGCTTTCATCATCCGCACCATTGGGCTGGGCTGATAGTTGGAAACATGGTAGCGCACGCTATATACCGGCCCCAGTTTACGATGAAAGCCGTTCGCCAGTTCCTGCGCCTGATGAATCGCGTTATCAATCGCTGCCTTACGCGCTTTGTCTTTATAGGCATCCGGCTGCGCCACGCCCAGCGACACAGAACGAATTTCGTTAAGACCCGCCTTCAGCGCGCCATCCAGCAAGGAATTCAGTTTGTCTAACTGACGGAGCGTGACTTCCACCGTTCTCACAGCTCGGTAGCCTTTCAGGATACTTTTACCATCCTGATAGTCATAATCTGGCTGGGTGCGTAAATTCGCTGAGCTGATATCTTTTTTCGCGATCTGATTGAGTTCAAGGAAGGAAATGTATTGTGCGACGCGCTCATCTGCCTGTTTCTTGGCTGTAGCGGCATCCTTCGCGGCCACGTTAACTTCAATCGCAAGAGTGGCAATGTCTGGCACCGCATCCACACTTGCCGTACCGGAGGTGACAATATGCGGTCCATCCGGCAATTCGTTAGCCTGCGCTGCCATCCCGCTAATACCCATTAATGCCGCCAGGGCGATAACTTTGAACTTCACGTTAGTCTCTCCGTGTTAATTGACTTGCCCAAAATTCAGGACCTCTGGAGGCAAGCTTAGCGCCTCTGTTTTATTTTTCCATCAGATAGCGCCTAACTGAACAAGGCTTGTGCATGAGCAATACCGTCTCTCGCCAGCTGCAAGGCTATAAACCACATGACACATCCCACTACCAGATTGATAATGCGCTGTGATTTTGCCGTGCGCAGGCGCGGTGCCAGCCAGGCTGCGAGAATAGCCAGACCAAAGAACCACAGGAAAGAGGCGCTAATTGTCCCGAGCGCAAACCAACGTTTTGGTTCGACGTCAAGCTGCCCGCCAAGGCTGCCCAGTACAACAAAAGTATCCAGGTAAACATGCGGATTCAGCCAGGTCACTGCCAACATGGTGGCGATAATTTTCCATCTGCCTTGCTTCAGGACTTCGGCACTAGCTAACTCAATATTACTACTCATCGCTGTTTTAAAAGCGCCAAAACCATACCAGAGCAAGAAGACTACGCCGCCCCAGGTGACCAGCGCTAGCAACCACGGCGACTGCATCAATAACGCGCTACCACCAAAAATCCCCGCGCAAATCAGGACCAAATCGCTGATAGCGCAAAGTAAGGCAATCATAATGTGGTACTGACGACGAATGCCCTGATTCATCACAAAAGCATTTTGTGGGCCGAGCGGCAGAATCATAGCTGCCCCAAGAGCAAGACCTTGAAAGTAATAAGAAAACACGTTGGATATTCCGAATTAAGTATCTGATGCAGAGACTATATCGCGGGATTGTTATTAGCGGAAATTGATAATATTAATTGGCAATCAGAATAACTAATAAGAGAGAGGCCAGAGAGTATTATCTGGCCTCAGCGTTGATTACGCAGCTTTGTCTTCTTTCACCCGCTTAAAGTTCACATCCATTTGCGGGTACGGGAAGCTGATACCGGCGGCATCAAATTCACGTTTAATACGCTCCAGCACATCCCAGTACACGTTTTGCAGATCGCCGCTGTTGCTCCAGACGCGGACCACGAAATTAATCGACGATGCACCAAGTTCGTTCAGGCGCACAGTCATTTCGCGATCTTTCAAAATGCGATCTTCAGACTGGATAATATTGGTCAGGATCTGCTTAACCTGATCGATATCGGAATCATACGCCACGCCAATAATAAATTCGTTACGGCGAACTGGCTCGCGGGAGAAGTTAATAATATTTCCGGCAATAATTTTACCGTTCGGAATAACGATAATTTTACCGTCTGCAGTACGCATGGTGGTGGAGAAAATCTGCACACTCAGCACAGTACCGGCTACGCCGCCGAGGTCAACATATTCTCCGGCACGGAACGGGCGGAACATGACAAGTAACACGCCAGCGGCCAGGTTAGAAAGTGACCCCTGCAAAGCCAGACCAACAGCTAAGCCTGCGGCACCGAGTACAGCAATGACTGACGCTGTTTGTACACCCACGCGTCCCAGGGCAGCGATTAGCGTAAAGGCGATAATACCGTAACGGACTAATGCAGAAAGAAAATCAGCAACAGTGGCATCGATTTTACGGGAGATCATCAGGCGATTCACCGCGTTGGAAATCATCCGCGCGATAATCAAACCAACGATGATGATCGCGAGTGCCGCCACGATGTTTACTGCATAACTTAGCAGCAGCGCCTGGTTAGCTACCAGCCAGCTTCCCGCGCCGTTTATGCTATCGACAACATTCAAATCTTCCATTCAATATTCCTTTTCAACTGACTCAAAATGGAGAAATACACTCCGCCGCCTTATGACGGGCAGTCTGACAAGGGTAAACAATAAAGCATAATTTTGCCAAATAGATCACAGATTTCTCATCTGAATCACCTTGCTTTTGGCGAAAAAAAGACCCGCAGAGCGGGCCTTGAGATAAGCAGAAAGGAATGACTTACAGAACGTCGATCGCGTTCAGTTCCTGGAATGCTTTTTCCAGACGAGCGATCATCGAAGTCTGACCGGCACGCAGCCATACGCGCGGATCGTAGTATTTCTTGTTCGGCTGATCTTCGCCTTTCGGGTTACCCAGCTGACCCTGCAGATAAGCTTCGTTCGCTTTGTAGTAGTTCAGAACGCCTTCCCAGGTTGCCCATTGGGTATCGGTATCGATGTTCATTTTCACTACGCCGTAGCTTACGGAGTCTTTGATTTCCTGAGCAGTAGAACCGGAACCACCGTGGAATACGAAGTTCAGGCTGTTGTGCGGCAGGTTGTGTTTCTTAGAAACATATTCCTGAGAATCACGCAGGATGGTCGGAGTCAGAACCACGTTACCCGGCTTGTAAACACCGTGTACGTTACCGAAGGACGCAGCGATGGTGAAACGCGGGCTGATTTTGCTCAGCTCGGTGTATGCGTAATCAACGTCTTCCGGCTGGGTGTACAGTGCAGAAGCGTCCATGTGGCTGTTGTCCACGCCGTCTTCTTCACCACCGGTGCAACCCAGTTCGATTTCCAGAGTCATGCCGATTTTGGACATACGCTCCAGGTATTTAGAGCAGATTTCGATGTTCTCTTGCAGAGATTCTTCAGACAGGTCGATCATGTGAGAAGAGAACAGCGGCTTACCGGTAGCTGCGAAGTGTTTTTCACCCGCGTCCAGCAGACCGTCGATCCACGGCAGCAGTTTCTTCGCGCAGTGGTCAGTGTGCAGGATAACCGGAACACCATAATGTTCAGCCATCTGGTGAACGTGATGCGCACCAGAGATCGCGCCCAGGATAGCAGCACCCTGCGGAACGTCAGATTTCACGCCTTTACCAGCGATAAAGGAAGCACCACCGTTGGAGAACTGAACGATAACCGGCGCTTTAACTTTAGCAGCAGTTTCCAGTACGGCGTTGATGGAGTCAGTACCGACGCAGTTTACTGCTGGCAGTGCGAAGTTGTTTTCTTTTGCTACCTGGAAAACTTTCTGTACGTCATCACCAGTGATTACGCCAGGTTTTACGAAATCAAAAATCTTAGACATGTCTCTTGTCCTGTATCGTCGGGCCTTATACTCATAATACTTCAAGTTGCATGTGCTGCGTCTGCGTTCGCTCACCCCAGTCACTTACTTATGTAAGCTCCTGGGGATTCACTCTCTTGTCGCCTTCCTGCAACTCGAATTATTTAGAGTATGAAAAAATGCGTGCTCTAAAAGCGCGCTGAAACAAGTGCAGGTTTCCCTGCCCTGTGATTTTTTACTTCTTAGCGCGCTCTTCGAGCATCGCTACTGCAGGCAGTACTTTACCTTCCACGAATTCGAGGAATGCGCCGCCGCCAGTGGAGATGTAGGAGATTTTGTCAGCAATGCCGAACAGGTCGATTGCTGCCAGAGTGTCGCCGCCGCCAGCGATGGAGAACGCTTCGCTGTCTGCGATAGCGTTAGCCACGATTTCAGTACCTTTGCGGAAGTTCGGGAATTCGAACACGCCAACCGGACCGTTCCACAGAATGGTTTTCGCATTCTTCAGGATTTCAGCCAGTTCCTGAGCGGAAGCATCACCGATATCCAGGATCTGCTCGTCAGCTTTCACATCGTTAACAGATTTCAGGGTAGCCGGTGCAGTTTCAGAGAACTCGGTTGCTACGCGAACATCAGACGGAACCGGGATGTTGCAGGTGGTCAGCAGACGTTTAGCTTCGTCAACCAGGTCAGCTTCGTACAGGGATTTACCCACATCGTGGCCTTGTGCCGCGATAAAGGTGTTAGCGATACCACCACCAACAATCAGCTGGTCAGCGATTTTAGACAGGGAGTCCAGAACGGTCAGTTTGGTAGATACTTTAGAACCACCAACGATAGCCACCATCGGGCGAGCAGGTTCTTTCAGTGCTTTACCCAGCGCGTCCAGTTCAGCTGCCAGCAGCGGGCCTGCGCACGCAACGTCAGCGAATTTACCGATACCGTGAGTAGAAGCCTGCGCGCGGTGAGCAGTACCGAATGCGTCCATTACGAACACGTCACACAGTGCAGCGTATTTTTTGGACAGGGTTTCGTCGTCTTTCTTCTCGCCTTTGTTGAAGCGAACGTTTTCCAGAACAACCAGTTCACCTTCAGCAACGTCAACGCCGTCGAGGTAATCTTTAACCAGACGAACCGGGTTAGACAGTTTGTCTTTCAGGTAGTTAACAACCGGCAGCAGAGAGAATTCTTCGTTGTACTCGCCTTCGGTAGGACGACCCAGGTGGGAAGTTACCATCACTTTTGCGCCTTGTTTCAGGGCCAGTTCGATGGTCGGCAGAGAAGCACGGATACGCGCGTCGCTGGTTACTTTCCCGTCTTTTACTGGTACGTTCAGATCCGCACGGATAAATACACGTTTCCCAGCAAGATCCAGATCGGTCATCTTAATTACAGACATGGTGAATCCTCTCGTTGATTCTAAAAGTTTTGCAGACGCTGCTTGCGTCTTACCTGAAAGCAACAGTAGCCATAGCTAACGTCGTGTCGAGCATTCGGTTAGCAAAGCCCCATTCGTTATCGCACCAGACCAACGTTTTGATCAGGTGTGCGCCACTGACCCGGGTTTGGGTGCCATCGACAATGGCACTGTGCGGATCGTGGTTAAAATCTACAGAGACCAACGGCAATTCCGTATAGTCAACTATACCATGAAATGCACCTTGTGCTGCTTTTTGCAGCAACAGGTTGACTTCATTGGCTTTTACAGGTTTCTTCACCGTCACGCTTAAATCGATTGCCGTCACATTTATGGTTGGCACACGTACCGCAATCGCTTCAAAGCGATCGTTAAATTGCGGAAAAAATCGTGTGATACCAGCGGCCAGTTTAGTATCGACCGGAATGATCGACTGGCTGGCTGCCCGGGTGCGACGCAGGTCAGGATGGTATGCATCAATAACCTGTTGATCGTGCATGGCGGAGTGAATTGTGGTCACAGTGCCGGACTCAATACCGTACGCATCATCTAACAATTTGATGACGGGAATTATGCAATTCGTGGTACAGGAAGCGTTAGAAACGATGCGGTGTTCCGCACGAAGTTGATCCTGATTGACGCCGTAAACAACGGTCGCGTCGAGATCGTTACTGCCAGGATGTGAAAAGAGCACTTTTTTGGCCCCGGCGGCAATATGCGCTTCGCCATGCTCGCGGGAGCCATATACGCCGGTGCAGTCGAGGACTACATCAACGCCAAGTTCACGCCAGGGGAGCGATTGCAGTGAACGTTCATGCAATACGCGGATGGCGTCATCACCAACAAAAAGTTGATCGCGTTCCTGTCGTACTTCCCATGCAAAACGGCCATGGCTGGTGTCATATTTCAACAAATGCGCCATGCCCGCAGCATCCGCCAGTTCGTTGATTGCCACCACGGTAATTTCCGCCCGGCGTCCGGATTCATACAAAGCACGAACCACATTACGCCCGATGCGACCGAAGCCATTTATCGCTACGCGTACGGTCATAGATCTCCTGCAAGGTTTTCCCTGAGCAAATTTGCCAGACAGAGTAATCCAGCAAATCGTCCGGGGAAACCTTACCTGTCGCAAACTGCGACTGATTGGTTAATTGTCGAACATTTAATCGACTGAAACGCTTCAGCTAGGATAAGCGAAACGTGGAATAAAAGGAATGATTGTCCAGTCAAAGAAAGCAATTATCTGACTTACGTCACGTTTTCAGCCCCGCCCCTGTGGAATTTATTCCACTTTGCAGAATCACGAATAAGCGTAGCAAAATCTTTTCGTTGTGCCGTCACAAACCCTGACTTATATCAGAATATGACTGATGCAGCGTCGATATTATCCGCAATACGTCCGAGTTTCGGAGTACTCCAATGATGACATTGCCCTACTCATATTCTTCCTCCGCACGCTTTTACGCACTGCGCCTCCTCCCCGGGCAGGAAGTTTTTTCCCAGCTACACGCTTTTGCACAGCAACATCAACTTCATGCCGCCTAGATTGCAGGCTGTACCGGTAGCCTGACTGACGTCGCCTTGCGCTATGCCGGGCAAGAAGGCACCACGCTCCTGAACGGTACATTCGAAGTGATCTCACTAAACGGCACGCTGGAACAGAGTGGTGAGCATCTTCATCTCTGCGTTTCCGATCCACACGGCACGATGCTTGGCGGTCATATGATGCCCGGCTGTACCGTGCGGACCACGCTTGAACTGGTGATCGGTAGCCTTGAGGAACTGGCGTTTAGCCGCCAACCTTGCGCGCTTTCTGGTTACGACGAGTTGCATATTTCCCCCGTTAAATAACTACTTTCAAAGAGGTTTTCTTATGGCGCGTAGCCACTTTTCCAGTCAGGCACTGGTGTTGATCGTTATATCTATCGCCATCAATATGATCGGCGGGCAACTGGCCAGCATGGTCAAATTACCTATATTTCTCGACTCCATCGGCACACTTATTAGCGCGGTACTGCTTGGTCCGGTGATCGGAATGCTGACCGGCTTACTGACCAATTTACTCTGGGGATTGCTGACCGACCCGATCGCCGCCGCATTTGCACCCGTCGCGATGGTCATCGGCCTGGTCTCCGGTTGGCTGGCGCGAGCGGGTTGGTTTCGCACCCTGCCAAAAGTCGTTGTCAGCGGCGTGATTATTACGCTTGCGGTAACGGTCGTCGCTGTACCGCTGCGTACTGCGCTGTTCGGCGGTGTCACCGGTAGCGGAGCCGATTTGTTCGTTGCCTGGATGCACTCGATGGGGCAAAACCTGGTGGAGTCGGTGGCGATTACGGTGATAGGCGCGAACCTGGTCGATAAAATTCTTACAGCGGTGATTGTCTGGCTTTTACTGCGCCAGCTGCCGATTCGCACCACGCGCCATTTTCCGGCAATGGCTGCCGTGCGCTAAATGCATCCATTTACCTCATTAACACTGTGGGCATTAGCGGCCTGCACCACGCTTATCCTGCCCGCGCAGACCATTTTGCCGATCTATAGCGCGGCGACCTTTTTCTGCCTTATTGCGCTAAAGGCCACGCGGCGGCGGGCAAAATATGTCGTCTGGCTGATGTTCTCGCTGGGAGCCGGGCTGTGGCTGGTACACGGTGGCTGGCTACCAGAATGGCTAAGCGGCACGCCACGCTCGCCAGAACGGTGGTCGCATGCTATTACGCTCTGGTTGCTGATTCTGGCGATTGTTTCAACCTCACAGTTGTGAATGCAGTACGTCCCCGTGCAATGTTTTATTCGCGCTCTGTTTGCTTCTCGCCTGCCGCCAGGCGTCGCTTATCTGTTTGCCGGGCCGTTATTGGTCGTTGAGCAGTTAAAACGGCAATTAGCGATTATTCATGAAGCGCAGCGTGCCCGCGGCGTGCCGCTGGATGAGGGCTGGTATCAGCGTTTACGTGCTATGCCCGCGTTAATTATTCCGCTAACACACAATGCGCTTAACGATCTGGCTGTCCGTGGTGCGGCGCTGGATATGCGGGCATTTCGGATCCACAACCGACGAACAACGTTGTGGGCACCAGCCGATAGCACCCTACAACGCGTAGCGCGTTACACCATGATCTTGCTGATGCTGACAGAATTCGGAGCGTGGATATGGTTACGTTAGAACAGTTCCGTTATTGCCCGACACACTCAACGCATCCTCCGTTCTGTTATGACTTTCACTATGTCAAACCGGGGATGGTCGCCATCTTTGGTGACAACGGCAGTGGCAAAAGTACGCTGGCACAGCTGATGGCGGGCTGGTATCCGGACTTTCTGCCAAGAGAGATAACAGGCACGGGGACGCTCCTCGGTACGCCCATTGGGCATCTCCCGCTTAATGAACAATCCGCCACCATCCAGCTCGTCCAGCAATCGCCCTATTTGCAGCTCTCCGGCTGTACCTTTAGCGTGGAAGAAGAAGTTGCCTTTGGGCCAGAAAATCTGTGTCTTGCTGAAGCAGAGATTATGGCGCGGATTGATGCCGCCCTGACTCTGACCGAGTGCCAGCCGTTGCGCCATCGTCACCCGGCAACACTCTCCGGTGGAGAGACACAGCGCGTGATCATCGCCTGCGCCATCGCGATGCAGCCAAAGCTCTTAATTCTTGATGAAGCCTTTAGCCGCCTGACACCGCAGGCCAGCGAAATGCTGTTGCAGCGCTTACAACACTGGGCGTTTGAACGTGGTTCGCTGATTATTCTTTTTGAACGTCATCGCACACCTTTCCTGAACTACTGCCAGCAAGCGTGGCAATTGCAAAACGGAGCGCTCCAGCCACTATGTTAACGTTAAATAAGATATCTTATCGCTGGCCTGGCGCGGCAACGGATTGTCTTTGCGACATTTCTCTGCAACTCAAACAAGGTGAATGGTTGGCGCTGACCGGTGACAATGGCGCAGGGAAATCGACGCTGTTACGAGTAATGGCAGGTCTTCTTACGCCCACAGCCGGTACGGTTATGCTGCAACAACAGGCGATGAAAAACCTGAAAAACCGCCAGCGCGCGGCAAAGGTTGGCGTACTGTTTCAGGAAGCGGAAAACCAACTTTTTCACAGCACCGTCGCTGACGAGATCGCATTTGGTTTGAAACTGCAAAAATGCCCGGCGGATGAAATCACTCAACGTACCCATGCTGCCCTGCAATGTTGTCAGTTAGCAGACACTGCCAACTCGCACCCGTTGGATCTGCATAATGCGCAGCGACGGATGGTCGCCGTCGCCTGCCTGGAAGCACTCTCTCCGCCACTATTACTGCTGGACGAGCCGAGTCGGGATTTTGACGAAAATTGGTTGAGCGTGTTTGAAAGCTGGCTGGAGAAGTGCCGCCAGCGAGGCACGAGCGTGGTAGCAATCAGTCATGACGCCGCATTTACCCGGCGTCATTTCTCTCGTGTGGTGCGGCTGGAAGATGGTGTAATCAGGAACGTTAATCCACCAGACGATATTCACCCGTAGCGGTCATCATTAAGGTCAAATTTGCAGGCAGACTCTCTTCCAGCCCCCGGCGAACATTCGGCCCGTCGGTACGGTCATAAAAGGCTTCTGCATCTGCCAGCGATACCCCTCCCGCCAGCTTGCGCCCCACCAGACGCTCCCGCAACGCAGCAGCTGGCGCGTTGATAAAGATCGAGAAATCACAAAATTGCGCAAGCTGGCACCACTTCTCGTCGTCCAGCAACAACCAGTTTCCTTCGACGATGACGAGTGGTGCGGTAACGTGCAACGCATCTTCAACAGGATCATGCTTTTGTCGATCGTACTGCGGCCACGTACAATCCCCTTCCACCACCTGGCGCAGATTTTCCGCCAGTTTCGCAACGTCAAATGTCTCTGGTGCGCCTTTGAAGGGGCGCAATTGATGCGCGTCCAGCCAGCTATTGTAATGGTGAAAACCATCCATCGGGAGCGCCTGAATAGCGGGCAGCTCCGGGTCTTGTTGCGCGAGATATTCCCAGAAGGTGGTTAGGGTAGATTTACCCGTCCCCGGCGGAGCGCAAAGAAAAACCACCGTACGCCGCTGCGGATTTACCGTCTGTAAGGCCGCCAGCATACGCAGCAACAGTTTATGCACGCGTTCTATCTCTTCATCATGGTACTGCGCTTGCACGTTCAGCCCATTCACCGTTAATTCAATTTTCACGGCGTTAATTCCTTTAAGGTGGTCGTTACTGCCAGCGTCAGCGCCGTTTTGACCATTCCGCTAAAACGCGCCTCTGACCAGACGGCGAAATCGGCGAACTTCATCGCTTTTAACGCATCGTAGAGCGTCGCATTGCGAGTTATACTGTTGACATTGCTGATAAAATCCCAGGTTATATCATCGGCAAATCCGGGCGTTTCATCCTGTTCGTTCAGGTAATGCCAGTACTGGGAAAAGTGCGTGATATCGGCATACAGCCATTTATCCATTTTCCCCAGCGCATAAATCAAACGCAGCGCAACATCAATATCGTCAAGCGGGCCGCTTTGGGCGAGTAACGGCTTCACTGCATATTCGACGATCTCTTCATCGTTATCGACAAACAGCGACGGCAGAAACTGGCGTATCCCCTGGAGCAAAATAGAATGCGCAGTTTTCATAAATGAAAATAAATTGTCCTGTGCATCCAGTTGCTCAAGCACATCATCTTCTGTCAGCGTCGCCATTGGTCTTCCGATAGATCACCATCAATGCAGGGAGTCTATTATATTACACGTTTGGTCCGCGCCGCCGATCAGTAATGTCTGCGTCCGCACCCCATTCGCCGTCTGTTGGATACCGTTCACCAACTCGCCGCCCGTCACGCCCGTAGCGCTAAAGAGGATATCGTTCCCCCTCACCAGTTCATCGAGCGAGTACACACGGTTAACGTCAACGCCCATTGCCTTACAACGCTTGCGCTCCTGCTCTGCAATCTGCCGATTTTCCGTGTAATCCCCTTTAGCCTGACAAAAGTCAATCAGCTCGGCCTGCATATCCCCGCCTAACGCTTTAACGGCACAGGCAGAAATCACGCCTTCTGGCGCACCGCCGATGGTGTACATCACATCGTAAGGATTATCCTGCCAGCAGGTCAGCACGCTGGCGGCGACATCGCCATCCGGCAGGGCAAAAACCTTCACGCCCAGCTGTGTTGCTTCTTCAATCGCGGCACTCAGACGCGGTTTATCCAGCGTAACCATGCGCAGCTTGTCCAGCGGTTTACCTAACGCCCGCGCCACGTTACGCAAGTTGTCCGCCAGAGGCAAAGACAGATCAATCGCCCCGGCAGCCAGTCGATTAACAACCAGCTTTTTCATATACATATCGGGCGCATGTAACAGGCTATCTCGAGGAGCGAAAGCCATGACCGCCAGCGCATTGCTCTGCCCCATCGCCACCATCCGCGTGCCTTCAATGGGATCAACCGCGATATCGACTTCTGGCCCATCGCCTTTGCCCACCTCTTCGCCAATCCACAGCATCGGCGCATGGTCAATTTATCCTTCGCCGATAACCACTCGTCCACGAAAAGCGACGTCGTTTAATGCCTGGCGCATCGCGGTGACCGCCAGGCCATCAATTTTATTTTTGTCGCCACATCCGGTTTGCGGCCAGGCAGCCAACGCTGCCTGTTCCGTAACGCGAAATAATGGCCACGCCAGGGACATCATTGCGCGGCCTCCCCGATATCAACGCCAAATTGTGCCAGCAGATATTTCTCGGCCTGTTCATTCCAGATGCCGTGCGTTTCCTCAACCAGCCGCGCCAACTCTTTAAACAGCGGATCGGTTTTGCCTTTTTCGGCAAAATCGGCAATGGCAGTGAGCGGCATGGTCACGCCGTTATAAATGAGTTTTTTACCGCCAGGGATATCCGGCAGATTGAGCACGGTTTCTGGCACCGCATCCAGGCCACCAATATGGGTCACCATAAACGACGGCTGTAACTGTCCTGTGGCGCTAAGGGCAATCGCCTCTTTCATGTCGTCCGTTGAACCGCCGGATGTACCGACTACGTGCGTGCTGTTATAATGGACGTTGTAGAAATTAAACGGCACTTTGAAGTTTTTATCCGTCAGCCCGGCAAAGAAGTTCAGACAGCCATCTTCCGCCAGTAATTCGTCAGCCATCTCAACGACAGCAGGCACCGCCGCATAAACAAAAATGTCATCGAACCCGACATCTCCTGTCAGCGCCCGCAGCATCTGGATAGGATCGCTCATCCCTTTGGTATTCACATACACCAGCTCAATGCCTTTACTGGCCGCCAGATCCACCGGCAGCAGCTTCTGCACCTGCGCCAGGCGTTTGTCGTCGATATCGACCACCACCACCCGTGACGGTTGTATGCCACCGTTAATGGCGTAATCGATAGCGCCAATGCCCATCGGACCCGCACACGCCAGCAGTGCAATATTGCCGCCAGGTTTGACGCCCATGCGATGCTCATAAACATATTGCGTGGTGTGATAATTGGCATGATAAGCACCAATAATGCAGCACATAGGCTCTGCCAGCGACGCCGCAGCAAAATAAGAGCCGTGATACGGTAATACGCAGCCCAAATTAATGGCGATTTCGGGAATAATCATATAAGTGGCATTGCCGCCAAAATATTCGTAGCTGTAGCCCGCTGAATATCCGCTTGGTAACCCCATCGCCGGTTGCAATACAAAACGCTGGCCTTTTTTATATTTGCCAGTGAGATTTTTACCCACTTCGACAATAACCCCGGCACATTCATGCCCGGTAATGACCGGATGATTTTCTAAATCGTCGGGTACGCGTTTATGTTCACTACCGAGTAACGCCGCTTTCCAGGTCGATAAACAGACGCTGTCAGAAATTACACTCACTAACAGTTCATTATCGGTAATTTCTGGCAGTTCAAATTCGGGTAATGACTCCAACTTACTGATAGTGTTTTATGTTCAGATAATGCCCGATGACCTTGTCATGCAGCTCCACCGATTTTGAGAACGACAGTGACTTCCGTACCAGCCTTGCCAGATGTTGTCTCAGATTCAGATTATGTCGCTCAATGCGCTGAGTGTAACGCTTGCTGATAACGTGCAGCTTTCCCTTCAGGCGTGATTCATACAGCGGACAGCCATCCGTCATCCATACCACGACCTCAAAGGCCGACAGCAGGCTCAGAAGACGCTCCAGTGTGGCCAGAGTGCGTTCACCGAAGACGTGCGCCACAACCGTCCTCCGTATCCTGTCATACGCGTAAAACAGCCAGCGCTGACGTGATTTAGCACCGACGTAGCCCCAATGTTCGTCCATTTCAGCGCAGACAATCACATCACTGCCCGGTTGTATGCGCGAGGTTACCGACTGCGGCCTGAGTTTTTTAAGTGACGTAAAACCGTGTTGAGGCCAACGCCCATAATGCGTGCACTGGCGCGACATCCGACGCCATTCATGGCCATATCAATGATTTTCTGGTGCTTACCGGGCTGAGAGGCGGTGTAAGTGAACTGTAGTTGCCATGTTTTACGGCAATGAGAGCAGAGATAGCGCTGATGTCCGGCAGTGCTTTTGCCGTTACGCACCACGCCTTCAGTAGCGGAGCAGGAAGGACATCTGATGGAAATGGAAGCCACGCAAGCACCTTAAAATCACCATCATACACTAAATCAGTAAGTTGGCAGCATTACCCTTTTGCTGAATGTATAACTGAGATTGATGATTCTGGAAAATAATCACTAAGCCGCATAAATTATCCTTATTTTATTTTTAGGGTACCGTCCGGCGGTAAAAATAAAATACTCGTGCGGTTTAATGAAAGCAATTGGGTACGCGAGAAGAAAAACCCCACAAACCAAAATAATAAAACCTTAAATAACAACAATATGAAATTGATATTTTTAAAGTCAACTTTGTATTTGTTATGTTCATCACAAAATCAACATTTTGTTTGTTATTGTATTTGTGATGCATATCTCTATTTATTTATTGAATGTTCGAAAACATACTTTTCTAATGCAATGTTTTTTCGCTATACCCCTTTATAGATTCTGAATTCTCACCTGTCGGCTGTTTTCTCCTCATCTCATGTGACATATTCCCATACTTTACTCAAGGAAGATTGTCATGAAAGCACCTGTTTCATTAACCTCATTTCGCCCACAAAAATCTCTTGCTATCGCCATTGGCGTGCTTGCCGTGGTTGTGCTGCCATTTCTCTCGTATTACACCGTTAATGAAGGTGAACGCGGCATTTTGCTGCGCTACGGAAAAATCGTAAAAGTTGCCGAACCGGGGCTGGGTTTTAAGATCCCTTTTATGGAAAGCGTGGAGAAAATTTCCACGCGTAATCAGGCTGTGGTCTATCAGGGATTACAGGCCTACAGCCGCGACCAGCAACCGGCACAAATGACAGTATCAGTCAGCTTCCACATTAAACCTTCAGAAGCAGGCGCGGTTTATACCACCTACAACACTATTGAAGCATTAAAAGATCGTCTAATTGTCCGTCAGTTGCCAACTCAGCTGGAGAACATTTTCGGCCAATATACCGCCATCAGCGCCGTACAGGATCGTACAAAATTGGTTCAGGATCTGCAAAATGCCATGCGCAAAGCCGTTGTTGGGCCAGTGGTAATTGACGGGGTCCAGATTGAAAATATTGATTTTTCTGACGCTTATGAAAAGTCGATTGAAAACCGAATGAAAGCAGAAGTCGCCATTGCCACGCGTAAGCAAAATCTGGAAACAGAGAAAATCCAGGCGCAAATAGCGGTAACTCAGGCCCAGGCAGAAGCAGACAGTAAACTGGCGGCAGCCAAAGCAGAAGCGGAAACTATTCGCGTAAGAGGCGCGGCAGAGGCTGAAACTATTCGTTTAAAAAGTGCGGCTGAAGCAGAAGCAATCCGCCTGCGCGGTGAAGCTCTGCGGGATAATCCCGGACTTGTAGCCCTCACCACTGCCGAACGTTGGGACGGTAAACTGCCCGATACCATGATCCCCGGCAGCACAGTTCCGTTTATCTCTACTAAGTAAAAAAAGGGCCGCTTTCGCGGTCCTTCTCACAAAACGTCTTACTGATTACAGCAGCGCTTTTGCTTTCGCAACAACGTTATCAACAGTGAAGCCGAACTCTTCAAACAGCAGCTCTGCCGGAGCAGATTCACCGAAGGTGGTCATGCCGACGATAGCGCCGTTCAGGCCAACATACTTGTACCAGTAGTCAGCAATACCCGCTTCTACCGCAACGCGTGCAGTAACCGCTTTCGGCAGTACGGATTCACGGTAAGCCGCATCCTGCTTGTCAAATGCGTCGGTAGACGGCATGGACACCACGCGCGCTTTCACGCCTTCGGCAGTCAGTTTTTCGTAGGCAGCAACCGCCAGTTCAACTTCAGAACCGGTGGCGATGAAGATCAGTTCCGGCTGACCAGCACAGTCTTTCAGCACATAACCACCGCGCGCGATGTTTGCCAGCTGCTCTTCAGTACGTTCCTGCTGCGCCAGGTTCTGACGGGAGAGGATAAGCGCAGTCGGGCCGTCCTGACGCTCAACGCCGTATTTCCACGCGACCGCGGATTCAACCTGGTCACACGGACGCCATGTAGACATGTTCGGGGTCACGCGCAGAGAAGCGACCTGCTCTACCGGCTGGTGAGTCGGGCCATCTTCGCCCAGACCGATGGAGTCGTGGGTGTAAACCATCACCTGGCGCTGTTTCATCAGCGCAGCCATACGTACGGCGTTACGTGCGTATTCCACGAACATCAGGAAGGTGGAGGTGTACGGCAGGAAGCCACCGTGCAGGGAGATACCGTTAGCAATCGCGGTCATACCGAACTCGCGAACACCGTAGTGGATGTAGTTACCTGCAGCATCTTCGTTGATTGCTTTAGAACCAGACCACAGGGTCAGGTTAGACGGTGCCAGGTCAGCAGAGCCGCCGAGGAATTCAGGCAACAGCGGGCCGAACGCTTCGATAGCATTCTGCGACGCTTTACGGCTGGCGATTTTCGCCGGATTAGCCTGCAGTTTAGCGATAAACTCTTTCGCTTTGGCGTCGAAGTCAGACGGCATTTCGCCTTTCATACGGCGGGTAAATTCAGCCGCTTCCTGCGGATAAGCTTTCGCGTAAGCCGCAAACTTCTCATTCCATGCAGATTCTTTCGCCTGGCCTGCTTCTTTCGCATCCCACTGAGCATAGATTTCAGACGGGATTTCGAACGGTGCATATTTCCAGCCCAGCTGTTCGCGGGTCAGGGCAATTTCAGCGTCGCCCAGCGGCGCACCGTGGGAGTCGTGAGTACCGGCTTTGTTCGGGGAACCGAAACCGATGATGGTTTTGCACATCAGCAGGGACGGTTTGTCAGTCACTGCGCGCGCTTCTTCAACTGCGCGTTTGATGGATGCCGCGTCATGACCGTCGATGTCGCGAATAACGTGCCAGCCGTAAGCTTCGAAACGCATTGCTGTGTCGTCGGTGAACCAGCCTTCAACGTGACCATCGATAGAAATACCGTTGTCATCGTAGAACGCAATCAGTTTACCCAGCTTCAGCGTACCCGCCAGAGAGCAAACTTCGTGGGAGATGCCTTCCATCATGCAGCCGTCGCCCATGAAGGCGTAGGTGTAGTGGTCGACAATGTCGTGGCCCGGACGGTTAAACTGCGCCGCCAGCGTTTTTTCTGCAATCGCCATACCGACTGCGTTGGCAATACCCTGACCCAGCGGACCGGTGGTGGTTTCCACACCAGCGGTATAACCTACTTCCGGATGGCCCGGAGTTTTAGAGTGCAGCTGACGGAAGTTTTTCAGTTCTTCCATCGGCAGATCGTAACCGGTGAGGTGCAGCAGGCTGTAGATCAGCATGGAGCCGTGGCCGTTGGACAGCACGAAGCGGTCACGGTCAGCCCAGGACGGATTCTGCGGGTTGTGTTTCAGGAAATCACGCCACAGGACTTCGGCAATGTCAGCCATACCCATAGGGGCACCCGGGTGACCGGATTTGGCTTTCTGTACTGCGTCCATGCTCAGCGCACGAATAGCATTGGCAAGCTCTTTACGTGAGGACATTTTGACTCCAGATCGGATGATGAAGGGCACGCCCTTAACGACTTGACGACAGCGCGTTTTGGGCTACGCCGGAAAATTTGCCAACAATTTACCGCAAGCCGCGCGTCATGTACATGGAACATCCTTTTGCCGCTTCAGAAATCTCTGGATCATGCTCGCATGTTGCGCAATCTGCTCGCCCGTCCGCTGCGCTTTTCCTTATACTGAGACTGAGCGTCGATTCACCTGCAAACGGCGCATTTTTAGAATAATCCTGACCTTGTGCGGAAGAGAAAACATGAAAATTCGCGCCTTATTGGTAGCAATGAGCGTGGCAACGGTACTGACCGGTTGCCAGAATATGGACTCCAACGGACTGCTCTCATCAGGAGCGGAAGCTTTTCAGGCTTACAGTTTGAGTGATGCGCAGGTGAAAACCCTGAGCGATCAGGCATGTCAGGAGATGGACAGCAAGGCGACGATTGCGCCAGCCAATAGCGAATACGCTAAACGTCTGACAACTATTGCCAATGCGCTAGGCAACAATATCAACGGTCAGCCGGTGAATTACAAAGTGTATATGGCGAAGGATGTGAACGCCTTTGCAATGGCTAACGGCTGTATCCGCGTCTATAGCGGGCTGATGGATATGATGACAGATAACGAAGTCGAAGCGGTGATCGGTCACGAGATGGGGCACGTGGCGTTAGGCCATGTGAAGAAAGGGATGCAGGTGGCGCTTGGTACAAATGCCGTGCGAGTAGCTGCGGCCTCTGCGGGCGGGATTGTCGGCAGTTTATCTCAATCACAACTTGGTGATCTGGGCGAGAAATTAGTCAATTCGCAATTCTCCCAGCGCCAGGAAGCAGAAGCCGATGATTATTCTTACGATCTTCTGCACCAACGCGGCATCAGCCCGGCAGGTCTTGCCACCAGCTTTGAAAAACTGGCGAAGCTGGAAGAAGGTCGTCAAAGCTCAATGTTTGACGACCATCCTGCATCCGCCGAACGTGCCCAGCATATTCGCGATCGCATCAGCGCGGATGGGATTAAGTAAAGCCTAGTGGTGTCGAACGTAGGTCAGATAAGGCGTTCACGCCGCATCTGACATTAATGGCACATTTGTTACCTTGTGCGCATTGCCGGATGCGATGCTGGCGCATCTTATCCGGCCTACGGGTGCCGAACGTAGGTCGGATAAGGCGTTCACGCCGCATCCGACATTAATGGCACGTTTTACCCGTGCGCATCGCATCTGGTGCTTACTCGCCCTTTTTCGCCGCCTGAATATACAGCATCTCCAGCGCCAGCGTCGCCGCAGCCAGAGCGGTGATTTCCGACTGATCGTATGCCGGAGCCACTTCCACTACGTCCATCCCAACGATGTTGAGATCTTTCAGGCCGCGTACCAGTTTAATGGCGCGATCGGAGGTCAGGCCGCCAATCACTGGCGTACCGGTTCCCGGCGCGAAAGCAGGATCCAGGCAGTCGATATCAAAAGTCAGGTAAACCGGCATATCACCCACAATCTGTTTCACCTGGGCGATAACGTCATCCACGCTGCGATCGTTCACCTGGCAGGCGTCCAGCACGGTAAAGCCGTTGTCTTTATCAAACTCGGTACGAATACCAATCTGCACGGAATGATTCGGGTCGATCAGACCTTCTTTCGGCGCGGTATAGAACATAGTGCCGTGGTCAAATTCACAACCGTTCGCATAGGTATCGGTGTGGGCGTCAAAGTGTACCAGCGCCATTTTGCCGAAATGCTTCGCATGAGCACGCAGCAGCGGCAGCGTAACAAAGTGGTCACCACCGAAGGAGAGCATACGCTTACCGGCAGCCAGCAGCTTCTCGGCGTGCGCCTGCAGCTTTTCGCTCATCTCACGGGCATCGCCAAAGGCATATACCAGATCGCCGCAGTCCACGACGTTCAGACGCTCACGCATGTCGAAATTCCACGGGAAGCGGTTGTGTTCCCAGGCCAGATTCGTCGAAACCTGACGGATCGCTGCCGGACCGTGGCGACCACCCGCACGACCAGAAGTGGCCATATCGAACGGCACGCCAGTAATCACCCAGTCTGCATCGCTGTCATACGGCTGGAAGTTCATCGGCAGGCGTAAAAAACCAAAGGCATTGGAAACCAGTGAGTTATCGTATTGATGACCTAAGGTGCTCATGGATGGACTCCTATTACAAAGTCGATATAAAAAAACCCTTCCGCGTCGTTAGGCCCGACGAGGAAGGGTTGGATTTGCGAAACACAAGTTTGTGCTAATTATCGCCTTAAATGGGCGAGGCATCAAGCGAGGTTGCTATTTCCGACACGGTGGCGGCGCATAGCCATTGTTATCTGCCGGAAAGGCTTGTCCAGAGCACGGCGGCAGCGCGTTTTGCGCCGGGCCTTGTAATTCAAAGGCGGCAAAGCCGATTACCCCGGTATTACGCACATCGCCTTGCGCCGAATTGGCTGCGTAGGAATCAGCAACGTTGGCGAACTGAAAAGCCGCTTCAGTATGTTTATCTTTGCGGAATCCTTTAATCACTAACGAATCTCCGGCATTCACAATATAGCCGTTGTTATTCAGCGAACCTTGCTTGCCGTTCAGCACATCCAGGCCATCAGCCGTAGCAACGATCTCGTAGTTGGTGTTACGACTGTAATTACGGACATATAATTGATAATTCATTCCGACTCTGGGTAATGACTCCAACTTACTGATAGTGTTTTATGTTCAGATAATGCCCGATGACCTTGTCATGCAGCTCCACCGATTTTGAGAACGACAGTGGCTTCCGTACCAGCCTTGCCAGATGTTGTCTCAGATTCAGATTATGTCGCTCAATGCGCTGAGTGTAACGCTTGCTGATAACGTGCAGCTTTCCCTTCAGGCGTGATTCATACAGCGGCCAGCCATCCGTCATCCATACCACGACCTCAAAGGCCGACAGCAGGCTCAGAAGACGCTCCAGTGTGGCCAGAGTGCGTTCACCGAAGACGTGCGCCACAACCGTCCTCCGTATCCTGTCATACGCGTAAAACAGCCAGCGCTGACGTGATTTAGCACCGACGTAGCCCCAATGTTCGTCCATTTCAGCGCAGACAATCACATCACTGCCCGGTTGTATGCGCGAGGTTACCGACTGCGGCCTGAGTTTTTTAAGTGACGTAAAACCGTGTTGAGGCCAACGCCCATAATGCGTGCACTGGCGCGACATCCGACGCCATTCATGGCCATATCAATGATTTTCTGGTGCTTACCGGGCTGAGAGGCGGTGTAAGTGAACTGTAGTTGCCATGTTTTACGGCAATGAGAGCAGAGATAGCGCTGATGTCCGGCAGTGCTTTTGCCGTTACGCACCACGCCTTCAGTAGCGGAGCAGGAAGGACATCTGATGGAAATGGAAGCCACGCAAGCACCTTAAAATCACCATCATACACTAAATCAGTAAGTTGGCAGCATCATCTTCAAGATAAGTATAACCGTACAAACCTGCCTCGAACTCTTCAAGGAACTGTTGTTGCAGTTCAGCATCAAGATCGGTTTTCTTCACTTGATCGCGGAACTGGGTTAACAGCGTTTTCGGATCGAGCTGTACATATTGCAGCATGTCCGCCACGGTATCGCCTTCGTCAGACAGTTCTACTTCTACGCTACCGTCAGGGAACACGAACACGTCAACTGCTTCGGTATCACCGAACAGGTTGTGCATATTGCCAAGGATCTCCTGATATGCACCGACCATAAAGAAACCGAGCATCGGCGGATTCTCTGGATCGTACTCCGGCATTGGCATTGTCGTGGCAATACCATCACCATCAATATAGTGGTCGATAGCACCGTCAGAGTCACAGGTAATATCCAGCAGCACAGCGCGACGTTCCGGCACTTGATCCAGCCCTTCCAGCGGTAGAACCGGGAACAACTGGTCGATCCCCCATGCGTCCGGCATTGACTGGAACAGCGAGAAATTGACGTACATTTTGTCCGCCATACGTTCCTGCAGTTCGTCGATTATCGGACGATGCGCACGGTTTTGCGGATCCAGTTGCTTCTGCACTTCATGGCACATGCTCAGATAGAGTTGTTCTGCCCATGCACGTTCTTGCAGGCTAAAGGTGCCGGAAGAGTAGCCGATATGAATGTCGTGCAGATCCATCTGGCTGTCGTGTAACCATTCACGCAAAGAACGGCGAGTTCCCGGTTCGTGCATTTCCTGCCAGGTTTCCCACATGCTTTGCAGCGCACGCGGCGCATCTTCTACGGGCGCGGTCGGCACCGTATATTCGTTACGTTCCACGCCGATGATATTCGACACCAGCACGGTATGGTGCGCAGTCACCGCACGGCCCGATTCGGTGATTACCGTCGGATGCGGCAGACCATTTTCTTCACACGCATCGCCAATCGCCCAGATGATGTTGTTGGCGTATTCATTGAGGCCATAGTTTACGGAGCAGTCAGACTGCGAACGGGTGCCTTCATAATCCACGCCCAGACCGCCGCCGACGTCGAAGCACTGAATATTGACGCCCAGCTTGTGCAGTTCCACATAGAAACGCGCGGATTCACGAACGCCTGTCGCGATATCGCGAATATTCGCCATCTGCGAACCGAGGTGGAAGTGCAGTAGTTGCAGGCTGTCGAGACGCCCGGCTTCACGCAGGGTTTCAACCAGTTGCAGTACCTGAGTCGCAGCCAGGCCGAACTTCGATTTTTCCCCGCCGGAGGACTGCCATTTACCCGAGCCCTGCGAAGCCAGACGTGCACGCACGCCCAGACGAGGAACGACATTCAGACGTTCTGCTTCATCCAGCACAATGGCGATTTCTGACATCTTCTCAATGACCAGATAGACCTTGTGCCCCATCTTCTCGCCAATTAATGCCAGGCGGATATATTCGCGGTCTTTATAACCGTTGCAGACGATGACGCTACGAGTCATGCCAGCATGTGCCAGCACTGCCATCAACTCGGCTTTGGAACCGGCTTCCAGACCCAGCGGTTCACCCGAATGAATCAGGGACTCGATCACGCGGCGGTGCTGGTTAACTTTGATCGGATAAACAAGGAAGTAATCGCCGTTATAGCCGTAGGATTCCCTCGCACGTTTGAACGCGGCGTTAATGGAACGCAAACGGTGCTGCAGGATCTGTGGGAAACAGAACAGTGCAGGCAGACGCTGACCCTGTGCTTCACGAGTTTTCACTAACTGCGCGAGATCGACGCGAGCTTCCGGGACGTCCGGGTCCGGGCACACGCTGATGTGGCCCAGCTCGTTAACGTCATAGTAGTTATTGCCCCACCAGGCAATATTGTAAGTACGCAGCATCTTGCTGGCTTCCTGGGAGCTCATTGCAACCTCCTGCATGGAGCGTAGTACACCGTGTTCGCCCGCTGACGAAGGCAAACCCATAGACATGTCGTCAGACATAGCGAACCTCAAATTATTTTATTAAGTGTAAAACAGTTAACGACTGTCGCAGCCTGGAACTGCGATAACAACCCATAAGCACATGGATTTTCCAGCAGTGTATGCTGACGCTCCGACTGCGCAACCGGTTTCTTTTTCATAACATTATTAAGCACATAACCGAACGTAAGTGTGACAGTTCGGCGAAACCACGAGAAAACTCTTGTTTTTACAAGAGCGCCCTTGTTCAGTCCTCAGTAACTGTAACCAGCTCTTGAATCCTGAGAAGCGCCGAGATGGGTATAACATCGGCAGGTATGCAAAGCAGAGATGCAGAGTGCGGGGAACGAGTCTTCACCAGAACGGTGAGACAGGTTAAGCAGCAGACAACGGTTCATTATTTCGTATCACCTCCACGGCCGCCTGTTAAGACGAACCCACAAGCCAAAACTCTGATTTCAACCCGGCTGGAAGTGGCAACACGAAAGAAACGTCGTGTGCTTTTTATTTAAGCCGCGCGCCGCGTTTTATACCCCACAATGGCAGAAAATTGCAAAAGATAAATACGCAGAATGCCGGCATTGTCAGGAAAAATTTCCAGCCACGTTTTTAACAGAATGAGACACGATTCAAAAAAAAGTGGAAATCGGGTGAAGAATTGACCTAAAATAGCCATCCAGATGTTAATCCATCCATACCGATTAACACTCAGACTGCCAGTGTTTTTAACCTGCAGAGTCGTGGTAGGATCCGCTACCACAGAAAATCCACACAACAGTTTGAGCTAACCAAATTCTCTTTAGGTGATATTAAATATGGCAAAACACCTTTTTACGTCCGAGTCCGTCTCTGAAGGGCATCCTGACAAAATTGCTGACCAAATCTCTGATGCCGTTTTAGACGCGATCCTCGAACAGGATCCGAAAGCACGCGTTGCTTGCGAAACCTACGTAAAAACCGGCATGGTTTTAGTTGGCGGCGAAATCACCACCAGCGCCTGGGTAGACATCGAAGAGATCACCCGTAACACCGTTCGCGAAATTGGCTATGTGCATTCCGACATGGGCTTTGACGCTAACTCCTGTGCGGTTCTGAGCGCTATCGGCAAACAGTCTCCTGACATCAACCAAGGCGTTGACCGTGCCGATCCGCTGGAACAGGGCGCGGGTGACCAGGGTCTGATGTTTGGCTACGCAACTAATGAAACCGACGTGCTGATGCCAGCACCTATCACCTATGCACACCGTCTGGTACAGCGTCAGGCTGAAGTGCGTAAAAACGGCACTCTGCCGTGGCTGCGCCCGGACGCGAAAAGCCAGGTGACTTTCCAGTATGACGACGGCAAAATCGTTGGTATTGATGCTGTCGTGCTTTCCACTCAGCACTCTGAAGAGATCGACCAGAAATCGCTGCAAGAAGCGGTAATGGAAGAGATCATCAAGCCAATTCTGCCCGCTGAATGGCTGACTTCTGCCACCAAATTCTTCATCAACCCGACCGGTCGTTTCGTTATCGGTGGCCCAATGGGTGACTGCGGTCTGACTGGCCGTAAAATTATCGTTGATACCTACGGCGGCATGGCGCGTCACGGTGGCGGTGCATTCTCTGGTAAAGATCCATCAAAAGTGGACCGTTCCGCAGCCTACGCAGCACGTTATGTCGCGAAAAACATCGTTGCTGCTGGCCTGGCCGATCGTTGTGAAATTCAGGTTTCCTACGCAATCGGCGTGGCTGAACCGACCTCCATCATGGTAGAAACTTTCGGTACTGAGAAAGTGCCTTCTGAACAACTGACTCTGCTGGTACGTGAGTTCTTCGACCTGCGCCCATACGGACTGATTCAGATGCTGGATCTGCTGCACCCGATCTACAAAGAAACCGCAGCATACGGTCACTTTGGTCGTGAACATTTCCCGTGGGAAAAAACCGACAAAGCGCAGCTGCTGCGCGATGCTGCCGGTCTGAAGTAATCTTTCTTCACCTGCGTTCAAAGGCCAGCCTCGCGCTGGCCTTTTTCTTTTACCTCACCGCGGTGGATAGGCGTTCACGCCGCATCCGGCAAAAAAACTGCCCGCACAATAACATCATTCTTCCTGATCACGTTTCACGGCAAATTACCATCACAACTGAAACCGATTACACCAACCACACCAGCAAAATATTTGTAATATTTTCATATTATTATTCAGCTTTCACAGTTGTTACATTTCTTTTCAGTAAAGTCTTAATTGCAGATGACAGCGTTTAATCTATGATGATATAACTCAATTATTTTCATGCCCTTAAATCATAACTAAGATAAATGTTAGTGTAAGCGATTACACTGATGTGATTTGCTTCACATCTTTTTACGTCGTACTCACCTATCTTAATTCACAATAAAAAATAACTATATTGGAGGGCATCATGCCTGACGCTAAAAAACAGGGGCGGTCAAACAAGGCAATGACGTTTTTCGTCTGCTTCCTTGCCGCTCTGGCGGGATTACTCTTTGGCCTGGATATCGGTGTAATTGCTGGCGCACTGCCGTTTATTGCAGATGAATTCCAGATAACTTCGCACACGCAAGAATGGGTCGTAAGCTCCATGATGTTCGGTGCGGCAGTCGGTGCGGTGGGCATCGGCTGGCTCTCCTTTAAACTCGGGCGCAAAAAGAGCCTGATGATCGGCGCAATCCTGTTTGTTGCCGGTTCACTGTTCTCTGCGGCTGCGCCAAACGTTGAAGTACTGATTCTTTCGCGCGTTCTGCTGGGGCTGGCGGTGGGTGTGGCCTCTTATACCGCACCACTGTACCTGTCAGAAATTGCGCCGGAAAAAATTCGCGGCAGTATGATCTCGATGTATCAGTTGATGATCACTATCGGGATCCTCGGTGCTTATCTTTCTGATACCGCCTTCAGCTACACCGGTGCATGGCGCTGGATGCTGGGTGTGATTATCATCCCGGCAATTTTGCTGCTGATTGGTGTCTTCTTCCTGCCAGACAGCCCACGTTGGTTTGCCGCCAAACGCCGTTTTGTTGATGCCGAACGCGTGCTGCTACGCCTGCGTGACACCAGCGCGGAAGCGAAACGCGAACTGGATGAAATCCGTGAAAGTTTGCAGGTTAAACAGAGTGGCTGGGCGCTGTTTAAAGAGAATAGCAACTTCCGCCGCGCGGTGTTCCTTGGCGTACTGTTACAGGTAATGCAGCAATTCACCGGGATGAACGTCATCATGTATTACGCGCCGAAAATCTTCGAACTGGCGGGTTATACCAACACCACCGAGCAAATGTGGGGGACAGTGATTGTCGGCCTGACCAACGTACTTGCCACCTTTATCGCAATCGGCCTTGTTGACCGCTGGGGACGTAAACCAACGCTAACGCTGGGCTTCCTGGTGATGGCTGCTGGCATGGGCGTACTCGGTACAATGATGCATATCGGTATCCACTCTCCGTCGGCGCAGTATTTCGCCATCGCCATGCTGCTGATGTTTATTGTCGGTTTTGCCATGAGTGCCGGTCCGCTGATTTGGGTACTGTGCTCCGAAATTCAGCCGCTGAAAGGCCGCGATTTTGGCATCACCTGCTCCACCGCCACCAACTGGATTGCCAACATGATCGTTGGCGCAACGTTCCTGACCATGCTCAACACGCTGGGTAACGCCAACACCTTCTGGGTGTATGCGGCTCTGAACGTACTGTTTATCCTGCTGACATTGTGGCTGGTACCGGAAACCAAACACGTTTCGCTGGAACATATTGAACGTAATCTGATGAAAGGTCGTAAACTGCGCGAAATCGGCGCTCACGATTAATCTCCTCAGGCTTCCTCCCGTCGCGGAGGAAGCCGCCTCTTGCAGTCATCTTTTCTTCGCTCTATCCTCTGCCGCTATGAAAATATCCCGTCTCCCTATCGCCATCCAACAGGCCGTTATGCGCCGCCTGCGGGAAAAACTCGCCCAGGCCAACCTGAAGCTAGGGCGTAACTACCCGGAGCCAAAACTCTCTTACACCCAGCGCGGAACCTCCGCCGGAACAGCCTGGCTGGAAAGCTATGAAATCCGCCTCAATCCCGTTTTGCTGTTGGAAAACAGTGAAGCTTTTATTGAAGAAGTGGTACCGCACGAACTGGCACATTTGCTGGTATGGAAACATTTCGGCCGCGTAGCGCCACATGGCAAAGAGTGGAAGTGGATGATGGAAAGCGTGCTGGGCGTTCCCGCCCGTCGTACGCATCAGTTCGAACTGCAATCCGTGCGTCGCAACACCTTCCCCTACCGCTGTAAGTGCCAGGAACATCAGCTTACCGTACGCCGCCATAATCGCGTAGTTCGTGGCGAGGCCATCTATCGCTGTGTTCACTGCGGTGAACAGCTGGTTGCGAAATAACCACCTGAACTATCAGGAACTTTCCTGATCTGGCTGATTGCATACCAAAACAACTTTCGCTACGTTGCTGGCTCGTTTTAACACGGAGTAAGTGATGTACCGTTATTTGTCTATTGCTGCGGTGGTACTGAGCGCAGCATTTTCCGGCCCGACGTTGGCCGAAGGTATCAATAGTTTTTCTCAGGCGAAAGCCGCGGCGGTAAAAGTCCACGCTGATGCGCCCGGTACGTTTTATTGCGGATGTAAAATTAACTGGCAGGGCAAAAAAGGCGTTGTTGATCTGCAATCGTGCGGCTATCAGGTGCGCAAAAATGAAAACCGCGCCAGCCGCGTAGAGTGGGAACACGTCGTTCCCGCCTGGCAATTCGGTCACCAGCGCCAGTGCTGGCAGGACGGTGGACGTAAAAACTGCGCTAAAGATCCGGTCTATCGCAAGATGGAAAGCGATATGCATAACCTGCAGCCGTCAGTCGGCGAGGTGAATGGCGATCGCGGCAATTTTATGTACAGCCAGTGGAATGGCGGCGAAGGCCAGTACGGTCAATGCGCCATGAAGGTCGATTTCAAAGAAAAAGCTGCCGAACCACCAGCGCGTGCACGCGGTGCCATTGCGCGCACCTACTTCTATATGCGCGACCAATACAACCTGACACTCTCTCGCCAGCAAACGCAGCTGTTCAACGCATGGAACAAGATGTATCCGGTTACCGACTGGGAGTGCGAGCGCGATGAACGCATCGCGAAGGTGCAGGGCAATCATAACCCGTATGTGCAACGCGCTTGCCAGGCGCGAAAGAGCTAACCTACACTAGCGGGATTCTTTTTGTTAACCCCTACCCCACGCGTACAACCGCGTGGGGAGACGACGCGGATTTTTAACTATGCGTATCCCCCGCATTTATCATCCTGAACCACTGACCAGCCATTCTCACATCGCGCTTTGCGAAGATGCCGCCAACCATATCGGGCGCGTACTGCGCATGGGGCCGGGGCAGGCGTTGCAATTGTTTGACGGTAGCAACCAGGTCTTTGACGCCGAAATTACCAGCGCCAGCAAAAAAAGCGTGGAAGTGAAGGTGCTGGAAGGCCAGATCGACGATCGCGAATCTCCGCTGCATATTCACCTCGGTCAGGTGATGTCGCGTGGTGAAAAAATGGAATTTACTATCCAGAAATCGATCGAACTCGGTGTAAGCCTCATTACGCCACTTTTTTCTGAGCGCTGCGGCGTTAAACTGGATAGTGAACGTCTGAACAAGAAGCTTCAGCAGTGGCAGAAGATTGCAATTGCTGCCTGTGAGCAGTGTGGTCGTAACCGGGTGCCGGAAATCCGTCCAGCGATGGATCTGGAAGCCTGGTGTGCAGAGCAGGATGAAGGACTGAAACTGAATCTTCACCCGCGCGCCAGTAACAGCATCAATACGTTGCCTTTACCGGTTGAACGCGTCCGCCTGCTGATTGGCCCGGAAGGCGGTTTATCGGCAGATGAAATTGCCATGACTGCCCGCTATCAATTTACTGATATCCTGTTGGGACCTCGCGTTTTGCGTACAGAGACAACTGCGCTCACCGCCATTACCGCGCTACAAGTACGATTTGGCGATTTGGGCTAACGGAGAAGAATAATGATCAAGCTCGGCATCGTGATGGACCCCATCGCAAACATCAACATCAAGAAAGATTCCAGTTTCGCTATGTTGCTGGAAGCACAGCGTCGTGGTTACGAACTTCACTATATGGAGATGGGCGATCTGTATCTGATCAATGGCGAAGCCCGCGCCCATACCCGCACGCTGAACGTGAAGCAGAACTACGAAGAGTGGTTTTCGTTCGTCGGTGAACAGGATCTGCCGCTGGCCGATCTCGATGTGATCCTGATGCGTAAAGACCCGCCGTTTGATACCGAGTTTATCTACGCGACCTATATTCTGGAACGTGCCGAAGAGAAAGGGACGCTGATCGTTAACAAGCCGCAGAGCCTGCGCGACTGTAACGAGAAACTGTTTACCGCCTGGTTCTCTGACTTAACGCCAGAAACGCTGGTTACGCGCAATAAAGCGCAGCTAAAAGCGTTCTGGGAGAAACACAGCGACATCATTCTTAAGCCGCTGGACGGTATGGGCGGCGCGTCGATTTTCCGCGTGAAAGAAGGCGATCCAAACCTCGGCGTGATTGCCGAAACCCTGACTGAGCATGGCACTTGCTACTGCATGGCGCAAAATTACCTGCCAGCCATTAAAGATGGCGACAAACGCGTGCTGGTGGTGGATGGCGAGCCGGTACCGTACTGCCTGGCGCGTATTCCGCAGGGGGGCGAAACCCGTGGCAATCTGGCTGCCGGTGGTCGCGGTGAACCTCGTCCGCTGACGGAAAGTGACTGGAAAATCGCCCGTCAGATCGGGCCGACGCTGAAAGAAAAAGGGCTGATTTTTGTTGGTCTGGATATCATCGGCGACCGTCTGACTGAAATTAACGTCACCAGCCCAACCTGTATTCGTGAGATTGAAGCAGAGTTTCCGGTGTCGATCACCGGAATGTTAATGGATGCCATCGAAGCACGTTTACAGCAGCAGTAACCCACCTTAGCGAGAAGGATCTCGTTGAGACTCTGAGTGACAGCGCCCTTCTTTCCACGCATACTGGGCGCTGTTGCTTTTTTGAACCAGGAAACAGAACCTCTGACAATGAATTTACAGCATCACTTTCTTATTGCCATGCCTGCTCTCCAGGATCCGATTTTCCGTCGTTCCGTGGTCTACATTTGCGAACATAATACCAATGGTGCAATGGGGATCATCGTCAACAAGCCGCTGGAAAATCTCAAAATTGAAGGGATTCTGGAAAAGCTGAAGATCACGCCGGAGCCGCGTGATGAATCAATCCGTCTGGATAAACCGGTTATGCTCGGCGGCCCACTGGCTGAAGATCGCGGGTTTATTTTGCATACTCCGCCCTCCAATTTTGCTTCCAGCATTCGCATTTCAGACAACACGGTGATGACCACTTCCCGCGATGTGCTGGAAACGCTCGGCACCGATAAACAACCGTCTGACGTATTGGTGGCTCTGGGCTATGCCTCCTGGGAAAAAGGTCAACTGGAACAAGAAATTCTCGATAACGCGTGGCTAACGGCCCCGGCGGATCTGAATATTCTGTTCAAAACGCCGATTGCCGACCGCTGGCGCGAGGCGGCAAAACTGATTGGTGTGGATATTCTCACCATGCCTGGTGTGGCAGGACACGCCTGATGAGTGGAACCTTACTCGCCTTCGACTTCGGCACCAAAAGCATTGGCGTAGCGGTCGGCCAACGCATTACCGGCACCGCTCGCCCTTTGCCTGCAATTAAAGCGCAGGACGGTACGCCGGACTGGAACCTCATCGAACGTTTACTGAAAGAGTGGCAGCCTGACGAAATCATCGTCGGTTTGCCGCTGAATATGGACGGCACCGAACAGCCGTTAACCGCCAGAGCGCGCAAATTTGCCAACCGTATTCATGGTCGTTTCGGTGTTGAAGTAAAGCTCCATGACGAGCGTCTTAGCACTGTGGAAGCCCGTTCCGGTCTTTTTGAACAGGGCGGCTATCGGGCGCTCAACAAAGGCAAAGTTGACTCTGCCTCTGCGGTTATTATTCTCGAAAGCTATTTCGAGCAGGGATATTAAGGCGATCTAAAAGCCTGGCGGATAGTCGTTACCGCCATCTTGCCGGATGCGGCGTGAACGCCTTATCCAGCACACATCTGGCAGCGGCTGTAGGTCTGATAAGACGCGTTAGCGTCGCATCAGACATTTATTGCCTTTATAGGCCCTATAAACTTGCGCATCGGGCATGGCAACGTCACAAACGCCCTTCCCCCACCCGCTGCTGATAACTCTGCTGAAACGTTAACATCCCCACCTTCTGCCCGGTTTGAATAACATGCGGTAACTGGTGGGTTTTCCCTTCGCGAATCAAATTCCCCACCGCGGGAGTGTTAATCAGTAATTCAAACAGCGCCACGCGTCCTTCCTGTTTATCCACTTCCAGCTTTTGTGACAGCACTGCCCGTAAACTACCCGCAAGTTGATTACGTACGGGATCTTTTTCCTGCGCCGGAAATGAATCCACCAGTCGCTCAACTGCCTGCGCGGCACCACGTGTATGTAAGGTTGCCAGCACCAGATGCCCGGTTTCTGCCGCCGTCAGCGCCAGACGGATTGTCTCACTGTCACGTAGCTCTCCGAGCAAAATCACATCAGGATCTTCCCGCAATGCAGCCCGCAACCCCGATGCGAACGTCATACAGTGCAAACCAATTTCCCGCTGCTGGATCAAACATCGCTGGCTGGCATAGAGATATTCCACAGGATCTTCCAGCGTCAGAATATGCGCATCGGCATGTTGATTAAGATAGCCAACCATCGCCGCCAGCGTGGTAGATTTGCCACTCCCCGTAGCCCCCGTCACCAGAATCAGGCCATTCTCGCTCTTGAGTAATTCCGGCAATACCGGTGGTGCACCAAGCTGTTCGAGCTGTGGACAGTGCGAAGGTAACAACCGTAATGCCAGAGAAATACCTTGCCGTTGCGCGAACGCACTGCCACGCAACCGCTGGTTTTCCGCCAGCGACACGGCAAAATCCAGCTGGCCATTTTCCAGCAATATTGCCCGCTGATCGTCATCCAGCCACTCCCGCAGTAGCTCTTCGACGTCCGGCGCATCAAACGGCGCAGCTTCCATTCTGCCACGAATGCGCCATCGTGCGGGCCAGGCGCTGCACAGGTGTAGATCCGAGACGTTATGCTTTACACTAAGGGCCACAATTTCTTCCATATTCATACTAAGATCCTCGGAAAATGAACGATATTGCGCATAACCTGGCACAGGTCCGGGACAAAATCTCAGCGGCTGCAACGCGTTGCGGCCGTTCTCCAGAAGAAATTACGCTGCTTGCAGTCAGTAAAACAAAACCTGCGAGCGCCATCGCAGAAGCCATTGATGCCGGGCAGCGTCAATTTGGTGAAAACTACGTTCAGGAAGGGGTAGATAAAATTCGCCACTTTCAGGAACTGGGCGTAACAGGATTAGAATGGCATTTTATTGGCCCGTTGCAGTCTAATAAAAGCCGCCTAGTGGCAGAGCATTTCGACTGGTGTCATACCATCGACCGTTTGCGCATTGCTACCCGCCTCAACGAGCAGCGCCCGGCAGAACTTCCCCCTCTTAACGTACTGATTCAAATTAATATTAGTGATGAAAACAGTAAGTCCGGGATTCAACTGGCAGAACTGGACGAGCTGGCAGCGGCGGTCGCTGAACTACCGCGTTTACGTCTGCGCGGGCTGATGGCAATCCCTGCGCTTGAGTCAGAATATGTAAGGCAGTTTGAAGTTGCACGCCAAATGGCTGTAGCATTTGCCGGACTGAAAACGCGCTACCCGCATATCGACACGCTCTCTCTGGGAATGTCGGACGATATGGAAGCCGCCATTGCGGCAGGTAGCACGATGGTTCGTATCGGCACTGCAATTTTTGGTGCGCGTGATTACTCTAAAAAATAAGGAATTAAAGGAACGCCATGAATACGTTGACTTTCCTGCTTTCAACGGTCATTGAGCTGTATACAATGGTGCTGTTATTACGCATCTGGATGCAGTGTGCTCATTGTGATTTTTACACCCCCTTCTCACAGTTTGTAGTGAAGGTAGCGCAGCCAATTATCGGGCCACTGCGCCGCGTTATTCCGGCAATGGGTCCCATTGACAGCGCCTCGCTGCTGGTTGCCTATATTCTCAGTTTTATCAAAGCCATTGTGCTGTTTGAAGTGGTGACCTTCCTGCCAATCATCTGGATTGCCGGTTTACTGATTCTGCTGAAAACCATCGGCTTGCTGATTTTCTGGGTCCTGCTGGTGATGGCGATTATGAGCTGGGTAAGCCAGGGTCGTAGCCCGATTGAATACGTGCTGATTCAGCTGGCCGATCCGCTGCTGCGCCCGATTCGCCGCTTGCTACCGGCAATGGGTGGGATTGATTTCTCGCCGATGATCCTCGTTCTGCTGCTGTATGCCATCAATATGGGTGTCGCAGAAGTATTACAGGCAACCGGAAACATGCTGCTGCCGGGGCTGTGGATGGCGTTATGAGTGCCGTAACAGTTAATGATGACGGTCTGGTTTTACGGCTCTATATTCAGCCGAAAGCCAGCCGTGATTCTATTGTCGGTTTACATGGCGACGAAGTTAAAGTCGCCATTACCGCGCCGCCGGTTGACGGCCAGGCCAACAGTCATCTGGTGAAGTTTCTCGGTAAGCAATTCCGGGTTGCCAAAAGCCAGGTGGTGATTGAAAAAGGCGAACTTGGCCGCCACAAACAAATTAAAATCATTAATCCGCAACAAATCCCGCCAGAAATCGCGGCGTTAATTAATTAGGTATCCTATGCAAAAAGTTGTCCTCGCAACCGGCAATGCCGGTAAAGTGCGTGAGCTGGCGTCGCTGCTTAGCGACTTTGGTCTTGATATCGTGGCCCAAACAGACCTCGGCGTTGATTCCGCTGAAGAAACCGGCCTAACCTTTATCGAAAACGCGATTCTGAAAGCGCGCCATGCGGCAAAAGTGACCGGTTTACCGGCAATTGCCGACGACTCTGGTCTGGCGGTAGATGCGCTGGGTGGCGCGCCGGGTATTTACTCCGCGCGTTATTCCGGTGAAGACGCGACCGATCAAAAGAATCTGCAAAAACTGTTGGAAACACTGAAAGACGTACCGGACGACCAACGTCAGGCGCGTTTCCACTGCGTGCTGGTATATCTGCGTCACGCGGAAGATCCGACTCCGCTGGTATGCCACGGCAGCTGGCCGGGCGTGATTACTCGCGAACCAGCGGGCACTGGTGGCTTTGGTTATGATCCAATCTTCTTCGTACCTTCCGAAGGGAAAACCGCCGCCGAACTGACCCGCGAAGAAAAGAGCGCCATTTCCCACCGTGGTCAGGCGTTGAAACTGCTGCTGGACGCTTTACGTAATGGTTAAATTACCGCCGCTGAGTCTCTACATTCACATCCCGTGGTGCGTGCAGAAATGCCCGTACTGCGATTTCAACTCTCACGCGTTGAAAGGAGAAGTGCCGCACGACGATTATGTTCAGCATCTGCTTTGCGATCTGGACAATGATGTGGCTTACGCTCAGGGCCGTGAAGTAAAGACAATCTTTATTGGCGGTGGTACGCCGAGCCTGCTTTCCGGCCCGGCGATGCAAACGCTGCTAGACGGCGTGCGTGCGCGTTTGCCGCTGGCAGCGGATGCAGAAATTACTATGGAAGCGAACCCAGGCACGGTAGAAGCGGATCGCTTTGTCGATTATCAGCGTGCTGGTGTAAACCGCATCTCTATTGGTGTGCAGAGTTTTAGCGAAGAAAAGCTGAAACGACTTGGGCGTATTCATGGCCCGCAAGAAGCGAAACGAGCGGCAAAGCTGGCGAGCGGTTTAGGGTTACGTAGCTTTAACCTTGATTTGATGCATGGACTACCGGATCAATCACTGGAAGAGGCGCTTGGCGATCTACGCCAGGCCATTGAACTGAATCCGCCGCATCTTTCCTGGTATCAACTGACTATCGAACCTAATACGCTGTTTGGCTCGCGACCGCCGGTGCTGCCGGACGATGACGCGCTGTGGGATATTTTCGAACAGGGGCATCAGTTATTAACCGCAGCGGGTTATCAGCAATATGAAACTTCCGCTTACGCCAAACCCGGTTATCAGTGCCAGCACAATCTCAACTACTGGCGCTTTGGTGACTACATCGGTATTGGCTGCGGCGCGCACGGCAAAGTGACCTTCCCGGATGGGCGCATTCTGCGTACCACTAAAACGCGTCATCCTCGTGGTTTTATGCAAGGAAGGTATCTGGAAAGCCAGCGTGATGTCGAAGCCGCAGATAAGCCGTTTGAGTTCTTTATGAATCGCTTCCGTCTGCTGGAGGCCGCGCCGCGCGTGGAGTTTATTGCGTATACCGGGCTTTGCGAAGATGTGATTCGCCCACAGTTAGACGAGGCGATTGCCCAGGGTTATCTCACCGAATGTGCGGATTACTGGCAGATAACGGAACATGGTAAATTATTCTTAAACTCACTTCTTGAATTATTCCTCGCTGAGTAATCATTAATGCGCCTGCGGGCGCATTAATCACTTCTTTTATCCCCCCGTTAATTAACCTCGGCAGAAATATATTTCTTACTGAATAAATATCGACGACATTTATTATATATATTTAGTGAATATTTACTAATCATTCATTGATTATAAATATGTACAACCTGGCGCACAAATTTAATATTTAATTTCTGACTTTATTTCAAGTTGTGATAAACATAGACAAGTTGTCAGACAGGTTAACCAATTTGTCGCACAAATCACTGATAAGCACAATTAGATATCAACCAATTTCCATCCTTCAACAGGGAGTTTTTTTATGAAAATGAGGTCATTTACCCGCTCATTAGTCTGCGCATCCTTGCTGGCTCTGGTTAGCACTGGCGTAAACGCCGCAGAAAAAGTGGCGTTAAAGTTAGCACACAACCTGGAAAGAAGTCATGTTGTACATCAGAGTTTTGAAGAGCTGGCGAAAGAGGTAAAACAGCTGTCAAAAGGTAATATGGTGATCCGTATTTATCCCAGCAGCCAGATGGGTAATGCGCGAGAAACTATGGAATTGTTGCAAAATGGCGCACTGGATATGACCAAAGGTTCCGCCAGTGATCTGGAGTCTTTTGATAATATTTATGCTATCTATAATTTGCCGTTCTTATTAAGTTGTTTTTGGTGAAGTTGGTAAAGAAATTATGGACTCAACAAAAGACAAAGGCTTTTTTGCTTTATCAGCTTATGTAGCGGGTACTCGCAGTTTCTATGCGAAAAAACCGATTACAAAGCCAGAAGATCTTAAAGGACTGAAAATTCGTGTTCAGCCAAGTCCGACCACCATCAAAATGATTGAACTGATGGGTGGTTCACCCACTCCAATTTCATTTGGCGAAGTTTATACTGCGATGCAGCAAGGTGTAGTAGATGGCGCAGAAAATAACGTGCCTTCCTGGATGCAGACTCGACATATTGAAATTGCCAAAGTTTTTTCTGAAGATGAACACGCCTCAATTCCTGACTTTTTGGTTATCTCCACCAAAACATGGAATAAATTAACCCCAGAACAGCAACAAATCCTCGAAACAGCGGCGAAGAAATCCGAAGCTTATCAACAAAAATTGTGGGAAAAAATTGACGCTGACACACGTGCTCAGGCGAAAGCTATGGGGGGTGAAATTGTAAAAGTGGATAAAGCGCCATTCCGTAAAGCCGTGCAACCTCTGTTTGACGACTTCAAAAAAGATCCAAAACAAGCTGCTTTGTTAGAGAAATTCGACAACGCTGCTCAATAATATTCCGGGCCAGCCTCTGGCCCTGATTTTCCAGGATGCTTACAATGATATTTAACCGCCTGAAACTTGCGGTAGACCGCGTCATTGCCACGTTTTCTGTCGCCGTAATGCTTGCTCTGGTTGTATGCGTAGTCTGGCAAGTATTTAGCCGCTACGTACTTAACCAGCCAAGTACATTAACCGATGAGCTGGCACGCTTTTTGATGATCTGGGTAGGATTATTAGGTGCTGCATATACCGTCGGCGCGCAGCGACATCTCTCTATTGATTTATTTGCTCTCGCCCTGAATAAGCGCAAACAATTACTTCTTAGTATAGTCATTAACGTTCTCATTTTAGGTTTTGCCGGTTCGGTCATTGTGACTGGTGGCCTGAAATTAATTGATAAAACACTGGCAACATCACAGGTATCTGCCGCTATGCAAATACCGATGGGATACGTATATATCATTCTGCCATTAAGTGGAGTGGTAATGATGTTTTATGCCTTGTGTTTTATTAATCAAAGCATTCAACAACTGAAACAACCTGCGCAGGAGGCCAGTTAATGGATAGGGTAATGACTCCAACTTACTGATAGTGTTTTATGTTCAGATAATGCCCGATGACCTTGTCATGCAGCTCCACCGATTTTGAGAACGACAGTGACTTCCGTCCCAGCCTTGCCAGATGTTGTCTCAGATTCAGATTATGTCGCTCAATGCGCTGAGTGTAACGCTTGCTGATAACGTGCAGCTTTCCCTTCAGGCGTGATTCATACAGCGGCCAGCCATCCGTCATCCATACCACGACCTCAAAGGCCGACAGCAGGCTCAGAAGACGCTCCAGTGTGGCCAGAGTGCGTTCACCGAAGACGTGCGCCACAACCGTCCTCCGTATCCTGTCATACGCGTAAAACAGCCAGCGCTGACGTGATTTAGCACCGACGTAGCCCCAATGTTCGTCCATTTCAGCGCAGACAATCACATCACTGCCCGGTTGTATGCGCGAGGTTACCGACTGCGGCCTGAGTTTTTTAAGTGACGTAAAACCGTGTTGAGGCCAACGCCCATAATGCGTGCACTGGCGCGACATCCGACGCCATTCATGGCCATATCAATGATTTTCTGGTGCGTACCGGGCTGAGAGGCGGTGTAAGTGAACTGTAGTTGCCATGTTTTACGGCAATGAGAGCAGAGATAGCGCTGATGTCCGGCAGTGCTTTTGCCGTTACGCACCACGCCTTCAGTAGCGGAGCAGGAAGGACATCTGATGGAAATGGAAGCCACGCAAGCACCTTAAAATCACCATCATACACTAAATCAGTAAGTTGGCAGCATTACCAATGGATAGTTATATCGCGATTACACTGTTTGGCTGTTTTTTTGTGCTGGTCTTTATTGGTGTGCCCATTTCGTTCTCAATCGGTATTGCCACTGTAGCTTCAATGCTTTTGATGTTTCCCTGGGATATCGCGGCAATCACTGTTTCGCAACGACTGGCTAATGGACTGGATAACTTTGCCCTGTTGGCAATCCCCTTTTTCATCTTTGCCGGAACACTGATGAACAGCGGCGGTATTGCGATACGTTTGATTAACCTCGCCCAGGTAATGGTTGGCCGCGTTCCTGGTTCGCTTGGTCATGTGAACGTCCTGGCGAATATGATGTTTGGTTCCATTTCTGGTTCAGCCGTTGCGGCAGCTGCTGCCGTTGGTGGCACACTGAATCCCATTCAGACCAAAGAAGGTTATGATCCGGCATTTTCTACCGCTGTAAACGTCTCATCTTGTATTACTGGATTACTGATACCGCCCTCAAACGTGTTAATTGTGTTTTCCCTGACAGCTGGCGGCGTTTCTGTAGCATCGCTGTTTATGGCGGGATATTTGCCAGGGATCTTAATGGGTCTTGCGGTAATGATAGTCTGCGGCATTATTGCTAAACGCCGTGGCTACCCGCTTTCAGAAAGAGCAACCTTTGCTCAGGCCTGTAAAGCGTTTCTGGATGCCTTACCAAGTTTGCTTCTGGTGTTCATTGTGATGGGCGGCATTCTGGGCGGCATTTTTACCGCAACTGAAGCGTCAGCAATTGCCGTTGTCTACACATTTATTCTCTCGGTGCTGATTTACCGGGAAGTAAAATGGCGCCATTTACCCAAACTGATTCTGGAGTCGGTTGTTACCACTTCGATTGTATTACTGTTGATCGGTTTTTCCGTGGGCATGTCCTGGGCAATGACTAATGCTGATATTCCTTATATGATCAGCGACGCATTGATGGGGATTTCTGATAACCCACTGATCATATTGCTGCTGATTAATATCGTCTTATTAATTGTCGGCATCTTTATGGACATGACACCGGCTGTACTAATCTTTACACCGATCTTCTTGCCGATTGCACAAGAGCTGGGAATGGACCCAGTACATTTCGGTATTATGATGGTGGCCAACCTTTGTATTGGGCTGTTAACACCGCCGGTGGGTAGTGCGCTATTTGTTGGTTGTTCTATCTCGGGTGTGAAGATTCAACATTTAATCAAACCATTGCTGCTATTTTATGCTGCATTGCTAGTAGCGTTGATGATGATCACTTACATTCCGCAAATATCCTTGTTCATTCCACAGCTACTAGGGCTAATGTAAAAAATAATTTGCCGGATAACTTTTTATATTATCCGGCAAAGGCACTTAACATGAGTTACTTAATCACCCCATTGCGCCGCAGTTGTTCGGTATCTTTTTTCTAGCGTTCATTAGCTTGGTTGATATCGTCAATTTTCATCAAAATCGCGACTTTTTTACTGTTTATTTCTGAAACTTTCATCGTTAACGGATATTGCCCTTTTTCGAGCGTTACCCAGTCATCCTGCAATTTACGGCTGAGTTTTTGTGATTGCAGAAAAGTCTGTCGCCGTTGTTCGTTGATATCGAAATCTCGTTTCTGCTGAATCGGCACTTCATAACACTCTTCACTCTGTTTATGACATGCCGCAATCGCCGGTTGATAAACCTCTTTGTCATATTTAACCGCGAACGCCTCGCTATCGTTCTGTTTATTAAACTCATCACGCTGTTGGTGAATTTTTTTAAAGGCTTCTTCGCGGGTCATTTGCTTACCGTTTGCATCTTTTCCCCAATATGCATCCGCTGCTTTCTGCGCCGCCACCATTTGCTTATCAAGCGCTTTCACTTCCTTTTCCAGCGCAGGAATCGAGTTCTTCTGGGTATTCAACGCAGATTCAAGCTGACTAAAGCGATAATTGAAATCTTCGCTATTCACGATCAGATATTTATTATTCGTTTTGATATCGTCGACCACCCGCCCACGATCGCTGGCTGCCGCCTGAAAAGAGTAAAAGTTCACCGACCAGCCAGACGCGGGCGTTCCTTTACTGGTTAACATCGCCGAGAATTTTACCGGTTTATCTTTCGTCCAGGTCTGTTCGAGCAGTTCGTAATCTGCCAACTGACCGACCCAGGTATAGAGATCGTCACTGGAAGAGACATCGCCTTCCGCTGACCAGGTGGCCTGATTACCCTTAGCATCAAGATTTTTTAAGCTGATGGCATCAAGCTTGAGAATGCCGTGATACTGCTTTTTGAATTGATCTTTTAAGATATTTTCAGTTGGCGGTTCGCCATCTGCCCAGGCATTACCAGTCATCAACATAAGCAGCGCCGTGCCAACAATCCATTGCTTTTTCACCCGAAAACCCTCGCGCGGAATAATTTATTCCGGTGATTATCATTAGGGTAATGAAAATTGGCAATGGACGTAAGTCTGAAGTGAAAAAGCCCCGGCACGATGCCGGGACGAGGTGATTAGTACTGATTGAAAATCTGCTGGATCTGCTGCGGATCTTTGGTTTGCGTCAGAGCCAGCTGCAGCAGGACGCGCGCTTTTTGCGGGTTCAGCGTGCCAGAGGCGACGAAGCCGTATTTCGCATCATCCACTTCAGCATCCTGAGTGGTAGCACCCGTCGGTACGCGGGAAGAACGCACTACTGCAGTGCCGTTTTTCGCGGCGGTTGCCAGGGTGTCGAACACGGATTTATACAGGTTACCATTACCCACACCAGCGCTAACGATGCCATCATAGCCCGCATCTACCAGTGCTTTAGCCGGAAGATCGGATGCGTTAGCGTAGTTATAAACGATGCCGACTTTCGGCAGCTCATTCAGCTTAGAGACATCGAATGGCGTATCGCTGGTGTGCTTACGTGCCGGGGTACGTTGGTAATCAATCTTACCGTTGTGAATGTATCCCAGAGGACCGTAGTTAACAGACTTGAAGGTCGCTACGTCGGTGGTGTTGGTTTTGGTGACATCGCGACCGTCCAGTACGGTGTCGTTCATCACCACCAGCACGCCACGATTAGCGGAGGCTTTATCAGCTGCGGTCACTACCGCGTTATACAGGTTGAATGGACCGTCTGCGCTCATGGACGTGGACGGGCGCATTGCGCCGACCATCACCACCGGTTTGTCGCATTTCACCGTCAGGTCGAGGAAGTAAGCAGTTTCTTCCATCGTGTCGGTACCGTGGGTAATGACGAAGCCGTCGGTTTTATCGCAGTCGGCGTTAATTTTTTTCGCCAGTGTCAGCCAGACATTATCGTTCATGTCCTGGGAGCCGATATTCACTACCTGCTCGCCTTTAACGTTCGCAATGTCTTTTAGTTGCGGCACCGCATTAACCAGATTTTCTACGCCAACTTTACCCGCTGTGTAGTTAGATTTGGTTGCGGAGTCACCACCACCGGCAATGGTCCCGCCGGTTGCTAAAATGGTGATATTGGGTAATGCCAATGCTGCACCACTAAAACCCATAACCAGTGCGGCAAGTGCCGTCTTTTTGAAAAACTCCATTTCATTCCTCCAGTTACGTGGACGCTACGCATTATCCCTTAGCTTTGCATGGGAAATTTGACGTTAAACAATTTACAACGTGAATATATTTTGGAGATCTACAAAGTTAGAGGCAGGTAACAAAACGAAGAATTAAACGGCATAAAAAAGTATTATGCCGTCTTAAAATAGAGGATTATTTTAAATTCCCGACCAGGGCTTTGCGGCTATCTTCCAGAGTCACAACGCGGCTACAAACATCTTTGCCAAACTGCTGGAAATCTTTTTCCTGCTTTTTCCACTCGGTTTGGATTGAGGATTGCAGACCGCCCAAGCTTCCCAGCACATTCTGTAATGGGTTACCGCCGCTTTTCAGCACCGCTTTCGCGCCCATTTCATTAATGCTGTCCTGTAAAATTCCGCCCATTGCCTGATTCACTAGTTGCTGGCCTTCGGCGCGAACCTGATCAATGGCTTTATAGTGGAACGTCAGGCCATCGCTGCGCGTTTCGATAATGCGATTCATCTGCTCTTTAAGCTGCGCATCAAGTTTGGTCAGACGGCTGCGCATTTTGCTGCTGTCGCCCATCTCCTGAACGATAATTTTATCCAGCGCAATACGGGCTTTCTCGACGCGGCTTTTCGCGCCTTCATCAATCCACGGCAGCGTGCTACGTAGTTCAGCCTGATAATCCTTCGCCTGCTCGCGCTGGGCGGCATTCAGGGAATATTGCTTACCGTTATACATCACGTTGCCGTCTGGCGTGATCACCAGATTGCCGTTTTCGCCCTTCACCTGCACGGTTTGCGGGCTGACAATCACATCGTCACGCGGCGTGACGCTGCACTGGTAGTCGGCGTGAGCGGTCATTGCCGTCACTGAAAGTGCTGCCGCCAGCAGCATTTTGCGCATCATAGTCTTCCCTCAAGAACAAATCAGGCCAGCATATGCTGGCCCCAGATTGATAACAAAGTACGCGTTTTCCATGCCGGATGCGGCGTAAACGCCTTATCCCGCCTACTCGATCGTGCATCTCTGTAGGCCTGATAAGCGTAGCGCATCAGGCAGTTTTGCATTTGTCATCGCCCGTATGCTTTCTTAGTCCCACCAAACGTCGAAAAGTTCGCTGGTGCGTACCTCATCCAGTTTGCACTCTTCCAGCCACTTACGCACAATCGCCTGATGTTCTTCGGTGCATTTGCCGATTTCCTGCATGCAGATCAGACCTTCCCAGGCCAGATAACCGCTGCCGTCAAAGGCCAGTTTGTTCGGTTCGATAACCTCGTTAATAAAGTCATCAACGATTTTATCAATCTGTTCTTCCGATGTACCTTCCGGGAATCGCCATGCCACCGAAAATCCTAATTCCTGGAATTCGTCGATGTGCATTTTTTTACGCAGACGACGGCTACGGTTCTTTGCCATTATTTCACCCTCTCGAACATTAAGTCCCATACTCCGTGACCAAGACGATGACCACGTTGTTCAAATTTCGTCACCGGACGTGATGCCGGACGCGGTACGTAATCATTGCTCTCTGACAGGTTTTTATAACCGTCAATAGAAGACATCACTTCAAGCATATGTTCCGCATAAGGTTCCCAGTCGGTCGCCATATGGAATACGCCCCCCAGCTGCAGTTTGCTTTTTACCAGTTCGGCAAACGGCACCTGAACGATACGGCGTTTATTATGGCGCGCTTTGTGCCACGGGTCAGGGAAAAAGAGCTGCACCATGCGCAATGAATTGTCAGGAATCATTTTATGCAGCACTTCAACCGCATCGTGACACATCACGCGCAGGTTGCTTAAACCTTCTTCATGCGCAGAAGCCAGGCACGCACCAACGCCCGGTGAATGCACTTCAATGCCGAGGAAGTCCTGCTCGGGGCGATCTTTAGCCATTGCCACCAGCGACGCCCCCATGCCAAAACCAATCTCAAGCGTCACCGGCGCTTCACGGCCAAAAAGCGCGGGGAAATCCAGCATATCTTCACTGAACTCAACGCCCATCACCGGCCAGTAGTTTTCCAGCGCATGTTCCTGGCCTTTGGTCAGTCGCCCCTGGCGGCGCACAAAACTACGGATACGGCGCAGTGGGCGGCCGTTTTCATCAAATTCCGGTGAAATGACGTCGTTTTTCATAAAGATTTAGTCGCTTGTGA
Organism: Shigella flexneri 2a str. 301; assembly: GCF_000006925.2. Lineage (NCBI taxonomy): Bacteria > Pseudomonadati > Pseudomonadota > Gammaproteobacteria > Enterobacterales > Enterobacteriaceae > Shigella > Shigella flexneri. The sequence goes on from NC_004337.2 coordinate 3,044,971, forward strand.
AAGTGTTCTGAAAACGGGCATTATCCAAAGTTAGTTGCCGGATGCAAGCATGATAAGGCCGTGGCTGCGGAAAGTTCCGGTTTACACCCTGCCGTCGCTGTGCTGCAATCTTGCCCCCAACAACAGTGAAGTCGGTGACCATGCAAGCGTCGCAATTTTCAGCCCAGGTTCTGGACTGGTACGATAAATACGGGCGGAAAACGCTGCCCTGGCAAATTGACAAGACGCCCTACAAAGTATGGCTCTCAGAAGTGATGTTGCAACAAACTCAGGTTGCGACCGTTATCCCCTATTTTGAACGCTTTATGGCGCACTTCCCGACGGTGACCGATCTCGCCAATGCGCCGCTCGACGAAGTTCTCCACTTGTGGACCGGGCTTGGCTATTACGCCCGCGCGCGCAACCTGCATAAAGCGGCACAACAAGTGGCGACCTTACACGGTGGTAAATTCCCGGAAACCTTTGAAGAAGTCGCGGCGTTACCGGGCGTCGGGCGTTCCACCGCAGGCGCGATTCTCTCGCTTTCTCTGGGTAAGCACTTTCCGATTCTCGACGGTAACGTCAAACGCGTGCTGGCGCGCTGCTATGCTGTAAGCGGCTGGCCTGGGAAAAAAGAGGTCGAGAATAAACTATGGAGTTTGAGCGAGCAGGTGACGCCCGCGGTCGGCGTGGAACGGTTTAATCAGGCGATGATGGATTTGGGCGCGATGATTTGCACGCGTTCGAAGCCGAAATGTTCGCTCTGTCCGCTACAAAACGGATGTATTGCCGCCACCAACAATAGCTGGTCGCTTTATCCGGGCAAAAAACCGAAACAGACGCTGCCGGAGCGCACCGGCTACTTTCTCCTGTTACAGCACGAAGATGAAGTATTGCTGGCGCAGCGTCCGCCGAGCGGATTGTGGGGCGGTTTATACTGTTTCCCGCAGTTTGCCGACGAAGAAAGTTTGCGGCATTGGCTGGCACAACGGCAGATTGCTGCCGATAACCTGACGCAACTGACCGCGTTTCGCCATACCTTCAGCCATTTCCACTTAGATATTGTGCCTATGTGGCTTCCCGTGTCGTCATTCACCGGCTGCATGGATGAAGGCAATGCGCTCTGGTATAACTTAGCGCAACCGCCGTCAGTTGGCCTGGCGGCTCCCGTGGAGCGTTTGTTACAGCAGTTACGCACTGGCGCGCCGGTTTAGCGCGTGAGTCGATAAAGAGGATGATTTATGAGCAGAACGATTTTTTGTACTTTCCTGCAACGTGAAGCAGAAGGTCAGGATTTTCAGCTGTACCCCGGCGAGCTGGGAAAACGCATCTATAACGAGATCTCCAAAGAAGCCTGGGCGCAGTGGCAGCACAAACAAACCATGCTGATTAATGAAAAGAAACTCAACATGATGAATGCCGAGCACCGCAAGCTGCTGGAGCAGGAGATGGTCAACTTCCTGTTCGAGGGTAAAGAGGTGCATATCGAGGGCTATACGCCGGAAGATAAAAAATAAAAACAGTGCCGGAGCACGCCTCCGGCAGCTTGCATAAAAACAAACACAACACGCACCCGGAATGATGAAAAAATATCTCGCGCTGGCTTTGATTGCGCCGTTGCTCATCTCCTGTTCGACGACCAAAAAAGGCGATACCTATAACGAAGCCTGGGTCAAAGATACCAACGGTTTTGATATTCTGATGGGGCAATTTGCCCACAATATTGAGAACATCTGGGGCTTCAAAGAGGTGGTGATCGCCGGTCCTAAGGACTACGTGAAATACACCGATCAATATCAGACCCGCAGCCACATCAACTTCGATGACGGTACGATTACTATCGAAACCATCGCCGGGACAGAACCTGCCGCGCATTTGCGCCGGGCAATTATCAAAACGTTGCTGATGGGTGACGATCCGAGTTCGGTCGATCTCTATTCCGACGTTGATGATATTACAATTTCGAAAGAACCTTTCCTTTACGGTCAGGTGGTGGACAACACCGGGCAGCCGATTCGCTGGGAAGGTCGCGCAAGCAACTTCGCGGATTATCTGCTGAAAAACCGTCTGAAAAGCCGCAGCAACGGGCTACGTATCATCTACAGCGTCACCATTAACATGGTGCCGAACCACCTTGATAAACGTGCGCACAAATATCTCGGCATGGTCCGCCAGGCGTCACGGAAATATGGCGTTGATGAGTCGCTGATTCTGGCAATTATGCAGACTGAATCTTCCTTTAACCCGTATGCGGTCAGCCGTTCCGATGCGCTGGGATTAATGCAGGTGGTACAAAATACTGCCGGGAAAGATGTGTTCCGCTCGCAGGGGAAATCCGGCACGCCGAGCCGCAGTTTCTTGTTTGATCCTGCCAGCAATATTGATACCGGCACCGCGTATCTGGCGATGCTGAACAATGTTTATCTCGGCGGAATTGATAACCCAACATCGCGGCGTTATGCCGTCATCACCGCCTATAACGGCGGCGCAGGCAGCGTGCTGCGAGTCTTTTCGAATGATAAGATTCAGGCTGCCAATATTATTAACACCATGACGCCGGGCGATGTTTATCAGACGCTGACGACCCGCCATCCCTCTGCGGAATCTCGCCGTTATCTTTATAAAGTGAATACCGCGCAAAAATCCTACCGCCGCCGATAATTCCATTAACCGCCCCTGACGATGCTCAGGGGCAAAAATGTTATCCACATCACAATTTCGTTTTGCAAATTGGGAATGTTTGCAATTATTTGCCACAGGTAACAAAAAACCAGTCCGCGAAGTTGATAGAATCCCATCATCTCGCACGGTCAAATGTGCTTTTTCAAACACTCATCCGCATCACGATGTGAGGAAATTAACATGAATCTTAAGCTGCAGCTGAAAATCCTCTCTTTTCTGCAGTTCTGTCTGTGGGGAAGTTGGCTGACGACCCTCGGCTCCTATATGTTTGTTACCCTGAAGTTTGACGGTGCTTCTATTGGCGCAGTTTATAGCTCACTGGGTATCGCCGCGGTATTTATGCCTGCGCTGCTGGGGATTGTGGCCGACAAATGGTTAAGTGCGAAATGGGTATATGCCATTTGCCACACCATTGGCGCTATCACGCTGTTCATGGCGGCACAGGTCACGACGCCGGAAGCGATGTTCCTTGTGATATTGATTAACTCGTTTGCTTATATGCCAACGCTTGGGTTAATCAACACCATCTCTTACTATCGCCTGCAAAATGCCGGGATGGATATCGTTACTGACTTCCCGCCAATCCGTATCTGGGGCACCATCGGCTTTATCATGGCAATGTGGGTGGTGAGCCTGTCTGGCTTCGAATTAAGCCACATGCAGCTGTATATTGGCGCAGCACTTTCCGCCATTCTGGTTCTGTTTACCCTGACTCTGCCGCATATTCCGGTTGCTAAACAGCAAGCGAATCAGAGCTGGACAACCCTGCTGGGCCTCGATGCATTCGCGCTGTTTAAAAACAAGCGTATGGCAATCTTCTTCATCTTCTCAATGCTGCTGGGCGCGGAACTGCAGATTACCAACATGTTCGGTAATACCTTCCTGCACAGCTTCGACAAAGATCCGATGTTTGCCAGCAGCTTCATCGTGCAGCATGCGTCAATCATCATGTCGATTTCGCAGATCTCTGAAACCCTGTTCATTCTGACCATCCCGTTCTTCTTAAGCCGCTACGGTATTAAGAACGTAATGATGATCAGTATTGTGGCGTGGATCCTGCGTTTTGCGCTGTTTGCTTACGGCGACCCGACTCCGTTCGGTACTGTACTGCTGGTACTGTCGATGATCGTTTACGGTTGCGCATTCGACTTCTTCAACATCTCTGGTTCGGTGTTTGTCGAAAAAGAAGTTAGCCCGGCAATTCGCGCCAGTGCACAAGGGATGTTCCTGATGATGACTAACGGCTTCGGCTGTATCCTCGGCGGCATCGTGAGCGGTAAAGTTGTTGAGATGTACACCCAAAACGGCATTACCGACTGGCAGACCGTATGGTTGATTTTCGCTGGTTATTCCGTGGTTCTGGCCTTCGCGTTCATGGCGATGTTCAAATATAAACACGTTCGTGTCCCGACAGGCACACAGACGGTTAGCCACTAATTACGCAAAGAAAAACGGGTCGCCAGAAGGTGACCCGTTTTTTTATTCTTACTTCAACACATAACCGTACAATCGTTTCATGCCATCCGCATCGGTTTCGCTATAGACACCTTGCAACTCCGGCGAAAATCCCGGCAACAAATTCACGCCTTCTTCCAGCGCAAGGAAATAACGTTGAACCGCCCCACCCCAGACTTCCCCGGGTACCACGCAAAGCACGCCAGGTGGATAAGGCAACGCCCCTTCTGCCGCAATTCGCCCTTCGGCATCACGAATCCGCACCAACTCCACTTCACCGCGAATATAAGCGCTATGCGCATCCTGGGGGTTCATCACCACTGACGGGAAACTCTGCTGGCGGAACATCGCTTTTTGTAGGTCTTTGACGTCGAAACTGACATACAGATCGTGCATCTCCTGACACAACTGGCGCAGGGTGTAGTCGCGATAGCGCACCGGATATTTGTTATAAACGCTCGGCAACACCTCAGCCAGCGACGAGTCATCCTCAATATGCTGTTCAAATTGCGCCAGCATCGCCACCAGTTGTGCCAGCTTCTCGTGGCTTTCCGCCGGAGTTAATAAGAACAGAATGGAGTTGAGATCGCACTTCTCCGGCACAATGCCGTTCTCACGCAGATAGTGCGCCAGAATCGTCGCCGGAACGCCAAAGTCGCTATATTCGCCGGTTTCGGCATTGATACCTGGTGTAGTGAGTAACAGCTTGCACGGATCAACAAAATACTGATCCGCGGCATATCCTTCAAAGCCGTGCCACTTCGCCCCCGGCTCAAAACTGAAAAAACGGCGGTCGCTGGCTAACACTGATGTCGGATAATCCTGCCACAATTTGCCATCAACAACGGGCGGGATAAACGGGCGGAACAGCTTACAGCGCGCAAGAATAGCCTTGCGCGACTCAATACCCAACTCAACGCACTCAGCCCACAGCCGACGCCCACTCTCCCCTTCATGAATTTTGGCGTTAACATCCAGTGCAGCAAACAGCGGATAGAAAGGGCTGGTAGAAGCATGGAGCATAAAGGCGTTATTCAACCGCTTATGCGGGCAAAAACGCGCCTGTCCGCGGATATGGTTATCTTTTTTATGGATCTGCGACGTCTGTGAGAATCCAGCCTGCTGTTTGTGCACCAACTGGGTCACAAAAATCCCCGGATCGTTTTCGTTAAGTTCTAACAGCAGCGGCGAGCTATCCGCCATCATCGAGATAAACTGTTCGTAACCGACCCACGCGGAATCAAACAGAATGTAATCACACAGATGCCCAATGGTATCGATCACCTGACGGGCGTTATAGACAGTGCCGTCATAGGTTCCCAGCTGAATAATCGTCAGGCGAAACGGGCGCGGCAGGTCGGCTTTTTCTGGCGCAACGTCGCGAATTTGCTGGCGCAGATACTCTTCATTAAAACAGTGCGCATCAATACCGCCAATGAAACCAAACGGGTTACGTGAAGCTTCCAGATAGACCGGCGTCGTCCCCGCCTGAATCAGCGCGCCGTGATGATTCGACTTATGGTTGTTACGGTCGAAGAGCACCAGATCGCCACGCGTTAACAGCGCATTCGTCACCACTTTATTCGCTGCCGATGTGCCGTTCAGCACAAAATAGGTTTTATCGGCATGAAAGACTTTGGCTGCGAATTTCTGCGCATCTTTCGCCGATCCTTCATGAATAAGCAGATCGCCCAATTTTACGTCAGCGTTACACATATCGGCGCGAAAGACGTTCTCACCAAAGAAATCGTAAAAATGGCGTCCGGCAGGATGCTTTTTAAAGAACGCACCATGTTGATGTCCAGGGCAAGCAAAGGTGCTGTTGCCCATCTCAACGTACTGCGTCAGCGTGTCATAAAACGGTGGCAGCAAATTCTCTTCATACTGACAGGCTGCGGATTCCAGCTCCAGCCACTGCTGCTCGTTGCCGTTGATTACCGCCGTAACGCCCGCAGGTAATTCAACAGCATGTTCGGAATACAAAAACACCGGTAGATGAAAACCGGTGCGCTTAAGCAACGCAAGAATGCCACTGCGACTATCCGCAGCGGTAATGACGACTGCCGCGACGTCCGTAAAATCAGTATCTCCCAACGCCACCACGCGGCGATGAGAAGAAAGTCGGGATACCAGTTCACTACTGGCGGCAATATTCATTGATTTCATAAGCGCAAACCCGTTTCGGGGAAGTAAGAATACCGGACAAGGTGGAAAACCCTGCCCCATGAGATATGGGTCAAACTGGTCACCAGCTCCGACCGCCAGACATCAGTAAAAGCAGAAACGCTCTGATTTTACTGTTGTCCTGCAGTGAGCGTGCGTTAACTTCACCGCATGAGCAGTAACATAGAAAGGGAAACGTTTCGCGCGAAACGGCGATAAGCGAGAGAATGTAAGGAGATGGCGTGCATCGGGCAAACTCCGTACAGAGAGGAGAAAATTCGCGCAATCATGGCACCTTTCGCTAAGGCGTGCAAGCCAGGACTTTGCGACCAGACAAGCCATCAACAAGGCAAAAAGTTCATAATAAGAAAATCAAACAATACAGCTAACAGGAACTCTTGTGGTCATCGGCCCTTTTATCAACGCTAGTGCAGTCTTACTGGGTGGCGTTCTCGGCGCACTGCTCAGCCAACGCTTACCGGAACGTATCCGCGTCTCCATGACATCTATTTTTGGTCTGGCATCGCTGGGGATTGGTATTTTACTGGTTGTGAAATGCGCCAACCTTCCAGCGATGGTTTTAGCTACGCTACTTGGCGCTCTAATTGGCGAAATTTGTTTGCTGGAGAAAGGTGTCAATACAGCAGTCGCCAAAGCACAAAATCTGTTTCGTCACTCACGTAAGAAGCCAGCGCATGAATCTTTTATTCAGAATTATGTCGCGATTATTGTCCTGTTTTGCGCCAGCGGCACCGGGATCTTCGGGGCGATGAACGAAGGGATGACCGGCGATCCGAGTATTTTAATCGCCAAGTCATTTCTTGATTTCTTTACGGCGATGATCTTCGCCTGCTCGCTGGGTATTGCGGTGTCGGTAATTAGTATCCCATTACTGATCATCCAGTTAACGCTGGCGTGGGCTGCCGCGCTGATATTACCGCTGATCACACCGTCGATGATGGCAGACTTCAGCGCCGTAGGCGGTTTATTGCTGCTGGCAACCGGATTACGCATCTGTGGCATTAAAATGTTCCCGGTGGTCAACATGCTTCCAGCACTCCTTCTGGCAATGCCGCTTTCCGCCGCCTGGACCGCCTGGTTTGCCTGACAATGCGTGCAATAGCGGCAAAGTGATGATAGATTGTGCAGTCTGCAGTAAATTGAAGAAATTTGATTGACGAGACGAGGCGAATCAGGTTTAATGCGCCCCGTTGCCCGGATAGCTCAGTCGGTAGAGCAGGGGATTGAAAATCCCCGTGTCCTTGGTTCGATTCCGAGTCCGGGCACCAAATTCATATCAACGGACCTCCACGGAGGTCCGTTTTTCGTTTCAGAACACCATGATTTAAGTGTTCTTCCTCCAAATCAATTCTACCGAACTCAACCAGATTCCCCCCACATCAACCCCATTGTGTGGGTATAATTGCGGGTATACCCCAGTTCGACAGAATTTGTACCCTCTTTAACGCATTCAGAAGGCTGAACTATGGCACTGACTGACGCAAAAATCCGGGCTGCAAAGCCCACTGACAAGGCTTATAAACTCACTGACGGGGCCGGCATGTTCCTGCTGGTTCATCCTAATGGTTCCCGTTACTGGCGTCTCCGTTATCGTATTCTGGGTAAGGAGAAGACTCTGGCACTTGGTGTGTATCCAGAAGTTTCTCTCTCCGAAGCTCGTACAAAACGGGATGAGGCCCGAAAACTGATTTCAGAGGGGATTGACCCTTGCGAACAGAAAAGAGTTAAAAAAGTTGTCCCTGATTTACAGCTCTCTTTTGAACATATTGCACGACGCTGGCATGCCAGTAATAAACAATGGGCACAATCACACAGCGATAAAGTACTCAAAAGCCTCGAGACACACGTTTTCCCCTTTATCGGCAACCGGGATATCACAACACTCAATACCCCGGACCTGCTTATCCCTGTTCGTGCTGCAGAAGCAAAACAAATTTATGAAATCGCCAGTCGTCTGCAGCAAAGAATATCTGCTGTAATGCGTTACGCCGTACAGTCTGGCATCATCAGATATAACCCGGCTCTGGATATGGCTGGTGCATTGACCACGGTAAAACGCCAGCATCGCCCTGCTCTGGAGCTTTCACGCCTGCCTGAACTTCTGTCGCGTATTGACGGTTATAAAGGCCAGCCTGTCACCCGACTGGCAGTTATGCTGAATTTACTGGTTTTTATTCGTTCCAGTGAACTCAGATATGCCCGCTGGTCGGAAATTGATATTGACAATTCCATGTGGACTATTCCAGCCGAACGCGAACCTCTGCCAGGCGTAAAATTCTCACACCGGGGATCCAAGATGCGAACACCACATCTTGTGCCACTCAGCAAACAGGTTGTAGCCATACTGGCAGAACTTCAGACATGGGCTGGTGAAAATGGTCTGATCTTTACGGGTGCACATGACCCGCGTAAACCAATCAGTGAAAATACTGTAAATAAAGCCCTGAGGGTGATGGGGTATGACACAACCCAGGAAGTCTGTGGCCATGGATTCCGGGCGATGGCGTGCAGTGCATTGATTGAATCAGGTTTGTGGTCCCGCGATGCTGTGGAACGTCAGATGAGCCATCAGGAGCGTAATGGTGTACGTGCTGCGTATATCCATAAAGCAGAACATCTGGAAGAACGGCGACTGATGTTGCAATGGTGGGCCGATTTTCTAGATGCGAACCGGGAGAAGGGTATCAGCCCGTTTGAATATGCAAAGATTAACAATCCATTAAAATAGTAAGCAGTCCGGGCAATCAGCCCGGACTGCTTTAACTAATTATTTTTCTTTGTAAATGATGACGAAGATTGATGTTTCTGACAAGTTACTCCGGCTTCCATTAAAGTCCCTTCGTCACGTTCTTCAGGCTATTTATGACTGTGATTAGCACCAGGAATATATGGTTTCCATGAGAGCAGGTAATAACCCCCGGTGTTTTCGGCTGCTCTGGTATCCCCGTCCAACACAGGTAGTTATTATAAACGGTAAAAAATGTATTCACTGTTATGAAATCAATAGTCCTGACGTACTGTTTAATGAGCTTGTGTTCTGAACCTTGTACAACCAGTTCATTTGATATCGAATTATAAACAAAACATTGCATCCAACTTTTTCAATATGGACAATAGCTGTCCATACGGTGATTTTATATTCGATAAATCAATGGATTTCATTGAGTCACAGGACTGGTAATGGATGAAAATGCTTTAGGGTTTGCCTCATACTGGCGCAACTCGCTTGCGGATGCTGAGTCAGGAAAGGGCAGTTTTAAACGGAAAGACGCCCAAAATTTCACTCACTGGCATGGGATAGCGGCGGGACGTCTTGACGAAGCGATTGTCAGTAAATTTTTTGAGGGAGAAAAAGACGATGTCGAAACGGTCGATGTCATCTTGCGCCCAAAAGTTTATTTCCGGTTACTGCAGCATGGTAAGGACCGTTCCGCAGGCGCGCCTGATATTGTTACCCCGATAGTGACGCCAGCCTTGCTAAGCCGTGAGGGTTTTTTATATCCGACGCCAGCGACCTCCATTCCCAGAGACCTGCTTGAACCTTTGCCAAAAGGAGCATTTTCGATTGGTGAGATTGGGCAGTATGACAAATACAAGACGACCCATACCACGTTCTCTATCAACTTTGATGACAGCGTTGATAAGACTGCCGAAACGGATGAAGAACGGGAAGCACGATATGCCGCCTTGCAGCAGGAGTGGCGTCAATATCTGTATGACTCAGAGAGGCTACTGAAGAGCGTTGCCGGCGACTGGATTGAAAAACCTGAGCAATATGAACTCGCTGAGCACGGTTATATTGTTAAAACGGCTCAATCTGGCGGTGCCAGTTCCCATATCCTTTCTCTTTATGATCACCTGCTTGTTTGCAATAAGGATGTGCCGCTCTTCAATCGCTTCGCCTCGCGAGAGGTTCATGCTGCAGAGTCTTTGCTGGCCCCAGGAGCAAAATTCAGCGACAGGCTTGGACACTCCGGAGATAAGTTTCCGCTGGCAAAGGCTCAGCGCGATGCCTTAAGCCATTTTCTGGATGCAAGACATGGCGATATCCTTGCTGTTAATGGCCCTCCGGGAACCGGAAAAACCACGCTGGTGCTTTCTATCATCGCCACGCAGTGGGCCAGAGCGGCTCTCGAAAAATCTGAGCCTCCGGTTATTATCGCGACTTCAACGAATAACCAGGCTGTAACGAACATTATTGAGGCATTCGGGAAAGACTTTTCGCAAGGTTCAGGTGCGATGGCCGGGCGATGGTTGCCAGAGCTGAAAAGCTTCGGTGCTTATTTTCCCTCAAGCAGTCGTAAAGCTGAGGCAGCCAAAAAATATCAAACTGAAGATTTCTTCAACCAGGTTGAGTCAAAAGAGTATGTAGAGGATGCACTGCTGTTTTATCTGGAAAAGGCTAAGGCAGCCTTTCCTGGAAAAGAGTGTTCATCCCCTGAAAAGGTCATTGAACTCTTGCATGGTCAGTTGGCAGCAAAATCTGAGCAACTGATAAGACTGAACGCAACATGGCAAACGTTAAGCCAGATTCGGGCTGCGCGTGAGCTTATTGCTAATGATATTGAGCAATATCTCGATAATTTAAATAAATTACTTTCCGGACAAGAACAAAAAGTCACTCTACTGAAGAGTGCTAAAACGGAATGGAAAAAATATCGCGCCGGTGAATCACTGATCTATTCATTATTTTCCTGGCTCCCGGCGGTTCGCAATAAGCGACAGTACCAAATACAGCTGTTTCTCGAAGATAAATTAGGCGCGCTGATTGCAGGAAATCAGTGGTCTGATCCTGAAACTATCGAACGTAATATTGATGGGCTGCTCAATTCCGCTGAGCGCGAGCAAACAACATACCGGCAGCAGATTGACTCCGCCCATGAAATCGTTCTTAAAGAACAGCAGGCGGTTCAGGAGTGGCAGAGGCTGGCATTTGATTTAGGGTATGAGGGCGACGAGGAACTGAGCTTCTCACAGGCCGATGAACTGGCTGATACGCAGATTCGCTTCCCTGCATTTTTACTGACGACTCACTACTGGGAAGGTCGTTGGCTGATGGATATGGCCAGCATTGATGATCTGCAGGACGAGAAGAAGAAAAAAGGTGCTAAAGGGGTAACCGCCCGTTGGCAACGTCGAATGAAACTCACGCCATGTGTGGTGATGACATGCTATATGCTGCCCGGTAATATGCAGATAAGTGAGCACAAAGGACAACGTAAATTCGAGAAAAGTTATTTGTATGATTTTGCCGATTTACTCATTGTCGATGAAGCCGGGCAGGTGCTTCCTGAAGTGGCTGCTGCCTCGTTTGCATTAGCTAAGAAGGCATTAGTGATTGGCGATACGGAGCAGATCCCGCCAATATGGAGTATTGCTCCTGCGATTGATGTCGGTAACATGCTGGCGGAAAAAATTCTGTCTGGCAGTACGCAAGAAGAGATTACCGAGAAATATACGGCAATCGCAGACCTTGGTAAAAGTGCCGCATCTGGCAGCGTTATGAAAATAGCGCAGTTTGCTTCGCGCTATCAATATGATCCCGAACTGGCTCGTGGTATGTACCTATATGAACACCGCCGGTGCTACGACAATATTATTGGATACTGTAATACGCTCTGCTATCACGGTAAGTTGTTGCCTAAAAGAGGGCGTGAAGAGAGCAATTTAATGCCCGCAATGGGGTATCTCCATATTGATGGTAAAGGAGAGCTGGCAAGTAGTGGAAGTCGATATAATTTGCTTGAGGCTGAAACGATAGCGGTCTGGTTGGCAGAGAACCAGCAAAATATTGAAGCGCATTACGGTAAATCGCTTCATGAAGTTGTCGGTATTGTGACGCCTTTTAGCGCTCAGGTATCCACTATCAAACAGGTGCTGGGCAAACAAGATATCAGTACAGGCACGAATGAAAAGTCGCTCACAGTGGGCACCGTGCACTCTCTTCAGGGAGCGGAAAGAGCGATTGTGATATTCTCGCCAGTCTATTCAAAACATGAAGACGGCGGGTTTATTGATAGCGATAACAGCATGCTGAATGTTGCAGTCTCCCGTGCGAAGGACAGTTTTCTGGTCTTCGGCGATATGGACCTGTTTGAGGTCCAGCCAGCCTCATCGCCACGGGGATTACTGGCAAAATACCTCTTTGAGTCAGAGAAGAATGCGCTCTCTTTTGATTATAAAGAGCGTAAGGATTTAAAAACCGCCGGGACCAAAATCTACACACTTCATGGTGTGGAGCAACATGATAATTTCCTGAATCAGACATTTGAAAATACCAGTAAACACATCACGATAATTTCTCCATGGCTGACCTGGCAAAGGCTGGAGCAAACCGGTTTTCTTGATTCCATGATTGCGGCGTGTTCACGTGGAATTAACGTCACGATAGTCACTGACAGAAGCTACAACACTGAACATAATGATTTTGAGAAGCGAAAAGAGAAGCAGCAGAACTTTAAAGCGGCGCTGGAGAAACTGAATGCGCTGGGTATTGCTACAAAGCTGGTAAACCGTGTTCATAGCAAAATTGTTATTGGTGATGATGGTTTGCTGTGTGTGGGATCGTTCAACTGGTTTAGTGCGACACGGGAAGCGCGATATGAACGATACGATACATCAATGGTTTATTGCGGTGATAACCTGAAGGGTGAGATTGAGGCTATTTATAATAGTCTTGAGAGGCGTCAGGTTTAGAGCAGGAATGGTGAGTAGCCAGCTTACCGATCGTTTTCGAGCGTAAGATGGCTGAATGGAATGGCTATTATTGCACAGTCCTTAATTATAACATTCATACCGACATGATTATCTTCTGTCCGGAAGAATCAGAGGCTCAGAACGCTGAAAAATGAGAGCCTGAGCCACTATCGTTTTAATAACCGGGATGAAGCCATCTCAGTAATACGGGAATACATTGAGATTTTCTACAATCGTCAGCGTCGTCACTCTCGTCTGGGGAATATCTCCCCGGCAGCCTTCAGGGAAAAATATCATCAGATGGCTGCTTAAAAAAAGAACAAATGGTAGTGTCCGCTATTGCCAGTACACCTCAGACTGGTGCCAGGTGAATATTCCAGTGGAAACAGTATTCGTCCCAGAGGAATAACAAAAGTTGGAAACAGCGAACTGAGACGTCTGCTTTACGAAGCCGCCTGGTCTTATCGTACACCTGCAAAAGTTGGAGCATGGCTTATATATTACCGACCGGACTCTGTAACACAATATTCCAAAGATATTGCATGGAAAGCTCAACAACGATTGTGTTCTCGTTACCGAACTCTGACAGCAAAAGGGAAAAAATCACAAGTAGCCATTACGGCGGTGGCTCGTGAGTTGACTGGATTTATGTGGGATATTGCACTTGCTGCCCAATCATCATTCAGTCAGCAGAAGCAAAATTAAACCCTGAAGCAGTCAGACACGGAATGAGTGATCCTCGAAAAAGTTTTCTTCCCGAGACAGACTGCACGAAGCGCTCTTTCTGCTGCATTATTATCTACCTCAGCCAGGCCATCATCACAGAAGTTGCACAACGCAGCCCAGTGCTTCCTGATATACCGGAACGCATCTCCCAGACGACATTTCTTCGATAACGTGTGTTCTTTCTCCTGCATCAGCTTATACAGGGAAGTCAGGAGCGGTCTACTCTGCATTTGCCTGACCGCCAGGCGTTCAGACACCGGTAACCCGCGTATATCGTGCTCTATGGCGTACAGTTCACCGATTAGTTTCAGAGCTTCTTCCGCCGTCGCGCTTTTAGTACTGATATATACATCGTGGATTTTGCGTCGCGCATGAGCCCAGCATCCTGCTTCCGTCCGTCGGCGCGCAGCTCTCCAATCCGGATAATATCACCGACAACGCCGACCGGATCAGTGATGAGTGGAAGGCCTTCGACCGCGCCATCGAAAGTAACCACGGTGTTCCTGAGGCTGCCGCACGCCTGAAAGAACACCTCCGGGACTTCCGTAACACACATGCCGCCGCACAGCTGGGCGTTTCTGCTGTGGCGGCCCTTCCCGGTGATCGCCTCTCTGCCGCACTGATGGTTAAATCACACGGCACCGTCAGTGTCGACGGTAAAGTCTCTGATGCTGACCTCACTTACCTGGAAGAGGTGGCAAACAGCACCGGGCAGGAGGTGGACAAAAGCCGCCTGACATCACAGGCCTGTGCCCGCACGGCACTGATCACTGATGTGGGTATTGCTCTGGCTACGGAACTGGAAACGGCCGGGCAGAAATGGTCTCTGGGCTTCCCCCCCAAATTCCAGCGCGTCGACCTGTTCAACTACAACGTGCTGGTCAGAAATTATGACAGCAGCGCCTTCAAAGGCGACCGCTACCACAACACGAAAAATGGCATCAACGCCGACATCGGTGCCAGTACGGACCTGGATGACAACTGGACGCTGGGACTGGTCGCACAGAACCTGATCTCCCGTAGTATTGAGACAAAAGAAGTGAACGGTATCACGGAAACCTTCAGGATCCGCCCGCAGGTGACGGCCGGTGTCTCCTGGCACAACGCGATGTTCACCACTGCATTTGATGTGGATCTGACCCCGGCCAGCGGTTTCACCTCCGACAGCAACCGTCAGTTTGCCGCCATTGGCACAGAATTTAATGCCTGGAAATGGGCACAGCTGCGCGCCGGTTACCGTCAGAATCTGGCCGGTAACGACGGCAGTGCATTCACGGCCGGGGTGGGGATCTCACCGTTTGATGTGGTTCACCTTGATGTTGCAGGCCTGATCGGCACGGACAACACTTACGGTGCGGTCGCACAGTTCCAGTTCACCTTCTGAGTTCCACCTGCAAAACAGCATGCACATTATCGCTGCATGTTGTTTCCATCATCAAAAGTCTGTCGGACATCGACAGACTTAACTCCCCCGGATAATACAGAAAACCTGTAAAGGATTGACCGGAAACAACAAAGATCAAATTTTGATCGCAAAATTCAAAATACAAACACCAAGTGATCAATATCTAACCAATCAATCACTTGTGCTTATCTTTTTTTTCATTTTGTTACATCTGTCATACAAATATAACTGACAGTGATTATCATTATACCCTTATCAGTTACGTACCATGACTGATAGTTCCCCGTTGTAATTAAATGCTATCCCATAACCACAACTCAGAAATATCGGAGTTCACGTATGAATAAAATTTATTCACTGAAATATAGTCATATTACAGGTGGATTAGTTGCTGTTTCTGAACTGACCCGGAAAGTTAGTGTCGGTACATCAAGAAAGAAAGTTATCCTCGGTATTATTTTATCCTCAATATATGGAAGTTATGGCGAAACAGCATTTGCAGCAATGCTGGATATAAATAATATATGGACCCGCGATTATCTTGACCTTGCTCAAAACAGAGGAGAGTTCAGACCGGGTGCAACAAATGTTCAATTAATGATGAAAGATGGAAAGATATTTCATTTTCCAGAACTACCTGTACCTGATTTTTCTGCTGTTTCCAACAAAGGTGCAACAACATCAATTGGAGGTGCGTACAGTGTTACTGCGACTCATAACGGTACACAGCATCATGCAATAACAACACAGTCATGGGATCAGACAGCATATAAAGCAAGTAACAGAGTATCATCTGGCGACTTTTCGGTTCATCGTCTGAATAAATTCGTCGTGGAAACAACAGGGGTTACGGAGAGTGCCGACTTCTCACTTTCTCCCGAAGATGCGATGAAAAGATATGGCGTAAACTACAACGGTAAGGAACAAATAATTGGCTTCAGAGCAGGTGCCGGAACAACCTCAACGATATTAAACGGCAAACAATATCTGTTTGGACAAAACTATAATCCCGACTTGTTAAGCGCAAGTCTTTTTAATCTGGACTGGAAAAACAAGAGTTACATTTATACCAACAGAACCCCTTTTAAAAACTCACCAATTTTTGGCGATAGTGGTTCTGGTTCTTATCTATATGATAAAGAACAACAAAAATGGGTTTTCCATGGTGTTACCAGTACAGTTGGTTTTATCAGTAGTACCAATATAGCCTGGACAAACTACTCGTTATTTAATAATATTCTGGTAAACAATTTAAAAAAGAATTTCACAAACACTATGCAGCTGGATGGTAAAAAACAAGAGTTATCATCGATTATAAAAGATAAGGACCTGTCTGTCTCAGGAGGAGGGGTATTAACGCTCAAGCAGGATACCGATCTTGGCATTGGCGGGCTTATATTCGATAAGAACCAGACATATAAAGTGTACGGAAAAGATAAGTCTTATAAAGGTGCCGGGATAGATATTGATAATAATACCACCGTTGAATGGAATGTTAAGGGCGTTGCCGGAGATAATCTGCATAAAATAGGTAGTGGTACTCTGGATGTAAAAATAGCACAGGGAAATAACCTTAAAATAGGTAATGGGACTGTCATCCTTAGTGCTGAAAAAGCCTTCAATAAAATTTACATGGCCGGAGGTAAAGGTACGGTAAAAATAAATGCCAAAGACGCTTTAAGCGAAAGCGGTAATGGCGAAATCTATTTTACCAGAAATGGCGGAACACTGGATCTAAACGGCTATGACCAGTCATTTCAGAAAATCGCAGCAACAGATGCGGGAACAACCGTAACGAACTCAAACGTGAAGCAATCAACATTATCACTTACTAATACTGATGCATATATGTACCATGGGAATGTATCAGGTAATATAAGCATAAATCATATTATCAATACTACCCAGCAACATAACAATAATGCCAATCTGATCTTTGATGGCTCAGTCGATATCAAAAACGATATCTCTGTCCGGAATGCACAGTTAACATTACAAGGACATGCGACAGAACATGCCATATTTAAAGAAGGCAATAACAACTGTCCAATTCCTTTTTTATGTCAAAAAGACTATTCTGCTGCCATAAAGGACCAGGAAAGCACTGTAAATAAACGTTACAATACGGAATATAAGTCCAACAATCAGATAGCCTCTTTTTCCCAGCCCGACTGGGAAAGTCGTAAATTTAATTTCCGGAAATTAAATTTAGAAAACGCAACCCTGAGTATAGGCCGGGATGCTAATGTAAAAGGACACATAGAGGCTAAAAACTCTCAAATTGTTCTGGGAAATAAAACTGCATACATTGACATGTTCTCAGGAAGAAACATTACTGGCGAAGGTTTTGGATTCAGACAACAGCTTCGCTCCGGGGATTCAGCAGGCGAAAGTAGTTTCAACGGCAGTCTGAGTGCTCAAAACAGCAAAATAACTGTTGGTGATAAATCAACTGTTACTATGACTGGTGCATTATCCTTAATTAATACAGACCTGATTATCAACAAAGGAGCTACTGTTACCGCCCAGGGAAAAATGTATGTAGATAAAGCTATTGAACTGGCCGGAACCCTGACATTAACAGGCACCCCTACAGAAAATAATAAATACAGCCCGGCAATCTATATGTCAGATGGATATAATATGACAGAAGATGGTGCCACGTTAAAGGCTCAAAATTATGCCTGGGTCAATGGTAATATAAAATCAGACAAAAAAGCATCTATTCTGTTTGGTGTTGACCAGTATAAAGAAGATAACCTGGACAAAACCACACACACACCGCTGGCTACAGGTTTGCTGGGTGGCTTTGATACTTCTTATACCGGAGGTATTGATGCTCCTGCAGCCTCAGCCAGCATGTATAACACCTTATGGAGAGTAAACGGACAGTCAGCCCTGCAATCATTAAAAACCCGCGACAGTCTTTTGTTGTTTAGTAACATAGAGAATTCGGGTTTCCATACTGTGACAGTAAACACACTGGATGCCACTAATACTGCTGTGATTATGCGGGCTGATCTGAGCCAGTCTGTAAATCAATCGGATAAACTCATTGTTAAAAATCAGTTAACCGGAAGCAATAACAGTCTGTCGGTCGATATACAGAAAGTGGGAAATAATAACTCAGGATTAAACGTTGACCTGATAACAGCCCCAAAAGGAAGCAATAAAGAGATATTTAAAGCCAGTACTCAGGCCATAGGTTTCAGCAACATATCTCCTGTGATCAGCACGAAAGAGGATCAGGAACATACCACGTGGACCCTGACCGGATATAAGGTGGCTGAAAATACAGCATCTTCCGGTGCAGCAAAATCGTATATGTCCGGTAATTACAAAGCCTTCCTGACAGAAGTCAACAACCTGAATAAACGAATGGGGGATCTGCGTGACACCAATGGCGAGGCCGGTGCATGGGCCCGCATCATGAGCGGAGCAGGTTCAGCTTCTGGTGGATACAGTGACAACTACACCCATGTGCAGATTGGTGTGGATAAAAAACATGAGCTGGATGGACTTGACCTTTTCACTGGTCTGACTATGACGTATACCGACAGTCATGCCAGCAGTAATGCATTCAGTGGCAAGACGAAGTCCGTCGGGGCAGGTCTGTATGCTTCCGCTATATTTGACTCTGGTGCCTATATCGACCTGATTAGTAAGTATGTTCACCATGATAATGAGTACTCGGCGACCTTTGCTGGACTCGGAACAAAAGACTACAGTTCTCATTCCTTGTATGTGGGTGCTGAAGCAGGCTACCGCTATCATGTAACAGAAGACTCCTGGATTGAGCCGCAGGCAGAACTGGTTTATGGGGCCGTATCAGGTAAACGGTTCGACTGGCAGGATCGCGGAATGAGCGTGACCATGAAGGATAAGGACTTTAATCCGCTGATTGGGCGTACCGGTGTTGATGTGGGTAAATCCTTCTCCGGTAAGGACTGGAAAGTCACAGCCCGCGCCGGCCTTGGCTACCAGTTTGACCTGTTTGCCAACGGTGAAACCGTACTGCGTGATGCGTCCGGTGAGAAACGTATCAAAGGTGAAAAAGACGGTCGTATTCTCATGAATGTTGGTCTCAACGCCGAAATTCGCGATAATCTTCGCTTCGGTCTTGAGTTTGAGAAATCGGCATTTGGTAAATACAACGTGGATAACGCGATCAACGCCAACTTCCGTTACTCTTTCTGATAACAGCCCGGGCCGCGTTTGCGGCCCTTCTTCTACCGGAGAGAATATGTATTACCCTGTGACAGACTATATCGCTCTTGCTCTCATTATTAGCTTTCTTTTTCTGACATTATTTATCTGCCTGTTATGCCTTAAACATGAGCGAATAAAAAAAGAAACTATCAGGCAAAAAAATGCACATATTCTGGAGCATGGCTGGAATGCAACTGAGTTCTCATGGTTCCGATACGGACAGTATAACGAAACGGGTATTTACATCTCGATCGAGAAGACCATTATCATTACAATCACCGTTTCTGGTGGGTGCTTTAAAAAAGAATACAGCATTGTCTCCCACATGCTGGTCACTGACACCATAACAGAGGCCACCCTGTACGAAAACGGGCTGTATACGCGCCACATCAGACTCAGTCGCCCAGTATCTGACAGCAAATACCCCTTGCCACCCGGATCTCAGCTCATTAAAAATATGACCTTACGACTGCGCCTGCAGGATCAGCAGGAAGAAACATCCGTGACATTATTTCAGGGAAAAATGAGTACCGACGGAAATAACTATTACATCATCAAAGGTAAAGTAAGCTCAGTACTTCTGTTATTAAAAATGCTGCAGATTAATCACGCCTGATCTCTGTCCCGGTATTTTAGCCCGAGGTATATTCTGAAATATCATTCATCATGACCGGCGTTTGTATAAACGCCGGTCATTCGCTAACAGCTTCACCGTTCCTTCCCCCATCCAGGTTCCGCATGAGCGTGTTGTAATGTTCATAAGCGTATTATCGTAAGCTTCCGGGGAACTCATATTGACGCGTTTTTCAGGCGCGCGTCATCGGCGGCGCATACGAACGATCGTGGTTTGATAACGGTTGATTTATTTTGTTGCACAGGGGCGATCGCCAGGCAGGTACCGGAGGCGGGCTCTGAAGTACTGAGTAGGGTGATCGCGTCAGGCCGCGAAGTACTGACTCGGGGATTAATAGCAGGTGATGAGTAAGCGTACAGCGAGGGCCGTATTGACGGGGATGTGTTATTCAGCTGGCAGTGCTATGCGCCACGGAAGCAGTTCGCTGACCCGGTTGACCGGCCAGTCTGCTATGACGCCAAGCACATGGCGAAGGTAGCTTTCTGGATCCACGTCATTCAGTTTGCACGTCCCGATCAGGCTGTACAGTAGCGCTCCCCGCTCACCACCATGGTCAGAGCCGAAGAACAGGAAGTTTTTACGACCCAGACTGACCGCCCGCAAGGCATTTTCAGCGATGTTGTTGTCGATTTCCACCCAGCCATCGTTCGCATAGTACGTCAGTGCCGGCCACTGGTTAAGTGCGTACGCGAACGCCTTCGCCAACTCTGAGTGTCGCGACTGGGTCTTCATCTTTTCCGCAACCAGCTTTCCAGGGATTTCAACAGCGGTTTCGTTTTTCGCTGACACCATGGAGGGAGTGGTTAAAAGAGCAACGAGAAAGTGGTAATTATAACGCCAGCCGGATATGGCGGGAAATGGTGGCCCGGGGATTTACAGGCAGTGAAACCATCGTCAGGGATGCGGTTGCCAAATGGCGTAAAGGCTGGAACCCACCGGTTACTACTGCCGTCAGACTTCCTTCAGTCTCCCGGGTAAGCCGCTGGTTGATGCCCTGGAGAATAACCAGGGATGAAGAAAATTATGCTTCCCGATTTATTAGTCTGATGTGTGAAAAAGAACCTGAGCTGAAAATAGCGCAGCAACTGGCACTCGAGTTCTACCGTATTCTGAAAACCCAAAATAAATCACAGCTAAGCAGTTGGTTCACTCGAGTCCACGAAAGCGGTTCAGCAGAATTTCGGCGCGTGGCGGCGGGGATGGAAGCTGATGCTGCAGCTATATGTGAGGCAATCAGTAGTCGCTGGAGTAATGGTGTTGTCGAAGGTCATGTAAATCGCCTGAAGAAGATGCTGAAACGCCAGATGTATGGTCGAGCAGGATTTGAACTACTCAGGCAGAGGGTAATGAGTCCACTGGCATGAAAATCTCCACCCAGGTTGCGGAAGAGCCACTTTTCATCCGTCGTTGACAGTTATACCGCCAGTCAGAAATATACCGTCGTCAGGGCGTGGAGCTGAGCCGTGCCACACTGGGTCGCTGGACCGGTGCCGTTGCTGAACTGCTGGAGCCGCTGTATGACGTCCTGCGCCAGTATGTACTGATGCCCGGTAAAGTTCATGCGGATGATATCCCCGTTCCGGTCCAGGAGCCGGGCAGTGGTAAAACAAGAACTGCCCGGCTGTGGGTCTATGTCCGTGATGACCGTAACGCCGGTTCACAGATGCCCCCGGCGGTCTGGTTCGCGTACAGCCCGGACCGGAAAGGTATCCATCCACAGAATCACCTAGCCGGTTACAGCGGTGTGCTTCAGGCAGATGCTTACGGTGGTTACCGGGCGTTATACGAATCCGGCAGAATAACGGAAGCTGCGTGTATGGCCCATGCCCGGAGAAAAATCCACGATGTGCATGCAAGAGTGCCAACCGACATCACCACGGAAGCCCTGCAGCGTATCGGTGAACTGTATACCATCGAGGCAGAAGTCCGGGGATGTTCAGCAGAACAGCGTCTGGCGGCAAGAAAAGCAAGAGCCGCGCCACTGATGCAGTCACTGTATGACCGGATACAGCAACAGATGAAAACACTGTCGCGTCACTCGGATACGGCAAAAGCGTTCGCATACCTACTGAAACAGTGGAAGGCCCTGAACGTGTACTGCAGTAATGGCTGGGTGGAAATCGACAACAACATCGCTGAAAATGCCCTGCGGGCGGTCAGTCTGGGTCGTAAAAACTTCCTGTTCTTCGGCTCTGACCATGGTGGTGAGCGGGGCGCGCTACTGTACAGCCTGATCGGGACGTGCAAACTGAATGACGTGGATCCAGAAAGCTACCTTCGCCATGTGCTTGGCGTCATAGCAGACTGGCCGGTCAACCGGGTCAGCGAACTGCTTCCGTGGCGCATAGCACTGCCAGCTGAATAACACATCCCCGTCAATACGGCCCTCGCTGTACGCTTACCGCTTATCCAACGGACATCCGCAAAGTGATCTATACGACGAATGCCATCGAGTCGCTAAACAGCGTGATCCGCCATGCGATCAAAAAGCGTAAAGTGTTCCCGACAGACGACTCGGTGAAAAAAGTGGTGTGGCTGGCAATCCAGTCTGCGTCCCAGAAATGGACGATGCCGTTGAAGGACTGGCGAATGGCAATGAGCCGCTTTATTATCGAGTTCGGTGACCGCCTGGACGGTCACTTCTGAGAAAGGCATTTACACAGAATCTTAAACAGGCTCGCGCCAGTCGGCAAAACTAGTTGACGTCTAATACACTCCCCCTTACCGAAGACCTTCAGTTTTATATTTTAAGAGTCTCTGAGAAAGGCTGCCTTCCGGCAGCCCTTTACCCCCACATCAGAACATATACCGGAAATTCGCGTTTACCGCATTATCCACGTTATATTTACCAAAGGCTGACTTCTCAAACTCCAGACCAAAGCGCATATTGTCCTTTATCTGCGCATTCATACCAACATTAAACAGCATCCGGCTGTCCTTCTCTCCTTTTATCCGTTTCTCCCCGGACGCATCACGCAGTACGGTCTCTCCATTATTCAGCAGGTCAAACTGCCAGCTGGTTCCGGCACGGGCCGTCACACTCCAGTCCTTACCACTGAAGGTCTTGCCCAGTTCAACCCCTGTTCTTCCAACCAGCGGACTGAAGTCCCTGTTCTTCATGCTCAGGTCCATATCACCGTCTTTCCAGCGGAATGTTTTCCCGGACACGGCGCCGTAAACCAGTTCAGCCTGCGGCTCAATGAACGTGTCCTCTGTCAGGTGATAGCGGTAACCCGTTTCAGCACCGGCATACCAGGAATGGGTGTTGTAGTGTTTCGTTCCCAGGCTAGCAAAGTTACCTGTGTAATCATTGTCATGGTGAATATATTTACCAATCAAATCGATATAGGCACCGGACTCAAACAATGCTGAAGCATACAGACCGCCCCCCACCGATTTCGTCTTTCCGCTGAATGCATGGCTGTCTGCACTGCTGTCGGTATAGGTCATCGTGACACCGGTAAACAGGTCCACACCGTCCAGTTCATGTTTTTTGTCAAAGCCGACCTGAACATGGGTGTAATTATCACTGTAACCACCGTCTGCAGAACCGGCACCACTCATGATGCGCGCCCAGGCACCGGCATCACCGTTTGTGTCACGCAGGTCACCCATACGTTTGTTCAGATTGTTAACTTCCGTCATGAAGTTTTTATACCCGGCATTCATGAAACTGTCAGCCTTCGCGGCAGCGGCTTTATCAGCCTCCGCTTTAAAACCATCCAGTATCCACTTCGTATTGCCACCACTGGTATCAACATGCAGGGTTGGGGTCACCCGACTGAAACCTGTCACCCGGGTGCCGGCCTTAAACATCTCTGCTGAAGTTCCCGCCGGTGCCGTGACCAGAGGAATATTCAGGGCCTGTCCCTGAGCAGGATTATTCATAAAGCTGACGTTCAGGCTGTTATCTGAACCAGTGGCTTTTTCAGTCACATTAATTTTATCGGCATTTTTCAGGTCCGTACGCAAAACAAAATCACTGCCTGTTGCATCCAGTTTATTCACCGTCAGGGTACGGAATGTACGGTCTCCTTCAGAACTAATACGGCTGTTTCTGACGGTAAGACTGTGGATGGCAGAGTCCCCACCCAGAGTCCACAGTGCATTATGCATACTGACATCAGCCCTGCCACCGGTTATGGCACCATTGAATGCTGCGTTATAGCCCTCAAGAAGACTGCCGGCAAACGCCGATGCAGCCGTTTCCGCAGAAGCCAGTTCTGCCGGCGTGTCAGACCCGATGGTAACTGTTGATGCCGCAGAGGCATGAATATCACCGGAAGCATGTGCTCCACGGGTAATTTCCAGTGCTGCGTTATCGCCGGTCAGGTCATATCCGTCCGTCAGATATACAGCAGGGGCATACTGATTAGCCGTATCTTTAACCGGTGTACCGCTCAGGGTGATTTTGCCGTTCTTACCGGCCTGAATATGCCCGTCGCTGAAAAGACCGTTCAGTGCTGTAAGATGACCGCCATCATGCACTGTCAGTGAACTGCCGGCAAAAGCACCCGGGGCTGTCAACAGGACGTCCGGAGAGGTGATGCTGACGGCACTGTCATAAGCGTCAATCCCCCCGGTGAACCTGCTGCCGATATCCAGGGCTGAGTTATGGTTCAGCGTAATATTCCCTTCATACTGGCTCCTGTCATTCACGGTGTCCGGGACAGAGGTACCTTCCTCCGGAATGACATAATTTC
This sequence comes from Shigella flexneri 2a str. 301, assembly GCF_000006925.2. Classification (NCBI taxonomy): domain Bacteria; kingdom Pseudomonadati; phylum Pseudomonadota; class Gammaproteobacteria; order Enterobacterales; family Enterobacteriaceae; genus Shigella; species Shigella flexneri. The sequence continues at coordinate 3,069,644 of NC_004337.2, forward strand.
CTGTTCCGTCATTTTTATCCACAAATGCCCTGTCACTTCCCAGTGTGATATGGCTGTTATCCGACTTAATGTCACTGTTCAGCGAGGCGTTACGTGAAAGATGGAAGTCAGCGTCTTTCAGCGACAGTGTTTTCATTGTAAACTGACGGTTTTCCCAGTCTTTCTGGTTCAGGCTGACCGGTGCACTGCCACTGATGGAGGCATGGATAACCGGATGTCCCTGGAATATCAGGGTGCCACTGTCCTGACTCAGGGTACCTTCCGGCAGGTTCACGCTACCATCAAAGATTACCTTTCTTCCCCCCGGCACCTGTGGAATGGCGACATCCATATTCCCGGTCAGCTGACCATGAAAGATAACGGGTTGTTTTGCCCGCCCGGCCAGGATCCTATCTTTTACTGTCTGAACTGCTTTGTTTTTGTTCATGCCAACAAACTCCCACTGAGCCGGATCATTCAGGCTGTTCCCCCACAGAGTGTTACCATAGCTGGCAGATTTCAGAATATAGAAGCGGGTCTGGCTGTTGAGTATCATGCTGTACAGGTTTCCTGGAGTGCCGGTACCACCAAAGGGGGATATATTTCCAATCGTCGGTTCACTGACATTTGTATCCTGAGCCTTAAGATCCAGTAAAAGCTGGGATTTTTGCTGTGCATTATTTGTAATCACCGCCCCGTAATCAGCAGCCTGCAGTCGGGTGAAGGTAACGGCATTACCATTAAGGTCAAGCTTACCTCCCCGGTATCCCCATGAAATGTTATCCGGATTGACCTGACGGGCATCCCCGAGCACCACGGTCGGACGTCCGCTGGCGAGGTTCACTGAACTGAAGGCCTGGATATTACCTGCAGTGTCTGCCTGCTGGTTAAGTACAACGATACCGTCTCCCGTTTTCAGTCCTCCCGGGTTTACACCTGTTCCGTTTATGGTCAGGGTTCCTTCCCCCAGCTTATGCAAGTTGTCACCGGCAACGCCGTTGACCTTCCAGGTTACATTCGTCCCCTTGTCAGTAATAATGCCGGCACCCGTCCATGTTTTTCCGGATTCAGCAGATACGGTGTAACTGTCTTTAAATTCGAGATAACCGGCACCCTGAGTCACACTGTCTTTCAGGATAATTGCACCATTCTGCCCGCTGAATACCAGATTTTTACCGGCATTGAGGTCATTGTCTTTCTGCCCGTGCATGGTCCAGTTTTTACTGCCCTGGCTCAGGGTACCTGTGCCTGATGTTTTGTCGTATGTCCAGTTCAGGGGGCCCAGTCCGGAAACAAAGTCTACGGGGGCATCGAAATCGTCCTGCATAACCTGGTTCAGATAATCTGTTGGTATGACATTCCACCAGTTCGTAGCACCATTAATACCTGCATATGCTCTTAATACAGCAACAATAACCCATTTTTTTTGTTGTTTATCATAAGCAAACAAAGGAGAACCACTATCCCCAGGGGCTCCATAGTCAGGTAAAGGGCCGTTTACAGGATTATAAGTTTGCCCGGGATTAGAGACTATTGTTGCATCAGATATCAGAGGAACTCCTGTGGTTCCTCCTGTTTTAAAAGCATATCCACCGGCAACCTTAACTAAATTTCCGTCCTTGTCCTTAGTGTACTGCGTACCACTACCCACCCGATAAAAAGCGGTGTAACGTTCAGTGTATTTATAAGCATTGGCTTTGGTTCCTTCTGATGTTACCGCTGAGGGAATAACTTCTGTAACCAGTTTATTCAGACGTGGAGCATGGAAGTCAATAGAAGGGTGGTTATTACGGTCAACAAGGGAATATGTATTTTTCCCATTACCAAAGCTCACACTCCGATATCCTCCGTTATGCTTTACGCTGACGATATACTGAGGCGATACAAGCGTAGCAACGCCATTTGAGCTCACACTGCTGAAATCGGCCATTGGGGCTTTACCCAGTCTTCCCACAAGTTTTCCGTCCTTATCATATACCGGAATATCATTGGCACCAGGTACAAAAAGCCCTTTGTTTTCGGCGAAATCACGATAAATCTGATAGGCAATATCGGAACGGACAATACCCGCCTGGGATATCTGAGAGTAACACAGACAGATTGCTGGAATGCCAGCCAGAAGAATATGCGTTAATCTTCGGCATGTCTTTTTTATTACCCTGCGGGCAAGTTCAGAGACAGCAATAAGCCCCCCGGTGACGGGGCAATATTTAAGAGAATAAACTTTATTCACTATGGATTCTCCATGATGTTTACAAGGGATATAAAAGTAAAATAGCTGAAGAAGCTAATGATAACCCGACGTTATCACCAGAAAGGAAAATATAGTTACTGCATTAATGTGTTTTTGTGAACTGAACCGCCCCGGGTTTCCTGGAGAGTGTTTTATCTGTGAACTCAGGCTGCCAGATCATCATTTCCGATGGAAGCATAATAAGCTTTTTCTGCTTCTGCCGGTGGGATATGGCCCAGCCTTTCCAGCAATCGTCGATTGTTATACCAGTCCACCCACGTGAGTGTGGCCAGCTCCACTTCTGTCCGGTTTTTCCAGCTCTTACGGTGTATTACCTCCGCTTTGTAAAGGCCCTTGATGATCTCTGCCATCGCGTTGTCATACGAGTCACCAGTACTCCCTGTTGATGCCAGCAGTTTTGCTTCTTTTAGTCGCGCCTTATAGGCCAGTGACACATACTGAGAGCCTTTATCGCTGTGATGGATGGTGCCAGACGGACGACGGGCCCACAACGCCTGCTCCAGTGCATCCAGCACGAATGTCGTTTCCATAGACGATGAGACTCGTCACCACACGATGTATCCGGCAAACACATCAATGATGAACGCCACATAGACGAAGCCCTGCCATGTGCTGAGTAGAGTAAGAGGCAGGGCGTAGTCGGACTATTTCCCTGCCTCTCCTCCCCGAACCGGACGTGCACCTTTCAGCGCATCCGGCTCTCCATTTAAATGCTGGCGAACGCCATTGCCACTTCTGTAAAGCGCGATGTATACGTGTTTCTGGTCTCCGTCCTCAGATAGGGATTACCTTCGGGTAGCCGCCAGCGGAACAGCTTCTTGCCTTGCCCCACCAACCGGTACAGTATTTCGCCGCTGAGCTTGCCGTGATTGGTTTTACCAAATAAAACCCACGTTTTGCTCTGACCCGGTTTCGGTGATTTACACCACCACCTCATCAGGGAAGCGATACCTGTACGGTATTTGCGGGCCAGCCAGTGAGCCAGCTTCCAGAACACGACACGGTCGATATAACTGAAGACTTTGGCCTTAAAATCAACGAACTGATAGAACATGGCCCAGCCTTTCAGTTTTCGGTTGAGTTGTTCAGCCATATCGACTTTGCTTTCACTGTAGTTGCCTGATAACAGTGCTGTCAGCGATGCGGCGAAGTTTCTGGCTTTCTCCTGCGGGATCGTTGAGACCACTCGCATCTCGCCATAACGACTGCGTTTGCGAATGATCCTGTGCCCCAGAAAGATAAAGCCGTCATTAACATGGGTGATTTTAGTCTTATCCATGTTCAGCCTGAGTTTCAGACTGCCTTCGAGCACACCCCGACACTCCTCCCTGATGGCTTCCGCCTGTGCTTTGGTGCCTTTGACGATGAGGACAAAATCATCGGCATAGCGGCAGTACGCCACCGCGGGTTTCCACTGCCAGTTTTCTCTGACCGCCGTACTTCGGCCCCGTTGGATACTGTTATTCCAGTACCACCGATCTTTTCTGGCTTTCCCGCTCAGGTAGCGCTCATGCAGGTATTGATCGAACTCATTCAGCATGATGTTCGATAATAGCGGCGATATAACACCGCCCTGTGGCACACCTTCACTGGCCGCCCGAAAGAGACCGACATCGATATGTCCCGCCTTGATGGTTTTCCACAGCAGAGTCATGAAACGTGCGTCACTGATCCTGCGGCGTACAGCCTTCATCAGCAGTCGATGATGTACGGTGTCGAAGTAACTGGACAGGTCGCCTTCAATCACCCAGCGTCCCCGGGTTTCACCACAGTCTGTGAGCTGTAATTTCACCGTGCGGATCGCGTGGTGGACACTGCGCTCAGGCCGGAAGCCATATGAGAGCGTATGAAAATCACTCTCCCATATCGGCTCCATCGCCATCAGCATGGCCCGCTGAACAATACGATCCCGCAACGCGGGGATACCCAGTGGTCGCAGTTTGCCGTTGCTTTTAGGGATGTAAACCCGTCTGGCGGGCAAGGGCTGGTAGTGGCCTGAGAGTAATTCATCCCTGAGGATTTGCAGCTCAACAGCCAGTCTGGCCTGTAGCATTGTTTTGTTCACGCCATCAACGCCGGGGGTATGGGCCCCCTTTGATGAAAGCGTGATCCGCGCCGCTTCAGCCAGCCATTCTGGTTGTGTTATCAGACGCAGCAGCCGTTGAATCCGTAGGGACGGATCGGTGGCTGCCCATGTGGCAAGCTTGCGTTGCATTTCGCTGATTATCAAAGGTCTTCACCTCGTTAGGTCAGTTAATTCACGTCGCAAACACATTCAAACTGCTTCCCTTCGCCATGTAATGGGCTTTCCCCATCGCGGACTACTACGGAAGCTCCGCCAGCCAGCGCGTCATCGGAGCCATGCCCCCTTAACATCCGTCGCTGACCTTCCCCGGTTTACCTGCCTGGACTCAGGCATACTGAGGAGGCTGCCCGTCGCACTCTTTATCCTTGCTTGCCGCAAGTTGGCAGAAGTCAGCAACGCAAGTGTGATAGACGCTGCTGCCCCGGTGTTTCGCATACATGTCAAAACACCTTCGACCGGCAGTGCTTACGTATCACTGCCAGTTCCTCCTGCACGGCCTGTCAGATCACGTAGGCCGTGGTGACGTTTTCAACCCACAGAGGCGGATTAACGGGTTCATGTTCTTCAGCCTTTCAGTACTTAACCTTGAGGATCATCTCGGCTTAGTGATCTCGCCTCAATCCCCGTTGTCAGCGGGTTACATCACCCTGCGGGCATGCCGCAGGTCACTGCCGCTCAGGTTCTCCACCGTCACACCCGGTGGGATTGTTGGGTTTCTCATCGTGAGTTACCGGTTCAATATTCCAGACAGACTCGCGGTTCATTTAAGCATCCATGCCCGCCCTGAACTCCGGGCACACCGTAAGTAAAATCAGCCACCCACAGCTGGTCAGGTCGTTCTGCCACGAACTGACGGTTTACGCGGTCGCCTGCGGCAAAGGCTTTCCGGCTGATGGTCGTACGGACCTTTTTACCCCGGAGAACACCGGCAAGTCCCATAACCGCCATGAGACGTGCCACAGTGCATCTGGCCACTCTGATACCTTCCCGTAACAACTGACGCCAGACTTTACACCGTATACCTTGTGATTTTCATCGTATACGCGCTGTATCTCTTTCTTCAGCCAGTCATCGCGCTGCGCACGGGAACTGCGTTTATCCGGATGATGTCGCTGTTGCTGACAGTGGTAATACGTTGACGGGGCAATATGCAGTTCGCTGCATAGCGGTCCGACCCCGTACTGCTCACGCAGCTTATCCAGCAGTGGCATCATTTTTTCCAGAGGCGGTCGAACTCCGCCTTCGCAAAATAAGCGGAAGCCTGGCGAAGGATATCGTTACTGCGGCGCAGTTCACGATTTTCACGTTCCAGCTCTTTCAGACGCTGACGTTCAGCGGTGGTGAGCCCTCCATCACCGCCCCCGGTATCCCGCTCATGCTGGCGAACCCAGACACGCAGAGTCTCCGGCGTACAGCCAATCTTTGGAGCAATAGAACAAATTGTCGCCCATTGTGAGTCATATTCGCTCTGACTTTCCAGAACCATACGGACTGCCCGTTGACGGACTTCGGGGGAAAAACGAGTATTTTTAGTCATCCTGTTTACCTCTTTCTCAGGAAGTTTAGTCTCCAGGATTCCCGGGGCGGTTCACTCTCGCGTATGGTTGATTGACACCACAGTGCGAATTCGGCGAATGCGAGATCACGGTACGATTCCGCACCACACTACCAATCAATACCCCGGGTTTTATTCAGGTAAGCAGGACTGCGGATATCCGGTGTCGCGCCTTTGTGTCACGAACGGGGTGGGTGCGAAACACCAGATAAAATACAGGTTGGCAATACCTCTGAACGCCCTGAGCAGGTCGGGCATTTCGGATTAAGTACTCGCACCTCCGCAGTCCTCAAACAAGTCTGGCTGGTAGCTGTAAACAGACTTCGTACATACCGCTCTGCAATAAATCCCCGTACCACAGGCCTCACAGAACTTCTTCCCATGAAAAAACTGCTCACACATCACACAATGCCACTCCAGCACGACCGGTAATGGCGATAAAAACATCGCCATATCCTCAATGTAAGGGTGGGACTTCTCCGGATTCAGCACCACACAGTCCGCCTTCTGTTGCTCACTCAGGGCATGTAAATCATGCTCAAACCACGCCCCCTGAGCATCTGTCTGCAGAATCAACCGGCCATGGCAGGAAAGGCAGAAACACTGCCGGATATTTCTGCTGAGCGCAGAGTCGGCACTGATAATGTGCTCACCCGGCGTGATCCCCAGCCCCGTTTTTATACCGTTCATTCTGCTCCCCCCTCCTCACTGAAGCGCCCGGTCTGGCAGTGTGTGCAGTACTGCTCCCCATAATAATCGTGGTGACATTGCCTGCAGTGCCAGCTGGCTTTACGTACTACGGGTAAGGTATCCGGGACGAATTGCTGCAGACGTTTAATCAACCGTATTTCTCTGCGTTCCGGCCTGACATAAGGGCACTCATGACCGTGCTCCGTCAGCCCTTCGTCAGCGTGTTCAAACCAGGGCCGTTCAGTGTCGTATTGCGGGTGGTATCTGAGTGCACTGCCGCAAAGGTGGCAGGTGTAGCTATCGTAAGGTGCAGTCTGTGCGGTACGGGCACCGGTCAGACGTCCGTTGCCATCAAGTGCGAGAAAAGATTTTGCGTACATAGTATATGTTCCTCAGCCGCCAGACGACACGCAGGCAACAGCCGTCCCGGTACGGGCAGCGTGGTCAGGGTGTGAATGGCGGTTCAGTTAAAATCTGGACTGGAGTTTGGGTAAAGCAGGCTGGTTGCTGTTACAGCACTGTGGTTGTCACACAATGGCCCACTGACGTAAAAAACAGTCAGTAAGCAGAGATGGAGATTGGGGGATGTGCTGTATCGGTTGCCGGAAGGAATGGTAAAGAATGTGTCATGGTTAAATCTCCGTATGGTTCATACGGAATGACCACGCCGTAAAAAATGCGCAGTGCCGCTGAAGTGGCCGCCGGAACCGACAGCAAAGATTAGCGCCAGCCCGTACTTGTCGTTCAGGGGTTTACACCAGAGCACATATCCCCGGCAGGGGGCTGTCCAGTCGTGGTCGACCCCGGTTACTTTTTTCAGGAAGCCCGCTGCATTTCAGGATGATGCCACATTCTTTCTGTTCCCGTTTGGCCAGGTAGCTGATGGCATAGCGTAAATCATTCACCGCTTTGTGATCTGAATAGTGAATGACGTGGTTAATGTTTACCGGATAATTTTTATTAAACCGGCACCAGTGGTAGTAACCATTACCCTCGGTAACCCGCCTCCAGATATCTCCCATCAATCTGGATACCAGATACGAACTCCTGTGGCTCTGGCCGTTCAGATAGCCCACAAAATGAATGTGAAGCCCTTTACGTTCTGTATATTCCATCACCCAGGCATACCCGACCAGTTTCTCTCCCACCTCGTTAATCAGTTGCAGCATCTCCGCGCACATGGCGTACCTGCAGGCACATCTGTAGCTGAGGGTGTTTTTTCGGTAAGCAAAATCCATTCTGAACGGTAACAGTTTCGAATAGACCCCGAATAATGAATCCAGATGCTGGTTAAAGTGCTCCAGGAGCTGGGGAGCCATTTCGTAAGCGGGATTGGTGTTATAAGTTTGCATGTTTCTTCCTCGTGTTCTGTAACACAGGAAGAAGCGTTGCCGTAATTTTTGAAGAAGATGTTCTCAGGTAGTAGGGTGAACGTGTTTCCTCCGGTAACGACTTCCACGGGTATCAGAACCAGGCAAAGAACAGCATACGTAACACTGAGAGATCCCCTCATAATTTCCCCAAAACGTAACCATGTGTGAATAGATTTTGAGTAAGCAGGGTTGCAGCCACGAGTGAGTCTTCCCTTGTTATTGTGTAGCCAGAATGCCGCAAAACTTCCATGCCTAAGCGAACTGTTGAGAGTACGTTTCGATTTCTGACTGTGTTAGCCTGGAAGTGCTTGTCCCAACCTTGTTTCTGAGCATGAACGCCCGCAAGCCAACATGTTAGTTGAAGCATCAGGGCGATTAGCAGCATGATATCAAAACGCTCTGAGCTGCTCGTTCGGCTATGGCGTAGGCCTAGTCCGTAGGCAGGACTTTTCAAGTCTCGGAAGGTTTCTTCAATCTGCATTCGCTTCGAATAGATATTAACAAGTTGTTTGGGTGTTCGAATTTCAACAGGTAAGTTAGTTGCTAGAATCCATGGCTCCTTTGCCGACGCTGAGTAGATTTTAGGTGACGGGTGGTGACAATGAGTCCGTGTCGAGCGCTGATTTTTTCGGCCTTTAGAGCGAGATTTATACAATAGAATTTGGCATGAGATTGGATTGCTTTTAGTCAGCCTCTTATAGCCTAAAGTCTTTGAGTGACTAGATGACATATCATGTAAGTTGCTGATAGGTTTCCAGTTTTCCGCTCCTAGGTCTGCATATTGTACTTTTCCTCTTACTCGACTTAACCAGTACCAACCCAGCTTCTCAACGGATTTATACCATGGCACTTTAAAGCCAGCATCACTGACAATGAGCGGTGTGGTGTTACTCGGTAGAATGCTCGCAAGGTCGGCTAGAAATTGGTCATGAGCTTTCTTTGAACATTGCTCTGAAAGCGGGAACGCTTTCTCATAAAGAGTAACAGAACGACCGTGTAGTGCGACTGAAGCTCGCAATACCATAAGCCGTTTTTGCTCACGGATATCAGACCAGTCAACAAGTACAATGGGCATCGTATTGCCCGAACAGATAAAGCTAGCATGCCAACGGTATACAGCGAGTCGCTCTTTGTGGAGGTGACGATTACCTAACAATCGGTCGATTCGTTTGATGTTATGTTTTGTTCTCGCTTTGGTTGGCAGGTTACGGCCAAGTTCGGTAAGAGTGAGAGTTTTACAGTCAAGTAAGGCGTGGCAAGCCAACGTTAAGCTGTTGAGTCGTTTTAAGTGTAATTCGGGGCAGAATTGGTAAAGAGAGTCGTGTAAAATATCGAGTTCGCACATTTTGTTGTCTGATTATTGATTTTTGGCGAAACCATTTGATCATATGACAAGATGTGTATCTACCTTAACTTAATGATTTTGATAAAAATCATTAGGGGATTCATCAGTACGTAACAGCCATACAGCGCATATAACGCCTGAAGCTCTGTTAACCAGGCTGCAGCGGAAAGGCCTTTATAACGCGTGTGGGCAATCACTTTTTCCAGTGAACAACAGAGGAACTTACGCAGGTTTTAACTTCCATTACCCTCTCGTTATTTGGTACTGTGATTAACGTCAGAATGGCCTGACATTATCCCGAAAGTCTTTCCACTTCCCTGTTTCTCCGGTAATAAAATATTTTAAATGCTGAAGGTATAAAGCCATAACCAGATATTGCAATTAACGTAGCATTACACATATCAACGTACCAGATAAGTAACAGAGGTACAGGATTGAACAACACGCCGGAAGACTGTTTAATGACATAAGGTATACTCTTTTACGAGTAAGATTATGTATTACCACTAATACTCATCAGGTGAGTTGCAGGAGCAGATTATTAACAGAAATCCTTCAAACACAGTTATCCAGGATATTAACACGGGTGAAGCCATATAGACTGGCCCCCTGAATCTCCAGACAACCAGTATCACTTATTTAAGTGATAGTCTTAATACTAGTTTTTAGACTAGTCATTGGAGTACAGATGATTGATGTCTTAGGGCCGGAGAAACGCAGACGGCGTACCACACAGGAAAAGATCGCAATTGTTCAGCAGAGCTTTGAACCGGGGATGACGGTCTCCCTCGTTGCCCGGCAACATGGTGTAGCAGCCAGCCAGTTATTTCTCTGGCGTAAGCAATACCAGGAAGGAAGTCTTACTGCTGTGGCCGCCGGAGAACAGGTTGTTCCTGCCTCTGAACTTGCTGCCGCCATGAAGCAGATTAAAGAACTCCAGCGCCTGCTCGGCAAGAAAACGATGGAAAATGAACTCCTCAAAGAAGCCGTTGAATATGGACGGGCAAAAAAGTGGATAGCGCACGCGCCCTTATTGCCCGGGGATGGGGAGTAAGCTTAGTCAGCCGTTGTCTCCGGGTGTCGCGTGCGCAGTTGCACGTCATTCTCAGACGAACCGATGACTGGATGGATGGCCCCCCGCAGTCGTCACACTGATGATACGGATGTGCTTCTCCGTATACACCATGTTATCGGAGAGCTGCCCACGTATGGTTATCGTCGGGTATGGGCGCTGCTTCGCAGACAGGCAGAACTTGATGGTATGCCTGCGATCAATGCCAAACGTGTTTACCGGCTCATGCGCCAGAATGCGCTGTTGCTTGAGCGAAAACCTGCTGTACCGCCATCGAAACGGGCACATACAGGCAGAGTGGCCGTGAAAGAAAGCAATCAGCGATGGTGCTCTGACGGGTTCGAGTTCTGCTGTGATAACGGAGAGAGACTGCGTGTCACGTTCGCGCTGGACTGCTGTGATCGTGAGGCACTGCACTGGGCGGTGACTACCGGCGGCTTCAACAGTGAAACAGTACAGGACGTCATGCTGGGAGCGGTGGAACGCCGCTTCGGCAACGATCTTCCGTCGTCTCCAGTGGAGTGGCTGACGGATAATGGTTCATGCTACCGGGCTAATGAAACACGCCAGTTCGCCCGGATGTTGGGACTTGAACCGAAGAACACGGCGGTGCGGAGTCCGGAGAGTAACGGAATAGCAGAGAGCTTCGTGAAAACGATAAAGCGTGACTACATCAGTATCATGCCCAAACCAGACGGGTTAACGGCAGCAAAGAACCTTGCAGAGGCGTTCGAGCATTATAACGAATGGCATCCGCATAGTGCGCTGGGTTATCGCTCGCCACGGGAATATCTGCGGCAGCGGGCTTGTAATGGGTTAAGTGATAACAGATGTCTGGAAATATAGGGGCAAATCCACCATACTCTTGACTATAAAGATGATGACGGGATCAGAACAGTTATTAATCCATACAACAAAATACAGAAAACAACAGAAAAAAAAAAAAAAAAAAAAAAAAAAAAAAAAAAAAAAAAAAATAACAGACATTACTTAACAAAGAACATTACAGTCAGTGTGTACATTACAGATTTATATTCAGGTGTTGCGGGACTACATTACAGCAGAGAGGGGTAAGGACAGAGTTACAAGTACTACTAGAGAGAATATCACTGCACAGATACTTCTATGAGTATATCTTTATGAGAGATCCGTCTACAGGATTGGGTTATAAGGTGTATTTACAAGGTATAATCACAGGATCATTTACATGACCATACTTCTGTAAATAATACTAATTAACCTTAATTATTTTTTTATGGTACATGAACTACCTGTAGCTGTAACGATAAACAAATCACCCAAAATGAAAAATACTGGTTATCACAGTTCAGAGAACTCGTATGAGTGTCCCCCTGAGCAATGCTTCATTTTCTGTGATTCTGTGTGATAGAGTTATACTGAGTACAGTGGCAGTAACACTGCTTTCCATCACTTGAGGATAAAATTCATTAAAAAATTAATTGCATGAATTAACAGGTTTTTTTATGAAATGTTATGCATCTCAACCAATATGATTAACAGAAAACTTCATCATGACAACACGTATAACGTTCAGTATGACCAGTGATGAGACGCTGCGAATTGTGGATGAGTACTGTCATACCCACAAACTTTCGCGCTCTAAGGTAATCAACGCATTACTCAGCGCCACAGCACCTGTCCTTAATGATATTAACTGTTATTATCAACTTGCAGGCGAACTGCAGTCACGCTTATTAAATGGAGTGTATCAACGGGATCTTCCTCGCAAACGCAATGTCGTCAGTGCAGAGAAGTATTGTCTGGAAATCTGGGAAAACAAACTTTTCACCAGAAGAATCCTGGAGTTTGACAGTTCAAATGGTGTTCTGTACGCGCTGAAACATAAAAGACACTATCGCCGGGATAAGATGATTGGAAGGGTTGAAAGTCGGTGTATCAAAGACATTTGCGAATACCAGATGCAGCTATCCGGGGAGAAGACGAAATATGCCTGTTTTATTTATATCGAAAGAACAATATACAATCACGATAATCCATCTGATAAAATACCTGTAAAAGCGGCTGTTGGTAATGCAGTCATCCTGCTGGCAAAGGATGTGATATATAACGAGTACTTTTTTGATTTGCGGCAGTCATTTTTTGTGAGCGTTACAGATCTGATGGTCTCTGGCGCAAAAGGTATTCCGGAGACACAGACATATCCGGACGTTTATTGCTGGATCCCTCTTTTTTCCATAAATTCCGGCGTGCTCATTACCCCTGTATATAAAATTGACCCTCTGAAACCCGTAACGGTAAAAAAACCGGATAAGATCACTGTTGTTTGTAATTACAGAGAATAATTTCAGCCTTCTACCTTCACCGCGACAGTGTTTACCTCTGCTTTATCTTCCGTTCAGTAAATACAAACCACCGCTCTGGCAGGTACAGGGCGTGGTTTATCTCCGATACTCCCCTGTGCAGTAATAATCATCACTGAAAATACTGATCCCGTCACGGCAAAACGCCATCCCATATTCCGGCAACACAAAATCATCTTCCGTTTATACCGGATTCACTGACAAAACAGACAACCTGTATTGCCTGTACACAACAGTTTCTCTCCTGGCAGGAATATTCCCCTACTCATTTTTTACGTTTCTCCCCGGTTGTTATGCCGGTGAAGGTGGTGCGTCGTTTTCATCACCAACGCCGGTTGAGATTAACAACATCCGGAGGAACATTCTCATGAATACCCCAGTTTCACTGATGGATGACCAGATGGTCGACATGTCGTTTATCACTCAGCTGACCGGCCTGACCGATAAGTGGTTTTATAAACTCATCAAGCATGGAGCCTTTCCGCCCCCCATCAAACTGGGCCGTAGCTCCCGCTGGCTGAAAAGCGAAGTGGAAGCCTGGCTGCAGGCGCGTATTGCACAGTCCCGTCCGTAATTCCTGACCGTTATCCGTTCCACCGCAGCAAAGGCATGATCCGGCCCCCGGAGGCATTTTGCTGCGCGCTAAAGGAGAGAATATTATGCAACAACTTGAAAACAGGTGTGACCTGCTGCTCATCCAGCATCAGAAATGGATGACAAGCGTGACGAGGCTTATCGTCGCTCATGGAATGGGGTCTCCGCATCTTCATGGTTATCACCGTCTGACCCTGGCACACTTTTTTCTGCCGGAAAAAGGCTCCGTCATTTCGGTGGCCCCCCAGGGACTCTATCAGGTCGTCAACCCGGGAACACCACCGTTCATTCCTGCCATTCAGGAAGGGTTAATGACCAGCATTCAGACCCATGAAATCATGCTGCTTACACATTTTAATCTGGGCGGCGTTTTACTCAGTGAGCTACATCGTCTGGGTGAAAACCGGCTGGCAAACAGGCTGAACAGCCTGCTCCGGCGTTTCGACGATCGTGATCTCTACCACACGCTGATATGGCTGTGCTGGTATGATCTGATGTGTGCCCACTCCATGCAGCCCTGGACTGAAGAGTTAAAGCATAAATCACATGCAGAGCTTGAAAACTGGGCTGTGGCGCGCAAACGGGAAAAGCGCGAGCTGGAACTGATGATTGACGAGTACCTGTTATACGCCTGCTGATTCATAACGTTCCCGGGGTTCCTTCCTCATCGTTACACACAGCCGGACGGCTATCTATGGCTGTCCGCCAAATGACCATCGCCGCATTTCGTTCCGCTGAAAACGGTACGTAGTCAGTGATACCGGAATTTCCGGAGAGGGCCGCAGGTATATTGCTTCTGTGCAATTGATGCTTATTTACATTGGATGTAGTTATTTCTGCATCCAATGCTATCGGAAAGAGATTAACCAGCAAATGGTTCCTCAAATCGTATTGATATTTACCCGGCGTATTGAGCACCACCATCTGACACTCCGTTCCCGCATCAAACGACTGGACCGAAAAACGATTTACTTTTCACGTGCTGTGGAAATTCACGAAAAAATTATTGGGTCATTCATCGAAAAACATATGTTCTGATGACTGGAGTCATCCTCCAGAAATATACGTCAACTGAACAATATCGATTTTTTATGGGATTCTATACACTTTTCCATATCCCTCTGAAAATCAGTCATCAGCTCACCAACACCTCTTCTGAAACTTGTATTAAACTTATTGCTTAAATAGATGATATAACATCTCTTCCATTGCACTGAATCGGCGAAAACTGCCGTTTCAATAATCTCAACAATATTATTTATCGGCTAACTTTATCAGTAAACAATGGAATGTCACACTGATGAAATGAACATTCAGAGTAAGATGATAAAATTCATATAAACGCCATTGCTGAATATTATTTATTTCATACAGATAAACGATAAAATACAAAAGGGTATATTTCTCAATGTAACAGTCAATTATTCATCTCCACTGGCGAGCACGGTCAGCACACAAACAAAGTTAGTCCTCCTGCTTAATCATTGCGTATCAGAAACTAAAAAAGAAAAAATTCTGCAGACAACTTAACAATCTTCATCACATTTCCTGAAGACAGACATATCCACAAACGGTAGTCAGCGTTGAATTAACAAGTCTTACAGAGCTATACGTAGCTTATAAAGCCACTCAATGTTCATCATCACCCGACTACTTATCTGGAATACCACCAGTATAAACTCATCAATAAAAACACCTGTTGTTAAAATAAGAATACTGTCAGCAGTAAATTATTAAAACAACATCTGTCCACACTATCTGTTCTTTTAACGCCAACGGCAGCGAAAATAGTGCATCACAGCCTTCTTTTTTCTTTCGCCACCACTCAGACAAACACAACACTCACACCCACACCACAAAACAGAATCAAAACATAAAATTAACAATAACAGTCAAAAGGAAAACACAGAATATTGAGGTGGACTGTCACCAGGACAGCGCATACGACGCATGTGATCAGCACATCCCGTTCTTCGCTGGCATCCCCAAAATGCAGAACAAACAATCATAACATTATGAATATAAAAGAAAATATGATTTTTCACCATGAAAAAAACATCAATGTATCTCTGTATAAAAATAATGATAACATGACATAAACATTTAAAAACATAAATAAACAGCAACAAAAACATTTGATAATCACTTAGTGATTAAATACAATTAAGACGATTTTGTTATAAGAGAGGCACCATGGAGTGAGATAATGAATAACGAACAGATGCTTATCAAATGCAGAGATCCCCGTAAATGTCGGTTTTATGCCGAATATCTGAATCACAAATACCCTAATGAATTCCCTCACTTTGCGCCTGACAACCCACAAAATTGTATCAGGAATGTTAATTTATTTTTAAAGGAAAAGTATTGTAATGTTTCACCTCCCCCCTTTGGTACTTTTGGTACTACTGAAGAAGAAGCACTCAATAACGAAATTAATGAGCTTGAAATTATTGCCGGGCAGGCAATACTGCCTGAAGAGAGTTTTCTCTGGTTGAAAACTGACGAACTTGCGACTTTCTTTACCTGGACTACTATTTATCTGTCGAAGGAAGACCATACAAAATTCCCGAAAATAAACCATAATTCATCAGGAATAAAAAACGGAATTGAAGTCAGGAAAATACGAACAGTTACCGATGAAACGTTAAATACTTACAAAAAAAGTAACCTTCCGGATAATCCATCATCCCATAACGAACGAATAAAAGTAATCATTTCATATTTTGACTCCTGCCATTCTTTAATTAATAAAAATGCAAAAAGCATATACCTCGAGGAACTCAGGCAGGCGTGGCTTAAAAAGAAAAGCGCTTGTCAAAAGTTTAAGTGGCTCCTTCCTGACGATGATGAAATGTGTCAGTGGTTCTGGACAAGACTGAAACAAAAACAGGATGAAAAACATCCAGTACATAACCCAGTGACCCGGTGGTTCATACCATCTTCAACGAAAGAATATTATCTTGCCTCTCTTGTCGCCTTTGCTTTATGGAAAGAAGCGCCTGATACCATTGAACTGTTCAGAACACGAATAAATCATGCCTGGCATCAGAAAAAACAAAAGGACAAATATCGGAGTGATGGTAAAAAGGCCATTAATATACATATAAGAAGCAATGTGAAAGAAATGCTTGATGAGCTCAGAACTGTTTACGGTCTGAGAACAGGAGAGTTTTTTGAAATGCTGATTACAGAGAAATATCTTGAACACAAGCGAAGGAAGTAATTCATTACCTGTTACATTCTAAATAATCTCAGACAGATATTATCTCCGTGAATCCCCCGCCACCTTTCCGGTGCGCGGGGTTTTGTCTTTTTTCACCGGGAATACATGTATGAATCCGTCTGATGCCATTGAGGCAATTGAAAAACCGCTCTCCTCCCTGCCTTACTCACTTTCCCGTCACATCCTGGAACATCTGCGCAAACTCACCAGTCACGAACCCGTGATTGGCATTATGGGTAAAAGCGGGGCCGGTAAATCTTCACTCTGTAATGCACTGTTTCAGGGGGAGGTCACACCGGTCAGTGATGTTCACGCCGGCACCCGGGAAGTGCAGCGCTTCCGTCTGAGTGGTCACGGTCACAGCATGGTTATCACTGACCTGCCCGAGGTGGGCGAGAGCCGGGACAGGGATGCAGAGTATGAAGCCCTGTACCGTGACATTCTGCCTGAACTGGACCTGGTGCTGTGGCTGATTAAAGCCGATGACCGGGCCCTGTCTGTGGATGAGTATTTCTGGCGACACATCCTGCAGTGCGGACATCAGCAGGTGCTGTTTGTGGTGACGCAGGCTGACAAAACGGAACCCTGCCATGAATGGGATATGGCAGGTATTCAGCCTTCTCCCGCACAGGAACAGAACATTCGTGAGAAAACGGAGGCGGTATTCCGTCTGTTCCGGCCCGTACATCCGGTTGTTGCCGTATCGGCCCGCACCGGCTGGGAACTGGATACGCTGGTCAGTGCGCTCATGACAGCGCTTCCCGACCATGCCGCCAGCCCCCTGATGACCCGACTGCAGGACGAGCTGCGCACGGAGTCTGTCCGCTCTCAGGCCCGTGAACAGTTTACCGGTGCGGTGGACCGGATATTTGACACAGCGGAGAGCGTCTGTGTTGCCTCTGTTGTCCGTACGGCCCTGCGCGCTGTTCGTGACACCGTGGTCTCTGTTGCCCGCGCGGTATGGAACTGGATCTTCTTCTGAACCTGTTGTGGATGATGTCCTCCCTGCCTCTGAGTCTGCTCACAAAAGCGCTGTTTTCGTTACTGTCTCTCTTGTCCGTGCAATAGACTGATAATAGAATAAAACGATCGATACCTATTTTACCGATCGTTAATATCGATCGTTATGCTAATAATAACTCCTGTTAGCAACGTGCGCAGATACACACAGACATGAGATTCAGGGAACAACAGAGCCACACGTCAGAAACTTCCGTCAGCCGGACCTCCGGCACTGTAACCCTTTACCTGCCGGTATCCACATCTGTGGATACCGGCTTTTTTATTCACCCTCACTCTGATTAAGGAAATGCTGATGAAACGACATCTGAATACCTGCTACAGGCTGGTATGGAATCACATTACGGGCGCTTTCGTGGTTGCCTCCGAACTGGCCCGCGCACAGGGTAAACGTGGCGGTGTGGCGGTTGCACTGTCTCTTGCCGCGGTCACGTCACTCCCGGTGCTGGCTGCTGACATCGTTGTGCACCCGGGTGAAACAGTGAATGGCGGAACACTGGTAAACCATGACAACCAGTTTGTATCCGGAACAGCTGATGGCGTGACTGTCAGTACCGGGCTTGAGCTGGGGCCGGACAGTGACGAAAACACCGGCGGGCAATGGATAAAAGCGGGTGGCACAGGCAGAAACACCACTGTCACCGCAAATGGTCGTCAGATTGTGCAGGCAGGAGGAACTGCCAGTGATACGGTTATTCGTGATGGCGGAGGGCAGAGCCTTAACGGACTGGCGGTGAACACCACGCTGGATAACAGAGGTGAGCAGTGGGTACACGGGGGAGGGAAAGCTGCCGGTACAATTATTAACCAGGATGGTTACCAGACCATAAAACATGGCGGACTGGCAACCGGAACCATCGTCAACACCGGTGCAGAAGGTGGTCCGGAGTCTGAAAATGTGTCCAGCGGTCAGATGGTCGGAGGGACGGCTGAATCCACCACCATCAATAAAAATGGCCGGCAGGTTATCTGGTCTTCGGGGATGGCACGGGACACCCTCATTTACGCCGGTGGTGACCAGACGGTACACGGAGAGGCACATAACACCCGACTGGAGGGGGGTAACCAGTATGTACACAACGGTGGCACGGCAACAGAGACGCTGATAAACCGTGATGGCTGGCAGGTGATTAAGGAAGGAGGAACTGCCGCGCATACCACCATCAACCAGAAAGGAAAGCTGCAGGTGAATGCCGGCGGTAAAGCGTCTGATGTCACCCAGAACACGGGCGGTGCACTGGTTACCAGTACAGCTGCAACCGTCACCGGCACAAACCGCCTGGGAGCATTCTCTGTTGTGGAGGGTAAAGCTGATAATGTCGTACTGGAAAATGGCGGACGCCTGGATGTGCTGACCGGACACACAGCCACTAATACCCGCGTGGATGATGGCGGAACGCTGGATGTCCGCAACGGTGGCACCGCCACCACCGTATCCATGGGAAATGGCGGTGTACTGCTGGCCGATTCCGGTGCCGCTGTCAGTGGTACCCGGAGCGACGGAAAGGCATTCAGTATCGGAGGCGGTCAGGCGGATGCCCTGATGCTGGAAAAAGGCAGTTCATTCACGCTGAACGCCGGTGATACGGCCACGGATACCACGGTAAATGGCGGACTGTTCACCGCCAGGGGCGGCACACTGGCGGGCACCACCACGCTGAATAACGGCGCCATACTTACCCTTTCCGGGAAGACGGTGAACAACGATACCCTGACCATCCGTGAAGGCGATGCACTCCTGCAGGGAGGCGCTCTCACCGGTAACGGCAGCGTGGAAAAATCAGGAAGTGGCACACTCACTGTCAGCAACACCACACTCACCCAGAAAGCCGTCAACCTGAATGAAGGCACGCTGACGCTGAACGACAGTACCGTCACCACGGATGTCATTGCTCAGCGCGGTACAGCCCTGAAGCTGACCGGCAGCACTGTGCTGAACGGTGCCATTGACCCCACGAATGTCACTCTCGCCTCTGGTGCCACCTGGAATATTCCCGATAACGCCACGGTGCAGTCGGTGGTGGATGACCTCAGCCATGCCGGACAGATTCATTTCACCTCCACCCGCACAGGGAAGTTCGTACCGGCAACCCTGAAAGTGAAAAACCTGAACGGACAGAATGGCACCATCAGCCTGCGTGTACGCCCGGATATGGCACAGAACAATGCTGACAGACTGGTCATTGACGGTGGCAGGGCAACCGGAAAAACCATCCTGAACCTGGTGAACGCCGGCAACAGTGCGTCGGGGCTGGCGACCAGCGGTAAGGGTATTCAGGTGGTGGAAGCCATTAACGGTGCCACCACGGAGGAAGGGGCCTTTATCCAGGGGAATAAGCTGCAGGCCGGTGCCTTTAACTACTCCCTCAACCGGGACAGTGATGAGAGCTGGTATCTGCGCAGTGAAAATGCTTATCGTGCAGAAGTCCCCCTGTATGCCTCCATGCTGACACAGGCAATGGACTATGACCGGATTCTGGCAGGCTCCCGCAGCCATCAGACCGGTGTAAGCGGTGAAAATAACAGCGTCCGTCTCAGCATTCAGGGCGGTCATCTCGGTCACGATAACAACGGCGGTATTGCCCGTGGAGCCACGCCGGAAAGCAGCGGCAGCTATGGCTTCGTCCGTCTGGAGGGTGACCTGCTCAGAACAGAGGTTGCCGGTATGTCTGTGACCGCGGGGGTATATGGTGCTGCTGGCCATTCTTCCGTTGATGTTAAGGATGATGACGGCTCCCGTGCCGGCACGGTCCGGGATGATGCCGGCAGCCTGGGCGGATACCTGAATCTGATACACAACGCCTCCGGCCTGTGGGCTGACATTGTGGCCCAGGGAACCCGCCACAGCATGAAAGCCTCATCGGACAATAACGACTTCCGCGTCCGGGGCTGGGGCTGGCTGGGTTCGCTGGAAACCGGTCTGCCCTTCAGTATCACTGACAATCTGATGCTGGAGCCGCAACTGCAGTACACCTGGCAGGGACTCTCCCTGGATGACGGCCAGGATAACGCCAGTTATGTGAAGTTCGGGCATGGCAGTGCACAACATGTGCGTGCCGGCTTCCGTCTGGGCAGCCACCACGATATGAACTTTGGTAAAGGCACCTCATCCCGTGACACCCTGCGCGGCAGTGCCAAACACAGTGTGCGTGAACTGCCGGTGAACTGGTGGGTACAGCCTTCTGTTATCCGCACCTTCAGCTCCCGGGGGGACATGAGCATGGGTACAGCCGCAGCCGGCAGTAACATGACGTTCTCACCGTCACAGAATGGTACGTCACTGGACCTGCAGGCCGGACTGGAAGCCCGTGTCCGGGAAAATATCACCCTGGGCGTTCAGGCCAGTTATGCCCACAGCATCAACGGCAGCAGCGCTGAAGGTTATAACAGTCAGGCCACACTGAATGTAACCTTCTGATAATTCTGCATTGCCTCTCTGTGGTCCCGGTCATGATGACCGGGACCCGGACGGGGGAAAACGTTTCAGTGCCACATTCACTGGCATTCACAATAACATGATATTCATCACGGAGTGACTATGTTACAGATAGTCGGCGCGCTGATTCTGCTGATCGCAGGATTTGCCATTCTTCGCCTTTTGTTCAGAGCATTAACCAGCACAGCGTCTGCGCTGGCAGGGTTCATATTGCTGTGTCTGTTCGGTCCGGCTTTACTGGCTGGCTATATCACTGAACGCATAACCCGGTTATTCCATATTCGCTGGCTGGCAGGCGTATTTCTGACGATTGCCGGAATGATCATCAGCTTCATGTGGGGACTTGATGGTAAACATATCGCACTGGAGGCTCATACTTTTGACTCTGTAAAATTTATTCTGACCACCGCTCTCGCCGCTGGTCTGCTGGCTCTTCCCGTGCAGATAAGAACCATTCAGCAGAACGGGCTCACACCTGAAGATATCAGCAAGGAAATTAACGGGTATTACTGCTGTTTTTATACTGCTTTTTTCCTTATGGCGTGTTCTGCATACGCACCATTGATCGCATTGCAGTTCGATATTTCACCCTCACTGATGTGGTGGGGCGGGTTGTTGTACTGGCTGGCTGCATTAGTGACGCTGCTATGGGCGGCCAGCCAGATCCAGGCGCTGAAAAGACTGACCAGTGCCATCAGCCAGACACTGGAAGAACAACCGGTGCTCAACAGTAAATCGTGGCTGAGCAGTTTGCAAAACGATTACAGCCTTCCTGAAACGCTGACGGAGCGCATCTGGCTGACACTCATTTCACAACGGATTTCCCGGGGAGAACTGAGGGAATTTGAACTGGCAGACGGAAACTGGTTACTGAACAATGCCTGGTATGAAAGAAACATGGCAGGGTTTAACGAACAGTTGAAAGAGAACCTGTCATTCACACCTGATGAACTGAAAACGCTCTTCCGGAACCGCCTGAATTTATCACCGGAAGCGAATGACGATTTTCTCGATCGTTGCCTGGACGGCGGTGACTGGTACCCCTTTTCAGAAGGCCGCCGTTTTGTATCATTCCACCACGTGGATGAGCTTCGTATCTGTGCCTCCTGCGGGCTGACAGAAGTACATCATGCCCCGGAAAATCATAAGCCGGCTCCGGAATGGTACTGCTCCTCTCTTTGTCACGAAACAGAAACACTGTGTCAGGACATTTATGAACGTTCTTACACCGGTTTTATTTCCGATGCAACGGCGAATGGTCTGATTCTCATGAAACTGCCGGAAACCTGGAGTACAAATGAGAAAATGTTTGCTTCCGGAGGGCAGGGACATGGGTTTGCCGCTGAACGGGGAAACCATATTGTCGACAGAGTCCGTCTGAAAAACGCACGGATCCTCGGTGATAATAATGCCAGAAATGGAGCAGACAGACTGGTCAGCGGAACAGAAATCCAGACGAAATATTGTTCAACTGCAGCCCGTAGCGTCGGTGCGGCATTCGACGGACAAAACGGACAGTATCGTTACATGGGAAATCATGGTCCCATGCAACTGGAAGTCCCCCGTGATCAGTATGCCGGCGCTGTGGAAACCATGAAGAATAAGATCCGCGAAGGTAAAGTACCCGGTGTAACCGATCCCGCAGAAGCGTCCCGGCTGATTCGTCGGGGACATCTGACTTATACCCAGGCCCGTAATATCACCCGGTTCGGGACCATCGAATCGGTCACTTATGATATTGCCGAGGGGTCGGTTGTCAGTCTGGCGGCCGGAGGGATCAGTTTTGCCCTGACGGCATCGGTCTTCTGGCTCAGCACCGGCGATCGCGATGCTGCCCTGCAGACAGCTGCTGTCCAGGCAGGAAAAACCTTCACCCGCACACTGGCTGTCTACGTCACAACCCAGCAACTTCACCGGCTCACTGTTGTTCAGGGTATGCTGAAGCATATTGATTTTTCGACGGCCAGCCCGACTGTCCGGCAGGCGCTTCAGAAGGGGACCGGTGCAGGAAATATCAGTGCCCTGAACAAAGTGATGAAGGGTACGCTGGTGACATCTCTGGCACTGGTAGCTGTCACAACCAGCCCTGACATGATCAAAATGTTGCGGGGACGGATCTCCGGTGCGCAGTTCATCAGGAATCTTGCCGTGGCATCTTCCGGTGTGGCAGGTGGTGCTGTCGGGTCAGTGGCGGGCGGGATATTGTTCAGTCCACTGGGACCATTTGGTGCACTGACAGGGCGTGTGGTTGGCGGTGTTCTGGGGGGAATGATTGCCTCCGCTGTATCAGGAAAAATTGCCGGAGCGCTGGTTGAAGAAGATCGCGTCAAAATTCTGGCAATGATTCAGGAGCAGGTGACATGGCTTGCCGGCAGTTTCCTGCTGACCGGACATGAGATTGAAAATCTGAACGCGAATCTGGCCCGTGTTATCGATCAGAATGCTCTGGAGATCATTTTCGCCGCCGGTATACAACAACGGGCCGCGACCAATATGTTAATCAAACCACTGGTGGTCAGTATCATCAGGCAACGCCCCGTCATGGAATATGATGCATCCCATCTCGGCAAGATGGTTAACCGGCTGGAAGAAGCATTCCCCCCGGAGCTCCCGGCATAACGTGTGTTCTGCTCCTTTTAGGTTTTATCACCTGATTTGCCAGTGTCATCGTCATGACTCAGAGAGGTAAATACCATGATTCACCTGTTCAAAACCTGCATGATTACCGCCTTCATTCTGGGGTTAACGTGGTCTGCCCCACTCCGGGCACAGGATCAACGTTACATCAGTATACGCAATACAGATACGATATGGCTCCCGGGAAATATTTGTGCTTACCAGTTCCGGCTGGATAATGGCGGAAACGGTGAAGGATTTGGCCCCCTCACCATCACTCTGCAACTCAAAGACAAATATGGTCAGACGCTGGTGACCAGAAAAATGGAAACGGAAGCTTTTGGTGACAGTAATGCCACGCGAACCACAGACGCATTTCTGGAAACGGAGTGCGTGGAAAATGTCGCCACAACCGAAATCATTAAAGCAACTGAAGAAAGTAACGGCCATCGTGTCAGTCTGCCGTTATCGGTTTTCGATCCCCAGGACTACCATCCACTGCTGATTACCGTTTCCGGAAAAAATGTTAACTGATCCCTGAAGTCAGTTTCATGCTTCAGCCTCTGCCACAACGTATGGCAGAGGCTATTTATCAGGAGAAACCAGATATGCCGGGTTACACACAGAGTATGTCCTGGCTGAAGGATCTTTCTCATACGGGCAGGCGGTTGCTGTCATAACCGCTTACCGCAATGTGTTTATCCAGGATGACCCGGGAATGCATTTCCGTCGGGTTATCCGCAACGCGGAAGGTCAGCGACGCTGACGCAGCCGGAACTCTGAAGCTGATGCCGGAAAACAGCTTAATGCGTGGCTCGCCAGTGGAGGGCTTCTCAGACAATAAACTTCATTGATTTCATCCATCAGGCCGCGTCTTCTCCGGGAGACGCGGCTTTTTTCATTTGTTGCACCAGTAAATCTTAACCACCGATAAGGAGCAAAGTATGCAATTAGTCAGTCGTTTTGGTTATGCGAACCAGATACGCCGTGACCGTCCGCTGACACATGAAGAGCTGATGCACCATGTGCCGGGGATTTTCGGGGAAGAGAAACACACGTCCCGAAGCCAGAACTATACGTACATCCCCACCATCACCGTACTGGAAAGTCTGCAGCGGGAAGGCTTCCAGCCCTTTTTCGCCTGCCAGACCCGTGTGCGCGACCCGGGCCGCCGGGGATACACAAAACACATGCTGCGTCTGCGGCGGGCCGGAGAGATAAACGGAGAACATGTCCCTGAAATTATTCTGCTCAACTCCCATGACGGTACCTCCAGCTACCAGATGCTGCCGGGTTACTTCAGATTCGTCTGCCAGAACGGGTGTGTCTGTGGTCAGTCTCTGGGGGAAGTGCGTGTTCCGCACCGGGGAAACGTGGTGGAGAAAGTTATTGAAGGGGCTTACGAAGTGGTGGGCGTGTTTGACCGGATTGAGGAGAAACGTGATGCCATGCAGTCGCTGGTCCTGCCGCCACCGGCACGCCAGGCGCTGGCACAGGCGGCACTGACTTACCGTTATGGTGACGAACATCAGCCCGTCACCACCGCCGACATTCTGACGCCACGACGCCGGGAGGATTACGGTAAGGACCTGTGGAGTACTTATCAGACCATCCAGGAGAATATGCTGAAAGGCGGGATTTCCGGCCGCAGTGCAAAAGGAAAACGTATCCACACCCGTGCCATTCACAACATCGACACCGATATTAAGCTCAACCGCGCATTGTGGGTGATGGCAGAAACGCTGCTGGAGAGCCTGCGCTGATGCAGCATGTCCCTGAAGGCGTGATTCAGGCACCAGAATCACCCGACGCCCCGGAGGCGCTGCCGGGGTGTCGTTCCATTTCTGATGATGACCTGTGCGCCTGGTGTACCCGTCTGCTTTACCGTCCCGGAGAAATCAGTCTGTGCAGACTGAGTATACAGGCAATGGCATCTGGCCATCCGTCTGTGACCGGAACGGTTACGCGTACGGCTGTCCGGAATTTCAGCCGAATATCATTCATCCCTGATATTACCGGGTCATCACGGTCAGTGATGAACGTGATGTTGTCAGCTCCCGACCTTTACTCCCTCTCATTTATTCACATTACAAGGATTTCATACATGAAAACATTGTCTCAGAACACCACCTCTTCGGCCTGTGCACCGGAGACTGACCTGCAACAACTGGTTGCCACCCTCGTCCCTGATGAACAGCGCATCAGCTTCTGGCCGCAGCACTTTGGCCTCATTCCACAGTGGGTGACCCTGGAGCCCCGTGTCTTCGGCTGGATGGACCGTCTGTGCGAAGACTACTGCGGTGGTATCTGGAATCTGTACACCCTGAACAACGGCGGGGCATTTATGGCACCCGAACCGGATGACGATGATGACGAAACATGGGTACTGTTCAATGCCATGAACGGTAACCGCGCTGAAATGAGTCCGGAAGCTGCCGGCATTGCTGCCTGTCTGATGACGTACAGTCATCATGCCTGTCGTACGGAGTGTTATGCCATGACGGTCCATTATTACCGGCTGCGGGATTACGCCCTGCAGCATCCGGAATGCAGCGCCATTATGCGCATCATCGACTGAATGGTGGCAGGGACAATGCAGCAGCTTTCCTTTCTGCCCGGAGAAATGACAACCAGAGAGCGCAGCCTCATTCTGCGGGCCCTGAAAACCCTGGACCGCCATCTTCATGAACCCGGCGTGGCCTTCACCTCCACGCATGCGGCACGGGAATGGCTGATTCTGAACATGGCGGGACTGGAGCGTGAAGAGTTCCGGGTGCTGTATCTGAACAACCAGAATCAGCTGATTGCCGGTGAAACCCTCTTCACCGGCACCATCAACCGTACGGAAGTCCATCCCCGGGAAGTGATTAAACGCGCCCTGTACCACAATGCCGCTGCCGTGGTGCTGGCGCACAATCACCCGTCCGGTGAAGTCCCCCCCAGCAAGGCAGACCGCCTTATCACTGAGCGTCTGGTACAGGCACTGGCCCTGGTTGATATCCGGGTACCGGACCATCTGATAGTCGGTGGCAGCCAGGTTTTCTCCTTTGCGGAACACGGTCTGCTTTAACCCGTCACCGTCACAATCACCTTCATATCACTTCAGTTTCTCTTTCTCAGCTGTTTCTTACTTTCACATTCAGGAGGACTATTCTCATGAAAATCATCACCCGTGGTGAAGCCATGCGTATTCACCGTCAGCATCCTGCATCCCGTCTTTTTCCGTTCTGTACCGGTAAATACCGCTGGCACGGTAGCACGGATACATATACCGGCCGTGAAGTGCAGGATATTCCCGGTGTACTGGCTGTGTTTGCAGAACGCCGTAAGGACAGTTTTGGTCCGTATGTCCGGCTGATGAGCGTCACCCTGAACTGAGTCTGGAAGGGAATTCTGATGAGCAGAATTATCGCCACTACCGGACCATTCTTAACCGATTTTCTGTGAGGACTTTATCGTGTCAGACACACTCCCCGGGACAACGCCTCCCGACGACAATCACGACCGCCCCTGGTGGGGGCTGCCCTGCACCGTGACGCCCTGTTTCGGGGCCCGACTGGTACAGGAGGGTAACCGCCTGCATTACCTTGCAGACCGCGCCGGTATCAGAGGCAGGTTCAGCGACGTAGATGCGTACCACCTGGACCAGGCCTTTCCGCTGCTGATGAAACAACTGGAACTCATGCTCACTGGCGGTGAACTGAATCCCCGCCATCAGCATACCGTCACACTGTATGCGAAAGGGCTGACCTGCGAAGCCGACACCCTCGGCTCCTGTGGTTACGTTTATCTGGCTGTTTATCCGACACCGGCAGCGCCCGCAACCACCGTATAACACCGGATATCTCCCCTTTATAACCACCTGTTACAGAGAACTTAAGATGAATACATTACCCGACACTCACGTACGGGAGGCATCGGGCTGCCCGTCTCCCATCACCATCTGGCAGACACTGCTCACCCGACTGCTGGACCAGCACTATGGCCTCACGCTGAATGACACACCGTTCGCTGATGAACGTGTGATTGAGCAGCATATTGAGGCAGGAATTTCACTGTGTGACGCGGTGAACTTTCTCGTTGAAAAATACGCGCTGGTACGTACCGACCAGCCGGGATTCAGCGCAGGAGCCCCGTCGCAGTTAATCAACAGCATTGATATTCTCCGGGCACGCCGGGCAACCGGCCTGATGACCCGCGATAACTACAGAACGGTAAATAACATTACCCGGGGGAAGCATCCGGAAGCGAAACAATGAAACTGGCCCTGACGCTGGAAGCCGACAGCGTTAACGTGCAGGCACTGAACATGGGGCGCATTGTCGTTGACGTCGATGGTGTTAATCTCAGTGAACTGATTAACAAGGTCTCTGAAAACGGTTATTCACTCCGCGTGGTCGATAAATCCGACCAACACGCAACCAGTACACCACCACCGTTAACAACCCTTACCTGCATACGTTGCAGCACCGCACATATCACGGAAACGGACAACGCCTGGCTGTACTCGCTGTCACACCAGACTAATGACGACGGCGAAACAGAATGGATTCATTTTACAGGCAGCGGCTATCTGTTACGTACCGATGCATGGTCGTACCCGGTTCTGCGGCTTAAACGCCTGGGCCTGTCCAGAACGTTCCGTCGTCTGGTCGTCACTCTCACCCGGCGTTATGGCGTCAGTCTCATTCATCTGGACGCCGGCGCAGAATGTCTGCCGGGGTTCCCCACTTTCGACTGGTAATCAGGACAAAAGACACTGGATGAAATTATTAACCACAGAAACGGCGCTGGATATTCTGATTGCGTGGCTGCAGGACAATATTGACTGCGAATCAGGGATTATCTTCGACAACGATGAGGATAAAACGGATTCGGCAGCACTGCTGCCCTGTATTGAACAGGCCAGGGAAGATATCCGTACCCTGCGTCAGCTGCAGTTTCTGCAACAGAACCGGTGAGTCTTACTCACCAGACTTCATTCCACTGACGCCAGCCTGAATACGGCTGGCGTTTTCGTTTATCTGCAAAAAGGAATATCGATTATGTCTGAAATCACAGCCTCTCGTCCGGAAGTGGTCAACGGGCATACGGACGTTATCTGCTCAACCAGTATCCGCCACATTCTGGCTGTACGAAAGAGTACATTGCTGCAAATCGACACACTTATCCGACAACTGGCTGAAGTATCAGCAATGACAGAAAGTATTAGAGGTAAAACGGCTCTGGACTGGGCCATGAAACAGGATTTTCGCTGCGGTTGCTGGCTGATGGAGAAACCGGAAACCGCAATGAAAGCCATCACACGCAATCTTGATCGCGAACTCTGGCGTGATCTGATGCAACGTTCCGGGATGCTGAGTCTGATGGATGCGCAGACCCGGGACACATGGTACAGGTCACTGGAATATGATAATTTTCCGGAAATCAGCGAAGCGAACATTCTGAGCACATTTGAACAACTGCACCAGAACAAAGATGAAGTGTTTGAACGGGGAGTGATCAACGTCTTCAAAGGGCTGAGCTGGGATTACAAAACCAACTCACCCTGTAAATTTGGCAGTAAAATTATCGTCAACAACCTGGTGAGGTGGGACCGGTGGGGGTTTCATCTTATCACCGGGCAACAGACTGACCGACTCGTCGACCTGGAAAGAATGCTACATCTGTTCAGCGGCAAACCGATCCCCGACAACCGGGAAAACATCACTATTCGTCTGGATGGTCACATCCAGTCCGTTCAGGGTAAAGAGCGCTATGAAGACGAGATGTTCATCATTAAATACTTTAAGAAGGGATCTGCACACATCACTTTCAAAAGGCTGGAACTGATTGACAGAATTAACGATATAATAGCCAGGTACTTTCCTTCTGTGCTCTCAGCCTGATCCCGAGAGTGATTCCCTTTCGATATCAAAAGGGACTGCGGGTATAATTGAGGGTACATTTTTAATCAAACCAAACAAATTGCATTAATATCAATATGATAAAAGAAATTTTCGATTCCGAGTCCGGCACCACTATTTAGAAGAACCAGCCTACGGGCTGGTTTTTTGCTTTCTGGGGTTCTGGTAGATATCCGGTCACTTTGAATGCTGATGTCACTGCTTTACCTCTTCCACCCAGCCTGAACATTTCTTCTAAGTAGCCCCCTTCTGGTCACTGTGGCCTTTTCTGTCAAACTTCAAATCCCCAATAGACACTATTTCCACATGAGCACCTGGCTAACGGATTCATTACTGCACGGATACATCCGGTCTTTGTCCGGTCTGAAGTAAAACGCATACCACCTGCGTTGGCCCCTCCTCAGTCCCCCCCAACATCAAACCGAACATTTTTCACTCTGATTGATTTAGCTTTAGTCAACTTTTGGGTGTTATGCCCTGATGAATCCCCTAATGATTTTTATCAAAATCATTAAGTTAAGGTAGATACACATCTTGTCATATGATCAAATGGTTTCGCCAAAAATCAATAATCAGACAACAAAATGTGCGAACTCGATATTTTACACGACTCTCTTTACCAATTCTGCCCCGAATTACACTTAAAACGACTCAACAGCTTAACGTTGGCTTGCCACGCCTTACTTGACTGTAAAACTCTCACTCTTACCGAACTTGGCCGTAACCTGCCAACCAAAGCGAGAACAAAACATAACATCAAACGAATCGACCGATTGTTAGGTAATCGTCACCTCCACAAAGAGCGACTCGCTGTATACCGTTGGCATGCTAGCTTTATCTGTTCGGGCAATACGATGCCCATTGTACTTGTTGACTGGTCTGATATCCGTGAGCAAAAACGGCTTATGGTATTGCGAGCTTCAGTCGCACTACACGGTCGTTCTGTTACTCTTTATGAGAAAGCGTTCCCGCTTTCAGAGCAATGTTCAAAGAAAGCTCATGACCAATTTCTAGCCGCCCTTGCGAGCATTCTACCGAGTAACACCACACCGCTCATTGTCAGTGATGCTGGCTTTAAAGTGCCATGGTATAAATCCGTTGAGAAGCTGGGTTGGTACTGGTTAAGTCGAGTAAGAGGAAAAGTCCAATATGCAGACCTAGGAGCGGAAAACTGGAAACCTATCAGCAACTTACATGATATGTCATCTAGTCACTCAAAGACTTTAGGCTATAAGAGGCTGACTAAAAGCAATCCAATCTCATGCCAAATTCTATTGTATAAATCTCGCTCTAAAGGCCGAAAAAATCAGCGCTCGACACGGACTCATTGTCACCACCCGTCACCTAAAATCTACTCAGCGTCGGCAAAGGAGCCATGGATTCTAGCAACTAACTTACCTGTTGAAATTCGAACACCCAAACAACTTGTTAATATCTATTCGAAGCGAATGCAGATTGAAGAAACCTTCCGAGACTTGAAAAGTCCTGCCTACGGACTAGGCCTACGCCATAGCCGAACGAGCAGCTCAGAGCGTTTTGATATCATGCTGCTAATCGCCCTGATGCTTCAACTAACATGTTGGCTTGCGGGCGTTCATGCTCAGAAACAAGGTTGGGACAAGCACTTCCAGGCTAACACAGTCAGAAATCGAAACGTACTCTCAACAGTTCGCTTAGGCATGGAAGTTTTGCGGCATTCTGGCTACACAATAACAAGGGAAGACTCACTCGTGGCTGCAACCCTGCTTACTCAAAATCTATTCACACATGGTTACGTTTTGGGGAAATTATGAGGGGATCTCTCAGTGTTATGCCTACTATATCAATATGATCCATAGGGGATTATGGCCAGACTACCGGTAATACCGAGAGACAGGATCTCAATCGGAGATAGAACGTTCTGCAAAACGGGGCTTACAGAAAATCCCTAAATGACCTGCAACCTCCAGCCCATTGCATATTATGATAACAGTGAATATTTTGGTTAAGTCGCGCCCCGCAAAAGGTGGAAAGCAATTTAACAAATTGAATTAAAAGGGTTTAACCGCAAAATGGACGCAACAGGCAACACGACAGTCACCTGCCTGAGTCACAAAATGAAGTACAAAGAAGTCGCCTGCGGTAAGCAGCGGATGCACTGGCTGGCGCTGCAGTTCGTGGATGAGAACAACAACCCAGTTTCCGGTCTCAACGTGCAGCTGGAGTATCATCCACGGGCAATGGCGGCAGAGCTGGCTCTGTGGGCCAGAGGCAGACACACTCAGTTTGACCCCACACCGCCGCCCCCACCTGTCGGTGTCACTGACAGTCAGGGTCTGGTACGGTTTGATGACTTGTACTGAATTAAAGCACCTAAAACAAACATTTATATCGCAACAGTTAAATAGAATGGATAATCGGTAATAAAATGGTCCTTGAGTGCGTTAGATCAACATCAAAATAATTAAAATACCCATGCATTTTTTTAAGATATGGTTTTAGATCAGAATGAGATTAAAAGGGAGAGAAAGTCATAGCCTTATTTGATGTCAGAAACCAATGCGTGGAAGTTAGAGCATTACGGAAAAAAGCCTGACATACTTAACGGGCAGGCATAGAGGTGATCTCATTGAATTTGTTAGCGCAATCAGTAGATCACAAAACTCTATGCCTGTCTTCTTTTCTGGGGACTCCTCAGCCTGATCTTACCCAGCAATAGTGGACACGCGGCTAAGTGAGTAAACTCTCAGTCAGAGGTGACTCACATGACAAAAACAGTATCAACCAGTAAAAAACCCCGTAAACAGCATTCGCCTGAATTTCGCAGTGAAGCCCTGAAGCTTGCTGAACGCATCGGTGTTACTGCCGCAGCCCGTGAACTCAGCCTGTATGAATCACAGCTCTACAACTGGCGCAGTAAACAGCAAAATCAGCAGACGTCTTCTGAACGTGAACTGGAGATGTCTACCGAGATTGCACGTCTCAAACGCCAGCTGGCAGAACGGGATGAAGAGCTGGCTATCCTCCAAAAGGCCGCGACATACTTCGCGAAGCGCCTGAAATGAAGTATGTCTTTATTGAAAAACATCAGGCTGAGTTCAGCATCAAAGCAATGTGCCGCGTGCTCCGGGTGGCCCGCAGCGGCTGGTATACGTGGTGTCAGCGGCGGACAAGGATAAGCACGCGTCAGCAGTTCCGCCAACACTGCGACAGCGTTGTCCTCGCGGCTTTTACCCGGTCAAAACAGCGTTACGGTGCCCCACGCCTGACGGATGAACTGCGTGCTCAGGGTTACCCCTTTAACGTAAAAACCGTGGCGGCAAGCCTGCGCCGTCAGGGACTGAGGGCAAAGGCCTCCCGGAAGTTCAGCCCGGTCAGCTACCGCGCACACGGCCTGCCTGTGTCAGAAAATCTGTTGGAGCAGGATTTTTACGCCAGTGGCCCGAACCAGAAGTGGCCAGGAGACATCACGTACTTACGTACAGATGAAGGCTGGCTGTATCTGGCAGTGGTCATTGACCTGTGGTCACGTGCCGTTATTGGCTGGTCAATGTCGCCACGCATGACGGCGCAACTGCCCTGCGATGCCCTGCAGATGGCGCTGTGGCGGCGTAAGAGGCCCCGGAACGTTATCGTTCACACGGACCGTGGAGGCCAGTACTGTTCAGCAGATTATCAGGCGCAACTGAAACGGCATAATCTGCGTGGAAGTATGAGCGCAAAAGGTTGCTGCTACGATAATGCCTGCGTGGAAAGCTTCTTTCATTCGCTGAAAGTGGAATGTATCCATGGAGAACACTTTATCAGCCGGGAAATAATGCGGGCAACGGTGTTTAATTATATCGAATGTGATTACAATCGGTGGCGGCGGCACAGTTGGTGTGGCGGCCTCAGTCCGGAACAATTTGAAAACCAGAACCTTGCTTAGGCCTGTGTCCATATTACGTGGGTAGGATCACAAGACCTACTGCTATCACAATTACTGAGAGAAAAAAAAGCATCCGATGATTCATTTATGCTGTCCTAAAAAATTAACAAAACAATGGGAAAACAGGATATGTAAGCAGAAAAGCCAATGAAATTGGTACAGCATAAGGCACACCGTTTTCACGAATTGATTTTCGAAAAAAAAGAAGACCTGCCAGAACAACCAGAGCGCCGCAAAAGGTCATTGCGACGAGAAAATTAGCCAGTTCATGTTCATCAATAGCTAACGAAAGAACAGTTAACAGCTTGACATCACCGCCGCCAATTATCCCTGCGGAAAAAAGAAAGAAGCCCACGAGCAAAACGCTCCCGGCTGCAACCAGATTGGGTTTTTGATGCTGTAAAATGAGTGCCAAAAAAATAAGCACGGTTAACACCAGTAAATAACGATGGCTAATAATTCTGAGTAATATATCCCCCCATGAAATAAAAATAAGAAAGAGCGCAACAAATAAAAGATCGACTCTTAGTAACCATATTGCTGCCATTGAAAGACTCCATGTACCATACAAGGTTGCTGCCAGACATATTCCTTTACGTCTGACAGCCTCTAGAGAGTTTTTTTATTTTTTATAAGTTACGGATTACTCGTTCCGGAAATCGTTACCTGTTGAATTGCTGCAGCGATAGCGTCGAATGCATCTTTAATTGCGCCCAGGAAGCCTGAGTTCTGATCGCCAAAGATGAAAGCAAGCAGAGTTGCCATAGCAACACCAATCAATGCATATTCGATTGCAGTAACACCACGTTCATCCTTCGCGAAACGCGCAAAGCACTGTTTAGTTTTACCATAGTACTTAGTAATAAAAGTATTCATGTTTTCCTCGTATATTATTATTTAAATTCAAACCACCAGCTTCATCTGCGTGTCACCGGTATCCCATATTTTTGGGATGTGGCTATAATTATCTATTCCCGCTATTTAGTCTTCAAAAAAAATTACATTTAATATCATTTATCTTGATTAAGAAATAGTAAGACTAAAAAAACAAGCGTCGTCAGCCAGCACACTGCTAACACGGTAAGAACGCTAATAAAAACACTCCACTGCTTCGTTCTATACCATTCAATATTTTTGTCAGTATGTTTTATTGGGAGCAGCTCTTCAGTAGAGAATTCCTGGCTGTTATCATTCTCAGGAATGTTTGCATCAGTGTTTACTTCCCTGGCCTCGCTATCGTTGGTATAGCTACTACTGTCTTCATCACTGTCACGCTCATTCTCACAGACATGTTTCTCGACCTTTCCCAGATATCTGACGCCTTTTCGCGGAATGGTTTTAATTAGAGAACTCGACAAACCTGCGACGTCTAATGCCTTTCTAAGCATGTAAATCTGCCCATAATAACTGCTGTCGCTTACCGAACCTTTCTGCTCCCGCCAAACCTCATTGATAATATGTT
This sequence comes from Shigella flexneri 2a str. 301, assembly GCF_000006925.2. Lineage (NCBI taxonomy): Bacteria > Pseudomonadati > Pseudomonadota > Gammaproteobacteria > Enterobacterales > Enterobacteriaceae > Shigella > Shigella flexneri. The sequence continues at coordinate 3,104,507 of NC_004337.2, forward strand.
GCTTATCGGATTCTCCCTGTAGTAAAAGGAGTAAAAATCGATAGCCGTTTTCAGACAGATTGATTACATTGCCTGTACTGGTGGTGATACGTCGAGACGCTGGGTAAAACTTAACTCCCTGCCCTAAAGAAAAATAAAAACGGTCATCGCTCATAAGTACCGACCCCTGTTTTCTTCTTCACATGACTACTCATTACAACTTTGTATGAAGTAAGATGCAAAATCATATTGTTTACATTAAGTTAAGCAATTAGGTAATGACTCCAACTTACTGATAGTGTTTTATGTTCAGATAATGCCCGATGACCTTGTCATGCAGCTCCACCGATTTTGAGAACGACAGTGACTTCCGTCCCAGCCTTGCCAGATGTTGTCTCAGATTCAGATTATGTCGCTCAATGCGCTGAGTGTAACGCTTGCTGATAACGTGCAGCTTTCCCTTCAGGCGTGATTCATACAGCGGCCAGCCATCCGTCATCCATACCACGACCTCAAAGGCCGACAGCAGGCTCAGAAGACGCTCCAGTGTGGCCAGAGTGCGTTCACCGAAGACGTGCGGCACAACCGTCCTCCGTATCCTGTCATACGCGTAAAACAGCCAGCGCTGACGTGATTTAGCACCCGACGTAGCCCCAATGTTCGTCCATTTCAGCGCAGACAATCACATCACTGCCCGGTTGTATGCGCGAGGTTACCGACTGCGGCCTGAGTTTTTTAAGTGACGTAAAACCGTGTTGAGGCCAACGCCCATAATGCGTGCACTGGCGCGACATCCGACGCCATTCATGGCCATATCAATGATTTTCTGGTGCGTACCGGGCTGAGAGGCGGTGTAAGTGAACTGTAGTTGCCATGTTTTACGGCAATGAGAGCAGAGATAGCGCTGATGTCCGGCAGTGCTTTTGCCGTTACGCACCACGCCTTCAGTAGCGGAGCAGGAAGGACATCTGATGGAAATGGAAGCCACGCAAGCACCTTAAAATCACCATCATACACTAAATCAGTAAGTTGGCAGCATTACCGGTAATGACTCCAACTTACTGATAGTGTTTTATGTTCAGATAATGCCCGATGACCTTGTCATGCAGCTCCACCGATTTTGAGAACGACAGTGACTTCCGTCCCAGCCTTGCCAGATGTTGTCTCAGATTCAGATTATGTCGCTCAATGCGCTGAGTGTAACGCTTGCTGATAACGTGCAGCTTTCCCTTCAGGCGTGATTCATACAGCGGCCAGCCATCCGTCATCCATACCACGACCTCAAAGGCCGACAGCAGGCTCAGAAGACGCTCCAGTGTGGCCAGAGTGCGTTCACCGAAGACGTGCGGCACAACCGTCCTCCGTATCCTGTCATACGCGTAAAACAGCCAGCGCTGACGTGATTTAGCACCCGACGTAGCCCCAATGTTCGTCCATTTCAGCGCAGACAATCACATCACTGCCCGGTTGTATGCGCGAGGTTACCGACTGCGGCCTGAGTTTTTTAAGTGACGTAAAACCGTGTTGAGGCCAACGCCCATAATGCGTGCACTGGCGCGACATCCGACGCCATTCATGGCCATATCAATGATTTTCTGGTGCGTACCGGGCTGAGAGGCGGTGTAAGTGAACTGTAGTTGCCATGTTTTACGGCAATGAGAGCAGAGATAGCGCTGATGTCCGGCAGTGCTTTTGCCGTTACGCACCACGCCTTCAGTAGCGGAGCAGGAAGGACATCTGATGGAAATGGAAGCCACGCAAGCACCTTAAAATCACCATCATACACTAAATCAGTAAGTTGGCAGCATTACCCAATTTACGTACCGTTTAAACAAAGACAATACGTCTCTTTATTTCTCATAAAACCCCAATCCCTTACAGGGCTTATTGAAAAATTTAAAAATCACAAATTTCTCAATACTCGAAATGAGATCACATAAGAAATCAAAAAGCCTTCTCATCTATTTTAAGTTTTCCCAACGGAAAATAAGAGCTTTCATTAATACTGAACCACTTTACTGTTCTATTTGTTCAGGTATTGCATTACGGTGTGCTGAGATCCATCGGTGCATCCCTGTATCCCGCGATGAGACTAAAATAGTCGTGATGTAAGCTCGTATCAGATTCTTAGTGAATACCACATTTGTTATAATTAAGTGAAAAGATACATTGCTGATTTACATTATTTGGTTTACAAAATGTCATCACTTGCAGAGTTATCGCTGACAGATACCTTTAATCTCTTACTACTTTCGTGTTATTGCAATACAACCATCCGTAAAGCAGGGCTATTTTTAGCAGGAAATACTCAGGTGTCAACATTCGAACTCCAACTCTGAAATATTCATATAAGTTAATGATTTTAATGATTTTAATGATTTTAATGATTTTAATGATTTTAATGATTTTAATGATTTTAATGATTTTAATGATTTTAATGATTTTAATGATTTTAATGATTTTTTCATTTATTCACACCTAATAAAAGTATTCAAATTCAGATGATTTTTCTGCTCAACAGACACAAACAGGCAATAATACTCTCCAAAGCGAACAATATTTGGCATTACGATTTAATGCTTCATAATCACCAAATTATTTAACCATAAATTTTCTTATTTCTAACAAAATGATTGGTGTGTTGTTGGAGTTAAAATACATACATAATATTAACATCTGCCAACATTTCACTTTCCGCAAGACGGATGATTTCGAATCCTCATCCACGTTACCCTATCCCAAATATCTTTATTAATAGGCAGTAACGAACACTGTTATAGCAAGATTAACTTATTAACCTAACGGCATCTTTTATGTAACAAGTGGAGATAAATTGCTTAAAATTGATCCTCGACAAATCTTAAAAGTTCTCATTATTCTGCAAAATCAGCTTTGCGAATAATCTTATGTTTTTGGGAGTTTTGGGAATTTTGATCTACTCATTGTTCTAGTGAAAAATATAAATAAGAGAAAAAACGCCATTCGTCATGAAAGCAACAGATGAAGCAATGTAATAACATACTAAAATTGATCTCATGAAAGTGGGTACTTTATAACCAGCACAGAAGCCAAGTTGTATAAATATTAAACAATTCGCATCGTAAAACGGAGACTACGTATAAAGAAGCCAATCGTAAAAACGGTTCCCTGGCGAGATAAACGACAGACAAATGGAAAGCCGGGTGATATTTACCTTCATCCGGCTTTATTGATTTACGAGACTAACATCCCGGTAAACACATACGCCTGCAGCAGGGTGATAACGCTGGCAAAAATCAGACTGTGCTTCACGGTGTAGCGGAACAGTTCAGATTCTCGGCCCACCATGCCCGTCGCGGCGCAGGCCACGGCGATAGATTGCGGGGAGATCATCTTGCCAGTTACGCCGCCGCTGGTATTTGCTGCCACCAGCAGAGTGTCAGAGACGTTGATTTGCTGCGCCGTGGTCGATTGCAGTGAACCAAACAGGGCGTTTGAAGAAGTGTCCGACCCGGTAAGGAATACGCCCAGCCAGCCGAGAAACGGTGAGAAAAACGGGAACATCACGCCTGTACCTGCCAGTACCAGCGCCAGCGTGGTGGACATGCCGGAATAGTTGGTGACGAAGGCGAATGCCAGCACCATGCCAATCGACAATATCGGCCACTTCAGACTAATTAGCATTTCGGCAAAGACGCCAATCCCTTTCTTGATGCCCACGCCGAGGATGAAGATAGAGATAATCGCCGCAATAAAAATAGCGGTGCCGCCAGCCGAGAGAGGGTCGAATTTAAACACCGCATCCATTGGCGTTGGTTGGGCGACAATGGGTGCCGCTTTCAACACTTGTTGATGCAAATGAGGGATCTGGAAATTAATCACCAGTGAATAAAACGCGCCGCCCGGAGCAAATAACGCTTTAAACGGCTTCATGGTCCAGATGGTGACCAGCACCGTTAAGATTAAAAACGGTGACCACGCACGAATGATTTGCCCCAGACTATATTCTGAAGGCACGGGACCGCCAGAAGATGGCTTATTTACCACCATCGCACCTGCGGATTGCCCCATGCTGATTGCCGTTTCGGTATTTTTCGGCCGCCAGACTTTAAGGAATAAAGCGAGTGAGACGATACTCACCAGCGCCGAAGTAATATCCGGCAGTTCCGGACCAATATAGTTAGAGGTAAAGAACTGAGTGACAGCGAAGCTTCCCCCAGCAACCAGCGCCGCTGGCCACGTCTCTTTCACCCCTTTCCAGCCGTCCATCATTGCTACCAGCCAGAACGGCACAAGAACCGACAGGAACGGTAACTGACGTCCCGCCATTGCGCCAATGTGGAACGGATCGATTCCCGTTACCTGACCGGCGACCAGAATCGGCACGCCCAACGCACCAAACGCCACCGTCGCACCAAAGCCAGCAGCTCCTTCCAGCAACGCACCAAAGGAGAAACCAATCAGTAACACCTGCAAACGCTGATCGTCGGTGATGGAGATAACCGAGCTGCGGATAATATCGAACTGCCCGCTGGCAACGGTTAATTTATACAGGAACACCGCCGCGACAATAATCCACGCAATTGGCCATAATCCATAAATAAAGCCATAGCCCGCAGCAGCAAATGCCATATCAATCGGCATTTTAAAGGCGAATATCGCAATCAGGATAGATAATATAAGGGTTATTGCTCCAGCAACATGTCCTTTCAGACGTAATACCGCGAGTGCAACGAAGAAGAATATTATCGGGATCAGGGCGCGACCAGAGCGGATAGCCCCAGTCCTCCCATCGGCATATACATTTGGGTCCAGGTAACCATATTGTTCAGTCTCTTATTATCTTTATATGCTTGATATACTTAAGGTTGTAATAAGCAAAAGAGGACTGAACTGTAAAATATAGGCGTTATACTTTACAGCAACAGTACGCCGCTAACGCAATTGCTACCTCTGGCATAACAAGTATATCGGGTAAGGGTTTCTGTTCCGCACACGCAGGCGCAGAGTATCGTTAAGATGTCCATATTGTTGTTTTAGGCCCGCTAGTAATGCGCTACGGGTATTTAATATTGTTAAACCCTGATAATCGCTCCGGTTATTTCCGGGATAAATGTACTACCGCAGTTACTATCATAGCCCCGACAATAAAACTTGCCGGGGCTTTTTTGACGCTATTAATGACTTTCTTTTTCGCGTAAACGCCAGGCGTGTAATAACGGTTCGGTATAACCGTTTGGCTGTTTCACGCCGAGGAAGATTAAATCGCTGGCAGCTTTAAAAGCACACGAGTTAGCGAAATTCCCCGCCATCGGACGATAAGCCGGATCGCCAGCATTTTGCTGATCAACCACTTTCGCCATATTCTCCAGCGACGCCTGCACCTGTTCTTTGGTCAGAATACCGTGACGTAACCAGTTGGCGATATGCTGGCTGGAGATACGCAGCGTTGCGCGGTCTTCCATCAGCGCCACGTTGTGAATATCCGGCACTTTTGAACAACCAATCCCCTGCTCCACCCAACGCACCACGTACCCCAGAATCCCCTGCACGTTGTTATCCAGCTCTTGTTGGATCTCTTGCGCCGACCAGTTAGCGTTTTCAGCCACCGGAATAGTCAGCAGATCGTCCAGCAGCGGTTCAAATTCAGCACTGAACTCGGTCTGGGCAATGTTGGCTTGCACGCTCTGTACGTTGGTATGGTGGTAGTGCAGCGCATGGAGCGTAGCAGCGGTTGGTGACGGAACCCAGGCTGTGTTTGCCCCGGCACGCAGTTGGTCGCCCTTCTGGCTGTACATGTCTGCCATCAGGTCCGGCATTGCCCACATGCCTTTACCGATTTGCGCTTTACCGCGCAGCCCACAGAACAGACCGGAAAGCACGTTATTACGTTCGTAGGCTTTGATCCACGGCGTCGATTTCATCTGGTTTTTACGCAGCATCGGGCCAGCTTCCATCACCGAATGCATTTCATCGCCGGTACGGTCGAGGAAACCGGTATTGATGAACGCCACGCGGTTGCGCGCCTGAGCGATACAGCTACGCAAGTTCAGCGAGGTCCGGCGTTCTTCATCCATAATGCCCATTTTCAGGGTATTCGGTGCCATACCGAGCATTGTCTCAATGCGGGTAAACAGTTTGTTGGCGAACGCCACTTCCTGCGGACCGTGCATTTTCGGTTTCACAATATAGACGCTGCCAGTGCGCGAGTTTTTCTGCACTTTTAAATCATAGAGGGCAATCGCGCCAGTCATGACGCCATCAAGAATACCTTCCGGGATTTCATTGCCTTCGCTGTCCCAAATCACAGGAATGGTCATCAAATGACCCACGTTGCGGATAAACAGCAACGAGCGTCCGTGCAGAGAAATTTCAGAGCCATCGGCGGCGGTGTACTGACGATCGTCATTCAGTTTACGTACGATTTGCCGACCGTTTTTCTCCATTTTCTCTTGCAGAGTCCCCTGCATCAGGCCCAGCAGATTGCGGTACAGCAGGATTTTATCTTCCGCATCAACCGCCGCGACCGAATCTTCGCAGTCGAGAATGGTACTGATAGCAGCTTCGACGATAACATCGTTGATGTGCGCCGGATCGTCTTTGCCAATCCGCCCGTTGGCATCAATTTGCAGTTCAATATGCAGGCCGTTATTTTTCAGCAAAATGCAGGTCGGCGCAGCGGCATCGCCACGGTAACCGACAAACTGTGCTGGAGTACGTAACGTGGTTTCTTTACCATTTTTCAACTGGATGCGTAATTGTTTATCGACCACCTTAAACGCCACCACATCCTGATAGCTGCCGTTTTCCAGCGGTAGTGATTCATCGAGGAAACGTCGAACCCAGGCGATAACCTGCTCACCGCGCTGCGGATCGTAGCCACTGACCATCGCCCCTTCCTGCGGGATGATGTCGCTGCCGTATAACGCATCGTACAGTGAGCCCCAGCGAGCGTTCGCCGCGTTCAGCGCGTAGCGGGCGTTCATTGCCGGAACCACCAGCTGTGGCCCCGCCTGACTGGTGATTTCGCTGTCAATGCCCGTGGTTTCCACCGTCACGCGCTCCGGTTGCGGCACCAGGTAGCCCAGTTCACGAAGGAAAGATTTATAGGCCGCTTTATCTTTTACCGGCCCCGGATTGCTGCGATGCCACTCATCAAGCGCCGCCTGAATGCGATCGCGTTCTGCCAGCAACTGACGATTTTCTGGTGCCAGATCGTGAACGATCTCATCAACATTGTGCCAGAATGCAGCAGCGTCCAGTTCCACGCCCGGCAAAACTTCTCCATCCACAAAACGTTTAAAATTGGCGTCAATGCGTAAACGGCCCTGGGTTATGGTTTGACTCATTGTTTCTCTCCTCGTTTTCGCTTATTTCGCCAACACCGCTGCTGCCACTTTCGCGACCTGCGCATCCTGTGCTCCGGTTAAACCAGAAACGCCCACGGCACCAATAATTTGCCCATCAACAACAACCGGTACGCCGCCTTCCAGCGACGTCAGTAACGGCGCAGTCACGAACGCGGTACGTCCGTTGTTCACCATCTCTTCATAGCCCTTAGTTTCACGACGCCCCAGCGCGGCGGTACGCGCTTTCTCCTGGGAGATGTAAGCCGCAATCGGCGCGCAATCGTCCATGCGACTTAACGCCAGCAGATGACCGCCGTCATCGGCAACAGCAATGGAAACAGACCAGTTATTTTTCTGCGCCTCTTCCTGACCTGCGGCAATAATTGCACTCGCCATTTGCTGGCTAAGAATGACTTTAGTTTTCATTTTTTTATTCCTTTTCAAGGGCTTGTTCTACAATTTCAATCCAGTGACGCACAGAGGTACGACCGGCGCTCGCCAGATGCGTCTGGCAACCAATGTTGGCGGTGACGATCATTTCCGGTTTGCCGCTTTCCAGCGCATTCATTTTGTTATCCCGCAGCTGGCGTGCCAGATCGGGATGCGTTAACGCATATGTTCCCGCTGAACCGCAGCACAGATGGCTGTCGGGAACGTCCGTTAAGGTAAATCCAAGACGAAGTAACACTTTTTCCACTTCGCCGTTCAGCTTTTGCGCATGTTGTAGGGTACACGGGCAGTGGAAGGCCAGTTTTTTATCGCCGCGAATTGCCAGTTTTTCCAGCGGTTCCTCGCGCAGAAGTTCGACTAAATCGACCGCCAGTTCACTGACCTGACGCGCTTTATCGGCATATAACGCATCGTTTTTCAGCATCTGCCCATACTCTTTGACGAACGCGCCGCAACCGCTGGCGGTTTGCAAAATTGCCTCGGCACCTGCTTCAATCGCGGGCCACCAGGCATCAATATTATTGCGCGCCCGTGCCAACCCTTTCTCCTGCGCATTAAGATGATAGTCCACCGCGCCACAACAGCCTGCTTCGTTAGCTGACATGACGCTGATCCCCAGACGATCCAGCACTCGCGCAGTTGCCGCGTTGGTGTTGGGCGAAAGCGTAGGCTGGGCGCAGCCTTCCAGCATTAAAACCCGACGCTTATGGCGCAGCGGCGGACGCGGTTTAGCTTTCACCGTTTCAGCAGGCAGTTTTGCTCTGACCTGTTCCGGTAAAAACGGTCGCAGCACCAGCCCTACCTGCGTCAGCGCACGGAAGACCGCCGGACGCGGCACTACCTGGCGCAATCCTTCGCGCAGCATTCGCTCCGGCAGTGGGCGTTTCACTTTCTGCTCGACAATATCACGCCCGATATCCAGCAAATTGTGATAGCGCACACCAGAAGGACAGGTGGTTTCACAATTGCGGCAAGTGAGGCAGCGATCGAGATGCTCCTGTGTTTTAAGCGTGACTTCGTTGCCTTCCAGCACCTGTTTAATCAGATAGATGCGCCCGCGCGGCCCGTCCAGTTCATCGCCCAGAAGCTGATAGGTTGGGCAGGTTGCGGTACAAAATCCGCAGTGAACACAGGCGCACAGGATGCTGTCGGCTTCCAGCGCGCGTTCTGCCGCATCTCTTCGGTTAATCGGGTTTGCATAGCCTGCTCCTCAAAGTTCCGCGTACATGCGACCGGGGTTAAACACGCCGCAAGGGTCGAGCTGCTGTTTAAGCTGCTGGTGATAGCGGAATAAAGGAGCCGATAGCGGGGCAAAGCCACCATCTCCGGCACTAAAGCGGGTCGCATGACCGCCAGCGTTGCGGGCGATGCGATGGATTTGATTGTCATCGGCTGTCGATTTCAGCCAGCGTAACGCCCCGCCCCAGTCGATCAGTTGCTCGCCGGGTAAATCCATCATCGGCGCATCGCTGGGTAATGAAATGCGCCATAAGGTACCTGGTAACGAGAAGAACGGCAGTTGTTGTTCACGCAATTGCTGCCAGAACTGACCCACAACCTCTTCGCCACCCAGCAGTTCACGCGCTGCTTTTACCGATCCTTCGCCGCCCTCAAGGCGGATCCACAACGCATTGTCGAAGTAACATAAGCCACTAATGGGTAATGGCTGGAGTTGCCACTCGGCGATTTCACTCATGGCTTCTTGCAGGCTGATTTCCCGACGCAGGCTCAGAGAGGCACGCGGTCGCGGTAACACTTTCATTGAGATTTCAGTGAGCACGCCAAGACAACCGTAGCTTCCGGCCATTAACCGTGAGAGATCGTATCCGGCAACGTTTTTCATCACTTCGCCACCAAAACGCAGATGTTTTCCAGTGCCGGTAATGATGCGCGTGCCGAGGACAAAATCGCGGACCGAACCGCTCCACGGGCGACGCGGCCCCGCCAGCCCGCAGGCGACCATCCCGCCCCAGGTGGCTTCTTCACCATAATGCGGCGGCTCGCAGGGAAGCATTTGCCCGGCGCTCTCCAGCGCCGCTTCAATCGCCACCAGCGGCGTTCCGGCACGAGCGGTTATCACCAGCTCGGTCGGGTCGTAATTAACAATGCCGCGATGACAACGCACATCCAGCGTTTGCCCGGTGACTGGGCGACCTAAAAAGGCTTTGCTATTGCTGCCCTGAATCACCAGCGGCGTTTTATCGCTAATTGCCTGATTCACCTGCTCCAGCAGCGCCTGACTGTAATCACACTCGCGTAGCATCAAAAGCGCTCCAGTTCAGGAAAAGGTAAATGACCGTGATGCACATGCATGGCACCAAATTCAGCACAGCGGTGTAGCGTGGGAATGTTTTTCCCAGGGTTCAGCAAACCATCGGGGTCAAACGCCGCCTTGACCGCATGGAAGGTCGTGATTTCATCGCTGTTGAACTGGGCGCACATTTGATTGATTTTTTCTCGCCCGATGCCATGTTCCCCACTGATGCTGCCGCCAACTTCAACGCAGAGTTCGAGGATCTTCCCGCCCAGCTCTTCCGCGCGGGCAAATTCACCAGGTTCGTTGGCATCGAAAAGGATTAACGGGTGCATGTTGCCATCTCCGGCATGAAAGACGTTGGCAACACGTAAATCATATTGCTGCGATAAACGGGCAATGCCTTCCAGTACGCCAGGCAGGGCGCGACGCGGGATGGTGCCATCCATGCAGTAGTAATCCGGGGAGATACGTCCTACCGCCGGGAACGCATTTTTGCGACCGGCCCAGAAACGTACGCGCTCTGCTTCGTCCTGTGCCAAACGGACGTCAGTCGCGCCCGCTTTCAACAAGATGTAGTTAACCCGCTCGCAGTCTTCCTGTACGTCAGACTCCACGCCGTCCAGTTCGCATAACAAAATCGCTTCGGCGTCGACGGGATAACCGGCATGAATAAAATCTTCCGCCGCGCGGATCGACAGGTTATCCATCATCTCCAGCCCGCCGGGGATAATGCCATTGGCGATGATGTCACCAACCGCAAGTCCGGCTTTTTCTACCGAGTCAAAGCTGGCTAACAGAACCCGCGCCACGGGCGGCTTCGGCAGCAGTTTTACCGTCACTTCGGTGGTCACGCCGAGCATACCTTCCGATCCGGTGAACAGCGCCAGCAGGTCAAAACCAGGTGAATCCAGCGCGTCCGATCCCAGCGTCAGCGCCTCGCCGTCCAGCGTTTGCACTTCAATTTTCAGCAGGTTATGTACGGTCAGACCATATTTCAGGCAGTGGACGCCACCGGCATTTTCCGCCACATTGCCGCCAATTGAACAGGCGATTTGTGAGGAAGGATCCGGCGCGTAATAGAGATTATGCGGCGCAACGGCCTAGGAGATCGCCAGGTTACATACGCCCGGCTGCACGCGCGCGCGGCGACCAACGGGGTTAATGTCGAGGCTCTCTTTAAAGCGCGCCATCACCAACAACACACCTTTTTCCAGCGGCAGCGCGCCACCAGAAAGCCCGGTGCCTGCACCACGGGTCACCACCGGTACACGCAGGCGATGGCAGACAGCCAGAATCGCTGTCACCTGTTCCATTTGCTTAGGCAGAACAACCAGTAATGGACGCGTGCGATACGCGCTCAACCCGTCACACTCGTAAGGAATGATCTCCTCATCGGTATGCAGGATCTCAAGTCCAGGGACATGCTCACGCAGTGCCATCAGTACCGATGTGCGGTCGACATCGGGTAAAGCGCCATCAAGACGCTCTTCGTACAAGATGCTCATGAGTAGGCTTCGCTTTGTTGTGTTGTGTGGCAGCTGATTTTTGCGCGCTGCTTCTGTGAACAGTTATTAAGCGGGCTTTTCGTTTTCGTCTATCTCTTTAGCTACCGGTCAGACCATTTTTTTTCCAGCTCTGTGACCTTGTCTTGGTTAACTTAATGTTAAATTGATGTAACATAATCACTTGCGTGATGTGCGTGTTTTGCGAGTTAAGAACAGAAAAATTGGTCCTACCTGTGCACGAGGTCCGGGAATGAAAGATGAACGTCGCCCTATTTGCGAAGTGGTTGCAGAGAGTATCGAACGGTTAATTATCGACGGCGTACTGAAGGTCGGTCAGCCGCTTCCCTCGGAACGTCGACTGTGTGAAAAGCTCGGCTTCTCAAGCTCCGCACTGCGTGAAGGGCTGACCGTGCTGCGCGGGCGCGGGATTATTGAAACGGCGCAGGGTCGCGATTCTCATGTCGCACGGCTTAATCGGGAGCAGGACACCAGCCCGCTGATCCATCTGTTCAGTACGCAGCCGCGAACGCTGTACGATCTGCTCGACGTTCGCGCATTACTGGAGGGCGAATCGGCAAGGCTGGCGGCAACGCTGGGAACGCAGGCTGATTTTGTTGTGATAACCCGCTGTTATGAAAAAATGCTCGCCGCCAGTGAGAACCACAAAGAGATTTCGCTGATCGAACATGCGCAGTTGGATCACGCTTTCCATCTCGCCATTTGTCAGGCTTCTCACAATCAGGTGCTGGTGTTTACGCTGCAATCATTGACCGATCTGATGTTTAATTCAGTGTTTGCCAGCGTAAATAATCTCTACCATCGACCACAGCAAAAAAAGCAGATCGATCGCCAGCATGCGCGGATCTACAACGCGGTGTTGCAGCGGCTGCCGCACGTCGCTCAGCGCGCAGCGCGCGATCATGTACGGACCGTGAAAAAGAATCTCCACGATATCGAGCTGGAAGGCCACCATTTGATTCGCTCGGCGGTGCCGCTGGAGATGAACAAGGTGGGAATGTGAGCAGAGTTTTACCCTATCCCCAAGGCGAGGGGACCGCCCCTGCACTTAACAGGATCTGGTGTTAAATCTGTTCATCTATACCCTCTCCCGAATGACCGCCCCTGCGCTAAACAGGATCTGGTATTAAATTTGCTTTTCATACAATCGGTAACGCTTGTACGGCTCCGCCCCAATGCGTTCCAGCATGTTATTCATGCCTGTATTGGTTTCGAGGATCCATGACATCTCCAGCGCATCGATCTTCCGGCGGGCAAACGGATCGCGTAAGGCTTCAATCAATAACAGCGCAATCACCGGGCCGATGCGGCTGAACTGATACTCGTCGCGCACGCCCATCAGCGGTACTCGCGCAGTTCGCACACCGCTGACTTTCAAACGCCACAGCAATTTTGCCCAGCCGAAGGGAAAGAGCGATCCGTTCAGATCGGCAATCGCCTCGTTGATGTTAGGCAAGCCACAATAAACGCGCAGGGTGCAGAATCAATCTCAGCGATGTAGATCATATCGTCCGGCACCAGATATTTAAGTTGGTCGCCCATGGTCGCGAATTCATGTTCGGTAAACGGCACAAATCCCCAGTTGTGCTGCCAGCCAGAGTTGAAAATCTCACGCAGGATCTGCATCTCTTCGGCAAACCGCTGACGATTGATGCAGCGAATGGTCACCTTTTTGCGCACCTGATCCATCAGTTTTTTTAGCGCCGGAGAGAAAGTGAGATCGGTTCGCTGCATCCACCACGCCAGTAAATCAATGCCTTTGTGATAACCCAGTTGTTCAATATGCGCGGCATACCACGGTTTGCCGTGTGGCATCATCGCACAGGGTGGTGTGTCAAAACCTTCAATCAGTAATCCGCTTTCCTGATTGATATTCAGGCTGAAAGGCCCGCTGATCTTACTTGCACCTTGTGACTTCAACCACGCTTCCGCTGCGCCAAACAACGCGGCAAAATCCTGCGGATCATCAATGGCGTCAATCATGCCGAAATGACCGGTATCTTCACCGTAACGCTCACGGTGCAAGGTATCTATTTGCGCGGTAATACGCCCAACTATCTGCCCCGCTTTTTTTGCCACCCACGCCTGCCAGATGATATGGTCCGTCCCCGGATTTTTCGCAGACAAATGCTCGTTGCGTTCAATGAATAAAGGGGGTATCCAGTTTGGATCGTCGGGATAAAGTGATGACGGAAAAGCGATAAATGCCTTAAGGTCATTTTTATTAATTACTTTTTCAATTTTAATCATCAGCAGATCGCATTCCATATCTCTGTGGATAACAAATAATTAATGGTGAAAAACAGGTTGCAACAGCAACGAGCGGCATCTTAATAATCAACTCAATGAATACAAACGACGAATAAATAGTATTAATTAATGATTATGATAAGGTCAGAGGCTACACAGAAACGCCTCAATGCCTTTTGTCAATTTAAGGCGACCGGACAAGGCTTCTTCTTAATATATTCATAAATTAAATATCATTCATAATAAAAACAAAAAACTTAAACTCATTATTTAAATCAATGTTCATTTTCACACCGATGAAAATACTATCTCATTTATCTTTTATGCCTATATAATCCACCGCATTATTGTCATTTTATTTTTGATATCCAATTTTTTCGTGGTGTATATGTCTAATAAAATCTTTACGCATTCCCTACCTATGCGCTATGCCGATTTTCCAACGCTGGTTGATGCTTTGGACTACGCCGCTCTGAGTAGAGCCGGAATGAATTTTTATGACAGACGTTGCCAACTTGAAGATCAACTGGAATATCAGACATTAAAAACGCGTGCCGAAGCTGGTGCGAAGCGGTTGTTATCGCTGAACCTGAAAAAAGGCGAACGCGTGGCGCTGATTGCCGAAACGAGTAGCGGGTTTGTAGAGGCTTTTTTTGCCTGTCAGTATGCTGGCTTAGTCGCCGTCCCGTTGGCGATTCCAATGGGCGTCGGTCAGCGGGATTCCTGGAGCGCCAAACTCCAGGGTTTACTGGCAAGTTGCCAGCCCGCAGCCATTATCACTGGTGATGAGTGGTTGCCACTGGTCAATGCCGCGACGCATAACAACCCCGAATTACATGTTTTAAGCCACGCTTGGTTTAAGGCATTACCGGAAGCCGATGTTGCGCTCCAGCGTCCAGTTCCGAACGATATCGCCTACCTCCAGTACACCTCCGGCAGCACCCGTTTTCCCCGTGGCGTCATTATCACCCATCGCGAAGTGATGGCTAATCTACGTGCTATAAGCCACGATGGCATTAAATTACGCCCTAGCGACCGCTGCGTCTCCTGGCAGCCTTTCTACCATGATATGGGACTGGTCGGCTTTCTCCTGCCCCCCGTCGCCACGCAACTTTCAGTAGATTATTTGCGCACTCAGGATTTTGCCATGCGTCCTTTGCAATGGCTTAAATTGATCAGTAAAAATCGCGGCACCGTTTCCGTTGCGCCGCCGTTTGGCTATGAATTGTGCCAACGCCGCGTGAATGAAAAAGATCTCGCTGAACTGGATCTTTCCTGCTGGCGCGTCGCTGGTATTGGTGCTGAGCCGATCTCCGCAGAACAACTCCATCAATTCGCTGAATGTTTCCGTCAGGTTAACTTTGACAATAAAACTTTCATGCCGTGCTACGGACTGGCAGAAAATGCGCTGGCTGTCAGCTTCTCTGATGAAGCCTCCGGGGTTGTGGTTAACGAAGTGGATCGCGACATCCTCGAATATCAGGGTAAAGCCGTCGCGCCGGGTGCAGAGACACGCGCCGTATCGACTTTCGTCAACTGCGGCAAAGCGTTGCCGGAACATGGTATTGAAATCCGCAATGAAGCAGGTATGCCGGTCGCGGAACGTGTGGTAGGCCATATTTGCATCTCCGGTCCCAGTCTGATGAGCGGTTACTTTGGCGACCAGGTTTCGCAAGACGAGATTGCCGCGACGGGCTGGTTAGACACCGGCGACCTCGGTTATCTGCTGGACGGTTATCTGTATGTCACCGGACGCATTAAAGATCTGATTATTATTCGTGGCCGTAATATCTGGCCGCAGGATATTGAATATATAGCGGAACAGGAACCGGAAATTCATTCTGGCGATGCGATTGCTTTTGTTACCGCCCAGGAAAAAATCATTTTGCAGATCCAGTGTCGGATCAGCGACGAAGAACGTCGCGGGCAGCTTATCCACGCGCTGGCGGCACGGATCCAAAGCGAATTTGGCGTGACCGCGGCTATCGATCTGTTGCCGCCCCACAGTATTCCCCGAACGTCCTCCGGCAAGCCTGCCCGTGCGGAAGCGAAAAAACGTTATCAGAAGGCTTATGCTGCCAGTCTTAATGTGCAGGAATCCCTGGCATAAATCAAACTGTCGCGGTGACGGGCGCTACCGGGTTTATCGGTAAATATATTATCGATAACCTGCTCGCCCGCGGCTTTCACGTTCGCGCATTGACGCGTACTGCCCGCGCTCACGTCAATGATAATCTCACCTGGGTGCGCGGTTCGCTGGAAGATACTCATTCACTTAGCGAGCTGGTTGCCGGAGCCAGCGTAGTGGTCCATTGCGCCGGGCAAGTGCGCGGGCACAAAGAAGAGATTTTCACCCGCTGTAACGTTGACGGCAGCCTGCGCCTGATGCAAGCAGCAAAAGAGAGCGGCTTTTGCCAACGTTTTCTGTTTATCTCTTCGCTGGCGGCGCGCCATCCCGAGCTCTCCTGGTATGCAAAATCCAAATACGTCGCCGAGCAACGACTGGCAGCAATGGCGGACGAAATTACGCTGGGCGTTTTTCGCCCGACAGCCGTGTATGGTCCCGGCGATAAAGAGTTAAAACCGCTGTTTGACTGGATGCTACGCGGCCTGCTGCCACGACTTGGTGCGCCAGATACACAACTCTCTTTTCTTCACGTCACCGATTTTGCGCAAGCAGTGGGTCAGTGGTTAAGCGCCGAAACTGTACAGACGCAAACCTATGAATTATGCGATGGCGTCGCCGGTGGCTATGACTGGCAACGCGTACGACAGCTTGCCGCCAAAGCCCGTTGTGGTTCCGTGCGAATGGTTGACATTCCTCTGCCGGTACTCACAGGCCTTGCGGATATCAGTACCGCGTTGAGTCGCCTGGCAGGTAAAGAACCTATGCTGACCCGCTCGAAAATTCGTGAATTAACCCACGCCGACTGGTCGGCAAGTAATAACCGTATTTCTGAAGATATCAATTGGTTTCCCGGGATTAGCCTGGAACACGCATTACGCAACGGGCTATTTTGATTGTCTTGTTTTAAAGGTGTGTTAACGTTTCTATGGTAAATCGTGAAATAGTAATGGATTACATCCTTTCCTGTTTACAGGATTTGGTCGAAAACGGTGTGGAAATTAAGCCCGACAGCGATCTCGTCAACGATCTTGGCCTGGAGTCGATCAAAGTGATGGATCTCTTAATGATGCTGGAAGACAGATTCGATATTTCCATTCCTATTAATATTCTGCTGGATGTCAAAACCCCTGCGCAATTAATGGAAACTCTACTTCCATGGCTGGAGAATAAATAATGGGGCTATACGATAAATATGCGCGCCTTGCTGGCGAGCGTCTGCAATTTAGTGACAACGGGTTAACACCGTTTGGCACCTGTATTGATGAAGTGTATTCCGCCACCGAAGGCCGGATCGGCAATAAAAAAGTGATTCTGGCCGGGACCAATAATTATCTCGGTTTAACCTTTAATCATGATGCCATCAGCGAAGGTCAGGCCGCGTTAGCGGCCCAAGGCACCGGCACCACCGGTTCTCGTATGGCAAACGGCAGTTATGCGCCGCACCTGGCGTTAGAGAAAGAGATTGCCGAGTTTTTCAATCGCCCTACCGCTATCGTTTTTCAACCGGTTATACCGCTAATTTAGGCGTCATCAGCGCACTTGCCGACCATAACGCCGTGGTGTTACTGGATGCCGACAGCCACGCCAGTATTTATGACGCCTGTTCTCTCGGTGGCGCGGAAATTATTCGTTTCCGCCATAACGATGCTAAAGATCTGGAACGGCGCATGGTTCGCCTCGGTGAACGGGCGAAAGAGGCGATTATCATCGTTGAGGGCATCTACAGCATGCTCGGTGACGTTGCGCCGCTGGCGGAAATTGTTGATATCAAACGTCGTCTCGGTGGTTATTTGATTGTCGATGAAGCGCATTCGTTTGGCGTGTTAGGCGCAACGGGGCGCGGACTGGCTGAAGCTGTCGGCGTTGAAGATGATGTGGATATTATCGTTGGTACTTTCAGTAAAAGTCTGGCCTCGATTGGCGGTTTTGCTGTCGTTTCGGAAGCGATGGAAGTGCTGCGCTACGGCAGCCGCCCGTATATTTTTACCGCCTCTCCTTCTCCGTCCTGCATTGCGACCGTGCGCTCGTCGTTAAGAACTATTGCCACACAACCAGAGCTGCGGCAAAAGCTGATGGATAACGCCAACCATCTGTATGACGGTCTGCAAAAACTGGGTTATGAGTTAAGTTCACATATTAGCCCGGTAGTGCCAGTAATAATCGGTTCGAAAGAGGAAGGTTTACGCATCTGGCGCGAGCTTATCTCGCCGGGCGTGTATGTGAATCTTATCCTGCCGCCTGCCGCGCCTGCAGGCATCACGCTGCTGCGCTGTAGCGTAAATGCTGCCCACAGTCGTGAGCAAATCGATGCCATCATTCAGGCATTTGCTACTCTGAAGCAGTAATGTGAGCCCGCCGTGGTGTTTGCGCCACGGCGGGTTTAATGTTGTCTGTCATACCAATACACCAGGCTCAACGCCACCAACACAAACGCTACCGGTAAACCGAGCGCGGTAACAGGTGCGCTTAACGCAAATAGCAATCCCAGATTAACCATGATTTGATAGCTGATCCAGGTGAGTAAGCCCACGATGACGCCTACAGCGAGACGGCTACCCATCCCAGGCGAACGCGGGGCACTAAAGGTAAACGGCACAGCCAGCAAAATCATCGCCAGGGTCAGGATGGGTTGCCCCAGTTTTTCCCACAGTGCAAGGTGGTATTCGCTGCTGGGTTGCCCGGTTTCCTGCAAATAATGGATGTAATGATTAAGCTGACGGACAGAAAAAGTATTCCCCGGCATTGATAACTCTTCAAGATTCATACTGGTGAAGGCCGATTGCCAGGCAAGATTATCTAATGTTTCCAGCGTTTCTTTGCCATTCAGCCATTTTTTATGATTCACACCATGCAGGACCCACGTTTTGTCGTCTTCAATGGTGGCACTGCGTGCATAAATGTAGGATTCAAGCGAGAGATCGTCGCGATAATGAAATATCTCCACGCCCACCGGCTGGCCCTGCTCGTTCAGCGATTTCACCGTCACAAATTCATTACCACGCCTGGCCCACAGCATATTGCCGGTAATGTCATCGTCCTCCCCCAACGCGGTGGCGGTCGATTTGATTTGCAACGCCTGTTGCTGCAATGGCGACGCCACCCACTCATCTATCGCGCCTAACGAAACAGTCCACAATATCCCGGCAACCAGCGCCACCAGTGCAATACGGAAGATAGAAAACCCCGTGCTGCGAATGGCGGTAAGCTCACTGTTTTTCGATAACTGCCCCAGTCCAACAATACCACCCAATAACGCGATAAACGGCGAAAGTTCGACCAGTGTGCGCGGTAAGGTCATTAGCACCACCAGCACCGCCTGAGTCCAGCGATAACCGCCCGGGCTGACACCATCCAGTTCGTTAATCAGGTTGAAGGTGGTAAAAAGCGGCAGCAATAGCCCTGCAGCGGCGGCAAAACCGAGAAAGAGATGACGGATTAAATAGCGACTGAAAACATTCATCGGGAAAATTTCTGCAGCAAAGAGAAGTCACGTGCGACCAGTATCAGCAGGCCCATTAGCATGAGTCCGGGCACTAACCACAAACCAGGAATGAGGGGAATCGCGCCGTTAGCCACCAGTGTACGGCAGACGTCGCCGCCATAAAAAATGGCAATAAACAGCAACGTCAGTGGCAATAACGTTGAAAATCGCCCTTGCCGCGGTTTTACCCGACTTAATGAAATGGCCAGCAGCGCCATCAACAATGCGGTCAGGCCACGGCTTTGTCGCCATTGCAGTTCGGCATGATCGGCAGGAAAGGCGGAGCGCGCCAGCTCCGTGACCGATTTCGCTTTGCGTTTGACGTTCGGGCTTTGATCCAGCGGATTCAGATGTAATTGCAGATTACGGTAGATCTGTTCGTTGTCGTCACGCCCCTGATGATCGAGAAGATAGGCAGTGCCGTTGTGCAACATAACGGTCGGTTTCTCGGGTGATGGGTCAACCACATCAACCGAACCGGCGCGGAAAATACGGGTTCGATTGGCAGTAGAAGTATAAATCAGCGCGTCAGTCAGGCGATTATTATCCTGATCAACCGTCTGCGAAAGGATCATTCGTCCGTTATCGTTAGTGTTAAATTTCTTTGCCCGCAACTGGCGAACATCCAGCTCCGACTGCGACTGCTGCTCCAGTTGATAAATCTGCGCATAAGCCCACGGACGACCATACATCGACAGAAGGGTGACAAAAATACTTAGCGGTATCGCCAGATAAAGAACGGCTTTGTACAAGCGTCCCGGACTGCCCCCCGCCGCAGAGATAGCGGTAATTTCCGAGTCGGTATACATCTGCCCTAGCGTCACGCCAACTGACACATACAGACCAACAGGTAACAACATCTCCAGTGCAATCAGTACTTTGTAGAAAACGATATCCAGCACAACATCAAGAGCTAATGTCCCATTTGCCGCTTCGGTCAGATAACGCTGTGCGGAGTAGCTGGCGAAAATAAAGATCAGAAAACCGACGATAATCAGCACCAGACGGCGCGTACCACGCATGATGTAGTGTTCAACCAGCTTCATCTCACTAACGCCCTCAATCCTTTGAGTTTTTTATTCATTGATCAGTTTCTGCGCCAACGCAATGACATGATCTACCTCTTCCGGCGTCAGGCTGCCGTCCTTTGCCCACTGAATTTGCCCGGCTTTATTCAGCACCAGAATGGTTGAACTCTGCTCCGGCAAGCGCCAGGCAACGCGTCCCTGTCCATTGCCGTCAATAACGAATTGCGCCCACGGATAGCGGCGTTTATTTTTTTCGATTTTGCCAACAACAAAATAGCCAGTACCAAAGATGGCATCATCGGTGTTCACAATGGTGGTGGGCTGAAAACGATCCTGCGGAAAGTTTGCCGCTTCAACCGCTTTAATTAACAGTGAGTTCTTTTTCTTCGCCGACTTACGCCCGGCGATATACTGAATAATGCGGACTTTTCCCGCTAATTGTGTGCTGTTCCACTTTTGGTAGTGAATTTCGTCGTCGCTATTCAGAAGCAGCTCGCCGCCTTCCTGGATATAAACAGGGGTAACCGTTTTGCCAGTGACGAAATTGTGTGCCTGCACACCCGGGGCTAAGAGCATGATAATCAACGCAATAATCAAACGAGATGACATCATTGCTCCGGCTATAGCGGAAAACGCGAAATCAGCAGCTCTAAGCGCTGACAAATATCGCTATCCAGCGCCAACGGTGCATAATACGACTGGCGGTTTTCCATATCATCCGCCACCATGTCGTCGTGTTTATCTCCCATCAGGCCATTAATGGCGGCGAGGAAACGGGAAATCTGTAACGCCTCTTTATTTTCAGGATCAAGCGATCTTAAGGTGTCGTAATAAGAAACCTGCTGGCTGATGATTTTTCGCACATCATGAAATTCCCTGCCGGTTAGTCGCGGTTTGGCAATAATCTCTTTCAGGGTATGCATTTGCTTTTGCCGATAGGCAATAAAACTGCTTACGCTTTCTAACTGGCTATGGCGTAATGAATAGTTCACCAACGACCAGACCGGAGAGCTTAAATAAATCCGTAACAGGTTGCCGTAATACGACACAATATTTTTCTTACCGTTACGAAAGCCGTCCTGAAAACGCCCCAGAAAAACGGTCGTTTTGCCGAATAAAAATCCGGCCTGATGCTTCTTTAAATACAGCCGTTGCGCAAAACGCAGGTGCTTGTAGCGCGCTCGCATGTATTTAAATTGTTTGCGCTCATCAGCAGTCAGCTCATCGCCTTTGGCTTGTTTGCGAACTAAACGCAGTAATTCCTGACGATCAACGCCATTGAGCCAGAATTGCAGGCATAACGCGTAATTATCATGAATGATTTCGGTGGTACAACTTAGTGCAATAGTCGGCGGCAAACTAACCTGTGCATCAACGACATCATCTTCTTCAATCGCAACAAATAGACGCTCGCTCGCCTCAAGCGGGAAATATTTTCTCATCATCAGGATTTCTCTCCGGCTGCGTTATAAAGCAAGGAATGGCGCTGAAAAAATGCCTTTAAGGTTGGAATTAACGAGAGCGCCACGTCCAGACATTGCCCACCGAAGTAAGCAAACGCTGCTCCCAGCACACCAAACAGATGACAGAACATGAACAGCAATACGATGTAGCCGATTGAGGCGATGGTTTGCGCCACGAGAAAAGCGCGCTGTTTTCCCGCCATCAATAGCAATGACTCCTGCGGGAAGCCCAGCATCGAAATCACAATTGCGCCCAGCATCACCTGAATCAGGTCATACGCTTCGAGATACTTAACGCCAAACACCAGCGAAATGAGCGGCTTGCCGACGATCAACACCGCGAGCGCCACCAGAATACCGATTCCGCCCGCCAGTAAACCGGACTTCACACCTAACAACCACGGTCTGGTGGTGCGCGGATCTAAACGCATCACCTCTGGGTAAAAACTTTTACCCAGCAAACCCGCTGGCGTTCCGGCGGCGTCGAAGAATGTCATGGCGATTTTAAATAACCCGGCGGCAGCGGGTCCTAACACGATCCCCACCAACACTGTGCTGCACGAGTTACGCGCCGACCAGATGGAGTGGGCAATGTTGGTTGACCAGACAAAACTCCACGCGCCTTTAATGTGTCGGGCAGACTCAAACAGATTCAATTTGAAGGCGTTATGGATATTTCTACGGCGTAATTCGCGCGCGGCAAACCACCAGTACATGGTGCCGCCAACCAGATTCGACACGTACCAGGCAATAACAAAACCCACAAAACCAAAGTCAAAATACCAGGCTGCGACGCTCCCCGCTGCGCGCAGAAAAGGTTTCGTCGCCTGCTGTACAGCAATCAAATCAAAGCGATCTACCGCACGCAGAATGCCGGTCGGCGTGGAGGAAGCCATTGAAGGAATGAGCGTGCAATACAGCGCCGCCAGCCAAAAGCTTTGGTCATCCAGACCTAATGAATGGGAAAGGAATGGCAGTAAGGCAATGCCGCCGACAATCGCCACCGCGCCGCTGACGATATCCAGCGAGAAGGAAAATGAGACGACATTGCGAAATTGCTGCGGATTATTGTTGGTCAAGGCTGGCGTTCCGTACTGAACCACCAGCTGCCATGTCTGAAACTTAATAAAATCGCTGATCGACTTGGCGTACGATTGCACAATCACCAGTACACCAAACATGGCGGGCGTCATCCCTTTACCGGCACACGAGAGCGCCAACAGCCCCAGCAAGGCGCTCTCGACATTACTGGAGCCTAACCAGGCGCTATTGCGAATAATGGTGCGAAACGCGCCATCTGCAAACCAATGTTTGATGTTAAAACCCGCCAATTCAGCCTGACCTTATCGTTGATAGTAAAAAATATCCCGCCAGCCTTAAGTTAAACTTCGGCGGTCAGAAACGATGGCAACCAGAGAAACCGCCTTCTGTACCTGTTCCAGCACTTCGCTGTAGGGCGCTCTGGAATCAATCTCAAGAATTTTTGTGCCGTTATAGCCAATCGTCGACATGACGCCGATTTTGTCCTGCAGCTCGGCATACTCATGGTCAGGCTTGCGGGAGATGGCAGTATCAATATCAATCCCCAAACGAATGATTAATTCAGGACGGTATTGCGCCATTTTTTGGTATAAACTCCGTTCGCGCTGCGCCAGAAACATGCTGATTTTCCCGGTCGCACGTTCGACGCCGATCCCCGGTCCGTCATAATAAAAGCCCGAAATTTCAGCCTGCGGGAAGCGATCGCTGACCACCAGAACGCCACTTTGCGCCAGTCGCTGAACCTTGCGTAGATTCGCCATTCTTCGCAGCGAGAAGCAGTACATAATCACCGCCGCCCATAGCGCCGGAGATTTGGTTTTCATGCTTTGGGTTTTCGAGGATTTGGCCGCCAATCGCCGTTCCAGCCAGACGCCAACCAACGGCAATCGTTTGATTTTGTCGCCGTCTTCGCCGGAGAGCAGCCCCAGATAGCGGCGCTCGGTTTGCCAGTGTTGTTGCAGCGATTTCACCAGGTCGGTGGTCAGCGTGGATTTACCGGTGCCATCACACCCGACCACCGCAATCAGCCCCGGAATGTAGTTGGGCTGCGGCGCGGTTGTACTATTAACAGTTTGTGTTTGTAGTGCATCCATTCGTTAAATCATCCCCTATCCATTTTGGTGATCAGGAAAGCGCGGCGTGAATTGCGCGTAGTGACGCTTGCATAATTTCATCGGCTGGTTGCCGACCATCCAGTTCAAGGATCTTGGCGCCATTGAATGTCAGTTGCGGCGTAACGGCGATTTTTTCCTGTAACGCTGCCAGTTGGTGGTCAGGTTTACGCGCAAACGCGGTTTGTTCATCAATGCCAAGACGAATCAACAATACGGGTAAATAAGACGCCATCCATTGGTACAGCTTCAACTCGCGCTGCCTTAACATTTTTATCCAACCGTTACCGCCCGTGGTTTTTGCCAATTGCGGGCCATCAAAGCGAAAACCCGGCACTTCAACCTGCGGGTAGCGGTCGGTGATGAGCAGATAGCCTTGCTGGCTTTTACACAACATTTTGCGAAACTTGTACGCCCGCCAGCAGGAAAGCAGATAGATAACCAGCGCAGTAATATTGCCAGGCGGAGTTAAGGGCTTTTCGTGTACATGTGCCGCTTTACTTCGCAGATAACACCCACAAGGTGCGCCAATAACAGGGAGCTGTGAAATCCATTCGCCAATTCGCCCGGACGATTGCCCGAGATAAATGTGTTCTGTTGGCATTCTTGCTGCCAGTTCATTTACCAGGCTTGCCGTGAGGGTCGATTTACCTGAACCATCACATCCTACAATGGCAATAACACGCACTGGCGTGGAATTAATTATTGACATATTACGTTGATTCACGAAAAACCCGGCAGTAAATAATGTATTGAATATTACGTGGTCCGTGCTCAGAATATCCGTTCAACCTTATTGTGACAATGGCTAATTGTGACATTGACCTGAATTACGCTTTCATAAAAACATATTAACCAAATAAATATTTTTAATGGATATTTAAATTAAAGGATATATTCATGCAGTCAATAACACCTCCATTAATTGCCGTTATTGGTAGCGATGCTTCAGGCAAGTCAACGGTGTGTGAACATCTTATTACCGTTGTCGAAAAATATGGTGCTGCCGAAAGAGTTCATTTAGGAAAACAGGCCGGAAATGTCGGTCGTGCAGTGACAAAATTACCTTTGATGGGAAAATCCTTACATAAAACAATTGAACGAAATCAGGTGAAAACAGCAAAAAAATTGCCTGGACCAGTTCCGGCGCTGGTAATTACAGCGTTTGTCGCCCGTCGCTTACTGCGCTTTCGTCATATGCTTGCCTGTCGTCGTCGCGGGTTAATTGTTCTAACCGACCGTTATCCTCAGGACCAAATTCCTGGCGCTTACGATGGTACGGTGTTCCCACCTAACGTTGAAGGTGGTCGTTTTGTCTCATGGCTGGCAAGCCAGGAACGTAAAGCGTTTCACTGGATGGCGAGCCATAAGCCTGATCTGGTCATCAAACTCAATGTTGACCTTGAAGTTGCCTGTGCACGTAAACCCGACCATAAACGGGAATCGCTGGCGAGGAAGATTGCCATAACGCCACAGTTAACCTTTGGTGGTGCACAACTGGTTGATATCGATGCCAATCAGCCACTGGAACAGGTGTTGGTTGATGCAGAAAAAGCGATTACGGATTTTATGACCGCGCGTGGTTATCACTAGTCAAAAATGGAAATGCCCGATCGCCAGGACCGGGCATTTTCAGGAAGGTTAAATCAACTGCAATGCTATCCAGTACAGCCCACCAGAAAGAAAAATTGCCGCCGGTAAAGTAAACACCCACGCCATCAGGATGCTGGTTACCGTTTTACGCTGTAACCCACCGCCGTCCACCACCATCGTCCCTGCTACCGCAGACGAGAGGACGTGTGTTGTGGAGACAGGCATCCCAATATAACTGGCAAGGCCGATAGACACTGCCGCCGTCATTTGTGCCGCCATGCCTTGCGCATACGTCATGCCGCGCTTACCAATCTTCTCACCGATGGTCATCGCTACACGACGCCAGCCAATCATGGTGCCAATGCCGAGCGCCAGTGCTACCGCCATGATGATCCACACCGGAGCGTACTCAATGGTGCTTAACATATCGCTGCGCAGTTTTTTCAGCAGGTTCTGGTCTTCTTTACTGACGCCTGGCAGTTTCGCCAGCTTCGCGGAGGTATCGGAGATGCACAGCATAATGCGGCGCAGCTGGCTGCGCTGACTCACGCTTAACGGCTCGTAACTTTCCATATTGCCTGGCAGCATCGTTTTAACGCGCGCAATCGCATCAAAGGTATTTGCCGGATGACAGTGAAACTCTGTTACTTGCGTGCCATCAGTCGATGCTGCAGGCAATGGAGGTTCCATCGCAATCAACTTCTGCGGCAGTTCAGGATGCTGTTGCAGGTAGTGTTCGAAGTTGGTAACGGCATCGCGGGTACGGG
This sequence comes from Shigella flexneri 2a str. 301, assembly GCF_000006925.2. NCBI lineage: Bacteria > Pseudomonadati > Pseudomonadota > Gammaproteobacteria > Enterobacterales > Enterobacteriaceae > Shigella > Shigella flexneri. Next base: position 3,130,907 of record NC_004337.2, read on the forward strand.
TAATTTCATAGCCGGACGCATTCATATTGACGACGAAGCCAGCAGGGGCAATCCCCACCAGTACCAGCATTACCAGGCCGATCCCTTTCTGCCCGTCGTTCGCGCCGTGCGAAAACGCCACGCCCGCAGCGGAAACAATCAGCGCAATACGCGTCCAGAATGGTGGTTTACGTTTGCCCTTTTTCTTTTTGCGATCTTCCGGAATGCGGTGAATACGGTCACGCTTTTTCGTCCCACTCCAGAAACGGCGCAGCAGGAAAATCAGACCACCCGCAATGACCAGGCCGACGATAGGGGAAACAATCAGCGAGGAGAAAATTTTGGTTACTTCACGCAGGTTTAACGCATCCATCACCGATGAGCCGGTTAACAGCGCGTTGGTTAAACCGATGCCGATAATCGCACCAATCAAGGTGTGCGAACTGGAGGCCGGTAAACCAAAGAACCACGTTCCCAGGTTCCAGATAATCGCCGCCAGCAGCATGGAAAAGACCATCGCCAAACCGTGAGTTGACCCCATATTCAGCAACAAATCGATTGGTAACATATGGACAATGGCATAGGCAACGCTAAGTCCGCCCAATAACACGCCAAAAAAGTTAAAAAATGCCGCCATCACCACAGCAAGTTGTGGCTGCATGGCACGAGTATAAATAACGGTTGCCACCGCATTCGCCGTGTCATGAAAACCATTGATTGCTTCGTAGAACAACACAAATGCCAGAGCAAGTAATAACAAAAGCCCCGTATATATATCAAGGCCAACAAATAAATTTAGCATATATTAGATTACGCCATTTTGAATTTACGAACGGACGCATTATCAGTGACTTTAACGGCATGGGCAAAGTGAAATATCATTTTTTAACGATAAAAAGAGTGTTATTTCTTGTGTATCAGACAATAAGCATTCATTCAAAACCTTTAGAAATAATCAAAACACAGGTATTCCACTGGTTAATATATTCACATATGAAATGAATAAATATTGGAATATATAAATATTGAATATTTTGATTAATCCCCGTACTAATTATTCTTCATAATCAGTACGGGGTTGCTACAACATGTATTACTTTTTCACCACAATTAACGGTTCAATATCACTCTCTTTTTTGATGACCAGTGATTCATCACCGCGCAAACACGTCCCACCGTAGTTGCCGCCAACGGTGAAGGTACATACCTGAATGTATTTACCGTCCACTTTCGGCAAACACCACAGTTGCTGATAGATGTTTTTCTGCTCGGCAAATTTACCGCTGGTTTTGTCCAGCACCTCTTCATGATGGCTGACCAGGTCGATATTGCTACCACAGCGACCGGCGATCGGTTTCACTGCGTAACCTGTTTTCACCAATTCATCATTAACAGTGAAATCGGTATCCAGCAGGTAACGATGGTGCGGGAACAGCGACCAGAGGATCGGCAGAATCGCTTTGTTGCCGGGGATCACCGTCCACAGCGGCTCAAAGACCAGCACTTCCGGGCGCAGCAATACGTCGATAAGACGCACTTCGTTTTGCGGATGACCGGTACGGATTGGCACCGCAGCAAACTCACGGTCGCTAACTTCACGAATCTGATCAAACGCGGTTTCCCACGCCCAGGTTTTCCACACGCAGTTAACCAGTCGCCCTTCCCCATCAATCAGTTGCCCGGCAGCATCCCAGCCCAGTTCATCCAGCCCGCGCAAGATACGCGTTTCAAAGCCCGCCTGGTGCAGCGCCTGCTCCATAAACTGCGCGTGATAGTTTTCCTCGATATCTTTGTCCTGCATGATATGGACAAACGGACGTGCACGACTGTGTTTCCAGGCACCAGCCAGTTCGTTAATCAGCCCTTCCGCCGGATTGAAGCCGTTGCCTTTATAGCCCTGCTCCGCCCAACGTTCGAGGATCAAGCCCGCTTCGGTATGACAGGAGGCGGAGTCGGCGTTGTATTCGTAAACCTTCAGGCCACGCTCATCCATGCAGAAATCCATACGACCAGTGATCATATGGTGACGGCGACGCTGCCAGGAGAGACGCAAACGTGGCCAGAGGATTTTCGGAATGTCGAACAGCGCCAGCAGGTTGTCATCTTTCAGCACCTTGTCGGTTGCGTGAAGATACATCAGATGCAGCTCGTTGGTGGCTTTAATTAGCTCCTGCTCGGCACTCTCGGTAATGGTGTAGTAATGATACGGATCCTGATTGATCACCTGACCGTTGGCCTGCACATAGGCGTTTTGTAGCGGATCTTTTTCATCCAGCCATTTACCGTCAAACTGGCCTTTGTTTTCCAGACGCGCTCCACTGATTTTCAGCAGCTCGCCTGCAATTTCCGGCTGCGGTAAGCTGTATTCAGTATCTTCCGTCTGGATCATCCAGCCCAGAATGGTGGTGTCATCAAAAGTGTCTTTAAGGGTATAGCAGCCGTTTTCGACCACCATCTCCAGCTCGCGCGTCCACTGTTGCCCTTGCGGCAACGGGGAATGAATCACGTTCTGTTCCGCAATACGGACTTTGTTGCCATGCAATTGGGTAATGATGGCGACATGGCCAGTGTCTTTAAATTCACCGCCTTTATCCCAGATAAGAAGCGCACCCGCGACCGGCGCACGCGGCGAGCCGTTAGGAAATGCCTGCAATGGCAGGATGTTGTCATTAACCACTTCTCGCAGGAAGCGCAGCGAGAAAATCTCCCACGCCATACCCACGTCAGTAAAGACCACACCGTAATTCAGAAAGAGAAAACGGCGAGCAAATTCAACGCATTGCCACTTGTGGCCCATATATTCGTCGTCGATATAGCTACGGAATACGGCGTCATCTTCGTATTCCTGCGGATCGAGAGAACTGTAATCTGAAGAGTAGATTGCTACCCCACCTGGGGCGTAGCCCAATAATGTCCCGAACGGGGCATCCTGGCTGGTCGTTCCTTTGCTCATCACTTTACCTTTAACAATACAACCTAAGCAGTTGGCGTAATTGTTGTGCTCTGATTACCTGCTCAGCGACATTAACCGGACAGAGGTCAGACTAATCATACACCTCATCGCAGCGGCTGGCGCAAAGGGTTAAAAAATTCACATTCTGTACAGCAAGTGACCTGCTACACTGCTTCAACACTACCACTCAGAAGGCAACTCACTATGACAGACAATACTTATCAGCCCGCGAAAGTCTGGACGTGGGATAAATCCGCTGGCGGCGCGTTCGCCAATATCAATCGCCCGTTTTCTGGTCCGACGCATGAAAAAACGCTGCCCGTTGGCAAACATCCATTGCAACTTTATTCGCTGGGAACGCCGAACGGTCAGAAAGTAACGATTATGCTTGAGGAGCTACTGGCGCTGGGCGTTACTGGTGCAGAGTACGACGCCTGGCTGATTCGTATTGGCGATGGCGATCAATTCTCCAGCGGCTTTGTCGAAGTGAACCCAAACTCGAAGATCCCGGCGCTGCGCGATCATACGCATAATCCGCCGATCCGCGTGTTTGAATCTGGTTCGATCCTGCTTTATCTGGCGGAGAAATTTGGCTACTTCCTGCCGCAGGATCTGGCAAAACGGACTGAAACGTTGAACTGGCTGTTCTGGTTACAGGGTGCCGCGCCGTTCCTCGGCGGTGGTTTTGGTCACTTTTACCATTACGCGCCGGTGAAAATTGAGTACGCCATCAACCGCTTTACCATGGAAGCCAAGCGCCTGCTCGACGTGCTGGATAAGCAACTGGCGCAGCATAAGTTTGTTGCGGGCAATGAGTACACCATTGCGGATATGGCGATTTGGCCGTGGTTTGGCAACGTGGTGCTCGGCGGCGTGTATGATGCCGCAGAGTTTCTGGATGCGGGAAGTTATAAACATGTGCAACGCTGGGCGAAAGAAGTGGGCGAACGTCCGGCAGTGAAACGTGGGCGTATTGTTAACCGCACCAACGGGCCGCTGAACGAGCAGTTGCATGAGCGCCATGACGCCAGTGATTTTGAGACAAATACAGAAGATAAGCGTCAGGGGTAAGGGTTGGTGTTCGTCGCAGCAAGCCATCCAGGCCGGATAAGGCGTTCACGCCGCATCCGGCAATCGTGCACAATGCCTGATGCGACGCTGCCGCGTCTTATCAGGCCTACAAAAGCTAATCATCACGCGCTGGTAATGTCGTAATCCATTTGGCGCAGTGCGTCTAATGTGGCTTTGGCTTCATCTTCGTCGATGATGCTCATGGCAAATCCGACGTGTACCAGCACCCACTGGCCCAGCAGATCGGCAGGGTTACCTTCGCAAATCAGGGCGATATTCACGTCGCGCTTGATACCACATACTTCAACCTGCGCAAGCTGGTGAATATCTTCACCGACAGCCAGCACCTGGCCTGGAACGCCAATACACATTGTTAACTCCGGTTATTTCGATTGCCGGACAAACGCGAAAAAGAACCTTTAGCGGGTGTTCCCTCTCACCCTAACCCTCTCCCCGGAGGGGCGAGGGGACCGTCCGTGCGCTTTTTAGGCGTTGTCCTCAGTCTTATTCAACTTCAATACTTTTGACGATCAGCGAATCGCCGGTATCGACACGCAACCGCTCGCCGTGACAGAGCGGACACTGCGCATCGTGCTGATGAATCTCCACCACCTGGCTGCAATCCCAGCACCAGGCCTGGGCGGGTTTATAGACGATATGTAAATCGCACCCTTGCGCCACCGTTCCGTGGCAGACAATTTCAAAACTAAAACGGACGGCGCTCTCCTCAACGCAGGAGAGCGCGCCAATTTCCAGCCACACGGCGGTGACGCGCTTAACATCGTGCTGCTCCGCCTGCCGTTGGATAATTTCAACGGCGCTCTGGCAAAGCGACAACTCATGCATTTTCGCCCCTCCTGCGGCCAAACAGCAGGGCGCGACGCCCTGCGTGTGGTACATCCGGATTGGTGACTGGCAACGAAAGGATCATTCGTGCGCAGTCATCCGTCAGGCGTTGGCCTTCTTCAATCGACATGCTGTGCGAAAGCGGCGACATCAGCGAACAGGAGAGGTATTGCGAAACACCGTCCAGTTCGCCAACGGTAAAGGTCATGGTGCCATACGGCAGTTGCAGACCAATTTTTTCACTCACTTTGCGCAGCGGCCAGAGTTGATCCGGGCCGGGGAAGATAACTGCACTCAGCATCCACGGGGTGATCACACACCCCGTCCACTGACCTTCGAACAGCGTAAAATCAGAAACATACACCGGCATTGAAGGATGCAGAAAAGAGAGATCGTGCATCGAACGCCGGGCAATTTCTTCAAACGCTGCCTGTACTTGCGCCTTCGGGGAGGTCTGGAAACCTGCTATCTCTTCAGTCATGAATCGCCTCCCGTGGGATGGCTTCCACGCCTGATTCGCGCAGCGCAGCCAGAACCTGCTCAAGCGCAGGTTCAATCATTGCTTCAACCGTCGGCGTTAAGCCGATGTGTGGCTCCAGCGATTCCGGGATCACGCCGACCAGGGTCAGCTTTTTCGGAAACTCACCGGTGAAGCGCAGGGCCGACAATACGTCGGCCAGGCCAAGCTGATGCGGAGAGATTTTGTTGGTAAACAACGCCGGAACTTCTTCATCCCGCAGGATCATCATCGTTCCCGGAGTGTTCTTTTTCGACACAATGGCATCCGCAATAATCAGATGATCGCGATTTGCCATGTCGCCAAGCAGCTCCATTCCCGCCGTGCCGCCATCGAGGATCTCAACATAATCCGGCAGAATGTATCGTTGCTCTAACGCTTCGACAATCCGCACGCCGATGGCTTCATCGGTCAGCAAAATATTGCCGACCCCTAAGACTAAAATACGCATTACAGAACCTTCACTGAAACCACTTCGTTGCCGTCGGCATCCACTACGTGTACCGCACAGGCCATGCACGGGTCGAAGGAGTGAATGGTACGCACCACTTCCAGCGGTTTATTCGGATCGGCAACCGGTGTACCCACCAGCGACTGCTCGTAAGGACCGACGTCATCATTGAAGTTACGCGGACCAGAGTTCCAGGTTGATGGAACAACCGCCTGGTAGTTGCTGATGATACCGTCTTTAATAACCATCCAGTGAGAGAGCATACCGCGCGGCGCTTCGAGGAAGCCAACACCTTTGAACTCACCCGTTGCCGGAATGTTCGGCTTCACAAAGGTGGTGTGATCGCCTTTGCCGATATTGGTGATCAGTGCACTGTATTGGTTTTGCAGGATATCCTGCAATTCACAGCAGTGAACGGTACGACCAATAATACGGCCCAGCGTGGAGTGCAGCTGTGCCACTTCCAGCGTGTTGCCAGTCAGTTTCTGATAAATCGCAACGATTTCATTCAGTTTGTTCTGGGTAGATTCGCGACCTGCCGCCAGTTTCACCAGCATATTAGCCAGCGGACCCACTTCTACCGTTTTGCCGTAGAAAGTCGGTGATTTCACCCAGGAATATTTCCCGTCGTCAGACCAACCATCATAAGCCGGAATGGTGGTACCTTCCCACGGCGCCTGTGGCGCTTCGTCTTTATACCAGGAGTGCTTCGCGCTTTCCTGAATGCCTTTGATCAGGTATTCATCGGAATGAGAAGTGATCGGACGATACGAGGACAGATCCGCATTCTCAATGTAGCCTCCCGGGAACAGGAAGCTGCCGTTTTTGCTGTCGGTCGGGAATTCCGGCACGCTCAGGTAGTTCACCGCACCTTTACCGCGCGTCAGCCATTCCGGGTAGAACGCGGCGATAACCGCGGTATCAACCTTATAAACCTGCTCAACAAAGTCGCTCAGTTTGTCGATGAAAGACTTGATGTACATCAGGCGCTCAAGGTTCAACACGCCCAACCCGTCGAGGTTGATTGGGTTCGCGACACCACCCACAGCCAGGTTCTGAATGTGCGGCGTTTTACCGCCCAGCAGCGCCACGACGCGGTTAGCGTCACGCTGGCACTCCAGCGCCTGCAGGTAGTGCGCTACCGCAATCAGGTTCACTTCCGGCGGCAGTTTCATCGCCGGGTGACCCCAGTAGCCATTGGCGAAAATACCCAACTGACCGCTGGCAACCAGATCTTTGATCTTGTTCTGAACTTTAGTGAACTCTTCCGGACTGTTCAGATGCCAGGTCGAAACGCCTTTCAGCATTTCGGAGGCTTTGGTTGGGTCAGCTTGCAGTGCAGAAGTGATGTCCACCCAGTCCAGCGCCGAAAGCTGATAGAAATGAACGATATGGTCATGCGTGGTGTGCGCAGCCAGAATGATGTTACGGATGTATTGCGCGTTAACCGGAACGTCGATATTCAGCGCACTTTCTGCCGCACGAACGGAAGACAGCGCGTGAGTGGTAGTACATACGCCACAGATACGTTGCACAATCATCCATGCATCGCGCGGATCGCGGTTTTTCACGATCTCTTCCATGCCGCGCCACATGGTACCGGAAGCCCATGCTTTCGAAACGACGCCATTTTCGATTTCGCAATCGATGCGTAAATGCCCCTCAATACGGGTTACCGGATCAATAGTAATTCTCTGGCTCATGCTTTGCTCGCCTCATGACGATTATGATCGTTTTGTTTTAAAGGAGGAAGTATCGGCAGTAGACGAATGAGTACGATGTAAGCGCAAATCTCAATAGCCACAAAACCAATAGAAATCAACAGTTCTTCCCAGGTCGGGAAGTAGGCGTAACCGCCGCCCGGGTTGAATGCCACCAACGAATAGGTCAGACGCCAGGTTGCACAACCTAACAGTGCGCTCAGTGCTGACAGGAACAGCATACGGGAATCATTACGCAGCTTCGCCACACGCAGAACGACCAGCGGGAAGAGCATCAGCAGGACTTCAATCCAGAACATCACGGAGTAGAAGTCACCGGCAAACGCTAACGACAGCTTGTCGCGATAGATAAGCTCGCCAAAGCGCAGCCCGATGAAAATCGCCAGCAACACACTGATGGTGTTGGTCAGCTTGACGAACAGGCTCTTTTCATCCGGACCGTTGCCACGCAGACCCGCCTGCACCAGTGAACCTTCAAAGATGACAATCGAGAAGCCCATGATGAACGCCGTCAGCAGCGAGAACAGCGGCAACATTTCATAGCTCTGCCAGAGCGGATGCACCTTGTAGCCCGCCGAGATCATCAGCGACCCCATTGAAGACTGGTGCATGGTCGGCAGCAGCGCACCGAGCGCGATGATGAAGAACATCACCTTGTTCAGACGTTGTAGCGACACCTTCCAGCCCAGACGTTCAAACAGTGCCGGAGCAAACTCCAGAGCCATCACGCCGATGTAGATGGTCATACAGACCGCCGTCTCGAACAGTACCGAGTTCACGTTGAAGTGACCCGGAATGTAGAAGTACGGCAGGTTCCAGTAGCGACCCACGTCGATAGTGATCGACAAGCCACCCAGTGAGTAACCAAACAGACTCGCCAACAGCGCCGGACGCACCAGCGGATGGTATTGCCCACGGTTAAAGACGTATACCGCCCACGCCAGCGCCCAGCCGCCACAGGCAAAGCCGGTGCCAATCAGCAGGTCAAACGCGATCCACACGCCCCACGGGAAGCCGCCGTTCAGGTCAGAGACAGAGCCCAGACCGAACACCAGACGCTTCACAATCAGGAGCATACAGATGACGATTAACGGTCCAAAAATCATGACCGGTTTACTGATGATTTTGCCGCCCAGCGGTTGTGGATCATGACTCATGATCGTCTCCTCCGTCGTGATGGTCGTTTTTGGTGTTGCGACGAACCAGCACGGTTAAGCCCGCCAGCACAGCCAGTGGTAGCATCATGCCTTTATACAGGGTGTGTTGAATATTTTCGGAACGCGCACCGGTAGAAAGATCGTCCAGTTTCGGCAGGTCGAGATTTTCATAAGGCACACCCGTCAGTACCAGAACCTGAGTACCGCCGCCCTCTTTCTCGCCGTACAGATGCGGATAATATTTCGGCACCGTATGCAGGTAAGTGTCGCCAGATTTCAGCGTCTGACGCGGATAGTGGTATTCGCTGCCAGGCTTCAGCGCCAGACGTTTTTTCGCCTCCGCCATCAGCTCTTCACGCGTACCGAAAATCACCGCGCCCGCCGGGCACACTTCTACGCAGCCAGGCAGACCGCCTTTATCGAGACGTTCCACACCTTTCTGGTTGCACAGCTCGCACTTATGCAGCGCACCAAACGGGTTGTTGTAGTCGTACTTCGGCACGTTGTACGGACAGGCGACCATGCAGTAACGGCAACCGGTGCACACGTCTTTGTCGTAATGGACAATGCCGGTTTTCGGATCTTTTTTCAGTGCAGAGACCGGGCACACAGAGACACAGTTCGGATCGACGCAGTGCATACACTGTTTCTTAATGTACGCGTAGCCGTTCTCCTCCTGGTCTTTGTTGACCCCTGTGCCGCTGGTCCACACCTGAATGATGTTATTGGTATACGGCGACAGTTTGTCGTTGTTCGACCAGGTCTGTTCCCCTTGCGGGTTACGTTCAGGGAAGTTGATATCCTGACACTTGGTGACGCAAGCCTGGCAGCCTACGCACAAGGTCGAGTCGTACAACATCCCCAGCGATCCCGGAATTGGCGGGCGGTTTTCAGCAGCCGCATGACTGACAGACGGCAGCGCGCCCGTCAGCAATGCCCCGCAGGAGGCTGCTTTAATAAAATTACGTCTGTTCACGGTTATTCTCCCCGTGAGTCAGCGTTATCTTTCTTTTGCTGACGACCCAGTTCACGCACCGCCATCACGCTGACACCGGCAACCAGCCCAACCACACCGCCGAGCAAACCAATAGCGCCTGCAGAGACGTTGCCGCCCTCTTTAGCGTTAACATCCGGTTTCTGTGAACGCGGAGTCTGATTTTCGACGTTGGCAAGCTGATGGATGCCTTTATGGAAGCCGATACCTTTTTCGTTACAGCCATAGCACGGGTGACCAATCGCCACCGGCCACACACCGCCAACATCGCAGAATTGCAGCGTTGAGCAGTTGCCGTAAGTTTCTGGCCCTTTACAGCCGAGGTGGTACAAGCACCAGCCTTCGCGGTGGCCTTCATCACCGAACTCTTTGGCAAAACGACCAGCATCGAAGTGCGGGCGACGTTCGCAGTGTTCGTGAATCAGACGGCCATAGGCGAAGGTCGGACGGTTTTTGTCATCCAGTTTCGGCGGTTTGCCGTAAGTGATGATGTGCGCAACGGTCGCGAGGAAGTTGTGCGGGTTCGGCGGGCAGCCCGGAATATTGATAACGGTTTTGCCTGGCAGAACTTCTTGCAAGCTGACTGCGCCAGTTGGGTTAACTCCAGCTGCGGCAACACCGCCCCACGCGGAGCAGGAACCAATAGCGATAATGGCTGCTGAGCCTTCCGCCGCTTTGCGGATGTGATCCACAATCGGCTCACCGGCAACCATGCAATAAATACCGTTATCTTTTAATGGGATGGAACCATCCACCACTAACACATACTGCCCTTTGTACTTCTCGAGAGCGTTATGTTTGTTCTCTTCGACCTGATGACCGAAGGCGGCGGAAAGCACTTCGTGATATTCCAGAGAGATAGTCTCCAGCACGAGGTTTTCTACCGTTGGATGCGTTGCACGAAGCAGAGATTCCGTACAACCGGTGCACTCCTGCGCGCCAATCCAGATAACTGGCGGACGCTGCGGGTTAGTAACCGATTCGGCCATCTCTGCAGCGGCTTTGCTACTTAACCCCATGGTGGCGGCTAATGCTGCACAAAGCTTCATGAAATCACGACGGTTAATGCCGTGAGAATGGATGAGGGTGTTATCTCCAGTCATTTATAGTTATTCCGTTGCGAGAACCTGGCATATATTTTGCCTCAATCGCAAAATCAATAATGCGATCGATGCGCCATTTACCACACATTTATTATGGTTATCGATATCATGATACTGCGGCGGGGCGCTAAAACGAAGGGAAGAAGCATTAGTGTAATTAATTAAAGCAAGATAATACGTATGTTTGATCAATTTTCGAGGCGATAACCGGCCATAAAAAAGCGCAACGTAGAACAGGAATTATTCTCACGAAAGAAATCCATTACCATCTCTTTATCCAGTCCATAGCGGCGCGTCAGAATACCCGCTTCCCAGGCGCTAAGCTGGCGATCTCCGGTCTTTTCGTACATCCTGTGTGAGTAGCCTAATACAAAACCGCGTTTATAATCGGCACAGAATTTTGTCACATTAACCGCACTGTCGGCATGCGTTGCTTTTAATCCCGCCATTAAGCCTTTACCAAAATGGTTATTCATCGTTCACCTCATTCGTTATATATCGCCATATATAACGATATTTTAGGCAAAGAACGACTTTTGCGCACGCTATTTTTTCATACTTGTTTAAGACGTAATCCCGTAAGAGATAAACCTATCAGGAGAGATATTTATCGAACCATTTCAGTGTCCTTTGCCAGGCAAGATCGGCGGCAGATTTGTCATAACGGGGCGTGGAATCATTATGGAATCCGTGATTAACCCCCGGATAGATATAAGCCTCATAAACCTTATTATTGTCTTTCAACGCCGCCTCGTAAGGAGGCCAGCCCTCGTTGATTCGGGTGTCCAGTTCCGCGAAGTGGAGTAGTAAAGGCGCTTCAATCTTCGCCACATCGGCAGTGGGTGCCTGACGACCATAAAACGGCACCGCGCAGGCCAGTTCCGGATACGCGACAGCCGCCGCGTTCGATACGCCACCGCCATAGCAAAATCCGGTAATACCCACTTTACCTGTCGCTTGCGGATAGCGTTGCATAAACTCAATTGCGGCAAAGAAATCATTCATCAGTTTGGTTGGATCAACCTGCTGTTGCAGCTCACGACCTTTATCATCATTTCCCGGATAACCTCCAACGGAACTTAATCCGTCAGGTGCCAGGGCGATATACCCCGCCTTCGCCACTCGCCGTGCCACATCTTCGATATACGGATTCAGTCCACGATTCTCATGCACCACCCCCACGGCTGGCGTTTTGCCGCTCATTTTTGCGGGTTTCACCAGATAACCCCGTACCTCGCCGTGACCATTTGGCGAAGGATACGTGATGTACTCAGCAACAATCTCCGGGTCGGTAAACTCTACCTGAGTCGCCAGCGCATAATTTGGCTTGAGCAAATCAAACAACGCTAATGCCGTCATCCCGCCCACCGCATACTTCGCCGCAAGGTTGAGGAACTCACGTTTCGAAATTTTCCCGTGAACGTAATAGTCGTAGTAATCCAACAACTCTTGTGGGAAATCTTTGGCGGTTAAACGCGGCATCGTTGCATTCCTCAACTGGTGTTTTTTTAAGCAAAGCATAAGCGCGTGTTTTTGCCCAGTTTTTCGTCACTCTGTGAGCCAGACTACGGGATACGCGCTGGCGAATCGCTAAACTAGAAACATTGTTTCGAAATTGAACGGTGGAAAGGAGAGGTCATGGTCTGGTTAGCGAATCCCGAACGTTACGGGCAGATGCAGTACCGCTATTGCGGAAAAAGTGGTTTACGCCTGCCCGCATTATCGCTCGGTTTATGGCACAATTTCGGTCACGTTAACGCGCTGGAATCACAGCGTGCAATCCTGCGTAAAGCGTTTGATTTAGGCATTACGCACTTTGATTTAGCCAACAATTACGGGCCGCCTCCAGGAAGCGCAGAAGAGAACTTTGGTCGCCTGCTGCGCGAGGATTTTGCTGCTTATCGCGATGAACTGATTATCTCTACCAAGGCTGGCTACGATATGTGGCCCGGCCCGTACGGCTCTGGCGGTTCACGTAAATACCTGCTCGCCAGCCTCGACCAAAGCCTGAAGCGTATGGGGCTTGAGTATGTCGATATCTTTTACTCTCATCGCGTCGATGAAAATACGCCGATGGAAGAAACCGCCTCTGCGCTGGCTCATGCGGTACAAAGCGGTAAGGCGCTGTATGTCGGGATCTCCTCTTACTCGCCAGAGCGGACGCAAAAAATGGTCGAGTTGCTGCACGAGTGGAAAATTCCGCTTTTAATTCATCAACCTTCGTACAATTTACTGAACCGCTGGGTGGATAAAAGCGGCCTGCTGGATACCCTGCAAAATAACGGCGTGGGCTGTATTGCCTTTACTCCTCTGGCTCAGGGATTGCTGACCGGAAAATATCTCAACGGCATTCCGCAAGATTCACGGATGCATCGTGAAGGGAATAAAGTTCGTGGTCTGACGCCGAAAATGCTTACCGAAGCCAACCTCAACAGCCTGCGCTTATTGAATGAAATGGCACAGCAGCGTGGACAATCAATGGCGCAAATGGCGTTAAGCTGGTTGCTGAAAGATGATCGCGTGACGTCGGTATTGATTGGTGCCAGCCGCGCGGAGCAACTAGAGGAGAACGTGCAGGCGCTGAATAATCTGACATTTAGCACCGAGGAGCTGGCGCAGATTGATCAGCATATCGCCGATGGCGAGCTGAATCTGTGGCAGGCGTCGTCCGATAAATGACCTGTTAATAACGGGCGCGCGAACCGCGCCCGAATCAGATCAGTGATTATGACGAGTCAGTCGGTCAAGATAGCCCATCACAAATGCAGAAAGCACAAACGTCAGATGGATAATGACGTACCACATCAGTTTGTTATCCGGGACATTTTTCGCATCCATAAAGACGCGCAGTAAGTGAATGGAAGAAATTGCCACAATCGACGCTGCTACTTTGTTTTTCAGCGACGTTGCGTCCATTTTCCCCAGCCACTTCAGCTTCTCTTTGTTCTCGGAGATATCCAGCTGTGAGACGAAATTCTCATAACCGGAAAACATCACCATCACCAGCAAACCGCCAACCAGCGTCATATCCACCAGCGACAGCAACACGAGGATCAAATCTGATTCCGCCATCGAGAAGATATTCGGCAGTACGTGAATAATCTCCTGGAAGAACTTCAGCGCCAGGGCAACTAACGCCAGCGAAAGGCCAAAGTACACGGGGGCAAGCAGCCAGCGAGAAGCATACATTGCATTTTCAAGAAAACGTTCCATACATTCCTGTCGTGTAGTTAAAACGGGCAACAGTATATCGCAATTGAGTAAACAGCACGCAACAGCAAATCAACATATACGTTAAACCTTTGTCGCATAATTCTGAGGTTTAGGGATCTTCCTGGTTCCCTTATCAACGCATCGAGAGCGTCTACCCTTAAAGGACGTTGAACCTGAAGGGAGAAAAACGATGTCTCATTTAAAAGACCCGACCACGCAGTATTACACTGGTGAATATCCCAAACAGAAACAACCGACGCCAGGCATCCAGGCGAAGATGACACCGATACCGGATTGCGGCGAGAAAACCTATGTTGGTAGCGGTCGCCTGAAAGATCGTAAAGCACTGGTGACAGGGGGCGATTCCGGAATAGGTCGCGCTGCCGCCATCGCTTACGCGCGTGAAGGGGCTGACGTGGCGATCAGTTATCTTCCCGTGGAAGAAGAAGACGCTCAGGATGTGAAAAAGATCATTGAAGAATGCGGACGCAAAGCCGTTCTGCTGCCAGGCGATTTAAGCGATGAGAAATTCGCCCGTTCGCTGGTTCACGAAGCGCACAAGGCGTTAGGCGGGCTGGATATTATGGCGCTGGTCGCCGGGAAACAGGTTGCCATTCCGGATATTGCAGACCTCACCAGCGAACAGTTTCAAAAGACCTTTGCCATTAACGTTTTCGCGCTGTTCTGGCTAACCCAGGAAGCGATCCCCCTGCTACCGAAAGGTGCAAGTGTCATCACCACTTCGTCAATCCAGGCATACCAGCCAAGTCCGCATTTACTGGACTATGCGGCTACGAAGGCGGCGATTCTGAACTACAGCCGTGGCCTGGCAAAACAGGTCGCGGAGAAAGGTATTCGGGTGAATATTGTCGCGCCAGGCCCTATCTGGACGGCACTGCAAATTTCCGGCGGACAAACGCAGGATAAGATCCCGCAGTTTGGTCAGAAAACGCCGATGAAGCGTGCGGGGCAACCGGCGGAACTGGCCCCTGTATATGTTTATCTGGCAAGTCAGGAGTCGAGCTACGTCACCGCAGAAGTGCACGGCGTGTGCGGCGGCGAGCATTTAGGTTAAAAAAATGCCCGGTTGTGAAAAGCAACCGGGCATCATTGTGAATTCACTCTTACCTGATGTGGCGAAAACGCCTTATCCGCCTACAAACGCATGAAGATTCAACATGTTGCAATAGATTTTGTAGGCCTGATAAGCGTAGCGCATCAGGCATTGAGCACCTAATGCCGGATGCGTCGTGAACGCCTTATCCGGCCTACAAACGCACGAAGATTCAACATGTTGCAATAGATTTTGTAGGCCTGATGAGCGTAGCGCATCAGGCAATTCTACTTTACTTCGCTTTGGCGGTTTCTTCGCCGACCAGACCTATCTTCAGGTAACCCGCCTGATGCAGCGTATCCATTACCTTCATCAACGTCTCGTAATCGACGGTTTTGTCCGCTCGGAAGAAGATGGTGGTGTCTTTCTTGCCTTCGGTTAACGCATTCAACGCCGTAATCATTGTTTCATCGGTGACCGGATCGTTACCGATAAACATCGAGTTGTCTGCCTTCACCGACAGATAAACCGGTTTTTCCGGGCGCGGCTGCGGCGTGCTGGTAGAAGCAGGCAAGTTCACCTTCACATCTACCGTCGCTAACGGTGCCGCCACCATAAAGATAATCAGCAGAACCAACATCACGTCGATAAACGGCGTCACGTTGATATCATGCATTTCGCCGTTATCGTCGAGGTTTTCGTTAAGATGCATTGCCATCGGACATTATCCTGCGCGTAATTTTTGTGCGACACGAACCGGATGCGCAGCGGCGCTGGCTTCCAGATCCAGGTCACGGCTTTGCAGCAACAATACCTGCGCTGCAACATCACCCAGCATCGCTTTAAAGCCGCCAATCTGGCGTGCAAATACGTTATAGATAACGACCGCAGGAATCGCTGCCACGAGGCCGATTGCCGTTGCTAACAGAGCTTCTGCGATACCCGGCGCAACGACTGCCAGGTTAGTGGTCTGCGTTTGCGCGATACCAATAAAGCTGTTCATGATGCCCCAGACCGTACCAAACAGACCAACGAACGGAGAAATCGCGCCGATGGTTGCCAGATAGCCGTTACCGCGGCCCATTTGACGACCCACTGCGGCGACCCGACGCTCCAGACGGAAGCTGGTACGTTCTTTAATACCTTCGTTATCGTCGCTGCCTTCTGACAGTTCCAGCTCATTCTGCGCTTCATTGAGCAAATGCAGGCTTAAGCTTTTGCTACCAAAATCAGCGGCGATATCGTTGGCCTGGTTTAAGGAACGTGCTTCAGCCAGCAGTTGCTGCTCGCGCTTAAGGCGACGCTTCTGATTGAAGAACTCTACGCTCTTACTGAAGAAGATTGCCCAGGTGACTACAGAGGCCAAAATAAGCCCAATCATCACGCACTTAACGACAATATCGGCGTACTGATACATACCCCAGACGGAAAGGTCCGTCTGCATTAAATTATTACCCACTGTGTATCTCCAGGACGCAAGTCACAAAATCTGCGCATAATAATATCAAAACGACGTCGAATTGATAGTCGTTCTCATTACTATTTGCATACTGCCGTACCTTTGCTTTCTTTTCCTTGCGTTTACGCAGTAAAAAAGTCACCAGCACGCCATTTGCGAAAATTTTCTGCTTTATGCCAATTCTTCAGGATGCGCCCGCGAATATTCATGCTAGTTTAGACATCCAGACGTATAAAAACAGGAATCCCGACATGGCGGACAAAAAGCTTGATACTCAACTGGTGAATGCAGGACGCAGCAAAAAATACACTCTTGGCGCGGTAAATAGCGTGATTCAGCGCGCTTCTTCGCTGGTATTTGAGAGTATGGAAGCCAAAAAGCACGCGACGCGCAATCGCGCCAATGGCGAGTTGTTCTATGGACGGCGCGGAACGTTAACCCATTTTTCCTTACAACAAGCGATGTGTGAACTGGAAGGTGGCGCAGGCTGCGCGCTATTTCCCTGCGGGGCGGCAGCGGTTGCTAATTCGATTCTTGCTTTTGTCGAACAGGGCGATCATGTGTTGATGACCAACACCGCCTATGAACCGAGTCAGGATTTCTGTAGCAAAATCCTCAGCAAACTGGGCGTAACGACATCGTGGTTTGATCCGCTGATTGGTGCCGATATCGTTAAGCATCTGCAGCCAAACACTAAAATCGTGTTTCTGGAATCGCCGGGTTCCATCACTATGGAAGTCCACGACGTTCCGGCGATTGTTGCCGCCGTGCGCAGTGTGGTGCCGGATGCCATCATTATGATCGACAACACCTGGGCAGCCGGTGTGCTGTTTAAGGCGCTGGATTTTGGCATCGATGTTTCTATTCAGGCCGCCACCAAATATCTGGTTGGGCATTCAGATGCGATGATTGGCACTGCCGTGTGCAATGCCCGTTGCTGGGAGCAGCTACGGGAAAATGCCTATCTGATGGGCCAGATGGTCGATGCCGATACCGCCTATATAACCAGCCGTGGCCTGCGCACATTAGGTGTGCGTTTGCGTCAACATCATGAAAGCAGTCTGAAAGTGGCCGAATGGCTGGCAGAACATCCGCAAGTTGCGCGAGTTAACCACCCTGCCCTGCCTGGCAGTAAAGGACACGAATTCTGGAAACGAGACTTTACAGGCAGCAGCGGGCTATTTTCCTTTGTGCTTAAGAAAAAACTCAATGATGAAGAGCTGGCGAACTATCTGGATAACTTCAGTTTATTCAGCATGGCCTACTCGTGGGGCGGGTATGAATCGTTGATCCTGGCAAATCAACCAGAACATATCGCCGCCATTCGCCCACAAGGCGAGATCGATTTTAGCGGGACCTTGATTCGCCTGCATATTGGTCTGGAAGATGTCGACGATCTGATTGCCGATCTGGACGCCGGTTTTGCACGGATTGTATAACATTGCCACTTTTGGACAATTTTGCAGACATTTTATTGTGAAAAGTCTTAAATTGTTGCGTCCGGGATCAAGGCGTCCCGGACGATTCAGGAGTACAATAGGCAGATAAAGGCTTAAACGCTGTTCCACAGGAAAGTCCATGGCTGTTATTCAAGATATCATCGCTGCGCTCTGGCAACACGACTTTGCCGCGCTGGCGGATCCTCATATTGTTAGCGTTGTTTACTTTGTCATGTTTGCCACGCTGTTTTTAGAAAACGGCCTGCTGCCCGCCTCATTTTTGCCAGGCGACAGCTTGTTGATACTGGCAGGCGCATTGATTGCCCAAGGGGTTATGGATTTTCTGCCTACGATTGCGATTCTGACCGCCGCAGCAAGTCTGGGCTGCTGGCTAAGTTATATTCAGGGGAGCTGGTTAGGGAATACCAAAACGGTGAAAGGCTGGCTGGCACAGCTTCCTGCTAAATATCACCAGCGCGCCACCTGCATGTTTGACCGCCACGGTCTGCTGGCGCTGCTGGCTGGACGTTTTCTTGCATTTGTCCGTACGCTGCTGCCAACCATGGCGGGAATTTCCGGTCTGCCAAACCGCCGCTTCCAGTTTTTCAACTGGTTAAGTGGATTGCTGTGGGTCAGCGTGGTAACCAGTTTTGGCTATGCCTTAAGTATGATTCCGTTCGTTAAACGCCATGAAGATCAGGTAATGACGTTCCTGATGATCCTGCCAATTGCCTTGTTAACCGCTGGCTTGTTAGGCACGCTGTTTGTGGTGATTAAAAAAAAATACTGTAACGCCTGACGATTTTCCCCGTTCCCGGCTGCTGTACCGGGAACGTATTTAATTCCCCTGCATCGCCCGCATTCTTGCCGCATCTTCCCCCGGCGTCACACCGAAGTAACGTTTAAACTCACGGCTAAATTGCGATGCGCTTTCATAGCCGACGCGCATCGCTGCTGCGCTGGCCTTCATGCCGTCATGGATGATCATCATCCGCGCCTTATGCAGACGGTAATTCTTCAAATACTGCAACGGCGAGGTGCTGGTGACAGACTTAAAATTATGGTGGAACGCCGATACGCTCATGTTGGCTTCTGCCGCCAGTTGCTCGACGCTCAGGTTTTCGGTGTATTTATTCTCAATTCGTTTCAGCACGCGGCTAATCAGACTGAAGTGAGTCTGGCGACTGACCAGCGCCAGTAACGCGCCGCCGCAAGGTCCGGTCAGCACGTAGTACAGAATTTCGCGGATGATCTGTTTGCCGAGAATACGCGCATCCAGTGGTCGCTCCATCACGTCGAGTAACCGCTCCGCCGCGCATAAAATCTCTTCTGATAACGTGGCGGAGTTAATCCCGCTGGCTGCCATCGACGGCTGGAAATGCTCATCTTCGCCAATGTCCATCAACAGTTCCTGTAACTGCAAAATATCGACATTGAGACGCAACCCTGCCAGCGGCACCTCTGACGTGGCATAGGTTTCGCACTCAAACGGCAACGGCACCGTCAGCAGCAGGTATTCATTGGCATCATAACGAAACACGCGTTCATTGATATAACCGATTTTATGCCCGGAAAAGAGAATTATGATGCCAGGCTCGTACATCACCGGTGTACGTGCGAAAGGCGTCTCGCCATACAACAAACGCACATCGGGCAACAGTTCTGACAAACTATTTTCTTTATTTTTCAGTTTATTAACTTTATCCGCCAGCAAGCGACAAATCTCTTCACGTTTCATATCGCGTAATTTCTTAGGAATAATGCGGCAATTTGATTGTGCGCAATTTTGTAGCATTTCTCCAGCACTCTGGAGAAATAGGCAAGACATTGGCAGAAATGAGCATTGAGAGCCAGGGCGCTGGCGATCACAATGAAAAACATCAGGCAGATCGTTCTCTGCCCTCATATTGGCCCAGCAAAGGGAGCAAGTAATGAACAACTTTAATCTGCACACCCCAACCCGCATTCTGTTTGGTAAAGGCGCAATCGCTGGTTTACGCGAACAAATTCCTCACGATGCTCGCGTATTGATTACCTACGGTGGCGGCAGCGTGAAAAAAACCGGCGTTCTCGATCAAGTTCTGGATGCCCTGAAAGGCATGGACGTGCTGGAATTTGGCGGTATTGAGCCAAACCCGGCTTATGAAACGCTGATGAACGCCGTGAAACTGGTTCGCGAACAGAAAGTGACTTTCCTGCTGGCGGTTGGCGGCGGTTCTGTACTGGACGGCACCAAATTTATCGCCGCAGCGGCTAACTATCCGGAAAATATCGATCCGTGGCACATTCTGCAAACGGGCGGTAAAGAGATTAAAAGCGCCATCCCGATGGGCTGTGTGCTGACGCTGCCAGCAACCGGTTCAGAATCCAACGCAGGCGCGGTGATCTCCCGTAAAACCACAGGCGACAAGCAGGCGTTCCATTCTGCACATGTTCAGCCGGTATTTGCCGTGCTCGATCCGGTTTATACCTACACCCTGCCGCCGCGTCAGGTGGCTAACGGCGTAGTGGACGCCTTTGTACACACCGTGGAACAGTATGTTACCAAACCGGTTGATGCCAAAATTCAGGACCGTTTCGCAGAAGGCATTTTGCTGACGCTAATCGAAGATGGTCCGAAAGCCCTGAAAGAGCCAGAAAACTACGATGTGCGCGCCAACGTCATGTGGGCGGCGACTCAGGCGCTGAACGGTTTGATTGGCACTGGCGTACCGCAGGACTGGGCAACGCATATGCTGGGCCACGAACTGACTGCGATGCACGGTCTGGATCACGCGCAAACACTGGCTATCGTCCTGCCTGCACTGTGGAATGAAAAACGCGAGACCAAGCGCGCTAAGCTGCTGCAATATGCTGAACGCGTCTGGAACATCACTGAAGGTTCCGACGATGAGCGTATTGACGCCGCGATTGCCGCAACCCGCAATTTCTTTGAGCAATTAGGCGTGCCGACCCACCTCTCCGACTACGGTCTGGACGGCAGCTCCATCCCGGCTTTGCTGAAAAAACTGGAAGAGCACGGCATGACCCAACTGGGCGAAAATCATGACATTACGTTGGATGTCAGCCGCCGTATATACGAAGCCGCCCGCTAAGCTTTTTACGCCTCAAACTTTCGTTTTCGGGCATTTCGTCCAGACTTAAGTTCACAACACCTCACCGGAGCCTGCTCCGGTGAGTTCATATAAAGGAGGAACGTATGGCTAATCCAACCGTTATTAAGCTACAGGATGGCAATGTCATGCCCCAGCTGGGACTGGGCGTCTGGCAAGCAAGTAATGAGGAAGTAATCACCGCCATTCAAAAAGCGTTAGAAGTGGGTTATCGCTCGATTGATACCGCCGCGGCCTACAAGAACGAAGAAGGTGTCGGCAAAGCCCTGAAAAATGCCTCAGTCAACAGAGAAGAACTGTTCATCACCACTAAGCTGTGGAACGACGACCACAAGCGCCCCCGCGAAGCCCTGCTCGACAGCCTGAAAAAACTCCAGCTTGATTATATCGACCTCTACTTAATGCACTGGCCCGTTCCCGCTATCGACCATTATGTCGAAGCATGGAAAGGCATGATCGAATTGCAAAAAGAGGGATTAATCAAAAGCATCGGCGTGTGCAACTTCCAGATCCATCACCTGCAACGCCTGATTGATGAAACTGGCGTGACGCCTGTGATAAACCAGATCGAACTTCATCCGCTGATGCAACAACGCCAGCTACACGCTTGGAACGCGACACACAAAATCCAGACCGAATCCTGGAGCCCATTAGCGCAAGGAGGGAAAGGCGTTTTCGATCAGAAAGTCATTCGCGATCTGGCAGATAAATACGGCAAAACCCCGGCGCAGATTGTTATCCGCTGGCATCTGGATAGCGGCCTGGTGGTGATCCCGAAATCGGTCACACCTTCACGTATTGCCGAAAACTTTGATGTCTGGGATTTCCGTCTCGACAAAGACGAACTCGGCAAAATTGCAAAACTCGATCAGGGCAAGCGTCTCGGTCCCGATCCTGACCAGTTCGGCGGCTAACGTGCAAATTCTCCCGGTGGCGGTAATGTTCCGCTACCGGACTTTTCAGAAATCATTTATTCCCCTCGCGTCCCGCCCGTTGTTACTCTTCCTTGTTCAGGAATGCCAAATATAAGGACATCATCATGCAGAGCCGGAAGCTCTTAAAAGAACAACTCATCTATATCCGGGATAAACGCAACGGAGAGGTGAAAAACAGATGAAAATAATACTTCTGTTTTTAGCAGCCCTGGCAAGTTTTACCGTACACGCGCAGCCTCCTTCACAGACCGTAGAACAAACAGTCCGGCAGATTTATCAGAACTATAAATCAGATGCCAGTACGCCTTATTTCGGTGAAACCGGAGAGCGGGCGATAACTTCAGCGCGTATTCAACAGGCGCTTACCCTGAACGACAATCTTACACTACCGGGCAATATTGGCTGGCTGGATTATGATCCGGTTTGTGATTGTCAGGATTTTGGCGATCTGGTGTTAGAAAGCGTAGCGATAACCCAAACTGACGTCGATCATGCCGATGCCGTTGTGCGCTTTCGTATCTTTAAAGATGATAAAGAAAAGACCACACAGACACTGAAAATGGTGGCGGAAAATGGTCGTTGGGTCATTGATGATATTGTCAGCAATCATGGCAGCGTCTTACAAGCAGTTAATAGCGAGAATGAAAAAACGCTGGCCGCTTTAGCTTCGTTGCAGAAAGAACAGCCAGAATCCTTTGTTGCTGAACTCTTTGAACATATTGCTGATTATAGCTGGCCGTGGACGTGGGTGGTTTCCGACTCTTACCGCCAGGCGGTTAATGCCTTCTATAAAACCACCTTCAAGACGGCCAATAATCCCGATGAAGATATGCAAATAGAACGGCAATTTATTTACGACAATCCGATCTGTTTTGGCGAAGAGTCGCTATTTTCACGCGTTGATGAAATTCGAGTCCTGGAGAAAACCGCCGATTCCGCCCGCATTCATGTTCGTTTTACGCTGACCAATGGCAACAATGAAGAGCAAGAGCTGGTTTTACAGCGGCGCGAAGGTAAGTGGGAAATCGCTGATTTTATCCGCCCGAACAGCGGCAGCCTACTTAAGCAGATTGAGGCAAAAACCGCCGCCAGATTAAAGCAATGAGCTGAATTAAATAACAATTAGCCGGAACAATAAATAAAAGGGAACACTATATGAAAACGATTTTCACCGTGGGAGCTGTTGTTCTGGCAACCTGCTTGCTCAGTGGCTGCGTCAATGAGCAAAAGGTCAATCAACTGGCGAGCAATGTACAAACATTAAATGCCAAAATCGCCCGGCTTGAGCAGGATATGAAAGCACTACGCCCACAAATCTATGCTGCCAAATCCGAAGCTAACAGAGCCAATACGCGTCTTGATGCACAGGACTATTTTGATTGCCTGCGCTGCTTGCGTATGTACGCAGAATGATAAAAAAATCCCCGGCAGCATGTCAGTTGCCGGGGATTTTTTTTAACGTCCAACCGCCGCTTTAGGGCGTTTCTTCGCACCAGCATTCACCGGACGAGATTGCGTAGACGACGCTTTTTTTGCCGTAGCAGGCGTCTGACGCTGAGTCGCCATCGGCGTATGTTTAGTCAACGCCGGACGGGTATTGCGGTTCTGGCGACGAGCTTCACGCATCTCTTCAATGGTTGGCGCAGGCACTAAGCAATCGCGACGGCTGCCAATCAGATGCTTTTTGCCCATCGCTTCCAGCGCCTGGCGGATTAACGGCCAGTTTGCCGGATCGTGGTAACGCAACAACGCTTTATGCAAACGACGCTGTTTGTCGCCCTTCGGTACGAAGACGCCTTCGCTCTTATAACCAATCTTCGCCAGCGGTTTTTTCCCGGTGTAATACATGGTGGTTGAGTTCGCCAGCGGCGATGGGTAGAAGTTCTGTACCTGGTCGAGACGGAAACGATGCTTTTTCAGCCACAGCGCCAAATTCACCATATCTTCATCACGCGTACCGGGGTGCGCAGAGATGAAATACGGGATCAGATACTGCTCTTTACCTGCCTGTTTCGAGTAGGTATCGAACAGCTCTTTAAAGCGGTCATAGCTGCCCATGCCCGGCTTCATCATCTTCGACAACGGCCCTTCTTCGGTATGTTCCGGAGCAATCTTCAGATAACCGCCGACGTGATGGGTCGCCAACTCTTTGATATAGCGCGGATCTTCCACGGCGATGTCATAACGTACGCCTGAGGCGATAAGGATTTTTTTAATGCCTTTCAGATCACGCGCACGGCGATAGAGGTTGATCGTCGGTTCGTGGTTAGTGTCCATGTGCGGACAAATATCCGGATAAACGCACGACAAACGGCGACAAGTTTGTTCAGCGCGTGGCGATTTGCAGCGCAACATATACATGTTGGCAGTTGGCCCACCGAGATCGGAAATCACGCCCGTAAAACCTGGAACGGTGTCGCGGATCGCTTCGATCTCATTAATGATCGAATCTTCCGAACGGCTCTGAATAATGCGCCCTTCGTGCTCGGTAATAGAACAGAAAGAACAGCCGCCAAAGCAGCCGCGCATAATGTTGACCGAAAAACGGATCATTTCGTAAGCCGGAATACGGGCATTGCCATAGGCCGGATGTGGCACGCGCTTGTACGGCAGCGCAAAAACGCTGTCCATCTCTTCGGTAGAAAGCGGGATAGCAGGCGGGTTGATCCACACATAGCGGTCACCGTGTTTTTGCATCAATGCGCGGGCGCAGCCTGGGTTGGTTTCGTGGTGCAGAATGCGCGAAGCATGGGCGTACAGCACTTTATCGCCCTTCACTTTCTCGAAAGAAGGCAGCAATACGTAGGTTTTTTCCCACGGTTTCTGGCGCGGTGGCTGCACGATTACAGCTTTCGCTTCCTGCTTTTTCGGCGCAACAGGTTTGTTATCCGCACACGGCAAATCTTCGCCATACGGATGCGGGATTGGGTCGATTTTCCCTAGGGTATCAAGACGGGTGGAATCCACACCGCTCCAGCCAGGCAGCGCCTCTTTTACGATAATTGCGGTATTACGCACATCGCGGATTTCACTAATCGGCTCGCCCATCGCCAGACGATGCGCTACTTCCACCAGCGGACGTTCACCGTTACCAAACATCAGCATGTCGGCTTTCGAATCTACCAGAACGGAACGGCGCACGGTATCG
Organism: Shigella flexneri 2a str. 301; assembly: GCF_000006925.2. NCBI lineage: Bacteria > Pseudomonadati > Pseudomonadota > Gammaproteobacteria > Enterobacterales > Enterobacteriaceae > Shigella > Shigella flexneri. The sequence continues at coordinate 3,156,060 of NC_004337.2, forward strand.
GACCAGTAATCATAATGCGCGGTACGGCGCAGGCTAGCCTCAATACCGCCGAGGATCACCGGCACATCTTTCCACGCCTCTTTACAACGCTGGGTATAAACCAGCGTGGCGCGATCCGGTCGCTTACCCGCGACATTATCTGGCGTGTAGGCATCATCATGACGTAAACGGCGATCGGCGGTATAGCGGTTGATCATCGAATCCATGTTGCCAGCAGTAACACCAAAAAACAGATTCGGTTTACCCAGACGCATAAAGTCGTCTTTGCTGCTCCAGTCCGGCTGGGCGATGATCCCGACGCGAAAGCCCTGCGCTTCCAGCATACGACCGCAAATCGCCATCCCGAAGCTTGGGTGATCGACATACGCGTCGCCAGTAACCAAAATGATGTCGCAGCTATCCCAGCCAAGTTGATCCATCTCTTCACGAGACATCGGCAAAAACGGTGCCGGTCCAAAACAGGCGGCCCAGTACTGCGGCCAGGAGAACAGGTCGCGATCCGGTTGGATCAGGGAGATAGAGCTCATTTTGCTTCCAGAAATGATAAAAAAATAATCAAAGGCCGGGGATTATAAGCCGGAACGAAAGAGAAATCGAAAGGTATTCCATACTCGCCCTCCTCGGGCGAGTATGAAGATTACGGTACCGGATTGACCAACAGTTGCCCAATCGAGCCACGGTCCGCCATTTCCAGCGTCTGACTGTTGAAGTAGAACGGGAAGTGCGCCCAGGAAGGCTGACCGAAATAAACAAGCAGCTCCACTTGTCCGTCAACCCAAACGGTATCTTTCCAGCCTCTGTCTTCCGGGAACGGCATCGCGCCATTCACGTTACGGATCTGGAACATTACGCCTTCAATATGGAACGCTTGCGGCTCGTCCGCGCGTACCGTCCAGCGTTCCCACGTTCCTTGCTGCGCGGTGACATCAATACGGTTGACGTCCCACAGCTGTCCATTAATACCCGGGTCATCACCCAGACTGATATCGCGACTGCGAATTGGCGAACCAGCCATGATTTCAGTTGGCAGCAAGCGCATCGGAAGACTGTCTGTGACCAGCGGCAGAAGGCCGGTTGGGCGCAGCGTTAGCACCAAGGTAGAAACCAGAATACTGGATGGCTCAAAGAAGCCGCGAATACGATCAACAATGCTCGCCGCTTCACCACAGGTGATCGACACTTCATCGCCGTTGCTCATATCCACCAGAATCTCGCGGCGCTCGCCCGGTGCCAGCGAAAGTTGCTTCACCGATACAGGAGCAGGCAGGAATCCCTGATCGCCAGAAATCACATGTAACGGGCGACCATCGCTCATCTGTAGTTGATAGCGACGAGAGTTCGACGCGTTCAGCAGTCGCAAGCGCACCCAGCCACGCGAGACTTCAACGTACGGGCTTTGTACACCGTTAACCAGCAGCGTATCACCAACAAAGCCGCCGCTTCCCGGTTCGTTGTATTCTGGCGTACCAAAGTTATCCAGCCGTTTATCCTGGATAATGACCGGAAAATCATCCACACCATAATGGTTGGGGATAGGCAGCGACTTGCTGACTTCATCTTCCACCAGCCACATTCCGGCAAGGCCGTTATAGACCTGCTGAGCCGTGCGGTTGGGAGTATTGGCGTGATACCACAGAGTAGCTGCGTTCTGGCGAATAGGCAGTACGGGTGCCCAGTCAGCGTTTGGCGACATCATCCGTGCCGGACCGCCCATCAGCGGGCCTGGTACCTGTAGCCCGGCCACCGTCATTGAGACATTTTCTGTCAGGCGGTTGCTGTAAATAAGCTTAACATCGTCGCCCTTCCAGACGCGGATAGTCGGCCCCAGGTAACGACCATTGATTCCCCAGACCGACGCGCGTGTCCCTGGCGTAAATGACCAGTGCGCACGTTGTACAGTCATAAACAGCGGTTGCCCACGGCGAGATTCAAGTAGCGGCGGAACGGGTAGCGGTTGCTGTTGCCCGGCTGCGCTGGCCTTCAGGGGAACAGCGCCTGCACAAAGTGCAATCCCCGATGCCTGAATGAACTGACGCCGACTGAGTGACATATTTGCTCCATGTAAAACTGGCTAAAGTAATACCGTGCAGGAAAGTGTTCCCCGCAAAAATACAGATTGCCGACTTAAACTTTTCCGGCGGCTTCGCGTTCTGCGACTTCTTTATCGAGCTCGGCGATTTTTTGTTCCATTATCGAACGACAATGGGCAGCCAGCTCACGAACCTGATCTTTGCCATACTGACTGACGTCAATTGGCGGCAGCATTTCGACAATCACCAGACCGTTGTGCAGTCGATTAAGATTAATCTTATTCGAAGTTGTAGAGACGCACACGGGAATAATCGGGACGCCCGCCGCAATTGCCGCGTGAAATGCTCCAGTCTTGAACGGTAGCAGGCCGCGACCACGGCTGCGGGTTCCTTCCGGGAACATCCAGATGGAAATACGGCGTTTTTTGAAATGATTCACGACTTCCGCAATGGTGCCGTGAGCTTTAGTGCGATTGTTTCTGTCGATCAATAAGTTGCCGGTTAACCAGTACAACTGCCCGAAGAAGGGGATCCACAGCAAGCTCTTTTTACCTACCGTCACCGTCGGCGGTTGCACAATGTTCGATGCTGTCACCATGTCATAGTTGTTCTGGTGGTTAGCGATATAGATAGCATTGCCGTAGCTTTCAGCATCTGCAGGTTTGCGGCACTCAACTTTCAGGCCGAACAGTGGCGCAAGACGGCCAAACATATGCCCAAAGGTGGCCACATGTTTCGGGTTACGCGGGCTGAAAAGGCAGTAAATGGAGCCGAATACACAGACTAAGATGCTGTAAATCACGGTAATAATAAGACGAAAGATATATAGCATAACACCCTCTGAAGGTCTGAGAGACTGGCATTGTACGTCACCTGAAATCAGGTTAGGGCATTGTTAAAAGCCGCTCTCTGGAAAAGCGTATTGTTAATCGCAACGCATGAATAAACAACGGTTTCAAGGGAATTTTTATCGTTTCCGGGGGTTGAATACGCTGCCGGATGACGACTTAACGTTTCATCCGGCGTTCCTTGCTAGCGGGAGGAAACAGCGCCCTCCCCGGCATATTACTCTTCGCTATCACCGCTGCTGGCACGGCGAGGAGAGTCGATCTCAACACGATCGATACGCTGCAAACCGCGCATCAACGTACCGCGGCGTCCACGTTCGCCAGTGACTTTCTGTAGCTCTTCCGGACGCAGTTTAATTTTGCGTTTCCCAACATGAATGGTCAGCGTGCTTTGCGGCGGCAGAACGTACAGTTGCGCCAGACCATCCTCGCCACGCGCGGCTTCTGCCGATGGAATGTTGATAATCTTGTTGCCTTTGCCCTTCGACAGCTGCGGCAGATCGCTTACCGGGAACATCAACATACGGCCTGCCTGAGTGATTGCCAGCAGCATATCGGAAGCATCTTCAATCACCACCGGCGGCATAACATGGGCATTTTCCGGTAAGGTGATCAAAGCCTTACCCGCACGGTTACGCGCTACCAGATCGTTAAAGGTGCAGACGAAACCGTAACCCGCATCGGAAGCCATCAGCAGTTTCTGATCGTCGCTTTCCATCAGCATATGGTCAACGGTCGCCCCAGGCGGCAACGTTAATTTGCCGGTGAGTGGTTCGCCCTGACCACGCGCCGACGGCAGCGTAATCGGGTCGATGGCATAGCTACGACCGGTGGAATCAACAAACACTACCGGTTGGTTACTCTTACCTTTCACCGCCGCTTTGAAGCTATCACCCGCTTTATAATTCAGGCCCGGCGCGTCGATATCATGGCCTTTAGCGCTGCGTACCCAGCCCATCTGCGACAGCACAATGGTGACAGGTTCAGACGGCAGCATGTCGTGCTCGCTCATCGCTTTCGCTTCTTCGCGTTCCTGCAACGGCGAACGACGATCGTCACCGTAGGCTTGCGCGTCTGCCTGCAGTTCTTTCTTCAGCAGGTTATTCATTTTACGCTCGGAAGCCAAAATGCCCTGCAACTGGTCGCGCTCTTTTTCCAGCTCACTCTGCTCACCGCGAATCTTCATCTCTTCCAGTTTGGCAAGATGACGCAGTTTCAGTTCGAGGATCGCTTCCGCCTGGGTTTCCGTAAGGCCAAACCGCGACATCAGCGCCGGTTTCGGTTCATCTTCGTTACGAATGATCTCAATCACTTCGTCGATGTTGAGAAACGCCACCAGCAAACCTTCCAGGATATGCAGGCGCTTGAGGACTTTCTCCAGACGATAGTTCAGTCGGCGGCGCACGGTATCGCGACGGAACACCAGCCATTCGGAGAGGATTTCCAGCAGGTTTTTCACCGCCGGACGACCATCCAGACCGATCATATTGAGGTTAATGCGATAGCTCTTTTCCAGATCGGTGGTAGCGAAGAGGTGGTTCATCACCTGATCCATATCCACGCGGTTGGAACGCGGCACAATCACCAGACGGGTCGGGTTCTCGTGGTCAGATTCATCGCGCAGATCGTCAACCATCGGCAGCTTTTTGTTGCGCATTTGCGCAGCAATTTGCTCCAGTACGCGCGCACCTGAAACCTGATGCGGTAATGCGCTGATAACCACCGCGCCATCTTCTTTCTTCCACACCGCGCGCATACGCACTGAACCACGTCCGTTCTCGTAGATTTTACGAATCTCGGCGCGCGAAGTGATAATTTCCGCTTCAGTCGGATAATCCGGCCCCTGCACGATATCCAGCAGCTGATCGAGCGTAGTTTTCGGCTGGTCGATTAATGCGATTGCCGCCTGAGCTACTTCACGCAGGTTATGCGGTGGAATATCGGTCGCCATGCCGACGGCAATACCGGTGGTGCCGTTAAGCAAAATGTTTGGCAGACGGGCAGGTAGCATTTTCGGCTCCTGCAAAGTGCCGTCGAAGTTTGGCACCCAGTCAGCCGTCCCCTGCCCCAGCTCGCTCAATAGCAGCTCGGAATATTTCGACAACCGGGATTCGGTGTAACGCATTGCCGCGAACGATTTCGGATCGTCCGGCGCGCCCCAGTTCCCCTGACCATCAACCAGCGGATAACGGTAAGAGAACGGCTGCGCCATCAGGACCATCGCTTCATAACAGGCGCTATCGCCGTGCGGATGGTATTTACCCAGTACGTCACCGACGGTACGGGCCGATTTTTTAAATTTGGCGCTGGCATTCAGGCCCAGTTCAGACATCGCATACACAATGCGGCGCTGAACAGGTTTCAGACCATCACCAATAAACGGCAACGCACGGTCCATGATCACGTACATGGAGTAGTTTAAGTAGGCGTTTTCCGTAAATTCATGTAGCGCAAGGCGCTCTGCCATATCGCTCATTAATTCTGATTCCTCAACTTATTCGCCAGCCTTCAAAGGGGCAATATTGCCGGAGATACTACATTATCTGCCGCGTCGAGTCACAGGAGATCAGCGTGAATAGCGCCGCCGGACGTGCTCCGACGGCGATAAAGGCATCAATGTGCCTTGATATACAACTCTTTGCTGTAGACTTGATCGGCATAGAGGGCAGCACAAGGTTGCGCCCATGCCACACCACTCGGCATGGGGGTCCGCTCCGGGCGATTCGAGAAGTTGAGGTTATGCGAGTCCAGGGAAGCCTAAAGCATCAAAGTAGTCGACTGTAAGTATACGGTTCAGCCCAGTTTAGCTGTGTCTCCACCAGTGCCCCGCGCCTCCTGCCATAAGTGCGGCTTGCTCATGGATATCCCCGAGACGGCTTACGGCGCACCGGATAATAAATTTCGCGTATACATGGTATTCCTTACCGGAGAAATTATAAGCCCAACAACAATACGCCTGTGACATTGTTCGCTCAAACTTATCGCGAGTGATTTGGCTCACACTCCGGTAAAGATTCCCCATCACGCCAACGGCACATAAACATCCGTTTCCAGTCGCTGCTCTGTCACCCCTTCGGCAAGATTGGTGTAGTGAAACAGAATCGGTGCTTTACGCATTTTCTCGCCGCTTGCAGGCAGCCAGTGGCGAATAATGCCCCATATCGTGTGTGAAATATCGTCCAGCTCGCCAACGTGGCGGGCCACGGCATAACGTCCACCGGTAAGTTCACCATTGCTCACACCATAACGATTATCGGGAATCGGTTCGCTAACGCTGCCGCAGATATCAAAGCGAAACGCTTCCGGTGCGGTGGTGGCAGGGGCGTCCCAGGCGACGCCAAAAGTCTGGCTTTGGTTAACAGGAGAAAGCCCCGTCTCTTTACGCCACATGATAAATTTCGCCACACTGTAGTTGAGCAACTCAGGGCTACAGCGGTGCGGCAACATCGCCACAGGGATTGATGGGAAATCGATAATGTTTACATCCAGTGTCAGGTTTGTCATTTTGCCTCCCTGCGAAATTATTCCCGGGAACGCGTCCCGGGAGCGGTAACAATTACGGATTTACTTTGCGGATCTGTTTGACGTCAATTTCAACAGAATTCCAGTCTTTATCGACTTCACCCTGAATCTCAACCGTATCTTTCGGCGTCACCGTCACACCGTTCCAGCGTTTGTGATCGATATCAACATTGATAGTACCGCTGGCATCTTTAAACACGTAGAGATCGTCAGAGATGCGTTCAACGATATTGCCGCGCAGGGTTACCCAGGTGTCGTCACGCAGGGATTTTGCGCTTTCTACAGTCGTTACGCTGCCGTTCGGCCCCTGAAATCCTCCGGCCTGACTTTGCGTTACCGATGGGCCAGAAAAACCGCCCTGCTCTGCTGCCATCACCGGTGCACTGCACAGGGCCATTACTGCGATTACTGCTGCGAATTTTTTCATGTTTATTACTCCCTTTAATGTCTGTTTCCGAGCATTTAACAAGATAGTCCTTAACAACTTCTTAAGGGAAAAAAATAAAATTTAATGCTGTACAGAGCGCGTTACAACACGGTTTACTGGCAGCAAATACGGTTATCGCAGGGATGAAAAAATGCGAATTTTACTGATAGAAGATGACATGCTGATTGGTGACGGCATCAAAACTGGCCTTAGTAAAATGGGTTTTAGTGTCGACTGGTTTACACAAGGTCGTCAGGGAAAAGAGGCGCTTTATAGCGCACCTTATGATGCGGTGATCCTGGATTTAACCTTACCAGGCATGGATGGTCGCGATATTTTGCGCGAATGGCGAGAGAAAGGTCAGCGTGAGCCGGTACTGAACCTGACCGCGCGTGATGCGTTAGCGGAACGTGTAGAAGGGCTGCGTCTGGGAGCTGACGATTATCTGTGTAAACCTTTTGCGTTGATAGAAGTCGCCGCCAGGCTGGAGGCTCTGATGCGCCGAACCAACGGCCAGGCCAGCAACGAGCTGCGCCACGGTAACGTCATGCTCGACCCCGGCAAACGTATCGCCACGCTGGCTGGCGAACCCTTAACACTGAAACCAAAAGAATTTGCCCTGCTGGAATTACTGATGCGTAACGCTGGTCGGGTACTGCCGCGCAAACTGATTGAAGAGAAACTGTATACCTGGGACGAAGAGGTCACCAGTAATGCCGTTGAAGTGCATGTGCATCATCTGCGACGCAAACTCGGTAGTGATTTTATTCGTACCGTGCATGGTATTGGCTACACATTAGGTGAGAAATGAAATTTACCCAACGTCTTAGTCTGCGCGTCAGGCTGACGCTAATCTTTTTAATTCTGGCCTCGGTGACCTGGCTGCTTTCCAGCTTTGTCGCCTGGAAACAAACAACGGATAACGTCGATGAATTGTTCGACACCCAACTGATGCTGTTTGCCAAACGGTTAAGTACGCTCGATCTCAACGAAATCAACGCGGCGGATCGCATGGCACAGACGCCAAATAAATTAAAACACGGTCATGTTGATGACGATGCGCTGACCTTTGCCATCTTTACCCACGACGGCAGAATGGTCCTTAATGATGGCGATAACGGAGAAGATATTCCCTATAGCTATCAACGGGAAGGTTTTGCTGACGGGCAACTGGTCGGTGAAGACGATCCTTGGCGTTTTGTCTGGATGACCTCACCTGATGGCAAATATCGCATCGTTGTTGGCCAGGAATGGGAATACCGTGAAGACATGGCGCTGGCGATTGTTGCCGGGCAATTGATCCCGTGGCTGGTCGCACTGCCGATTATGTTAATCATCATGATGGTACTACTGGGTCGTGAACTCGCGCCGCTGAACAAACTGGCGCTGGCACTACGTATGCGTGACCCTGACTCGGAAAAACCACTAAACGCGACTGGCGTACCCAGCGAAGTGCGGCCACTGGTTGAGTCGCTAAATCAACTGTTCGCCCGCACACATGCGATGATGGTTCGAGAACGACGCTTTACCTCCGATGCAGCTCACGAACTACGTAGCCCGTTAACAGCGCTGAAAGTGCAAACCGAAGTTGCGCAGCTCTCTGACGATGATCCGCAGGCGCGGAAAAAAGCACTGCTCCAATTACATTCCGGGATCGATCGCGCTACTCGTCTGGTTGATCAACTGCTCACGCTATCGCGGCTGGACTCACTGGATAACCTTCAGGACGTCGCGGAGATCCCGCTTGAAGATCTCCTACAATCGTCGGTGATGGATATTTACCACACGGCGCAGCAGGCGAAAATTGACGTGCGACTGACACTCAATGCCCACGGCATCAAACGCACCGGACAACCGCTATTGCTAAGTTTGTTGGTGCGAAATTTGCTGGATAACGGCCCCGGTGTGACACCAGAGGCACTGGCGCGAATTGGCGAACGCTTCTATCGCCCACCCGGACAAACCGCTACCGGCAGTGGACTTGGGCTATCGATTGTCCAGCGAATCGCCAAGCTGCATGACATGAATGTTGAGTTTGGGAATGCGGAACAAGGTGGATTTGAGGCGAAGGTAAGCTGGTAACTTCTCTGTCTATGAGAGCCGTTAAAACGACTCTCATAGATTTTACTAATAGCAAAATATAAACCGTCCCCAAAAAAGCCACCAACCACAAACCAGACAAATAACGAGCGAGAATACATATAGCCAAAACTCGAACATTTCCCGCATAAAGAGTTTTCTTAAGATAAGAATAATAAGTGGCGTAAGAAGAAAAAATGCTGCAATCATTGCTTGCAATATACGATCTTCGCCTGAAACGGAAGGTATACTGCAAATATTGCCTCCCGACTCAAGCATCCAGTCATACTTATTGAAAGCAAAAAAAGAATCTATTAACCAATAAGTAAGCATTATATATAGCAATGCTTCAAATATTGTTTTAATTTTCTGCTTTAACATATATCAGTACGCTCATAAAAATCCATTTATAATTATCAACATGACACGTTGATATTTTCATCTTTTACTTATTCAAAGCCATATTTTCAATCCCCAAAAAAACCGAACCAAACGTGTAAATTATTCCGGTGCGAGTAAGAATTATGAGGAATGGCTATCAGTATTGTCATTTTCAGAAAATATTTATCCTGCATCGGTGAGTCAGAGCTAGATCAGACTTTTGCTAAATTCGCAAAAGACTTTGCACATTTTGCTAATTTCACAGTACCGCTCTGTGACGTACTATAGTCGACAAACGTCTCACCTTGAGATTAAAAAATGAGCAACATCCTGATTATCAACGGCGCGAAAAAATTCGCCCACTCCAATGGTCAACTGAACGACACCCTGACCGAAGTCGCGGATGGCACACTGCGCGACCTCGGGCATGATGTCCGCATCGTTCGCGCCGACAGCGACTACAATGTCAAAGCGGAAGTACAAAACTTTCTCTGGGCTGATGTGGTGATCTGGCAGATGCCAGGCTGGTGGATGGGCGCGCCGTGGACAGTGAAAAAATATATTGATGATGTATTCACCGAAGGTCACGGGACTCTGTATGCCAGCGATGGTCGTACCCGCAAAGATCCGTCGAAAAAATACGGTTCCGGCAGCCTGGTACAGGACAAAAAATATATGCTTTCTCTAACCTGGAACGCACCAATGGAAGCCTTCACCGAAAAAGATCAGTTCTTCCACGGCGTTGGCGTTGACGGTGTGTATCTGCCGTTCCATAAAGCAAACCAATTCCTCGGTATGGAACCGCTGCCGACATTTATCGCTAATGACGTGATAAAAATGCCTGATGTTCCCCGCTATACTGAAGAATATCGCAAGCATCTTGTGGAAATTTTTGGTTAACTAGAGCTCAGGCTTTAGAAGGAGTTAACCATGCTTACCGTAATCGCAGAAATCCGTACTCGTCCTGGTCAACATCACCGTCAGGCGGTATTGGATCAGTTTGCTAAAATCGTTCCAACCGTACTGAAAGAAGAAGGTTGCCACGGCTATGCGCCAATGGTGGATTGCGCTGCTGGCGTGAGTTTCCAGTCTATGGCACCGGATTCTATCGTGATGATTGAGCAGTGGGAAAGCATCGCGCACCTTGAAGCGCATCTGCAAACCCCGCACATGAAGGCGTACAGCGAAGCCGTAAAAGGCGACGTGCTGGAGATGAATATCCGTATTCTGCAGCCAGGGATTTAATCCTGCCTTGTTTGCCCGGCCATCCTGACCGGGCAATGTTCTTTCCTTTAAACCTCAATCTCCGCCATGTCGCCTTTCTCTTGCAACCAGTTGCGGCGATCTTCCGAGCGTTTCTTCGCCAGCAGCATATCCATCATCGCGTCAGTACGCTGATCGTCTTCATCATCGATAGTCAACTGCACCAGACGGCGAGTGTTCGGATCAAGCGTGGTTTCACGCAATTGCATCGGGTTCATTTCCCCCAGACCTTTAAAACGCTGGACGTTCGGCTTGCCTTTCTTGCGTTTTAATTGCTCAAGTACGCCCTCTTTCTCTTCTTCCGTCAGCGCGTAATAAACCTCTTTCCCGAGATCAATACGGTAGAGCGGTGGCAGTGCGACGTAAACGTGACCGTGTTTCACCAACGCGCGGAAGTGTTTTACGAACAAAGCGCAGAGCAGCGTGGCAATGTGCAGACCATCAGAGTCCGCATCCGCGAGGATACAGATTTTGCCATAACGAAGCTGGCTCAGATCGTCGCTGTCAGGATCGATACCGATCGCTACCGAAATATCATGCACTTCCTGCGAGGCCAGCACTTCGTCGGAAGAAACTTCCCAGGTGTTAAGGATCTTACCTTTCAGCGGCATGATCGCCTGATATTCACGATCGCGCGCCTGCTTGGCAGATCCGCCTGCGGAGTCACCTTCCACGAGGAACAGTTCGGTACGGTTAAGGCCCTGCGCGGTACAATCAGCCAGTTTGCCAGGCAGCGCCGGGCCGCTGGTCAGCTTTTTACGCACCACTTTTTTAGCCGCACGCATACGACGCTGGGCGCTGGAAATCGCCATCTCTGCCAGCAACTCCGCCGCCTGAACGTTCTGGTTCAGCCACAGGATGAAGGCATCTTTCACCACGCCCGAAACGAATGCCGCACACTGACGCGAAGAGAGACGCTCTTTGGTCTGCCCGGCAAACTGCGGATCCTGCATTTTAACCGACAGAACATAGGCGCAGCGATCCCAGATATCTTCCGCCGACAGCTTCACGCCGCGCGGCAGAATGTTGCGGTATTCACAGAACTCACGCATCGCGTCCAACAGGCCCTGACGCAGACCATTAACATGGGTACCGCCCTGCATCGTTGGGATAAGGTTGACGTAGCTTTCGGTCAGCAGTTCACCGCCTTCCGGCAGCCACAGTAGCGCCCAGTCCACAGCTTCAGTATCGCCAGCGAAATTACCGATAAACGGTTTTTCTGGCAGCGTCGGTAAACCGTTTACCGCTTCCGCCAGGTAATCATTCAGACCGTCCTGATAGCACCAGCGCTGTTCGGTGTTGTTGATCTCATCTTTAAAGGTAATCTCAACGCCGGGGCACAGTACTGCTTTGGCCTTCAGCACATGCGTCAGGCGTGAAACAGAAAAACGCGGGCTGTCAAAGAAGGTTTCATCCGGCCAGAAGTGCACGCTGGTACCGGTATTGCGTTTACCGCAAGTGCCGACAACCTGTAAATCCTGCACCTTTTCGCCATTTTCAAAGGCGATGTTATAAACCTGACCATCGCGGCGCACGTTAACTTCTACGCGCTTCGACAAGGCGTTAACTACCGAAATCCCCACGCCATGCAGGCCGCCAGAGAACTGGTAATTTTTGTTAGAGAATTTACCGCCTGCATGCAGACGGCAAAGAATCAGTTCAACCGCCGGTACTCCTTCTTCCGGGTGAATATCCACCGGCATCCCGCGCCCATCGTCAATCACTTCTAACGACTGGTCAGCATGTAAGATTACATCCACGCGTTTTGCGTGACCCGCCAGTGCTTCATCGACACTGTTATCAATAACTTCTTGCCCCAAATGGTTAGGGCGAGTGGTATCGGTATACATCCCCGGACGGCGGCGAACCGGCTCAAGCCCGGTGAGTACCTCAATGGCATCAGCGTTATAAGTTTGCGTCATGGTTTAAGTTAGCAATTCGAGTTGATCGTCAGAGATGGTGCAGACCAAGAAAATCGACGATCGGGTTGAAATAATCTTCGAAGCCCGTGAATGCGTGGTTGCCGCCTTCTATGACAGTCTGGCGGCAGGAAGCATAGTACGCCACCGCCTGGCGGTAATCCAGCACTTCATCTCCCGTCTGTTGCAGCAGCCAGATCAAATCCGGCGCTTCCAGCGGGTCAATCTGCATGACTTTGAGATCGTAAATATGGCGTGACTCTAGCACATATTGCTGCCCGGTGTAGGGGTTCTCGTTCTGACCGAGATAGTCCGTCAGCAATTCAAACGGGCGTACCGCCGGGTTTACCACCACTGCGGGCAGCATAAAACATTGCGACAACCAGGTGGCGTAATATCCCCCCAGTGACGAACCGACAATACCCAGCGAATCGCCGCCATGTTCCAGGACAATGGATTCCAGCAGTTCTGCCGCGTCGGAAGGATACGGCGGCAACTGCGGAATGATCATCTCAACGTCAGGGTGATGTTCCGCCAGCCAGTTTTTTAACAAGCTCGCTTTTGCAGAGCGCGGCGAGCTGTTGAAACCGTGTAAATAAAGAAGCGTAGACATCAGTAGCCTTCTGAAGCGGTATCAGGTTGGAAACGTGTGTCCGCCAGGCGATGCACCTCGGTGGTCAGCGTGCCATCAGCATGTAACTCGAGAGTACGCCAGCCGGGCGCGATAGTATCCAGCGTAAAGTTGGAACAGTGCGGCTTAAACTGCACACAGGTCGACGGCGTTGCCAGCAGGCGGCGACCGTTCCAGTCGAGATCCAGCTCCTGATGAATATGACCGCACAGCAAGTATTTGACGTGCGGAAACTTCGCCAGCACGGTATCCAGTTCGCCCGCGTTACGCAGACTGTGTTGATCGAGCCAACTACAACCCGCAGGTAGCGGATGATGATGCAGCAGCAGCAACGTATGCCGTTCTGGCGCATCGGCCAGTTTACGTTCCAGCCACTCAAGCTGAAACTCGCTCAGCTCACCGTGCGGCACGCCAAACACCTGGCTATCCAGCAACAGGATTTGCCATTGCTCACCAATAAACACCCGCTTCGCCGGGGAGATACCCGCATCCTGTAACGCGCTGTACATCGCGGGCTGGAAATCGTGGTTGCCCGGCAGCCAGACGCAGGGCGCACGAAAACTTGCGATGCCTTCAGCGAAATGCTGATAGGCCGCAGAGGATTGATCCTGCGCTAAATCACCTGTCGCGACAATCAGGTCGAATTCGTGCTGGTGTGGACGAATCGCCTCCAGCACCGCCTGGTAGCTTTCCCAGGTGTTTACCCCTAACAGGGCTTCGTGCTTTTGTGCAAACAGGTGAGTATCGGTAATTTGTAAAATCCTTCCTCTGGCCTCACCAGCCAGAGGAAGGGTTAACAGGCTTTCCAAATGGTGTCCTTAGGTTTCACGACGCTAGTAAACCGGAATCGCCATCGCTCCATGTGCTAAACAGTATCGCAACCAGTCCGCTAAAAACTGGTTAATTTGATGCTTTTCGTCGCGTTGATGCAACTTTTTATTAGGATAATCATACCGCGCTTTGAAGCGAAAAATCTGCTGGCTTGAACACACTTCAGCCACCATCGCGTCATGATACAGACGCACCGTCATTGACGGAAGGCTCCAGTAACTGATCGCGGGCGCAGTCTGTTCTATTGTCACCAGGGTAGTGTATCGGGTCGATTCCACAATCGTCAGCCGATATTGTGCGTTTGCCACCTGATAGCTTACAGTTTCGCCGGGTGCGTCATTGCGCGGTAACAAACGGCGCAATTGTGAAAAGTTCATCTCGCACAGGCGCATCATTTCAGGAAAGTCAGGTGTGTAACGCTTCATTTATGCCCACTCATTTTTTAACGCTTGATGATGCAGCTGCAGCCATTGCAAAGCGATGACCGACGCTGCGTTGTCGATTTTCCCCTCTTCTACCCACTGGTATGCCTGTTCCCGGCTTACCACATGAACGCGAATATCTTCGTTTTCATCAGCCAGACCATGAATACCGCTTGCGGTCGTGGCGTCCACTTCGCCCACCATAATTGACGAACGCTCACTGGTGCCCCCCGGGCTTGCCAGGAAACTTAACACCGGTTTGGTCCGTTTGACTATCAGTCCCGCCTCTTCAATCGCTTCGCGACGGGCAACATCTTCCACACTTTCACCCTCTTCAATCATCCCGGCAACCATCTCCAGTAGCCAGGGGGTTTCGCTGGTGTCGTACGCGGCAATCCGAATCTGCTCAATCAGCACAACTTCATCACGCACTGGGTCAAAGGGTAGCAAGACTGCGGCGTGACCGCGCTCAAAAATTTCCCGCCGTACCTCATGACTCATTTGCCCGTTGAATAGACGATGACGAAATCTATAAAGATCTAATGAAAAAAAGCCGCGATAAAGTGTTTCTCGTGCAATAATTTCTACATCGTTTTTGCCAAATGTAACGGGCAGGTTGTCTGGCTTAAGCATTGTTAATGTCCTAGCACTAATAGTGAATTAAATGTGAATTTCAGCGACGTTTGACTGCCGTTTGAGCAGTCATATGTTAAATTGAGGCACATTAACGCCCTATGGCACGTAACGCCAACCTTTTGCGGTAGCGGCTTCTGCTAGAATCCGCAATAATTTTACAGTTTGATCGCGCTAAATACTGCTTCACCACAAGGAATGCAAATGAAGAAATTGCTCCCCATTCTTATCGGCCTGAGCCTTTCTGGGTTCAGTTCGTTGAGCCAGGCCGAGAACCTGATGCAAGTTTATCAGCAAGCACGCCTTAGTAACCCGGAATTGCGTAAGTCTGCCGCCGATCGTGATGCTGCCTTTGAAAAAATTAATGAAGCGCGCAGTCCATTACTGCCACAGCTAGGTTTAGGTGCAGATTACACCTATAGCAACGGCTACCGCGACGCGAACGGCATCAACTCGAACGCGACCAGTGCGTCCCTGCAGTTAACTCAATCCATTTTTGATATGTCGAAATGGCGTGCGTTAACGCTGCAGGAAAAAGCAGCAGGGATTCAGGACGTCACATATCAGACCGATCAGCAAACCTTGATCCTCAACACCGCGACCGCTTATTTCAACGTGTTGAATGCTATTGACGTTCTTTCCTATACACAGGCACAAAAAGAAGCGATCTACCGTCAATTAGATCAAACCACCCAACGTTTTAACGTGGGCCTGGTAGCGATCACCGACGTGCAGAACGCCCGCGCGCAGTACGATACCGTGCTGGCGAACGAAGTGACCGCACGTAATAACCTTGATAACGCGGTAGAGCAGCTGCGCCAGATCACCGGTAACTACTATCCGGAACTGGCGGCGCTGAATGTCGAAAACTTTAAAACCGACAAACCACAGCCGGTTAACGCGCTGCTGAAAGAAGCCGAAAAACGCAACCTGTCGCTGTTACAGGCACGCTTGAGCCAGGACCTGGAGCGCGAGCAAATTCGCCAGGCGCAGGATGGTCACTTACCGACTCTGGATTTAACGGCTTCTACCGGGATTTCTGACACCTCTTATAGCGGTTCGAAAACCCGTGGTGCCGCTGGTACCCAGTATGACGATAGCAATATGGGCCAGAACAAAGTTGGCCTGAGCTTCTCGCTGCCGATTTATCAGGGCGGAATGGTTAACTCGCAGGTGAAACAGGCACAGTACAACTTTGTTGGTGCCAGTGAGCAACTGGAAAGCGCACATCGTAGCGTCGTGCAAACCGTACGTTCCTCCTTCAACAACATTAATGCTTCTATCAGTAGTATTAACGCCTACAAACAAGCCGTAGTTTCCGCGCAAAGCTCATTAGACGCAATGGAAGCGGGCTACTCGGTCGGTACGCGTACCATTGTTGATGTGTTGGATGCGACCACCACGCTGTACAACGCCAAGCAAGAGCTGGCGAATGCGCGTTATAACTACCTGATTAATCAGCTGAATATTAAGTCAGCCCTGGGTACGTTGAACGAGCAGGATTTGCTGGCACTGAACAATGCGCTGAGCAAACCGGTTTCCACTAATCCGGAAAACGTTGCCCCGCAAACGCCGGAACAGAATGCTATTGCTGATGGTTATGCGCCTGATAGCCCGGCACCCGTCGTTCAGCAAACATCCGCACGCACTACCACCAGTAACGGTCATAACCCTTTCCGTAACTGATGACGACGACGGGGCTTCGGCCCCGTCTGAACGTAAGGCAACGTAAAGATACGGGTTATCTGCCGCATTCTTCCCCCTTCTCGCTTCAATTTCGACCAGCCATCCTCTATTCTGATGGGTATTTACCACTGGTCCCGGAAGACAAAAATGAAACGGACAAAATCCATACGCCACGCATCGTTCCGCAAAAACTGGAGCGCACGCCATCTGACACCAGTCGCTCTCGCGGTTGCCACTGTTTTTATGCTGGCTGGCTGTGAAAAGAGTGATGAAACAGTGTCTCTCTATCAAAATGCTGACGACTGTTCAGCTGCAAACCCAGGCAAAAGCGCCGAATGTACCACCGCGTACAACAATGCGCTGAAAGAAGCCGAACGTACTGCGCCGAAATACGCCACCCGTGAAGACTGTGTTGCTGAATTTGGTGAAGGTCAGTGTCAGCAAGCACCAGCCCAGGCTGGCATGGCACCAGAAAACCAGGCGCAGGCTCAGCAATCCAGCGGGAGTTTCTGGATGCCGCTGATGGCCGGTTACATGATGGGGCGTCTGATGGGCGGCGGCGCGGGATTTGCACAGCAGCCGCTGTTCTCCTCGAAAAACCCGGCCAGTCCGGCTTACGGTAAATATACCGACGCGACGGGTAAAAACTATGGCGCAGCCCAGCCAGGCCGCACCATGACCGTACCGAAGACGGCAATGGCACCAAAACCGGCGACCACCACTACCGTTACCCGTGGCGGTTTTGGTGAATCTGTTGCCAAACAAAGCACTATGCAGCGTAGCGCAACCGGCACCTCTTCTCGTTCAATGGGTGGCTGATACCGATGGAAAGAGTCAGTATTACCGAGCGCCCGGACTGGCGTGAGAAAGCCCACGAATACGGTTTCAATTTTCACACCATGTACGGCGAGCCGTACTGGTGTGAAGATGCTTACTACAAGTTGACCCTCGCCCAGGTTGAAAAGCTGGAAGAAGTCACCGCCGAACTGCACCAGATGTGCCTGAAAGTGGTGGAAAAAGTGATCGCCAGCGATGAGCTGATGACCAAATTCCGCATACCAAAACACACCTGGAGTTTTGTGCGTCAATCATGGCTGACTCACCAGCCATCGCTTTATTCGCGTCTTGATCTGGCGTGGGATGGCACTGGCGAACCTAAACTTCTGGAAAATAACGCCGATACGCCAACGTCACTATACGAGGCGGCGTTCTTTCAGTGGATCTGGCTGGAAGATCAGCTTAACGCCGGTAACTTGCCGGAGGGCAGCGACCAGTTTAACAGTCTGCAAGAAAAACTGATCGATCGCTTCGTTGAGCTGCGTGAACAGTATGGCTTCCAGTTGCTGCATCTCACCTGCTGTCGCGACACGGTGGAAGATCGCGGAACCATTCAGTATTTGCAGGACTGCGCAACCGAAGCTGAAATCGCCACCGAGTTCCTCTACATCGACGAGATAGGTTTAGGCGAAAAAGGCCAGTTCACGGATTTACAGGATCAGGTGATTTCTAACCTGTTCAAGCTTTATCCGTGGGAATTTATGCTGCGCGAAATGTTCTCCACCAAGCTGGAAGATGCTGGCGTACGCTGGCTGGAACCGGCGTGGAAGAGCATTATCTCCAACAAGGCACTTCTACCGCTACTGTGGGAGATGTTCCCGAATCACCCGAACCTGCTGCCCGCTTATTTTGCGGAAGATGATCATCCGCAAATGGAAAAATATGTGGTTAAACCGATCTTCTCCCGTGAAGGCGCAAACGTGTCGATCATTGAGAACGGCAAAACCATTGAAGCAGCGGAAGGTCCGTATGGCGAAGAAGGGATGATTGTTCAGCAATTCCACCCGTTACCGAAATTCGGCGACAGCTATATGCTGATTGGTAGCTGGCTGGTGAACGATCAACCTGCCGGAATTGGCATTCGTGAAGACCGTGCGTTGATCACCCAGGATATGTCTCGGTTTTATCCACATATTTTTGTTGAATAAGCCACGATACCGGATGGCACTCGCCATCCGGTAATTGTTAGCCTATCTGCACCGACAGCATACTTAAACTGCCCATTTCTATACCATCGACCGGAATGGTAATTGGCTCCTGCCCATCCCACACACCTAACACATACAACAACGGCAGATAGTGCTCTGGCGTTGGGTTCGATAACGCGCCACCTTCATGGTCGAGATAATTCACCAGAGGATGCTGCTCTACCGGCCCTTGCCACGTCAGATTCGCTTTCACATACTCATTAAACGACGTCGCCCACGGATACGGTGAACTATCACCGTGCCACTTCACTGTGCGCAGGTTATGCACCACGTTACCGCTGGCGACCAACATTATTCCTTCATCACGCAGCGCCGCGAGTTTGCGCCCCATTTCGAAATGCCAGGCGGCAGGTTTGCTACTGTCGATACTCAACTGCACCATAGGGATATCGGCGTCAGGATACATCTTAATCAGCACGCCCCACGAGCCGTGGTCAAAGCCCCAGGCTTCTTTATCCAGCGTCACCGGGATCGGCGCTAACAGCTCAACCAGACGCTGTGCCAGCGCAGGCGAACCCGGAGCAGGATAATGCGTATCGTACAGCGCCTGCGGGAAGCCACCAAAGTCATGAATCGTGAGCGGCGTCTCCATCGCGGTCACTCCTGTTCCACGGGTAAACCAGTGAGCCGAAACCACCACAATCGCTTGCGGGCGTGGCAATGTCATCCCCAACTTCTGCCAGCTGCGGGTATACAAATTATCTTCCAGCACGTTCATCGGACTACCGTGACCTAAAAACAATGCTGGCATACGTGTTGAAGACATGATGATATCCTTAACTAAAGGTGTCATTTTGATATCCTCACAATACGCTTGTTCGGCGGAGTAAGAACCCGGATAACAATGATGATGATCATCAGTTATTTTGACGATCTGCCTGAAGGTGAAGATTTATAAGGAGTTGTCGATGTCAGTACCTCTCATTCTGACCATACTGGCGGGGGCAGCCACGTTTATTGGCGCGTTTCTCGGCGTTCTCGGACAAAAACCCTCGAACCGCTTACTGGCGTTTTCGCTAGGTTTTGCGGCGGGGATCATGTTGCTCATCTCATTAATGGAAATGCTTCCTGCCGCACTAGCAGCTGAAGGAATGTCGCCGGTGTTGGGTTATGGAATGTTTATCTTCGGTCTGCTTGGCTACTTTGGCCTGGACCGCATGTTGCCGCATGCGCATCCGCAGGATTTAATGCAAAAATCGGTGCAGCTGTTGCCAAAATCGATCAAGCGCACAGCCATTCTGCTCACTCTCGGCATCAGTCTGCATAACTTCCCGGAAGGGATTGCCACCTTTGTCACGGCGAGCAGCAACCTGGAGCTGGGATTTGGCATCGCACTGGCCGTCGCGTTGCACAATATCCCTGAAGGTCTGGCAGTGGCAGGCCCGGTTTATGCGGCAACGGGGTCTAAACGCACCGCGATTCTGTGGGCGGGGATTTCTGGACTAGCAGAAATTCTTGGTGGTGTGCTGGCGTGGTTAATCCTCGGTAGCATGATTTCCCCGGTGGTCATGGCGGCAATCATGGCGGCGGTTGCAGGAATTATGGTGGCGCTCTCGGTTGATGAATTAATGCCGCTCGCCAAAGAGATTGACCCTAATAATAACCCCAGCTATGGCGTACTATGTGGAATGTCAGTGATGGGATTCAGTTTAGTGCTGCTACAAACGGCGGGAATTGGTTAAAAACAACATCAGAAGTTGTCCAGCACATGGACAACTTCTGCCAGCTTCACGAAAGCCTTATTCTACCTTTTCGGCTGTCTCTTCTCTCGTACTGTTTAAGTATTTGTTCCGCGCTTCAAGCAGTGCGTCTCTGTCCTGGCGAAACGCCCGACAATAACGTTTCAAATGCAGGAAATAACCCACCACAACCAGAGCAATCAATACAATCCAGTACCAGGCGATAAACATCCTTTTACCCTTAATATTTAACAATACTAAACATTTAGCGCATAAATTTCACATATCCTTTTTCGGATATATTCATATGGTCGCATAATAACGGAACAATTATATGATTTTGATCATAATGAAAAAGAATGCCTGATATTAATGAAATTTTCTCATAGAAAGAGAAGCGGAATTAACATCTTGCATAGCAGGGCAAAATAAAAACCGAAGCCAGCTACAACTTCGGTTTCTTGATTAAGGCAGTAATTAAGCAGCGGTTTTCAGCTGGCTTTACGCTCATGTGCCTGACGGTATGCCACCAGGTCTTCAATAGTCACGAGCGCCATATTGTGTTTATTGGCAAACTCAATGCACTCTGGTGCACGCGCCATCGTGCCATCGTCATTAGTCAGCTCACACAGCACACCAGCCGGTTTAAAGCCTGCCAGCGTCATCAAATCAATAGTCGCTTCAGTATGACCGCCACGCGTCAGTACACCACCTGCCTGCGCGCGAAGTGGGAAAACGTGGCCCGGGCGATTCAGATCAGAAGGTTTTGCGCCATCGGCAATCGCTGCGCGAACGGTCGTAATACGATCAGCGGCAGAAACACCGGTAGTCACACCTTCAGCCGCTTCAATGGTCACGGTAAAACCGGTGCCATAGGCGCTGGTGTTATTTTCTACCATCATTGGCAGATCAAGTTGTTTACGGCGATCTTCAGTGATGCACAGGCAAACAATACCGCTACCGTGGCGAATGGTCAGCGCCATCTGCTCAACGGTCATGGTTTCTGCCGGGAAGATCATATCGCCTTCGTTTTCACGGTCTTCATCATCAAGCACCATTACACCGCGTCCTTCACGCAGCGCAGCCAGTGCATTTTCAACACGTTCGAAAGGCGTACCAAAAGAGGAAAGTAGCGTCTGATTCATGGTAAAAAAACCTCACTAAAATTATGGTTACCAGAATCAGGGCAGTCTTAGGAGTGGCGGCATATAGCCAAAATAACGTGAGCGGGTCCATGCCCGACAGAATCGTTACTCTCTCCCATCCGGACTCTAACCGTCGGCCCCGGAATTACACCGGATCTGCTGTCCTTTGAGTTCGCACCCAAAGCGCTCGCGGGCTTTCAACTGAGTTGATTTACCGCCGGTGGGGAATTTCGCCCCGCCCTGAGAATAAGCGGATTCACTATAACGCTAATGATTAGCGGCAGCAACGCATAGCTTCACATAATTCTGGTTTATGACTTACCCTTATCGCACTACAATGGTACTCAACACCTATCAGTACAGGGAAACTACAATGATTGACCCGAAAAAAATTGAGCAAATCGCTCGCCAGGTTCACGAATCAATGCCTAAAGGAATCAGGGAGTTCGGGGAAGATGTGGAGAAAAAAATCCGCCAAACCCTACAAGCTCAGCTGACGCGCCTCGACCTTGTAAGCCGTGAAGAGTTCGACGTCCAAACGCAAGTCCTGTTACGGACTCGTGAGAAACTGGCGCTGCTTGAACAAAGAATCAGCGAACTGGAAAATCGCAGTACTGAGATCAAAAAGCAGCCAGATCCAGAGACTCTCCCCCCAACGCTGTAAACATTTGTCTTTAATGCACTGTAAATTATGAATTAATCCTCTAATTTACAGTGTTTTCTATTACATTATCGCTTAATCCCATTCAGAGTATCATCACAAAAATGAATGATTGCAATTGAAAATATAATTGTTATGTATTCTTTAAGTTTTACTTAATCGATATTTAGACTGGCCCCCTGAATCTCCAGACAACCAGTATCACTTATTTAAGTGATAGTCTTAATACTAGTTTTTAGACTAGTCATTGGAGAACAGATGATTGATGTCTTAGGGCCGGAGAAACGCAGACGGCGTACCACACAGGAAAAGATCGCAATTGTTCAGCAGAGCTTTGAACCGGGGATGACGGTCTCCCTCGTTGCCCGGCAACATGGTGTAGCAGCCAGCCAGTTATTTCTCTGGCGTAAGCAATACCAGGAAGGAAGTCTTACTGCTGTGGCCGCCGGAGAACAGGTTGTTCCTGCCTCTGAACTTGCTGCCGCCATGAAGCAGATTAAAGAACTCCAGCGCCTGCTCGGCAAGAAAACGATGAAAAATGAACTCCTCAAAGAAGCCGTTGAATATGGACGGGCAAAAAAGTGGATAGCGCACGCGCCCTTATTGCCCGGGGATGGGGAGTAAGCTTAGTCAGCCGTTGTCTCCGGGTGTCGCGTGCGCAGTTGCACGTCATTCTCAGACGAACCGATGACTGGATGGATGGCCGCCGCAGTCGTCACACTGATGATACGGATGTGCTTCTCCGTATACACCATGTTATCGGAGAGCTGCCCACGTATGGTTATCGTCGGGTATGGGCGCTGCTTCGCAGACAGGCAGAACTTGATGGTATGCCTGCGATCAATGCCAAACGTGTTTACCGGCTCATGCGCCAGAATGCGCTGTTGCTTGAGCGAAAACCTGCTGTACCGCCATCGAAACGGGCACATACAGGCAGAGTGGCCGTGAAAGAAAGCAATCAGCGATGGTGCTCTGACGGGTTCGAGTTCTGCTGTGATAACGGAGAGAGACTGCGTGTCACGTTCGCGCTGGACTGCTGTGATCGTGAGGCACTGCACTGGGCGGTGACTACCGGCGGCTTCAACAGTGAAACAGTACAGGACGTCATGCTGGGAGCGGTGGAACGCCGCTTCGGCAACGATCTTCCGTCGTCTCCAGTGGAGTGGCTGACGGATAATGGTTCATGCTACCGGGCTAATGAAACACGCCAGTTCGCCCGGATGTTGGGACTTGAACCGAAGAACACGGCGGTGCGTAGTCCGGAGAGTAACGGAATAGCAGAGAGCTTCGTGAAAACGATAAAGCGTGACTACATCAGTATCATGCCCAAACCAGACGGGTTAACGGCAGCAAAGAACCTTGCAGAGGCGTTCGAGCATTATAACGAATGGCATCCGCATAGTGCGCTGGGTTATCGCTCGCCACGGGGGTAATGCTGCCAACTTACTGATTTAGTGTATGATGGTGATTTTAAGGTGCTTGCGTGGCTTCCATTTCCATCAGATGTCCTTCCTGCTCCGCTACTGAAGGCGTGGTGCGTAACGGCAAAAGCACTGCCGGACATCAGCGCTATCTCTGCTCTCATTGCCGTAAAACATGGCAACTACAGTTCACTTACACCGCCTCTCAGCCCGGTACGCACCAGAAAATCATTGATATGGCCATGAATGGCGTCGGATGTCGCGCCAGTGCACGCATTATGGGCGTTGGCCTCAACACGGTTTTACGTCACTTAAAAAACTCAGGCCGCAGTCGGTAACCTCGCGCATACAACCGGGCAGTGATGTGATTGTCTGCGCTGAAATGGACGAACATTGGGGCTACGTCGGTGCTAAATCACGTCAGCGCTGGCTGTTTTACGCGTATGACAGGATACGGAGGACGGTTGTGGCGCACGTCTTCGGGGAACGCACTCTGGCCACACTGGAGCGTCTTCTGAGCCTGCTGTCGGCCTTTGAGGTCGTGGTATGGATGACGGATGGCTGGCCGCTGTATGAATCACGCCTGAAGGGAAAGCTGCACGTTATCAGCAAGCGTTACACTCAGCGCATTGAGCGACATAATCTGAATCTGAGACAACATCTGGCAAGGCTGGGACGGAAGTCACTGTCGTTCTCAAAATCGGTGGAGCTGCATGACAAGGTCATCGGGCATTATCTGAACATAAAACACTATCAGTAAGTTGGAGTCATTACCAGATATCAGATGATTAAAATGGCGGAACATCTGAAAGGTTACTGGCCGAATCAACTGAGTTTCTCAGAATCATGCGGAATGGTGATGAGAATGCTGATGACATTGCAGGGCGCTTCACCGGGACGTATACCGGAGCTGATGCGCGATCTTGCAAGTATGGGACAACTTGTGAAATTACCGACGAGAAGGGGAAGGGCCTTCCCGAGAGTGGTAAAGGAGAGGCCCTGGAAATACCCCACAGCCCCGAAAAAGAGCCAGTCAGTTGCTTAACTGACTGGCATTACACCGTTAGTGAGACGTTTAGTGTAGTCATGACAAAAGATCCTGGTGCGGCCTGTACTGAGCAATTCAATATTTTAGGGAGCTTTTTCACTACGGATATTTTGAGTGATTATAGCCATCTGGATATGGGTAATGGACTGCTATTGAAGATATTTCATAAAGATGGAACAGCAACGGAATTTAACCGCTTCTCACAATTTGCTTCTTTTTCATCGTCTAGTGCACCTTCGGTCACCGCACCATTCAGGGCAGAACTTAGTGCGAACCCGGCAGAGACTGTTGTTGAGGGACCGTTTAGTAAAGACGTAATCCTCAAAATCACCTATAACTAGCATCTAATACAAACACTAAAACGGGCCATCAGGCCCGTTATATCAGTGCTCTAACTCCAGCTCTCTTGCCTGCATCATCTGTTGGCAATACCAGGCATAACGTGCGCAAAACCAAGTTCTATGTTCTTCATCCATGTTACCAGTAACAGCCAGAATATCGACCGGGCGACCTTCTGCGTGCATTCTGGCAAAACTACGCGCCAGGAAATCGAAATTATTCAAAGAATTAAGACTATGCTCCATAAGCACATCCTCCGGTTATCGCATACCTTTTAAGGCCATATGCTTTTTCTGATTTCAGTATTCCCCAATCAGTGTAGTGCCTTTAAACATAACGTGCGTAAATATATTGTCCCCGATCACACTTTTTAGTGAAAAATAAAAAACCATATTAAAATACTTTCTCTTCCAGAACTTCTCTAACATGTGTTATTATTAACAAAGAC
The DNA here is from genome assembly GCF_000006925.2 of Shigella flexneri 2a str. 301. Classification (NCBI taxonomy): domain Bacteria; kingdom Pseudomonadati; phylum Pseudomonadota; class Gammaproteobacteria; order Enterobacterales; family Enterobacteriaceae; genus Shigella; species Shigella flexneri. The sequence continues at coordinate 3,181,518 of NC_004337.2, forward strand.
AAATGTAAGCAGGGAAACTATTCCAAGGTAAATATTGCGTCACTAAATGGACATTGGAGTGACGGTAATGCTGCCAACTTACTGATTTAGTGTATGATGGTGATTTTAAGGTGCTTGCGTGGCTTCCATTTCCATCAGATGTCCTTCCTGCTCCGCTACTGAAGGCGTGGTGCGTAACGGCAAAAGCACTGCCGGACATCAGCGCTATCTCTGCTCTCATTGCCGTAAAACATGGCAACTACAGTTCACTTACACCGCCTCTCAGCCCGGTACGCACCAGAAAATCATTGATATGGCCATGAATGGCGTCGGATGTCGCGCCAGTGCACGCATTATGGGCGTTGGCCTCAACACGGTTTTACGTCACTTAAAAACTCAGGCCGCAGTCGGTAACCTCGCGCATACAACCGGGCAGTGATGTGATTGTCTGCGCTGAAATGGACGAACATTGGGGCTACGTCGGGTGCTAAATCATGTCAGCGCTGGCTGTTTTACGCGTATGACAGGATACGGAGGACGGTTGTGCCGCACGTCTTCGGTGAACGCACTCTGGCCACACTGGAGCGTCTTCTGAGCCTGCTGTCGGCCTTTGAGGTCGTGGTATGGATGACGGATGGCTGGCCGCTGTATGAATCACGCCTGAAGGGAAAGCTGCACGTTATCAGCAAGCGTTACACTCAGCGCATTGAGCGACATAATCTGAATCTGAGACAACATCTGGCAAGGCTGGGACGGAAGTTACTGTCGTTCTCAAAATCGGTGGAGTTGCATGACAAGGTCATCGGGCATTATCTGAACATAAAACACTATCAGTAAGTTGGAGTCATTACCGAACAACAAGAAGCGTTTATGACGCTTGAGCAGGAGCAGCAGGTTAAAACCCGTACTGCCGAACAGAATGCACGTATTGCGGCTTTTGAAGCTGAACGTCGTCGTGAAGCAGAGCAGACGCGAATTCTGGCTGAACGACAAATTCAGGAAACGGAGATCGAGCGCGAGCAGGCCGTCCGCTCAAGAAAGGTTGAGGCTGAACGTGAAGTTCGTATTAAAGAGATCGAACAGCAGCAGGTCACCGAAATCGCCAACCAGACGAAATCGATCGCTATTGCCGCCAAATCGGAACAACAGTCCCAGGCAGAAGCGCGTGCTAACCTTGCACTCGCAGAAGCAGTAAGTGCGCAACAAAACGTAGAAACCACTCGCCAGACCGCAGAAGCCGATCGTGCTAAACAAGTTGCCCTAATCGCTGCCGCGCAGGATGCAGAAACCAAAGCGGTTGAACTGACCGTGCGGGCGAAAGCAGAAAAAGAAGCCGCAGAGATGCAGGCGGCGGCTATCGTTGAGTTAGCCGAAGCTACACATAAAAAGGGTCTGGCGGAAGCAGAAGCACAACGTGCGCTGAACGATGCTATCAACGTACTTTCTGATGAACAAACCAGCCTTAAATTCAAACTGGCCTTGTTGCAGGCGCTACCTGCGGTAATAGAAAAATCCGTTGAGCCGATGAAATCTATTGACGGTATCAAGATTATTCAGGTCGATGGTCTGAATAGTGGCAGCGCTGCGGGTGATGCAAACACGGGTAATGTGGGGGGCGGAAACCTAGCGGAACAAGCATTATCAGCCGCTCTCTCTTACCGCACACAGGCTCCGCTGATTGACTCCTTGCTCAATGAAATTGGCGTTTCAGGCGGTTCACTGGCGGCATTGACTTCACCCTTAATCTCAACAACTCCCGTCGCCGAAAACGTAAAATAAATTTTCAGCTATGAACGTCCCTGGCACAAAAAGCCGGGGATTTTTTATATCTGCGTTCCGCTAAAAACTGCAAATGATCAGGTCGTTGCAACGTTTTGCGTGACCGCTCGGGGAAGGCAAAACTGCCTCTGGGAAAGCGTTGCGCGAGGTCCGGCGCTCATCAACAATCGGGGAGTCAGCAAAGGGCTGAAACGGGAAAGCCCCTCCCGAGGAAGGGGCCTTACAGAAGGAAAGGGTTATGATGAAGCTCGTCATCATACTGATTGTGTTGTTACTCGTAAGTTTCGCAGCTTATTAACAGCCAATCAGAGGGGGGAGAAATCCTCCCTCACCCTTGTTCCTTTACTTTAGGTTGAAAAAAAATCAGCGTCAAGAAGGTTTCATTAACACATATCCCTGGCCCAAAAAGCCGGGGATTTTTTATATCTGCGTTCCGCTAAAAGGTGCAAATGCTCAGGACGTTGCAGCGTTTTGCGTGACCGCTCGGGGAAGGCAAAACTGCTTCAGGGAAAGCGTTGCGCGGGGTCCGGCGCTCATCAACAATCGGGGAGTCAGCAAGGGGCTGAAACGGGAAAGCCCCTCCCGAGGAAGGGGCCTTATAGAAGGAAAGGGTTATGATGAAGTTCGTCATCATACTGGTTGGTTGTTACTCGTAAGTTTCGCAGCTTATTAACAGCCAATCAGAGGGGGGAGAAATCCTCCCTCACCCTTGTGCCTTTACTTTAGGTTGAAAAAAAATCAGCGTCAAGAAGGTTTCATTAACACATATCCCTGGCCCAAAAAGCCGGGGATTTTTTATATCTGCGTTCCGCTAAAAGGTGCAAATGCTCAGGACGTTGCAGCGTTTTGCGTGACCGCTCGGGGAAGGCAAAACTGCTTCAGGGAAAGCGTTGCGCGGGGTCCGGCGCTCATCAACAATCGGGGAGTCAGCAAGGGGCTGAAACGGGAAAGCCCCTCCCGAGGAAGGGGCCTTATAGAAGGAAAGGGTTATGATGAAGTTCGTCATCATACTGGTTGTGTTGTTACTGTTAAGTTTCCCGACTTACTAACAACTGATCAGAGGGGGGAGAAATCCTCCCTTACCCTTGTTCCTTTACTTTAGGTTGAAAAAACAACAGCGTCAATAGGCCTGCCTGCTACGAAGCGAGATCTGTGAACCGCTTTCCGGTTAGCCTTTTTTATCCTGTTGGATCTTCTTGATGATGTTAGTGGTCGAGCAACCGTCTTCGAAGTTGAGCACCAGCACTTCGCCGCCGTTGGCCCAGACTTCTTTACTCCCGGCGATCTCTTCTGGTTTATAGTCGCCGCCCTTCACCAGTAAATCTGGCAGGATCCCGGCGATCAAGCGCTGCGGCGTGTCTTCTTCAAACGACACCACCCAGTCGACCGCTTCCAGTGCGCCCAGCACAATCATACGCTGTTCGAGCGGGTTAACGGGGCGAGAATCCCCTTTCAGCCGTTTGGTGGAGGCATCGCTGTTCACAGCGACAATCAAGCGGTCACCCAGTTTGCGGGCATTTGCCAGATAGAAGACGTGTCCGGCGTGCAGGATGTCAAAGACGCCATTGGTCATCACCACTTTTTCACCGCGTTTACGCGCTGCCGCTACGGCCAGCTTCAGTTCCTCTTCGGTCATCACGCCAAAGCCGGTATCTGCGCGCCCACGCACTGCATTTTCCAGCTCGATCGGCGAAACCGTGGAGGTTCCCAGTTTGCCGACCACCACGCCAGCCGCCGCATTGGCAAAGAAGCAGGCTTCTTCCAGCGAATTACCCGCTGCCAGCGTTGCCGCCAGGACGCCAATCACCGTGTCGCCCGCACCGGTAACGTCATACACTTCCTGCGCCTGGGTTGGCATATGCAGCGGCGCTTTACCCGGTTGCAGCAGCGACATACCCTGTTCGGAACGGGTCACTAACAGAGCCGAGAGTTCGTAATCGGCAATCAGTTTCATGCCGCGCTCAACAATCTCTTCTTCGGTCTTACATTTACCGACAACAGCTTCAAATTCCGAGAGATTCGGTGTCAGCAGCGTAGCGCCGCGGTAGCGCTCAAAATCGGTACCTTTTGGATCAATCAGCACCGGAACGCCCGCTTTACGCGCCAGTTGGATCATCTGCTGTACGCTTGCCAGCGCACCTTTGGCGTAGTCAGAAAGCACCAGCGCGCCAATCGAACTCAGCGCCTGATTAATCCGCTCGTGCATCGGCTGCGGATCAACACCTTCGAAACCTTCTTCAAAATCCAGACGGATCAGCTGTTGGTTGCGGGAAAGTACCCGTAATTTGGTGATGGTCGGATGCGTCGGTACAGAAACGAAGTCGCATTTGACGTTGACGTCGGCCAGAGATTTACTCAGCGCGCGCGCTGCATCGTCAATGCCCGTCAACCCGACCAGGCGTGCATTAGCACCGAGAGAAGCGATATTCATCGCCACGTTAGCCGCGCCGCCCGGACGTTCTTCGATGGTATTCACTTTAACCACGGGCACCGGCGCTTCCGGCGAGATACGACTGGTGGGGCCGTACCAGTAACGATCCAGCATCACATCACCAACCACCATCACTCCTGCACGTTCAAACTCTGGCAGCGTTACTTTCATTCCTGTCTCCTGAGAGATTCAAAATTTGCGCGCGATAATACCATACTTCATTCTTCCACCAGCCACTTCTGCCAGCTTGCCCGCACCAGATCACGCTCTGCGGTGAAGCAATCCTCCGACACATGGCCCGGCAATTCCTGTAATGCCAGATGATGAAGTTCATCGCGCAGCGTCGTGTAAGCACGGGTCAGCGCCATCGCTTCCTGCTCTTCCATAATGTCGTTTTGCGCCAGCAGCTCCAGAATACGCACGTTGTCTGACCAGCGCGTTAACTTCGGTTTTTCATGAGCGTAGCGCAACACCAGATATTGGGTAATAAATTCGATATCGGTAATTCCGCCTTCATCGGCTTTGATATCAAAGCGATTACGATGTTTATTGCCGAGATGAGCGCGCATTTTCTCGCGCATTTCCCGCACTTCCGTTTGCAGAGTTTTACCTTCTCGCGGCAGTGTCATAATCTCACGACGCACCGCGTCAAAGTGCGCAGTGAGCTGCGGATCGCCGTACACTACACGCGCACGCACCAGCGCCTGATGTTCCCACGTCCAGGCCTCGTTTTTCTGATAATCGGCAAATGCTTCTGCGGATGTCACCAGCATTCCCGCCGCCCCGGACGGACGCAGTCGAGCATCCACTTCATACAAAATGCCGGAAGAGGTACGCGTACTGAACAGATGCATAATGCGTTGCGCCAGACGCAGATAAAACTGCCGCCCGTCGATTTCCCGCTCGCCGTCAGTCATCGCATCCATTGGGCAATCATGGAGGAAGATAAGGTCAAGATCGGAACTGTAGCCTAACTCCCAGCCGCCCAGCTTGCCGTAGCCGACCACCGCAAAACCGCGCCCTTCACGTTCGTTGAGGTGATTTGGCTTACCGTAGCGGGCCACCATTTGACCCCACGCCTGCTGAACGACGGCATCTATCATAGCTTCTGCCAGCCAGGTTAAGTGATCGCTCACTTTCATTACCGGTAGCGTACCGGCGATATCCGCTGCCGCAATGCGTAACAGCTGCGCCTGTTTGAACTGACGCAGCGCCTCAAGCTGTTGTTCTTCGTCATCTTCCGGCACGCGCAGCAAATACTGGCGCAGTTCATCACGGTAGGCATCGGTCGCCGTCGGCTGATAAAGGGTATTTGGATCGAGCAATTCATCCAGCAATAATGGATAACGCGCTAGCTGGCTGGCAATCATCGGCGATGCGGCACACAGAGAAATCAAATGTTTAAGCGCCGCAGGGAATTCACTGAGCAATTCTAAATAGGTTGTGCGGGTAACAATCCCCACCAGCAAGGCGGTAATGCGCGACAGCGTGACAGCAGCGTCTTCACGCGCACAGACATCACTTAGCAGATGTGGCATCAGATGGTCGAGCACCTGACGTCCTCGCGGCCCGATAGTACGCTTATCCAGCTCTTTGCGGAAATCAGCAATCATCGTTAGGACCTGTTTGCGATCATCCTCGCTAAGATGCGCCAGCACTGGCGTAGTGTCATCTTCCTGCAACGCATCCTGCCACAGCTCACGCCACTGTTCCGACAGCGACTCTTCCTGAGTTTCACTTTCGTCGTCGCCAATCAATTCATTAAACACCCGGCGCACATTGGTCATATGTGCGGTCAGCGCCCCGGTCAGTTGCGGCCAGTCAGCAAAGTCCATCGCCCACGCCAGCCGCGCACGGTTAAGCTCATCAGAAGGAAGCGTTTGGGTTTGTTCGTCGTTAATGCTTTGCAGCAGGTTTTCCAGACGCCGCAGGAACAGATATGCCACTCGCAATTGTTCAGCATCGTTTTCAGAAAGCAGATGCAGCGCGGCAATGGCGCTGAGCGTTGGCAGTAAAGAGCGCGACTGCAGCAACGGTTCGCGCCCACCGCGAATGAGCTGGAACACCTGAACGATAAATTCAATTTCGCGAATGCCGCCTGCGCCGAGTTTGATATTGTCGGTCAAACCACGTCGACGCACTTCACGGGCAATCATCCCTTTCATGTTGCGCAGCGACTGAATCACGCTGAAATCGATGTAACGACGGAAAACAAACGGGCGCAGCATCGCACGCAACTCGTTAGCATAGACGCCTTCGCTATCGCCCATAATCCGCGCTTTGACCATCGCGTAACGCTCCCAGTCGCGTCCCTGCTCCTGGTAATAATCCTCCAACGCGGCAAAGCTCAGCACCAGCGGGCCACTTTCGCCAAACGGACGCAGTCGCATATCCACGCGATAGACGAAGCCATCCTGCGTTGGTTGATCCAGCACTTTAATCAGCCGCTGCCCCATGCGGGTAAAAAACTGCGCGTTATCCAGTTCCCGGCGTCCGCCCTGCGTACAACCATGTTCCGGCCAGGCAAAAATCAGATCGATATCAGAGGAGAAATTCAGTTCCCCGCCGCCCAGCTTACCCATGCCTAAGATCAGCAGCGGTTGCGCTTCGCCCTGCGCATTGCACGGCGTTCCCCACTCGCGGCAGCAGGCGTCATACAGCCAGTCACGCGCCGCAACAATCAGCGTCTCCGCCAGATAACTGAGCTGCTGCAATATGCTCTCTTCAGTAACCAGTGCCAGCGTTTGCGCCCATGCGATGCGCACCATAATGCGCCGCCGGAATAGCCGCAGCTCGCGCATTAACCCGGCTTCGTCGCTCACATTACTGAGCGCCTCCTGCAACCACACGCTGTAATGTTGCCATTCGTCAGCCTGTGGCGGTTGGCTTTCCAGTTCCGTCAGCCACTCTGGATGCGCAATCACGCTGTCCTGCACAAAATCACTGAAAGTAAGTACTGACTTCGCCTGTGCACTAAGTGATTCCTCGGCTAAAAGCTCTGGCAGCCGCTCAACAACGGTCTGCCAGTACTGCTGTAACGGTGAAGAGAGCGGCTTCATAAGCGATTTTATCCTTGCCTGATTAACGTTTTCCGCTGTGCAACCAGAACGGTTCCTGATTGTTTGCCTCATTACGGAAATGTTCAATTTCAATGCGTTGCCCGGTCGCAATAGCGTGACGCAGCCCCTGCCAGTTCTCCAGCCAGGCTTGCGCGACGACAGGATCATAGTAACCCGCCAGCAACAGTATTGAGTCAATATCACGCATCAGGCGTGGCAACTGGTCACGGTAGCGATCGCCTAACGGCTGGCAGAAAACGCTTTTCAGTTCAGCGGCATGGCGGGAAAGATGGATATCGGCAAAGCGTTTGAAGGAGTCGCTAATTTTGCCCTGCGCTTTGGCATCTAAAAACGGCTGCCATGCTTTGCTTACCAGCCATTCGGTCAACGCCAGCTTCGCCATTGCCGTTTCGGTAGAGTAGACCGCCGTCACGGCAGAAACCGCAGAAGCGATGGTCGCTTCGCATTGAGTCAGCAAATCACGTAAGTGAGTACTCGCTTTACGCGGCACAATGCCACCGAACAGCATCAGTGTATGACGGACTAGGCTAATGGCTGCCAGCACCTGCTCTTTCGCCGCATCGTTGCCGCGTACCCACAGTTCTTCATGATATTGCCATTGCGCTAACACCAGCTCGAGCGCCGCTTCCAGCCCCTGTTCCACATCGGCTTTTGCCGCAACATGCAAAATGGTGGTCGGTTTGATTTCACGCGCCGGATTGCCCTGCGCCAGATGATAGCCACGCGCCGCTTTGCTCAGGCTGCCCTGGCGTAATCCGGTTTGCGATACCAGTTGGTTCGCCAGTTTCAGCACCGCGCGCGTGTCGCCGCTAAGCAGCTCCAGTTCCAGCTCGCAGATAGGCTCAGCAAATTCACCCGCTTTCACTTCCCCCTGGTCGAGAGCGATTTCAATTCGGCTGCCATCGATCTCTACTAGCCATTTTTCGCGATAAAAATCGGTGCTAAACAGCGACTGCACGCGGGAAGCGAGATCGGCAGGCAATTCGCCGTTCGGCCAGATTTCCGTCGGTAACTGCGCCAGGTCGAGCGTCGGTTCGCTCAACGCCACGTTATATTCCGGGCGCTGGTGTAAGCCGCCTGTCACTCTTCCTGCAACTTTCATGGTCATCTCATAGCGACCGTTTTCGCCACGAATACGTAAGCCCATATCGTGCCTACGCAGCCAGTTATCCGGCGTTTCGTAGTAAATATTCAGCAACTGCACGGGGTCATGGTGCTCGCCGCCCAGCGTATTGAGATGGTCACGCAACGCCTCAACGGCACTGTGATTAACAATAAACTTTAATTCGATTTCCTGAGCCATGGCCTTTACTTATCGGTTATGTCACATAAGTGACGATGAACGGCGAACTTAATGCGATCTTTTTTGTCAGTAGATAGTATTTTGCGCCAAATTGCCATGCAACGGGCAATTTGACGGGCGTAAAAGTTTGAAGCAGTGGCAAGACCTGACACAGAGGATTCCGATTGATGTCGAATGCTTTGCGTAGCGACACTGATGCCACTACTATCGTTCCACTTTCCATGACAATAACGACAGCCTGATGCCAAAATTACGCCTGATCGGATTAACTTTACTCGCACTTAGCGCGACTGCCGTCTCACACGCTGAAGAAACGCGCTATGTTTCTGACGAACTGAATACCTGGGTCCGTAGCGGTCCGGGAGATCATTATCGCCTCGTGGGCACGGTTAACGCCGGCGAGGAAGTGACCTTATTACAAACTGACGCCAACACCAATTATGCCCAGGTGAAAGACAGCTCTGGCCGTACCGCCTGGATCCCGTTGAAACAACTTAGCACTGAGCCAAGCCTGCGCTCCCGTGTGCCAGATCTGGAAAATCAGGTCAAAACCCTGACCGATAAACTCACCAATATCGATAACACCTGGAATCAGCGCACCGCAGAAATGCAGCAAAAAGTGGCGCAGAGCGACAGCGTGATCAACGGGTTAAAAGAAGAAAATCAGAAACTGAAAAACGAGCTGATTGTCGCGCAGAAAAAGGTCGATGCCGCCAGCGTACAGCTGGATGACAAACAGCGCACCATCATCATGCAATGGTTTATGTATGGCGGTGGCGTGCTGGGGCTTGGCTTGCTGCTCGGTCTGGTACTGCCGCACCTGATCCCAAGCCGCAAACGCAAAGATCGCTGGATGAACTAAATCGCCTTCTTCGTTGCACTGTCTTATTATTAGGAATTGTGTATTTGACGAAGGGATGATGGCGTGAAGATTTATCTGGTCGGTGGTGCTGTTCGGGATGCATTGTTAGGACTATCGGTCAAAGACAGAGATTGGGTGGTGGTCGGCAGTACGCCACAGGAGATGCTCGACGCGGGCTACCAGCAGGTAGGCCGCGATTTTCCTGTGTTTCTGCATCCGCAAACGCATGAAGAGTATGCGCTGGCACGTACCGAACGGAAATCCGGTTCCGGTTACACCGGTTTTACTTGCTATACCGCACCGGATGTCACGCTGGAAGATGATCTTAAGCGTCGCGATCTGACCATTAATGCGCTGGCCCAGGACGATAACGGCGAGATTATCGACCCGTACAACGGTCTGGGCGATCTGCAAAATCGTCTGTTGCGCCATGTTTCCCCCGCTTTTGGCGAAGATCCGTTACGCGTACTGCGCGTGGCGCGTTTTGCTGCGCGTTATGCCCACCTCGGTTTTCGTATTGCCGATGAAACTCTGACGCTGATGCGCGAGATGACCCATGCGGGTGAACTGGAACACCTGACGCCTGAACGGGTATGGAAAGAGACGGAAAGCGCCCTCACCACCCGCAATCCCCAGGTGTTCTTCCAGGTACTGCGCGATTGCGGCGCACTTCGCGTTTTATTCCCGGAAATTGACGCACTGTTTGGCGTTCCGGCACCTGCCAGGTGGCATCCGGAAATCGACACGGGTATTCATACCTTAATGACGCTCTCAATGGCGGCGATGCTGAGTCCGCAGGTTGATGTCCGTTTCGCAACTTTATGCCACGATCTCGGTAAAGGACTGACGCCGCCAGAACTTTGGCCGCGTCATCATGGGCATGGCCCGGCGGGTGTTAAGTTAGTGGAACAACTATGCCAGCGTCTGCGCGTGCCAAATGAAATTCGCGATTTAGCCAGACTGGTGGCTGAGTTTCACGATCTCATCCGCACCTTCCCAATGCTGAACCCAAAAACCATCGTCAAATTATTTGATTCCATCGATGCCTGGCGTAAACCGCAGCGTGTCGAGCAACTGGCGCTGACCAGCGAGGCTGACGTGCGCGGCAGAACCGGTTTTGAATCAGCGGACTACCCGCAAGGCCGTTGGTTGCGCGAAGGCTGGGAAGTGGCGCAGTCAGTGCCGACAAAAGCGGTCGTTGAAGCGGGATTTAAAGGCGTGGAGATTCGCGAGGAGCTGACCCGACGGCGGATTGCGGCGGTAGCCAGCTGGAAGGAACAACGTTGCCCAAAGCCTGACTGAGTATAAAACTAAACGTTAGCACGAACCGTCCCCTCGCCCCTTCGGGGAGAGGGTTAGGGTGAGGGGAACAGACCAGCACCGGTGCGAACAATCACCCCCACCCCGGCCCTCTCCCTACAGAGCGAGGGAGAAAACCCGGCCTGCTCCCGAACCTTTTCTCAATCAAAAGAACACGACATACACCGCAGCCGCCACAATAAAGCGATAAATGGCGAACGGGATAAACGAAATGCGCTTAATCAATTGCAGGAAGGTTTTAATCGCTATCAGCGCCACCACAAAAGCGGTGATAAACCCAACGGCAAACATCGGGATATCGCCGGTTGTCAGGAAGCCCCAGCTTTTGTAGAGATCGAGCGCCGTTGCGCCCATCATCATCGGTACCGCCAGCAGGAACGAGAACTCGGAAGCAGCGTAACGGCTCACGCCCATCAGCATCCCACCTGAAATGGTCGCCCCGGAACGGGAGAAACCCGGCCACAGCGCCAGACACTGGAAACAGCCAATCATAAACGCCTGACGATAGGTCATATCATCAAGACCCGGCGCACGCGGCTCTTTCGGCTTCAGGCATTCGGCGGCAATCAGCAACAAACCGCCAACGACCAGCGCATACATCACATTTATCGGGTTAAACAATGACTTAATCGTGTCGTGGAATAATAGCCCCAGTACCACCGCCGGAATCATCCCCAGCAAAATGTGGATCAGCGTTAAACGACCTTTGCTTTCACCTTCGTGCTGCAACGGGCGGCCAAAGTGGATGCCAATCAGGCCAAACAGACGCCGCCAGAACATCACTACTACCGCCAGAATTGATCCTAACTGGATCACAACTTCAAAGGTTTTCGCCGTGTCGCCCTCAAACCCCAACAAGTGACCGACAATAATCATATGGCCCGTGCTGGATACCGGCAGAAATTCTGTCAATCCTTCGACCACACCCAATATTGCCGCTATCAGCAGCGAGTGCATATCGCTCATCAATAAACCCCTAAATTATTAAAATGTACCGCTTGTCCGAACTACTGCAGTATGACCAGGTTATAACCGTTTGGTTTAACAGCTGTAAAATTAATTATTTTCTTTCAGATTATTGCCACGCTCAATGATTACGCCAACATTCGCCGCCCGCGCCACTGCGCCTGGCTTGCTGAGTTTGATACGCACCCACGGCGAGTTGAAGCGTGCTAACAGCAGCTCCGCCACCTCTTCAGCCACGCGTTCCACCAGCGCAAAACGCGCCCCCTCGACGTGGCTGACCACCGTTTCTGCAATGTCAGCGTAACTGAGGCAATCCGCCACATCATCACTTTTCGCCGCTTTACGGTTATCCCATGCCATTTCGATATCGAACACTAACTTCTGTTCGATGGTCTGTTCCCAGTCGTAAACACCAATAGTGGTGATTACCGAAAGTTGCTCTATAAATACAATATCCATCACGTCCTGCCTGCTTTTTGGCTAACCGGATACCACTTCCGGCGAAATGTGCGTATTATCCACAGATTCATCGTTGAACACGAATTTTCAAAACGGAACAGCTTATGAGTGCAATCGCGCCTGGAATGATCCTCATCGCGTACCTCTGCGGCTCCATTTCCAGTGCCATTCTGGTTTGCCGCTTGTGTGGGCTGCCCGATCCGCGAACCAGCGGCTCCGGCAATCCAGGCGCAACCAATGTGTTACGTATCGGTGGCAAGGGAGCAGCCGTAGCAGTACTGATTTTCGACGTTCTGAAAGGAATGTTGCCTGTCTGGGGCGCGTATGAATTAGGTGTCAGCCCCTTCTGGCTAGGCTTAATTGCCATCGCCGCCTGTCTTGGACACATCTGGCCCGTTTTCTTCGGTTTTAAAGGAGGAAAAGGCGTTGCTACCGCTTTTGGAGCAATCGCACCAATTAGCTGGGATCTCACCGGAGTAATGGCGGGAACCTGGTTACTGACCGTGCTATTGAGCGGATACTCGTCGCTGGGAGCGATTGTCAGTGCACTGATTGCTCCGTTTTATGTCTGGTGGTTTAAGCCACAATTCACCTTCCCGGTTTCGATGCTCTCTTGCCTGATCCTGCTGCGTCATCATGACAACATCCAGCGTCTGTGGCGTCGTCAGGAGACAAAAATCTGGACGAAATTCAAAAGAAAGCGCGAAAAGGATCCCGAGTGATTTCTGGTGGATCTACATGACCTGATAGCCTTCATCGGGCTTGCCCAGCCGTTGCTGGCACCATGCCGCCAGAAATTCCGCGCAGACACGAATTTCATGCTGCGATAGAGCAGCTCCCGGTAAACAGCCCAGATATTGGCGCTTTGTGCATACTCCGGCAATACTTGCACCAGTTTGCCACTCTCCAGAAACGGCAACACATCCCACTCGGAACGCAGCATAATCCCTTTGCCCTCCAGCGCCCATTGCAACACTATCTCGCCGCTATTGGAGGAAAGATGCCCGCTAACCTTCACCGATTTTTTCTCCTGACCGTTCCCCAACTCCCATATTCCGTGGGTCATATCGCGCTCTTTGGTCACCAGACAGTCATGACGACTTAATTCCTGTAATGATTGTGGCTGCGGATATTTTTGCAGATACTCAGGTGCTGCGCATAATATTCTTTTATTTTTCGTTAACAGATGCGCAATATAATAATCAGGAATTTCGTCATTAATACGAATATCCAGATCAATATTATCCTGCACTAAATCAATTTGCCGATCGAACAATTCAAAATGCACCTGTAACTCAGGATAATTGCGCATAAGTTCGGTAATGGCTGGCGCAATATGGCTGCGCCCAAAACCAAAACTGCAACCAATACGAATCATCCCCTCCGGGCGCGTTTTGATTTGCGTGACGTCATCGACCAGTCGCTGATATTGGGTGAGGATTTCCAGCGCATGTTCGTAACAACGTTGGCCACTTTCAGTCAGCGCCACGCCGCGAGCGGAGCGGTTCAGCAGCGTTGTTGCCAGCGTATTTTCAAGGATTTGGATCCGCTTGGTGACAAATGCAGGCGTTTGCCCAAGCGTCGCCGCTGCAGCACTAAAACTCCCGCTGTGGACGATTTCTACCAGTACCTGCAAGTCTTTGGCTAAAGGCCAGCTATTCAGCATCGTTAATTATCCGCAGTTGTGATAAGCGCAGTGTATTTCGCAAAACATTGCCATTCCCTGCTCTGGCGCAATATTCATTCTTATTTTCGCGTTGATTCACGAACTGTTAATTACATATTAACGGTGGCAAAAAATATAAAACCACATTTTTAGTGTTAGTTTGTGGCGGTGAATTTTTCCAGACAAATACAAAAACTGGAGTTGCCATGATGAGCGAAAGTAATAAGCAACAGGCAGTGAATAAGTTGACAGAGATTGTCGCTAACTTTACCGCCATGATTTCTACCCGAATGCCTGATGACGTGGTGGATAAACTAAAACAGCTAAAGGATGCCGAAACGTCGTCGATGGGGAAAATTATCTACCATACGATGTTCGACAACATGCAAAAAGCGATTGACCTGAATCGTCCTGCCTGTCAGGACACCGGGGAGATTATGTTCTTCGTTAAAGTCGGTTCCCGCTTCCCACTGCTTGGCGAGCTGCAAAGCATACTCAAACAAGCCGTGGAAGAGGCAACCGTCAAAGCGCCACTACGTCACAATGCGGTAGAAATTTTTGACGAAGTAAACACCGGCAAAAATACCGGTAGCGGCGTACCGTGGGTCACCTGGGACATCATCCCCGACAATGACGATGCGGAAATCGAAGTTTACATGGCAGGCGGCGGCTGCACGCTACCTGGCCGCTCGAAAGTGTTAATGCCGTCAGAAGGCTACGAAGGCGTGGTGAAATTCGTCTTCGAAAATATCTCCACCCTCGCCGTAAACGCCTGTCCACCGGTACTGGTGGGCGTGGGCATCGCCACCTCGGTGGAAACCGCCGCCGTACTCTCGCGTAAAGCCATTTTGCGCCCGATTGGCAGCCGCCATCCCAATCCAAAAGCGGCAGAACTGGAGCTACGCCTGGAAGAAGGACTCAACCGTCTGGGGATTGGTCCACAAGGGCTGACCGGCAACAGTTCAGTGATGGGCGCATCGTCGCGGCACGCTGCTGGTTCATGCCGATCTCACCTTTGAAAATCTGTCTCACACCCGGAGCGCGTTATGAAAAAGATCCTGACAACCCCGATCAAAGCTGAAGATCTGCAAGATATTCGCGTCGGCGATGTGATCTACCTGACCGGTACGCTGGTGACCTGCCGCGACGTTTGTCACCGCCGTTTGATCGAACTGAAACGTCCGATCCCTTACGATCTCAACGGCAAAGCGATTTTCCACGCTGGCCCCATCGTGCGCAAAAACGGCGACAAATGGGAGATGGTCTCCGTCGGCCCGACAACCAGTATGCGTATGGAAAGTTTTGAACGTGAATTTATTGAGCAGACCGGCGTAAAACTGGTGGTTGGCAAAGGTGGTATGGGGCCGCTGACCGAAGAAGGCTGCCAGAAATTCAAGGCGTTACATGTGATTTTCCCAGCAGGCTGCGCGGTGCTGGCGGCAACCCAGGTAGAAGAGATTGAAGAAGTGCACTGGACAGAACTCGGGATGCCGGAGTCACTGTGGGTCTGCCGGGTCAAAGAGTTCGGCCCGCTGATTGTCTCTATTGATACCCACGGCAACAACCTGATAGCCGAAAACAAAAAGCTGTTCGCCGAACGCCGCGATCCCATCGTGGAAGAGATCTGCGAGCACGTCCATTACATCAAATAACCCTCCCGGAGAGGCTCACCCCTCTCCTTTTTCGCAGGCATAACACGATGAAACCTTCCACTGAATGGTGGCGATATCTTGCGCCGCTGGCGGTCATCGCCATTATTGCTCTACTTCCGGTTCCCGCAGGGCTGGAGAACCATACCTGGCTCTACTTTGCCGTTTTTACTGGCGTGATCGTTGGACTGATCCTCGAACCCGTGCCGGGTGCCGTGGTGGCGATGGTGGGTATCTCCATCATCGCCATACTCTCTCCCTGGCTGCTGTTCAGCCCCGAACAGCTCGCCCAGCCAGGCTTTAAGTTCACCGCCAAATCCCTCTCCTGGGCAGTTTCTGGTTTTTCTAATTCGGTTATCTGGCTCATTTTCGCCGCCTTTATGTTTGGCACAGGCTATGAAAAAACCGGGCTTGGACGCCGCATTGCGCTGATTCTGGTGAAAAAGATGGGGCATCGCACGCTGTTTCTCGGCTATGCGGTGATGTTCTCCGAGCTGATCCTGGCACCTGTAACACCGTCCAACTCGGCGCGTGGTGCGGGTATTATCTATCCCATCATCCGTAACCTGCCACCGCTCTATCAATCACAACCAAACGACAGCAGTTCGCGCAGCATTGGCTCGTACATCATGTGGATGGGGATTGTTGCCGACTGCGTGACCAGCGCCATTTTCCTGACGGCGATGGCACCTAACTTGCTGTTAATTGGACTGATGAAAAGCGCATCTCACGCCACGCTGAGTTGGGGCGACTGGTTCCTCGGGATGTTGCCGCTCAGCATTTTACTGGTTCTGCTGGTTCCCTGGCTGGCTTACGTGCTGTACCCGCCGGTACTGAAGTCTGGTGATCAGGTGCCGCGCTGGGCAGAGACGGAACTGCAGGCAATGGGCCCGCTCTGTTCGCGTGAAAAACGGATGCTGGGGCTGATGGTAGGCGCGCTGGTGCTGTGGATTTTCGGCGGTGATTATATCGATGCCGCGATGGTCGGTTACAGCGTGGTGGCGCTGATGCTGCTTCTGCGCATTATCAGTTGGGACGACATTGTCAGTAATAAAGCGGCATGGAACGTTTTCTTCTGGCTGGCCTCGCTTATCACCCTCGCGACCGGACTCAACAATACCGGTTTTATTAGCTGGTTTGGCAAACTGTTAGCAGGCAGCTTAAGTGGTTATTCGCCGACGATGGTGATGGTGACGTTGATTGTGGTGTTTTATCTACTGCGCTACTTTTTCGCCAGCGCCACGGCGTATACCTGCGCCCTCGCACCGATGATGATCGCCGCCGCGCTGGCGATGCCGGAAATCCCGCTGCCGGTGTTCTGCCTGATGGTTGGCGCGGCAATTGGTCTGGGGAGCATTCTTACACCATACGCCACCGGACCCAGTCCGATTTACTACGGTAGTGGTTATCTGCCAACGGCGGATTACTGGCGACTGGGGGCGATTTTTGGGCTGATATTCCTCGTGTTGCTGGTGATTACCGGCTTACTGTGGATGCCCGTGGTGTTGCTTTAAGTGAGGACGGTGCCGGAAATTGCTCTCCGGCACCCAATAGTTTAGGCAGCCGGTAACTCCGCCAGCGGCCAGCGCGGACGCACGCTAACGCCGAGATCCGCCGTCGCGCCTGCTTTAAACCGCACCATTCCGGCATAGGCGATCATCGCGCCGTTATCAGTACAAAATTCCGGACGCGCGTAGAACACTTCGCCGCGGCGTTTTTTCATCATTTCAGCCAGCTTCGCCCGTAACGTGCGGTTAGCACTCACGCCGCCCGCCATGACCAGTCGCTTAAAGCCCGTCTGATCCAACGCTCGCTTACACTTAATCATCAACGTATCGACCACCGCATCTTCAAAGGCGCGGGCGATATCAGCACGCGTCTGGTCGTCGGTGCCGTTGTCACGAATCGTGTTCGCCGCAAAGGTTTTCAGACCAGAAAAGCTGAAATCCAGCCCCGGACGGTCGGTCATCGGACGCGGGAAAACAAAGCGCCCGGCAGTACCCTGAGCCGCCATTTTCGACAGTAACGGTCCGCCAGGATAATCCAGCCCCAGCAGCTTCGCGGTTTTATCAAACGCTTCACCGGCGGCATCATCGATAGACTCGCCGAGCAGCTCGTACTGACCAATGCCAGTCACGCTGATTAACTGCGTATGACCGCCGGACACCAGCAGCGCGACAAACGGAAATTCCGGCGGGTTATCTTCCAGCATCGGCGCTAACAGATGCCCTTCCATATGGTGTACCGGGATTGCCGGAACGTTCCAGGCAAACGCCAGAGAACGCCCCACGGTTGCGCCAACCAGCAGTGCGCCGACTAATCCAGGGCCTGCGGTATAGGCCACAGCATCAATGTCTTTTGCCGTTAAACCAGACTCCTTTAGCGCCGCCTGGATCAACGGTACGGTTTTACGCACATGATCGCGGGAGGCCAGTTCAGGCACGACGCCGCCGTAGTCAGCGTGCAATTTCACCTGACTATACAATTGGTTGGCTAACAAACCTTTTTCATCGTCGTAAATGGCGATGCCGGTTTCATCGCAGGAAGTTTCAATACCCAGTACACGCATGACTTGTTTTACCTCGCTTTATTACCGCGCAGTGTAGGACCAATGCGGGTTGATGTAAAACTTTGTTCGCCCCTGGAGAAAGCCTCGTGTATACTCCTCACCCTTATAAAAGTCCCTTTCAAAAAAGGCCGCGGTGCTTTACAAAGCAGCAGCAATTGCAGTAAAATTCCGCACCATTTTGAAATAAGCTGGCGTTGATGCCAGCGGCAAACCGAATTAATCAAAGGTGAGAGGCACATGCCGGTAATTAAAGTACGTGAAAACGAGCCGTTCGACGTAGCTCTGCGTCGCTTCAAGCGTTCCTGCGAAAAAGCAGGTGTTCTGGCGGAAGTTCGTCGTCGTGAGTTCTATGAAAAACCGACTACCGAACGTAAGCGCGCTAAAGCTTCTGCAGTGAAACGTCACGCGAAGAAACTGGCTCGCGAAAACGCACGCCGCACTCGTCTGTACTAATTCCCCGAGAGCGTTGCTCTCCGATCAGACCGAGTTGTAGTTGTAAGGCCGTGCTTCCGAAAGGAATGCGCGGCTTATTTTCGTTTATGAATTGCTAAAAATCGGGGCCTATGGCTGGACGAATCCCACGCGTATTCATTAATGATCTGCTGGCACGCACTGACATCGTCGATCTGATCGATGCCCGTGTGAAGCTGAAAAAGCAGGGCAAGAATTTCCACGCGTGTTGTCCATTCCACAACGAGAAAACCCCGTCATTCACCGTTAACGGTGAGAAACAGTTTTACCACTGCTTTGGATGTGGCGCGCACGGCAACGCGATCGACTTCCTGATGAACTACGACAAGCTCGAGTTCGTCGAAACGGTCGAAGAGCTGGCAGCAATGCACAATCTTGAAGTGCCATTTGAAGCAGGCAGCGGCCCCAGCCAGATCGAGCGCCATCAGAGGCAAACGCTTTATCAGTTGATGGACGGTCTGAATACGTTTTACCAACAATCTTTACAACAACCTGTTGCCACGTCTGCGCGCCAGTATCTGGAAAAACGCGGATTAAGCCACGAGGTTATCGCTCGCTTTGCGATTGGTTTTGCGCCCCCCGGCTGGGACAACGTCCTGAAGCGGTTTGGCGGCAATCCAGAAAATCGCCAGTCATTGATTGATGCGGGGATGTTGGTCACTAACGATCAGGGACGCAGTTACGATCGTTTCCGCGAACGGGTGATGTTCCCCATTCGCGATAAACGCGGTCGGGTGATTGGTTTTGGCGGGCGCGTGCTGGGCAACGATACCCCCAAATACCTGAACTCGCCGGAAACAGACATTTTCCATAAAGGCCGCCAGCTTTACGGTCTTTATGAAGCGCAGCAGGATAACGCTGAACCCAATCGTCTGCTTGTGGTCGAAGGCTATATGGACGTGGTGGCGCTGGCGCAATACGGCATTAATTACGCCGTTGCGTCGTTAGGTACGTCAACCACCGCCGATCACATACAACTGTTGTTCCGCGCGACCAACAATGTCATTTGCTGTTATGACGGCGACCGTGCAGGCCGCGATGCCGCATGGCGAGCGCTGGAAACGGCGCTGCCTTACATGACAGACGGCCGTCAGCTACGCTTTATGTTTTTGCCGGATGGCGAAGACCCTGACACGCTGGTACGAAAAGAAGGTAAAGAAGCGTTTGAAGCGCGGATGGAGCAGGCGATGCCACTCTCCGCATTTCTGTTTAACAGTCTGATGCCGCAAGTTGATCTGAGTACCCCTGACGGGCGCGCACGTTTGAGTACGCTGGCACTGCCATTGATATCGCAAGTGCCGGGCGAAACGCTGCGAATATATCTTCGTCAGGAATTAGGCAACAAATTAGGCATACTTGATGACAGCCAGCTTGAACGATTAATGCCAAAAGCGGCAGAGAGCGGCGTTTCTCGCCCTGTTCCGCAGCTAAAACGCACGACCATGCGTATACTTATAGGGTTGCTGGTGCAAAATCCAGAATTAGCGACGTTGGTCCCGCCGCTTGAGAATCTGGATGAAAATAAGCTCCCTGGACTTGGCTTATTCAGAGAACTGGTCAACACTTGTCTCTCCCAGCCAGGTCTGACCACCGGGCAACTTTTAGAGCACTATCGTGGTACAAATAATGCTGCCACCCTTGAAAAACTGTCGATGTGGGACGATATAGCAGATAAGAATATTGCTGAGCAAACCTTCACCGACTCACTCAACCATATGTTTGATTCGCTGCTTGAACTGCGCCAGGAAGAGTTAATCGCTCGTGAGCGCACGCATGGTTTAAGCAACGAAGAACGCCTGGAGCTCTGGACATTAAACCAGGAGCTGGCGAAAAAGTGATTTAACGGCTTAAGTGCCGAAGAGCGATCGGGAAGCCCCCGACAGCCGCACTGAGAGGCAGCGGCAAATATATAAGTACGCCCTCGTAATTATCGTTGGCGGTAAACAACCGTTGGATTTCAGCGTTAACGGCTGAAGGACATCGGGTCAATCGCCCAACACCAACCTCATGAAATAAGTGTGGATACCGTCTTATGGAGCAAAACCCGCAGTCACAGCTGAAACTTCTTGTCACCCGTGGTAAGGAGCAAGGCTATCTGACCTATGCCGAGGTCAATGACCATCTGCCGGAAGATATCGTCGATTCAGATCAGATCGAAGACATCATCCAAATGATCAACGACATGGGCATTCAGGTGATGGAAGAAGCACCGGATGCCGATGATCTGATGCTGGCTGAAAACACCGCGGACGAAGATGCTGCCGAAGCCGCCGCGCAGGTGCTTTCCAGCGTGGAATCTGAAATCGGGCGCACGACTGACCCGGTACGCATGTACATGCGTGAAATGGGCACCGTTGAACTGTTGACCCGCGAAGGCGAAATTGACATCGCTAAGCGTATTGAAGACGGGATCAACCAGGTTCAATGCTCCGTTGCTGAATATCCGGAAGCGATCACCTATCTGCTGGAACAGTACGATCGTGTTGAAGCAGAAGAAGCGCGTCTGTCCGATCTGATCACCGGCTTTGTTGACCCGAACGCAGAAGAAGATCTGGCACCTACCGCCACTCACGTCGGTTCTGAGCTTTCCCAGGAAGATCTGGACGATGACGAAGATGAAGACGAAGAAGATGGCGATGACGACAGCGCCGATGATGACAACAGCATCGACCCGGAACTGGCTCGCGAAAAATTTGCGGAACTACGCGCTCAGTACGTTGTAACGCGTGACACCATCAAAGCGAAAGGTCGCAGTCACGCTGCCGCTCAGGAAGAGATCCTGAAACTGTCTGAAGTATTCAAACAGTTCCGCCTGGTGCCGAAGCAGTTTGACTACCTGGTCAACAGCATGCGCGTCATGATGGACCGCGTTCGTACGCAAGAACGTCTGATCATGAAGCTCTGCGTTGAGCAGTGCAAAATGCCGAAGAAAAACTTCATTACCCTGTTTACCGGCAACGAAACCAGCGATACCTGGTTCAACGCGGCAATTGCGATGAACAAGCCGTGGTCGGAAAAACTGCACGATGTCTCTGAAGAAGTGCATCGCGCCCTGCAAAAACTGCAGCAGATTGAAGAAGAAACCGGCCTGACCATCGAGCAGGTTAAAGATATCAACCGTCGTATGTCCATCGGTGAAGCGAAAGCCCGCCGTGCGAAGAAAGAGATGGTTGAAGCGAACTTACGTCTGGTTATTTCTATCGCCAAGAAATACACCAACCGTGGCTTGCAGTTCCTTGACCTGATTCAGGAAGGTAACATCGGCCTGATGAAAGCGGTTGATAAATTCGAATACCGCCGTGGTTACAAGTTCTCCACCTACGCAACCTGGTGGATCCGTCAGGCGATCACCCGTTCTATCGCGGATCAGGCGCGCACCATCCGTATTCCGGTGCATATGATTGAGACTATCAACAAACTCAACCGTATTTCTCGCCAGATGCTGCAAGAGATGGGCCGTGAACCGACGCCGGAAGAACTGGCTGAACGTATGCTGATGCCGGAAGACAAGATCCGCAAAGTGCTGAAGATCGCCAAAGAGCCAATCTCCATGGAAACGCCGATCGGTGATGATGAAGATTCGCATCTGGGGGATTTCATCGAGGATACCACCCTCGAGCTGCCGCTGGATTCTGCGACCACCGAAAGCCTGCGTGCGGCAACGCACGACGTGCTGGCTGGCCTGACCGCGCGTGAAGCAAAAGTTCTGCGTATGCGTTTCGGTATCGATATGAACACCGACCACACGCTGGAAGAAGTGGGTAAACAGTTCGACGTTACCCGCGAACGTATCCGTCAGATCGAAGCGAAGGCGCTGCGCAAACTGCGTCACCCGAGCCGTTCTGAAGTGTTGCGTAGCTTCCTGGACGATTAATCGGTAGGCCGGATCAGGCGTTACGCCGCACCCGGCACTAGTCTCTCTGCACAAACGCCACCTTTTCGGTGTAATGCCGATCAGTTAAGGATCAGTTGACCGATCCAGTGGCTGTGTAAGAATCCGGAAACGCTCACTTGTTTCCGGATTTTTTTATGCACATTGGACAGGCTCTTGATCTGGTATCCCGTTACGATTCTCTGCGTAACCCACTGACTTCTCTGGGAGATTACCTCGACCCCGAACTCATCTCTCGTTGCCTTGCCGAATCAGGTACTGTAACGCTACGCAAGCGCCGTCTTCCCCTCGAAATGATGGTCTGGTGTATTGTTGGCATGGCGCTTGAGCGTAAAGAACCTCTTCACCAGATTGTGAATCGCCTGGACATCATGCTGCCGGGCAATCGCCCCTTCGTTGCCCCCAGTGCCGTTATTCAGGCCCGCCAGCGCCTGGGAAGTGAGGCTGTCCGCCGCGTGTTCACGAAAACAGCGCAGCTCTGGCATAACGCCACGCCGCATCCGCACTGGTGCGGCCTGACCCTGCTGGCCATCGATGGTGTGTTCTGGCGCACACCGGATACACCAGAGAACGATGCAGCCTTCCCCCGCCAGACACATGCCGGGAACCCGGCGCTCTACCCGCAGGTCAAAATGGTCTGCCAGATGGAACTGACCAGCCATCTGCTGACGGCTGCAGCCTTCGGCACGATGAAGAACAGCGAAAATGAGCTTGCTGAGCAACTTATAGGACAAACCGGCGATAACACTCTGACGTTAATGGATAAAGGTTATTACTCACTGGGACTGTTAAATGGCTGGAGCCTGGCGGGAGAACACCGCCACTGGATGATACCTCTCAGAAAGGGAGCGCAATATGAAGAGCTCAGAAAACTGAGTAAAGGCGATCATCTGGTGAAGCTGAAAACCAGCCCGCAGGCACGAAAAAAGTGGCCGGGACTGGGAAATGAAGTGACAGCCCGCCTGCTGACCGTGACGCGCAAAGGAAAAGTCTGCCATCTGCTGACGTCGATGACGGACGCCATGCGCTTCCCCGGAGGAGAAATGGCGGATCTGTACAGTCATCGCTGGGAAATCGAACTGGGATACAGGGAGATAAAACAGACGATGCAACTGAGCAGGCTGACGCTGAGAAGTAAAAAGCCGGAGCTTGTGGAGCAAGAGCTGTGGGGTGTCTTACTGGCTTATAATCTGGTGAGATATCAGATGATTAAAATGGCGGAACATCTGAAAGGTTACTGGCCGAATCAACTGAGTTTCTCAGAATCATGCGGAATGGTGATGAGAATGCTGATGACATTGCAGGGCGCTTCACCGGGACGTATACCGGAGCTGATGCGCGATCTTGCAAGTATGGGACAACTTGTGAAATTACCGACGAGAAGGGGAAGGGCCTTCCCGAGAGTGGTAAAGGAGAGGCCCTGGAAATACCCCACAGCCCCGAAAAAGAGCCAGTCAGTTGCTTAACTGACTGGCATTACTCCCCCGGTGACGTTTTTTATCGCCCACGCACTACCAGCGCCTGGTCCAGCTCGCGATACGCTTCAACCAGTTTCTCCAGTGAAACGCGACTTAAACCGCTGGGATTTGGCAGCACCCAAATCTGCGTCGAACCAATGGTGAGCGTTTGTTTCCCCCACTGTGCACCGCGCTAGCTGAATCCCTGTTCATATGCTTGTTTGCCCAGAATAGCCAACGCCTGCGGCTGATAATCTTCAATTTTTTCAATCAGCTTACGCCCACCTGCGTGCAGCTCCTGCTTTGAAACTTCATTGGCTTGCACCGTTGGACGGTCTACCAGTTTGGTGATGCCACAACGATAATCCAGCAGATGCTGTGCCTCCTGCGGCTTCAACTGACGGTCGGTAAACCCGGCCTGATATATCACCTTCCAGAAGCGATTTGCCGGATGAGCAAAGGGAAAACCAGTCCCGGCGGATGAAAGCCCAGGGTTGATACCGCAAAACACGACCCGTAACCCTGGAGCCAAAATATCCTCAACCATATTTACTCCTTTCTAACATCACCAGGAAAAGTATAACGGATTGAAAATACATTGTTTATAAAAACAGCAGGCGCGCGGTAATGGCTGGATTGCGGCACGGAGTTACTTTATAATCCGCTACCATGGCCCCTTAGCTCAGTGGTTAGAGCAGGCGACTCATAATCGCTTGGTCGCTGGTTCAAGTCCAGCAGGGGCCACCAGATATAGCAAAGGCTGACGAGAAATCGTCAGCCTTTTTCTTTTTATATATCAGTTACTTTGCGTGCCAGTAAGCCGCTGCACGTACCCGCTGTGGGTCATACTGTTCCGCTTCAAAGCGGCGGCTTAAATTCTTAACGACTTTACCTTCGCCGGTTATCCAGATGAAGTAATCATCGGCAGGGATTTGCATCTGCGCCAGACGCGCATCTACCGCCTGCTCATCATGTGCCAGCCATTCGATATTAAAACCATCAAGGTGCGCGAGATAATCCTGACAGGCGTTATCCCGCACGCTAACCAGCGCACTAACTTGCGGTTTAACGGCAAGTTTGCTCAACGTTTCCAGGCGGCGGCGCAGTGCGGGCATTCCGGATTCATCGCAGACATACAGCTGATACGCGTAATCTTCCGGCACCACCAGCGAACCGCGCGGACCTGCCACCGTAAGTTTATCGCCCAGCCGCTGGCGACCCCACCGTCGTGAATAAAGAAATCGATCGCCAGTTCATGGCGTAGTTCGTCATACAGTGGCGTATAGTCACGCGACGGTGGGCGTGGTCCTTCCGGCCAGACGATGCTCTCTTCCGTTACCGTTGGCGGCACAAAGTGAGCGTCAGGTTGAGGAAAGAAGAGTTTGCTGTGATCGTCAAAGCCGCGCGATGTAAAACCGTCCAACGCCTCGCCGCCAAGGACAATGCGCTGAAAACCGGCGCTGATGCGCTCAACGCGTAGCACAGTCAGTTCACGGAAGCGCAGATCATTGCGAACGCGCTGCGGGTAGCGGGGGGTGTTATTCATTGTTATCGCCTTCGTGATGGTAATCAGATATATCTAAATAAAATTCGCAAATGATAATGATTGTTAATCATGATAAATGCAAGCGATTTGTAGAACTGATATGTCTGAAGTATGTGAAGGCATTCAGTGCCATAGCAATGCTGCCGGATGCGGCGTGAACGTCTTATCCGGCCTAGATGTGAGGTGCTTCCACGTTTAAAAATCATTTTTGTACTTGCAGTAATGCTCACATCAGATATAAATTAGATATATCTAATCAAGCAAAAGGAGGCTGATATGAGCCATCATCACGAAGGGTGTTGTAAACATGAAGGCCAGCCACGCCATGAGGGCTGCTGCAAAGGTGAGAAGTCAGAACACGAGCACTGCGGACACGGTCACCAGCATGAACACGGTCAATGTTGCGGTGGTCGCCACGGTCGCGGCGGCGGTCGTCGGCAACGTTTCTTTGGTCACGGTGAATTGCGTCTGGTGATTCTGGATATTCTCTCGCGCGATGACAGCCACGGTTACGAATTGATTAAAGCGATTGAGAATCTAACCCAGGGGAATTACACCCCAAGCCCGGGCGTCATCTACCCGACGCTGGATTTTCTGCAGGAGCAGTCGCTGATTACCATCCGCGAAGAGGAAGGTGGTAAGAAGCAGATTGCGCTGACCGAACAAGGCGCGCAGTGGCTGGAAGAAAACCGCGAACAAGTGGAGATGATTGAAGAACGCATCAAAGCGCGTTGCGTTGGCGCGGCGCTGCGCCAGAACCCGCAAATGAAGCGGGCGCTGGATAATTTTAAAGCGGTGCTGGATTTACGCGTCAACCAGAGCGATATCAGTGATGCACAAATAAAAAAGATCATTGCGGTGATCGACCGCGCCGCTTTTGATATTACGCAACTGGATTAATCGCCGCATCCGCCAGTGGCGCGGTGCAATTGCCGGATGCGACGCTTGACGCGCCTTATCCGGCCTACACCCGCTACACACCCCGCAGGCCTGATAAGATGCGCCAGCATCGCATCAGGCATTGTGCTCCAACCGCCGGATCCGGCATACCGATTAATGCAGCACCGTCACCGCGTCTTCCAGTCGGCTGGCGCGGTGTTTCACCATCGCCGACACCTGCGCACTCTCTTCCACCAGCTCGGCATTTTTCTGGGTGATCAGGTTAAGCTCATCCACTGCACGGGTCAGGCTGGAAAGCCCATCGGCCTGTTCCAGCGTTGAATGGCTAATCTGGGCGATCAACTGGGTGACGTTTTTCACCTGTGCCACAATATCTTCCATCGTCCGTCCGGCGGCGTGTACCTGCTGCGAACCGGATTGCACCTTATCAGCACTGGCATCAATCAGCTTGCGAATATCGTTGGCAGCATTAGCGCTGCGGCTGGCTAAATGACGCACTTCCCCTGCCACCACTGCAAAACCTTTGCCCTGTTCGCCGGCACGCGCCGCTTCCACCGCCGCATTCAGGGCCAGAATATTGGTCTGAAACGCAATATCGTTAATCAGCGAAGTAATGGTGCCAATGCGCTAGGTACTGTCGGCGATATCGTCCATTGTCTTGATCACCGTGGTCATCGCCTCCCCACCCTGCACTGCCGCATTACTGGCGGTGATAGAAAGTTTATCGGCAGCCGACGCCGTGGCAGAGTTCTGTTTCACCGACGCCGCCATTTGGTTCATGGTCGCCACCGTTTGCTGAACGTTATCAACTGTCTGCTGGGTATGTTCGTTCAGTTCATCGGTGCCTTTCGCCAGCGTCTCACTGCCATTTCTGACACTGGACACCTGGCTTGAGACATCGTTAATTAGCCAACGGCACATCAGGCCAAGCTGCCCTACCGCGCGTAATGTCAGCCCCAGCTCATCGCTGCGATTCAGGTGCTCAACACTATTACGCTCTCCGGTCGCCACCTTCAGTGCCTGACGGGCGACATTTTCTATCGGGCGCACAATCTGCCATTCAAAACAAGCGCTTGCCAACAATACCACTAACACACAGAGGAAATACGTCACCACCGGGGCAGCAACAAACCAAAGCATGGCCGCCAGCAAGATAAACATCAGGGTCATCACTCCACGCGTCCGCCAGCGAAGCGGTAATGAAGGCAGTTTACCCAGCCAGCCTTTACGCACCACCAGGCCTTTATGAATACGCTTACTGGTACGTCCGGAGTTCAACGCTTTGTACAGCGGCTCCACCGCCGCAATCTCTTCATCCGTCGCCCGGGTACGAATCGACATATAGCCACTGATTTTTCCCTCGCGCACCATCGGTACCGCATTGGCCCGCACCCAATAATGGTCGCCATTTTTGCGGCGATTTTTCACGATGCCGCTCCAGGGCTCCCCTTTTTTCAGGGTGAACCACATATCCGCAAACGCCGCTTTTGGCATATCCGGGTGACGCACCATGTTGTGCGGCTGCCCTTGTAACTCTTGCAAGGTAAAGCCGCTCACCTGCACAAAAGTGTCATTAGCATGAGTGATATAGCTTTGCAGATCGGTAGTGGACATCAGAGTGGTATCGTCCGCCAGCGGGGTATTTTGCTGGGTGACATACGGATGAGAAGACATGTTCGCGTCCTGTGCAGGTTATATGGTTGTTAACTTCTTGTCAGAGTTTATGTCGGCCCCGCTGCGGTTATCTTTAACCGATTAATTTGATTTAGATCGCAATTTGCGATTAAAGCACAAATCTAATTCTTTGATTTAAAATACTTTCACTCTGTTACTATACGAAAACGTTAATTATCTTGCCCAAAAATCAGGCAATTATTGCCCTGAAAACGTGCATTTGCGCAGCAATCATCAAATCCATACCCGACAAAAACCGTGCAAAATAACAACAAATGTTAACGGATAGCATTAAATATTGCACAAATGATAACCGCATTTGTGTTTATCCCGATTTTCGCGATCGCAGCCGGAGTGGCGCAATCCCTGCAATACTTAAATCGGTATCATGTGATACGCGAGCCTCCGGAGCATATTTTGAACAGGTTACCTTCGAGCGCATCGGCTTTAGCGTGCAGCGCCCACGCCCTGAATCTCATTGAGAAGCGAACGCTGGATCATGAGGAGATGAAAGCACTTAACCGAGAGGTGATTGAATACTTCAAAGAGCATGTCAATCCGGGGTTTTTAGAGTATCGCAAATCTGTTACCGCCGGCGGGGATTACGGAGCCGTAGAGTGGCAAGCGGGAGGTTTAAATACGCTTGTCGACACCCAGGGACAGGAGTTTATCGACTGCCTGGGAGGTTTTGGAATTTTCAACGTGGGGCACCGTAATCCAGTTGTGGTTTCCGCCGTACAGAATCAACTTGCGAAACAACCACTGCACAGCCAGGAGCTACTCGATCCGTTACGGGCTATGCTGGCGAAAACCCTTGCTGCGCTAACGCCCGGTAAACTGAAATACAGCTTCTTCTGTAATAGCGGCACCGAGTCCGTTGAAGCGGCGCTGAAGCTGGCGAAGGCTTATCAGTCGCCGCGCGGCAAATTTACTTTTATTGCCACCAGCGGCGTGTTCCACGGTAAATCACTTGGCGCGCTGTCGGCCACGGCGAAATCGACCTTCCGCAAACCGTTTATGCCACTGCTGCCAGGGTTCCGTCATGTGCCGTTTGGCAATATCGAAGCCATGCGCACGGCTCTTAATGAGTGCAAAAAAACCGGTGATGATGTGGCTGCGGTGATCCTCGAACCGATTCAGGGCGAAGGTGGCGTAATTCTGCCGCCGCCGGGCTATCTCACCGCCGTGCGTAAGCTGTGCGATGAGTTCGGCGCACTGATGATCCTCGATGAAGTACAAACGGGCATGGGGCGCACGGGCAAGATGTTTGCCTGCGAACATGAGAACGTTCAGCCGGACATTCTGTGTCTGGCAAAAGCCCTCGGCGGCGGCGTGATGCCGATTGGCGCGACCATCGCCACTGAAGAGGTGTTTTCAGTTCTGTTCGACAACCCATTCCTGCATACCACCACCTTTGGCGGCAACCCGCTGGCCTGTGCGGCGGCGCTGGCGACCATCAATGTGTTGCTGGAGCAGAACTTACCGGCTCAGGCTGAGCAAAAAGGCGATATGTTGCTGGACGGTTTCCGTCAACTGGCGCGGGAATATCCCGATCTGGTACAGGAAGCGCGTGGTAAAGGGATGTTGATGGCGATTGAGTTTGTTGATAACGAAATCGGCTATAACTTTGCCAGCGAGATGTTCCGCCAGCGCGTACTGGTGGCCGGAACGCTCAATAACGCCAAAACGATCCGCATTGAACCGCCACTGACACTGACCATTGAACAGTGTGAACTGGTGATCAAAGCGGCGCGTAAGGCGCTGGCGGCCATGCGAGTAAGTGTCGAAGAAGCGTAATATCAAATCGGATGGCGATACGACGTCGCCATCCGATCTTTTTATACGACGCGTACGCCCGCAGGCATCATCCGCTCCGGCGTTAACAACACGCTTTCACTGCCGTCATCGGTTTCCGCACACAACAGCATGCATTCCGACGTTTCACCACGCATTTTCGCTTTTTGCAGATTGCATAAGACCACCACCGTTTTCCCCATCAGCTCCTCTTCGCTGTAGTACGGCACCAGGCTGGTCACGGTTTGCAGTGTTTTTTCCCCACATCAACCTGTACGATGTACAGCTTGTCGGCGTTTTCATGGCGTTTCACTTCCACAATCTTTCCGACGCGCATTTCCAGACGTGCAAAATCAGCGTAAGCCACGGTTTCCATTGCTTCCTCCCTTCGAGTAAAATTTTACTAAACTATAGAAAAGTTTTTCTCAATCCTGTAGGCTAAAAATGGAGAATGCAGGCGTGATCACATTCCTAAGCCGCTGTGTTACCGTTACAGCGTCAAAGAAACGCGCTTTATTTACTGAAAACAGGTGACCCGATAAGCACTTCCTCTACAATGGGGGCGCACATCAGGGAAAGTAAAAAAGGTAAACATGGCAACATTAAAAGACATCGCAATCGAAGCTGGCGTATCCCTGGCGACAGTATCCAGGGTCTTAAATGACGATCCGACATTGAATGTGAAAGAAGAGACGAAACATCGCATTCTCGAGATCGCCGAAAAGCTGGAGTACAAGACCAGTAGCGCCCGTAAACTACAGACAGGCGCAGTCAACCAACACCATATTCTGGCTATCTACAGCTACCAGCAGGAGCTGGAGATCAACGATCCTTACTATCTGGCGATCCGCCACGGCATTGAAACTCAGTGCGAAAAGCTGGCGATCGAACTGACCAACTGTTATGAACACAACGGATTACCAGACATTAAAAACGTCACCGGTATTTTAATTGTCGGCAAACCCACGCCCGCCCTGCGCGCCGCTGCCAGCGCGTTGACCGACAATATCTGTTTTATCGACTTTCACGAACCCGGCAGCGGTTACGATGCGGTGGATATCGATCTGGCACGCATCAGTAAAGAAATCATCGACTTCTATATCAACCAGGGCGTTAATCGTATTGGTTTTATTGGCGGTGAAGATGAGCCTGGCAAGGCGGATATTCGTGAGGTCGCCTTTGCGGAATATGGCCGACTGAAACAAGTGGTACGCGAAGAGGATATCTGGCGCGGCGGTTTTTCCAGTTCGTCGGGTTATGAACTGGCAAAACAAATGCTGGCGCGGGAAGACTATCCGAAGGCACTGTTTGTTGCTTCCGATTCCATTGCTATCGGCGTACTGCGGGCAATTCATGAACGTGGCCTGAACATCCCACAAGATATTTCGCTTATCAGCGTTAACGATATCCCCACCGCGCGATTTACCTTTCCGCCGCTCTCCACCGTGCGCATCCATTCCGAGATGATGGGAAGTCAGGGCGTTAACCTGGTGTATGAAAAAGCCCGCGATGGTCGCGCGCTGCCGCTGCTAGTCTTCGTTCCCAGCAAATTAAAACTGCGCGGCACGACCCGTTAAATCCCCTTACACACTGTTCGGCAATCATTTTTGCCGGACAGTGCTGCCGTTTATTTTCGTGATCCAGTTAAAGTAAATGCATTTACCTGCTGCTTTTTAGTAAAAATTTTACTAAACCCCCAGCAATTACACAAACTACCATCACCATGAATGGTTCCGATTTCTCTCTACCGGGAGGCCCTATGAATCGCTGGGAAAACATTCAGCTCACCCACGAAAACCGACTTGCGCCGCGTGCGTACTTTTTTTCATATGATTCTGTTGCGCAAGCGCGTACCTTTGCCCGCGAAACCAGCAGCCTGTTTCTGCCCTTAAGCAGTCAGTGGAATTTCCACTTTTTTGACCATCCGCTGCAAGTACCAGAAGCCTTCACCTCTGAGTTAATGGCTGACTGGGGGCATATTACCGTCCCCGCCATGTGGCAAATGGAAGGTCACGGCAAACTGCAATATACCGACGAAGGTTTTCCGTTCCCCATCGATGTGCCGTTTGTCCCCAGCGATAACCCAACCGGTGCCTATCAACGTATTTTCACCCTCAGCGACGGCTGGCAGGGTAAACAGACGCTGATTAAATTTGACGGCGTCGAAACCTATTTTGAAGTCTACGTTAACGGTCAGTATGTGGGTTTCAGCAAGGGCAGTCGCCTGACCGCAGAGTTTGACATCAGCGCGATGGTTAAAACCGGCGACAACCTGTTGTGTGTGCGCGTGATGCAGTGGGCGGACTCTACCTACGTGGAAGACCAGGATATGTGGTGGTCGGCGGGGATCTTCCGCGATGTTTATCTGGTCGGAAAACACCTAACGCATATTAACGATTTCACTGTGCGTACCGACTTTGACGAAGCCTATTGCGATGCCACGCTTTCCTGCGAAGTGGTGCTGGAAAATCTCGCCGCCTCCCCTGTCGTCACGACGCTGGAATATACCCTGTTTGATGGCGAACGCGTGGTGCACAGCAGCGCCATTGATCATTTGGCAATTGAAAAACTGACCAGCGCCAGCTTTGCTTTTACTGTCGAACAGCCGCAGCAATGGTCAGCAGAATCCCCTTATCTTTACCATCTGGTCATGACGCTGAAAGACGCCAACGGCAACGTTCTGGAAGTGGTGCCACAACGCGTTGGCTTCCGTGATATCAAAGTGCGCGACGGTCTGTTCTGGATCAATAACCGTTATGTGATGCTGCACGGCGTCAACCGTCACGACAACGATCATCGCAAAGGCCGCGCCGTTGGAATGGATCGCGTCGAGAAAGATCTCCAGTTGATGAAGCAGCACAATATCAACTCCGTGCGTACCGCTCACTACCCGAACGATCCGCGTTTTTACGAACTGTGTGATATCTACGGCCTGTTTGTGATGGCGGAAACCGACGTCGAATCGCACGGCTTTGCTAATGTCGGCGATATCAGCCGTATTACCGACGATCCGCAGTGGGAAAAAGTCTACGTCGAGCGCATTGTTCGCCATATCCACGCACAGAAAAACCATCCGTCGATCATCATCTGGTCGCTGGGCAATGAATCCGGCTATGGCTGTAACATCCGCGCGATGTACCATGCGGCGAAAGCGCTGGATGACACGCGACTGGTTCATTACGAAGAAGATCGCGATGCTGAAGTGGTCGATATTATTTCCACCATGTACACCCGCGTGCCGCTGATGAATGAGTTTGGTGAATACCCGCATCCGAAGCCGCGCATCATCTGTGAATATGCTCATGCGATGGGGAACGGACCGGGCGGGCTGACGGAGTACCAGAACGTCTTCTATAAGCACGATTGCATTCAGGGTCATTATGTCTGGGAGTGGTGCGACCACGGGATCCAGGCACAGGACGACCACGGCAATGTCTGGTATAAATTCGGCGGCGACTACGGCGACTATCCCAACAACTATAACTTCTGTCTTGATGGTTTGATCTATTCCGATCAGACGCCGGGATCGGGCCTGAAAGAGTACAAACAGGTTATCGCGCCGGTAAAAATCCACGCGCTGACTCGCGGCGAGTTGAAAGTCGAAAATAAACTGTGGTTTACCACGCTTGATGACTACACCCTGCACGCAGAGGTGCGCGCCGAAGGTGAAACGCTCGCGACGCAGCAGATTAAACTGCGCGACGTTGCGCCGAACAGCGAAGCCCCCTTGCAGATCACGCTGCCGCAGCTGGACGCCCGCGAAGCGTTCCTCAACATTACGGTGACCAAAGATTCCCGCACCCGCTACAGCGAAGCCGGGCATTCTATCGCCACTTATCAGTTCCCGCTGAAGGAAAACACCGCGCAGCCAGTGCCTTTCGCACCAAATAATGCGCGTCCGCTGACGCTGGAAGACGATCGTTTGAGCTGCACCGTTCGCGGCTACAACTTCGCGATCACCTTCTCAAAAATGAGTGGCAAACCGACATCCTGGCAGGTAAATGGCGAGTCGCTGCTGACCCGCGAGCCAAAGATCAACTTCTTCAAGCCGATGATCGACAACCACAAGCAGGAGTACGAAGGGTTGTGGCAGCCGAATCATTTGCAGATCATGCAGGAACATCTGCGCGACTTTGCCGTAGAACAGAGCGATGGTGAAGTGTTGATCATCAGCCGCACAGTTATTGCACCGCCGGTGTTTGACTTCGGGATGCGCTGTACCTACATCTGGCGCATCGCTGCCGATGGCCAGGTTAACGTGGCGCTTTCCGGCGAGCGTTACGGCGACTATCCGCACATCATTCCGTGCATCGGTTTCACCATGGGGATTAACGGCGAATACGATCAGGTGGCGTATTACGGTCGTGGACCGGGCGAAAACTACGCCGACAGCCAGCAGGCTAACATCATCGATATCTGGCGCAGCACCGTCGATGCCATGTTCGAGAACTATCCCTTCCCGCAGAACAACGGCAACCGTCAGCATGTCCGCTGGACGGCACTGACTAACCGCCACGGCAACGGTCTGCTGGTGGTTCCGCAGCGCCCAATTAACTTCAGCGCCTGGCACTATACCCAGGAAAACATCCACGCTGCCCAGCACTGTAACGAGCTGCAGCGCAGTGATGACATCACCCTGAACCTCGACCACCAGCTACTTGGCCTCGGCTCCAACTCCTGGGGCAGCGAGGTGCTGGACTCCTGGCGCGTCTGGTTCCGTGACTTCAGCTACGGCTTTACGTTGCTGCCGGTTTCTGGCGGAGAAGCTACCGCGCAAAGCCTGGCGTCGTATGAGTTCGGCGCAGGGTTCTTTTCCACGAATTTGCACAGCGAGAATAAGCAATGAGGATCATCGATAACTTAGAACAGTTCCGCCAGATTTACGCCTCTGGCAAGAAGTGGCAACGCTGCGTTGAAGCGATTGAAAATATCGACAACATTCAGCCTGGCGTCGCCCACTCCATCGGTGATTCATTGACCTACCGTGTGGAAAATGACTCCGCGACCGATGCGCTATTTACCGGGCATCGACGCTATTTTGAAGTGCATTACTACCTGCAAGGGCAGCAAAAAATTGAATATGCGCCGAAAGAGACATTACAGGTAGTGGAATATTATCGTGATGAAACTGACCGTGAATATTTAAAAGGCTGCGGAGAAACCGTAGAGGTCCACGAAGGGCAAATCGTTATTTGCGATATCCATGAAGCGTATCGGTTTATCTGCAATAACGCGGTCAAAAAAGTGGTTCTCAAAGTCACCATCGAAGATGGTTATTTCCATAACAAATAACAACTACGGCGGCAAAAGGAGTTTGCCGCCACCGCTACCCTACACATTTTCGGAGATGTGTTATGTCTGATACCAAACGTAATACAATCGGCAAATTCGGCTTGCTCTCGCTGACTTTTGCCGCCGTTTACAGCTTTAACAACGTTATCAATAATAATATTGAGCTTGGACTGGCCTCGGCACCGATGTTTTTCCTCGCGACGATTTTTTATTTTATTCCCTTCTGTCTGATCATCGCAGAATTTGTTTCGTTAAATAAAAACTCAGAAGCCGGTGTCTACGCGTGGGTAAAAAGTTCGCTGGGCGGACGTTGGGCATTTATTACTGCCTACACTTACTGGTTCGTAAATCTGTTCTTTTTCACCTCGCTGTTGCCGCGCGTTATTGCTTATGCTTCGTATGCCTTCCTCGGCTACGAATATATTATGACGCCGGTTGCCACCACCGTTATCAGTATGGTGCTGTTCGCCTTCTCCACCTGGGTTTCCACCAACGGGGCGAAAATGCTGGGGCCAATTACCTCCGTCACTTCAACGCTGATGCTGCTGTTAACGCTCTCCTACATTTTACTGGCAGGTACGGCACTGGTTGGCGGCGTACAGCCTGCCGATCCGATCACCGTTGACGCGATGATCCCGAACTTCAACTGGGCGTTCCTCGGCGTTACCACCTGGATCTTTATGGCCGCAGGTGGCGCGGAGTCCGTCGCGGTGTACGTTAACGACGTCAAAGGCGGTTCGAAATCGTTCGTTAAAGTGATCATCCTCGCCGGGATTTTTATCGGCGTACTGTATTCCGTCTCCTCGGTGCTGATTAACGTCTTCGTCAGCAGCAAAGAGTTGAAATTTACCGGCGGATCGGTGCAGGTATTCCACGGCATGGCGGCGTATTTTGGTCTGCCGGAAGCGTTGATGAATCGCTTTGTCGGTCTGGTGTCCTTTACCGCAATGTTCGGTTCCCTGCTGATGTGGACCGCAACGCCGGTGAAAATTTTCTTCTCCGAAATCCCGGAAGGCATCTTTGGTAAGAAAACCGTCGAACTTAACGAAAACGGCGTTCCGGCGCGCGCAGCATGGATCCAGTTTCTGATCGTCATCCCGCTGATGATTATCCCGATGCTCGGTTCCAATACCGTGCAGGATCTGATGAATACCATTATTAATATGACCGCCGCAGCGTCCATGCTTCCGCCGTTATTCATCATGCTGGCTTACCTGAATTTACGCGCCAAATTAGATCACCTGCCACGCGATTTCCGTATGGGCTCCCGCCGCACCGGTATTATCGTTGTTTCAATGCTGATTGCGATATTTGCCGTAGGGTTTGTCGCTTCGACATTCCCGACTGGCGCGAATATTCTGACCATCATTTTTTATAACGTCGGCGGTATTGTTATCTTCCTCGGCTTTGCGTGGTGGAAATACAGCAAATATATAAAGGGATTAACGGCTGAAGAGCGCCATATTGAAGCGACGCCAGCCAGCAATGTTGATTAAGCAGACTAATAAAAAATGAGCAGGCATTTTCCCTCTTCCTGGATGAGGAGAGGGAAAATAGTTTCTGCCTTTATATTTTTATAATTACAACGATAAAAGGCTGTACTTTTTCTTTAGCTCATGGATTAACACAATGAAATTAATCACTGCACCATGCAGAGCATTACTTGCTCTGCCGTTTTGCTACGCCTTTTCTGCGGCAGGAGAAGAAGCACGTCCGGCAGAACATGACGACACAAAAACACCCGCAATTACCTCGACATCTTCTCCTTCATTTCGTTTTTACGGCGAATTAGGGCTTGGTGGATATATGGATTTAGAGGGTGAGAATAAACATAAATACAGCGACGGCACCTATATTGAAGGTGGCCTGGAGATGAAGTACGGCTCCTGGTTCGGCCTGATTTACGGCGAAGGCTGGACCGTGCAGGCCGACCACGACGGTAATGCCTAGGTGCCTGACCATAGCTGGGGTGGTTTCGAAGGTGGGATTAACCGTTTCTATGGCGGTTATCGTACCAATGATGGCACCGAAATCATGCTCAGTCTGCGTCAGGATTCCTCGCTGGATGACCTGCAATGGTGGGGCGACTTCACACCCGATTTGGGCTACGTCATTCCCAATACCCGCGACATTATGACCGCGCTGAAGGTACAGAACTTAAGCGGCAACTTTCGTTATAGCGTCACCGCCACACCTGCCGGACATCATGACGAAAGCAAAGCCTGGCTACATTTTGGCAAGTACGATCGCTACGACGACAAATACACCTATCCGGCAATGGATGAACGGTTACATCCAGTATGACCTTGCCGAAGGCATCACCTGGATGAATGGTCTGGAAATTACCGACGGCACAGGACAACTCTATCTCACGGGCCTGTTTACCCCTAACTTTGCCGCTCGCGCCTGGCACCATACCGGACGTGCCGACGGGCTGGACGTACCGGGAAGTGAAAGCGGGATGATGGTGAGCGCCATGTATGAAGCGTTAAAAGGCGTTTATCTCTCCACCGCTTACACCTACGCCAAACATCGCCCTGACCACGCTGACGATGAAACCACCTCTTTCATGCAGTTTGGTATCTGGTACGAATATGGCGGCGGACGTTTCGCCACGGCTTTTGATAGCCGCTTCTACATGAAAAATGCCTCTAACGATCCCAGCGACCAAATCTTCCTGATGCAATATTTCTACTGGTAATAAGGACTGTAATCTCATGAAAATCAAAACTATTTTAACGCCAGTAACCTGCGCTCTGCTGATAAGTTTTTCCGCTCATGCCGCTAACGCCGACAATTATAAAAACGTGATTAACCGTACTGGTGCGCCGCAGTACATGAAGGATTACGATTACGACGATCACCAGCGTTTTAATCCGTTTTTCGATCTCGGAGCCTGGCATGGTCATCTGTTGCCAGACGGCCCGAACACCATGGGCGGCTTTCCGGGCGTTGCGCTGCTGACGGAAGAATACATCAACTTTATGGCCAGCAATTTCGACCGCCTGACTGTCTGGCAAGACGGCAAGAAAGTCAACTTCACGCTGGAGGCATACAGTATTCCCGGCGCGCTGGTGCAAAAACTGACAGCAAAAGATGTGCAGGTCGAAATGACTCTGCGCTTCGCCACGCCGCGCACGTCACTACTGGAAACTAAAATCATCAGCAATAAACCGCTGGATCTGGTGTGGGATGGCGAACTGCTGGAAAAACTGGAAGCGAAAGAAGGGAAACCGCTTTCCGATAAAACCATTGCTGGCGAATACCCTGACTATCAGCGCAAAATCAGCGCCACCCGTGATGGCCTGAAAGTCACCTTTGGCAAAGTGCGCGCCACCTGGGATCTGCTGACCTCCGGCGAATCGGAATATCAGGTGCATAAATCCCTGCCGGTGCAGACTGAAATCAACGGTAATCGCTTTACCAGTAAGGCGCATATCAACGGTTCGACCACGCTCTACACCACCTATTCCCATCTGCTGACCGCTCAGGAAGTTAGCAAAGAGCAAATGCAGATCCGCGATATTCTGGCGCGTCCGGCGTTTTATCTCACCGCCTCGCAGCAACGCTGGGAAGAATACCTGAAGAAAGGGTTAACCAATCCGGATGCGACGCCGGAACAGACGCGCGTCGCGGTGAAAGCGATCGAAACGCTCAACGGTAACTGGCGCTCACCGGGCGGTGCGGTGAATTATAACACCGTCACGCCGTCGGTGACCGGACGCTGGTTCTCCGGCAATCAGACCTGGCCGTGGGATACCTGGAAGCAGGCGTTTGCGATGGCGCATTTCAATCCGGATATCGCCAAAGAGAATATCCGCGCGGTCTTCTCCTGGCAGATCCAGCCTGGCGACAGCGTGCGTCCGCAGGATGTGGGCTTTGTCCCCGACCTGATAGCGTGGAACCTTAGCCCCGAGCGTGGTGGCGATGGCGGCAACTGGAACGAACGTAATACCAAACCCAGCCTTGCCGCCTGGTCGGTGATGGAAGTATACAACGTCACCCAGGATAAAGCCTGGTTGGCAGAGATGTACCCGAAACTGGTGGCCTATCACGACTGGTGGTTACGTAACCGCGATCATAACGGCAACGGGGTGCCGGAATATGGCGCGACCCGCGACAAAGCCCACAACACCGAGAGCGGCGAGATGCTGTTTACGGTGAAAAAAGGCGATAAAGAAGAGACGCAGTCTGGGCTGAACAACTACGCCCGCGTGGTGGAGAAAGGCCAGTACGACAGTCTGGAAATTCCGGCACAGGTCGCTGCGTCGTGGGAATCGGGGCGTGATGATGCCGCCGT
The DNA here is from genome assembly GCF_000006925.2 of Shigella flexneri 2a str. 301. NCBI lineage: Bacteria > Pseudomonadati > Pseudomonadota > Gammaproteobacteria > Enterobacterales > Enterobacteriaceae > Shigella > Shigella flexneri. Next base: position 3,220,907 of record NC_004337.2, read on the forward strand.
CTTTGGTTTTATCGACAAAGAACAGTTGGATAAATATGTCGCTAATGGCGGCAAACGTAGCGACTGGACGGTGAAATTCGCCGAAAACCGCAGTCAGGACGGAACGTTGCTGGGCTACTCGCTATTGCAGGAGTCGGTGGATCAGGCCAGCTATATGTACAGCGATAACCATTATCTGGCGGAGATGGCAACCATCCTCGGTAAGCCAGAAGAGGCCAAACGCTATCGCCAGTTGGCACAGCAGCTCGCGGACTACATCAACACCTGTATGTTCGACCCGACTACCCAGTTCTACTATGACGTACGTATTGAAGATAAACCACTGGCGAACGGCTGCGCGGGCAAACCGATTGTTGAGCGCGGTAAAGGGCCGGAAGGCTGGTCGCCGCTGTTTAACGGTGCGGCAACGCAGGCCAATGCCGACGCGGTGGTGAAGGTGATGCTCGATCCTAAAGAGTTCAACACATTTGTTCCGCTGGGAACGGCGGCGTTAACCAATCCGGCTTTTGGCGCTGATATCTACTGGCGCGGGCGCGTATGGGTGGATCAGTTCTGGTTTGGTCTGAAAGGGATGGAGCGTTACGGTTATCGTGATGATGCCCTGAAGCTGGCGGATACGTTCTTCAGGCACGCCAAAGGATTAACCGCCGATGGCCCAATTCAGGAGAATTACAACCCGCTGACAGGCGCGCAGCAAGGCGCACCAAATTTCTCCTGGAGTGCCGCTCATTTGTATATGTTGTATAACGATTTTTTCCGTAAGCAGTAATTTGCAACGGCTGGCGGATGCGGCGTGAACGCCTTATCCGCCCTACATGTGCAATCCCCCAAGCCGGATAAAACACGGCAAGCGTCGCATCCGGCGTTACCACCGGGCGTATTCTTTTTGAATCCCATCACAAACCCCGCACTCCCCTTTTCCCTTTTCTCCATCGACGGCTAAATTAGAACTCATCCGACTACATAACAATTATTTTACATACTGGACAATTTTATGAGCTACCCGTCGCTGTTCGCCCCGCTGGATTTAGGTTTTACCACGTTAAAAAACCGCGTGTTGATGGGTTCAATGCACACCGGGCTGGAGGAATACCCGGACGGTGCTGAACGGCTGGCTGCGTTTTATGCCGAACGCGCCCGTCACGGCGTGGCGCTGATTGTCAGCGGCGGCATTGCACCAGATTTAACAGGCGTTGGCATGGAAGGTGGCGCAATGCTCAACGACGCCAGCCAGATCCCACACCATCGCACCATTACCGAAGCCGTACATCAGGAAGGCGGCAAAATCGCCCTGCAAATTTTGCATACCGGGCGCTACAGCTACCAACCGCATCTGGTCGCACCGTCCGCATTGCAGGCCCCCATCAACCGTTTCGTTCCTCACGAACTCACCCATGAAGAGATCCTGCAACTGATCGACGATTTCGCCCGCTGCGCGCAACTGGCGCGGGAGGCCGGATACGATGGCGTCGAAGTGATGGGCTCTGAAGGGTATTTGATCAACGAATTTCTGACGCTGCGCACCAATCAGCGTAGTGACCAGTGGGGCGGCGATTACCGCAACCGGATGCGATTTGCCGTAGAAGTAGTGCGTACGGTGCGCGAACGCGTCGGCAACGACTTCATTATTATTTACCGGTTGTCGATGCTCGACCTAGTCGAAGGCGGCGGCACTTTTGCCGAAACGGTAGAACTGGCGCAGGCCATTGAAGCGGCGGGCGCGACCATTATCAACACCGGAATAGGCTGGCACGAAGCGCGGATTCCGACCATCGCCACGCCCGTGCCGCGCGGCGCATTTAGCTGGGTCACGCGCAAACTGAAAGGCCACGTCTCGCTGCCGCTGGTAACCACCAACCGGATTAACGATCCGCAGGTTGCCGACGATATTCTCTCGCGCGGCGATGCCGATATAGTATCGATGGCGCGACCGTTTCTCGCGGATGCGGAACTGCTGTCAAAAGCGCAATCAGGGCGAGCCGATGAGATCAACACTTGTATTGGCTGCAACCAGGGCTGCCTCGATCAGATCTTCGTTGGCAAAGTCACCTCGTGCCTGGTGAATCCTCGCGCCTGCCACGAAACCAAAATGCCAATCCTTCCCGCCGTGCAGAAAAAAAATCTGGCGGTGGTCGGCGCTGGACCTGCTGGGCTGGCGTTTGCCATTAACGCGGCGGCGCGTGGGCATCAGGTAACATTGTTTGATGCGCACAGCGAGATCGGCGGGCAGTTTAATATCGCCAAACAGATCCCCGGCAAAGAGGAGTTTTACGAAACGCTGCGCTACTACCGCCGGATGATCGAAGTGACGGGCGTGACGCTGAAACTCAATCACACCGTGACGGCGGATCAGTTACAGGCGTTCGATGAAACGATCCTCGCCAGTGGGATCGTGCCGCGTGTTCCGCCTATCGACGGGATCGATCATCCGAAGGTATTGAGTTATCTCGATGTACTGCGCGACAAAGCGCCGGTAGGCAACAAGGTTGCCATCATCGGTTGTGGCGGGATTGGTTTTGATACGGCGATGTATTTAAGTCAGCCGGGCGAATCCACCAGCCAGAATATCGCCAGGTTCTGTAATGAGTGGGGGATCGACAGCAGCCTACAACAGGCTGGTGGCTTAAGCCCGCAGGGAATGCAGATCCCGCGTAGCCCACGGCAAATTGTGATGCTCCAGCGCAAAGCCAGCAAACCGGGACAGGGGTTAGGCAAAACCACCGGCTGGATCCATCGCACCACCCTGCTCTCGCGGGGTGTGAAAATGATCCCAGGCGTAAGTTATCAGAAGATTGACGATGACGGGCTGCATGTGGTGATCAACGGCGAAACGCAGGTATTAGCAGTGGACAATGTGGTGATCTGCGCAGGGCAAGAGCCAAACCGCGCGCTGGCGCAACCGCTGATTGATAGCGGGAAAACTGTGCATTTAATTGGCGGCTGCGATGTGGCTATGGAGCTGGACGCACGACGGGCAATTGCCCAGGGAACACGGCTGGCGCTGGAGATTTAAATCGTTATTTGAAGCGCCGGATGCAACGCATTCGGCACGTCGCGTTAATCAATAAACAAGGCGGGAGAAATGCCGAATCGCGTTGCCAATTTTTTAGCGTGTTCCAGCGTTAATTTCCTCTTCCCGCTCAAAACGCGTGACACCATAGATTTACTGCCAATTTCCGGCAGATCGGAAAGGGTTAAACCATATTGATCCATAAGGGTACGAATCACGGCTATACCGCCAGGCATGGCTTGAGCCATGGCATTAAATTCCGCAAATTCGGGCGCTGATTCTTCCCACGCGGTTATTTTGGCACACACCAGATCCAGCAAGGGGTTTTCAGGATCGTTGAGCAGCAGATGATCTACCAGTTCCAGCGCCTGGGTGTATTGTTCCTCGTTCTGAATACCCGCCAGAAAAGGTGCCACAGCAGTTAGCTTTTCTCCTGCTTGCAAGATGTCGGCAATCGCAATCATTTTTTCCCCTTAGTACGATGAACAGCGGTAAAGAAATCGTATTCTTTATGCGTCATAACTTCACGTATGTAGCACTTTTGCGATTCAAAAAAGACCATTGCTACAACACGTAATTCATTGCCCCCAACATTGAAAACATAATGCTTATCCAGATATTTGAAGTTATCCAGAGATGGGAATACTGCTTTTAATGACTCAGGTTTTTTGAAATATCCCTTAGCAATCGTGTTCCCCAGAGCCACCAACTCCGTTTTATGTTGCGGGTATTTTTCCGCAGCATCTTTCAATGCTTTTTGAGTTATCAGGTGCATTCTTCATCACGTCCGTTGACAAATTGGCAATATGATAACATCCGTTGACAGATTGGCAACGGATGAATTTATCTGTGTGACGGAAGAATAAACGTAGAAAAACGCTAAACAAGAGAATGTAGAGGATGGTGACAGGGATTTTTTGTTTTATGGAAGCGCGATTCCAGAACTGAGCAGACATTGCCGGATGCGACGCTTGCCGCGTCTTATCCGGCCTGGGGGTAACGTGCTGAACGTAGGCCGGATAAGGCGTTTACGCCGCATCCGGCAGGTAACTCCCAATCTTACCGACGACGTCCCAGCTTCACCGCTTTCAGCACCACAAATTTATTATTCGTCGCAATAGTGGTGCAGTTGCCGAAAATTTTCTTCAGTTTATGGAAGTAATCCAGATGGCGGTTGGCAACGATATACAGCTCGCCGTTGATTTTCAGGCAGCGGCGGGCGTAGTGGAACATCTCCCAGGCGACGTTATCGGTCAGCGCATGTTGTTGGTGAAACGGAGGGTTGCAGAGCACAGCATTAAAGCGGAAAGGCTCCACGCCGGAGAGCGCGTTGTTGATCATAAACTCGCTGCGATCCAACGCCTCTGGCATGTTGGTTTCAACGTTCAAACGGCTGGAAGCAACCGCCATCGGCGATTCATCGACAAACACCACTTTCGCCTGCGGGTTTTTATCAAGCAGCGTCAGACCAATAACGCCATTACCGCAACCGAGATCGACAATCTCCCCTTCGAGATTCTCTGGCAGATGTTGCATAAAGAAGCGCGCGCCGATATCAAGCCCGGTGCGGGAGAAGACATTCGCATGGTTATGGATAGTCCAGTCAGTACCTTCCAGCTTCCAGCTAACGGTCTGCGGCGCATCGGCCAGCGGCGGTTCATTGAACGTGCAATTAATCAGGCGCGCTTTTTTCCATGCCAGCGTGGTGGTGGTCGGGCCGAGCACTTTTTCGAACAGTTCCAGCGTGGAAGTGTGAATGTCACGGGCTTTGGCACCGGCAATAATACGTGTATCCGACGTGACCACTTTGCGCAGCGCACGCAGTTGCTGTTCCAGCAATGCCAGTGTTTTCGGCACTTTGATCAGCACCACACCCGGCTGTTGCGGGTAGTCGGCGGTGCTGTCGAGAAACTTCACGCTCGACTCATCAATCCCGTTTAGGCGTAAATTCTCGCGCGTCGCCAGTTCACTGATGTATGAGTCGCCAATGCTGTACGGCTTATGTTCCGCCAGCGCGCAGCTTAACGCACCAAAGGCATCATTCAGGATCAACACCGGGCCGAGGATTTCTGTGTCGTCCAACTGTTGCAGCAAATATTCATCTGCCGCTTCCCACGCCTGTAGCGGGTTAACGTCATCCGTCGCCGGAAAACGTTGTAGTGTCAGTGAACGGAAACCGTTGTCTAAGTGGCTCATCGGCCCTCCTGAATGATAAAATTTCGACGTTGCCCCTGAAAAGGGTGCGTGAGTATACCCTTTTTCTCTTTTTCGTGGGCGGTTATGAGCAATCTTACTTATCTTCAGGGTTATCCCGAGCAGCTGCTTTCGCAGGTGCGAACACTGATTAACGAACAGCGTCTGGGCGATGTGCTGGCAAAACGCTATCCGGGAACACACGACTACGCCACCGATAAAGCTCTCTGGCAATATACTCAGGATCTGAAAAATCAGTTTCTGCGTAATGCCCCGCCGATCAATAAAGTGATGTATGACAATAAGATCCATGTGCTAAAAAACGCGCTCGGGTTACATACCGCTGTTTCTCGTGTGCAGGGCAGCAAGCTGAAAGCAAAAGCAGAGATCCGCGTCGCTACCGTGTTTCGCAACGCGCCGGAACCGTTTTTGCGCATGATCGTGGTGCACGAGCTGGCGCACCTGAAGGAGAAAGAGCATAACAAAGCGTTCTATCAATTGTGCTGCCATATGGAGCCGCAGTACCACCAGCTTGAGTTCGACACCCGGCTGTGGCTAACGCAGTTGTCGCTTGGGCAGGACAAAATCTGAAAATGATGTCAGGCGTTATCTTTTCTTTCTTTAGCGCCTAAAATCGACCTCCCCCCTTTCGTTAAGGATAACGACCATGCTGCGCGCATTTGCCCGCCTTCTTCTCCGTATTTGTTTTTCTCGCCGGACTCTAAAGATTGCCTGCTTACTGTTACTTGTGGCAGGAGCGACCATTTTTATCGCCGATCGCGTTATGGTCAACGCCAGCAAGCAGCTGACCTGGGGCGATGTCAACGCCGTCCCGGCGCGTAACGTGGGTTTATTGCTGGGGGCGAGGCCGGGTAATCGCTACTTTACCCGACGTATTGATACCGCAGCAGCGTTGTACCACGCCGGAAAAGTGAAATGGCTACTGGTGAGTGGCGATAACGGACGTAAAAATTACGATGAAGCATCAGGTATGCAGCAGGCTTTGATCGCTAAAGGCGTACCGGCGAAAGTGATCTTTTGCGACTATGCCGGATTCTCAACGCTGGATTCGGTAGTGCGTGCCAAAAAGGTGTTTGGGGAAAACCATATCACCATTATCTCGCAAGAATTTCATAACCAACGCACCATCTGGCTGGCAAAACAGTACGGCATCGACGCTATCGGGTTTAACGCGCCAGACCTCAATATGAAGCACGGTTTTTATACTCAACTGCGGGAGAAACTCGCTCGTGTCAGCGCGGTGATTGACGCAAAAATCCTCCATCGCCAGCCGAAATATCTCGGGCCATCGGTCATGATTGGGCCGTTTAGTGAGCATGGCTGTCCGGCGAAAGAATAATGCGTATCTGCGCACGTCGAAGATGAAAAAGGCGTGCTACATTGACGACAGAATCCCTTTATGGAGTATCCACGCGTTATGATACGTTTCGCTGTGATTGGTACGAACTGGATCACTCGCCAGTTCGTCGAGGCCGCCCATGAGAGCGGTAAATACAAGTTAACCGCCGTATATTCCCGCAGCCTTGAGCAGGCTCAGCACTTCGCCAATGATTTTTCTGTCGAGCATCTGTTTACGTCGCTGGAAGCGATGGCGGAAAGCGATGCCATTGACGCGGTGTATATTGCCAGCCCGAATTCCCTGCACTTTTCCCAGACACAACTTTTCCTTAGCCATAAAATTCATGTGATTTGCGAAAAACCGCTGGCGTCGAATCTGGCGGAAGTGGATGCCGCCATTGCCTGTGCGCGCGAAAATCAGGTGGTGCTGTTTGAGGCATTTAAAACCGCCTGCCTGCCGAACTTTCATTTGTTGCGCCAGGCGCTGCCGAAAGCAGGCAAACTGCGTAAAGTCTTTTTCAACTATTGCCAGTATTCCTCGCGGTATCAACGTTACCTGGACGGTGAGAATCCCAACACCTTTAATCCGGCATTCTCTAACGGTTCAATTATGGATATCGGCTTTTACTGCCTGGCGTCGGCGGTGGCGTTATTTGGTGAGCCGAAAAGCGTGCAGGCAACGGCGAGTTTGCTGGCAAGCGGCGTTGACGCCCACGGCGTGGTGGTGATGGATTACGGTGATTTCAGCGTCACCTTGCAGCACTCAAAGGTCAGTGATTCTGTCCTGGGAAGCGAGATTCAGGGCGAAGCGGGATCGCTGGTGATTGAAAAACTGTCTGAATGCCAGAAAGTCTGCTTTGTGCCGCGTGGCAGCCAGATGCAGGATCTCACCCAGCCGCAGCATATTAATACCATGCTCTACGAAGCAGAGCTGTTCGCTACCCTGGTGGATGAGCATCTGGTGGATCATCCAGGGCTGGCGGTCAGTCGCATCACAGCCAAACTGCTGACCGAGATCCGCCGCCAAACTGGGGTGATTTTTCCGGCAGATAGCGTAAAACTATACTTGCCAAAGTAAAACAGTGTAAAAGGTATGTAACAGACCATTGACTGACTGAATGGTCTGTCATACTTTGTTACCTGCAAAGGGGAGTAACTTCATTGCCGGTCGATCGTCATTACGATGAGTGAAAAACCACATCCGGTCACCGGGCAACCCGAAAGGAATACGCAGACGTATTCCTTTTTTGTTGTAAGTGAGACCTTGCCGGAAGGCGAGGTCTATGCATAAAAAGCAGCGGCTGACGTCTTCCGACGTTGGCCGTTTTTTTATGTGTAAGGAACTTCTATGAATACTGTCGGCACGCCGTTGCTATGGGGCGGATTCGCTGTTGTTGTCGCCATTATGCTGGCTATCGACCTGTTGTTGCAGGGGCGTCGTGGGGCACATGCCATGACCATGAAACAGGCTGCGGCCTGGTCGCTGGTCTGGGTGACGCTGTCGTTACTGTTTAACGCCGCTTTCTGGTGGTATCTGGTGCAAACCGAAGGTCGCGCCGTTGCCGATCCACAGGCCCTGGCCTTTCTCACGGGTTATCTGATTGAGAAATCGCTGGCGGTCGATAACGTCTTTGTCTGGCTGATGTTGTTCAGCTATTTCTCCGTTCCGGCGGCATTACAACGTCGCGTGCTGGTGTATGGCGTGCTCGGGGCGATTGTTCTGCGTACCATCATGATCTTCACAGGCAGCTGGCTGATTTCGCAGTTCGACTGGATCCTGTATATCTTCGGTGCCTTCCTGCTGTTTACCGGCGTGAAGATGGCGCTCGCCCATGAAGATGAATCAGGCATTGGCGACAAGCCGCTGGTGCGCTGGCTACGCGGTCATTTGCGCATGACCGACACCATCGACAACGAGCATTTCTTTGTGCGTAAGAATGGATTGCTGTACGCCACACCGCTGATGCTGGTACTGATTCTGGTGGAATTGAGCGACGTGATTTTTGCCGTGGATAGCATTCCGGCTATCTTCGCCGTGACCACTGACCCGTTCATTGTGCTGACCTCAAACCTGTTTGCAATCCTCGGCCTGCGTGCGATGTATTTCCTGCTGGCGGGCGTAGCAGAGCGTTTCTCGATGCTCAAATATGGCCTAGCGGTGATTCTGGTGTTTATCGGTATCAAGATGCTGATTGTCGACTTCTACCATATTCCAATCGCCGTCTCGCTGGGCGTGGTGTTTGGCATTCTGGTGATGACGTTTATTATCAACGCCTGGGTGAATTATCGGCATGATAAGCAGCGGGGATAACTCATTCCAGACAAAGGTGAGCTATTAATTATGTAATCGGCTTATAGCTCTTTACAAAAAGACCGCACGGGTGTTGGTGGCGTCAAAATCGCCGAAGCGTTCCCTGGAGGCCGGGGCGAGGGCGCATCTTACAGGGACGTTACCTTGCGCCCGACAGAATGATTCGCTGTATATTAAGCCATTCCTAGACCGGTAGCCGCAAGGGATAGGCTGAGGGAACCGCGCAGCGGCGATTTTGTTCGCCAGAGCCTGGGGGTGCAGGGGGCGGCGGCGACTGGCTGCCCCCTGCGCGCTCCCTGCGCCAGTGACTTTATATGGCATAACACGTTAAAGGAGCGCAACCGTTCTCATATTCCAAATAGTTTTGCCCATATGTTATCTAATCAGCCTTAGTAGCCAGTCCTTCCCTCTGTTTATGTTAAATAAATGCAACCATTAAGTTGCAAAACATGACCTCTCTTTAAAATCCAGCATTTTTCGCTTCCCGAAGCTGTAACTTTCCTTATACTCGACCTTGCAAACACTTTGTTACATCCTGAAAGATGCGTCGACAGAACGCACCAGGGATGTGCGACAACACAATGAAAGGATCGAAAAATGACTACGCAACGTTCACCGGGGCTATTCCGGCGTCTGGCTCATGGCAGCCTGGTAAAACAAATCCTGGTCGGCCTTGTTCTGGGGATTCTTCTGGCATGGATCTCAAAACCCGCGGCGGAAGCTGTTGGTCTGTTAGGTACTTTGTTCGTCGGCGCACTGAAAGCTGTTGCCCCCATCCTGGTGTTGATGCTGGTAATGGCATCTATTGCTAACCACCAGCACGGGCAGAAAACCAATATCCGTCCTATTTTGTTCCTCTATCTGCTGGGCACCTTCTCTGCAGCTCTGGCCGCAGTAGTCTTCAGCTTTGCCTTCCCTTCTACCCTGCACTTGTCCAGTAGCGCGGGTGATATTTCGCCGCCGTCAGGCATTGTCGAAGTGATGCGCGGACTGGTAATGAGCATGGTTTCCAACCCCATCGACGCCCTGCTGAAAGGTAACTACATCGGGATTCTGGTGTGGGCGATCGGCCTCGGCTTCGCACTGCGTCACGGTAACGAGACCACCAAAAACCTGGTCAATGATATGTCGAATGCCGTTACCTTTATGGTGAAACTGGTCATTCGCTTCGCACCGTTCGGTATTTTTGGGCTGGTTTCTTCTACCCTGGCAACCACCGGTTTCTCCACACTGTGGGGCTACGCGCAACTGCTGGTCGTGCTGGTTGGCTGTATGTTACTGGTGGCGCTGGTGGTTAACCCATTGCTGGTGTGGTGGAAAATTCGTCGTAACCCGTTCCCGCTGGTGCTGCTGTGCCTGCGCGAAAGCGGTGTGTATGCCTTCTTCACCCGCAGCTCTGCAGCGAACATTCCGGTGAATATGGCGCTGTGTGAAAAGCTGAATCTGGATCGCGATACCTATTCAGTTTCTATTCCGCTGGGAGCCACCATCAATATGGCGGGCGCAGCAATCACCATTACCGTGTTGACGCTGGCTGCGGTTAATACGCTGGGTATTCCGGTCGATCTGCCCACAGCGCTGCTGTTGAGCGTAGTGGCTTCTCTGTGTGCCTGTGGCGCATCCGGCGTGGCGGGGGGTTCTTTGCTGCTGATCCCACTGGCCTGTAATATGTTCGGTATTTCGAACGATATCGCCATGCAGGTGGTTGCCGTCGGCTTTATTATCGGCGTATTGCAGGACTCTTGCGAAACCGCGCTGAACTCTTCAACTGACGTGCTGTTCACTGCGGCAGCTTGCCAGGCGGAAGACGATCGTCTGGCAAATAGCGCCCTGCGTAATTAATTGTTTAACCCCTTTCGTCTATGGCGGGAGGGGTTTTCTCTACTTTAAACGGATCAATTCCCCTTTTCTGCATCCGCCAGAAACGAATGATATTCAGGCCATTCATAAGCAGAAAACTACCCTCAATCATCGTGCCGCCTATCGACCCCGCCCAGAAGTTGTGAATCACCCAGCAACACGTTGAAAACCACATCACGCAGCGCATGGTGAGCCCTTTACAGCGGAACAGCGCCCAGGTACTGACAATCGTACCGATAACCGGCAATAGTTCGACAGGATGATGGAACTTCGCGAGGCCAATTCCGCCAGTCAGCACAATAAAAATCGCCATTACCCATAAGCTGCGCGTGCGTAAGGTAATCAATGTACGAATGGCATTAAGGATGGCACTGGCACCAGCGGGATAGGTGCCCAGAAGAAAAAAATGTACGCCAATAACGGCGCTATAGACCGAAAGCTGCTTTTTGAAGCGACGTTCGTCACGATTGAAAAATGTTGTGATACCAATCAGAAAGGCGATGACACCCACGCCCTGGGCCAGCCAATACGCGGTCATGATAAATCCTTAGCAGGTATGGAAAAGCAAACGGCGCTTCACATTATGAAACGCCGTTTTTTATTAACAACTCATTTCGACTTTATAGCGTTACGCCGCTTTTGAAGATCGCCAGTTCGCGGAAGTCGTTACGCTCGTTGCAGGTTTGCTTACCGTTGGCAAACTCAACGATGGTGTCGATAAATTCTTCCAGCAACTGCGGCATCGCTTTACCGTGGATCAGCTGACCCGCGTCAAAGTCGATCCAGTGTTTTTTCTTCGCCGCCAGTTCACTGTTGGTGGCGATTTTCACCGTCGGCACAAATCCACCGTATGGCGTGCCGCGACCAGTACTGAACAGCACCATATGGCAGCCCGCACCCGCCAGGGCGCTGGTCGCTACGGCATCGTTACCCGGCGCACTTAACAAGTTCAGCCCTGGCGTTTTCAGACGCTCGCCGTAACGCAGCACGTCAACCACGACACTGGAACCCGCTTTCTGGGTACAGCCAAGTGATTTGTCTTCCAGCGTGGTGATACCGCCCGCTTTGTTCCCCGGTGATGGGTTTTCGTAGATCGGCTGATCATGGGCAATAAAGTACTGTTTGAAGTCGTTGACCATGGTGACCAGTTTTTCAAACGTTGCTTCGTCGCGGCAATGGTCCATCAGCAACTGCTCTGCGCCAAACATCTCCGGCACTTCGGTCAGTACGGTAGTACCGCCGTTAGCAATCACGTAGTCAGAGAAACGCCCCAGCATCGGGTTAGCAGTAATACCAGAAAGACCGTCAGAACCACCGCACTCCAGACCAAACTTCAGTTCGCTGAGTTTGCCTGGCTCGCGTTTATCGTTGCGCATCACGTTATACAGCTGATGCAAATGCTCGATCCCGGCTTCGATCTCATCATCCTGCTGTTGGCAGATCATGAAATGAACGCGTTCAGGATCGATATCGCCCAACGTTTCACGGAATGCGGCAACCTGGTTGTTTTCACAGCCCAGACCAATCACCAGCACTGCGCCCGCGTTCGGGTGGCGCACCATGTTTTGCAGCATGGTGCGGGTGTTGATGTGATCGTCGCCCAGTTGTGAGCAGCCATAGGTGTGGCTGAAGAGGAACACGCCGTCGGTACCTTCGGCGTTGTTGGTCTCTTTCAGGAAACGGTTCTGGATTTGCCGCGCGATGCCGTTGACACAGCCCACGGTTGGCAGGATCCACAGCTCGTTACGCACCCCGACATCGCCGTTAGCGCGACGATAGATCTGCACTTCAGGATCTGCCGCTTGCGCAGGCAGATCCTGAAAATCAAGTTGATAGCGATACTGATCCAGATCGCTCAGATTCGTGCGCGTATTGTGGGCGTGGACGTGTTCCCCCGCCGCAATATCCGCCAATGCATAACCAATCGGCAGGCCATATTTGATGACGTTGGCCCCTTTTGCGATATCCGTTAACGCAAATTTATGTCCACGAGCAACATCCTGGCGCAGCGTAACAGTCTGGTTATCGACACTGACTTCTGTGCCTTCAGCCAAATCTGCTAAAGCGACCGCGACGTTATCCAGCGCATGGATCTTGATGTATTGCATATCAACCCCAGACCTTAGTTCAGTTCAATGGCGAAGTAGTCACGCGCATTGTTAAAGCAAATATTTTTCACCATCTCGCCCAGCAGGTTGATGTCCGCCGGTGCTTCGCCCGCTTCCACCCAGCGACCGATCATCTGGCACAGAATGCGGCGGAAGTATTCGTGACGGGTGTATGACAGGAAGCTACGGCTGTCAGTCAGCATACCGACAAAGCGGCTCAGCAGACCGAGCTGCGCCAGTTGGGTCATCTGACGTTCCATACCGTCTTTCTGATCGTTAAACCACCAGCCGGAACCGAACTGCATTTTGCCCGGCATACCTTCGCCCTGGAAGTTACCGATCATGGTGCCCAGCACTTCGTTATCGCGCGGGTTCAGGCAGTAGAGAATGGTTTTCGGCAGCAGGTTTTCTTCGTTCTGCTTGCTCAGCAGCTTAGACAACTCTTCCGCCATCGGACGGTCGTTGATGGAGTCAAAGCCTACATCCGGCCCCAGCAGTTTGAACTGACGCAGGTTGTTATTACGCAGCGCGCCAATGTGGTACTGCTGTACCCAGCCGCGACGTGCATATTCGGCACCAAGGAACACCAGTACCGCAGTTTTGAACTGTGCCACTTCGTGCTCGCTCAGGGTTTCGCCAGCCAGACGGCGCGCCAGAATGCTGTCCAGTTCCGCTTCGTTCGCTTCAGCAAACATCACCACGTCCAGCGCATGGTCAGACACTTTACAGCCGTGAGCGGCGAAGTGATCCAGACGTTTGGTCAAGGCAGTTTGCAGGTCAGCAAAGCGGCGAATGTCGGTATCGGAAACTTCGCCCAGCTTCGCCATGTAGTCGTTAAAGGTCGCCTGTTCGATATTGAAGGCTTTGTCCGGACGCCAGCTCGGCAGCACTTTGATGGTGAAAGAGCCGTCTTTGGCGATCTCTGCGTGATGCTCCAGAGAATCGATCGGGTCATCGGTGGTGCCGACCATTTTCACGTTCATCTGCTGCATGATGCCGCGCGCGGAGAAGTTATCCTGCGCCAGCAGTTCGTTACATTCGTTCCAGATTTCATCGGCAGTTGACGGAGAAAGCAATTTGCCAGTGATACCGAACGGACGACGCAGTTCGAGGTGCGTCCAGTGGTATAACGGGTTGCCGATAGTGTGCGGAACAGTCGCCGCCCAGGCGTCAAATTTTTCACGGTCAGACGCATCACCAGTACACAGACGCTCAGCCACACCGTTGGTACGCATAGCGCGCCATTTGTAGTGATCGCCCTTCAACCAGATGTCATACAGGTTTTTAAAACGATAGTCTTCCGCAATCTGCTGCGGCGGCAAATGGCAATGGTAATCGAAAATCGGCTGGTCTTTTGCGTAGTCGTGATACAGACGGCGGGCAAATTCGGTATCTAACAGGAAATCTTCAGTCATAAACGGAGTCATTTTCGTCTTCCTCTCAACGAGTGAGCTAGCTTGCTTATGGTGCGATGCTGACAAAGTTATCACACCAATTTCCAGAGTCCGAAGATATTTTCGTGAGTTAGATCAATAAACGTAGTTAAAAAAATTACTCTCAAAGTGGTAAATCTCGCTGCAGGCCGCGCCAGTACTGGCCTCGCTGTCGTCAGGTAATGTCCCTACAAATATTCGCACATTTGTGATGGCTCTCACCTTTTAAGGTTGTATGACAAGTTATCTTTCTGCCGTCGCAAATCATAAGTCGACGGAATGCAAATTGCCGATTCATTCATTTGTTAGATGAATCGGGTTAACCGGTACGGAAGCCGAATTAGCACGAAACTTTCATGGCAACGTTCGGGGCGTGCCGGTTTTTTTTTTCGGTTACCCGGTCGTAACTAACATCTTCAGCCTCTGGCGGGATGATGGCCGCGCTTCCTGCGGATATAACAAAACGATGAGGTTTTACATGCGTAAAATTAAAGGGTTACGTTGGTATATGATCGCACTGGTGACGCTCGGCACCGTGCTTGGTTACCTGACGCGTAACACTGTGGCGGCAGCTGCGCCAACTCTGATGGAAGAGTTAAACATCTCCACCCAACAGTATTCCTATATCATCGCAGCCTATTCTGCTGCTTATACGGTCATGCAACCGGTAGCAGGTTATGTACTGGATGTGCTGGGTACGAAAATCGGTTATGCAATGTTTGCTGTGCTGTGGGCCGTGTTCTGTGGTGCAACCGCGCTGGCAGGTAGCTGGGGTGGCCTAGCTGTTGCTCGTGGTGCGGTCGGTGCCGCGGAAGCAGCGATGATCCCGGCGGGTCTGAAAGCCAGCTCCGAATGGTTCCCGGCGAAAGAGCGTTCCATCGCAGTAGGCTACTTTAACGTAGGTTCTTCGATTGGTGCGATGATTGCGCCGCCGCTGGTGGTATGGGCAATCGTGATGCACAGCTGGCAGATGGCATTTATCATCTCCGGTGCATTGAGCTTTATCTGGGCGATGGCATGGCTGATTTTCTATAAACATCCGCGCGACCAGAAGCATCTGACCGATGAAGAACGCGACTATATTATTAATGGTCAGGAAGCCCAGCACCAGGTGAGCACGGCGAAGAAAATGTCCGTTGGTCAGATCCTGCGTAACCGTCAGTTCTGGGGTATCGCACTGCCGCGTTTCCTTGCAGAACCGGCCTGGGGTACTTTTAACGCGTGGATCCCGCTGTTCATGTTTAAAGTTTACGGCTTTAACCTGAAAGAGATCGCGATGTTCGCCTGGATGCCGATGCTGTTTGCTGACCTCGGTTGTATCCTCGGTGGTTACCTGCCGCCGCTGTTCCAGCGTTGGTTTGGTGTGAACCTGATCGTTTCCCGTAAGATGGTCGTAACGCTGGGTGCTGTGCTGATGATTGGCCCGGGTATGATCGGTCTGTTCACCAACCCGTATGTCGCAATTATGCTGCTGTGTATCGGTGGTTTTGCCCACCAGGCACTGTCTGGCGCGCTGATTACGCTCTCTTCTGACGTGTTCGGTCGTAACGAAGTGGCGACGGCGAACGGTTTAACCGGGATGTCCGCATGGCTGGCAAGTACGCTGTTTGCGCTGGTTGTCGGTGCACTGGCTGACACCATCGGCTTCAGCCCGCTGTTCGCAGTTCTGGCAGTATTTGACCTGCTGGGTGCGCTGGTTATCTGGACCGTATTGCAGAACAAACCGGCGATTGAGGTGGCGCAGGAAACACATAACGATCCCGCACCGCAACATTAACGTTTAACGTAAGTTAGAGGCACATAGCCACCTTATAACCCGACTTCGTCGTTTATATAGAAAAAAGCGTTTGTCCGGTTTGCAGGGTTAATTGATGGTTGGCAAGGAAGGCGTAAAGATTACTGACAATTTGCCCATGTAGTACCCGGCCTGTTTATCCATCACGCTGAATTTATCGACTGCCAGAGTCAAGGGTGTCGGCACACACATCACGGCATAGCGAATACCGGGCAGTACCACCGGACGCACACGTTTCAGGTTAATGCTGTTCCAGACCATATTTTCATTATTGCGCACATCAATTTGCCCACCGGTTTCCGGGTTGTACATTTTGACCCGGTAATCAATGCGTTCTCCCTCGTCGGTGGTGGTCCCTCCCTGACGATAGATAGAGAAGTAACCGTCTCTGCGCCCTGCAGCTGGTCGCCCTTCATCTTTGAGCATGATTTCATAACTGATGGCATTACCGTTAAAACCATCGTACAGGCACATGTCCAACATGGTCAGATCTTGCGCGTAGTTGCTGCCGTTAACGCTTCCTGTTGGATGCAAGTCTAACTGCACCCTTGGCGTGGCGTGGGCGAACTCCGGGAAGAACACGTCAATATGGTTGGGGTCGAGCGTATTCAGGGTAATATTTGCGAAATAGTCCTGGGCCGGGCTGTTCGAATGTAATTTAACTTTCCCCTTCCAGACGCCACCAATCGGCAAATTCTTCATCTCTGTCTGCTCAAGGTAGAGCGTAAGAAACTTTGTATCGTATATATAATAATGTTGACCATCTTCTGTACATGAAGATCTATTAGAATCCGGTAATGCTGCCAACTTACTGATTTAGTGTATGATGGTGATTTTAAGGTGCTTGCGTGGCTTCCATTTCCATCAGATGTCCTTCCTGCTCCGCTACTGAAGGCGTGGTGCGTAACGGCAAAAGCACTGCCGGACATCTGCGCTATCTCTGCTCTCATTGCCGTAAAACATGGCAACTACAGTTCACTTACACCGCCTCTCAGCCCGGTACGCACCAGAAAATCATTGATATGGCCATGAATGGCGTCGGATGTCGCGCCAGTGCACGCATTATGGGCGTTGGCCTCAACACGGTTTTACGTCACTTAAAAAACTCAGGCCGCAGTCGGTAACCTCGCGCATACAACCGGGCAGTGATGTGATTGTCTGCGCTGAAATGGACGAACATTGGGGCTACGTCGGTGCTAAATCACGTCAGCGCTGGCTGTTTTACGCGTATGACAGGATACGGAGGACGGTTGTGGCGCACGTCTTCGGTGAACGCACTCTGGCCACACTGGAGCGTCTTCTGAGCCTGCTGTCGGCCTTTGAGGTCGTGGTATGGATGACGGATGGCTGGCCGCTGTATGAATCACGCCTGAAGGGAAAGCTGCACGTTATCAGCAAGCGTTACACTCAGCGCATTGAGCGACATAATCTGAATCTGAGACAACATCTGGCAAGGCTGGGACGGAAGTCACTGTCGTTCTCAAAATCGGTGGAGCTGCATGACAAGGTCATCGGGCATTATCTGAACATAAAACACTATCAGTAAGTTGGAGTCATTACCAATTCAATCATCAAATTTATATATGACCAATGGCATACCCATGAATAAAGTGGTATGATAACTTCGTCCGCATTCCACTCCGGGAGACGCATATGGAAATCACTGAACCACGCCGTTTGTATCAACAACTTGCTGCTGACCTGAAAGAGCGCATTGAACAGGGCGTCTATCTGGTGGGTGATAAACTGCCTGCCGAACGCTTTATTGCCGATGAAAAGAACGTCAGCCGAACGGTAGTTCGTGAAGCCATCATCATGCTGGAAGTTGAAGGCTATGTGGAGGTGCGTAAAGGTTCAGGTATTCATGTGGTTTCCAACCAGCCGCGTCATCAGCAGGCGGCTGACAATAATATGGAATTCGCCAATTACGGTCCGTTTGAGTTGCTTCAGGCTCGCCAGCTCATCGAAAGTAATATTGCCGAGTTCGCGGCAACTCAGGTAACGAAACAAGACATCATGAAACTGATGGCCATTCAGGAACAGGCGCGCGGCGAACAATGCTTCCGTGATTCCGAGTGGGATTTACAGTTCCACATTCAGGTAGCCCTGGCGACGCAGAACTCCGCCCTGGCGGCCATCGTTGAAAAAATGTGGACCCAGCGTAGCCATAACCCGTACTGGAAAAAACTACACGAACACATTGATTCCCGTACCGTTGATAACTGGTGTGATGACCACGATCAAATTCTCAAGGCGTTAATTCGCAAAGATCCTCATGCTGCTAAGCTGGCAATGTGGCAGCATCTGGAAAACACCAAAATCATGTTATTTAACGAAACCAGCGACGATTTCGAGTTCAATGCCGACCGCTATCTGTTCGCCGAAAACCCGGTAGTGCATCTCGATACGGCCACCAGCGGCAGCAAATGAAATTCCTGTCCGACAGGCGCTGCAATGCGCCTGTTTGTCTCGTCGGTAAGCGAAAAGTATAAAGTGTCAGCCTGTGTAAATCCTCTCGCCACCCTCCCCTGCAATCAGCAAAATCAGACTCCACGGACATGTAATTTTGATAACGAACAACGTTGACCTTTGTTACAATTAGATTCAATTTGAATTTATGCTTTTGAATGCTTTCTTATCTCACGTTTTAACAGGGAATAGTTCAGGCTGTGTTGATGTATCAAACCCGCAGAACATACCAAAACAGCAATAACATTGCGGTAGTGCATCTTTTAAAACCAGCGTGGCGTTAACCGATTCACCAGGAATAATGAATGGAACTTTTGACCCAATTGCTGCAAGCCCTGTGGGCGCAGGATTTTGAAACCCTGGCCAATCCATCGATGATTGGCATGTTGTATTTTGTCTTGTTTGTAATTTTGTTCCTTGAAAATGGCTTGCTTCCGGCGGCCTTTTTACCGGGCGACAGTTTACTGGTATTGGTCGGCGTGTTGATTGCGAAAGGCGCGATGGGTTACCCGCAAACGATTCTGCTGCTGACCGTTGCCGCCAGCCTCGGTTGCTGGGTCAGCTATATTCAGGGGCGATGGCTGGGCAATACCCGCACCGTACAAAACTGGCTATCTCATTTACCCGCGCATTATCATCAACGCGCACACCATCTTTTTCATAAACACGGTTTATCGGCGCTGTTAATTGGTCGCTTTATTGCATTTGTCAGAACACTGCTGCCGACGATTGCCGGGTTATCAGGGCTGAATAACGCGCGCTTTCAGTTCTTCAACTGGATGAGCGGTCTGCTGTGGGTATTGATCCTGACAACTCTGGGTTACATGCTCGGCAAAACGCCGGTATTTTTAAAGTACGAGGACCAGCTGATGTCATGCCTGATGCTGCTCCCGGTGGTGCTGCTGGTGTTTGGCCTGGCAGGTTCTCTGGTCGTGTTATGGAAAAAGAAATATGGAAATCGGGGGTAAGGGATGCAAATACCTCGCATGTCGCTTCGCCAGCTAGCCTGGTCCGGCACTGTTTTACTTCTGGTCGGCACGCTGTTGCTGGCCTGGTCCGCGGTTCGCCAGCAAGAGTCTACGCTGGCGATTCGTGCCGTTCATCAAGGCACAACGATGCCAGACGGTTTTTCGATCTGGCATCACCTTGACGCTCATGGCATTCCTTTCAAAAGTATCACCCCCAAAAACGACACTCTGTTAATTACATTTGACTCCAGCGACCAGAGCGCCGCCGCAAAAGCGGTCCTCGACAGAACATTGCCCCATGGCTACATCATTGCGCAGCAGGACAATAACAGTCAGGCTATGCAGTGGCTGACCCGGTTACGGGATAACTCTCATCGCTTCGGATAACTTCCTGTTATCCGAAACATATCACTCACTTTGGTGATTTCACCGTAACTGTCTATGATTAATGAGGCGGTGGTTAACACTACCGCTTCGTTGTCTGGACAATCGTTCCTTTGTAATAGGTCCGAATCACAATGGAAGGTTCAAGAATGAAATACCGCATCGCTTTAGCTGTTTCTCTCTTTGCTCTTAGTGCCGGTAGTTATGCCACTACCCTGTGTCAGGAAAAGGAGCAAAATATCCTTAAGGAGATCAGCTATGCCGAAAAACACCAAAACCAGAATCGTATTGACGGTCTGAATAAAGCCCTGAGTGAAGTCCGGGCCAACTGTTCAGATAGCCAGCTGCGTGCCGATCATCACAAGAAAATCGCAAAGCAGAAAGATGAGGTGGCGGAACGCCAGCAAGATTTAGCCGAGGCGAAGCAAAAAGGCGATGCCGATAGAACGGAAACTGGCAGAAGCGCAGGAAGAGCTGAAAAAGCTGGAAGCGCGCGACTACTAACTCACAATAGTCACTACTTACTCACCTGGAGAAAACTATGTCGAAAGAACACACTACGGAACATCTGCGTGCTGAGTTGAAATCCCTTTCCGATACGCTGGAAGAGGTGCTTAGCTCATCTGGCGAGAAGTCGAAAGAAGAGTTGAGTAAGATTCGTAGCAAAGCGGAGCAGGCACTGAAACAGAGCCGTTATCGCCTGGGTGAAACCGGTGATGCCATCGCCAAACAAACCCGTGTCGCGGCGGCGCGTGCTGATGAGTATGTGCGTGAAAATCCGTGGACCGGCGTGGGAATTGGCGCTGCAATCGGTGTAGTGCTCGGCGTTCTGCTGTCGCGTCGTTAATTATGGCGGACACTCATCACGCGCAAGGGCCCGGTAAAAGCGTTCTGGGCATCGGGCAGCGAATTGTTTCCATCATGGTTGAAATGGTGGAAACACGTCTGCGGCTGGCGGTGGTGGAGCTGGAAGAGGAAAAAGCTAATCTCTTTCAACTTTTACTGATGCTGGGCCTGACGATGCTTTTCGCTGCATTTGGTCTTATGAGCCTGATGGTGCTAATTATTTGGGCGGTTGATCCGCAATATCGCCTGAATGCGATGATTGCCACCACCGTGGTGTTGCTGCTACTGGCACTGATTGGCGGTATCTGGACGTTACGTAAATCGCGTAAATCCACCTTGCTGCGCCATACACGCCATGAGCTGGCAAACGATCGGCAACTGCTCGAGGAGGAGTCCCGTGAGCAGTAAAGTCGAACGTGAACGACGTAAGGCGCAACTGCTTAGCCAGATCCAGCAACAACGGCTGGATCTTTCCGCCAGTAGTCGTGAATGGCTGGAGGCAACAGGCGCTTACGATCGTCGCTGGAATATGCTGCTAAGTCTGCGCTCCTGGGCGCTGGTTGGCAGTAGAGTGATGGCGATCTGGACGATTCGCCATCCTAATATGCTGGTCCGCTGGGCCAGACGCGGTTTTGGCGTATGGAGCGCCTGGCGTCTGGTTAAAACGACCCTCAAGCAGCAACAGCTTCGCGGTTAACTTCCCTCTGGCCGGAGCAATTCCGGCCTTATCCATCAAATTTTTTGAATATTTTTGACAGTTTTCCTTGCTAACAATCATCATTCACCACGTTTATGATTCTCTCCATCGACAGCAACGACGCTAATAGCGCGCCCTTGCACAAAAAAACAATCAGCAGCCTGAGTGGCGCAGTGGAGAGTATGATGAAAAAATTAGAAGATGTTGGTGTACTGGTAGCGCACATTTTAATGCCGATTCTGTTTATTACCGCAGGCTGGGGAAAAATCACCGCTTACTCTGGTACCCAACAATATATGGAAGCAATGGGTGTCCCGGGTTTTATGCTGCTGACGGCATTTTTATTTCACAGCAACTTTGCTGAAGGCGTCAACTCGCTGATGTTCATGAAAAACCTGACAATTTCTGGCGGATTCCTGCTGCTGGCAATTACCGGTCCGGGCGCGTATAGCATCGGCCGCCTGCTGAATAAAAAGTGGTAAGCACGCGCTATACTTAACGATAAAAAACGAGGAGGAAGCTCCTCGTTTTTGCTATTGGAGGAGAGAAAAATGGGTCAACTGATTGACGGCGTCTGGCATGACACCTGGTACGATACCAAATCTACCGGCGGTAAATTTCAACGTTCAGCTTCCGCATTTCGTAACTGGCTCACTGCCGATGGCGCACCTGGCCCCACTGGCACAGGCGGTTTTATCGCAGAGAAAGATCGTTATCATCTCTATGTTTCACTCGCCTGCCCGTGGGCGCACCGCACGCTGATCATGCGCAAACTCAAAGGACTGGAACCGTTTATTTCCGTTTCCGTAGTGAACCCGCTGATGCTGGAAAACGGCTGGACCTTTGATGACAGTTTTCCGGGAGCAACCGGAGATACGCTCTATCAACATGAATTTCTGTATCAGCTTTATCTCCACGCCGATCCACACTACAGCGGACGAGTTACTGTTCCCGTGCTGTGGGACAAAAAGAACCACACCATCGTCAGCAACGAATCAGCAGAAATCATCCGCATGTTCAATACCGCGTTTGATGCGCTGGGCGCAAAAGCGGGTGATTACTACCCACCAGCCCTGCAAACGAAAATTGACGAACTTAACGGCTGGATTTATGACACCGTTAACAACGGCGTGTATAAAGCTGGTTTTGCCACCAGCCAGCAAGCCTACGACGAGGCGGTGGCGAAAGTGTTTGAATCGCTGGCGCGACTGGAGCAGATTTTAGGCCAGCATCGTTACCTGACCGGCAACCAGCTAACCGAAGCCGATATTCGCCTGTGGACTACGCTGGTGCGTTTTGATCCAGTGTATGTGACCCACTTCAAGTGTGATAAGCACCGCATCAGCGATTACCTGAATCTGTATGGCTTCCTGCGCGATATCTACCAGATGCCGGGGATCGCCGAAACTGTCAATTTCGATCACATCCGTAATCATTACTTCCGCAGCCATAAGACCATCAACCCTACGGGGATTATTTCAATTGGTCCGTGGCAGGATCTCGATGAACCGCATGGACGAGATGTTCGCTTCGGTTAAAAAAAGGCACCTTACGAGGTGCCTCTGATAATTAGCTAAGTGCATGTTGTTCATGTCGGATGCGGCGTGAACGCCTTATCAAACCTACAAAGCGTTTATATTCAATATGTTACAATGACCGCGTAGGCCAGATAAGCGTAGCGCATCTGGCGATTTTGCGCTTGCCATCAGTCTTAGCGCGCCTTCACGGCACTTTATTAATTCCTTGAACGAATATTTACTGCCATTTCATTCACGTCTATTCTTAATTTGCTGCTTTAAAAACAAGTGATTGAGCAAAATTGAGGCAAAAATGGACTGGTATCTGAAAGTACTAAAAAATTATGTCGGTTTCCGGGGTCGTGCGCGGCGCAAAGAGTACTGGATGTTTATTCTGGTCAACATCATCTTTACGTTCGTGCTGGGGCTGCTGGATAAAATGTTAGGCTGGCAACGCGCTGGTGGCGAAGGCATCCTGACGATAATCTACGGTATTCTGGTGTTTTTACCGTGGTGGGCGGTTCAGTTCCGCCGCCTGCACGACACCGACCGCTCGGCGTGGTGGGCACTGCTATTCTTAATCCCGTTTATCGGCTGGCTTATTATCATCGTCTTTAACTGCCAGGCGGGTACGCCAGGCGAAAACCGCTTTGGACCAGATCCAAAACTGGAACAAGAATAATGATTAAGCACCTTGTAAAAGGTGCTTCAAATTGTTGACAAAGTGCGCTTTGTTTATGCCGGATGCGGCGTAAACGCCTTATCCAGCCTACAAATTGCCAAAATTCAATATATTGCAGTGACTGCGTAGGCCTGATAAGCGTAGCGCATCAGGCAGTTTTGCGTTTGTCAGCAGTCAGAAGCACCTTGTGAAAGGTGCTTAATAGATTATTTTCCAGCGAACAACTTTGGAATTTCCCGCAGACACCAGGATTTCGCTTCCCCCATACTGTCACGACGCCAGGCCATAATAATATCGATCTCGCTGGTCGATTCCGGGCTGACGACACGCAACCGCCCTTCCGCAATATCTTTTTCGACCATCGGATACGGCATCGTCGCCACGCCAAGCCCCGCCAGTAATGCCTGACGTTTATCTTCAATCGTGCTCACCGTTAAGCGCGGCTGTTTGTCCAGCAGCTGTACGGTCAACACCGGGCGCTCACGAGCGGTATCCGCTACCGCAATTCCACGATATTTCACACGCGTCACTTCAGATAACGGTTCCGGCTCCTGATGAATCGGGTGATCAGGCGCGGCAACGTAGACGTTCATTAACGTATAGAGCTTGCGCGAGTTGATCTCCGACGAGGAACGAAAATGCATATCCGGCGCGATAACGATATCCGCCCGCCCCTGCTCCAGCCGTTCCCACGCCCCCGCCAGCACTTCTGTGATGATTGCCAGTTGGGTATTGGCTTTTGCCGCCAGTTTGTCGATTAACGGGAAAAAGGCAGGTGTCGGTACCAGCGCTTCGGTCACAATGGTGAGATGCGTTTCCCAACCGCGCGCGAGAGCTTCCGCATCAGTAGTCAGTTTATCTGCGGCTTCCAGCAAAACGCGCCCTCGCTCCAGCAACATCCTCCCGACATTGGTGAATTTGGTGCGATGGCCCGAGCGGTCAAACAGCACCACATCCAGCTCTTCTTCCAGTTTTTGCATGGTGTAGCTAAGTGCGGAAGGCACGCGTCCCAGCTCATCCGCTGCCGCCGCAAAACTGCCCCGGCGATCGATCGCATCCATAACCCGTAGTGCTTCCAGCGTTAATGCCCTTTCTTTGGCCATTTCGTTCTCATTCAGGAAATTTGAACATACCGGGCAGAATATCTGGCTAACAATGTAGCGTCCAGCCCCTTACCATAAAAGGAAGTAAAGAGAGGTCAAGAATTATGATTACTACCCGAACTGCCAGGCAGTGTGGACAAGCAGACTACGGATGGTTGCAGGCCCGGTATACTTTTTCCTTTGGACACTACTTCGACCCGAAATTGTTAGGCTATGCCTCCCTGCGTGTGCTTAACCAGGAAGTGCTGGCCCCAGGTGCCGCCTTTCAGCCGCGAACCTATCCCAAAGTCGATATTTTAAATGTGATTCTGGATGGAGAAGCAGAGTATCGCGACAGCGAAGGCAATCATGTTCAGGCCAGCGCCGGAGAGGCGTTGCTGCTCTCTACCCAGCCGGGTGTCAGCTATAGCGAACACAATCTCAGCAAAGACAAACCGTTAACGCGAATGCAGCTTTGGCTGGATACCTGCCCGCAGCGAGAGAATCCGCTGATTCAAAAGCTGGCGCTTAATATGGACAAGCAGCAATTAATCGCCTCGCCAGAGGGTGCGATGGGAAGCCTGCAATTACGCCAACAAGTGTGGCTGCACCATATCGTGCTCGACAAAGGCGAAAGTGCGAATTTCCAGTTGCATGGGCCACGCGCGTATTTGCAATCGATTCACGGGAAATTTCATGCGCTTACGCATCATGAAGAGAAAGCGGCGCTAACCTGCGGTGATGGGGCGTTTATTCGTGACGAGGCTAACATTACGCTGGTTGCCGATTCCCCACTGCGCGCTTTGCTGATAGATTTGCCTGTCTAGTTGTTTTTACAGGGAGATGATGATGAGTAAAAAATCGACCAAAAAGCGCCAGCCAGCGAAGCCCGTGGTGGCGAAAGAACCTGCTCGCACCGCCAAAAATTTTGGCTATGAAGAGATGTTGAGCGAGCTGGAAGCTATCGTCGCGGATGCTGAAACGCGTTTAGCCGAGGATGAAGCTACCGCGTAAAGACAGGTTGCCGGATGCGGCGTAAACGCCTTATCCGGCCTACAAAACACAACAACATCAACAAATTAAACACCCCGTAGGCCGGATAAGATGCGCCAGCATCGCATCCGGCATCAGGTACAAAACACAACAACATCAACAAGTTGAGCACCCCGTAGGCCGGATAAGGTGCGCCAGCATCGCATCCGGCACAATACTCAAAACCTGGCGTTTATCTGGCCTTGCTCGCCATAATCTCGATAATCTGCCGATCCGTTTGCTGCATCGAATGGCTTGCTAACGCACACAGGTTGGCAATCGACTGCTCAACATCATGCGCCACGATCCCTTCATTGCCAGTCACGGCGGTATCATCCAGCGCCATTAACACCGCTTTCCACGCAGCCGAAGCACTGGTCGAAACCTTCATCGCGCAGCTGTTCGACGCACCATCGCAAATCATGCCGCTGACATCGCCGATCATACTGCTGATCGCCATCGAGATAGTTTCATAACGCCCATCCACCAGCCATGCCATCCCGGCGGCGGCCCCCATTGCTGCGGTCGTTGCGGCACAAAGTGCAGACAAACGCGGTAACTGGTTATGGATGTAAATTGCGCTCAAATGAGAAAGCATCAGCGCACGCGCCAGTCGTTCATCATCCGCTCCGAAGTGTTCTGCTACAACCACCACAGGCATTATTGCAGTGATCCCCTGGTTACCCGAGCCGGAGTTACTCATAGCCGGAAGCGTAGCGCCGCCCATACGCGCATCGGATGCCGCGCTGGTACGAATCACAATGGATGAAGAGAGATCTTTCGCCAGCAAACCGCGCTCGCACTGTTTTTCCAGCGTCGCGCCAATATGCAGCCCCCACTTACCGCTCAAACCTTCCTGCGATAACGCACAATTTAGCTTCGCGGAATCGAGAATAAAGCGGATCGCCGCAAATGGGACTTCATTGACGAACTTCAGGATCTCAGCCAGCGTCGTTCTGGAAAGCACCGTCAGCGGCGACTCTTGCTCGCCCTCTGCCACACACGCCTGGTGGGTAAACACCACACCATTGTGCGTCTCAATATGCACAATGTTGGTATGCCCGCCGACGATGGTGACACACGCCCACTTCTCACCGTTCCAGACTTTGGCGCGTGAGAAGAGGATTTCATTGCAAGGTTCCTGGATCTTAACAGAGACTTTCCCCGCCGCCAGCAGTGCTTTGGCATCGGCAATTGCCTGCGCAGTTGCGTCTTTCAGCACTTCCAGCCCGGCGTTGGCATTTCCACCTAACGCCCCCAGCGCCGCCGCAATCGGCAGCCCCACCATTCCCGTGCCGGGAACGGTGACGCCCAGACCGTTCTTCATCAGATTTGGCGAAACCCAGGCTTCTACACGTTCAACCGGACCTTCCAGTTCTGCCGCAGCAACCGCCGCCGCCAGCGCCAGTGAAATCGGTTCAGTACATCCCAGCGCCGGTTTTACTTCCTCCTGAACGGCGAGGATGTAACGCTGCCATAACGGATTTAAAGTCGAATCAAACATATTAAAAACCTTAAAATTTCAGGTAAATCAAGAAAATGCCAGGAACAGAGAAACACAAAGCAACAAACCAGTGACGATAATCAGGTACAGAGACATCCCTTTGTATTTGTGCAATGCCGGTACTTTGTAAACCAGCCACGCCGGGATCAGGCACCCTACCATGCCGAAAATCGGGCTACAGATAGAGGTGAAGCTCAACACCGGTGCGTTCAGTACGATGGAGCTCCAGGCCAGCAAAATGGCGAAAATCATGATGCCGCGCTGAACAAGATTTTCGTTAATCTTCTCGGCAGGCATCTTGCGACGCAGGATGTTCATTACGATCCCTTGCGTTGCTTCGCGAAAGCCTAAATAGACGCCAAAGAATGCAGTCATGACAGCAAAGATATTGAGAATGACGCTGACCACTTTCACCCACGCTGCGCCGTCACCGCTAATAAACTGTGCGGCAATCGCCAGCGCGGAAATATTCTGCTCGTAGGCTTTTACCG
Source organism: Shigella flexneri 2a str. 301 (assembly GCF_000006925.2). Classification (NCBI taxonomy): domain Bacteria; kingdom Pseudomonadati; phylum Pseudomonadota; class Gammaproteobacteria; order Enterobacterales; family Enterobacteriaceae; genus Shigella; species Shigella flexneri. Next base: position 3,248,648 of record NC_004337.2, read on the forward strand.
CTTCGTCATGTCCCATCGCCAGCGTGAACGACACGGCGTAGAAAAAGACGGTGACAAACAAAATGCCAAACGCGATATTCATTGCCCGCAATGCTTTATGCCGCGCCACTTCAATTGATTTTTCCCGCGAGCGATAAGAGATCACCATCGGGCTTAACGTCTGGATAAACAGAATCGACGTCAGGGTAAACGGCAGCGTAATAATGGCGTTTTTCACCAGCAGCCCCAGCGGCGGTAGCGAACCGACGTTATACAGATGCCACATTCCCACCATCGACACGCCCAGCGCAGCGACTACCAGCAGCTTGGTCAGCACCATGTCGGTCGAAATTTTGAATAACAATTTCTCGCCGCGTGAAGAGATCGCCACCAGAATGCAAATCAGTACCAGACCATAAAAGGGACTGTCTGACAGCAACCCTTCCGTCACGCCGAAGGTATGCAGATAGGAAGCACTATCGTTGGTGATGGCGGTGGAATAGACGAACATCCAAATCACCAGCATTACGAAATAGAGCGCACCTAACAGGATGCCCCAGTTTTTACCTAAATAACCGCTAATGACACTCGGGTAATCTTTACATTCTGGTGATTCTGCCAGCGTATTAATAAACAACCGCTGAAACAGATACATTGCCGGGTAACCAATCACCGATGAGAGCAAAAATACCCACAATCCCATCAAACCGACCTGCACCGGGAGAAAAACAATCCCCGCGCCAATCGCCATCCCGATACTCATAATCACCCAGCCGGTGTCAGTACTGTCGAATTTGATCGCTTCTCGCCACTCGCTCTCACTCATTCCAGCACGACCCGCCGGGGTCGAAGCGTCTGCAATGACGCCTTTATTCGATGCAATTTCCATAATTTCTCGCTCAATATTTTGTAGGGCTTATTATTTTTTTCCGAGCCGCATCAAGGCGATATGCGGTCTACGTTTTTGCAGGCGAGTTATTAGAATAAAGAAATGATACGCGCGAGGTCAGAGAAAATCTTCACAATCAAGACTTTAAAATAACGGAGATGGATAAGAATTTTCTACTAAATTAATCACAAGAGAATATTCATTCTCTATTTGCGGCAGATCACAAAAAAAAGGTGCACATTTGTGCACCCAAGGATGAAAGCTGACAGCAATGTCAGCCGCAGACCACTTTAATGGCCAGTCCTCCGCGTGATGTTTCGCGGTATTTATCGTTCATATCTTTGCCGGTTTCATACATCGTCTCGATCACTTTATCGAGTGAAACACGCGGTGCCGAGGTGCGGCGCATCGCCATCCGCGCGGCGTTTACTGCTTTCACGGCATTAATGGCATTACGTTCAATGCACGGGATTTGTACCTGTCCGGCAACCGGATCGCAGGTCAGCCCAAGGTTATGCTCCATCGCGATTTCCGCCGCATTGCATACCTGCGCCGGACTGCCGCCCAGTAGTTCAGTTAACCCTGCCGCTGCCATTGAACAGGCCACGCCAATCTCCCCCTGACAGCCGACCTCCGCGCCAGAGATGGAGGCGTTCATTTTATACAGCGCGCCAATAGCCCCCGCTGCCAGAAAATAGCGGGCAATTGACCGCTCGTTTACCGGACGACGGAACTTATCGTAATAAGCCAGCACTGCCGGAATAATGCCGCACGCACCGTTAGTCGGTGCCGTTACCACGCGCCCGCCAGCTGCGTTTTCTTCACTAACCGCCAGCGCGTACATGTTGATCCAGTCGATGACATTCATCGGATCGTTAGAGATGTTATCGCTAGAAACCAGCTGACGACGCAGCGCTACGGCACGACACGGCACATTGAGCGGACCAGGCAGCACGCCTTCAGTGTTCATCCCGCGTTCAATACCGTCATGCATCACTTGCCAGATACGGGCAAACCCTGCGTCAATTTCCGCTTTGCTGCGCAGCGCCAGCTCGTTGTGCATCATCAGGCCAGATATAGACAGGCCGTTGTAATCACACATTTTCAGCAGTTCACCTGCTGAGTGGAAATCGTAAGGTACGGACGTTTCGACATCGTGCGACAGGCCGAAGTGTTCTTCTTCGACAATAAACCCGCCGCCGACAGAGTAATAGGTTTTACTTAATAGCGCTTCCTGTCCCTTCCAGGCAGTGATCCGCATTCCGTTCTCATGGCGAGGCAACATTTCGGGATGGAAGATAATGTTCTTTGCTACAGGAAAATCAACAATATGCGCACCAGATGCCACTGGCAGCCGCCCGCTGCGCGTTACTAACTCTATAAATGCAGGGATCTCATCAATGACAACATCCTGCGGACTGTTTCCTGCCAGTCCCATGATAATGGCGACATCCGTGGCATGGCCTTTGCCCGTCAGTGACAACGACCCGTACAGATCGACCACAATATGGCTCGTCGCGGTTAATAAGCCGCTACTTTCCAGCCGATCAATAAAACTTTTTCCGGCATTCATTGGCCCCACGGTATGCGAACTGGAGGGACCAATCCCAATTTTGAAAATATCGAATGCACTAATCATATCCACACCCTCGGATTGCCGTTCAGTGAAGTGGAGCGGAACGACCTTGCGACCGTCCCGCTCACGAGGCTTTACGCACTACGTACTGCGATAGCTTCAATTTCCAGCTTCACATCTTTCGGCAAACGCGCAACCTGCACACAGCTCCGGGTCGGGTAGGTCGCCTGATGCTCATCGAAGAACTGCTTATAGACTTCATTGATGGTGGCAAAATCATTCAGATCGGTGATGAACACGGTCATCTTGATGATATCGCCCACGCTCAGCCCGGCAGCAACCACGATCGCTTTGACGTTTTCGAGGCTTAAACGCGCCTGATCTTGCACATCAGCCGGGATCTCACCGGTCTGCGGGCAAACCGGAATTTGCCCGGAGGTGAAGACCATGCTGCCTAAATCAACGCCCTGAACATAAGGGCCGATTGCGCCTGGGGCACGTTGCGTTTCGATAATCTTTTTCATACATCCTCCGGCGTCAGAGCGCCTGGGTAAAAGTACGTGAAATAACATCCTGTTGCTGTTCACGGGTCAGTGCGTTGAAGCGCACGGCGTAGCCAGAGACACGGATTGTCAGGTTAGGATATTTTTCCGGGTGCTCGATGGCATCCAGCAGCATTTCCCGATTCATTACGTTGACGTTGAGGTGTTGACCGCCTTCGACATCCGCTTCGTGGTGGAAATACCCATCCAGCAGGCCGACAAGGTTGGTTTTACGTACTGGATCTTCTTTGCCCAGCGCCGCAGGAACGATTGAGAAGGTGTACGAGATCCCATCTTTGGCGTAGGTGAACGGCAGTTTCGCCACCGACGTCAATGAGGCCACGGCACCTTTGCGGTCACGACCATGCATCGGGTTAGCGCCCGGCGCGAACGGTGTTCCGGCGCGACGACCGTCCGGCGTATTACCGGTTTTCTGGCCGTACACCACGTTAGAAGTGATAGTCAGAATCGACTGGGTAGGGACGGCGTTGCGATAGGTTGGCAGCGCTTTAATTTTCTTCATAAAGCGTTCAACCAGGTCGCAGGCAATGCTGTCTACGCGCTCGTCGTTGTTGCCGTACTGCGGATATTCACCGTCGATTTCAAAGTCCACCGCCAGGCCGTTTTCGTCACGGATTGGTTTCACGCGGGCATATTTGATGGCAGACAGGGAGTCCGTCGCCACCGACAGGCCCGCGATGCCGCATGCCATAGTGCGATAGACATCACGATCGTGCAGCGCCATCAGCGAAGCTTCGTAGCTGTACTTGTCGTGCATGTAGTGAATGATATTCAGCGCGCTGATGTACTGCACCGCCAGCCAGTCCATGAAGTGATCGAGGCTGTCCATCACTTTGTCGTAATCCAGCACGTCGTCCATCAGCGGTGCTGTTTTCGGCCCGACCTGAATCTTCAGCTTCTCGTCCACCCCGCCGTTAATTGCGTAGAGCAGCGTTTTCGCCAGGTTAGCGCGTGCACCAAAGAACTGCATTTGCTTACCAATCACCATTGGGCTGACGCAGCAGGCAATCGCGTAATCGTCGCTGTTGAAGTCAGTACGCATCAGATCGTCATTTTCATACTGCAAGGAAGAGGTGACGATCGACACCTGCGCGGCATATTTTTTGAAGGCAATCGGTAATTCTTCCGACCAAAGAATGGTCAGGTTAGGTTCCGGTGCCGGCCCCATAGTGTGCAGGGTGTGCAAATAGCGGAAGGAGTTTTTGGTCACCAGCGTACGACCGTCCAGCCCCATCCCGCCGATCACTTCCGTCGCCCAGATTGGGTCGCCGGAGAACAGCGAATCAAATTCCGGTGTACGCAGGAAGCGTACCATACGGATCTTCATGATGAAGTGATCGATCAGTTCCTGTGCCTGCTGCTCATTGAGGACGCCAGCTTTAAAGTCGCGCTCAATGTAGATATCCAGGAACGATGCCGTGCGCCCCAGCGACATCGCGCCGCCATTTTGCGATTTCACTGCCGCCAGATAAGCGAAGTAGAGCCACTGCACCGCTTCCTGTGCATTCTGCGCCGGGCGAGAGATATCAAAGCCATATTTCGCCGCCATTTCCTGAATCTGCAACAGCGCATGACGATGCTCTGCCAGCTCCTCACGCAGACGGATGGTGGCTTCCAGATCCTCGCCTTTTTCCAGACGAGACTGGAGATCGGCAAATTGCAGTTCGCGTTCACGCACCAGATAACTGATGCCATACAGCGCTACGCGGCGATAGTCACCGATAATGCGCCCACGACCATAGCCATCTGGTAAACCGGTCAGCACGCCAGATTTACGGCAGCGCAGCATATCCGGTGAGTAAACATCAAATACGCCCTGGTTATGGGTTTTACGCAGATCGGTAAACAGATATTCAAATTCACTGTCCATTTCACGGCCATAGGCGTGGAATGAACTTTTAATCATATTAATGCCACCGAACGGGTGTAGCGCACGTTTCAACGGCGCATCCGTTTGCAGGCCAACAATTTTTTCCAGCGGCTGGTTAATATATCCCGCATCATGAGCGGTAATTGTGGTGGCAATATTGGTATCGAAATCAACCGGCGCGTGGGTTGCGTTTTCGATACGGATGCCTTCCATTACCTTTTCCCACAATTCCGTGGTGGCAGGCGTCGCTTCGGCGAGAAAAGATTCATCGCCTTCATACGGTGTATAGTTATGTTGAATAAAATCGCGGACATTAATTTCGCTTTTCCAGTCCGTACCTTTAAAGCCAAGCCATGCGTCAGCGTACAGCTTATCGCTGGTATCAATATCTACCTTCATGAAAAATAATCTCTCTACAATACTTCAACTAAATTATGCAAATTCTGCGGGCGCGTTAACTTTACCTAAATGAATGGCATCCAAAGCAATCATTTTTTCTTCGTTAGTCGGAATAACGACGCAAATGACATGCGCATTTTCACTGGAAACAATTCGCTCGCCAAAAGAGTTAGAACGATTATTCATTTCTGTATCAATCTCTACGCCTAATACAGCCAAATGTTCCATGACCAGACGACGAATTAAACTTGAATTCTCTCCTATTCCGCCGGTGAATATAATTCCATCCAGCCGACGTAATGAAGCTGCATGTCCGGCAATATGACGGGCAATTCGGTGAACAAAGGTTTTAATTGCCAGTTGCGCGCGTTCGTGACCTTCATGCCAGGCTTTTTCCAGAACACGTAAATCCGAAGAAAGACCGGAAATACCTAATAATCCCGACTCTTTATTCACTACGCGTTCCAGGTCACCCAGGCTCTGGTTGGTTTGGCTGGCGACCCAGGACATCGCACCAAAGTCGACATCGCCACTGCGGGTACCCATCATCAAGCCTTCCAGCGGCGTCATTCCCATTGAGGTGTCAACACTCTGACCGTTGCGAACTGCGCAGATTGACGCGCCATTGCCAAGATGCGCCACAACCAGGCCGGAGTCATCTTCCGCCAGATTCAGCAGCGAATGTGCGCGCTGGGAAACATAGCGGTGCGACGTGCCGTGGAAACCATAACGGCGTACACCTAACTCTTCATAATATTTCCACGGCAGGCCGTATAAATAAGCTTCCGGAGCCATCGTCTGGTGGAAACTGGTATCAAATACCGCCACCTGAGTTACGCCCGGAAATAATTGCTGCGCCGATTCAATACCACTTAAATTTGCGTAATTATGCAGGGGTGCCAGTGGAGAAACGCGACGGATATTATCAATGACTTCATCGGTAATAATGGCGGACTCGGTAAAAATACTGCCGCCGTGAGCGATGCGGTGGCCAATTAAGGCCACGCTGTCATTTAAATTCCGTTTTTCCAGTTCAAATGCAATTGCCTTCAATGCACCTTCGTAGCTGTGGTGAGCCAGCGGTGCTGGCTCTCCCCCATTTACGGATAAGAATGCATTTTCCGAGTTAATACCGTCGGCAATACCTGACATTAATACTTCACAATCGCTGGCATCGAGTACGGAAAACTTAATCGAAGACGAACCACAGTTAATAACCAAAACAACCGGAAATTCATTCATCTCTTTTCTCATCCTGAGTTACGGATTAAAACAGTTTGTATACGATGTTCAGGATGGTCAGCAGACCAATCACGGTAACAAACACGTTATCCAGACGACCACGGTATTTCGCCAGAGACGGCGCTTTACGGATAGCATACATCGGCAACAGGCACAGCAGGGATGCGATAATCGGTGCGCCCATGGCTTCAATCAGGTCGAGGATGTTCGGGTTGGCGTAGGCAACAACCCAGGTGGAGCCCATGATGAAGATCATGCTGAGAGTATTCAGTTTACCCAGCGACACTTTGGTTTTGTCACCTTTATAACCGAACTTCAGAATCAGACCATTCAAGCCTTCCAGCGTCCCCAGATAGTGACCGAAGAAAGATTTGAAGATAGCCACGAGTGCGATGATGGAAGCCGCATATTCCAGTGTAATCGCGAACGTTGTTTTCGTACCGGTCATGGACGCAAAGTGGTTAGCCAGATAAGAAAGCACTGGAATATTCTGCGCTTTGGCTTCCGCCATGTTGGCCGGAGACAGAGTAAACAGGCAGCTAAAGGCAAAGAACATCACCACTGCAACCATCAGCATGCTGGCACGAGAAATGATTTGGGAACATTTACGTTCGGTGAAGTCGCGACCGAAGTCTTTCTCATACTCTTCACGTTTAGAAACCACGAAGGAAGAGACGATTGGCGAGAAGTTAAAGGAGAAAACCATGATGGAAATCCCCAGCCAGACAGTGATCAGGATACCGTCATGACCGGTTAACGACAGCGAACCGAGGTCAACCTGGTCGATAACTGCAGAGTTCCAGTAAGGGATCAGCGACAGAGAAATCAGCACCAGGCTGGCGATAAACGGCCATACCAGGTAGCTCATCACTTTAACCATCAGATCCTTACCAAACCAGATGACGAAAGCCATCAGCAGCAACAGGAACAGCGCCACAAAGCCGCGATTCAGCGGTGCAAATCCGAGCTGGTTTTCCCAGAACGTCATAAAGGTATTGGTAATAGTAACGCCATAAATCCACAGCAGTGGGCAAATCGCGAAGAAGTACAGGAACGTGATAACCACGCCGCCAGTTTTACCAAAATGCTCTTCCACCGTTTCCGTAATGTTGCCGGAAGGGTTAGAGCCAGAAAGACACAGACGCGCCAGCGCCCGGTGGCAATAAAATGCGATGGGGTATGCCAATACCAACATCAGAAGAATCGGGATCAGTCCGCCAAAACCTGCGCGGATAGGGAAGAACAGCACCCCGGCGCCGATTGCCGTACCAAACAAGCCTAACGTCCATGTGGTATCTGATTTACGCCAGGACGATTGTTTTGTCTGGCTGGATACAATGCTATCTGAAGTACTCATATCCTATCCTCAACGAATTAATTAAGCGTCAACGAAACCGGTGATTTGAGAGACGCGAGAAAGATCGATATTGCCGCCGGAAATAATACTGACGGTTTTTCTGTTTTGAATATATTGGTCTAATTTACCGCTTAATAATGCAGCACATGCCAGAGCGCCTGCGCCTTCGGTGACGACTTTATTGCGCTGAATTAAGGCAATCATACTGTTTCTGATTTCGTCTTCGCTGACCAGCACGATGTCATCGACTAATTCACGAACGATTTCGTAAGTTAAATTACCCGGGCGGGAGACATCACAACCATCCGCCAGGGTGCCGGTAGTTCGGTGCGTGGTTATTTCTCCGGAGTGGAAAGAAGCCGCCATGCCGTGAACGTTTTCTGACTGTACGCCAATAACACGAATGGTCGGGTTAATAGATTTAATTGCCACCGCAATACCAGCAATTAAACCACCACCACCAATTGGCACAATCACGTTATCGACATCATAGAGATCTTCCATAATTTCCAGACCAATCGTTCCCTGGCCAGCAATCACTTTCGGATCATCGTAAGGTGGGATAAAAATACGACCTTCCATTTCGACAATTTCGCTCACTTTAGCGATAGTGTCGTTGAAGTTATCACCATGCAGAACGACTTCTGCGGAGTAGTCGCACGTTGCCGCTACTTTGGATTTTGGCGCACCTTTTGGCATCACCACTTTACCGTCGATACCCAGCATCGCGCAGGAGAGCGAAACCCCTTGCGCATGGTTGCCCGCAGAACAGGCCACCACGCCTTTGCGTTTTTCCGCATCGGTCAGTGAACTTAATTTATTAAATGCGCCACGAATTTTAAATGAACCCGTACGCTGCATATTTTCAAACTTCAGGAATATTTCACCTTTGCAACGTTCACTAAAATAGTTGGAGCGAGGCATGCCTGTTTTATAAATTCGCCCAGCCAGTCGTTGTTTCGCTTCAATAATATCATCAATAGCAACCGGCAGATCGTATGTAATATGCATTATAAAACCTCTTCGCCTGAATTAAATATGTAGGTAACCGTAACCGACACCTGCAAAACAGACAGGTGGATTATTTATGTTTAAATAAAAACAAACAACTAACCAACTTCTATTAATTGCCTTCGTCTACACCCATTATAAGATGAATACTCTTTGGCTAATTCCACCAAAACCGATGCTGCTTTTTTAATACGATAATTTTTCGACCATACCGCGGCATATTGTGCCACAGGTAATGTTTCTTCAACCGGAATAGTAATAAATTGATTAGAACCAAAAGGTGACGTCATATCACAAGGAATTACAGTTAAGAAATCAGCATTGAGAACAAGATTATAAATTGTCACGACTGAGTCGGTTTTAACGATGTTTTCAATACTGATGCCATTTCTTTGTAACGTAGTAAGCAGTTCGCTGTAGTACCCCATATTAGTTTGTGGCAACACCCACTGTTCGTTCTTCAACGACTCCAGCGTGGTGGTGCCGGTGCATGTTCGGGACTTACTGGCTACCAGCACAAACTCGGACTCGAACAGCGGCTCAACATGTAAATCCTGAAGCTTCATTTCTGCACTTAACGTACCAATCGCAAAATCCAGTCGACCGTCGCGGATTGCCGGTAAGAACGAAGACAGTTGCGCTTCATACATAGAAACCTGCGCTTTCGGGAACACCTCTTTGAACTTGTTGATCATCCCTGACATAAAAGTAAAACCAATCAATGAAGGAAAACCAAATGAGACTTCCACCACCGCTTCAGAAGACATACCGCTTATCTCATTAACCATATTTTTCATTTCACGGGTAATGGATTCGGAACGGGAGAGTAACAATTGACCGGCAGGAGTTAATGTTACACCGGTATTTTTCCGCACCACTAATTCCACACCAAAATAATCTTCAATATCGTTAATGATTTTACTGACGGCCGGTTGAGTTAACCCTAATTCTTTTGCAGCCGAGCCGATAGAGCCACTTCTAATGACTTCCTGAAAGACTACCAGGTGCTGCGTTTTCGGAAGAAGAATAGTGCTCATAACGACCTACGTTAATTACCTCATTGACGGCATGAAGTGTATCAAAATGAAATAAACAGGATATGTGCGACCACTCACAAATTAACTTTCATTACTTTCCAAGGTATCGTTATTACAATTAAACATCTTTAAATATCAACAAGTTAAAGCATAAAAATCAGCATAAACCCTGATTTTTATCAAAAAAAAATGACGGGGATAACCATATTTTATGGCGATAACATCATTCGTTATGTGGTTAATACAAAAAAGGGGCTGAGACCATATTTCAAGCAATTACCGGATAATTACCAGGCAAAATTTGAGTTAAATTTAATGAGCAAGTTCTCAAATTTTATTATAAATAAACCATTTTCAGCGATAAATACTGCGGCACGTCACATTTTTTCACGCTATTTGTTGGAGAACAAACATTTATTTTATCAATATTTTAAAATTTCGAATACAGGTATTGATCATCTCGAACAATTGATTAACGTCAACTTTTTCTCTTCTGACAGGACGTCATTTTGTGAATGCAATCGTTTTCCATAAATTCTTCTCCCCTCATAGGCGACGAATAGCATTTTGTGTTGAGGATCACAAAACGAATAATTGCTGGTCGCCGCGATAAGGTCAGACGAAGTCAACAAGGGGGATTTTCACTGTGCTTTACATCAGCGTAGGACACAGAATGTTGCTTCGTTTACTGTAACGCCGGGTAAATGAGCGTTTTTTGATAGTGCGTAAGTGTCGTGCGAGGAAAATAAGCATCTATTATTGTTTGTCATGACGACAAGGCAGGCATCAATGAAAGGCTTCCCAATTGCACATATTTTTCACCCTTCAATCCCGCCAATGCACGCAGTGGTTAACAATCACAATAGAAATATTGATTATTGGACGGTAAAAAGAAAGTTTGCAGAAATTGTCTCCACCAATGACGTTAATAAAATTTACAGTATAAGTAATGAACTCCGGAGAGTATTATCTGCAATTACTGCATTGAATTTCTATCAAGGCGATGTTCCTTCTGTCATGATTCCGAATCCAACCGGAAAATATGAGTCCATTCATCATAGATATTTCTACAGGAGAACATGATGATTATATCATACAAACATTAGATGTAGGCACTTTTGCACCTTTTGGTGAACAATGTACTTGCTCAGCCGTCAATAAAAAAGAGCTGGAATGTATTAAGGAGACGATTTCTAAGTATTGCGCAAAGTTCACCCAAAAAGAAGCCATCTTAACACCCCCTAGGCACTTTAATAAAACCTGCATTACTTCAGATTGTTGGCAAATTCTCTTTTTTTCACCCGATCATTTTAATAATGATTTTTATTGATTATTTATAAAGGATAAAATAATGTTCCCTGTTTCATCAATTGGTAATGATATTAGTAGTGATTTAGTCCGTCGAAAAATGAATGACCTTCCTGAAAGCCCCATAGGAAATAACCTCGAAGCACTAGCACCAGGTATAGAAAAACTAAAACAGACCTCTATTCAAATGGTCACTTTACTTAACGCGTTACAACCAAGTGGAAAATGCATTATCACTGGTGATTTTCAAAAAGAATTAGCGTACTTACAAAATGTAATTCTTTATAATGACTCGTCTCTTCGTCTGGATTTTTTAGGTTATAACACCCAAATTATTCAACGATCGGACAATACCTGCGAACTTACCATTAATGAACCGTTAAAAAACTAGGAAATATCTACAGGCAATATCAATGTTAATTGCCCATTAAAAGATATTTACAATGAAATCAGGAGGTTGAACGTAATCTTTAGTTGTGGGACTGGAGATATAGTTGATCTATCCTCTCTGGACTTACGTAATGTCGATTTAGATTATTATGATTTCACAGATAAACATATGGCTAATACTATTCTAAATCATTTTAAATTGGATTCAACAAATTTTACTAATGCCAACATGTTTCAGGTTAATTTTGTTAGTTCAACACAAAACGCCACAATCTCCTGGGATTATTTACTAAAAATAACGCCTGTTTTAATAAGCATTAGCGATATGTATTCTGAAGAAAAAATCAAGTTTGTCGAAAGTTGTTTAAATGAGCCTGGAGACATTACCGAAGAACAATTAAAAATTATGAGATTTGCAATTATAAAATCTATACCAAGGGCAACTCTTACAGATAAATTAGAAAATGAATTAACAAAAGAAATATATAAAAGCTCATCGAAAATCAACAATTGCTTGAACAGAATTAAATTACCAGAGATGAAAGAATTCTCATCAAAAAAAACATATGATTACATCGATACAATCATTGAAGATTATGAAAATATCAAAGAAAATGCTTATCTGGTCGTCCCCCAAATTAATTATACTATGGATTTAAACATAGAAGACTCTAGCTCAGAAGAGTTAATACCCTCGAGAAAGACGAAAATTCTCCGGACAATGGCTTTGAGGTCGGGGAATATAACACATATGAAGCATATAACTCAGAGAATCAATATTTTACCAGAGAGGACTATACGTATAATTACGACCTTTTAAATGCAATATAGACTTAATAACTTCTTACAAAGTCTATTATTAATACCGTAGATATTCATCTTACCCTGTGCACCAAAAGCAAAAACTTATCGACGCGGGTTTGAAACTGATGGCAACCGCAAAAATGCCTGATGCGCTACGCTTATCAGGCCTACGCCATCTCTGCAATATATTGAATTTGCGTGCTTTTGTAGGCAGGATAAGGCGTTCACGCAGCATCCGGCATGAATAAAGCGCACTCAACAATCTGAAACCCGCCGGAACGGTTTATTACGTACATCAGGTGAAACTGACCGATAAGCCGCTTTCTTTTGGGTATAGTGTCGTGGACAGTCATTCATCTTTCTGCCCCTCCAAAAGCAAAAACCCGCCGAAGCGGGTTTTTACGTATATCAGGTGAAACTGACCGATAAGCCGCTTTCTTTTGGGTATAGCGTCGTGGACAGTCATTCATCTTTCTGCCCCTCCAAAAGCAAAAACCCGCCGAAGCGGGTTTTTACGTACATCAGGTGAAACTGACCGATAAGCCGCTTTCTTTTGGGTATAGCGTCGTGGACAGTCATTCATCTTTCTGCCCCTCCAAAAGCAAAAACCCGCCGAAGCGGGTTTTTACGTAAAACAGGTGAAACTGACCGATAAGCCGGGTTCTGTCGTGGACAGTCATTCATCTAGGCCAGCAATCGCTCACTGGCTCAAGCAGCCTACCCGGGTTCAGTACGGGCCGTACCTTATGAACCCCTATTTGGCCTTGCTCCGGGTGGAGTTTACCGTGCCACGGACTGTTACCAGCCGCGCGGTGCGCTCTTACCGCACCCTTTCACCCTTACCTGATCCCGCTTGCACGGGCCATCGGCGGTTTGCTCTCTGTTGCACTGGTCGTGGGTTTCCCCCCCAGGCGTTACCTGGCACCCTGCCCTATGGAGCCCGGACTTTCCTCCCCTCCACCCGTCTCCCCCGAAGAGGACGACGACGAAGCGGCGACTGTCTGGTCAGCTTCGGCGCGCAGTATAGAGGGTTTGCGCGCCCTTGTCACCCCGTGTTGCGCATTCCAATCGCCAGTGTCGCGGCAATATTACGTGAAGCACGGCAGATATTGTCATAAGCCCCGCGGAATGCTTCGTCCAACGTACCTATGCTGGTCAATACGCTGAAGACCGCATCAATGCCATGCTGATGTACAACGCCAACATCATCGGTCAGGCTACCCGCAATGCCAATCACCGGTTTATGGTACTTCTTCGCCACGTTTGCGACGCCAATCGGTACCTTGCCGTGAATACTCTGGCTGTCAATACGCCCTTCACCGGTGATCACCAGCGTACAATCGTGAATATGTTCCTCCAGATTCAGCGCCGTAGTGACGATTTCAATACCACTTTTCAGTTCCGCACCAAGAAACGCCATCAGCGCCGCACCCATACCGCCCGCAGCTCCTGCGCCGGGGACATCTTTTACATCAACATGCAGCGCTTTTTTAATGACATCGGCATAGTGAGAGAGGTTATTGTCCAGCTCAACAATCATCGCTTCACTGGCTCCCTTTTGTGGGCCAAAGATGCGCGATGCGCCGTTATCGCCCACCAGCGGATTGGTGACATCACAAGCGACGCGAATGACGCAATCTTTTAAGCGCGGATCGAGGCCGGAAATATCAATATCATTCAGAGTATTAAGACTACCGCCGCCAAAACCAATTTCATTGCCGTTGGCGTCGCATAATTTCGCCCCCAGCGCCTGTACCATGCCTGCGCCGCCATCATTTGTAGCGCTACCGCCAATGCCGATAATAATGTTTGTCGCGCCGCTCTCCAGCGCCTGCAGGATTAACTCGCCTGTGCCGCGTGAAGTGGTCACGAGTGGATCGCGTTTTTCCGCAGGTACCAGCTCCAGCCCACTGGCCGCCGCCATTTCAATAAACGCGGTTTTGCCATCGCCGGAGATCCCCCAACTGGCATTCACTTTCTCGCCCAGCGGCCCTGTAACCCAGGCGTGACGTTCAGAACCCTGGGTGGCTGCAATCATCGCTTCCACCGTTCCTTCGCCACCGTCGGCAACCGGAATAGAAACGTACTGTGCATCAGGAAAAATTTCCCGAAATCCTTTTTCTATCGCCTGCGCAACCTCGCTGGCAGATAAACTTTCTTTATAAGAGTCTGGGGCGATTACGATTTTCATACCTATGCCTGTTACCACATGACGCCGGAGGGCGTTTCTCTTATTCGGCCTGGATTCCAGGCCCGGATTGCAATACGCCATCCGGGCACGACGTCATTAACGAGTAACTTCGACTTTCGCCAGTTTTTCGTAGTAGCACACCAGGGCGCTATGATCCGCCGTTCCTAAACCATCTGCTCGCAGTGCCTGCATCATCTCCATAACCGCAGCTGTGAGCGGCAGTTGCGCGCCGACGCCGTGGGAAGTATCCAGCGCATTTGCCAGATCCTTAATATGCAGATCAATACGGAAGCCCGGCTTGAAGTTGCGGTCCATCACCATCGGCGCTTTGGCATCCAGCACGGTACTGCCCGCCAGTCCACCGCGAATTGCCTGATACACCAGGTCCGGGTTAACGCCCGCTTTAGTTGCCAGCGTTAACGCTTCTGACATCGCGGCAATATTCAGCGCCACAATGACCTGATTCGCCAGTTTGGTGACGTTACCTGCACCAATTGCCCCGGTATGCACCACGGAACCCGCCATTGCTTTCATCAAATCATAGTATTTGTCGAAAATAGCCTTGTCGCCGCCCACCATCACTGACAGCGTACCGTCGATGGCTTTCGGTTCACCGCCGCTCACCGGAGCATCCAGCATATCAATGCCTTTCGCTTTCAGCGCTTCGCTGATTTCACGGCTTGCCAGCGGTGCGATAGAACTCATATCGATCAATACCGTACCTGGCTTCGCGCCTTCAATAATGCCATTCTCACCCAGCGCCACCTCTTTCACATGAGGGGAGTTTGGCAGCATGGTTATGATGACGTCGCACTGTTCAGCGATCGCTTTAGCCGTAGAGGCTGTTTCTGCACCTGCAGCAATCACGTCAGCAATAGCTTCTGGGTTACGGTCAGCAACCACCAGCGAGTAACCTGCTTTCAGAAGGTTTTTACTCATTGGTTTACCCATAATCCCCAGGCCAATAAAACCAACTTTCATAGTCATATCAATCATCTCTCTTGTTGCGGTGGTGGTTATTTTTTAAAGGTATCAGCCAGTTTATGAGTGGCAGAGCGGAAGACGCCGAGATCGCTGCCGACAGCCACAAACGTCGCGCCCCATTCCAGATAACGACGCGCATCGGCTTCGACCGGCGCGAGGATACCGCTGGGTTTGCCGTGCGCGCTGGCACGGTTAAAAATGTGCTGAATTGCTTTTTGTACATCCGGGTGTGATGCATTGCCGAGATGGCCTAATGCCGCGGCCAGATCGCTGGGGCCGACGAAGATGCCGTCTACGCCTTCGGTAGCGGCAATGGCATCGACGTTATCTACGCCCTGCTGACTTTCTATCTGGACCAGAATAGTGATGTTCTTGTTCGACTGAGCGAAATAATCCGCCACGGTGCCAAACATATTGGCGCGGTGAGAAACGGAGACGCCGCGAATGCCTTCCGGTGGGTAACGGGTTGATGCCACCGCCTGCTCTGCTTCCTCTTTTGTTTCTACAAAAGGAATCAGGAAGTTATAGAAACCGATATCCAGAAGACGCTTAATAATTTCCGGCTCGTTGGTCGGCACTCACACTACTGGCGCGCTGGCGCTGCCTTTCAAGGCCATTAACTGCGGAATAAACGTGGAGATATCGTTTGGCGCATGTTCGCCATCCAGCACCAGCCAGTCAAACCCAGCCAAACCAAGAACTTCAGTGCTAATCGGGTTAGAGAGTGCTGACCAGCAACCAATTTGTACCTGTTTCGCAGCCAGTGCGGCTTTGAATTTATTCGGGAAAACATCGTTATTCATCGCTTATACCTTTGCTTATTTCTGCAATTCCATACGTTTAATGTCGCCAACTACGAAGAGGTAGCAGACCATCGCCATCAGCGCTGAACATCCCACGAAAACCAGTGCTGCATTGAAGGAGTGCAGTTCACTTACCAGGTAGCCAATCACCAGTGGAGTGACAATGGAGGCAACATTGCCAAAGACGTTAAAGACGCCGCCACAGAGGCCAACAATCTCTTTCGGCGCGGTGTCAGAAATCACCGGCCAGCCCAGAGCACCAAATCCTTTGCCAAAAAAAGCCAGCGCCATCAGCATGACCACCAGCGTGGTGTTGTTGGTGTAGTTACATAAGATGATGGTGGAAGCCAGCAACATTCCCAGCACAATCGGTAGCTTACGTGCCAGGGTCAGGGATAAACCGCGTTTGATCAGATAATCCGAGAAGACACCTCCCAGCACGCCGCCCGCAAAACCACACAGTGCCGGAATCGAGGCGACCAGACCCACTTTCAGAATCGACATGCCTTTTTCCTGCACCAGATAAATCGGGAACCAGGTGAGGAAGAACCAGGTGATGGTGTTGATAAAATATTGTCCGAAAAATACGCCCAACATCATGCGGTTAGAGAGCAATTGCTTGATGTAATGCAGTTTGGGACCGCTTGCTGCCGCGCTGCCCGGCTTTTTGTGGTCCATATCGACCACCGCGCCATTTTCAGAGATAAACTTCAGCTCTTCCTCAGACATACGTGGGTGATCTGTCGGGTTATGAATCAACTTGATCCACAGCGCCGTCAGCACAAAACAAATCACCCCCATAACGGTAAAGACGTGCTCCCATCCCCAGGCGAAAGTCAGCCAGCCAAGCAGAGGCGAAAAGAGCGCCAGCGAGAAATATTGTGCCGAGTTAAAGATGGCGGAGGCAGTACCACGTTCTTTCGTCGGGAACCAGGCGGCGACAATACGGGCGTTCGCCGGGAAGGATGGAGCTTCCGAGAATCCCAGCATAAAGCGCATAAAGAACATGGAGATCCCTGCCCAAGCCAGCGGGAACATATCAACAAAGCCTTGCAGGAAGGTGAACAGCGACCAGAAAAAGAGGCTGTAGGTGTAAACTTTTTTCGAGCCAAACTTATCAAGCAACCAGCCGCCGGGGATTTGCATCAGCAAGTAGGCCCAGCCAAAAGCGGAGAAGATGTAACCCATCGAAACCGCACTTAACTGCAACTCTTTTGCCACTTCGGTACCAGCAATAGACAGCGTTGCACGATCGGCGTAGTTAACGGCGGTAACAATAAAAATAATCAGTAATATTAAATAGCGGGTATGCACACCTTTCCTTTTTTCGTCAACGGTGTCCAGAATCATTTTATTTACCTCGGGTACTTATGCTGATTTTTATTATTATGGGGAAGGTGTTATTTATAAGTTTCATTTATGCCGTAACGACAATGAACTCGGGAATTAGTATAAGCAGCGCGAGAATAATAATCATTGTGCAAATGCTAATTTAATTAATACTTTTTAAATATTATTTTGAGCATATGCACATAAGGTTGCGCGCTAAAGCACAGATTTGCGCTTTACCTTGCCGGGCGGCACTGCAATCCCTAAAATGATTGACATTGATCACATTTCTGCGTTTAAACTCCTGACATTCTTATTTCACCCAATGAAATCATTTATTTTTAAATGAGACCAGGTCCTCATTTTAATAACCCCTGGCTGGAGAATATTGCACAATGGCCAACATCGAAATCAGACAAGAAACGCCAACTGCGTTTTATATAAAAGTTCACGACACAGATAATGTGGCAATTATTGTTAATGATAATGGCCTGAAAGCAGGAACGCGTTTTCCGGATGGGCTGGAATTAATTGAACATATTCCCCAGGGGCATAAAGTCGCATTGCTGGACATTCCGGCTAATGGTGAAATTATTCGTTATGGCGAAGTGATTGGTTACGCCGTGCGTGCAATCCCACGCGGAAGCTGGATCGACGAATCAATGGTTGTACTACCGGAAGCGCCGCCGTTACACACGCTGCCACTGGCAACCAAAGTCCCGGAACCCTTACCGCCGCTGGAAGGATACACCTTTGAGGGCTATCGCAATGCCGATGGCAGCGTGGGCACCAAAAACCTGCTCGGCATCACCACCAGCGTCCACTGTGTGGCAGGCGTGGTGGACTATGTAGTAAAAATCATTGAACGCGATCTGCTACCGAAATACCCGAACGTCGATGGCGTGGTGGGGCTGAATCATTTGTACGGTTGTGGCGTGGCGATTAACGCACCGGCAGCAGTTGTACCTATTCGTACCATTCACAATATTTCGCTGAACCCTAACTTTGGCGGCGAAGTAATGGTGATTGGCCTGGGTTGTGAAAAGTTGCAGCCTGAGCGCCTGCTGACTGGAACGGATGATGTGCAAGCTATTCCAGTAGAAAGCGCCAGCATTGTCAGTTTGCAGGATGAAAAGCATGTCGGTTTTCAGTCCATGGTCGAGGATATTTTGCAGGTCGCCGAACGCCATCTACAAAAACTGAATCAACGTCAGCGAGAAACCTGTCCGGCTTCAGAACTGGTTGTCGGCATGCATTGCGGTGGCAGCGATGCGTTTTCTGGCGTAACGGCAAACCCGGCGGTTGGCTATGCGTCTGATCTACTGGTGCGCTGCGGCGCAACGGTGATGTTTTCAGAAGTCACGGAAGTGCGTGACGCGATCCATCTGCTGACACCACGCGCAGTGAACGAAGAGGTCGGCAAACGGCTGCTGGAGGAGATGGAGTGGTACGATAACTATCTCAATATGGGAAAAACCGACCGCAGCGCCAACCCTTCGCCGGGCAACAAGAAAGGCGGTCTGGCAAACGTGGTAGAGAAAGCGCTCGGCTCCATTGCTAAATCGGGCAAAAGTGCAATTGTTGAAGTGCTGTCGCCCGGTCAACGCCCGACTAAACGCGGATTAATTTACGCCGCGACGCCAGCCAGCGATTTTGTCTGTGGCACGCAACAGGTGGCTTCGGGTATCACCGTGCAAGTGTTTACGACCGGTCGTGGTACGCCGTACGGCCTGATGGCGGTACCCGTCATTAAAATGGCACCCCGCACCGAGCTGGCGAACCGCTGGTTTGATTTAATGGATATTAATGCGGGCACCATCGCTACCGGCGAAGAAACTATTGAAGAGGAGGGCTGGAAGTTGTTCCACTTTATTCTCGACGTCGCCAGCGGGAAGAAGAAAACCTTCTCGGATCAATGGGGACTGCATAACCAGCTGGCGGTGTTTAACCCAGCACCGGTGACCTGATAATTCAATTCGTATTATGCCCGATAGCACACGTTTATCGGGCATATTGAGTCACAGCGAAGACGCGTGATCCCCGACCAGAATCACTTCAACCCCAGCCTTTCGCAGTCCTTCCAGACTATCCGCAGGAATGCCTTCATCAACAATGATCATGTCGATACGTTGAGTATCAATGATCTTATGTAAACTGGAACGATTGAATTTACTGGAATCGGTGACCACGATGATCCGTTCCGCAACTTCGCACATCCGACGGCTTAAACGGGCTTCATCTTCATTATGTGTGCTGACGCCGCGCTCCAGATCGATCGCATCTACACCAAGAAACAGCATATCGAAGTGGTAATTTTGCAGCGATTGCTCAGCCTGATCGCCGTAAAAAGATTGCGACTGACGGCGCAAATGCCCGCCGGTCATCAGCAGCTCAACGCCTTCCGCTTCCAGCAACGCATTAGCCACGTTCATACCGTTGGTCATCGCAATTACGTCAGTGTACTTGCGCATCAGACGAGCAATCTCAAAAGTGGTGGTCCCGGAATCGAGGATCACCCGATGACCTGGCTGAATCAACTCAACGGCAGCTTTCGCAACGCTGCGTTTCATCGCGGTGTTCAGTGCGCTTTTATCTTCCACTGATGGCTCGACTGACGGCGTCGTGCTATCGCAGATCAACGCGCCACCATAGGCACGCACAGCGATCCCCTGCTTTTCCAGAAACGCCAGATCATTGCGGATCGTCACAGTAGATACGCCATACAATGCCGACAGATCGTTAACCTGCACACTCCCTTGCTGTCGCAGACGCTGAATGATCTGTTCTCGTCGCTCGCTGGTGCCTGTCACTCGCTTCTCACCTGAAGCGTCGGTATTACTCATAGTAAGTCCTTTCGTAAAACTTTCGTTTCATTTCGTTTTGCCTATTAACGCCTTTCTATTAAGCAAATGCAAGCCCACCTTGCCCATTGGCGCAAGCTACTCTCGTTTCAGTGACTTTCATTACGTTTCTTTTGTGAATCAGATCAGAAAACTATTATCTTTCGTTTTATTTTTATCTCACCATGACGCAGTATCAATTGAAACAAAACGAAAGATCAATATCGCAGTAATCTGAACTGGAGAGGAAAGTGAAACATCTGACAGAAATGGTGAGACAGCACAAAGCGGGCAAAACAAATGCAATTTATGCCGTTTGTTCCGCACATCCGCTGGTGCTGGAGGCTGCAATCCGCTACGCCAGTGCAAACCAAACGCCGTTACTGATTGAAGCAACCTCCAATCAGGTAGACCAGTTCGGCGGTTATACCGGAATGACGCCCGCCGATTTTCGCGGCTTTGTTTGTCAGCTCGCCGACTCGTTGAATTTCCCGCAGGATGCGCTGATTCTGGGTGGTGACCATCTGGGGCCAAACCGCTGGCAAAACCTGCCAGCCGCTCAGGCAATGGCCAATGCCGATGATTTGATTAAAAGCTACGTTGCGGCAGGATTCAAAAAAATCCACCTTGATTGCAGCATGTCCTGTCAGGACGATCCAATTCCCTTAACTGATGACATCGTGGCTGAACGCGCCGCCCGTCTGGCGAAAGTGGCGGAAGAAACCTGTCGCGAACACTTTGGCGAAGCCGATCTGGAGTATGTCATTGGTACCGAAGTGCCGGTACCTGGCGGCGCGCATGAAACCTTAAGCGAGCTGGCGGTCACCACGCCGGATGCCGCCCGCGCCACGCTGGAAGCCCATCGTCACGCCTTTGAAAAGCAAGGTTTGAATGCCATCTGGCCACGCATTATTGCCCTGGTGGTTCAACCCGGCGTCGAATTCGATCACACCAACGTTATTGATTATCAGCCCGCCAAAGCGAGCGCCTTAAGCCAGATGGTCGAAAACTACGAAACGCTGATTTTCGAAGCGCACTCTACCGATTATCAAACGCCGCAATCTCTGCGCCAGCTGGTGATTGACCACTTTGCCATTCTGAAAGTTGGCCCGGCGCTGACCTTCGCCCTGCGTGAAGCCCTTTTTTCTCTGGCGGCGATTGAAGAAGAACTGGTACCAGCGAAAGCCTGTTCCGGTCTGCGTCAGGTGCTGGAAAACGTGATGCTCGACCGCCCGGAATACTGGCAAAGCCACTACCACGGTGACGGCAACGCGCGTCGTCTGGCGCGTGGTTACAGCTACTCAGATCGCGTGCGCTATTACTGGCCGGACAGCCAGATTGATGACGCTTTCGCTCATCTGGTTCGTAATCTGGCGGATTCACCAATTCCGCTACCGCTCATCAGCCAGTATCTGCCGCTGCAGTACGTGAAAGTTCGCTCCGGCGAGCTGCAACCGACGCCACGGGAACTCATTATAAACCATATTCAGGACATCCTGGCGCAGTACCACACAGCCTGTGAAGGCCAATAAGCAAAACAAAGAGGAACATGCTATGCCAAATATTGTTTTAAGCCGGATTGATGAACGCTTGATTCACGGTCAGGTCGGCGTTCAGTGGGTCGGATTTGCGGGGGCAAATCTGGTGCTGGTAGCCAACGATGAGGTTGCCGAAGATCCGGTACAACAAAACCTGATGGAAATGGTACTGGCAGAAGGGATCGCCGTACGTTTCTGGACGCTGCAAAAAGTTATCGACAACATTCATCGCGCCGCCGATCGACAGAAAATCCTGCTGGTTTGTAAAACACCCGCCGATTTCCTGACGCTGGTGAAAGGTGGCGTTCCGGTGAATCGCATTAACGTTGGCAATATGCACTACGCCAATGGCAAACAACAAATCGCCAAAACGGTTTCTGTGGATGCGGGCGATATCGCAGCATTTAACGACCTGAAAGCCGCTGGGGTGGAATGCTTCGTTCAGGGCGTCCCGACAGAGCCTGCTGTGGACCTCTTTAAATTACTTTGAGGGATTCATCATGGAAATCAGCCTGTTGCAGGCATTTGCGTTGGGCATTATCGCCTTTATCGCTGGCCTAGATATGTTTAACGGCTTAACCCATATGCACCGCCCGGTGGTCCTCGGCCCGTTGGTCGGGCTGGTACTTGGCGATCTGCATACCGGAATTTTAACCGGCGATACGCTGGAACTAGTGTGGATGGGGCTGGCCCCGCTGGCGGGCGCACAGCCGCCTAACGTGATTATCGGTACTATCGTCGGCACGGCGTTTGCCATTACTACTGGCGTGAAACCCGATGTCGCGGTCGGTGTCGCCGTACCTTTCGCTGTCGCAGTACAGATGGGGATTACCTTCCTGTTCTCGGTGATGTCTGGCGTGATGTCTCGCTGCGACCGGATGGCGGAGAACGCCGATACTCGCGGCATTGAACGCGTGAACTATCTGGCACTGCTGGCACTCGGCACTTTCTATTTTCTCTGCGCTTTCCTGCCTATCTACTTCGGCGCGGAACATGCAAAAACCATCATTGATGTCCTGCCGCAACGATTAATCGACGGCCTCGGCGTCGCGGGCGGCATCATGCCAGCAATCGGTTTTGCCGTGCTGCTGAAAATCATGATGAAAAACGTCTACATACCCTACTTCATCCTGGGCTTTGTTGCCGCAACCTGGCTCAAGTTACCGGTGCTGGCTATTGCTGCCGCCGCGCTGGCGATGGCGCTGATCGATCTGCTGCGTAAATCTCCTGAACCGACTCAACCTGCGGCACAGAAAGAGGAATTTGAAGATGGCATCTAATCAAACCACCCTGCCGAACGTCAGCGAAAATGAAGAAACACTGCTGACTGGCGTCAATGAAAACGTGTATGAAGATCGGAGCATTGCCGCGGAGCTGACGAAAAAAGATATCAACCGCGTCGCCTGGCGTTCCATGCTGTTACAAGCGTCTTTTAACTACGAACGTATGCAGGCTTCTGGCTGGTTGTACGGTCTGCTGCCTGCTCTGAAAAAGATCCACACTAATAAACGCGACCTGGCGCGCGCCATGAAGGGGCATATGGGTTTCTTCAATACCCATCCGTTTCTGGTGACGTTTGTTATCGGCATTATCCTTGCGATGGAGCGTTCTAAGCAGGACGTTAACAGTATTCAGAGCACCAAAATTGCCGTCGGTGCGCCGCTTGGCGGGATTGGCGATGCGATGTTCTGGCTAACGCTACTGCCGATTTGTGGCGGGATAGGCGCAAGCCTCGCGCTACAAGGCTCTATTCTTGGCGCAGTCGTCTTTATTGTGCTGTTCAACGTGGTACACTTGGGGCTGCGTTTTGGTCTGGCGCATTATGCTTACCGCATGGGCGTGGCGGCGATTCCCCTTATTAAAGCGAATACCAAAAAAGTCGGCCATGCTGCGTCAATCGTTGGAATGACGGTAATCGGCGCACTGGTGGCAACCTATGTTCGTTTAAGCACCACGCTGGAAATCACGGCGGGCGACGCAGTAGTTAAGTTACAGGCTGATGTTATCGACAAACTGATGCCTGCCTTCTTACCGCTGGTCTACACCCTGACCATGTTCTGGCTGGTACGCCGCGGCTAGAGTCCGCTGCGCCTGATTGCGGTTACCGTGGTTCTAGGGATCGTCGGTAAATTCTGCCATTTCCTTTAAATACAATGAGGTATTAGATGTTAAGTATTATTTTGACAGGGCATGGCGGGTTTGCCAGTGGCATGGAAAAAGCAATGAAGCAAATCCTCGGCGATCAATCGCAGTTTATTGCCATCGATTTTCCCGAAACCTCAAGCGCCGCGCTGCTTACATCGCAGCTTGAAGAGGCCATCGCCCAACTGGATTGTGAAGACGGCATTGTTTTTCTGACGGATTTGCTGGGCGGCACGCCGTTTCGCGTAGCTTCAACGCTGGCGATGCAAAAACCGGGCTGTGAAGTGATTACCGGCACCAATTTGCAACTGCTACTGGAGATGGTGCTGGAGCGCGAAGGGTTAAGCGGTGAAGAATTCCGTGTACAGGCGCTGGAGTGTGGACACCGAGGGCTGACCAGTCTGGTGGACGAGTTAGGCCGCTGCCATGAAGAATGTCCGGTCGAGGAAGGAATATGACACACGTTCTGCGCGCCAGAAGGCTGCTGACTGAAGAGGGATGGTTCGATGACCATCAGTTGCGTGTTGCTGACGGTGTCATCGCAGCAATCGAACCGATTCCAGTGGGCGTGACTGAACGCGATGCGGAACGGCTCTGCCCCGCTTACATCGACACCCATGTACACGGTGGTGCGGGCGTTGATGTAATGGATGACGCGCCGGATGTACTCGACAAGCTGGCAATGCACAAGGCACGCGAAGGTGTCGGCAGTTGGTTACCGACCACCGTAACCGCGCCGCTTAATACCATTCATGCGGCGCTGAAACGTATTGCTCAACGTTGCCAACGCGGCGGACCTGGTGCGCAAGTGCTGGGGAGTTATCTCGAAGGACCGTACTTCACGCCGCAGAATAAAGGCGCGCATCCGCCGGGTAATGCTGCCAACTTACTGATTTAGTGTATGATGGTGATTTTAAGGTGCTTGCGTGGCTTCCATTTCCATCAGATGTCCTTCCTGCTCCGCTACTGAAGGCGTGGTGCGTAACGGCAAAAGCACTGCCGGACATCAGCGCTATCTCTGCTCTCATTGCCGTAAAACATGGCAACTACAGTTCA
The DNA here is from genome assembly GCF_000006925.2 of Shigella flexneri 2a str. 301. Taxonomy (NCBI): domain Bacteria; kingdom Pseudomonadati; phylum Pseudomonadota; class Gammaproteobacteria; order Enterobacterales; family Enterobacteriaceae; genus Shigella; species Shigella flexneri. The sequence continues at coordinate 3,273,956 of NC_004337.2, forward strand.
CTTACACCGCCTCTCAGCCCGGTACGCACCAGAAAATCATTGATATGGCCATGAATGGCGTCGGATGTCGCGCCAGTGCACGCATTATGGGCGTTGGCCTCAACACGGTTTTACGTCACTTAAAAAACTCAGGCCGCAGTCGGTAACCTCGCGCATACAACCGGGCAGTGATGTGATTGTCTGCGCTGAAATGGACGAACATTGGGGCTACGTCGGTGCTAAATCACGTCAGCGCTGGCTGTTTTACGCGTATGACAGGATACGGAGGACGGTTGTGGCGCACGTCTTCGGTGAACGCACTCTGGCCACACTGGAGCGTCTTCTGAGCCTGCTGTCGGCCTTTGAGGTCGTGGTATGGATGACGGATGGCTGGCCGCTGTATGAATCACGCCTGAAGGGAAAGCTGCACGTTATCAGCAAGCGTTACACTCAGCGCATTGAGCGACATAATCTGAATCTGAGACAACATCTGGCAAGGCTGGGACGGAAGTCACTGTCGTTCTCAAAATCGGTGGAGCTGCATGACAAGGTCATCGGGCATTATCTGAACATAAAACACTATCAGTAAGTTGGAGTCATTACCCGTAAATTGGTAGAAGGTGGCATTGACCTGAAAGATGTCAACGTCGGCAATATGCATTTCTCGGAAGGGAAAAAGCAAATCAGCAGTAAAGTTTATGTCGATGACCAGGATCTCGCGGACTTACGTTTTATTAAACAACGTGGCGTGAATGTTTTCATTCAGGACGTCCCTGGCGATCAAAAAGAACAAATCCCTGACTAAATCTAAAATCGCCTTAATATTGGTTTGAGGTAATAAAAATGCATGAAATAACCCTACTTCAGGGATTATCCCTAGCGGCGTTAGTTTTCGTTCTGGGGATTGATTTTTGGCTGGAAGCCTTATTTTTATTCCGCCCGATAATCGTTTGTACCCTAACTGGCGCTATTCTCGGTGATATTCAGACTGGCTTAATTACCGGTGGTCTGACAGAGTTGGCTTTCGCCGGATTAACCCCTGCAGGTGGTGTTCAGCCGCCCAACCCGATTATGGCGGGTCTGATGACCACCGTCATTGCATGGTCTACGGGCGTTGATGCCAAAACAGCAATTGGTCTTGGCCTGCCGTTTAGTTTGTTAATGCAGTACGTCATTCTGTTCTTCTATTCCGCTTTCTCATTATTTATGACCAAAGCCGATAAATGCGCGAAAGAGGCGGATACGGCAGCGTTTTCCCGGCTTAACTGGACAACGATGCTCATCGTCGCTTCAGCGTATGCGGTGATTGCTTTCCTCTGTACTTACCTGGCACAAGGGGCGATGCAGGCGCTGGTGAAAGCGATGCCCGCCTGGTTGACCCACGGCTTTGAAGTGGCTGGCGGTATTCTGCCTGCCGTTGGTTTTGGCTTGCTGCTGCGCGTAATGTTCAAAGCGCAATATATCCCTTACCTGATCGCCGGTTTCCTGTTTGTTTGCTACATCCGGGTCAGCAACCTGTTGCCGGTTGCCGTACTGGGCGCAGGCTTTGCGGTGTATGAGTTTTTCAATGCGAAATCCCGGCAGCAAGCGCAACCGCAGCCCGTTGCCAGTAAAAATGAAGAAGAGGACTACAGCAATGGGATCTGAAATCAGTAAAAAAGATATCACCCGTCTGGGCTTTCGTTCGTCGCTGCTGCAAGCGAGCTTTAACTACGAAAGGATGCAGGCGGGCGGTTTTACCTGGGCGATGTTGCCGATCCTGAAAAAGATTTATAAGGACGACAAACCGGGCTTAAGCGCGGCGATGAAAGATAACCTCGAATTTATTAATACCCACCCGAATCTGGTCGGATTCCTGATGGGGTTATTAATTTCGATGGAAGAAAAAGGAGAAAACCGCGACACCATTAAAGGCCTCAAAGTGGCACTGTTTGGCCCAATCGCCGGGATTGGCGATGCGATTTTCTGGTTTACTTTGTTGCCGATTATGGCGGGAATTTGCTCATCATTTGCCAGCCAGGGAAACCTGCTGGGGCCGATTCTATTTTTCGCCGTTTACCTGCTTATCTTTTTCCTGCGCGTCGGCTGGACCCACGTCGGTTATTCAGTCGGCGTGAAGGCGATCGATAAAGTGCGAGAGAACTCGCAGATGATTGCTCGCTCGGCAACCATCCTCGGGATCACGGTAATCGGCGGGCTGATCGCTTCGTATGTGCATATTAACGTGGTGACATCGTTTGCCATCGACAGTACCCACAGCGTCGCGCTGCAACAGGATTTCTTCGATAAAGTCTTCCCGAACATTTTACCGATGGCCTACACCCTGCTGATGTATTACTTCCTGCGGGTGAAAAAAGCGCATCCGGTGCTGTTAATCGGCGTGACTTTTGTGCTCTCTATTGTTTGTTCCGCATTCGGCATTTTGTAAATGGAACGAGGCACTGCTTCTGGCGGTGCCTCTTTACTTAAGGAATTTCATCCTGTGCAAACCCTTCAGCAAGTTGAAAACTATACGGCGTTAAGTGAACGAGCCAGCGAATATTTATTGGCTGTGATCCGTAGCAAACCGGATGCCGTGATTTGCCTGGCGACCGGAGCCACGCCATTACTGACGTATCATTATCTGGTAGAAAAAATCCACCAGCAGCAGGTTGATATCAGCCAGCTCACCTTCGTGAAGCTCGACGAATGGGTGGATCTGCCATTAACGATGCCTGGCACCTGCGAAACTTTCCTACAACAGCATATCGTGCAGCCGCTGGGGCTACGTGAAGACCAGCTCATCAGCTTTCGCTCCGAAGAGATAAATGAGACAGAGTGCGAACGGGTAACGAACCTGATTGCGCGCAAAGGCGGTCTGGATTTATGCGTTCTCGGATTGGGGAAAAACGGTCATCTTGGGCTGAACGAACCGGGAGAAAGCCTACAACCGGCCTGCCATATCAGTCAACTTGATGCCAGAACACAGCAACATGAGATGTTAAAAACCACGGGTCGCCCCGTGACTCGTGGGATCACCTTAGGCCTGAAGGATATTCTCAATGCCCGCGAGGTTTTGTTATTGGTGACTGGCGAAGGAAAGCAGGATGCGACAGAACGTTTTCTCACGGCTAAAGTCTCCACCGCTATCCCGGCTTCATTTTTATGGCTGCACAGTAACTTTATTTGTTTAATTAATACCTAACCAGATGAAAAATTTGCTCAAAATTTTTAAATTAACTTATTCAACAGTCACGCATTATATTAAATAACATTTGACTGGGTTGAACATAACGCCAATAGCAAAAGGAGTTATGTTCAACAATTTAATTTTAGATATACATATAACTTGTTCTATTAATAAATCACCTCGTATTCTGACTCGGCCCCTGGCGCAGCAAAGTCAGGCATTTATACTCTTTTTAACACATAGAAAATTCATATCAATATAATAAAAACATAAAATATTTGCATATACATATAATCTTAAAGTTTAGTCTATTTAATGTTCAATGAAATATTTCTACCTGTATAATCTTTAAAGATGTTGAACATATATTCACATTAAATATGATTATGTACTTGTTACAAGGATAAGGTTATAAATGAATAAAGTTACAAAAACAGCTATTGTGGGCTTACTTGCGCTTTTCGCAGGTAATGCCGCTGCAACCGATGGTGAAATAGTTTTTGATGGCGGTAATGACTCCAACTTACTGATAGTGTTTTATGTTCAGATAATGCCCGATGACCTTGTCATGCAGCTCCACCGATTTTGAGAACGACAGTGACTTCCGTACCAGCCTTGCCAGATGTTGTCTCAGATTCAGATTATGTCGCTCAATGCGCTGAGTGTAACGCTTGCTGATAACGTGCAGCTTTCCCTTCAGGCGTGATTCATACAGCGGACAGCCATCCGTCATCCATACCACGACCTCAAAGGCCGACAGCAGGCTCAGAAGACGCTCCAGTGTGGCCAGAGTGCGTTCACCGAAGACGTGCGCCACAACCGTCCTCCGTATCCTGTCATACGCGTAAAACAACCAGCGCTGACGTGATTTAGCACCGACGTAGCCCCAATGTTCGTCCATTTCAGCGCAGACAATCACATCACTGCCCGGTTGTATGCGCGAGGTTACCGACTGCGGCCTGAGTTTTTTAAGTGACGTAAAACCGTGTTGAGGCCAACGCCCATAATGCGTGCACTGGCGCGACATCCGACGCCATTCATGGCCATATCAATGATTTTCTGGTGCGTACCGGGCTGAGAGGCGGTGTAAGTGAACTGTAGTTGCCATGTTTTACGGCAATGAGAGCAGAGATAGCGCTGATGTCCGGCAGTGCTTTTGCCGTTACGCACCACGCCTTCAGTAGCGGAGCAGGAAGGACATCTGATGGAAATGGAAGCCACGCAAGCACCTTAAAATCACCATCATACACTAAATCAGTAAGTTGGCAGCATTACCTTTGATGGCGAGATTTTAAAATCCGCTTGTGAAATCAATGACTCTGATAAGAAAATTGAAGTTGCTCTTGGTCACTATAATGCCGAACAGTTTCGTTCTGTTGGCGATCGTAGCCCAAAAATTCCATTCACTATTCCTTTAGTTAACTGCCCAGTGACTGGGTGGGAGCACGATAACGGCAACGTTGAAGCGTCTTTCCGTTTATGGCTGGAAACGCGGGATAATGGCACCGTCCCTAACTTCCCTAATCTGGCAAAAGTGGGCTCTTTTGCTGGCACAGCGACAACAGGTGTGGGTATCCGTATTGACGATGCGGAAAGCGGAAACCTTATGCCACTGAATGCTATGGGGAATGATAACACGATTTATCAGATCCCAGCGGACTCCAATGGTATTGTCAATGTTGACCTCATCGCTTACTACGTATCAACCGTTGAAGCATCAGAAATCACCCCAGGGGAAGCAGACGCTGTCGTTAACGTAACGCTGGATTACCGTTAATACGTTACGGCGTTATCTGACCTTTCAGATAACGCCCTTTTCCTTCCTCTTTCTCGTTGTATCAGGTTGAAAAATAACTATGTCAAAACGAACATTCGCGGTGATATTAACCTTGTTGTGTAGCTTCTGTATCGGCCAGGCGCTTGCAGGGGGTATCGTTTTACAGCGAACGCGAGTGATCTATGATGCCAGCCGCAAAGAGGCTGCGTTACCTGTCGCAAACAAAGGCGCAGAAACGCCTTATTTACTGCAATCATGGGTAGATAATATAGATGGTAAAAGCCGTGCCCCATTTATTATAACCCCACCGCTATTTCGTCTTGAGGCTAGCGATGACTCATCACTGCGAATTATTAAAACAGCTGATAACCTGCCTGAAAATAAAGAGTCGCTGTTCTACATTAATGTTCGTGCCATTCCAGCAAAGAAAAAATCAGATGATGTTAATGCTAACGAGTTGACGCTGGTATTTAAAACGCGGGTCAAAATGTTTTATCGCCCCGCACACCTGAAGGGACGGGTAAACGATGCGTGGAAATCACTGGAATTTAAACGTAGTGACCATTCACTCAATATATATAACCCAACTGAATATTACGTCGTATTTGCCGGACTGGCAGTCGATAAAACCGATCTCACAAGCAAAATTGAATATATCGCGCCCGGAGAACATAAACAGTTACCACTTCCAGCATCTGGCGGAAAGAACGTGAAATGGGCTGCGATCAACGATTATGGCGGCAGTTCCGGGACAGAAACTCGTCCACTGCAATAAAAAATATAAAAACACAGGCCATCAGGGAATGCCACAACGACACCACCAGGGACATAAACGCACACCGAAACAGTTGGCGCTCATTATCAAACGTTGTTTGCCGATGGTGCTCACTGGCAGCGGCATGCTTTGCACTACCGCTAACGCCGAAGAGTATTATTTCGACCCCATTATGCTGGAAACTACAAAAAGTGGTATGCAAACAACCGATCTGTCACGTTTTTCAAAAAAATACGCACAACTACCAGGAACTTATCAGGTTGATATCTGGCTGAATAAAAAGAAGGTTTCACAGAAAAAAATTACATTTACCGCCAATGCAGAGCAACTTCTGCAGCCACAGTTTACGGTAGAACAACTACGTGAGCTGGGTATTAAGGTGGATGAAATCCCGGCGCTGGCTGAAAAAGATGACGATAGCGTGATCAACTCGCTTGAACAAATCATTCCCGGTACAGCTGCTGAATTTGATTTCAATCATCAGCGACTTAATTTGAGCATTCCCCAAATTGCACTGTACCGTGATGCAAGAGGTTACGTCTCCCCTTCTCGTTGGGACGATGGTATACCAACGCTGTTTACCAACTACTCGTTTACAGGTTCTGATAACCGTTACCGCCAGGGCAATCGTAGCCAACGACAGTACCTGAATATGCAAAATGGTGCTAATTTTGGCCCCTGGCGATTACGTAACTATTCTACGTGGACACGCAACGATCAGGCGTCAAGCTGGAACACTATCAGTAGTTATTTACAACGTGATATCAAGGCGTTGAAGTCTCAGTTGCTTCTGGGAGAAAGCGCCACCAGCGGCAGTATTTTTTCCAGCTACGCCTTTACTGGCGTGCAACTCGCTTCCGACGATAATATGTTGCCAAACAGCCAGCGCGGATTTGCCCCAACGGTACGCGGTATCGCAAACAGTAGTGCAATCGTGACTATCAGGCAAAATGGTTATGTGATCTATCAAAGCAACGTGCCAGCGGGTGCCTTTGAAATTAACGATCTCTACCCCTCTTCCAACAGCGGCGATTTAGAAGTCACGATTGAAGAAAGTGACGGTACACAACGTCGCTTTATCCAGCCTTATTCTTCATTACCCATGATGCAGCGACCTGGGCATCTAAAATATAGCGCGACCGCTGGACGCTATCGCGCTGATGCAAACAGTGATAGCAAGGAACCCGAATTTGCTGAAGCCACGGCAATATATGGTTTGAATAATACTTTTACGCTGTATGGCGGCCTGCTCGGTTCTGAAGATTATTATGCGCTGGGGATCGGTATCGGCGGCACACTTGGCGCACTGGGCGCGTTGTCGATGGATATCAACAGAGCTGACACCCAATTCGATAACCAGCACTCTTTTCATGGCTATCAATGGCGTACTCAGTACATCAAAGATATCCCGGAAACCAACACCAATATCGCTGTTAGCTACTATCGCTATACCAACGATGGCTATTTTAGTTTTGATGAAGCCAATACCCGCAATTGGGGCTATAACAGTCGCCAAAAAAGTGAAATTCAATTCAACATCAGCCAGACAATATTTGATGGGGTAAGTCTGTATGCCTCCGGTTCACAGCAAGACTATTGGGGCAATAACGAGAAAAACAGTAATATCTCTGTTGGGGTTTCCGGCCAGCAATGGGGAATTGGTTACAGCCTGAATTATCAATACAGCCGCTACACTGATGAAAATAATGACCGTGCACTCTCTTTGAATCTCAGTATTCCGTTAGAACGCTGGTGGATTTGCCCCTATATTTCCAGACATCTGTTATCACTTAACCTATTACAAGCCCGCTGCCGCAGATATTCCCGTGGCGAGCGATAACCCAGCGCACTATGCGGATGCCATTCGTTATAATGCTCGAACGCCTCTGCAAGGTTCTTTGCTGCCGTTAACCCGTCTGGTTTGGGCATGATACTGATGTAGTCACGCTTTATCGTTTTCACGAAGCTCTCTGCTATTCCGTTACTCTCCGGACTACGCACCGCCGTGTTCTTCGGTTCAAGTCCCAACATCCGGGCGAACTGGCGTGTTTCATTAGCCCGGTAGCATGAACCATTATCCGTCAGCCACTCCACTGGAGACGACGGAAGATCGTTGCCGAAGCGGCGTTCCACCGCTCCCAGCATGACGTCCTGTACTGTTTCACTGTTGAAGCCGCCGGTAGTCACCGCCCAGTGCAGTGCCTCACGATCACAGCAGTCCAGCGCGAACGTGACACCAGTCTCTCTCCGTTATCGACAGCAGAACTCGAACCCGTCAGAGCACCATCGCTGATTGCTTTCTTTCACGGCCACTCTGCCTGTATGTGCCCGTTTCGATGGCGGTACAGCAGGTTTTCGCTCAAGCAACAGCGCATTCTGGCGCATGAGCCGGTAAACACGTTTGGCATTGATCGCAGGCATACCATCAAGTTCTGCCTGTCTGCGAAGCAGCGCCCATACCCGACGATAACCATACGTGGGCAGCTCTCCGATAACATGGTGTATACGGAGAAGCACATCCGTATCATCAGTGTGACGACTGCGGCGGCCATCCATCCAGTCATCGGTTCGTCTGAGAATGACGTGCAACTGCGCACGCGACACCCGGAGACAACGGCTGACTAAGCTTACTCCCCATCCCCGGGCAATAAGGGCGCGTGCGCTATCCACTTTTTTGCCCGTCCATATTCAACGGCTTCTTTGAGGAGTTCATTTTTCATCGTTTTCTTGCCGAGCAGGCGCTGGAGTTCTTTAATCTGCTTCATGGCGGCAGCAAGTTCAGAGGCAGGAACAACCTGTTCTCCGGCGGCCACAGCAGTAAGACTTCCTTCCTGGTATTGCTTACGCCAGAGAAATAACTGGCTGGCTGCTACACCATGTTGCCGGGCAACGAGGGAGACCGTCATCCCCGGTTCAAAGCTCTGCTGAACAATTGCGATCTTTTCCTGTGTGGTACGCCGTCTGCGTTTCTCCGGCCCTAAGACATCAATCATCTGTTCTCCAATGACTAGTCTAAAAACTAGTATTAAGACTATCACTTAAATAAGTGATACTGGTTGTCTGGAGATTCAGGGGGCCAGTCTAGCTGGTTACCGCGTAGCCTGGTTTCCTATCAGATGACCAGCCAGAAAGATCGCCCAACCCAACATGAAATGCGTCTTGATGGCTCACTGCTGGATGATGGTCGCCTGAGCTATAGCCTGGAACAAAGTCTGGATGACGATAACAACCATAACAGTAGCCTGAACGCCAGTTACCGTTCACCTTATGGAACCTTCAGTGCCGGATACAGTTACGGTAATGACAGCAGCCAATACAATTACGGCGTTACCGGCGGCGTGGTTATCCATCCTCATGGCGTGACGCTCTCGCAATATCTGGGCAACGCTTTTGCGCTTATCGATGCTAACGGGGCTTCTGGCGTGAGGATACAAAACTATCCGGGGATTGCTACTGATCCCTTTGGCTATGCAGTGGTTCCTTATCTCACGACTTATCAGGAAAACCGTCTCTCGGTAGATACTACGCAGCTGCCCGATAACGTCGATCTTGAACAAACAACACAGTTTGTGGTGCCCAACAGAGGTGCAATGGTAGCGGCGCGTTTCAACGCCAATATCGGTTATCGCGTACTTGTTACAGTCAGCGATCGCAACGGTAAACCGTTGCCCTTTGGCGCTCTTGCCAGCAACGATGATACGGGGCAACAAAGTATCGTCGATGAGGGCGGCATACTATATCTCTCTGGGATATCGAGTAAATCACAAAGCTGGACTGTACGCTGGGGAAATCAGGCAGATCAACAATGTCAGTTTGCTTTTAGTACACCGGATTCAGAACCAACAACCTCTGTATTACAAGGCACAGCGCAGTGCCATTAAGGATAAAAAAATGAAAAGAGCGCCTCTTATAACAGGACTTTTGTTGATATCCACATCCTGCGCTTATGCCTCCTCAGGAGGGTGTGGAGCCGACAGCACTAGCGGTGCGACAAATTACAGCAGTGTGGTTGATGATGTTACGGTGAACCAGACAGATAACGTGACAGGACGGGAGTTTACCTCTGCAACGCTAAGTAGCACTAACTGGCAATACGCCTGTTCCTGCTCTGCGGGTAAGGCAGTTAAACTTGTCTATATGGTCAGCCCCGTACTTACCACCACTGGACATCAGACAGGATATTACAAACTCAATGACAGCCTGGATATTAAAACCACATTACAGGCAAACGACATTCCAGGACTCACAACCGACCAGGTTGTCTCTGTTAACACCCGATTCACACAGATAAAAAGCAGCACCGTATATTCTGCTGCAACCCAAACGGGTGTTTGCCAGGGTGACACGTCTCGTTATGGACCCGTTAATATTGGTGCAAATACCACCTTTACCCTGTATGTCACCAAGCCATTTCTCGGCTCGATGACCATTCCGAAAACGGATATTGCCGTCATTAAAGGCGCGTGGGTCGATGGAATGGGAAGCCCGTCTACAGGTGACTTCCATGATTTAGTCAAGTTATCGATTCAGGGAAATCTCACCGCCCCACAGTCGTGCAAAATTAATCAGGGCGATGTTATTAAAGTTAATTTTGGATTCATCAATGGTCAGAAGTTTACCACCCGCAATGCCATGCCAGACGGTTTTACTCCAGTAGACTTTGATATCACTTATGACTGTGGTGATACTTCAAAGATTAAAAACTCGTTGCAAATGCGCATCGACGGTACAACTGGGGTAGTAGACCAGTACAACCTGGTCGCCAGGCGAAGAAGTTCAGACAATGTGCCCGATGTCGGTATTCGTATTGAAAATCTCGGCGGCGGAGTTGCAAATATTCCTTTTCAGAACGGTATCCTTCCCGTTGATCCTTCCGGGCATGGCACCGTCAATATGCGCGCCTGGCCAGTTAATCTGGTCGGTGGTGAGCTGGAAACAGGAAAATTTCAGGGCACAGCCACCATTACCGTCATGGTGCGGTAAAAGAAGACGTTGCGTTTTGATTAACGCAACGCTTCGGCACTGTTACCCCTGCTGCTCCAGCGCATACTTATACAGCGCATTTTTCTTCACGCCATGAATTTCTGCGGCCAGCGCCGCCGCTTTTTTCAGCGGCAGTTCTGCCTGTAGCAGCGCCAGCGTGCGCAGGGCATCGGCGGGTAAGTCTTCTTCCTGTGCTTTATGACCTTCGACAATCAGCACCATTTCGCCTTTGCGACGGTTTTCATCTTCCTTTACCCACGCCAGCAGCTCGCCAACGGGCGCGCCGTGAATGGTTTCCCAGGTTTTGGTCAGCTCACGCGCCAGAACCACGTAGCGGGATTCGCCTAATACCGCAACGATATCTTCCAGGCTATCTAACAGACGGTGGGTAGATTCATAAAAAATCAGCGTGCGCGGCTCCGCTTCAATGGCTTTTAGCGCATCACGGCGGCCTTTTGATTTGGCAGGTAAAAAGCCTTCGTAACAGAAACGGTCAGATGGTAAACCCGCGGCGCTTAACGCAGTGATAGCAGCACACGGTCCGGGTAGCGGCACCACACGAATCCCCGCTTCACGGCAGGTACGCACCAGATGGTAGCCAGGATCGTTAATTAGCGGCGTTCCGGCATCGGAAACCAGCGCAATGTTTTGCCCCTCTTGCAGCTTTGCCAGCAGCGTTTCGGCTTTTTGTTGTTCGTTATGGTCGTGCAGCGCAAACAACCGGGCATTAATCCCAAAATGTTGCAGCAATAAACCGGTGTGACGAGTATCCTCGGCGGCAATCAGATCAACGGCCTGTAATACCTCTAACGTACGCTGGGTGATATCCGCCAGATTGCCGATTGGCGTCGGTACAATGTAAAGCTGGCCCTGAGAATTATCCGCCGATTGGTGTTGTTTCATTGTGTCGTCCGTATTGCCGATTTAATATTGAGCATTGCGTAAAAAAAATATCACTGGATACATTATGGTACCCTCAACATTTTCTCGTTTGAAAGCCGCGCGTTGTCTGCCTGTTGTTCTGGCAGCCCTGATTTTCGCCGGTTGTGGCACCCATACTCCCGATCAGTCCACTGCTTATATGCAGGGCACGGCGCAGGCTGATTCTGCCTTTTATCTTCAGCAGATGCAGCAAAGCTCTGATGATACCAGGATCAACTGGCAATTACTCGCCATTCGTGCACTGGTGAAAGAAGGTAAAACCGGGCAGGCGGTTGAGTTGTTTAACCAACTACCGCAAGAACTGAACGATTCTCAGCGTCGCGAGAAAACACTGCTGGCGGCAGAGATTAAACTGGCGCAGAAAGATTTTGCTGGCGCGCAAAACTTGCTGGCGAAAATCACACCTGCCGATTTAGAACAAAACCAGCAAGCGCGTTACTGGCAGGCAAAAATCGATGCCAGCCAGGGGCGTCCTTCCATTGATTTACTGCGCGCGTTAATTGCTCAGGAACCGCTGCTTGGCGCGAAAGAAAAACAGCAGAATATTGATGCCACCTGGCAGGCGCTCTCCTCCATGACTCAGGAACAGGCGAATACGCTGGTGATCAACGCCGACGAAAATATTCTGCAAGGCTGGCTGGATCTGCAGCGCGTCTGGTTTGATAACCGTAACGATCCCGACATGATGAAAGCCGGGATCGCCGACTGGCAGAAACGTTATCCGAACAATCCGGGCGCGAAAATGCTGCCAACGCAGTTGGTTAACGTAAAAGCGTTTAAACCAGCCTCGACCAACAAAATCGCCCTGCTGTTGCCGCTGAATGGCCAGGCAGCGGTATTTGGTCGCACTATTCAGCAAGGCTTTGAAGCCGCGAAAAATATCGGCACTCAGCCAGTGGCGGCTCAGGTAGCTGCCGCACCTGCCGCAGACGTAGCAGAACAACCTCAGCCGCAAACTGCGGATAGCGTTGCCAGCCCGGCACAAGCCTCGGTTAGCGATCTGACCGGTGATCAGCCTGCGGCCCAGCCGGTGCCTGTAAGCGCCCCGGCGACAAGCACCGCAGCGGTAAGCGCACCCGCAAATCCATCCGCAGAGCTGAAAATCTACGATACCTCATCACAACCACTTAGCCAGATCTTAAGCCAGGTTCAGCAGGATGGCGCGAGTATTGTGGTTGGTCCGTTGCTGAAAAATAACGTTGAAGAGTTGCTGAAGAGCAACACCCCGCTGAACGTACTGGCACTGAACCAGCCGGAGAATATCGAAAACCGCGTCAATATTTGTTACTTCGCGCTTTCACCGGAAGACGAAGCGCGCGATGCAGCGCGTCATATTCGTGACCAGGGTAAACAAGCGCCGCTGGTGCTGATCCCACGCAGTGCATTGGGCGATCGCGTAGCCAATGCGTTTGCGCAAGAGTGGCAGAAACTGGGCGGCGGCACCGTTCTGCAACAAAAATTTGGTTCCACCAGCGAATTACGCGCGGGTGTTAACGGCGGTTCTGGTATTGCTTTAACGGGTAGCCCGATTACTCCCAGAGCGACAACCGACTCCGGCATGACGACCAACAATCCAACGCTGCAAACCACGCCAACCGATGACCAGTTCACCAATAATGGCGGTCGTGTCGATGCGGTCTACATTGTGGCAACGCCGGGTGAAATCGCTTTTATCAAACCGATGATCGCCATGCGTAACGGTAGCCAGAGCGGTGCAACGCTGTACGCCAGTTCCCGCAGCGCACAAGGCACCGCAGGCCCGGATTTCCGACTGGAGATGGAAGGCTTGCAGTACAGCGAAATCCCGATGCTGGCAGGCGGTAATCTGCCGTTAATGCAGCAGGCGCTCAGCGCGGTGAACAACGATTATTCGCTGGCTCGCATGTATGCGATGGGCGTTGATGCCTGGTCGTTGGCAAATCATTTCTCACAAATGCGCCAGGTTCAGGGTTTTGAAATCAACGGTAATACCGGAAGTCTGACGGCTAACCCGGATTGCGTGATTAACAGGAAGTTATCATGGCTACAGTACCAACAAGGTCAGGTAGTCCCCGCCAGTTAACCACCAAACAGACCGGCGATGCGTGGGAAGCACAAGCGCGTCGCTGGCTGGAAGGCAAAGGACTGCGGTTTATCGCCGCTAACGTGAACGAGCGTGGCGGCGAGATCGATCTGATAATGCGTGAAGGCCTGACCACCGTTTTTGTCGAGGTACGCTATCGCCGCTCTGCGCTTTATGGCGGCGCGGCAGCCAGTGTGACCCGCAGCAAACAACACAAATTATTACAGACTGCCCGCTTGTGGCTCGCGCGTCATAATGGGAGTTTTGATACTGTGGATTGCCGGTTCGATGTGGTAGCCTTCACCGGGAATGAGGTTGAGTGGATTAAGGATGCCTTTAATGACCACTCATAATTAAGGTTTAAGGATTAGCGTGCAAGAAAGAATTAAAGCTTGCTTCACTGAAAGCATTCAAACTCAAATTGCGGCGGCAGAGGCGCTTCCGGATGCCATCTCCCGTGCAGCCATGACGCTGGTTCAGTCTCTGCTCAATGGCAACAAAATCCTCTGTTGTGGTAATGGAACTTCCGCTGCCAATGCACAGCATTTTGCTGCCAGCATGATCAACCGTTTCGAAACGGAGCGGCCCAGCTTACCTGCCATTGCACTAAATACTGATAATGTTGTCTTAACGGCGATTGCCAACGATCGCTTACATGATGAAGTGTATGCAAAACAGGTGCGGGCGCTGGGTCATGCGGGAGATGTATTGTTAGCCATTTCCACCCGTGGCAACAGCCGCGATATTGTTAAAGCAGTTGAAGCCGCCGTTACGCGTGATATGACCATTGTGGCATTGACCGGCTATGACGGCGGCGAACTTGCAGGTTTGTTAGGGCCACAGGATGTGGAGATCCGCATTCCTTCGCATCGTAGTGCTCGCATTCAGGAAATGCATATGCTGACGGTAAATTGCCTGTGCGATCTGATCGATAACACGCTTTTCCCTCACCAGGATGATTAAGGAGAATACATGAAGGCATTATCGCCAATCGCAGTCCTTATTTCCGCGCTGCTGTTGCAAGGTTGTGTTGCCGCTGCCGTAGTGGGTACCGCTGCTGTGGGTACCAAAGCCGCAACTGACCCACGCAGTGTCGGCACCCAGGTGGACGATGGTACCCTGGAAGTGCGCGTGAACAGCGCATTGTCGAAAGACGAACAGATTAAGAAAGAAACCCGTATTAATGTCACGGCCTATCAGGGCAAAGTGCTGCTGGTTGGGCAGTCACCAAATGCTGAACTTTCGGCTCGCGCCAAACAGATTGCTATGGGCGTAGACGGTGCCAACGAAGTGTATAACGAGATTCGTCAGGGCCAGCCGATTGGTCTGGGCGAAGCATCTAACGATACGTGGATCACCACCAAAGTGCGTTCGCAGCTCTTAACCAGCGACCTGGTGAAATCGTCCAACGTGAAAGTGACCACCGAAAACGGTGAAGTGTTCCTGATGGGGCTGGTGACTGAACGTGAAGCGAAAGCGGCGGCAGATATTGCCAGCCGGGTGAGCGGCGTAAAGCGGGTTACCACAGCGTTTACGTTTATTAAATAGCAGCCCCTTGTAATGCCTGATGCGACGCTTGCCGCGTCTTATCAGGCCTACAACGATGCAAACCGTAGGTCGGATAAGGCGTTTACGCCGCATCCGACATGTTTTCCCTCAAATCAGAACAACAGCGCCAGCCCGCCGACAATCACACCAGACACTGCCACCATCGCCCCTGTCAGCCATAAGGCTTTCGCCGGGAACGCTTTGCGCAGCATAATCAGTGACGGCAAACTCACTGCCGGGAGCGTCATCAACAATGCCAGCGCCGGAGCGGTTCCCATACCTGCCAGCATCATCGTTTGTACAATCGGAATTTCTGCTGCCGTGGGAATGACAAACAAGCATCCTGCTACCGCCATCGCCACCACCCACATCAGGCTGTTATCGACAGCACCATCGGCATGGGGGAATAACCAGACGCGTGCGGCACCCAACACCAGTACTGCAAGGATGTAAACCGGGATCGTACTCCAGAAAAGTGTCCATAGCGCCCTGCCCCAGCGGCTAAAAAAACCGCTCTGTGCTTCCGGTATGTCAATTTCGACCGGTGCCTGCGTTTGCGGTGTTTCACGCACCCATTTTTGCACCAGCGTCGCAATCAGCAACACCATCACCAGCCCGGCCACCAGACGAATCGCCGCAAAACCCCAGCCGAGGACAAACCCCATAAACACCAGCGTCGCCGGGTTTAACACCGGATTGCCCATCCAGAATGCCAGCGCACCGCCCATCGATACCTGTTGGCGACGCATTCCCGCCGCGACCGGAGCCGCACAGCAGGTACACATCATGCCCGGCAGCGAAAACAGCGTTCCCAGCAGCGTGCCGCGAAAGCGCGATTGCCCAAGCGTACGCAACAACCAGTCACGCGGGATCAGCACCTGAATCAACGAACCGAGGATCACCCCCAGCACCGCCGCTTTCCATACTGCGAGGAAATAGATCATCGCGTAATCCAACGCCGCTTGCCACGGATTAGCATCCGCCTGCGCAAGGATAGATTTACCGATACTGTGGGTTTCGGCTGCAGTAAACGCTTTGCCGTAGTAAGGTTGCCATTTCACATACCAGAGACCGGCAATGACAACGAGAAAGAAAAGCGCGGGTTTCCACCACTGAATGGGCGTTGCCGCCTGAGATGAAGACTGACCAGTCATAGCATTCCCCAGGAATAAGTTATGATAATTGAGCGCGTGAATATTACGCTCACTATCAATTCTTGGGAATAATTATTCAGCTCTTTTGCGTAATTCTGAAGAGCTTAAAATCGTCACGCCTTCATGCTCAGGCCGCATCGCCTCTGCCAGCATGACCCGCGCCACGTCTCTCGCATCAATGGATTTCCAGTTACCTGGTAACAAACGGAACAGCGGCGCAAAAAGCGTTTCGTTCATCCGCTGTTTGCTACGATCGCCCAGTAACATCGACGGGCGAGCAATGGTCAATTTCGGCCAGTTCTGGGCAATTAATGCTTCTTCCATCTCCCCTTTGACGCGGTTATAGAAAAACGGCGAGTGGGCATTGGCACCCATAGCACTGACCACCAGCATATGCTGCGCGCCCAGTCGCCGCCCGGTTAATGCGGTATCCACTACCAGCGTGTAATCGGCATGAATAAACGCCTCTTTGCTCCCCGCTTCTCGCCGCGTGGTGCCGAGACAACAAAACACAATGTCGATGGGTTCGGTGACCTGCGCCAACGCGTCACTCAGTTGCGGATCATGGGGATTAAACACCCCGGGCATATCGCCCAACGGACGTCGCGTCGGCGCAGCAATGGCGTTAACTTTCGGTTCATTAATCAACATCCGCAGCAGGTGACCGCCCACCAGCCCCGTTGCGCCTGTAATCAGTACCTGACTCATCTTCGTTCCTTTACAGAATTGTCTGCCTTGCGCTCCCCGGCTCATGCACCAGTCTTAATAGACCATGAGGTAATTATCCCCGATTGTGGAAAATTCGCCTCATCCAATGCAACAACGCGGAGGAAGCATGAGTAAGAAAATTGCCGTTTTAATCACTGATGAATTTGAAGATTCAGAATTTACTTCACCCGCAGACGAGTTCCGTAAAGCCGGACACGAAGTGATTACTATTGAAAAACAAGCGGGTAAAACGGTGAAAGGCAAAAAAGGAGAAGCCAGCGTGACCATCGATAAATCCATCGATGAAGTGACGCCAGCGGAGTTTGATGCCCTGTTGCTACCGGGTGGTCATTCACCGGATTATCTGCGTGGCGACAACCGTTTTGTCACCTTTACCCGTGATTTTGTGAATAGCGGCAAACCTGTTTTCGCCATCTGTCACGGTCCGCAGCTGCTGATCAGCGCCGATGTGATTCGGGGGCGCAAACTGACCGCAGTTAAACCGATCATTATTGATGTTAAAAATGCGGGCGTGGAATTTTACGATCAGGAAGTCGTGGTTGATAAAGATCAGCTGGTTACCAGCCGGACACCGGACGATCTGCCAGCGTTTAACCGCGAGGCGTTACGCCTGCTCGGTGCCTGAGTCGCGTAGCCAAATCATTTTTTTACCAAAGCCCAGCGTGTTGTCGGTGAATTTGATTTCATCGAGCCGGATTTCCCACACCGGGGCCGACAGCATTCTGGCAACCGGAAAGCGACGATTGTACGCCTTGCGCGCGAGGTCGCTTTCCTCACCTTCCAGCCTGCGGATCTCACCTTTAAACTGCACACCGCGAATTAACGCTACCGTTTTCGGCTGACCGTTTACCGTTCCGGCAACCGCAGCCTGCGGCCCACTCATCTGCGCGTGGCGCGTTTTTTCTTCCGTCAAAATGTAGAAGGCGACTTTCTGCGCATCAAAAAGATAAAAGGCATTAGCGCACCAGAGTTCCCCTTCCTGCTGCACACACCAGGTGACAACATGTTGTTTTGCCAGCCAACGGCTGATGGCGATGAGTGTTTCCATTGCTGTTCTCTTTTATACTGTGGGCCTGACCTTAACATGCGATGCAGACGATGACACCCTGGTTTCTTTACTTGATCCGTACCGCCGACAATAAGCTTTATACCGGGATCACCACGGATGTCGAACGCCGCTATCAGCAGCACCAAAGCGGCAAAGGGGCGAAAGCACTGCGCGGGAAAGGAGAACTGACGCTGGCGTTTTCTGCGCCAGTGGGCGACCGTTCGCTGGCACTACGGGCGGAATATCGCGTTAAGCAACTGACCAAACGGCAAAAAGAGCGTCTGGTAGCGGAAGGCGCAGGGTTTGCAGAACTGTTGAGCAGCCTGCAAACCCCGGAGATTAAAAGCGATTGAAATGCTCGTGATACTCAACCAGACCGGTTACGCCATTCAGCGCGTCATCCGCTAAACGATGTACCAGGAAGGCGCTTTCAGTGCCCGGCCAGCGGCAACGCAGATCGTGATGCGCCGCCAGTTCAAAGCCGAAACGACTGTACAGCGCCGGATCGCCCAGCGTCACCACTGCGGCATAGCCGAACTCATTAAGCGAATCGAGTCCTTCATAGACCAGTTGGCGTGCCAGCCCCTGTCCACGGTATTTTTCATCAACCGCCAACGGTGCCATGCCGACCCATTGCAGGTCTTCGCCCTGCACATCAACCGGACTAAATGCCACATAGCCAATGACCTGACCTTCGTCATCTGTCGCCACCAGCCCCAGCGTCAGAAAGCCATCTTCACGCAGATCGTGAACCAGCTTCGCTTCCGCATCACTTTCGAATGAGCGACGCAGCAGGGCATCAATACCCGGCGCATCAATGGGAATTTCTACTCGAATTAGCATGGTTCACCTACCGATGTCTGTTTGGTTTCAGGCGCGGTTTTCATTCCCGCCTCAACAAAATCCGCCAGTTGCAGCAGCATCATGCGTAAGGCTTTCGGCATTTGCTCCAGTTCAATGGCGTCCATCAGGTTTTTCACATACACCCCCAGCTCCGTATCGCCTTCAATCACCAGCCGACGCTGGAAGAAGAGCGTATCCGGATCTTGTTTACGCGCCGCAATCATCAGCAGATCGCTGGCGTCGGCACTAAAACTCACATCAGCTTGCGTGTTCTGGCTGACCACCAGTTTGCCATTCACCACCGAGGTAAACCATTGCAGGTCAATATCACGCACATGAATACTTAACCAGCGGCCTTCAAGAAACTCCAGCTCGCCATCATCCAGCGCCTGACGGAATTGCCAGCTTAAGACCTGCTCAAGAACCTGGCGTTTTAGCGCAAATGGCGTCAGTTTTACCGGTACACTCAACAGAGATGGCCCCAAATGCACAATACGGGAACGCAGTTTATCCAACACGAGTTTTACTCCCTGTTTCAACAATCATCCTATTTTGCCATATCAGAAAAATAACATAGCGGTATAAATCAACAATTCCATATGAAATTGCTGCTACCACCAATACAACTTTAACTGCCTTAAATCAAAAATTGTCGCAGCAAGGTTAACTAAAATCCCAGTTCGTTAACATTTTTGCGTTTTGATAGCGCAACCTTCAGGAAAAATTATGGAGCTGCTCTGCCCTGCCGGAAATCTCCCGGCGCTTAAGGCGGCCATCGAAAACGGCGCAGATGCTGTTTATATCGGGCTAAAAGATGATACCAATGCCCGTCACTTCGCCGGCCTTAACTTTACCGAGAAAAAATTGCAGGAAGCGGTGAGTTTTGTCCATCAACATCGCCGCAAACTTCACATCGCGATTAACACTTTTGCGCATCCGGACGGTTACGCCCGTTGGCAGCGTGCCGTGGATATGGCGGCGCAGCTGGGTGCCGACGCGCTGATCCTCGCCGACCTCGCCATGCTGGAGTACGCCGCCGAGCGTTACCCGCATATTGAACGTCATGTGTCAGTGCAGGCTTCGGCGACCAATGAAGAGGCGATTAACTTTTATCATCGCCATTTTGACGTTGCCCGCGTGGTGCTGCCGCGCGTGTTGTCGATTCATCAGGTGAAACAGCTGGCACGGGTTACTCCTGTCCCGCTGGAAGTGTTTGCTTTCGGCAGCCTGTGTATTATGTCGGAAGGCCGTTGCTATCTGTCGTCGTATCTGACGGGTGAGTCGCCCAACACTGTGGGTGCGTGTTCTCCGGCCCGTTTCGTGCGCTGGCAACAAACGCCGCAGGGGCTGGAATCCCGCCTGAACGAAGTGCTGATCGACCGTTATCAGGACGGCGAAAACGCAGGTTATCCGACGCTGTGTAAAGGGCGTTATCTGGTGGACGGCGAGCGCTATCACGCGCTGGAAGAACCAACCAGTCTCAATACCCTGGAACTGCTGCCGGAGTTAATGGCTGCGAATATTGCTTCGGTGAAAATTGAAGGCCGCCAGCGTAGCCCGGCGTATGTCAGCCAGGTGGCGAAAGTCTGGCGTCAGGCTATCGACCGTTGTAAGGCCGATCCGCAAAACTTCGTACCGCAAAGCGCGTGGATGGAGACGCTCGGGTCGATGTCCGAAGGCACGCAAACCACCCTTGGCGCGTATCACCGTAAATGGCAGTGAGAAGAGCAATGAAATATTCCTTAGGGCCAGTGCTGTGGTACTGGCCAAAAGAGACGCTGGAAGATTTTTATCAGCAAGCCGCCGCCAGCAGCGCCGACGTGATTTATCTTGGTGAAGCGGTATGCAGCAAGCGCCGGGCAACCAAAGTTGGCGACTGTCTGGAGATGGCAAAATCGCTCGCCGGAAGTGGCAAGCAGATTGTGCTCTCCACGCTGGCGCTGGTGCAGGCATCCTCTGAACTGGGCGAACTGAAACGCTATGTTGAGAACGGTGAATTTCTGATTGAAGCCAGCGATCTCGGCGTGGTGAATATGTGCGCTGAACGCAAACTGCCGTTCGTCGCCGGGCACGCGCTGAACTGCTACAACGCGGTGACGCTGAAAATATTGCTCAAACAGGGCATGATGCGCTGGTGTATGCCGGTGGAGCTTTCCCGCGACTGGCTGGTGAATCTGCTTAATCAGTGCGATGAGCTGGGCATTCGCAACCAGTTTGAAGTGGAAGTCCTGAGCTACGGTCATCTACCGCTGGCCTACTCCGCCCGCTGCTTTACCGCGCGTTCGGAAGACCGCCCGAAAGATGAGTGTGAAACCTGCTGCATTAAGTATCCGAACGGGCGCAACGTGCTGTCGCAGGAAAACCAACAAGTGTTTGTACTCAATGGCATTCAGACCATGAGCGGCTACGTTTACAACCTCGGTAACGAGCTGGCATCCATGCAGGGATTGGTTGATGTAGTCCGCCTGTCACCGCAGGGCACTGACACTTTCGCGATGCTCGACGCCTTCCGCGCTAATGAAAATGGCGCTGTGCCACTGCCGTTGACGGCAAACAGCGACTGTAACGGCTACTGGCGGCGGCTGGCAGGACTGGAGCTGCAAGCCTAAGTAAATAGCTCACTTTGTTAACAACTTTAACTATTCTTTAATGCAGTATTAAAGATTAATCGGTAACAAAGTGAGCTGTTATGACTGATAAAACCATTGCGTTTTCGCTACTCGATCTGGCCCCCATACCCGAAGGCTCTTCAGCGCGGGAAGCGTTCTCCCACTCTCTCGATCTCGCCCGTCTGGCTGAAAAGCGCGGCTATCATCGCTACTGGCTGGCAGAACACCACAATATGACCGGCATTGCCAGTGCTGCAACATCGGTATTGATTGGCTATCTGGCGGCGAATACCACCACGCTGCATCTGGGGTCTGGCGGCGTGATGTTGCCTAACCACTTACCGTTGGTCATTGCCGAACAGTTCGGCACACTCAATACGCTCTATCCGGGGCGAATCGATTTGGGGCTGGGTCGTGCTCCGGGTAGTGACCAACGGACAATGATGGCGCTACGTCGTCATATGAGCGGCGATATTGATAATTTCCCCCGCGATGTCGCGGAGCTGGTGGACTGGTTTGACGCCCGCGATCCCAATCCGCATGTGCGCCCGGTACCAGGCTATGGCGAGAAAATCCCCGTGTGGTTGTTAGGCTCCAGCCTTTACAGTGCACAACTGGCGGCGCAGCTTGGTCTGCCATTTGCGTTTGCCTCACACTTCGCGCCGGATATGTTGTTCCAGGCGCTGCATCTTTATCGCAGTAACTTCAAACCGTCGGCTCGGCTGGAAAAACCATACGCGATGGTGTGCATCAATATTATCGCCGCCGACAGCAACCGCGACGCTGAATTTCTGTTTACCTCAATGCAGCAAGCCTTTGTGAAGCTGCGCCGTGGCGAAACCGGGCAACTGCCGCCGCCGATTCAAAATATGGATCAGTTCTGGTCACCGTCTGAGCAGTATGACGTGCAGCAGGCGCTGAGTATGTCGTTGGTAGGCGATAAAGCGAAAGTGCGTCATGGTTTGCAGTCGATCCTGCGCGAAACCGACGCTGATGAGATTATGGTTAACGGGCAGATTTTCGACCACCAGGCGCGCCTGCATTCGTTTGAGCTGGCGATGGATGTTAAGGAAGAGTTGTTGGGATAGTGTGTCTTAACGCGGGAAGCCTTATCCGAGCTGGCAACGCTGTCCTACGTAGGCCTGATAAGCGAAGCGCATCAGGCATTGTGTAGGCAGCAGAAATGTCGGATAAGGCACCGCTGATTACTGATACACCGGCAGTAAATTAAAGCTCGATAAAATATGCACCAGTGCGTTGCCGACGCCAAACACCAGAATCAGCGCAATCATCGGCTTGCCACCCCAGACGCGGAATTTCGGGCTGCCAAAGCGTTTACGCGATGCGCGGGCCAGCAGTGCCGGAACAATTGCCGCCCAGATGGTAGCCGCTAAACCAGCATAACCAATGGCATACAGGAATCCGTTCGGGAACAGCAGACCACCCACAACAGGCGGGGCAAAGGTCAGCAATGCCGTTTTCAAGCGGCCCACAGCCGAGTCGTCGAAACCAAACAGATCTGCCAGATAGTCAAACAAACCCAGCGTTACGCCAAGGAACGAACTCGCTACCGCAAAGTTTGAGAACACGACCAGCAGAAGGTCCAGGCTACGGCTGTTCAGCACGCCGCTTAATGCTTGTACCAACACATCAATATTACCGCCCTTCTCGGCGATGCCGATAAACTCCGGACGAGGGATGTTGCCCATTGTCGCCAGCAACCAGATGGTATACAGCGCCAGTGCCATCAGCGTACCGTACACCAGGCATTTCACGATGGTTTTCGGATCTTTGCCGTAATACTTCATCAGGCTTGGCACGTTACCGTGATAACCAAACGACGCCAGGCAGAACGGCAGGGTCATCAGCAAATACGGCGCATAAGATGCATTGCTTTCGGCAACGTTGAACAATGTCGCAGGCTGCACATGCCCCAGCAGGCTACCGAAGGTGAGGAAGAAGGTAATGACTTTCGCCCCCAGCACAATCGCCGTCATGCGGCTGACGGCTTTAGTACTCAACCACACCACAAACGCTACCAGCAGTGCAAAACCAAAACCCGCCGCCCGTGCCGGGACGTTTAGCGACATCTCTGCGAAGGTGTGATGCAGAATCGAACCACTGGCAGAAATATAGGCATAGGTCAGGATATAGAGCACAAAGGCAATGGAAATGCCGTTGACCACGTTCCAGCCTTTGCCCAGCAAATCTTTGGTGATGGTGTCAAAACTCGAACCGATTCGGTAATTCAGGTTAGCTTCCAGAATCATCAAGCCGGAATGCAGCATACAGAACCAGGTAAAGATCAGCGCTGCCATTGACCAGAAAAACCACGCCCCGGACATGACCACTGGCAGAGAAAACATCCCTGCGCCAATAATGGTGCCGCCGATAATCACCACGCCGCCAAGCAGCGACGGTGACGTTTGGGTGGTGGTTAGTGTTGCCATGAGGGCTTCTCTCCAGTGAAAAATAGTGCGACTGCGTTGTTATGCATTGCACTGTACCAGTACATGAGTACAAAAGACAGAAAAAAAGCCCCGATGGTTAAAATCGGGGCTGTATATATTATTTTACAGATTGTGTTCGCTGTTCAGCGATGATTACGCATCACCACCGAAACGACGACGACCGGTAGAGTCATCACGACGCGGTGCGCGGCCTTCACGACGTTCGCCGCTAAAACGACGACCATCACCACGACCACCTTCACGGCGTTCACCGCTGAAGTTACGACCGCCTTCACGACGCTCGCCACCGAAACCACGACCACCGCCACGACGCTCACCGCCAGTATGCGGCTGTGCATCGCCCAGTAACTGCATGTTCATCGGCTTGTTGAGAATGCGAGTGCGCGTAAAGTGTTGCAGCACTTCACCCGGCATACCTTTCGGCAGTTCGATGGTGGAGTGAGAAGCAAACAGCTTGATGTTACCGATGTAACGGCTGCTGATGTCGCCTTCGTTAGCAATCGCGCCAACGATATGACGAACTTCAACACCATCATCGCGGCCCACTTCAATGCGGTACAGCTGCATATCGCCAACATCACGACGTTCACGACGCGGACGATCTTCACGGTCGCCACGCGGGCCACGGTCGTTACGATCGCGCGGACCACGGTCATCACGGTCACGGAATTCACGTTTCGGACGCATCGGCGCATCTGGCGGAACAATCAGAGTACGTTCACCCTGTGCCATTTTCAGCAGTGCCGCAGCCAGAGTTTCGAGATCCAGCTCTTCACCTTCTGCAGTCGGCTGAATTTTGCTCAGCAGTGCGCGGTATTGATCCAGATCGCTGCTTTCCAGCTGCTGCTGTACTTTAGCGGCGAATTTTTCCAGACGGCGTTTGCCCAGCAGTTCTGCGTTCGGCAGTTCTACTTCCGGAATAGTCAGCTTCATAGTACGTTCAATGTTGCGCAGCAGACGACGCTCGCGGTTCTCAACGAACAGCAGCGCGCGGCCAGCACGACCCGCACGACCGGTACGACCGATACGGTGAACGTAAGACTCAGAATCCATCGGGATATCGTAGTTAACCACCAGGCTGATACGCTCAACGTCCAGGCCACGGGCCGCAACGTCGGTCGCAATCAGGATGTCCAGACGACCGTCTTTAAGGCGTTCCAGTGTCTGCTCACGCAGCGCCTGGTTCATGTCACCGTTCAGCGCGGCGCTATTGTAGCCGTTACGCTCAAGAGCTTCAGCCACTTCCAGAGTCGCGTTTTTGGTACGAACGAAGATAATCGCCGCATCAAAATCTTCCGCTTCCAGGAAACGTACCAGTGCTTCGTTTTTACGCATACCCCACACAGTCCAGTAGCTCTGGCTGATGTCAGGACGGGTAGTCACGCTGGACTGAATACGCACTTCCTGCGGCTCTTTCATAAAGCGGCGGGTAATGCGACGAATCGCTTCCGGCATGGTTGCAGAGAACAGAGCGGTCTGATGACCTTCCGGGATCTGCGCCATAATGGTTTCAACGTCTTCGATGAAGCCCATGCGCAGCATTTCGTCAGCTTCATCCAGAACCAGACCGCTCAGTTTAGAGAGGTCCAGAGTGCCACGTTTCAGGTGGTCCAGCAGACGGCCCGGAGTACCGACAACGATCTGCGGCCCCTGACGCAGGGCGCGTAATTGCACGTCATAACGCTGGCCGCCGTACAGGGCAACCACATTTACGCCGCGCATGTGTTTAGAGAAATCCGTCATTGCTTCAGCAACCTGTACCGCCAGTTCGCGGGTCGGTGCCAGCACCAGAATCTGTGGTGCTTTCAGCTCAGGATCAAGATTCTGCAGCAGAGGTAAAGAGAATGCTGCAGTTTTTCCGCTCCCCGTCTGGGCCATACCCAGAACGTCGCGGCCATTCAGCAGATGTGGAATACACTCTGCCTGAATTGGAGATGGTTTTTCGTAACCCAGATCGTTAAGGGCTTCAAGGATAGGAGCCTTCAGGCCCAGATCTGCAAAAGTGGTTTCGAATTCAGCCATGTAGTACGTGTGCCTCAAAATTAATGGCGGCCAGTCTACATAACTCATCATGAAATTGATCAGCAATTTTCATTGAAAAGTGTGAACCGGCTCAAAGTAGGTGTATTAACGAACAACAACGCCCTCACCCGTTAAGGTGATGGCAATCAAAAAAGATTACGGGCTGATGTGTACGTCAGCTATTGCTGGTCCGATTCTGCCAGGTCATCTTGGTCCTGGCCCAGGAGCGATAATTCCAACAATGCGTATCGGTGCTCAACAAAGTTATGAACGTTGTTGGCAACCGCCAGTTTGAACAGTGCCGTGGCGCTGTCCAAATCCCCCAGACTTAGGTAGTACTTACCTAAATAGAAGTTGGTTTCACTGAGATGCTCAGCGAGCGAGGTGTTATCCGTTGCGTCCGCCTTGAGCCTTTCCATTAACGTTTGTTCGCTAATGTTGCCCAGGTAGAACTCGACAATGTTCCATCCCCACTGTTCCTTATCCGATTTTTCGAAGTGCTGTTTCAATACTTCTTTAGCCTGCTTCTCATCGAGCTTCTGCTCGGCGAGATAAAGCCACAGACTACGGAAAGGATCATTGGGATCGTCTTGATAAAACGCCAGCAGATCATCTTGCGCTAACTTGTCACGACCGCCGTAATATAATGCAATCCCGCGATTCAAGTGCGCGTAGTTGTAAGTTGGATCAAGCTCAAGTACAGAATCAAACGCTTCATAGGCAGCATCAAAATTGCCTGCCTGCGTTAAATATATGCCTAAGTAATTGAATACTTCAGGCATATCCGGTCGGATTGCCAGCGCTTGCGAAAAATCGTTACGCGCTAATGCCCTCAGACCGAGACTATCATACAACACTCCGCGCTCATATAAAAGCTGTGCGCGTTCGTCATCGGTTAAAGCCCGACTGGCAAGGATTTGTTCCATACGTGCCAGAATCACTTCCTGCTGTAAAGTCGGTTGCAATGGTACCGCGAGGACTTCACTTTTACGCCAGGAAGTATTACTGCATCCTGCAAGCGTAAGTGCTGTCGCAACGAAACACCAGCGCAAAAAAGGCTTCATTTCCCACTCCCGAAGACCACGGTTGAATGAACGTCCTGTTCCCGGTTGCTAACAAGGCGTCCTGCCCGGTTAAAAGCCCCCCGCCGCAGCGGAGGGCAAATGGCAACCTTACTCGCCCTGTTCAGCAGCCGGAGCTTCCGGTGCTGCAGCAGGTTGAGACTGCTCAGTCGCTTCTTTAATGCTCAGACGGATACGGCCCTGGCGATCAACTTCCAGAACTTTCACCGGTACTTCCTGACCCATCTGCAGGTAATCGGTCACTTTCTCAACGCGTTTGTCAGCGATTTGAGAGATGTGTACCAGACCTTCTTTACCGCCGCCGATGGCAACAAATGCGCCAAAGTCAACGATACGGGTCACTTTACCAGTGTAGACGCGGCCCACTTCGATTTCTGCAGTGATCTCTTCGATACGACGAATAGCATGTTTCGCTTTCTCGCCGTCGGTCGCTGCAATCTTCACAGTACCGTCATCTTCGATTTCGATGGTGGTGCCAGTTTCTTCGGTCAGGGCACGGATAACAGAGCCGCCTTTACCGATAACGTCTTTGATCTTGTCCGGGTTGATCTTGATGGTATGGATACGTGGTGCGAACTCAGAGATATCGCCACGCGGCGCGTTGATCGCCTGTTCCATTACGCCCAGGATATGCAGACGCGCACCTTTAGCCTGGTTCAGCGCAACCTGCATGATCTCTTTGGTGATACCTTCAATTTTGATATCCATCTGCAATGCAGAGATACCCTCGCGGGAACCCGCAACTTTGAAGTCCATATCGCCCAGGTGATCTTCGTCGCCCAAAATGTCAGACAGTACAACGTAGTTGTCGCCTTCTTTCACCAGACCCATTGCGATACCCGCAACGGCAGCTTTGATCGGCACACCTGCGTCCATCAGCGCCAGAGACGCGCCGCACACGGAAGCCATAGAAGAGGAACCGTTGGATTCAGTGATTTCAGACACAACACGTACGGTGTACGGGAATTTGTCCATATCCGGCATGACTGCCAGCACGCCGCGCTTCGCCAGACGACCGTGACCAATTTCACGACGCTTCGGAGAACCGACCATGCCGGTTTCGCCTACGGAGTACGGAGGGAAGTTGTAGTGGAACAGGAAGGTATCGGTACGTTCGCCCATCAGTTCATCAAGAACCTGCGCGTCACGAGCAGTACCCAGCGTTGCGGTAACCAGCGCCTGCGTTTCACCACGGGTGAACAGCGCAGAACCGTGAGTACGCGGCAGCACGCCAGTACGCACATCCAGACCACGGATCATATCTTTTTCACGACCGTCGATACGCGGTTCGCCTGCCAGTACGCGGCTACGAACAACGTTTTTCTCGATCGCGTGCAGAATTTCACCCAGTTCGTTTTCGTCCAGGGTTTCGTCTTCAGCAAGCAGCGTCGCGATGGTTTCAGATTTGATGACATCAACCTGCGCATAACGCTCTTGTTTGTCGGTGATGCGGTAAGCATCGCTCAGGCGAGCTTCAGCCAGTGCAGCAACGCGCGCGTTCAGCGCTTCGTTTACCGGCTCCGGCTGCCAGTCCCAACGTGGTTTACCGGCTTCTTTCACCAGTTCATTGATGTTCTGAATAACAACCTGCTGTTGTTCATGACCGAACACTACTGCGCCCAGCATCTGGTCTTCGCTCAGCAGTTCAGCTTCAGATTCAACCATCAGTACAGCGGCTTCAGTACCGGCAACAACCAGATCCAGTTTGCTCTCTTTCAACTCGTCCTGAGTCGGGTTCAGTACGTACTGGTCATTGATGTAACCTACGCGAGCAGCACCAATCGGACCATTGAACGGAATACCAGACAGAGACAGTGCTGCGGAAGCACCAATCATCGCGACGATATCCGGGTTAACTTGCGGGTTAACAGAAACCACGGTGGCGATAACCTGAACTTCGTTGACGAAGCCTTCCGGGAACAGCGGCCGAATCGGGCGGTCAATCAGACGCGCGATCAGGGTTTCGCCTTCGCTTGGGCGGCCTTCACGACGGAAGAAGCTACCCGGGATACGACCAGCAGCGTAGGTACGCTCCTGATAGTTAACGGTCAGTGGGAAGAAGTCCTGACCTGGTTTGGCTTTTTTCTGGCCAACAACGGTAACAAATACCGCGGTGTCATCCATGCTAACCATAACAGCGGCAGTAGCCTGACGAGCCATCATGCCGGTTTCCAGAGTCACGGTGTGTTGGCCGTACTGGAATTTACGAACGATCGGATTAAGCAATGTAATATCCTTTCTCTTTCTTAGACAGTACCTTACGGCACTGGTGTTAATACCCGATCTTCTGCGCATCCTCGCGACTAATGACAACCCTAACCCAGCTCTATGTGGGTAAAGCCTCTCATTAGCCGCGCGAACCTCTGCAACGGAAGATCATTCATAGCAACAATACATTAGTTTCCAGTGAATTGCTGCCGTCAGCTTGAAAAAAGGGGCCACTCAGGCCCCCTTTTCTGAAACTCGCAAGAATTAGCGACGCAGACCCAGGCGCTCGATGAGCTGGGTGTAACGTGCTACGTCTTTACGTTTCAGGTAGTCGAGCAGTTTACGACGCTGAGAAACCATGCGCAGCAGACCACGACGGCTGTGGTGATCTTTTTTGTGCTCTGCAAAGTGGCCCTGCAGGTGGTTGATCTGTGCAGTCAGCAGTGCTACCTGAACTTCAGTAGAACCGGTGTCGTTTGCGTCACGACCAAACTCAGAAACGATTTTAGCTGTTGCTTCAGTACTTAGAGACATTTTAAAACTCCAAAGTATATAGAATGAAAGGACGCCGATCTCTAATTCAGCGATCCCAGTGTACGTTACGCAAAGTGTTAAACAATTTACGCGACGTTAAGCGGCAGTATTCTACTCGTAGCGACCTGTTATCGCAAGACGGTTAACATTACGCCGGGTATTCAACCACCAGGCGACGAGGCGCAACGCGGCCTTCATCGTCAATTTCGCCCATACCGATAAATTTGCCGTTCTCACCTTCTGTAACGCGAACCAGTCCTTCCAGCGGCGCACCGGATGTACGAACTGGGTTACCATTTTTGAAGTAAACAGAAGACGTTAACGGAAGATTCACCACCGGGTAGTCCGAAGCTGGACTGTCCATTGGCATCAGTAATGGATCAAGTAACTCCGCAGCCGGAATATCCTGCTGTTCGGCTTGTTCGACCAGTTCACGCAGATGTTCCAGGGTCACAATCCGTTCAACCGGATATTTACTTACCGCCAGACGACGCAGGTAAATAACATGCGCGCCACAACCGAGTTTTTCACCCAGGTCATCAATGATGGTGCGGATATAAGTGCCTTTTGAGCAGTGAATTTCCAGCTCCAGCTCATTGCCTTCGTGGCGAATAAACAGCAATTCATAAACGGTAATCGGGCGCGCTTCACGCGGTACTTCAATGCCCTGACGCGCATATTCGTACAGTTTTTTACCCTGATATTTCAGTGCTGAATACATCGAAGGGATCTGTTCGATATCGCCACGGAAAGTATCCAGCGCCGCCGCCAGTTGCTCTGCGCTAAAGGTTACCGGACGTTCTTCAACGATTTGTCCGTCGGCATCAGAAGTATCGGTACGCTGTCCAAGACGCGCAATGACCCGATAGCGTTTGTCGGAGTCCAGCAGATACTGGGAAAACTTCGTCGCTTCCCCGAGGCAAATTGGCAACATGCCAGTTGCCAGCGGGTCCAGCGCACCGGTATGCCCGGCACGGTTGGCGTTATAAATCCGTTTCACTTTTTGCAGCGCATCATTGCTGGACATACCCTGCGGTTTATCCAGCAACAAAACGCCGTTAATGTCGCGACCGCGACGACGAGGACGACTCATTAGTCCTCCTTGCTGTCGTCCGGGTTAACACGACGTTCTTCGTCATGTTTGACCACGCTGGTCACCAGGTTTGACATGCGCATCCCTTCAACCAGAGAGTTGTCGTAGAAGAAGGTCAGTTCCGGCACGATACGCAGGCGCATCGCTTTCCCCAGCAGGCTGCGGATGAAACCAGAAGCTTCTTGCAACGCTTTGATGCCCGCTTTAACCGCGTCTTCATCTTTGTCGTTGAGGAACGTCACATATACTTTGGCATACGCCAGGTCGCGAGACATTTCGACACCGGAAACGGTGGTCATCATGCCCAGGCGAGGATCTTTAATTTCACGCTGCAGGATGAGAGCGATCTCTTTTTGCATTTCCTGCGCTACGCGCTGCGGGCGACCAAATTCTTTCGCCATAATAAATTCTCCTGACAAAAAAGGGGCTGTTAGCCCCTTTTTAAAATTAATTTCAGGTGGAAGGGCTGTTCACGTTGGCCTGATAAGACGCGCCAGCGTCACATCAGGCAATCCATGCCGGATGCGGCGTAAACGCCTTATCCCGCATGGAACCCTAAAAACCTTAAGCGATGGTACGTTGGATCTCGATGATTTCGAATACTTCGATCACATCGCCAGTGCGGACGTCGTTGTAGTTCTTAACGCCGATACCACATTCCATACCGTTACGGACTTCGTTAACGTCATCTTTGAAGCGGCGCAGGGACTCCAGCTCGCCTTCGTAGATAACCACGTTGTCACGCAGAACGCGGATCGGGTTGTGACGTTTAACCACACCTTCGGTAACCATACAGCCTGCGATGGCACCAAATTTCGGCGATTTGAACACGTCACGAACTTCCGCCAGACCGATAATCTGCTGTTTCAGTTCCGGAGACAGCATACCGCTCATCGCCGCTTTCACTTCGTCAATCAGGTTATAGATGACGGAGTAGTAACGCAGATCCAGGCTTTCCGCTTCAATCACTTTACGTGCAGAGGCATCAGCACGTACGTTGAAGCCAACCAGGATGGCGTTGGACGCCGCAGCCAGGGTGG
Organism: Shigella flexneri 2a str. 301; assembly: GCF_000006925.2. Classification (NCBI taxonomy): domain Bacteria; kingdom Pseudomonadati; phylum Pseudomonadota; class Gammaproteobacteria; order Enterobacterales; family Enterobacteriaceae; genus Shigella; species Shigella flexneri. The sequence continues at coordinate 3,306,024 of NC_004337.2, forward strand.
CGTCGGTTTCGGTGATACCACCTACGCCAGAACCGATGATCTTCACTTTAACTTCGTCAGTAGACAGTTTCAGCAAGGAGTCGGAGATCGCTTCCACAGAACCCTGTACGTCTGCCTTCAGGACGATGTTCACTTCGTGAACTTCGCCTTCGGTCATGTTGGCGAACATGTTCTCGAGTTTAGATTTCTGCTGACGCGCCAGTTTAACTTCGCGGAATTTACCCTGACGATACAGTGCAACTTCACGCGCTTTCTTCTCGTCACGTACAACGGTAACTTCATCACCCGCAGCCGGTACGCCGGACAGGCCGAGGATTTCCACCGGAATGGACGGACCCGCTTCCAGCACTTCCTGACCCAGTTCGTTACGCATCGCACGAACACGACCGTATTCGAAGCCACACAGAACGATATCGCCCTTGTGCAGAGTACCTTCACGTACCAGAACGGTAGCAACCGGACCACGACCTTTATCGAGGAAGGATTCGATAACCGCACCGCTCGCCATACCTTTACGTACCGCTTTCAGCTCCAGAACTTCCGCCTGCAGCAGGATAGCGTCCAGCAGTTCATCGATACCAGTACCCGCTTTCGCAGACACATGTACGAACTGGCTTTCACCGCCCCACTCTTCCGGCAGGATGCCGTACTGGGAGAGTTCGTTCTTAACGCGATCCGGATCGGCTTCTGGTTTATCGATCTTGTTCACTGCAACGACCACCGGAACCTGCGCCGCTTTCGCGTGCTGGATTGCTTCGATCGTCTGCGGCATTACGCCGTCGTCGGCAGCAACAACCAGGACTACGATGTCCGTTGCCTGCGCACCACGAGCACGCATTGAAGTAAACGCGGCGTGCCCCGGGGTGTCCAGGAAGGTGATCATGCCGTTTTCAGTTTCAACGTGGTATGCACCAATGTGCTGGGTAATGCCGCCCGCTTCGCCAGAGGCCACTTTCGTTGAACGAATGTAGTCCAGCAGAGAGGTTTTACCGTGGTCAACGTGACCCATGATGGTCACAACCGGCGCGCGCGGTTCAGCCGCAGCACCCGTGTCACGGTCGCTCATTACCGCCTCTTCCAGCTCGTTTTCACGACGCAGGATAACTTTATGGCCCATCTCTTCAGCAACCAGCTGTGCGGTTTCCTGATCGATAACCTGGTTGATGGTTGCCATTGCGCCCAGTTTCATCATCGCTTTGATGACCTGAGAGCCTTTAACCGCCATCTTGTTCGCCAGTTCGCCAACGGTGATAGTTTCGCCGATCACAACGTCACGGTTAACGGCCTGAGCAGGCTTCTGGAAGCCTTGCTGCAGCGAAGAACCTTTACGTTTTCCGCCTTTACCGCCACGTACTGCTGCGCGTGCTTCTTCACGATCAGCTTTTGATTCAGCGTGTTTGTTGCCTTTCTTCGGACGCGCTGCTTTCGCGTTACGACCACGGCCACGGCCGCCTTCGACTTCACGATCGCTTTCGTCTTCTGCCTGGCGAGCATGTTGAGAAGTAGTGACGTGATAATCGCTGGAATCTTCAGTCGGTTCCGCGTTATCAGTCCATTTGTTTTCTTCCGCCATACGACGTGCTTCTTCAGCAACGCGACGTGCTTCTTCTTCGAGTTTACGACGCGCTTCTTCTTCAGCTTTACGCTTGAGCTCTGCAGCTTCCTGCTCACGGCGGGCTTTTTCAGCCTGGGCGTTTTTAGTCATATCGTCTTGTTGATTGCTCACTTTGTCTTTTTCCGCAGCTTCACGTTTCGCTTGTTCAGCAGCTTCACGCTTAGCTTGTTCTGCGGCCTCACGTTCAGCTTTTTGTTGCGCCTCGCGTTTAGCCGATTCTTCTGCCTCACGACGGGCTTGCTCTTCCGCTGCAAGGCGTTCAGCCTCTTGCGGATCGCGTTTCACAAAGGTGCGTTTCTTGCGGACTTCGATTTGTACCGATTTGCTTTTTCCACCGGTACCAGGAATGTTAAGGGTGCTGCGTGTTTTACGTTGCAGCGTCAATTTGTCCGGGCCTGAATTTTTCTGATTCAGGTGGTCAATCAAAGTCTGTTTCTCTTGTGCAGACACAGAGTCGTCAGCAGACTTCCGGATACCTGCATCAGCAAATTGCTGTACCAGGCGTTCCACGGAGGTCTGTCGCTCTGCGGCCAGCGTTTTAATCGTTACATCTGTCATGCTGTTCCTTCCTGCTACAGTTTATTACGCTTCGTCACCGAACCAGCAAATATTACGGGCAGCCATAATCAGTGCTCCGGCTTTTTCGTCGGTCAACCCTTCGATATCAGCCAGATCATCAATGCCCTGTTCGGCGAGATCTTCCAGCGTACAAACGCCACGGGCGGCCAGTTTGAATGCCAAATCACGATCTACCCCTTCAAGGTTCAGCAGATCGTCAGCCGGTTTGTTATCACCGAGGCTTTCTTCCTGGGCCTGTGCAATGGTGGCCAGTGCATTTTTAGCACGCTCGCGCAGTGCTTCAACGGTCGGCTCATCAAGGCCTTCGATTTCCAACAGCTCTTTCATCGGCACATAGGCCAGTTCTTCCAGCGTCGAGAAACCTTCTTCTACCAGAACAGTCGCGAAGTCTTCGTCGATGTCGAGATATTTGGTGAAGGTGTCGATCGCTGCGTGCGCTTCCGCCTGATGCTTAGCCTGCAGGTCGTCAACGGTCATTACGTTGAGTTCCCAACCGCTCAGCTGCGAAGCCAGACGCACGTTCTGACCGTTACGGCCAATCGCCTGCGCCAGGTTACCAGCTTCAACGGCGATATCCATGGTGTGTTTATCTTCATCCACCACGATAGAAGCAACGTCTGCCGGTGCCATTGCGTTAATCACAAACTGCGCCGGGTTATCATCCCACAGGACGATATCGATACGCTCGCCGCCCAGTTCAGTAGAAACCGCCTGAACACGCGCGCCACGCATACCTACGCAAGCACCTACCGGATCGATACGTTTATCGTTGGTTTTCACCGCGATTTTCGCACGAGAACCCGGGTCGCGAGCCGCTGCTTTAATTTCAATCACTTCTTCGCCGATTTCCGGCACTTCAATACGGAACAGTTCGATCAGCATTTCCGGCTTGGAACGAGTGACGAACAGTTGCGCGCCACGCGCTTCCGGGCGAACGGAATAAAGCACGCCACGAACGCGGTCGCCAGGGCGGAAGTTTTCACGCGGCAGCATATCTTCGCGCAGGATCACGGCTTCAGCGTTGTTGCCCAGATCCAGAGAGATGTTGTCGCGGTTTACTTTTTTCACCACGCCGGTGATGATTTCACCTTCGTGTTCACGGAACTGATCAACCACCATCGCACGTTCGGCTTCACGCACTTTCTGCACGATAACCTGTTTTGCCGTCTGGGTGGTGATACGGTCAAAGGTAACAGACTCAATCTGATCTTCAACGTAATCGCCCAAGTTCAGGCTTTCATCTTCATAACGTGCGGCTTCAAGGGTGATTTCCTTGGTCGGCTGGGTGACTTCATCAACAACTAACCAGCGACGGAAGGTGTCAAAATCACCGCTTTTGCGATCGATCTGTACACGGACGTCGATCTCTTGCTCATATTTTTTCTTTGTTGCTGTCGCCAGCGCGCTTTCCAATGCTTCGAAAATCTTCTCGCGAGGTAGCGCCTTTTCATTGGATACGGCTTCAACTACAGCCAAAATTTCTTTGTTCATCGCGGGCTTTTCACCTCATCCAGACTATTAAAAGTGGGGAACCAGGTTCGCCTTCTGGATATTACTCAGCGCGAACACTTCATCTTTACCTTCGACGGTAACTGTGATCATTTCACCGTCTACCGCTTTGATAACGCCCTGCCATTTACGACGGTTTTGTACCGCCATACGGAGAACCAGAGTCACCTCTTCTCCGACAAAACGGGCGTAGTGTTCAGCCGTGAACAGTGGGCGATCGAGACCCGGTGAGGAGACTTCCAGGTTATAAGCAACGGTGATGGGATCTTCAACATCCAGCACAGCACTTACCTGGTGGCTCACATCAGCACAATCATCAACATTGATGCCATCTTCACTATCAATATAGATGCGCAGTGTGGATGTGCGACCGCGAATAAATTCGATGCCTACCAGTTCAAAACCCAGGGCCTCAACTGGCGCAGTAATCATCTCTGTTAATTTTTGCTCTAATGTGGACAAGCCCACCCCCAAGACATAAAAAAAGGGCCTAAAGCCCAGTTATTCTGTAGTCAGATAACAAAAAACCCCGATAAATCGGGGCTTTATATAACTGAACCCTATAACCGCAACTGCGGTCTGGAGCACTTTCCAGAAGGATTTTTTCAAATCCCACTACGAAGGCCGAAGTCTTCACAGTATATTTGAAAAAGGACTCTAAGGGAAAGTGGTTGCGGGGGCCGGATTTGAACCGACGACCTTCGGGTTATGAGCCCGACGAGCTACCAGGCTGCTCCACCCCGCGCCTGAAACGTGGCAAATTCTACTCGTTTTGGGTAAAAAATGCAAATACTGCTGGGATTTGGTGTACCGAGACGGGACGTAAAATCTGCAGGCATTATAGTGATCCATGCCACATTTTGTCAACGTTTATTGCTAATCACGTGAATGAATATCCAGTTCACTTTCATTTGTTGAATACTTTTGCCTTCCCCTGCTCTCCCTTAAGCGCATTATTTTACAAAAAACACACTAAACTCTTCCTGTCTCCGATAAAAGATGATTAAATGAAAACTCATTTATTTTGCATAAAAATTCAGTGAGAGCGGAAATCCAGGCTCATCATCAGTTAATTAAGCAGGGTGTTATTTTATGACGACGATTCTCAAGCATCTCCCGGTAGGTCAACGTATTGGTATCGCTTTTTCCGGCGGTCTGGACACCAGTGCCGCACTGCTGTGGATGCGACAAAAGGGAGCGGTTCCTTATGCATATACTGCAAACCTGGGCCAGCCAGACGAAGAGGATTATGATGCGATCCCTCGTCGTGCCATGGAATACGGCGCGGAGAACGCACGTCTGATCGACTGCCGCAAACAACTGGTGGCCGAAGGTATTGCCGCTATTCAGTGTGGCGCATTTCATAACACCACCGGCGGCCTGACCTATTTCAACACGACGCCGCTGGGCCGCGCCGTGACTGGTACCATGCTGGTTGCTGCGATGAAAGAAGATGGCGTGAATATCTGGGGTGACGGTAGCACCTATAAAGGAAACGATATCGAACGTTTCTATCGTTATGGTCTGCTGACCAATGCTGAACTGCAGATTTACAAACCGTGGCTTGATACTGACTTTATTGATGAACTGGGCGGCCGTCATGAGATGTCTGAATTTATGATTGCCTGCGGTTTCGACTACAAAATGTCTGTCGAAAAAGCCTACTCCACAGACTCCAACATGCTTGGTGCAACGCATGAAGCGAAGGATCTGGAATACCTCAACTCCAGCGTCAAAATCGTCAACCCGATTATGGGCGTGAAATTCTGGGATGAGAGCGTGAAGATCCCGGCAGAAGAAGTCACAGTACGCTTTGAGCAAGGTCATCCGGTGGCGCTGAACGGTAAAACCTTTAGCGACGACGTAGAAATGATGCTGGAAGCTAACCGCATCGGCGGTCGTCACGGCCTGGGCATGAGCGACCAGATTGAGAACCGTATCATCGAAGCGAAAAGCCGTGGTATTTACGAAGCTCCGGGGATGGCACTGCTGCACATTGCGTATGAACGTCTGTTGACCGGTATTCACAACGAAGACACCATTGAGCAGTATCACGCGCATGGTCGTCAGTTGGGCCGTCTGCTGTACCAGGGGCGTTGGTTTGACTCCCAGGCGCTGATGCTGCGTGACTCTCTGCAACGCTGGGTTGCCAGCCAGATCACTGGTGAAGTTACCCTGGAGCTGCGCCGTGGGAACGATTATTCAATCCTGAATACCGTCTCAGAGAACCTGACCTACAAGCCAGAGCGTCTGACGATGGAAAAAGGCGACTCGGTGTTCTCGCCAGATGATCGTATTGGTCAATTGACCATGCGTAATCTGGATATCACTGATACCCGAGAGAAACTTTTTGGTTATGCCAAAACTGGCCTGCTTTCCTCCTCTGCCACTTCAGGCCTGCCGCAGGTGGAGAATATGGAAAACAAAGGCCAGTAATTCGACATCAACCCTGCCCTTCAGGGGTGGGGTTACCTTGCTTATCCTCTGTAAACTCCTTTCTGAGCATCACATAATCGAAAACATCATGGTTTGCATCCACAACCCGTGAGTCTCCTTTATAGTGTGCAATCACTTCCTCAAGCGTTTGCGGCTGTTCCGGCTTTGTTACCCCCATCCACGCATTAATAAGGTAATTATTGTAAGCTGTCGAAAAGATATTGTTTTCCGTTGTGCGATCCACGCCATCCCCAAGAACGGGGCTATACCAGATAAACATCGGGACATGATATGCCTGCTGGCTAGCCTCCCTGCCTCCATGAAAATAGACGTTCTTCTTCGTAGGGTCACGTTCCAGGCCGTGGTCGGCAAAATACATGACCGAGGCGCGGCGATCTTTTAATAATTCAAAAACCTGACCTAGCAAACTATCTGTGTAATGAATGGAGTTGTCATAGCAGGCATCCTGATCGTCCTGCGGTTGAAACACGGCGCTGGATTGCGGATAGGCGCTACAAGCCGGTTCATGGCTTCCATTTAAATGAAGAACAATCAGTTTCTTTTGCTGCGTATTTTGCTGTAATGCTTGCGATAAATGCGGCAACAACAATTCATCAAATCCTCTGACATAAACTGTTTCCATGGCGCGCATGGCGATACTGGTAACTGCTGTACCATTCTGCCGAAAAGCGGATTGCGAGCTTAGCCAGAAAGTCTGAAATCCTGCTTGATTAGCCATATTAATAATGTTGTCGGGGTAATTATGAATGTCATGACTCAAAACAGAATCAGCAGTTAAAGAAAGGGGAACCGACAGCGCAGTGTAAGGTGCGCCGCTTATTGCTTGATTAAACAGTTTGATCTGTTTTCTTTGTGCTTCAACTTGCGGTGTCGTAGAGCGTGTATATCCATACAAAGACATATTGTCGACACGTACAGACTCCCCCACAATCAACACGTAGGTATCAATACTTGTATCCCTGACTGATAATTGAAAATACGGCACCGTGTTTGCAATTGAGAGTAATCTTTGATGCGCTTTCGCTGCTAAAGCAAAATAGTTGAGATTGAAAAACGGCGTATAGGTAGCAAATCACGACGCTAGTATATATGGACTGAACGCTTTTTTATTTTTTGCATCTTTATAAGCAAATTGACAAGCGGAAAATAAACTGCCCGAAATGACAATCAGCAATAATATTCCTGTCACTTTTTTTGTCGGCAAGGAAACATCATATTTTATTATTACTGCCAAAAAAAGAAGGGATAAAAAAGCAAAAGCACATAGATAAGGGATATACATCCCCAGCATTTTCACAACTTCATCCGGATCACTCTGCAGCACACTAATCGCAAATCCATCATTGAAAGTTGTACCAAAGGTACACCATGAATAGAGGCTAATACTCATGTCTGCCGCAGTCAGTAACACAAATGGTGCGGCAACAAGCAGGCGAAGCGGAAGGGATGATATACGTTTAACAACCAGGATGGTCAGGACGAAGAACAGCAATCGCTGAACCATATGCGCTCCGGAAGAGGCGACTAAGTTCGTAATACCAAAAACAATAACACAAAGATACAACAACCAATGAGATTTAAAATCTTCTAGCAAATTTGTTGAATACTGTCATCCAGAAATCCAAGTTCACAACCAATATAAACAATTATCAACAATGTTCAATTTTATATCAGACATGTTTTTCAACTCTGATCCATATCAGACCGAAACACTGTTAGTTTTTTCTTTTTAAATGATGCGACCATTGCGTTCTCAGTAATTAAATAACATTATCAATGCGTCTCTAAACATTACGCAGAACGTAGCCATCAGTAGTTATACTGACAGGAGCAGGATGGTTTATCGAGAAGTAAACATATCCGTATTCGTACCGGAACTGGAGTTGACACAATAAAGTGCCAATTATGTCAGCAGTAGGGAAAAGTTTATAACTAAGGCGTACCGGCACCATCGTTTCAAGGTACCAGCTACGAGTAAAGCAACTGGACGAGATACAGATACCTGACAACCATTCATCAGACCAGGACCAAAACGAAAAGAGACGCTTTTCAGCGTCTCTTTTCTGGAATTTGGTACCGAGGACGGGACTTGAACCCGTAAGCCCTATTGGGCACTACCACCTCAAGGTAGCGTGTCTACCAATTCCACCACCTCGGCACGGATACTACTTTTTAGTTCGGGATATCGCTGGTCGGCTTAGCCGGAGCAGCTGGCTGAGTTTGTTCGGTTTTCGCCGGTGCACTCAGATTTTCCCATTCGCTACCTCTATTGGTTTTGTTGCTATTGATGTTACCCAGCACCAGACTGATGATGAAGAATAACGTTGCCAGCAGCGCCGTCATGCGGGTCATGAAGTTACCAGAACCACTTGAACCAAACAGCGTAGCGGAAGCGCCTGCTCCGAAGGAGGCTCCCATATCAGCGCCTTTACCTTGCTGCAGCATGATCAGACCAACAAGGCCAATTGCCACAATAAGGAAAACTACTAAAAGAGCTTCGTACATAATCAACCTGTTCCTTGCGGAGTTGCCGCGTACCAATGCTTCAACCAATAAAGCGGGATTTTTAATCTTTCCCACTGAAGCGGGTGTGAATACTAACCAAAACGAATGACCTTCGCAAGGGCAATTTTATCGCATTGTATCAACTGCGGAAAAAAACAGCAAAACCGATGTGTTCGCCGAGAAAAAATGCGACAATCGCCGCCTTTTTAGCCAGTTATCTAACGCTTTAAACGGCTTTTACTGCATCGGTGATGCGGTGTGCAAATTCAGTCACCTGCGCTGCGTCTTCGCCTTCCACCATCACGCGAATTAACGGTTCGGTGCCGGATTTACGCAGCAACACGCGTCCACGGTTGCCCAGCGCAGCTTCAACCTCTGCGGTCACGGCTTTAACTGACTCATGCTCAAGCGGATCGCCGCTACCTGCGGTGTAACGTACGTTAACCAGAATCTGCGGGAACATTTTCATGCCGCTGCAAAGGTCGTGCAGGCTCATATGGTTACGTGCCATCGCCGTCAGCACCTGCAAGCCAGCAACGATGCCGGCACCGGTAGTGGTTTTATCCAGCAGGATCACATGACCGGAATTCTCTGCACCGATACGCCAGCCTTTCTCCTGCATTTTTTCCAGTACGTAGCGGTCACCCACTTTCGCGCGCGCAAATGGAATTCCTAACTGTTTCAGCGCCAGTTCAAGCCCCATGTTGCTCATCAATGTACCCACAGCACCACCACGCAGGTGGCCCTGACGAAGACCTTCACGCGCGATGATATACATGATCTGATCGCCATAGACTTTATTGCCTTCATGGTCAACCATAATCACGCGATCGCCGTCGCCGTCGAAGGCAATACCGAGATCCGCTTTTTCAGCCAGCACACGAGCCTGGAGCGCGCGAACGTCGGTAGCCCCCACTTCGGCATTGATGTTTACACCGTTTGGCTCACAACCGATAGCGATAACGTTCGCCCCCAGTTCGCGCAGCACGTTCGGCGCGATGTGATAAGTCGCACCGTTTGCACAATCCACCACAATCTTCAGTTCACTGAGGCTAAGTTCGTTCGGGAACGTGGCTTTGCAAAACTCGATATAGCGACCCGCGGCATCAACGATACGGCTGGCTTTACCCAGTTCAGCCGAATCAACGCAGCTGATCTCCTTTTCCATTTCCGCTTCGATGGCCTCTTCTACCGCATCCGGCAGTTTAGTGCCGTCGATAGAGAAGAATTTAATCCCATTATCGTAGAACGGGTTATGCGATGCAGATATCACAATTCCGGCCTCTGCGCGGAAGGTACGCGTCAGATAAGCCACGGCCGGTGTTGGCATCGGGCCAGTGAAGAGTGCGGAAAGGCCCGCTGCCGCCAGACCCGCTTCCAGTGCTGACTCCAGCATATAGCCAGAAATACGCGTGTCTTTACCAATAATAATCTTACGGGAGCCGTGGCGCGCCAGCACTTTACCCGCGGCCCAACCCAGCTTAAGCACAAAATCAGGTGTGATCGGCGCATCCCCTACACGACCACGAATCCCATCGGTACCGAAATATTTACGATTACTCATAGCGTTTGTTTTCCTTTGCAGACAGAGTGGCTTCCACCACCCGCATCGCTTCTACGGTTTCTTTGACGTCATGAACACGAATGATGTGCGCGCCTTGCATTGCGGCAATGACCGCACAGGCCAGACTACCGCTCAGGCGCTCGGACGGCCCCACGTTCAGCAGCTGCCCAATCATCGATTTTCGTGACATACCCACCAACAGCGGCAGGTTGAAATGGTGAAATTCAGCCAGGCGCGCCAGTAATGAATAGTTATGGGAGAGATTTTTACCGAAACCGAATCCGGGGTCGAGCAACAATTTCTCTTTTGCGATACCCGCCTGCTCGCAACGTGCTATTTGCTCAATAAAGTAGCGATTCACTTCTGCAAAGACATCGTCATACTTCGGAGCTTCCTGCATGGTTTTTGGATTTCCCTGCATATGCATCAGACAAACCGGTAAACCGGTTTCTGCAGCCGCCTCCAGAGCGCCAGGTTCGGAAAGGGAGCGGATATCATTAATAATGTGAGCGCCAACTTTCGCTGACTCACGGATGACTTCTGGTTTGGATGTATCGACCGAGATCCAGACTTCGAAGCGTTGAGCAATTGCCTCAACCACAGGAATAACACGTTGCAACTCTTCTTCAACGCTAACTTCCGCCGCCCCTGGGCGCGTGGACTCGCCACCAACGTCAATGATCGTCGCGCCAGCATTGATCATCAGATTCGCATGTTTCACCGCATCTATCAGCGAGTTATGCGTGCCACCATCCGAAAAGGAATCAGGCGTGACGTTGAGGATCCCCATTACGTGAGGATGGCTAAGGTCCAGTGAAGTACCCTGGGCAAAGAGTTTCATTATGTTATCCCTGGTATGAATTGATAAGAAAAAACCCCGGAGCACGCCCCGGGGTTTTCGGTACAAATACAGTCATCTGATGCGGGAACTTACTTGTCGCCTAACTGCTCTGACATGGTGTTACCCGGGTTCGGCGTACGCGGTTCATCAACCGGACGAGGAGCCTTTGGACTACCATTGTCGCCAGAATTGTTAGAAGCGCCTGGTTCTTCCCAGCCCGCTGGCGGACGTACATCGCGACGTGCCATCAGGTCATCAATCTGCGGTGCGTCGATAGTCTCATATTTCATGAGAGCATCTTTCATCGCATGCAGAATATCCATATTGTCGGTCAGAAGCTGACGCGCACGATTATAGTTACGCTCAATCAGTGCTTTCACTTCCTGGTCGATGATACGTGCAGTTTCATCGGACATATGTTTCGCTTTCGCTACGCTACGGCCGAGGAATACTTCACCTTCTTCTTCCGCGTACAGCAGTGGACCCAATTTCTCAGAGAAGCCCCACTGAGTCACCATGTTACGTGCCAGGTTGGTCGCAACTTTAATATCGTTGGACGCACCGGTAGAAACATGTTCCGGCCCGTAGATGATCTCTTCTGCCAGACGACCACCGTACAGCGTAGAAATCTGGCTTTCCAGTTTCTGACGGCTGGCGCTGATTGCGTCGCCCTCAGGCAAGAAGAAAGTCACACCCAGCGCACGACCGCGTGGGATAATCGTCACTTTATGCACCGGATCGTGTTCCGGCACCAGGCGACCGATAATCGCATGACCCGCTTCGTGGTAAGCCGTTGATTCTTTCTGCGCTTCCGTCATCACCATGGAGCGACGTTCCGCACCCATCATGATTTTGTCTTTCGCTTTCTCGAACTCAACCATCGACACAACGCGTTTGTTGCCACGAGCAGCGAACAGTGCCGCTTCGTTCACCAGGTTCGCCAGGTCAGCACCGGAGAAACCAGGAGTACCACGGGCAATGATTGCCGCGTCGATATCGGGTGCCAATGGTACGCGACGCATGTGAACTTTCAGGATCTGCTCACGACCGCGAACATCTGGCAAGCCGACCACAACCTGGCGGTCGAAACGGCCAGGACGCAGCAGGGCCGGGTCGAGAACGTCCGGACGGTTAGTCGCGGCGATAACGATGATACCTTCGTTACCTTCGAAGCCATCCATCTCAACCAGCATCTGGTTCAGAGTCTGTTCACGTTCATCGTGACCACCGCCCAGACCAGCGCCACGCTGGCGGCCTACGGCGTCGATTTCATCGATAAAGATGATGCACGGTGCCGCTTTCTTCGCCTGTTCGAACATGTCACGAACACGGGATGCACCCACACCGACGAACATTTCTACGAAGTCAGAACCGGAGATAGTAAAGAACGGAACTTTCGCTTCGCCTGCAATCGCTTTCGCCAGCAACGTTTTACCGGTACCCGGAGGACCGACCATCAGGACGCCTTTCGGGATCTTACCGCCGAGTTTCTGGAAGCGGCTCGGCTCGCGCAGATACTCTACCAGTTCAGCAACTTCTTCTTTTGCTTCGTCGCAGCCCGCAACGTCAGCAAAGGTCGTTTTGATCTGATCTTCCGTCAGCATGCGCGCTTTGCTCTTACCAAACGACATGGCACCTTTGCCACCGCCGCCCTGCATTTGACGCATGAAGAAGATCCAGACACCAATCAGCAACAGCATCGGGAACCAGGAGATGAAGATAGAAGCCAGCAGGCTTGGTTCTTCAGGCGGTTCACCGACAACCTTGACGTTCTTGGTCAACAGGTTATCCAGTAATTTCGGATCCTGAACCGGAATGTAAGTGGTATAACGGTTACTATCTTTCTTGGTAACGTTGATTTCACGTCCGTTGATACGCGCTTCACGAACCTGGTCGTTATTGACCTCTTGTAGGAAGGTAGAGTAATCCACCTTACGGCCATTAGACTCGCTGGGCCCAAAGCTCTGGAATACTGACATCAGCACAACGGCAATGACCAGCCAGAGTATTAGGTTTTTCGCCATGTCACTCAAGGGATTAACCTCTTATTACAACTGTGTTAAAAACAGCGTCAGGATACTCTATATCCAGCATCTTTCAAACTTTCGTCTGAAATCTCCCGGTTAGGGTTTACGCCCGGTCGCTACAATATACACTTCTCGCGAACGTGCACGAGAAGAGTCCGGCTTACGAACTTTGACCTTCGTAAACAGGGAGCGAATTTCCCTTAGATACTCATCGAAACCTTCGCCCTGGAACACCTTCACTACAAAACTGCCACCTGGCGCTAATACATCACGACACATTTCTAGCGCCAGTTCCACCAGATACATGGCTCGGGGGATATCCACCGCCGGTGTTCCGCTCATGTTTGGTGCCATATCGGACATGACAACCTGGACTTTGCTGTCGCCAACGCGCTCCAGCAGTGCTTTCATCACCAGTTCATCACGAAAATCGCCCTGAAGAAAGTCCACACCAACGATAGGATCCATAGGTAAAAGATCGCAAGCGATGATGCGGCCTTTGCCGCCAATTTGGGTGACCACATATTGTGACCAACCACCCGGAGCAGCACCAAGGTCGACAACCGTCATTCCCGGTTTAAAGAGTTTGTCACTTTGCTGTATTTCATCAAGTTTAAACCAGGCACGGGAACGTAATCCCTTTTTCTGTGCCTGTTGAACATATTTATCGCTAAAGTGTTCCTGAAGCCAGCGGCTGGAGCTGGCAGAACGCTTCTTACCTGTCATTTAACTTTCCCATGGGGATAACTCATCGTAACCAATTGCGTAAATTTTTACGCGCCTATTTGGTGATATATGGGAGATGGCGGTAGAATGACCCGTTTTCAATCCCAACGTAAGCAAAAAATACGATGAATCTGAGTACTAAACAAAAACAGCACCTGAAAGGTCTGGCACATCCGCTCAAGCCAGTTGTTCTGCTTGGCAGTAATGGTTTGACCGAAGGGGTGCTGGCCGAGATTGAACAAGCGTTAGAGCACCATGAACTCATCAAGGTGAAAATCGCCACCGAAGATCGCGAAACAAAAACCTTGATCGTGGAAGCTATCGTGCGCGAAACCGGCGCCTGTAATGTACAGGTCATCGGTAAAACGCTGGTGCTTTATCGCCCAACTAAAGAACGTAAAATCTCGCTGCCACGCTAAGATTATCCTAAAGTTACACACATTTGCTGTGTAAAACGAGGGGTTTTCCGCAGGCAGGAGAGCAAAATGCCACGCTCTGTTCGTTGATAAAAGGCCGCAGAGCGGCCTTTTTCCTTTCTTTACAATACATCAACATCTTGAGTATTGGGTAATTCTTACAGGTATTCCACCTTAATTACTTCAAATTCTACTTCGCCGCCCGGCGTTTTGATGACCACAACATCATCTTCTTCTTTGCCGATCAGGCCACGAGCAATAGGCGAGTTTACAGAAATCAGGTTTTGTTTAAAGTCAGCTTCGTCATCGCCAACGATGCGATAAGTCTGTTCTTCGTCAGAATCCAGATTCAGCACCGTTACGGTAGCACCAAAAATAACGCGCCCATTGTTGGGCATTTTGGTGACATCAATCACCTGCGCGTTTGACAGCTTGGCTTCGATGTCTTTGATACGGCCTTCGCAGAAGCCCTGCTGTTCACGAGCTGCGTGGTATTCGGCGTTTTCTTTCAGGTCGCCATGCTCACGCGCTTCCGCGATAGCAGCAATGATTTCAGGACGGCGCACAGATTTCAGAAAATCCAGCTCTTCGCGTAATTTTTCAGCGCCGCGTAAGGTCATCGGAATAGCTTGCATTTGTTATACCTCTTGAATATTCCTGATGGGGCAAGTCTTCACCCACCCCGGCTGTTCGGCCTGCCCGGCATAACTCCTCACCGGGACCAGAAGCAAAAAAATACCGACCCGGGTACAAGTCCCAGGTCAGCTACAATTCACATTTTGATGGTCATTTTACCCTGAAGTTCCCGAAGGGTCATCGTTTACTTTATAGGGCGTTGCGCCGTAGTATGACGGCTCGATTCCAGGTTGTTAGCGCGAGATTATGCGATTTTCCAGATTTATCATCGGATTGACCAGCTGTATAGCGTTCAGTGTTCAGGCCGCGAATGTTGATGAGTACGTTACTCAACTCCCCGCAGGTGCCAACCTTGCCCTGATGGTGCAAAAAGTCGGTGCGTCGGCCCCCGCTATTGATTACCACAGTCAGCAGATGGCGCTGCCCGCCAGTACCCAGAAAGTGATTACTGCGCTGGCGGCGTTGATTCAACTCGGCCCCGATTTTCGTTTCACCACGACGCTTGAAACCAAAGGCAATGTGGAAAACGGCGTACTTAAGGGTGACTTAGTGGCGCGATTTGGTGCCGATCCGACGTTAAAACGTCAGGATATTCGCAATATGGTCGCGACTTTGAAAAAATCTGGCGTCAACCAAATCGATGGCAATGTGTTGATAGATACCTCCATTTTCGCCAGCCACGATAAAGCCCCCGGCTGGCCATGGAATGACATGACACAATGCTTTAGCGCTCCGCCTGCTGCCGCCATAGTTGACCGCAACTGTTTCTCCGTCTCGCTCTACAGTGCCCCAAAGCCTGGTGATATGGCTTTTATACGCGTGGCATCTTATTACCCCGTTACGATGTTCAGCCAGGTACGCACCCTCCCCCGTGGTTCTGCCGAAGCGCAATACTGCGAACTGGATGTGGTGCCAAGCGACCTGAACCGCTTTACGCTGACGGGATGCCTGCCACAACGTTCTGAGCCGCTCCCGTTGGCTTTTGCCGTGCAGGATGGAGCCAGCTATGCCGGTGCAATTCTGAAAGATGAGTTAAAACAGGCGGGTATCACCTGGAGCGGAACACTGCTGCGCCAGACTCAGGTTAACGAACCTGGAACGGTAGTTGCCAGTAAACAGTCGGCCCCGCTGCACGATCTGCTTAAGATTATGCTGAAAAAGTCGGACAACATGATCGCCGATACGGTTTTCCGCATGATCGGCCATGCGCGCTTCAATGTGCCTGGAACATGGCGGGCTGGGTCGGACGCCGTGCGTCAGATCCTGCGCCAGCAAGCCGGTGTCGATATTGGTAACACCATTATTGCCGATGGTTCAGGGCTTTCGCGGCATAACCTGATTGCCCCCGCCACCATGATGCAGGTGCTGCAATACATTGCCCAACACGACAATGAACTTAACTTTATCTCCATGCTGCCGCTTGCGGGCTATGACGGCTCTTTGCAGTACCGTGCAGGTCTGCATCAGGCGGGCGTGGATGGCAAAGTCTCAGCGAAAACCGGTTCGTTGCAGGGGGTATATAACCTGGCGGGATTCATTACCACAGCGAGCGGGCAACGAATGGCATTTGTACAATATCTTTCTGGCTATGCAGTAAAACCCGCGGATCAGCGTAATCGCCGTATTCCGTTAGTGCGTTTTGAAAGCCGTTTGTACAAAGATATTTATCAGAACAATTAGTCAAAAAGAAACCCCGGCGCATGGCCGGGGTTTCAGATTATTGACAAAGTGCGCTTTGTTTATGCCGGATGCGGCGTGAACGCCTTATCCGGCCTACAAAATCGTGCAAATTCAATATATTGCAATCATCTTGTAGGCCTGATAAGTGTAGCGCATCAGGCTTATTTGGCATTGGTCATTAGTGATTAACGCTTGTAAATGAACTCAACGCCTTCTTCGTCGTCTTCGTCCCAGTCGTCATCCCAGTCTTCATCATCCTCTTCAGCAATCTCTTCAAGCTGCTGACGGTGATAATCATCCCACATGAATTCGACTTTCTCTGGCTGTTTCGCTTCTTCAGCCTGCACGACCGGGTTTTCAATGATAAAGGTCATCACATCCCAGCAGAGATCTTTCACGCCCAGTCCGCTCGCCGCAGAGATCAGATAATATTTATCTTCCCAGCCCAGCGCTTCAGCGATCGCTTTCGCTTTCTCTTCGGCTTCTGCCTTATCCAGCAGATCGATCTTGTTGAAGACTAACCAACGCGGTTTCGCCGCCAGATCCTGGCTGTATTTTTCCAGCTCGCTGATAATAATACGCGCGTTTTCAACCGGATCGGTGCCGTCAATCGGATCGATATCGATGAGGTGCAACAGGACGCGGCAACGTTCCAGGTGCTTCAGGAAGCGAATGCCCAGACCTGCGCCTTCCGCAGCGCCTTCAATCAGTCCTGGAATATCGGCAACAACGAAGCTCTTTTCGTTGTCCATTCGTACCACACCCAGACTTGGCACCAGAGTGGTAAACGGATAATCCGCCACTTTCGGTTTAGCCGCCGATACCGCACGAATAAAGGTCGATTTACCCGCGTTTGGCATCCCCAACATACCGACGTCAGCCAGCAGCATCAGCTCCAGCAGCAGCTCACGCTTATCGCCCGGCGTACCGTTAGTTTTCTGCCGTGGTGTACGGTTAACTGACGATTTGAAACGGGTATTGCCCAGACCGTGCCAGCCGCCCTTAGCAACCAGCAGACGCTGACCGTGTTTAGTCATATCACCCATGGTTTCACCAGTACCCTGGTCGATTACACGCGTACCTACCGGCACTTTAATCGTCACGTCTTTACCGCGCTTACCGGTACAATCGCGGCTTGCGCCGTTCTGACCGCGCTCTGCACGGAAAGATTTTTCAAAACGATAATCGATAAGCGTGTTCAGGTTCTCGTCGGCTTCCATCCATACGTCACCACCATCACCGCCGTCGCCGCCATCCGGGCCGCCTTTCGGAATATACTTTTCGCGGCGGAAGCTCACGCAACCATTACCGCCATCACCTGCAACGACCAGAATCGATGCTTCATCAACAAACTTCATTTTATTCTCCGTAAATCATTCGCCTGCGCGGGGTTGCGATACCACCGTTGTATGCTTACGTAATCCGCCCCAAATACGATGACCAATGGCGGAATACATCGCGCCCGCAACCACGACAAACGCACCGAGATAACCTAAAAGGTTTAACATCGGTCTGGCGAAGAAATCGGGCCAGGCCAGTGATAAAAGATCTGAAAAAAACAGCGTAAACAGTGGGGTGAGCGTGATGATCGCGCTCACCTGCGCTGCCTGCCAGCGAGCCATCGCTTCCGCCAAGGCGCCATATCCTACCAAGGTATTCAGTCCGCAAAAAATTAAACATGCGAGCTGCCAGTGGCTAAGCTGCGCTATCACTCCAGGCTTTGCCAGAGGGAAGAGCGCGATTGTACATAAAGTGTACAGTAAAAACAGGATCTGCGGTGAGGCCAGCCGACGCAATAAAACCTTTTGCGCCACGCCATAACTCACCCAAACCGTCGCCGCACCGACCCCAAAGATAACTCCCCAGGTGTAATCGGTGAGCTTTGTAAATATCTCGACCAGACTGGTGTTAAAAAACATCACCAGACCGCTCAGGAGCATCAATGCCCCTACAACCTGAGTGCTGCGCATTTTCTCTTTCAGGATAAATACGCTGGCAACCATCATGCCAACTGGCGAGAGTTGCCCAATCACCTGCGAAGCGGTCGGACTCAGGTATTGCAAGGATGAGCTGAACAGGATGAAGTTCCCAAACAGCCCGGCGGTCGCCACTGCCAACAAAATCAACCAGCGTGGCTTACGAAACACGCGTAATGGCGGCAACCTCTTCTTCACCGCAAGAATGGCACCAAGGCCAATACTCGCCATCAAGAAACGGTAAAACACGATTGTCGGAGGTTCCATCACCTCCAGCACCTGCTTCATTGCGATTGGCAACGCCCCCCAGCAAATTGCTGTGGTAAGCGCCAAAAGAATGCCAATGCCTGCCTGCTGCTTCATACCGTATTCCCTGCAAAGCGCATTTGCGGATTAACGTCGCACCATGCGCATTTTTACCGGTTATCGAATGTAAAAAGCCCCGCAACGTGTTGCGGGGCTTTCATCCGTTACCGGGACGCGAAAAACTTATTCAGCTTCGATGCTGATAAATTTACGGTTTTTCGGGCCTTTAACTTCGAATTTCACTTTACCGTCTGCTTTAGCAAACAGAGTGTGGTCACGACCGCAACCTACGTTAGCGCCAGCGTGGAATTTGGTACCACGTTGACGAACGATGATGCTACCCGCCAGAACGGATTCGCCACCGAAACGCTTAACGCCCAAGCGTTTAGCTTCTGAATCGCGACCGTTACGTGTGGAGCCGCCAGCCTTTTTATGTGCCATTTGAAATCTCTCCTCAGGTCTTAGGCGCTGATGCCAGTAATTTTCACATCAGTGAACCACTGACGATGGCCCTGCTGCTTACGATAGTGTTTACGACGACGAAACTTAACGATTTTAACTTTCTCGCCACGACCGTGAGCAACAACTTCAGCTTTGATTACGCCGCCATCAACGAAAGGAACGCCGATTTTGACTTCTTCACCGTTTGCGATCATCAGCACTTCAGCGAACTCAACAGTTTCGCCAGTTGCGATGTCCAGCTTTTCCAGGCGAACGGTCTGACCTTCGCTTACTCGGTGTTGTTTACCACCACTTTGGAAAACCGCGTACATATAAAACTCCGCTTCCGCGCACACCTTTTCAATGATTCAGAGTGCGCTATAAATATTCACAATAGGGCGCGAATATTACGCAAAACGCACGCCTTTGACAAGTGCTACAGTCAATACACGAAGAAAAAAACACAACTTGTACGGTAACGTTTATCTGTGCCATTTTTTCAGTACAATTACCCTATATTCCTAACCATAAACCCTAAGTTGCCTTTGTTCACAGTAAGGTAATCGGGGCGAAAAGCCCGGCTTTTGCGATGAATTTAGAAAAAATCAATGAGTTAACCGCGCAAGATATGGCGGGTGTTAATGCGGCAATCCTTGAGCAGCTTAATTCCGACGTCCAACTGATCAATCAGTTAGGCTATTACATCGTCAGCGGCGGCGGTAAACGTATTCGTCCGATGATTGCTGTACTGGCTGCACGAGCTGTTGGCTATGAGGGAAATGCGCATGTCACCATTGCTGCCCTGATCGAGTTTATCCACACGGCGACTCTGCTACACGACGACGTTGTGGATGAATCAGATATGCGCAGGGGTAAAGCTACCGCCAACGCCGCATTTGGCAATGCCGCCAGCGTGCTGGTAGGCGATTTTATTTATACCCGCGCGTTCCAGATGATGACCAGCCTCGGTTCACTCAAAGTGCTGGAAGTCATGTCAGAAGCTGTAAACGTCATCGCAGAAGGTGAAGTTCTGCAACTGATGAACGTTAACGATCCGGACATCACTGAAGAAAACTACATGCGCGTTATCTATAGCAAAACCGCGCGTCTGTTTGAGGCTGCCGCGCAGTGTTCCGGGATTCTGGCTGGCTGTACGCCGGAGGAGGAGAAAGGCCTGCAGGATTATGGGCGCTATCTCGGCACTGCTTTCCAGTTGATCGACGATTTACTCGATTACAATGCCGATGGCGAACAGTTAGGTAAAAACGTCGGCGACGATCTGAACGAAGGTAAACCGACGCTGCCGCTGCTGCATGCGATGCATCATGGCACACCAGAACAGGCACAGATGATCCGTACCGCCATCGAACAAGGTAACGGTCGCCATCTTCTGGAACCGGTTCTGGAAGCAATGAACGCTTGTGGATCTCTTGAATGGACGCGTCAGCGCGCCGAGGAAGAAGCAGACAAAGCCATCGCAGCGTTACAGGTGCTCCCGGACACCCCTTGGCGAGAAGCACTCATCGGCCTCGCGCACATCGCTGTTCAACGCGATCGTTAATCCCCTCCCTTCATCCCGCGCAGTGCGCGGGATGATTCCAGTAAATTCCATAAAAACACTAATTCAGCGCTATAACACCTGAAAAAAGGGCGATGAATCTTTATATATTATGAATATTCACACTCTTTACAGGAACTTTTTAGCGCAATAGACCATCAGGAGTATAGTGATGCCCGACAGAAGAAGTGTTCTGAATGAAAGCGACTAACTTAAGGAGTGAGGAAAGATGGAAAGTAATTTCATTGACTGGCATCCCGCTGACATCATTGCAGGTTTGCGCAAGAAAGGAACGTCAATGGCGGCGGAATCTCGCAGAAATGGTTTGAGTTCCTCAACGCTGGCAAACGCATTATCGCGCCCATGGCCGAAAGGAGAGATGATTATTGCGAAAGCCCTGGGAACTGACCCCTGGGTTATCTGGCCATCACGCTACCATGATCCGCAGACCCATGAGTTTATCGACAGAACGCAGTTGATGCGTAGCTACACTAAACCGAAAAAATGAGTGGTCTGGCGGTAGCCCCGCGAACGGGGCTGCCAGCTCTCAGACGATTACTCGCCTTTCACACGCTCAATATTTGCACCTAAAGCGCGCAGTTTGTCTTCAATGCGTTCGTAGCCACGATCGATGTGATAAATACGATCAACCACCGTCGTCCCTTCCGCAATACAGCCAGCCAGCACCAGGCTTGCTGATGCACGCAGATCGGTTGCCATAACCTGTGCACCAGAAAGTTTTTCAACACCATGACAAATAACGGTATTGCTTTCGATTTCGGCGTGCGCGCCCATACGGCTCAGCTCTGGCACATGCATAAAGCGGTTTTCAAAGACCGTTTCGGTGATGAACCCGGTCCCTTCAGCCACCAGGTTCAACAGCGTGAACTGGGCCTGCATATCGGTCGGGAATGCCGGATGCGGCGCGGTACGTACGTTAACAGCCTTCGGACGTTTGCCATGCATATCCAGGCTAATCCAGTCTTCGCCGACTTCGATGTCCGCTCCAGCATCACGCAGTTTCGCCAGCACGGCGTCCAGAGTATCTGGCTGCGCGTTACGGCAGATAATTTTGCCACGAGAGATCGCCGCCGCCACCAGGAAAGTACCGGTTTCGATACGATCCGGCAGCACGCGATAGACACCGCCGCCTAAACGTTCCACACCTTCGATGACGATACGATCGGTGCCCTGACCGCTAATTTTCGCACCCAGCGTAATCAGGAAGTTCGCGGTATCGACGATTTCCGGTTCACGCGCTGCGTTTTCAATAATCGTGGTGCCTTCCGCCAGGGTTGCAGCACACATGATGGTCACCGTTGCGCCAACGCTGACTTTATCCATCACGATATGTGCGCCTTTCAGACGACCATCGACGGAAGCTTTAACGTAACCTTCTTCCAGTTTGATGGTCGCGCCTAATTGTTCGAGGCCAGAAATGTGTAGATCAACCGGACGCGCACCGATCGTACAACCGCCAGGTAGTGAAACTTGCCCCTGACCAAAGCGCGCTACCAGCGGCCCCAGCGCCCAGATAGAAGCACGCATGGTTTTAACCAGATCGTAAGGTGCGCAGAATACATTAACGTCGCGGGCATCAATATGCACAGAACCATTACGTTCTACTTTCGCACCCAGCTGGCTTAGCAGTTTCATTGATGTATCGACGTCTTTCAGTTTCGGGACGTTCTGGATCTCTACCGGTTCTTCCGCCAGTAGTGCGGCAAAAAGAATAGGCAGAGCAGCATTTTTAGCGCCGGAAATTGTGACTTCGCCCTGGAGCTTCGTTGGCCCCTGAACACGAAATTTATCCATTTAGTTTGTTCTCAGTTAACAATTCATATCCGCTACCGGCGAATCGCCCATAGCTCAAAAGCCGTTCAGTTTGCGATCGCGCGCCCACTCCGCAGGGGTATACGCTTTGATCGACACAGCATGAATGCGGTTATCCGCAATATATTCCATCAGCGGGCCATAGACCGTCTGCTGTTTTTTAACCCGACTCATACCGTCAAACAACTCACCCACGGCAATAACCTGAAAGTGGCTGCCATCGCCGGAAACGTGGACTTCCTGGAGGGAGAGAGCGTTCATCAACACGCTCTGAATTTCATTATTTTCCATGGGATCTTCAATCATCAGTTAATAAACCAGCGAAACATCTTAGAGCAAAGTTGCGCTGGCATAAATAAGCAAAAAGCCTCGCTGATAAATCAGACAAGGCTCGACTTGCAGGCAGGTTTGCCGGACAGGCGGTTAACGCCATATCCGGCCTGAAAAAATTTAACGAGGCAGAACATCAGCAGGCAAATTATACAATTTCGCGAGGGTATACACTTTGTCGTTTACCCCCTGAAGCGTCACGTTGTTGCCCTGCTTTTTCGCCAGATCGATAAGATGGAGCAGCAGTGCCAGTCCCCCCGTATCCACGCGGGACACACGGCTAAGATCGATGCAGGTAATCCCCTTCACCGCCTCCTCACGCATTTCCCAAAGCGGTAGCAGAACGTCCTGATCCAGCTCTCCGGATAACGCCAGCGTGTCACCCGTCTGCATCCAGCTCAGTGACTCGCTCATTATTTTTTCTCTTCCAGAGTGATTTTCTGTTGAGAAATCGATTTCAGTTGCGCAGTCAGGCCGTCGATACCTTTGGTACGCAGCAGCGTTCCCCACTCGTTTTGTTTGGTGGTGATCATACTGACGCCTTCAGCAATCATGTCGTAAGCTTGCCAGTTTCCCGTCTGGGAGTTTTTACGCCACTGGAAGTCCAGACGCACCGGCGGACGGCCATTCGGGTCAATAATGGTAACGCGAATAGGCACAATGGTTTTATCGCCCAGCGGCTGTTCTGGCGCAATCTGATAGGTTTGACCGTGATACATCGCCAGCGCCTGACCGTAAGCCTGCTTCAGGTACTCACGGAAAGCGGCAAAGTAGGCTTCACGTTGAGCAGGGGTCGCACTCTTGTAATACTGGCCCAGCACCAGCGCACCGGCGTATTTCACCTGTACGTATGGCAGCAGTTCCTGATCAACAATGGTACGCAGATAATCCGGGTTGGCCCGAATTTGCGGTTGCTCATTCTTCAGGCGATCGAACGTTTTCTGCGCCGCCTCGTCCATCAGCTTATAAGGATTGGTCTGGTCTGCCGCGGTTGCCGCACTCAGAGGTGCAATCACCAGCAAAGCGACCATCATTAAACGTTTAAACATGCGTCGGTTCTCCTGAAATTATTTCGTTGTACCCACAGGTTCAGTGGTTTCATTATTACCTGGCGCAGCAGCTGGCGCATCGCCACTATTCTTATTGTCATCGCCTTTACTACCGTAAAGGAACTGACCAATGAGATCTTCCAGCACCATCGCAGACTTGGTGTCCTGAATTGTATCGCCATCCTTCAGGATAGCAGTCCCCAGTTCCGGGTCTTCAAAACCGACGTTTAATGCCAGATATTGTTCTCCCAGCAGGCCGGAAGTACGAATGCTCAGCGAACTGGTATCAGGAATGTGGTTATAACGTTGTTCAATTTCCAGCGTTACGCGCGGCAGATAGGTTTTCGGGTCCAGCGTAATATCCGCCACCCGGCCCACAACAACACCACCAATGCTGACCGGAGAGCGCGCTTTCAGGCCGCCAATGTTATCGAACGTCGCATAAAGCGTGTAGGTCGATTCAGTACGTATGGACGTCACGTTCGCCGCCTTCAGGCAAACAAACAGCGCCGCCAGCAGTGCTGCTAATAAAAAGATACCCACCCAAATTTCATTTTTTTTCGTTTGCATGAACTCAATTCCCAAACATCAATGCGGTCAGCACAAAATCCAGCCCCAGAACAGCCAGAGACGAGTGGACAACGGTGCGAGTGGTTGCCCGGCTAATCCCGGCAGACGTCGGGATGGCGTCGTAGCCGTTAAACAACGAAATCCACGTCACCGTGATGGCGAACACCACGCTCTTAATCAGACAGTTGACCAGATCCATACGCCAGTCGACGGCATTTTGCATTGCCGACCAGAAGAACCCGCTATCAATGCCTTTCCAACTGACGCCGACCAGCGATCCGCCCCAGATCCCCACGGCGACGAAGATAACCGTCAACAGTGGTAATGAAATAACCCCAGCCCAGAAACGGGGAGAAATAACCCGACGCAGCGGATCCACCGCCATCATCTCCATACTGGAGAGTTGCTCTGTAGCGCGCATCAGGCCGATTTCTGCGGTTAACGCCGAACCAGCACGCCCGGCAAACAACAGCGCGGCAACCACCGGCCCCAGTTCACGCAGTAGCGATAACGCCACCAGCATACCCAGACTGGTTTCCGCGCTATAAGTGGTCAGAACCAGATAACCTTGCAGCCCCAACACCATTCCGATGAACACGCCAGAAACTACAATAATCAGCATCGACAGGACGCCGACATTATAGAGCTGGCGCACCAGCAGCGGCGCATGTTTGCGAAATTCCGGTTTGCCGACCAGCGCATTGAATAACATTAACCCGGCCCGCCCGAACGTTCTCAGGGTTTTAATCCCTTTATGTCCGAGCGACGCCAGCGCATTTAACAGCATGAGTGGCTTAACTCCCTGGTAAAAGATCAGCGTGATAATCGCCGGCAGGATAGCGGAACGGAACAGGCCCGTCAGCTATCCCGTCCAGAAACTGACGTACGCGCGGATCAGGATTCGTCTGCAACGCCTGGGCACTGCCATGAGCGACAATTTTTTTGTCCGCCAGGATCCAGGCGTGATCCGCAATACTTAACACTTCCGGCACATCGTGAGAAACCACCACACAAGTCACGCCCAGCGCGCTGTTCAGCTCAGAAATCAGCTTCACCAGTACGCCCATGGTGATGGGATCTTGCCCAACAAAAGGTTCATCAAACATGATGAGATCCGGCTCCAGCGCAATCGCACGCGCCAGCGCTGCACGCCGCGCCATCCCACCGGAAAGTTCAGAAGGCATTAGTTTAGCCGCTCCACGCAGCCCCACGGCCTCCAGCTTCATCATCACCGTACTATGCAACAATGGCGCGGGAAGTTGGGTATGTTCGCGCAGTGGATAGGCGACGTTGTCAAATACGTTCATATCAGTGAACAACGCCCCGGACTGAAATAACATGCTCATCCGTTTACGCACTGTATACAGGCGCGAACGAGACATCGCCGGAATATTCTCACCATCGAAAAGGATCTCACCATGATCTGGTGCGATTTGCCCGCCAATCAGACGGAGTAGCGTCGTTTTACCGATGCCCGATGGCCCCATGATCGCCGTGATCTTCCCTCGCGGCACGGTCAGGGAAATATTATCGAAGATGCAGCGATTGCCACGCGTAAAACTGACATCGCGCATATCGACTAAATTCGCCACAGACTGCTCCATAATTCACCCTTCGTCTTGCGTTGATTTTCTAAGCATGGCGCTCAATTTAACCTTGAACCCAACATATTTACAGAATATTACCCGCCGTGGTTAGCGAAAGCTGGCATTTGTTTTACTTTTTAGCCGCATAAAGTCAAAATTAAGAATCCGTTACGGCTTTCTGAAAATCTTCAGCGGACCGGCGAGTATACCTGAAGAAAGGACGTTAGATGCTTTTAGCTACGGCACTGTTAATTGTTGGTTTACTTTTGGTCGTTTACAGTGCCGACCGCCTGGTTTTTGCCGCGTCTATTCTTTGCCGAACCTTTGGCATCCCGCCGCTGATCATCGGCATGACGGTGGTCAGTATTGGTACATCGTTACCAGAAATCATCGTCTCGCTTGCCGCGTCTCTGCACGAACAACGCGATTTAGCCGTTGGTACAGCCCTCGGCTCAAACATTATCAATATATTGCTGATCCTCGGTCTGGCTGCGCTGGTTCGTCCTTTTACCGTCCATTCCGATGTTCTGCGCCGTGAATTACCCTTAATGTTGTTGGTCAGCGTGGTGGCCGGTTCCGTACTCTATGACGGACAACTTAGTCGAAGCGATGGTATCTTTCTCCTCTTTCTGGCTGTGCTATGGCTGCTGTTCATTGTTAAACTTGCACGTCAGGGGACTGACAGCCTGACCAGAGAGCAGCTTGCAGAGCTGCCGCGTGACGGCGGATTGCCCGTCGCGTTTTTATGGCTCGGCATTGCGCTTATCATCATGCCAGTGGCCACGCGGATGGTGGTTGATAACGCCACGGTGCTGGCGAATTACTTTGCCATCAGCGAGTTGACGATGGCTCTGACGGCAATTGCTATCGGAACCAGTCTGCCGGAACTGGCAACCGCAATAGCGGGGGTTCGCAAAGGTGAAAACGACATTGCTGTCGGAAATATCATTGGCGCAAACATTTTTAATATTGTCATCGTGTTGGGTTTACCCGCGCTGATAACGCCAGGAGAGATTGATCCACTGGCGTACAGTCGTGACTACAGCGTGATGTTGCTGGTGAGCATTATTTTTGCGTTGCTGTGCTGGCGGCGCTCCCCGCAACCGGGCCGTGGTGTAGGGGTATTATTAACTGGCGGATTTATCGTATGGCTGGCGATGTTGTACTGGTTATCGCCAATACTCGTTGAATAACTGGAAACGCATTATGTCGCACGTAGAGTTACAACCGGGTTTTGACTTTCAGCAAGCAGGTAAAGAAGTCCTGGCGATTGAACGTGAATGCCTGGCGGAGCTTGATCAATACATCAATCAGAATTTCACGCTTGCCTGTGAAAAGATGTTCTGGTGTAAAGGGAAAGTTGTCGTCATGGGGATGGGGAAATCGGGGCACATCGGGCGCAAAATGGCCGCAACGTTTGCCAGCACCGGTACACCTTCATTTTTCGTCCATCCTAGTGAAGCCGCGCATGGTGATTTAGGCATGGTCACCCCACAGGATGTGGTGATTGCTATCTCTAACTCAGGTGAATCCAGCGAAATCACGGCCTTAATTCCAGTGCTTAAGCGTCTTCACGTACCGTTAATCTGCATCACCGGTCGCCCGGAGAGCAGCATGGCGCGCGCCGCAGATGTGCATCTGTGTGTTAAAGTAGCGAAAGAAGCCTGTCCGTTAGGGCTGGCACCGACCAGCAGCACCACCGCCACGCTGGTTATGGGCGATGCCCTCGCTGTCGCGCTGTTAAAAGCACGCGGCTTTACTGCTGAAGATTTTGCGCTCTCACACCCAGGCGGCGCACTGGGTCGTAAACTTCTGCTGCGCGTAAACGATATTATGCATACGGGCGATGAGATCCCGCATGTTAAGAAAACGGCCAGTCTGCGTGACGCATTGCTGGAAGTTACCCGCAAAAATCTTGGTATGACTGTCATTTGCGATGACAATATGATGATTGAAGGCATCTTTACCGACGGTGATTTACGCCGTGTCTTCGATATGGGCGTGGATGTTCGTCAGTTAAGTATTGCCGATGTGATGACGCCGGGGGGAATACGTGTGCGCCCTGGCATTCTGGCCGTTGAGGCACTGAACTTAATGCAGTCCCGCCATATCACCTCCGTGATGGTTGCCGATGGCGACCATTTACTCGGTGTGTTACATATGCATGATTTACTGCGTGCAGGCGTAGTGTAAAGATTCAAGGATAAACAACAATGAGCAAAGCAGGTGCGTCGCTTGCGACCTGTTACGGCCCTGTCAGCGCCGACGTTATGGCAAAAGCAGAGAACATTCGTCTGCTGATCCTCGACGTTGATGGCGTACTGTCAGATGGCCTGATTTATATGGGCAATAACGGCGAAGAGCTGAAAGCGTTCAATGTTCGTGACGGTTATGGCATTCGTTGTGCGCTCACCTCTGATATTGAAGTCGCTATCATTACCGGGCGAAAGGCTAAACTGGTAGAAGATCGTTGTGCCACATTGGGGATCACTCACTTGTATCAGGGGCAGTCAAACAAACTGATCGCCTTTAGCGATTTGCTGGAAAAATTGGCGATTGCCCCGGAAAATGTGGCTTATGTTGGCGATGATCTCATCGACTGGCCGGTAATGGAAAAAGTGGGTTTAAGCGTCGCCGTGGCCGATGCGCATCCACTGTTGATCCCGCGCGCCGATTACGTGACGCGCATTGCTGGCGGTCGTGGCGCAGTGCGCGAAGTTTGCGACTTATTACTCCTGGCGCAGGGCAAACTGGATGAAGCCAAAGGGCAATCGATATGAGTAAAGCCAGACGTTGGGTTATCATTGTGCTATCACTGGCGGTTCTGGTGATGATCGGCATTAATATGGCCGAAAAAGACGATACCGCCCAGGTGGTCGTCAACAACAATGATCCCACCTATAAAAGCGAGCATACGGACACGCTCGTCTATAACCCAGAAGGGGCACTAAGCTATCGATTGATTGCTCAACACGTTGAATATTATTCCGATCAGGCCGTTTCGTGGTTTACGCAGCCGGTACTTACCACGTTTGATAAGGATAAAATCCCGACATGGTCCGTAAAAGCAGATAAAGCCAAGCTGACCAATGACCGGATGCTCTATTTATATGGACACGTTGAAGTCAACGCACTTGTGCCAGACTCTCAACTTCGCAGAATCACGACGGATAACGCGCAGATCAATCTGGTGACGCAGGATGTTACCTCTGAAGACCTCGTCACGTTATACGGAACAACATTTAACTCCAGCGGTCTGAAAATGCGCGGCAACTTACGCAGCAAGAACGCCGAGCTGATTGAAAAGGTTAGAACATCCTATGAAATTCAAAACAAACAAACTCAGCCTTAATCTTGTGCTTGCCAGCTCACTTCTGGCCGCCAGCATTCCGGCATTTGCCGTAACCGGAGACACTGATCAGCCGATCCACATTGAATCGGACCAGCAATCTCTTGATATGCAAGGCAACGTGGTTACCTTTACCGGTAATGTCATCGTCACCCAGGGCACCATCAAAATTAATGCCGACAAAGTGGTCGTTACCCGTCCGGGCGGCGAACAAGGTAAAGAAGTGATTGACGGATACGGTAAACCGGCAACGTTCTACCAGATGCAGGACAACGGTAAACCCGTTGAAGGTCACGCTTCCCAGATGCACTACGAACTGGCAAAAGATTTTGTCGTTCTGACGGGTAATGCTTATCTGCAGCAGGTCGATAGCAACATTAAGGGCGATAAGATCACTTACCTGGTGAAAGAGCAGAAAATGCAGGCTTTCAGCGACAAAGGCAAGCGCGTAACCACCGTTCTGGTGCCGTCGCAGCTGCAGGACAAAAACAACAAAGGCCAGACCCCGGCACAGAAGAAGGGTAATTAATTCGTTATGGCAACATTAACTGCAAAGAACCTTGCAAAAGCCTATAAAGGCCGTCGCGTGGTAGAAGACGTCAGCCTGACCGTCAACTCCGGGGAAATTGTCGGTCTGCTGGGGCCAAACGGTGCCGGTAAGACCACCACTTTCTACATGGTTGTAGGCATTGTGCCGCGCGATGCGGGCAACATCATTATTGATGATGACGATATCAGTCTGCTGCCTCTGCATGCACGCGCGCGCCGCGGTATCGGCTATCTGCCACAGGAAGCCTCCATTTTCCGTCGCCTCAGCGTTTACGATAACCTGATGGCGGTACTGCAAATTCGTGACGACTTGTCTGCTGAACAACGTGAAGACCGCGCGAACGAGCTGATGGAAGAGTTTCACATTGAGCACCTGCGTGACAGCATGGGGCAGTCACTCTCCGGGGGTGAACGTCGCCGTGTAGAAATTGCCCGCGCACTGGCTGCGAATCCGAAATTTATTCTGCTCGACGAACCGTTTGCCGGGGTTGACCCGATCTCGGTTATCGACATTAAACGCATCATTGAACACCTGCGCGACAGCGGCCTGGGCGTGCTGATCACTGACCACAACGTGCGTGAAACACTGGCGGTTTGTGAACGCGCTTATATCGTCAGTCAGGGGCATTTGATCGCCCACGGCACGCCTACAGAAATCTTACAAGACGAACACGTTAAGCGTGTATACCTTGGGGAAGACTTCAGACTCTGATAGGGTAGAAGTTTGCGACGTTTTAGCAGGAGAGTACGATTCTGAACATGAAGCAAGGTTTGCAACTCAGGCTTAGCCAACAACTGGCGATGACGCCACAGCTCCAACAGGCAATTCGTCTGTTGCAGTTGTCGACGCTGGAACTTCAGCAGGAGCTACAGCAGGCGCTGGAGAGTAATCCGCTGCTTGAGCAAATCGACACTCATGAAGAAATCGACACCCGCGAAACGCAAGACAGTGAAACGCTGGACACCGCCGACGCGCTCGAACAAAAAGAGATGCCGGAAGAGCTGCCGCTCGATGCCAGTTGGGACACCATTTACACCGCTGGTACACCATCCGGCACCAGCGGTGACTACATTGACGACGAGCTGCCGGTCTACCAGGGCGAAACGACGCAGACCTTGCAGGATTACCTGATGTGGCAGGTCGAGCTGACACCGTTTTCCGACACTGACCGCGCTATTGCTACCTCTATCGTCGATGCCGTTGATGAAACCGGTTATCTGACTGTCCCGCTGGAAGATATTCTCGAAAGTATGGGCGATGAAGAGATCGACATCGACGAGGTTGAAGCCGTCCTTAAGCGGATCCAACGGTTTGACCCGGTCGGTGTAGCGGCAAAAGATCTGCGTGACTGCCTGCTAATCCAACTCTCCCAATTCGATAAGACCACGCCGTGGCTGGAAGAGGCCAGATTGATCATTAGCGATCATCTCGATCTGTTAGCCAATCACGACTTCCGCACTTTAATGCGCGTCACGCGTCTGAAAGAAGATGTGCTGAAAGAAGCCGTCAATCTGATCCAGTCGCTCGATCCGCGCCCCGGGCAGTCGATCCAGACTGGCGAACCTGAGTATGTCATTCCAGATGTGCTGGTGCGTAAGCATAACGGTCACTGGACGGTAGAACTCAACAGTGACAGCATTCCGCGTCTGCAAATCAACCAGCACTACGCCTCGATGTGCAATAACGCGCGCAACGATGGTGACAGCCAGTTTATCCGCAGCAATCTGCAGGATGCCAAATGGTTGATCAAGAGTCTGGAAAGCCGTAACGATACGCTACTGCGCGTGAGTCGCTGTATCGTTGAACAGCAGCAAGCCTTCTTTGAGCAAGGTGAAGAATATATGAAACCGATGGTACTGGCCGATATCGCCCAGGCTGTCGAAATGCATGAATCGACGATATCTCGCGTGACCACGCAAAAATACCTGCATAGTCCACGAGGCATTTTTGAACTGAAGTATTTCTTTTCCAGTCACGTCAATACCGAGGGCGGCGGCGAAGCTTCCTCCACGGCGATTCGTGCACTGGTGAAGAAATTAATCGCGGCGGAAAACCCAGCGAAACCGTTGAGCGACAGCAAGTTAACCTCTTTGCTGTCGGAACAAGGTATCATGGTGGCACGCCGCACTGTTGCGAAGTACCGAGAGTCTTTATCCATTCCGCCGTCAAACCAGCGTAAACAGCTCGTTTGACCCAACCGATAAGGAAGACACTATGCAGCTCAACATTACCGGAAATAACGTCGAGATCACCGAGGCACTGCGCGAATTTGTTACAGCTAAATTTGCCAAACTTGAGCAATATTTTGACCGAATCAACCAGGTCTATGTTGTTCTGAAAGTGGAGAAAGTCACCCACACCTCAGATGCAACACTGCATGTAAACGGTGGTGAAATTCATGCCAGCGCGGAAGGTCAGGACATGTACGCTGCCATTGATGGCTTAATTGATAAGCTGGCACGCCAGTTGACCAAACATAAAGATAAACTGAAACAACACTAATTGTCCGGGCAATTAGCATGTGCATGGCGGCCTGTTGTGCGGCACAACGGGCCATTTGTACGGTTAATGCTCCGAGCCTGTTCCACTGTTTGAGTGGGCAGGTTCTTAGGTGAAATTATGACAAATAATGATACAACTCTACAGCTTAGCAGTGTTCTTAACAGGGAATGTACGCGAAGCCGCGTCCACTGTCAGAGCAAAAAACGCGCCCTGGAAATCATCAGCGAGCTGGCGGCGAAACAACTTAGCCTGCCGCCTCAGGTGGTTTTTGAAGCTATCCTGACGCGGGAAAAAATGGGCAGTACCGGTATCGGCAATGGTATTGCCATTCCGCATGGCAAACTTGAAGAAGATACTCTGCGTGCCGTTGGCGTTTTCGTTCAGCTCGAAACGCCTATAGCTTTCGATGCCATCGACAACCAACCGGTGGACTTACTTTTTGCCCTGCTGGTGCCGGCAGACCAAACTAAAACGCACCTGCATACTCTGTCGCTGGTGGCGAAACGTCTGGCGGACAAAACCATCTGCCGCCGTTTACGCGCAGCCCAGAGCGATGAAGAGCTGTATCAAATCATTACGGATACCGAAGGTACTCCGGATGAAGCGTAGTTATTCGGTAATGTCTCTTTTAGACGTTGTGAGGAGAAACAGTACATGGTACTGATGATCGTCAGCGGACGTTCAGGTTCAGGTAAATCTGTCGCCCTGCGTGCGCTGGAAGATATGGGTTTTTACTGCGTGGATAACCTTCCCGTAGTGTTGTTACCCGATCTGGCTCGAACTCTGGCCGATCGCGAGATTTCTGCCGCCGTCAGCATTGATGTTCGTAATATGCCGGAGTCACCAGAAATATTCGAACAGGCGATGAGTAACCTGCCTGACGCTTTCTCACCGCAACTACTGTTCCTGGATGCCGACCGTAATACCTTAATTCGTCGTTACAGTGACACGCGCCGACTGCATCCGCTTTCCAGCAAAAACCTGTCGCTGGAAAGTGCTATCGACAAAGAAAGCGATTTGCTGGAGCCTCTGCGTTCGCGAGCGGATCTGATTGTCGATACCTCAGAAATGTCCGTTCACGAGCTGGCTGAAATGCTGCGTACCCGTCTGCTGGGTAAACGTGAACGCGAACTGACCATGGTCTTTGAGTCTTTCGGCTTCAAACACGGTATCCCTATCGATGCAGATTACGTCTTTGACGTGCGCTTCTTGCCGAACCCGCACTGGGATCCGAAACTGCGTCCAATGACAGGTCTTGATAAACCTGTCGCCGCGTTCCTCGACCGCCACACAGAAGTACACAATTTTATCTACCAGACGCGAAGCTATCTTGAGCTATGGTTACCTATGCTGGAAACCAACAACCGTAGCTACCTGACGGTCGCCATTGGTTGTACCGGCGGGAAGCACCGTTCGGTGTATATTGCAGAGCAACTGGCAGACTACTTCCGCTCGCGCGGTAAAAACGTCCAGTCACGCCATCGTACGCTGGAAAAACGTAAACCATGACCGTCAAGCAAACTGTTGAAATCACAAACAAGCTGGGCATGCATGCCCGGCCTGCAATGAAGCTGTTTGAATTAATGCAGGGTTTTGACGCTGAAGTGCTGTTACGTAATGACGAAGGCACCGAGGCTGAAGCCAACAGCGTTATTGCGCTGCTGATGTTGGATTCTGCCAAAGGACGGCAGATTGAAGTTGAAGCGACCGGTCCACAGGAAGAGGAAGCACTGGCCGCCGTTATCGCCCTCTTTAATTCTGGTTTTGATGAAGATTAATCTTCATCACTTTGACATACAACTCCCTTCAAGCTCCCCCGACAATAAGAAAATCACGTACTGAAATCGTTCTCAATCAACGTCATTTGTACATTTTGTGCGCTTTTCACTTTCAGAAGAACCTTAAGAAAACCTTAAGAGGCATTGTTTAGGTTTTGTTTAAGTTAATCGACCATACTGGAGATCGTCAGAAAATATTTCCAGGAGATGGCATGATTCGCTTATCTGAACAAAGTCCCCTGGGCACCGGAAGACATCGGAAATGTTATGCGCATCCGGAAGATGCCCAACGCTGTATCAAGATTGTCTACCATCGTGGCGATGGTGGCGATAAAGAGATCCGCCGTGAGTTAAAGTACTACGCGCATCTTGGTCGCCGGTTAAAAGACTGGAGTGGAATACCGCGCTATCACGGTACCGTTGAGACGGATTGCGGAACCGGTTATGTCTACGATGTGATTGCCGATTTTGACGGCAAGCCTTCCATTACGCTGACCGAATTTGCTGAACAATGCCGTTACGAAGAAGACATTGCACAACTGCGCCAGCTACTGAAACAGCTGAAGCGTTATTTGCAGGATAACCGTATCGTGACGATGTCGCTGAAGCCGCAGAATATCCTCTGTCACCGCATCAGTGAGTCAGAGGTTATCCCGGTCGTCTGCGACAACATTGGTGAAAGCACATTGATTCCACTGGCGACCTGGTCGAAGTGGTGTTGTCTGCGTAAGCAAGAGCGGTTATGGAAACGATTTATCGCCCAACCGGCGCTGGCTATTGCCCTGCAGAAAGATCTGCAACCTCGTGAGAGCAAAACGCTGGCCCTCACTTCGCGCGAAGCTTAATCCAGCTGGTGTTGTTGCATAAACGGCTCACCGCCTAACTGATACATCTGCCGTAAAATCCACGCCTGACGGCTACGCACGTAGCCCGATGGCGAGGAGACTTTGAAACGAAGTGGATTAGGTAATACAGCTGCCAGTAATGCAGCTTCCGACCGGGTAAGTTTGCTCGCGGGTTTGTGGAAATAACGTTGTGCCGCAGCTTCGACGCCAAACACACCGTCGCCAAATTCGGCGATATTCAGGTAAACCGTCAGGATACGCTTTTTGCTCCAGACTGTTTCTATCCCCAGCGTTAATCCAGCTTCCAGCCCTTTTCGTACCCAGCTACGCCCATCCCATAAAAAGAGATTTTGGCCGTCTGCTGAGAAATCGTTGAAGCACCGCGAATACGGTTTTCATTGCGCTCGTTGTGCGCCAGGGCTTTCTCAATGGAAGCGACATCAAAGCCCCAGTGCTCAGGAAATTTCTGATCTTCTGCGGCAATCACCGCCAGTCCCATCCACGGCGAGATTTGATCCATACTGACCCAGTCAGAATGTGCCACGTAACGAAAATTGCCATGCAGCCAGGCGCTGACCTGTCGCTCGACCATTACCGCTGAGAAGGGAACAGGCGCAACGCTAAACAACGCGATGCCCCCGCCCCAGAAAACGGCGAGGACAACCATTAACCGCAAAAGAAAACGGCGAACGAAACTAAACACCGTTAAGCGGCTTTTACTCATTCAGCCAGAACCAGCACGCGGGAAACCAGCTTATCAATGCCGCTCGCCGCTTCTGCAATGTTCTGCGCCAGCATATATGCTGGGGTGGTGACAATCTTATTGTCTTCATCAACCACGATATCATCGACAGGACACGGCACATGCTCCGCGCCCATCTCTTCCAGCACTTCTGCGGTATCGATATCAGTACCGATGGTCAAACGCAGCGGGAAATCGAAAATTTTCGGCAGCATCGCCGGGGCAATACACATAAAACCAAGCGGTTTTCCGGCCTGATGCATCGCTTGTGCCAGCGCCTTTAATTCACGGTCAACGGTGCATTCGCTACCAAGACTGGCAAAATTGCTTAAATTCTTCGCCGCGCCAAACCCCCCCGGCACAATCAACGCATCCAGTTCAGCGGCATCGGCCTGGGCCAGAGGACGGATTTCACCGCGCGTTATTCGTGCCGCTTCAATCAGCACATTGCGCGTTTCCGTCATCGCTTCGCCAGTTAAATGGTTGATAACATCAACCTGCTGCTTATCCGGTGCAAAGCAGACCGCCTGCGCACCGCTGCGTGAAATAGCTAACAACGTCAACACCGCTTCATGAATTTCAGAACCGTCATAGACGCCGCATCCGCTCAGAATTACGCCAATTTTCTTCATTGTGATCATCCTTTCGCAATTGACTGAAACACATTAATTTTTTTAATAAAAATGGTACGCATCACACATTTAACTGATTCATGTAACAAATCATTTAAGTTTTGCTATCTTAACTGCGTGCGGCCTGAAAAACAGTGCTGTGCCCTTGTAACTCATCATAATAATTTACGGCGCAGCCAAGATTTCCCTGGTGTTGGCGCAGTATTCGCGCACCCCGGTCTAGCCGGGGTCATTTTTTAGTGGCTTTTGCCACCCACGCTTTCAGCACTTCTACGTCGTGACGCCACTCTTCTTTCATCTCTTCAATCCATTCACCGACGTTATCTTCCCAGGCGGGAAGGTCAGGAGACTGAATTTGCTGACCCAGCTGTTGCAGATGGCGTAACCCCACTGACCCCGCCGCACCTTTAATTTTATGTCCTTCCTCAACAATGCCTTTTTTATCCTGCGCCGTCAGATTCGACTCCAGCACGCTGACATAGCCCGGCATCATCTTCTCAAACACCGCTAACCCGTCGGTGATCAGCTTCGGTCCTACAAGTTCGAGATACTGTTCCAGCATGGGAATATCGAGCAATGCTTCTGATTTACTGTTCTCTTCTGTCGTCACCGTACTCTCCTCATCATCCTGGGTATCCCAGAATTTCTTGATCATCGCGGTTAGCGCCGGAACCGAAAGCGGCTTACTCAGCACATCATCCATTCCAGCATTGAGGTACTCTTGTTTGTCTTTCAGCACGTTAGCGGTTAAGGCCACCAGCGGCGGTAAATCCTCGCGCGGATAACGCTTCGTCAGTTCACGAGAGATATCCAGCCCGGTCATATCTGGCAACTGAATATCCAGCAACACCAGGTCGTATTCGCCCGGTTTAAACATCTCCAGCGCCGCCTTGCCGGTCATGGCGACATCAACGCTGTTACCTAATTTTTCCAGCACAGAACGCGCGACAATCACGTTCAGTTCAATGTCTTCCACCAGCAGCACATTCAGCGCCGGTAAAGGCATATCGTCTTCATCAAACGCATCATCGACCTCTTCTGCCACCGACGGTGCGTGGATCGTCAACGTAAAGGTTGAACCTTTGCCCTGTTCACTGGTAACCGTAATATCGCCGCCCATATTTTTCGCCAGACGACGAGAAACGGCCAGACCAATACCGGTGCCGGTGGCAGGTTTACCGCCATGACTGTCTTTCACCTGGTAATACATGGCGAAGATTTTATCCAGCTCATCCTGCGGAATGCCGATACCAGAATCTTCCACTTCAAAATGCAGCATATCGCCTTCATCGTAGCGCACGCGCACGGTAACCTGGCCTTGCTGGGTGAATTTGACGGCGTTACTGATGAGGTTCCACAGGATCTGCCGTAAACGCGTCCCGTCGGTAATGACCTGATGCGGTAATGGCAGCGTAGGCTCCAGGTTAAAGCGCAATCCTTTTTGTTGCGCCTGCAATGCGGAGAGATTTTCCAGATCGGCAAGGAAGCTGGTGAAATCAACCGGCTGATTATCAAGCTGGACCTTGCGCCGTTCCATCTTATCCATGTCGATAATATCGTTAAAGATATTCCCCAGCGTGACGGCCGAAACATGGATAGTTTTGAGATATTTTTCCTGCTCGGCGGTGAGTTCGGTATCCAGCAGAATGCGGCTCAGGCCGACGATACCGTTCAGCGGTGTACGCAATTCGTGACTGATGGTGGAAATAAACGTCGTTTTGTCGCGGCTGGCGCGTTCAAGCGCATCCTGATACCGCTTACGCTCGGTAATGTCGCGACCAAAGCCCATCAAACCGTGACGTTTACCCACGCGGTCGTAGTACGGCACTTTACGGATTTCAAAGCAGGCTTTGCGCCCGTCCGGGTAATCCAGCCACTGTTCATAGGTCAGTGACACATTATGACGGAACACTTTTTCATCGGTTTCAATGACTTTTGCGGCGGCTTCCGGTGAGTAAACATCAGCAGGTTTCAGGTGAACCAGTTGTTTTTCGCTTTTTCCGGTCAGCAGCTCCATCGCGCGGTTACAGCCGGAAAACTCTTTATCTTCGTTACGATAAAAAACCAAGTCGGGTGAAGCATCAAGGAAGGAACGTAAGAATGAGGATTGCTGCTCGAGCTGAATTTGTGTCTCTTCGCGCTC
Source organism: Shigella flexneri 2a str. 301 (assembly GCF_000006925.2). Lineage (NCBI taxonomy): Bacteria > Pseudomonadati > Pseudomonadota > Gammaproteobacteria > Enterobacterales > Enterobacteriaceae > Shigella > Shigella flexneri. The sequence continues at coordinate 3,344,769 of NC_004337.2, forward strand.
TTTGATTTCAATTTTCAGTTGGCCGAAGGTTTCCTGCAGTTCTGCTTCCGCTTTTTCACGAACGGCAATTTCCTGATTTAGCTGGGCAATATTATCTTTTAACTGAACGTTGAGGCTCAAATCGCGCTCGCGCATCTCCTCCAGTTTTTGCACCAGCCGTGACAGACGTTGTCGTGACTCCTCCAGTTGCTCGACGACCACCGATAGAAAGTAGACCGCCCACGGCGTAATCAGCAAACCAAAGAAGATAGAACGAATAACATCAATGCTTTCGACCTGACCATGCAGCACCATGGTTACCGCCATTTGTACCACAATGGCAAGAACGACGAGGGCCAGCGCCAGCAACATTGAGAAGCGCACCAGACCTAACTTCATCATCAGGTCAACATAATACTGCGCCAGCAGACGAATTTGCTTCATTAGGGAATTCCTTCACGACAACCTGCCCCAATAATACCCAATTCTGACAGTTACGTTATAAATTGTGTGAGAAATGCGGAATTCCCCTCAACGACCTACTCCGTTGGAGGTAGCCACGGACGTCCCAGCGCCGATCCCTGTACGCCATGTTCATTCAGATAGCGATCCAGCTCGACCATTCCCGTCCATCGATTTTCGCACCACAGCGGAGCAAGCAGCGTCGGGCGACGGGCGCTGGCGGAAATGCGGTGGTAGATCACTTCCGGTGGCGTATGGCGAATCATTTCTCCGGCAGTGAGCGTATAATCCTCCAGTTCAATACCGTTCAAACGCCCCGCTTCCCAGGCTTTCGCCATAATGCTGCCTTTCACAATATGCAGCGGATGCAGCTTTATGCCGTCCACGCTGGTTTCAACCACTCGCTCCAGCGTTTGCAAACATTCAGCCTGCCCTTCGCCAGGCAGGCCGACAATTAAGTGGGAACACACCTTCAGCCCGCGCTGACGTGCCAGCTGGGTTGTACGCTGATAACAGGCAAAATCATGGCCGCGGTTGATGCGATGCAGTGTTTTGTCGTGGGCGGTTTGTAGCCCCAGCTCCAGCCACACTTCGTAACCCTGGTCCTTATATTCGCAAAGCAGATCCAGCACCGCATCCGGCACGCAGTCCGGGCGGGTACCAACACACAAACCGACAATATTGGCCTGGCTCACCGCCTGCTGATACATAGAACGCAGCACCTGAACTTCCGCAAAGGTGCTGGTATACGCCTGAAAGTAGGCCAGATAGCGTTTAGCGCGGTTAACTAAATTCGCCTGGTGCGCCAGTTGCTCGGCAATGGAACGATGCTGCTGCGCTTCATCGGCAAACGAGGCAACATTACAGAATGTGCAGCCACCACGCCCGATGGTACCGTCACGGTTAGGGCAGCTAAAACCGCCGTGCAGCGTCAGCTTATGCACCTTTTGCCCATAACGACGGGTGAGATCACCACCAAACATATTGACTAATTTCTGTAACTGCATAATCTGATAGACCGCGCCTTGAAAAGAGGCCAAAGCCTGCCATTTTTAGCTCAATTCGGCGATGACCTGGATCAATCGTCCCGGCCTGCTTTTATCAACTGCATAATCAATCAAAATTACCGAAATTTCATGCACAATCACATAAATCACTTTTGCTTATCTTGTGTCAGATTTTTTTATCTCCTTATGGATTTTAGGCAAAAACAGTAGCATGAAACGTCATTACCAATTAAGGCAGTATAAAATGCTGGTTTTCTCGTCAGTTCAAGGCAGGATAAGGGTTAACACGCCTTTATGACAGTCAGGAATTGACTGTTTCTCTAACGACTCTCCTTTTAGCCTTAAAGATAAAATCTATTTTAATTTCAGCTATTTAATAAAGAATTTTGCGCTAAAGCACATTTCTGTACCAATAAGCTTGCCATTTGACCTGTATCAGCTTTCCCGATAAGTTGGAAATCCGCTGGAAGCTTTCTGGATGAGCAGCCTGCTCATCATATTTATGCAGTAATTGAGATCCCCTCTTCACCGTATTAACCGATGCGAAAAGGACAACAAGGGGGCGAATGCGAGGCGCGCGTATGACACGCAAACCCCGTCGCCACGCTCTTTCTGTGCCCGTGCGCAGCGGTTCGGAAGTGGGGTTCCCGCAGAGCCTGGGGGAGGTTCACGATATGTTGTACGATAAATCCCTTGAGAGGGATAACTGTGGTTTCGGCCTGATCGCCCACATAGAAGGCGAACCTAGCCACAAGGTAGTGCGTACTGCAATACACGCACTGGCCCGCATGCAGCACCGTGGCGCGATTCTCGCCGATGGTAAAACCGGCGACGGTTGCGGCTTGCTGTTACAAAAACCGGATCGCTTTTTTCGCATCGTTGCGCAGGAGCGCGGCTGGCGTTTAGCAAAAAACTACGCTGTCGGGATGCTCTTCCTGAATAAAGATCCTGAACTCGCCGCTGCCGCACGCCGCATCGTTGAAGAAGAACTGCAACGCGAAACCTTGTCGATTGTGGGCTGGCGTGATGTCCCCACTAACGAAGGCGTGCTGGGTGAAATCGCCCTCTCCTCTCTGCCACGCATTGAGCAAATTTTTGTGAACGCCCCGGCAGGCTGGCGTCCACGCGATATGGAGCGCCGTCTGTTTATCGCCCGCCGCCGCATTGAAAAGCGTCTCGAAGCCAACAAAGACTTCTACGTCTGTAGCCTGTCGAATCTGGTGAACATCTATAAAGGTCTGTGTATGCCGGCGGATCTGCCGCGCTTTTATCTGGATCTTGCGGACCTGCGTCTGGAATCGGCCATTTGCCTGTTCCACCAGCGCTTCTCCACTAACACCGTACCGCGCTGGCCGCTGGCGCAACCGTTCCGCTATCTGGCGCATAACGGTGAAATCAACACCATCACCGGTAACCGCCAATGGGCGCGTGCGCGTACCTATAAATTCCAGACGCCGCTGATCCCTGACCTGCACGACGCCGCGCCATTCGTCAACGAAACCGGTTCTGACTCCAGTTCCATGGATAACATGCTGGAACTGCTGCTGGCAGGCGGGATGGATATCATCCGCGCCATGCGCCTGTTAGTGCCACCCGCCTGGCAGAACAACCCGGATATGGACCCGGAACTGCGTGCCTTCTTTGACTTTAACTCCATGCATATGGAGCCGTGGGATGGTCCGGCGGGCATCGTGATGTCCGATGGTCGCTTCGCTGCCTGTAACCTCGACCGTAACGGTCTGCGTCCGGCACGCTACGTCATTACCAAAGACAAGCTCATCACCTGCGCCTCTGAAGTCGGTATCTGGGATTACCAGCCTGACGAAGTGGTCGAAAAAGGCCGCGTCGGGCCAGGCGAACTGATGGTGATCGACACTCGCAGTGGGCGTATTCTGCACTCGGCAGAAACCGATGACGATCTGAAAAGCCGCCACCCTTATAAAGAGTGGATGGAGAAAAACGTCCGCCGACTGGTACCGTTTGAAGATCTGCCCGATGAAGAAGTGGGTAGCCGCGAACTGGACGACGACACGCTTGCCAGCTACCAGAAACAGTTTAACTACAGCGCGGAAGAGCTGGACTCCGTAATTCGCGTACTGGGCGAAAACGGTCAGGAAGCGGTCGGTTCGATGGGCGATGATACCCCATTCGCCGTGCTCTCCAGTCAGCCGCGCATTATTTACGACTACTTCCGCCAGCAGTTTGCCCAGGTGACTAACCCGCCAATCGACCCGCTGCGTGAAGCGCATGTTATGTCGCTCGCCACCAGTATCGGTCGTGAAATGAACGTCTTTTGCGAAGCAGAGGGCCAGGCGCACCGTTTAAGCTTTAAATCGCCGATTCTGCTCTACTCCGATTTCAAACAGCTCACGACGATGAAAGAGGAGCACTACCGCGCAGATACGCTGGATATCACCTTTGACGTCACTAAAACCACGCTCGAAGCGACAGTCAAAGAGCTATGCGACAAAGCCGAAAAAATGGTACGTAGCGGCACCGTGTTGCTGGTGCTCTCCGACCGGAATATCGCTAAAGATCGCCTGCCGGTTCCGGCTCCGATGGCGGTTGGCGCGATCCAGACCCGTCTGGTCGATCAAAGCCTGCGTTGCGATGCCAACATCATCGTCGAAACCGCCAGCGCCCGCGATCCGCACCACTTCGCCGTGTTGCTGGGTTTCGGCGCGACGGCTATTTATCCGTACCTTGCCTATGAAACGCTGGGCCGCCTGGTAGACACCCACGCGATTGCCAAAGATTATCGTACCGTGATGCTCAACTACCGTAACGGCATCAACAAAGGCTTGTACAAAATCATGTCCAAAATGGGCATCTCCACCATCGCCTCTTACCGCTGCTCGAAACTGTTTGAAGCGGTCGGTCTACACGATGATGTAGTGGGCCTGTGCTTCCAGGGCGCGGTCAGCCGCATTGGTGGGGCAAGCTTTGAAGACTTCCAGCAGGATCTGCTGAATCTGTCGAAACGTGCCTGGCTGGCGCGCAAGCCGATTAGCCAGGGCGGCCTGCTGAAATACGTCCACGGCGGCGAATACCACGCCTACAACCCGGACGTGGTGCGCACGCTGCAACAGGCGGTACAAAGCGGCGAGTACAGCGACTATCAGGAATACGCGAAGCTGGTTAATGAGCGTCCGGCAACCACGCTGCGCGATCTGCTGGCAATTACGCCGGGTGAAAACGCGGTCAACATTGCTGATGTTGAACCGGCAAGCGAACTGTTTAAACGCTTTGATACCGCCGCGATGTCTATCGGCGCGTTAAGCCCGGAAGCCCACGAGGCGCTGGCGGAAGCGATGAATAGCATCGGCGGTAACTCGAACTCCGGTGAAGGCGGCGAAGACCCGGCGCGCTATGGCACTAACAAAGTGTCGCGCATCAAGCAGGTGGCTTCTGGTCGCTTCGGCGTTACTCCGGCGTATCTGGTCAATGCCGACGTCATTCAGATTAAAGTCGCCCAGGGCGCGAAGCCGGGCGAAGGTGGTCAGTTGCCGGGCGACAAAGTCACTCCTTACATCGCCAAACTGCGCTATTCGGTGCCCGGAGTGACGCTGATCTCCCCGCCGCCGCACCACGATATCTACTCTATCGAAGACTTAGCGCAGCTTATTTTCGACCTCAAGCAGGTTAACCCGAAAGCGATGATCTCCGTTAAGCTGGTGTCCGAACCAGGCGTTGGCACCATCGCGACTGGCGTGGCGAAAGCTTATGCGGACTTGATCACCATCGCGGGCTATGACGGCGGCACCGGCGCAAGCCCGCTGTCGTCAGTGAAATATGCAGGCTGCCCGTGGGAACTCGGTCTGGTGGAAACCCAACAGGCGCTGGTTGCCAACGGCTTGCGTCATAAAATTCGTTTGCAGGTTGATGGCGGCCTGAAAACGGGTGTCGATATCATCAAAGCGGCGATTCTCGGCGCAGAAAGCTTCGGCTTCGGCACTGGCCCAATGGTGGCGCTCGGCTGTAAATATCTGCGTATTTGCCACCTGAACAACTGCGCCACGGGTGTAGCAACTCAGGATGACAAACTGCGTAAGAATCACTATCACGGCCTGCCGTTCAAGGTGACTAATTACTTTGAGTTTATCGCCCGTGAAACCCGCGAGCTGATGGCACAGCTGGGAGTAACGCGTCTGGTGGATCTGATTGGTCGCACCGACCTGCTGAAAGAGCTGGACGGTTTCACCGCCAAACAGCAGAAACTGGCGCTGTCGAAGCTGCTGGAGACTGCCGAGCCACATGCAGGTAAGTCACTCTACTGCACTGAAAACAACCCGCCGTTTGATAACGGCCTACTGAACGCGCAGTTGCTGCAACAGGCGAAACCGTTTGTCGATGAACGCCAGAGCAAAACCTTCTGGTTCGATATCCGCAACACCGACCGTTCTGTCGGCGCGTCGCTTTCAGGCTATATCGCCCAGACGCACGGCGATCAGGGGCTGGCAGCCGATCCTATCAAAGCGTACTTCAACGGCACCGCAGGCCAGAGTTTCGGTGTGTGGAACGCGGGCGGCGTGGAACTGTACCTGACCGGGGATGCCAACGACTATGTCGGTAAAGGCATGGCGGGCGGCTTAATCGCCATTCGTCCTCCGGTTGGTTCCGCCTTCCGCAGCCATGAAGCAAGCATTATCGGCAACACCTGCCTGTATGGCGCGACCGGTGGTCGTCTGTATGCCGCAGGCCGCGCGGGTGAACGTTTCGGCGTGCGGAACTCCGGTGCTATCACCGTGGTAGAAGGCATTGGCGACAACGGCTGTGAATATATGACGGGCGGTATTGTCTGTATTCTGGGTAAAACCGGCGTTAACTTCGGCGCGGGCATGACCGGCGGCTTCGCTTACGTTCTCGATGAAAGCGGTGATTTCCGCAAACGCGTTAACCCGGAACTGGTCGAAGTCTTAAGCGTCGACGATCTGGCGATCCATGAAGAGCATCTGCGCGGTCTTATCACCGAGCATGTTCAGCATACCGGTTCTCAGCGCGGTGAAGAGATTCTGGCGAACTGGTCAACCTTCGCCACGAAATTCGCGCTGGTTAAACCGAAGTCCAGTGATGTAAAAGCACTGCTGGGTCACCGTAGTCGTAGCGCAGCAGAGTTGCGCGTGCAGGCGCAGTAAGGGGTAGCAACAATGAGTCAGAATGTTTATCAATTTATCGACCTGCAGCGCGTTGATCCGCCAAAGAAACCGCTGAAGATCCGTAAAATTGAGTTTGTTGAAATTTACGAGCCGTTTTCCGAAGGCCAGGCCAAAGCGCAGGCTGACCGCTGTCTGTCGTGCGGCAACCCATACTGCGAGTGGAAATGCCCGGTACACAACTACATCCCAAACTGGCTGAAGCTCGCCAACGAGGGGCGTATTTTTGAAGCGGCAGAACTGTCGCATCAGACCAACACACTGCCGGAAGTATGCGGACGTGTCTGCCCGCAAGACCGTCTGTGCGAAGGTTCCTGCACCCTGAACGATGAGTTCGGTGCGGTGACCATCGGCAACATTGAGCGTTATATCAATGATAAAGCGTTCGAAATGGGCTGGCGTCCGGATATGTCCGGCGTGAAGCAAACCGGTAAAAAAGTGGCGATTATCGGTGCAGGCCCGGCAGGTCTGGCGTGTGCGGATGTCCTGACGCGTAACGGCGTAAAAGCCGTTGTCTTCGACCGTCATCCAGAAATTGGCGGGCTGCTGACCTTCGGTATTCCGGCCTTCAAGCTGGAAAAAGAGGTAATGACGCGTCGCCGTGAAATCTTCACCGGCATGGGTATTGAATTCAAACTCAATACCGAAGTGGGCCGCGACGTACAGCTGGACGATCTGCTGAGTGATTACGATGCCGTGTTCCTTGGCGTTGGGACTTATCAGTCAATGCGCGGCGGGCTGGAAAACGAAGACGCCGATGGCGTGTACGCAGCGCTGCCGTTCCTTATCGCCAACACCAAACAGTTAATGGGCTTTGGTGAAACCCGCGACGAACCGTTCGTCAGCATGGAAGGCAAACGCGTGGTAGTACTTGGCGGTGGCGACACTGCGATGGACTGCGTGCGCACGTCTGTACGCCAGGGGGCAAAGCACGTTACCTGTGCCTATCGTCGTGATGAAGAGAACATGCCGGGTTCCCGCCGCGAAGTGAAAAACGCGCGGGAAGAAGGCGTAGAGTTCAAATTCAACGTCCAGCCACTGGGGATTGAAGTGAACGGTAACGGCAAAGTCAGCGGCGTAAAAATGGTACGTACCGAAATGGGCGAACCGGATGCCAAAGGCCGTCGCCGCGCGGAGATCGTTGCAGGTTCCGAACATATCGTTCCGGCAGATGCGGTGATCATGGCGTTTGGTTTCCGTCCACACAACATGGAATGGCTGGCAAAACACAGCGTCGAGCTGGATTCACAAGGCCGCATCATCGCTCCGGAAGGCAACGACAACGCTTTCCAGACCAGCAACCCGAAAATCTTTGCTGGCGGCGATATCGTCCGTGGTTCCGATCTGGTCGTTACCGCCATCGCCGAAGGTCGCAAAGCGGCAGACGGCATTATGAACTGGCTGGAAGTTTAAGCTCTGTCCCAGCGCCGCCTCCTCAGAAAAGAGTCGGCGCTGAAATTCTCCTTTCTTTCTGGAAATCGCCTCGCATAATCTGAAGAAAACCAATGTAATACGCTCATCTGGATTGTTACCGGTAGATGCCCGGCGTATAGCTGATTCCATTATTCAACGCAGCGCCATATAAAGGGACAGATAATGGAATCGCTCTCAGAGAGAACCTCAACAGGCTACCAGCAAATCCACAACGGCATTATTCATCTGGTCGATAGCGCCCGAACGGAAACGGTACGTAGCGTTAACGCGCTGATGACCGCGACGTACTGGGAAATTGGCCGACGGATTGTCGAATTTGAACAAGGTGGTGAGGCCAGAGCAGCTTATGGTGCACAGTTGATTGATCGGCTATCGAAGGATTTAAGTCGACGGTATAAACGTGGGGTCTCTGCAAAAAACTTACGCCAAATGAGGCTTTTTTACCTCTTTTTTCAACATGTTGAAATTCGCCAGACAGTGTCTGGCGAATTAACACCATTGGGAATTCCGCAGACACCATCTGCAGAATTCCCATCGGCAAAGATTTGGCAGACGCTGTCTGCCAAATGAGAGGCTGTTTGATATTTCCACAGCTTTTGTATTGCATCTCCTATTTTCGGTTTGTATATTCATGCAAATAAACGAAGGAAATGAGGTAGCCTGAGTTTAACGGACACTCCTTCCTGAAATAGAATGGCATCAGAAGGAGCTAATAATGAGCAGAAAAACCCAACGTTACTCTAAAGAGTTCAAAGCCGAAGCTGTCAGAACGGTTCTTGAAAATCAACTTTCGATCAGTGAAGACGCTTCCCGATTATTCCTTCCTGAAGGCACTTTAGGACAATGGGTTACCGCCGCCAGAAAAGGGCTCGGTACTCCTGGTTCCCGCACGCTGGCTGAACTGGAATCTGAAATTCTGCAACTGCGTAAGGCGTTAAATGAAGCTCGCCTTGAGCGAGATATATTAAAAAAAGCAACAGCGTATTTTGCACAGGAGTCGCTGAAAAATACGCGTTAATCGAACAATGGCGACAACAATTTCCCATTGAAGCGATGTGTCAGGTATTTGGTGTATCCAGGAGCGGTTATTACAACTGGGTACAGCATGAACCCTCAGACAGAAAACAAAGTGATGAGCGGCTAAAACTGGAGATTAAGGTGGCACATATCCGCACTCGCGAAACATATGGAACCCGGCGGCTCCAGACGGAGCTGGCAGAGAATGGCATCATCGTTGGTCGTGACCGACTGGCATGTCTTCGTAAGGAGCTGAGGCTACGCTGTAAGCAGAAACGCAAGTTCAGAGCGACTACGAACCCGAACCACAATCTGCCAGTTGCGCCAAATCTGCTGAACCAGACGTTCGCTCCTACAGCACCAAATCAGGTCTGGGTGGCGGACCTGACGTATGTTGCCACACAGGAGGGATGGTTGTACCTCGCTGGCATCAAAGATGTTTATACGTGCGAAATTGTCGGCTACGCCATGGGAGAGCGCATGACAAAAGAGCTGACAGGTAAAGCCCTGTTTATGGCGCTCAGGAGCCAGCGCCCACCTGCCGGGCTAATCCACCACTCTGATCGAGGTTCACAGTACTGCGCATACGATTACCGGGTCATACAGGAGCAGTCTGGTCTGAAAACATCAATGTCGCGTAAAGGTAACTGTTACGACAACGCTCCGATGGAAAGCTTCTGGGGAACGCTGAAAAATGAGAGCCTGAGCCACTATCGTTTTAATAACCGGGATGAAGCCATCTCAGTAATACGGGAATACATTGAGATTTTCTACAATCGTCAGCGTCGTCACTTTCGTCTGGGGAATATCTCCCCGGCAGCCTTCAGGGAAAAATATCATCAGATGGCTGCTTAAAAAAAGAACAAATGGTAGTGTCCGCTATTGCCAGTACACCTCAAAAGTTGCCATGATTTACATTGAACAGCTTGAATTAATCCATAAAAGTGGTGATGTGTTGTATCCAGTAAAAATAACCAGAAAATCATCAGGAAAAACTGCCTTCCACCTTGTTCCATTCGGCTTAAATAAGACTCACGACCTTCTAGAGGTGGAAGATGCTTCAGAAGCAATTCGGCTGGTGATTGATGAACGTCATTCCATTCGCTGCAGTACACTTACAGCAACTATTACGAATAAAAAGGGCAAGCGAATTAAGCGGACAGGTATATACAGTATCAAGGGTGTTAACATAAAAGAATACAACGTCAGGTAATGGCACAGAGCGGTCCGTCAGTTCAGGTTTGGCTCTGTGCCAAAGATGGGTCAGGTCACACCTGATCTAATAAATTTAAGCCATTAAATCAGCCTTAACCTTCACCACCACCTTTTTAATCTCACCCGGCTCGCCAACAACGCATCCCGGCTTATGCGGCTCTCCTGGCATAAACACGGCGAACATTCCCGGTTTCAGGATGATGGTTTGCTCGTTTTCAATGGCGCTACAAAGCTGGTAATCATCTTCATGGTGGAACTCTTCACATTGGCGCGCAGTGCCTGCCATGCCAAACAGAATCCGTTCCTCACCGTTTAATAACAGCTGGATATCAATGTATTGCTCGTGCAATTCCGCTTTTTTCTCGACGGGCGATTGAGTGTTAAACGTCATGACATTCATAAAAATATTGTCGCCCTGTAATTCGTAACGACCCGGCGCTTTTTCTTGCGGTCTGGCAGCTAAGGCCAGCGTTAACGCGTCCTGTAACGCAGGATGTAACCCAGCAGACGGTAATGACTGTACTTCACCCATCATCATAATTTTTCTCCCTGGGCCAACAGCGCAGCCCCAAGTAAACCTGCATCATGGCGGTAATGCGCCGCCAGTAAATCAACATGAAATGCCGCTGGCTCCTGCGCCAGATACATTTCCACCAACGCCAGATACCCTTCTGCCAGACCAACGCTGCCACCAACCACCACGCACTGGCAATCAGTTGTGGCTTTAATATCAGCGATCAGCCTTGCAAGCGTACGTGCGGAGCGATGAATCAGTTGCTGCGCCTGCTCATCGCCCTGCCCGGCGCGTGTGAAAATAGTTCTCGCATCCGCGCCAGCCAGCTCGCCCTGCGCTGCCGCCGCAATGCCGCGACCAGAAGCAATTGCTTCCACGCAACCTGTGCGTCCACAGCCGCAGACTGGGCCGTGTGGATCGGCAAGCGTATGCCCGATGTGCCCCGCCAGACCGCCAGGGCCGGTAAGCAGTTTGCCACCGCTCACTACACCGCCGCCGACGCCAGTGGAAACGGTGATAAAGACCATATCGGTTATATCGCCTTCCAGCGCCTGATACTCTGCCCATGCTGCGGCCTGCGCGTCGTTAATGGCAATGGTCGGCAAATTGGTAAGTTGTTCCAGCGTTTTGACTAACGGAAAGTGTAGCAATCCACCGAGATTATGCGGATTCAGCGCCAGCAAACTGCCGTCGCGAATAATTCCGGTTGAAGCGATGGCAACCCGCTGCGCATGAGCTTGCAACGGAGAGACTAATGCGGATAAGGCATCACGCAAGGCTTCTGGTGTCTGGCTGGCTGGCGTAGGAAGTTCACGACGATCGCGGATCTGCCCGTCAGCGCCAATCAGCGCGGCGGCAAGTTTAGTACCGCCGATATCAATCGCCAGTATGGTCATAGCACCGCCTTTTTCATCGCTGTGTTGTACCACTGACAAATGTGTTCAAGACGCGTAATGGCAGAACCGACCGTCACCGCCCACGCGCCGTGGCGCATCGCATCTGCCGCCTGAGCAGGCGTGTTGTAACGCCCTTCGGCAATCACCCGACATCCGGCTTCGCTCAACGTTTTCACCAGCGCCAGATCCGGCTCTTCTGGCGTTTCAGGCGTGGTATAGCCAGAAAGCGTAGTGCCAATAATTTCGGCTCCCAGCTTTTGGCATGCCAGGCCGTCTTCCGGCGTTGAGCAGTCGGTCATCGCCAGTAAACCGTGATGATGGATACGTGCCAGCAGCGTTTCAACAGGCACCGGACGCGGGCGGTCGGTGCCGTCAATGGCGATAATGTCCGCGCCCGCCTGCGCCAGCGCATCGACATCTTCAATATAGGCCGTGATGCGTACCGGAGAATCCTCCAGATCGCGTTTCACAATTCCAATAATCGGCACGCTCACCACCGCACGCGTGGCTTGCAGATTTGCCACACCTTCGATGCGAATGGCAACCGCGCCCGCCTGCTCTGCCGCTAATGCCATGGCTGCGACGATTTCGGGTTTATCGAGCGGGCTGTCAGGAACCGGCTGGCAGGAGACAATCAGGCCACCGTTAGCAGCGATTTTTTGATCCAGTTGTGCAAGTAACGACATACATCTTCCCTTAGCGAAAGGCCCGGTACATAGACCGGGCAACAGGATTAACTTTTGGTTTTGACTAAATCGTTTTTGGCGCTGCCAAATGGCACGGCACCGCTAAATGGTTTGCCGTCGATAGCGTCATGAGTACGCAATGCTTCCGGGCGCAGCCAACGCTGAACGCGGGAAGGCATATCCAGACCAATCAGCAGGATCACCACAAATGTCAGGCTGAACGAGAGCGATGCCAGCGCAGTACCCAGATCCAGACGTTGAGCGATCAACGCGCCGATGATTGGGGCCAGTGCGCCACCCAATGCGCCAACGTTGTAGGTAAAGCCCAGGCCCGCTGCACGCTGGTCGGTATCGAAATAACCGCCAATCAGTTTCGGTAAGATCCCGGCGATCCCTTGTCCAAGCATTTGCTGGAAGAACAGTAACAGACCGAGCACCCAGACGTTTGCGCCGCCAATCGCAAATACCGGAATAATCAGCAGCTGCGAGGCCAGCAGGCTACAAACGTACGCTTTGCGGGTTCCCAGCCAGTCACCGAGGAAGCCACCTACGCAGCATCCCACGGCCGCGCCAAAGCCACTAAAGAACAGCACATTGGCGACAGTATGCGGGTTATAAGCCAGATCGGTTTTCAGATACGTTGGCAGCAGCGCCTGAATCGGCCATGAGTAGAGGAAAGCAAACAACACGACCACCATCAGCATTACGCCCGTTGGCCAGCGTTTACCCGTACTTTGCACCATAAAGCTGATAAAGATTGCGGCGCATAACAGCCCGAGAACAGCGACGATTGCAGCATTTTGCAGGTTACCGGCGAAGCAGAACCACAGCGCAGTAGCCGCCGCCAGTGTCATTACGATATTGGCAATGCGATGTTCACCACGGTAGAGAATATCCACCATTGTGCGTACTGGTGCTTTACCTGCGTGTTTCTCTTTCCAGTCTTCCGCTTCCGGGATGTTTTTACGCAGCCAGAGAGCAAAGATGATTGGCAAAATGCCGATAAAGAACAGCGCACGCCAACCCCAGACCGGAACCACCAGGCTATAGACCTGAGCGGCAACGACGGCCCCCACAGAGAAGCCTGAAATCAAAAAACCACTGGCTTTGTTACGCAGATGTTTTGGCCAGCTTTCAATGACATAGGTGGCGCTGGAACCGTATTCACCCGCCATCCCCATGCCGATGACCAGACGAGCGATAAACATGGTGATGTAGCCTGGCGCAAAGCCGCAGGCCAGCGTCCCGGCCGAGAAGAGAACGATGCTGGTGACCATTGCCAGACGACGCCCGTAGCGGTCACCCATAGCGCCGAGCATCAGGCCGCCGAACCAGCGAGAGATAAAGGCTGCGGAGATCAGACTTGCCGCCTGCACCGTCGTCAGCCCGAATTCACCCTGTACTTCGGTGAGTACCAGGGCGATTAAAACGAAATCAAAACCGTCAAGCAGATATCCCAACCAGGCAGCGGAAAATGCGCGCCATTGTGCACGGTTGAGATGGCGATACCACGGGATATTCTGGGTTGTAGTACTCATTGTGAGTCTCCCGCGGTGGGCGATGCCCACACGCTTTGGTATGAAAATTGTAGGGTACAGATGCGTTTATTTCCCCTCACCCGGTAGGGGCGAGCGAGGGGAAAACAACTCACCCGCGCTCTTGCATCAACTGCTGGGCCAGCGCCTTCAGTTCTGGCAGATATTTTTCATCTACCGGTCCAAACGGTTTGCGGCACAGCGGCACAGAAACGACATCCATATAATGCAGGACAGTTTTCAGGCCGCGGAATACGCCCGTTTTGATCAGTAAATCAATGACTTTGTTGCACTCAGTTTGCAGTTTCTGCGCGGTCTGGATATCGCCTTCTTTCAGCGCCTTCACGATCCCCTGATATCGCCAGCCCATGATGTTGTAAGTACTGCCGATACCACCATCAGCGCCTGCCAGCAAGCCGGAAGCGAAGATTTCGTCGTAACCGTTATAGAGCACCAGATCAGGATGTTCACGACGGATCTGTTCCATCTGATAGAGATCGCCAGAAGTCTGTTTCAGCGCACCGACGCCAGGCAACGTAACCAGGGTGTTGATCTGATCCAGGGTCAGTTTTACCCCACTCAGGGCTGGAATGTTGTACACCACCATCGGCAAACCATCCGCTGAATCAATAATTGCCCGATAGTGATCGCAGTGTTCTTCAAAGCTGAAAGGATAGTAGAACGGCGTGACGGCGGAGACGGCATCGAAGCCATAACGTTTAGCCGATGCCGCAAGTTGTTGGCTTTCGGCGGTGCTGACGCAACCGACGTGGGCGATGAGTTTAATCTTACCTTTCGCCTCTTCGGCGACGATTTCCAGTACCTGTTCACGCTCGGAAAGGCTTTGTACAAAGGCTTCGCCGGTCGAACCACCCACGTATAAACCGTCGATGCCCTGCTGAATATTGAACTGAACCAGGCGGCGCAGACTCGCTTTATCCAGTGCTTGTTGTTGATCAAAAGGAGTCAGGAGTGCAGCCATTACGCCACGTAAATTCGTTGCCATAAATACCTCTGAAGTGATGCTTGTCTGATAAACGATATACCTTTATACCTGTTATACCAGATCAATTAAGCAACACCCCATACAGAAAGCTTATAATGCGATCTGCTTCACTAAAGTGGCATTATTTCTTTTTGTTGGTGGTCTGACCGAAAGCGTGCCAGGTAGCAGAGACGCTGTTGAGATGCGATTGCAACGCACGATCGGCTTCGTCAGGATCATGACGGCGGATCGCATCAACGATCGCAATATGCTGTTGATAACTAACGTTGTTATGTTCGTGCAGTGCCTGATCGGTAACCGTTGGGCGTGCGGCAATAAGCCAGTCGAGCAGGGCAACGTGGATCGCCATGAAGATTGGGTTACCGGGGATCTCCGCCAGCACGCGGTGGAAATCAACGTCTGAACGAATGAATGCCGCGTTGTTATCCAGCGACTGACTGTTGATTTCCAGTGCTTTTGCCAGCAAATCGATTTGCTCATCGGTGGCGTGTTCAGCCGCATAGCGCACCAGGCTGGATTCAAAGAACAGACGTAATTGTTCGAAATGGGCAATCCCACCAGGATGAGAAAGGAAATCTTTCGCCATGCCGGAAAGCTCGCCGATGATAGTGTCCGCAGAAGGTCGAGAGACACGAGCGCGTTCGCCGTTGTTTATTTGCACCAGACCTTTGCGTTTTAACGCTGCCAGCGCTTCACGCACAGAAGGACGCCCGACGTTAAAGAACGCCATCAGTTCGCGTTCAGACGGTAATTGTTCACCTTCGCCAAATTCACGACGGCGGATCATCTGTTCCAGCTCTTCTTCCACCATTTCGGAGAGTTTTTTACGCGCCAGCGGGCGGCTACGCAAGTTGCGACCAATTGCAGGTGAAGAATCTTCGGTTTGCGAATCAAATGCGTTCATAAGGCCCATTCTGTAAGGTCAGTGTGATTAACATCATCAGTGACATCCTATCACAGGATTGAAAGTAGGGGAAAATGGCAGGTTTTTCTCTTTGTGCCTCATCATTACCATAATTAACGGAATAATTAACTATTGCGAAAAATTAATGTAACGCAGATAAACACATCCCGATTGAATTATTCATAAGACTATTCACAAGCATTATGAATATTATGAATGTGTTCTTACAAAATAATCATAATCGCATATTTTTTAATGAAAAATCACCTCACCTACAATTAAAAACACGACATCCGCACCATAAATAGACTTGCAAAAAATATAACATCATTGTTTTCAATCTGCCATTTATGGGATTGACCGTTTTCTTTTGACACGGAGTTCAACAATGGGTAATGCTTCCAACTTACTGATTTAGTGTATGATGGTGATTTTAAGGTGCTTGCGTGGCTTTCATTTCCATCAGATGTCCTTCCTGCTCCGCTACTGAAGGCGTGGTGCGTAACGGCAAAAGCACTGCCGGACATCAGCGCTATCTCTGCTCTCATTGCCGTAAAACATGGCAACTACAGTTCACTTACACCGCCTCTCAGCCCGGTACGCACCAGAAAATCATTGATATGGCCATGAATGGCGTCGGATGTCGCGCCAGTGCACGCATTATGGGCGTTGGCCTCAACACGGTTTTACGTCACTTAAAAAACTCAGCCCGCAGTCGGTAACCTCGCGCATACAACCGGGCAGTGATGTGATTGTCTGCGCTGAAATGGACGAACATTGGGGCTACGTCGGTGCTAAATCACGTCAGCGCTGGCTGTTTTACGCGTATGACAGGATACGGAGGACGGTTGTGGCGCACGTCTTCGGTGAACGCACTCTGGCCACACTGGAGCGTCTTCTGAGCCTGCTGTCGGCCTTTGAGGTCGTGGTATGGATGACGGATGGCTGGCCGCTGTATGAATCACGCCTGAAGGGAAAGCTGCACGTTATCAGCAAGCGTTACACTCAGCGCATTGAGCGACATAATCTGAATCTGAGACAACATCTGGCAAGGCTGGTACGGAAGTCACTGTCGTTCTCAAAATCGGTGGAGCTGCATGACAAGGTCATCGGGCATTATCTGAACATAAAACACTATCAGTAAGTTGGAGTCATTACCGATAATGCTGTTTTATTTAGCTCAACATGATCGATTTGTGCAATGAAAGTTATAGTGCTTGCGGGAGGGGATTCGCTTTTTGCATATGAACTGGCGCTATACAGTAGAATGATAATAGTAAATAATGATTTGTACATGATGTATTTTCCATGTGAATAATTTATCCCTGATATTTCATAAAAAGTATAGTTTACTTCTAATGTAATCGTCCAGTTATATGGAATTAAGCGAAGGTAATGCTGCCAACTTATTGATTTAGTGTATGATGGTGATTTTAAGGTGCTTGCGTGGCTTCCATTTCCATCAGATGTCCTTCCTGCTCCGCTACTGAAGGCGTGGTGCGTAACGGCAAAAGCACTGCCGGACATCAGCGCTATCTCTGCTCTCATTGCCGTAAAACATGGCAACTACAGTTCACTTACACCGCCTCTCAGCCCGGTACGCACCAGAAAATCATTGATATGGCCATGAATGGCGTCGGATGTCGCGCCAGTGCACGCATTATGGGCGTTGGCCTCAACACGGTTTTACGTCACTTAAAAAACTCAGGCCGCAGTCGGTAACCTCGCGCATACAACCGGGCAGTGATGTGATTGTCTGCGCTGAAATGGACGAACATTGGGGCTACGTCGGTGCTAAATCACGTCAGCGCTGGCTGTTTTACGCGTATGACAGGATACGGAGGACGGTTGTGGCGCACGTCTTCGGTGAACGCACTCTGGCCACACTGGAGCGTCTTCTGAGCCTGCTGTCGGCCTTTGAGGTCGTGGTATGGATGACGGATGGCTGGCCGCTGTATGAATCACGCCTGAAGGGAAAGCTGCACGTTATCAGCAAGCGTTACACTCAGCGCATTGAGCGACATAATCTGAATCTGAGACAACATCTGGCAAGGCTGGGACGGAAGTCACTGTCGTTCTCAAAATCGGTGGAGCTGCATGACAAGGTCATCGGGCATTATCTGAACATAAAACACTATCAGTAAGTTGGAGTCATTACCCAACAATGTTCGGCATAATTATATCTGTCATCGTATTAATTACGATGGGCTATTTGATCCTGAAAAACTACAAACCTCAGGTGGTGCTGGCTGCCGCAGGTGTCTTCCTGATGATGTGCGGAGTCTGGTTAGGGTTCGGTGGTGTACTCGATCCCGCCAAAAGCAGCGGCTACTTGATCGTCGACATTTATAATGAAATCCTGCGCATGCTGTCCAACCGCATTGCCGGATTGGGGCTGTCGATTATGGCGGTGGGCGGTTATGCCCGCTACATGGAGCGCATAGGAGCCAGTTGCGCGATGGTGAGCTTGCTAAGCCGCCCGTTAAAACTCATTCGCTCGCCGTATATTATTCTGTCGGCAACTTACGTCATCGGCCAAATCATGGCGCAGTTTATTACCAGCGCCTCCGGTCTGGGTATGTTGCTGATGGTCACCTTATTTCCGACGCTGGTGAGTCTGGGAGTAAGTCGCCTCTCTGCGGTGGCGGTTATCGCAACCACGATGTCCATTGAGTGGGGGATTCTGGAAACGAACTCCATTTTTGCAGCCCAGGTCGCGGGAATGAAAATTGCCACATACTTCTTCCACTACCAGCTTCCGGTCGCCTCTTGCGTCATTATCTCGGTGGCGATCTCCCACTTTTTCGTGCAACGCGCTTTTGACAAAAAAGATAAAAATATCAATCACGAACAGGCAGAGCAAAAAACTCTCGATAATGTCCCGCCGCTCTATTACGCCATTTTACCTGTGATGCCGTTAATCCTGATGCTCGGCTCGCTGTTCCTCGCCCACGTCGGGCTGATGAAGTCAGAACTGCATCTGGTGGTGGTGATGTTACTAAGTTTGACGGTGACGATGTTTGTTGAGTTCTTCCGCAAGCATAACTTGCGCGAAACAATGGACGATGTGCAGGCGTTTTTTGACGGCATGGGTACGCAGTTTGTCAACGTGGTAACGCTGGTGGTCGCGGGTGAAATATTTGCGAAAGGCTTAACGACGATTGGCACTGTTGATGCGGTTATCAGGGGTGCGGAGCATTCTGGTCTGGGCGGTATTGGCGTGATGATTATTATGGCGCTAGTCATTGCCATTTGTGCCATTGTGATGGGCTCTGGCAATGCGCCGTTTATGTCATTTGCCAGTCTTATTCCGAATATCGCAGCCGGACTACATGTACCAGCGGTTGTAATGATTATGCCGATGCATTTTGCCACGACGCTAGCGCGCGCGGTTTCGCCGATTACTGCGGTGGTGGTCGTTACGTCAGGAATTGCAGGCGTTTCGCCTTTTGCGGTGGTGAAGCGGACAGCGATCCCCATGGCAGTCGGTTTCGTGGTGAATATGATTGCCACAATCACGCTATTTTATTAAGTCATTAAAAAGACAAAACAGGCCGCCTGGGCCTGTTTTGTATTACTTCACAACGCGTAATGCCGGTCGACCACCGCGTGGTGGCTGCGGAGGTTCATCGTCAGGATGAGTGTCATCATCGTGATCTGGCTTGTCGCCATCAATAACCGACATAACGGTTTCGTTGTCTGCCGATGCCTCTTCATCATTCATGATGCTGGTATCTTCATCGTAGGCAGCTTCAGGCTCAAACATCGTGCCTGCGCCATTTTCACGGGCGTAGATAGCCAGCACGGCAGCCAGCGGCACAGAAACCTGACGCGGAATGCCACCAAAGCGCGCGTTAAAGCGCACCTCATCATTCGCCAGTTCCAGATTGCCGACAGCACGCGGCGCAATGTTGAGTACGATTTGCCCGTCACGCGCATATTCCATAGGAACCTGCACGCCAGGGAGCGTCACATCCACCACCAGGAGCGGCGTGAGCTGGTTATCCAGCAACCACTCATAGAATGCACGCAGCAGATAGGGACGACGTGGTGTTAGCTGTGACAAATCCATACAGATTAACTCCGGCCCAGACGCATTTCACGTTCTGCTTCAGTTAAAGAAGCAAGGAAAGAGTCACGCTCAAAGACGCGGGTCATATAGCCTTTCAGCTCTTTCGCACCCGGGCCGCTGAACTCGATGCCCAGTTGCGGCAGACGCCACAGCAGCGGAGCAAGGTAGCAATCGACCAGGCTGAACTCATCGCTCAGGAAGTACGGCTTCTGACCGAAGACCGGCGCAATCGCCAGCAGTTCTTCGCGCAGTTGCTTACGTGCGGCATCTGCTTCAGAAGCTGAACCGTTGATGATAGTGTTCATCAGCGTGTACCAGTCTTTTTCGATGCGATGCATGTACAGACGGCTTTCACCGCGAGCTACCGGGTAAACAGGCATCAGTGGCGGATGCGGGAAACGCTCATCCAGATATTCCATAATGATGCGAGATTCCCACAGGGTCAGCTCACGATCCACCAGGGTCGGAACGCTCTGATTCGGGTTGAGGTCAATCAGATCCTGAGGCGGATTGTCCTTTTCCACGTGTTCGATCTCGAAACTTACACCTTTCTCAGCCAGCACAATGCGGACCTGATGGCTATAGATGTCAGTAGGACCGGAAAACAGCGTCATTACCGAACGTTTGTTGGCAGCGACAGCCATGAAAACCTCCAGGTATAGTCAGAATTTTTACTGCTACCAGCCACCAGGTGGCCAGTCAGAAGTTGTGTTACCCAATAAGGAACGACTCTCTTTGTTCGAAAATCAAACAAAAAATGAGCAATACCCGACATTTGGGCAGAAAATTGGATGATAGTTTACCAGATTTTGCGACCTTTGTGGTGAGTGGATGCCGGAAATGGGGAAAAAGAGATGCGCTTTAGTCTGAAATAGTTGACTTAGACCCTTATTGGCGATGTGGTTTTTGTTTTACCTGTCTTTCAGACGGCAGCAAAAAGCAACTTCCCATTTTTTACGCTGATTCAGAATTTAGCCATAAAAAAACCCGCCGAAGCGGGTTTTTTCGCAAATTGTTTTCTGCCGTAGCAGAAGCCAATTAACGTTTGGAGAACTGCGGACGACGACGTGCTTTACGCAGACCGACTTTCTTACGTTCAACCTGACGAGCGTCACGAGTAACGAAGCCAGCTTTACGCAGTTCAGAACGCAGGGACTCGTCGTATTCCATCAGAGCGCGGGTGATACCGTGACGGATCGCACCAGCCTGACCAGAGATACCACCACCTTTAACGGTGATGTACAGGTCCAGTTTCTCAACCATGTCGACCAGTTCCATCGGCTGACGAACTACCATGCGGGCAGTTTCACGACCGAAGTACTGTTCCAGAGAACGTTGGTTGATTACGATTTTACCGTTGCCCGGTTTGATGAAAACGCGAGCTGCGGAACTTTTGCGGCGACCAGTGCCGTAGTATTGATTTTCAGCCATTGCCTATAATCCCGATTAGATGTCAAGAACTTGCGGTTGCTGTGCCGCGTGGTTGTGCTCGTTACCCGCGTAAACTTTCAGTTTACGGAACATAGCACGACCCAGCGGGCCTTTTGGCAACATGCCTTTAACCGCGATTTCAATCACACGCTCAGGACGGCGAGCAATCATCTCTTCAAAGGTCGCTTGTTTGATACCACCGATGTGGCCGGTGTGGTGATAGTACACTTTGTCAGTACGCTTGTTGCCGGTTACAGCAACTTTGTCAGCGTTCAGAACGATGATGTAATCACCGGTATCTACGTGCGGAGTATATTCCGCTTTGTGCTTACCGCGCAGGCGACGAGCCAGTTCAGTAGCCAGACGGCCCAGAGTTTTACCGGTCGCGTCAACAACATACCAGTCGCGTTTTACGGTTTCTGGTTTAGCTGTAAAAGTTTTCATTAAAAGCTTACCCAATAAATAGTTACACGTTGGTGAACACCCAAACGTCTTCAATTGTTGAGGTTCACACGACAAAGTCCGGCAAACCTACCCCTTCGAATAGCCTATGCCAGCACACAAAAAGTTTTGGGAAAAAAACTTTCTTGTAACGTGGGGTCGCAGGATTATAGAGAAGTCGGGGTCAAAGATCGACCCCTTTTTGTGATTTGTGGCAGGTTTTAACCCGCCAAATGCTCGCGCTTCAGATACTCTTCGCTTTGCATCTCTTGCAGACGTGACAGGCAACGCTGGAACTCAAACTTCAGCCGCTCACCCTGATAAATTTCATACAGCGGCACTTCTGCACTCACCACTAATTTGACATGGCGCTCGTAAAACTCATCCACCAGCGCAATAAAGCGCCGCGCTTCGCTCTCCATCAACCGCGTCATGACTGGCACATCAAACAACATTACTGTGTGAAACAGGCGTGAGAGCGCAATATAGTCATGCTGACTGCGGGCGTCGACGCACAGCGTAGTAAAAGAAACCGCCAGCGTCTGGTTCTCGACGCCCATTGTCGCCAATGGCCGATGGTTGATTTCTAACGTCGGTGAATTTTCTCGTTTCACCCCCGCCAGCGCCAACCATAGTTTATCCATCTGCGCCCGGGTTTCATCGTTGAGTGGCGAAAGCCACAGATGCGCCTGAGTGAGTGTACGCAGTCGATAATCAACACCAGCGTCCACGTTCATTACATCACAATGCTGTTTAATGGCATCGATTGCAGGCAGAAAACGCGCACGTTGCAGGCCATTTCGATAAAGTTCGTCCGGCGGAATATTTGACGTCGCTACCAGGGTAATACCGCGGGTGAACAGGGCTTTCATCAGACCGCCAAGTAGCATGGCGTCGGTAATATCAGAAACAAAAAATTCGTCAAAACAGAGCACGTCAGTTTCGGCTTTAAAGCGATCGGCAATAATTTCCAGCGGATCGGTCTGCCCCTGTAAGGCAGTTAGCTCTTCGTGCACCCGCAGCATAAAACGGTGAAAGTGCAGGCGCTGTTTCCGCTCTCCCGGCAGGCTTTGATAGAAAAGGTCCATCAGCCAGGTTTTCCCGCGTCCTACACCGCCCCACATATATAAGCCACGCACTGGCGTATGCTTTGTGTCTTCGCGTTTACCCCACAGCTTACCGACCCGCGCCATTAGCCCACTCGTCCTGGGGGCTGGTGGCCTGCTATTGATGAGTTCTTGATAAATAATTTCCAGGCGGCTGACGGCCTCTTTTTGAACGTCGTCGGGTTGATGGCTGCCTTCATTGAGCGCCTTCAGGTATTGCGATGTTGGGGTAACGCTTTGCATGATCTTATTGTTATTCCTTGAATAATCGGTGCGCCGTTGTTCACGGTTGACGAAAAAAAGGCCGTTCTACACTACGCGATATGCAGTCGGGATTCCACTTCTGTGGAATTAACGGTTATAGTGGCATAATCAGCCGCAGGCATGGAGCCTGAAGCCAACACCCTACGGAAACAAAAGACAACGGGAGATGTTCATGACCTGGGAATATGCGCTAATTGGGTTAGTCGTCGGCATCATTATTGGTGCTGTGGCCATGCGTTTTGGTAATCGTAAACTACGCCAGCAACAGGCGTTGCAGTACGAACTGGAAAAGAATAAAGCTGAACTGGACGAGTATCGCGAAGAGCTGGTTAGCCACTTTGCCCGCAGCGCGGAATTACTGGATACCATGGCGCACGACTATCGCCAGCTGTATCAGCACATGGCAAAAAGCTCCAGCAGCCTGCTGCCGGAACTGTCTGCTGAAGCAAACCCGTTCCGTAATCGTCTGGCAGAGTCTGAAGCCAGCAACGATCAGGCACCGGTGCAGGTGCCTCGCGACTATTCTGAAGGCGCATCCGGCCTGCTGCGTACTGGCGCGAAGCGCGACTAATTTATTTTTCGGGCGCAGCCATTGCGCCCTCCTCTTCTCTCCCTCCCCGACTATCATTTAATCTGGTGTCTCATTGTTAGCCGTCTGAAAATTCAATAACATCAAACTGTTTTGAATCTCTTTTCTTATCATTCAGGTACGAGAGCAGGAATAATGAAAAAACAAACCCAGCTGTTGAGTGCATTAGCGTTAAGTGCCGGGTTAACTCTCTCGGCGTCATTTCAGGCCGTCGCGTCGATTCCAGGCCAGGTTGCCGATCAGGCCCCTCTCCCCAGTCTGGCTCCAATGCTGGAAAAAGTGCTTCCGGCAGTGGTGAGCGTACGGGTGGAAGGAACGGCCAGTCAGGGACAGAAAATCCCGGAAGAATTCAAAAAGTTTTTTGGTGATGATTTACCGGATCAACCTGCACAACCCTTCGAAGGTTTAGGTTCCGGTGTCATCATCAACGCCAGTAAAGGCTATGTGCTGACCAACAACCATGTGATTAATCAGGCACAGAAAATCAGTATTCAGCTCAATGATGGGCGCGAGTTTGATGCAAAACTGATTGGTAGCGATGACCAGAGCGATATCGCCCTGTTACAAATTCAAAACCCGAGCAAATTAACGCAAATCGCTATTGCCGACTCCGATAAATTGCGCGTCGGTGATTTTGCCGTAGCGGTCGGTAACCCATTTGGCCTTGGGCAAACCGCCACCTCTGGCATTGTTTCCGCATTAGGCCGCAGCGGGTTGAATCTTGAAGGTCTGGAAAACTTTATCCAGACAGATGCTTCCATTAACCGCGGTAACTCCGGCGGTGCACTATTAAACCTTAACGGTGAGTTAATTGGCATCAACACTGCAATCCTTGCGCCTGGCGGCGGGAGCGTCGGGATTGGATTTGCCATCCCCAGTAATATGGCGCGAACACTGGCGCAGCAGCTTATCGACTTTGGTGAAATCAAACGCGGTTTGTTAGGCATCAAAGGCACCGAGATGAGTGCCGATATCGCCAAAGCCTTCAACCTTGACGTGCAGCGTGGCGTGTTTGTCAGCGAAGTGTTGCCAAGTTCTGGCTCAGCGAAAGCGGGCGTCAAAGCGGGCGATATTATTACCAGCCTCAACGGCAAACCGCTGAATAGCTTTGCTGAGTTGCGCTCTCGTATCGCGACTACAGAGCCGGGCACGAAAGTGAAGCTTGGCCTGCTGCGTAACGGCAAACCACTGGAAGTAGAAGTGACGCTTGATACCAGCACCTCTTCGTCGGCCAGCGCTGGAAGGTGCAACGTTGAGCGATGGTCAGCTAAAAGATGGCGGCAAAGGTATTAAGATAGATGAAGTTGTCAAAGGAAGCCCAGCTGCTCAGGCTGGCTTGCAAAAAGACGATGTGATCATTGGCGTCAACCGCGATCGGGTGAACTCGATTGCTGAAATGCGTAAAGTGCTGGCGGCAAAACCGGCCATCATCGCCCTGCAAATTGTACGCGGCAATGAAAGCATCTATCTGCTGATGCGTTAATGTCGTAAACCGGGCATCAGGCTGACGTGTGATGTCCGGTTAACTCGTGGTATGCTGCTGCCGTTCCCTTTTTTAATGACGCCTCCATCATGTTTGTGAAGCTCTTACGTTCCGTTGCGATTGGATTAATTGTCGGCGCTATTCTGCTGGTTGCCATGCCTTCGCTGCGCAGCCTTAACCCGCTTTCCACTCCGCAATTTGACAGTACCGATGAGACGCCTGCCAGCTATAATCTGGCGGTTCGCCGCGCCGCGCCAGCGGTGGTTAACGTTTACAACCGTGGTTTGAACACCAACTCTCACAACCAGCTTGAGATCCGCACCCTGGGATCCGGTGTAATCATGGATCAACGCGGTTATATCATCACCAATAAACACGTCATCAACGACGCCGATCAGATCATCGTCGCCTTACAGGATGGACGTGTATTTGAAGCATTGCTGGTGGGATCTGACTCTCTAACCGATCTGGCGGTACTTAAAATTAATGCCACTGGCGGTTTACCTACCATTCCAATTAATGCACGTCGCGTACCGCACATTGGCGACGTAGTACTGGCGATCGGTAACCCGTACAACCTCGGGCAGACCATTACCCAAGGGATTATTAGTGCCACGGGTCGAATCGGTCTGAACCCGACCGGGCGGCAAAACTTCCTACAAACCGATGCTTCCATTAACCACGGTAACTCTGGCGGCGCGCTGGTGAACTCGCTGGGAGAACTGATGGGCATTAACACGCTGTCGTTTGATAAGAGTAACGATGGCGAAACGCCGGAAGGTATCGGCTTTGCGATTCCTTTCCAGTTAGCAACCAAAATTATGGATAAGCTGATCCGCGATGGTCGCGTGATCCGCGGCTACATTGGTATCGGCGGACGCGAGATCGCACCACTGCACGCGCAGAGCGGTGGTATAGATCAACTGCAAGGGATCGTGGTTAATGAAGTGTCACCTGACGGCCCAGCGGCGAATGCGGGTATTCAGGTCAACGATCTGATTATTTCGGTGGATAACAAACCGGCCATCTCTGCTCTGGAGACGATGGATCAGGTGGCGGAAATTCGCCCTGGTTCGGTGATCCCGGTTGTAGTGATGCGTGATGATAAGCAGTTAACGCTGCAGGTCACCATTCAGGAATATCCGGCAACCAATTAAGTCGAGTGCTCAAAACAAAAACCGGAGTCTGTGCTCCGGTTTTTTATTATTCGCTAATCAATTACTTATTAACGAACTCTTTGCCCAGGGCGATATCTTTCTTGAGCGTATCCAGCATACCTTCCAGCGCGTTCTGTTCAAATGCGCTCAGGGTACCGATAGATTTACGCTCTTCCACGCCGTTTTTACCCAGCAGCAGCGGTTGAGAGAAGAAACGGGCGTACTGACCGTCGCCTTCAACGTAGGCACATTCGACAACGCCTTGTTCGCCCTGCAGTGCACGAACCAGAGACAGACCAAAACGTGCAGCTGCCTGGCCCATAGACAGGGTTGCAGACCCGCCACCGGCTTTCGCTTCAACCACCTCAGTACCCGCGTTCTGGATACGTTTGGTCAGATCAGCCACTTCCTGCTCGGTAAAACTAACGCCAGGAACCTGTGACAGCAGCGGCAGAATGGTAACACCAGAGTGACCGCCAATAACCGGCACTTCAACTTCGCCTGGCTGTTTGCCTTTCAGTTCCGCAACAAAGGTGTTGGAACGAATGATATCCAGCGTGGTAACGCCGAACAGTTTGTTTTTGTCATAAACACCGGCTTTTTTCAGCACTTCAGCAGCAATTGCAACTGTGGTGTTAACCGGGTTAGTGATAATACCAATGCACGCTTTCGGGCAGTTTTTCGCAACTTGCTGTACCAGGTTTTTCACGATGCCGGCGTTAACGTTAAACAGGTCGGAACGATCCATACCCGGTTTACGCGCTACGCCTGCAGAGATAAGAACGACATCTGCGCCTTCCAGCGCCGGAGTCGCATCTTCACCAGAAAAACCTTTGATTTTCACAGCAGTAGGGATATGGCTCAGATCGACGGCCACACCGGGAGTCACTGGAGCGATATCATACAGAGAGAGTTCTGAACCTGAAGGCAGTTGGGTTTTTAACAGTAGTGCAAGCGCCTGGCCAATACCGCCAGCAGCGCCGAGGACTGCGACTTTCATCCTAAACTCCTTATTATATTGATAAACTAAGATATGTTGCTCCGCTGCCGCGACCTTAATCCACAAAATTGCCGTTTACAATGACCACATCTCAAGAATGTGTAGTCACGCAAGTTTAGCGTTTATGCATTTAATTGCCGTAATCAGGAACCTAACTTACGTAATTAACAGTCGCTTATGCATTAGCGCAACATTCCAACAGGTGGTGACAATATACCCTACCGTTCAGCCAAAACAACATCAATTTGATAACAATTAATTTACTTTTAAACAGAATTTGCATGCCGTGACGCAGGCATGTTTCTCAATAACGAAATTTGATAAAATCCCGCTCTTTCATAACATTATTTCAGCCTTCTTCAGGGCTGACTGTTTGCATAAAAATTCATCTGTATGCACAATAATGTTGTATCAACCACCATATCGGGTGACTTATGCGAAGCTCGGCTAAGCAAGAAGAACTAGTTAAAGCATTTAAAGCATTACTTAAAGAAGAGAAATTTAGCTCCCAGGGCGAAATCGTCGCCGCGTTGCAGGAGCAAGGCTTTGACAATATTAATCAGTCTAAAGTCTCGCGGATGTTGACCAAGTTTGGTGCTGTACGTACACGCAATGCCAAAATGGAAATGGTTTACTGCCTGCCAGCTGAACTGGGTGTACCAACCACCTCCAGTCCATTGAAGAATCTGGTGCTGGATATCGACTACAACGATGCAGTTGTCGTGATTCATACCAGCCCTGGCGCGGCGCAGTTAATTGCTCGCCTGCTGGACTCACTGGGCAAAGCAGAAGGTATTCTGGGCACCATCGCTGGCGATGACACCATCTTTACCACCCCTGCTAACGGTTTCACCGTCAAAGACCTGTACGAAGCGATTTTAGAGCTGTTCGACCAGGAGCTTTAATCTCTGCCCCGTCGCTTCTGGCGGCGGGGAAAATGTTGCTTATCCCTCTCATTCCCCTTCTTTCTCCTGCGATACATTTAACGAATAGTGCGTTTTACCGCGACACATCATTCACAAAATGAATACATACGGTAAAAAAAGCACATTATGCAAAATTCATTATCTAATTGAAAATACTATAATTAATAATAAATAACCGTGTTTTTTATACTTTTTTGTTATTAAAATTCACATTTTTAACACTTAGTATCAACTGAAACAGTTAGTGTGGTATTAATTAGTTCAATAATTAGTGTATACTTGATTTTGTGATATGGGTCACGAAACAAAGGCCCAGCTAAAAGATTATGTCGAGGTAAAAATCATGAAAATCAAAACCACTGTAGCTGCATTAAGCGTACTTTCTGTTCTCTCTTTCGGTGCATTCGCTGCCGACTCCATTGATGCTGCACAAGCACAAAATCGTGAAGCAATCGGGACCGTATCCGTAAGTGGTGTGGCGTCTTCGCCAATGGATATACGTGAAATGCTGAACAAAAAAGCGGAAGAGAAAGGCGCAACGGCCTACCAGATTACTGAAGCTCGTAGCGGTGACACCTGGCACGCTACGGCTGAACTGTACAAATAAACCCTCATCGTTTTGTCCGACGATATTGCCCCCGGTTCGTGGGCTTTTTTTTGCGCTAATGACGAACATTAAAACGCAAATGCCCTTCCAGCTCTTCCTCTGCCTCATCAAACAGCAATATTAACGCGCCAAAACGGCGACGCGTTTTCTCTCCCAGATGAACAAATTCAATCTCAAGTGGTAGCGGCAGGACATCGTTCATTAACACATCCCATAGTGAGTCGAGATCGCGTACCTTATCTTTAGCCAGACCAAAGGTTTGGCTAAAGTCACGATAAAAATCCTCCTGACTCTCAATCTCATCAAAATCAAAGGCATAAATATTCATCTGTTGCCACCGTCACGTTTCGCGGCGAGTTCTGCCGTGCATCGCTAAGTATAGCCATGAAAAAACCGACGCTTTTGGCGTCGGTTTTGACTTAACTATCGGTCAACGCATGTTGATACTTATGGAGCATCCCCGCCAGCCGATGAACCGGTTCCGTCACCTGCGGTGGCGCTTGCCAGATGCGTAGCTTTTCCTGGTAGATTTCCAGTTCTTCCAGCAACTGGCCAAAGTACCGACGACGTTTATCATCGCTACGGGCAGATATCACATGGTCTGCTGTGCGGCGCATTTGTCGGTGAAACGCCGATAAATCCTCGTTAACCGGGATCGGCGCATCACGCAGGCGCTGGTGCGCGATAATCATCGTCAGCGCCAGGCGAAATTTCGGCAAATCCCCTGGGAACTTATTCATCAGCAAAAACAGCTGCTGATAAAGTGCCGGGAGGTGGTTCTCTTTACGACGTGCCACATTGGTAGTCATCGCGGAAACAGCGGCAGAAACAAACTGATTAAGCAGTACACGTCCAGTCCTGTCGCGCGATTTATCCCGCACCAGCAAAATAACGGTGAACGCGAGCACACAGCCGACGATTTGCCCTAATGCGCTGTCGAGAAACTGACTGAAATGGAAAGTCATCGGGTTATCCAGCACGATAATATTTATGGTGCTGGCCAGTGCCCCCATCGAGCCCAGTCGCCGTTTCTGTACTTCTATACCGAGGAAGAATCCCAGCACTGCCAGGCTAATACACAGCAGCAACATGCTCTGTTGGGTATTAGGGATAATCACCAAAAAGTAGAGCAGCCCTAACGGCAGCGCGGCCAGCGTCCCATAGATAAAGTCGATCGCCACCATGCGTGGATTCGGCAAACGCATTGCCAGTGACGTCACGACCGCAATCATCACCATTGCACCACTGCCGGAAGTCCAGCCCGTCCACAGCCAGAAAAGCGTGCCCAGAATGCAGGAAAGTGTGGTTCGCCAGAAGTTAACCATTGCATGATGACGTTCGGCTGACTCTACTTTTACTTCCGGTTCGCCTTGCAGGATCTCTTCTTCGGTGGCGTTGATTTTTGTGTTACTGATAACGCCGCGCTTGAGAAGCTGATAACGCGTTGCCGCCGCGACCCAGCTATAAATGGTGACAGGCGTTTCCCGTTCCCCAGTCCAGGCGATAACTCTCCGCAGGCGTTTGAGCTGCTTGTGGACGTCCTGCGCGGTTTCTACCGGCGTGTCAAAAAATTCGCGGAAAGTATCAGTGATCAATTCCGGGCGCGTATTCTGAATAAGATAAGTTTCGCAGGATTGGGTAATCAGCGTCAGCGATAGCGTATTGATCGCTTTTAAACGTCGATTGGCCCGCGCCCAGCGGGAAGATTCCATATTCAGGTTGCTGCGCATGCCTTGTAGTGCCGTGGTGCGTCGCACCAGGTCGCCCCAGGCTTTATCGACAACTTCACCATCGCCATGCTTGATACAGAGTTGCATTAATTGATATTGCGCGACCAGCAAACTTTCCAGCTCTCGATCTACTTCTTGTTTGATCGATCGCGGAGAAAAGAGCAAATCCGCCATAATCGCACACACAATACCGATAACGATCTCGCTACAACGTTCGACGGCAAACTGCGGCGTAAGCAATGGTTCCGGCTGAATGGTGATCACAATGATCAGCGCGGTATAACCGGCCAGCCCCCACGCGTACGAGTTTTCTATTCGTACCAGCGAGGATATCCAGGTACAAAAACCGGCCCAGATACAGCACACCAGAATCATCAATAATGGTGCGCGGATCATCGCAATGATGATCACCAGTCCGGCAATACAGCCAATAAATGTGCCGATGATGCGCAAAAAGCCACGATAGCGAATAGCGCCAGAATACGGTTCACCTCCCGCAGCAAAGGCCGGACCGGCGGCAACAATCGCCGCTGTCAGTACCGCCCAGCGTGGCGTTTCCAGCTGGAAGTGAAAGCCAACAAACAGCGCCAGTACAATGGCGGTCGCCAGTTTTACCGCAAAGCGAATATGTTGGTTAGCAATGGAGAAAATACCCATCGTGATTAACCAAACTCACGCAGGCGATGGGCCATTTTACGGAAGAACGAATCCTGGCTTTCGTCGCGATCTTGTTTGCCAGTGACCACCACTGTAGCAGTGGTGCCCGCAGGCCAGATGTTCTCTTGCTGGTTGTCGAGACGAATACGAACCGGAACACGTTGCGCCAAACGCACCCATTCAAGGTCAGAGTCGATGGTCGCCATCCCTTTGTCGTCACGCGTGCTGCTGGCGTTGGTGACCCCAGCGGCAACACTATCAACAGTCCCTTTCAGCACTTTGTTACTGCCAAGCGGCGTGATCTCTGCACGATACCCCGGACGCACCCCTTCCAGCTTAGTTTCTTCCATATAGGCCAGTACATAGAAGGAGTTCTGTTTCACCAGCGCAACCGCCGTTGATCCTCGAGTAATAAACTCACCGGTATAGACGTTGAGGTTGGTCACCCAGCCATCTGCTGGCGCTCGGATCACCGTGCGTTCAAGATCCAGTTTTGCCAGATCGCGGGTCGCCTGCGCTTTCGCTAACTGATGCAGAACCGTTTGTAGTACGTTGTTAGCCTGGTCGATCTCTTCGCGAGACATCGCCTGCACACCGAGACGGTTACGACGTCCGGCCTCCTGGCGTTTCTCCTGTGCCAGTACCTGATAATAAGCAACATCGGCTTGCGCTTCCTCAAGCGCCTTTTGATAGCGCGGCTGGTCGATGGTGAACAGTATCTGTCCTTTTTTCACCAGCTGGTTATCATGAACATTCACCTGGGTAATGAGTCCAGAAACGTCCGGCGCGATCGCAACGACGTCAGCGCTAAAGCGCGCGTCACGCGTCCAGGGGGATTCGGTGTAATAGACCCAGGCATTAAAAATTGCGATGAAGGCCAGAATGACTAATACGACCGTGATGGCCGTACGGGAGAATTTTCTTATTAGTGTTTTCACTTCAACCTCAAACGAACAGTCGCGATATCAAATAAAACAAGCAGCAATAGAGCGCGGTGTTGAACAACGCCGGATGCCAGACAAAGTCGTAGATACCTGTTGGCACAAGTACCCGGCGCACCAGCCAGAAAATCGCCAGTGATAAAAGCAATTCAAAAAATATCGGTGGGAAGGACAGCCCAAACACCACGATAACGGGAAACAGACTCATGTTGACCTTGGTTGTATAGAGAGAGCAGGCGTTATTATTTTCAGCATCTGTCGCCGCAGAGAAGGGCATGGAAAGCCGGGCGAGAGCAACATTGCTGTAGATTGATATTTAATATATTAGCGTAACTGTTATGCTGTTATCTATATTATGTGATCTAAATCACTTTTAAGTCAGAGTGAATAATGGAACGACTAAAACGCATGTCGGTGTTTGCCAAAGTAGTTGAATTTGGCTCTTTTACCGCCGCCGCCAGACAGCTACAGATGAGCGTTTCGTCCATCAGTCAGACGGTGTCAAAACTGGAAGATGAGTTGCAGGTAAAGCTGTTAAACCGTAGCACACGCAGCATTGGCCTGACCGAAGCCGGTAGAATTTACTACCAGGGCTGCCGTCGTATGCTTCATGAAGTGCAGGATGTTCATGAGCAACTGTATGCCTTCAATAACACCCCCATCGGGACGCTACGCATTGGCTGTTCTTCAACTATGGCACAAAATGTTCTCGCCGGGCTGACAGCCAAAATGCTGAAAGAATACCCAGGTTTGAGCGCCAATCTGGTTACCGGAATTCCAGCCCCCGACCTGATTGCCGACGGTCTGGATGTGGTGATCCGCGTCGGCGCGTTGCAGGATTCCAGCCTGTTTTCCCGCCGTCTTGGCGCGATGCCAATGGTGGTGTGCGCCGCGAAAAGCTATCTCACACAATACGGCATACCGGAAAAACCCGCCGATTTAAGTAGCCATTCATGGCTTGAATACAGCGTGCGGCCCGACAATGAATTTGAACTGATTGCACCGGAAGGGATCTCGACTCGCCTGATCCCGCAAGGGAGATTTGTGACTAATGATCCGATGACGCTGGTGCGCTGGCTAACGGCGGGTGCCGGGATCGCCTACGTGCCGCTGATGTGGGTGATCAACGAGATCAATCGTGGGGAGCTGGAGATCCTGCTGCCGCGTTATCAGTCAGATCCACGCCCGGTTTATGCGCTATATACCGAAAAAGATAAGCTGCCGCTGAAGGTACAGGTCGTGATCAACTCGCTGACGGATTATTTTGTTGAGGTCGGTAAATTGTTTCAGGAGATGCACGGGCGCGGGAAAGAGAAGTAATTCATATTGTACTGTTACGTTCTACAAACCTGTGCCAACGGGTTCCCCTCACCCTAACCCCAGAGGAGCGAGGGGACCGTTCGTGCACGTAGAAAGATTAATTATCCTTCTGAAAATAATGAAATTATTACGCAGTACCGCCAACAGTCAGGTTATCGACTTTCAACGTTGGCTGGCCCACGCCAACCGGCAAACTTTGCCCTTCTTTACCGCAGACACCCACGCCGTTATCCAGTTTCAGGTCGTTGCCAACCATCGAAATCTGCTGCATGGTTTCGATACCGGAACCAATCAACGTTGCGCCTTTCACCGGCTTCGTTACTTTACCGTTTTCAATCAGATATGCTTCTGAAGTGGAGAAAACGAATTTGCCGGAGGTGATATCCACCTGACCGCCACCAAAGTTCGGTGCATAGATACCGTACTCAACGGATTCAATAATTTCTTGCGGGGTCGATTTACCCGGCAGCATATAGGTGTTGGTCATACGCGGCATGGGCAGATGGGCGTAGGATTCACGGCGACCGTTGCCA
Organism: Shigella flexneri 2a str. 301; assembly: GCF_000006925.2. Classification (NCBI taxonomy): domain Bacteria; kingdom Pseudomonadati; phylum Pseudomonadota; class Gammaproteobacteria; order Enterobacterales; family Enterobacteriaceae; genus Shigella; species Shigella flexneri. Next base: position 3,378,834 of record NC_004337.2, read on the forward strand.
GTCGGCGTCATCCCCATCAAACGCGCGTTGAGTTTATCCTGCATGTAGCCTTTCAGAATGCCGTTCTCAATCAGCACGTTGTACTGGCCTGGCGTACCTTCATCATCAATCGCCACCGAACCACGGCGATCGACCATCGTGCCGTCATCAACCACGGTACACAGTTCTGAAGCCACCAGCTCCCCGACCTGTCCACTAAATACTGAAGTGCCACGGCGGTTGAAGTCGCCTTCCAGACCGTGACCTACCGCTTCATGCAACAGCACGCCCGGCCAACCTGCGCCAAGTACTACCGGCATGGTGCCCGCTGGTGCAGCAACGGCAGAAAGATTGACCAGCGCCATACGCACTGCTTCTTTTGCCCATGCATCCGCACGGACTTCGCCGTCAAGATCGGCAAGGAAGAACTCATAACCAAAACGACCGCCGCCGCCACTGGCACCGCGTTCGCGTTTGCCATCTTCTTCGACCAGAACGCTCACGGAAAGACGCACCAGCGGACGGACATCCGCCGCTAGCGTGCCGTCGGTGGCCGCAACCAGAATTAATTCATAGACACCACTGAGGCTGGCAGTCACTTCCTGTACGCGCTTGTCCGCTTCGCGAGCAACCTTATCGACGCGACGCAGGATATCCAGCTTCTCTTCACGGCTCATGCTTTGCAGCGGATCTACCGAGGTATACAACGGGCTATGCTCTACCGCGCCCAGCGTCTGTACTTTGCCATCACCACTATCACGGACGATGGTGCGCGCCGCTTGCGCACTCTGTTCCAGCGCCAGCAGGCTGATTTGGTCAGCGTAAGCAAATCCGGTTTTTTCACCGCTGATTGCACGCACGCCAACGCCCTGATCGATGTTGTAAGAACCATCTTTAATAATGCGGTCTTCTAAAACCCAGGATTCGTGATAGCTCGACTGAAAATAGAGATCGCCATAATCAAGGCGACGTTCGGCCAGTTGACCGAGGATCGCGAACAAGTCCTGATGTTTCAGGCCGTTCGCCGCTAGCAATTGTTCACTTACCAGGTTCAGACTCATCGTTTTTGCTACTCGTTAGTTACTGCAGTAGAGGATTTTTTACGGCTGCCGGATGCGGCGTGAACGCCCTATCCGGCCTACAGTTATGTTCCGGCTCGTTGGCCTTTGGCAACGATTATCATATGAGATTGGGGCAATTACGCGCCCTCGTCAAATCATTGCGCTTTTTCTTTACGCGGTTGGCGCAACACTTCGTTGATTTGCGGATCGTCCAGCGGACCCGAAATGTGATAGCGCAAAATGGAGACTTTGCTCCACAGCGGCCCCAGCACTTTACTGGCGGCAAACACTGCCGCGCCAACAATGGGGTTAACCGCAAAAGCCGCAGCCACGCCCACCGTCGCAGAAATCTCTGGTGCGACAACCGCTTCCATATTCAGGTCGCGGCGTACCAGATTTACCGACCCTTTCATGGCGATATCCGCCTCCAGGCCATCCACCAGCGTGTCGTCGGTGTGCATAACGCCGTCTTTAATCCACGCGGTGCTGCGAATGGAGTCAAAATAGAACCCTTCGCCAAAAGTGTCTCTGAAATCAAAACGCAGCTTACGCATCAGGGCATCTACGCTCAATAAGCGCAGCAATTGCCCGGCATGTCCGGTATTGATTTCGGTAATTTCGCCTTTACCCAGTTGAGTATGAATGATGCCATTCAACGTCGCTTCATCTGGCTGCCAGGGTGCTTTGCGCCAGTGTAAATCGTAATCCACATTAAATGACGACTGGCGTATGGGCGTCGTGACACCAAAAAATTCTGCGGCGGCATCAATTTTCTGCCCACGCAGTTTTCCTTTCAGCGAGGTACGTTCATTCCCCGGATTATTAACCCATTCACCATCGGCAGTAAGCCGCGAGAAACCAGTATCAATCAGTCCATTGGTCAGCGTTAACGTATCGCCAGAAATGGTGATATCACTGTCAATGCGACCGAATTTTTGCCCCCAGAACCAGCACTCTGTGCATCGTATTTGTGCGTCCGGCCAGCCACGGAAGTTAATGCGCTCCGTTGTCGGGAAAGGTGATGACGGCGTTGAATCACCACGAGTTTTCGCCACGCTCGGGTTGTAATAAAGATATTTGATATTCGCCAGCCACGGCGCGTTATTACGCATCGCTAGCGTGGCGTTGATTTCACGCCCTTGCGCCTCAACCAGGGTGCCATTTGCCGTCGGTTGCGAAACAATACTCAGGTTATTCCATTGCTGATTTCCCAGTGACAACATAGGCGTACGTAACGTTATGTGTTGTGGGAAACTCGCTGCACCACCGACACTCTCCGCAGCGCCTTTCTGGAACAGGGCCAGCCACTCGGCACCATTCATCGGCGGCATATTAAGTTCAACGCCACTTTGTTCCGGCAACGGCGGGAGCGTTTTACTGTCTGCCGCCCAAATAGCACGATCGAGCGTCAGCTTTTGACCAAGCAACCAGCGGCTATTGAAATGGTTATCCGCACCAGCCTGTCCGGTTAATTCAAAGCTGTTGAGATTGCCATCAACCTTAACGTTTACCGCTAGTGGTTCACCCGCAGGTTTGGCTAACGGTGAAGGTAAGTGACTACTCACATTATTCAGATCGCCGTTCAGCTCTACGTTATAGGTCGCGCCAGCATGATAAGGCAGATCAATGCCCACTTTACCATCCCACGCCACGCTGCCACTCAATGCTTCGTTCACCGCTTCAGGCAGAACGCCGGTTTTCGCCGGTTGCCAGTTACCGTTGAGATTCACCGCAACCTGGTAGGCTTTTGCCCCTTCTTTGGTGGAAAAATCCACGTTCAACGGCTGATTAAACCAGCTTGCTGTCAGTGGTTCACTTTGCAGATCGCCATTGATAAAGCTGAATTTACCGCTCAAATTTTTCAGGATGCTGTCGAGTGGTTTGATAAACAGACTGTTATTACGCAGCGTCACTTCACCTTTCGCGGTTACCAGTTCGCCGTTCAGCGGGATATCAAGATGTAAGCGAGCATTCACATCGCCGTCGAGCTGGAGTTCTTGCAGGGTCGCACCCAGAGAATCTTTCAGCGGTGTCTCATCAAAGTAAGGGCCAACGGCTTTACCCGGACCTTTAATGTCAGCGTCAATCAGCAGTTTTTCTTTTGAGTAGTCAGGGATCACTGCGGTGAGATTACTCGCGCGCACGCCGCCCAGATTAACGCCATCGGTTTTCATCCATAAACCGTCGTTAATAAAGTCCAGTTCAATATCAAGGTTAGTTAATGCAGGCCAGTCCGGCTGGAAGGCAAACTTCGCGTTGCGCAGCGGCACCAGCACTTCAAACTGACCTTCGTTGTGTTTATAGGGGAAGAGTTGCGGATTGCCACCATAAACCAGCGTCGCGTTATCCGCTTCACCGCCCTGAATCGCACCACTTAAATAATCAACCAGGTCTTTACCCATCAAGTTTTCCGGGAAATAGCGCCAGGCTTGTGAACCATCATCGGTACTGATGCCAGCCAGAATACCCAGCCAGGGTTCATCGTTAGCAGGTTGCAGGTAACGAAAACCGCCGCGCGCATGGACGGCTTTGGCTTTAACGTCAATATTACGCCCATCCAGCTGGAAACCTTTGTCATTGTTCAGCCAGCTTATAGTTGCCTGGCCGTCGGCGATTTCCAGTGGCGCACGGAATACCGTTTCGTAAGGCATCTTTGCCTGCTTCATCGACGCGGTAAGCAAACCATTTTCAACGCTGCCGGAAAGCGTCCCGGAGAAGTGTTCCGCACCCGGTAATAATTTCCATTGCTTCCAGGCCAGATCGCTCCACGATGCCTGAAAACGGGTCTTGTCTGCCGCCTGAAGCGGGATATCCAGCGCCAGAGTGTTAATCTTGCCGCTCGGTTGTGTGGAGCGCCAAACATCACCCAGTGCAGGTGAAAGTTTCGCGGCCAGCGGGCGTATGCCCTCCAGGCCTGCCAGCTCCAGATTACTAGCGCGAATCCGGAGTTCGTCACTGCGTTTATTGTCTTTGCCGCCAACGTCCTGTTCCGGTATCCAGGCCAGCGTCAATGCTCCGCTCGGCCAGGGTTTGCCGTCCATCGTGATCCGTGTATCGGGAATAGAGAACTGCCAGCCCGGATTTTCACGCGTAATATGCGCGGTCAGATTATCCACCGACAGCGTATGCGTTTGCTTCTCGCCCAACCAGCTGGCACCGCCCTGTTTCAGCCAGACGTCACCGCCGGTTACATCGCCTTTGTCGATCGTCATCCAGCCTTCAAGGGAGAACTGTGCCGTTTCCAGAGCAATATTGTCCTGCATCCATTTACCGAGCCACGGCTTCAGGTCGATGTCATCCGCCTGTAGCCAGACGCGACCATTGCTTAACAACCCCTCATCATCGCGCAAATCCATGCGCACCTGCATCACGCCGTGCTGTCCGGTAAGGCTGGAGAGGCTTACCAGGCCTTCCGCACGGTGTCGACGTGGATCGTTCAGCCAGGTGAGTTGTGGGATCGCCAGCTCGGCGCGCTGACCGGATGGCGTCAGAAAACTGACTTCACTGTCGCGGAGATCGAAATGGTCAAATTGACGAAGAAACAGATCGCTGATGTGACTGGCTTCCAGACTGTCATCGCTACCACCGCTGGTGATAGGAGTGTTGGTGCGAAAGCGCAGCTGCCAGAAAGTGAGGTCGCGAAACTGCCAGCGCATATGTAACAGGCTCTGCCAGACATCCAGCGCCAGAGTAACGCGTTTAACCGAAAATTCGCCGCCATCTTTTAGTTCTGCACGGATGTCGTGTGCTTCAAGCGTCGGGCCAAAATTCTGCCAGCTGGCTGAGAGCTGACTGGCTTCTACCGGCATGCCAGTCGCGGATTCTATTTTGTTGAGGATTTCCGGACGCCAGGCGTTAAGATGCGGTAAAGCAATACGCAGGCCGCTAACCAGCAGGGCAGCGATCACAACGAGCGCGGCTCCAGTAAGCAGTAAAATCCCCGGCAATCGCCTCACCCGTCACTCCTTGTCTGCTAAAAATGTGACTCAAAAACCCTTTGCCGGATGGCGGCCCAGCATCTGTTTACATCATTACGACGTCAAACTGCTCCTGGTTATAGAGCGGTTCAATTTGTACTTTAACCTGTTTGCCAACGAAAATTTCCACTTCCGCCAGCGAGTGTGACTCTTCGCCTTTCAAGGCTTCGGCTACTGCCGGAGAAGCATAGACCAGGAAACGGTCGGAGTCGTAAGCATGGTGGACACGAACAATCTCGCGCATGATTTCATAGCATACCGTTTCCACGGTTTTCACCGTTCCGCGACCGTGGCAGGTTGGGCATTCGTTACACAGTACGTGCTCAATGCTTTCGCGGGTGCGTTTACGCGTCATCTCCACCAGCCCCAGCGCCGAAAAACCATTAACGCTGGTTTTCACCCGGTCTTTGCTCAACGCCTGCTCCAGCGAATGCAGCACGCGGCGGCGGTGATCTTCATTATTCATATCGATGAAATCAATAATGATAATCCCGCCCAGATTACGCAACCGTAACTGGCGAGCGATAGCCTGCGTCGCTTCAATATTGGTATTGAAAATAGTGTCGTCCAGATTGCGATGACCGACAAACGCTCCGGTATTGATGTCCACGGTGGTCATCGCTTCGGTCTGGTCGATAATCAGATAACCACCGGATTTCAGTTCTACTTTGCGTTCCAACGCTCGCTGGATTTCGTTTTCGACATCAAAGAGATCGAAAATCGGCTGGCGTCCGGTGTAATGCTCCAGCTTGCTGGTCATCTCGGGAATGTACTCCGAGGTAAACTCCAGCAATGCTTCGTAAGTCAGGCGTGAGTCAACGCGAATGCGGTCCAGTTCGGCGTCGGCAAAATCACGCAGAACACGCTGCGCCAGCGCCAGTTCGCCGTACAGCTGATAACGGGTCTGCGGGCGCTTTTTACGCTCCATAACTTTGGTCCAGACGCGTTTCAGATAAGCGGCATCGGAGGCCAGTTCAGCCTCGCCAACCCCTTCCGCTGCGGTGCGGATGATAAACCCGCCCTGCTCGTCGCAATACTCTGCGACCACTTTTTTCAGACGTTCACGTTCTGATTCGCTTTCAATTCGTTGGGAAACCCCAACGTGAGAAGCCCCTGGCATAAATACCAGATAGCGAGAAGGCAGCGTGATATCGGTGGTCAGGCGCGCACCTTTAGTGCCAAGCGGATCTTTCACCACCTGCACCATCAGATCTTGCCCCTGACGAACCAGTTCCGAGATGTCGCGCACCGTGAATTGCTTTTGTTCTTCACCCGCCACACATTCGGTATGCGGCATGATGTCGGATGCATGAAGAAACGCGGCTTTATCCAGCCCAATATCTACAAAAGCCGCCTGCATACCCGGAAGTACACGACTTACACGACCCTTGTAGATATTGCCTACTATTCCGCGTCGCGCCTCACGTTCAATATGAATTTCCTGCAGAATACCGCCATCAATATACGCCACTCGCGTTTCCGAAGGCGTTACGTTTACTAACAATTCAGCCGTCATGTTTATCCCTTTTCTCACGCAGTGCGTTAAAATTACTTAATAATTCATACGTTTCAACCAGCGGTAAGCCGACTACGGCGTGATAGCTGCCATTTATCTTCCTGACAAAACAGCCACCCAGCCCCTGAATACCGTATGCACCTGCTTTATCTAACGGTTCACCGCTGGCGACATAGCCCGCGATGTCTTCGTCTGTTAACGTTCTGAAAGTCACATCGGTGACCACCAGGCAATCGAGAATGTGCTGGCTGTCGGCCAACGCCACTGCCGTCATCACCTGATGGGTCTGACCCGATAATTTGCGCAACATCTGCGCCGCATGCTCTGCGTCGCGCGGTTTCTCGAGCACTTCTCCGTTCAGGATAACGATAATATCCGCACCCAGCACCGGGAGATCCTGTGCCGTTTGCGCGACACCCGCCTGTGCTTTCTCGCGTGCCAGACGCACAACATACTGCTGCGCGCTCTCCTGCGGCTGACGCTGCTCCTCAATGCCCGTAACAATACGTTCAAAGGTCACGCCAAGTTGCGCAAGTAACTCCTGACGACGCGGAGAACCGGAAGCTAAATACAGAGAAGTCATAGAAACCTTTATTGCACTGCAAACTGCTGACGGACTTTACGCATCAGCAAGAAAATCCACGGCCAGAGCACCCCATTGACTACACTACTCCAGAACACTTCCGGTCTGAAAGAGACGTTAATCACTAAAAACTCTGCCCAGAAAACAATAATATCCACCACCAGCGAAAGCAACATGACGACCAGCGCCTGCTGCCATAATGCGAGGTTGCGGAAAAGCTGGTATTTCAGCGCCACCAGGTAAGCAATGATGCTCATCGCCAATACGCGTACGCCAAGCATCGAGCCGCTGATCAGATCCAGTATGGCACCCATCACAAAACCTGTGCCCACATTTACGCGATGGGGCAAGGCCAGGATCCAATACAACAAGATAAGTAACACCCAGTTTGGCCGGAAAACAATCAGGTTATCCGGCCAGGGCATGATTTGCAGCAACAGCGCAATGAGGAAAGAGAGCCAGATTACCCAGCGTCCCTGGCTACGATAGCTCGCCACTATTGCCCTCCCGGCGCACGCGCAGGCGGTTGAGCACCACTTTGCGGCGGCGTAGCCCTTTGTGGAGAGCGATTAGCAGCGGGCTGTGTCGGCGCAACAGGCGCAGTAGCTGCATTTCCTGTCGCCGGTTGCTGCGGAGTCGGCTGAGCGATCCCCGTTGCCGGTTCAGGTAACTTTGGCCCCATCGCGTCTGGCGAAGGCAATACCTGCGGCATCATCTGCATCAGACGTTCATTAGCAACACGATGCACCTCTTCCGGCGTCATCGGGTTAGCGCCGTTACGATCCGCGCCCCACAGCAGCAGCAGATAACGCAAACGTTGCAGTCCTGCAGTCGGACGCGCCTGGATCACAGTATAAGCGCGCTGGGTATCGAGTTTTACGGAAGAGACAACCGCGACCGGATAGCCTTCCGGGAAACGACCGCCCAGACCGGAGGTCACCAGCACATCACCAACACGAATATCCGTATTCGCTGGCAGATGCTCAAGCTGCAAATCATCCGTACAACCGTTACCGGCTGCAATTACGCGGATATCGTTGCGCAGCACCTGGATTGGCAGCGCGTGGGTCGCATCACAAATCAGCAGCACGCGACTGGTCAGTTTAGCGACGGCCACCACCTGACCAACAACACCTTTGTCGCTGATGACCGGCTGGCCTTCATAAACGCCATTAACGCTACCTTTATCGATAACAACTTGATCGCTATAAGGATCGTTAACCGTGGAGATAACCTGAGTCACCATTTTCTGCTCATCCTGACGCAGCGGGGAACCCAGCAGCTCGCGCAGACGCGCGTTCTCCTGTTTGTATTGTCCAAGCATCAGCAGTTCACTGTTTTTCAGCAACAGTTCCTGACGTAACGCCCGGTTTTCAAGTTCTAGTTGGTCACGCGAGGCCAGCGTCTGCGATATGCCATCCAGCAATTCACGAGGAGCATTGGAAACAAAGTAGAAAGGACTGACGGCGGTATCCATATAAGTACGGATTTGACTGAACGTCCCCAGGCGGCTGTCGGCAATAATAATGCCGAGCGCCACCAGCACCGCCAGAATAAGGCGAATCTGTAGCGACGGGCCACGGCTAAAAATTGGCTTCATAAGTTATGCGTATTCTCGTATCAGACCAGGCAGGGTAAACAGACGCTTCCCCTGCCTGCATCCGATTACTCTTCGCTGAACAGGTCGCCGCCGTGCATGTCGATCATTTCCAGCGCTTTGCCGCCACCGCGCGCCACACAGGTCAGCGGGTCTTCAGCAACAACGACTGGAATGCCGGTTTCTTCCATTAACAAACGGTCAAGGTTACGCAGCAGTGCGCCACCACCGGTGAGCACCATGCCGCGCTCGGAGATGTCGGAAGCCAGTTCCGGCGGGCACTGTTCCAGTGCAACCATTACCGCGCTCACAATACCGGTCAGCGGTTCCTGCAGTGCTTCGAGGATTTCGTTGGAGTTCAGGGTAAAACCGCGTGGAACACCTTCTGCCAGGTTACGGCCACGAACTTCGATTTCACGGACTTCATCGCCCGGGTAAGCCGAACCGATTTCGTGCTTGATACGTTCTGCGGTGGCTTCACCGATCAGAGAACCGTAATTACGACGCACATAGTTGATGATAGCTTCGTCGAAACGATCACCACCAATGCGCACGGAAGAGGAGTAAACCACGCCGTTCAAGGAGATAACAGCAACTTCAGTGGTACCACCACCGATATCAACCACCATAGAACCGGTCGCTTCAGAAACCGGCAGGCCAGCACCAATTGCGGCAGCCATCGGTTCTTCAATCAGGAAGACTTCACGGGCACCAGCGCCCTGCGCGGATTCACGAATTGCGCGGCGTTCAACCTGGGTCGCGCCAACCGGTACACAAACCAGAACGCGCGGGCTTGGACGCATAAAGCTGTTGCTGTGCACTTGTTTGATGAAGTGCTGGAGCATTTTTTCAGTCACGAAGAAGTCGGCGATAACGCCGTCTTTCATTGGGCGAATGGCAGCAATATTGCCCGGCGTACGGCCCAGCATCTGCTTCGCGTCATGACCTACTGCAGCTACGCTTTTCGGTGAACCGGCACGATCCTGACGAATGGCCACCACGGAAGGCTCATTCAATACGATGCCTTGTCCTTTTACATAAATGAGGGTATTCGCAGTACCCAGGTCAATGGACAAGTCATTGGAAAACATGCCACGAAATTTTTTCAACATACTAAGGGATAATCCTGAAAGCTGGGGCGGAAAAGAAAATCCGCTTACTTTACCAACCACACGCAGCAGCGACAAGGCGCAAAAATCATCTGCTACGGTGAAAATTAGTGCAGTTCGTTTCCTTTGTTACAAATCTCTGCCTGAGTCCAGAAAGGCTTAATGCATCAGCAGCATTCCTCGCCTGTTTGCAACCGCGTAAGGTCATTCATCTGCATATGTGCTGCAACAATCTGGCGAGCAGACAAGCACACTCCCATGAGACGCAGCGCGCGTTATTCTACGTGAAAACGGATTAAACGGCAGGTTAAACCGAGTATCTTTGTGAATATTTTTTCACGTTAGTATCAAGTGGCTGTGAGGACGCGAAAAAATCCCCTTGCCCGCCTGTAACACCGCGCTGAATCAGGGTCTGCCACTCGCTTCGCGAACGCACGCCGGTGGCGTAAACGTGGGTGCTGGTCCCGGAGCAGGCTTCCACCAGGCTTTGAACCAGCAGCTGGTTCTCCGTTCGCTTCTCAATGTTCCTGACCAGCCCCGGATGGAGCTTGAGTAACTCAACATTAAGTTCTTTGATCCAACTGGTGCTTACCAGCGTCAAACCAGCCTGGTTGACGGCTACCCGTACCCCTAAAGCATTCACTAAACGAATAACAGGTTGTAAACGACTGATATGTTGACCTACATCGGCCTCTGCAAGTTCAATAATTATGCGTTTTCGTTGTGATTTTTCACATTGCATTAACGTATCGCGCAGCCAACGCTGAAAACGCGGACGAATCAGCGACTCAACGGTAACCTGAATCGCCAGATTTTCCTCTGGCCAGTAACGCAATAGTGGAATAAGACGGCTGATTTGCAGACGGTCATACTCTTCCGATAAGCCAAACTGCAAGACCATCGGCATATACTCCGCCGAGCTAACCTCTTCATTACCATCGAAGATGCGGCACATGAGTTCGCGATGATGAACCTGACCTTCGCGAGTAACCGCCGGTTTTTGATAAAGGCGCGGGCCGCCGCGACTGAGCATTTGCTCGATAAGCGTACGCCAGCGAACATTACCGCGTCCTTTTTCAGGCAACGAGTCATCATAAATAGCCCAGCTATTGCCACCCTGCAATCCCGCATTACGCGTGGCAGACTCTGCATGTTCCATTACCTGCTCGGTATCCTGACCACTACGCCAGGCACAGATACCAATGTGGATCATATCGTCGCGATCGAGCATTTTATTGTTCGGCAAGGTATCGACGGCTTTGATTAACTGACTGGCTATGCTCTCTGCCTCTTTTAACGTCCGGTGCGGTAACAGCGCAGCAAAATCACTGCGGTGGTAACGCGCCAGCAGTGCGCCAGGGTAGCGCATCATAAATGTCGACAGCAGATTCGTCAGAGTGAAGAACTGTTCTTCAACCTGGCTGTGCCCCCAGGTATCGCTCAACATATTGAAATCCGGCAGACGAATCATCATCACGATCCCGTGGGTACCTACTTTCTCCTGATCTTCCAGTAACGTTGCTAACTGATTATCGAAAAAGAGTCGGTTATTGAGGCCGGTTTTCACGTCCTGTGCGGCATAAGAGCGGATCAGCGTATCAAGACGGCTGTGTTGTTCGCGTGCGTTCTGAATTTCACGAAGCAGCGTATCCAGCGCACTGCTGGTTCTGGGCGGCCATTCATAGATGGTTCCCAACACATTAGAGCCACGCTCACCGTTTAAGATACGAGTAGCCCGGGTTTCCAGCAATTCTTGCCCGGCAAGTTGCCGTTGTAACCAGCGTACCGCCAGAAAGAGCATAAGAATGATAAAGCCAATCGCCCCCGTGAGCGGCGCGGTGGTCATCAACGAATGGAAATAGTTGCCCATCGGATCCTGATAAACCAGACGCAACGACATCCCCGGATGCTTTATCAACGGAACGCTCAGTTCACGAAACAGATCGCTGGTGCCAACCGGACGATAACTACCATTTCTGGCCAGGGTATAAACCTGTTTATCACCATGCAGCAGGTCTACACGAACGATATCTGCTGACACCATTAATTCGGTAATTTGTGGCCTTAATGCGCTGAAGTCATTCGACACAAGGTGGGTATCAATCGCCGTCGCCACCGCCTGAACGCGATGACTAAACTTATACTGAATGGCGTTGTAGAAACTTAGCGAACAGCCCAGCAAAGTCACAAAAATTGTTAACCCGGTGAGCAGCGTAACAAAGGCCGAAAATTTCGTCGTTAATCTCATCCTTGTGTTAACTCCGATAGTGAGGAAGCGGGCATACTAGCAAATCAGATTTATCTCGCAATTTATTGCGCTTCATCGGCTTTGCTTTTCCATTAGCGAGTATAGTCTTCAGAAATTATTTTCCAATCCATCATGCACATGAGGACCACTTATGCAGGCGTTACTTTTAGAACAGCAGGACGGCAAAACTCTCGCATCAGTACAGACTCTGGACGAACGTCGCCTGCCGGAGGGCGATGTCACGGTCGATGTTCACTGGTCGAGCCTGAACTATAAAGATGCGCTGGCGATTACCGGTAAGGGAAAAATCATCCGTAATTTTCCGATGATTCCTGGGATCGATTTTGCCGGAACTGTACGCACCAGCGAAGATCCGCGTTTTCATGCCGGTCAGGAGGTGTTACTCACTGGCTGGGGCGTTGGTGAAAACCACTGGGGTGGGCTGGCGGAGCAGGCGCGAGTGAAAGGTGACTGGCTGGTTGCCATGCCGCAAGGGCTGGACGCGCGTAAAGCAATGATTATCGGTACTGCCGGTTTTACCGCCATGCTGTGTGTGATGGCGCTGGAAGATGCCGGTGTTCGCCCGCAGGACGGTGAGATTGTCGTGACGGGTGCCAGTGGTGGCGTCGGCAGTACCGCCGTGGCGCTGCTGCATAAGTTGGGTTATCAGGTCGTTGCCGTTTCCGGTCGCGAAAGTACCCATGAATATCTGAAAAGTTTAGGTGCCAGCGGTATTCTCCCTCGTGATGAGTTTGCCGAATCCCGTCCTCTGGAAAAACAAGTCTGGGCTGGGGCAATTGACACTGTTGGCGACAAAGTGCTGGCAAAAGTGCTGGCGCAAATGAATTACGGCGGCTGCGTGGCGGCCTGTGGTCTGGCGGGTGGTTTTACTCTGCCAACCACGGTCATGCCATTTATTCTGCGTAATGTCCGTTTGCAAGGGGTGGATTCAGTAATGACGCCACCAGAACGCCGCGCACAAGCCTGGCAGCGACTGGTCGCCGATTTACCGGAATCATTCTATACCCAGGCGGCAAAAGAGATATCTCTGTCAGAGGCACCGAACTTTGCCGAGGCCATCATTAATAACCAGATCCAGGGTCGCACGCTGGTGAAGGTTAACTAACCATTTAGCAAGGAATAATAAGAGAGGGAACTCATTTTGACATCATTATTCAATCGGTTAACGGGAAAAGCGGTTAGCCGGACAGCTTTCGTCGAACACCTTGGTCAGGAAGTTGTACAACATCATCCAAACTGGAAAGTCATGATTTCGACTGACCACAAATTGATGCGCATTGATACTCCTCTAAACAGCCATTATTGATACGCCTCCGTCGCCTGTTAGGTTTATGGTGCTTTGCCTGGGCGACACTACGCTTAACCTGTTACTGATTTCTGGTACCATGGGGTGAATAATCTGATTTTATTTGACTACAAATTAACCACTCGAACCTATTTAATGCTGAGAATTGTCAGTTGGTTGATTTTGCGTGCTTTAGCATTCACATCTATCCAGACGATGCAGTGAAAATTGGGTAATCCCCAGCAACCGCTGCGTAATGTCGTCTATCTTGTCGCGATCCTGGCATCCCTACATTATTTGTGGTCTGTGAAGATTATCTCATTGCAGCCCCTCATCTTCGCAGGGCTGGCTTTTCAGCTTTTCACCTTACGTTATAAGAAGTTCCGTCGATGATGGCGCTAATTTCGTGAATTGTGCGGCTTGTTGCAAATTACACGGTGTTGAAGGTTATTTACATGTTAGCTGTTGATTATATTCCCTGATAAGACCAGTATTTAGCTGCCAATTGCTACGAAATCGTTATAATGTGCGACCTCGTCCTCCCTGACGCAGTTTTTGCGCTGCGGAAAAGGTGACATTGGCGCAACGAAGGTATATTTTGTTTTTTGCCGGAGGATAGCAGCAGATCGCTGCACAATGTCCGTCAAGTCTAACATTGACACTCTGGGGCAAAATAGACCGGCGTCCCGGCCTGCTGGAATTTATCGCTATGCATACAGCTGTCGGGGCATACGCTTTACAGACGGCGGTGAAACGCCTGTCACAATCACACTAAACAAAGAGTACGGAACCCACTCATGGATATTCGTAAGATTAAAAAACTGATCGAGCTGGTTGAAGAATCAGGCATCTCCGAACTGGAAATTTCTGAAGGCGAAGAGTCAGTACGCATTAGCCGTGCAGCTCCTGCCGCAAGTTTCCCTGTGATGCAACAAGCTTACGCTGCACCAATGATGCAGCAGCCAGCTCAATCTAACGCAGCCGCTCCGGCGACCGTTCCTTCCATGGAAGCGCCAGCAGCAGCGGAAATCAGTGGTCACATCGTACGTTCCCCGATGGTTGGTACTTTCTACCGCACCCCAAGCCCGGACGCAAAAGCGTTCATCGAAGTGGGTCAGAAAGTCAACGTGGGCGATACCCTGTGCATCGTTGAAGCCATGAAAATGATGAACCAGATCGAAGCGGACAAATCCGGTACCGTGAAAGCAATTCTGGTCGAAAGTGGACAACCGGTAGAATTTGACGAGCCGCTGGTCGTCATCGAGTAACGAGGCGAACATGCTGGATAAAATTGTTATTGCCAACCGCGGCGAGATTGCATTGCGTATTCTTCGTGCCTGTAAAGAACTGGGCATCAAGACTGTCGCTGTGCACTCCAGCACGGATCGCGATCTAAAACACGTATTACTGGCAGATGAAACGGTCTGTATTGGCCCTGCTCCGTCAGTAAAAAGTTATCTGAACATCCCGGCAATCATCAGCGCCGCTGAAATCACCGGCGCAGTAGCAATCCATCCGGGTTACGGCTTCCTCTCCGAGAACGCCAACTTTGCCGAGCAGGTTGAACGCTCCGGCTTTATCTTCATCGGCCCGAAAGCAGAAACCATTCGCCTGATGGGCGACAAAGTATCCGCAATCGCGGCGATGAAAAAAGCGGGCGTTCCTTGCGTACCTGGTTCTGACGGCCCGCTGGGCGACGATATGGATAAAAACCGCGCCATTGCTAAACGCATTGGTTATCCGGTGATTATCAAAGCCTCCGGCGGCGGCGGTTGTCGCGGTATGCGCGTAGTGCGCGGCGACGCTGAACTGGCACAATCCATCTCCATGACCCGTGCGGAAGCGAAAGCTGCTTTCAGCAACGATATGGTTTACATGGAGAAATACCTGGAGAATCCTCGCCACGTCGAGATTCAGGTACTGGCTGACGGTCAGGGCAACGCTATCTATCTGGCGGAACGTGACTGCTCCATGCAGCGCCGCCACCAGAAAGTGGTCGAAGAAGCACCAGCACCGGGCATTACCCCGGAACTGCGTCGCTACATCGGCGAACGTTGCGCTAAAGCGTGTGTTGATATCGGCTATCGCGGTGCAGGTACTTTCGAGTTCCTGTTCGAAAACGGCGAGTTCTATTTCATCGAAATGAACACCCGTATTCAGGTAGAACACCCGGTTACAGAAATGATCACCGGCGTTGACCTGATCAAAGAACAGCTGCGTATCGCTGCCGGTCAACCGCTGTCGATCAAGCAAGAAGAAGTTCACGTTCGCGGCCATGCGGTGGAATGTCGTATCAACGCCGAAGATCCGAACACCTTCCTGCCAAGCCCAGGCAAAATCACCCGTTTCCACGCACCTGGCGGTTTTGGCGTACGTTGGGAGTCTCATATCTACGCGGGCTACACCGTACCGCCGTACTATGACTCAATGATCGGTAAGCTGATTTGCTACGGTGAAAACCGTGACGTGGCGATTGCCCGCATGAAGAATGCGCTGCAGGAGCTGATCATCGACGGTATCAAAACCAACGTTGATCTGCAGATCCGCATCATGAATGACGAGAACTTCCAGCATGGTGGCACTAACATCCACTATCTGGAGAAAAAACTCGGTCTTCAGGAAAAATAAGACTGCAAAAGCGTCAAAAGGCCGGATTTTCCGGCCTTTTTTATTACTGGGGATCGACAACCCCCATAAGGTACAATCCTCGCTTTCTTCACCCATCAGGGACAAAAAATGGACACTCGTTTTGTTCAGGCCCATAAAGAGGCCCGCTGGGCGCTGGGGCTGACCCTTTTGTATCTGGCAGTTTGGTTAGTAGACGCTTACTTACCTGGCGTTGCCCCCGGTTTTACCGGCTTTCCGCGCTGGTTTGAGATGGCCTGCATCCTGACGCCGCTACTGTTTATTGGACTGTGCTGGGCGATGGTGAAATTTATCTATCGCGATATCCCACTGGAGGATGACGATGCAGCTTGAAGTAATTCTACCGCTGGTCGCCTATCTGGTGGTGGTGTTCGGTATCTCGGTTTATGCGATGCGTAAACGGAGCACCGGCACCTTCCTTAATGAGTATTTCCTCGGCAGCCGCTCTATGGGCGGTATTGTGCTGGCGATGACTCTCACCGCGACCTATATCAGTGCCAGTTCGTTTATCGGCGGGCCAGGAGCTGCTTATAAATACGGGCTGGGCTGGGTATTGCTGGCGATGATTCAGCTTCCTGCTGTCTGGCTTTCACTCGGTATTCTCGGCAAGAAGTTTGCGATTCTTGCGCGCCGCTACAATGCAGTGACGCTGAACGATATGCTGTTTGCCCGCTACCAGAGTCGTCTTCTGGTGTGGCTGGCGAGTTTGAGTTTGCTGGTTGCGTTCGTTGGTGCGATGACCGTGCAGTTTATCGGCGGTGCGCGCCTGCTGGAAACCGCGGCGGGTATTCCTTATGAAACCGGGCTGCTGATTTTTGGTATCAGCATTGCGTTATATACCGCCTTTGGTGGCTTTCGCGCCAGCGTGCTGAACGACACCATGCAAGGGCTTGTGATGCTGATTGGCACCGTTGTGCTGCTTATTGGCGTGGTACATGCCGCTGGCGGCTTAAGCAACGCAGTACAGACCTTGCAAACCATCGATCCGCAACTGGTTACGCCACAAGGCGCTGACGATATTCTGTCGCCTGCCTTTATGACGTCGTTCTGGGTACTGGTGTGCTTTGGCGTGATTGGCCTGCCGCATACTGCGGTGCGCTGTATCTCTTATAAAGACAGCAAAGCAGTACACCGGGGGATCATCATCGGTACGATTATAGTCGCAATCCTGATGTTCGGTATGCACCTGGCCGGAGCGTTAGGTCGTGCAGTGATCCCCGATCTCACCGTACCGGATCTGGTGATCCCGACGTTAATGGTAAAAGTGCTGCCACCTTTTGCTGCCGGGATCTTTCTGGCTGCACCTATGGCTGCGATCATGTCGACAATTAACGCCCAACTGCTGCAAAGTTCCGCTACGATCATTAAAGATCTCTATCTGAATATCCGTCCGGATCAAATGCAAAACGAGACGCGTCTGAAGCGGATGTCGGCGGTAATTACGTTAGTTCTCGGCGCGTTGCTGCTGCTTGCCGCCTGGAAGCCGCCAGAAATGATCATCTGGCTGAATTTGCTGGCCTTCGGTGGGCTGGAAGCCGTTTTCCTGTGGCCGCTGGTGCTGGGTCTTTACTGGGAACGCGCCAACGCCAAAGGCGCGCTAAGTGCGATGATCGTTGGCGGCGTGCTGTATGCCGTACTCGCGACGCTGAATATTCAGTACCTGGGCTTCCACCCTATCGTGCCCTCGTTACTACTAAGTTTGCTGGCTTTCCTGGTCGGAAACCGTTTCGGTACATCCGTCCCGCAAGCTACCGTTTTGACTACTGATAAATAAAGAGTTTTGCCATGCCTTGGATCCAACTGAAACTGAACACCACCGGCGCGAACGCGGAAGATCTTAGCGATGCGCTGATGGAAGCGGGTGCCGTTTCTATCACTTTTCAGGATACCCACGATACGCCAGTATTTGAGCCGCTGCCGGGCGAAACGCGCCTGTGGGGCGACACCGATGTGATTGGTCTGTTCGACGCTGAAACCGATATGAACGACGTGGTGGCGATTCTGGAAAACCATCCGCTGCTCGGCGCAGGCTTCGCGCATAAAATCGAACAACTAGAAGATAAAGACTGGGAGCGCGAATGGATGGATAATTTCCACCCGATGCGCTTTGGTGAACGACTGTGGATCTGCCCTAGCTGGCGTGATGTGCCGGACGAAAACGCCGTCAACGTGATGTTAGATCCAGGGCTGGCGTTTGGTACGGGTACCCATCCAACCACCTCTCTGTGCCTGCAATGGCTCGACAGCCTCGATTTAACCGGTAAAACAGTCATCGACTTTGGCTGTGGTTCCGGCATTCTGGCGATCGCGGCGCTGAAACTGGGTGCAGCAAAAGCCATTGGTATTGATATCGATCCGCAGGCGATTCAGGCCAGCCGCGATAACGCCGAACGTAATGGCGTTTCTGACCGTCTGGAACTCTACTTACCGAAAGATCAGCCAGAAGAAATGAAAGCCGACGTGGTGGTCGCTAACATCCTTGCAGGCCCATTACGTGAACTGGCACCGTTAATCAGCGTCCTGCCAGTTTCAGGCGGTTTGCTGGGCCTTTCCGGTATTCTGGCAAGCCAGGCAGAGAGCGTTTGTGAAGCTTATGCCGATAGCTTCGCACTGGACCCGGTCGTGGAAAAAGAAGAGTGGTGCCGTATTACCGGTCGTAAGAATTGACCTTCGCATCGCCGTAGGGTGACGCGGGGCGAAGTGCGAGCAAGCTCACAAAAGGCACGTAAATTTGCCGATTATTTACGCAAATTTGCGTGCCAAAATTTTCATTCATAAAGAAAAATTGAGAACTTACTCAAATTTCTTTGAGTGTAAATTTTAGTCACTATTTTCTAATATGATGATTTTTATGAGTAATTATCGCACCACGCTCATTTTAAATGCAATTCTTTGATCCATCTCAGAGGATTGGTCAAAGTTTGGCCTTTCATCTCGTGCAAAAAATGCGTAATATACGCCGCCTTGCAGTCACAGTATGGTCATTTCTTAACTCATGCGCATCGGACAATATCAGCTCAGAAATCGCCTGATCGCAGCGCCCATGGCTGGCATTACAGACAGACCTTTTCGGACGTTGTGCTACGAGATGGGAGCCGGATTGACAGTATCCGAGATGATGTCTTCTAACCCACAGGTTTGGGAAAGCGACAAATCTCGTTTACGGATGGTGCACATTGATGAACCCGGTATTCGCACCGTGCAAATTGCTGGTAGCGCTCCGAAAGAAATGGCAGATGCAGCACGTATTAACGTGGAAAGCGGTGCCCAGATTATTGATATCAATATGGGTTGCCCGGCTAAAAAAGTGAATCGCAAGCTCGCAGGTTCAGCCCTCTTGCAGTACCCGGATGTCGTTAAATCGATCCTTACCGAGGTCGTCAATGCAGTGGACGTTCCTGTTACCCTGAAGATTCGCACCGGCTGGGCACCGGAACACCGTAACTGCGAAGAGATTGCCCAACTGGCTGAAGACTGTGGCATTCAGGCTCTGACCATTCATGGCCGTACACGCGCCTGTTTGTTCAATGGAGAAGCTGAGTACGACAGTATTCGGGCAGTTAAGCAGAAAGTTTCCATTCCGGTTATCGCGAATGGCGACATTACTGACCCGCTTAAAGCCAGAGCTGTGCTCGACTATACAGGGGCGGATGCCCTGATGATAGGCCGCGCAGCTCAGGGAAGACCCTGGATCTTTCGGGAAATCCAGCATTATCTGGACACTGGGGAGTTGCTGCCCCCACTGCCTTTGGCAGAGGTTAAGCGCTTGCTTTGCGCGCACGTTCGGGAACTGCATGACTTTTATGGTCCGGCAAAAGGGTACCGAATTGCACGTAAACACGTTTCCTGGTATCTCCAGGAACACGCTCCAAATGACCAGTTTCGGCGCACATTCAACGCCATTGAGGATGCCAGCGAACAGCTGGAGGCGTTGGAGGCATACTTCGAAAATTTTGCGTAAACAGAAATAAAGAGCTGACAGAACTATGTTCGAACAACGCGTAAATTCTGACGTACTGACCGTTTCTACCGTTAACTCTCAGGATCAGGTAACCCAAAAACCCCTGCGTGACTCGGTTAAACAGGCACTGAAGAACTATTTTGCTCAACTGAATGGTCAGGATGTGAATGACCTCTATGAGCTGGTACTGGCTGAAGTAGAACAGCCCCTGTTGGACATGGTGATGCAATACACCCGTGGTAACCAGACCCGTGCTGCGCTGATGATGGGCATCAACCGTGGTACGCTGCGTAAAAAATTGAAAAAATACGGCATGAACTAATTCAGGTTAGCTAAATGCTTGATTAAAAAGGCGCTACTCGGCATGGGGAAGCGCCTTTTTTATAGGTGTCACAAAGGGAGTGACCATGAGAACAGGATGTGAACCGACCCGGTTTGGTAATGAAGCTAAGACCATTATTCACGGTGATGCCTTTGCCGAACTTAAAAAGCTACCTACTGAAAGCGTCGATCTGCTCTTTGCCGACCCACCGTATAACATCGGTAAAAATTTTGATGGTCTGATCGAAGCCTGGAAAGAAGATCTGTTTATCGACTGGCTGTTTGAAGTGATTGCAGAGTGCCACCGCGTTCTGAAAAAGCAGGGCAGCATGTACATTATGAACAGTACGGAAAACATGCCCTTTATCGATCTCCAGTGCCGCAAGCTTTTTACCATCAAAAGTCGCATCGTCTGGTCATATGACAGTTCTGGAGTACAGGCGAAAAAACACTACGGCTCCATGTACGAACCCATCCTGATGATGGTGAAAGACGCAAAGAACTACACATTCAACGGTGATGCTATTCTGGTAGAAGCCAAAACCGGATCGCAGCGCGCGTTGATCGATTATCGCAAAAATCCTCCACAGCCATACAATCATCAAAAAGTACCGGGTAACGTCTGGGATTTTCCGCGCGTGCGTTATTTGATGGATGAATATGAGAACCACCCGACGCAAAAACCGAAAGCCTTACTGAAACGCATTATTCTCGCCTCTTCCAACCCAGGCGATATCGTTCTCGACCCGTTTGCCGGTAGCTTTACTACCGGTGCCGTAGCCATCGCCAGCGGACGAAAATTCATTGGTATTGAGATCAACAGCGAGTACATCAAAATGGGGCTTCGACGGCTGGATGTCGCGTCGCATTACTCCGCGGAAGAACTGGCGAAAGTGAAAAAAAGAAAGACCGGCAACCTGTCAAAACGAAGCCGGTTAAGCGAAGTTGACCCCGATCTCATTGCAAAGTAAAGGAAGTGTAAGCCTAGTTTTCAGATTATTCATTTCGTGTATATTTCCTGCCAGACTTGGTTAAACATGCACAGGCTCAGGTAATGATTCGCAAGTATTGGTGGCTCGTCGTTTTCGCTGTCTTCGTTTTTCTGTTTGATACTTTACTGATGCAGTGGATTGAACTGCTGACAACAGAAACAGACAAATGCCGTAATATGAACTCAGTTAATCCACTAAAACTGGTTAACTGTGACGAACTGAATTTTCAGGACAGAATGTCGGTAATGACTCCAACTTACTGATAGTGTTTTATGTTCAGATAATGCCCGATGACCTTGTCATGCAGCTCCACCGATTTTGAGAACGACAGTGACTTCCGTACCAGCCTTGCCAGATGTTGTCTCAGATTCAGATTATGTCGCTCAATGCGCTGAGTGTAACGCTTGCTGATAACGTGCAGCTTTCCCTTCAGGCGTGATTCATACAGCGGCCAGCCATCCGTCATCCATACCACGACCTCAAAGGCCGACAGCAGGCTCAGAAGACGCTCCAGTGTGGCCAGAGTGCGTTCACCGAAGACGTGCGCCACAACCGTCCTCCGTATCCTGTCATACGCGTAAAACAGCCAGCGCTGACGTGATTTAGCACCGACGTAGCCCCAATGTTCGTCCATTTCAGCGCAGACAATCACATCACTGCCCGGTTGTATGCGCGAGGTTACCGACTGCGGCCTGAGTTTTTTAAGTGACGTAAAACCGTGTTGAGGCCAACGCCCATAATGCGTGCGCTGGCGCGACATCCGACGCCATTCATGGCCATATCAATGATTTTCTGGTGCGTACCGGGCTGAGAGGCGGTGTAAGTGAACTGTAGTTGCCATGTTTTACGGCAATGAGAGCAGAGATAGCGCTGATGTCCGGCAGTGCTTTTGCCGTTACGCACCACGCCTTCAGTAGCGGAGCAGGAAGGACATCTGATGGAAATGGAAGCCACGCAAGCACCTTAAAATCACCATCATACACTAAATCAGTAAGTTGGCAGCATTACCCATTTTCGCACCATTGCGGGGCGCTGTTTTTATTATTTCCTGTCTACACTCAGCTTATTGCGACGCGAAATCGTGCGCAAAAGCTGGCACTACTTTTGCTTATAAGAGGATGGCCACAGACAGGTAAAAGACGTTTCCCAAACGTCCTATAACGATAATTTTCGCCTCACAGGAAGCATTATGAAAAAGATGATGATAGCCACACTGGCTGCCGCCAGCGTGCTGCTTGCCGTTGCAAATCAGGCGCATGCTGGCGCGACGCTTGATGCCGTTCAGAAAAAAGGTTTTGTGCAATGCGGGATCAGTGATGGATTACCTAGGTTCTCTTATGCCGATGCAGACGGTAAGTTTTCAGGTATTGATGTTGATGTTTGTCGTGGTGTTGCCGCTGCTGTATTTGGTGACGACACGAAAGTGAAATATACCCCACTCACAGCAAAAGAACGCTTCACCGCTTTACAGTCAGGGGAAGTGGATTTGCTCTCCCGTAATACGACCTGGACTTCATCTCGCGATGCCGGGATGGGAATGGCATTTACCGGCGTCACTTATTACGACGGCATTGGCTTCCTGACGCACGATAAAGCGGGGCTAAAAAGCGCGAAAGAACTGGATGGCGCTACCGTCTGTATTCAGGCGGGTACTGATACCGAACTCAACGTCGCCGACTATTTCAAGGCAAACAATATGAAGTACACACCAGTGACTTTCGATCGCTCTGACGAATCAGCGAAGGCACTGGAATCTGGTCGCTGCGATACGCTGGCTTCGGATCAGTCGCAACTGTATGCCTTGCGCATCAAATTAAGCAACCCGGCTGAATGGATTGTCTTACCGGAGGTTATCTCTAAAGAACCGCTTGGGCCGGTAGTTCGTCGTGGCGATGATGAATGGTTCTCGATTGTACGCTGGACGCTTTTCGCCATGCTAAATGCTGAAGAGATGGGCATCAATTCCCAGAACGTCGATGAAAAAGCGGCTAATCCAGCAACGCCTGATATGGCACATCTGTTGGGTAAAGAAGGCGATTACGGCAAGGATCTGAAGTTGGATAATAAATGGGCCTATAACATCATCAAACAGGTGAGTAACTACTCGGAAATTTTTGAGCGTAACGTAGGTTCAGAAAGCCCGCTGAAAATTAAACGTGGGCAAAATAATCTCTGGAATAACGGCGGTATTCAGTACGCGCCGCCCGTGCGTTAAGTCGGTGTGAGGTAACGAGCGTCGCTACGGCGGCGCTCTCTTCAGCGTTATGCTTTCCGAGGTTTCTATGCCTCATCGCCGCTCAACCGTTAAAGGCTCACTCTCCTTTGCCAACCCTACGGTTCGTGCCTGGTTATTCCAGATCCTTGCCGTTGTTGCTGTTGTCGGCATTGTTGGTTGGTTATTTCAAAACACTGTAACGAATCTCAATAATCGTGGCATTACTTCAGGTTTTGCCTTTCTGGATCGCGGCGCTGGCTTCGGTATTGTCCAGCATTTGATCGATTACCAGCAGGGCGACACCTACGGACGCGTTTTTATTGTCGGCTTACTCAATACGCTACTGGTTTCTGCATTGTGTATTGTGTTCGCTTCTGTTTTGGGCTTCTTTATCGGTCTGGCGAGACTTTCGGATAACTGGCTGCTACGAAAGCTTTCCACAATTTATATTGAGATCTTCCGTAATATTGCAAATCTTCTTCTGGTACTTTGCCGTGTTGCGCAATTTGCCCGGACCACGCCAAGCTGTGAGCGCGTTTGATCTGGCCTTTTTGAGCAATCGTGGGCTTTATATTCCGTCACCGCAGCTGGGAGACGGATTTATTGCGTTTATGGTAATGACTCCAACTTACTGATAGTGTTTTATGTTCAGATAATGCCCGATGACCTTGTCATGCAGCTCCACCGATTTTGAGAACGACAGTGACTTCCGTACCAGCCTTGCCAGATGTTGTCTCAGATTCAGATTATGTCGCTCAATGCGCTGAGTGTAACGCTTGCTGATAACGTGCAGCTTTCCCTTCAGGCGTGATTCATACAGCGGCCAGCCATCCGTCATCCATACCACGACCTCAAAGGCCGACAGCAGGCTCAGAAGACGCTCCAGTGTGGCCAGAGTGCGTTCCCCGAAGACGTGCGCCACAACCGTCCTCCGTATCCTGTCATACGCGTAAAACAGCCAGCGCTGACGTGATTTAGCACCGACGTAGCCCCAATGTTCGTCCATTTCAGCGCAGACAATCACATCACTGCCCGGTTGTATGCGCGAGGTTACCGACTGCGGCCTGAGTTTTTTAAGTGACGTAAAACCGTGTTGAGGCCAACGCCCATAATGCGTGCACTGGCGCGACATCCGACGCCATTCATGGCCATATCAATGATTTTCTGGTGCTTACCGGGCTGAGAGGCGGTGTAAGTGAACTGTAGTTGCCATGTTTTACGGCAATGAGAGCAGAGATAGCGCTGATGTCCGGCAGTGCTTTTGCCGTTACGCACCACGCCTTCAGTAGCGGAGCAGGAAGGACATCTGATGGAAATGGAAGCCACGCAAGCACCTTAAAATCACCATCATACACTAAATCAGTAAGTTGGCAGCATTACCGCGTTTATCCTGGCTGTTGTTATGGCTATAGTCCTTTCTGTTGGGCTATTCCGCTTTAATAAAACATACCAGATAAAGACCGGACAACTGCGCCGCTCCTGGCCGATCGCCGCAGTGTTGATCATTGGTTTGCCTTTACTGGCGCAATGGCTTTTTGGCGCAGCACTACACTGGGATGTCCCAGCCCTACAAGGCTTTAACTTCCGCGGCGGAATGGTTTTAATTCCTGAACTGGCAGCCTTAACGCTGGCACTTTCGGTTTATACCTCTGCATTTATCGCCGAGATTATCCGCGCTGGGATCCAGGCAGTGCCTTATGGTCAACATGAAGCGGCTCGGTCACTGGGGTTACCCAACCCGGTTACGCTACGCCAGGTCATTATTCCCCAGGCACTGCGAGTAATTATTCCGCCGTTAACCAGCCAGTATCTCAACATCGTCAAAAACTCCTCTCTTGCCGCCGTTATTGGCTATCCCGATATGGTTTCGCTGTTTGCTGGCACCGTGCTGAACCAGACGGGGCAAGCCATCGAGACGATAGCCATGACCATGTCGGTCTATCTGATTATCAGCCTGACTATCTCGCTGCTGATGAATATCTATAACCGCCGCATCGCGATCGTTGAACGCTAAGGAGTCATGATGACAAAAGTATTGCTGTCTCAGCCCTCGCGCCCGGCGAGCCATAACTCAAGCCGCGCGATGGTGTGGGTGCGAAAAAATCTGTTCTCCAGCTGGAGCAATAGCCTGCTGACTATTGGCTGCATATGGTTGATGTGGGAACTGATCCCACCGTTGCTGAACTGGGCATTTTTGCAGGCTAATTGGGTTGGCTCAACGCGTGCTGACTGCACAAAAGCCGGTGCCTGTTGGGTCTTCATTCACGAACGATTTGGTCAGTTTATGTATGGACTTTACCCACACGACCAACGCTGGCGAATTAACCTCGCATTACTGATTGGGCTTGTATCGATCGCACCAATGTTCTGGAAAATACTCCCGCATCGCGGTCGCTATATTGCGGCCTGGGCGGTGATTTACCCACTGATTGTCTGGTGGCTGATGTATGGCGGTTTTT
The DNA here is from genome assembly GCF_000006925.2 of Shigella flexneri 2a str. 301. Taxonomy (NCBI): domain Bacteria; kingdom Pseudomonadati; phylum Pseudomonadota; class Gammaproteobacteria; order Enterobacterales; family Enterobacteriaceae; genus Shigella; species Shigella flexneri. The sequence continues at coordinate 3,404,804 of NC_004337.2, forward strand.
TTGGTCTTGAGCGGGTTGAAACCCGGCAATGGGGCGGGCTGACGCTAACTTTAATTATTGCATCCGTTGGGATTGCGGGGGCGCTACCGTGGGGGATCTTACTGGCATTAGGTCGCCGCTCCCATATGCCGATTGTGCGTATCTTATCGGTCATTTTTATCGAGTTCTGGCGCGGCGTACCGCTGATTACCGTATTGTTTATGTCTTCGGTCATGCTGCCGTTGTTTATGGCAGAAGGCACCAGTATCGACAAACTGATCCGCGCGCTGGTTGGCGTGATCCTGTTTCAGTCAGCATATGTTGCGGAAGTCGTGCGAGGTGGATTACAGGCGCTGCCTAAAGGGCAATATGAAGCGGCAGAGTCGCTGGCGTTGGGTTACTGGAAAACTCAGGGGCTGGTTATTCTGCCACAGGCGTTGAAGCTGGTAATTCCTGGGCTGGTAAATACCATCATCGCACTCTTCAAAGATACCAGCCTAGTGATCATCATCGGCTTGTTCGATCTTTTCAGTAGCGTTCAGCAGGCAACCGTTGATCCCGCCTGGTTGGGTATGTCGACGGAAGGGTATGTTTTCGCCGCGCTGATCTACTGGATCTTTTGTTTCAGCATGTCACGTTATAGCCAACATCTGGAAAAACGTTTTAACACCGGGCGTACACCGCATTGAGGACACTATGAGCCAAATTTTACTGCAACCTGCTAACGCGATGATTACGCTGGAAAACGTCCATAAATGGTATGGACAATTCCATGTTTTGAAAAATATAAATTTAACCGTGCAACCGGGAGAACGGATCGTTCTGTGTGGCCCTTCTGGTTCCGGTAAATCGACAACCATTCGTTGTATTAATCATCTGGAAGAACATCAACAGGGACGGATTGTCGTAGATGGCATCGAACTTAATGAAGATATCCGCAATATTGAGCGCGTCAGGCAGGAAGTGGGAATGGTATTTCAGCATTTCAATCTCTTCCCTCATCTGACCGTTTTACAGAACTGTACCCTGGCACCGATTTGGGTACGCAAGATGCCTAAGAAAGAGGCTGAAGCTCTGGCGATGCATTACCTTGAGCGGGTGAGAATTGCCGAACATGCGCATAAGTTTCCCGGACAGATTTCAGGTGGTCAGCAGCAACGCGTTGCCATTGCGCGTTCGCTGTGTATGAAGCCGAAAATTATGTTGTTTGATGAACCAACGTCGGCGCTCGATCCGGAGATGGTGAAAGAGGTGCTGGATACGATGATTGGGCTGGCGCAGTCGGGTATGACAATGTTGTGTGTAACACATGAGATGGGGTTTGCACGTACCGTCGCTGACCGGGTAATTTTTATGGATCGTGGGGAGATAGTGGAACAAGCTACACCTGATGAATTTTTTGCGCATCCTAAATCAGAGCGTACGAGGGCATTTTTATCGCAGGTAATCCATTAATTGAATGTTAGTTCGAAAAGCAAAAAGGCCATCCTTTCGGATGGCCTTTCGCTTGATTTGATGTCTGGCAGTTCCCTACTCTCGCATGGGGAGACCCCACACTACCATCGGCGCTACGGCGTTTCACTTCTGAGTTCGGCATGGGGTCAGGTGGGACCACCGCGCAACTGCCGCCAGACAAATTCTTTTCTAATCTGCCGAACTTTAACCTAAAAAGTGGTGCTGATACCCAGAGTCGAACTGGGGACCTCACCCTTACCAAGGGTGCGCTCTACCAACTGAGCCATATCAGCACGCTAAATTTGATGCCTGGCAGTTCCCTACTCTCGCATGGGGAGACCCCACACTACCATCGGCGCTACGGCGTTTCACTTCTGAGTTCGGCATGGGGTCAGGTGGGACCACCGCGCTACGGCCGCCAGGCTAATTCTGTTTTATCAGACCGCTTCTGCGTTCTGATTTAATCTGTATCAGGCTGAAAATCTTCTCTCAATCCGCCAAAACATCTTCGGCGTTGTAAGGTTAAGCCTCACGGTTCATTAGTACCGGTTAGCTCAACGCATCGCTGCGCTTACACACCCGGCCTATCAACGTCGTCGTCTTCAACGTTCCTTCAGGACCCTTAAAGGGTCAGGGAGAACTCATCTCGGGGCAAGTTTCGTGCTTAGATGCTTTCAGCACTTATCTCTTCCGCATTTAGCTACCGGGCAGTGCCATTGGCATGACAACCCGAACACCAGTGATGCGTCCACTCCGGTCCTCTCGTACTAGGAGCAGCCCCCCTCAGTTCTCCAGCGCCCACGGCAGATAGGGACCGAACTGTCTCACGACGTTCTAAACCCAGCTCGCGTACCACTTTAAATGGCGAACAGCCATACCCTTGGGACCTACTTCAGCCCCAGGATGTGATGAGCCGACATCGAGGTGCCAAACACCGCCGTCGATATGAACTCTTGGGCGGTATCAGCCTGTTATCCCCGGAGTACCTTTTATCCGTTGAGCGATGGCCCTTCCATTCAGAACCACCGGATCACTATGACCTGCTTTCGCACCTGCTCGCGCCGTCACGCTCGCAGTCAAGCTGGCTTATGCCATTGCACTAACCTCCTGATGTCCGACCAGGATTAGCCAACCTTCGTGCTCCTCCGTTACTCTTTAGGAGGAGACCGCCCCAGTCAAACTACCCACCAGACACTGTCCGCAACCCGGATCACGGGTCCACGTTAGAACATCAAACATTAAAGGGTGGTATTTCAAGGTCGGCTCCATGCAGACTGGCGTCCACACTTCAAAGCCTCCCACCTATCCTACACATCAAGGCTCAATGTTCAGTGTCAAGCTATAGTAAAGGTTCACGGGGTCTTTCCGTCTTGCCGCGGGTACACTGCATCTTCACAGCGAGTTCAATTTCACTGAGTCTCGGGTGGAGACAGCCTGGCCATCATTACGCCATTCGTGCAGGTCGGAACTTACCCGACAAGGAATTTCGCTACCTTAGGACCGTTATAGTTACGGCCGCCGTTTACCGGGGCTTCGATCAAGAGCTTCGCTTGCGCTAACCCCATCAATTAACCTTCCGGCACCGGGCAGGCGTCACACCGTATACGTCCACTTTCGTGTTTGCACAGTGCTGTGTTTTTAATAAACAGTTGCAGCCAGCTGGTATCTTCGACTGATTTCAGCTCCACGAGCAAGTCGCTTCACCTACGTATCAGCGTGCCTTCTCCCGAAGTTACGGCACCATTTTGCCTAGTTCCTTCACCCGAGTTCTCTCAAGCGCCTTGGTATTCTCTACCTGACCACCTGTGTCGGTTTGGGGTACGATTTGATGTTACCTGATGCTTAGAGGCTTTTCCTGGAAGCAGGGCATTTGTTGCTTCAGCACCGTAGTGCCTCGTCATCACGCCTCGGCCTTGATTTTCCGGATTTGCCTGGAAAACCAGCCTACACGCTTAAACCGGGACAACCGTCGCCCGGCCAACATAGCCTTCTCCGTCCCCCCTTCGCAGTAACACCAAGTACAGGAATATTAACCTGTTTCCCATCGACTACGCCTTTCGGCCTCGCCTTAGGGGTCGACTCACCCTGCCCCGATTAACGTTGGACAGGAACCCTTGGTCTTCCGGCGAGCGGGCTTTTCACCCGCTTTATCGTTACTTATGTCAGCATTCGCACTTCTGATACCTCCAGCATACCTCACAGCACACCTTCACAGGCTTACAGAACGCTCCCCTACCCAACAACGCATAAGCGTCGCTGCCGCAGCTTCGGTGCATGGTTTAGCCCCGTTACATCTTCCGCGCAGGCCGACTCGACCAGTGAGCTATTACGCTTTCTTTAAATGATGGCTGCTTCTAAGCCAACATCCTGGCTGTCTGGGCCTTCCCACATCGTTTCCCACTTAACCATGACTTTGGGACCTTAGCTGGCGGTCTGGGTTGTTTCCCTCTTCACGACGGACGTTAGCACCCGCCGTGTGTCTCCCGTGATAACATTCTCCGGTATTCGCAGTTTGCATCGGGTTGGTAAGTCGGGATGACCCCCTTGCCGAAACAGTGCTCTACCCCCGGAGATGAATTCACGAGGCGCTACCTAAATAGCTTTCGGGGAGAACCAGCTATCTCCCGGTTTGATTGGCCTTTCACCCCCAGCCACAAGTCATCCGCTAATTTTTCAACATTAGTCGGTTCGGTCCTCCAGTTAGTGTTACCCAACCTTCAACCTGCCCATGGCTAGATCACCGGGTTTCGGGTCTATACCCTGCAACTTAACGCCCAGTTAAGACTCGGTTTCCCTTCGGCTCCCCTATTCGGTTAACCTTGCTACAGAATATAAGTCGCTGACCCATTATACAAAAGGTACGCAGTCACACGCCTAAGCGTGCTCCCACTGCTTGTACGTACACGGTTTCAGGTTCTTTTTCACTCCCCTCGCCGGGGTTCTTTTCGCCTTTCCCTCACGGTACTGGTTCACTATCGGTCAGTCAGGAGTATTTAGCCTTGGAGGATGGTCCCCCCATATTCAGACAGGATACCACGTGTCCCGCCCTACTCATCGAGCTCACAGTATGTGCATTTTTGTGTACGGGGCTGTCACCCTGTATCGCACGCCTTTCCAGACGCTTCCACTAACACACACACTGATTCAGGCTCTGGGCTGCTCCCCGTTCGCTCGCCGCTACTGGGGGAATCTCGGTTGATTTCTTTTCCTCGGGGTACTTAGATGTTTCAGTTCCCCCGGTTCGCCTCATTAACCTATGGATTCAGTTAATGATAGTGTGACGAATCACACTGGGTTTCCCCATTCGGAAATCGCCGGTTATAACGGTTCATATCACCTTACCGACGCTTATCGCAGATTAGCACGTCCTTCATCGCCTCTGACTGCCAGGGCATCCACCGTGTACGCTTAGTCGCTTAACCTCACAACCCGAAGATGTTTCTTTCGACTCATCATCGTGTTGCGAAAATTTGAGAGACTCACGAACAACTTTCGTTGTTCAGTGTTTCAATTTTCAGCTTGATCCAGATTTTTAAAGAGCAAATATCTCAAACATCACCCGAAGATGAGTTTTGAGATATCAAGGCAGGTGACTTTCACTCACAAACCAGCAAGTGGCGTCCCCTAGGGGATTCGAACCCCTGTTACCGCCGTGAAAGGGCGGTGTCCTGGGCCTCTAGACGAAGGGGACGTATCAGTCTGCTTCGCAAGACGCCTTGCTTTTCACTTTCTATCAGACAATCTGTGTGAGCACTACAAAGAACGCTTCTTTAAGGTAAGGAGGTGATCCAACCGCAGGTTCCCCTACGGTTACCTTGTTACGACTTCACCCCAGTCATGAATCACAAAGTGGTAAGCGCCCTCCCGAAGGTTAAGCTACCTACTTCTTTTGCAACCCACTCCCATGGTGTGACGGGCGGTGTGTACAAGGCCCGGGAACGTATTCACCGTGGCATTCTGATCCACGATTACTAGCGATTCCGACTTCATGGAGTCGAGTTGCAGACTCCAATCCGGACTACGACGCACTTTATGAGGTCCGCTTGCTCTCGCGAGGTCGCTTCTCTTTGTATGCGCCATTGTAGCACGTGTGTAGCCCTGGTCGTAAGGGCCATGATGACTTGACGTCATCCCCACCTTCCTCCAGTTTATCACTGGCAGTCTCCTTTGAGTTCCCGGCCGGACCGCTGGCAACAAAGGATAAGGGTTGCGCTCGTTGCGGGACTTAACCCAACATTTCACAACACGAGCTGACGACAGCCATGCAGCACCTGTCTCACGGTTCCCGAAGGCACATTCTCATCTCTGAAAACTTCCGTGGATGTCAAGACCAGGTAAGGTTCTTCGCGTTGCATCGAATTAAACCACATGCTCCACCGCTTGTGCGGGCCCCCGTCAATTCATTTGAGTTTTAACCTTGCGGCCGTACTCCCCAGGCGGTCGACTTAACGCGTTAGCTCCGGAAGCCACACCTCAAGGGCACAACCTCCAAGTCGACATCGTTTACAGCGTGGACTACCAGGGTATCTAATCCTGTTTGCTCCCCACGCTTTCGCACCTGAGCGTCAGTCTTCGTCCAGGGGGCCGCCTTCGCCACCGGTATTCCTCCAGATCTCTACGCATTTCACCGCTACACCTGGAATTCTACCCCCCTCTACGAGACTCAAGCTTGCCAGTATCAGATGCAGTTCCCAGGTTGAGCCCGGGGATTTCACATCTGACTTAACAAACCGCCTGCGTGCGCTTTACGCCCAGTAATTCCGATTAACGCTTGCACCCTCCGTATTACCGCGGCTGCTGGCACGGAGTTAGCCGGTGCTTCTTCTGCGGGTAACGTCAATGAGTAAAGGTATTAACTTTACTCCCTTCCTCCCCGCTGAAAGTACTTTACAACCCGAAGGCCTTCTTCATACACGCGGCATGGCTGCATCAGGCTTGCGCCCATTGTGCAATATTCCCCACTGCTGCCTCCCGTAGGAGTCTGGACCGTGTCTCAGTTCCAGTGTGGCTGGTCATCCTCTCAGACCAGCTAGGGATCGTCGCCTAGGTGAGCCGTTACCCCACCTACTAGCTAATCCCATCTGGGCACATCCGATGGCAAGAGGCCCGAAGGTCCCCCTCTTTGGTCTTGCGACGTTATGCGGTATTAGCTACCGTTTCCAGTAGTTATCCCCCTCCATCAGGCAGTTTCCCAGACATTACTCACCCGTCCGCCACTCGTCAGCGAAACAGCAAGCTGCTTCCTGTTACCGTTCGACTTGCATGTGTTAGGCCTGCCGCCAGCGTTCAATCTGAGCCATGATCAAACTCTTCAATTTAAAAGTTTGATGCTCAAAGAATTAAACTTCGTAATGAATTACGTGTTCACTCTTGAGACTTGGTATTCATTTTTCGTCTTGCGACGTTAAGAATCCGTATCTTCGAGTGCCCACACAGATTGTCTGATAAATTGTTAAAGAGCAGTTGCGACGCGCTTTAGCGCACTGTCGCGAGGTGGCGTATATTACGCTTTCCTCTTTCAGAGTCAACCCTGAATTTCAGGATTTTTCTCTTCGTTGTTCCGACCATCCTGTGAAGTGTTTCACGTTGTCGTCTCAACGGAGGCGCATTATAGGGATCCCAATATTTTGCACAAGTATTTTTTTGATCTTCTTTTCTGTTTGTTGTTTTTTCACCCTTTTTGCTGCAATCGCACACAAAACGGTGCTTTTTTGCATACTAAAAGACTTGCACAAGGCCAATAATGCCCCCAAAGTCATTAGTAAATCATTTATTGCTGAGGTAAGTATGTCTGATGTTTTACGCCCATACCGCGATCTTTTTCCACAAATCGGTCAGCGCGTAATGATCGACGATAGCAGTGTCGTGATTGGTGACGTTCGTCTGGCTGATGATGTGGGGATCTGGCCGCTCGTTGTGATTCGTGGAGATGTACATTATGTACAGATCGGAGCACGCACCAATATCCAGGATGGCAGTATGTTGCATGTCACTCATAAATCCTCGTACAACCCAGATGGCAACCCATTAACCATTGGCGAAGATGTCACTGTTGGTCACAAGGTGATGCTCCACGGCTGCACCATTGGCAATCGAGTTTTGGTTGGGATGGGCTCAATTTTACTTGATGGCGCAATAGTAGAAGATGATGTGATGATTGGTGCGGGTAGTCTGGTCCCACAAAATAAACGGCTGGAGAGCGGATATCTGTATCTCGGTAGCCCCGTCAAACAGATCCGCCCGTTAAGTGATGAAGAGAAGGCTGGGTTACGCTATTCCGCGAATAATTACGTGAAATGGAAGGACGAATATCTGGATCAGGGTAACCAGACCCAGCCTTGATCATCTTCACTTTGTTCCTGAATTAAGTTGTCCGCTTCTTCTTCCAGGTCCCAGCGATGCTGACGAAAACTCGCTAACCACTGTTCTGGCGTATCTCCAGTAAAGCGATACGCCAGACTCTCGCCAGAGATCGCGCATGTCAGTTGCATACCATTCACGAGAGCGGGAAAACATACACATTTTTTATTCTCGTCCCACTCTTCCCTGTCCGGAAACTGGATGGCCTGATTCACGCGGACAATTCCTCCTGCAATTGCTTTATAACTGGTTCTACGTCAGGCAGAACACCGTGCCAGAGAAGAAAGGCATGAGCCGCCTGTGCCACCAGCATTCCTAAACCATCAGCATTACGCTTTGAGCCTCGCTGCTCACACCATGCCAGAAAAGGAGTTTTTCCTTTCTGATAGAACATGTCATAGCAATAAATGCCTGGATGAATGAGCGATGACGGGATCGCCGGAATATCACCACTGATGCCACTGGATGTTGCATTAATAATGAGATCAAACTCATGACCTTCCAGTTCGTCCATACCCAACGCCTGAATACTGCCAGTGTGCGCAAACAATTTAGCCAACTCTTCCGCGCGGGATACCGTCCGATTAGTGATTGTCACCGCACAGTCCAGGGAAAGAAGTGGCAGTAGTACGCCGCGAGATGCTCCACCAGCGCCGATAAGCAGAATACGTAAACCAGGGCGGATAAAAGACAGACGTTCCAGATCGCTTAACAAGCCTACACCATCGGTATTGTCACCCAGCAGGCGTCCATCTTCTAACCGCTTGAGGGTATTAACTGCACCAGCCAACGCTGCCCGTTCAGTAAGCTCATCCGCTCTGGCAAAAGCCTCTTCTTTAAAAGGCACCGTCACATTCGCACCTTTACCACCAGCACGAAAGAAAGCGTTCAGTGTGTTGATGAAATCATTGATGGGTGCCAACACGCGCCCATAGGGATGTTCAATATTCAGTTGCTGAGCAAATTGCTGATGAATGAATGGCGATTTGCTGTGGGCTATCGGATTACCAAAAACAGCATAGGTTTCCATTATGTTACCCCTGTCGAAACAGTTCACCCGTCAGGGCATCGCGGATTTCTGAAGGATTTAAACGCCCCCGCGTTTCACCAGGCACAACCGGGAACGCCGCGCCAAATTGTGCGCGAACTTCGTCTACTGTTCGACAAGGTGGCAATCCACTCAAGTTGGCACTGGTAGAAACCAGCGGTTTACCATAAGCCTGGCACAAAGCAACCACCAACGGATGGTCGGTGACTCGTACAGCAAGCGAATCAAAGCGGCCCGTCAACCAGCGCGGTGTTGTCGCAGGCGCGGGAAAGACAAAGGTGACAGGACCTGGCCAGCAGGAAAAAATGGTTTCACGCTGCACGTCAGTCAACATGGTGTCATCAATATAGGGTTTAAGCTGCTCGTAATTTGCCGCGATTAAAATCAGCCCCTTATCAACCGGACGCTGTTTTAACTCCAACAGTCTCATCACTGCTGTTTCGCTATCAGGATCGCACCCGACACCGAAAACGGCTTCCGTTGGATAGGCGATGACACGTTTTTCATTGAGGACATCTATCGCAGCTGCGATAGCGTCTCCTTGCAGGTTATTATTCACGTTATTATTCCGCCGAAACCGGCTTTCCACATTGTTTACTGGCACAAAAGTGTTTTACACCCTGCGCGGTTTTCTTTTCGATGAGTAGCGGATAATGACACTCAGGGCATTCTCCAGCTATTGGTTTGAAGTTAATGGCAAATTGACACTCCGGGTAGCGATCACAGGAGTGAAATGTTTTGCCATAACGGGAGCGGCGCTGGACCAGATGGCCCGTCCGACATTGGGGGCATGTAATTGCTGTTTCGTCCGGTTTATCGATAAGTTCGGTATGTTCGCATTCAGGGTAGTTACTGCAACCAATAAACATACCAAAGCGTCCCTGGCGTAATACCAGATTTGCGCCACATACGGGGCAAACCTGCCCCTCCAGAACTTTGACAATATGTCCATCCGCTGAAGATTTCAGAGGACGGACGTAGTCACACGCCGGATACTGTGAGCATCCAAGAAACGGACCGTGTTTCCCGGATCGAATAACCAGTTCAGCCCCGCACTTTGGGCAGGACTCATTATTACGCACCGTGAACAGTGCTGATTTTGCCATAACAACTTATGCTGAATTAAAGAAATGATTAATGCAGCATACCTTCATTCACTTCAAAGAGTAATTCTTCCATTTGCTGGTACGCATTTTCGCAGCCCGGGATGTTGAACAACACCATCAGGATCACCCATTTCAGATCATCCAGTTCGAACTCTGCGTTATCCAGCGCGAGCACTCGCTCTATCACCATTTCACGAGTTTCAAGGTTGAGCACCTGAATCTGCTCAAGGAAAAGCAGAAACCCACGGCAGCTGGCATCCAGTCGTTCACACTCTTCCGGTGTATAAATACGCATGGAGAGAGGATCCGAGGCCAGTTGCATCGGTTCTGCCAACCCTTCCTGATAATCAGCAAGTTTTTCCAGCCATAGCAGGGCATTGTAGATATCTTCTCGCTCAAAACCTGCGTCGGTAAGATCCTGTTCAAGTTTGTCTTGATCCACACGCAACTCAGCTTCAGTGTGAATATAGGTTTCAAACAAATACATTAGTACGTCGAACATGGCATGCCCTCCTCAATCGGACATAGCCGCCGGGTACAGCTGCGATCCATCCTGCTAACTCCAGTTCGAGTAGTTGAGTAACTACCTCTGGCACAGGTTGGCCGGCACGTTCAGCGACGACGTCAACAGGTGTTACCTCATCTCCTACGTTAGCCAGGAGCTCAGGAAATGGCAATGCCACGTCTTGCTGATCTGGTGAATAAAATGAATTTTCAGGGGCGTCTGGCAACCAGTGCAATCCAAATTGCAAGTTTTCCAGAATTTCTTCCGGTTCCGTCACAAGAATCGCACCTTGTTTTATTAACCAGTGAGGCCCTTCGCTTCCCGGATTCCCTATTGGACCTGGCAAGGCAAAAACTTCACGCCCCTGCTCAAGCGCACAACGTGCTGTCACCAGCGAACCACTGCGCAAAGCCGCTTCCACCACCAGTACACCTTTACTTAGACCACTGATAATGCGATTTCTTCGTGGGAAATTGTAAGCAAGGGGTGGAACATCGAGGGGAAATTCCGAGACGAGAGCGCCACCCTGTTCAAACAGACTGGCAGCCAGTCGGGCATGGCGACGCGGATGAATGGTATTAAGTCCATTCCCCAATACAGCAATGCTGACGCCATTTACCTGTAAGGCCGCTTTATGCACCACACCATCGATTCCACGCGCCAGTCCACTCGTAATTGTCACTCCACACGTCGCCAGAGTTTCGCAAAATAATCGCCCCCATCGCTCGCCATACCATGAATGCGCCCGACTCCCCACTACGGCAAGCTGAAATGAATGCAGCGCGTGCAGTTCTCCTTCAACAAACAGTGCGCCGGGGTAATCTGTCGTCGCCTGAAGTTGAGGAGGATAAAATTCGCTGTCCGCAGGGATTAAATGATGGTTGGGTTGCTCCAACCAACAAAGTGAGCTTTCGATACTCTTTCGTGGAAATGAAAGAAAGCGTTGTGCCTGCCGCAATGTAAGCCCTGTTTGCTGCAATACAACCGCATCAATATGCGACTGTTTTGCCAGCCAGTGAGCGATACGGACCATATCATCGCCGTACAAGCTGCTGATGCTCATTAAACGCAGCCAAATTTCTATATCGACCATCCTTATCTCCCTGCCATAAGCAAGCCTTAGCAATCTTTGCGATTGGTCAGTGATGCTGTCAATCAAGTGATGCTGTCAATCAAGTGATGCTGTCAATCAGAGGGGGATTTGTCTAGAATAGAAGAAATAATCTTTCTAACTCCTGAACACATCTCTGGAGATTTATGTCAGTTTTGCAAGTGTTACATATTCCGGACGAGCGGCTTCGCAAAGTTGCTAAACCGGTAGAAGAAGTGAATGCAGAAATTCAGCGTATCGTCGATGATATGTTCGAGACGATGTACGCAGAAGAAGGTATTGGCCTGGCGGCAACCCAGGTTGATATCCATCAACGTATCATTGTTATTGATGTTTCGGAAAACCGTGACGAACGGCTGGTGTTAATCAATCCGGAGCTTTTAGAAAAAAGCGGCGAAACAGGCATTGAAGAAGGTTGCCTGTCGATCCCTGAACAACGTGCTTTAGTGCCGCGCGCAGAGAAAGTTAAAATTCGCGCCCTTGACCGCGACGGTAAACCATTTGAACTGGAAGCAGAGGGTCTGTTAGCTATCTGTATTCAGCATGAGATGGATCACCTGGTTGGCAAACTGTTTATGGATTATCTGTCACCGCTGAAACAACAACGAATTCGTCAGAAAGTTGAAAAACTGGATCGTCTGAAAGCCCGGGCTTAAGGATAAGAACTAACGTGTCAGAATCACTACGTATTATTTTTGCGGGTACACCTGACTTTGCAGCGCGTCATCTCGACGCGCTGTTGTCTTCTGGTCATAACGTCGTTGGCGTGTTCACCCAGCCAGACCGACCGGCAGGACGCGGTAAAAAACTGATGCCCAGCCCGATTAAAGTTCTGGCTGAGGAAGAAGGTCTGCCCGTTTTTCAACCTGTTTCCCTGCGTCCACAAGAAAACCAGCAACTGGTCGCCGATTTGCAGGCTGATGTTATGGTCGTCGTCGCCTATGGTTTAATTCTGCCTAAAGCTGTGCTGGAGATGCCGCGTCTTGGCTGTATCAACATTCATGGTTCACTGCTGCCACGCTGGCGCGGTGCTGCACCAATCCAACGCTCACTATGGGCGGGTGATGCAGAAACTGGTGTAACCATTATGCAAATGGATGTTGGTTTAGACACCGGTGACATGCTCTATAAGCTCTCCTGCCCGATTACTGCAGAAGATACCAGTGGTACGCTGTACGACAAGCTGGCAGAGCTTGGCCCACAAGGGCTTATCACCACGTTGAAACAATTGGCAGACGGCACGGCGAAACCAGAAGTTCAGGACGAAACTCTTGTCACTTACGCCGAGAAGTTGAGTAAAGAAGAAGCGCGTATTGACTGGTCACTTTCGGCAGCACAGCTTGAACGCTGCATTCGCGCTTTCAACCCATGGCCAATGAGCTGGCTGGAAATTGAAGGACAGCCGGTTAAAGTCTGGAAAGCGTCGGTCATTGATACGGCAACCAACGCTGCACCAGGAACGATCCTTGAAGCCAACAAACAAGGCATTCAGGTTGCGACTGGTGATGGCATCCTGAACCTGCTCTCGTTACAACCTGCGGGTAAGAAAGCGATGAGCGCGCAAGACCTCCTGAACTCTCGTCGGGAATGGTTTGTTCCGGGCAACCGTCTGGTCTGATAGTCCACTCTTCTAAGCCCGGTCTTGCCGAGCATTTTTATACTTATGAAAAAACAACGTAATTTACGTAGCATGGCGGCCCAGGCCGTTGAACAAGTCGTCGAGCAAGGGCAATCATTAAGCAACATTCTGCCACCGCTCCAGCAAAAAGTTTCCGATAAAGACAAAGCACTTCTTCAAGAGTTGTGCTTTGGCGTACTGCGTACGCTTTCGCAGTTAGACTGGCTGATTAATAAGTTAATGGCCCGTCCGATGACCGGCAAACAGCGCACTGTGCATTACCTGATTATGGTTGGTTTGTATCAACTGCTTTATACCCGCATTCCACCTCATGCTGCGCTGGCTGAAACGGTTGAAGGCGCTATCGCAATTAAGCGTCCGCAACTTAAAGGGTTGATTAACGGTGTATTACGCCAGTTCCAGCGTCGGCAAGAAGAGTTATTAGCCGAGTTTAATACCCGTGATGCACGTTATCTGCATCCTTCCTGGTTGCTGAAGCGTCTGCAAAAAGCGTATCCAGAGCAGTGGCAATCCATCGCCGAAGCCAATAACCAGCGTCCGCCAATGTGGCTGCGTATTAATCGTACGCATCATTCCCGCGACAGCTGGCTTGCATTGCTGGATGAAGCAGGAATGAAAGGTTTCCCGCATGCGGATTACCCTGATGCTGTACGGCTGGAAACACCTGCACCTGTTCATGCGCTACCTGGTTTTGAAGACGGATGGGTTACCGTTCAGGATGCATCAGCACAAGGTTGCATGACCTGGCTTGCGCCACAAAACGGTGAACACATCTTGGATCTTTGTGCCGCCCCCGGCGGTAAAACAACGCATATCCTTGAGGTGGCACCAGAAGCGCAGGTTGTTGCGGTTGATATTGACGAACAGCGCCTCTCTCGCATTTACGACAATTTAAAACGCCTTGGTATGAAGGCAACCGTGAAACAAGGTGATGGCCGTTACCCTTCCCAATGGTGTGGCGAGCAACAGTTTGATCGCATTTTATTAGATGCGCCTTGTTCAGCAACGGGGGTGATTCGTCGCCATCCAGATATTAAATGGTTACGTCGCGATCGCGATATCCCGGAACTCGCGCAATTGCAGTCTGAAATTCTCGACGCCATTTGGCCGCATTTAAAATCCGGTGGAACCCTGGTCTATGCCACCTGTTCGGTGTTACCGGAAGAGAATAGCCTGCAGATTAAAGCCTTTTTGCAACGTACCGCTGATGCCGAACTTTGCGAAACAGGAACACCAGAGCAACCGGGTAAACAAAATCAGCCTGGTGCCGAAGAGGGCGACGGCTTCTTTTACGCTAAGCTAATCAAAAAGTGATGAGATAACGGGTCGCGACTGATGAAAATTATCATTCTGGGTGCCGGCCAGGTTGGCGGCACACTGGCGGAAAACCTGGTTGGCGAGAACAACGATATTACTGTTGTCGATACCAACGGTGAGCGTCTGCGGACCTTGCAGGATAAATTTGACCTGCGAGTCGTGCAGGGGCATGGCTCTCATCCACGCGTATTGCGGGAGGCAGGTGCCGACGACGCCGATATGCTGGTTGCTGTAACCAGTTCAGATGAAACCAATATGGTTGCCTGCCAGGTAGCCTACTCACTTTTCAACACCCCTAATCGCATCGCTCGCATCCGCTCACCAGACTACGTACGCGATGCCGATAAGCTATTTCATTCAGATGCTGTACCGATTGATCATCTGATCGCACCAGAGCAGTTGGTTATCGATAATATTTACCGACTGATTGAGTATCCAGGCGCATTGCAGGTGGTGAACTTCGCTGAGGGTAAAGTCAGCCTCGCTGTAGTTAAAGCCTATTATGGCGGCCCGCTGATTGGTAATGCACTTTCGACCATGCGCGAACATATGCCACATATCGATACTCGTGTGGCAGCAATTTTCCGCCACGATCGCCCCATTCGTCCACAAGGTTCGACCATTGTTGAAGCTGGTGATGAAGTGTTCTTTATTGCCGCTTCACAGCATATCCGCGCGGTGATGAGTGAATTACAGCGACTGGAAAAACCGTATAAACGGATCATGCTGGTTGGTGGCGGTAATATCGGTGCAGGGCTGGCGCGTCGTCTGGAAAAAGATTACAGCGTTAAACTCATCGAACGTAATCAGCAGCGCGCTGCCGAACTGGCGGAAAAGTTGCAGAATACGATCGTCTTTTTTGGTGATGCGTCGGATCAAGAACTGCTGGCCGAAGAACATATCGATCAAGTTGATCTGTTTATTGCCGTCACCAACGATGACGAGGCCAATATCATGTCCGCCATGCTTGCCAAACGTATGGGTGCGAAAAAGGTGATGGTATTGATCCAGCGTCGCGCTTATGTGGATCTGGTTCAGGGGAGCGTGATCGATATTGCAATTTCACCACAACAAGCAACTATTTCTGCGTTGCTTAGCCATGTGCGAAAAGCAGATATTGTTGGTGTTTCCTCATTGCGCCGCGGCGTAGCAGAAGCTATTGAAGCCGTTGCTCACGGTGATGAAAGCACCTCACGCGTTGTCGGCAGAGTCATTGACGAAATCAAGCTACCGCCAGGAACGATTATTGGAGCGGTGGTACGTGGAAACGACGTGATGATTGCCAATGACAATCTGCGCATTGAGCAAGGCGATCACGTAATTATGTTCCTCACAGATAAAAAGTTTATTACCGACGTCGAAAGACTCTTCCAGCCAAGCCCTTTCTTCTTGTAATTAATAAGGCGTCTAATGACGCCTTATTATTTCCCTTTGATTATCAAGGATTAATTAAATTCATTCCTGGCAGGAAAATGGCTTAACATTTGTTAGACGTAAGCGCCCCATCAGCGACGTCTTGTGAAAATTGTCCTGTCTGGCAACAATCGCGCCCATCTATATTGATGGACACGAACGATGAATTCCCAGACAACAAAAGATATTCCCTGCTTCCGTTCTTATTTGCCTGATGCCCTGCGTTTAAGATTTGAAGATAAACTGACCATCCGGGCCATCGCTCAGCGTCTGGGTCTCAGTCATTCCACAATACATACGCTTTTTCAGCGATTTCTTGCATCCGGTATCGCATGGCCATTGCCCGATTCAGTTTCATTCGCTCAACTTGACGCCATCCTTTATGCCAACAGAAAGAAGGAATTAACAGAGCCTCAAATCAGAGAAGGCTCATGGCGAAAAGAACGGCGAACCAGCTATAGCCGTGAATTTAAGGTCCGTCTGGCTAAGCAGGCATTACAGCCTGGGGCTGTTGTTGCCCGGATCGCCAGAGAACACGATATCAATAATAACCTGCTGTTTAAATGGAAAAGCCAGTACGAGGACGGCTTACTGAGCGATGATGACATACAGGAATGCATGCCTGTCCCGGTGGCACTGACTGATACGCCGGAGCCGACCAGACCAGTTACAAATCCCTTCTGGCGTAACAAGCATGATGAGCGCCCTGAGGGGGCTCCCGGAAACGTCCCACGGTGCGAGCTGCATCTTAAATCAGGTGTGGTAAAACTGTTTGACCCTCTCACTCCGGAACTGTTACGGGCGCTAATCCGCGAAATGAAAGGGGGTATCCGATGATAACGCTGCCGACCGGTACCAAAATCTGGATCATCGCTGGCATCACAGATATGCGTTGTGGCTTCAATGGCCTGGCTTCGAAGGTGCAGAACACGCTGAAAGATGACCCGTTCTCCGGGCATATCTTCGTCTTCCGGGGCCGCAGTGGCAAAATGGTGAAAATACTGTGGGCCGATCGTGACGGGTTATGCCTGTTCGCCAAACGCCTGGAACGGGGCCGCTTCGTCTGGCCGGTGACCCGGGAAGGGAAAGTGCACCTGACGCCGGCTCAGTTATCCATGCTACTGGAGGGGATCGCGTGGCCACATCCCAAACGGACAGAACGGCCTGGTATCCGGATATAACCCGTGATAAAACAAGGGAATGAACAATGAACTCCCCGATGATATTGAGCTGCTTAAAGCCATGTTGCGTAAGCAACAGAGTCGGCTTCGACAGTATGCCTGTCAGGTCGCGGGCTATGAGCAGGAAATTGAACGGCTGAAAGCGCAACTCGACAGGTTGCGTCGTATGTTGTTCGGCCAGAGTTCAGAGAAAAAGCGTCATAAGCTTGAAAATCAGATCCGACAGGCAGAAAAACGACTGTCGGAACTGGAAAACCGGCTGAACACAGCCAGAAATCTTCTGGAAGATGCATCGTCAGTCACAGATTCACCTGACACCAGTCCCCCGTCAGAAAACCCGATCGCCAGTAAGCCTGAATTCCCGGGACGAAAATCTTCACGAAAACCGCTGCCGGCAGAACTTCCCCGGGAGACACATCGCCTTCTGCCTGCTGAAACCAGTTGCCCGGCCTGTGGAGGTGTTCTGAAAGAAATGGGGGAAACAATCTCAGAGCAACTGGATATCATTAATACCGCCTTTAAAGTTATCGAAACCATACGTCCCAAACTGGCCTGTAGCCGGTGTGATGTCATCGTTCAGGCACCACTTCCCCCTAAACCGATCGAACGCGGTTATGCCAGTGCAGGGTTACTTGCACGGATCCTGGTCAGCAAATATATGGAACATATCCCTTTATATCGCCAGTCAGAAATATACGCGCGACAGGGCGTGGAGCTGAGCCGTAATACCATGGTGCGCTGGGTATCAGAAATGGCAGACAAACTCCGTCCTCTGTATATAGCGCTGAATGACTATGTTCTGGAGGCAGGAAAGGTGCACGCAGATGACACTCCGGTGAAAGTACTGGCCCCGGGGAACGGAAAGACGAAAACGGGTCGTCTGTGGGTATACGTCAGGGATGATCGTAATGCGGGTTCATCCCTGCCGGCAGCCGTCTGGTTCGCGTATTCGGCAGATCGCAAAGGAGAACATCCGCAGCTCCACCTGGCAAAGTATCAGGGCGTACTGCAGGCTGATGCCTATGCAGGTTATAACGTACTGTACGAAACGGGCCGGGTGAAGGAAGCCGGGTGCCTGGCCCACGCCCGCCGAAAAACCCATGACGAGGATGTGCGCCGTCCGACAGAAATGACTCAGGAAGCGCTCAGACGGATAGCAGAGTTATACGACATAGAAGCGGAGATACGTGGCAGTCCGGCAGAGGAACGGCTTGCAGTCAGAAAAGCCAGAAGCGTCCAGTTGATGCAGTCGTTGTACGACTGGATACAGTTGCAGAGGAAAACGCTGTCGAAACATGCGGAGATGGCGAAGGCGTTCGACTATATCCTGAATCACTGGAATGCGCTGAACGAGTTCTGTCGTGACGGCCGGGTGGAAATAGACAACAACATCGGTGAAAACGCGTTACGATCGGTGGCGGTTGGAAGAAAAAATTATCTCTTTTTCGGCTCAGACAAGGGAGGAGAAAGTGCGGCGATCATCTACAGTCTGCTGGTCACCTGCAAACAGAACGAAGTGGAGCCGGAGGACTGGTTGCGCGAAGTGATCGAGAAGCTCAATGACTGGCCGTCGAACCAAGTGCATGAACTGCTGCCCTGGAACTTCTCGTCTGTAAAATAATCCTTACGCTACGTACTTCTCGGGGCGCTTACTGATTTGAGGCTCTGTTAATTCCTTCTTTCTGTTGGCATAAAGGATGGCGTCAAGTTGAGCGAATGAAACTGAATCGGGCAATGGCCATGCGATACCGGATGCAAGAAATCGCTGAAAAAGCGTATGTATTGTGGAATGACTGAGACCCAGACGCTGAGCGATGGCCCGGATGGTCAGTTTATCTTCAAATCTTAAACGCAGGGCATCAGGCAAATAAGAACGGAAGCAGGGAATATCTTTTGTTGTCTGGGAATTCATCGTTCGTGTCCATCAATATAGATGGGCGCGATTGTTGCCAGACAGGACAATTTTCACAAGACGTCGCTGATGGGGCGCTTACCAAAAAGAGTACAGCTATTGTAGATAAGTGGGGATACTACGGGTATAAAAAAACCCGCCGGGGCGGGTTTTTTTACATTGCTTCAGATTACTCTGCAGCAGCTTCTGCTTTCTCTGAACGATCAACCAGCTCGATGTAAGCCATCGGCGCGTTGTCGCCTGCACGGAAGCCACACTTCAGAATACGAGTGTAACCACCGGCACGGCTCGCGAAACGCGGGCCCAGTTCGTTAAACAGTTTTGCCACGATCTCGTTATCACGAGTACGGGCGAATGCCAGACGACGATTAGCAACGCTATCAGTCTTGGCAAGAGTAATCAGCGGCTCAACTACGCGGCGCAGCTCTTTCGCTTTAGGCAGAGTCGTCTTGATGATTTCATGACGAACCAGTGAACCTGCCATATTGCGGAACATAGCCTGGCGATGGCTGCTGTTGCGGTTCAGTTGACGACCACTCTTACGATGGCGCATGACCTTATCCTTCTCAGTAAAACCTTAACCTGTGATCCGGTTACTCGTCAGCGATGCTTGCCGGTGGCCAGTTTTCCAAGCGCATGCCCAGAGACAGTCCACGGGAAGCCAGCACGTCTTTAATCTCAGTAAGAGATTTTTTACCAAGGTTAGGCGTTTTAAGGAGCTCAACCTCGGTACGCTGTACCAGATCACCGATATAGTGGATAGCTTCTGCTTTAAGGCAGTTAGCAGAGCGGACAGTCAATTCCAGATCGTCAACAGGGCGCAGCAGGATCGGATCGAACTCTGGTTTCTCTTCTTTCACTTCAGGCTGACGTACATCACGTAAGTCAACGAAAGCTTCCAGTTGTTCAGCCAGAATGGTTGCCGCACGACGAATCGCCTCTTCAGGATCGATTGTGCCGTTGGTTTCCATTTCGATGACCAGCTTGTCCAGGTCGGTACGCTGTTCTACACGCGCTGCTTCAACATTGTAGGCAATACGCTCCACAGGGCTGTAGCATGCGTCGACCAGCAGACGGCCGATTGGGCGCTCATCTTCTTCCGAATGAATTCGGGTAGAAGCCGGCACATAACCACGACCGCGCTGAACTTTGATACGCATGCTAATAGACGCGTTCTCATCGGTCAGGTGGCAGATCACGTGCTGCGGCTTGACGATTTCAACATCACCGTCGTGGGTGATATCGGCTGCAGTCACAGGGCCAATGCCAGATTTATTCAAGGTAAGAATAACTTCATCTTTGCCCTGAACTCTCACCGCCAGCCCTTTCAGGTTGAGCAGGATTTCCAGGATATCTTCCTGAACGCCTTCTTTGGTGCTGTACTCATGTAGTACACCATCAATCTCAACCTCGGTCACCGCGCAACCCGGCATCGATGAGAGCAGAATACGGCGCAGTGCGTTACCCAGAGTATGGCCAAAGCCACGCTCTAAGGGCTCAAGGGTCACCTTGGCGTGCGTCGAACTCACTTGCTCGATATCAACCAGGCGCGGTTTTAGAAACTCTGTCACAGAACCCTGCATTGTGTCCTCTCTTTGGTACTAAGCTTTACTTGGAGTAAAGCTCGACGATCAGGTGTTCGTTAATGTCCGCAGACAGATCAGAACGCTCCGGCTTACGCTTAAACGTACCTTCCATCTTGCCAGCATCAACTTCCAGCCAAGTTGGCTTTTCACGCTGCTCAGCCAGCTCCAGAGCGGCTTTCACGCGAGACTGCTTCTTCGCTTTCTCACGAATGCTTACAACGTCATTCGGACTAACCTGATAAGAAGCGATGTTAACAACACGACCGGGTACCATAATTGCTTTATGGCTAACCAGCTGACGTGCTTCTGCACGAGTGGCACCGAAGCCCATACGGTATACAACGTTGTCCAGACGACCTTCCAGCAGAGCCAACAGGTTTTCACCGGTGTTGCCTTT
This sequence comes from Shigella flexneri 2a str. 301, assembly GCF_000006925.2. NCBI lineage: Bacteria > Pseudomonadati > Pseudomonadota > Gammaproteobacteria > Enterobacterales > Enterobacteriaceae > Shigella > Shigella flexneri. Next base: position 3,425,813 of record NC_004337.2, read on the forward strand.
CAGACGTGCTGCTTCTTTGTAGTAGTTACGGAACTGACGCTCCAGCACACCATAGATACGGCGAACTTTTTGCTTTTCACGCAACTGCACACCATAGTCAGACAGACGCGGTTTACGCGCACCGTGCTGGCCAGGAGCTTGTTCAATTTTACACTTGGTATCGATCGCGCGAACGCCAGACTTAAGGAATAAGTCGGTGCCCTCACGACGGCTCAGCTTGAGCTTAGGACCCAAATATCTTGCCATTTTCTTTCTCCAACAAACCTGGAAAACGAGGCGTTATACGCGACGTTTTTTCGGCGGACGACAACCGTTATGAGGGATCGGAGTCACATCAGTAATGTTAGTGATGCGGAAACCTGCGGCGTTCAGAGCACGAATAGTAGATTCGCGGCCTGGACCCGGACCTTTAACCATAACTTCCAGATTCTTGATGCCGTATTCTTTCACGGCGTCAGCGCAACGCTCTGCTGCAACCTGAGCTGCAAACGGAGTGGATTTGCGAGAACCACGGAAACCGGAACCACCGGCTGTTGCCCAACCCAACGCGTTACCCTGACGATCAGTGATAGTCACGATGGTGTTGTTGAAAGAAGCATGGATATGAGCCACGCCGTCAGAGACTTGTTTTCTTACACGTTTACGTGCACGAATTGGTGCCTTTGCCATTATTCAATCACCCCGATTATTTCTTGATCGGTTTGCGCGGACCCTTACGGGTACGTGCGTTGGTCTTGGTACGCTGACCGCGAACCGGGAGACCACGACGATGACGCAAACCGCGATAGCAACCAAGATCCATCAGGCGCTTGATGCTCATGCTGATTTCACGGCGCAGATCACCTTCAACGACAAATTTGGCAACTTCGTCACGCAGCGTGTCGATTTGTCCTTCAGACAGCTCACTGATCTTAACATCTTCAGCGATACCCGCTGCAGCCAGGATGGCTTTAGAACGGGTCTTGCCGACGCCATAAATCGAAGTTAATGCGATTACGGCATGCTTATGATCAGGAATGTTAATGCCTGCTATACGGGCCACTATGCACTCCTACTATTTAATATGTACGTTCCATGCTGAAAAGCCCGTTTTCAGGATACTCAAATGGAAACGTACAGACATACAAAAGATTGGCTGGCTAATCTAGCCAGCTCAACCCAACTTTGCAAGAAAAATATGCGAAAAAATCAGCCTTGGCGCTGTTTATGCTTCGGCTCGGCACTGCAAATCACACGGATGACACCATCACGCTTAACGATTTTGCAGTTACGGCATAATTTCTTGACGGAAGCACGAACTTTCATTTTTACTCTCCGTAACTTCTCGGGCGACCAATTATCGGCCGTAGCCTTTCAGGTTCGCCTTCTTCAATGCAGACTCATACTGACTGGACATCATCAGAGTTTGCACTTGAGCCATAAAGTCCATAATCACGACAACAACGATAAGCAGTGAGGTCCCACCGAAGTAGAACGGTACTTTCATTGCATCACGCATGAACTCCGGGATCAGGCAGATAAAGGTAATATACAGCGCACCAACCAAGGTCAGGCGGGTCATTACTTTATCGATATACTTCGCCGTTTGCTCTCCCGGACGAATTCCTGGTACAAATGCACCGGACTTCTTCAGGTTATCTGCTGTTTCACGCGGGTTGAAAACCAACGCCGTGTAGAAGAAACAGAAGAAGATGATTGCAGACGCATAGAGTAACACATAAAGCGGTTGCCCAGGCTGCAAATACAGCGAAATTGTTGTCAGCCAGTTCCAACCAGTACCGCCCCCGAACCATGACGCGATGGTCGCCGGGAACAGAATAATACTGGAAGCGAAGATTGCCGGGATTACCCCCGCCATATTCACTTTCAGCGGTAAATGTGTGCTCTGTGCAGCATAGACACGACGACCTTGCTGACGTTTCGCGTAGTTTACCACAATGCGGCGTTGACCACGCTCAACAAACACAACAAAGAACGTCACTGCAAATACTAATACTGCAACCAACAGCAACACGAGGAAGTGCAGGTCGCCTTGACGCGCTTGCTCGATAGTATGGGCAATGGCTGGCGGGAGTCCCGCGACAATACCGGCGAAGATAATGATTGAAATACCGTTGCCGATACCTCGTTCAGTGATCTGTTCGCCCAACCACATCAGGAACATCGTTCCTGTGACCAGACTTACAACAGCGGTGAAGTAGAATGCAAAGCCCGGGTTAATCACCAGGCCTTGCATACCAGGCATATTCGGCAGACCGGTAGCAATACCGATCGACTGGAATATTGCCAGCACCAGAGTACCGTAACGGGTGTACTGGCTGATCTTACGACGACCAGACTCCCCTTCTTTCTTAATTTCTGCCAACGTTGGGTGAACCACCGTCAGCAGCTGGATAATGATCGACGCCGAAATATACGGCATGATCCCCAGAGCAAAGATAGAAGCACGGCTGAGAGCACCACCAGAGAACATGTTAAACATCTCAATGATGGTGCCTCGCTGTTGCTCAAGCAGTTTGGCAAGTACAGCGGCATCAATACCAGGGATCGGAATAAAAGAGCCAATACGGAACACAATCAGCGCACCGATAACAAACAGCAGTCTGCGTTTCAGCTCGCCTAAGCCACCTTTGGCACTTTGAAAATCTAATCCCGGTTGTTTAGCCATCTGCTACTTATTCCTCGATTTTACCGCCAGCAGCTTCGATAGCAGCACGAGCGCCTTTAGTAACACGCAGGCCACGAACAGTTACCGGAGTCGTTACTTCGCCAGCCAGGATCACTTTCGCGAACTCGATCTGGATACCGATAATGTTAGCCGCTTTCAGCGTGTTCAGGTCTACAACACCGCCTTCTACTTTAGCCAGGTCAGATAGACGAACTTCGGCTGTAATCGCTGCTTTACGAGAAGTGAAGCCGAATTTCGGCAGACGACGGTACAGAGGCATCTGACCACCCTCGAAACCGCGACGTACGCCACCGCCAGAACGAGACTTCTGACCTTTGTGACCACGACCACCGGTTTTACCGAGGCCAGAACCGATACCACGACCCAGGCGTTTACCCGCCTTTTTGGAGCCTTCGGCCGGAGACAGAGTATTTAAACGCATCTCTTACTCCTCAACTTTAACCATGAAGGAAACCGCGTTGATCATACCGCGAATAGCAGGAGTATCCTCGCGCTCTACGGTGTGACCAATACGACGCAGACCCAAGCCAAGCAGCGTTGCCTTGTGTTTCGGCAGACGACCGATTGCACTGCGGGTTTGAGTAATTTTAATAGTCTTTGCCATGGTTTATTTCCCCAGAATTTCTTCAACGGATTTACCACGCTTGGCAGCGACCATTTCTGGAGAATTCATATTTTCCAGGCCATCAATAGTTGCACGAACCACGTTGATCGGGTTGGTGGAACCATATGCTTTAGCCAGAACGTTATGAACCCCAGCGACTTCCAGAACGGCGCGCATTGCACCACCGGCGATGATACCGGTACCTTCGGAAGCCGGCTGCATGAATACGCGAGAACCCGTGTGAACACCTTTAACAGGGTGTTGTAGAGTGCCGTTATTCAGCGCGACGTTAATCATATTGCGACGGGCTTTTTCCATCGCTTTCTGGATCGCTGCTGGAACTTCACGCGCTTTACCGTAACCAAAACCAACGCGACCGTTACCATCGCCAACTACAGTCAGAGCTGTGAAGGAGAAAATACGACCACCTTTAACGGTTTTAGATACGCGGTTTACCGCGATCAGCTTTTCCTGCAGTTCGCCAGCTTGTTTTTCGATGTGAGCCATCTTACACCTCTACCTTAGAACTGAAGGCCAGCTTCACGGGCAGCATCTGCCAGTGCCTGGACACGACCATGATATTGGAACCCGGAACGGTCAAAGGATACATCTTTGATGCCTTTTTCCAGAGCGCGTTCAGCGACAGCTTTACCCACAGCTGCAGCCGCGTCTTTGTTACCGGTGTACTTCAGTTGTTCAGCGATAGCTTTTTCTACAGTAGAAGCAGCTACCAGAACTTCAGAACCGTTCGGTGCAATTACCTGTGCGTAAATGTGACGCGGGGTACGATGTACCACCAGGCGAGTTGCGCCCAGCTCCTGGAGCTTGCGGCGTGCGCGGGTCGCACGACGGATACGAGCAGATTTCTTATCCATAGTGTTACCTTACTTCTTCTTAGCCTCTTTGGTACGCACGACTTCGTCGGCGTAACGAACCCCCTTGCCTTTGTAAGGCTCAGGACGACGGTAGGCGCGCAGATCCGCTGCAACCTGGCCGATCACCTGCTTATCAGCGCCTTTCAGCACGATTTCAGTCTGAGTCGGACATTCAGCAGTGATACCCGCAGGCAGCTGATGGTCAACAGGATGAGAGAAACCCAGAGACAGGTTAATCACATTGCCTTTAACCGCTGCACGGTAACCTACACCAACCAGCTGCAGCTTCTTAGTGAAGCCTTCGGTAACACCGATAACCATTGAGTTCAGCAGGGCACGCGCGGTACCAGCCTGTGCCCAACCGTCTGCGTAACCATCACGCGGACCGAAGGTCAGGGTATTATCTGCATGTTTAACTTCAACAGCATCGTTGAGAGTACGAGTCAGCTCGCCGTTTTTACCTTTGATCGTAATAACCTGACCGTTGATTTTTACGTCAACGCCGGCAGGAACAACGACCGGTGCTTTAGCAACACGAGACATTTTTTCCTCCGATTAGGCTACGTAGCAGATAATTTCGCCACCAAGACCAGCCTGGCGCGCTGCACGATCAGTCATAACACCTTTAGAGGTAGAAACAACTGCGATACCCAGACCCGCCATAACTTTCGGCAGCTCATCTTTACGTTTATAGATGCGCAGACCTGGGCGGCTGACACGCTGAATGCTTTCTACAACAGCTTTGCCCTGGAAATACTTCAGAGTAAGTTCCAGTTCAGGCTTGGTGTCGCCTTCAACTTTAAAATCTTCAATAAAACCTTCTTCCTTCAGCACGTTGGCGATTGCCACTTTCAGCTTGGAGGAAGGCATGGTGACCGCAGCTTTGTTCGCGGCCTGACCGTTACGGATACGGGTCAGCATATCCGCGATCGGATCTTGCATGCTCATCTGTCTTTACTCCCGTGATTCAATTGGTGACAATTACCAGCTAGCCTTTTTCAGACCCGGGATTTCACCGCGCATAGCGGCTTCACGGACCTTAATACGGCTCAACCCGAACTTCCGCAGGAAACCATGCGGACGACCTGTTTGACGGCAGCGGTTACGCTGACGAGACGGGCTGGAATCACGCGGCAGAGTCTGCAGCTTGAGAACAGCGTTCCAACGATCTTCGTCGGAAGCGTTCACATCAGAGATGATCGCTTTCAGTTCAGCGCGTTTCGCGAAGTATTTATCAGCTAAAGCTACGCGTTTTACTTCGCGTGCTTTCATTGATTGCTTAGCCATTTAGTAACCCTACCTTACTTGCGGAACGGGAAGTCAAAGGCAGCCAGCAGAGCGCGGCCTTCTTCGTCAGATTTCGCAGTAGTGGTAATGGTAATATCCAAACCACGAACGCGGTCGACTTTATCGTAGTCGATTTCTGGGAAGATGATCTGCTCACGGACACCCATGCTGTAGTTACCACGACCGTCGAAAGACTTAGCGGACAGGCCACGGAAGTCACGGATACGAGGTACAGCAATAGTGATCAGGCGCTCAAAGAACTCCCACATGCGTTCGCCACGCAGAGTTACTTTACAGCCGATCGGATAGCCCTGACGGATTTTGAAGCATGCAACAAATTTGCGTGCTTTGGTGCTCAGCGGTTTTTGACGCGAGAATGCTGCCAGGTCTGCTGCTGCGTTATCCAGCAGTTTTTTGTCAGCGATCGCTTCACCAACACCCATGTTCAGGGTGATCTTCTCGACCCGAGGGACTTGCATGACAGAATTGTAGTTAAACTCAGTCATGAGTTTTTTAACTACTTCGTCTTTGTAGTAATCATGCAGTTTCGCCATCGTACTACTCCAAATTACTTGATAGTTTCGCTGTTAGACTTGAAGAAACGGACTTTTTTGCCGTCTTCGAATCTAAAGCCTACACGGTCAGCCTTGCCGGTTGCCGCATTGAAGATTGCTACGTTGGAAACCTGAATAGCGGCTTCTTTTTCAACGATGCCACCCGGTTGGTTCAGGGCCGGAACCGGCTTCTGATGTTTCTTAACCAGGTTGATACCTTCAATAATGACCTTGCCGGAAGACAGGACATTCTTAACTTTACCGCGTTTACCTTTATCTTTACCGGTTAACACGATAACTTCGTCATCACGACGGATTTTCGCTGCCATGATTCGCTCCTTAGAGTACTTCTGGTGCCAGAGAGATAATTTTCATGAACTTCTCACTACGAAGCTCACGAGTTACCGGCCCAAAAATACGCGTACCGATAGGCTGCTCGCTGTTGTTGTTCAGAAGAACACAAGCATTACCATCGAAGCGAATGACAGAACCGTCCGGGCGACGAACACCCTTCTTGGTGCGCACCACTACCGCCTTCAGCACATCACCTTTTTTGACCTTACCACGCGGAATTGCTTCTTTGATGGTGATCTTGATGATGTCGCCTACGCCTGCGTAGCGACGGTGCGAGCCACCCAGAACCTTGATACACATTACGCGACGTGCACCGGAGTTGTCGGCGACGTTCAGCATAGTCTGTTCTTGGATCATTTTAGTGCTCCGCTAATGTCAACTACTACTGAGACCCGAAAATCAGGTCGTTAAAAATCCCCATATCGAGGGCGCGGCATTATAACACCGCTTCAAGGATATGGGTAGAAAAAATAAACGGCTCATTTCTGAGCCGTTTATTCGTATCGAGAGAGTGTACTGTATTACAGAACCGCTTTCTCTACAACGCGAACCAGCGTCCAGGATTTAGTCTTGGACAGCGGACGGCATTCGCGGATTTCAACCACGTCACCGATACCGCATTCGTTGTTCTCGTCATGTACGTGCAGTTTGGTCGTACGCTTGATGAATTTTCCGTAGATCGGGTGTTTCACAAAACGTTCGATAGCAACAACAATGGATTTCTCCATTTTGTCGCTAACAACGCGACCTTGCAGAGTACGGATTTTATCGGTCATTACGCACCCGCCTTCTCGTTCAGTAAAGTCTTAACGCGTGCGACATCGCGACGCACTTGCTTCAACAGGTGAGACTGTTGCAGCTGGCCACTTGCAGCCTGCATACGCAGGTTGAACTGCTCACGCAGCAGGTTCAGCAGCTCGGTGTTCAGCTCTTCAATGCTCTTCTCACGCAGCTCTTTTGCTTTCATTACATCACCGTCTTAGTTACAAAGGTGGTTTTAATCGGCAGTTTCGCTGCTGCCAGCTTGAATGCTTCACGGGCCAGCTCTTCCGGAACACCGCCCATTTCATACAGGACTTTACCCGGCTGAATCAAGGCAACCCAATACTCCACGTTACCTTTACCTTTACCCATACGCACTGCCAGCGGCTTTTCAGTGATCGGTTTGTCCGGGAACACACGGATCCAGATCTTACCTTGACGCTTAACTGCACGGGTCATAGCACGACGTGCTGCTTCGATCTGACGGGCAGTCAGACGACCACGGCCAACAGCTTTCAGACCGAAGCTGCCGAAGCTAACATCCGTACCCTGCGCCAGACCGCGGTTACGGCCTTTGTGCATTTTACGGAATTTTGTACGCTTTGGTTGTAACATCAGCGACGCTCCTTATTTACGGCCTTTACGCTGCTGCTTTTTAGGCTGAGCAGCCGGTTTTTCCGGTTGTTCAACAGCAGCCATACCACCCAGGATCTCGCCTTTGAAGATCCACACTTTAACGCCGATTACACCGTAAGTGGTGTGCGCTTCAGAGGTGTTGTAGTCGATGTCAGCACGCAGAGTGTGCAGCGGTACGCGACCTTCGCGGTACCATTCGGTACGTGCGATTTCCGCGCCGCCCAGACGGCCGCTAACTTCAACTTTAATACCTTTAGCGCCCAGACGCATTGCGTTCTGTACAGCACGCTTCATAGCACGACGGAACATAACGCGACGTTCCAGCTGAGAAGTGATGCTGTCAGCAACCAGTTTTGCGTCCAGTTCAGGCTTACGAACTTCGGCGATGTTGATCTGTGCAGGAACGCCAGCGATGTCCGCTACGACCTTACGCAGTTTTTCTACGTCTTCACCTTTTTTACCGATAACGATACCCGGGCGAGCAGTGTGAATGGTTACACGGATGCTCTTAGCCGGACGCTCGATAACGATACGAGATACGGACGCTTTAGCCAGTTCCTTAGTCAGGTACTGACGTACTTTAAAATCGCTGTCCAGGTTGTCAGCGAATTCTTTGGTGTTCGCAAACCAAGTAGAGTTCCATGGTTTTACAATACCCAAGCGAATACCATTACGATGTACTTTCTGACCCATTGCTAGTCTCCAGAGTCTCAGCGATCGGACACAACCACAGTGATGTGGCTGGTGCGCTTCAGGATGCGATCTGCACGACCTTTTGCACGCGGCATAATGCGCTTCATGCTCGGGCCTTCGTCTACGAAAATTTTCGTAACTTTCAGATCGTCAATGTCAGCGCCATCGTTGTGTTCAGCGTTAGCAATGGCAGATTCCAGAACTTTCTTGACCTGTACAGCCGCTTTCTTGTTGGTGTAGGTCAAAATATCCAGAGCCTGCGACACTTTCTTACCGCGAATCAGGTCAGCAACAAGGCGAACCTTCTGAGCAGAAGAACGAGCATGGCGATGTTTAGCAATAGTTTCCATCTCTTCCTCCTACCTTATTTCTTCTTCGCTTTTTTATCAGCAGCGTGGCCGCGATAAGTACGAGTCGGTGCGAATTCACCCAGTTTGTGACCGACCATTTCGTCGGTTACAAATACCGGAACGTGCTGACGACCATTATGGACAGCGATGGTCAAACCGATCATGTTAGGAAAGATCGTTGAACGACGGGACCAAGTGCGCAGGGGCTTCTTGTCTCCGCTTTCCACCGCTTTCTCTACCTTCTTCAGCAAGTGCAGGTCAATAAAAGGACCTTTCTTGAGAGAACGTGGCATGGCTTATCCTCTAAAATTATTTGCTACGGCGACGTACGATGAATTTATCAGTACGCTTGTTGCTGCGGGTCTTCTTACCTTTGGTCTGAACGCCCCACGGAGTTACCGGGTGCTTACCAAAGTTACGACCTTCACCACCACCATGTGGGTGGTCTACCGGGTTCATCGCGGTACCGCGAACGGTCGGACGAACACCACGCCAGCGTGCAGCACCTGCTTTACCCAGAACGCGCAGCATATGCTCAGCATTGCCAACTTCGCCCAGAGTTGCACGGCAGTCTGCTTCTACTTTACGCATTTCACCAGAACGCAGACGCAGGGTGACATAAGCACCATCACGAGCAACGATCTGAACGTAAGTACCAGCGGAACGTGCCAGCTGACCGCCTTTACCTGGTTTCATTTCTACGTTATGAACAGTAGAACCAACCGGGATGTTGCGCATCGGCAGGGTGTTACCTGGTTTGATTGCAGCATCAACGCCAGACTGAATCTGGTCGCCAGCTTTCAGGCCTTTAGGGGCCAGGATGTAACGGCGTTCACCGTCTTTGTACAGAACCAGCGCGATGTTCGCGGAACGGTTCGGATCGTACTCAAGACGTTCAACAACTGCCGGGATACCGTCTTTGTTGCGTTTGAAGTCAACAATACGGTAAGCCTGCTTGTGGCCACCACCGATATGACGAGTGGTGATACGGCCATTGTTGTTACGACCACCGGATTTGCTGTTTTTTTCCAGCAACGGAGCAAAAGGTTTGCCCTTGTGCAGCTCAGGGTTAACCACTTTAACTACGTGGCGACGACCCGGAGATGTCGGTTTACATTTAACAACTGCCATTGTATTACTCCTCCGACTTACTCAGCGCCGCCAACGAAGTCCAGATTCTGGCCTTCTTTCAGGGTGACGTAAGCTTTTTTCCAGTCGCTACGACGACCGATACGCTGTCCGTGACGTTTAACTTTCCCTTTAACTACCAGGGTGTTAACGACTTCGACTTCGACTTCAAACAGTTTCTGCACAGCAGCTTTGATTTCTGCTTTGGTCGCGTCTTTAGCAACTTTGAGTACGATGGTGTTGGATTTTTCCATCGCAGTAGACGCTTTTTCAGAAACGTGCGGTGCACGCAGCACCTTCAGCAGACGTTCTTCACGAATCATGCCAGCATCTCCTCAACTTGCTTAACAGCATCAGCAGTCATTACGACTTTGTCGAAGGCGATCAGGCTAACCGGGTCGATACCAGTTGCATCGCGTACGTCAACCTTCTGCAGGTTGCGCGCAGCCAGGAACAGGTTTTCGTCCAGCTCACCGGTGATGATCAGCACATCTTCCAGAGCCATGTCTTTCAGTTTCTGTGCCAGCAGCTTAGTTTTCGGCGCTTCTACAGAGAACTTCTCGACAACGATCAGACGATCCTGACGTACCAGTTCGGACAGGATGCTTTTCAGCGCGCCGCGGTACATCTTCTTGTTAACTTTTTGACTGTGGTCCTGCGGACGAGCAGCAAAGGTCACGCCACCAGAACGCCAGATCGGGCTCTTGATAGAACCAGAACGCGCACGGCCGGTGCCTTTCTGGCGCCACGGTTTTTTACCGGAACCAGTTACTTCAGCACGAGTCTTCTGAGCACGAGTACCCTGACGAGCACCAGCTGCATAAGCAACAACAACCTGGTGAACCAGCGCTTCGTTGAAATCACGACCGAAGGTAGTTTCGGAAACAGTCAGCGCGCTCTGCGCGTCTTTCAATACTAATTCCATTGCTATCTCCTTACGCCTTCACAGCTGGTTTAACGATCAGGTCGCTACCGGTTGCACCCGGGACAGCACCTTTAACCAGCAGCAGGTTGCGCTCAGCGTCAACGCGTACTACGTCAAGGCTCTGAACGGTTACACGTTCGTTACCCATCTGACCTGCCATTTTCTTGCCTTTGAACACTTTGCCCGGAGTCTGGTTCTGACCGATAGAACCCGGAACGCGGTGAGACAAGGAGTTACCGTGAGTAGCGTCCTGGGTACGGAAGTTCCAGCGCTTAACGGTACCTGCGAAACCTTTACCTTTAGAGGTGCCAGTTACGTCAACTTTTTTAACGTCAGCAAACAGTTCAACGCTAATGCTCTGACCTACAGTGAACTCTTCGCCTTCAGCCAGGCGGAATTCCCACAGACCACGGCCAGCTTCTACGCCAGCTTTAGCGAAGTGGCCAGCTTCAGGCTTGGTCACACGGTTAGCTTTTTTAGCACCGGTGGTCACCTGAATAGCACGGTAGCCATCGTTAGCCAGGTCTTTAACCTGAGTAACGCGGTTTGCTTCAACTTCGATTACGGTTACTGGGATAGAAACGCCGTCTTCTGTGAAGATACGGGTCATACCCACTTTTTTACCGACTAAACCAATCATTGTTTCAACCTCTCAATCGCTCAATGACCTGATTAACCCAGGCTGATCTGCACGTCTACACCGGCAGCCAGATCCAGACGCATCAGAGCATCAACGGTTTTCTCGGTTGGCTCAACGATGTCAACCAGACGCAAGTGAGTACGGATTTCGTACTGATCGCGCGCGTCTTTGTTGACGTGCGGGGAGATCAGAACAGTGAAGCGCTCTTTGCGTGTCGGCAGCGGGATCGGACCACGGACCTGCGCACCAGTGCGCTTGGCAGTCTCGACGATTTCCGCGGTTGCTTGATCGATCAGACGATGATCAAACGCTTTCAGGCGGATACGGATTCTTTGGTTCTGCATGAGACCAGAGCTCCAATTATTTTATAAACGAAAATGATTACTCCTCAGACCCATTACGATTGATGGGAGAGTGTAACCGTTCTTACGTAGCTCCCCGATTGGGAGCATTGTTAGGTAGCCAAATTCGGCTAACTGAGGTTCAGATTGAACCTGCTGTCAACTACGACAAGCCCGCGCATTATACGCAAATCTGAGCCTGACGCAAGCATCGGGTAGAAATTAATCGCAACGCGCAGATTGCGAGCTGCATTCCACGAAATTTGTAAGGTTGTGAAGATAGCGTTTTTCACCGGAATCAGGTTAACAAATCAGCGCTCTCTCTGTTGCTGAGCATCCGGAGTTATTCGATGGTGATACTCCAATTACAGAGGATGTTTTATGGACACTACCCTTCCCTTTCTAATTTTGTACGCTTGTTTATCAGCCCTACTTTTTTTCTGGGATGCAAAGCATGGCTTGTTACCTGACAGATTTACGTGCCCGTTACTCTGGTCAGGTCTTTTGTTCTATCAAGTTTGTCATCCTGATGGTTTAGCCGATGCGTTATGGGGGGCAATTGTTGGTTACGGCACATTCGCTGTCATTTACTGGGGGTATCGCATACTGCGACATAAAGAAGGATTAGGCTATGGTGATGTGAAGTTTCTCGCCGCCCTTGGCGCCTAGCATTCATGGGCCTTCTTACCACGACTGGTTTTCCTTGCTGCCTCATTCGCTTGCGGAGCCGTAGTTATTGGTCTGCTCATGAGAGGAAAAGAATCATTAAAAAACCCGCTGCCTTTTGGGCCATTTCTGGCGGCTGCGGGTTTCGTTATAGGCTGGGATAGTTTGCTGATAGGCCGTTAATCTTTAACTTTAATTTGTGATTGCAGGTAATTTTGTAGGCCGATTTTACCGATGAGATCCAGTTCAGTTTCGAGCCAGTCGATATGACCTTCTTCATCAGCAAGGATCTCGATCATCATATCGCGGCTAACATAGTCATGAACGCTGTCGGCATATGCGATAGCCTCACGCAGATCCTTCGCGCCTTCCAGTTCTAATCGCAGGTCAGATTGCAGCATCTCCTCGACATCTTCACCAATCCCCAGTTTGCCTAAATCCTGTAAGTTGGGGATTCCTTCTAAAAACAAAATACGCTCGATATATTTATCAGCGTGTTTCATCTCATCGATGGATTCATGGTATTCGACGTCATTGAGACGCATCAGGCCCCAGTTTTTAAACATCCGGGCATGGAGAAAATACTGATTGATTGCGACAAGCTCATTTCCCAATAGTTTATTGAGATAATTTATGATTTTAACATCACCTTTCATTTTATAGTCCCTCCGCTTCCACTATTAGAGCGTAGATGGGGCTAGCAGGATGTCAAAAAATAAGCGTGGGCTTCAGGCAATCTCTTTAAATTCTGGCATCTGCATCAACTCGTCCTGCATCACTTCGCGCGCGGCGCGAATGCACTTACCGCATTGATTTCCCACAGGAATAAACTTACGCAATTGTTGGAAAGATTGCGGATGAAACTGACGGACTGCCTGGCGAATTTTTTTGTCACTTACACCATTACACAAACAAACGTACATGATTGCTCCCGTTCAAATTCTGCACAAAGTGTAAATGAGAATGGTTATGATTACAATAGCACAGTTTTATTTGCGCCATAGTTCAGCGAGCAAAATTACGACTAAATATTTCGAGCTCAAATTACGGGCAGCAAAAAGGGCGCCGAAGCGCCCTTTTCAATTCAAAACTAATTAACGTGTAATTAGCCCAGAACTTTAGCAACAACGCCCGCGCCAACGGTACGGCCGCCTTCACGGATTGCGAAACGCAGACCGTCGTCCATCGCGATCGGGTGGATCAGGGTAACAACCATTTTGATGTTGTCGCCCGGCATTACCATCTCTACGCCTTCCGGCAGTTCGATGGTACCAGTCACGTCAGTAGTACGGAAGTAGAACTGCGGACGGTAGCCTTTGAAGAACGGAGTATGACGGCCGCCTTCATCTTTGGACAGAATGTACACTTCAGATTCGAACTTGGTGTGCGGCTTGATGGTGCCCGGCTTAGCCAGTACCTGACCACGTTCGATTTCTTCACGTTTGATACCACGCAGCAGAACACCTACGTTCTCACCAGCACGGCCTTCGTCCAGCAGTTTGCGGAACATTTCAACGCCAGTACAGGTAGACTTCTGAGTCTCTTTGATACCAACGATTTCAACTTCTTCACCAACTTTGATGATACCGCGTTCTACACGACCGGTAACAACGGTACCACGACCGGAGATGGAGAATACGTCTTCGATCGGCAGCAGGAACGGCTTGTCAATCGCACGCTCTGGTTCCGGAATATAAGAATCCAGGAAGCCAGCCAGTTCCAGGATTTTCGCTTCCCACTCTGCGTCGCCTTCCAGCGCTTTCAGAGCAGAACCACGAACGATCGGAGTGTCGTCGCCCGGGAAGTCGTACTGAGACAGAAGTTCACGAACTTCCATTTCAACCAGTTCCAGCAGCTCTTCGTCATCAACCATGTCGCATTTGTTCAGGAACACGATGATGTACGGAACGCCTACCTGACGACCCAGCAGGATGTGCTCACGAGTCTGCGGCATCGGGCCGTCAGTCGCAGCAACTACCAGGATCGCGCCGTCCATCTGAGCAGCACCGGTGATCATGTTTTTAACATAGTCGGCGTGCCCCGGGCAGTCTACGTGTGCGTAGTGACGGGTCGGGGTGTCGTATTCAACGTGAGAAGTGTTGATGGTGATACCACGAGCTTTTTCTTCCGGCGCGTTATCGATCTGGTCGAATGCGCGAGCAGCACCGCCGTAGGTTTTAGCCAGTACGGTAGTGATTGCAGCGGTCAGCGTTGTTTTACCATGGTCAACGTGGCCGATAGTACCGACGTTAACGTGCGGTTTTGTACGTTCAAACTTTTCTTTAGACACGGCTATATTCCTTACTATAGTGCTCTCCCCTTCAGGAGAGAGCACGGGACTTTGGTATTAACCCTTAGGCTTATTTACCACGGGCTTCAATTACGGCCTGAGCAACGTTACTCGGCGCTTCATCATACTTCAGGAATTCCATAGTGTATGATGCACGACCTTTGGTCAGAGAACGCAGCTGAGTTGCGTATCCGAACATTTCAGACAGCGGTACTTCAGCGTGGATCTTAACGCCAGTAACTTCAGATTCCTGACCTTTGAGCATACCACGACGACGGCTCAAGTCACCGATAACGTCACCGGTGTTCTCTTCCGGAGTTTCTACTTCAACCTTCATGATCGGCTCAAGCAGAACTGGTTTCGCTTTCTTAAAGCCTTCTTTAAAGGCGATAGAAGCAGCCAGTTTAAACGCCAGTTCAGAGGAGTCAACGTCATGGTAAGAACCGAAGTGCAGACGAATACCCATGTCTACTACCGGGTAGCCTGCCAGCGGACCTGCTTTCAGCTGTTCCTGGATACCTTTATCAACGGCCGGGATGTATTCGCCAGGGATTACACCACCTTTAATGTCGTTGATGAACTCGTAGCCTTTCGGGTTTGAACCCGGCTCCAGCGGGTACATGTCGATAACAACATGACCATACTGACCACGACCACCAGACTGTTTCGCGTGTTTACCTTCAACATCGGTAACTTTCTGGCGGATAGTTTCACGGTAAGCAACCTGCGGTTTACCTACGTTCGCTTCAACGTTGAATTCACGCTTCATACGGTCAACGATGATGTCGAGGTGCAGTTCGCCCATACCCGCGATGATGGTCTGGTTAGATTCTTCGTCAGTCCATACACGGAAAGACGGGTCTTCTTTAGCCAGACGGCCCAGAGCCAGACCCATTTTTTCCTGGTCAGCTTTGGTTTTCGGTTCAACTGCGATGGAGATTACCGGCTCAGGGAATTCCATACGTTCCAGAATGATCGGCGCATCCGGGTCACACAGGGTGTCACCAGTGGTTACGTCTTTCAGGCCGATAGCAGCAGCGATGTCGCCCGCGCGAACTTCTTTGATCTCTTCACGTTTGTTAGCGTGCATCTGAACGATACGACCGAAACGCTCACGTGCAGCTTTCACGGAGTTCAGTACGGTATCACCAGAGTTAACCACACCGGAGTAAACACGGAAGAAGGTCAGGTTACCAACAAACGGGTCGGTAGCGATTTTGAACGCCAGTGCAGAGAACGGCTCGTCATCACTTGCGTGACGTTCAGCCGGAGTGTCTTTACCGTCGTCCAGGATACCGTTGATCGCAGGTACGTCAACCGGGGATGGCAGGTAATCAATTACCGCATCCAGCATCGCCTGAACACCTTTGTTCTTGAACGCAGAACCACAGGTTACCAGGATGATTTCGTTGTTCAGAACGCGCTGACGCAGAGCACCTTTGATTTCTGCTTCAGTCAGTTCTTCACCACCCAGGTATTTTTCCATCAGCTCTTCAGAAGCTTCAGCTGCGGATTCGATCAGGTTCTGGTGCCATTCGTTAGCCAGTTCAACCATGTCTGCCGGGATATCTTCGTATTCGAAGGTTACGCCCTGGTCAGCGTCATTCCAGTTGATAGCTTTCATTTTCACCAGGTCAACAACACCGGTGAAATGTTCTTCAGCACCAATCGCCAGCTGCAGCGGAACCGGGTTCGCGCCCAGACGGGTTTTGATCTGGTTAACAACTTTCAGGAAGTTCGCACCCACGCGGTCCATTTTGTTAACGAACGCAATGCGCGGAACTTTATATTTGTTTGCCTGACGCCATACGGTTTCAGACTGCGGCTGAACACCACCAACTGCGCAGTAAACCATTACCGCACCATCGAGAACACGCATGGAACGTTCTACTTCGATTGTGAAGTCAACGTGCCCCGGGGTGTCGATGATGTTGATGCGATGCGGCTCATACTGCTTAGCCATACCAGACCAGAATGCAGTAGTCGCAGCGGAAGTGATGGTAATACCACGTTCCTGCTCCTGCTCCATCCAGTCCATGGTTGCAGCGCCGTCATGAACTTCACCGATTTTATGGTTTACACCGGTGTAGAACAGAATACGTTCGGTAGTAGTGGTTTTACCGGCGTCGATGTGCGCACTGATACCGATGTTACGGTAGCGTGCGATGGGTGTTGTACGAGCCATTTGTTTCCTCGTTTATCTTTTAGGCGTTCAATTTAAGTAGCCCAAAGCGGGCTGCTTACTGGAAGCGCCCGCCTGGTGACTAAAACTCCGAAGGGATTACCAACGGTAGTGTGCGAACGCCTTGTTGGCTTCGGCCATACGGTGAACGTCTTCACGTTTCTTAACTGCAGTACCTTTGTTTTCTGCAGCATCAGAAAGTTCGTTCGCCAGGCGCAGAGCCATGGATTTATCACCGCGTTTACGAGCAGCTTCAACGATCCAACGCATTGCCAGAGCATTACGACGAACCGGACGGACTTCAACTGGTACCTGATAAGTAGAACCACCAACGCGGCGAGACTTAACTTCTACAGTCGGGCGCACGTTTTCGAGAGCTACTTCGAATGCTTCCAGTTCAGATTTACCAGAGCGCTGAGCCAGGGTCTCCAGCGCGCTGTATACGATAGATTCAGCAGTAGATTTTTTACCATCTACCATCAGGATATTTACAAATTTAGCCAGCAGTTCTGATCCGAACTTCGGATCCGGCAGAATTTTACGCTGACCAATGACGCGACGACGTGGCATGGAAATACTCCGTTGTTAATTCAGGATTGTCCAAAACTCTACGAGTTTAGTTTGACATTTAAGTTAAAACGTTTGGCCTTACTTAACGGAGAACCATTAAGCCTTAGGACGCTTCACGCCATACTTGGAACGAGCCTGCTTACGGTCTTTAACGCCGGAGCAGTCAAGCGCACCACGTACGGTGTGGTAACGAACACCCGGGAGGTCTTTAACACGACCGCCACGGATCAGGATCACGGAGTGCTCCTGCAGGTTGTGACCTTCACCACCGATGTAGGAAGTCACTTCGAAACCGTTAGTCAGACGAACACGGCATACTTTACGCAGCGCGGAGTTCGGTTTTTTAGGAGTGGTAGTATATACACGAGTACATACGCCACGTTTTTGCGGGCATGCTTCCAGCGCAGGCACGTTGCTTTTCGCAACTTTGCGAGCACGTGGTTTGCGTACCAGCTGGTTAACTGTTGCCATTAAATAGCTCCTGGTTTTAGCTTTTGCTTCGTAAACACGTAATAAAACGTCCTCACACAATATGAGGACGCCGAATTTTAGGGCGATGCCGAAAAGGTGTCAAGAAATATACAACGATCCCGCCATCACCAGGCCATCTGGCTGGAGTGCTTAACCGTAAGTCTGACGAAATCAGTATAGTCAATGGGAATGATGTCGTTCAAAATTTGACCAGTCAAACCGCGGGCAATAAGGTCTTCGTTCAGGGCATAGACCTTAATGGGGGCATTACGCAGACTTTCAAGGTAGCGGTTACCGTCAACTGCGGCAGTTACGCCATCTTGCAATAATAGCAGTTCGTCTCCTTCACTGAGCAGACGCAGCAGCGCAGCAAAATCCGTCAGCCAGGGTGAACGATGTAACGTGTGCAGCATAAACGCCTCAAAACCTCAAAATAACATCGTAGTTGGCGAGTTCGCGGCGTAAGGCATCTGCTTCGAGCGGCGTGGCTTCGACAACAAAGGGTGTCTGCGGATCTAACCCGCGTTCGCGCAGTGAAGCCGCACAAACCCAGCACTGTTCAATGTCGTACAGACTCAACAATTTAAAAGTGGCAATGTAATCACGCGCCAGCACTGCATCGGGCTTTTGTCCTGACAGCAGCTGAAAAACGCCATCAGCAATAAAGAAGACGGCCAGATCGTCAGTTAATGCGGAAGTTGCCAGTAAAGCATCTAAACCTTCCCGACCAGCAGCTGTACCATGAGGTGCAGTAGAAAAAACAAACGCAATTCGTTTCATCAGAACTGTACCACCCTGTCACAGGTCAGCGAGGCTTCCGCCAGCGCGCCAAGTCCGCTTAAGGTAAATCCCGGCTGAAGGTTTGACGAAGCCAGCCCCAGCCTTCCTGCTTCAGTTTCATCGACG
Source organism: Shigella flexneri 2a str. 301 (assembly GCF_000006925.2). NCBI lineage: Bacteria > Pseudomonadati > Pseudomonadota > Gammaproteobacteria > Enterobacterales > Enterobacteriaceae > Shigella > Shigella flexneri. The sequence continues at coordinate 3,444,736 of NC_004337.2, forward strand.
ATACCGCGGCGTAACGCTGCCGCTACGCAGATATTCAGCGCCACACCATGTTGCGCATTCAACTGTTGCCAGCCGCGCACAAGGTCAAATTCGTCGCTTGCCGGTGAGGTCAGTTGGTTAGCGTTATAGACCCCTTCCCGATAGAAAAAGACGCTGCTTAACTTATGGCCTTCTGCTATCAGCGCCTGCGCAAACTGAAAAGCACTACTCGCCTGTTGCGTACCGTATGCTGGCCCGGTCACCACGATGGCAAAACGCATTACTTATCTTGCCCCTGAAAATCACCGCTCTTGAACTGGCGGATGTAGAGATAGACAGTGTGTTTGGAGATGTTCAGGCGGTCAGCAACCTGGTTGATCGCATCTTTAATATCGAAGATCCCTTTCTCGTAGAGATTCAGCACGATCTGACGATTTTTGGCGTTATTAGAAACATTGCGATCGGCATTCACTTCTTCGATGGTGAACTCCAGCGTTTGGGTAACCAGATCTTCAACAGAAGAGGCAAAGTTGACGCTTGAACCGACATCCGGGGTTTCTGGCGGCACAAAAGTGCTCATAATCTGCGAGAAGGGAACATCAAGATTCATATTGATGCACAGCAGACCAATTACACGCTGTTCGCGGTTACGAATCGCGATAGTCAGGGACTTCATTAATACGCCGCTTTTGGCGCGAGTAAAGTAGCATTTAGAAACGCTGCTATCCGCTCCCGTCATATCGTGCAGCATACGTAGCGCCAGGTCAGTAATTGGCGAACCAATCTTCCGGCCTGTATGTTCACCGTTAGCAATGCGAATGGCTGAACATTTTAGATCCTGCAAAGAGTGCAAAACGATTTCACAGTGGGAGCCAATAAGCATCGCTAACCCGTCCACCACCGCTTCGTAGGATTTCAGAATATCAAAATCGGTCTGGTCGAAAGGACGTTGATCCAGTAAATCCAACTCACTGGTTTCGTTGGTTAAAAGCGACCTGGACATGAAAAAAAACACTCCTTTTCAGGAGCCTGTCGTTAACTTTTCAGGGCAGGCTCATTAATGATGCGGGTAACTAAATTAATACAGCGGAGGTTCCGCTTTCCAGCACTAATTATATCCGGCCTGTAATAAAAAAACCGCCGCCTGGTCAGGCGGCGGTTCTTAATGCTTATTTTTTAGCAGAATCTGCGGCTTTCGCATCAGCTTCCGGCTTTGCATCAGCCTTCGGCGCTGGTTTCACATCCAGCAGCTCTACGTCAAACACTAGGGTAGAATTCGGTGGGATCCCCGGAACACCCGCTTTGCCGTAAGCCAGTTCTGGTGGAATAACCAGTTTGATCTTACCGCCTTTCTTGATGTTCTTCAGACCTTCTGTCCAACCCGGGATAACACCGTCCAGACGGAAAGAAAGCGGTTCACCACGGGTGTAAGAGTTGTCGAACTCTTTACCGTCGATCAGCGTACCTTTGTAGTTCACTACAACAGTATCGCTGTCTTTCGGTGCTTCGCCTTTACCGGCTTCTACTACCTGATAAACCAGACCAGTTGAAGAGGTTTTCACACCTTTCTCTTTGGCAAATTTCTCGCGGTACTCTTTACCTTTTGCTTCGTTATCAGCCGCGTCTTTTTCCATCTTCGCCTGAGCAGAAGACTTCACGCGAGCTTCGAATGCTTGCAGAGTCTGTTCGATCTCTTGGTCGGAGAGTTTGCTCTTATCAGCAAATGCATCCTGAACACCAGCGATCAGCTGATCTTTATCCAGTTTGATGCCCAGTTTTTCTTGTTCTTTAAGAGAGTTTTCCATGTAACGACCCAGCGAAGCACCCAGTGCATAAGCTGATTTCTGATCGTCATTTTTGAACGATGCTTTGCTGTCTGCAGTTGTAGCAGGTTTTGCAGCTTCAGCAGCAAAAGTGATTGGTGCATGCAGGGCAACGGCCATTGTGGTCGCCAGTAGCGTTACTTTAAACAGTGATTTCATCCATATCTCCAGGATCGGGGCATCTCACCCCAGGGTTAACTATTATCAGAAGGGTACTATAAAGCGTTGTCGAACAAATCTACATACAGACACGCCCTATTATCATCTATTTTCAGACTCTTTTTGTTTAAATTAGTTTCGATGACCGCGAAATGAGTGCTGTCTCGGGCAGCAAAGTTAAGTAGAATCCGCGGCGACCATTCGACAAAAGAGGTGAATCATGCAGGATTTATCATTGGAAGCACGCCTGGCAGAGCTGGAGAGCCGACTGGCTTTTCAGGAAATCACCATTGAAGAACTGAACGTCACGGTGGCCGCTCATGAAATGGAGATGGCGAAACTGCGCGATCATCTGCGTCTGCTGACCGAGAAGTTAAAAGCCAGCCAGCCGTCGAACATCGCGTCGCAGGCTGAAGAAACGCCACCGCCACATTATTGAGGCGTAAAAAAAGCGGGGATTCCCCGCTTTTTTGTCACCTTTTCGGTATTAGTGGCAACCACAACCGCCGTTGCCTTTACCGCCACAGCAGCCTTCGCCACCGTGTTCATGACCGTGATCGTGGCCATGACCGCCGCAGCAACCGTCGTGGTCGTGATCGTGGTGATGATCGTGCGCGCCGTGAACGTGGCCATGAGCCAGTTCTTCTTCGGTCGCTTCGCGAATCGCCACAACTTCAACGTTGAATTTCAGGTTCTGACCGGCCAGCATGTGGTTACCATCAACCACTACGTGATCGTCTTCAACCGCAGTGATTTCAACCGGTACCGGACCCTGGTCAGTTTCAGCCAGGAAACGCATACCTACCTGCAGTTCATCAACGCCCATAAATACGTCTTTAGGAACACGTTGCACTAGGTTTTCGTCGTACTGACCGTAAGCGTCGTTCGCGCCAACAGCGACATCAAATTTGTCGCCAACTTCATGACCTTCCAGCGCCGTTTCCAGGCCAGAGATCAGGGAACCGTGACCATGCAGGTAGTCCAGCGGCGCACTCACCGGAGACTCATCAACCAACACACCGTCTTCTGTACGTACCTGATAGGCCAGGCTGACCACCAGGTCTTTTGCTACTTTCATGATATCTCCTGAGCATGGGAAGAATAGTGGCGCAGATTGTAGCGGAATTCTGCAGCCGTGTACTCACTAGCTTAAAAAAACTCGGCGCATATCGCTAGTCCGGATGAAAAATCCCGATCACTTGCTCATCTTTGTGAACGTGATCGCGGGCTTCTTTGTCTGCTTCTCGCATCTGATGTCCGCACTTAACACATTCAACAATATCAATATTATTTTCGCGCCACATCGCCATTGAATCCTGCGCCTGACAGGCCGGGCATTTTGCGCCCGCTATAAAACGTTTTCGGATTGCCATCCTTACCCTCTACTCAAATTCATCCCAGCCGTCCAGCTGGCGTCGTTCTTGTTGCATTTCACGCTGGAAAATCTCTTCCAGTTCGCGTCGGGCTTCCCTGGCGCGAGAAATTTGTACGGTATCAGCATGCATCGGGATTAACTCCCGCAGCATTCGCATATCCAGGCGGCGAAAATGCAGTTGCGCCCGCTGTGCCTGATGCGGATGCATGCCAAGCGTGACCAGCGTCTTGCGCCCCAGCTCTAACGCACTGGAGAATGTTTCACGGGAAAACTGCGTCACCCCTGCCTGTAATAACTCATGCGCTTCCACACGTCCGCGCGCTCGCGCAAGAATATGCAAATGCGGAAAGTGCTGCTGGCATATTTCCACCAGCTTCATGGTGTCTTCCGGCTCGTTACAGGTAATGACGATAGACTCAGCGGCCTCTGCACCCGCAGAACGTAAAAGATCGACCTGCGTGGCGTCGCCGTAATAAACTTTGTAGCCATATTTACGCATCAGGTTAACGGCGCTGATATCCCGCTCCAGCACGGTAATGCGCATTTTATTTGCCATCAGCAAACGACCAATCACCTGACCAAAACGCCCGAAGCCCACGACAATGACCTGGGGTTTATCATCGTTGACCCACGGTTTTTCGTCTTCTTCTTCCGGTCCGTTAAACTGGCGGGATAGCCATTTATCCACCAGCTTCATCAGCAACGGCGCCATCTGGTCGCCCTGGAATAAACGTTGTGAAGAAGCGGTAGAAAAGAGGACAAAGGCAAACTCACCGCCCTGACTCAACACGCCAGCAAACTGCATCCGCTCTGAGCTACGCACGCCATACAATCGCGCCAGCAGATACAGCACGAGAATTTTCACCGCCACCAGCACAACCACGCTTATCACTACCCACAACAGATGGGTATAAAGCACCCCGAGGTTGAGCGACATGCCGACAGAGATAAAGAACAAACCGAGCAGCAAGCCTTTGAAGGGATCGATAGCCGTTTCCAGTTCATGGCGATATTCACTTTCCGCCAGCAGCACGCCCGCAATAAATGTACCGAGCGCCATCGACAGCCCCAGCGCATCCATAAACAATGCGGAACCCAACACCAGCAGCAGCGTCGCGGCGGTGAACACTTCCCGCACGCCAGAAGCTGCAATAAAGCGGAATACCGGACGCAGTAAATAGCGCCCACCAATCAGCATGCCGACAAACTCCAGCACCTTCATGCCGATCTTCATCCAGTCGAAATGTTCGTCTGCCGACCCCGCCAACAACGGCACTAACGCCAGTGCTGGGATCACTGCCAGATCCTGAAACAGCAGAACCGAAAACCCGAGCTGGCCGGATTCGCTGCGATTCATCCCTTTCTCACGCATCAATTGCAACGCCATTGCAGTTGAAGACATCGCAAAGCCAATGCCACCGACCACCGCCGCCTGCCAGGCGAAATCCGTCAGCATCAATAATCCCGCCAGCAACGCCGCGCTTAACAGCACCTGTGCCGCGCCTACGCCAAAAATCGAACGCCGCAGTTGCCAAAGTTTGGAGGGATTCAACTCAAGGCCGATGATAAACATCAGGAATACCACGCCGAGTTCCGAAAAGTGGAGGATCTCATCGACGTCGCTAATAAACCCCAGCCCCCACGGGCCAATTGCAATCCCCGCCAGCAAATATCCCAACACAGCGCCAATCCCCAGCCGCGAAGAGAAACAGCACTCCTGCGAGTAAAAAATCGGAACCTTCCATCAGCGGCCTCCTGGAGACAGCGGATTTGCCAACCAGTCACCGTAGGCTCTGGCGTGGCTCGCCAGCTCCTTTGCGCTTTGCCGTCTCGCCCAGTAAATAATGATGGGACTTAACCAATGCATCCGGCACATGCCCGCCGCCAGTTCAAAGGGGCGCAGCACATCGCTCATCGGGTAGCGATTCAGCGCGTCATAACGGTAAGCACTTTCCGGCTCGCCGGTGGTAATCACGTTACGCCAGTACTTTCCCGCCAGTTGGTTTCCTCCCGGCCCGCTGGCAAAACCACGACTTAATACCCGGTCCAGCCACTCTTTCAGTAGCGCCGGGCAGCTATAGGTATAAAGAGGATGCTGAAAGACAATCACCTCGTGCTCGCGCAGTAATGCCTGCTCACGGGGGATATCAATAAAAAAATCGGGATAGTGCGCGTAAAGGTCGTGCACGGTAACATTGCTGAGCTGCGTGGCCGGTTTAAGCAGTACCCGGTTTGCCACCGAGTCCTGAGATTCCGGATGGGCATACAGCAGCAAAACTTTCGCTGGCTGAGACATCATCCCCCTCCCGGTATGGTTTTTGTGTATAGTCGCTGTTTTGGGCTACCATTGCGCCCGGTGCGGCAGCTCGCCCATACATTACATTATCATAATGATAAGTTAACATAGTCTGAACATACGGCGCCTTATGATTGTTTTCTCCTCGTTACAAATTCGTCGCGGCGTGCGCGTCCTGCTGGATAATGCCACCGCCACCATCAACCCCGGGCAGAAAGTCGGCCTGGTGGGTAAAAACGGCTGTGGTAAATCTACCCTGCTGGCATTGCTGAAAAATGAAATCAGCGCCGACGGCGGCAGCTACACCTTTCCGGGAAGCTGGCAACTGGCGTGGGTGAATCAGGAAACGCCAGCGTTACCGCAAGCGGCGCTGGAATATGTCATTGACGGCGACCGTGAATATCGTCAACTGGAAGCGCAGCTGCACGACGCCAACGAACGTAACGACGGGCACGCCATTGCGACCATTCATAGCAAGCTGGATGCTATTGACGCATGGAGTATTCGCTCCCGTGCCGCCAGCCTGCTGCACGGCCTCGGTTTCAGCAATGAACAACTGGAGCGCCCGGTAAGTGATTTCTCCGGTGGCTGGCGTATGCGTCTTAACCTTGCCCAGGCGCTGATTTGCCGTTCAGACTTGCTGCTGCTCGACGAACCGACTAACCACCTCGATCTCGATGCCGTTATCTGGCTGGAAAAATGGTTGAAGAGCTATCAGGGCACGCTGATCCTGATCTCTCACGACCGCGACTTCCTCGATCCGATCGTTGATAAAATTATTCATATCGAACAACAAAGCATGTTCGAGTACACCGGCAACTACAGTTCGTTTGAAGTACAGCGCGCCACCCGTCTGGCGCAGCAACAAGCGATGTACGAAAGCCAGCAGGAACGCGTGGCACATCTGCAAAGTTATATCGATCGTTTCCGTGCCAAAGCCACCAAAGCGAAGCAGGCCCAGAGCCGCATTAAGATGCTGGAACGTATGGAGCTGATTGCCCCCGCACACGTCGACAACCCGTTCCGCTTTAGCTTCCGCGCGCCGGAAAGCCTGCCAAATCCGTTACTGAAGATGGAAAAGGTCAGCGCAGGCTATGGCGATCGCATTATTCTCGACTCGATTAAATTGAATCTGGTCCCCGGCTCGCGCATTGGTCTGTTAGGCCGCAACGGCGCAGGTAAATCGACATTAATCAAACTGTTAGCCGGTGAACTTGCGCCAGTCAGCGGTGAAATTGGTCTGGCGAAAGGGATCAAGCTCGGCTACTTCGCCCAGCATCAACTTGAATACCTGCGCGCCGACGAATCACCTATTCAACATCTGGCACGTTTAGCGCCGCAGGAGCTGGAACAAAAACTGCGTGACTACCTCGGCGGCTTTGGTTTCCTGGGCGATAAAGTAACCGAAGAAACGCGCCGCTTCTCCGGTGGGGAAAAAGCCCGCCTGGTGCTGGCATTAATTGTCTGGCAGCGTCCGAATCTGCTGCTGCTCGACGAACCGACTAACCACCTTGACCTCGACATGCGTCAGGCACTCACCGAAGCATTAATCGAGTTTGAAGGCGCGCTGGTTGTCGTTTCGCACGACCGTCATTTGCTGCGTTCCACCACTGACGATCTCTACCTGGTTCACGATCGTAAAGTCGAACCGTTCGACGGCGATCTGGAAGATTATCAACAGTGGTTGAGCGACGTACAAAAGCAGGAAAACCAGACCGACGAAGCGCCAAAAGAGAACGCGAACAGCGCCCAGGCACGTAAAGATCAGAAGCGTCGGGAAGCGGAGCTGCGTGCGCAAACCCAGCCGCTGCGTAAAGAGATTGCCCGTCTGGAAAAAGAGATGGAGAAGCTGAACGCGCAACTGGCGCAGGCGGAAGAGAAACTCGGCGACAGCGAACTGTATGACCAGAGCCGTAAAGCGGAGTTGACCGCCTGCCTGCAACAGCAAGCCAGCGCCAAATCCGGCCTGGAAGAGTGCGAAATGGCGTGGCTGGAAGCCCAGGAGCAGCTTGAGCAGATGCTGCTGGAAGGCCAAAGCAACTGATGGCGCAGATAACGACGACCGATGCCAATGAATTTAGCAGCAGTGCTGAATTCACCCCTATGCGCGGCTTTAGCAATTGTCATCTACAAACTATGCTGCCGCGTTTGTTTCGTCGTCAGGTGAAATTCACCCCGTACTGGCAGCGGCTGGAGTTGCCCGACGGCGATTTTGTCGATCTCGCGTGGAGTGAAGACCCCGCACAGGCGAAACATAAACCGCGTTTAGTGGTGTTTCACGGGCTGGAAGGCAGTCTCAATAGCCCTTACGCCCACGGTCTGGTTGAGGCGGCGCAAAAGCGCGGCTGGCTGGGCGTGGTGATGCATTTTCGCGGATGCAGCGGTGAACCAAACCGTATGCACCGCATTTACCATTCGGGCGAAACCGAAGACGCCAGTTGGTTTTTACGCTGGCTGCAACGCGAATTTGGTCATGCGCCAACGGCTGCCGTCGGCTATTCGCTCGGCGGTAATATGCTGGCCTGTTTGCTGGCAAAGGAAGGCAATGATCTCCCGGTTGATGCGGCGGTGATTGTCTCTGCGCCGTTTATGCTGGAAGCCTGTAGCTATCATATGGAAAAGGGCTTTTCCCGCGTTTATCAGCGTTACTTGCTGAACCTGTTAAAAGCCAATGCCGCGCGCAAGCTGGCAGCCTACCCCGGAACGCTGCCGATTAATCTCGCGCAGTTAAAATCGGTACGTCGCATCCGTGAATTTGACGATCTAATCACCGCCAGAATTCACGGCTACGCCGACGCTATCGACTATTATCGTCAGTGTAGCGCCATGCCAATGCTGAACCGGATCGCCAAACCGACGCTGATTATTCACGCCAAAGACGATCCGTTTATGGATCATCAGGTGATCCCAAAACCGGAAAGTCTCCCCTCGCAGGTGGAGTATCAACTGACTGAACATGGCGGTCATGTTGGCTTTATTGGCGGTACATTACTTCATCCGCAAATGTGGCTGGAGTCACGCATTCCTGACTGGTTAACAACGTATCTGGAGGCGAAATCATGTTGATTCCGTGGCAAGACCTCTCCCCCGAAACGCTGGAAAATTTAATTGAAAGCTTTGTGTTACGTGAAGGCACCGATTATGGTGAACATGAGCGTACACTTGAACAGAAAGTCGCCGACGTCAAACGCCAGCTACAGTGCGGAGAAGCGGTGCTGGTATGGTCGGAGCTGCACGAAACGGTCAATATTATGCCGCGCAGTCAGTTTCGCGAATAACCTGCAACCGTCGGCGGACGAGATAATAGTGATAGCTAAGTCATGGAGTTACTATGTCTGCCAAACATCCGGTCATTGCGGTAACAGGATCCAGCGGCGCGGGGACCACCACCACCAGCCTCGCGTTTCGTAAAATATTCGCGCAGTTAAATCTGCATGCAGCTGAGGTGGAAGGCGACAGTTTTCACCGTTACACCCGCCCGGAAATGGACATGGCGATCCGCAAAGCGCGCGACGCCGGGCGGCATATCAGCTACTTCGGCCCCGAAGCGAACGACTTCGGCCTGCTGGAACAAACCTTCATTGAATACGGTCAGAGCGGCAAAGGGAAATCTCGCAAATATCTGCATACCTACGACGAAGCCGTACCCTGGAATCAGGTACCGGGAACATTCACCCCCTGGCAACCTTTACCAGAACCCACTGATGTACTGTTTTATGAAGGTTTACACGGCGGCGTAGTCACGCCACAGCATAACGTTGCGCAGCATGTGGACTTACTGGTCGGCGTAGTGCCTATCGTTAACCTTGAGTGGATTCAAAAACTGATCCGCGACACCAGCGAGCGCGGGCACTCACGAGAAGCAGTGATGGACTCGGTAGTGCGTTCAATGGAAGACTATATCAACTACATCACACCGCAGTTTTCCCGCACCCATCTTAACTTCCAGCGCGTTCCCACCGTCGACACTTCAAACCCGTTCGCGGCAAAAGGTATCCCGTCGCTGGATGAAAGCTTTGTGGTGATCCATTTTCGTAATCTGGAAGGGATCGATTTCCCTTGGCTGCTGGCGATGTTGCAAGGCTCATTCATTTCCCACATCAATACGTTAGTGGTACCTGGCGGCAAAATGGGGCTGGCAATGGAATTAATTATGCTGCCGCTGGTGCAACGATTGATGGAAGGAAAGAAAATCGAGTAACTTTGCTATTATGCCGGATAAAATACTATCCGGCTTCACAACGGGATAGTTAAGTCACGCGGCAACCACTTCATACGAGTGAGTAATATTCACCGCTTTTTCCAGCATCAACGCCACTGAACAATATTTCTCGGCAGAGAGATCAACCGCACGCGCAACCGCTGCGTCTTTCAGGTCGCGACCGGTGACGATAAAATGCAGATTAATGTGCGTAAACAGGCGTGGTGCCTCTTCGCGGCGTTCAGAGGTCAATTTTACTTCACAATCGACCACATCCTGACGCCCTTTTTGCAGGATCGAAACCACATCGATGGCACTGCAACCACCCGCCGCCATCAACACCATTTCCATCGGACTTGGTGCTTTATCGCCTGAGTTGCCGTCCATTAAAATCTGGTGACCAGAGGCGGATTCGCCCAGAAAAGTTAACCCTTCGACCCACTTCACTCGCGCTTGCATTTTTGCTACTCCACTGCGTCAATTTTCCTGACAGAGTACGCGTACTAACCAAATCGCGCAACGGAAGGCGACCTGGGTCATGCTGAAGCGAGACACCAGGAGACACAAAGCGAAAGCTATGCTAAAACAGTCAGGATGCTACAGTAATACATTGATGTACTGCATGTATGCAAAGGACGTCACATTACCGTGCAGTACAGTTGATAGCCCCTTCCCAGGTAGCGGGAAGCATATTTCGGCAATCCAGAGACAGCGGCGTTATCTGGCTCTGGAGAAAGCTTATAACAGAGGATAACCGCGCATGGTGCTTGGCAAACCGCAAACAGACCCGACTCTCGAATGGTTCTTGTCTCATTGCCACATTCATAAGTACCCATCCAAGAGCACGCTTATTCACCAGGGTGAAAAAGCGGAAACGCTGTACTACATCGTTAAAGGCTCTGTGGCAGTGCTGATCAAAGACGAAGAGGGTAAAGAAATGATCCTCTCCTATCTGAATCAGGGTGATTTTATTGGCGAACTGGGCCTGTTTGAAGAGGGCCAGGAACGTAGCGCATGGGTACGTGCGAAAACCGCCTGTGAAGTGGCTGAAATTTCGTACAAAAAATTTCGCCAATTGATTCAGGTAAACCCGGACATTCTGATGCGTCTGTCTGCACAGATGGCGCGTCGTCTGCAAGTCACTTCAGAGAAAGTGGGCAACCTGGCGTTCCTCGACGTGACGGGCCGCATTGCACAGACTCTGCTGAACCTGGCAAAACAACCAGATGCTATGACTCACCCGGACGGTATGCAAATCAAAATTACCCGTCAGGAAATCGGTCAGATTGTCGGCTGTTCTCGTGAAACCGTGGGACGCATTCTGAAGATGCTGGAAGATCAGAACCTGATCTCCGCACACGGTAAAACCATCGTCGTTTACGGCACTCGTTAATCCCGTCGGAGTGGCGCGTTACCTGGTAGCGCGCCATTTTGTTTCCCCCGATGTGGCGCAGACTGATTTATCACCCCGATATCAACTATGCACTTCGACAAACGCTGGTGCTATGTTTGCCCGTGGCCGTTGGGTTAATGCTTGGCGAATTACGATTCGGTCTGCTCTTCTCCCTCGTTCCTGCCTGTTGCAATATTGCGGGCCTTGATACGCCTCATAAACGTTTTTTCAAACACTTAATCATTGGTGCGTCGCTGTTTGCCACCTGTAGCTTACTGACACAGCTGCTACTGGTAAAAGATGTTCCCCTGCCCTTTTTGCTGACCGGATTAACGCTGGTACTTGGCGTCACTGCTGAGCTGGGGCCATTACACGCAAAATTGCTTCCTGCATCGCTGCTCGCCGCCATTTTTACCCTCAGTCTGGCGGGATACATGCCGGTCTGGGAACCATTGCTCATCTATGCGTTGGGCACTCTCTGGTACGGATTGTTTAACTGGTTTTGGTTCTGGATCTGGCGCGAACAACCGCTGCGCGAGTCACTAAGTCTGCTGTACCGTGAACTGGCAGATTATTGTGAAGCCAAATACAGCCTGCTTACCCAGCACACCGATCCTGAAAAAGCGCTGCCACCGCTGCTGGTGCGCCAGCAAAAAGCGGTCGATTTAATTACTCAGTGCTATCAGCAAATGCATATGCTTTCCGCGCAAAACAATACCGATTACAAGCGGATGCTGCGTATTTTCCAGGAGGCGCTGGATTTGCAGGAACATATTTCGGTCAGTTTGCATCAGCCGGAAGAGGTGCAAAAACTGGTCGAGCGTAGCCATGCGGAAGAAGTTATCCGCTGGAATGCGCAAACCGTCGCCGCTCGCCTGCGCGTGCTGGCTGATGACATTCTTTACCATCGCCTGCCAACGCGTTTTACGATGGAAAAGCAAATTGGCGCACTGGAAAAAATCGCCCGCCAGCATCCGGATAATCCGGTTGGGCAATTCTGCTACTGGCATTTCAGCCGCATCGCCCGCGTGCTGCGCACCCAAAAACCGCTCTATGCCCGTGACTTACTGGCCGATAAACAGCGGCGAATGCCGTTGCTTCCGGCACTGAAAAGTTATCTGTCACTAAAGTCTCCGGCGCTACGCAATGCCGGACGACTCAGTGTGATGTTAAGCGTTGCCAGCCTGATGGGCACCGTGCTGCATCTGCCGAAGTCGTACTGGATCCTGATGACGGTATTGCTGGTGACACAAAATGGCTATGGCGCAACCCGTCTGAGGATTGTGAATCGCTCCGTGGGAACCGTGGTCGGGTTAATCATTGCGGGCGTAGCGCTGCACTTTAAAATTCCCGAAAGTTACACCCTGACGTTGATGCTGATTACCACCCTCGCCAGCTACCTGATATTGCGCAAAAACTACGGCTGGGCAACGGTCGGTTTTACTATTACCGCAGTGTATACCCTGCAACTGTTGTGGCTGAACGGTGAGCAGTACATCCTTCCACGTCTTATCGATACCATTATTGGTTGTTTGATTGCTTTCGGTGGTACCGTCTGGCTGTGGCCGCAGTGGCAGAGCGGGTTATTGCGTAAAAACGCCCATGATGCTTTAGAAGCCTATCAGGAAGCGATTCGCTTGATTCTGAGCGAGGACCCGCAACCAACGCCACTGGCCTGGCAGAGAATGCGGGTAAATCAGGCGCATAACACTCTGTATAACTCATTGAATCAGGCGATGCAGGAACCGGCATTCAACAGCCATTATCTGGCAGATATGAAACTGTGGGTAACGCACAGCCAGTTTATTGTTGAGCATATTAATGCCATGACCACGCTGGCGCGGGAACACCGGGCATTGCCACCTGAACTGGCACAAGAGTATTTACAGTCTTGTGAAATCGCCATTCAGCGTTGTCAGCAGCGACTGGAGTATGACGAACCGGGTAGTTCTGGCGATGCCAATATCATGGATGCGCCGGAGATGCAGCCGCACGAAGGCGCGGCAGGTACGCTGGAGCAGCATTTACAGCGGGTTATTGGCCATCTGAACACCATGCACACCATTTCGTCGATGGCATGGCGTCAGCGACCGCATCACGGGATTTGGCTGAGTCGCAAGTTGCGGGATTCGAAGGCGTAATACAGGCTAAACCATCGGATAAGGCATTCACGCCGCATCCGACATATTTTGCCTGATACGTCTTATTTACGCCCCAACCACCTTCGCCACCGCGTGGGCGAAACGTTGCATCCCTTCATCGATATCCGCATCTTCCACCACCAGCGACGGTGCTAAACGCATCACATCCGGTCCGGCATTCAGCACCATTACGCCAACCTCTGCACCCGCATACAGGAAATCACGCGCCCGACCTTTGTAGTGTGGTTTCAGCTCCGCGCCAATTAACAGCCCCATACCGCGAATATCGCTAAACACATCGTACTGCTGATCGATCTTCTGCAAATGGTCAACAAAACGCTGGCGTTTCGCCTGAATGCCTTCCAGCACTTCAGGGGTATTGATGATATCAAACGCCGCGCCCGCTACTGCACAGGCCAGAGGATTACCGCCGTAGGTGGAACCGTGAGAACCAGGATGAAACGCAGAAGCAATTTCCGCCGTGGTCAGCATGGCGCTAATCGGGAAGCCGCCGCCTAACGCTTTCGCAGAAGTCAGAATATCCGGCGTCACACCGTAGTACCTGTAAGCAAACAAATCGCCAGTCCGCCCCATCCCGCACTGCACTTCATCAAACACCAATAATGCCTGATGTTGATCGCACAGCTCGCGCAAGCCCTGCAAAAACTCTGGCGTCGCTGCCGTCACACCGCCCTCGCCCTGGATCGGCTCAACCACCACCGCACAGGTGTGATCATCCATCACCGCTTTCACTGCATGGAGATCGTTAAAGGGAACGTGGATGATGTCTGCCGGTTTCGGCCCAAAGCCGTCGGAATATTTTGGCTGCCCACCCACCGAAACGGTAAACAGCGAGCGACCATGAAAAGCGTTATGGAAGGCAATAATTTTGGTTTTGAACGGGCTATGACGCACACAGGCGTAATGGCGTGCCAGTTTAAAGGCGGTTTCGTTAGCTTCCGTGCCGGAGTTCATAAACACCACGCGTTCGGCAAACGTCGCCTCAATCAGTTTGCGCCCAAGACGCAGCGCCGGTTCATTGGTGAAAACGTTACTGATATGCCACAGAGTTTCGCCCTGGGTTTTTAACGCGTTCACCAGCGCAGGATGGCAATGGCCCAACGCCGTAACTGCAATGCCACCCGCGAAATCGACATACTCCTTGCCTTGCTGATCCCAGATTCGGCTGCCCTGACCTTTTACCGGAATAAACTCTGCCGGAGCATAAATCGGCAGGATCACTTCATCGAAAGTCGCGCGTGTAATTGCTGTTTGTTCAATTGCCATCTCATGATCACCCTGTTACGCATAAATAAATGTGAAATTATAATCACAAAATATGCATAAAAAATCACTGAATGGCAATCGGAAATCAGAGATGCAGGAAATTAGCCAGCAGTTGATGTCCTTGTTCGCTAAGAATACTTTCTGGATGGAACTGCACACCTTCCAGATCCCACTGGCGATGGCGAATCCCCATAATCTCGCGGGTTTCGCTCCAGGCCGTCACGTCAAAGCACGCTGGTAATGAGTCAGGTTCCACCACCAGCGAATGGTAGCGTGTCACGGTAAGTGGATTTGCCAGCCCCCGAAATACGCCCTCACCGCTATGTGTAATCGGCGAGGTTTTGCCGTGCATGACCTTTGCGGCGCGCACAACTTTGCCGCCAAATGCCTGCGCCATTGCCTGATGACCGAGGCAGACGCCAAGAATCGGCAAGCGCCCGGCATAGTGGCGAATAACGTCAAGGGAGATCCCGGCTTCATCTGGCGTACAGGGGCCAGGTGAGATGACAATTTTTTGTGGTTTAAGGGCGTCGATATCCGCCAGCGTCAACGCATCGTTGCGCTTAACCAGCACATCCGCCCCCAGTTCACAAAAGTACTGGTAGAGGTTCCAGGTAAAAGAATCGTAGTTATCTATAAGCAGGATCATGGCGGCTCCGGTACGAAAGAACCGCGCTATTTTACTCAGATTCCCCGGCTTCGCTTACCACTTTGCTAAATATCATCTGCAGTGCGGTGAGATCCCCCATTGCCCCACTCTGATTTGCCTGATTCCAGGCCTCTTTTTCGATACCCTGCCAGCTCAGTTGATATCCGGCATGAATCGCCAGTTGCTCGAAGAAGATCCGCTGTGCCAGACCACTTCCCACCCGGAAGGGATGCAGCACGTTGATTTCACAATAGTAATGCGCCAGCCGCTCGACGAACTTCGCTTTCTCCAGGCCAACCAGATAACCTTCTTCCTCCAGATCCTGCATCAGGGCATTGCCCTCTTTTTCGATATAAGCAAAGTGGCAGAACGGCGTATCGCCCTGATAAATATCAACTTCACGCAGTTGCCCTGCCCAGTCGAAAATATCCTGGTACAGCTGGCGATGGATAGTGCGCAAATGCGGTAAACCGCGCACCAGCGGACCAAGCTCAATGGTCGCAGCACGCAGCGCCGTCATTTCGTAAGCGGCCTGTTCCAGCCGCTGCTGCTGGCGGATGTTCAGCCGGTTACGCATGATATCAAGGCCAGGATAAAGATACAGATCGCGCCCTTCGCCGAATTTATCGCTCATAGTGCCTCCTCAGCTCTTCAAGGCGCGCTAAAGCCTCTGCGGCAGTAAGAGTGACTAAAGGCATCTCGACGCCTTCAAGACGGCGACTGGCCTGGAAATTACGATTACGCTGAAGCTCCCAGAGACGGGACTTTTGCTTATCGGTGAGTTTCTTCACTTGATGCCTCCCTGAACGTGTCCATTTGCCACAAGTATAAGCGGCAAATCCGGGTTACGCCGGGAGAGCAGAAGCGCGGGCAAGATTGCCCGCGCGAGAAATCATTACGGCAGGACTTTAGCGGAAAGGATAACTACCGGTTTTGACGGCACATTCTGGTACGGACCAACATCATGAGTCGGCACCTGGGAAATCTTATCGGCAACGTCCATGCCTTTCACCACTTTACCAAATACCGCGTAACCGAAATCACGCTGACCATGGTCAAGGAAGGCGTTATCGGCAACGTTGATAAAGAACTGGCTGGTGGCGCTGTCTTTGTCAGCGGTACGCGCCATCGCGATGGTGCCACGCGTGTTGCGCAGGCCGTTATCGGCTTCATTTTTGATTGGCGGGTTTGGTTTTTTCTGCTGCATCTGCTCGGTGAAACCGCCGCCCTGAATCATAAAGCCAGGAATGACGCGGTGAAAGGTAGTGTTGTTATAAAAACCGCTGTTCACATAATCGACAAAGTTTTGCACAGACACTGGCGCTTTTTGTTTATCCAGCTCCAGTTCGATGTTACCAGCTGAGGTTGTCAACAATACGTGCGGGTCCCCTTTCGCTGCCATTGCTGCGGGAGAAAGAGCAGAAAGAGCAGAAAGAGCGAAAACAGCAGCCATCGCCGCCAGGGTCGATTTGAACATGAGATTTCCTTAACAAACAGAGCAGAAAAAAAGCAAGTGAAGAGATTCTAAATAGCCTTCAAGAACAAGGCCATCCCTTTACGTAATTTTACGTATCTGAAATATATGTAACCTGACGATCACTTTTTATTCCGTGATCAAAATCACCTCTTAAAATGCAATTTAACAACCGATTGCAATAAAACATTTAAACAGATCATAAAATCACCTAAAATCGCCCGCTCGCGGCATATCCCGCTATGCCATTTTATTTTTGAACGCAGGCCAATCATGACTAACAGCAATCGCATCAAGCTCACATGGATTAGCTTTCTCTCCTACGCACTGACTGGTGCGTTGGTTATTGTCACCGGGATGGTGATGGGAAATATCGCCGATTATTTCAATCTGCCTGTTTCCAGTATGAGTAACACCTTCACCTTCCTCAACGCCGGCATTTTAATCTCTATCTTCCTCAACGCCTGGCTGATGGAAATCGTCCCGTTGAAAACGCAGTTACGTTTTGGCTTTCTCCTGATGGTGCTGGCGGTTGCCGGTTTGATGTTCAGCCACAGCCTGGCGCTGTTCTCGACGGCGATGTTCATTCTCGGGGTGGTCAGCGGCATTACTATGTCGATTGGTACATTCCTGATAACACAAATGTATGAAGGGCGTCAGCGCGGTTCCCGCCTGTTATTTACTGACTCCTTCTTCAGTATGGCTGGGATGATTTTCCCAATGATCGCCGCGTTTCTACTGGCGCGCAGCATTGAGTGGTACTGGGTTTATGCCTGCATCGGGCTGGTGTATGTCGCTATTTTTATTCTGACCTTCGGCTGTGAGTTCCCGGCACTGGGCAAACGTGCACCAAAAACGGATGCTCCGGTAGAGAAAGAAAAGTGGGGGATCGGCGTACTGTTTCTCTCTGTTGCGGCGCTGTGCTACATCCTCGGTCAGTTAGGTTTTATCTCCTGGGTGCCTGAGTATGCCAAAGGCCTGGGCATGAGCCTGAACGACGCGGGCACGCTGGTGAGTAACTTCTGGATGTCATACATGGTCGGCATGTGGGCGTTCAGCTTTATTCTTCGCTTCTTTGATTTGCAACGCATTCTGACCGTACTGGCTGGTCTGGCTGCGATTCTGATGTACGTCTTTAACACCGGAACACCAGTACATATGGCGTGGTCAATTCTCGCTCTGGGCTTCTTCTCCAGCGCGATCTATACCACCATCATCACCCTGGGTTCACAGCAGACCAAAGTACCGTCGCCAAAACTGGTTAACTTTGTCCTGACCTGCGGAACCATCGGTACTATGTTGACCTTTGTGGTTACCGGCACGATTGTTGAACATAGCGGTCCGCAGGCGGCACTGCTTACAGCAAACGGTCTGTACGCTGTCGTCTTTGTGATGTGCTTCCTGTTAGGTTTCGTCAGCCGTCACCGTCAGCATAACACCCTGACCTCTCATTAATTGCTAATGCCGGACGGCACTATCGTCGTCCGGCCTTTTCCTCTCTTCCCCCGCTACGTGCATCTATTTCTATAAACCCGTTCATTTTGTCCATTTTTTGCACAAACATGAAATGTCAGACAATTCCGTGACTTAAGAAAATTTATACAAATCAGCAATATACCCCTTAAGGAGTATATAAAGGTGAATTTGATTTACATCAATAAGCGGGGTTGCTGAATCGTTAAGGTAGGCGGTAATAGAAAAGAAATCGAGGCAAAAATGAGCAAAGTCAGACTCGCAATTATCGGTAACGGTATGGTCGGCCATCGCTTTATCGAAGATCTTCTTGATAAATCTGATGCGGCCAACTTTGATATTACCGTTTTCTGTGAAGAACCGCGCATCGCTTATGACCGCGTACACCTCTCATCTTACTTCTCTCACCACACCGCCGAAGAGCTGTCGCTGGTGCGCGAAGGCTTCTACGAGAAACACGGCATCAAAGTTCTGGTCGGCGAACGCGCTATCACCATCAACCGTCAGGAGAAGGTGATTCACTCCAGCGCCGGACGTACCGTTTTTTATGACAAGCTGATCATGGCAACCGGTTCCTACCCGTGGATCCCACCAATCAAAGGTTCTGATACTCAGGACTGCTTTGTCTATCGCACCATTGAAGACCTCAACGCCATTGAATCCTGCGCCCGTCGCAGCAAACGCGGTGCCGTTGTTGGTGGCGGCCTGTTAGGTCTGGAAGCCGCTGGCGCGCTGAAAAACTTAGGTATTGAAACCCACGTTATCGAATTTGCCCCTATGCTGATGGCGGAACAGCTTGATCAGATGGGTGGCGAGCAGCTGCGTCGCAAAATCGAAAGTATGGGCGTGCGCGTTCACACCAGCAAAAACACCCTTGAGATTGTGCAGGAAGGTGTCGAAGCGCGTAAAACCATGCGTTTTGCCGACGGCAGCGAACTGGAAGTCGACTTTATCGTCTTCTCTACCGGTATCCGTCCGCGCGATAAGCTGGCAACCCAGTGTGGTCTGGACGTTGCTCCGCGTGGGGGGATTGTCATTAATGATTCCTGCCAGACTTCCGATCCGGATATCTACGCCATCGGTGAATGCGCAAGCTGGAACAACCGTGTATTTGGTCTGGTAGCACCAGGCTACAAAATGGCGCAGGTCGCCGTTGACCATATTCTGGGTAGCGAAAACGCCTTTGAAGGTGCTGACCTTAGCGCCAAGCTGAAACTGCTGGGCGTAGACGTAGGTGGTATTGGTGATGCGCACGGTCGCACGCCTGGCGCACGTAGCTATGTTTACCTCGACGAAAGTAAAGAGATCTACAAACGCCTGATTGTCAGCGAAGACAACAAAACCCTGCTCGGTGCGGTACTGGTGGGCGATACCAGCGACTACGGCAACCTGCTGCAACTGGTGCTGAACGCTATCGAGCTGCCGGAAAACCCGGATTCTCTGATTCTGCCGGCGCACTCGGGTAGCGGTAAGCCGTCTATCGGTGTTGATAAACTGCCGGACAGCGCGCAAATCTGCTCCTGCTTCGACGTCACTAAAGGTGATCTGATTGCTGCCATCAACAAAGGCTGCCACACAGTTGCGGCGCTGAAAGCTGAAACCAAAGCGGGTACTGGCTGCGGTGGCTGTATCCCGCTGGTCACTCAGGTACTGAACGCGGAACTGGCGAAACAGGGCATCGAAGTTAACAACAACCTGTGCGAACACTTTGCTTATTCGCGTCAGGAACTGTTCCATTTGATCCGCGTTGAAGGCATTAAAACCTTCGAAGAACTGCTGGCGAAACACGGCAAAGGCTACGGTTGTGAAGTTTGTAAACCAACCGTCGGTTCGCTGCTGGCCTCCTGCTGGAACGAATACATTCTGAAGCCGGAACATACTCCGCTGCAGGATTCTAACGACAACTTCCTCGCTAACATCCAGAAAGACGGCACCTACTCGGTGATCCCGCGTTCTCCGGGCGGTGAAATCACCCCGGAAGGGCTGATGGCAGTGGGTCGTATCGCGCGTGAATTTAATCTCTACACCAAAATCACCGGCTCCCAGCGCCTGGCGATGTTTGGCGCACAGAAAGACGATCTGCCGGAAATCTGGCGTCAGCTGATTGAAGCTGGCTTCGAAACCGGTCATGCCTATGCGAAAGCACTGCGTATGGCGAAAACCTGCGTGGGTAGCACCTGGTGCCGCTACGGTGTTGGCGATAGCGTCGGCCTCGGCGTGGAACTGGAAAACCGCTACAAAGGCATCCGTACGCCGCACAAAATGAAGTTCGGTGTCTCCGGCTGTACCCGTGAATGTTCAGAAGCTCAGGGTAAAGACGTGGGTATTATCGCCACTGAAAAAGGCTGGAACCTGTATGTTTGCGGTAACGGCGGCATGAAACCGCGTCATGCGGATCTGCTGGCAGCGGATATCGATCGCGAAACGCTGATCAAATATCTCGACCGCTTCATGATGTTCTACATCCGTACCGCCGACAAACTGACGCGTACCGCGCCGTGGTTAGAAAACCTCGAAGGCGGCATCGATTACCTGAAAGCGGTGATCATTGACGACAAACTGGGGCTGAACGCTCATCTGGAAGAAGAGATGGCGCGCCTGCGTGAAGCGGTAGTGTGTGAGTGGACTGAAACGGTCAATACACCGTCCGCGCAGACTCGCTTCAAACACTTCATCAACAGCGACAAGCGTGACCCGAACGTGCAGATGGTGCCAGAGCGCGAACAGCACCGTCCGGCAACGCCGTATGAACGTATCCCGGTAACTCTGGTGGAGGACAACGCATGAGCCAGTGGAAAGACATCTGCAAAATCGATGACATCCTGCCTGAAACCGGCGTCTGCGCACTGTTAGGTGACAAGCAGGTAGCGATTTTCCGCCCGTATCACAGCGACCAGGTGTTTGCGATCAGCAACATTGATCCGTTCTTCGAGTCCAGCGTGCTATCACGCGGGCTGATTGCGGAACACCAGGGCGAGCTGTGGGTCGCCAGCCCGCTGAAAAAACAGCGTTTTCGCTTAAGTGATGGCTTGTGCATGGAAGACGAACAGTTTTCCGTCAAACATTACGAAGCACGAGTGAAAGACGGCGTGGTGCAGCTGCGCGGTTAATGTTTTAACGGGAGGCGCAATGCCTCCCCTTTTTGCATGGTCCTGTAATGACCTTCGGTATATTGCAGGACATTTTTTAAACTTTTTGTTTTATTTTTTGTTTTTATTTTTTAAAGGATAATCAAATGTTTACAGACACTATTAATAAGTGTGCGGCTAATGCTGCGCGCATTGCACGCCTGTCGGCAAATAACCCGCTCGGCTTTTGGGTCAGCTCCGCCATGGCGGGCGCATATGTGGGTCTTGGGATCATCCTGATTTTCACGCTCGGTAATTTGCTCGACCCGTCCGTACGTCCGCTGGTGATGGGCGCGACCTTTGGTATCGCCTTAACGCTGGTGATTATCGCCGGTTCTGAACTGTTCACCGGACACACCATGTTCCTCACCTTTGGGGTAAAAGCGGGCAGCATCAGCCACGGGCAAATGTGGGCAATCCTGCCGCAAACCTGGCTGGGTAACCTGGTCGGTTCCGTCTTCGTTGCCATGCTCTATAGCTGGGGCGGCGGTAGCCTGCTGCCGGTAGATACCAGCATCGTTCACTCCGTCGCGCTGGCTAAAACCACTGCACCGGCAATGGTACTGTTCTTCAAAGGTGCATTGTGTAACTGGCTGGTTTGCCTGGCAATCTGGATGGCGCTGCGCACTGAAGGGGCGGCGAAATTTATCGCTATCTGGTGGTGTCTGCTGGCATTTATCGCGTCCGGCTACGAGCACTCTATCGCTAACATGACGCTGTTCGCGCTCTCCTGGTTCGGCAACCACAGCGAAGCCTACACGCTGGCGGGTATTGGTCATAACCTGCTGTGGGTGACGCTGGGTAATACTTTATCAGGTGCCGTATTCATGGGATTGGGTTATTGGTATGCTACGCCGAAAGCGAATCGTCCGGTTGCGGACAAATTTAATCAAACTGAAACAGCTGCCGGTTAATTACTAAGGGGTTTTTACGTGGATCATTTGCCTATATTTTGCCAATTACGCGATCGCGACTGTCTGATTGTCGGCGGTGGTGATGTCGCGGAACGCAAAGCAAGGTTGCTGTTAGACGCAGGCGCTCGCTTAACGGTGAATGCATTAGCGTTTATTCCACAGTTCACCGCATGGGCAGATGCAGGCATGTTAACCCTCGTCGAAGGGCCATTTGATGAAAGCCTTCTCGACACCTGCTGGCTGGCGATTGCAGCGACGGATGATGACACGCTTAACCAGCGCGTCAGCGAAGCCGCTGAAGCTCGTCGCATCTTCTGTAACGTAGTTGATGCGCCGAAAGCCGCCAGCTTTATTATGCCGTCGATTATTGACCGCTCACCGCTAATGGTAGCGGTCTCCTCTGGCGGCACCTCTCCGGTTCTGGCGCGCCTGTTGCGCGAAAAACTCGAATCACTGCTGCCGTTGCATCTGGGCCAGGTGGCGAAATATGCCGGGCAATTACGCGGGCGAGTGAAACAACAGTTCGCCACGATGAGTGAGCGTCGCCGTTTCTGGGAGAAATTGTTCGTTAACGACCGCCTGGCGCAGTCGCTGGCAAACAACGATCAGAAAGCCATTACTGAAACGACCGAACAGTTAATCAACGAACCGCTCGACCATCGCGGTGAAGTGGTGCTGGTTGGTGCAGGTCCGGGCGATGCCGGGCTGCTGACGCTGAAAGGACTGCAACAAATTCAGCAGGCAGATGTGGTGGTCTACGACCGTCTGGTTTCTGACGATATTATGAATCTGGTACGCCGCGATGCTGATCGCGTTTTCGTCGGCAAACGCGCGGGATACCACTGTGTACCGCAGGAAGAGATTAACCAGATCCTGCTGCGGGAAGCGCAAAAAGGCAAACGCGTGGTGCGGCTGAAAGGTGGCGATCCGTTTATTTTTGGCCGTGGTGGCGAAGAGCTGGAAACACTGTGCAACGCGGGTATTCCGTTCTCGGTGGTTCCGGGTATTACCGCAGCTTCTGGTTGCTCTGCCTATTCGGGTATTCCACTCACGCATCGCGATTATGCCCAGAGCGTACGCTTAATTACCGGACACTTAAAAACCGGTGGCGAGCTGGACTGGGAAAACCTGGCGGCAGAAAAACAGACGCTGGTGTTCTATATGGGGTTGAATCAGGCCGCGACTATTCAGCAAAAGCTGATTGAACACGGTATGCCTGGCGAAATGCCGGTGGCAATTGTCGAAAACGGAACGGCAGTCACGCAGCGCGTGATTGACGGTACGCTCACGCAACTCGGTGAACTTGCTCAGCAAATGAACAGTCCATCGCTAATTATTATTGGTCGGGTTGTTGGCCTGCGCGATAAACTGAACTGGTTCTCCAATCATTAATTTAACCCGGGCCAGAGAATTCTGGCCTTCTTAATGACTCTTTTTATATATTCAGCAAATAAAACATAACCCCTTAATAAATATTATCTGCTAATGGGTTATATTCACCGTTACAGCGATTTACAAAATTAAGTCATTCGCTCACTGACGCCAATTAAATATTCCTGTATCGTTCTTAACGAGCAGTCTGCTTATATTCATATAATCAATGAATATTAATTAATATATAATACATAGGGAATGTAAATGAACAAATTTATTAAAGTTGCACTGGTAGGTGCAGTACTGGCTACGTTAACTGCATGTACTGGTCATATTGAAAACCGTGATAAGAACTGCTCTTACGACTACCTGCTGCACCCGGCAATTTCTATTTCTAAAATCATTGGCGGTTGCGGTCCTACTGCACAGTAAGTCTCTGACAGAAATCGGCTAACACCGGTTTAATTGCCCGACGCCCTCTGGATTTTCCGAGGGCGTATTTGTTTCTATGTCCTTCTTGCCCCCGCCCGTAAAAATATTTTCACTTTAAATTCAATTTTATAACTACATCCATTAGCCACAGCGCGATCCTGTGCGAAATTTTGTGATCTTCCTCCACATTACATAACATAATATGTTGTTATATTCATCATGCATTGTCATGTTACCTTTTAAATGGCTGCAAACTCTCCCCTACAACGTATTGGACAAGAAAAAGGTATCGCTATGGGAAGCCAGGAACTCCAACGCAAGCTCGGATTTTGGGCCGTTCTTGCAATCGCCGTCGGGACAACCGTCGGCTCCGGTATTTTTGTATCTGTGGGTGAAGTGGCAAAAGCAGCGGGCACGCCGTGGCTTACGGTGCTCGCGTTTGTCATTGGCGGGTTAATTGTGATCCCGCAAATGTGCGTCTATGCGGAACTATCCACCGCTTATCCGGAAAATGGCGCAGATTATGTTTATCTGAAAAATGCCGGAAGCCGACCGCTGGCTTTCCTCTCCGGCTGGGCCAGCTTCTGGGCCAACGATGCGCCGTCATTGTCGATTATGGCGCTGGCGATTGTCAGCAATCTTGGCTTTTTAACGCCTATCGATCCGTTGCTCGGTAAATTTATCGCCGCCGGATTAATTATCGCCTTTATGTTGCTACACCTGCGCTCCGTTGAAGGCGGCGCAGCGTTTCAGACGCTAATTACCATCGCCAAAATTATCCCGTTCACTATCGTCATTGGCCTTGGGATCTTCTGGTTTAAAGCGGAGAATTTTGCCGCCCTTACCACCACTGCGATTGGCGCAACGGGCAGCTTTATGGCGCTGCTGGCGGGGATCTCTGCCACCAGTTGGTCGTATACCGGCATGGCCTCTATCTGTTATATGACCGGCGAAATTAAAAACCCCGGAAAAACCATGCCACGAGCGCTGATTGGTTCCTGTCTGCTGGTTCTGGTGCTCTACACCCTGCTGGCGCTGGTGATTTCCGGCCTGATGCCCTTCGACAAACTCGCCAATTCTGAAACGCCGATTTCCGACGCCCTGACCTAGATCCCCGCACTCGGCAGCACCGCTGGGCTCTTTGTTGCCATCACGGCGATGATCGTCATTCTTGGTTCGCTTTCCAGCTGCGTGATGTACCAGCCGCGGCTGGAATACGCGATGGCGAAAGACAACCTGTTCTTTAAATGCTTCGGCCATGTGCATCCGAAATACAACACGCCGGATGTCTCCATCATCCTGCAAGGGGCGCTGGGGATCTTCTTCATCTTCGTTTCCGATCTCACCAGCCTGCTGGGTTATTTCACCCTGGTGATGTGTTTCAAAAATACCCTCACCTTCGGCTCCATCATCTGGTGTCGTAAACGCGACGATTACAAACCGCTGTGGCGTACTCCGGCTTTCGGGCTGATGACCACCCTCGCCATTGCGTCAAGCCTCATTCTGGTCGCCTCAACCTTTGTCTGGGCACCGATTCCCGGCCTTATCTGCGCCGCCATCGTTATTGCTACTGGTCTGCCTGCTTACGCCTTCTGGGCGAAGCGTAGCCGCCAGCTCAACGCTTTGTCGTAATGTTATCTGAAGAAAATAAAATGTTGGATATTGATAAAAGCACCGTGGACTTTCTGGTCACCGAAAATATGGTTCAGGAAGTGGAAAAAGTTCTCAGCCATGACGTTCCGCTGGTGCACGCCATCGTGGAAGAGATGGTGAAGCGCGACATTGATCGTATTTATTTCGTTGCCTGCGGCTCGCCACTCAACGCGGCGCAAACGGCGAAACATCTGGCGGATCGCTTTTCCGATCTTCAGGTCTACGCCATTTCCGGCTGGGAGTTCTGCGATAACACCCCGTATCGCCTCGACGATCGTTGCGCGGTGATTGGCGTTTCTGACTACGGTAAAACGGAAGAGGTAATCAAAGCGCTGGAGCTGGGCCGGGCCTGCGGAGCACTCACTGCGGCGTTCACCAAACGCGCGGACAGCCCGATTACCTCGGCGGCGGAATTTAGCATTGATTATCAGGCCGACTGTATCTGGGAAATTCACCTGCTGCTCTGCTACAGCGTGGTGCTGGAGATGATCACCCGCCTCGCGCCGAACGCGGAAATCGGCAAGATCAAAAACGATCTCAAGCAGTTGCCGAATGCGCTCGGTCATCTGGTACGCACCTGGGAAGAAAAAGGCCGCCAGC
Organism: Shigella flexneri 2a str. 301; assembly: GCF_000006925.2. NCBI lineage: Bacteria > Pseudomonadati > Pseudomonadota > Gammaproteobacteria > Enterobacterales > Enterobacteriaceae > Shigella > Shigella flexneri. The sequence goes on from NC_004337.2 coordinate 3,471,087, forward strand.
TTGGTGAACTGGCCAGCCAGTGGCCGATGATTTATACCGTTGCTGCGGGTCCGCTGCGTCCGCTGGGTTACAAAGAAGGCATTGTAACGCTGATGGAATTTACCTGGACGCACGGCTGCGTGATTGAGAGCGGAGAGTTCCGCCATGGCCCGCTGGAGATTGTCGAACCGGGCGTTCCGTTCCTGTTCCTGCTCGGCAATGATGAAAGTCGCCACACCACCGAACGCGCCATTAACTTTGTTAAACAGCGTACTGACAACGTGATCGTCATCGATTACGCCGAAATTTCGCAAGGGCTGCACCCGTGGCTGGCACCGTTCCTGATGTTCGTGCCAATGGAGTGGCTCTGCTACTACCTGTCTATTTACAAAGATCACAACCCGGATGAACGCCGCTATTACGGTGGTCTGGTGGAATATTAATCCCTCTCCCGGCCCGGCAACGGGCCGGATTTACGCAAGGAGTTACCCGATGAAAACAGGTATGTTTACCTGCGGCCACCAGCGGCTGCCTATTGAACACGCATTTCGTGATGCAAGCGAGCTGGGTTACGACGGCATCGAAATTTGGGGCGGTCGCCCGCACGCGTTCGCGCCGGACTTAAAAGCGGGCGGCATCAAACAAATCAAGGCGCTGGCGCAGACGTATCAGATGCCGATTATCGGTTACACGCCAGAAACCAACGGCTATCCGTATAACATGATGCTGGGCGATGAACATATGCGTCGTGAAAGCCTGGACATGATCAAGCTGGCGATAGATATGGCAAAAGAGATGAACGCGGGTTATACGCTGATTTCTGCGGCCCACGCGGGCTATCTCACGCCGCCTAACGTTATCTGGGGGCGGCTGGCAGAGAACTTAAGCGAACTGTGTGAGTACGCGGAAAACATCGGCATGGATCTGATCCTCGAACCGTTAACGCCGTATGAATCGAACGTCGTGTGTAATGCTAATGATGTGCTTCATGCGCTGGCGCTGGTGCCTTCGCCGCGCCTGTTCAGCATGGTCGACATTTGCGCGCCGTATGTCCAGGCGGAACCGGTGATGAGTTATTTCGACAAACTGGGCGATAAATTACGTCATCTGCATATTGTCGACAGCGACGGGGCCAGCGACACGCATTACATTCCTGGAGAAGGCAAAATGCCGCTGCGGGAACTGATGCGCGATATTATTGATCGGGGCTATGAGGGTTACTCTACGGTGGAGCTGGTGACGATGTATATGAACGAGCCCAGACTCTATGCCCGCCAGGCGCTGGAACGCTTTCGCGCGCTGCTGCCGGAGGATGAGAGATGAAAACCCTGGCGACAATCGGCGATAACTGCGTCGATATCTACCCGCAACTGAATAAAGCGTTTTCTGGCGGTAATGCGGTCAATGTGGCGGTGTACTGCACTCGCTACGGCATACAGCCGGGATGCATTACCTGGGTGGGTGACGATGACTACGGCACAAAGCTGAAGCAGGATCTCGCCCGCATGGGCGTCGATATCAGCCATGTCCATACGAAACACGGCGTTACCGCACAAACTCAGGTGGAACTGCACGACAATGATCGCGTTTTTGGCGACTACACCGAAGGCGTGATGGCCGACTTTGCCCTGAGTGAAGAGGATTACGCCTGGCTGGCGCAGTATGACATTGTGCACGCGGCAATCTGGGGACATGCGGAAGACGCATTCCCACAGCTGCACGCTGCGGGCAAACTTACCGCTTTCGACTTCTCCGACAAGTGGGACAGCCCGCTCTGGCAGACACTGGTGCCGCATCTCGATTTTGCCTTTGCCTCCGCACCGCAAGAAGACGAAGCGCTGCGTCTGAAGATGAAAGCGATTGTTGCCCGTGGCGCAGGAACAGTGATTGTCACGCTGGGTGAAAACGGCAGCATTGCCTGGGATGGCGCGCAGTTCTGGCGTCAGGCTCCTGAACCGGTGACGGTTATCGACACCATGGGTGCCGGAGATTCGTTCATTGCCGGATTCCTTTGCGGCTGGTCTGCGGGGATGACATTACCGCAGGCGATGGCGCAGGGAACGGCGTGCGCGGCGAAAACCATTCAGTACCACGGTGCCTGGTAGGTATAACGTTGGCGTGAGCATCTTCACGCCAACGTGCTGTTACTTGCCGGAAAACGACCCTATAATCCGAGTAATTCATTCTTTATTTCAGGGTCGATTATGTCAGCTACGGACCGCTACTCTCATCAACTCCTCTACGCTACCGTCCGCCAGCGGCTGCTGGATGATATCGCGCAGGGGGTTTACCAGGCCGGGCAACAGATCCCTACCGAAAACGAGCTTTGTACACAATATAACGTCAGCCGCATTACCATTCGCAAAGCCATCAGCGACTTAGTGGCAGACGGCGTACTGATCCGCTGGCAGGGAAAAGGCACCTTTGTACAAAGCCAGAAAGTTGAAAACGCCCTGCTTACTGTCAGTGGTTTTACCGATTTTGGCGTCTCACAAGGCAAGTCGACGAAAGAGAAAGTGATCGAACAGGAACGGGTCAGCGCCGCGCCGTTTTGCGAAAAGCTGAACATCCCCGGAAACAGCGAAGTGTTCCATCTCTGCCGGGTGATGTATCTCGATAAAGAGCCGCTGTTTATTGATAGTTCATGGATCCCGCTGTCGCGTTATCCTGACTTTGATGAGATTTACGTCGAAGGAAGCTCCACCTATCAGTTATTTCAGGAGCGTTTTGACACGCGAGTGGTCAGCGACAAAAAGACCATCGATATCTTTGCCGCCACCCGCCCGCAGGCAAAATGGCTGAAATGCGAACTGGGCGAACCGTTGTTTCGCATCAGCAAAATCGCCTTTGATCAGAATGACAAACCGGTGCACGTCTCCGAACTCTTCTGCCGCGCCAATCGCATCACCTTAACGATTGATAATAAAAGACATTAACCGTAGGCCGGATAAGATGCGCCAGCATCGCATCCGGCGATGCTGGCGCACTGAATTTTACATCCCGCACGTTCCCCTCACCCTAACCCTCTCCCCAAAGGGGCGAGGGGACCGTTCAGTGCGGAATTTAGCTTGATTGCCGAACGGTGCTATCCAGCATTAAATACTCGCAATACTCTCACGCAAAATCCGCAGCACCGTCTCTTCACCGCTGCGATTCGGGTTAATGCGAATCGCACAATGTTCGAGTTGTGGATTCGCCTGGCGAAACGTTCCTGAAAGTCGATAGAAGAGCGGCGGGATTTCATATTTCGACTCTGCACCGACCGGGTAAGGCAACGCGCCACGCTTTTGCGCTTCTTCCAGCACCCTGGCGGCAATCAGCTGATGAAACTCGACAATCAACACCTTCGACTGCGCATTGGCAATGACGGCGCTTTTCACTTCCGCCACCGCGCCGCCGTTAAGCAAAGCCAGCAACCGTTCGGATACTCCCGCCTGCACCGCATGCATCACTGGCGCGAACACCAGACCACGCAAGACTTCCAGCGCCTGTGAGCCCTGGATCTGGCTACCGCCGGAGTAAAGCGTGGCGCGAATCCGACTAATAACATCGGCATCGCCAACCACTGCACCAACGCCCTCCGGCCCAAACAGCTTGAAGCAGGAGAATGTCGAGACATTCGCGCCGCATTCACAGCCGATTCGCGCTACCTTCATCACCGCATAGTTATCATCGGTTAACGCTGGAACACCTGCCGCGCGCAACGTTGCCAGCACATCTGCCAGCACATAGCTGTCCTGCGGCTGCTGGCGCGTATGCTGCACCAGCGCGGCATCAGGTTGTTGCTCGTCGACGACCTGCTTCAGTGCCGACAGGTCATTGAAATCAGCAGTAATAAGCGTCAGCCCCATCTGCTCAATAATAACCCGTGTCGTCGGGTAAACAGGCGCGTCATGCACCAGAAGACGCTGCCCCGGTTTGAGCAAAGCCGCCAGCCCGGCGCGAATCGCGCCAGTCCCCGCGCCCTGCACCAGCGCCGCGGCCTGTGCGTGAAATGCATCAGCCAGCACCTGCTCCACCCGTTGGGTAATACGCGGTTGATTCAGACTTGGAGTTAACCCTAAATCACCGCCAGCAAGAAACTCGCTGCCTGGAAAATGGCGGCAAATAGTGTCCACCAGCGCAAACTGCTTTTGCTGCGCTTCAGCAAGAGTCAGGCTTTGCAAAGGAAACGTCTTCATAGGTGCCTTCCTTAAGCCGGAACGAACAGGCCAAGCCAGTAAAGAACATTCAGCAGAATACCGGTGATCATTACTGCCACGACCGGTGCCGCCATTTTCTGTACCGGACGGCCCAGGGATTCGTTGAGGAAGTAAATGGCAACCGCGATAGAGAATCCGGTATAACCCGCCATCTTAATTGCTGCGAAAATCGAACCGACCAGCAGCGCCACTTCCATCAGCATATTCATGGCGTTACGGATGTTATCCGACGCATTACGCACCGACGGGTAGCGTCCCAGCCATTTGCCGATCGAACGAAGCAGCAAGACTTCCGCCGAAATAACCACTGCGCCTAATACCGCTGCAACCATCGGATTCGGCGAGAGATAGCCCACCGCATAAACAAAGGTAAAGCCCGCAACTGCATACACACCCGTTGCTAAGGCGGTGGTGGCAATCAACGGCACAAACCCCAGTCCGCGCATAAATTCTGCCAGAGCCGCCTGATTAATCAGCGTTTGCGATTGTTCCGGCGTCACGCCTGCGGAATACGCTTTCTCCAGTGTGAAGATCGAAACTTCGCTACCAGCAAAAATCTTCATACTGGCAACGGCGGCAATCAATGCTCCCACGATGGCGATATAAGGTAAGTTTTTGATAATCCGCGACGTGCGCTCTTCAAACACCGAAAGCCCGCTGGCATCGATGTCATTTTCATCACGATGACGCAGGTCGTGAGTTATCGCGATCCCCAGCAGCATCACCATGCCAATAAAGATTTCGATGGATTCAGGGTTAAGATGTGGGAAATAGCGCACGACTACCACACGGGTCATCAGAACAACCACGGCGGCGACCAGACTTTGCTTCCAGCCAAACTGGTAGAAAATCGCCACCAGCGGGAACAGTGCAAAAGCAGAAACCACCGGCGAGCTTAATTCCCCGAGGCTACCTAATACATCCACCGGCAGCGCGGTCAGCAGCTGGTTAACTGGCAACAGGCAAGTAAGGATCAACACGCCCCAGATAGCGCCAAGACCAAACGCCATCAGGCTGTTTATCGCCAGTACGCCGAGGATATCGGTAGGAAGAAAGAGTAACCATGCGTTGAGCAGCCCGGTTTTCAGGGTAAAAGAGATCCCCACCGAGGCCACAAAACCAATGCTCAGACCAAAAGCGATACTCCCCGCCTCGCGACGGTTCATATAGCCTTCAATCAGTTGCGGCAGGATCGGGTGGATGCCGTCATGAAAAACAGCCGCCGAGCGATGCGCCAGAAGCGATGTCATACCCGTCAGGCACGCCACCACGATAATCTGAATATACAGATCCATAGTCGTGCCTTTTATTTCAGATGGTTAATCAACATCGGAATCGCGTGTTCGACGTGCTCAACGGAAAGGCCAAACGCCACTTTCCCTTCAGCGATCATTTTGGCGATATGCTCGTCTTTCGCTTTAATGCCTGGTTTGGCAATGGTGCAACTTTTGTTATAGCCAATCACCGCGATGGCAATCGACAATGCCGCGCCCGCACCGGTATTACACGCGCCAATGTAATAATCTAGTTGCCCGGATTTCACCTTCATTGCCGCTTCCATGTCGTTGTGAATGAAAACTTCAAAACAGCCAGGAGCCGTCGCTTCAATGGTTTTTTTAATCTGCTCACGCTGTAAGCCTGCAACGCCAATCTTTTTCATGAGTCTGTCCTTATTGGAAAAATTGAGAGGGATTTTCACGTAACATCACATCCACATCGGCCTGACTGAATCCTGACTGGCGCAATTGCGGAATAAAGGTGGTCAATAAATAGTCATAGCCATAACCACCATTGGCTTTTAAATGGGAGCGGCGCGTAATATCCATCGACAGCATGACGCGGTTCAGCAACCCACGGTCACGTAGCGCGTGGAGCATCGCAATGCGCTTTTCGTCCGGGTAGTAACTGTTCTTACCAATGGTGTCGAACTGCACGTACGCGCCGAGATCGATCATCTTCAAAATGTTGTCGAGGTTGTCTTTCAGATCGCAGTGACCAACGGTGACGCGCGAAAGATCAACTCCGTGGGCTTGCAACAGAGCCAGTTGTTCCAGCCCCATGGTGCTGAACGACGTATGCGTGGAGATCGGGCGTCCGGTCTGGTTATGCGCCAGCGCAGCGGCAATAAATACCTTCTCTTCCAGCGGCGTAATCTTTCCTTCGCTGGAGCCGATCTCCGCGATGATCCCGGCTTTCAGCTCCGTGCCATCGATACCCTGTTCAATTTCATCGACCATCTCCTGCGCCAGTTCCTGCACGCTGCGGGTCACCACATGTTCCGGGAAAAACGCATCCTGGTAATAACCAGTACAGGCCACCACGTTGATCCCGGTTTCGCGCATTACATCGAGCATAAATTGCGCATTGCGCCCCATGTAACGGTTGGTCATCTCAATCACATTACGTACACCCCGGGTCATCAGGTCGTTCATCTCCTAGCAAATGAACGCATACTGATCAAGGCGGCAGTCCACGTTGTTTTTAAAGCCGGAGAGATCAATATGCAGATGCTCATGGGCCAGGGTGTAACCCGTCGGATCAAAACTCATAGGGTGTCTCCTGCAAACCGGAGGGAGGAAAGAAAAGAGCGACCATTTTGTGGCGGTGGCGCACGGAAAAATTCACACACGGTAGCTCCCACATCAGAAAGCGTGGTGCGCACACCGAGCTGCGTGGCGACCAGCCCTTGCTGATAAACCAGCACTGGCACCACTTCACGGGTATGGTGGCTGTGACCAATGGTCGGATCGTTACCGTGATCCGCCATCACGACCAGGCAATCATCTGGCTGCATCGCCTCAACAAGCCGGGCAAGGTTACGGTCAACGACCTGCAAACGTTCGGCATAACGTGCGACGTCTTCTGCATGACCAGCGAGGTCGGTTTCCTGGATATTGATGCAAATAAACGCCGTCGGATGGGTGTTAAATTCGTCGAGGGTGATATCCATAATCCGCTGGCTATCCACCAGGTTTTGCCAGCTCACACCATAAGGATTGCTGACGATATCTGCCACCTTACCCACCAGCACGGTTGGCACGCCCGCTTCATACAGTTTTTGCGGCACCTGCACTTTTTCATCAACACCGTAGCCCATATGCACGACCTGGAAGCCGTTGTCATAAGCGCCAGAACGCGGCGCATTAATACCAATAAAGCGCCCTTCTTTGCTTTCTGCGGCATCGAGAATACGCTGACTGTTGGTTAACAGGCCGCCAAATGTAATGACCCGACCGACCTGTACCTGGTCACGCACGATACGACCAATTTTGATTGCGTCGTCAAAAGAGATCACAGAGAGATTGGCGGTAATGTTATAGACTTGGCCTAAATCCGCCTCGAGATTATCGCCAATCGCAACCGCCTGATTGACCGACAGAAATTGCAGATCATCGCCACGGCGCTCCACCTGCCAGCCAGCGGAAACTAATGCCTGCTCAACACGGTCAATCACATCGCGAAAAGGCATCCGCAGCGGCGGTAACGGGCGCGTGCCTAAAATTTCCTGATGCCCCATAAAGGTATCGCCACCTTCATGTTGCAGCTCTGCCACGCCCCAGGTTGCGGAATCTGACGGCTGCATATCGCCTGGCGCATAACCCAATGTGTTGATTAGCCCCAGCTTCTCCAGCGTTGGTAGCTGCAAATGCGGCAACTGGCTCAGGATGTGACCACAGGTATTCGCCCCGGCATCTTGCGGGCGCACCAGCGTGACATCTTTCATTGCCCCTACGCCAAAGCTATCAATCACTAACACCACAAATCGCGCCATTTATGCCTCCAGAGGGTTGCCGAGGCTGTCATAACGACCAACTATTTCTGGTTCGCCGCGCTGAATACCGGACACCAGCACCACATCGCTACGGGTGACAAAAATCTGCGTGCGAAAACAGAGCACCACTGCACTGCTCACCGGATACTCGCCTGCCAGCGGCAGGGTGTAGTCGATACTGCTGTCATCCACAGTTTTGAGATTGGTTTCAGTAATCTTTTGATTTTCTGGCGTAAACACCAGCGCATGTTGCGCATGACCACGACGGTAGTAACCGCCGCCGTAGCAGTAGCTGTCGCCACGGAAATGATGGGAGATTTCACTTAACCAGAGCATCGCGATACGTTCAGGCTGATCGCCCTGCTGGTTTGCCGGAATAGTACCGGTCAGCGCATGACCGGGTTCGGCATGAGTCGCACCGTATTCCGCCAGCAATGGCAGCGAAGTGCAGCTGGTCGCTGAAGGTACGTTCAGTTGCTCAATCGCAATACCAGATTTCGCCAGTTGATCCCGTGCTTGTACCAGCGTGTGAAGATTCGGTGTTGGCAAAACTTTCCCAGCAGCCTCATCCCAAAGCAGGCAAGGGAAATGGGTTAGTCCGGCTAAATGCAGCCCCGGCAGTTTCTTAATTTCAGCAATCACCTCGTGCAGCGAATGCTGTACAAAACCGCTCTCCTGCCCCGGATAAAGAAAATCATCGTCGCTATAAACTTTGAGCAGCACAGGCTGGACCCGTCCGGCCTTAACCGCTGCCGCAGAAACTTCCCGCGCTTTGTCGAGAGTAAACACGGTGATGATGTCGGTGCCCTGTTCAACGGCGTCAGCAACCTGATGACAAGGGATTTGTACCAGATGCCCCTGATGCGCCACTGGCAAACCAGCGCGGCGCATGACTCGCGCCTCTTTGTAATCCACCGCCACAATGCCGCTGTAGCCTAATGCCAGCAATTTTTCCGCCAGCCACGGATTACGACCAAATTGCTTGGTCATCAGATACAGTTCAATGCCGTAAAGCCGCGCCGTCTCAATGAGCCGCTTACCGTTTTCCAGTATCTGATCCACGTCGATCACCCAGCTGTCCGGGGCGATTTTGCCCTGCTGCCACAAACTTAGTGCGGCGGAAATCAGCGCCGGGTTCTGGCGTTTCAATGCTTCTACAAACATCTTGTTGCCTCGTTTCTGTTCCTTGAATTAAATATTCATTTTTTTGAATATTTAGGTTGTGCGACGTGGATTTGTCGGGAGCTTCAAACCTCTTCGTTAGCAGCCATCCATAATCCATAAAGATTGGCCAGAAAATAGCCTTCTTCACACGGGTTAACTTCCAGAGCGAATTCCTTCAACAACTCCTGATGCAATTGCACAACGGCTTGCCAGTGGCTGGATTGCGCCAGTTCCGCCAGCAACTCGTTATCCAGCGGCTCTATTTCTTCACCACGGCGACTGCGCATCAGTGCACTCGCCATATGTGTCATCGCCATCGTTCCTTGCTCACTGCGCACCGGCAGATGGCACTCTTTTTCCAGTACGTTGACGACCTGCATCATGCCTTTGCAGACGTCCTTATCAATAACGCCTGCCTCGCAAAGCAGGTTGAGTCTGGTTTCCATATCAGATGCCTTTCGTTTAATAACTGGGTTCCTGTTCCCCACTCACCACCCGTTGTTGATGGGCAAGCAGGGCGTGTTTATCTACAACAGCACGCAGCAATTGTTGCATTGGGTAATCATCGACTCGCGTCAGGACCACGGCTTCGGTGGCCTGTAAAAATCGCGGATCGTCTGTTAGCGGCGTCGCCTCTAATCCCAGCATGGTCAGTTCGTTTTCCGCCACCACGTTCCAGATCACCGCATCGACATCGCCTTTAACAATGCGTTGTAAACTCTCGTGATAAGAGAGATCGACTCGTTCCACATCACTATCGCCAAAAAAGACATCGGTCATGATTTTCTGATCCGCCGAACGACTATCGAGACCTACTCGCTTAACATTTCCAGACTCACCTTTGCGGCATATCAGTTGATGTTCACCAACATACGTATGCGGGCCAAGCTCGAGGGCGATGCACAAATTGTTTTGGCTGAGATAACTTTCCGCCGCCAGGCGGGAAACTACTGCCATGTCATAGACACCGTTAAGTAAACACTCCACGCGAATATCCGCGCCGCGCATATGCGCATAGTAAAAAGGAATGCCATCAAACTGGGCTTTCAATCCGCTCGCTAAACCTTCGTACAAGCGGGTATAGGGCAAAGGCATCGCACATACCACGTTGTTGATATCCACATGACTCAGCAATGCTTTGTTATCCATCTCGACAAGATAACTGCCATTGCGCCCACGGCGTTCAATCCGTATCGCTCCGCTTGATTCCAGCGTTTTCAACGCGGCCTGCGTCAGGCCAACCGATGAACGGCATTCAGTTGCCAGCTCATCTATGGTTTTCAGTCGATTACCGCATTTTTCACCCAACAAATAACGGGCCAGTGTCGTGATGACGACGCCTTCTTTTTTGATAAACGTTCGACGCATAATATATTTTCAATAAAATGAATATTTATATCTTCATTAAAATGAAGATAAGTGGCGACGACGAGATGTGGAAACGGCGAGGCGCTTCACATTTTTTCGGGTTGTTGCGAAAAGAGGATAAAAAAACCGGGTTTCCCCGGTTTCAGAGTGATGACGAAGTGATTTATTCGACAATGCGAGCAAAGGGTAATTCCCACTGGCGCTTGCCTGCTCCCCTCACCCTAACCCTCTCCCCAAAGGGGCGAGGGGACCGTCCGAGCGTTTTGATATTACGGCTTCGCCACAAAACCAATCGCTTCGTACACCGCTTTCAGCGTACGGGAAGCGTGTACACTGGCTTTTTCTGCGCCGTCTTTCATCACCTGTTGCAGGAAGGCTTCATCGTTGCGGAAACGGTGATAGCGTTCCTGCAATTCAGTCAGCATACCGGAAACGGCATCAGCCACTTCACCTTTCAGATGACCATACATCTTGCCTTCGAACTGTTTTTCCAGTTCTGGGATGCTCTGGCCCGTTACCGCAGAAAGGATATCCAGCAGGTTGGAAACGCCCGCTTTGTTCTGCACATCGTAGCGAACTACCGGCGGCTCGTCGGAGTCAGTGACCGCGCGTTTGATTTTCTTCACTACCGATTTCGGATCTTCCAGCAGGCCGATAACGTTATTGCGGTTATCGTCAGACTTGGACATCTTCTTGGTCGGCTCCAGCAGCGACATTACGCGCGCGCCAGATTTCGGAATAAACGGCTCCGGCACCTTAAAGATCTCGCCATACAGCGCGTTGAAACGCTGGGCGATATCGCGACTCAGTTCCAGGTGCTGTTTCTGGTCTTCACCCACCGGTACCAGATTAGTTTGATACAGCAGGATGTCCGCAGCCATCAGCACCGGATAGCCAAACAGACCAGCGTTGATGTTCTCGGCATAACGCGCAGATTTATCTTTAAACTGCGTCATGCGACTCAGTTCGCCGAAGTAGGTATAGCAGTTCAGTGCCCAGCCTAACTGCGCATGTTCTGGTACGTGGGACTGAACAAAAATGGTGCTTTTCTCAGGATCGATACCACAAGCCAGATACAAGGCCAGCGTATCCAACGTCGCTTTACGCAGCTTCTGTGCATCCTGGCGCACGGTGATCGCGTGTTGGTCAACGATACAGTAAATGCAATGGTAGTCATCCTGCATGTTTACCCACTGACGCAGCGCACCCATGTAGTTACCAATGGTCAATTCACCTGAGGGCTGTGCGCCACTAAAAACGATGGGCTTAGTCATTTTTCGATTCCTGATTTTCGCTATGCGGAAGCCCTAATGCGGGCAGAAGGTCATTTATAGACTGATAAATTACATCAGGCTGGCTGAGATCGATAGCCTCGCCGTAGTTGTATCCGTAGGTTAAGCCAACTGATGGGCAACCTGCCGCTTTTGCCGCCTGAATATCATTCCGTGAGTCGCCGACAAACAGCATCTGTTGTGGGGCAATTCCCATCCGCTCAGCCACCAGTAACAGCGGGTCCGGATGCGGTTTTTTGTTTTGCACATCATCGCCGCCGATAACCACGCTAAAGTATTTGGCAATATCTAAGGCTTCGAGCAGCGGCGCGACGAACGGCGTCGGTTTGTTGGTGACCAAGCCTAGCGGCAGGCCTTTAGCCTGCAACGCGCCCAACGTATCGGCAACGTGCGGGAACAAAAACGTCCCCTCTTCGGCAACCTCGCCATAGTAGCGATCGAACAGTTTACGCAGAATACGTACCTGTTCTTCTGCCGGAATGTCGTCATCAACGGGCGGTTTCCCCATTGTTTTACGCAGAGTCGCACGTTCCTGACGCGCCCAGGTCAATGCGCGCTCCATCAGAACATCTGCGCCGTTACCAATCCAGGTAATAACGCGTTCTTCACCTGCGACGGGCAACTCCAGCGCATACAGCGCCATATCTACCGCAGCAGCAAGACCAGGAGCACTGTCGACCAGCGTACCATCAAGATCAAAAGCGACGCCGCGAATATCTTCAAACTTATTCATGACTTACCTTTGCCAGTTCACTGCGCATTTCATCAATGACTTTTTTATAGTCTGGCTGGTCGAAGATTGCCGAACCGGCGACGAACATATCCGCGCCCGCCGCAGCGATTTCGCCAATGTTGTTCACCTTCACGCCACCGTCCACTTCCAGACGAATGTCAAAGCCAGACTCGTCGATACGGCGACGTACTTCGCGCAGTTTATCCAGTGTTTGAGGAATGAAAGACTGACCGCCGAAACCAGGGTTGACGGACATCAGCAGGATCACATCCAGCTTATCCATCACGTAATCCAGATAGCTCAGAGGTGTCGCCGGGTTAAATACCAGACCCGCTTTACAGCCATTTTCTTTAATCAGTTGCAGCGTGCGGTCAACATGCTCGGAGGCTTCTGGATGAAAGGTAATGATGCTGGCGCCAGCGGCAGCGAAATCAGGCACAATGCGATCGACGGGTTTCACCATCAGATGTACGTCGATAGGGGCGGTAATGCCGTAGTTACGCAAGGATTTCAGCACCATTGGCCCAATCGTCAGATTGGGAACATAGTGGTTATCCATGACGTCAAAATGCACGACATCAGCGCCAGCTGCCAGGGCTTTTGCGGTATCTTCACCCAGGCGGGCAAAATCAGCCGACAGAATTGAGGGGGCAATCAAATACTGTTTCATCCGCTTCTCCTTGAGAATTATTTTTTCGCGGGTGAAACGACTCCTGGTTTGTACAAAGCCAGCAGTTCGTCCACCTTTTTACGTGTGCCGCCGTTGCTGCTTATACTGCGTCGAACTTTGACGACATGCAATTTTGCGCGCTGATACCACTCACGCGTTAACATCGTATCGTGATTGGAGATCAGCACTGGAATATGGCGCTCAACCAGACCTTCGGCGATCTCCGCCAGATGCGCTTGTTGTTCAAGCGTAAAACTGTTTGTGTGATACGCCGTAAAGTTGGCGGTCGCAGACAGCGGTGCATAAGGCGGATCGCAATAGACGACGGATGCATCATCTGCGCGCTCCATGCTATCGGCGTAAGACTCACAATAGAAAAAGGCATTCTGCGCTTTTTCAGCGAAGTGATACAACTCTGCTTCCGGGAAATAGGGTTTTTTGTAGCGGCCAAACGGCACGTTAAACTCACCGCGCAGATTGTAACGACACAGGCCGTTGTAACCGTAGCGGTTCAAATATAAAAACAGTACCGCCCGACGGAACGGATCCTGGCTTTTGTTGAACTCTTCGCGGAACTGATAGTAAACCTCGGCGCAATTTGTTTCGGGAACAAACAGCTCGCGTGCGGCCTGTACGTACTCATCAGTACGCATCTTCACAATGTTATAGAGACTGATCAGGTCGCTATTGATATCGGCAAGGATATAACGAGAAAAGTCGGTGTTGAGAAACACCGACCCGGCACCTACAAAAGGCTCAACCAGACATTCGCCCTTGGGCAAATGCCGTTTAATATCATCAAGCAGGGGATACTTGCCCCCTGCCCACTTCAAAAAAGCGCGATTTTTCTTCATGCCGATTAACTAATTACACCTTCTCCGGCTGTGGAGAAAGCTCCGACAGCATCCAGCGCTTCAGGCAGCTCCCGCAACGATAAACCATTGCGGGAGATAACCTTGATTACTTCAGATCGGCCTGTACCTGACGCAGCGGTTTCGCCCACGGGTTTTTGGCCTGAACATCTGCTGGCAATGTAGATACCGCTTTTTTCGCCTCTTCTTTCGAAGCGTACACGCCAGAAACCAGGACATACCACGGCTGACCATTACGCGTCGTTTCATAGACAACGTAGTTTTTCAGATTCTCTTTCTTCGCCCAACCGTTCAGGTTGTCGTAGTTAGAGGAACTGCTCAGCTGCAGAGTGTAATGGCTGGACGGTGCCGATTTCAACGAACCAACATTACCTGCGGTCTTCCCTCCAGCGGCTGGTGTTGCCGTGGTTTGCGCCGGGGATGCCGTCTGTACTGGAGCCGTAGTCGCCGTCTCTTTTGGTGCTGGCGTAGAAGTCGCAGCCGGTGCCTTCGTGCTCGCCACAGGGGCAGCTGGTTCAGGTTCAGTACGCTTCGGCGTCTGTGCTACCGGCTTCGGCTCCGTTTTCACGGTTGCTTGCGGTTTTTTCGGTTCAATCACCGCCTGCTGACGAACTGGGCGCGTAGTGGACGGACGTTCAGCGGTTTGCGTTTTCGCCGTGTCACGCGATGCATTGCCATTGCGAACAGGCGCAACCGTTGCGGGTTCAGTCGGCAACGTGGAATTGACCGCCACATTGTTCAGCTGTTGCTGATTTTGTGGCTGGGTCAGCGCATTGTTCAGGTCACCCTGCACTTCAACACGTTGTTGACCATCCGTTGCCACCGGGGTTTGCCCTTGAGTCGGCGTAGAAGAGATCGGTGGCAGAGAAACATCCTGCTGAGTATTTTCCGCAGACGTGGTTCCCGGCGCTGGCTGCACGCCATTCGCCTGATCGGTCGCATTGCCAGCAAGATCAATACTCTTCTCGCCAGACGCGGTTTGATCGCTGGAAGTGGTCGAGGGGGCTTTTAGCGCAGAACCGATACCGATGATCAACAGCAGTAGAACCAGAATGCCGACGCCCATCATCATATACTGACGAGAAGCGGGTTTACTGGCTGCTTTTTTGCGCTTACGCGGACGACGCTCTACGCGCTCTTCATCCACGGTTTCATCTTCGGATTCGTCAATTTCTTCTTCGATTTCCGGTTCCTCATTGCGCTCTTTTTGCGCACGAGTCGGACGGCGATCGTCAGTGTCATCAAGTTCAATATCATCAAAATTGATCTGCGGTTCGCCACGTTCAGTACGCTCAGAACGTTCAGAAGATTGACGAGAACGACCAGTACGACGATCGCTGGGATCGGGTTTCAGCTCGTCTTCTGGTTTGAATTCATCCATTTAACACCCCACTAAAAGGTTAATGCTTACCACGTTGCAATTAACCTGAAGCTAATAGACCGCTTGATAAGCGGCCTGACCTTTCTTGTTGTTACGCTGATTGACAATCGGCAATGGCGTTAAGAACAAGCTCGTGCGAAACGCCGCTGCGAACTTTACTCTTACCAATTGCCAACGGAAGAATTAAGCGCATCTCTCCCGCAAGGACTTTCTTGTCACGCAGCATATGCGGTAAATACGCCTGCGCGGACATTTCGCGCGGCCCATTGACCGGTAACCCAGCCCGCGTGAGCAGGGTTATAATACGCTGCGTTTCGGCAGAACTAAACTGCCCGAGACGTTCCGACGTCCGCGCCGCCATCACCATACCCGCAGCGACCGCTTCACCATGTAACCAATTGCCATACCCCATTTCAGCTTCAATGGCATGACCAAAGGTGTGTCCCAGATTCAGTAAAGCACGTAACCCGGTTTCGCGCTCGTCGGCGGCGACAACTTCTGCCTTCAGTTCACAACAACGGCGAATACAGTACGCCATTGCCGGACCGTCCAGACGCAACAACGCATCCAGATTCTCTTCCAGCCAGTTAAAAAACGCACCGTCAAGAATAATGCCGTATTTGATGACTTCTGCCAGCCCCGACGCTAACTCACGCGGGGGAAGCGTTTTCAGACAGTCGAGATCCACCACCACTGAAGCAGGCTGGTAGAACGCGCCAATCATGTTTTTACCGAGGGGATGGTTGACCGCAGTTTTGCCGCCAACGGAGGAATCGACCTGCGACAGTAACGTCGTCGGGACTTGAATGAAACGAACACCGCGCTGATAACTCGCCGCCGCGAAGCCGGTCAGATCGCCCACTACGCCGCCGCCAAGCGCCACCAGCGTAGTATCGCGACCATGCGGCTTTTGTAACAACGCCGTAAAGACGGTATCGAGTACAGCTAGGCTTTTATACTGCTCGCCGTCAGGGAGGATAACGCTATCGACGTTAACACCCGCCTGTTCAAGTACGCCGCGGACCTTATCGAGATACAGAGGAGCCAGGGTTTCGCTGGTGACCAACATGACCTGCTCGCCCGATTTCAGCGGTAAGAATGAAGCTGGTTCATTAAACAAACCAGATGCGATGGTAATTGGGTAACTACGTTCCCCGAGAGTAACGACAATCCTCTCCATAACGCGACATCCACCTTAATTACTGTACCCGCAGACGAGTGTATATAAAGCCAGAATTAGTTGCTTTCCAGCATGTGAATAATCTGGTTTGCAACCACTTTAGCGCTTTGATCATCAGTACGAATGGTCACGTCGGCAATCTCTTCATACAGCGGATTGCGTTCATTGGCCAACGCTTCCAGAACTTCACGCGGCGGTGTTTCAACGTGCAGCAACGGGCGTTTTTTATCACGCTGCGTGCGTGCAAGTTGCTTTTCGATGGTCGTTTCAAGATAAACGACAACGCCACGAGCGGAAAGACGGTTACGCGTTTCACGGGATTTCACAGAGCCGCCGCCAGTAGCCAGCACAATACCCTGTTTCTCGGTCAACTCATTGATGACCTTTTCTTCGCGATCGCGGAAGCCTTCTTCGCCTTCTAAATCGAAAACCCAGCCCACATCAGCTCCGGTTCGTTTCTCAATCTCTTGATCGGAATCGTAAAATTCCATATTGAGTTGTTGAGCTAACTGGCGCCCAATAGTGCTTTTTCCGGCACCCATAGGCCCAACCAGAAAGATATTGCGTTTCTCTGCCATTTTTTCGGTACTACTAAGACTATTCGTTAATGATAAACCCGCTTCGCTCAGAGAGCGCCGCAGGACATGAACTGAAACCTCATAAGATATTGCGAGAGTCAGACTGAAAATTATCTCAATACTCCAGCGGGTTTGGCAACTGAATAAATCACCCATCCCTCTGCATATCTGGTCGCTGCAAGCGCGCTGCCTTGCTACCACCGCTCTGGCGATAAATCACCGGGTAAGATTAGCGTAAAAAAGACAGCAAAATGCCGCCTGAATGATAAATCATCATCATGGAACGCAGGCAGCGAAGAGCACCAACTCTCAAATCGGTACTCCTTGTATGCTAAATACCTGCGCGCGTCAAATAGATGAAACACGTTCAGCATAAAAACATTACCGCTTTTACGGCTGTTTACTCACTGGAAACCAGTCGTGGCGTGATAAACACCACTAACTCGCGTCGTTCATCTTCTTTTCCGTCATGACGAAATAATTGCCCGAACCAGGGAATGTCGCCAAGCAACGGTACGCTATCCTGACCCGATTTATTTTTACGGGTAAAAATGCCGCCCAGCGCCAACGTTTCTCCGCTTTTTACCTCGACCTGCGTTTCGATCTCCTGCTTATCAATCGCCAGCACTTCGCCATCGGCCTGCTGTAGCACCTGCCCCGGAACGTTCTGGCTGATGTGTAATTTCAGCCGGATGCGACCTTTTTGTAACACCGTGGGCGTGACCTCCATCCCCAGGACGGCCTCTTTAAATTCCACCGACGTCGCGCCACTTTCCCCGCTGGAAACCTGATATGGAATTTCGCTCTCCTGTTTAATGCTGGCAGGCTGAAGATGTGAGGCCAGCAGACGCGGACTGGCGATAATATCCAGCTGCTGTTTTTGTTCGAGCGCGGAAAGCTCAAGATCCAGCAAGCGTCCGTTGATGCGCCCAATGTTAAAACCGACATGCGTTGTCGCCGTCGCTACGGAGAGGTCGCTACCAAGCGTGGTGACTTGCCCAACGCCACCAGCGTGTTGCGCATCGGCCAGCGTCCATTTCACGCCTAACTCACGCAAACTTTTTTCATTAATGGTGACAATATGCGCCGACAGCTCAACCTGCCCGACCGGCAGATCCATTTGCGCTACCCACTGTTCAAGCGCGCTTAACGCCGTTTTGTTATCTCGTAGCAAAAGGCGATTGGTGCGTTTATCGACGGTCATACTCCCTTTGGCACTCAGTAGCTTCTCCCCCGCTTTCGCCAGTTCTCCCGCGTCGGCGTATTGCAGGGTTATACTGCGATTTTCCAGCGGCAGATTTGCCTGCGCCCGCGCCTGCTCCGCCTCCTGGCGGGCGATATTGTCATTCTGCCAGGCAATGGAATGCACTGAGAGAATGTTGCCTTCCTGCCGCGTTATCAGTCCGGCGCTTTTCACTACAGTTTGTAGTGCCTGCTTCCAGGGAACATCTGTTAGATGTAACGACACCGTACCGCTGACGTCTGGCGACACGACCAGGTTCAACTTCTCCTGTTCAGCCAGCGCCTGCAACACCTGAGCTACCGGAACGTCATCCACCATCAGCGTCACTTTTTGCGGCTTTGCCGCCTGTACGCCGGGTATCAGCATCAACAGTAGTGCGGCTATCCATTGCTTCATTTGTATCTCCTTGCCGTTGCCACAACCATTGTGGCGGTTCGCAGTTTGTCCCGGTACCCAGCGTTAGTACGTCTGGCGTCAGCTGTAAAATTGTCCAGCCGTTTTCCAGCACATCGTTTTGCTGCACCCGTCGCCATTTCTTTTGCCCGTCTTTTATTACACCGATGATGCGCTCGCCTCGCCCTACCATCCCCTGATAGCGCCACTGGCTAAGTTCGCTAATCCGGCATATAGATCTTCCGGCGATTTAAAAGGGTCACGCATACCGGTTAAAAGGCACAATGCAATACCTGCCAACAACCAGCGTTTAACCCTCATGCGGCATCTCCAGTTGTAGCGTGAACAAAAGATCATCACCTTCCACGCTTAACGAAAAACGGCTCACGCTGACGTTGCGCTCTGCCAGCCGTGTAAATGCCGACGGCACTGCTTCCCACAGCGTTTTCAACGCCAACTCACCTCCCTGCGCGGATGGATGCCAGGAAACCAGTTGCGCGCCGGATAACTGAAAATCCAGTGGCGAAAAGGGCAGCGTTTTTTCCTCGCTGAAGGGAGTGGTGTCTACCAGGCGATACAGTGCGGCCCACTGCTGGTGATGACTTGCCCGTAGTCGAATTAATGCGTCGCGCTCTTCATGGTGTGTCGATGATAGAAAAATGAGCGTAACTAACATCAGCAACCAGAATGCCCAGCAAAACTGGCGGAGGCGGGGTGATGTGGCGAACCACCAGTCAAAGAACATGTTCATCGCTAACCTTCCTTGTTAACTGATACTCAAATTGCCAGCGTCCCTGCGCATCCTGCTGCGTGGCTCCCCGCTGATTGAGATGAAAAGACGCATCCTGGCGGAGTGACGTTTCTAGTGCGTTTAACGCGGTAATGCTTGTTGTCAGCCCCTTGATCTCCAGCGTTCCCTGCTGCCAGCTTATCGTTGTCAGCCAGGCGTGCTCGGGTAAAAGCGCCGCCAGTGCTTCCAGCGCAGATTGCCAGTCGCGGGTAAATTGTCGCTGGCGCTGCCGTTGCGAACGCTGTTCGCGTAACTGCTGTTGCTCCAGCAAACGTGGCTTCGTTATCTGTAAGCTGCGGGCGAGTTGTTGTTCCGCCTGAAGCAAAACTGCGTCTATGCGCGCTTCGGCGCTGCCTGTCAGACGCAGTATTAGCGTTATCCCGACGGCCAGCAGCAGAGGCGCAACGAACATCAGCAACCAGAAACGCAGAAAAGCGGTCCGGCGTTGCTGTCGCCAGGGCAAAAAATTAATTGGCGGATTCATCAGTACGCCTTCCCAAGCGCCAGCCCCAGCGCGATGGCAAAGTCTCCACCAGGCGGCGGTAGCGGCGGCTGACGAACAGAAACGGCCTCCCAGGGGTCAAATCCGCCTTCGCCACATATCGCGACGCTGTCGGGATCAACGGATAACGCTGCCGCCAGCTCCTTCGCGCTAGTCATCCCCACCGCCAGTTTGCGCCCCCAGCTATAGCGCGTCGCCCACAGCCACTGTTCGTTATCACGCCAGGCCAGACATTGCTGATGAGAAGGTAAAAAAGGCAGGAATCGCTGTAATGCACTGGCATCCGGGGTGATCGCACTAACATGAACACGCAACCTTTCTGCCAGCGTAAGCAGCGTTGCCAGCTCTTTGCTTTGCGCGGCAGTCACGTTATAAGCGGGGCTGAGTGAGTCTTCGCTGTAATCGAAGCGCAGGGAGTCCGGATCCATATCCAGCTCGCGGGCCATCGTCCCTGACAGCCAGGCCGTTTGCTCCCGCTCACCAAGGGACATCGACGGGCGCGGAAATGACCGCTGTAATGTGCGACTGGCGGGAAACGCCAACATAATGTGATGACGCTGCGGCAGTTCGCGACTCCACGGTAACAACGTTTTAGCCAGCTGCTGCGCATCAACAATCCGCCCATCTTTGATAATGTCGTGCGCCAGCGGCAACCGCCACCAGCGTTGCAAAAAGCATTCTTTTGCGCCCCGCACGATCGCAACCGCTGCCGCTTCTTGCTGTTGTAAATGCAAACCAATTTGCCAGATCTTAAATGTCATTGTGATGATCTCCTTATCACCCGTCACTCTGACGGGTATATCAATGCGTCTGGCTTGCCTTTATACTACCGCGCGTTTGTTTATAAACTGCCCAAATGAAACTAAATGGGAAATTTCCAGTGAAGTTCGTAAAGTATTTTTTGATCCTTGCAGTCTGTTGCATTCTGCTGGGAGCAGGCTCGATTTATGGCCTATACCGCTACATCGAGCCACAACTGCCGGATGTGGTGACATTAAAAGATGTTCGCCTGCAAATTCCGATGCAGATTTACAGCGCCGATGGCGAGCTGATTGCTCAATACGGTGAGAAACGTCGTATTCCGGTTACGTTGGATCAAATCCCACCGGAGATGGTGAAAGCCTTTATCGCGACGGAAGACAGCCGCTTCTACGAGCATCACGGCGTTGACCCGGTGGGGATCTTCCGTGCGGCAAGTGTGGCGCTGTTCTCCGGCCACGCGTCACAAGGGGCGAGTACCATTACCCAGCAGCTGGCGAGAAATTTCTTCCTCAGTCCAGAACGCACGATGATGCGTAAGATTAAGGAAGTCTTCCTCGCGATTCGCATTGAACAGTTGCTGACGAAAGACGAAATCCTCGAGCTTTATCTGAACAAGATTTACCTTGGTTACCGCGCCTATGGTGTCGGTGCTGCGGCACAAGTCTATTTCGGTAAAACGGTCGACCAACTGACGCTGAACGAAATGGCGGTGATAGCCGGGTTGCCGAAAGCGCCTTCCACCTTTAATCCGCTCTACTCAATGGATCGTGCCGTCGCGCGGCGTAACGTCGTACTGTCGCGGATGCTGGATGAAGGGTATATCACCCAGCAACAGTTCGATCAGACACGCACTGAGGCGATTAACGCTAATTATCACGCGCCGGAGATTGCTTTCTCTGCGCCGTACCTGAGCGAAATGGTGCGCCAGGAGATGTATAACCGTTATGGCGAAAGTGCCTATGAAGACGGTTATCGCATTTACACCACCATCACCCGCAAAGTGCAGCAGGCCGCGCAGCAGGCGGTACGTAATAACGTGCTGGACTACGACATGCGCCACGGCTATCGCGGCCCGGCAAATGTGCTGTGGAAAGTGGGCGAGTCGGCGTGGGATAACAACAAGATTACCGATACGCTGAAGGCGCTGCCGACCTATGGTCCGCTGCTGCCTGCCGCAGTCACCAGCGCCAATCCTCAGGGAGCGACGGCGATGCTGGCGGACGGGTCGACCGTCGCATTGAGTATGGAAGGCGTTCGCTGGGCGCGTCCTTACCGTTCGGATACTCAGCAGGGACCGACGCCGCGTAAAGTGACCGATGTTCTGCAAACGGGTCAGCAAATCTGGGTTCGTCAGGTTGGCGATGCATGGTGGCTGGCACAAGTGCCGGAAGTGAACTCGGCGCTGGTGTCGATCAATCCGCAAAATGGTGCCGTTATGGCGCTGGTCGGTGGCTTTGATTTCAATCAGAGCAAGTTTAACCGCGCCACCCAGGCACTGCGTCAGGTGGGTTCCAACATCAAACCGTTCCTCTACACCGCGGCGATGGATAAAGGTCTGACGCTGGCAAGTATGTTGAACGATGTGCCAATTTCTCGCTGGGATGCAGGTGCCGGTTCTGACTGGCAGCCGAAGAACTCACCACCGCAGTATGCTGGTCCAATTCGCTTACGTCAGGGGCTGGGTCAGTCGAAAAACGTGGTGATGGTACGTGCAATGCGGGCGATGGGCGTCGACTACGCTGCAGAATATCTGCAACGCTTCGGCTTCCCGGCGCAAAACATTGTCCACACCGAATCGCTGGCGCTGGGTTCAGCGTCCTTCACCCCAATGCAGGTGGCGCGCGGCTACGCGGTCATGGCGAACGGCGGCTTCCTAGTGGACCCGTGGTTTATCAGCAAAATTGAAAACGATCAGGGCGGCGTGATTTTCGAAGCGAAACCGAAAGTAGCCTGCCCGGAATGCGATATTCCAGTGATTTACGGTGATACGCAGAAATCGAACGTGCTGGAAAATAACGATGTTGAAGATGTCGCTATCTCCCGCGAGCAGCAGAATGTTTCTGTACCAATGCCGCAGCTGGAGCAGGCAAATCAGGCGTTAGTGGCGAAGACTGGCGCGCAGGAGTACGCACCGCACGTCATCAACACTCCGCTGGCATTCCTGATTAAGAGTGCTTTGAACACCAATATCTTTGGTGAACCAGGCTGGCAGGGTACCGGCTGGCGTGCAGGTCGTGATTTGCAGCGTCGCGATATCGGCGGGAAAACCGGTACCACTAACAGTTCGAAAGATGCGTGGTTCTCGGGTTACGGTCCGGGCGTTGTGACCTCGGTCTGGATTGGCTTTGATGATCACCGTCGTAATCTCGGTCATACAACGGCTTCCGGAGCGATTAAAGATCAGATCTCAGGTTACGAAGGCGGTGCCAAGAGTGCCCAGCCTGCATGGGACGCTTATATGAAAGCCGTTCTTGAAGGTGTGCCGGAGCAGCCGCTGACGCCGCCTCCGGGTATTGTGACGGTGAATATCGATCGCAGCACCGGGCAGTTAGCTAATGGTGGCAACAGCCGCGAAGAGTATTTCATCGAAGGTACGCAGCCGACACAACAGGCGGTGCACGAGGTGGGAACGACCATTATCGATAATGGTGAGGCACAGGAATTGTTCTGATTAAAAAGGCGCTTCGGCGCCTTTTCAGTTGGCTGACAAAGTGCATTTGTTTATGCCGGATGCGGGTGAACGCGTTATCCGGCTAACAAAATCGTGAAAAATCAATATATTGCAGGAACCCCATAAGCCTGATAAGCGTTGTGCATCAGGCAAACTTCACGCATTTACACTCGCCCCTGCCCTTTCAACCATTCGCGCACGAGGAACAGCGCGCTGACATTACGCGCTTCGTTGAAGTCAGGGTCTTCCAGCAAATCCATCATATGCGCCAGCGGCCAGCGCACCTGTGGTAGCGGCTCTGGCTCATCGCCTTCCAGCGATTCCGGGTAGAGATCTTGCGCGACCACGATATTCATTTTGCTGGAAAAGTAAGACGGTGCCATGCTGAGCTTCTTCAAAAAAGTCAGATCGTTCGCACCAAATCCAACCTCTTCTTTTAGCTCGCGGTTAGCGGCTTCGTAGACGCTTTCACCCGGATCAATTAATCCTTTCGAAAAACCTAATTCGTAGGATTCAGTTCCCACTGCGTATTCGCGGATCAGGATCAGGTGATCGTCCACAATCGGCACAATCATCACTGCTTCCCGGTTGGTTGGACGCATTCGTTCATAAACACGCCGCACGCCATTGCTGAACTCCAGATCCACGCTCTCGACGGTAAACAGTCGGGAACGGGCTACAGTTTCAACATTCAGAATGGTGGGTTTTTGTAATGATTTGTTCATCGTGGGATCTATGCTGTGAAATCAGCGGTTATTGTGCGATATCGGACACGCTTTCGGCAATGTGAATTGCATGTTATTTACATTTATGTAACTTAATAAATAATCGTCCTCAAATCAAATTAAAAGTCAATAGGTTGAAATAACTCCAGGAATTTGCTGATATTCCGCCTTCAGAGGGTTTGCTATGATCAGCGGTTACTGTGATGTGCTTAATGATGCTCAAGTTAAGCTCCACGCTTGCCGATAGCCAACCGCAGAATCATGTATTGTGTCCGGTGCGACTGACCACGCCTGACAGACTAAGTAAGATGGGGAAAGCATGAGCACCATTGTGATTTTTTTAGCTGCTTTGCTGGCCTGCTCACTACTTGCGGGATGGCTGATAAAAGTGCGATCCAGACGGCGTCAGCTGCCCTGGACCAACGCCTTCGCGGATGCGCAAACGCGTAAACTCACACCTGAAGAACGTAGCGCCGTTGAAAATTATCTTGAGAGCCTGACGCAGGTATTACAGGTGCCTGGCCCAACGGAAGCTAGCGCGGCACCGATCTCTCTGGCGCTGAATGCCGAAAGCAACAACGTCATGATGCTGACACACGCTATCACACGTTACGGCATCTCTACCGACGATCCGAATAAATGGCGTTACTACCTCGATTCGGTAGAAGTCCACCTGCCCCCCTTCTGGGAACAGTACATCAACGATGAGAATACCGTTGAACTGATTCATACCGATTCGCTGCCGTTGGTTATTTCACTCAACGGTCATACGCTGCAGGAGTACATGCAGGAAACGCGCGGCTATGCCTTGCAACCTGTTCCGTCCACGCAGGCGTCGATTCGCGGGGAAGAGAGTGAGCAAATCGAGCTACTCAATATTCGCAAAGAAACGCATGAAGAATATGCGCTGAGTCGTCCGCGCGGGCTGCGTGAAGCGTTGCTGATCGTCGCCTCCTTCCTGATGTTCTTTTTCTGCCTGATTACCCCGGATGTATTTGTTCCGTGGCTGGCAGGCGGCGCATTACTGCTGCTGGGCGCAGGTCTGTGGGGGCTATTCGCGCCCCCGGCAAAATCCTCCCTGCGAGAAATTCATTGTCTGCGCGGTACACCCCGTCGTTGGGGATTGTTTGGCGAAAACGATCAGGAACAGATCAACAATATTTCACTCGGTATTATCGACCTGGTCTATCCCGCACACTGGCAGCCATACATTGCTCAGGATCTCGGTCAACAAACCGATATTGATATCTATCTCGACCGCCACGTAGTGCGTCAGGGGCGATATCTTTCGCTGCATGATGAAGTAAAAAACTTTCCGTTACAGCACTGGCTGCGCAGTACGATTATCGCTGCGGGCTCGCTGCTAGTGCTGTTTATGCTGTTATTCTGGATCCCGCTGGATATGCCGCTGAAATTCACTCTCTCATGGATGAAAGGCGCGCAGACCATTGAAGCCACCAGCGTAAAACAACTGGCTGACGCTGGCGTGCGGGTAGGCGATACATTGCGTATTAGCGGTACGGGAATGTGTAATATTCGCACTTCCGGAACCTGGAGCGCGAAAACCAATTCACCTTTTTTACCGTTTGACTGCTCGCAGATCATCTGGAATGACGCCCGCTCATTACCATTACCAGAATCTGAACTGGTCAACAAAGCGACGGCATTGACTGAAGCAGTTAATCGCCAGCTGCACCCTAAACCGGAAGATGAATCTCGCGTCAGTGCCTCATTACGTTCAGCGATTCAAAAATCCGGCATGGTATTGCTTGATGATTTTGGCGACATTGTACTGAAGACAGCGGATTTATGTTCTGCCAAAGATGACTGTGTGCGACTGAAAAATGCGCTGGTCAATCTCGGCAACAGTAAAGACTGGGACGCGCTGGTAAAACGCGCCAACGCCGGGAAGCTCGATGGCGTGAATGTGTTATTACGCCCGGTGAGTGCTGAATCGCTGGATAACCTGGTGGCAACCTCCACCGCGCCGTTTATCACGCATGAAACGGCGCGAGCGGCACAATCACTAAACAGTCCGGCCCCCGGCGGATTCCTGATTGTCAGCGACGAAGGCAGCGATTTTGTTGATCAGCCCTGGCCTTCGGCATCACTTTACGACTACCCGCCGCAAGAACAGTGGAACGCTTTCCAGAAACTGGCACAAATGCTGATGCATACGCCGTTTAACGCCGAAGGTATCGTCACAAAAATCTTCACTGACGCCAATGGTACGCAGCATATTGGCCTTCATCCGATCCCGGATCGTTCCGGCCTGTGGCGCTATCTCAGCACCACATTGCTGCTACTGACGATGCTGGGTAGCGCCATTTACAATGGCGTACAGGCCTGGCGTCGTTACCAGCGTCATCGCACTCGCATGATGGAGATTCAGGCCTATTATGAAAGCTGCCTGAACCCGCAACTGATCACCCCTTCAGAAAGCCTTATCGAATAACACGTTTGCGCGGCAGGTTATGCTACCCTGTCGCGCAAATTGCTTCACTCTGGAGATTTCCCTCATGCATATCAACATTGCCTGGCAGGACGTAGATACCGTTCTGCTGGATATGGACGGCACGTTGCTCGACCTCGCCTTCGATAACTATTTCTGGCAAAAGCTGGTGCCTGAAACATGGGGCGCGAAAAACGGGGTTACGCCACAGGAAGCGATGGAATATATGCGCCAGCAATATCACGACGTACAGCATACGCTAAACTGGTACTGTCTTGATTACTGGAGTGAGCAACTGGGTCTGGATATCTGTGCGATGACCACCGAGATGGGACCGCGCGCCGTACTGCGTGAAGATACCATTCCGTTTCTTGAGGCACTGAAAGCCAGCGGTAAGCAGCGAATTTTGCTCACCAATGCTCATCCGCACAACCTGGCGGTAAAACTTGAGCATACGGGTCTGGACGCACACCTTGATTTATTACTTTCCACCCACACATTTGGTTATCCGAAAGAGGATCAGCGGTTATGGCATGCGGTGGCCGAAGCTACGGGTCTGAAAGCTGAAAGAACGCTGTTTATTGATGACAGCGAAGCGATTCTCGATGCTGCCGCGCAATTTGGTATTCGTTACTGCCTCGGCGTGACTAATCCTGATTCCGGGATTGCCGAGAAACAGTATCAACGCCATCCGTCACTGAATGACTACCGCCGCCTGATCCCCTCGCTAATGTGAAGGAGACGCCATGAAAGAGAAACCTGCTGTTGAGGTTCGACTGGATAAATGGCTATGGGCTGCCCGTTTTTATAAAACCCGCGCGCTGGCCCGTGAAATGATTGAAGGCGGTAAGGTGCATTACAACGGGCAGCGCAGCAAGCCGAGCAAAATCGTCGAGCTGAATGCCACGCTCACTCTGCGCCAGGGAAATGACGAACGCACGGTGATTGTAAAGGCGATTACTGAACAGCGTCGCCCCGCCAGCGAGGCAGCCTTGCTGTATGAAGAGACTGCGGAAAGTGTAGAGAAACGCGAAAAAATGGCGATGGCACGTAAACTTAATGCCTTAACCATGCCGCACCCGGACCGACGCCCGGACAAAAAAGAGCGCCGCGACCTGTTACGATTTAAACACGGCGACAGTGAATAACTGTCACCTGCAAGAGAGATGATTATGCCGCAACATGACCAATTACATCGCTATCTGTTTGAAAATTTTGCCGTTCGCGGCGAACTGGTAACCGTTTCGGAAACCCTGCAACAGATCCTTGAGAACCACGATTATCCGCAGCCCGTTAAAAACGTGCTGGCAGAACTGCTGGTTGCGACCAGCCTGTTAACCGCTACGCTGAAGTTTGATGGTGATATCACCGTACAGCTGCAGGGCGACGGTCCGATGAATCTGGCGGTTATTAACGGTAACAATAACCAGCAAATGCGCGGTGTGGCGCGCGTGCAGGGCGAAATTCCAGAAAATGCCGACCTGAAAACGCTGGTCGGCAATGGTTACGTGGTGATCACCATTACCCCGAGCGAAGGCGAACGCTATCAGGGCGTAGTTGGTCTGGAAGGTGATACCCTGGCGGCCTGCCTAGAAGATTACTTTATGCGTTCTGAACAGCTGCCGACGCGCCTGTTTATTCGCACCGGCGACGTAGACGGCAAACCGGCTGCAGGCGGTATGTTGTTGCAGGTAATGCCTGCGCAAAATACCCAACAGGACGACTTTGACCACCTGGCGACGCTAACCGAAACCATCAAAACCGAAGAACTGCTGACCTTACCGGCAAACGAAGTGTTGTGGCGTTTGTATCACGAAGAAGAGGTGACGGTTTACGATCCGCAGGATGTGGAGTTCAAATGCACCTGCTCGCGTGAACGTTGCGCCGATGCGCTGAAAACGCTGCCTGATGAAGAAGTTGATAGCATCCTGGCGGAAGATGGCGAAATTGACATGCATTGTGATTACTGCGGTAACCACTATCTGTTCAATGCGATGGATATTGCTGAAATCCGCAACAACGCGTCTCCGGCAGATCCGTAAGTTCATTAATGAGTATGTCCGGCAGAGAGGGCTCTGCCGGATTTTACGACTTAATGGCCTGATGTGCTGCGCTTACCAGCGCCTATGAAATAAATCGCAAATTATTTTGGTCAGATACAGCGTCGTATCCGATAAAAGCGTTGTCACTTACTTAAGTTTATTTCCAGCGTTTCACCATCTACCGTCAGATCGCGCCACGCTTTCGGCCTCGTCCCCAGTTTTCCATCCTTCGCAGCTGTGAGTAATTTTTCTTTCGTTATTTCGTTCGGAAGTAAACTCATATCAAGCGCGTCCCATTCTTTTCTGTCTGAGTCAAAGCCATAGACAATGACTCTGTCATCATTAAAAGCAAACAGGATCCGCTCCGCCTGACCATCACTATTCAGATCTTGCTCGACCAGTACGCAGGCGTCTTTTTCAATACAGGTCATCACGTTATAGCGATCCTGGATTAAGGCCGACCAGAATGTCGCATCCGGTTTAACAGAACCAGGGGCAATTAACACATTTTCGGCGAATACTTTTTCCGATACCTGTTCCTGAAGATGTTGCTCTCCATCTAACGCCATCAGCAGATCCCGCGCGCGTTTCGGGTCTTTCATAAACCCGGCATCGCTTTTCAGCGACTCAAGCGCCGCACGTCCATAGCGACCGCTCTGTTCGAGCATGTAGATAGTTACCTGGTCTGGCGTGTTTTTGCCGCTCTGATAACGCGCCATATGACTGTTCACGCTAATACGCATACTGTCCAGCACCGGCGAATTAAGAAGCACCAGTATCACCAACACCAATAACGAAACCGCAAGGTTCACTTTGCCCTGAAGAACAAGGGGATTTTGCCCATTACGCCAGACGATACTGACAAAATACCCCAGCGACCACACCAGTAACACCAGCTCCGCCAGCGCGCCCTGCAAGCGGTCGACAGTCCAGCCGTACTGAGCGACCCGCAGCCATAACCCCCAGGTGGCGACGAACACATACAGCGGAGCAACCAGCAAAGCGGTTTTAATCAGGCAACGCAACGGCCCCGTCCAGGGAAGTGACGCTTTTTGCGGATCGCGGACAATAGCCATTAAGATCAATTGCAAAAAGGCCAGCGTTAACAGCAACCCGGCGGCGGAGATGTGGCGAGAAATCGCGCTCAGGCCCGTAAACGGCAGGGTGATGATAAACATCAGGGTTAGCAATGATACTAACGGCAGCAACCCCGTGGCGATTAGCGTGAACAACTTTTGAATAGAGTCGATTAAACGTGACTGTGTACGCGCGAGGATCACCGCCAGTGCGGTAACCAGACCAAATGTAAGATACATAAACCAGTCGGTTGCAAAAAAGAGCGTATTGAAAAACGTGATGCCAACAAGTTTAAACAACTCACCCCACAGTAAAAGCACCAGCCACGTCAGGCCATTGGAGAGAAAAATCACCAGTAATATAAGTACGTTATGCCATACTGACTGGTAAAAGTAGCTATAGCGGCTACTGCCATTGCGGATACGAAGGCTTTGTTGTATCCACGGTAGCAACAACATTGCCATCAACAGCAGATAGCAGCCAAAATCCCAAATCGCCTTTTCAGCTCTCCAGGGGTTCATGCCATCAGTTTGCCACTTCAGCCAACCGCTCATCCCTGTCGTGGCAATAAACACCAGCGCCAGCCATCCCCAAAGGCGCTTCTGTTTAAAAGAGATCACGGAGAAGAGTAAAACGGATGAAAACGCGACGGTCGCAGGCACGCCATAAACAATCCAACTGTGATTTTTTCCGGCAAGCCAGGCGATAAGCAGGTAGCAAACCAGCCCCTGAAGTAATCCGGTAGCAATCATCCCCCAGCGTGTTGCCGGTGAAAGTTCAACGTTATCCATGTTGGTTATCCAGAATCAAAAGGTGGGTTAATTATCGCATCCGGGCAGTAGTATTTTGCTTTTTTCAGAAAATAATCAAAAAAAGTTAGCGTGGTGAATCGATACTTTACCGGTTGAATTTGCATCAATTTCATTCAGGAATGCGATTCCACTCACAATATTCCCGCCATATAAACCAAGATTTAACCTTTTGAGAACATTTTCCACACCTAAAATGCTATTTCTGCGATAATAGCAACCGTTTCGTGACAGGAATCACGGAGTTTTTTGTCAAATATGAATTTCTCCAGATACGTAAATCTATGAGCCTTGTCGCGGTTAACACCCCCAAAAAGACTTTACTATTCAGGCAATACATATTGGCTAAGGAGCAGTGAAATGCGCGTTAACAATGGTTTGCCCCCGCAAGAACTCGAGGCTTATGGTATCAGTAACGTACATGATATCGTTTACAACCCAAGCTACGACCTGCTGTATCAGGAAGAGCTCGATCCGAGCCTGACAGGTTATGAGCGCGGGGTGTTAACTAATCTGGGTGCCGTTGCCGTCGATACCGGGATCTTCACCGGTCGTTCACCAAAAGATAAGTATATCGTCCGTGACGATACCACTCGCGATACTTTCTGGTGGGCAGACAAAGGCAAAGGTAAGAACGACAACAAACCTCTCTCTCCGGAAACCTGGCAGCATCTGAAAGGCCTGGTGACCAGGCAGCTTTCCGGCAAACGTCTGTTCGTTGTCGACGCTTTCTGTGGTGCGAACCCGGATACTCGTCTTTCCGTCCGTTTCATCACCGAAGTGGCCTGGCAGGCGCATTTTGTCAAAAACATGTTTATTCGCCCGAGCGATGAAGAGCTGGCAGGTTTCAAACCAGACTTTATCGTTATGAACGGCGCGAAGTGCACTAACCCGCAGTGGAAAGAACAGGGTCTGAACTCCGAAAACTTCGTGGCGTTTAACCTGACCGAGCGCATGCAGCTGATTGGCGGCACCTGGTACGGCGGCGAAATGAAGAAAGGGATGTTCTCGATGATGAACTACCTGCTGCCGCTGAAAGGTATCGCTTCTATGCACTGCTCCGCCAACGTTGGCGAGAAAGGCGATGTTGCGGTGTTCTTCGGCCTTTCCGGCACCGGTAAAACCACCCTTTCCACCGACCCGAAACGCCGCCTGATTGGCGATGACGAACACGGCTGGGACGATGACGGCGTGTTTAATTTCGAAGGCGGCTGCTACGCAAAAACTATCAAGCTGTCGAAAGAAGCGGAACCTGAAATCTACAACGCTATCCGTCGTGATGCGCTGCTGGAAAACGTCACCGTGCGTGAAGATGGCACTATCGACTTTGATGATGGTTCAAAAACCGAGAACACCCGCGTTTCTTATCCAATCTATCACATCGATAACATCGTTAAGCCGGTTTCCAAAGCGGGCCACGCGACTAAGGTTATCTTCCTGACTGCTGATGCTTTCGGCGTGTTGCCGCCGGTTTCTCGCCTGACTGCCGATCAAACCCAGTATCACTTCCTCTCTGGCTTCACCGCCAAACTGGCCGGTACTGAGCGTGGCATCACCGAACCGACGCCAACCTTCTCCGCTTGCTTCGGCGCGGCGTTCCTGTCGCTGCACCCGACTCAGTACGCAGAAGTGCTGGTGAAACGTATGCAGGCGGCGGGCGCGCAGGCTTATCTGGTTAACACTGGCTGGAACGGCACTGGCAAACGTATCTCGATTAAAGATACCCGCGCCATTATCGACGCCATCCTCAACGGTTCGCTGGATAATGCAGAAACCTTCACTCTGCCGATGTTTAACCTGGCGATCCCAACCGAACTGCCGGGCGTAGACACGAAGATTCTCGATCCGCGTAACACCTACGCTTCTCCGGAACAGTGGCAGGAAAAAGCCGAAACCCTGGCGAAACTGTTTATCGACAACTTCGATAAATACACCGACACCCCTGCGGGTGCCGCGCTGGTAGCGGCTGGTCCGAAACTGTAATGATTTGAAGCTGGAGAATATCTATCCAGTATCTTATAGAAAGCAAAACGGGAGGCACCTTCGCCTCCCGTTTATTTACCCTTCTTTTGTCGTGCCCTGCGCCCGCGTTACCGGCACTGGCAGCCAGGCGCGAATGGAAAGCCCGCCCCGCTCGCTGGTGCCAAGCTCCAGCATCCCGTTATGGTTATCCACGATACGCTGCACAATTGCCAGCCCTAATCCCGTGCCGCTAATGGTGCGCGCACTGTCGCCGCGGACAAACGGCTGGAACAGGTGCTTACGTTGTTCCGGCGCAATTCCCGGACCGTCATCTTCCACCTGGAACCAGGCGCGATTCGGCTCCGTTCCGCTGCTGACTTTGATCCAGCCATTGCCATAACGGGCGGCGTTGACCACCATATTCGCCACCGCGCGTTTGATCGACAGCGGGTGCATTTTCACTTCAATGCTGCCGGGGTAAAGCGCGGTTTCAATTTCCCGCTCATAGCCACTTTCGGCAGCAATCACCTCACCGAGCACTGCATTAAGATCCGCCATTTCCATCGGCATCTCCTGCCCGGTGCGCAGGTAGTCGATAAACTGCTCAATGATGGCGTTGCACTCTTCGATATCTTTATTGATCGATTCTGCCAGATAGCCATCCTGCTCGCTCATCATCTCAGTCGCCAGGCGAATACGCGTCAGCGGCGTGCGCAAGTCGTGACTTACCCCCGCCATCAGCAGCGTGCGGTCATCCGCCAGTTGCTTAACACCAGCCGCCATATGGTTAAAGGCACGGGTAACGGAACGCACCTCCGAAGCGCCATATTCACGCAGCGGCGGCGGAATAATCCCTTTACCAACCTGCAAGGCTGCGTGTTCGAGATCGACCAACGGTCGGTTCTGGATACGAATAAACAGCCACGCCCCGCCTATCGCCAATAGCATAATCGCCAGCGTATAGCGGAACAGCGGAGAGAAATCGCCCTGATGAATTTCGGTCAGCGGCACGCGTACCCAGATATTGGGCGACAGCCAGGTTTTCAGCCAGACGACAGGCGAACTTTTGTTGACCTCAACGCGCACTTCCGTCGGGCCGCCCAGTTGCTGTGCCATCTGATGGCTTAAGAATTCATAGTGTTGCGCCCAACGCAGACCTGCCTCTTCGGCAGCCTCGTTGGAGTAGAGAGAGATCCCCAGCTCACGGTAGATCTCCCGACGGAAAGCGGGAGGCACAACCAACTGCGTGCCGTCCTCCAGTTGCAGTTTGTCGGTCATCAACATACGCACTTCGTACGCGAGGACTTTATTAAACTGCTGGAGGCTCGGCAAAATCGCGAAGTTCAGCACCACCAGATAAGTCGTCACCAGGCTGGCGAACAGCAAGGTGACGATGAGCAATAACGTACGGGCAAATGAACTTCGTGGCGAGAAGCGCAATCGCCTCATGCTTTAGAGCCGTCCGGTACAAAGACGTAGCCCAGGCCCCAAACGGTCTGAATGTAACGCGGATGCGCTGGATCTTCTTCTACCATGCGGCGCAGACGCGAAATCTGCACGTCGATGGAGCGTTCCATTGCGGAATATTCACGACCACGGGCAAGGTTCATCAGCTTATCGCGGGAGAGCGGCTCACGCGGATGGCTGACCAGTGCCTTCAGTACCGCAAACTCACCGCTGGTGAGCGGCATCGGCTCATCTTCGCGGAACATTTCGCGCGTACCGAGGTTAAGTTTGAACTTACCGAAAGCAATTACCGCCTCTTCCTGTGACGGTGCGCCTGGCAGTTCGTTCGCCTGACGACGCAGCACCGCACGAATACGGGCCAGCAGTTCACGCGGGTTAAACGGTTTTGGAATGTAGTCGTCAGCGCCAATCTCCAGGCCTACGATACGGTCCACTTCTTCCCCTTTCGCCGTCACCATAATGATCGGCATCGGGTTGCTCTGACTACGAAGACGTCGGCAAATCGACAAGCCATCTTCACCAGGTAACATTAAATCCAGTACCATAAGATGGAAAGATTCACGAGTCAGCAGGCGATCCATCTGTTCTGCATTAGCGACGCTTCGAACCTGGAAGCCTTGTTCGGTGAGATAACGTTCCAGCAGCGCACGCAGGCGCATGTCGTCATCGACCACCAGAATCTTGTAGTTCTCTTGCATTGTTTGTACTCCCAAAGGTTCGCAACAATTTGTAAGCGTGTATTCTTAAAAAAGCTCACGTTCGTCACCAGCTAAATCTGGTATGAATTTCAGCCTAAATTGTTACAAAGCATATTAAACAGCAGCTTAAGTATACAATTTATTCGGCGAAACATTATTGATTCTGTTGATATGATCACGTTATACCCAATGTGCGCATTATCAAACAGACAAAGGGAATCAACGAGATGAAAACGCCCCTGGTTACCCGGGAAGGGTATGAAAAACTCAAACAAGAGCTTAATTATCTCTGGCGTGAAGAACGCCCGGAGGTCACAAAAAAGGTGACCTGGGCCGCAAGTCTGGGCGACCGCAGCGAAAATGCTGACTATCAGTATAATAAAAAGCGTCTGCGTGAAATCGACCGTCGCGTGCGCTATCTCACTAAATGCCTGGAAAATCTCAAAATCGTCGATTACTCCCCTCAGCAGGAAGGCAAAGTCTTTTTTGGCGCGTGGGTGGAGATTGAAAACGACGATGGCGTGACTCACCGTTTCCGTATTGTCGGCTACGATGAAATTTTTGGCCGTAAAGATTACATCTCTATCGATTCCCCGATGGCCCGCGCATTGCTGAAAAAAGAAGTCGGCGATCTGGCGGTGGTGAATACCCCTGCCGGGGAAGCGAACTGGTATGTTAATGCTATCGAGTACGTGAAACCGTAAGGAAGAGTCTTAACCTCCTGCCGATGGCTGGCATTTTTGCCAGCCAGTCCGTATAACTATCCCCTGATTTTTGATCCGAAAAGATGAACTCAAACCATGATGAATGATTCGTTCTGCCGCATTATTGCGGGTGAAATTCAGGCGCGCCCGGAACAGGTTGACGCTGCCGTTCGCCTGCTTGACGAAGGGAATACCGTGCCGTTTATCGCACGTTATCGTAAGGAAATCACCGGCGGTCTGGATGACACGCAGCTGCGTAATCTGGAAACGCGTCTGAGCTATCTGCGCGAGCTGGAAGAGAGACGTCAGGCGATCCTCAAATCCATTTCCGAGCAAGGCAAACTCACCGATGATCTGGCGAAGGCCATCAACGCCACCCTAAGCAAAACCGAACTCGAAGACCTCTACCTGCCCTACAAACCTAAACGCCGCACCCGCGGGCAAATCGCCATTGAAGCAGGGCTTGAGCCGTTGGCTGACCTGCTGTGGAGCGATCCGTCACACACGCCAGAAGTCGCCGCTGCACAATATGTTGATGCCGATAAAGGCGTGGCAGATACCAAAGCCGCGCTGGATGGCGCGCGCTATATCCTGATGGAACGGTTTGCCGAAGATGCCGCGCTGCTGGCGAAAGTGCGTGATTATCTGTGGAAGAACGCGCATTTGGTTTCTACGGTGGTGAGCGGTAAAGAAGAGGAAGGGGCGAAATTCCGCGACTATTTCGATCATCACGAACCGTTGTCCACGGTGCCTTCTCACCGCGCGCTGGCGATGTTCCGTGGGCGTAACGAAGGCGTACTCCAGCTTTCGCTGAATGCCGATCCGCAGTTCGATGAGCCGCCCAAAGAGAGCTATTGCGAGCAAATCATCATGGATCACCTTGGCCTGCGCCTGAACAATGCCCCGGCGGATAGCTGGCGCAAAAGCGTAGTGAGCTGGACCTGGCGCATCAAGGTGCTGATGCATCTGGAAACCGAACTGATGGGTACCGTGCGCGAACGCGCGGAAGATGAAGCAATCAACGTCTTTGCCCGTAACCTGCACGATCTGCTGATGGCGGCCCCTGCCGGACTGCGTGCAACGATGGGCCTCGATCCGGGTCTGCGTACCGGGGTAAAAGTGGCGGTGGTCGATGCCACTGGCAAACTGGTGGCGACCGATACCATTTACCCGCACACCGGACAAGCCGCAAAAGCAGCGATGACCGTTGCTGCCTTGTGTGAAAAACATAACGTTGAACTGGTGGCGATCGGCAACGGTACAGCTTCCCGCGAAACTGAACGTTTCTATCTCGACGTGCAGAAGCAGTTCCCGAAAGTGACCGCACAGAAAGTGATCGTCAGCGAAGCTGGCGCGTCGGTTTACTCAGCTTCCGAGCTGGCAGCGCAGGAGTTCCCGGATCTCGACGTTTCGCTGCGTGGTGCGGTATCTATCGCCCGCCGTTTGCAGGATCCGCTGGCGGAGCTGGTGAAAATCGATCCGAAATCTATCGGCGTAGGTCAGTATCAGCATGACGTCAGCCAGACGCAACTGGCCCGCAAACTGGATGCAGTAGTAGAAGACTGCGTAAACGCCGTTGGCGTCGATCTCAACACCGCTTCTGTTCCGCTATTAACCCGCGTGGCGGGCCTGACGCGCATGATGGCGCAAAACATCGTGGCCTGGCGCGATGAGAACGGCCAGTTCCAGAACCGTCAGCAACTGCTGAAAGTCAGCCGTCTGGGGCCGAAAGCCTTCGAGCAGTGCGCGGGCTTCCTGCGCATTAACCACGGTGATAACCCGCTGGACGCCTCTACCGTTCATCCGGAAGCCTATCCGGTGGTGGAACGCATTCTGGCAGCAACACAGCAGGCACTGAAAGATCTGATGGGTAACAGCAGCGAACTGCGTAACCTGAAAGCGTCTGACTTTACTGATGAAAAATTCGGTGTGCCGACAGTAACTGACATCATCAAAGAGCTGGAAAAACCGGGTCGCGATCCGCGTCCGGAATTTAAAACCGCTCAGTTTGCCGATGGCGTCGAGACAATGAACGACCTGCAACCGGGTATGATCCTCGAAGGCGCAGTGACCAACGTCACCAACTTTGGCGCGTTTGTCGATATTGGCGTGCATCAGGACGGCCTGGTTCACATCTCTTCATTGTCGAACAAGTTTGTGGAAGATCCGCATACCGTGGTGAAAGCGGGCGACATTGTGAAGGTGAAAGTGCTGGAAGTGGATCTTCAGCGTAAACGTATCGCCCTGACTATGCGTCTGGACGAGCAGCCTGGCGAAACCAACTCTCGTCGCGGCGGCGGTAATGAACGCCCGCAAAACAACCGCCCGGCAGCCAAACCACGCGGTCGTGAAGCGCAGCCTGCCGGTAATAGCGCGATGATGGATGCGCTGGCGGCAGCGATGGGTAAAAAACGTTAAACGCCCGGACTGGCCCCTAAACCTGCGCGATAAGGCGTTCACGCCGCATCTGGCAACGAACGCTTTGCCTGACATAAAAGTGCCGGAGAATATCTCCGGCACTTTTATTCCACAGCCAAACTCACAATATACTCCGTTAATATTTATCACTTCATTAACAACTGAAACCTTAATTAAACATTAGCCAGTCCGGGTAACTCACTATTCGAATTATATTTTCGCTGCGATATAACCTTGAGCCACATCAACATTGAGTCAGATTATTATTCAAACCAACATTCGCACACATTTTAAGTATTGCTGATAGAAACCATTCTCATTATCATTGTGTTGTTGATTATTTAATCTCTCCTTTGTTGGCAAATCATCTGGTCTCATGTCGCGGTCAAACGCCCCATGAGGTAGTTATCCAGTTAATGAGAAACAAGTAGGCACCTATGCAATACACTCCAGATACTGCGTGGAAAATCACTGGCTTTTCCCGTGAAATCAGCCCGGCATATCGCCAAAAACTGCTTTCTCTAGGCATGTTACCTGGCTCCTCTTTTGATGTGGTGCGCGTCGCTCCACTCGGCGACCCCATTCATATCGAAACCCGTCGTGTGAGCCTGGTATTACGCAAAAAAGATCTGGCCTTATTAGAAGTGGAAGCGGTTTCCTGTTAATACGGTGATAACAACAATGAAAAAATTAACCATTGGCTTAATTGGTAATCCAAATTCTGGCAAGACAACCTTATTTAACCAGCTCACTGGCGCACGTCAGCGTGTAGGTAACTGGGCTGGCGTTACCGTCGAACGTAAAGAAGGGCAATTCTCCACCACCGATCATCAGGTCACGCTGGTGGACCTGCCCGGCACCTATTCTCTGACCACCATCTCATCGCAGACCTCGCTCGATGAGCAAATCGCCTGTCACTACATTTTGAGTGGCGACGCCGACCTGCTGATTAACGTGGTGGATGCGTCTAACCTTGAGCGTAACCTGTACCTGACGCTGCAACTGCTGGAACTCGGCATTCCCTGCATCGTGGCGCTGAACATGCTCGACATTGCCGAGAAGCAAAATATTCGTATTGAAATTGATGCTCTATCGGCACGTCTTGGCTGCCCGGTGATCCCGCTGGTTTCAACCCGTGGTCGCGGTATTGAAGCGCTCAAGCTGGCGATTGATCGCTATAAAGCTAACGAGAATGTGGAACTGGTGCATTACGCACAGCCGCTACTCAACGAAGCAGATTCACTGGCAAAAGTGATGCCTTCCGACATCCCGCTGAAACAACGTCGCTGGCTGGGCCTGCAAATGCTGGAAGGCGATATCTACAGCCGCGCCTACGCCGGTGAAGCGTCGCAGCATCTGGATGCCACCCTCGCCCGTCTGCGTAATGAAATGGATGATCCGGCGCTGCACATTGCCGATGCGCGTTACCAGTGCATTGCTGCCATCTGTGATGTGGTAAGCAACACCCTGACGGCAGAACCCAGCCGTTTCACCACTGCGGTAGATAAAATCGTGCTCAACCGTTTCCTCGGTCTGCCGATTTTCCTCTTTGTGATGTACCTGATGTTCCTGCTGGCTATCAACATCGGCGGGGCGTTACAGCCGCTGTTTAACGTCGGCTCCGTGGCGCTATTTGTGCATGGTATTCAATGGATTGGCTACACGCTCCACTTCCCGGACTGGCTGACTATCTTCCTCGCCCAGGGCCTGGGTGGCGGTATTAACACCGTGCTGCCACTGGTGCCGCAGATCGGCATGATGTACCTGTTCCTCTCCTTCCTTGAGGACTCCGGCTATATGGCGCGTGCAGCGTTTGTGATGGACCGCCTGATGCAGGCGCTGGGCTTGCCGGGGAAATCCTTTGTGCCGCTGATCGTCGGTTTCGGTTGTAACGTACCGTCGGTAATGGGCGCACGTACGCTTGATGCACCGCGTGAACGTCTGATGACCATCATGATGGCACCGTTTATGTCCTGCGGCGCGCGTCTGGCTATCTTCGCAGTATTCGCGGCTGCCTTCTTCGGGCAGAACGGTGCCCTGGCGGTTTTCTCGCTGTATATGCTCGGTATCGTGATGGCGGTGCTGACTGGCCTGATGCTCAAGTACACCATCATGCGCGGTGAAGCGACGCCGTTTGTCATGGAGCTGCCGGTCTACCATGTACCACACGTTAAAAGCCTGATTATCCAGACCTGGCAGCGTCTGAAGGGCTTCGTTCTGCGTGCTGGTAAAGTGATTATCATCGTCAGCATTTTCCTGAGCGCTTTCAACAGCTTCTCGTTGAGCGGGAAAATCGTCGATAACATCAACGACTCGGCGCTGGCTTCCGTCAGCCGGGTGATAACCCCTGTCTTCAAGCCGATTGGCGTACATGAAGATAACTGGCAGGCAACGGTTGGCCTGTTTACGGGCGCAATGGCAAAAGAAGTGGTGGTGGGTACGCTCAACACCCTCTACACCGCAGAAAATATTCAGGACGAAGAGTTCAATCCGGCGGAATTCAACCTCGGTGAAGAGCTGTTCAGTGCGGTAGATGAAACCTGGCAGAGCCTGAAAGACACCTTCAGCCTTAGCGTACTGATGAACCCCATTGAAGCTAGCAAAGGCAACGGTGAAATGGGTACCGGGGCGATGGGCGTGATGGATCAGAAATTCGGTAGCGCAGCTGCCGCATACAGCTACCTGATTTTCGTCCTGCTGTATGTACCATGTATCTCGGTGATGGGAGCCATCGCCCGTGAATCAAGCCGTGGCTGGATGGGCTTCTCCATCCTGTGGGGGCTGAATATCGCTTACTCACTGGCAACATTGTTCTATCAGGTCGCCAGCTACAGTCAGCACCCAACTTACAGCCTGGTGTGCATTCTGGCGGTAATCCTGTTTAACATCGTAGCTATCGGTCTGCTGCGCCGCGCGCGTAGCCGGGTGGATATCGAACTGCTGGCAACCCGCAAGTCGGTAAGCAGTTGCTGCGCAGCCAGCACCACCGGTGATTGCCATTAATGGCTTCACTTATTCAGGTACGTGATTTGCTGGCGTTACGGGGCCGTATGGAAGCGACCCAGATAAGCCAGACATTGAACACTCCGCAGCCAATGATTAACGCCATGCTGCAACAGCTGGAAAGCATGGGCAAAGCCGTGCGGATTCAGGAAGAACCTGACGGCTGCCTCTCTGGCAGTTGTAAAAGCTGCCCGGAAGGCAAAGCCTGTCTGCGCGAGTGGTGGGCGCTGCGTTAACCATACTCCATCGCCTGTTTTGAAAAGCCCGGTATGCGTTTGCATCCGGGCTTTTTTGCGTGCGGCTTTCCATAAAAATGCAATTCTTGCAGCGCAACGTAAGTTCCTCTGAAAGCGTCTCGCAGGGATGAAAACTCGCTAATGCACAGATGTGGAGTGGCGCGTAGAGTCGCGGCATTCAAACAACAGGTGAAGGAACGCCATGAGTAAAAAGCAGAGTTCCACCCCACATGATGCGCTGTTCAAACTCTTTTTACGCCAACCGGAGACGGCACGCGATTTTCTTGCGTTTCATTTACCGGCACCCATTCACGCGCTCTGTGATATGAAAACCCTCAAGCTGGAGTCGAGGAGCTTTATTGATGACGATCTGCGTGAAAGCTATTCCGATGTGCTGTGGTCGGTGAAAACGGAACAAGGACCAGGATACATCTATTGTCTGATTGAACATCAAAGCACCTCAAACAAACTGATCGCATTTCGCATGATGCGTTACGCTATTGCCGCAATGCAAAATCACCTTGATGCTGGATACAAAACGTTGCCGATGGTGGTGCCATTGTTGTTTTACCACGGTATTGAAAGCCCCTATCCCTATTCGCTGTGTTGGCTGGATTGTTTCGCCGATCCCAAACTGGCAAGGCAGCTTTATGCCTCCGCATTTCCGCTGATTGATGTCACCGTCATGCCTGATGATGAAATCATGCAGCACCGACGTATGGCGCTGCTGGAGTTAATTCAAAAACATATTCGTCAACGCGATCTGATGGGGCTGGTAGAGCAAATGGCCTGCTTATTAAGTAGTGGATACGCTAATGACAGACAAATCAAAGGGCTGTTTAATTACATACTGCAAACTGGCGACGCTGTACGTTTTAACGATTTTATCGACGGCGTTGCCGAACGTTCACCGAAACACAAGGAGAGTTTAATGACTATTGCGGAAAGATTGCGGCAGGAGGGGGAACAATCCAAAGCCCTGCATATAGCCAAAATAATGCTTGAATCCGGAGTCCCTCTTGCAGACATCATGCGATTTACCGGGCTGTCAGAAGAAGAGTTGGCTGCGGCGAGTAGACTGGCCCCCTGAATCTCCAGACAACCAGTATCACTTAAATAAGTGATAGTCTTAATACTAGTTTTTAGACTAGTCATTGGAGTACAGATGATTGATGTCTTAGGGCCGGAGAAACGCAGACGGCGTACCACACAGGAAAAGATCGCAATTGTTCAGCAGAGCTTTGAACCGGGGATGACGGTCTCCCTCGTTGCCCGGCAACATGGTGTAGCAGCCAGCCAGTTATTTCTCTGGCGTAAGCAATACCAGGAAGGAAGTCTTACTGCTGTGGCCGCCGGAGAACAGGTTGTTCCTGCCTCTGAACTTGCTGCCGCCATGAAGCAGATTAAAGAACTCCAGCGCCTGCTCGGCAAGAAAACGATGGAAAATGAACTCCTCAAAGAAGCCGTTGAATATGGACGGGCAAAAAAGTGGATAGCGCACGCGCCCTTATTGCCCGGGGATGGGGAGTAAGCTTAGTCAGCCGTTGTCTCCGGGTGTCGCGTGCGCAGTTGCACGTCATTCTCAGACGAACCGATGACTGGATGGATGGCCCCCGCAGTCGTCACACTGATGATACGGATGTGCTTCTCCGTATACACCATGTTATCGGAGAGCTGCCCACGTATGGTTATCGTCGGGTATGGGCGCTGCTTCGCAGACAGGCAGAACTTGATGGTATGCCTGCGATCAATGCCAAACGTGTTTACCGGCTCATGCGCCAGAATGCGCTGTTGCTTGAGCGAAAACCTGCTGTACCGCCATCGAAACGGGCACATACAGGCAGAGTGGCCGTGAAAGAAAGCAATCAGCGATGGTGCTCTGACGGGTTCGAGTTCTGCTGTGATAACGGAGAGAGACTGCGTGTCACGTTCGCGCTGGACTGCTGTGATCGTGAGGCACTGCACTGGGCGGTGACTACCGGCGGCTTCAACAGTGAAACAGTACAGGACGTCATGCTGGGAGCGGTGGAACGCCGCTTCGGCAACGATCTTCCGTCGTCTCCAGTGGAGTGGCTGACGGATAATGGTTCATGCTACCGGGCTAATGAAACACGCCAGTTCGCCCGGATGTTGGGACTTGAACCGAAGAACACGGCGGTGCGGAGTCCGGAGAGTAACGGAATAGCAGAGAGCTTCGTGAAAACGATAAAGCGTGACTACATCAGTATCATGCCCAAACCAGACGGGTTAACGGCAGCAAAGAACCTTGCAGAGGCGTTCGAGCATTATAACGAATGGCATCCGCATAGTGCGCTGGGTTATCGCTCGCCACGGGAATATCTGCGGCAGCGGGCTTGTAATGGGTTAAGTGATAACAGATGTCTGGAAATATAGGGGCAAATCCAGCGAGTCAGTAGATACTCTACCCTGCTTAAGTGCTACTTTGTGCTATCTTGCATGTAACACAAAGTAGCACTTAGGGAACTGATATGCAGACAGTGAAATTACGGCAACAAGGAGGAGCCATGATCGTTACTATCCCACGAGATCTTGCCATCGATCTTGGCTGGTCACCGGGCACAGAGCTTACCGTGGAGAAAAAAGGCGATAGCGTTAATTTGCGCGCCACAGAGCACAAACCGCGTGGGCGTCTTACCGTCGCGCAGTTGTTGAGCCAAATCGATGAAAGCGAAATTACGGAGCTAAATCAGTCCACAGAAGGATGGGCTGAAGGGAAAAAAGGTAATGAAGCATGGTAAAGGCACGGACGCCACATCGTGGTGAGATCTGGTATTTTAACCCTGATCCGGTTGCCGGGCATGAACTTCAGGGGCCACATTATTGCATTGTGGTAACGGACAAAAAACTCAACAATGTTTTAAAAGTTGCTATGTGCTGCCCGATTTCAACAGGGGCAAATGCAGCACGTTCCACAGGGGTGACGGTGAACGTCCTCCCCCGTGATACGCAAACCGGTAACCTGCATGGCGTTGTACTTTGTCACCAGCTAAAAGCCGTCGATCTTATTGCCCGTGGCGCTAAATTTCATACCGTTGCCGATGAAAAATTGATTAGTGAAGTTATCAGTAAACTGGTGAATTTAATCGACCCACAATAATTAGCTCTCACTTACCACCAACACCCTCTGCTTCAACGCCACCAGCAGGTGACAAAACTCGACCGGATGCGAAATAAACGGCGCATGGGCCGCTTTGGCGAAGATATATGATTCGCTGTGAGGCCAAAGTTTATCCAGCATCGGCACCACTTTGCGCGGCACCAGACCGTCGAGATAGCCATACAATCGCAAAAACGGCATGGACACGTTTTGCAGCGGCTGACGGAGATCGACCGTTTTCAGGATTTCCAGCCCGCCATTAAGCACGTCAACCTCCGGCATCGGTAACGCCAGAACGGTTTTCT
The DNA here is from genome assembly GCF_000006925.2 of Shigella flexneri 2a str. 301. Taxonomy (NCBI): domain Bacteria; kingdom Pseudomonadati; phylum Pseudomonadota; class Gammaproteobacteria; order Enterobacterales; family Enterobacteriaceae; genus Shigella; species Shigella flexneri. The sequence goes on from NC_004337.2 coordinate 3,515,655, forward strand.
TCAACGCCCGCGCATCCTGGCGCGCCGTTTCAGTCCCCATGGTTTGTAACGCCAGGAACCGCTCCACTGTACGCTGAAAATCATCACTGAGTTGCTGCTGAAATCCCGCCAGCACGTCCGGTTTTATCCCCGGCCACTCGTCACGAGCACTAAAACAAGGTGACGACGCCACGGTGACCAGCGCCTGAACACGCTCGGGATGGGTTAACGCAATCTGGCTTGCCACCAGCCCGCCCAGACTCCAGCCTAACCAAATGGCTTTATCAGGTGCCTGTTGCAGCACGGCTTCGGCCATATCAGCAAGTGACAGCGCACCAAATCCCCGGCTACGCCCGAAGCCGGGCAGGTCAACAAGGTGCAGCGTAAAATGCGAGCTAAGTTCCTCGTCAATGCAACGCCACACTTCGGCATTCAGTCCCCATCCGTGCAGCAGCACAAGATGAACATTCCCCTGACCTTTGGTCTGCCACCAGATGTTATTCATCCGCTATTGTTCTCTTTTGACTTACAAGGATGAACATATGCTAACAGTACCGGGATTATGCTGGCTATGCCGAATGCCACTGGCGTTAGGTCATTGGGGGATTTGTTCGGTCTGTTCACGCGCCACCCGCACAGATAAAACGTTATGCCCACAATGTGGATTACCCGCCACACACTCCCATCTTCCCTGCGGTCGCTGCCTGCAAAAACCGCCGCCCTGGCAAAGACTGGTCACGGTTGCCGACTATGCGCCGCCGTTAAGTCCGCTTATCCACCAGCTTAAATTTTCCCGGCGCAGTGAAATCGCCAGCGCCCTGTCACGTCTGTTACTATTGGAAGTCTTACACGCTCGTCGCACCACCGGGTTGCAATTGCCGGATCGCATCATCAGCGTTCCGTTATGGCAGCGGCGTCACTGGCGTCGGGGATTTAATCAGAGCGATTTGCTGTGTCAGCCGTTATCACGCTGGTTGCACTGCCAATGGGATAGCGAAGCCGTCACACGTACACGGGCCACTGCGACCCAGCATTTTCTCAGTGCCCGGCTGCGCAAGCGCAACCTGAAAAATGCCTTTCGTCTTGAATTGCCCGTGCAAGGTCGCCATATGGTGATTGTGGATGATGTCGTTACCACCGGAAGTACCGTCGCAGAGATTGCGCAGTTGCTTTTACGCAATGGTGCGGCGACTGTCCAGGTCTGGTGCCTTTGTCGAACCTTGTAGAGCCTCGATGATGGGCGTATTATAACCAACTAAAATAGTCAACTATTAGGCCATTACTATGATCCGTATTTCCGATGCTGCACAAGCGCACTTTGCCAAACTGCTGGCAAATCAGGAAGAAGGGACACAAATCCGCGTATTTGTGATTAACCCTGGCACGCCTAACGCTGAATGTGGTGTTTCTTATTGTCCGCCGGATGCCGTGGAAGCCACCGACACTGCCCTGAAATTTGACCTGCTGACCGCGTATGTTGATGAGTTAAGCGCACCATACCTGGAAGATGCAGAGATCGACTTTGTTACCGACCAGTTGGGTTCTCAGTTAACGCTGAAAGCCCCGAACGCCAAAATGCGTAAAGTGGCAGACGATGCACCGCTGATGGAGCGCGTGGAGTATATGCTGCAGTCGCAGATCAACCCACAGCTTGCTGGTCACGGTGGTCGCGTTTCGCTGATGGAAATCACCGAAGACGGTTACGCCATTCTGCAATTTGGCGGCGGCTGTAACGGTTGTTCCATGGTCGATGTGACGCTGAAAGAAGGGATCGAGAAGCAGCTGCTGAACGAATTCCCGGAGCTGAAAGGTGTGCGCGATCTCACCGAACACCAGCGCGGCGAACACTCCTACTACTAAGTTATCCCCTCTTTTGTAGATTGCCCGATGCGACGCTAAAGCGTCATTTCGGGCCTACGTTGAACATGTGCCAGACGTTGGCACAGCATTGCTTTGGCAAATCCCTCCCTTCGTTTCCCCGCGATAATATGACCAACCTCTCATAATTTAAATTTACCCCGCTCTGGTGATTCTCAAACGCCAAATGTTACCCGTATCATTCACATGGGTACCAAACATACTCCTGACATCTGACTACAATAATTAGTTTTAGTGGGTATCAGTCGTGGTGCCGCAATATCTCTGTTCCCGATTGGGATAATTAGAGTTTGTCGTCAGAAAATTGACGTTACCCATAACAAATGAAAGGCCAGGTAAATCATGCCATTAGTCATTGTTGCTATCGGTGTAATCTTGTTGTTGCTCCTGATGATCCGCTTCAAAATGAACGGCTTCATCGCTCTCGTCCTCGTGGCGCTTGCTGTTGGATTAATGCAAGGAATGCCGCTGGATAAAGTTATTGGCTCCATCAAAGCCGGTGTCGGCGGGACGCTCGGTAGCCTTGCCCTGATCATGGGTTTTGGCGCAATGCTGGGCAAAATGCTGGCAGACTGCGGTGGCGCACAACGTATCGCCACCACGCTGATTGCCAAATTTGGTAAAAAGCACATCCAGTGGGCGGTGGTGTTAACCGGTTTTACCGTTGGTTTTGCCCTGTTCTATGAAGTGGGCTTCGTGCTGATGCTGCCGCTGGTGTTTACCATCGCGGCTTCCGCGAATATTCCATTGCTGTATGTTGGTGTACCAATGGCGGCTGCACTGTCTGTGACCCACGGCTTCCTGCCACCGCATCCGGGCCCGACTGCGATTGCCACCATTTTCAATGCCGATATGGGTAAAACCCTGCTGTACGGTACTATTCTGGCAATCCCGACCGTGATTCTCGCCGGTCCGGTTTACGCTCGCGTGTTGAAAGGTATCGATAAGCCAATCCCGGAAGGTCTCTACAGCGCGAAAACCTTCAGCGAAGAAGAGATGCCGAGCTTTGGCGTCAGCGTCTGGACCTCTCTGGTGCCGGTTGTGCTGATGGCGATGCGTGCGATTGCCGAAATGATCCTGCCGAAAGGTCACGCTTTCCTGCCGGTAGCGGAGTTCCTCGGTGACCCGGTAATGGCAACGCTGATTGCCGTGCTGATTGCGATGTTCACCTTTGGTCTGAACCGTGGTCGTTCAATGGATCAGATTAACGACACGCTGGTTTCTTCCATCAAAATCATTGCGATGATGCTGTTGATCATCGGTGGTGGCGGTGCGTTCAAGCAGGTGCTGGTAGACAGCGGCGTGGACAAATACATTGCTTCCATGATGCACGAAACCAACATTTCTCCGCTGCTGATGGCCTGGTCGATTGCTGCCGTACTGCGTATCGCGCTGGGTTCCGCAACCGTTGCGGCAATCACTGCGGGTGGTATCGCGGCACCGCTGATTGCAACGACGGGTGTTAGCCCACAGCTGATGGTTATTGCGGTGGGTTCCGGTAGTGTGATTTTCTCTCATGTGAACGATCCGGGCTTCTGGCTGTTCAAAGAGTACTTTAACCTGACTATCGGCGAGACCATCAAATCCTGGTCGATGCTGGAAACCATTATCTCGGTGTGCGGTCTGGTAGGCTGTCTGCTGCTGAATATGGTGATTTGATAACACTGACTGCCGGATGCATCGCATCCGACATCAACCGCACTCTACTTCTTCTTCGCTGCAGCTCTGCGCCGTCTGTCCAAATCCTTCAGCAACTTGTTCACGCCATCATCGGCAAACATCGACTCAAGCGTTGCGGAAAGCTTGCGTCGCCAGTTTTTATACTGGTAACTGGTGCCAGGAATATTCACCGGTTCGGCCATATCCAGCCAGTCTTCCGGCTGTAGTCCTAACAGAGCACTGTTACTGTCGGCAATGTAGCGCTGCAAACCACGGTTCAGCGTCGGCGTCATCGACATCAACGATGCCTTATGCCCGGCACGTTTTGGCAGACAACCATATTTATGCAGTGCATCCAGCAGCCCTTGCTTCGCCAGTTCGCGATCCTGATACAGACCGCGCAGTACCACTTCATCCGGATACAGCCCCAGGGTTTTGCCCAGCGTTAGATCCCCGCTCTCCCAGTAACCACGCAGCGTTGGCAGGTCATGTGTCGCCGCAACCGCCATCGACTGCTCCGGATACGCTTTCGGTGCACGGAACGTCTTCTCGTGGTCGTTTTCGAAATAGAGCACTTTGTAAGAGTACACACCGCTGCTGCGCAGCTTACCAACAATCTCTACCGGTACGGTACCGAGATCTTCACCAATCACCATACAGCGATGACGTTTACTTTCGAGTGCCAGAATCGAGAGCAGATCATCCACCGGATAGTGAACATACGCGCCCTGATCTGCCGTCTCGCCATACGGTATCCACCACAAACGCAGCATCGACATCACATGGTCAATTCGTAATGCGCCGCAGTTTTGCATATTGGCACGCAACAGCTCGATAAACGGTTCATAGGCACGCGCGGTGATGATATGCGGGTCCATTGGCGGTAATCCCCAGTTCTGCCCCAACGGGCCGAGGATATCCGGCGGCGCGCCAACCGATGCTTTCAGGCAATATAGTTCACGGTCACACCAGGTTTCCGCCCCACCTTCCGCTACGCCAACCGCCAGATCACGATACAAGCCAATCGGCATTTCATAGCCCTGGCTTATCTCCCAGCAGGCGGCAAACTGGCTGTAAGCCAGCCACTGCAACCAGAGATAAAAATCGACGTCATCACGATGTTCTTCGCAGAACTGACGCACTTCTGGTGAATCCACGTTCTTATACATCTCTGGCCATGCAGGCCAGCCCCAGCGCATTTCGTCCTCTTTCACTTGCTGGGCATGTAGCGCATCAAAGGCAGCCTGCCAGAACAGGCTGTCGCCCTGCTCTGCAACAAACTGGCGAAACGCGGCCATCTGCTCATCATCACGTTGCGCGAAACCTTTCCACGCCATTCGTAATGCTGTCATTTTTAGGGCGGTAACCGTGGAGTAATCGACCCAGTCGGCATCGCGCGCCTGTTGCAGCGTCTGTTGCGTGGTCGGCAACTGCCACCAGGCCTGAGCCTCTTCGCTAAGATGGAAATCTTCAACGGCGTTAACGTCGATATAAATCACATTCAGCCAACGGCGAGAAGACGGGCTGTATGGGCTGGCGCTCTCCGGATTTGCCGGATAGAGCGCATGAATCGGGTTCAGGCCAATGAACGACCCGCCACGTTTTGCCACATCCACCAGCATCGCTTTGAGATCGCCAAAATCCCCAATACCCCAGTTTTTTTCCGATCGCAGCGTATAAAGCTGAACGCAGGCACCCCACAGCTTTTGTTTATTCAGCAAAGCCTGCGGTTCGTAACAACGTTTCGGGGCGACAATCACCCGGCAATGCGCGCGCTGGTCGTCCTGGGTGAGTGTTAGCGTGTGATAACCTTCCGGCAGCTTCGTCGGTAGATTGAACGCTTTGCCCCCCGTTACATGGCCTTTGTACTGCGTTCCTTCTTCGGTGGTCAGCTGCCAGCTATATTCGCCGCTGCCCTCCACCACCATCGGCATTTTTTTGCCGCTGGTATAAACCATGACATTCGGGACTGGCGTTACCGCCACTTTCGTGGCGGTACGTTGATGCATCGCGTCAAGCAAACGCCGTTTGGTTTCGGCGCTAATCGACTGCGGTTTACCGTGGGCATTGATGTAATTGGGGCTAATCCCCGCCGCCAGCGCGGCATTATCCAGACGTTTGCTTTCCATCGAGCTTCCTTAGCGTTTTGCCTGCCAGATACGAGCCTGATAATCGCGAATAGAGCGATCCGAGCTAAACATACCGCAGCGGGCGGTATTGAGGATCGCCGCGCGAGTCCAGGCCTCCTGGTCGCGGTACAGCACATCCACCTGCTTTTGTGCCTCAACATAGGCTGCGAAATCCGCCATCACCAGATACGGATCGCCGCCCTGTTTGCCGATACTGTGCAGCATCTGGTCGAAGGCATGCTTATCGCCGTCGCTGTATTTACCGCTTTCCAGCTCTTTCAATACTGCGTCCAGCACCTTATCTTTCTTCCGCCATTTCACCGGGTCGTAGCCTTTGGCCAGAATAGCCTTCACTTGTTCCACGGTATGACCAAAAATAAAGATATTTTCTTCACCGACTTTCTCGGCGATTTCAACGTTCGCACCATCCAGCGTACCGACAGTAAGCGCACCATTGAGCGCCAGTTTCATATTGCCGGTACCGGAAGCTTCTTTACCTGCAGTCGAAATTTGTTCGGAGATATCCGCCGCCGGGATCAGTTTTTCCGCCGCCGAAACGCAATAATCCGGCAGGAACACCACCTTCAACTTATCGCCAACCAGTGGATCGTTGTTGATCACGTCAGCCACTTTGTTGATCGCAAAGATAATATTCTTCGCCAGGTAGTAGCCCGGTGCCGCTTTCGCGCCGAAGAGGAAGACGCGCGGTACGCGATCAGCCTGCAGGTTTTCACGAATTTCTTTGTACAACGCCAGAATATGCAGCAGATTCAGGTGCTGGCGTTTGTACTCATGCAGACGTTTGATCTGAATATCGAAAATCGCCTGTGGATTGATCTCAATACCGGTACGAACTTTCACAAACTCCGCCAGACAGACTTTATTCGCCTGCTTGATCTCGCGATATTGCTGACGGAATTTCGCATCATCAGCGAATTTTTCCAGATTGATCAGCTGATCGAGATCGTTAGCCCACTCTTTTTGCAGTGATTTATCCAACAGAGCCGCCAGTGCAGGGTTGCACTGTTTGATCCAGCGACGTGGGGTAATACCGTTGGTAACGTTATGGAATTTGTTCGGCCATAGCTGGTGATATTCCGGGAACAGATCTTTCACCACCAGATCCGAGTGCAGCGCCGCAACACCGTTCACCGCGAAACCGCCAACCACACACAGGTTCGCCATATGCACTTGTTTATCGTGCACCACCGCCAGTTTGGCCCACACTTTTTCATCGCCCGGCCAGGTTTTCTCCACCAGCGTTTTAAAGCGAGTATTAATTTCGTTAATAATCTGCATATGGCGCGGCAGTAAGCCTTTCACCAGTTTCACATCCCAGCGTTCCAGCGCTTCTGGCATCAGGGTATGGTTGGTGTAAGCGAAAGTTTTGCTGGTGATGGCCCAGGCGTCATCCCAGCTCATCTGGTGCTCATCGGTCAGCACGCGCAGCAGTTCTGGAATCGCGATAGTTGGATGGGTATCGTTCAGCTGAATAACTTCGTAATCCGCCAGTTCGTGCAGTTTACGCCCCGCCAGATGATGGCGACGCAAAATATCCGCTACCGAACAGGCACACTGGAAGTATTGCTGCATCAGGCGCAGCTTTTTACCGGCAGTATGGTTGTCGTTTGGATAGAGAACTTTGGTCAGTTTTTCCGCATTGATGCCTTGCTGTTCGGCGCGCAGGAAATCACCGTCGTTAAATTTAGTTAGATCAAACGGATGCGCATGCGTCGCCTGCCACAGACGCAGCGGCTGCGCCACGCCATTACGATAGCCGACAACGGGGAGATCCCACGCTTGACCGGTAATGGTAAACTCCGGCTCCCAGCGTCCGTCTTTCATCACTTTACCGCCAATCCCTACCTGCACATCCAGTGCTTCGTTGTGGCGGAACCACGGGTAGTTACTGCGATGCCAGTCATCCGGCGCTTCAACCTGTTTGCCATCGACAAAAGACTGGCGGAACAAACCATATTGATAGTTCAGACCGTAACCCGTCGCAGACTGACCGACAGTTGCCATTGAGTCGAGGAAGCACGCCGCCAGACGTCCCAGACCACCGTTACCCAGCGCCGGGTCGATCTCTTCTTCCAGCAGGTCAGTCAGGTTGATGTCATAAGCCTTCAACGAATCCTGTACATCCTGATACCAGCCGAGATTCAACAGGTTGTTGCCCGTCAGACGACCAATCAAAAACTCCATTGAGATGTAGTTAACATGTCGCTGATTCGCCACCGGTTTGGCGAATGGCTGAGCACGCAGCATTTCGGCCAGTGCTTCACTCACTGCCAGCCACCACTGGCGAGGAGTCATTTCAGCCGCAGAATTTAAGCCATAACGCTGCCACTGACGTGAAAGCACTTCCTGAAATTGCTTATCGTTAAAAATAGGTTGTGACATAGGAGTTCCACTTTTCTTAGATTTTCAACACAACGTTATCGCTAGTTTGCCAGGCTCGATGTTGACCTTCCTCATCCTGCGGGGGATTAGGCAGGGAGGAGTTGCGGGGATGAGCAAGGAAATGTGATCTCGACCACTTAAAGCTAGTGCAAACCACAGGATTAGCAGCAAATCAATGCCATACAGCGCAGAAAATCTGTATCTAAGTGCAAAAAATGGCCGTTGCGTATTTTCAAAAAGCGGAAGGTAACTCTATAAATTAAGTAAAGGAGTGAAACAGTTTCACAAGTAAAATATCCAGTGTGCTCCATCTCATTCTTAATAGATTTATTAAGATCATCTTTTTAGATGGCACTTTCATCAGGAATGAAGAAGAAACCCTTGCTTAAATGAATCTGATGAACATAAGGGAAACCAGTATTCACGCTGGATCAGCGTCGTTTTAGGTGAGTTGTTAATAAAGATTTGGAATTGTGACACAGTGCAAATTCAGACACATAAAAAAACGTCATCGCTTGCATTAGAAAGGTTTCTGGCCGACCTTATAACCATTAATTACGAAGCGCAAAAAAAATAATATTTCCTCATTTTCCACAGTGAAGTGATTAACTATGCTGATTCCGTCAAAACTAAGTCGTCCGGTTCGACTCGACCATACCGTGGTTCGTGAGCGCCTGCTGGCTAAACTTTCCGGCGCGAACAACTTCCGGCTGGCGCTGATCACGAGTCCTGCGGGCTACGGAAAGACCACCCTCATTTCCCAGTGGGCGGCAGGCAAAAACGATATCGGCTGGTACTCGCTGGATGAAGGTGATAACCAGCAAGAGCGTTTCGCCAGCTATCTCATTGCCGCCGTGCAGCAGGCAACCAACGGTCACTGTGCGATATGTGAGACGATGGAGCAAAAACGGCAATATGCCAGCCTGACGTCACTCTTCGCCCAGCTTTTCATTGAGCTGGCGGAATGGCATAGCCCACTTTATCTGGTCATCGATGACTATCATCTGATCACTAATCCAGTGATCCACGAGTCAATGCGCTTCTTTATTCGCCATCAACCAGAAAATCTCACCCTGGTGGTGTTGTCACGCAACCTTCCGCAACTGGGCATTGCCAATCTGCGTGTTCGTGACCAACTGCTGGAAATTGGCAGTCAGCAACTGGCATTTACCCATCAGGAAGCGAAGCAGTTTTTTGATTGCCGTCTGTCATCGCCGATTGAAGCCGCAGAAAGCAGTCGGATTTGCGATGACGTTTCCGGTTGGGCGACGGCACTATAGCTAATCGCCCTCTCCGCCCGGCAGAATACCCACTCAGCCCATAAGTCGGCACGCCGCCTGGCGGGAATCAATGCCAGCCATCTTTCGGATTATCTGGTCGATGAGGTTTTGGATAACGTCGATCTCGCAACGCGCCATTTTCTGTTGAAAAGCGCCATTTTGCGCTCAATGAACGATGCCCTCATCACCCGTGTGACCGGCGAAGAAAACGGGCAAATGCGTCTCGAAGAGATTGAGCGTCAGGGGCTGTTTTTACAGCGGATGGATGATACCGGCGAGTGGTTCTGCTATCACCCGCTGTTTGGCAACTTCCTGCGCCAGCGCTGCCAGTGGGAACTGGCGGCGGAGCTGCCGGAAATCCACCGTGCCGCCGCAGAAAGCTGGATGGCCCAGGGATTTCCCAGCGAAGCGATTCATCATGCGCTGGCGGCAGGCGATGCGCTGATGCTGCGCGATATTCTGCTTAATCACGCCTGGAGTTTGTTCAACCATAGCGAACTGTCGCTGCTGGAAGAGTCGCTTAAGGCCCTGCCGTGGGACAGTTTGCTGGAAAATCCGCAGTTAGTGTTATTGCAGGCGTGGCTAATGCAAAGCCAACATCGCTATGACCCTGCTAGCCCGTGCTGAACATGAAATCAAGGACATCAGAGAAGGCACCATGCATGCAGAATTTAACGCTCTGCGCGCCCAGGTGGCGATTAACGATGGTAATCAGGATGAAGCGGAACGGCTGGCAAAACTGGCACTGGAAGAGCTGCCGCCGGGCTGGTTCTATAGCCGCATTGTGGCAACCTCGGTGCTGGGTGAAGTGCTGCACTGCAAAGGCGAATTGACCCGCTCACTGGCGCTAGTGCAGCAAACCGAACAGATGGCACGCCAGCACGACGTCTGGCACTACGCCTTATGGAGTTTAATTCAGCAAAGTGAAATTCTGTTTGCCCAAGGGTTCCTGCAAACCGCGTGGGAAACGCAGGAAAAAGCGTTCCAGCTGATCAACGAGCAGCATCTGGAACAGCTGCCAATGCATGAGTTTCTGGTGCGCATCCGAGCACAACTGTTATGGGCCTGGGCACGGCTGGATGAAGCCGAAGCGTCGGCGCGTAGCGGGATTGAAGTCTTGTCGTCTTATCAGCCACAGCAACAGCTTCAGTGCCTGGCAATGTTGATTCAATGCTCGCTGGCCCGTGGTGATTTAGATAACGCCCGTAGCCAGTTGAACCGTCTGGAAAACCTGCTGGGGAATGGCAAATATCACAGCGACTGGATCTCTAACGCCAACAAAGTCCGGGTGATTTACTGGCAAATGACCGGCGATAAAGCCGCCGCTGCCAACTGGTTGCGTCATACGGCTAAACCGGAGTTTGCGAACAACCACTTCCTGCAAGGTCAATGGCGCAACATTGCCCGCGCACAAATCTTGCTGGGCGAGTTTGAACCTGCGGAAATTGTTCTCGAAGAACTCAATGAAAATGCCCGCAGTCTGCGGTTGATGAGCGATCTCAACCGTAACCTGTTGCTGCTTAATCAACTGTACTGGCAGGCCGGACGTAAAAGTGACGCCCAGCGCGTGTTGCTGGACGCATTAAAACTGGCGAATCGCACCGGATTTATCAGTCATTTTGTCATCGAAGGCGAAGCGATGGCGCAACAACTGCGCCAGCTGATTCAACTTAATACGCTGCCGGAACTGGAACAGCATCGCGCGCAGCGTATTCTGCGAGAAATCAATCAACATCATCGGCATAAATTCGCCCATTTCGATGAGAATTTCGTTGAACGTCTGCTAAATCATCCGGAAGTGCCAGAACTAATCCGCACCAGCCCGTTGACCCAACGTGAATGGCAGGTCCTGGGGCTGATCTACTCCGGTTACAGCAATGAACAAATTGCGGGCGAACTGGAAGTGGCGGCAACCACCATCAAGACGCATATCCGCAATCTGTACCAAAAACTCGGCGTCGCCCACCGTCAGGCTGCCGTGCAGCACGCGCAGAAACTGCTGAAGATGATGGGTTATGGGGTGTGAGTTTAGCCGGATAATGCATTGGATCCGGTTTACATCTTTACATCATTCAATACTCACCCGCGTTACGCCATCTGTTTCTATCAAACCAAACCGCACCGGCAAGAAACGCTCCACCACCGCGATATTGGTCAGCAGATGGCATGAAGGATGGGCGACCGTAAATTCTCCCGCGCCCGCCAGCGCCATCGGCAGTACCAGTTGGTCGGCGAGATATTCCCCCACCGCCGCTGGGCTTGCCAGGTAGCGTTTCACCTCTTTCACTAACTGCGCGGCTACCACCTCGGCACTGACGCGCTTTTCACCGACGACGAAAAAGCGTTCAGTGATATTTTCACTTTCGACTTCCAGCGAGACGGTATTACCCGGCCCCTGGTCGCGCGGCAGGTTATGAATATTCTGTTCATGCAGGGAAAAAATCCCCGCCAGTGTAGCGATTTCACGCTCAGCAACATGGCGCGGCACACCAGCTAATAGAACTTCTCCACGCATCTGCACAATGTTCCCGCGCTCGCCAAGTTGCAAGGTGCTAAACGATGCCACGGGCGAGACTTCCGTTGCCACCACACCGCCTCCGGCAGGATAAAAACCGTGACGTAACAGCGTGGTTTGCTGATGAATTCCTATTTTCGCCAGCAGCGGCTCCAGCACCCGGCGGATAAAATCCGCAGGCGGCGCCGACGGGTTATCGGTGCCGCCGCTCACTTCAACACGCGAAGGTCCATCGGCAAACCACAGCGCGGGCAGCACCGTTTGCAGCACCAGCGTACAACTTCCGGCGCTACCGATAGCAAAGCGGTAATCGCCGCCGCGCACGGTGCCAGGCCGGAAGACCAGACGCTGCGATCCCAGCTCCGCGCCTTCCACCGTTGCCCTACAAATTTCCGCAGCCGCTTTTACCGCGGTCAGATGCTGGCGCAGCAGCCCCGGTTTCGCCCGTCCGGCTCGAATGCCAGTGATGGTAAATGGCTGGCCGGTTATCATCGACAGGCTCAGCGCCGAGCGCAGGATCTGCCCGCCGCCTTCGCCCTGTGCGCCATCCAGCGCAATCATCCTTTTCATCATTTATCCTTTTACGCACACCACCTGACGCAGGGTGTAGATAACTTCCACCAGATCGCTTTGTGCCGCCATCACCGCATCAATATCTTTATACGCCATCGGGATTTCGTCGATCACTTCGGCATCTTTACGGCATTCCACATGCGCGGTGGCACGAATTTGGTCTTCCACGCTGAACAGTTTTTTCGCTTTAGTTCGGCTCATTACCCGCCCGGCACCGTGGCTGCACGAACAGAACGACTCTTCATTTCCCAGCCCACGGACGATAAAGCTTTTTGCTCCCATCGAACCGGGAATAATTCCATATTGACCAGCACGCGCAGACACCGCACCTTTACGCGTCACGTAGATCTCTTCACCAAAGAGCTGTTCTTTTTGCACATAGTTGTGGTGACAGTTGATCTCTTCCATCGCCAGCGTTTGTGGCTGTCTGACCGTTTTCTGCGTAATGCTCTGCAACGCCGTTACCACATTTTCCATCATCGCATCGCGGTTAAGGCTGGCGAAAAGCTGCGCCCAGGCCACGGCTCTTAGGTAATCATCAAAGTATTCCGTACCTTCCATAAAGTACGCCAGATCACGCGACGGCAACGTCTCAAGTTGGTCCTGCATCTCTTTTTGCGCCAGATCGATAAAGTAAGTCCCGATGGCGTTACCAATTCCGCGTGAACCGGAGTGCAGCATAATCCACACCTGCTCCGACTCATCAAGGCAGATTTCAATAAAGTGGTTACCCGTTCCCAGCGTTCCCAGGTGTTTATAGTTGTTAGTGTTAAGGAAACGCGGATATTTTTGCGTTAACCACTGATAACCGGCCTCCAGCTCAGCCCATTTCGCATCGACGTTAAAAGGCGGGTTTTCCCATGCGCCTTTATCACGTTTACAACGCCCGGTAGTACGCCCGTGTGGTACGGCCGTTTCAATCGCTTGACGCAGCTCCGCCAGGTTTTCAGGCAGGTCTGCCGCCGTTAACGCGGTACGCAGCGCGTTCATTCCACAGCCAATATCCACGCCCACCGCCGCCGGAATAATCGCCCCTTTGGTCGGGATCACGCTACCAATGGTGGAACCTTTACCCAGGTGTACATCAGGCATTACCGCAATATGTTTGAAAATAAACGGCATCTTCGCCGTATTAATAAGTTGCTGACGCGCATCGGCTTCTACCGGCACGCCTTTGGTCCACATTTTTACCGGGGCATTTTCAGTGGTCAGTAATTCGTAATTCATTTTGTTTTTCTCTTTTCGTTGTTTGCGGTCCTGATAATTGCAACCGTCGTGCCAGAAAATTAAATAAGCAGATTAATTTATTGTTTCTAAAAAGATTATATCTTTATATCCGTAAACGGAGATTTCCCGCAAAGCCGATTTACCGATAATGAAATATCGCCTTTTATAAGGATATCTAAGATGCGTAAAACAGTGGCTTTTGGCTTTGTCGGTACCGTGCTGGATTATGCCGGACGCGGCAGTCAGCGCTGGTCAAAATGGCGTCCGTCACTCTGTATATACCAGCAAGAATCGTTGGTCATCGATCGACTGGAATTATTGCACGATGCCCGCTCGCGCTCGCTATTTGAAACGCTTAAACGCGATATCGCCAGCGTTTCGCCAGAAACAGAAGTGGTGGGCGTTGAGATTGAACTGCATAACCCGTGGGATTTCGAAGAGGTTTACGCCTGCCTGCATGATTTCGCCCGTGGTTACGAGTTTCAGCCAGAAAAAGAAGACTATTTAATTCACATCACCACCGGCACCCACGTCGCGCAGATTTGCTGGTTTCTGCTGGCGGAAGCGCGTTATCTACCCGCCCGGTTGATACAATCTTCAACTCCGCGCAAAAAAGAACAGCCGCGCGGCCCAGGTGAAGTGACGATTATCGATCTCGATTTAAGCCGTTATAACGCCATCGCCAGCCGCTTTGCCGAGGAACGGCAGCAAACGCTCGATTTCCTCAAATCCGGTATTGCCACGCGTAACCCCCACTTCAACCGCATGATTGAGCAGATCGAAAAAGTGGCGATTAAATCCCGCGCGCCGATTCTGCTTAACGGCCCGACCGGCGCAGGTAAGTCATTTCTGGCGCGACGCATCTTCGAGTTAAAACAGGCACGGCATCAGTTTAGCGGCGCGTTTGTGGAAGTGAACTGCGCCACCCTGCGCGGCGATACCGCGATGTCGACGCTGTTTGGTCATGTGAAAGGCGCGTTTACCGGGGCGCGGGAATCTCGTGAAGGATTATTACGCAGCGCCAACGGCGGAATGTTGTTTCTTGATGAGATTGGCGAACTGGGCGCAGACGAACAGGCAATGCTGCTGAAAGCTATTGAAGAGAAAACCTTTTACCCGTTTGGCAGCGATCGCCAGGTGAGCAGTGATTTTCAGCTTATCGCCGGAACGGTGCGCGATTTGCGCCAGCTGGTTGCCGAAGGCAAATTCCGCGAAGATCTGTACGCGCGGATCAATCTCTGGACCTTCACCCTGCCGGGTCTACGCCAGCGCCAGGAAGATATTGAACCGAACCTGGATTATGAAGTGGAGCGCCACGCCACACTCACTGGTGACAGCGTGCGTTTTAACACCGAAGCGCGGCGTGCCTGGCTGGCCTTTGCAACATCTCCCCAGGCAACATGGCGCGGTAACTTTCGCGAACTTTCTGCCAGCGTCACGCGGATGGCCACCTTTGCCACTAGCGGACGCATCACTCTGGACGTGGTGGAAGATGAGATAAACCGTCTGCGCTATAACTGGCAGGAGAGCCGCCCCTCCGCGCTTACGGCGTTGCTGGGCGCAGAGGCAGAAAACATCGATCTCTTCGACCGTATGCAACTGGAACACGTTATCGCTATCTGCCGCCAGGCAAAGTCGCTTTCTGCTGCCGGACGACAGCTTTTTGATGTTTCGCGCCAGGGCAAAGCCAGCGTCAATGACGCGGATCGGCTACGCAAATACCTGGCGCGTTTTGGTCTGACGTGGGAAGCCGTGCAGGATCAGCACAGCTCCAGTTGAATATGGTGGTCCGTCAGCACCTGCATCACGCTTACTGGCGGCGGGGCGTCGGTGTAGACGGCATCAACCATGCTGATGCTCCCCATATTGACCATCGCATTACGGCCAAATTTTGAATGGTCAACCACCAGCATAACGTGGCGCGAGTTCTCAATAATGGCGCGCTTGGTACGAACTTCGTGGTAATCGAACTCCAGCAGCGAGCCGTCGCTGTCGATGCCGCTGATCCCCAGAATGCCGAAATCAAGGCGGAACTGGGAGATAAAATCGAGCGTCGCTTCGCCAATGATCCCGCCATCGCGGCTACGTAATTCGCCACCGGCGAGAATAATGCGGAAATCTTCTTTTACCATCAACGTGTTAGCAACGTTGAGATTGTTGGTGACAATGCGCAAATTGCTGTGATTGAGCAGCGCGTGCGCCACCGCTTCCGGCGTGGTGCCGATATCGATAAACAGCGTCGAGCCATTGGGGATTTGCTCCGCCACTTTGCGGGCGATGCGCTCTTTTTCTTCGGTCTGGGTGGCTTTACGATCGTGCCACGGCGTGTTAACCGAACTGGAAGGCAGCGCCGCGCCGCCATGATGGCGCAGGATCAGGTTTTGCTCTGCCAGCTCGTTGAGGTCGCGGCGAATAGTCTGCGGGCTGACGGAGAAGTGCTCCACCAGTTCCTCGGTACTGACATAACCCTGCTGTTTAACCAGTTCGATAATACCGTTGTGACGTTGTGTTTGTTTCATTTATAAATCCCTGGAATTATTTTCGTTTTCGCGCATTGAGCGAATCAACAAAAGCCATCGCTAAACCCACGGCTAATCCGGCGATGTGTGCTCCGTTCGCCATCGACATCCCAAACAAATCAAACCATCCGGCGACAATCCAGATCAGCGCAAAGATAATTAACCCACGTTGCAGGTAAATGCCACTTTGCGGATCGCGTTCGCCACGTAGCCAGACGTAGCCCATCAGCGCATACACCACGCCAGAAAGCCCGCCAAACCACGGCCCGCTGAATTTTTGCTGCATATAGCCGCTTAACAGGGCGCTGATAAGCGTAATGACAATTAGCTTACCGCTACCGAGGCGTTTTTCCACCGCGCCGCCGAGATACCACCACCAAAGCAGGTTAAAGAGGATATGCATCAGCGAGAAGTGCATTAACGCGTGGGTGAAGTAACGCCAGAACTCAAATTTCAGTGTTGGATCGAATGGCCAGGCCAGCCATAACATCACTTCCTGATCGCCGAGAATTTGCATGGCAATAAACACCACCACGCAGGCGATCATCATCACCCAGGTCACCGGACCTGCGCGTTCACGCAAGGCAGCAAAGAAAGGATAACGGCGATAATGCAGGCCACTGCCGGTATGGCCTGCCAGCCAGCTGGCCGCCAGATAACGCGGATCTGCCGGGTTTTCGAGAAAACGCGCCAGCTCCGCCCGCACGCGCTCGGCCTGGGACTCATCCGCCAGCCAGACATCGCTTTGGTTATGTTGTTGAATCGTGAGGATAACACCCTGCGTCGCCATGTAATCAACAAACGCCTGCGCCACGCGGGGGTTAGCAAAAGAGGTAATCATCAACATCGTTGCTGTCGCTTATTCCACACAAAAGGGGACAGTATAAAGCGTTACGCGCCGTACGCCACCTCTGCGGGAAACTGTCGCTGCCAGGCTTCAAAGCCGCCGTCAATGCTATAGACCACATCGTAGCCCTGTTGCAGCAGATACTGCGCCGCCCCTTTGCTGCTATTGCCGTGATAACACATCACCATCACCGGAGTGTCAAAGTCGTTATCACGCATAAACGCGCCCAGCGTGTCGTTGGTTAAATGGAAAGCCTGCACCGCATGCCCCATAGCGAAACTCTGTGGATCGCGAATATCGACCAGCACCGCCTCTTTTTCCTGCAACTTCTGGTGCGCGTCGGCAACGTTAATACATTCGAACTGATCCATGCGTCTCTCTTTCTTTACAAACAAGTGGGCAAATTTACCGCACAGTTTACGTCGAAGCGGCAGATAAACGCCATAATGTTATACATATCACTCTAAAATGTTTTTTCAATGTTACCCAAAGCGCGATTCTTTGCTAATATGTTCGATAACGAACATTTATGAGCTTTAACGAAAGTGAATGAGGGCAGCATGGAAACCAAAGATCTGATTGTGATAGGTGGCGGCATCAATGGTGCTGGTATCGCGGCAGACGCCGCTGGACGCGGTTTATCCGTGCTGATGCTGGAGGCGCAGGATCTCGCTTGCGCGACCTCTTCCGCCAGTTCAAAACTCATTCACGGTGGCCTGCGCTACCTTGAGCACTATGAATTCCGCCTGGTCAGCGAGGCGCTGGCTGAACGTGAAGTGCTGCTGAAAATGGCTCCGCATATCGCCTTCCCGATGCGTTTTCGCCTGCCACATCGTCCGCATCTGCGCCCGGCGTGGATGATTCGCATTGGTCTGTTTATGTACGATCATCTGGGTAAACGCACCAGCCTGCCGGGATCAACTGGTTTGCGTTTTGGCGCAAATTCAGTGTTAAAACCGGAAATTAAGCGCGGATTCGAATATTCTGACTGTTGGGTAGACGACGCCCGTCTGGTACTCGCCAACGCCCAGATGGTGGTGCGTAAAGGCGGCGAAGTGCTTACTCGGACTCGCGCCACCTCTGCTCGCCGCGAAAACGGCCTGTGGATTGTGGAAGCGGAAGATATCGATACCGGCAAAAAATATAGCTGGCAAGCGCGCGGCCTGGTTAACGCCACCGGCCCGTGGGTGAAACAGTTCTTCGACGAGGGGATGCATCTGCCTTCGCCTTATGGCATTCGCCTGATCAAAGGCAGCCATATTGTGGTGCCGCGCGTGCATACCCAAAAGCAGGCCTACATTCTGCAAAACGAAGATAAACGCATTGTGTTCGTGATCCCGTGGATGGACGAGTTTTCCATCATCGGCACCACCGATGTGGAATACAAAGGTGATCCGAAAGCAGTGAAGATTGAAGAGAGTGAAATCAATTACCTGCTGAAAGTGTATAACGCGCACTTTAAAAAGCAGCTAAGCCGTGACGATATCGTCTGGACCTACTCCGGTGTGCGTCCGCTGTGTGATGATGAGTCCGACTCGCCGCAAGCCATTACCCGTGATTACACCCTTGATATCCATGATGAAAACGGCAAAGCACCGCTGCTGTCGGTATTCGGCGGTAAGCTGACCACCTACCGAAAACTGGCAGAACATGCGCTGGAAAAACTGACGCCGTATTATCAGGGTATTGGCCCGGCGTGGACGAAAGAGAGCGTGCTGCCGGGTGGTGCCATTGAAGGCGACCGCGACGATTACGCCGCTCGCCTGCGCCGCCGTTACCCGTTCCTGACTGAATCGCTGGCACGTCACTACACGCGCACTTACGGCAGCAACAGCGAGCTGCTGCTCGGCAATGCGGGAACGGTAAGCGATCTCGGGGAAGATTTCGGTCATGAGTTCTACGAAGCGGAACTGAAATACCTGGTGGATCACGAATGGGTCCGCCGCACCGACGATGCCCTGTGGCGTCGCACAAAACAAGGCATGTGGCTGAATGCGGATCAACAATCTCGTGTGAGTCAGTGGCTGGTGGAATATACGCAGCAGAAGTTGTCGCTGGCGTCGTAAATTAACGTAAGGTGATCAGGTCAGATTTCAATCTGGCCTGAGACTGATGACAAACACAAAACTGCCTGATGCGCTACGCTTATCAGGCCTACGTGGTTTATGCAATATATTGAATTTGCATGGTCTTGTAGGCCAGATAAGACGTTCACGTCGCATCCGGCATGAACAAAGCGCACTTTGTCAAAAATCTAACCTACTTTTTAATTCAGGAAATTACCGCAAAGCCCACGCCATCATACCCAACGTAACAAAACTCAGGCACGTTCCCCACTCGCCCCGAGAAAAATAGCATTAATGCGCCCAGCGTCAGCATAAAAATATTGAGCAGAAGGTAAATTGTTGGCGTAAAGAGTAAATTGCAAACCTCAGGAATAGCGGCAAGCCCAGCCCCCAGCATGGCAATAACCGCTGCAAAAAATTGCGTCAGTATTGGGATGCCGAAAAAAGTCATTACCAGCGAGGTCAAAATCCATTTTCTATTTTGCATTATTCTTTCCATTCTTTCTGAATGGCGAAATTATACTCCCCGAGTCCCCTTGCCCCTTCTGGACACTTTTCCGAAATGATGGCGAAAAAAACGGGACCCTTTGGCCTAATGCCAGTCAGTTAAGCAACTGACTGGCTCTTTTTCGGGGCTGTGGGGTATTTCCAGGGCCTCTCCTTTACCACTCTCGGGAAGGCCCTTCCCCTTCTCGTCGGTAATTTCACAAGTTGTCCCATACTTGCAAGATCGCGCATCAGCTCCGGTATACGTCCCGGTGAAGCGCCCTGCAATGTCATCAGCATTCTCATCACCATTCCGCATGATTCTGAGAAACTCAGTTGATTCGGCCAGTAACCTTTCAGATGTTCCGCCATTTTAATCATCTGATATCTCACCAGATTATAAGCCAGTAAGACACCCCACAGCTCTTGCTCCACAAGCTCCGGCTTTTTACTTCTCAGCGTCAGCCTGCTCAGTTGCATCGTCTGTTTTATCTCCCTGTATCCCAGTTCGATTTCCCAGCGATGACTGTACAGATCCGCCATTTCTCCTCCGGGGAAGCGCATGGCGTCCGTCATCGACGTCAGCAGATGGCAGACTTTTCCTTTGCGCGTCACGGTCAGCAGGCGGGCTGTCACTTCATTTCCCAGTCCCGGCCACTTTTTTCGTGCCTGCGGGCTGGTTTTCAGCTTCACCAGATGATCGCCTTTACCCAGTTTTCTGAGCTCTTCATATTGCGCTCCCTTTCTGAGAGGTATCATCCAGTGGCGGTGTTCTCCCGCCAGGCTCCAGCCATTTAACAGTCCCAGTGAGTAATAACCTTTATCCATTAACGTCAGAGTGTTATCGCCGGTTTGTTCTATAAGTTGCTCAGCAAGCTCATTTTCGCTGTTCTTCATCGTGCCGAAGGCTGCAGCCGTCAGCAGATGGCTGGTCAGTTCCATCTGGCAGACCATTTTGACCTGCGGGTAGAGCGCCGGGTTCCCGGCATGTGTCTGGCGGGGGAAGGCTGCATCGTTCTCTGGTGTATCCGGTGTGCGCCAGAACACACCATCGATGGCCAGCAGGGTCAGGCCGCACCAGTGCGGATGCGGCGTGGCGTTATGCCAGAGCTGCGCTGTTTTCGTGAACACGCGGCGGACAGCCTCACTTCCCAGGCGCTGGCGGGCCTGAATAACGGCACTGGGGGCAACGAAGGGGCGATTGCCCGGCAGCATGATGTCCAGGCGATTCACAATCTGGTGAAGAGGTTCTTTACGCTCAAGCGCCATGCCAACAATACACCAGACCATCATTTCGAGGGGAAGACGGCGCTTGCGTAGCGTTACAGTACCTGATTCGGCAAGGCAACGAGAGATGAGTTCGGGGTCGAGGTAATCCCCCAGAGAAGTCAGTGGGTTACGCAGAGAATCGTAACGGGATACCAGATCAAGAGCCTGTCCAATGTGCATAAAAAAATCCGGAAACAAGTGAGCGTTTCCGGATTCTTACACAGCCACTGGATCGGTCAACTGATCCTTAACTGATCGGCATTAGACCCTTTGGCCCCGTTCTATTTATTAGTGAAATTACAATCTCACCGGATCGATATGCCAGATATGATCAGCGTACTCTTTGATAGTACGGTCAGAAGAGAAGTAGCCCATATTGGCAATGTTCAGCATCGCTTTTGCGGTCCACTCTTCCTGAAGCTCGTAGAGTTCGTCGACTTTATCCTGACAATCGACATAGCTGCGATAATCCGCCAGTACCTGGTAGTGATCGCCGAAGTTGATCAGCGAATCAACCAGATCGCGATAGCGACCCGGATCTTCCGGACTGAATACACCGCTGCCGATTTGCGTCAGCACCTGATGCAGCTCCTCATCTTTCTCGTAGTATTCACGCGGTTTGTAGCCCTGACGACGCAGTTCTTCCACTTCTTCCGCTGTGTTACCAAAAATAAAGATATTGTCAGCACCGACATGATCCAGCATCTCGACATTCGCACCGTCCAACGTACCGATAGTCAGCGCACCGTTAAGCGCAAACTTCATGTTACTGGTGCCGGAAGCTTCCGTCCCTGCCAGCGAAATCTGTTCAGACAGATCTGCCGCCGGAATGATCAACTGCGCCAGGCTAACGCTGTAGTTCGGGATGAACACGACTTTCAGCTTATCGCCAATCTGCGGATCGTTGTTGATCACTTTCGCTACGTCATTGATCAAATGAATAATGTGCTTCGCCATGTAATAGGCCGAAGCCGCCTTACCGCCAAAAATATTCACGCGCGGTACCCACTTCGCATCCGGGTCGGCCTTGATGCGGTTATAGCGGGTAATCACATGCAACACATTCATCAATTGACGTTTGTATTCGTGAATACGTTTGATTTGTACATCGAACAACGCCTTTGGATTCACCACCACATTCAGCTGCTGGGCGATATACTCTGCCAGACGCTTTTTGTTCTCCAGCTTCGCCTGATGCACAGCGTGATTAACCATTGGGAAATCACAGTGTTGTTGCAGCTCATTAAGCAGGCTAAGGTCGGTGCGCCAGTTACGGCCCAGGTGTTCGTCCAGCACGGCTGAAAGCGATGGGTTCGCTACCGCCAGCCAGCGACGCGGCGTCACACCGTTGGTGACGTTGGTGAAACGACCCGGGAAGATTTTCGCAAAGTCGGCAAACAACGATTGCACCATCAGATTAGAGTGCAGTTCCGATACACCGTTAACTTTGTGGCTCACAACAACCGCCAGCCAGGCCATACGCACACGACGACCGTTGGATTCATCAATGATCGACGCCCGTCCCAGCAGATCGGTATCGTTCGGATACTGTTCCTGCAAGGTTTTCAGGAAATAGTCGTTGATTTCAAAGATGATCTGCAGGTGACGCGGCAGAATTTTACCCAGCATATCAACCGGCCAGGTTTCCAGCGCCTCGCTCATCAGCGTGTGGTTAGTGTAGGAGAAGACCTGACAACACACCTCAAACGCGTCGTCCCAGCTAAATTGGTGCTCATCGATCAGCAGACGCATCATCTCAGGAATCGACAGTACCGGATGGGTATCATTGAGATGAATCGCGATTTTATCCGCCAGGTTATCGTAGGTTTTATGCAACTGATAATGACGGCTTAAAATGTCCTGAATGGTCGAGGAAACCAAGAAGTATTCCTGACGCAGGCGCAGCTCACGCCCGGAGTAGGTGGAGTCATCCGGATACAGTACGCGAGATACGTTCTCGGAGTGGTTTTTATCTTCCACTGCCGCGAAGTAGTCACCCTGGTTGAATTTACCGAGGTTAATTTCGCTACTGGCTTGCGCACTCCACAAACGCAGCGTGTTGGTCGCGTCGGTGTCGTAACCAGGGATTATCTGATCGTAAGCGACTCCCAGAATCTCTTCGGTTTCAATCCAGCGCGTTTTTTTACCTTCCTGCTGAATGCGACCACCAAAACGGACTTTATAGCGCGTGTTGTGGCGTTTGAATTCCCACGGGTTACCGTATTCCAGCCAGTAGTCTGGCGACTCTTTCTGGCTACCGTTAACGATGTTCTGCTTGAACATACCGTAGTCATAGCGGATGCCGTAACCGCGCCCCGGCAACCCTAACGTCGCCAGAGAATCAAGGAAGCAAGCCGCCAGACGTCCCAGGCCACCGTTACCGAGGCCTGGGTCATTTTCTTCATCAATCAGCTCTTCGAGATTTAACCCCATCGCTTCCAGTGCGCCCTGTACATCTTCGTAAATTCCTAGCGACAACATGGCGTTGGAGAGCGTACGGCCAATCAAAAACTCCATCGACAGGTAGTAAACCTGACGAGTTTCTTGCGACAACTGGGCACGGTTTGAACGTAACCAGCGCTCCACGAGACGATCGCGCACAGCAAATAACGTTGCGTTCAGCCATTCATGTTTATTGGCGACGACCGGGTCCTTTCCAATCGTAAACATCAGCTTGTAAGCGATAGAGTGCTTAAGAGCTTCTACGCTAAGCGTGGGCGATGAATATGTAAACGGAGCATTCATATAGGCGTTTCCTGAAAACTATTTCAAGCGATAGTAAAGCTCACGGTACGACTTCGCCGCGACCTGCCAGCTAAAATCCATTGCCATAGCCTGACGTTGCACAAACCGCCACAGTGAAGGACGGGACCACAGTACAAAAGCACGCCGAATAGCCCGTAACAGCGACCAGGCATTACTATCTTCAAAGACAAACCCACTGGCGACGCCATCTGCAAGGTTCTCAAGAGAACAGTCAGAAACCGTATCAGCAAGCCCACCGGTGCGCCGCACTAACGGCAGCGTACCGTACTTCAATCCATAAAGTTGCGTTAAGCCGCACGGTTCAAAACGGCTGGGCACCAGAATGACGTCCGCGCCGCCCATAATGCGATGCGAAAATGCTTCGTGATAGCCAATCTGAACGCCCACCTGACCGGGGTATTCCGCTGCCGCCGCAAGGAAACCTTCCTGCAGCACCGGATCGCCCGCGCCGAGTAGCGCCAGCTGCCCGCCCTGCTCCAGAAGCCCCGGTAAGGCTTCCAGCACCAGGTCGAGACCTTTCTGGCTGGTCAGACGGCTCACCACTGCAAAAAGCGGCACTTTATCGTCAACCTTAAGCCCCATTGCGATTTGTAACTGGCTCTTATTTTCCGCTTTATCTTCCAACGTATCGCGGGTGTAACGCGAGGCCAACAGTAAGTCCGTCTCTGGACTCCAGATTTTCTCGTCCACGCCGTTCAGTACGCCTGAAAGACGCCCTTCACGGTGACGCTGTTGCAACAGACCTTCCATACCGTAGGCAAACTGCGGTTCGGTGATCTCGCGAGCGTAGGTTGGACTGACCGCCGTAATGTGATCGGCATAGTACAGACCGGCCTTCAGGAAAGAGATTTGTCCGTTGAATTCCAGCCCATGAATATTAAAGAATGACCATGGCAATTGGATGTCATTCATGTGATGTGCATAAAACATGCCTTGATAGGCCAGGTTGTGCACAGTAAACACCGACTTCGCAGGACGCCCGCGCGCCGCCAGATACGCAGGCGCAAGACCTGCATGCCAGTCGTGCACATGCACCACATCAGGACGCCAGAATGGGTCAAGCCCGCTGGCCATTTCTGCCCCAACCCACCCCAGCAGCGCAAAACGCAATACGTTGTCGGTATAGGCAAATAAGTTGGTATCGTGATACGGGCTTCCCGGACGATCATAGAGATGCGGCGCGTCAATCAGGTATATGCCAACCCCGTTGTAATGACCGAACAACAGCGTGATATGCCCGGCGAAAGTATCACGACGGGATACTACCTGCGCATCGGTCACGCCACGGCGAATATCGGGAAATGCAGGCAACAGTACGCGAGCGTCAACGCCGTCTGCGATTTGTGCTGCGGGTAATGCCCCAATAACATCAGCCAGACCGCCGGTTTTAAGCAGCGGGAACATCTCTGAACATACATGTAAAACCTGCATTATCGCTCCTGTTTATGCCCTAACTTCCGTAGCATTTCGCGCGTTACCAGCACGATGCCTTCTTCTGAACGATAGAAACGACGTGCATCTTCCTCTGCGTTTTCACCAATCACCATGCCTTCCGGGATAACACAAGCACGATCGATGACGCAGCGGCGCAGACGGCACGAGCGACCTACCCATACTTCCGGTAACAATACGGCGGAATCAATGTTGCAGAATGAATTCACGCGAACGCGCGAGAACAGAACGGACTGCACCACCACCGAACCGGAGATCACACAACCGCCGGATACCAGTGAGTTAAGGGTCATCCCGTGGCTACCGGAGCGATCCTGCACGAATTTCGCTGGCGGTAATGATTCATTGTAGGTGCGAATTGGCCAATTGCGATCGTACATATCCAGTTCCGGCACCACAGAGGCCAGATCGAGATTCGCTTTCCAGTAAGCTTCCAGCGTACCCACATCGCGCCAGTACGGCTCAGCATCCGGGTCGGATTGTACGCAAGAGAGCGGGAACGGGTGCGCATAGGCCAGACCGGCTTCGGTGATCTTGGGAATCAAATCTTTGCCAAAGTCGTGGCTGGAGTTCTCATCACGATCGTCTTCTTCCAGCAGTTCATACAGATAGTCGGCGTCAAAGACGTAGATACCCATACTCGCCAGAGATTTGCTCGGATCGTTCGGCATTGACGGTGGGTTAGCAGGTTTTTCAACGAATTCGATAATTTTATCGTTCTCATCAACCGCCATAACGCCAAATGCGGAGGCTTCTTCAATCGGTACTGGCATACAAGCAACGGTGCAACGTGCGCCTTTTTCGACGTGATCGATAAGCATACGCGAGTAGTCTTGCTTGTAGATATGGTCGCCCGCCAGGATCACCACGTATTCCGCTTTATAACGGCGGATAATGTCGAGGTTTTGGGTGACCGCATCTGCGGTGCCGCGATACCAGTTTTCCCCTTTCATTCTCTGCTGTGCTGGCAGCAGATCGACAAACTCGTTCATTTCTTCATTGAAGAATGACCAGCCGCGCTGAATGTGCTGCACCAGAGTGTGGGACTGGTACTGGGTGATCACGCCCATACGACGGATCCCAGAGTTGATGCAGTTAGACAGCGCAAAGTCAATAATGCGGAACTTACCGCCGAAGTGTACGGCCGGTTTTGCTCGCTTATTGGTTAAATCCTTCAGGCGGGTACCACGTCCTCCCGCCAGTATCAGGGCAACAGATTTCAATGGCAGCTGGCGCGCCAACATTAAGTGATCGTTCTTCTCTAAACTAACCATGACTAACTCCTTTTTTATCATCTCTGGAACACACACAATCCGTGTGCAGGTCCCTGCCAGACAACCGTAATCACTGGGTTATCCTCTCCAGCGAATGGGGGAATGGCGTGCCACTCCCCAGCAGGTAAAACAATCTCTGTTACCTCAAGCGTGGCGTTAATTGCGATCAAAAAGCGATCCGAGAGCAGAATTTGCAGCTGTTTCGGCCCGTTTTGCCACTCATCCGTGCTTAAAGGTTGAGCATATCGATTTAGCCAACGAACATTGCCGTCACCTTCTTCCCACCAGCGATTCTCCACCAAAGCGGGAATGCGCTTGCGCAGATGGATTAACGCGGCGGTAAATGCGGTTAAACCACTGCTTGCCTGCGACCAGTCCAACCAGTTTAATTGGTTATCCTGACAGTAGGCATTGTTATTGCCATGCTGGCTGTGACCATGTTCGTCACCGGCCAGTAACATCGGCGTGCCCTGGGAGAGCAACAACGTTGTTAACAGGGCATGAATGCTGTCGCGCCGCCGTTCAACCAGGTCAAGAGTACCGCCTAACCCTTCTTTACCATGATTGTTACTGTAATTGTTGTTGGTCCCGTCGCGATTTTCTTCTCCGTTTGCTTCATTGTGTTTATGGTTGAAGCAAACGCAGTCGCGAAGCGTAAAACCGTCATGCGCGGTGACGAGATTAATCGCGGCACTCGGCAGACGACCATTACGTTTAAAAACATCGCTGGAGGCAGCAAAACGCCCGGCAAACGCCCCCAGAGGCAAATCATAATGTAGCCAGAAACGACGGGCAGCATCGCGGAAATGATCGTTCCACTCGGCAAACAGCGGCGGGAAATTTCCCACCTGATAACCACTAGGAGCGATATCCCACGGTTCAGCAATTAACTTCACCTGCGAGAGCACCGGGCAGTTCTGGATAGCGGTAAACAACGGCGCATCCTGACGGAACTCTGGCGTACGGCCCATGACTGCCGCCAGATCAAAGCGGAAACCATCGACGTGGCAGGTTTCTACCCAATAACGCAGGCAGGCGCTGGCATAATCCACCACCGCCGGATGACTCAAATTGAGCGTGTTGCCGCAACCGGTCCAGTTGTGATAATCGCCGTCTTCTCTTATCCAATAATAGCTACGGTTATCGATCCCACGCAGCGAGAATAACGGGCCGTCGAGGTCCAGTTCCGCACTATGGTTGAGCACGATATCAAGAATGACTTCGATACCCGCTTTATGCAGTGCTTTGATTGCATCGCGAAACTCATCCAGCGCCGTTTCTGGCGAGCAGGCATACGCCGGATGCAGCGCAAACATCGCCACCGGGTTGTAACCCCAGTAGTTACTTAGCCCCATGCGTTGCAGACGTGGTTCACTGGCAAACTGCGCCACTGGCAGCAGTTCCAGCGCGGTAATGCCCAATTGTTTCAAATAGTTGATCATCACCGGATGCCCGAGGGCTTTATAAGTGCCACGGATCTCGACCGGGATCTCCGGGTGCAAGTACGTTAATCCTTTGACATGGGCTTCATAAATGATGGTGCTGCCCCACGGCGTGCGCGGCGGGGCGTCATCTTCCCAGTCATAGTGATCAACCACCACTACGCATTTCGGCGCAATGGCGGCGTTGTCGCGATAGTCAGGTTCATTATGACCGGCGTGCAGCAGCGGGTTATCTTTAAACTCCCCGTCAATTTGCCGCGCGCAAGGATCAATCAACAACTTCGCCGGGTTAAAGCGATGCCCCTCGGCGGGTTGCCAGGGGCCATGAACGCGATAACCATAACGCAAACCCGGGCGCGCATCCGGCAGATAACCGTGCCAAATGTCGCCACTGTTCCCTGGCAAGTCATAGCGATGTTCCTGGCCATTGGCGTCAAAGACACACAGTTCTACCCGCTCGGCATGAGCGGAGAAAAGTGTGAAGTTGACGCCCTGACCGTCGTAATGCGCGCCGAGGGGAGCGGGTTTGCCAATGGCGAGTTGTGTCATTCTGCCTCCCGAACCAGCCAGATAGTGGCCAGCGGTGGTAGCGTCAGGCTTAGTGAATGCTGACGACCGTGGCTGGCAATCTCATCGCTGTGTACCGTGCCGCCATTGCCTGCATTACTGCCGTGATAGTGTATGGAATCGGTATTGAGGATTTCACGCCATTTACCTGGCTGATTAATGCCGAAGCGATAATCATGACGCGGCACCGGCGTAAAGTTACTGGCAACGATAATTTCGTTACCCTCTTTATCGCGACGCACAAAGATCAGCACCGAGCGTTCTTTGTCATCCACCACCAGCCATTCAAAGCCGTACGGGTCAAAATCCAGTTCATGCATTGCTTTATGGTGGCGGTAGGTGAGGTTCAGATCGCGCACCAGACGCTGGACACCGTGGTGCCAGTTATCGCCGCCTTCCAACAGATGCCAGTCGAGGCTGGCGTCATGGTTCCACTCGCGGCCCTGGGCAAATTCGTTCCCCATGAACAGCAGTTTCTTGCCCGGAAATGCCCACATCCAGCCATAGTAAGCGCGCAGGTTAGCGAATTTCTGCCATGCGTCGCCCGGCATGCGGTCGAGAATCGATTTTTTACCGTGGACCACTTCATCATGCGACAACGGCAGGACGAAGTTTTCAGTGTAGTTGTAGAGCATCCCGAAGGTCAGTTTATCGTGATGATACTGACGATAAATCGGGTCGAGCTTCATGTAGTCCAGGGTGTCATGCATCCAGCCGAGGTTCCACTTGTACCAGAAGCCCAGACCGCCCATATCCTGCGGACGAGAAACGCCAGGGAAATCGGTAGACTCCTCAGCCATTGTCACCGCACCGGAAACCTGCTCACCAAGAATACGGTTGGTATTACGCAAGAATTCAATCGCTTCAAGATTCTCGCGCCCGCCAAATTCGTTCGGGATCCACTCCCCCTCTTTACGGCTGTAGTCACGATAAATCATCGACGCCACCGCATCGACGCGCAGCGCATCAATACCAAAACGTTCAATCCAGTAAAGCGCGTTACCGACGAGGAAGTTACTGACTTCACGGCGACCATAGTTGTAGATCAGCGTGTTCCAGTCCTGATGATAGCCTTCACGCGGATCGCTGTGTTCATACAAGTTCGTGCCATCAAATTCGGCAAGCGCAAAGTCATCAGTCGGGAAGTGGCCTGGCACCCAGTCGAGAATCACGTTCAGACCAGCTGCGTGTGCGGCATCAATGAAATAACGGAAGTCGTCGCGAGTACCAAAACGGCGGGTTGGTGCATACAGGCCGGTTGGCTGATAACCCCAACTGCCATCGAAGGGATGCTCGTTAATGGGCAGTAGTTCGAGGTGGGTAAAGCCCATCCATTTAGCATAAGGCACCAGTTGATCGGCCAGCTCGCGGTAGCTCAACCAGAAATTGTTGTCGGTGTGGCGACGCCAGGAACCCAGGTGAACTTCATAAATAGAGATTGGCGCATCAAACTGATTCGCTTTTTTGCGCTCTTCAGTCTGTACAACCTTTTCCGGCAGCCCGCAAATAAGAGACGCGGTTTCCGGGCGCATTTGCGCTTCGAAGGCATAAGGGTCGGACTTCAGACGCAAGTTGCCATTGGCATCAATCATCTCGTATTTATAGAGCTGACCGTTATGCGCCCCAGGGATAAACAGTTCCCAGATGCCGCTCTCTTTACGCAGGCGCATCGGGTGACGGCGACCGTCCCAGTAGTTGAATTGCCCAACCACCGAGACCCGACGGGCGTTTGGAGCCCAGACAGAGAAACGCGTACCTGTGACGCCATCCATAGTATCTGCATGCGCGCCTAAGGTTTCATACGGGCGCAGGTGAGTACCTTCAGATAATAGCCAGGCATCCATTTCCTGGATTAGCGGACCAAAACGGTAAGGATCATCAATCAGGTTTTGCTGACCATGCCAGACAACAGCCAACTGATAGCGGAAAAAATTCTTACGTCGCGGAATGACGCCGCTAAAGAATCCCCGTGAGTCGAGACACTCCAGTTTTGCGAGTTTGCGCCCGGTTTTCGGTTCAATCACCCACACATCGGTAGCGTCGGGTAAAAGGGCACGGACTTCCAGTCCCGCGGTGGTTTTATGCATTCCCAGTACGGAAAAAGGATCCGCAAAATGGCCTGCAATTAGCGCGTTAATCACGTCTCTATCGATACGATCGGACATGCTTGTCTTCCTGTTTTATTGTGTCACCCCATCCAATTGGATTTTTGACTTCTGGTTGTGACATTTTTTTGACCTGAACGGCGCAGCACTCTGTGCATCCTCTCTGCGTCGTCCTCACTTCAGGTAAGGCTGTGAATACTCATGTATTCAGCCACCCTTAAAGAATAGCCAATGCTCTATTTAACTCCCGGTAAATCATGAAACATCTGCGCTTACTCCTGTATTACGCACTAACAGGGGCGGCATCGCGCCCCAGATTTAATGAATAAAGATTACGCCAGTTGACGAAGCATCCGACGCAGCGGCTCCGCGGCCCCCCACAGCAGCTGGTCGCCCACGGTAAAGGCTGACAGGAACTCTGGTCCCATATTCAGCTTACGCAGGCGGCCTACCGGCGTGGTCAGCGTGCCGGTAACGGCAGCTGGGGTTAGCTCACGCATAGTGATTTCCCGATCGTTCGGAACGACTTTCGCCCACGGATTGTGCGCAGCCAGCAGTTCTTCGACGGTCGGAATAGACACATCTTTTTTCAATTTAATAGTGAATGCCTGGCTGTGGCAGCGCAATGCCCCGACACGCACACATAAACCATCTACCGGAATTACGGAAGATGTGTTGAGGATCTTGTTGGTTTCCGCCTGCCCTTTCCACTCTTCGCGGCTCTGACCGTTATCGAGCTGTTTGTCGATCCACGGAATCAGGCTACCCGCCAGCGGCACGCCAAAGTTATCCACCGGCAGCTCACCGCTACGGGTTAAGGTTGTGACTTTGCGTTCGATATCGAGAATAGCAGAGGACGGGGTCGCGAGTTCATCTGCCACATGGCCATACAGATGGCCCATCTGGGTTAATAACTCACGCATATGTCGCGCACCACCGCCGGAAGCGGCCTGGTAGGTTGCAACGGACACCCAATCAACAAGATCATTGGCGAATAAACCACCCAACGACATCAACATCAGGCTTACGGTACAGTTACCGCCAACAAAAGTCCTGATGCCATTATTTAATCCGTCGGTAATGACGTCCTGATTGACGGGGTCAAGAATGATGATGGCGTCATCTTTCATGCGCAGAGACGATGCTGCGTCAATCCAGTAACCTTGCCATCCGCTTTCACGAAGCTTTGGATAGATTTCGTTGGTATAATCGCCGCCCTGACAGGTCACAATGATATCGAGGGCCTTTAGCGCCTCTAGATCAAAGGCATCCTGAAGTGTGCCAGTGGTTCCGCCAAAAGACGGCGCAGCCTGGCCAAGCTGAGAAGTAGAAAAGAAGACAGGGCGAATGGCGTCGAAGTCGCGCTCTTCAACCATGCGTTGCATGAGAACGGAGCCGACCATACCGCGCCAGCCGATAAAACCAACATTTTTCATAAGCGTTTTTTCCTGCAAAGATGTGTGCTGTATAAATGTGCCGGTCTCCTCTTGGCACATCTTTCACCATACAAAAAGCTGCCAAAGTCGCAAGTGAAATTAATCAATGATAGCGAAGCCATCAGTAATGCGACTTATCCTGCTTTGTTAGCACGCAGAAAGTCCGCGGCAATTATCAGGGAATTTGAGTTATGAATGAAATCATTTCTGCAGCAGTTTTATTGATCCTGATTATGGATCCGCTCGGAAACCTGCCTATTTTCATGTCCGTACTGAAACATACTGAACCGAAAAGACGGCGGGCAATCATGGTGCGAGAGTTGCTTATTGCTCTCCTGGTGATGCTGGTGTTCCTGTTTGCGGGTGAGAAAATTCTGGCATTTCTCAGCCTGCGAGCAGAAACCGTCTCCATTTCTGGCGGCATCATTCTGTTTCTAATCGCCATTAAGATGATTTTCCCCAGCGCTTCAGGAAATAGCAGCGGGCTTCCGGCAGGTGAAGAGCCATTTATCGTGCCGTTGGCAATTCCGTTAGTCGCCGGGCCGACTATTCTCGCCACGCTGATGTTGTTGTCTCATCAGTACCCGAATCAGATGGGACATCTGGTGATTGCTCTGCTGCTGGCCTGGGGCGGCACCTTTGTCATCCTGCTACAGTCTTCGCTATTTTTACGTCTGCTGGGCGAGAAAGGGGTGAACGCACTTGAACGCCTGATGGGATTGATTCTGGTGATGATGGCAACTCAGATGTTCCTCGACGGCATTCGAATGTGGATGAAGGGGTAACGAGGAGAGTTTTTCGAAAAGAGCCCGGTAGCGTCACAACTACCGGGCGAACAAACTTAACTCAACAGCTGGAACGCAATCATCCCAACGATGGCACCAACAGTGCCGAGGATGGTTTCCATCATGGTCCAGGTTTTCAGCGTTTCGGCTTCGGTCGCGCCGGTAAATTTACCGAACAACCAGAAACCAGCGTCGTTAACGTGGCTGACAACAATCGAACCACCAGCGATACAAATCGACAGTGCCGCCATTTGCGCACCAGAGTAGTTCAGTTGTTCAATGACTGGCATCACCAGTCCCACCGCCGTTAAACAGGCTACGGTGGCAGCCCCCTGAATGATGCGCACTGCAGCAGCCAGCACGAAGCAGGTGATAGCAATCGGCAGGCCCATGCCGGTTAACGCTTCGCCCAGTGCCGGACCTACGCCAGAGTCAACCAGCACCTGTTTGAACACGCCGCCTGCACCAATCACCAGCAGAATGATCCCCGCCGGTTGCAGCGCGTGACCGCAAATCTCCATCACTTTGTCTTTTGGCATGCCCTGACGCATTGCCAGGCCATAAATCGCTACCAGACAAGCAACCAGAATCGCGGTAAACGGATGACCAATAAACTCGAACCATTCGTAAGCGGTAGAGCCTTCTGGCACAAAACGCGCGGCAATGGTTTTCAGCCCCACCAGCACCAGCGGCAACAGGATCAGCGACAGGCTGAATCCGAAAGATGGCATTTTACCTTCGCCGAGATGCGGTTCGCTGATGTCGTCAGGAATATGCAGCTCAACGTAACGGCTGATGAAGTTACCCCACAGCGGCCCGGCAATAATCATTCCCGGAATTGCCGCACACAGGCCAATCAGGATCATCCAGCCAAAGTCGGCATTCATCTGCGATGCCAGCAGCATTGGCGCTGGCCCAGGCACCAGGAACGCTGCCGCGGCCGCCACGCCTGCGAATAATGGGATTACCAGCTTCACCAGGTTCGTACCGGTGTGGCGCGCCATTGAGAAAGCAACGCTAATCAGCAGAACAATCGCCACTTCAAAGAACAGCGGTAGCGCACAGACCAGCCCCGCAAGGCCGATGGCATAATGCGCGCGGCTGTGACCGAAGGATTTGAGCATTTTGACGGCAATCTGATCGACTGCGCCGGTTTCATATA
This sequence comes from Shigella flexneri 2a str. 301, assembly GCF_000006925.2. Lineage (NCBI taxonomy): Bacteria > Pseudomonadati > Pseudomonadota > Gammaproteobacteria > Enterobacterales > Enterobacteriaceae > Shigella > Shigella flexneri. Next base: position 3,549,474 of record NC_004337.2, read on the forward strand.
AGATCTTGCCAAACATAGCTCCCAGGGCAACAACCACCGCCAGGAAGCCGAGGGTGCCTCCCATCCCTTTTTCCATCGTCGCTGCGATTTTATCGAGCGGCATACCGGAAAAAAGGCCAGCCCCCATGGACACCACCATCAAAGCCAGGAAAGCGTGCATACGCGCCTTCATGACTAAAAACAGCAGCAGTAAAACAGACCCTACTGCTGTTAAAACAAGCGTTAATGTAGTCACTACTTATTTGCCTTTTTTAATAACCTCAATGGTGCTTGCCACAACACCTTCCAGCGGTTGATCGATATCCACCACCAGTACATCGGTTTCGTCCGCACCCGGCTCCTGCAGCGTTTCAAACTGCGTCACCAACATTTGGGTTTTAAAGAAATGGCCTTTGCGCGCTTTCAGGCGACTTTCAATCACATCAAAATCGCCTTTCAGGTAGATGAAAGAGAGATTCGGATTACCTTCACGCAGCAAGTCGCGATAGTGCTTTTTCAGTGCAGAACAGGCGATCAGCGACACTTTATTGGTGCGCTGCATAGCAAACGCGGAGTCGTTCAGCGCCTGCAACCAGGGTTTGCGATCGTCGTCATTCAGCGGTTCGCCAGACGCCATTTTTTCGATATTGCGCCGTGGATGGAGGAAATCGCCATCAAGAAACGCGGCATGAAGTTGATGCGCCACTTCACTGGCGACCGCAGATTTGCCGCTGCCCGATACGCCCATCAAGACGTAAATGTGGTGATCATGGTTAGTCGTGCTCAAAGTGGTGCCCCCACAATACAAGAATTAAAAATGTTACGGGTAACTGTTATCGGCAACATTGTCCAGCCGGACAATATCAGAAGCAATATCCATCCGTGCCTTAAGTGTATAAGTGTGAGCTACTTCAAATTTGTGGGCTTAAATAGATCCGCCCGGTGACAAGGTGAAACCTAAATCTAACATTTTCGGTGTCACAGATTCGCCACGAATACGCGCCAGCAGGCGTTCAGCGCCAATACTGCCCATCCGCTCACGCGGCGTCAGCACGCTCGCAAGTCGTGGCTCCATCACCTGACCAATGTCATGACCGTGGAAACCGGCAATCGCCATATCGTCAGGAACTTTTAACCCCAGACGCTGACATTCAAACGCCGCGCCGACCGCCAGATCATCATTAGTACAGAACACGCCATCCAGCTGCGGATATTCCCGCCGCGCCTGGCGAATCAGTTCAATACCGGAAGAGTAAGAAGAAGATTGCTCAACCATCACGCTATATGGCACCAGGCCTGCATCCAGCATCGCCTGTTCGTATCCCTTCTGTTTGATGATAGTACGTTCGTCGAGACGTGCGCCGAGATAGGCAATGTGGCGATGCCCACGAGCAATAATGGCGGTAGTCATCTGGCGTGCCGCTTCAAAGTTATCAAAACCGACGGCGATATCGAGGCACGGCGACTGGCTGTCCATCAACTCCACCACCGGGATCCCCGCCACTTCAATCATCTTTAAGGTGCGCGGCGTGTGGGTACGTTCGGTGAGGATCAGGCCGTCGATATTCCAGGAGAGCATGGATTCGAGACGTTCTTGCTCCATTTCCGGTTTATAACCGTAGTGCGCCAGCATGGTCTGATAACCGTGCGCGTCGGTGACGCTTTCGATTCCGCGTAATACTTCCGCGAAAACCTGGTTGGTGAGAGAAGGTAACAGGACGCCAATCGCCCGGCTGGTAGCGTTAGAGAGGATATCGGGCGCACGATTGGGAATATAGCCCAGTTCATCAAGAGCGGCGGCAATCTTGCCGCGTAGAGCGACGGAAACCTGCTCCGGGTTGCGTAAAAAACGGCTGACCGTCATTTTGGTCACGCCTACACGGTCAGCCACATCCTGAAGTACGGGTCTTTTCTTTTTCATCGTCCTGAAGGTACAAAAGAGATAGATTCTCTTAGTTTAACACGGACGCATCAGAACCTTCCCGGGGAAAACAGTGCTTGTTTACAATTATTAGATATACACTAAATCAATTGCATCGCATTGTGCTAACGACGCGGCAAAACCCCGGAAGCGTGCATCAGCACGCGACCGGAGCGAGCGAGGAAGCCTGCAAAAAGGCAGGCTTCAAAGATGCCGTTGAGTTTTAAACCGGCGGCAGATCGAACAGTAACACTTCGCTGTCGCTATCCGCATGGATGGAGATTGCCTGCTCATCCCAGATTGCCAGACCATCGCTGGTCGAGGCTTTCACGCCGTTAATGGTAACATTGCCTTTTACCACCTGAATCCAGACGCGGCGTTCAGCGGCAATCTGATGCACCGACTGCTCATCTTTCAGCAACGCCCAACGATACAGTTCCATATCCTGATGCACTTTCAGCGAACCATCTCGCGCATCCGGCGAGAGCACCAGCTGTTTGCCCTGCACGGCATCGAAGCGACGCTGTTCATAACGCGGCGTAATGCCATTTTCTTCAGGCATGATCCAGATCTGATACAGATGCAGACGCTCGGTGCTGCTTGGGTTGTACTCTGAGTGACGAATACCCGTACCCGCACTCATAATCTGGAACTCACCCGCCGGAACCTGCTCTTTATTGCCCATGCTGTCCTGATGCTCAACAGTACCTTCCAGCACGTAGGTCAAAATTTCCATATCTTTATGCGGGTGAGTGCCGAAGCCCTGCCCTGCTTCAATCACGTCGTCGTTAATCACGCGCAGCGCGGAGAAGCCCATAAAGTTCGGATCGTAATAGTTGGCACAAGAGAAAGTATGCCAGGAGTCCAGCCAGCCATGATTTGCATGACCACGTTCATTTGCTTTGCGTAAGTAGATCATTTGTATTCGCCCCCTGAATGATTTCGATGGGCTTAGTGTGGACCCGATCTGCCTGGGATGATAGAGGGTGAAAATTGCCCCCTCTGTTCAAAAAAATTGAACTATTCGAGGGGCCATCAAACTTAATTCGCGAGAGTCACTGTGGAGGGAGAGGCTTGCTCAAATCCGCGTTCAAGGATTTCCAGATTGGTAAGAACTTCAGATTCCTTGACGTAATTTGGCGCACCGTGGGTGATGGTTTGATACAACGCATCATAAACACGCCCGTAATCGCCCATCTCCGGCTTCATCTCTTCTCTGACCGTCACACCCTCGTCATTGACATACTCCAGCACACCGACCGAATCATCCGCTGCGAATCCCGGTTCGCCCGGCATAATATTAGCCTTCAGGCTGGTTTCCTGCTGGTCGATACCGTATTTAATAAACGAACCTTTCTTACCGTGAACGATAAATTTCGGATAATCGATTTTCACCAGATGGCTGGTTTTGACGATGGCTTTCAGGTCGCCATAAAACAGTTGCGCTTCAAAGGTGTCGTCAGGATTGGCTTTATTACGCAGGCTGCGGATGTCATAAGCGACGTGATCCGGGCGACCGAACAGAGAAATAATCTGGTCCATCGTATGCACACCAAGGCCATAGAACGCGCCATCCTGCGGCAGTCCAGGTTTGGTTTCTGCCACCGGGCGGTAATAGTCAAAATGGCTTTCCACTTCGACAATCTCTCCCAGCTTGCCGCTTTCAATCGCTTTTTTCGCCGTCAGGAAGCAGGAATCAAAGCGACGATTCTGATATGGCGTGACGGTCAGCCCTTTGCTTTTCGCCAGTGCAAACAGCTCTTTCGCCTGCGCAAGTGTCGGAGTGAACGTTTTTTCGACCAGCACATTTTTCCCGGCTTCCAGCGCGCGCTTCGCGTACTCGAAGTGGCTGTCCGCATGGGTGCAGACAACAACCAACTTAACATCGGGATCGTTTAGCACTTCGTCGAGATCGCTGGTGAAATGGATATGAGAGTAAATGGGAGCCTGTTCTTCCGGCTTCGCATGGCGACGAAAAATATGCGCGACATGCCAGCTATCCTTGCGGTTAAGTACATACGGCAGATGGTAACGGGTGGTGCTTTTGCCGAAGCCAATAAAGGCGCAGTTGATGACCATGATTTCGTCCTTTTTAAGGTGGTTATTTACACCTTAGCGCAAAGCGGACGTGGTTCCTACTGGAGTGCGCATAACGAACACAAGCACTCCCGTGGATAAATTGAGAACGAAAGATCAAAAAAAAAGCCAGCACCCGGCTGGCTAAGTAATACTGGAAGCAATGTGAGCAATGTCGTGCTTTCAGGTTCTCCGCGAGGGTCTTCCTGATCGCGATACAATAATAATCATTCTCATTCGCACTTGTCCAACACTTTTTGCAAAAAAATGCATTTGACTCGCATTTGAAAGTCAATGATGTTGAAAGGGACATTTACCCCAAAGAGGACAAAGGAATGAGTGAGATAGTAATACGCCACGCAGAAACACGGGATTACGAGGCCATCAGGCAGATTCACGCCCAGCCGGAGGTGTATTGCAACACACTACAGGTGCCTCATCCTTCCGATCATATGTGGCAGGAGCGACTCGCCGATCGTCCCGGCATCAAGCAACTCGTCGCCTGTATTGATGGAGACGTCGTGGGCCATCTCACCATTGACGTGCAACAGCGCCCACGCCGCAGTCATGTTGCCGATTTTGGTATCTGTGTCGACTCTCGTTGGAAGAACCGCGGCGTCGCCAGCGCCCTGATGCGAGAGATGATTGAAATGTGCGACAACTGGTTACGGGTAGATCGCATTGAACTAACCGTGTTTGTCGATAACGCGCCAGCAATTAAGGTCTATAAAAAATTCGGCTTTGAGATTGAAGGGACCGGTAAGAAGTACGCATTGCGTAATGGTGAATATGTCGATGCGTATTATATGGCGCGGGTGAAATAGAGAATTTGCAATCTAAGTTTGTCATTTAAGCCCTCACCTACCGGGAGGGCTTAAGATATTAATACCCCGCCGTTAAATCATCCACCGAGCGCGGGTCGGATGCGCCGTACAACTCACCGTCCGGCCCAACCATAATGCTTTGTGTGCTGCCCATCGCCTCTTTCAGCGCCACTTTCTGACCTTTTGCTTCCAGCAGCTTGAGCGTATCCGGGCTAAACCCTTTTTCGACACGCAGCTCGTCCGGCAACCACTGATGGTGGAAACGCGGCGCATTGGTCGCTTCGGCGACGTTCATGCCATAATCGATGCTATTCACCACCATTTGCAGCACCGTGGTGATAATCCGGCTACCGCCTGGGCTACCGGTAACCAGCCAGGTTTTACCGTCTTTCACCACAATGGTCGGCGACATCGACGACAGCGGGCGTTTGTTCGGCCCGACGGCGTTGGCATCACCGCCCACCAGCCCGTAAACGTTCGGTACGCCCGGTTTGGCGGAGAAATCATCCATCTGGTTATTAAGCAGAATACCGCTCTCACCCGCGACAATACCCGTACCGAAGGTGGTGTTCAGCGTATAGGTCACCGCCACCGCGTTACCGTCTTTATCCACTACAGAGTAATGGGTAGTTTGATTACTCTCATAAGGCGCAAGCTTGCCAGGGCGAATCTCACTGGACGGCTTCGCTTTTTTGATATCAATTTGATCGGCAATGGATTTGGCATAGGCTTTATTGGTCAGTGCCTGCCACGGGACTTTGACAAAATCCGGGTCGCCAAGATATTCCGAGCGGTCGGCGTAGGCGTATTTCTCCGCTTCTGCCATGATTTGCATCGCATCGGCGCTGCCAAAGCCGTATTTCTTCATATCGAAGTTTTCCAGAATATTGAGGATTTGTACGATATGGATCCCGCCGGAGGATGGCGGTGGCATGGAGTAAACCTGATACCCGCGATAATCGCCGCTTATCGGAGTGCGTTCGACCGCTTTATAGGCCGCTAAATCTTCTTTAGTGATCAAGCCACCGTTTTTCTGCATCTCCTGGGCGATCTGTTCCGCAATCGTGCCTTTATAGAATTCGTCCGGGCCGTTTTCAGCAATCATCTCCAGGCTCTTTGCCAGGTTCGCCTGCACCAGCGTGTCGCCCTTTTTCAGCGGCTCGCCCTCTTTCCAGAAGATAGCTTTACTGTTTTCGTGATTCGGCAACACTTCGCTACCGTAGGTTTTGAGATCGTCAGCCAGCGCGTCGTTAACGATAAAACCATCGCGTGCCAGTTTAAACGCGGGCTGCACGACTTTGTTCAGCGGCATGGTGCCGTATTTATCCAGCGCCAGCGAGAAACCTGCTACCGTACCCGGTGTGCCGGAAGCCAGATGCGAAGTGAGTGATTTTTTGCTGTCCGGGTTGCCCTGATCATCGAGGAACATATCGCGGGTCGCTTTGGCGGGTGCCATTTCGCGGAAATCGATAGCCGTGGTATTGCCATTTTTCGAGCGGATTAACATAAAACCACCACCGCCCAGATTCCCTGCCTGCGGATGCGTTACCGCCAGCGCGTAGCCCACCGCCACGGCGGCATCAACGGCATTCCCGCCCTCCTTGAGGATATCCACCCCCACCTGAGTGGCAGTGGCGTCCACAGACGCTACCATTCCCTGTTTCGCGCGTACCGGATGGAAGACATCTTCCTCCACACCATACGAGACGGGCGGCGCAGGAGGCGCGGCGGCGGCGCTAAAACAACTTCCTGAGAGCAGAGCAGCAATGGCCACCCGGCGTAAAAACGTCGGTTTTATCATCGTTATTCTCCAGAGATTAAGGGGCAACCCCAGCTAAGCCTGGTATATAACTCTGAATTAATCATCGTTTTGTCGGGAAGCGAGTAAACTTAAAGGATATCTTCAGAGGAGGATACGCGATGAAACGACTTCTGATTCTTACGGCACTCCTGCCGTTTGTCGGCTTTGCACAGCCCATTAATACTCTGAACAACCCTAACCAGCCGGGGTATCAGATACCCAGCCAGCAGCGGATGCAAACCCAGATGCAGACTCAGCAAATCCAGCAAAAAGGGATGCTGAATCAGCAACTGAAAACGCAAACTCAGTTGCAACAGCAGCATTTAGAAAACCAGATAAACAATAATTCTCAGCGGGTGTTGCAGTCACAGCCGGGGGAGCGAAATCCCGCCCGGCAGCAAATGCTGCCCAACACCAACGGCGGGATGTTAAACAGCAACCGTAATCCGGATAGTTCGTTGAATCAGCAGCATATGCTGCCGGAGAGGAGAAACGGCGACATGCTGAATCAGCCCAGCACGCCGCAGCCTGACATTCCGTTGAAAACTATTGGGCCGTAAAGTTCGGACCAATCACGTCAATCGCATCGGTACAGATGCAATCCACGCCCCAGCGCAGCAACTCTGCCGCGTGCTGGGGTTTATTGACGGTATAAACCAGAATCCGTAATCCGGCGTCTTTCAACTGCATCACTCGCGCTTTATCGAGTAACTTATGATTGAGATGAATAGAGACGCAGCCCAGCCGCGCGGTCAGTTCGCGCCAGTCGTCGCGCCACTCATCAAGCAATAAACCACGCGGCAGTTCCGGTGCCGCCTGTTGTGCAGCTTCTAAAGCATCAATCTCAAACGATGACAGCAGCGGCGGCGTCATACCGGCCCACAGTTGGCGTGCCGCCAGCGCCACCATTTTGCCCGTTAATGGTCCAGTGCCAGTGGTGGGTTTGATTTCGATATTCGCCATCATCCCGTGTTCGCGACAGCGTTCCGCCACCTGCGAAAGCAACGGCAGCGGCTCACCTTTAAACGCTTTGCTGTACCAACTGCCCGCATCCACGCGCAGTAAATCCTGCCAGTTCAGTTCACCCGCGACGCCCCAGCCGTTGCTGGTGCGTTCGAGATTGTCGTCATGGAGCAGGAAGATCTCGCCATCTTTCGATAACTTCGCGTCAAATTCGATCATCTTATGACCGTATTTTGCCCCGACGTCGATTGCCGCCAGGGTGTTTTCCGGGGCCAGCTTACCGCCGCCACGATGAGCGACGATGCGGGGATAAGGCCAGTTACTCATACTCGTTGTCCTGTTTCACCATCAAAAAGATGCAGCTGATTTTCCGCCAGATGCAGCCACAGCGTGCTGCCTGCCGTCGGGCGCTCCTGATGCGCCAGTCGCACCACCAGCTTCTGCTTGCGAGCTTAGCGCAATATGTTCCGGGCGAATGCCGAGGGTCATTTTACGCCCGGCATACTGACGGTAGCCACCGTTTAGCGGTAGCACGATACCGCCGTCCAGTTCGAAATGCGTGCCTTCATTATTCATGCGGCCTGTCAGCAGGTTCATCGCCGGGCTGCCGATAAAACTCGCCACAAACAGGCTGGCGGGCTTTTCGTAGACTTCCACCGGCGTGCCAATCTGTTCGGCAACGCCGCCGTTCATCACCATTACTCGCTGGGCGAGCGTCATCGCCTCAACCTGATCGTGAGTAACGTAGAGTGAAGTCGTTTTCAGGCGACGGTGCAGCTGTTGCAGTTCAAGACGCATCTGTACGCGCAGCTTGGCATCGAGGTTAGAGAGTGGCTCATCAAACAAGAACACCGCCGGATCGCGCACAATCGCGCGTCCCATCGCCACACGCTGGCGCTGACCGCCGGAAAGCTCGCGCGGGCGACGTTTGAGCAGACCGTCCAGCTCCAGAATGCGCGCCGCTTCTTTAACGCGCTCGGCTATTTGCTGCTTGCCCATGCCGCGAATTTTCAGCCCCCACGCCATGTTTTCTTCGACGCTCATATGCGGATAAAGCGCGTAATTCTGGAACACCATCGCAATCCCGCGATCTTTCGGCTCCATTTCGGTCACGCGCTGGTCGTTGATCCAGATATCGCCTTCGGTCACCCTCTCCAGCCCGGCAACCATACGCAGCACTGATGAATCCCCTAATGATTTTTATCAAAATCATTAAGTTAAGGTAGATACACATCTTGTCATATGATCAAATGGTTTCGCCAAAAATCAATAATCAGACAACAAAATGTGCGAACTCGATATTTTACACGACTCTCTTTACCAATTCTGCCCCGAATTACACTTAAAACGACTCAACAGCTTAACGTTGGCTTGCCACGCCTTACTTGACTGTAAAACTCTCACTCTTACCGAACTTGGCCGTAACCTGCCAACCAAAGCGAGAACAAAACATAACATCAAACGAATCGACCGATTGTTAGGTAATCGTCACCTCCACAAAGAGCGACTCGCTGTATACCGTTGGCATGCTAGCTTTATCTGTTCGGGCAATACGATGCCCATTGTACTTGTTGACTGGTCTGATATCCGTGAGCAAAAACGGCTTATGGTATTGCGAGCTTCAGTCGCACTACACGGTCGTTCTGTTACTCTTTATGAGAAAGCGTTCCCGCTTTCAGAGCAATGTTCAAAGAAAGCTCATGACCAATTTCTAGCCGACCTTGCGAGCATTCTACCGAGTAACACCACACCGCTCATTGTCAGTGATGCTGGCTTTAAAGTGCCATGGTATAAATCCGTTGAGAAGCTGGGTTGGTACTGGTTAAGTCGAGTAAGAGGAAAAGTCCAATATGCAGACCTAGGAGCGGAAAACTGGAAACCTATCAGCAACTTACATGATATGTCATCTAGTCACTCAAAGACTTTAGGCTATAAGAGGCTGACTAAAAGCAATCCAATCTCATGCCAAATTCTATTGTATAAATCTCGCTCTAAAGGCCGAAAAAATCAGCGCTCGACACGGACTCATTGTCACCACCCGTCACCTAAAATCTACTCAGCGTCGGCAAAGGAGCCATGGATTCTAGCAACTAACTTACCTGTTGAAATTCGAACACCCAAACAACTTGTTAATATCTATTCGAAGCGAATGCAGATTGAAGAAACCTTCCGAGACTTGAAAAGTCCTGCCTACGGACTAGGCCTACGCCATAGCCGAACGAGCAGCTCAGAGCGTTTTGATATCATGCTGCTAATCGCCCTGATGCTTCAACTAACATGTTGGCTTGCGGGCGTTCATGCTCAGAAACAAGGTTGGGACAAGCACTTCCAGGCTAACACAGTCAGAAATCGAAACGTACTCTCAACAGTTCGCTTAGGCATGGAAGTTTTGCGGCATTCTGGCTACACAATAACAAGGGAAGACTCACTCGTGGCTGCAACCCTGCTTACTCAAAATCTATTCACACATGGTTACGTTTTGGGGAAATTATGAGGGGATCTCTCAGTACGCAGCAGCGTCGATTTCCCGCAGCCAGACGGCCCGACCATCACGATAAATTCGCCATCCGCCACATCAAGGGTCAGCGGTTTAATGACCTAGGTTTTGCCATCCCAGCTTTTGGTTACTGCCTGTAATTTCAGTCCTGCCATCTTATTTCTCACTATCGACCAGGCCGCGCACGAAGGCACGCTGCATCACTAAAACAATCACTACTGGTGGGATCAGGGTTAACAACATCGCCGCCATCACTGAGTTCCATTCCGTGGTGCCTTCGCCAGTGGCGATCATCCCTTTGATCCCTGCCACGGTGGTGCCGAGATCCACGTCGGTAATAATCAACAACGGCCACAAATACTGGTTCCAGCCGTAAATAAAGGTGATCACAAACAGCGCCGCCAGATTAGTTTTGGAGAGCGGAAAAACGATGTCGCAAAAGAAGCGCATTGGTGACGCACCGTCGATCCGCGCCGCTTCCACCAGTTCATCCGGCAGCGTCATAAAGAACTGGCGAAACAGAAACGTGGCGGTCGCCGAGGCCATCAGCGGCAGCGTTAAACCGGCGTAGCTGTCGAGCATCTTCAGGTTGGCGATGACTTCCACCGTCGGGAAGATACGTACTTCAACCGGCAGCATCAGGGTGATAAAAATCATCCAGAAGAAGAGGTTACGTAGCGGAAAACGAAACCAGACAATGGCAAATGCCGAGAGCATCGAGACAGTAATTTTGCCGAGCGTAATGCTGAACGCCATCACAAAGCTGTTAAGCAACATCCGCCAGAACGGCGCGCTATTTGTGCCTACCCCGTTCACCCAGATGTTGTGGATGTTTTCCAGCAGATGCGTGCCGGGGATGAGCGTCATCGGCGCGGCGTAGACGGCCTGTTTATCCAGCGTCGCCGCGACAAACGCCACGTACAGCGGGAAGAGGATCACCGCGATCCCGAGGATCAGCATGGTATGGCTGAATATCGTCAGCCACGGACGGTTCTCAATCATTGGTAACGCACCTTGCTTTCAACATAGCGGAACTGCACCACCGTCAGCACGATGACGAGGAACATCAGCACCATCGACTGTGCGGCAGACGAAGCCAGATCCAGTCCGGTAAAACCTTCGCGGTAGATCTTATAAATCAGCGTCGTGGTGGCCTGAACCGGCCCGCCGGACGTGGCGGCGTCGATCACCGGGAAGGTGTCGAAGAAGGCATACACCAGGTTCACTACCAGCAGGAAGAAACTCACCGGGGCGATAAGCGGCAGCGCAATCTTAAAGAAGCGGCGAATCGGCCCTGCACCGTCGATGGCTGCGGCTTCGATCAACGAACGGGGAATGGATTGCAGCGCGGCATAGAAGAACAGAAAGTTGTAGCTGATTTGCTTCCACACCGAGGCAAACACCACCAGAAACATCGCCTGACCGCTATTTTGCGCGTGGTTCCAGTCGTAGCCGAACTCAGCGAGAAAATGGGTGATCAGCCCGCGACCGGGGTTAAACAGGAAGATCCACAATACGGCGGCAACGGCGGGAGCCACGGCATACGGCAGCAACATTAAGGTTTGGTAGAAACGACTGCCGCGCACGATGTACTCCACCAGCGCCGCAAAGAACAGCGATACCAGCAAACCGCTGACGGTGACAAAGGTGCTGAATTTTATCGTCGTCCAGAAGGAGTCGAGATAATAGCTGTCATGAAACAGCGTGACGAAGTTATCCAGACCGACAAACTGGCTGGAGAAACCAAACGGATCGACGCTTTGTAGCGAGTACCACAACGCTTCGCCCGCAGGCCAGATAAAAAAGATAACGGTGATGATGAGCTGCGGCGCGACCAGCAGATAAGGCAGCCAGCGCGAGCGGAACACCGGACGGGATGATGACATTACGGTTAATTCCTGAACTGTGCCGGATGCGCTTCGCTTATCCGGCCTACACGCGATGCCAGGTCAGATAAGCGAAACGCATCCGGCATTACACTGATTAAGACTTCGTCGATTTCTCAAAGCGGCGCAGTAACTGGTTCCCACGCTCAACTGCGGTATCCAGCGCCTGCTGTGGCGTCTTCTTACCGGTCCACACGCTCTCAAGCTCTTCATCCACAATCACGCGGATCTGCGGCATGTTGCCCAGACGAAGCCCTTTGGTGAACGGCAACGGCGGCTTGTTCAGCATCTGACGCGTCGCGGTATCCGCACCTGGGTTTTTCTCGTAAAAGCCCTGCTCACGGGTCAGGTCATACGCCGCTTTGGTAATTGGCAGATAACCGGTTTTCTGATGCCACTCAGCAGCGTTTTCTGGCTTCGCGAGGAAGTCGAGAAACTTCGCCACGCCGGTATACGTTTCTTTATCTTTGCCCTGCATCACCCACAGGCTGGCTCCGCCGATAATGGCGTTTTGTGGCGCATCTTTCGCATCGGCGTCGTAAGGCATCATACCTACGCCGTAGTTAAATTTGGCGTACTCGCGAATGTTGGCAAGAGAACCGGAAGAGGCGGTGGTCATCGCGCAATCACCGTTATAGAACTTCTCGGTGGATTCATCCTTACGACCGACGTAGCTGAAGTCGCCCTTCTTGTTCATCTCCTCGAGCATGGCGATGTGTTTCACCTGCTCCGGCTTGTTGAACTCCAGCACCGCGTCCGTGCCGTCAAAGCCGTTGTTTTTGCTGGCAAACGGCAGACCGTTCCAGGCGCTAAAGTTTTCCAGTTGGATCCAGCCCTGCCAGCCGCTGGCGTAGCCGCACTTAATACCGGAGGCTTTCAGTTTTGCGGAATAGTCCGCCAGATCCTGCCAGGTTTTCGGCGGCTGTTCCGGGTCTAACCCCGCTTTCTTGAAGGCGTCTTTGTTGTAATAGAGAACGGAAGTCGAGCTGTTGAACGGCTGGGAGAGTAAGTGGCCGGTTTTGCTGTCGGAGTAGTAACCGGAAACCGTCGGCACAAACTGCGACTCATCGAACTGAATCCCTGCCTCTTTAAACACGTCATACACCGGTTTAATGGCTTTCGACGCCATCATGGTGGCGGTGCCAACTTCATAAACCTGCAAAATAGCCGGAGCGTTGCCGGTACGAAATACGGCAATCCCCGCGCTTAAATTCTGTTCGTAGTTGCCTTTATAGGTCGGTACAATTTTGTAATCCGGATTTTCGGCGTTAAAACGTTGGGCCAGAGAATCCACCTCTTTACCCAGTTCCCCTTCCATAGAATGCCAGAACGGAATGGTCGTCACTGCCTGTGCATTCCCCATTAACGCCAGTCCGAGCGCCAGTGCTGAAGCTGTATAATGTAACGGTTTCATCGTTTATCTCTCTTGTTGTACCGAATGCGCGAATTCACGCGTTTTATGCTCGCGGGGTAACATGACATGCTCGAATTACAGAAAAATAACTTTTTTGTTACATTTGTAAGATAGTAAGGTGTCAGAAAGATGACAAGGCGGTGACGGCGTGGGTGAGGGAAAATGGGAGATGGGGCACGGATAAGCGGAAAAATAGAAGGTCTGAATCAAACTCTACAGATTACTCATCGTTTCATGCCGGATGCGGCGTAAACGCCTTATCCGGCCTACAAGATCGTGCAAATTCAATATATTGCAACTCACCCAGTAGGCCTGATAAGCGCAGCGCATCAGGCAATTTTGCATTTGTCACCTGTCTCAAAGGAGTCTTTTGACTCCTTATCAATCAACGTGTTATTACCCGCCTAAATACGCACTTCTCACTGCTTCGTTCGCCAGCAGCGCGTCGCCGGTATCGGAGAGCACCACATGGCCGTTTTCCAGCACGTAGCCGCGATCCGCCAGCTTTAGCGCCTGGTTGGCGTTCTGCTCGACGAGGAAGATAGTCATCCCCTGCTCGCGCAGCTGCTCGATGGTGTCGAAAATTTGCTGGATGATAATCGGCGCAAGACCGAGCGATGGCTCATCAAGTAACAACAAACGCGGATTGCTCATCAGCGCGCGACCAATCGCCAGCATCTGCTGTTCACCGCCGGACATGGTGCCCGCCCGCTGAACACGGCGCTCATGCAGACGTGGAAACAGTTCATACACCCACTTTATGCGCTCCTGAAACTGGTCACGTTCGGCAAAGAAGCCGCCCATCGCCAGGTTCTCTTCCACCGTCATCCGCGAGAAGACGCGACGCCCTTCCGGGACAATCGCTACCGCTTCGCGCATGATTTTCGCCGTCTGCCAGTCGGTAATGTCTTTATCATCAAACACAATTAGCCCGCTGGTGGCGCGCGGATCGCCGCATAACGTGCCGAGCAAGGTGGTTTTCCCCGCCCCGTTCGCGCCAATGAGAGTGACAATCTCGCCCTGATTGATATGCAGGCTCACCTCATGCAGCGCCTGGATTTTGCCGTAGTGGGCGCTGACTTTGTCAAAGGACAACATGACTTTTTCCATCTTATGCCTCACCTAAATAGGCACGGATCACGTCCGGGTTATTACGGATTTGCTCCGGCGTACCGTTTGCCAGTGGCGTCCCCTGATTGACCACATAAATTCGGTCTGAAATCCCCATCACCAGCTTCATATCGTGTTCAATCAACAAAATAGTGGTGTTGTGATGATTGCGCAGTTCGGCAATCAGCTCATCCAGCTCTTTGGTTTCTTTTGGGTTAAGACCTGCCGCCGGTTCGTCGAGCATTAAAATCTCCGGCTGCGTCACCATGCAGCGGGCAATCTCCAGACGGCGTTGGTCACCATAGGCCAGGTTACTCGCCTGACGGTTGGCGTGTTCCAGCAAACCAATGCGCTCAAGCCAGGTGGCGGCGCGGTCGAGCGCTTCGCTCTGGGCGCGACGGAAAGAAGGCGTTTTCAACAGGCCAGAGAACAGCCCGGTTTTCAGTTGCTGATGCTGCGCCACCAGCAGGTTTTCAATTACCGTCATTTCACGGAACAGACGCACATGCTGGAAGGTGCGCACCACGCCCATGCGAGCAATTTGCTGCCCCGGTAAACCTTCAAGATGCTGATCGCGCAGTAAAATGGTGCCGCCGGTGGGTTTGTAGAAACCGGTCAGGCAGTTAAAAACCGTGGTTTTTCCGGCACCGTTAGGGCCGATTAACGAGACGATTTCCTGCGGGTACAGTTCAAGATTGACGTTGTTCACCGCCAGCAGGCCGCCGAAGCGCATCATCAGACCGTTAACAGATAATAATGGCTGACTCATGCCTGCTCTCCTTTCGCTGCGCCGTTTTTCAGCTTCAGTTGCGGGCGCGTCATGGGCAGCAAACCCTGCGGACGCCAGATCATCATCAGCACCATCAAACCACCGAGCATTAACATGCTGTATTCGTTGAAATCACGCATCAATTCGCGCGACACCACCAGCAGAACAGCCGCCAGAATCACTGCAAATTGCGAGCCCATACCGCCGAGCACCACTATCGCCAGCACAAAGGCCGATTCAGCAAAGGTGAAGGATTCCGGGCTGACAAAGCCCTGACGCGCCGCAAACAGCGTTCCGGCAAAACCGGCAAATGCGGCGCTGATGGTAAAAGCAGTCAGCTTGATACGGCGCGGGCTTAAGCCCAGCGAACGACAGGCGATCTCGTCTTCACGCAACGCTTCCCACGCGCGGCCCAGCGGCATCCGCAGCAGGCGGTTAATGACAAACAGGCTTAACACCACCAGCAGCAACGCCACCAGGTAGAGGAAGATAACGCGATCGGACGGATCGTATTTCAGGCCAAAGAAATTACTGAACGTGTCCCAGCCGCCTTCACGAGCGGTACGGCTGAACTCGAGTCCGAAGAGTGTCGGTTTCGGGATCTGACTGATTCCGTTCGGGCCGCCGGTGATTTCAGTGTTATTGAGCAGCAATATGCGCACAATTTCGCCGAAACCAAGGGTAACGATCGCCAGATAGTCACCGCGCAGACGCAGCACCGGAAAACCGAGCAGGAAACCCGCCGCCGCTGCCATCAGTCCGGCAATCGGCAAACAGGTCCAGAACCCCAGACCGTAATAGTGATTGAGCAGCGCAAAAGTGTAAGCGCCGATGGCGTAAAAACCGCCGTACCCCAGCACCAGCAGACCAGAAAGACCAACAACCACATTCAGCCCGAGACCGAGGATAATGTAGATCATGGTCAGAGTGGCGATATCCACCGTCCCACGTGACACCATAAACGGCCACGCCACCACAAGCACCAGCAGCGCCACGAGGAACAGCTTTTGCTTCACCGTGGACCCATCAATCGCGGGCAGAATAAACTTCGGCCCGGAAACGCTTTTCAACCCTTTCTGGAAAGCCGGTCGCAAAAGCTGGAAGAAAAAGACCACCGCCGTGCCGATAAACATCCACTGCCAACGGATGTCTGAAGCCGTGTCGACCACCAGTTTGGTGCCATCCAGCTCCAGTTGTACGCCCATAAAGACGCCCGCCAGGACAAAGAACATCGCGGCAGAGAGCAGTGCCATTGCAATATGCATCGGTTTCATACTTTCTCTACCTCCGGGCGACCCAGAATACCGGTCGGCATCACCAGCAGCACCAGAATCAGCAGGGCGAATGAGACCACATCTTTATATTCCGTACTCAGATAGGCAGAAGAGAGCGCCTCCGCAATCCCCAGGATCAGCCCGCCAATCATCGCCCCTGGAATGCTGCCAATCCCACCGAGCACCGCAGCGGTAAAGGCTTTCATCCCGGCCATAAAGCCGATATAGGGGTTAATGACGCAGTAGAACTGACCGAGCAGTACGCCAGCCACTGCCGCCATCGCCGCGCCAATAACAAAGGTCAAAGCAATCACCCGGTCGGTGTTGATGCCAAGCAGGCTCGCCATTTTCAGATCTTCCGCGCAGGCACGACAGGCGCGCCCCATACGGGAATAGCGAATGAAAATCGTCAGCGCCAGCATGGCGAGGAAGGTGACAATCCAGATCACCGCCTGCATGGTGGTAATAGAGGCAGAGAAGTTTTCGCTATGGCCCACCACCCACTGACCGTTAAACAGGCTCGGCAGCGCCACGTCGCGCGAACCTTCGGTCAGGCTGACGTAGTTTTGCAGGAAGATGGACATACCGATTGCGGAAATAAGCGCAATCAGGCGCTTAGAGTTACGCACCGGGCGGTAAGCTACCCGTTCGATACTCCAGCCGTAGGCGCTGGCGATGACGATTGCGCCGACGAATCCCGCCGCCACCAGCAGCCAGCCGGTATCAATGCCCATCATCATCAGCGCGGCGATGATCATAAATGAGACGTAGCTGCCAATCATATAAACCTCGCCGTGGGCGAAGTTGATCATGCCGATAATGCCGTAAACCATGGTGTAGCCGATGGCTATCAGCGCGTAGGTACTGCCCAGCGTGACGCCGTTAAACATCTGCTGCAAGAAATACAAAAACTGCTCAGACATAAGGTAACCTTTCTAAACCCGCCCGCATTTTACGGGCGGTGGGATGATCACTTGGCTGCCGTGGATGAACCGTCGGCGTGCCACTGGAAGACACCAAAATCAAATCCCTTAAGATCGCCTTTTTCATCCCAGTTCAGCGGCCCAATCACGGTGTTTGCACCGTTAGCTTTTAAATCTTTCACCAGCGCCAGCGGCTCATCGCTGCCGGTACGCTCAAGGGCAGTTGCCAGAGATTGCACTGCCGCGTAAGTGATCCAGACATAAGGCCCGGACGGATCTTTCTTGTCTGCTTTCAGCGCATCAACGATGCCCTGGTTTGCCGGATCCTGGTCATAGCGTTTTGGCATAGTGACCAACATGCCTTCGGCGGCATCACCGGCAATGTTCGACAGCGATGCGTTACCGACACCTTCCGGCCCCATAAACTGGGTTTTCAGGCCAACGGAACGGGCTTGGCGCAGCATCTGCCCCATTTCCGGGTAGTAACCGCCGTAGTAAACGAAGTCGATATTTTCTTTTTTCAGGCGGGCGATCAGCGCGGAGAAATCTTTCTCCCCGGCGGTAATACCGTCGAAGAAGACGACGTTGGCGTTAGCCGCTTTCAGCCCGTCCTGCACCGAACGCGCCAGCCCTTCGCCATACTGTTGTTTGTCGTGAATGATGGCGATGCGCTGGGGCTTCACCGTCTCAAGAATGTATTTTGCCGCCGTAGGCCCCTGGGAAGAGTCCAGCCCGGCAGTACGCATAATGTGTTGATAACCGCGTTGGGTCAGCTCCGGGTTGGTCGCTCCCGGCGAGATCATCAGAATACCTTCGTCTTCGTAGATATCCGACGCTGGCTGGGTAGAGGAAGAACACAGATGACCAATAACGTATTTAATGCCGTCGTTAACGATTTTGTTGGCGACCGCAACGGCTTGTTTCGGGTCGCAGGCGTCGTCATATTCCACGCCAACCAGCTTGTCGCCCTTAATTCCCCCTTTGACATTAATGTCTTTAATCGCCTGACGCGCGCCGTTAAATTCCATATCGCCCCACTGGGCAATCGGGCCGGACATCGCGCCGACAACGGCGACTTTAATATCGTCAGCCATAGCGGTGTGTGAAATTGCCAGTGCAATCATCCCTGCGATGATAGTTTTCGCATTCCGTTTCATAGTCAAAAATCCCCATTCGTGATGTTGTGTTGCTTTGTTTTTATGTGTTAACAAATCAGACTGTTCTTTTTTTATACTGCACTGTTTTTGCCTGTCTGATTAAGGGGTTAGCGCAGTATTTTGTGATGATAGCGATTAAAATCCCTATTTTTCAGTCGATTAAGAACAGATAATATTCTGAATTTATTGATAGATAAACAGAAAAAAGTGCCTTTGTCAGCATAAAATAACGGCACAAAGGGCGGAATAATTCACTATCATTCAGGGGATTATGCTGGACATTTTTCATTCTCTAATGTTTTAACTTTGTAATTATTGCTGTTAAAAAATTAATCACCTGCCAAAAGAAATAAAAAAGAGAAAGCCTCCGATTAAATTATTTCGCTACACTGGTTCCACTTTTGTGATTTACACGGGTTACCCATGAAGCTGACCATCATTCGATTAGAAAACTTTAGCGACCAGGACCGGATTGACCTGCAAAAGATCTGGCCGGAGTATTCCCCTTCCTCTTTACAGGTTGACGATAACCACCGTATCTACGCCGCGCGTTTTAACGAGCGTCTGCTTGCGGCCGTGCGGGTAACCTTAAGCGGCACCGAGGGAGCACTGGATTCTCTACGCGTGCGGGAAGTCACCCGCCGTCGCGGTGTGGGGCAATATCTGCTGGAAGAGGTTTTGCGTAACAATCCTGGCGTTTCATGCTGGTGGATGGCGGATGCAGGCGTGGAAGATCGCGGTGTGATGACGGCGTTTATGCAGGCACTGGGATTTACGGCACAGCAGGGCGGCTGGGAGAAGCGTTAATCGTCAAGTTGATTTCAAAAGTGATGACCAACGAGAAATTGCCTGATGCGCTACGCTTATCAGGCCTATAATGTGTGCTGCAATTTACTGATTTCTTTGGTTCTTGTAGGCCGGATAAGGCGTTTACGCCGCATCCGGCATGAAGCAACGTATTCGATATTAGCAATTTGGCGGCAACCCAAAGTTGCCGATTAACAATTACTTCGCATCGGTCACCGTGCCGTTGGCGTGCCAGTCAAATACGCCGAACTCAAAGCCCTTTAGATCGCCTTTCTCATCCCAGGTCAGTGGCCCCATCACGGTATCCACGGAGTTCGCTTTTAGGTATTTGGCGATTTCAGCCGGATCGTCAGACTGATTCAGGCCCGCCTGCAAAGATTGCAGCGCGGCGTAGGTGGTCCAGACGAATGCGCCGCTTGGGTCCTGTTTTTTCGCTTTGATCGCATCAACAATGGGTTTGTTCGCCGGAACCTGATCGTAGTTCTTCGGCTTGGTCACCAGCAGCCCTTCCGCTGATTCGCCCGCAATGTTAGACAGCGAAACGTTAGCCACACCTTCCGGCCCCATAAACTGAGTTTTCAGCCCTGCCGCGCGTGCCTGACGCAGGATTTGCCCCATTTCCGGGTGATAACCGCCGTAGTAAACGAAGTCGATATTCTCTTTTTTCAGACGCGCCACCAGCGTTGAGAAATCTTTTTCCCCGGCGGTGATACCATCAAAGAACACCACGTTAGCATTGCCTTTCTTCAGGCCGTCCTGCACCGCTCGTGCCAGACCTTCGCCGTATTGCTGTTTGTCGTGAACGATAGCAATACGCTGCGGTTTCACTTTCTCAAGAATATATTTCGCCGCCGTCGGCCCCTGGTCGGAGTCCAGGCCGGTGGTGCGCAGGATCAGCTGATAGCCACGGGCGGTCAGCTCCGGCGCGGTTGCCGCTGGGGTGATCATTAAAATGCCTTCGTCTTCGTAGATGTCAGACGCAGGCTGCGTTGATGAAGAACAGAGGTGACCAATCACATATTTAATGCCGTCGTTAACGACTTTGTTCGCCACCGCAACCGCCTGTTTCGGGTCACAGGCATCGTCATATTTTACGATTTGCAGTTTGTTGCCTTTAATGCCGCCTTTAGCGTTGATATCCGCAACCGCCTGCTCTGCGCCGGTAAACTCCTGGTCACCGTACTGCGCAACCGGACCGGACATTGCACCCACGACCGCGACTTTAATATCTTCTGCCAGAGCCATATTGCTGAATGCCAGCGCGATACATCCTGCCAGTAACGCTTTACCCTTTATGTTCATCCTGAGAATCCCCATTCTTCTGGTTATTACGTGTGTTGTGATGTTGTTGTTCAGCACTTTATTTCGTTTTATGCATGACTACCCGTGCTTTAGCAGCATACTCTGCTAAAACATACCCGATTTTTATGATATTGGAATAGCTATTTTGACAGTTTATTAACAATCTGCGTGGGGATTGGCGTTTTGCCGGAGGGGGAATTGATTATTGTAGAGGCCCAAAAAACAAAAACCCCGGACTCTCATCCAGGGTTCTCTGCTTAATAGCGGAAATTACGCTTCAATAGCGGCGCGAAGTTTTTTCATCGCGTTCTTTTCCAGTTGGCGCACACGTTCAGCGGAAACACCGTAACGGTCAGCCAGTTCCTGCAACGTGGACTTGTTGTCTTCGTCCAGCCAGCGCGCACGGATGATGTCCTGGCTGCGTTCGTCCAGACCATGCATCGCGTCGGTCAGACGGTTTGCCGCCTGCTCTTCCCAGTTATCATCTTCGATGCCGTCGGCAAAGTTAGATGATTTATCCTGCAGATAGAGCACCGGTGCCATCGGCTGGCTGTCGGAATCGTCGTCGGAAGACAGGTCAAAGGTCATGTCCTGTGCCGCCATACGTGATTCCATCTCACGTACGTCTTTGCTGGTTACGCCCAGTTCACGGGCCACCATTTCGACTTCATCCTGGTTAAACCAGCCCAGACGCTGCTTGGTTTTACGCAGGTTGAAGAACAGTTTGCGCTGCGCTTTGGTGGTCGCAACTTTGACGATACGCCAGTTACGCAGAACGTATTCGTGGATCTCTGCTTTGATCCAGTGGACGGCGAAGGAGACCAGGCGCACACCCACTTCCGGGTTAAAACGGCGCACTGCTTTCATCAGGCCGATGTTACCTTCCTGAATCAAATCCGCCTGTGGCAGGCCATAGCCCGCATAATTACGAGCAATATGAACAACAAACCGCAGGTGAGACAGGATCAGCGTTTTAGCTGCTTCCAGATCGCCATGGTAATGCAGCTTTTCAGCCAGCGCCCGCTCCTCGTCAGCCGACAACATCGGCCACGCGTTAGCTGCCCGGATGTAGGAATCCAGGTTGCCAACTGGGGCTAAAGCTAAACTTTGCATTTTGTCAGTCATTCAAATCCTCTCAATCGATATCTTCTGGCGCTTCAGTGGTAGCAACAACTGTGCCAAAGCTTAAGAGCAACGAGGTTATCATTCACTGTTTTATCAGACCGTGATTTTATCCACAAGTTCAATGCAAGCTTGTGAATAAATTACGCACAAAATGTGACATAGAGATGAAATACCGGGAAGAGACAACGGGGTCTCTTTCCCTGCTACGGAACCCATTGCAGGGAAAGAGTATAACACGCTTTTATTATTCAGGCGTAAAGTGGCGTAAATGTTGTACCGTGGCAAGCCACGCTGCCACCCAGCCAATCATCGAGCATACCAGCAGCAATAGCAGGCATTCATCGAACGATAAACCATTGATATCAAACTTCGTTCCGAAAACCTGTGCCACTTCCGCCACCGCTGACGACAAACGCAGTACCAGAATTTCTGACAAAATTAATGACAACAATGCGCCAGAAAATCCCAGCAGCGCACCGCCGTACAGGAACGGGCGAAGGATGAAACCATCCGTCGCACCAATCAGTTTCTGCACGTTGATGGAGTCACGGCGAGCAAAGATGCTCAGACGTACGCTGTTGCCGATGACGAGGAACACTGCCGCCACCATCAACACGCCGATCATCGCCGAAACGCGCCCAACCAGCCCGGTCAACGCCGCCAGACGGGCAAACCAGCTGTCATCCATCCGCACTTCGTCAATACCGTTAATCTGCGTGATACGATCACGCAGCGTATTGAGTGATTCCGTCCCCTGAAAATCGAGTTTCGGGATCACCACCGCCACTGCCGGAAGCGGGTTTTCTTCCAGCATATCCAGCGCACCACCAAAACCAGACCAGTTACGGAACTCGCCCAGTGCGTCTTCACGAGAAAGATAGTTCACTTTCTCCACGCCTTGCTCGGCCTGCAACTGTGCCACCACGCCCGCAGCGGCGTCATCGTCCAGCGTTTTTTGCAAGTAAACAGTGATTTGCGGTGACGGATAATACTGCGTCGCCGCCTGATTAACGTTTTTGTACACCATATAACAGACGCTGGGCAGCGTCAGGGAGATGGCGATAACCATCACCGTTAAAAACGTGGCGAACGGTTTGCTTTTCAGATCCTGCAATGCGCCGTGGAAGGCATAGCGCACCTGTTCGTTGAAAACGTTGGTTTTGCGATTTACCGGTTTTGGCGAGGATTTCGCGCGTTTCGGTGCGTTACGACCGCCGTCGCCTGAGCCGCCGACCGATTTACGGAAGCGATCCAGACGCCCACCAAACTGCCGAATATGATTGATTGCATCGCGCTTATTCATGGCCCACGCCTCCATGCAAGTGACCATCGCTCAGGGTGAGCATGCGATAGGAACGCCGTGAAATCAGATTAATGTCGTGCGTTGCCATCAATACGGTTACCCCAACGCGGTTAAACTCTTCAAACAGACGTAGAATCCCTTCCGACAACGCGTCGTCCAGGTTACCGGTCGGTTCGTCCGCCAGCAGTACCGCGGGCTTATTCACCACCGCGCGGGCAATGCCAACACGCTGTTGTTCACCGCCGGAAAGCTGAATAGGGAAGTTCTTCGCTTTGTCCAGTAGCCCGACTTTATCCAGTGCCGCCGACACCCGGCGACGAATATCGTCACCGCTGGCACCAGCGATAATCAGCGGGATCGCCACGTTATCGTAGACAGTACGGTCCATCAGTAGATGGTGATCCTGGAAAATCATGCCAATCTGGCGGCGCAGAAACGGAACTTCACGGTTTTTCAGACGCGTGATGTCATGGCCGCTAAACCAGATTTTCCCGGCGCTGGGCCGCTCAATCCCACAGATCAGCTTCAGGAGGGTACTTTTCCCTGCGCCGGAATGACCGGTCAGAAACGCCATCTCACCCGGCTGCATATGGAACGTAACGCCCTGCAGCGCCTGTCTCCCACCGAGATAAGCCTTGCTGACATGTTCAAAGCGAATCATTGTTAATCCTCTCGGGCAAAAAGTGCCTCTATAAAGTCGTCCGCCTTAAACGGACGCAAATCCTCAATACGTTCGCCGACACCAATGTAGCGGATAGGGATACCAAACTGGTCAGCCACCGAGAAAATTACCCCGCCTTTCGCCGTGCCGTCCAGTTTCGTTAGCGTGATGCCGGTTAAGCCAACAGCTTCGTGGAACAGTTTGGCCTGGCTTACCGCGTTCTGCCCGGTGCTGGCATCAATAGTCAGCATAACTTCATGCGGCGCTTCAACGTCGAGTTTCTTCATCACGCGGACGATTTTCTTCAACTCTTCCATCAGATGCGATTTGTTCTGCAGACGTCCGGCGGTATCGGCAATCAGGACGTCGATATTACGCGCTTTAGCTGCCTGAATGGCGTCGAAGATAACAGAGGCGGAATCCGCACCGGTATGCTGGGCAATCACCGGAATATTGTTGCGCTGACCCCAGACCTGAAGCTGTTCAACCGCAGCTGCACGGAAAGTATCGCCCGCCGCCAGCATCACCGATTTACCCTGCTGCTCAAACTGACGCGCCAGCTTACCAATCGTCGTGGTTTTACCCACACCGTTGACGCCCACCATCAGGATCACGAACGGCGTTTTATCTTCAACATTCAGCGGCTCATCGACTTTCGCCAGAATCTCGCCCATCTCTTCTTTCAGCAGGCCATAGAGCGCCTCGGCATCACGAAGCTGCTTGCGGGATGCGCCTTCCGTCAGATTGGTGATAATTTTACGTGTGGTTTCCACGCCCACATCGGCGATCAACAGCTGTTCTTCCAGCTCTTCAAACAGATCATCGTCGATTTTTTTACCGCGGAACAGGCTGATAAATCCGGAACCGAGATTTTCTTTGGTTTTTAACAGGCTGCGTTTCAGGCGCGCGAAGAAGCCTTCTTTGGTCGGTTTTTCTTGCTCCTGGGCAATTTCTGCAACCGGCTGCTCTTCTTCTGCCGGAGGAACTACCATCACCGCCTCTTCTGCCGCTTCGGCAGCCAGCGCCTGTGCTTCCAGCTCTTCGTCGGTGATTTCTTCTTTAGCCGCTTCTTCTTCTGCCGCTTCGACAATCTCTACGGTTTCCGCTTCAGCCTGCCACTCTTCTGGCGAAACCTCTTCGGCGTTGACGTCTTCCGGCAACGGCAGCTCTTCACGTTCGATAGCCACTGGCTCCGGCGTTTCTTCTACGACCGGTTCCGGCTGTGCAACAACTTCCGCTTCAGGCTGCGCTTTTTCACTTTCAACAACCTGTTCAGTGACTTCCACAACGTCGGCAGCAAAAGTTTCCGCCTCGGCTTCAGTATGCGCCTGCGGCTGCTCTTCAACGGCTTGTTCAGAAGCCTTCGCAGGCTCTTGCGCCTGAACGATTTCTTCTACAACCGGTTGTTCATTCTGAACTTCTGTCTCTTTTTCCGGGGTCTGCTCTTTTTGACCAAAGCCCAGCCAGGAAAAAAAGCCACGTCTTTTTTCTTTCGCCATTTGCGACTACACTCCTCGCTGTTGCTTCATGGCACAGCGTTAACGCTATGTACATAGCAGCTAAAAAAATGATGAAATAGTCTATCACTTAACTTAATTCACATCACCGCCTGCAAGTATGTGTTATCTGGCGGATTGAGCAATTTATCATGAAAAAACCGAATCATTCCGGCAGCGGCCAAATCCGCATTATTGGCGGGCAGTGGCGAGGCCGTAAACTCCCGGTTCCTGATAGCCCAGGTCTGCGCCCCACCACCGACCGCGTACGCGAAACGTTGTTTAACTGGCTGGCTCCGGTCATTGTTGACGCCCAATGTCTGGATTGCTTCGCCGGGAGCGGCGCGCTGGGGCTGGAAGCGTTATCGCGCTACGCTGCGGGGGCAACGTTGATTGAGATGGATCGCGTGGTTTCTCAGCAGTTAATTAAGAATCTGGCGACACTAAAAGCAGGCAATGCACGCGTGGTGAACAGCAACGCAATGTCATTCCTGGCGCAAAAAGGCACACCGCATAATATCGTGTTTGTCGATCCACCGTTCCGCCGTGGCTTGTTAGAAGAGACGATAAATTTACTGGAAGATAACGGCTGGCTGGCTGACGAAGCCCTGATTTATGTCGAAAGCGAAGTCGAAAACGGTCTGCCCACTGTTCCGGCAAACTGGTCATTACATCGGGAAAAAGTGGCGGGTCAGGTGGCTTATCGGCTGTATCAACACGAAGCACAAGGAGAAAGTGATGCTGATTAATATTGGTCGTTTGTTAATGCTCTGCGTTTGGGGATTTTTAATCCTCAATCTGGTGCATCCCTTCCCGCGCCCGCTAAATATTTTCGTTAACGTGGCGCTGATTTTTACCGTGCTGATGCATGGTATGCAGCTGGCGCTATTGAAATCCACTTTACCGAAAGATGGCCCGCAGATGACCACCGCCGAAAAGGTGCGGATTTTCCTTTTCGGCGTGTTTGAACTGCTGGTCTGGCAGAAGAAATTTAAAGTTAAAAAATAACCTTATTGTTCGCCAACAAAGCTAACAAAGCGCGTTCCTTTATAGCTCAGCGTACCTTTATCGCCCACTGTCAGGGCGTGGTACTGCTGGGCGTCGAGGCGAAACGTCTGCTCCATTCCTCCGCTTTGCGGTTTGAAGCTTGCCTCATAGCGCATACTGGTGCCTGCCGGAGTCACTTCCTGCTGGCGCGAACGGCGATCGTTAATCGGTTTTTCCCGCTTGTTGCTCACCACCACCAGCTTTTGCTGGAGCGGAGCCATATCATTATCAGCTTTTTCCCGTCGCTGTTGCATAAAACGAAACGATGCGGCGACGACAATTAAGCCAATGATAACAATAAAGAAAAGAGGTGGTTTACTCATCTTTATCCCTCATCGGAAAATGCGGAATTAAGCATACCCTGCCAGTTATGGTGTTGTCATCCGTCCACCCTCGCCACTAAACTGGAAGCAAGACCGTAGGCATTCTGCTTACGAAAAAATAACGAATTCAAGGAACTAAGATGCTTTGGTCGTTTATCGCTGTCTGTCTTTCCGCATGGCTATCTGTGGATGCATCGTATCGTGGGCCAACCTGGCAACGCTGGGTGTTTAAACCGTTAACCCTTCTTCTCCTGCTGTTACTGGCCTGGCAAGCACCGATGTTCGACGCCATTAGCTATCTGGTGCTGGCGGGACTGTGCGCCTCACTGCTGGGCGATGCGCTAACCCTGTTGCCACGTCAACGTCTGATGTACGCCATCGGCGCGTTTTTCCTCTCGCACCTGCTGTACACCATCTATTTCGCCAGTCAGATGACGCTCTCTTTCTTCTGGCCTCTGCCACTGGTGTTGCTGGTTCTGGGTGCGCTGCTACTGGCGATTATCTGGACGCGGCTGGAAGAGTACCGTTGGCCTATCTGCACGTTTATCGGCATGACGCTGGTGATGGTGTGGCTGGCAGGTGAACTGTGGTTCTTCCGTCCGACCGCTCCGGCGCTCTCTGCGTTTGTTGGCGCTTCGTTGCTGTTTATCAGTAACTTTGTCTGGCTGGGGAGCCACTATCGCCGACGCTTCCGTGCGGATAACGCGATTGCTGCGGCCTGCTACTTTGCCGGTCACTTCCTCATCGTCCGCTCACTGTATCTCTGATAAAACTTGACTCTGGAGTCGACTCCAGAGTGTATCCTTCGGTTAATGAGAAAAAACTTAACCGGAGGATGCCATGTCGACACCTGACAATCACGGCAAGAAAGCCCCTCAATTTGCTGCGTTCAAACCGCTAACCACGGTACAGAACGCCAACGACTGTTGCTGCGACGGCGCATGCTCCAGCTCGCCAACGCTCTCTGAAAACGTCTCCGGCACCCGCTATAGCTGGAAAGTCAGCGGCATGGACTGCGCCGCCTGTGCGCGCAAGGTAGAAAATGCCGTGCGCCAGCTTGCAGGCGTGAATCAGGTGCAGGTGTTGTTCGCCACCGAAAAACTGGTGGTTGATGCCGACAATGACATCCGTGCCCAGGTTGAATCTGCGGTGCAAAAAGCGGGCTATTCCCTGCGCGATGAGCAGGCCGCCGACGAGCCACAAGCATCGCGCCTGAAAGAGAATCTGCCGCTGATTACGCTTATCGTGATGATGGCAATCAGCTGGGGTCTGGAGCAGTTCAATCATCCGTTCGGGCAACTGGCGTTTATCGCGACCACGCTAGTTGGGCTGTACCCGATTGCTCGTCAGGCATTACGGCTGATCAAATCCGGCAGCTACTTCGCCATTGAAACCTTAATGAGCGTAGCCGCTATTGGTGCACTGTTTATTGGCGCAACGGCTGAAGCTGCGATGGTGTTGCTGCTGTTTTTGATTGGTGAACGACTGGAAGGCTGGGCCGCCAGCCGCGCGCGTCAGGGCGTTAGCGCGTTAATGGCGCTGAAACCAGAAACCGCCACGCGCCTGCGTAACGGTGAGCGGGAAGAGGTGGCGATTAACAGCCTGCGGCCTGGCGATGTGATTGAAGTCGCCGCAGGTGGGCGTTTGCCTGCCGACGGTAAACTGCTCTCACCGTTTGCCAGTTTTGATGAAAGCGCCCTAACCGGAGAATCCATTCCGGTGGAGCGCGCGACGGGCGATAAAGTTCCTGCAGGAGCCACCAGCGTAGACCGTCTGGTAACGCTGGAAGTGCTGTCAGAACCGGGTGCCAGCGCCATTGACCGGATTCTGAAACTGATCGAAGAAGCCGAAGAGCGCCGCGCCCCCATTGAGCGGTTTATCGACCGTTTCAGCCGTATTTATACGCCAGCGATTATGGCCGTCGCCCTGCTGGTAACGCTAGTGCCGCCGCTGCTGTTTGCCGCCAGCTGGCAGGAGTGGATTTATAAAGGTCTGACGCTGCTGCTGATTGGTTGCCCGTGTGCGTTAGTTATCTCAACGCCTGCGGCGATAACCTCCGGGCTGGCAGCAGCAGCGCGTCGTGGGGCGTTAATTAAAGGCGGTGCGGCGCTGGAACAACTAGGTCGTGTTACCCAAGTGGCGTTTGATAAAACCGGTACGCTGACCGTCGGTAAACCGCGCGTTACCGCGATTCATCCGGCAACGGGTATTAGTGAATCTGAACTGCTGACACTGGCGGCGGCGGTCGAGCAAGGCGCGACGCATCCACTGGCGCAAGCCATCGTACGCGAAGCACAGGTTGCTGAACTCGCCATTCCCACCGCCGAATCACAGCGGGCACTGGTCGGGTCTGGCATTGAAGCGCAGGTTAATGGTGAGCGCGTGTTGATATGCGCTGCCGGGAAACATCCCGCTGATGCATTTGCTGGTTTGATTAATGAACTGGAAAGCGCCGGGCAAACGGTTGTGCTGGTAGTACGTAATGATGACGTGCTGGGTATCATTGCATTGCAGGATACCCTGCGCGCCGACGCTACAACTGCCATCAGTGAACTGAACGCGCTGGGGGTTAAAGGAGTGATCCTCACCGGCGATAATCCACGCGCAGCGGCGGCAATTGCCGGGGAGCTGGGGCTGGAGTTTAAAGCGGGCCTATTGCCGGAAGATAAAGTCAAAGCGGTGACCAAGCTGAATCAACATGCGCCCCTGGCGATGGTCGGTGATGGTATTAACGACGCGCCAGCGATGAAAGCTGCCGCCATCGGGATTGCTATGGGTAGCGGCACAGACGTGGCGCTGGAAACCGCCGACGCAGCATTAACCCATAACCACCTGCGCGGCCTGGTGCAAATGATTGAACTGGCACGCGCCACTCACGCCAATATCCGCCAGAACATCACCATTGCGCTGGGACTGAAAGGGATCTTCCTCGTCACCACGCTTTTAGGGATGACCGGGTTGTGGCTGGCAGTGCTGGCAGATACGGGTGCGACGGTGCTGGTGACGGCGAATGCGTTAAGGTTGTTGCGCAGGAGATAAGGCAAACCGATCGCAACATTGAGCGCGATCGGTCCCCTCGCCCCTCTGGGGAGAGGGTTAGGGGGTGAGGAAAAGGCGGCATCGAAGCCAATCAGCCCCTATCAACCGCCTTTACGAATCAAATAACGATAAGGCAGTCCATCCGTCTCTTTCGCAACCAGTTCGTGTTCCATAAAGGTACAAAACCCAGGAATATCGCGGGTAGTGGCCGGATCGTCGGCGATAATCAGCAACGTTTCGCCAGGCTGCATATTGCGCACGGTTTTGCGCACCATCATCACCGGTTCCGGGCAGCGCAGGCCAAGCGCGTCGAGTGTGTGGTCAGGGCTGGAAAAGAGATCGGTCATTTTCTTCTCATCACTTAAAAAAACGGCGCTAGTTTACGCCCTGTGAGTCCGTAAGCAAACCAGGTTAACGATTGCGTGAAAATTAACCATTGCATTGTCAACGTAAAGCAGTATCATGCGGCGGCTCGAAAAAAGGGTAAGCACGTTATTATGTTAAGGTAACAGACGTGTCGTACGTATTGGGTTCCCTCACCCCAATGGTTAATCAAAAAGGTACAATATGAACGTTTTCTCGCAAACTCAACGCTATAAGGCGTTGTTCTGGTTATCGTTATTTCATCTTCTGGTGATCACCTCCAGTAACTATCTGGTTCAGCTTCCCGTCTCCATTTTTGGTTTCCATACCACCTGGGGCGCGTTTAGCTTTCCGTTTATTTTTCTTGCTACCGACCTGACCGTGCGTATTTTTGGCGCACCGCTGGCCCGACGCATTATCTTCGCGGTAATGATCCCTGCGTTATTAATCTCCTACGTCATCTCGTCGCTATTCTATATGGGTTCCTGGCAGGGATTCGGCGCACTCGCCCACTTCAACCTGTTTGTCGCCCGTATCGCCACCGCCAGTTTCATGGCCTACGCGCTGGGGCAAATCCTCGACGTGCACGTTTTTAACCGCCTGCGTCAGAGTCGCCGCTGGTGGCTGGCACCGACAGCGTCCACACTGTTCGGTAACGTCAGCGACACGCTGGCCTTTTTCTTCATTGCCTTCTGGCGTAGCCCGGATGCCTTTATGGCTGAACACTGGATGGAAATCGCGCTGGTCGATTACTGTTTCAAAGTGTTAATCAGTATCGTTTTCTTCCTGCCAATGTATGGCGTATTACTCAATATGCTGTTGAAAAGACTGGCAGATAAATCCGAAATCAACGCTTTGCAGGCGAGTTAAAGGTTCGTTATCAGAGTTGTGATAAGATGGATGAATGAGCCGTTATGGCCGTTTATCGAAAGGAAGAAGTCAATGCGCAATCTGGTTAAATATGTCGGAATTGGCCTGCTGGTTATGGGGCTTGCGGCCTGTGATGATAAAGACACTAACGCTACGGCGCAGGGTTCGGTTGCGGAAAGTAACGCTACCGGGAATCCCGTCAACCTGCTTGATGGCAAGTTAAGTTTCTCGCTGCCAGCGGATATGACCGACCAGAGCGGTAAGCTGGGAACGCAGGCCAATAACATGCATGTCTGGTCCGACGCCACCGGGCAGAAAGCAGTCATCGTCATCATGGGCGATGATCCGAAAGAAGATCTGGCGGTGTTGGCGAAGCGTCTGGAAGATCAGCAACGTAGCCGCGATCCGCAGCTGCAAGTGGTAACCAATAAAGCCATTGAGCTGAAAGGTCACAAAATGCAGCAGTTAGACAGTATTATCTCCGCGAAAGGCCAGACGGCGTACTCTTCCGTTATTCTGGGTAACGTGGGTAATCAACTGCTGACCATGCAAATTACGCTGCCAGCTGACGATCAGCAAAAAGCGCAAACCACCGCAGAAAACATCATTAATACGCTGGTTATTCAGTAAGTTTTAAGATGATGAGGCGGCCTCAGGGACGTGTTCCGGAGGCCGTTTTTTTAATCGCCACGTCAGTAATAACGCGATTGCGACCAGTCCCGCCGCCGCCAGATAAATCACCGGTACGCCCGCCCAGCTCATCACCAGCCCAGCCAGTGGTCCAGTCACGCCAAGCGATAAATCCATAAATACGGTGTAAGTTGCCAGCGCCGCCCCCTGATTTTGCTGCGGAACCGCTTTTACCGCCACTACACCCAATGCCGGGAACACCAGCGAAAACCCGGCCCCCGCCAGTAAGACGCCGATTTTCGCCATCCACGGCATAGTCGCCACGCCAACCAGTAGCAGGCCGATTATCTCAACGCTAAAGCAAATCATCGCTACGTTTAAGCCACCGATACGGTTAATGCCGTTAGGGAATAACAAACGCGTACCGACAAACGCACAGCTAAACAGCGTCAGCGCGAAAGCCGCACCGTCCCAACCTTTAGCGTCATAAAACAGCGTGATAAAGGTGGCGATGACGCCAAATCCGGCGGAAGCCAGTGCCAGCGCCATACCGTACAGCCAGACGCGCCCAAGCACCGCGCGAAACGGCAGCGGTTTGCCTTTACTGGCTTTTACCGTCGGACGCGGGATCGCCAACAAAATGGCCACCAGCGCCACGCCCATAATGATTAACGCTAACGCCTGCAAGCCGCCCCAGTGATAAAACACGACGCCTAACGGCGCACCCATCGCCATCGCCCCGTAAGTGACAATGCCGTTCCACGAAATCACCCGCCCGATATGCAGCGAGCCAACCACTCCAACGCCCCATAGGGTCGATCCCGTTCCGGCAAAACTTTGCCCAATCCCAAGGATGACGCGCCCCAGGCAAAGTAATAACAGGCTGATGACAGGCAGACTGGCGGTTAATCCTGCCGTCAGATACCCCAGACCGCTCAAAAAGCAGCCGCATAAACCGAAGACGACAATCTTTTTGGGTCCCAGCAAATCGGCGTAACGTCCGGCATGAGGGCGGCTCAGCAAGGTGGCGAAATATTGCAGGCTGATAACCAATCCTGCCCAGAAGGCGCTAAAGCCCATCACATCATGGACATAGCCCGGTAATACAGCGAGCGGCAACCCGATGGTGAGGTAGCTGGCGAAGTTAAACATGACAATGGAGACAATGCGCAAATTCAGGCGCAATCCGTTTAGCGCGGGTTCGGCTACGGGTTCGGGCATGAGGATCACCACATTTTTACAACAGTGTTTCATTTTTACCATGTGCTGACGTGAAAATCAGCAGTAAGAATCAGAATATTGCTGGCGTGACTCCCGCGCTACACTTAACACAAAAAGTCACAAGGAAGCCCCAATGGAAACCCCTCAACCCGATAAAACGGGCATGCACATTCTGCTCAAGTTGGCCTCGCTGGTAGTGATCCTCGCGGGCATTCACGCAGCGGCAGATATCATTGTGCAGCTGTTACTGGCGCTGTTTTTTGCCATCGTCCTCAACCCGCTCGTTACCTGGTTTATTCGTCGGGGAGTACAACGCCCCGTTGCCATTACGATTGTAGTGGTGGTGATGCTGATCGCACTAACCGCGCTGGTCGGCGTACTGGCGGCATCGTTTAACGAATTTATCTCTATGCTGCCGAAGTTTAATAAGGAGCTGACGCGCAAACTTTTTAAATTGCAGGAGATGTTGCCTTTTCTTAATTTGCATATGTCGCCGGAGCGAATGCTGCAGCGGATGGACTCGGAAAAAGTGGTTACCTTCACCACAGCGCTAATGACCGGGCTTTCCGGGGCAATGGCGAGCGTGCTTTTGCTGGTGATGACCGTAGTTTTTATGCTGTTTGAAGTGCGCCACGTCCCTTACAAAATGCGTTTTGCGCTGAATAACCCACAGATTCACATCGCAGGATTACACCGCGCACTTAAAGGCGTTTCGCATTATCTGGCGTTAAAGACGCTACTCAGTTTATGGACAGGTGTCATCGTCTGGCTGGGGCTGGCGCTAATGGGCGTACAGTTTGCGCTGATGTGGGCAGTACTGGCGTTTTTGCTCAACTACGTGCCCAATATCGGCGCGGTAATTTCCGCCGTACCGCCAATGATTCAGGTGCTGCTGTTTAATGGTGTTTACGAATGTATTCTGGTCGGCGCATTGTTTTTAGTGGTCCATATGGTCATCGGCAATATTTTAGAACCACGGATGATGGGCCATCGCCTGGGGATGTCCACCATGGTGGTATTTCTTTCATTGTTAATCTGGGGATGGCTGCTCGGCCCGGTAGGGATGCTACTTTCGGTGCCATTAACCAGCGTGTGTAAAATCTGGATGGAAACGACGAAAGGTGGCAGCAAACTGGCGATTTTACTGGGGCCGGGCAGACCGAAAAGTCGGTTACCGGGATGAGGCGACAAGTGATACGATACGCACTTTCATTTTCCATTAAACGTTGGCCCTGATATGTATCGGATAGTTCTGGGGAAAGTTTCGACCTTAAGCGCAGCTCCACTGCCACCGGGTTTACGCGAGCAAGCACCGCAAGGTCCACGACGCGAACGCTGGCTGGCGGGGCGTACATTGCTTTCGCACACGCTTTCCCCGCTACCGGAGATCATCTATGGCGAACAAGGCAAACCTGCATTCGCGCCGGAAACGCCGCTATGGTTCAACTTAAGCCATAGCGGTGACGATATCGCTCTGCTGTTGAGCGATGAAGGCGAAGTCGGCTGCGATATCGAAGTGATTCGCCCGCGCGTCAACTGGCGCTGGCTGGCGAACGCCGTGTTCAGCCTCGGGGAACACGCTGAAATGGACGCCGTGCATCCTGATCAGCAACTGGAAATGTTCTGGCGCATCTGGACGCGCAAAGAAGCCATCGTTAAACAGCGTGGCGGCAGCGCCTGGCAAATCGTCAGCGTAGATAGCACCTATCACTCCTCGCTGTCAGTCAGCCATTGTCAGCTAGAAAATTTAAGCCTTGCGATCTGCACCCCCACCCCCTTTACGCTCACCGCCGACAGTGTGCAATGGATCGATTCAGTTAACTGATCCGCCCACCCGACTGCCCATCTATTGATCCAGAACAGGTAATCAGTATGACGAATACTTAAAATCGTCATACTTATTTCCGCCATCTATTTTAATCCATTGGGGTTACCATGCTCTCCACACTCCGCCGCACTCTATTTGCGCTGCTGGCTTGTGCGTCTTTTATCGTCCATGCCGCTGCACCAGATGAAATCACCACCGCCTGGCCGGTGAATGTCGGGCCACTAAACCCGCACCTTTACACGCCTAACCAGATGTTCGCCCAGAGCATGGTTTATGAACCATTGGTGAAATATCAGGCAGACGGTTCGGTGATCCCGTGGCTGGCAAAAAGCTGGACTCATTCAGAAGATGGTAAAACCTGGACCTTCACCCTGCGTGATGACGTGAAATTCTCCAACGGTGAACCGTTCGATGCCGAGGCGGCGGCAGAAAACTTCCGCGCAGTGCTCGATAACCGTCAACGTCACGCCTGGCTGGAGCTGGCAAACCAGATTGTTGATGTTAAAGCACTCAATAAAACAGAGCTGCAAATTACCCTGAAAAGCGCCTACTATCCTTTCCTGCAAGAACTGGCCCTGCCCCGTCCTTTCCGTTTTATCGCTCCCTCGCAGTTTAAAAACCATGAAACCATGAACGGAATTAAAGCGCCGATTGGCACCGGACCGTGGATTTTGCAGGAATCGAAACTGAATCAGTACGATGTCTTCGTCCGTAACGAAAACTACTGGGGCGAAAAGCCAGCGATTAAAAAGATCACCTTTAACGTCATCCCGGACCCGACTACCCGCGCGGTGGCGTTTGAAACTGGCGATATCGACCTGCTGTACGGAAACGAAGGGTTATTACCGCTCGATACCTTCGCCCGCTTTAGCCAGAATCCGGCTTACCACACCCAACTGTCACAGCCGATCGAAACCGTGATGCTGGCGCTCAATACCGCCAAAGCCCCCACCAACGAGCTGGCAGTACGTGAAGCTCTTAATTACGCGGTAAACAAAAAATCGCTGATTGATAACGCGTTATATGGCACCCAGCAGGTCGCCGACACCCTGTTTGCCCCTTCTGTGCCTTACGCTAATCTCGGCCTGAAACCGCGCCAGTACGATCCGCAGAAAGCGAAAGAGTTGCTGGAAAAAGCCGGTTGGACGCTGCCTGCGGGCAAAGACATCCGCGAGAAAAATGGTCAGCCGCTGCGCATTGAACTGTCGTTCATCGGCACCGATGCGTTAAGCAAATCGATGGCGGAAATCATTCAGGCTGATATGCGCCAGATTGGCGCAGATGTCTCGCTGATTGGCGAAGAAGAGAGCAGTATCTATGCTCGTCAGCGCGACGGTCGTTTTGGCATGATTTTCCACCGCACCTGGGGCGCGCCATACGATCCACACGCCTTCCTGAGTTCAATGCGCGTACCGTCGCACGCTGACTTCCAGGCACAGCAAGGATTAGCCGACAAGCCGCTGATTGATAAAGAGATCGGCGAAGTGCTGGCGACCCATGACGAAACGCAACGTCAGGCGCTGTATCGCGACATTCTGACCCGTCTGCATGACGAGGCGGTTTATCTGCCTATCAGCTACATCTCGATGATGGTGGTATCAAAACCGGAGCTGGGTAATATCCCCTACGCGCCGATCGCCACCGAAATTCCGTTCGAACAGATTAAACCGGTGAAACCTTAATGTTGCGTTACGTATTACGCCGCTTTCTGCTGCTGATCCCGATGGTGCTCGCCGCCTCGGTGATCATTTTTCTGATGCTGCGCCTCGGTACCGGCGACCCGGCGCTCGATTATCTGCGTTTATCTAACCTGCCGCCGACGCCGGAGATGCTGGCCTCTACCCGCACCATGCTCGGGCTGGATCAGCCGCTGTACGTCCAGTACGGTACCTGGTTGTGGAAGGCGCTGCATCTTGACTTTGGTATCTCATTCGCCAGCCAACGCCCGGTACTGGACGATATGCTGAACTTCCTGCCCGCCACGCTGGAACTTGCAGGTGCGGCGCTGGTATTAATTCTGCTCACTTCCGTACCGCTCGGTATCTGGGCGGCGCGCCACCGCGATCGTTTGCCGGATTTCGCCGTGCGCTTTATCGCGTTTCTTGGCGTGTCGATGCCCAACTTCTGGCTGGCATTTTTGCTAGTGATGGCGTTTTCGGTGTATCTGCAATGGCTACCCGCGATGGGCTACGGCAGCTGGCAGCACATCATTTTACCTGCGGTTTCCATCGCCTTTATGTCGCTGGCGATTAACGCGCGACTGCTGCGCGCCAGTATGCTGGACGTCGCCGGTCAGCGTCACGTCACCTGGGCGCGGCTACGCGGCCTGAATGACAAACAGACCGAACGCCGCCATATTCTGCGCAATGCCTCGCTGCCGATGATCACCGCCGTGGGGATGCACATTGGCGAATTGATTGGCGGGACGATGATTATCGAAAACATCTTTGCCTGGCCTGGCGTCGGGCGCTATGCGGTGTCGGCGATTTTTAACCGTGACTATCCGGTGATTCAGTGCTTTACGCTGATGATGGTGGTGGTTTTTGTGGTCTGTAATTTGATTGTCGATTTGCTCAACGCCGCGCTGGACCCGCGCATTCGTCGTCATGAAGGAGCGCACGCGTGAACTTTTTCCTCTCTTCCCGCTGGTCGGTACGCCTGGCGCTGATCATTATCGCCCTGCTGGCGCTGATTGCGCTCACCAGCCAGTGGTGGCAGCCGTACGATCCACAGGCAATTGATTTGCCGTCGTGCCTGCTTTCGCCGGATGCGCAGCACTGGCTGGGCACCGATCACTTAGGTCGCGATATTTTCTCGCGGCTGATGGCAGCGACCCGCGTGTCGCTCGGTTCGGTAATGGCCTGCCTGCTGCTGGTGCTGACATTAGGGCTGGTTATTGGCGGCAGCGCCGGGTTGATTGGCGGGCACGTTGATCAGGCCACCATGCGCGTCGCCGATATGTTTATGACCTTCCCGACCTCGATTCTGTCGTTCTTTATGGTTGGCGTGCTCGGCACCGGGCTGACCAACGTAATTATCGCCATCGCCCTGTCGCACTGGGCGTGGTATGCACGCATGGTGCGCAGCTTGGTGATTTCACTACGCCAACGCGAGTTTGTGCTGGCGTCACGGCTTTCCGGTGCGGGCCATGTGCGGGTGTTTGTCGATCATCTGGCAGGCGCGGTGATCCCTTCGCTGCTGGTGCTGGCAACGCTGGATATCGGCCATATGATGCTGCACGTCGCGGGGATGTCTTTCCTTGGCCTCGGTGTGACCGCGCCGACCGCCGAATGGGGCGTGATGATTAACGACGCGCGCCAGTATATCTGGACCCAGCCGCTGCAAATGTTCTGGCCGGGGCTGGCGCTGTTTATCAGCGTGATGGCCTTTAACCTGGTGGGTGACGCACTGCGCGATCATCTGGATCCTCATCTGGTGACGGAGCACGCACACTAATGCCGCAACAGATTGAACTACGTAATATCACGCTACAGGCCGCGCAGCCGCTGGTACACGGTGTATCGTTAACCCTGCAACGCGGGCGCGTGCTGGCGTTAGTCGGCG
Source organism: Shigella flexneri 2a str. 301 (assembly GCF_000006925.2). NCBI lineage: Bacteria > Pseudomonadati > Pseudomonadota > Gammaproteobacteria > Enterobacterales > Enterobacteriaceae > Shigella > Shigella flexneri. Next base: position 3,587,647 of record NC_004337.2, read on the forward strand.
GTAGCGGCAGCGGGAAATCATTAACCTGCGCCGCGACGCTGGGCATTTTGCCCGCTGGCGTTCGCCAGACGGCGGGGGAAATTTTAGCCGATGGCAAACCGGTTTCGCCTTACGCCCTGCGCGGCATCAAAATTGCCACCATCATGCAGAACCCGCGCAGCGCCTTTAATCCACTGCACACCATGCACACCCACGCGCGGGAAACCTGCCTGGCGTTAGGGAAACCCGCCGATGACGCTACGCTTACCGCTGCCATAGAAGCGGTGGGGCTGGAAAACGCCGCGCGCGTGCTGAAGCTGTACCCGTTCGAGATGAGCGGCGGCATGTTGCAGCGCATGATGATTGCGATGGCGGTGCTGTGTGAATCACCGTTTATCATCGCCGATGAACCGACCACCGACCTCGACGTGGTAGCACAGGCGCGCATCCTCGATCTGCTGGAAAGCATTATGCAAAAACAAGCGCCGGGAATGCTGCTGGTCACCCATGATATGGGCGTTGTGGCGCGTCTGGCGGATGACGTGGCGGTGATGTCACAAGGTAAAATTGTCGAACAGGGCGATGTAGAAACGCTGTTTAACGCCCCCAAACATACGGTGACGCGCAGCCTGGTTTCCGCTCATCTCGCCCTCTACGGTATGGAGCTGGCATCATGACCTTACTTAACGTCTGCGGCCTTTCCCATCACTATGCCCACGGTGGATTTAGCGGAAAACATCAACATCAGGCGGTGCTGAATAACGTTTCCCTGACCCTGAAAAGCGGCGAAACCGTCGCCCTGCTGGGACGCAGCGGCTGCGGAAAAAGCACCCTCGCGCGGCTGCTGGTAGGCTTAGAGTCTCCCTCACAAGGGAATATTAGCTGGCACGGCGAATCGCTGGCGAAACTTAATCGCGCCCAACGTAAAGCCTTCCGCCGTGATATTCAGATGGTGTTTCAGGACTCCATCAGTGCCGTGAATCCGCGCAAAACCGTGCGCGAGATCCTGCGTGAACCGATGCGCCACCTGCTATCACTGAAAAAATCCGAACAACTGGCGCGCGCCAGCGAAATGCTGAAGGCGGTCGATCTCGATGACAGCGTTCTCGACAAACGCCCACCGCAGTTAAGCGGCGGCCAGCTCCAGCTCGTCTGCCTGGCACGCGCGCTGGCGGTCGAACCGAAATTGCTGATTCTGGATGAAGCCGTTTCTAACCTTGATCTCGTGTTACAGGCGGGCGTCATTCGCCTGCTGAAAAAGCTACAACAACAGTTTGGCACTGCCTGCCTGTTCATCACTCATGACTTACGCCTGGTGGAACGCTTTTGCCAGCGAGTGATGGTGATGGACAACGGACAAATCGCCGAAACCCAGGCGGTGGGAGATAAATTAACCTTTTCCTCTGACGCCGGACGTGTGCTACAAAACGCGGTATTACCCGCATTCCCCGTGCGCCGTCGCACCTCAGAAAAGGTTTAACGCCAATGCAACGAGTCACCATCACGCTTGATGACGATTTACTGGAGACGCTGGACAGCCTGAGCCAGCGTCGTGGTTATAACAACCGTTCCGAAGCTATCCGCGATATTCTGCGTAGTGCCCTGGCGCAGGAAGCTACCCAGCAGCACGGCACACAAGGTTTCGCGGTGCTGTCGTATGTGTATGAACACGAAAAACGCGACTTAGCCAGCCGTATTGTTTCCACCCAGCATCATCACCACGACCTCTCCGTCGCCACGCTACATGTGCACATCAACCACGACGACTGTCTGGAAATCGCCGTGTTGAAAGGTGACATGGGTGACGTGCAGCATTTTGCCGATGACGTTATCGCCCAGCGCGGCGTGCGGCACGGGCATTTGCAGTGCCTGCCGAAGGAAGATTGAGTTATTTCTAAAACAAGGAAAGAAAAGATATTAACTGAACTTAATTTATAAAATTAAGTTCAGTTGCATAGATAGATCCTGTAAAGGCAGATATTCTGCGTAATGTACGTCGCTAAAATTTATAAATGATTCAAACGCTCATTCAGTGTTTCAATAATATAGGTATTAACAGAGACTTGTTGCTGCGCAGCCGCATTATTAAGGCGTTCACTCAGCGATTCTGGATAGCGTAACGTAAAGGTCTTAATCTTTTCTGTACGCGCATACGGCTCAATACCCGCAGCTTTACAATCCTCAAGATACTCTCGCAGGGAAAGCTCTCCTTCTTTTTGCAGCCCCTGAATACTGTCAGAGACAAAATCACAATAACCTGACAAGCCCAGGAATTTGCCACGAAATGCATTCAGTTCTGGCACGTAGGTAATAACAGCTGGTTGCCCGGCAATCTCCATAGAGTTTGGCGTCTTCAGTTTGATCATGGTTTTACCCCTATACTTAGTAACCAGTCACACACGCTTTCTACAGCGCCTTTATCGGTATCTGGCGACGGATGAGGCCGATGGAAACACGCAACGCTCATATTTAGTATGAACTTGCAACGCGAACCTCTTCCTTCCTTAATTTCTCCGCCTAATGCTTTAACCAGTGACTCTATATCAGACCACTTGATCCCTTGAGGAACAGGAGTTTTAAATATTTGATCCAATGTATTTTTTTGTTTCTTCCGTAAAGCCTGTACCTTGGTTCTCATGGCATGTCCTTATGACTTCACTTTATGACATCACAGTATGAAGTCAAGTTTCCCTTCCTTACGCCATTGTCCCAATCGTCTTCCTGAATCGCAGCAGTGCGATGGTGAAAAACGCGCCGCCAATTGCCATCAGCGTCAGGAACTGCGGCCAGACGATTTCGAATCCGGCACCCCGGTAGAGGATGGCCTGCGCGAGGCTAACAAAGTGTGTCGTCGGCATGGTCAGCATAATGTCCTGCACCATCTGCGGCATACTTTCGCGCGGCGTGGATCCACCGGAAAGCATTTGCAGCGGCAGCAGCACCAGAATCACCAGCAGCCCCAGTTGCGGCATTGAACGCGCTATCGTCCCCATAAAAATGCCGATTGACGTGGTGGCAAACAGACTGAGCGCCACGCCCAGCATAAACAGCGGGATCGAGCCTTCAATCGGTACGCCCAGTACACCTTTCACCATCAGCACCAGCGATAATCCCGATACCACCAGCACCACCAGCCCCATCGACCAGATCTTCGCCATCATGATCTCAAACGGCGTTATCGGCATCACCAGTAAATGTTCCACCGTGCCGTGTTCACGCTCGCGGATCAGCGCCGATCCGGTCAATACAATCGCCAGCATGGTAATGTTGTTGATGATCGCCATCACCCCGCCAAACCACGCGGGATCAAGGTTCGGGTTAAAGCGCATCCGGGTTTCCAGCGATACCAACGGTTCGCTGTTATCACGGTAGCGCGCGACAAAGCTGTTCACTTCACCGTTGATAATATTCTGGATATACCCATTGCCGGTAAATGCCTGGCTCATGCGCGTGGCATCGACGTTCACCTGAATATCCGGCTGGCGTCCGGCGAGGACATCACGCTGAAAATTAGGCGGAATATTTATCGCGAAGGTATAGCGTCCGGCGTCCAGTCCGGCATCCATCTCATCGGCGGTGATCATCTCCGGTGGCAAAAACCACGGACGATAGAAGCTGTTAACGATCCGGTTCGATAACTGCGATTGATCCATATCGGCAATGGCGATCGGCGCGAGGTTCAACGATCCTGGCGTAACGGTCGCTGACGAATACACCGACACCGTAAACGAGAAGACAATCAGCGTCAGCATCGCTTTATCACCGAGCAGACTGCGCAACTCTTTGATACCCAGATTAAAAATATTGCGTAAATGGCGCATCATCCCTCCTGTTTTTTCAGCAGCAGGATGCTTAAGCCCATCACCAGCGGGATGGCTATCAGCAACGGGATAAAAAGTTGCCACAAATCAGTCAGATCCAGCGCTTTCGAGAACGTTCCGCGGGCGATAGTCAGAAAATGACTGGTCGGGTAAACCTCGCCGATCCAACGTCCAGGCCCTTCCAGCGAAGCTACCGGATCGATCATCCCGGAAAACTGTGTCGCCGGGATCAATGTGATAATCGCCGTTCCGAAAATGGCGGCAATCTGGCTTTTCATAAAGGTGGAGATCAGCAGCCCCATTCCAGTGGCAATGATGATATACAGCAGCGCCGCCAAGGTGAGCGTCAGGAAACTGCCTTTATGCGGTACGCCAAACACAAACACCGACAGGCCGCAGAGCAGGAAAAAGTTCAGCATCCCCAGCGCGATGTACGGCAGCTGTTTGCCAAGCAAAAATTCGCTACGGGTGGTGGGGGTCACGTAAAGGTTGATAATCGACCCTAGCTCTTTTTCCCGCACCACGCTAAGGGCGCTTAGCATTGACGGGATCATCATCAGCAGAAGCGGGATCACCGCCGGAACAATCGCTGGCAGGCTTTTTACGTCCGGGTTATAGCGATAACGCGTCTCAATGTTCATCAGCCCGCTTTGGCTGGCGGGTGTCGATTGTCGGCTCGCCACATCCTGAAGCCAACTCTGGTGCATTGCCTGCACGTAACCTTTTACCGTTTCGGCACGACTGGGCATCGCTCCGTCGATCCAGACGCCGAGTTCCACAGGCGTACCACGCGCGATATCGCGCCCGAAATTGGGCGGGATCTCAATGGCCACCGTGATATCGCCCGCACGCATCCGACGATCAAGCTCGTCATAACTGGTGAGCGGCGGCTGTTCGATAAAGTAACGGGAACCGGAGAGGTTGAGTGTCCACGCCTGGCTACTGACGGTCTGGTCGCGGTCGAGCACCGCAAAGCGCAGGTTTTCCACATCCATACTGATGCCGTAACCCATTATCAGCATCAGGATCACCGTTCCCATCAGCGCCAGCGTCGAACGTACTGGATCGCGTCGCAGTTCCAGCGCTTCGCGGCGGCTGTAGCTAAACAGACGGCGCAGGCTAAATCCCTGACGCGGCGCGTGGGTGGTGTCGTGTACCACGGGCGGCGCTTCGGCTTCGTTGCTCTGCCCTGCCGCTTCCTGCAAATAGGCGATAAATGCCTCTTCCAGACTGGCGGCTCCGCGTTTCTCAACCAGTTCCTGCGGTGTACCGCTGGCAAGCACTTTTCCGGCGTGCATCAGTGAGATGCGGTCGCAACGTTCCGCTTCGTTCATAAAGTGGGTGGAGATGAAGATAGTCACTTTGTCCTGGCGCGAGAGATCGACCATCAACTGCCAGAACATATCCCTCGCCACCGGATCGACACCAGAAGTAGGCTCATCGAGGATTAACATCTCCGGGCGATGAATCACCGCCACCGCCAGCGAAAGCCGCTGGCGAATGCCGAGCGGCAATGACTCCGGCAGAACATCTTCAACGTCGTTGAGCTTAAAACGCTCGCTCATTTCAGCCACTCGCGCGGGAATTTCCGCTTCCGGGATGTGAAACAAACGGGCATGTAACTCCAGGTTTTGCCGCACGGTGAGTTCGTTATAGAGCGAAAACGCCTGCGACATATAGCCCACACGACGGCGGGTATCGATATCTTTTGGATCAACCGGTTGCCCAAATAGCCACGCCTCACCTTCGCTGGCGGGCAGCAGTCCGGTAAGCATTTTCATGGTGGTGGATTTACCGCAGCCGTTCGAACCAAGGAATCCAAAAATCTCCCCGCGTGGAATGCGGAAATTGACGTGATCAACGGCAACGAAGGAACCAAAACGCATGGTCAGATCGCGCGCTTCGATGGCAATCTCTGCGTTTTCAGGTTGATACGGTGGGATCACTACCGCCTGATGCGCCTGGCGTTGCGCTTGCGGTAACAGATTAATAAATGCTTCTTCCAGCGTGGCGCTTTGCGTTTGCTGCCGCAGCTCTTCGGCGCTGCCGGTTGCCAGCACTTCTCCGGCATTCATCGCTACCAGCCAGTCGAAGCGTTCGGCCTCTTCCATATAGGCGGTGGCGACCAGCACGCTCATATTGCTCTGCCGCTGGCGAATACTGTCGATCAGATCCCAGAACTGGGCGCGGGAGAGCGGGTCAACCCCCGTTGTTGGCTCATCAAGGATCAACAGTTCCGGGTCGTGGATTAACGCGCAGCACAGCCCAAGTTTTTGCTTCATCCCGCCGGAGAGTTTACCTGCCGGACGATCGCGAAACGGTGCTAACCCGGTGCTGGTCAGCAGCTCATTAATTCGCACTTCCCGCTCCGCTTTATCGTGACCGAACAGGCGAGCGAAAAAATCGACATTTTCATACACCGACAAGGTGTGGTAGAGGTTTTTGCCCAGCCCCTGCGGCATCCAGGCGATGCGCGGGCAGACGTCTCGGCGATGCTTCGGGTCGTGCATATCGCCACCCAGCACCACCACATTGCCCTGCTCAATGACGCGGGCACCGGAAATCAGTGACAATAAACTCGACTTCCCGACGCCATCCGGACCAATCAGCCCGACCATGCAACGGGCCGGAATATCGAGAGTGATATTGTTCAGCGCAACGGTTTTTCCATAATGCTGGCTCACGCCCGCCAGTTGCGCGACAGGCGGGACGGGAACCAGTTCCAGATGCGTCATTGCGGCAACCTCACCACGAGGTCGTCAGGCCACGGAAGTTCTTCATTCACCCGCACCCACGCTACGCCCGGTAAACCGGTTTTGACATATTCCAGATGCTGCTGGAGTAATTCCGGTGGGATACGCGCTTTGACGCGGAACATCAGTTTCAGCCGTTCATCGCTGGTTTCGACGGTTTTTGGCGTGAACTGGGCGACACTGGCGACAAAACTGATGGTTGCAGGAATACGCAGATCTGGCGCGGCATCGAGGATCAGCCGGGCTTCACCGCCCAGTTTCAGCGTGCCCGCCTGTTCGGTTGGCAGGAAGAAGGTCATATAGACGTCGCTGAGATCGACCATATTCAGCACCCGACCGCCTGCCGCCAGCACTTCCCCTGGCTCGGCAACCCGATACTGCACGCGTCCGTCACGCGGGGCTTTCAGTTCACTGTCATCGATATCTGCGGCAATGCGCCGTTCAGTGGCTTGCGCTGCTTCGACCCGAGTTTGCGCCTGAATGATATTGGTGCGTGCTGCTTCTATAGCCGCTTTAGAAGCCGAAACCTGGGCTTTCGCTGATTCCAGCGCAGCTCGGGCGCTCTCAGCGGCGGCGCGGTCGTCATCCAGCTGTTGCGCAGAAATAGCCCCTCGTTGGGCGAGCGAGCGGGAACGCGTATGACGTTTGGCAACAGAGTCCAGTTCGGCCTGGCGTTGATTGACCAGCGACTGTGCGGCACGAGTTTCACTTTGTCGTTGCTCCAGCAAAGCCTGCGCGGCGGCAACGGCGCTTTGTGCCTCTTTGATTTGCGCGATGGCTTCCAGTCGCTGTTCCTGCAACACGCGAGTATCCATCTTCGCCAGCACTTCGCCTTCGCGAACAAACTGGCCTTCTTTCACCAGAATGGTGTCGATACGCCCGGCAATTTTGCTGGCGATATCCACTTCCGTCGCTTCAATGCGCCCATTGCTGACAGCAAAGCCTTCCGGCACACCCGCCGGGCGCAACAGCCACCACGCCACGACGGCAGCCACCGCCAGTGCCCCGACAACCCACCACGCCAGATGGCGCTTACTCTTATCCATAATCGACCCGCCATAATCCCTGTAAGCAAACGACGCGTGTTACAACTGCCGCCGAACGACGTTCAGCGGATTCTTCCATCCGGGATAAGAAGGAAACGACAAATACGACCAGCGCGCAGAGCATTGAGCGCCAACGGGGAAGGCTTAGTGAAAACGGGTAGTAATGTTGTCATCATCAGCATTCCTGGCCGTAAATGAAACACGCATACTCATAAGTGTGATCTATAAAACTGGCTGACAAAACGGTATCCATCCTGTTGGATCGCATTTCACGCCTGTTCAGTTGCAGGAACAGAGCATTCCTTTTTACGTTTTATCAACAGTCTCAACCAGATAGTAACATTAATATTCATGTTGTCTATGGTTCAGAGCTGTAACATTGTGCGCCTTCTAATCAAAGGCATAAGTCCATTTCTGTTTTTTTCATGCTGGTAAGACTTCCAGGGAGTGGTTATCTCTGGCCCTGCACCAGGGTTAATTTGGCAATTATGCATGCTGAACATTCTTCCAGCATGTTTACTGTCACGGGCGTTAAGACCTAAAACTGTCCCCGTTTCACCTATGCGTTCTCTCCCACCATTTCCGTTATGTGCAACAACTTGATTTATACCTAACATTTGTGAACATGCTAATAGTGCTTCAAGTTTAGGTCTGTAATCTGTCGAAACAGAAAAATAACGATTAAAGGATCGACAAGAGATAGCCCGGCTAGTTTTAAACTTTTTGCCATTAATTATAGCATGATGCTTTTTATTAATAATTTCCGCTAATTCGACCGGATCGAGAGCATTGGTCATTTCATCAATAGAGACAGTTATCGGTCCTATAATGTAACGTTTTCGCTGATCATCAAAAGTTATCCCATGATGATTTGCCATTATTTTGTATTTGGGGTCATAGAAACATACAGGATAATCTTTTATCCCGTCGTAGGTATCCTCATCAAGTGGTTTCATGCGCGTGAAGTTTTGCATATAGTTACCATTGCAATTCGTTTCATGATTTCCAGCTAATACATGAACATTTTCATTGATACTCATTATGCGTTTTAACAAATCGATGATAAATTGATCGCCACAGATATTACTAAATCGATCGCCGGTTTGGTCGCCAAGAAACGTACATGGCGTGACTGCGTCTTTATTAATAACCAAATAAGGCTGAAGACTTTCTAAAACATTATCTCTTCTGTTCAGTATACTGATTATTGTATTAACATTAGTGTCAAGTTGCTCATTAAAGTTCTCCCTTAGCAATACGTTGAGAACTTCATCTTCTATATTAAGCAACTGGCTAAGGAAATTTTCTCCTTCAGCCATGATTCCCAAATGTCCTGTTGCAAAAAGCGCGTACAAAACTGCACCGACTGAGCCATCGGTATCGCCAAAATAGGTCGGCCTGGTACTTGTGGGATCAACAGGTGAACAATTGGAGAAATAGGTTCTGTCAGCGAACTGGGGTTTTATAATTGTTTCGAATTTAATATCAAATACATTGTATTGCGATATTTCCCAGTTCCAGATGGGTTTGTACGACTCAGTAACTGCAACATCATTAGCATTATCATTTACTGTCATATTATTAAGTAAATAAACAATGCTGCACCAATTAATATCGGTATTATCAAGAGGGCAACCGTAATTTTTACTATTAATTGTCACAATAAACTGATAACAGTTATTCCTACGTAGAATATGAGCGCGCATGCCCGATAGCATACTATATTTTTCTGAATGATTCGTTTGTATGGTAAATGAAATTTTGTCATCTTGAATAGATTGTTGGAAACGTTCTATTTGCCAATCATCAATTTTTTCCACAACTTCACCGAGCATTGTCCTGGCAATACTTGATATATCATCACCTATACCATTTGCAATATACCCAAACAGTTCTTTAGTGAAGTTGGTAACATGCTCTTGCACCATATCATTTGTTGCGATTGTCGTTGTACTGCCATTAGTGCCTGCCACAGTTCCAATTTTCATCTTTTACCTCATATTATTCACCGCGAGGAATACATAGTTAACATTTTATCTTATGACATACACCTCATATTCGATGGGGAAATAATTATATTTTGCACAAATCATTCAGCCTTAAAGCATAATATGAAATTTCTTATCTCATAGCAGAGAAAGTCCCTAAATATTGTAGAGGCGTCATCAGTACATACCTCTACAATCGATTAAGAAAACCTATGAAATACTGGCAAAATTAAAAAGAGATACCACAGCACTCATGAAGTTTTATTGAGGTTGAAAACAACTAAGCCCTGGGACACCTTTTTTATCACCACGTTCGTTAGGTGCTATCTTCCAAGAATTTAGCCCCATGGTATAATTATCAATTTTTTGATGCTGGTCTACCCCTAATCCATAATGGCCAAATTTCTGTTTAGTTTTTTTGAGCGTCTGTCCACATTTGAAGATATCTTCAGGTTTTGGTCTGAAAGCAGTAGTGTTATTAAAATAATTTTCATATACAGGTGTGGGTGCTATAGCATTGCTTCTAATTAGATGGAGAAGATGATCATCCATGTGTTGTTTATGTTTTTTATTACATATATTTGCTAATTCCTCAGGATCAATTGGGTCTTTCATCTGATTAAATGGAACCTGCAAAGCACCGAGACAATAACATTGATTTTCTTCATTTCTTATTATTCCGTGATGACTGGTTAAAACTTTAGTTTCTGAGTTATAATTACAAACATCGAGCGTTTTAATTAAGTTATACGTATCACCGGCAGAGAGTTTATAATTTTCTAGTCGTGCAGTATAGTTACCATTAAAATTGATTTCATGATTTCCAGCCAGAACGATGACATTTTTATTAATACGGCTATCTTTATTACCCTCCATATTTCGCATAGAATTTAGCAAAGTAAGGATATATTTATCACCAAAAATAGTACTAAATCTATCGCCTGTATGATCCCCAAGGAAGATACAAGGGGTTATCGCATCGTCCTTTAAAAAAACATGTTGATGCAACTCATTCAATATCATGTCTCTCGTATTTAATAAATTGTAGAGCAATTTATTATTTTTATGTATGTATGCAGATGAAGCCATGTCTTCGTGTTTTAATAATTCACATAATAAACTCCAACCCTTTTCCCTGATGCCTATATGCCCTGAAACGAGCAATGAATAAAGTACAGCGCCTACTCTTCCATCTGTATCGCCAAAATAAGCCGTGTTGGCATTTTGTGGGTTAATCACACCACATTGTTTATAAAAGTCTATTTTAGAAAACACAGATTTAACATAGCTATCAAACTTATCCTTAGGAAACGTCTCTTTAGAGACATCCCAACGCCAGTCAGCTTTAAAATTACCGCTAAGAAGAGTAAAGAAATTTTCAGGTATGATAGAAAGCCCATTAACTTTATAAATTATGTCTGATTTATCTCCGGAGAAATTAATAAAATAATAACCATCCTTACACTCAATCTTAACTGTAATGGGAGACGATAATTTTATCACATGGTTATTGTCTGGTATAATTGTAAAGATAAACGTGTTAGTAGTATTATCGGCAAAACTATTATATTCTTGAATATCTATAGATGGCTCACTATTGTAAAACCATATTTTCTCCATCTGAAGACTATGTTCATTTACCCTCCAGTGACCATGTTGCAGGAAATAGATGATATGCATGCCAAAATCGTTATCTATTTGCGAATCATTATCCAGCTTATCAATTTCAACTATCTTTGAACGATGTGTTTTATCAACCTTGCTATGGTGTTGATGATTATTAACTTTATCTGAATGCTTATCTTTATGGTTTGAAGGGATGTACTTAAATATATTGTCAATTGCTTTCATAAATAACCCGCGATATTTTTGACCTGTTAGTAAAAAATAAATGATACATGTCTGAAAGACATATTTACGACGATATAAAACAATAATACTTATATGTTCGCTGATTTTAAGCACCGAGACTATCCGGTCTTTTACTAAATAATGGAAAACAATCCATCCCTGGAAGACAATTGTAAAAAAAAACAACAGAATAAGAATTAATCTTAGGATAAATATTTATTTATCATGGCCTTTTGACCGCTAAAAAATGGCACTCGGCACAGTAAACCCCGCTATAGTTATGCTATGCATTTGTCTTTAATGATATCTCGTCGTTATATTAACAGGCTGAAATTATCATTAATGCACATTTCAATATTAGCAGGGATACCTGAGGAGTTTAAAGTGAACATATATATCGGGTAGCTTTTCAAATTAATCCCTTTGATTATAGGCTTAATTTGCATCGCGTTAGGTGGCTTTGTGCTGGAAAGTTCAGGGCAACGTCACGGGTCATGTGCTGATTTCTCTGGCGGCCATATGCCTGGCATTATTCACTACCGCATTTATTATCATTTCGCAACTCACGCGCGGCGTTAATACGTTTTACAATACATTGTTCCCCATTATTGGCTATGCGGGGTCAATTATCACCATGATATGGGGTTGGGCACTGTTAGCAGGTAATGATGTGATGGCAGACGAGTTTGTTGCCGGCCATGTTATTTTTGGCGTTGGTATGATTGCCGCATGTGTATCGACGGTGGCAGCGTCGTCCGGTCACTTTCTGCTCATTCCCAAAAATGCAGCGGGGAGCAAGAGCGACGGAACACCGGTACAGGCTTATTCTTCATTAATCGGTAATTGCCTCATTGCCGTTCCCGTTTTACTCACCCTGCTCGGTTTCATTTGGTCTATTACGCTGTTACATAGTGCCGACATAACTCCGCATTATGTCGCCTTGGGTTAACCGCAATCTGTGCCTGTCTAATTGGCCTAGTGGCCACAATCGTCCATCAAACACGTAATACGTTCTCATCCAAAGAGCACTGGCTGTGGTGTTATTGGGTTATTTTTCTCGGCTCAGTCACGGTGCTGCAGGGGATATACGTCTTAGTCAGTTCCGATGCAAGCGCCCGACTGGCTCCCGGCATTATTCTCATTTGCCTCGGAATGATCTGTTACAGCATATTCTCAAAAGTCTGGCTACTGGCACTGGTCTGGAGACGTACCTGTTCGTTAGCCAACAGAATACCGATGATACCGGTATTTACCTGTCTGTTTTGCTTGTTTTTGTCATCATTCCTCGCGGAAATCGCACAAACTGAGCTGGACTACTTTATTCCATCTCGGGTTCTGGTTGGATTAGGCGCAGTATGTTTTACATTGTTCTCTATTGTTTCAATATTAGAGGCCGGTTCTGCGAAAAAAAATTAAAATTTACATAATCCCAGCGTTATTCATATCTTAACGCTGGTTTTTTACGAACTTAGTGAAATAATGTAGAATATAAAATTATAATTTTATATTGGAGCACATGTGTTAATGATCAACCCCGGGATACTAAAAATATAGACATTATTAAACTTGCTTAGCCTCGCATTGCCTTTACCTGTTAAAGATGCATCGAGAAAATTGAGTCTGAAGTTCTCATCCTTTATCTGATTTTCCAGTCCCGAAACTTTGGCCTTAGCATTACCTGAGATCCGTCCGTTACTATCTATTTTGTAGGTAAAAAAATACGAATGGGAAAATTTCCTCGGTGTATCTTCATCAGTTAAGCCAACAATCGTAAAACTACCGCTACCATCTTTTTTTAAAATGACTGAAAGGTTAGCAGAGTAGTATAAAGAATGATCTGTTTTAGCATTTCTTGTTAACGTCGACGTACATTCAAGAGACGTTGTGCTACCATCACGAGCCTTCCAGAGAGCAAAAAAACACACCTGTAGCAATGTGAAAACAAGTATTAATATAAAATACATTTTCTTATTAGTCATATAATAGCACCTCTGAACAAATTGCATAAGTTTCGTCATTAGAGGATTTTATACATCTTGATAAATACCGCTGCCCTTCCCCAAGCAAATAATGCATACTATTTACATCATATATAAAATTTGCACCTGGCACACAGGGTAAATGCTTTTTCGAAATTTCAGCGGCCTCTATTTGAGATTTAGCGAGGCCAATCTCGTTAAGATTCTCTGAAAGATATAAATCACAGGTGTCAATCTTACCTGATTTAACCAATGGATAATCCGTTATACTGTAGGTATCTTTAAAAGCCACGGCAAACATTTCAATAATAACAATTACTACCACAAGCGAAATCAAAATGCGAAAAAGAGGAATACTCCTTTTGCGCTCTACTTTTTCAACAACATCTTCTTGTAAATGAGAATCATCATAAGATTGTTTACTTATTGTTATGTTTTCACTGATGTAAAAGCCTACTTTGGGTATCGTAAGAATCACATTTTCTTCAACACCAATATTTTTAAAACTTTTGCGTAACAGGGATATATATTGGTTCAATGTGTTGTTTGACAGATCAAATGAAAATCTCTCCAAAACGCTATCAATGATTGAGTTCCTGTCAACCGCTCCACCATTACTTTCCAGTAACACTGCCAAAATACACCCCGCCGTAGCTGGAAAATTTATCTCATCCTGGGTATTTACATTCGAGAGCGAGCATTTGTTCGGATCAAAAATAATCGCGTCATTGATAATGAAAAAACATCTCCGCTCCATGCAGGCAACAACACAAAATAAGATTTTGTCATTTTAGCCTATTCCTGGTGGAACTGACACAAGAAACTAAAATACAAATATAACCCTGAAAAAGTCATATAAAACTTATATCCACAGAATAAAAAATCAAACATGTCAGTTTTATCAATATAAAGTATCGCAAGGCGAAAAGTGATGCAAGAATACTCCTAAGTAAATGAAAGCGCACCACATGAAATTATCAACACATGTAATTTCATCATTAGGTGCTATCGAAAATAACTCAGGAGCTACTTAAGATGAATAATGTCTTACTCATGAGACCCGATGACTCAGAATTTATGATACCTGATGACTGGTCAGGGCTAAACGCAAAAGGCATTACATACGAACAAGATAATAGAGTGACAGAGTCTTTTCTGCCTTTTAAATCTTTTTATTGTTCACCGGTGTGCACGACAGTTGAACTCATCTCACAAAATAATTGTTTTGCTATGGGTATCCGCTACCTTCTGGAAAAGAAAAGAGACTTAAGGCTAAATCACTTTAAAGCCTTCTCTCATAAATGCGAGACAAAACCTGACGTGTTAATTATGACCGGGTGCACCGTCGCTGATACTTATAGTATATTCTCACGCATTGTTGAAGAAAATATAATGAAAACGATGACACCTATCGTCATCATTACTGGGCATCACTCAGAAGATCTTTGTTCTCTGGCATCGAAACTGGGAGGAGTTAAAATAATATCACCGACAGAAAAGATTGCAAAAATAGAAAACGCTATCAATGATGCTTTTAACAGCAAGCCTAAAAAAATAAGATTTTTAACAGATATACTCTCTCCTCAACAAATTGAGACCATGAAAATGGTTGCGCAGGGTAGATCCGTTAATGAGATTTCAGCCGCAATGAATATTAGCATCAAGACCGTGTATGCACATAAAGTTCGTGCTATCAATAAGCTGGGAATTAAGAAAAAAGTTTATGAAGCGCTTTTTTATAAAGCGCTAATTCAGTTCAACTGATGTAAAAATCACCCTCGCTTAATAAATAATATATTCTATGTCTTTTTTTATAAGTTAAAAAAGGCGGGATATCAAATCCCGCCATGAAATTAACTAATCATCTGCATTATTCTGCGTAGATATAAGCCTGGGTACGGATGGTGTAAGAGTCTGGCTCAACAACCTGTTCTTTCATATGGGAAACGACGCGATAGGCACCACCTGTTCCAGTATTTTTCAGCATCATATAACGCTTACCGCCAATCTCTTCGGAGGCAGCTGAAGGAGGATCCTGCTCAAGCGTTGTCAGGGAAACTTTCAGTTTATGGTCCGGGTTATTGTCACCAGAAATTACTGCATCCGCTGAAGTACTGCTCTCCGCATAAATATCATCCGGGAAAGTTACAGCATAGTCGTGGCTCTGCCCATCAGATGCGCCAACAATACCTGTTGCCAAAGGCGTCCATGCAGTTAACGTACCGCTATATACCCCTTTCACTGGTTGAATGGTATTATTAACAACGATAGGCTTGGTCAAAGTAAGATTAGCTGACGCTTCAGTACCCTGGCTTACTAAAGTTCCCGCCTGAGAAGCAAAAGCTGTCCCCGCCAGCATGATTGCCAACAATGTTTTCTTCATTATATTTTCTCCATGATTTTCATTTACACTGCAAAATGCAGTTTCTTTCTTTGCATTTACGTGCTATCGCGAAAATGCTTCCACCAAATAATGGAAACATCTTCACAAAAATAAATTATGAGTTTCTTAATTTAGAAACTATAAACATGTCGCCGCTATCTGGTATAACCCTGATGCACTTTTCTTCGCAGGAAGTTGGTATTTTGCGATACAGGATTGATCTTTAGAATAACCCCATTTCACATTAAACTCGCCTTCCGCACTCAAGCCAGAAACATAAGCAATACCATCTTCACCTACAATGCCGGCCATATTTTCAGTGTCTTTGCTATAACTAATCACAGCGCCGAAGGGGATGGGTTTACCCTCTTTCTGTTTTAAGGTTACTAATCCTTTATCCCCGCTCTTCACTGCCAATGTCGCAGGCACAACGGCTCCAGCTGTCGGTACAACCAATTGACTAGTTTGTGGTAAGTCGTAATTCTTACCTATCGTTTTTTCATCCAGAATAACATCGTCTCTTCGGTATGGCTGCACTGGCAGTATTGCATACCCACGAAAATCAGTACTCAGTCCCGGCCAGCCATTAACGTTAACCCCCGTTGCTCCGGGTGCCTCTATAAGGGCTAATGTCCCATCCACATTTTGACCAAATGTAAGTCCATCCCTTGTAATAAGTATCCCACCGCTTAAATTTGCACCTAGCTGTTTCATGTTTTCGCTGGAGCTGTAATGGCTACTAAACTGACCATATGATCCATTTTTGCCAACTTGCACAATGTTCATCGTGCTCTTCGGTTGTGACTGATGAGCGTTAGTTATATTTGTCGCTACATCCCACCATACACCACCACTATTCTGACCTGATAATGAAACCTGATAGTTATTACCCTGCTCTCCCGAACGACTCATCTGTGAAGACGCATAAATTTGATTTTCGTCACCCAGCGATAATGGCACTGAAATACCCACGCTTAATTTCCGATCTACTTTCCATTTATGCGATGTCAGCAAGTCGTTTTTTGCCCAGTTAATGGAGAATGTTATGCCTCTCCATACCGTACTATAACTCAGGCTGGTAGACCGCGTGTTTCCTGTGCCCCGGGAAGAATTATACCTCGTGGTATTGAAGTTCAAATTCCCGATATTACCAAGGGGCTGGGATAAGGATATCGTAGAGCCATCGTGACTATTCTTATCTCTTTTTCTGTTCCGTTCATCCTGTGCACTTACTGCTTCAGTCAGTGTGGCATAACCTGATGCATAACGGTTCGTGGTTATAGACAATAGACTGGCCCCCTGAATCTCCAGACAACCAGTATCACTTATTTAAGTGATAGTCTTAATACTAGTTTTTAGACTAGTCATTGGAGAACAGATGATTGATGTCTTAGGGCCGGAGAAACGCAGACGGCGTACCACACAGGAAAAGATCGCAATTGTTCAGCAGAGCTTTGAACCGGGGATGACGGTCTCCCTCGTTGCCCGGCAACATGGTGTAGCAGCCAGCCAGTTATTTCTCTGGCGTAAGCAATACCAGGAAGGAAGTCTTACTGCTGTGGCCGCCGGAGAACAGGTTGTTCCTGCCTCTGAACTTGCTGCCGCCATGAAGCAGATTAAAGAACTCCAGCGCCTGCTCGGCAAGAAAACGATGGAAAATGAACTCCTCAAAGAAGCCGTTGAATATGGACGGGCAAAAAAGTGGATAGCGCACGCGCCCTTATTGCCCGGGGATGGGGAGTAAGCTTAGTCAGCCGTTGTCTCCGGGTGTCGCGTGCGCAGTTGCACGTCATTCTCAGACGAACCGATGACTGGATGGATGGCCCCCGCAGTCGTCACACTGATGATACGGATGTGCTTCTCCGTATACACCATGTTATCGGAGAGCTGCCCACGTATGGTTATCGTCGGGTATGGGCGCTGCTTCGCAGACAGGCAGAACTTGATGGTATGCCTGCGATCAATGCCAAACGTGTTTACCGGCTCATGCGCCAGAATGCGCTGTTGCTTGAGCGAAAACATGCTGTACCGCCATCGAAACGGGCACATACAGGCAGAGTGGCCGTGAAAGAAAGCAATCAGCGATGGTGCTCTGACGGGTTCGAGTTCTGCTGTGATAACGGAGAGAGACTGCGTGTCACGTTCGCGCTGGACTGCTGTGATCGTGAGGCACTGCACTGGGCGGTGACTACCGGCGGCTTCAACAGTGAAACAGTACAGGACGTCATGCTGGGAGCGGTGGAACGCCGCTTCGGCAACGATCTTCCGTCGTCTTCAGTGGAGTGGCTGACGGATAATGGTTCATGCTACCGGGCTAATGAAACACGCCAGTTCGCCCGGATGTTGGGACTTGAACCGAAGAACACGGCGGTGCGGAGTCCGGAGAGTAACGGAATAGCAGAGAGCTTCGTGAAAACGATAAAGCGTGACTACATCAGTATCATGCCCAAACCAGACGGGTTAACGGCAGCAAAGAACCTTGCAGAGGCGTTCGAGCATTATAACGAATGGCATCCGCATAGTGCGCTGGGTTATCGCTCGCCACGGGAATATCTGCGGCAGCGGGCTTGTAATGGGTTAAGTGATAACAGATGTCTGGAAATATAGGGGCAAATCCAACCTGCTACGTCCAGTGCTTTAGAATAGGAGTAACCGATGGATGGACGCAGACCAAAGTCGAACTGATATTGCAGAACAGCTTCGAAGTTTTGTGTTTTGTTCACAACATCACCGTCGTCGGAATTCATGTTGTGAGATTCACCGTACATCACAGCAGCATAAACATTGTTAGCGTCATATTTTGTTGACAACGCCCAAACTTCGGCTCTTTCGCCTTTACCATCACCAGACTGCCAATCAGTACGGTCAGAGTTTGCATAAGCACCAGCAAATGAGAAACCGTCAATAGTGTAAGTTGCAGATAAACCATGGCCATCGCCATTTGCTTTGTAGTTGCCTGTACCTTCATTTTTACCCTGATATTGCAGAGCAAAATTTAGACCTTCAACCATGCCAAAGAAATCTGTGTTACGATAGGTTGCAACACCGTTGGTACGGTTGGTCATGAACAGGTCAGTACCAGCCCATGAGTCACCGCCCCACTCAACAAACATATCAGTAAATGCTTCTGCATCATACGCGACACCGACATTACGACTGTAGTCGAATGAACCAAAATCTTTGTAACTCAAACCAGCATATGCCAAACGAGTTTGGTCAGGGTTGTGTCTGTTTGATGCTTCCAGGTCTAGTTCAAACTGACCGTAACCAGTCATTTCAGGGTTGATCTGAGTTTCACCTTTCACGCCTACACGGGCATAAGAGGTATCTTGAGAATTATCGCCTTTTTCACCATTTTCACGGTCGGTCAGAATGCGCTCACTGAATCGCCACGGGTTTAACAGACACCTCAGAGTCATTTAAGATGGCTTAAAGAGAGGTGCCCATGAGCGGTAAGCGT
The DNA here is from genome assembly GCF_000006925.2 of Shigella flexneri 2a str. 301. Classification (NCBI taxonomy): domain Bacteria; kingdom Pseudomonadati; phylum Pseudomonadota; class Gammaproteobacteria; order Enterobacterales; family Enterobacteriaceae; genus Shigella; species Shigella flexneri. Next base: position 3,606,907 of record NC_004337.2, read on the forward strand.
TATCCCGAAGAGTTTAAAACTGAAGCAGTCAAACAGGTTGTTGATCGCGGTTATTCTGTTGCCAGCGTTGCAACACGTCTCGATATCACCACCCACAGCCTTTATGCCTGGATAAAGAAGTACGGTCCGGATTCTTCCACTAATAAAGAACAGTCAGATGCTCAGGCCGAGATCCGCCGTCTCCAGAAAGAGCTGAAACGGGTTACCGACGAACGGGACATATTAAAAAAAGCCGCGGCGTACTTCGCAAAGCTGTCCGACTGAGGTACGCCTTTATCCGTGACAACTCCTGTTGCTGGCCTGTTCGCCTGCTCTGTCGGGTGCTGGATGTTCATCCCAGTGGTTTTTACGCCTGGCTTCAGCAGCCGCATTCACAACGCCATCAGGCAGACCTGAGACTGACAGGACAGATTAAACAGTTCTGGCTGGAATCGGGATGCGTCTATGGTTATCGCAAAATCCATCTGGATCTGCGTGACAGCGGGCAACAGTGCGGAGTAAACAGAGTCTGGAGACTGATGAAACGTGTCGGAATAAAGGCTCAGGTCGGATACCGAAGCCCGCGGGCACGTAAAGGCGAGGCCAGTATCGTGTCACCCAACAGGCTCCAGCGACAGTTCAATCCGGATGCTCCTGATGAGCGTTGGGTAACGGACATAACCTACATCAGGACCCACGAAGGCTGGCTGTATCTTGCCGTTGTTGTTGATCTGTTCTCACGCAAAATTATCGGCTGGTCCATGCAATCCCGGATGACAAAGGACATTGTCCTGAACGCACTGCTGATGGCTGTATGGCGGCGTAATCCCGAAAAACAGGTGCTGGTTCATTCGGATCAGGGCAGTCAGTACACAAGCCATGAGTGGCAGTCGTTCCTGAAATCACACGGCCTGGAGGGTAGCATGAGCCGTCGCGGTAACTGCCATGATAATGCGGTTGCAGAAAGTTTTTTCCAGTTGTTGAAACGTGAACGGATAAAGAAAAAGATCTACGGAACGCGGGAAGAAGCCCGCAGTGATATTTTTGATTACATCGAAATGTTTTATAACAGTAAGCGTCGGCATGGTTCTAGCGAACAGATGTCACCGACAGAATATGAAAACCAGTATTATCAACGGCTCGGAAGTGTCTAGATTATCCGTGGCGATTCATACTCCATCGTAAGCATTACACTTCGTTGCTAACTTATTGAATGCTTGCCAGTCAGAGAGATCTAGTTTGTGGATCTCAACAGTACGTCTGCCATCGCAATTATGATCTCTTCCACGATTTGACAGTAATGTAGCGCGTGCGTATTGATGAAATTTTAATTTTGCTGGTTTGTCGGTGGACGAAAAACGGGGTAAATATGCGGGGAATGAATAAATAGTTGTTGGTAATGTCATTTTATTGTTGCCTGTTTAATGTTTTTACAAATATCGCAGTTGAATGTTCAAAGAAAAAGAATTGATTTTAATAAAAATAAGTTTGTTTTCTGAAGTGGTGAAAATAGCGGATGGTGAAAGATATTAATATCAAAAATCGCTCATCACGGATATAACGATGCACCAGAGAGGGGGGAGATGACTGACAACGCGTTGGTAAGCGAGGTTCGATAACTCGGTAATGCTGCCAACTTACTGATTTAGTGTATGATGGTGATTTTAAGGTGCTTGCGTGGCTTCCATTTCCATCAGATGTCCTTCCTGCTCCGCTACTGAAGGCGTGGTGCGTAACGGCAAAAGCACTGCCGGACATCAGCGCTATCTCTGCTCTCATTGCCGTAAAACATGGCAACTACAGTTCACTTACACCGCCTCTCAGCCCGGTACGCACCAGAAAATCATTGATATGGCCATGAATGGCGTCGGATGTCGCGCCAGTGCACGCATTATGGGCGTTGGCCTCAACACGGTTTTACGTCACTTAAAAAACTCAGGCCGCAGTCGGTAACCTCGCGCATACAACCGGGCAGTGATGTGATTGTCTGCGCTGAAATGGACGAACATTGGGGCTACGTCGGTGCTAAATCACGTCAGCGCTGGCTGTTTTACGCGTATGACAGGATACGGAGGACGGCTGTGGCGCACGTCTTCGGGGAACGCACTCTGGCCACACTGGAGCGTCTTCTGAGCCTGCTGTCGGCCTTTGAGGTCGTGGTATGGATGACCGATGGCTGGCCGCTGTATGAATCACGCCTGAAGGGAAAGCTGCACGTTATCAGCAAGCGTTACACTCAGCGCATTGAGCGACATAATCTGAATCTGAGACAACATCTGGCAAGGCTGGTACGGAAGTCACTGTCGTTCTCAAAATCGGTGGAGCTGCATGACAAGGTCATCGGGCATTATCTGAACATAAAACACTATCAGTAAGTTGGAGTCATTACCATAAACGCAATAAATCCGTCTCCCAGCTGCGGTGACGGAATATAAAGCCCACGATTGCTCAAAAAGGCCAGATCAAACGCGCTCACAGCTTGGCGTGGTCCGGGCAAATTGCGCAACACGGCAAAGTACCAGAAGAAGATTTGCAATATTACGGAAGATCTCAATATAAATTGTGGAAAGCTTTCGTAGCAGCCAGTTATCCGAAAGTCTCGCCAGACCGATAAAGAAGCCCAAAACAGAAGCGAACACAATACACAATGCAGAAACCAGTAGCGTATTGAGTAAGCCGACAATAAAAACGCGTCCGTAGGTGTCGCCCTGCTGGTAATCGATCAAATGCTGGACAATACCGAAGCCAGCGCCGCGATCCAGAAAGGCAAAACCTGAAGTAATGCCACGATTATTGAGATTCGTTACAGTGTTTTGAAATAACCAACCAACAATGCCGACAACAGCAACAACGGCAAGGATCTGGAATAACCAGGCACGAACCGTAGGGTTGGCAAAGGAGAGTGAGCCTTTAACGGTTGAGCGGCGATGAGGCATAGAAACCTCGGAAAGCATAACGCTGAAGAGAGCGCCGCCGTAGCGACGCTCGTTACCTCACACCGACTTAACGCACGGGCGGCGCGTACTGAATACCGCCGTTATTCCAGAGATTATTTTGCCCACGTTTAATTTTCAGCGGGCTTTCTGAACCTACGTTACGCTCAAAAATTTCCGAGTAGTTACTCACCTGTTTGATGATGTTATAGGCCCATTTATTATCCAACTTCAGATCCTTGCCGTAATCGCCTTCTTTACCCAACAGATGTGCCATATCAGGCGTTGCTGGATTAGCCGCTTTTTCATCGACGTTCTGGGAATTGATGCCCATCTCTTCAGCATTTAGCATGGCGAAAAGCGTCCAGCGTACAATCGAGAACCATTCATCATCGCCACGACGAACTACCGGCCCAAGCGGTTCTTTAGAGATAACCTCCGGTAAGACAATCCATTCAGCCGGGTTGCTTAATTTGATGCGCAAGGCATACAGTTGCGACTGATCCGAAGCCAGCGTATCGCAGCGACCAGATTCCAGTGCCTTCGCTGATTCGTCAGAGCGATCGAAAGTCACTGGTGTGTACTTCATATTGTTTGCCTTGAAATAGTCGGCGACGTTGAGTTCGGTATCAGTACCCGCCTGAATACAGACGGTAGCGCCATCCAGTTCTTTCGCGCTTTTTAGCCCCGCTTTATCGTGCGTCAGGAAGCCAATGCCGTCGTAATAAGTGACGCCGGTAAATGCCATTCCCATCCCGGCATCGCGAGATGAAGTCCAGGTCGTATTACGGGAGAGCAAATCCACTTCCCCTGACTGTAAAGCGGTGAAGCGTTCTTTTGCTGTGAGTGGGGTATATTTCACTTTCGTGTCGTCACCAAATACAGCAGCGGCAACACCACGACAAACATCAACATCAATACCTGAAAACTTACCGTCTGCATCGGCATAAGAGAACCTAGGTAATCCATCACTGATCCCGCATTGCACAAAACCTTTTTTCTGAACGGCATCAAGCGTCGCGCCAGCATGCGCCTGATTTGCAACGGCAAGCAGCACGCTGGCGGCAGCCAGTGTGGCTATCATCATCTTTTTCATAATGCTTCCTGTGAGGCGAAAATTATCGTTATAGGACGTTTGGGAAACGTCTTTTACCTGTCTGTGGCCATCCTCTTATAAGCAAAAGTAGTGCCAGCTTTTGCGCACGATTTCGCGTCGCAATAAGCTGAGTGTAGACAGGAAATAATAAAAACAGCGCCCCGCAATGGTGCGAAAATGGGTAATGCTGCCAACTTACTGATTTAGTGTATGATGGTGATTTTAAGGTGCTTGCGTGGCTTCCATTTCCATCAGATGTCCTTCCTGCTCCGCTACTGAAGGCGTGGTGCGTAACGGCAAAAGCACTGCCGGACATCAGCGCTATCTCTGCTCTCATTGCCGTAAAACATGGCAACTACAGTTCACTTACACCGCCTCTCAGCCCGGTACGCACCAGAAAATCATTGATATGGCCATGAATGGCGTCGGATGTCGCGCCAGTGCACGCATTATGGGCGTTGGCCTCAACACGGTTTTACGTCACTTAAAAAACTCAGGCCGCAGTCGGTAACCTCGCGCATACAACCGGGCAGTGATGTGATTGTCTGCGCTGAAATGGACGAACATTGGGGCTACGTCGGTGCTAAATCACGTCAGCGCTGGCTGTTTTACGCGTATGACAGGATACGGAGGACGGTTGTGGCGCACGTCTTCGGTGAACGCACTCTGGCCACACTGGAGCGTCTTCTGAGCCTGCTGTCGGCCTTTGAGGTCGTGGTATGGATGACGGATGGCTGGCCGCTGTATGAATCACGCCTGAAGGGAAAGCTGCACGTTATCAGCAAGCGTTACACTCAGCGCATTGAGCGACATAATCTGAATCTGAGACAACATCTGGCAAGGCTGGGACGGAAGTCACTGTCGTTCTCAAAATCGGTGGAGCTGCATGACAAGGTCATCGGGCATTATCTGAACATAAAACACTATCAGTAAGTTGGAGTCATTACCTAATTTCCTTTGGTTATTCTTTGTGTTTTTTATTTCAGTAATATATATTCTCTGAGAATAAATACACTATAAAATAACCACAACGGCAATAGCGTTAATTCGCTAACAAAACAGCGAGTTAACACCAGAATGTCGGATGCAGAACCGTACCAAAATGACTTAATAACGACATATACAAACGGCTGACGGGAAAACGTCATGGTTATTTCACAATTGACGCCAAATCCTGCGCACAAGCCCATGCACTCGACCACGCCCACTGGAAGTTATAGCCCCCCAGCCAGCCGGTAACGTCCATCACTTCGCCGATGAAGTACAGCCCAGGCACTTTGCGCGCTTCCATCGTCCGTGAAGAAAGTTCGTTGGTGTCCACGCCGCCGAGCGTCACTTCGGCAGTGCGATAGCCTTCAGTGCCGTTGGGTTGTACGCGCCAGTCGGTCAATGTGCTAATCAGTGCCTGTTGGTCACACACGTTGAGCTGTTTTAGCGAAACATCCGGGATTTGCCCGAGTTGCTGTAAGCGTTCAACCAACCGCTTCGGTAGATGAACCGCCAGTGTGTTTTTCAGGCTTTGATTCGGATGTGCGTTACGCTGCTCATTCAGGAAGGTTTCGAGGTCCACATCCGGTAGCAGATTGATACTGACAAATTCACCCGGTTGCCAGTAGCTTGAAATCTGCAACACCGCCGGTCCAGATAAGCCGCGGTGGGTGAAGAGTAAGTTCTCACGGAAAACGGTGCCGTTTTCAGCGGTAATCACGGAAGGCACCGCCACGCCCGCCAGCACCTGTAACTCTTCGAGCAACGGTTTATGCAGAGTGAATGGCACCAGACCCGCGCGGGTCGGCAGCACGTTGAGGCCAAATTGTTCGGCAATCTTATAACCAAACGGCGATGCGCCCAGCCCCGGCATTGACAGCCCACCGGTCGCGATGACCAGCTTTTCGCAACCGACAGTCATGCCGTTCAGATCAAGCGTGAAGCCTGTTTCATCCTTCGCCACACTCAGCACTTCGCTACGCAATCTGAAGGTTACATTGCCCTTCTCGCACTCATCCACCAGCATGTCGACAATCTGCTGCGCGGAGTCATCGCAGAAGAGTTGCCCTAACGTTTTCTCGTGCCAGGCGATACCGTGTTTATTGACCAGATCAATGAAATCCCACTGGGTAAAACGTGCGAGTGCAGACTTACAAAAATGCGGATTCTGGCTCAGATAAGCGCCTGGTTCGACATAAAGGTTGGTAAAGTTGCAGCGCCCACCGCCAGACATAAGGATTTTGCGCCCTAGTATTTTACCATTATCGATCAGCAGAACCCGGCGTCCTACCTGACCTGCCAGCGCAGAACAGAACATACCCGCCGCACCAGCGCCTATAATAATGGCATCAAACCTTTCCACGTTGCGCTCCTCTTAGAAAAAACGGGCGTGAATTGTAAAGATTCCTCAGTGGTCGCACCAGCATCAATATTACTAAAAGGAAGTATTTGCCTGAATTATATAAGATAATTATTTTTTGAGTGAAATCCATACAGGAGGCAAATCAAAAAAAGTCTATATTTCACTTTGCCCGCGCCGCGAAAGTCACTGATAATGCGCCGCGTTCATGTCCTCAAAATGGCGTAACGTCCTATGCTACATTTGTTTGCTGGCCTGGATTTGCATACCGGGCTGTTATTATTGCTTGCACTGGCTTTTGTGCTGTTCTACGAAGCCATCAATGGTTTCCATGACACAGCCAACGCCGTGGCAACCGTTATCTATACCCGCGCGATGCGTTCTCAGCTCGCCGTGGTTATGGCGGCGGTGTTCAACTTTTTGGGTGTTTTGCTGGGTGGTCTGAGTGTTGCCTATGCCATTGTGCATATGCTGCCGACGGATCTGCTGCTTAATATGGGATCGTCTCATGGCCTTGCCATGGTGTTCTCTATGTTGCTGGCGGCGATTATCTGGAACCTGGGTACCTGGTACTTTGGTTTACCTGCATCCAGCTCTCATACGCTGATTGGCGCGATCATCGGGATTGGTTTAACCAATGCGTTGATGACCGGGACGTCAGTGGTGGATGCACTCAATATCCCGAAAGTATTAAGTATTTTCGGTTCTCTGATCGTTTCCCCTATTGTCGGCCTGGTGTTTGCTGGCGGTCTGATTTTCTTGCTGCGTCGCTACTGGAGCGGCACCAAGAAACGCGCCCGTATCCACCTGACCCCAGCGGAGCGTGAAAAGAAAGACGGCAAGAAAAAGCCGCCGTTCTGGACGCGTATCGCGCTGATCCTTTCCGCTATCGGCGTGGCGTTTTCGCACGGCGCGAACGATGGTCAGAAAGGCATTGGTCTGGTTATGTTGGTATTGATTGGCGTCGCGCCAGCAGGCTTCGTGGTGAACATGAATGCCACTGGCTACGAAATCACCCGTACCCGTGATGCCATCAACAACGTCGAAGCTTACTTTGAGCAGCATCCTGCGCTGCTCAAACAGGCTACCGGTGCTGATCAGTTAGTACCGGCTCCGGAAGCTGGCGCAACGCAACCTGCGGAGTTCCACTGCCATCCGTCGAATACCATTAACGCGCTCAACCGCCTGAAAGGTATGTTGACCACCGATGTGGAAAGCTACGACAAGCTGTCGCTTGATCAACGTAGCCAGATGCGCCGCATTATGCTGTGCGTTTCTGACACTATCGACAAAGTGGTGAAGATGCCTGGTGTGAGTGCTGACGATCAGCGCCTGTTGAAGAAACTGAAGTCCGACATGCTTAGCACCATCGAGTATGCGCGGGTGTGGATCATCATGGCGGTCGCGCTGGCGTTAGGTATCGGTACGATGATTGGCTGGCGTCGTGTGGCAACGACTATCGGTGAGAAAATCGGTAAGAAAGGCATGACCTACGCTCAGGGGATGTCTGCCCAGATGACGGCGGCAGTGTCAATCGGCCTGGCGAGTTATACCGGGATGCCGGTTTCCACCACTCACGTACTCTCCTCTTCTGTCGCGGGGACGATGGTGGTAGATGGCGGCGGCTTACAGCGTAAAACCGTAACCAGTATTCTGATGGCCTGGGTGTTTACCCTTCCGGCTGCGGTACTACTTTCCGGCGGGCTGTACTGGTTCTCCTTGCAGTTCCTGTAATCGTACGCACCAAAACGAGCGGGTCAGTTTACTGGCCCGCTTTTTTTATACGTTATTATTGCTGAAGTGCTTAATGCCAAATCATCAATGCAATCAGGCTGACCACCACCAGACCACACAATGCGCTAGTCAGAATAAACTGCCGACGCACCCGCTCACAGCGGCGAATAAACTCATCATCGTGATGATCGCGATAACGTTGGGCATAGATATACCAAACGAGACGCACCTGTTTGTTGGGTTGGCCATGTGAGGTAAAAAAGCCCCCTCCATCAACATATTGATAGAGCAATGGATCGCAGTTACGCAGTACCACTAACAACGCGCGTAGTGATGAGAAATAGCGCGCCATGTTAACAATGCAAACGACACATAAAGCCCAAAATAATGCGACGGTGCTTATCATACCTCCTCCCCGGCGACCTGCCCGCGGAGTTCCACCCCGGGGCTACCGCTCCCGATACGCTGCCAATCAGTTAACACCAGGTCCTGGAGAAACCGCTTTTGTGGTGACCAACATCCGAGCGGCTCTATAGATAGTGTAGGAGATCAGGTTGTTTTTTTTCCAGAAGGTTAACCACTATCAATATAATATTCATGTCGAAAATTTGTTTATCTAACGGGTAAGCAAGGCGGATTGACGGATCATCCGGGTCGCTATAAGGTAAGGATGGTCTTAACACTGAATCTTTACGGCTGGGTTAGCCCCGCGCACGTAGTTCGCAGGACGCGGGTGACGTAACGGCACAAGAAACGCTAGCTGGCCAGTCATCGACAACTTTATGGAAGGAGTAACACTATGGCTTATAAACACATTCTCATCGCAGTCGATCTCTCCCCGGAAAGCAAAGTTCTGGTAGAGAAAGCAGTCTCTATGGCTCGCCCCTACAATGCGAAAGTTTCTCTGATCCACGTAGATGTAAACTACTCTGACCTATACACCGGGCTTATTGATGTGAATCTGGGTGATATGCAGAAACGCATCTCTGAAGAGACACATCATGCGCTGACCGAGCTTTCCACTAATGCAGGCTATCCAATCACTGAAACCCTGAGCGGCAGCGGCGACCTAGGCCAGGTTCTGGTCGATGCAATCAAGAAATACGATATGGATCTGGTGGTTTGTGGTCACCACCAGGACTTCTGGAGCAAACTGATGTCTTCCGCACGTCAGCTGATCAACACCGTTCACGTTGATATGCTGATTGTTCCGCTACGCGACGAAGAAGAATAATCATCCCTCCACGACGTGTTCCTGAACGCCCGCATATGCGGGCGTTTTGCTTTTTGGCGCGCCTTGTTACCTGATGCAGCGTAAACCCCTTATCTGGCCTACGATCTGCGTACGCAATCAAAATCTCCTGCCAATACAAAATTTAACACCATCATATTTTCCATCATTAGTGTGATCAGCTGGTTATTTTCTGTTGTAATAGTGTATTAATCTATTCACCGCATCAATATTAAGAATCTCTGACAGATGTAAACTTTTTCGCGCGTTATCCCTTACGCGTTCATACTTTTCAGGATGGTATTGGAAGGTTAATAAATATTAATACAACAACACCCATGGGGATGCTGCAGCAACCTCGCCCATTTTTCATGATCTTTTTTGTCGAGTTATGGGAGCGATTCGGCTACTACGGCGTGCAGGGCGTACTGGCGGTTTTCTTCGTTAAACAGCTTGGATTCTCGCAAGAGCAGGCTTTTGTCACTTTTGGTGCTTTTGCTGCACTGGTCTATGGCCTCATTTCCATTGGCGGCTATGTCGGCGACCACCTGTTGGGGACCAAACGCACCATTGTTCTTGGAGCACTTGTGCTGGCGATTGGCTACTTCATGACCGGCATGTCGCTACTTAAGCCTGACCTGATTTTCATCGCCCTGGGGACTATCGCTGTCGGTAACGGCCTGTTTAAAGCTAACCCAGCCAGCTTGCTTTCGAAGTGCTATCCGCCGAAAGATCCGCGGCTTGATGGCGCATTCACCCTGTTCTATATGTCGATCAATATCGGCTCGTTGATAGCGTTATCGCTGGCCCCTGTGATCGCTGATAGATTCGGTTATTCAGTCACCTACAACCTGTGCGGGGCGGGGTTAATTATCGCATTACTGGTTTACATCGCCTGTCGTGGAATGGTGAAAGACATTGGTTCTGAACCCGACTTCAAGCCGATGAGCTTCAGCAAACTGTTGTACGTATTACTTGGCAGCGTGGTGATGATCTTCGTATGTGCATGGCTGATGCACAACGTAGAAGTCGCCAATCTGGTGCTGATTGTTCTCTCCATCGTCGTCACTATCATCTTCTTTCGTCAGGCATTCAAGCTGGATAAAACCGGGCGCAATAAAATGTTTGTCGCCTTTGTCCTGATGCTCGAAGCGGTGGTGTTTTACATTCTCTACGCCCAGATGCCAACATCGCTGAACTTCTTTGCCATCAACAACGTGCATCATGAAATTCTCGGTTTTTCCATCAACCCGGTCAGCTTCCAGGCGCTTAACCCGTTCTGGGTGGTACTCGCCAGCCCAATACTGGCAGGCATTTACACGCATCTGGGTAACAAAGGCAAAGACCTCTCGATGCCGATGAAATTTACTCTCAGCATGTTTATGTGCTCACTGGGCTTTTTGACGGCTGCTGCTGCGGGAATGTGGTTTGCGGATGACCAGGGGCTGACATCGCCATGGTTTATCGTGCTGGTGTATTTATTCTAGAGCCTGGGTGAATTGTTTATTAGCGCCCTTGGCCTGGCGATGATTGCTGCCCTGGTGCCGCAGCATTTGATGGGCTTTATTCTCGGGATGTGGTTCCTGACGCAGGCTGCCGCGTTCTTGCTGGGCGGCTATGTGGCAACATTTACCGCGGTGCCGGACAACATTACCGATCCGCTTGAGACGTTGCCCGTCTATACCAACGTGTTTGGTAAGATTGGTCTGGTCACGCTGGGCGTTGCAGTAGTGATGCTGTTGATGGTGCCGTGGCTGAAACGCATGATTGCGACGCCGGAAAGCCATTAATTATTCTTGCAGAAAGCAGGGTAGCGTTATCGCTACCCTGCTTTACTTTTACACTGGCGTACCTGCATAGATATCAAAGCGATGCCCTTTAGTCACAACCGCGTTTGGCGTGGCGACATTCGCCAGCGGTGGCGCGTAGTCCGGGCGCTTTACCACCACGCGTTTGGTCGCCAGCAAGCGTGCAGGCTCCAGTAATCCATCGGCATCAAGATCCGGCCCCACCAGCGACTGAAAGACACGCATCTCTTTTTTCACCAGCGCGCTTTTCTGCTTATGCGGGAACATCGGATCGAGATAGACCACCTGCGGGCGTGGGGTAATATCGGTTAGCGCCGTCAGGCTGGAGGCGTGAATTAACTGCAACCGCTCCTGCAACCAGCCGCCGATTTCCGCATCCGCATAACCACGCGCCAGGCCGTCGTCGAGTAGCGCGGCAACCACTGGATTACGCTCCAGCATCCGCACGCGGCAGCCGACTGAAGCCAGTACAAAGGCATCGCGCCCCAGCCCTGCGGTGGCGTCCACCACATCCGGCAAATAATCGCCTTTAATGCCCACCGCTTTCGCCACCGCCTCACCGCGACCACCGCCGAATTTGCGTCGGTGCGCCATCGCTCCGCCAACAAAATCAACAAAGATGCCGCCAAGTTTTGGCTCATCACGCTTGCGCAATTCCAGATGTTCCGGCGTTAACACCAGCGCCATCAGGTTGTCTTCATCGTGCTCCAGCCCCCAGCGGGCCGCCAGAACAGATAAGGCGCCGTCTCCGGCGCCTGTTTCATCAATTAAGCAGATTTTCACTGAATGATCAGCCCTTAATGCCGTAATGCTCCAGCATCGCATCCAGCTGCGGTTCACGACCACGGAAGCGTTTGAACAGATCCATCGGCTCTTCTGAACCGCCACGGCTCAGAATGTTGTCGAGGAACGACTGCCCGGTTTCACGGTTGAAAATGCCCTCTTCCTCAAAGCGCGAGAAAGCATCTGCCGCCAGTACGTCAGCCCACAGGTAGCTGTAGTAACCTGCCGCATAACCACCGGCGAAAATATGGCTGAAAGCGTGCGGGAAACGGCCCCAGGACGGAGATGGCACCACGGCAACCAGTTTCTTGATTTCTGCCAGAGTTTCGAGGATTTTTGCCCCCTGATCCGGGCGGAACTCGGCATGAAGGCGGAAATCAAACAGGCCGAACTCCAGCTGACGCAGAATAAACAGCGCCGCCTGGTAGTTCTTCGCCGCCAGCATTTTATCCAGCAACTCTTTCGGCAGCGGTTCGCCGGTTTCATAGTGACCAGAGATAAACGCCAGCGCCTCCGGCTCCCAGCACCAGTTTTCCATAAACTGACTCGGCAGTTCGACCGCATCCCACGGCACACCGCTGATACCGGAAACACCAGCGGTTTCGATGCGGGTCAGCATATGGTGCAGGCCGTGACCGAACTCGTGGAACAGGGTGATCACTTCGTCGTGAGTGAACAGCGCCGGTTTACCATTTACCGGGCGGTTGAAGTTACAAGTCAAATACGCGACCGGTTTTTGCAGAGAACCATCAGCTTTACGCATCTGGCCTACGCAGCCATCCATCCACGCCCCGCCGCGCTTGTTTTCACGGGCATACAGATCGAGGTAGAAGCTGCCGCGCAGTTCGTTATTTTCGTCATACAGTTCGAAGAAACGTACATCCGGATGCCAGACATCAACATCTTTACGCTCTTTAGCGGTGATGCCGTAAATACGTTTCACCACTTCAAACAGGCCGTTAACCGCTTTGTTTTCCGGGAAGTACGGACGCAGCTGCTCGTCGCTGATGCTGTAGAGGTGCTGTTTCTGTTTTTCGCTGTAGTAAGCGATATCCCACGGCTGCAACTCATCGACACCAAATTCGGCTTTAGCGAAGGCACGCAGTTGCTCCAGCTCTTTTTCGCCTTGCGGACGCGCGCGTTTTGCCAGATCGGTTAAGAAATCCAGCACCTGCTGCGGGTTTTCTGCCATTTTAGTGGCAAGGGATTTAAAGGCGTAGTTTTCAAAGCCCAGCAGTTGCGCCAGTTCGTGACGCAGCGCGAGGATCTCTTCCATCACCTTGCTGTTATCCCACTTACCGGCATTCGGGCCTTGATCGGAGGCGCGGGTGCTGTAAGCGCGATACATCTCTTCGCGCAGAGCCTGGTTGTCGCAGTAGGTCATTACCGGCAGGTAGCTTGGGATATCCAGCGTCAGCAGGTAGCCTTCCAGCTCTTTCGCTTCGGCCTGGGCTTTTGCCGCAGCCAGCGCGCTTTCTGGCATCCCCGCCAGCCCCGCTTCGTCGGTAACGAGTTTGGTCCAGCCCATCGTCGCATCGAGGACGTTGTTGCTGTACTGGTTGCCCAGTTCAGAAAGACGGGTAGCAATTTCGCCGTAACGCTGCTGTTTCTCTTTCGGCAGACCTATGCCAGAGAGTTCAAAATCACGCAGGGCGTTATCAACCGCTTTCTTCTGCGCCGTGTTCAGCGTGGCGTAATGATCGCCATCGCGCAGGTCGCGGTACGCTTTATACAGCCCTTCATGTTGCCCTACCCAGGTGCTGTATTCCGACAGCAGCGGCAGGGTTTGTTCGTACGCTTCACGCAGTTCCGGGCTATTTTTCACCGAGTTCAGGTGGCTGACCGGGGAGAAGATACGCCCCAAAACATCGTCCACTTCCGCCAACGGCTGGCAGAGATTTTCCCAGGTGTACGGTGCCCCTTGCGCTACTACGCGCTCCACATTTTCGCGGCAGTCGTTCAATGCCTTAGTCACGGCTGGAACGACATGTTCCGGGAGAATTTTAGAAAACGGAGGCAATTCAAAGGGAGTCAGTAACGGATTCGTCATTAGCGCAGTCCTGGTTAAAGAGGTTAAGGAAGCGCTCAACAGGCGCTTTACATAATGTGTGTAGCATGGGGTTAAGTGTAGTGAATTTCAATGAGAAACGTTACGCTTTCGCGGCGGCGGCCTCTTTTCGGTATACTGTCCTGATAGGCTTTTGTGCGCCCCGAATACGGGCCAATTTTTACTTACCGGAACACCTTTACCCATGCTCAGTTATCGCCACAGCTTTCACGCTGGCAACCACGCCGACGTCCTTAAACATACCGTTCAGAGCCTGATCATCGAGTCGCTGAAAGAGAAAGATAAACCGTTTCTCTATCTCGACACCCACGCAGGGGCCGGGCGTTATCAGTTAGGTAGCGAACATGCCGAGCGTACCGGCGAATATCTCGAAGGTATCGCCCGTATCTGGCAGCAGGACGATTTGCCCGCAGAACTGGAGGCGTACATCAATGTGGTAAAACACTTCAACCGTAGCGGCCAGTTGCGTTACTACCCCGGTTCGCCGTTGATTGCTCGCCAGCTACTGCGCGAACAAGACAGCCTGCAACTGACCGAACTGCACCCGAGCGATTACCCGTTGCTGCGTTCTGGATTTCAGAAAGACAGCCGTGCACGCGTCGAAAAAGCCGACGGTTTCCAGCAACTTAAGGCCAAACTGCCGCCGGTTTCTCGCCGTGGTTTAATCCTTATCGACCCGCCGTATGAAATGAAAACTGACTATCAGGCGGTGGTCAGCGGGATAGCAGAAGGTTACAAACGTTTCGCCACTGGCACTTACGCATTGTGGTATCCGGTGGTGCTGCGCCAGCAAATTAAGCGCATGATCCACGACCTGGAAGCGACCGGCATTCGCAAAATTCTGCAAATTGAACTGGCGGTGCTGCCAGACAGCGATCGCCGTGGCATGACCGCTTCCGGCATGATTGTGATTAACCCGCCGTGGAAGCTGGAACAGCAGATGAATAACGTGCTGTCGTGGCTGCACAGCAAACTGGTTCCGGCAGGTACCGGGCACGCCACCGTAAGCTGGATCGTGCCGGAGTAATTGCAGCCATTGCTGGCACCTATTACGTCTCGCGCTACAATCGCGGTAATCAACGATAAGGACAATATGTCATGACTAAACACTATGATTACATCGCCATCGGCGGCGGCAGCGGCGGTATCGCCTCCATCAACCGCGCGGCTATGTACGGCCAGAAATGCGCACTGATTGAAGCCAAAGAGCTGGGCGGCACCTGCGTGAACGTCGGCTGCGTGCCGAAAAAAGTGATGTGGCACGCGGCGCAAATCCGTGAAGCGATCCATATGTACGGCCCTGATTATGGTTTCGATACCACCATCAACAAGTTCAACTGGGAAACGTTGATCGCCAGCCGTACCGCCTATATCGACCGTATTCATACTTCCTATGAAAACGTGCTCGGTAAAAATAACGTTGATGTAATCAAAGGCTTTGCCCGCTTCGTTGATGCCAAAACGCTGGAAGTTAACGGCGAAACCATCACGGCCGATCATATTCTGATCGCCACCGGCGGTCGTCCGAGCCACCCGGATATTCCAGGCGTGGAATACGGTATTGATTCCGATGGCTTCTTCGCCCTTCCTGCTTTGCCAGAGCGCGTGGCGGTTGTTGGCGCGGGTTACATCGCCGTTGAGCTGGCTGGCGTGATTAACGGCCTCGGCGCGAAAACGCATCTGTTTGTGCGTAAACATGCGCCGCTGCGCAGCTTCGACCCGATGATCTCTGAAACGCTGGTCGAAGTGATGAACGCCGAAGGCCCACAGTTGCATACCAACGCCATCCCGAAAGCGGTAGTGAAAAATGCCGATGGTAGCCTGACGCTGGAGCTGGAAGATGGTCGCAGTGAAACGGTGGATTGCCTGATTTGGGCGATTGGTCGCGAGCCTGCCAATGACAACATCAACCTCGAAGCCGCTGGCGTTAAAACCAACGAAAAAGGCTATATCGTCGTCGATAAATATCAAAACACCAATATTGAAGGTATTTACGCGGTGGGCGATAACACGGGTGCAGTGGAACTGACACCGGTGGCAGTTGCAGCGGGTCGCCGTCTCTCTGAACGCCTGTTTAATAACAAGCCGGATGAGCATCTGGATTACAGCAACATTCCGACCGTGGTCTTCAGCCATCCGCCGATTGGTACTGTTGGTTTAACGGAACCGCAGGCGCGCGAGCAGTACGGCGACGATCAGGTGAAAGTGTATAAATCCTCTTTCACCGCGATGTATACCGCCGTCACCACTCACCGCCAGCCGTGCCGCATGAAGCTGGTGTGCGTTGGGCCAGAAGAGAAGATTGTCGGTATTCACGGCATTGGCTTTGGTATGGACGAAATGTTGCAGGGCTTCGCGGTGGCGCTGAAGATGGGCGCAACCAAAAAAGACTTCGACAATACCGTCGCCATTCACCCAACGGCGGCAGAAGAGTTCGTGACCATGCGTTAAATGTTAAAGGGCTAAGAGTAGTGTGCTCTTAGCCCTTAATTACGTTTCCGCTATCAGTTCAGAAGCTGAAGCAGAAAGCGGATCAGTTCCAGCAGCGCAATTAACGCCCCAAGAACGATGATTGCTTTATCAATCACCCGTTTTCTCCATGCGATGGAGTGAGAATGCATCCGCTTACTCATCCACTGCCTGTCACGGCGCATGCCTCATTGTTAGATGTGGGCAATCTCACTCCGGCCAGAGCATCAGTTAACGGCACCACCCGTACTTCTGACCAGGACTTTGAAAGCGTTTATGCGCATTGCCAGAGTGAAAATGCCTCAGAGCTAACTGGATAATCATACAGTGTAATTAGGCTAAATAACCAGCATAACCTTGCAATAGTTTCAGTATGGTATTAGCATTGATGCGTTAGATGATGGCATTCTCACTCCAGCCAGAGCCACCAACTCTGGGCTGAAGAGTAAAAAAACCGACGCGAAGTCGGTTTTTTTACGTCCGGATTCGGACAAGGCTTGGTACGGCAGCGACCCGATGAAAGTATATAAATCCTCTTTCACCACCATGTATAGCAAACTGTCCCTTCTCCAGCTGAAGAAATCGCTAACGCTTGCAATATTAGCCACTGGCTAATAGTATTGAACCGTTAGATGTGGGCATTCTCACTCCAGCCAGAGCCACCAACTCAGGCTGAAGAGTAAAAAACCGACGCAAAGTCGGTTTTTTTACGTCCTGATTCAAACCGCCTTTCAAATGAATAGCCAACTCAAAATTCACACCTATTACCTTCCTCTGCACTTACACATTCGTTAAGTCATATATGTTTTTGACTTATCCGCTTCGAAGAGAGACACTACCTGCAACAATCAGGAGCGCAATATGTCATTTCTGTTACCCGGTAATGACTCCAACTTACTGATAGTGTTTTATGTTCAGATAATGCCCGATGACCTTGTCATGCAGCTCCACCGATTTTGAGAACGACAGTGACTTCCGTACCAGCCTTGCCAGATGTTGTCTCAGATTCAGATTATGTCGCTCAATGCGCTGAGTGTAACGCTTGCTGATAACGTGCAGCTTTCCCTTCAGGCGTGATTCATACAGCGGCCAGCCATCCGTCATCCATACCACGACCTCAAAGGCCGACAGCAGGCTCAGAAGACGCTCCAGTGTGGCCAGAGTGCGTTCACCGAAGACGTGCGCCACAACCGTCCTCCGTATCCTGTCATACGCGTAAAACAGCCAGCGCTGACGTGATTTAGCACCGACGTAGCCCCAATGTTCGTCCATTTCAGCGCAGACAATCACATCACTGCCCGGTTGTATGCGCGAGGTTACCGACTGCGGCCTGAGTTTTTTAAGTGACGTAAAACCGTGTTGAGGCCAACGCCCATAATGCGTGCACTGGCGCGACATCCGACGCCATTCATGGCCATATCAATGATTTTCTGGTGCGTACCGGGCTGAGAGGCGGTGTAAGTGAACTGTAGTTGCCATGTTTTACGGCAATGAGAGCAGAGATAGCGCTGATGTCCGGCAGTGCTTTTGCCGTTACGCACCACGCCTTCAGTAGCGGAGCAGGAAGGACATCTGATGGAAATGGAAGCCACGCAAGCACCTTAAAATCACCATCATACACTAAATCAGTAAGTTGGCAGCATTACCCTGTTACCCATCCAATTGTTCAAAATTCTTGCTGATGAAACCCGTCTGGGCATCGTTTTACTGCTTAGCGAACTGGGAGAGTTATGCGTCTGCGATCTCTGCACTGCCCTCGATCAGTCGCAGCCCAAGATATCCCGCCATCTGGCATTGCTGCGTGAAAGCGGGCTATTGCTGGACCGCAAGCAAGGTAAGTGGGTTCATTACCGCTTATCGCCGCATATTCCAGCATGGGCGGCGAAAATTATTGATGAAGCCTGGCGATGTGAACAGGAAAAGATTCAGGCAATTGTCCGCAACCTGGCCAGACAAAACTGTTCCGGAGACAGTAAGAACATTTGCAGTTAAAAATTTAGCTAAACACATATGGATTTGCACATGTGTTTTATCCGGGAGGCATTATGTTACTGGCAGGCGCTATCTTTGTCCTGACCATCGTATTGGTTATCTGGCAGCCGAAAGGTTTAGGCATCGGCTGGAGTGCAACGCTCGGCGCGGTACTGGCGTTGGTTACGGGCGTGGTTCATCCGGGTGATATTCCGGTGGTGTGGAATATCGTCTGGAACGCGACGGCGGCGTTTATTGCCGTCATTATCATCAGCCTGCTGCTGGATGAGTCCGGCTTTTTTGAATGGGCAGCGCTGCACGTTTCACGCTGGGGCAATGGACGCGGTCGCTTGCTGTTTACCTGGATTGTCCTGCTCGGTGCCGCCGTTGCGGCCCTGTTTGCCAATGATGGCGCGGCGCTTATTTTGACGCCGATTGTCATCGCCATGCTGCTGGCTTTAGGATTCAGTAAAGGCACGACGCTGGCGTTCGTGATGGCGGCCGGATTCATTGCCGATACCGCCAGCCTGCCGCTTATTGTCTCCAACCTGGTGAATATCGTTTCCGCTGATTTCTTTGGCCTCGGCTTTCGCGAATACGCCTCGGTGATGGTGCCGGTGGATATCGCCGCGATTGTTGCCACGCTGGTGATGCTACATCTCTATTTTCGCAAAGATATTCCGCAGAACTACGATATGGCGCTGCTGAAATCTCCCGCAGAAGCGATCAAAGATCCTGCTACGTTCAAAACTGGCTGGGTTGTTTTACTGCTTCTGCTGGTGGGATTTTTCGTCCTGGAACCGCTCGGCATTCCGGTGAGCGCCATTGCAGCTGTGGGCGCACTGATATTATTTGTCGTCGCTAAACGCGGTCATGCGATTAATACGGGTAAAGTCCTGCGCGGTGCCCCCTGGCAGATTGTCATCTTCTCGCTCGGCATGTATCTGGTGGTTTATGGCCTGCGCAATGCCGGATTAACGGAATATCTTTCTGGCGTACTCAACGTGCTGGCGGATAACGGCCTGTGGGCCGCGACGCTCGGCACCGGATTCCTCACCGCCTTCCTCTCTTCTATTATGAACAATATGCCGACGGTACTGGTTGGCGCGTTGTCCATTGATGGCAGCACGGCATCTGGCGTTATCAAAGAAGCGATGGTTTATGCCAACGTGATTGGCTGCGATTTGGGGCCGAAAATTACCCCGATTGGTAGCCTGGCAACGCTGCTCTGGCTGCACGTACTTTCGCAGAAGAATATGACTATCAGCTGGGGATATTACTTCCGTACAGGGATTATCATGACCCTGCCTGTGCTGTTTGTGACGCTGGCTGCGCTGGCGCTACGTCTCTCTTTCACTTTGTAATGAGATACTGATATGAGCAACATTACCATTTATCACAACCCGGCCTGCGGCACGTCGCGTAATACGCTGGAGATGATCCGCAACAGCGGCACAGAACCGACCATTATCCATTATCTGGAAACTCCGCCAACGCGCGATGAACTGGTCAAACTCATTGCCGATATGGGGATTTCCGTACGCGCGCTGCTGCGTAAAAACGTCGAACCGTATGAGGAGCTGGGCCTTGCGGAAGATAAATTTACTGACGATCGGTTAATCGACTTTATGCTTCAGCACCCGATTCTGATTAATCGCCCGATTGTGGTGACGCCGCTGGGAACTCGCCTGTGCCGCCCTTCAGAAGTGGTGCTGGAAATTCTGCCAGATGCGCAAAAAGGCGCATTCTCCAAGGAAGATGGCGAGAAAGTGGTTGATGAAGCGGGTAAGCGCCTGAAATAAAGCGGCGATATCCACTGCCGATAGTTGGTAAAGTGCGCTTTGTTTATGTCGGATGCGACGCTAACGCGTCTTATCCGACCTACAAAACCGTGCAAATTCAGGTAATGCTGCCAACTTACTAATTTAGTGTATGATGGTGATTTTAAGGTGCTTGCGTGGCTTCCATTTCCATCAGATGTCCTTCCTGCTCCGCTACTGAAGGCGTGGTGCGTAACGGCAAAAGCACTGCCGGACATCAGCGCTATCTCTGCTCTCATTGCCGTAAAACATGGCAACTACAGTTCACTTACACCGCCTCTCAGCCCGGTACGCACCAGAAAATCATTGATATGGCCATGAATGGCGTCGGATGTCGCGCCAGTGCACGCATTATGGGCGTTGGCCTCAACACGGTTTTACGTCACTTAAAAAACTCAGGCCGCAGTCGGTAACCTCGCGCATACAACCGGGCAGTGATGTGATTGTCTGCGCTGAAATGGACGAACATTGGGGCTACGTCGGTGCTAAATCACGTCAGCGCTGGCTGTTTTACGCGTATGACAGGATACGGAGGACGGTTGTGGCGCACGTCTTCGGTGAACGCACTCTGGCCACACTGGAGCGTCTTCTGAGCCTGCTGTCGGCCTTTGAGGTCGTGGTATGGATGACGGATGGCTGGCCGCTGTATGAATCACGCCTGAAGGGAAAGCTGCACGTTATCAGCAAGCGTTACACTCAGCGCATTGAGCGACATAATCTGAATCTGAGACAACATCTGGCAAGGCTGGTACGGAAGTCACTGTCGTTCTCAAAATCGGTGGAGCTGCATGACAAGGTCATCGGGCATTATCTGAACATAAAACACTATCAGTAAGTTGGAGTCATTACCGCCGCAGAGATGTTTGTGTTTCTCGCCGTCGAGCTTTCGTTGCTGTTTATAGTGATTAGTGCCGGTGTCAGCCTGATAAGACAAAAGGTGCCAGACCATAAAATCCAGCAGATGATGGGGGCCAGAAAAGGGAGAGGCTATCTCCTGGCTGCTCTGTTGGGAGCCGTTACCCCGTTCTGTAGTTGCTCGACAATACCCATGTTACGTGGATTGTTGTCAGCGAAAGCCGGGTTTGGTCCGACTCTCACTTTTTTATTTGTTTCACCATTACTTAATCCCATTATCGTCGGACTAATGTGGATGACCTTTGGTTGGAAAGTCACCTTGTTGTACGCGATTATCGCAGCCGGCGTCTCCGTTCTTGCCAGTATTATCCTGGATTCTCTGGGGTTTGAACGTCATATCATTGCCAGTAAAAGCTCATCAGCAAATTGTTGTGCTCCAGCAAAAACTTCGCCGGGAACGACATATACGCCCATAAAAGTGAGTTGTTGTAGTCCAGCGGCTAAAGCCATTGAGAACCCCGTAGTTACCTGTTGCAGTACCAAAGCTGTAGTAAGTATTAATCCCATAAAACTAGCCACCAAAGATGCGTTGCAACAGTTTAAAGATGTACTGCCATATCTTTTGTTAGGAGTATTAATAGGATCTTTTATTTATGGCTTTATTCCCTCAGCGTGGATTGCCGCTCATGCAGGAGCAGATAATCCCTTCGCCATCCCATTAAGCGCCGTTGTCGGTATTCCGCTGTATATCCGGGCTGAGGCGGTTATCCCTCTGGCATCTGTTCTGATGACAAAAGGAATGGGTCTGGGAGCATTAATGGCATTAATCATCGGCAGTGCCGGCGCAAGCCTGACGGAAGTGATATTACTTAAATCAATGTTCAGAATGCCGATGATAGCTGCATTCCTGACGGTTATATTAGGTATGGCTATCTTGATGGGCTATTTGACTCAATTGCTATTTTAAATAGATGCCAGCAGTAAACTATAAGATGCATAGTTAGTGCCATATCCTTCTAAGTAGAAAATCATAGACAGGATAATCCTTAAAAATCACAAATGATTTAACTAATGCATTGAGAATGATGACGGCTCGGTCAACAAGTCATCAACAGACAATAACCACGTAATCATGCTTCTCTGACATTTTATCGGAGAAGCAATGACTCTTTGTCTCAGTACCCTCCTCCTTTTTAAAAGGCAGATTTCAGTCGCTAATACAACACATTTTTAAATACACTTTAACCTGGTTCATTATTACACATCTAAAACATCACAAAAATATTACTTCACACACTATCGGAGAACATAATAACTTTTTAAAATGAGCGTTTTTTGATAGTTGTTAACGTTTTCCTTTACGATACTATCACTGCCCTTTTTTTATACACAAATATTACCGGGTGGAAATGAAAGGGAATTTAAAGGTAATTATATCAGGAAGATATAACGCATTATATTTATTGTGTGTAGAAGAAAATCCATTCCTGTTCTAATTATCCAATTTAAAAACATTAGCATAAAACAGATGATGAATAAGGAATGTTATGTCAATTGACTTTACCCCAGGTATAATAAATACATATCACGGCGATATTTATAACTGCACAACAAATACCGATAATGTTAAAACGCCAGACACACCGAAGTGGCCTTGTGATAATTGGGAAGAACAACAACCCATTAATTCCACATTCTCTGGAGAAGGATACAACCCTGAACAATTTGATTTAGCGCAACAACAACTCCAACAAATTAATGCATGCCACACGAACACCACATATACAAATGCAGACTACTCAAAAGTTGTGGTTCAACTTGTAAGTCTTATTAATAACATTGAAACGATAAGTTCGACACCACTTACGCAACAGACACAATCAATACTTAATCAGATTCATAACATTAGATACGAAAAGGATAAGGATTCTGTATGTCAAATCATTGTTGTCGTTAATCCAGAACCCAACAATCCAATCATAACTAAAATTCTCGTAGAAGAAGGAATACCCGAAAGATTCAGTGTCCAAACCGTTTCTTCCGATAATAAAAATTTTGCTGGGCAACGAGCTGACTTACCAACTGATATAAGAGACATTCAAAGCTTGTACTTAAAAATGGCGAAGCTGTATATTGAGCACAGTAAAAATGAAAATAGGATGGAAGCCCTTGCTGGATGCGACTTTATTGATTTCAACATGACAGGGCAAGATATGTCCAAGCTAGTCCTAACCTTATCAAAATTTTATTTTGAAGATCTACTTAATATAAATTTCACTGACGCAAATTTATTTAACACTATTTTTTCACACAAGGAAAATCCCATCCCCAAACTACATAAATATGAACAACATCTTGACAAACAAATCAATGGTTTGTTTTCTACATTGTTAACTATTAATGACAACTCTTTACGCGCGAAAGCGGAAATTGCTTCGAGAATAATTGATTTCTTAGAGGCAAAGGTAGTGAATCTTTCATTTGATGACATATTAAAATATAAGCAAGAGTTCAAAAAAATATGTTATAAACAACTTCAAGAGTTTACAACACCCTCTCTATACAATAAAATTCAAAAATGGGCAACAATGTCTAAAAATGAATTCATAGAATTTCATTACGAGACACTTCAACCCGAAAAGATTTCATACCCCTTTTATTTAAAGAGAGATCTGCCTAATGAAAAAGATATAAATTATGGGGTGGAAATAGAAATACCATCTGGCAAAAGAATTCGCTTATCAAATCATTATCAGAATATAATACCATAATATTGATTATTAGCACTTTATAATCATTGAATAAAAATAGATTTTATGTAATTTTAAAACAAAGGGTTATATTATTGGGCGATGGATACTCATACCACGCCCCAAAATAACGGAATTGAACTAAACAGAAGGGATATAAACATCAGACAGGTTTACGTTACTATCAGGCATATCACCTCAGAATCAGATGAAAACTATAAAGAAATATCTATTATGGTTTTAATATTTGTTGATAAGGATAGTAACATGAACATGACAAAAGGTGCACTCATCCTCAGCCTTTCATTTTTGCTTGCCGCATGTAGTTCAATTCCGCAAAATATCAAAGGCAATAACCAACCTGATATTCAAAAAAGTTTTGTTGCTGTTCATAACCAGCCGGGGTTATATGTTGGTCAACAAGCGCGCTTTGGTGGGAAGGTTATCAACGTTATCAATGGCAAAACGGATACGTTGTTAGAAATCGCTGTATTACCGTTGGATAGCTATGCGAAGCCTGATATTGAAGCCAACTATCAGGGCCGACTGCTCGCCAGACAAAGCGGCTTCCTTGATCCAGTGAACTATCGTAATCACTTTGTTACCATCCTCGGTACCATTCAGGGTGAACAACCAGGCTTTATCAATAAAGTCCCGTATAACTTCCTGGAAGTGAATATGCAGGGCATCCAGGTGTGGCATTTGAGAGAAGTGGTTAATACCACCTATAACCTGTGGGATTACGGCTATGGTGCATTCTGGCCGGAACCGGGCTGGGGTGCGCCTTACTACACCAATGCGGTGAGTCAGGTAACACCTGAGCTGGTCAAATAACACCACCGAAAGATGCAGATGCTTTCTCAGCATCTGCATCATGTATTACATAAAATTAATATACAGTAAGCTAACTATTATTATTATAAGCCCTGTCCTGTTAATTACCTTTGGCAAACTGATTATAAAGTTAATGTCCGCACCAGGAGTCGGTTATGTTTCTTATAATTACCAGGGATACGATGTTCTTCACCGCGATGAAAAACATTCTGAGTAAAGGTAATGTCGTTCATATACAGAACGAAGAAGAGATCGACGTAATGTTGCATCAGAATGCCTTCGTCATTATTGATACATTAATGAATAATGTATTTCATTCTAATTTTCTCACTCAAATTGAACGATTAAAACCTGTCCATGTCATTGTTTTCTCCCCCTTTAATATTAAACGCTGTCTGGGGAAAGTACCGGTGACCTTTGTTCCGCGGACTATCACTATCATTGATTTTGTCGCACTCATCAATGGCAGTTACTGCTCTGTGCCTGAAGCGAATGTGTCACTTTCGCGCAAGCAACATCAGGTTCTGAGCTGCATTGCGAATCAAATGACAACTGAAGATATTCTGGAGAAACTGAAAATATCGCTAAAAACGTTCTACTGCCATAAACACAATATCATGATGATCCTCAATCTTAAGCGGATCAATGAGCTGGTACGCCATCAGCATATTGATTATCTGGTGTGAATTTCAGGCTTACGGTGAGTCTGGCTACGCTGCCACACAGATTAGCTAATTGAAACGCCTTTCACCCCTGCCATACCTTTTAATAATCGCAACAGGTCTTCTATCAACGTTGTGGCATGAAGCTGGATATCAATGGCGACCACTTCATGATCTTCATTTTCCTGCAACGAAACTAAATCAGTTTTTATTTTTTGCTGCTTAAACCAGTCGAGCATTGATACCGTATTACCGTTCACTAATGTCAGCTGTAAATGGTAATTTTTGTTCATCAGGCGGAAGGTTAATTGATGGAAGACTTCCAGCACCAACAAGGTCATCACTGAACCATAAATACCCAGTTCGTACATACCGCTGCCAATAACCATACCTATGCGGCGGTCACCCAGATATCCGCTGCCGTCGTCAGACCTACAATATTTTGGTTACGAACGAGAATGTTACCTGCACCGATAAACCCGACGCCCGTCACCACCTGAGCAGCAATACGGCTGGGGTCGAGTCCGACGTGATCTAAAGACAGCACGTCAGCAAAACCATATTTCGAAACAATCATAAACAGGGCGCTTCCCATGCCAATTAATACATGTGTGCGTAACCCTGCTCCTTTGCCGCGCATTTGCCTTTCCATGCCAATAGCGCCACAGGCAATTGCCGCGAGTATAAGACGTATAATAAATTCTGCTGTCATATAAAAATGCAAAAAGGAGCAGCAAGATGGCTCAACTTGCTACTCCTTTTTACTTGTACCTCATTAATTCGGCAAGTCATTAGATGCTTGATTTTTGAAGGTATACAAATTTTTCTGCGGGTTTTTCTTACAGTATTCGATCACTTTAGGAATTTGAGTGAGATCGGTTTCATTTAAAGTAACGGTATCGCCACCTTTATATACTGTTTCTTCATGCAGCATCCACCATGCAACCGGGGTCATTGCTTTTGGATTCAGATCAATAAATTCCTGGCAGGTCATATCTTTAGCAGATTCATTGGCTGCCAACGCAGATTGTGCGTTCACCAGTGACAAAGCCGCTACAGCGCCCATAAAAATAAACGCTTTACGGAGAGATGAAATATTCATTTTGTAACCCATTCAATATAGAGATTATATATGAACAGGAGGAATAGCTGCTTTTAAAGAAGATATTCCGGCCTGTTCAATATGCAAGGAAGTACGATGTAACGCATTCCCGGAATTACATATCTTTCTTAATTTTGTCCCATTCGCCTTTAACTTTATCTTTAAAGTTGGCTTGTTTATCCTGAGTACAAGCCTGAACGATAGCTGGGGTTACGGTTGCAATACCCTGAACATCTAAAACCGCATCTTCTGGTTTATCTTTGTTGTTCAGCGCTTCAGCAAAACCAACTGCAGTTGGCTGGAAGGATTCGTCCACAGCCAGGAAATCTTCACAGGTCCATGAGTTGACCGGTTTTTTGTTATCAGCTGCTTTTTGCGCATCCGCTGCATTGCTCACAACTGGCAGAAGAAGCAGACCACCAAGAATAACGCCTAATACTTTTTTCATCGTAATATCCTCAACTATAAAGTGAAAGAGCCGTCACGAATCAATTTCGACACTGAGGTTATAACCTGGTTTTCTGTATATGTCATGTTGATGGAAAATATCAAAATCAGATATTTTTATTTCAATACAATGAGTTACAGATGCATCAGATACTGCAATTAGGAAATTTTTATTAAATCGACTGCATTCTTAGACGCGTTTTTGGCATAGATTGATAGCAGGGGATTTTCTTCTTAATTTTATAGGGTGGTTCTATGTTATATATAGATAAGGCAACAATTTTGAAGTTTGATCTGGAGATGCTGAAAAAGCATCGCAGAGCAATCCAGTTTATTGCCGTGCTGCTGTTTATCGTCGGGTTGCTGTGTATCAGTTTCCCGTTCGTCTCTGGCGATATTTTAAGCACAGTAGTGGGTGCATTATTAATCTGCTCGGGTATTGCGCTTATTGTCGGGTTATTCAGCAACCGCAGTCATAATTTCTGGCCGGTATTATCCGGTTTCCTCGTCGCAGTCGCCTATTTATTGATCGGCTATTTCTTCATCCGTGCACCGGAGCTGGGCATTTTTGCCATTGCGGCATTTATTGCCGGTTTGTTCTGTGTTGCAGGGGTTATTCGCCTGATGAGTTGGTATCGTCAGCGTTCAATGAAAGGCAGCTGGCTACAGCTCGTTATTGGTGTGCTGGATATCGTCATTGCCTGGATATTCCTTGGTGCAACGCCGATGGTGTCTGTAACGCTGGTTTCCACACTGGTGGGAATTGAACTGATATTTAGCGCCGCCAGCCTGTTCAGCTTCGCCAGTTTGTTCGTTAAGCAGCAATAATTACCCCGGTTGTCACCCGGATCATAGTCACTTGATGTGACTATGATCCGATTAATACTCTCTCCGCTACGCAGTGTTGTAGATCAATTGCGCACTATCATTGAAATAATTACCTGCTAGTGATTATTTCAACCTACTGAATTTCATCTAATTTTTTTCACTCCATGGCAAATTAGCCATTTCAAACATTATCATGGCTGATATTTTCCGTAGTCAGGTTTAATGTTTTAAAAGTGCTGTGGGAAAGTGAACAAAGAGTTCCGTAAGCGTTGATGCTATGGGCGGTTAAATAAGTAATCCGGGTTCATTTTTTTGCAACTGGCGTTGATTACATTGCATAAATATCCGTGTCTCCAGACGCTATATAAAAACCTGAAGACATGAATGCGTTATTTACTCAGGTAATTTCAATGCGTTAAAAGAAAGCTGGCAATCCAATTGCCAGCTTAAGTCGAAACAAGGAGACTCGATATTTAAATCGGATTACATTTTAACTTTAGTAATATTCTTCAGAGATCACAAACTGGTTATTGATAACTTATTCTTGGGCAGTAATCCGCAAACGTTAACTTTTTGTTTACTATTTACAAGCTGATAACAACCAGGAATCTTACTTAGGATCAATATATGGAGTGCGTGATGGATAAATCTGAAGTATTGATTAGTGTTAATAGACGTATTAGTTCACGAAGGGCAAAGTTCTTATAGGCGTTTACTATATTGAACAACGATTCGGACAAGGATGTAAATAATGAAAAGGATGACATGTTCGAAACGATAACGGCTAAGGAGCAAGTTATGATTTTTCTCATGACGAAAGATTCTTTTCTTTTACAGGGCTTTTGGCAGTTGAAAGATAATCACGAAATGATAAAAATCAATTCCCTGTCAGAGATCAAAAAAGTAGGCAATAAACCCTTCAAGGTTATCATTGATACCTATCACAATCATATCCTTGATGAAGAAGCGATTAAATTTCTGGAGAAATTAGATGCCGAGAGAATTATTGTTTTGGCACCTTATCACATCAGTAAACTAAAAGCTAAAGCGCCTATTTATTTTGTTAGCCGCAAAGAAAGTATCAAAAATCTTCTTGAGATTACTTATGGTAAACACTTGCCCCATAAGAATTCACAATTATGTTTTTCACATAATCAGTTCAAAATTATGCAACTGATTCTGAAAAATAAAAATGAAAGCAATATCACGTCGACGCTCAATATTTCGCAACAAACATTAAAGATTCAGAAATTCAACATTATGTACAAGCTGAAACTAAGACGTATGAGCGACATCGTCACCCTGGGTATCACATCTTATTTTTAGTCAGGACATAAGCAACTGAAATTGATGGCTGGCATGACGAGGGATGCAGATGCTGATTTCATTACCCCCGGTGATTACTAAAGGAGAGGCTAAAACGACTTGATTCCCCTGGTATGTGTATCCACCAGTAGAACCCTTCGTTGCCCGAATGCTGGCAGGAACTGTTGGCAGAACGGCAACATTTTTTTTGTCGTTGACCTCACCATGTCGATCACTGTGCCTGTATCCCACCTTACTGGCTGACAACCCCACTATGCCGCTGGTCTGTAAATCCCTCATATCTCTCCTCGCGCGCAATTTAAAGAACCGTTATTTCTCAAGAATTTTCAGGGACTAAAATGAACAGAAGAAGAAAGCTGTTAATACCGTTGTTATTCTGCGGCGCGATGCTCACCGCCTGCGATGACAAATCGGCGGAAAACGCCGCCGCCATGACGCCTGAGGTCGGTGTCGTCACACTCTCCCCTGGTTCGGTCAATGTGTTGAGCGAATTGCCCGGTAGAACCGTTCCTTATGAAGTTGCCGAGATACGTCCCCAGGTGGGCGGTATTATCATTAAACGCAACTTTATCGAAGGCGATAAAGTGAACCAGGGCGATTCGCTGTATCAGATTGATCCTGCACCTTTACAGGCCGAGCTAAACTCCGCCAAAGGCTCGCTGGCGAAAGCGCTCTCTACCGCCAGCAATGCCCGCATCACCTTTAACCGCCAGGCATCGTTGCTGAAGACCAACTACGTTAGCCGTCAGGATTACGACACCGCGCGCACCCAGCTGAATGAAGCAGAAGCCAATGTCACCGTCGCCAAAGCGGCTGTTGAACAGGCGACGATCAATCTGCAATACGCGAATGTCACCTCGCCGATTACGGGCGTCAGCGGGAAATCGTCGGTGACCGTCGGCGCACTCGTTACCGCTAATCAGGCAGATTCGCTGGTTACCGTACAACGTCTGGACCCGATTTATGTCGATCTCACGCAGTCGGTGCAAGATTTCTTACGCATGAAAGAAGAGGTCGCCAGTGGGCAAATCAAACAGGTTCAGGGCAGTACGCCAGTACAGCTCAATCTGGAAAATGGTAAACGTTACAGCCAGACCGGCACGCTGAAATTCTCCGACCCGACGGTTGATGAAACCACGGGCTCCGTGACGTTACGGGCGATTTTCCCCAACCCAAATGGTGACTTGCTGCCTGGCATGTATGTCACGGCATTAGTGGATGAAGGTAGCCGCCAGAATGTATTTATGACTAGGTAATTTATTCAAGATAACCGGGAATGGGTAAAAAAAGACGGGATTTGATGGGATTCAATAAGTTATGCGCCGATTGCATTCAAGATAAAACGAGTTAAAAATGCTCAATGCTTCGATATCGATAAAACGGTAATGACTCCAACTTACTGATAGTGTTTTATGTTCAGATAATGCCCGATGACCTTGTCATGCAGCTCCACCGATTTTGAGAACGACAGTGACTTCCGTACCAGCCTTGCCAGATGTTGTCTCAGATTCAGATTATGTCGCTCAATGCGCTGAGTGTAACGCTTGCTGATAACGTGCAGCTTTCCCTTCAGGCGTGGTTCATACAGCGGCCAGCCATCCGTCATCCATACCACGACCTCAAAGGCCGACAGCAGGCTCAGAAGACGCTCCAGTGTGGCCAGAGTGCGTTCACCGAAGACGTGCGCCACAACCGTCCTCCGTATCCTGTCATACGCGTAAAACAGCCAGCGCTGACGTGATTTAGCACCGACGTAGCCCCAATGTTCGTCCATTTCAGCGCAGACAATCACATCACTGCCCGGTTGTATGCGCGAGGTTACCGACTGCGGCCTGAGTTTTTTAAGTGACGTAAAACCGTGTTGAGGCCAACGCCCATAATGCGTGCACTGGCGCGACATCCGACGCCATTCATGGCCATATCAATGATTTTCTGGTGCGTACCGGGCTGAGAGGCGGTGTAAGTGAACTGTAGTTGCCATGTTTTACGGCAATGAGAGCAGAGATAGCGCTGATGTCCGGCAGTGCTTTTGCCGTTACGCACCACGCCTTCAGTAGCGGAGCAGGAAGGACATCTGATGGAAATGGAAGCCACGCAAGCACCTTAAAATCACCATCATACACTAAATCAGTAAGTTGGCAGCATTACCCATGATTGCGGCGAGAGCAGGATTGAATGTTCTGAAAATGAAAAACAACACCAAATCCGTATTTTTATAAATTCCATTGATATTAGTGCGTTATATTTTTTGACAAGTTAATAAACGTGATCCACCGCACGCTTTGTCGCCCACCAGGCGGAGCGAATGACTACCCTTAAAGAAAAGCCCGATAATTAGCGACGAATTTCGGAGGTTGGATCCTTATGCTCAATCAGAAAATTCAAAACCCTAATCCAGACGAACTGATGATCGAGGTCGATCTCTGCTATGAACTGGACCCGTATGAATTAAAACTGGATGAGATGATCGAGGCAGAACCGGAACCCGAGATGATTGAAGGGCTGCCCGCCTCTGATGCGCTGACGCCTGCCGATCGCTATCTCGAACTGTTCGAGCATGTTCAGTCGGCGAAAATTTTCCCCGACAGTAAAACCTTTCCCGACTGCGCACCCAAAATGGACCCGCTGGATATTTTAATCCGCTACCGTAAAGTGCGCCGTCATCGTGATTTTGACTTGCGCAAGTTTGTTGAAAATCACTTCTGGCTGCCGGAGGTCTACTCCAGCGAGTATGTATCGGACCCGCAAAATTCCCTGAAAGAGCATATCGACCAGCTGTGGCCGGTGCTAACCCGCGAACCACAGGATCACATTCCGTGGTCTTCTCTGCTGGCGCTACCGCAGTCATATATTGTCCCGGGCGGCCGTTTTAGCGAAACCTACTATTGGGATTCCTATTTCACCATGCTGGGACTGGCGGAAAGTGGTCGGGAAGATTTGCTGAAATGCATGGCCGATAACTTCGCCTGGATGATCGAAAACTACGGTCACATCCCCAACGGCAACCGCACCTATTATTTGAGCCGCTCGCAACCACCGGTTTTTGCGCTGATGGTGGAGTTGTTTGAAGAAGATGGTGTACGCGGTGCGCGCCGCTATCTCGACCACCTTAAAATGGAATATGCCTTCTGGATGGACGGTGCAGAATCGTTGATCCCTAATCAGGCCTATCGCCATGTTGTGCGGATGCCGGACGGATCGCTGCTCAACCGTTACTGGGACGATCGCGACACGCCGCGTGACGAATCCTGGCTTGAGGACGTTGAAACCGCGAAACATTCTGGTCGCCCGCCCAACGAGGTGTACCGCGATTTACGCGCGGGAGCGGCCTCCGGTTGGGATTACTCTTCCCGTTGGCTGCGTGATACTGGTCGTCTGGCGAGCATTCGTACCACCCAGTTCATCCCCATCGATCTGAATGCCTTCCTGTTTAAACTGGAGAGCGCCATCGCCAACATCTCGGCGCTGAAAGGCGAGAAAGAGACAGAAGCGCTGTTCCGCCAGAAGGCCAGTGCCCGTCGCGATGCGGTAAACCGTTACCTCTGGGATGATGAAAACGGCATCTACCGCGATTACGACTGGCGACGCGAACAACTGGCGCTGTTTTCCGCTGCCGCCATTGTGCCGCTCTATGTCGGCATGGCGAACCATGAACAGGCCGATCGTCTGGCAAACGCCGTACGCAGCCGGTTACTGACACCTGGCGGGATTTTGG
The DNA here is from genome assembly GCF_000006925.2 of Shigella flexneri 2a str. 301. Taxonomy (NCBI): domain Bacteria; kingdom Pseudomonadati; phylum Pseudomonadota; class Gammaproteobacteria; order Enterobacterales; family Enterobacteriaceae; genus Shigella; species Shigella flexneri. The sequence goes on from NC_004337.2 coordinate 3,639,665, forward strand.
CAAGCGAGTACGAAACCGGTGAACAGTGGGATAAACCCAACGGCTGGGCACCGTTACAATGGATGGCAATTCAGGGATTTAAAATGTATGGCGATGACCTTCTGGGTGATGAAATCGCGCGCAGCTGGCTGAAAACGGTGAATCAGTTCTATCTGGAACAGCACAAAATGATCGAGAAATACCATATTGCCGATGGTGTTCCCCGCGAAGGCGGCGGTGGCGAGTATCCGTTGCAGGATGGGTTTGGCTGGACTAACGGTGTGGTACGCCGTTTAATTGGTTTGTACGGCGAACCATAATATTTTTACAGCCAGCCGCTAACTTCCTGCTGGCTGTAAAATTATCCTCTTCAGGAGGAGTAATGCCGATCAGTTAAGGATCAGTTGACCGATCCAGTGGCTGTGTAAGAATCCGGAAACGCTCACTTGTTTCCGGATTTTTTTATGCACATTGGACAGGCTCTTGATCTGGTATCCCGTTACGATTCTCTGCGTAACCCACTGACTTCTCTGGGAGATTACCTCGACCCCGAACTCATCTCTCGTTGCCTTGCCGAATCAGGTACTGTAACGCTACGCAAGCGCCGTCTTCCCCTCGAAATGATGGTCTGGTGTATTGTTGGCATGGCGCTTGAGCGTAAAGAACCTCTTCACCAGATTGTGAATCGCCTGGACATCATGCTGCCGGGCAATCGCCCCTTCGTTGCCCCAGTGCCGTTATTCAGGCCCGCCAGCGCCTGGGAAGTGAGGCTGTCCGCCGCGTGTTCACGAAAACAGCGCAGCTCTGGCATAACGCCACGCCGCATCCGCACTGGTGCGGCCTGACCCTGCTGGCCATCGATGGTGTGTTCTGGCGCACACCGGATACACCAGAGAACGATGCAGCCTTCCCCCGCCAGACACATGCCGGGAACCCGGCGCTCTACCCGCAGGTCAAAATGGTCTGCCAGATGGAACTGACCAGCCATCTGCTGACGGCTGCAGCCTTCGGCACGATGAAGAACAGCGAAAATGAGCTTGCTGAGCAACTTATAGAACAAACCGGCGATAACACTCTGACGTTAATGGATAAAGGTTATTACTCACTGGGACTGTTAAATGCCTGGAGCCTGGCGGGAGAACACCGCCACTGGATGATACCTCTCAGAAAGGGAGCGCAATATGAAGAGCTCAGAAAACTGGGTAAAGGCGATCATCTGGTAAAGCTGAAAACCAGCCCGCAGGCACGAAAAAAGTGGCCGGGACTGGGAAATGAAGTGACAGCCCGCCTGCTGACCGTGACGCGCAAAGGAAAAGTCTGCCATCTGCTGACGTCGATGACGGACGCCATGCGCTTCCCCGGAGGAGAAATGGCGGATCTGTACAGTCATCGCTGGGAAATCGAACTGGGATACAGGGAGATAAAACAGACGATGCAACTGAGCAGGCTGACGCTGAGAAGTAAAAAGCCGGAGCTTGTGGAGCAAGAACTGTGGGGTGTCTTACTGGCTTATAATCTGGTGAGATATCAGATGATTAAAATGGCGGAACATCTGAAAGGTTACTGGCCGAATCAACTGAGTTTCTCAGAATCATGCGGAATGGTGATGAGAATGCTGATGACATTGCAGGGCGCTTCACCGGGACGTATACCGGAGCTGATGAGCGATCTTGCAAGTATGGGACAACTTGTGAAATTACCGACGAGAAGGGGAAGGGCCTTCCCGAGAGTGGTAAAGGAGAGGCCCTGGAAATACCCCACAGCCCCGAAAAAGAGCCAGTCAGTTGCTTAACTGACTGGCATTACTTCAGGAGGAGATATTTAACATCATTGCCGCCTGGGTGCGATTTTTCACTTCCAGACGGCGATACAGGGATTCCAGATGCGCTTTTACCGTTCCGGTACTGATATTCAGCGCTCTGCCGATCTCCTTATTTGATTCGCCCGCCGCTAACATGGTTAAAATCTCCCGCTGGCGGGCGCTTAACGATTTGAGATCTTTAATGTCCTTTTCCGGCGTCGTCCGCCAGTCTCCAGGCAGAAACATCATCCCCATCGCCGCACTATTTACCGCCAACGCAAATGTCTCGACGGTTGAATCGCGAGGCACAATGGCCAGCACATTAAAATGGATAACTTCCTGTAACCACCGTTTATTGCAATCCGTCGCCGTGATTAACACCTTAACCTCAGGAAACTGCACCACGGTTTTTTGCAGCAACCAGTAGCAAAACTCACCATCCTGATCGCCATCGAGCATAACTAAGGCTTCAGGGTAACTTTCCAGCTTTTGCCATAACTCGTCTGCCTGACTGACCCCCTGAATACTCACTCCTGGAATACGCTGCTGTAAACTGATTTTTATTCCATGAATAAATATTGACTGCCTGTCAAACATGACTATTTGCATAACTGAATCTCCACCTGAATACGTTAAAAAGACTTAAGTAGTGGAAGGGTATTACCCGCGAGAAAAAATAAGAATTCGCCATTTGGCGGTGGCCATTCTACAGAGATGACGCGTAGAAAATAGTTACCGATATAAATAGTTACAGCTAAACGCCTGAAATTACATGTCGAGGGCACTATTTCAAACAATTTTGAGGATTTCCTTATATTGGTGGTTAGTACGCATGCAATTAAAAATGAAATTCCGCGACTACAAGCCAAAATAACAAATGGCAATGAGACAAAAATAAGCACAAATAGCCAATACGTCCTCTATTCACTTTAAAGGGAATCACTGAAAAATACGCTCTGTTTAAGGGGATTCACCTTTCTCATAAAGCTATTCCGCCCTTTTCCTGCTGAGAAATCGCCACATTCGTCATGACAACATTGTGAAACCCGGCATTAGATGTTAGAAAAAACAATAAACAATGCGATATGCGCGTTACTGTTTCGCTGTGAACAACAATCGGTCAAAGAAATGGATAAAATTCACGCAATGCAGTTGTTCATCAAAGTCGCGGAGCTGGAAAGTTTTTCCCGCGCGGCGGATTTCTTTGCTTTGCCAAAGGGAAGTGTTTCGCGCCAGATACAGGCACTGGAACATCAACTTGGCACCCAGCTTCTCCAGCGCACTACGCGACGGGTCAAACTCACGCCAGAAGGCATGACCTATTATCAACGGGCAAAAGATGTGTTGAGTAATCTCAGCGAACTGGACGGTCTGTTTCAACAGGATGCCACCAGTATCAGCGGTAAATTACGCATCGACATCCCGTCAGGAATCGCGAAAAACCTGTTACTGCCGCGTCTGTCGGAATTTCTCTATCAGCATCCGGGAATTGAGCTGGAACTGAGTAGCCATAACCGTCCGGTAGATATTCTTCATGATGGTTTTGATTGCGTGATACGCACTGGCGCGTTACCGGAAGATGGCGTTATCGCCCGTCCCCTCGGCAAACTAACCATGGTCAACTGTGCCAGTCCGCACTATCTGACGCGCTTTGGTTATCCGCAAAGCCCCGATGATCTGACTTCACACGCAATAGTGCGTTATACACCGCACCTGGGTGTACATCCGTTAGGTTTTGAGGTTGCCAGCGTTAATGGCGTCCAGTGGTTTAAGTCTGGCGGCATGTTGACGGTAAACAGTAGCGAAAACTATCTCGCCGCCGGTCTTGCCGGTCTGGGGATTATTCAGATCCCGCGCATTGCCGTGCGCGAAGCCCTGCGTGCCGGGCGGCTTATTGAAGTGTTGCCAGGCTACCGTGCCGAGCCGCTCTCCCTTTCGCTGGTTTACCCGCAGCGTCGGGAGCTTTCCCGGCGTGTAAACCTGTTTATGCAGTGGCTGGCTGGCGTAATGAAAGAGCACCTGGACTGACCGACTATACTTTTTAAGAATGACCACGACAGAAGGACAAAAGAGCGGATGACGCAGGAAAACGAGATCAAACGTCCCACCCAGGATCTGGAGCACGAGCCGATTAAGCAGTTGGATAATAGCGAGAAAGGCGGCAAAGTTAGCCAGGCGCTGGAAACCGTCACCACCACTGCCGAAAAAGTCCAACGCCAACCGGTTATTGCGCACCTTATTCGCGCGACAGAACGCTTTAACGATCGGCTGGGTAACCAGTTTGGTGCGGCTATCACCTATTTCTCATTTTTGTCGATGATCCCGATTTTGATGGTGTCGTTTGCCGCAGGGGGCTTTGTGCTGGCCTCCCATCCGATGTTGCTACAGGATATCTTCGACAAAATTCTGCAAAACATCAGCGATCCGACACTAGCCGCCACGTTGAAAAACACCATCAACACCGCCGTTCAGCAGCGTACGACTGTAGGGCTTGTCGGCCTGGCGGTGGCACTTTATTCCGGCATCAACTGGATGGGTAACCTGCGTGAAGCGATTCGTGCCCAGTCGCGCGATGTCTGGGAACGCTCGCCGCAAGATCAGGAGAAGTTCTGGGTAAAATATCTGCGTGATTTTATTTCACTGATTGGTTTGTTGATTGCGCTGATTGTGACGCTTTCGATCACCTCGGTTGCCGGTTCGGCGCAGCAAATGATTATTAGCGCCCTGCACCTGAACAGCATTGAGTGGCTGAAACCGACGTGGCGATTGATTGGCCTGGCGATTTCCATCTTCGCCAACTATCTGCTTTTCTTCTGGATCTTCTGGCGGTTGCCGCGCCACCGTCCGCGCAAAAAAGCCCTGATTCGCGGAACATTTCTGGCTGCTATTGGTTTTGAAGTGATTAAAATCGTGATGACCTACACCCTGCCATCGCTGATGAAATCCCCCTCTGGCGCAGCATTTGGTTCCGTGCTGGGGCTGATGGCATTTTTCTACTTCTTCGCCCGTTTGACGCTGTTTTGCGCGGCGTGGATTGCCACCGCCGAATATAAAGACGACCCGCGAATGCCAGGGAAAACGCAGCCTTAAAATAGGCCGGATGCGGCGTAAACGCCTTATCCGGCATACGATTTTATTCGGCCTGGCTCCCCGTAGGCCGGATAAGATGCGCCAGCATCGCATCCGGCTATAATGCGCACATAACCTCTTGAAACTCTTCCCCAGAGCCTCTTCAGCCATCTATTTGGGAGCAAACAATTTCACTCCAACTCATAACCCCAGCATATAAATCCAGTTGGTAACTTTTATTTAACCTGAAACCAGTTTTATCCACTATTTATAAAATTATGTGAAGCATTTCATAGAAGAAAAATCACTGGCCTAAACATTATCCCCTTTTTGCCTGGTTTTTGACCATTTCCGCGATTTGTTACACATTGAAATATCACTTTTGCTGTGCGTAATATGGCTATTCGTTAGCCAAAAAATAAGAAAAGATTATGCAAGCAACAGCCACAACACTCGACCACGAACAAGAATACACGCCGATCAACTCGCGTAATAAAGTCCTTGTCGCCTCTCTCATTGGCACGGCCATTGAGTTCTTCGACTTTTACATTTACGCCACTGCGGCCGTTATTGTGTTTCCGCATATCTTCTTCCCGCAGGGCGATCCAACGGCAGCAACGCTACAGTCGCTCGCCACCTTCGCCATCGCCTTCGTCGCGCGCCCCATTGGCTCTGCCGTTTTTGGTCATTTTGGCGATCGCGTTGGGCGTAAAGCGACGCTGGTCGCCTCGTTGCTAACGATGGGGATTTCGACCGTGGTGATTGGTCTGCTGCCGGGCTATGCCACGATTGGTATTTTCGCCCCACTGCTGCTGGCGCTGGCTCGATTTGGTCAGGGTCTGGGCTTAGGCGGTGAATGGGGCGGCGCGGCGCTGCTGGCGACTGAAAACGCCCCACCGCGCAAACGTGCACTGTATGGCTCCTTCCCACAGCTAGGCGCACCGATTGGCTTCTTCTTTGCCAACGGCACTTTCTTGCTGCTTTCCTGGCTACTGACCGATGAGCAGTTTATGAGCTGGGGCTGGCGTGTGCCATTTATCTTCTCGGCGGTGCTGGTCATTATCGGCCTGTATGTTCGCGTGTCGCTGCATGAGTCGCCGGTGTTTGAGAAAGTCGCTAAAGCGAAAAAACAGGTGAAGATCCCGCTGGGTACGCTGCTGACCAAACATGTTCGCGTAACCGTACTGGGTACGTTCATTATGCTGGCAACCTATACGCTGTTTTACATCATGACGGTCTACTCTATGACCTTCAGTACCGCCGCCGCGCCAGTTGGGCTTGGCCTGCCGCGTAACGAAGTGTTGTGGATGCTGATGATGGCAGTTATTGGTTTTGGCGTGATGGTGCCAGTCGCCGGATTACTGGCTGATGCCTTTGGTCGCCGTAAAAGCATGGTGATCATCACCACGCTGATCATCCTGTTCGCGCTGTTCGCCTTTAACCCGCTGCTCGGTTCTGGCAACCCGATTCTGGTTTTTGCCTTCCTGCTGCTGGGGTTAAGTCTGATGGGGCTGACCTTCGGGCCGATGGGTGCGCTGTTACCAGAGCTGTTTCCGACAGAAGTGCGTTACACCGGAGCATCGTTCTCTTACAACGTATCGTCGATTCTCGGGGCTTCCGTTGCGCCGTATATCGCAGCCTGGTTGCAGGCTAACTACGGGTTAGGTGCGGTGGGGTTATATCTGGCGGCGATGGCTGGCTTGACGTTAATCGCCCTGCTGCTGACCCATGAGACGCGACATCAGTCGTTGTAATAAGTGTGAAAAGCCTGATGCGCTACGCTTATCAGGACTGAATTTCCATACAATATATTGAATTCACAAGGATTTGTAGGCCGGATAAGGCGTTCACGCCGCATCCGGCATGAACAAAGCACACTTTGCCAAAAATCTAAATCTGTTTAATTGCCGGATGTCAGACATCCGGCAATTATCATCACTTCTTCATCTGCGACAATATCGTCCGACACTGATTAGCCTCCCCTTCGGAAGGTGAGATCAGTGCCAGTAACGCCGCCGCCGGTGTTACCAGCGTTGCCAGTGCCGCAGCAACAGCACCACGGGCAATCAGCGGTCCGGCTTTCACCCCAGCCTGCGGATTTTTAAACGTCCCACGCACATACAGCGGCGAACGCAGTGTGATAATCCGAATCCCTTTACTCTCCGGATCAATAGTCAAATCCAGCTGTTCCGAAGCAAAACTTGCCGTGCCGGTAACATTAATCAACGCGTTCTCAGTATCGAAAGCAAAAATCTGCGGGCGCGCCACGCCGTTGGCAATATTCAGATTCGCCGCCGCGCAGTTCACCCGCACCTCATCGTCACCAAATATCGCACCGACAATGTAGTTGCCGACATTCAGCCCAACAATCTCCATCAGGTTGCGGCTCACCAGCCCGTCATTCATCAACAGTTTCAGGTTGCCGTTACTGTTGCCTAAAAGCGCCGCCACCGAGTTACCGCTACCGCGTAGTTCCGCGTCACCGTTCATTTCCCCCAGCGTCTTCTGCATCAGTTCCACATCGGGCATCAGTTCTTTCAGTTTCAGTCGACGAGCCTGAATATCTGCCCGCCCCTGCATCGGCTTTTTATCGCCTTCCAGATGAATATTCGCCGCAATGCTGCCGCCCGCCATGCCAAATTTCAGCGGTTGCAGGCGCAGGTCAGCATTTTTGAGGATGATATGAGTAGAAAGATCGCTAATCGGCAGGCTACTGCCATGCTCAATGCGCCGCCCTTTGAAGCGAACATCGGCATCCATAACGTCCCATTTATCGGTTTCGAAGCGGTCATAAGGCAGCACTTTGCCCGCAGGCTGAACGCTTTTTTCGCCCTTCTTCTGTTCAGACCGTTTCGACTTTTCTGCCCCTTTCCCGGAATCAACGCCAATCAACGGTCCCAGGTCCGCCAGCCGCAATTGCCGCGACTCGACATCACCTTCCAGTTTTGGTCGTGGCTTTCCGGTGGTGTAGACCAGAGAACCGTGGATATCGCTATCGCCAATTCGCCCATTAAAACCGCGATAATCAAAGACCGACGATTTTTCAGTGTCGATTTTCGCTACCAGCCGACCATCCGTTTCAAACGGCGGGGTATCGGGCAGCAGAACGCCCGTCAGTTCATAGAGATCACCCAGTGAATCGCCAGAAAATTTAAGCCGTAAATCGACACCGCCCATCTTCATTGGGTCATTCACGACGCCATCAAAAGCAACACGGGTATTACCTGAACGGAAATCAGCCTGTACCGGAAACGGCGTCCCTTCGCCACGCAGCGCCAGCATACCGCCTATTTTTCCCGTACCCGTGAGCGGTTCACCGTTATAACGTCCCTGCGCCTTCAGGCCAAAAATGTAATCGCCCACCTTTTCTTTATCCGCTTTACCTTTCGATCCAGTAACTTCGCTGAATGGCAGCGGCTTGCCTAACGGATCAACAAAAATTTCCAGATCCGCTTTGCTTACTTTGTCATCAATGGCGATCCGCCCTTGATCGAAAAGAATATTATCCAGCCGAAACGACCATGCCGACGGCTTTGCATTCGCGTCTTTGTTGTCATCGTTGGCAAGATTAAACGTCCAGTTATTGTTCTTTTCAGAGAGGCGAATCAGGCGCGCGTCGGGCTTTTCGAGCTTGATCCACGGCAGCCAGACCGTTTTGGTCAGCAGCGCCAGCGGTGCCAGCGTTGCCTCTACTCGCGGCAAATGCACCATCGTGACTTCGGGAATATCCGGTGGATTACCAAGAATGATGTCTTCTGCATGTACATGAGGCCACGGCACCCAGCTGCGCCAGCCAGTTTCTTGTTTTTGCCGCTCCCACACCACGCCCAGATTGCCACGGATAGCGAACGGACGATTCAACTCCGCAGAGACTTTCTGGTTGATGGTCGGTTTGAGTCGATTCCAGTCAAAAGTTGCAATCAAAATGATCGCCACGACAATCAACAACAAGAAAGCCCCTGAAATCGCAGCGGTTATTTTGCCTGCCTTGCTCATCGTTCGCTTCCTCATATTCTTCCTGTGCCAGTCCTAAAGATAGTCCAGCCCGGCGGAAAATGAGGCAGCTTATAGCGCCAGAACCGCCGTATTCAGCGTTTCCATCGGTGCCGGGCGTGAAAGAAACCAGCCTTGTGCGGCGAATGCGGGCGAGTTCTGAACATCACGCCACTCTTCCGGTGTTTCTACGCCCTCGACAATCACCCCGCGACAATAGCGATTCATTAGATGTAAAAGCTGAGAAAAGAGTGTGCGGCCTTCCGGCGACTGACGCAGCATCACAAACAGTTCTCGCGCGATTTTGATGTAGTCATAACGCACTTCACTTAGTGCAGAGAAATTTGCCATCCCGGTACCAAAATCATCCAGCCACAGCGGGCCAAATTCACACATCGAGGCAAAGGTTGAATCTTTCGGCAGACGGATATGCTCCACCAGTTCGAAACGCAGCCAGGGAAGACGCTCAATCTGGCGCAGGATTTTTGGTTGCTGACGCAGGGCGATGAGCGTAGGGCCATCAATATTGACCGATGCCAGCAGGCCGTGCTCTACAAAGAAGTCGGCTTTTTGCGCCAGCAAATCAATCTGCTCTTTCACAACCTCCATCCGATGGCTGACGGTGATTTCAGTAAAATAGCGATCCGGCGGCAGGCGTTGCGAAGGGTTCAAGGGATGCGTGACCACCGTTAATAGCTCCACGGCCATTAACCGCCCGCATGTTTGATAGATCGGCTGCCAGGTGTAAGCACGCTCACACTGCAACCAAAAACGCCGTTCCTGCAAGCTCTCGATGCTTGCTTCAGGGTTGCTTATTCGCTGGATAACCTGCCTTATCATCAAAGATGTCCTGTGTTTAAAAGTGATGCTGCCCGGACTCGACAAAGATTATCGGCGCGTAAGGGCAGAACTTTACCGCCTGGCCGGGGTAAATTTCCTCACTCCACAACGGAATCTTTCAGGAATACGTTCTGGCTCAAAAAAATAATGGAACACTGTTTTAATATGGTTGACCAGCAAACCACCACAGCGCAAACTAACGCTAATTTTTTACAGATCAGGTTCACGACTATGTCCAAAAAGATTGCCGTGATTGGCGAATGCATGATTGAGCTTTCCGAGAAAGGCGCGGACGTTAAGCGCGGTTTCGGCGGCGATACCCTGAACACTTCCGTCTATATCGCCCGTCAGGTCGATCCTGCGGCATTAACCGTTCATTACGTAACGGCGCTGGGAACGGACAGTTTTAGCCAGCAGATGCTGGACGCCTGGCACGGCGAGAACGTTGATACTTCCCTGACCCAACGGATGGAAAACCGTCTTCCGGGCCTTTACTACATTGAAACCGACAGCACCGGCGAACGTACGTTCTACTACTGGCGTAACGAAGCCGCCGCCAAATTCTGGCTGGCGAGCGAGCAGTCTGCGGCGATTTGCGAAGAGCTGGCGAATTTCGATTATCTCTACCTGAGCGGGATTAGCCTGGCGATCTTAAGCCCGACCAGCCGCGAAAAGCTGCTTTCCCTGCTGCGCGAATGCCGCGCCAAAGGCGGAAAAGTGATTTTCGACAATAACTATCGTCCGCGCCTGTGGGCCAGCAAAGAAGAGACACAGCAGGTGTACCAGCAAATGCTGGAATGCACGGATATCGCCTTCCTGACGCTGGACGACGAAGACGCGCTGTGGGGTCAACAGCCGGTGGAAGACGTCATTGCGCGCACCCATAACGCGGGCGTGAAAGAAGTGGTGGTGAAACGCGGGGCGGATTCTTGCCTGGTGTCCATTGCTGGTGAAGCGTTAGTTGATGTTCCGGCGGTGAAACTGCCGAAAGAAAAAGTGATCGATACCACCGCAGCTGGCGACTCTTTCAGCGCCGGTTATCTGGCGGTACGTTTGACGGGCGGCAGTGCGGAAAACGCGGCGAAACGCGGGCACCTGACCGCAAGTACCGTTATTCAGTATCGCGGCGCGATTATCCCGCGTGAGGCGATGCCAGCGTAAACGCAGCATATGCAAAAGGCTGGATAAAGTGTTACCCCTCTATCCAGCTCATCCATAAATACCTGATGGTTGTGCTAACTCATCACCATCAGGCATTACTGTGCAGGTGGAATATCCGTCACTTCAGGATGTACGTCATCCGTGGCGACAGAGGTGGTCGCAGCGGCGGTAGATGGGGCCATGATTTGATCCCAGGCCGCCTGCAACGCTTTCATGTTAAATTCCGGCTCGCCTTTCGGCTGCAGCAGTATTAACGCCATATCATTCGACAACTGCTGACGCAGATCCTGATTTAACATCTCCACAGTCAGGCTGTTAAGGAAATCCTGCCGCAGTTTCTGATACTGCTCCGGCGCGATATCGACGACCTGATTTTGCAACGAACGCATCCGCTGGCCCATCAGAATATCGGTATCAGCCCGTGCATAGGCGGCAAACAGTTTCTGCAGCTCCAGTTTCTTTTGCGCCACTAACGCATTGAACTCTTCTTCCGGCAGACCTTTATCGCGAACCTTCGCCAGTTCACGCGCCACCAGATTAAGGTTGCTGTTCAGCTTGTCGTTTGGTGATTCGATGTTGATGGCACACTGCGCACGCAGATACAGCACACGGCAGTCAAATCCAAGACCGATGTCTTTGCTGTCACTGGCGCTTAACGCTTGCTGAACATGCCAGAACAGCGCCTCGCGGGCCAGGTCCGCACGCCAGTAGCGCAGCAGTGCGGCTGATTCACGAATCGGCTGCCACGGCGTATCCCACATGATAGATAACCGGTCCTGACGCACCGCGTCAGTCATAATACTCACCGCTTCCGCACGCAGCGGAGAAAGCGTCGGCACCGGAGCTGGCGTTTCACGTTTGCCTTTCAGTTCGCCAAACGTTTTGTTGATTTGGTCGACAACCGAGCGCGCATCCACGTTTCCCACCACCAGTAGCGTCATTGCATCCGGGGTGTACCATTTCTGATAGAAATCTTTAATTTTTTCCGCTTCAACGGGTTGTTTCAGCGGATCGGCAGGATCGTGACCTAACAAGGTTGACCCTTTCAGACGATAGCGCCACCAGCCCTCTTTAGTATCGGCAGGCCAGGTTGCCACCATGTCCTGACTTTGCAGCGCGTGGTTGATGGTTTCTGGTGTGATGGTCAATTTGCCAGTGGCATTTGCCAGATAAGAGAGCGCTTCTTTCAGCAAATCGTTACGGTTATTGGGCAAACTCAGATTAAACAGCGTGGTGTCATAAGAGACAATTACCGGCGGCATCGGGCGTTTAGGGTCGATCCCCTGCTGCCACAATGAACGCGCCTGTGCTGCGTCAAGGCCACCGCTTTGCGTTAGCGCAATACGAGGGATGGCGTGACTGTAACCGCTCTGTTGTGTACTTTCGGCGAGCGAACCGGTATTAACCAGCAGGCGAATTTCAACACGATCGCTGGGACGCTGGGGGGTGGTCAGCACTTGCCACTGTAAACCGTTGGAAAGCGTCCCCTGTTGCCATGCTGGATCAGGCTGGAGCGCATCTGCCTGCACATAGCCAGCAGTGGCCATCATCAGCAAACCGCCCGCTAAAAGTCGAATTTTTATGCCCTGCATGTGAACCCCTGATCAACTATCCTGGTAATAAAAAAACTGCCCGTTGTCGGTCAGTCTAAATGACGTTAAAAACACTTCGTGTTAGACCGCAAGAACATGAAAATGTCACGGAAGAAGTGAAATAAACCTGAACTCACCCAGGTGGTAAGTTCAGGCACAGGGGTCAATTATGCGCAAACACCCGCACTCGGGGAAGGGAGTGCGGGCATAAGTGGTGAGATTAAGAGGATAATTCGTGCGTTTTGCCATCCGGCGCACGATTATTCAGCACATCGTCCAGTTTTTTGTGGTCCAGTTCTTTCACCCACTTAGCAACGACAATGGTCGCTACGCCGTTACCGACCAGGTTAGTTAGCGCACGAGCTTCTGACATAAAGCGGTCGATACCGAGGATCAGCGCCAGACCCGCTACCGGCAAATGGCCCACCGCAGAGAGCGTCGCCGCCAGCACGATAAAGCCACTACCCGTTACCCCTGCCGCCCCTTTAGAAGAAAGCAGCAACACGATTAACAGCGTGATTTGGTGGACGATATCCATCTGACTGTTAGTGGCCTGGGCGATAAACACCGCCGCCATTGTCAGGTATATCGATGTGCCATCAAGGTTAAACGAGTAGCCTGTCGGGATGACCAGCCCCACCACCGATTTACGGCAGCCGAGTTTCTCCATCTTGTCGAGCATACGCGGCAGCGCCGACTCGGAAGATGAAGTCCCCAGTACAATCAGCAGTTCTTCACGGATGTAGCGGATAAATTTGAAGATACTGAAACCAGTCGCTTTAGCGATTGAACCCAATACCAGCACCACAAACAGGATACAGGTAATGTAGAAACAGATAATCAGCTGCCCCAGTTGCACCAGTGTGCCGACGCCGTATTTACCGATGGTAAACGCCATTGCCCCGAGCGCACCAATAGGTGCCAGACGCATGATCATATTGATGATGCCGAAGATGACCTGCGAGAAACTTTCGATCACGTTAAAAATCAGTTGGCCTTTGCTGCCCAGACGGTGGAGCGCAAAACCAAACAGTACGGCAAACAGCAGCACCTGCAGAATGTTACCGCTGGCAAATGCGCCAATGACGCTCGCCGGGATGACATCCATAATGAAGGCGACAATGCCCTGGTCTTTCGCCTGATCGGCGTAAACCGCTACCGCTTTCGCATCAAGCGTTGCCGGATCGACGTTCATTCCGGCACCAGGCTGCACGACGTTAACGATGATAAGACCAATAATCAGCGCGATGGTACTGACAATTTCAAAGTAAAGCAGTGCGACTGCGCCGGTACGACCGACCGCCTTCATGCTTTCCATGCCCGCAATGCCCGTTACGACGGTACAAAAGATGACAGGAGCGATGATCATCTTAATGAGCTTAACGAAGCCGTCGCCAAGCGGTTTCATTTGCTCGCCTATTTCAGGATAGAAATGGCCAAGGAGAATACCAATGGCTATCGCTGTCAGGACCTGAAAGTAAAGGCTTTTAAACAGAGAGGTTTTCATAGGGTGTCCTTTAGTAAAACCACAGGTCTTGTAAGGTTATGGGGGGGTACCTGCGGCCTTAAAATAACACCCAGACAACATCACAGAAATGTACCTGGATCATAATTGAAACAAAAAGGTTAAAAAGTTTGAGCTGGCTCGCACAAACCAGCACTTTTTAAAGTTTTGTAATCAGTTTGGGGTAGCTACTTTTCTTCCAGGTAACTCTCTTCGAAGATTTCAATAGGGAGTGGGCGAGCAAAAAGGAAGCCCTGGGCAATACCAACGCCCGCTTTTGCCAGCCAGTCTCGTTGTGCTTCAGTCTCCACGCCTTCGGCAATCATTTGTAAGTTCAGGCTCTGCGCCAGCATGATAATTGCAGCAATCATGCTGCTATCTTCCGGCAAGCCTTCAACAAACATTTTGTCGATTTTCAGTACGTCGATTGGCAACGATTTCATATGCTGCAGCTGACGCAGCCCTGCGTAGCCCATGCCGAAATCATCCAGCGCCACCCGAACTCCGGCATTGCGCAGCGGACGGAGGATTGCCACCGCAGCATGAGGGTCGTCAATACGTCGGCTTTCTGTCACTTCCAGAATCAGTGTTCCCGGCTGAATGCGATAGCGGGTTAACAGTTCCAGCATATCCGCCACCATATTCGGGTGCATCAGTTGCAGCGCAGAGAGGTTTACCGACAAGGGCAGCATAATGCCGCGCTCTTGCCAGGCTGCAAGCAATCGACAGGACTCTTCCAGCACCCAGTGACCGACGGTAACCATCAGCCCACAGCACTCAATGCGATCGATTAAGCCATCCGGCAGGTCCCAACTGCCATCCGGTTGCTGGATACGCAGTAACACTTCCGCACTGACCAGTTTACCGCTGGTCATCTCGACCTGTGGCTGTAACCAAATTGCAAACTGATGATTTTCCAGTGTATTAAGGATATCGCTCTCTTCCGTCAACCGCTTCTGGGCTGCTTCCATCTGCTGCGGATCAAAGAACTGAATCTGATTCTTGCCTTTATGGCGAGCGGTAAATGCCGCAGAAATAGCGCGACTGTAAAGCTGTTCGGCGGTGAGATCGCCGTAGAACATCGCCACGCCAATGCTACAGTGCGGACGGAGTTGAATACGTTCAATCGGCAGGCGCTCGCTCATGATAGTGAGTACTTGCTGACCCAAAGTGATTGCGTGCCACGGTTCCTGTACACCGTTGGCAATGACAGCAAAGTCATAACCGCTAATCTGCGCGAGGATCATACGTGGCGACAGTACCGATTTGAGTTTTTCCACCAGCGTCAGCAGCAGAATTTCTCGTTGCGCCTCTTTCAGCACGCCCGCAGTATCACGCAGGGTTTCACAGGTGATGATCATCAGCGCGGTGGTTTGTTTACGCGCGACAACCTGCTCCAGCATCTCCATCAGCAAGGCTTTGTTCGGCAAATCCGACACCGGGAAGCGCATCGCATTTTCGTTCTGTTCTTCATAATGGCGCTGCAGCAATTGCTGGTTGAGGTTGTAACTGCGCACCAACATACCGATTTCATCGTCCTGATGCAGACGCGGTAATGCCAGTTGGTGACCAACAAGCTCCTGGGCTGGGATGGCGTTAAGTTCGCGAGCAATATTGCGTAACGGATGCAAAATCAGGCGGTTAATGCACCAGCTGATGGCGACGGTCAGGATAAGCGACAAAAGTAAGTAAATGGTCACTAACGTTGAGAGAGTGCTCATCACGAACTTATACATACGGAAGGAATCCGCCTGTAGCACCAGATAGGCTATTGGCTGCGGATTTGCCGGACGTTCGAGCGAGTAGACGCCCAGCGAGATTTGAACCGGTAGCTCAAACAGGCGAGTAACCATTACCGGCACCGGACGCTCTGGAATAAAACTTTTACGCAGCGCCTGGAACTGGTTAGGCAGCACTACATCGGCACGGCTGACCACGCCTGCCGGTTTAATGCTGGCAAGAATAGCTTCCGCTTCGGGAATATCGCCTTTCAAAATAGCTGAAGATAAGGGTTCGCGGACAGAGCGAGCAATGCTTTCCAGTTGCGTAGCCGTGTTATAGCGATTCTGCTGGACCAGATGGAACAGCAAAACGGTGCAAAAAATAAAAACGAACACCAGGACAACGGCTGCCACCATTGCCATCTGCTTGATTGTTAACGAGCGACTTACGCGCAAATTGTCTCCCCCCGGAAATCCCAGATTGCCGCCCGAGTATACCCGATCGCAGCGGCATTAAGAGAGGCGCTATCTGAAAACTTACCAGTCGGCGTAAGGTATCAGCGGCTGCGGCGGTAAATCCATGTCACCCTGCCATCCGGCGGCGGAATAACGTACGTAGAGCAGGAAATGGCTGGGTGCGTAATCTTTCACCTGCTGGATATCAATTGCCGTGCCAACAAACCAGTTGGAAGTAACACGTCGTTCAAGTAATGCCCGCGCCGTGTAGCCGAAGCCCTGACTGCTGCCGCCATCGTTGGATTGCCGCGCAGCTTCTTCCTGCCAGTCGGTCGGGATCAGATTCATCAGCGGATAACGCGGCATGGTTTTGGTGCGTGAATGCGACCACGAGCCAGACGCCCCCAGCTCCCACGACCAGTTTTCCGTGCGCTCCCGCCACATCACCGGTATGGCAAACGACAGGTATTCCTGCGGACTGTAGTAACCGCCCTGACCGAGTGAGTAGCCACTCAGATCTTTGTCGTAATGCCAGATCATGTTGTTCAGGCCGATTGTGACGCGGCGATTGTTCTGGTTAATGACCTTATAGTAATAGCCCGTCATCCAGCGCACGCGCCAGTTATCTTCGACATTTTTACCGGTTAACTGGTCGCCACTAAGCGATGCCCAGACGCCGTTTACTTCACCTTTATCGTAGCTCAGACTTAGCCCCACACCGTCGGCACGTACGCCACCCCATTTTTTCCCGGTATTGCTCGGGGAGTCTTTTTGCCCACCAAAGGCCAGCAAAGAACTGGAGATGGGCCGACGGTGGGCGTTAACGGTGTAACCCAGCGGCCCGATATCATCGCTGTAACTGATGCCGCCGACCACATCCACCACGTTGAAGCCCATCGGCGTGGTACCGATATCCCAGCTCCAGACGTCATTTCGCCAGCCGACCGCCACGCTGGCACCGGAATCCGACTGGCTGCGGTTGCCGCTACAGTCCTGTAATGTACAGGTGCCCCAGTTGTCATCCCATTTGCCATCGGCATTAGTGGAGAAACTGCCGACGTTCATATTGACGAAATCACTGCGAAAGAACATCCGCCCGTCAGAATACGGCGCATCCACCTGCAACATGGTAGTGTGCGCTTTCAGATCGGAGTAACCACCGGTGCCGCTCGAACCCCAGTAATCGTGCTCAAGGGTGACGTTAAGATCCTGCTGGCGATAGAGGTCCGCCGCATCGCTGCGCACGCCGCGTTTCAGCCAGTCATCTTTCTCGTCGTTACGGGTCAGTCGGGTAAAGGTGTCGTTATCCTGCGGACGCGTCGTAGTCACACCGGATGCGACCATGGCGTCTTTGTAGGTTTCCAGCGCCTGCTTTGGATCGCCCGCCTGCGCTTCAAACTTCGCACCGTCGCGCAGTACCATCGCGCTTTCCATCGACGGTGGCTGAGATTTTGCCTGCGGGATCAACTTATTAAACGTCTGCTGCGCCGCTGCGGTATCTCCAAGCTGCGCCTGTGCCAGCGCCACGCGCCGCTGAGTGTTCAGCGAGGTGTTATCGGTGGCAGGCAGTTTCGCCAGCTGGCTACGTGCCGCCGCTTTGTCACCGGCAGCAATATCCACTTCCGTCAGACCAAGAATGGCATCGGCGTTAGTTGGCTCCCGCGTCAGGACATTCTGATATGCAGTGCGGGCGGCGGTGTAATCACGTCGTTGTTACGCCCAGTCAGCCAGCGTGAGGTCAATACGCGTGGAAGGTGGTTGCTGACGCAGCATCGCTTCCGCTTCAGCCTCTTTGCCGCTTTCTCGCAGGCGATTAGCGGTTTCCAGCACCTGATCGCTTTGCAGTCGATTAACCAGCTCCTGAATATTGCTGTTCCACTGCGCGCGCGGCAGGCTGTTGATATGCGCCAGCGCCGCTCTGTCCTGGTTGTGACCTGAGAGGTACAGCCCGTAAGCGTAAACCTGCTCCGGGTTGTTCGGCTTCTGCTGCGCCAGATTGCGCATTAACGTATCGGCCTGGCTGCGTTGTCCGGCCTGCCAGAGATCCTGCGAAAGTCGGTAAGTAATCCATACGCTGCCGGGGCCCAGCGCCAGTCGTTGCCGCTGAAGTGCTGCCGCCTGCGCCCATTTGCCCTGGTTTTCCAGTACCTCTGCCTGCTGTGCCAGACGGTCGTTTTGCAGGCTGCGTTCGATATCATCAATGCTGCGCCGCTGGCTGGCAGAGAGCGAGGCGATAAACGCTTCAGCTTTTTCTGGCGACTGCTGGCGGTAAATATTCGCCAGCCCGCGCACGGCATTAGTGTTGCCGCTGTCCATCCGCAGGGTCTGCTGATGGTTGGTGCTGCCTCGACCATCGGCATGACGGCCAGACCGAGGGAAAGCGTGAATATGTTTAGTGTGAATTTGCGCATTCCTGGCCCCAGTCAGGTAATAACTCACCTTTTGTCGAGAAGCGGAAACGGTGTTGATCCCAGCCTTGTCCAAACAGGGTCAGCACATAGTTGTAATAGGTATCGCTGCCGGGAAAGTTATCGGCCACGCGCTGGCGCTGAACTGCCTGCGCATCGCGGTTTTGTAAAAAAGGCAGCATGGCGGCAGAAAAACCGACCGGTCCTTTACCCTGCGCTTTCCCCGTAGCCACATCCACTTTTTCCGGCGGATAACCGTTTTTCTCAGTGAATGTCGCCATCGGTTTAAACCGGTTGAGCATCCGCGCTTTTTGCGGATCGCTGTCAGGCATCATGCCTACCCACATGTAAACGCGGATAGCGTCGTAGCTGCTGATCAATGTTTTTTCGGCTTTTAGCTGCCAGCCTTTGTCTTTCTCATAGCGCACCCAGTCTGGCGAAAAGCCTTTCGGGGCGGTTTCCAGCAATAAATGTTGATTGGTTTCGCGCAGCGTGGTCCACGGCGCGCCAAAGCGGGTGAAATACTGCGCCAGCGTCGGCGGCATGTAGCTGGGGTTAAAACGCCAGCTGTTATCCTCAGCAAAACCCACTTTGCCCGGTAACAACATGGAACCCAGCCCAGGCACCGTCACCACTTCCTCCCGCGCGATACGTTTTAGCAACGCGCTGCCGATGTCGGTATAACGCTGCTCTTTCCACAAACGCCCCGCCTCCAGCAACGACCAGGCCATCCAGACATCACCATCGGAGGCCGAATTGCTGTCCAGCACTTCCCACTTACTGTTCTCTTTCTTGCCCCACAGCCAGGCGGGCAAACGTTCTTTTAAAGAACCCTGAGCGAGATTGTTCTGCGTCCAGTCGAGAATATTATCGAAAGCTGCACGGTCGTTAGCCGCCAGGGCAAAGAACATACCGTAACTTTGCCCTTCGGAGGTGGTGATTTTGCGCGCGTCGCTGGGGTCGATGACGCGCCCTTCCTGACTGATGTAATCCTTTTTAAACTGCTCCCAGGCAGGCCAGGTACAGGCTGCCTGAACACTAAAGGCAGCCAACAACAGCATCGTCACGATTCCACTACGCAACACATTCATCTTCAATTACTCGTTATCCGGGTTAAGACGACGACGACTAATAATTCGCAGCAGACGCCACAGTACCCATGCCAGCAATATCACACTGATAGTCGCCAGCACCGCCAGCAGAATCGGATGGTTTGCCAGCGCATACCACAAGCGCTCGAACCACGGCAGATGACCTACGTAATAAACGTCGCCAACACGTAGGCTGTTGATACCGGACTCGCGGATCACCGCGACCGAACCGAACATGGTGGCGCGTTTGCCGCTATCGTTCACCGCATCGTTAAGCATTTCATAACCGCGTGGGCTATCTGCCAACAGCGCAATCACGCTGCGCTGGTCGTTATACGGCGACTGGAAGCCAATCACCGCCGCCATCGCACCGGAAGAGGTCAGCGTTGACTGGGTTTCTGCCGCGCGATCGCTCTCGTCCGGCACAATGCCGGGGAACGGGGTCTGGCGCATCGGTGTTTTCACCCAGCTTTCGGTCGCCTGCACCAATAGGTCGATCTGCTTATCGTCTTTCAGTTTGTCCGGGATACCACCGATGATCATGATGTCGGCATCTTTGCCCTGAATGGTGCTGCCATCATCGGTCACCGTCAGATTAATCGCCGGGAAGCCCGTCTGTGCGCCGATAAAACCAACAGTATTCAGCAACGTTTCCATCTGTGCTTCGTTAGGCGCTTTCGGCATCACGGTGATGGTTTGCGACAGATCCGCCATCCGGCTGAATGGGAAGCCCGCGTTAGCAAAGGCGCGTAGATCCGGCATCGGGATGAAGTGGTAATACTTCGAGAAGTCGATGGTGGAATCGTCACCAATCACCACATGATTCTGCACCGGCTGGAAGGTAATACAGTTATCTACCGAACCGCCTGGCATCGGGTTCATATACTCAAAGTCGAAGCGCAGCTGGTTGGTCGCGCCCAGTTTCAGCGCCGGAATAGAGACATCTGTTTTGCCATCCAGCAAACCTTGTAATACCGGAATACGCAGCAGCAGACGGTTCGCCTCCTGTTTGCTGCTCAGGTTGAAGGATTGCAGGAACTGGTTATTCAGGCTGATATCCATCCGCGAACTGTCTTTCACCGGCGGCATGGTGTAGCGGTAATTAATATCCATATCAATGCCGGTACTGCGCATCAGGTAGAGATCCGGCGGCAGGTTTAGCGAAACGTTAATCGCTGCTGGCTCAAGGCCGCTGGATTGTAACTGTTCTTCATAGGTTTTCAGTTCGCCAAATGTGACCGGACGATCGGTACGTACCCAGTTCGGCGCATCGTACGGCTTACGCGGTAGCAGCGGTTTCACTTCATTCACTACCACGCTTTCACCACGGAACAGAATGTTACCCTGAGCGATACCTTTCGCTGCCTGCAACAGGTCTTTGTCGTCACGACCAAACACCACCAGCAGTTTGACGTAAGGATTCTGCGGATGGTTAATCATCTCAATCACCGGGGCTTTTACCGCCGGATGATCGCGCAGGAAGTCCGGCCGTTTGTCGTTGGTTGCAAAGACAATGGCATTGCGATCCGGCAATTGGTTATAGAGCACCGGGAAGTTCTGCCCACGCCAGCCAGAACGCGAACCAAACCACGAGGCGACAATGGCAGATGCTTGTTGCAGCCCAACATCCGGCGCACCCGCAAAGACCATCGGCAAGGTGTTAGTACGGTTATCGCGCGGGTCAAAGAATGGCACCGGGAAGTGTGACAGGTCATTCTTCACATTCAGGGTCTGATAGGTCAGATCCAGTCCACTGCTCCGCCCAACATCCAGCCAAAGCGTGGTGCTGGCCGGGTTTTCGCACACGTCCTGATAATGGCCGACAAACTCCAGCCGCACACGGTTGAAGTCGGTAATAAACAGTGGATTAATGGGCATTTGCGCCAGCGTTTTTTTACCCAACTGTTCTTTGGTCACTGGCAGCACGCCCATCAGCTCATCATTGAGATAAACCTTTAACTGCGACTGGACAGGCAGTAACGATGGCGATGGCGTGTATTCGAAGTTGAGCATCGCCTTCGTCACCACTTCATCGCTGCGCATACCAAACTCAATGCTGCCGTTCGGGTTAATACCACGTAGCACCATGCTGCCCGGCGGCGGCGCGATTTGCGCAAAGGTCAGCTTCACATCACGCGAAGGACCGTTCTGCGCCACGATGGGGGCATCAGCTCCCTGCTCGCCTGACATCACTTGCCCCACCTGCGGATTTTGTTCCGTCTGGGCGGCTACAGCTGGCTCAGCATTGATCAGTGGTTGCGTTGCTGGCGTCGCCTGCGTCATGAAAGAGGGGAACGCACTCATCCCCATAGCCACTGCACAAATCCAGAATAGTTTTCTTTTCATCGCGTTATCATCATTGTTGAGCCAAAGCCTGATCCGATGGTTGTGCCGTTTCGCTCCGCTCCGGGCGGCGCGGAATAAACGATACAACCCAGGAAACCAGAGAAGTCAGCACACGGAATATGCCCTTCACCGAAGAAGGCGCAAACTCCGCCAGATGGCGGTAGCCACGGAAGCCGAGCTTCAGAATATCCAGCAGACTTTCCAGCGGCTTATCTTCCGGGTAGCTGTCCTGCCAGAGCGCCCATGTATCCGCACGGGCAAACGTACACTGCACAAAATCGATATGTTGCTGGGTGGTGAGCGGCATTAATTTCAGCCCAACTTCATTACCCATCACGCGCGCCACCTGGGTCGGGAAGACGTATTCCTGCTGACCGCGTTTAAGCAACAGATTCACTTTCTGCCCTTCCAGAATCTGCGCCTGACCGTTGATCTTGATCCCCAAACCACCGTCGGAGAAATCCTGAACGGTACACGAGAAGAGGTGACCATCTTCGCGGGCAATTGCCGCGGGCATCGTCATCTCCACGCGGTTCGATCGGCGTACCTGTTTGCTTTCTACCGATACCGCAACTGCGCCGCCAAGAACAATCAGGTTGTAGAACACCCACACCATACTGACGACCACGGTGAGCATCTCGGTTGGCGGGCCATAGAAGTAGCACCAGATGCCTACCGCAACGCCCACCAGGTTGAGTAGAACAAGGAAGATGTAGGGCCGCGAGATCACCCAGTCGACGTACTCTTCTTCCACCAGTCCACCTTTGGCGGTGACGTTAAATTTGCCTTTGTGCGGGTTAATCAGCGCCACCAGCGTCGGTGGTGCGATATACCACGCCAGCACCGTTTCGTAGATTTCACTCCAGAAAGAGTGGCGATATTTGCCCTGGATCTTCGAGTTGGTCAGGCTGGCATGGATCATATGCGGCAGCACGAATAGGGCGATCATCAACGCTGGCGCATAGATGATGTAGGCATGAAGCAGCAGGAACGCCAGCGGCGCAGTCAGGAAGATCAGCCGTGGAATGCCCGACAAGAAGTGGAACATGGCGTTGACGTAGCACAGCCGCTGAGCAAACTTCAGTCCTTTACCGGTGAGCGGGTTATCGAGACGGAAGATTTATACCATCCCGCGCGCCCAGCGAATACGCTGACCGATATGCGCCGACAGACTTTCGGTCGCCAGCCCCGCCGCCTGCGGAATACGCATATACGCGGAGGTATAGCCACGACGGTGCAAACGCAGAGAAGTATGCGCATCTTCAGTCACGGTTTCGACAGCAATGCCGCCAATTTCATCCAGCGGCTTACGACGAATCACCGCACAGGAACCGCAGAAGAAAGTGGCGTCCCACATATCGTTGCCATCCTGCACCAGACCATAGAACAGCGTGCCTTCGTTCGGCGTTTTACGAAAACGTCCCAGGTTGCGTTCAAACGGGTCCGGCGAGAAGAAGTGGTGTGGAGTCTGCATCATCGCCAGCTGTTTCTCTTTCAGGAACCAGCCCATGGTCATTTGCAGGAACGATCGCGTTGGTACGTGGTCGCAGTCGAAAATCGACACGAACTCGCCTTTGGCATATTTCAGCGCATTGTTGATGTTGCCCGCTTTCGCATGTTCATGAGTGGTGCGGGCGATATATTTCACCCCCACGTTTTGCGCAAACTGGCGAAACTCTTCCCTGCCGCCGTCATCGAGGATCCAGATGTTCAGTTTGTCTTTCGGCCAGTCGATACCCAGCGAGGCGTAAATGGTATTTTTCACCACATTGAGATCTTCGTTGTAAGTCGGGACAAAGATATCCACTGACGGCCACAGCGACATATCCTTCGGCAATGGCACCGGCTGACGATTCAGCGGCCATACTACCTGGAAGTAGCCGAGCACCAGCACAATCCACGCGTACGTTTCAGCGAAGAGCAGAATAAGCCCGCACACCAGGCTGACCGGATCGTCCCAGTTCAGCGTAGAGGTGTAACGCCACCAGATATAACGGCAAGAAACGGTCAGCGACAGCACAATCAACATTAGCGCCGAGAAGCGCCCCGGCATCCGCCGTACGATCAGCGCTACCCCCCACAGCAGCATCAGGAAGATAAACTGCGCCAGCGGGTTAAACGGCTGAGTAACGCAGATTAACGCCAGAATCAGCGAGAAGGTGACGATGATACCGAGGATCAACCGCCGCGCCCCGGCACTCAAATGACCGAGCTCTTTTTTTTCATCCAGATGCTGTGTTTTATGGCTAACGCGCTCAGGCAGCTCGTTCATCCATTGATGGTAACGTCCACGAATATTTTGCAGACCTGAAAATGCCCGCTGCGCGGTTTCGGCGTTTCTTTGCGCGATGCACCGATCAATAACCAGCATGTTTGAATGAGATAACGGACCGGGTCCAGCGGACGCGGACGCGAGGCGTTGATATGCGTATACAGGTTTTTATGTTCTGCGCGAATACGCTGCCAGCGCGGGTGCTCCAGCGGAATAAAAATCCAGGCCAGGATCATCCAGAAACAGCCGAGCGTCGCGCTGAAAGCCGACGCACCGTGACGACGATAATCGCGATAACGCCCGATAAGCCGCGCGTTGACCGGCGGGATAAGCAACCACCGGGTCAGGATACTCATGATGCACTCCCGACTGGCGTTTTCAGCCCGGAGTAGTTCAACAGGCACCAGTTCGCCAGCGTCAGTATCTCTTCAGCCGCCAGCGCATCACTGCGATATTCACCTACTGGTTGCTTAGCCGCCAGGCATTCAGCCATCGCTTCATCACGATGAATGAGCATCGGCAGTAATCGGCGCTGGCTTTGCAACCAAAGCTGGTAAATATCGTCCTGAACCTGACTGCCAATACGGAAGTCATTAATCAAAATATGTGCGCCATCCGGCAGCGCTTGCTGATGCAGTCGGATATGGCAGTTGGCATCCACATTGACGATTGCCAGCGAGTGCTCGCACAAACTCAGCAGCTGGTGGGTTATCTGCGAGGCATCACGCGGTAAGTCGATTAAAATCCACTGGTAACGCCCGCTGGCTTTTAGTTGCTGTAAGCCGGAGCAAATATCGCTCAGCCGGGTTTGCCAGTGCTGTGGATTTTCTTGTTCTTCAATGGATAACTGACCAAAAGGCAGCAAATCGAGCTGCGAGGTGTAGCGCAACCCAGCGTCACGCCAGTCCTGGCCATCCAGCATCGCTCTGGCCCAGCCCTGACGGTGGGTAAAATCAACATTAAATGACAGGCGCAACAAGTTGTCCGGGCAGGCATCGACCACCAGGACATTTTCTCCCAACATTTGTAATGACCAGGCTAATGCGGCGGTGATGGTTGTTGTCCCCACGCCTCCCCGCACCCCCTGCAATCCCAGTACGGCCATTCACCAATCCCCTACTTTTGTTGCGCAAACTCTGCCAGCAACGGCCAGCGTTTTAATGCCGCGGCCAACTGTTCGCGTTGGGAAATATCGGCATAATCAATATCAGGCAGTGAAAATGCCTGCTTTAACGCCACAATATCATTCTGGAAGATATAGCCGGTAATGACTCCAACTTACTGATAGTGTTTTATGTTCAGATAATGCCCGATGACCTTGTCATGCAGCTCCACCGATTTTGAGAACGACAGTGACTTCCGTACCAGCCTTGCCAGATGTTGTCTCAGATTCAGATTATGTCGCTCAATGCGCTGAGTGTAACGCTTGCTGATAACGTGCAGCTTTCCCTTCAGGCGTGATTCATACAGCGGCCAGCCATCCGTCATCCATACCACGACCTCAAAGGCCGACAGCAGGCTCAGAAGACGCTCCAGTGTGGCCAGAGTGCGTTCACCGAAGACGTGCGCCACAACCGTCCTCCGTATCCTGTCATACGCGTAAAACAGCCAGCGCTGACGTGATTTAGCACCGACGTAGCCCCAATGTTCGTCCATTTCAGCGCAGACAATCACATCACTGCCCGGTTGTATGCGCGAGGTTACCGACTGCGGCCTGAGTTTTTTAAGTGACGTAAAACCGTGTTGAGGCCAACGCCCATAATGCGTGCACTGGCGCGACATCCGACGCCATTCATGGCCATATCAATGATTTTCTGGTGCGTACCGGGCTGAGAGGCGGTGTAAGTGAACTGTAGTTGCCATGTTTTACGGCAATGAGAGCAGAGATAGCGCTGATGTCCGGCAGTGCTTTTGCCGTTACGCACCACGCCTTCAGTAGCGGAGCAGGAAGGACATCTGATGGAAATGGAAGCCACGCAAGCACCTTAAAATCACCATCATACACTAAATCAGTAAGTTGGCAGCATTACCGGTTAAAAACGAAAAGACTAAAATCACACGTCTTGTGACCTTCTAAATTGATTCACATGCTAAATCTGATAAGTTTTAATTTCAATGGTAGGTTTATTTCTTAGCTTTCGCTAGTAAACTGATAATCAGACAAAATGGTGACATGAGGGACATTGTGGACCCTGTATTCTCTATCGGTATCTCATCATTATGGGATGAGCTGCGACATATGCCAGCAGGCGGCGTCTGGTGGTTTAACGTCGATCGCCATGAAGATGCTATCAGTCTGGCGAATCAAACAATTGCATCCCAGGCTGAAACCGCACACGTCGCGGTCATTAGCATGGACAGCGATCCGGCGAAAATCTTTCAATTAGATGATTCTCAAGGGCCGGAAAAAATAAAATTATTTTCAATGCTAAATCATGAAAAAGGTCTATACTATTTGGCCCGTGATTTGCAGTGTTCTATTGATCCCCATAATTACCTTTTTATTCTTGTTTGCGCAAATAACGCATGGCAAAATATTCCTGCCGAGCGGCTTCGCTCATGGTTGGATAAAATGAATAAATGGAGCAGGTTAAACCATTGTTCGCTTTTGGTAATTAATCCCGGAAATAATAACGATAAACAATTTTCATTGTTGCTTGAGGAATACCGTTCACTTTTTGGTCTTGCCAGTTTGCGTTTTCAGGGTGACCAACATTTGCTGGATATTGCCTTCTGGTGCAACGAAAAAGGGGTCAGCGCCCGTCAGCAGCTTAGCGTTCAGCAACAAAATGGTATCTGGACATTAGTTCAAAGCGAAGAGGCGGAGATCCAACCACGCAGCGACGAAAAACGCATTCTGAGTAATGTTGCTGTACTGGAAGGTGCGCCGCCGCTATCGGAACACTGGCAACTGTTCAACAATAACGAAGTCCTGTTCAATGAAGCCCGTACCGCTCAGGCGGCGACGGTGGTCTTTTCTTTACAGCAAAATGCGCAAATCGAGCCACTGGCCCGCAGCATTCATACCCTGCGTCGCCAGCGCGGTAGTGCGATGAAAATCCTCGTGCGGGAAAATACCGCTAGCCTGCGCGCCACCGATGAACGTTTGTTATTGGCCTGCGGTGCAAATATGGTTATTCCGTGGAATGCGCCACTCTCCCGTTGTCTGACGATGATCGAAAGCGTGCAAGGGCAGAAGTTTAGTCGCTATGTACCGGAAGATATCACTACCTTGCTGTCAATGACCCAGCCGCTCAAACTGCGTGGTTTCCAGAAGTGGGATGTGTTCTGTAATGCCGTCAACAACATGATGAATAACCCTCTCTTGCCTGCCCACGGTAAAGGCGTTCTGGTTGCCCTACGTCCGGTACCGGGTATCCGCGTTGAGCAAGCCCTGACGCTATGTCGCCCTAACCGTACCGGCGATATCATGACCATTGGCGGTAATCGGCTGGTGCTGTTTCTCTCATTCTGTCGGATTAACGATCTGGATACCGCGTTGAATCATATTTTCCCATTGCCTACTGGCGACATTTTCTCAAACCGTATGGTCTGGTTTGAAGATGATCAAATCAGTGCCGAGCTGGTGCAGATGCGCCTGCTTGCCCCAGAACAATGGGGAATGCCGCTGCCTTTAACGCAAAGTTCTAAACCGGTCATCAATGCCGAGCACGATGGTCGCCACTGGCGACGAATACCAGAACCCATGCGACTGTTAGATGATGCTGTGGAGCGCTCATCATGATGACCATCAGCGATATCATTGAAATTATTATCGTTTGCGCACTGATATTTTTCCCGCTGGGCTATCTGGCGCGGCACTCTTTGCGACGCATTCGCGACACCTTACGTTTGTTCTTTGCTAAACCTCGTTATGTTAAACCGGCCGGGACGTTACGCCGCACGGAAAAAGCCAGGGCAACCAAAAAATGACTCAATTTACGCAAAATACCGCCATGCCTTCTTCCCTCTGGCAATACTGGCGCGGCCTTTCCGGCTGGAACTTCTATTTTCTGGTTAAGTTTGGCCTGTTGTGGGCGGGATATCTTAACTTCCACCCGCTCCTCAATTTGGTGTTTGCCGCGTTTCTGCTGATGCCCATTCCGCGTTACAGCCTGCATCGCTTGCGCCACTGGATTGCCCTGCCGATCGGCTTTGCTTTGTTCTGGCATGACATCTGGTTGCCTGGCCCGGAAAGCATAATGAGCCAGGGTTCGCAGGTGGCGGGGTTCAGTACCGATTATTTAATCGACCTTGTCACACGCTTTATTAACTGGCAGATGATTGGGGCCATTTTTGTTTTATTAGTGGCCTGGTTATTCCTGTCACAATGGATTCGCATTACCGTTTTTGTGGTTGCCATACTGCTATGGCTGAACGTACTTACCCTGGCGGGACCAAGTTTCTCCTTGTGGCCAGCCGGACAACCGACGACCACTGTAACAACGACGGGTGGTAACGCAGCGGCAACCGTTGCGGCGACGGGTGGCGCACCGGTAGTGGGTGATATGCCCGCACAAACTGCACCGCCAACAACGGCGAACCTTAACGCCTGGCTGAATAATTTCTATAACGCGGAGGCGAAACGTAAATCGACCTTCCCGTCTTCGCTGCCCGCTGATGCTCAGCCATTTGAACTACTGGTGATTAACATCTGTTCGCTTTCCTGGTCGGATATAGAAGCCGCCGGGTTGATGTCGCATCCACTGTGGTCGCATTTCGATATTGATTTCAAGAACTTTAACTCCGCCACCTCCTACAGTGGCCCGGCGGCGATCCGTTTACTGCGCGCCAGCTGCGGGCAGACTTCGCACACTAATCTGTATCAACCGGCAAATAACGACTGCTATCTGTTTGATAACCTTTCGAAACTGGGCTTTACCCAGCACCTGATGATGGGACATAACGGCCAGTTCGGCGGTTTTTTGAAAGAAGTTCGCGAAAATGGCGGCATGCAGACTGAATTGATGGATCAAACAAATCTGCCGGTTATTTTGCTGGGCTTTGATGGTTCGCCGGTTTATGACGATACCGCCGTGCTTAACCGCTGGCTGGACGTTACCGAAAAAGATAAAAACAGCCGTAGTGCCACGTTCTACAACACGCTTCCACTGCATGACGGCAACCATTATCCGGGGGTCAGCAAAACAGCGGATTACAAAGCGCGGGCGCAGAAATTCTTTGATGAACTGGACGCCTTCTTTACTGAACTGGAGAAATCGGGTCGTAAAGTGATGGTGGTCGTGGTGCCGGAACACGGCGGCGCGCTGAAGGGCGACAGAATGCAGGTATCTGGCCTACGTGATATCCCTAGCCCGTCTATCACAGACGTCCCCGTTGGGGTGAAATTCTTCGGCATGAAGGCACCACATCAGGGGGCACCGATTGTCATTGACCAACCGAGCAGCTTCCTGGCTATCTCCGATCTGGTGGTTCGCGTTCTTGATGGCAAGATTTTCACCGAAGACAATGTTGACTGGAAAAAACTCACCAGTGGGTTGCCACAAACAGCACCGGTCTCCGAGAACTCAAATGCAGTAGTTATTCAATACCAAGATAAACCGTACGTTCGCCTGAACGGCGGCGACTGGGTGCCTTACCCGCAGTAAGCACGAAAAAGGCCGCAGAGTTTAACCTCTGCGGCCTGATCCGGGCGCAAATTGCCATTACGGCAGCCTGACGCCCGCATGACACGTTACTTCCGCTTATTCAGCCAGTTCACGATCATACTGGCAAGAATGCCAGCAATGACCGGAGCCGCTAAATCATGCCAGAAGGCCATGCCCAGTTCTGCGAGCGTCATATAGCCGCCTGTGTTGTAATGCCAACGTTTCGCGGCTATTCTTGAGTTGTTTGGGTTCAAGATTAGCCCCCGTGATGTTGTCAGGTGCATACCTGCAACGTGCGGGGGTTTTCTCTCTCCAGCAACCAATGCCACCAGGGATAAAGCCCCCGCAACATTGCGCCTCACCGGAACCTTTCCGGCTTGCCGCTGATTCTACGACTGTTTTTCTGTTCCGGAATCCGTCACGTCTTCACTCTGTGCTGCGCATTCCGCAGAATATTATCCGCGTGCAATCGTTGCATTTTTCTTACGAAAAAGGCCGCAGAGTTTCACCCCTGCGGCCTGGTCCGGGCGCAAATTGCCATTACGGCAGCCTGACGCCCGCATGACACGTTACTTCCGCTTGTTCAGCCAGTTCACGATCATACTGGCAAGAATGCCAGCAATGACCGGAGCCGCTAAATCATGCCAGAAGGCCATGCCCAGTTCTGCGAGCGTCATATAGCCGCCTGTGTTGTAATGACAACGTTTCGCGGCTATTCTTGAGTTGTTCAGGTTCAAGAATGGCCCCCGTGATGTTGTCAGGTGCATACCTGCAACGTGCGGGGGTTTTCTCTCTCCAGCAACCAATGCCACCAGGGATAAAGCCCCCGCAACATTGCGCCTCACCGGAACCCTTCCGGCTTGACGCTGATTCTACGACTGTTTTTCTGTTCCGGAATCCGTCACGTCTTCACTCTGTGCTGCGCATTCCGCAGAATATTATCCGCTTGCAACCGTTGCATTTTTCTTACGAAAAAGGCCGCAGAGTTTCACCCCTGCGGCCTGGTCCGGGCGCAAATTGCCATTACGGCAGCCTGACGCCCGCATGGCACGTTACTTCCGCTTGTTCAGCCAGTTCACGATCATACTGGCAAGAATACCAGCAATGACCGGAGCCGCTAAATCATGCCAGAAGGCCATGCCCAGTTCTGCGAACGTCATATAGCCGCCTGTATTGTAATGACAACGTTTCGCGGCTATTCTTGTATTGTTTGGATGCAAGAATGGCCCCCGTGGTGTTGTCAGGTGCATACCTGCAACGTGCGGGGGTTTTCTCTCTCCAGCAACCAATGCCACCAGGGATTAAGCCCCCGCAACATTGCGCCTCACCGGAATCCTTCCGGCTTGACGCTGATTCTACGACTGTTTTTCTGTTCCGGAATCCGTCTCATCTTCACTCTGTGCTGCGCATTCCGCAGAATATTATCCGCTTGCAACCGTTGCATTTTTCTTACGAAAAAGGCCGCAGAGTTTCACCCCTGCGGCCTGGTCCGGGCGCAAATTGCCATTACGGCAGCCTGACGCCCACATGACACGCTACTTCCGCTTGTTCAGCCAGTTCACGATCATACTGGCAAGAATGCCAGCAATGACCGGAGCCGCTAAATCATGCCAGAAGGCCATGCCCAGCTCTGCGAGCGTCATATAGCCGCCTGTGTTGTAATGACAACGTTTCGCGGCTATTCTTGAGTGGTCTAGGTTCAAGATTAGCCCCCGTTATGTTGTCAGGTACATACCTGCAACGTGCGGGGGTTTTCTCTCTCCAGCAACCAATGCCACCAGGGATTAAGCCCCCGCAACATTGCGCCTCACCGGAATCCTTCCGGCTTGACGCTGATTCTACGATTGCTTTTTACTGTCAGCACCCGGCAATCTTCCTCATTGCGCGATGCCTTCCAGCTTAATTTCTTTATTTGCAATAGTTGCAGTTCATATCCGGGCTGACTCCAGACTGGTAGTGAAATGCGCAATTTTGTAGAATTGCGCCTCCTCGCGACCTCCCCAGTGAATCTGTTGCCTCATTTTTTACATACTGCGTATTCGACTTCTCCACCTGTTGCGCAAGAGAAACTGGGTTTATTCATTTTTGCGAGGCCGACTTCTTTCTGGACAGGACTTTATGCAGCACAACACACTATCGAAACACAATCAGAAATTGCCGTTTACACGCTACGACTTCGGCTGGGTTTTATTATGCATAGGCATGGCGATTGGTGCCGGAACCGTGCTGATGCCAGTACAAATTGGCTTGAAGGGAATTTGGGTATTTATTACCGCAGCGATCATTGCTTATCCTGTCACCTGGGTAGTGCAGGACATTTATTTAAAAACCCTTTCTGAAAGCGATTCCTGTAATGACTACACCGATATTATCAGTCATTACCTGGGGAAGAACTGGGGAATTTTCCTCGGGGTTATCTACTTTTTGATGATTATCCACGGGATTTTTATCTACTCTCTCTCCGTGGTTTTCGACAGCGCCTCGTACCTGAAAACCTTCGGTTTAACCGATGCCGATCTTTCACAATCTCTACTTTATAAAGTCGCTATTTTCGCCGTACTGATAGCGATTGCGTCTGGTGGTGAACGATTACTGTTTAAGATTTCTGGGCCAATGGTGGTGGTCAAAGTAGGGATTATTGTCGTGTTCGGTTTTGCGATGATCCCGCACTGGAATTTCGCCAATATAACCGCCTTCCCGCAAGCCTCCGTCTTTTTCCGCGATGTCCTGCTTACCATTCCATTTTGCTTCTTTTCTGCGGTATTTATTCAGGTACTTAACCCAATGAATATTGCCTATCGTAAACGGGAAGCAGATAAAGTACTGGCAACCCGGCTCGCGCTGCGTACCCACCGAATTAGTTATATCACGCTCATCGCGGTGATCCTGTTTTTTGCCTTTTCGTTTACCTTCTCAATTAGCCACGAAGAAGCCGTTTCTGCCTTTGAACAAAATATCTCGGCACTGGCACTGGCCGCGCAGGTGATCCCTGGACATATCATTCATATCACCTCTACGGTGCTGAATATCTTTGCCGTACTGACCGCATTCTTTGGCATTTATCTCGGTTTCCACGAGGCTATTAAAGGCATTATTCTCAATCTGTTAAGCCGAATTATTGATACCAAGAAAATTAACTCACGCATGCTGACTCTGGCGATCTGCGCTTTTATCGTCATTACGTTGACGATTTGGGTTTCGTTTCGTGTATCAGTGCTGGTGTTCTTTCAGTTGGGAAGCCCGTTATATGGCATTGTGTCGTGCCTCATTCCGTTTTTCCTGATCTATAAAGTCGCACAACTGGAAAAACTTCGCGGATTTAAAGCCTGGCTGATTCTGCTTTACGGCATTTTGCTATGCTTGTCGCCACTGTTGAAGCTGATTGAGTAAACCGGAGCGCATGGCCCCGGTTTTGTGAGTTAACGCTGCGGATTTTCATCCTGATCAACAGCAAAACAAGCTACCAGTTGACCTCCGTAGTCTTTTAGCTGCGGCTGCAACTGGGTGCAGGGGCCGAAGCGCCGACGACAGCGGGCGTTGAAGGCGCAACCCGGCGGAGGATTCAGCGGGCTTGGCAGTTCACCGGTGAGTTTGATGCGTTCACGACGATCGTCCGGGTTCAGGCGTGGCGTCGCGGAGAGCAGCGCCTGGGTGTACGGATGGCGCGGGTTATTGAAGATTTGGTCCTTCGTTCCTTTCTCCACGCAGCGGCCTAGGTACATCACCATCACTTCATCAGCAATGTGCTCCACAACCGACAGGTCGTGGGAGATAAAGACATAAGAAAGCCCCAACTCCTGCTGCAAATCCATCATCAGATTCAGCACCTGCGCACGCACTGAGACGTCCAGCGCAGAAACCGGCTCATCGGCAATCACCACATCCGGGTCGAGCATCAGACCACGGGCAATAGCGATACGCTGACGTTGTCCGCCGGAAAACATGTGCGGATAGCGGTCATAGTGCTCGGTTTTCAGGCCGACTTTTGCCATCATCGACAGGGCTTTTTCCCGACGCTGTTCTTTGCTTAAGCTGGTGTTAATAAGCAGCGGCTCTTCGAGAATTTGCCCAACTTTCTTACGCGGATTCAGCGAACCGTAGGGATTCTGGAAGACGATCTGGATTTTCTGCCGACGCAGCTTCTGCGCCTGCGGATCGTGCTTGAGCAGATCCTGCCCCTGATAATACAGCTCGCCGCCGGTGGGCGTTTCGATCATCGTCAGCAACCGACCGAGGGTCGATTTACCGCAGCCAGATTCGCCCACTACTGCCAGCGTTTTGCCACGTTCAAGGTTAAACGAAACGCCGTCCAGCGCCTTCACCAGACGTTCCGGCACGAACATGCCTTTCTTCACCGGATAATGTTTTTTCAGGTCGATAGCCTGCAACAGCGGTTGTTGCGAGGTGGCCTCTTGCGTACTCATAGTGTGGGCCTCCCGGCATCATCAAGTGGGTAATGGCATTTGGACTGACGCCCATCAGCGAGCATATTCAGCGCCGGTTCTTCAGCGCGACATCTGTCAGTGGCATAGGGGCAGCGCGGGTTAAGCAGGCAGCCGTTCGGGCGGTCATACTTGCCGGGAACAACACCTGGCAACGACGCCAGACGTTCTTTGTCCTGAGCAAATTCTGGCAGCGCACGCAGCAATGCCTGAGTATACGGGTGACGCGGCGCATGGAAGATGGCGTGTGCATCGCCCGTTTCTACTACCTGACCTGCATACATCACAATGATTTTATGCGCAGCTTCCGCCACCAGCGCCAGGTCATGGGTAATTAACACCAGCGCCATGTTCTCTTTCTGCTGTAGCTCCAGCAGTAGTTCGATGATTTGCGCCTGAATGGTCACGTCCAGCGCGGTGGTCGGTTCATCGGCAATCAGCAGTTTTGGCCGACAGGCAATCGCCATGGCGATCATCACGCGCTGGCTCATGCCGCCGGAAAGCTGATGCGGGTAAACATCCAGACGCGAAGCCGGATCGGGAATACCGACCTGATTCAGCAGGTCAATCGCCCGCTGACGGCGGGTACTTTTGTTGCCGCCCTGATGCACTTTAATCGCTTCCATAATCTGGAAACCCACGGTGTAGCACGGGTTAAGGCTGGTCATCGGGTCCTGGAAGATCATCGCCACTTCGGCACCCACCAGGTTGCGGCGCTCTTTTTCTGAGATACGCTGCAAATCCTGGCCGTTAAACTCCAGTTTTTCTGCCATTACGCGGCCCGGATAATCAATCAGCCCCATAATCGCCAGTGAACTGACCGACTTACCGGAGCCGGACTCACCCACAATCCCGACCACTTCGCCCTGTTTTACGCTGTAGCTGATGCGGTCTACGGCGCGGAACGGTGCGCTTTCGTCGCCGAAATGCACCGATAATTTATCTACATTTAATAACGCCATCTCGAACCTCTTACTGCTTTAGTTTGGGATCGAGCGCGTCACGCAGACCGTCACCCATCAGGTTAAATGCCAGCACCGTCAACAGGATCGCCAGACCAGGGAAGGTCACGACCCACCAGGCGCTTTGCGCGAACTGCAACACGTCGGAGAGCATGGTGCCCCACTCAGGCGTTGGCGGCTGTGCCCCCATGCCGAGGAAACCAAGAGCAGCCATATCGAGAATGGCGTTAGAGAAACCGAGCGACGCCTGAACAATCAGCGGCGCAAGGCAGTTCGGGAAGATGTTAATAAACATCTGGCGCATCGCCCCGGCACCTGCCACGCGAGAGGCGGTGACGTAATCGCGATTCACCTCCACCAGCACGGCGGCGCGGGTTAAGCGCACATAGTGCGGCAAGGCAACGAAGGTCAGCGCCAGCGCGGCGTTACCAATCGACGGGCCGAAAATCGCCACCAGCACCAGTGCCAACAGCAGACTTGGCAGCGCCAGCATGATATCGACCACGCGCATGATAATGTTATCAACCAGGCCGCCGAAGTAACCGGCGATCAGGCCGAGAATAACGCCCATAATCAGCGACAACACCACCACCAGACAGCCAACCAGCAGCGATAAACGCGCGCCGTACATCAGCCGCGACAGCACATCACGACCGACGTCATCGGTGCCCAGCAAGTGTGCCATACTGCCGCCTTCCTGCCAGGCTGGCGGGGCGAGCAGCGCATCGCGGAACTGATCCGCCGGGTTATAAGGCGCAATCCAGTTGGCAAAGATCGCGATGAACAGCACGATGGCGACGTAAACCAGCCCGACGACCGCGCCTTTGTTGCGTTTAAAATAGTGCCAGAACTCCTGTAACGGGGTCATCGGCACCGGTGCGCTAATCACTTTATTTTCAGTAACCTGTGACATGATGTCCCCTTACTTCTTATGACGAATACGCGGGTTCACCACGCCGTACAGCAGATCGACCAGCAAGTTGACGAGGATAATCATCGTCGCCACCAGCAATACGCCGCCCTGCACTACCGGATAGTCGCGGCGTTGCAGTGCGTCAATCAACCAGCGCCCCAGACCGGGCCACGAGAAGATGGTTTCGGTCAGAATCGCCCCCGCCAGCAATGTTCCCACCTGGAGGCCGATAACGGTCACTACCGGCAGCATCGCGTTACGCAGCGCATGGACGATAATCACCCGCATGCGGGTTAGCCCTTTGGCGCGCGCGGTGCGGATGTAATCCTCGCCCAGCACTTCCAGCATCGAGGAGCGTGTCATACGCACAATGACCGCTAGCGGAATAGTACCCAGCACAATGGCGGGCAAGATCATATGGGCGACGGCATCGATAAAGTTGCCGTCTTCACCCCAGATGGCGGTGTCGATTAGCATAAAACCGGTTAACGGATTGGAGTCATCGAGGAACACCATATCGCTCACGCGACCGGAGACGGGCGTCAGGTTCCAGTGCACCGAAACCAGCATGATCAGCATCATGCCCCACCAGAAGATCGGCATCGAGTAGCCGGTCAGCGCCAGGCCAACTGCAGTGTGATCGAAAATGGAACCGCGTTTAACCGCAGCCAGCACACCAACCGGAATACCGACTGCCGTAGCAAAAATCATCGCGCAGACGCCAAGTTCCAGCGTGGCCTGAAAGCGCGGCACGAACTCTTCCCATACTGGAATTCGGCTTTTCATTGAAATGCCTAGATCGCCGTGCATTACGCCCCAAATGTAATGGAGATACTGCTGCCACATCGGTTTATCTAAGCCGAGTTCAGCCAGCAGCTGCACGTGACGCTCAGGGGAGATCCCACGTTCGCCTGCCATGATCATCACCGGATCGCCCGGGATCATGTGGACAAAGGCAAATGTGAGAAGGGTAATACCGATAAACGTGGGGATGACGAGTCCCAAACGTCGGAGAATAAACTGCAACATAACCCGGATTCTCTATAGTGACTCGCAGCCTGGAACTGCGTGTCTGTATTGCTCACAAATCAATTCCCGCCCTTGTCGGACAGAGAATGAAGTATTGCTGCCGGATGGCGCTGCACGCAGAGGCACAGCGCCACCGGGTATACAGATTGTTGACAAAGTGCGCTTTGTTTATGCCGGATGCGGCGTTAACGCCTTATCCGGCCTACAAAATCGTGCAAATTCAATACATTGCAGAATTTTCGTAGGCCTGATAAGCGGAGCACATCAGGCAGTTTTGCCTTTGCCATCAGTCTTGTATGGCTTTTAATTATTCGATAGAGACGTTTTCGAAGTGATGTTTGCCTAATGGATCAACCACATAGCCTTTGACTTCTTTGCGTACCGGTTCAAACACGGTGGAGTGAGCGATGATCAGTGCCGGAGCCTGATCGTGCATCACCACCTGCGCTTGCTTGTACAGTTCAACGCGTTTGTTATGGTCGTCGGTAGCACGCGCCGGTTGAATCAGATCTTCAAACGGTTTGTAGCACCATTTTGAGTAGTTAGAACCTTGTTCAGAGGCGGCGCAGCTGAACAGGGTGGCGAAGAAGTTATCCGGGTCCCCGTTATCGCCAGTCCAGCCCATCATTACCGTCTGATGTTCGCCATCTTTCGCACGCTTGAGGTACTCACCCCATTCGTAGGTGACGATTTTGGCCTGCACGCCCACTTTCGCCCAGTCTGCCTGAATCATCTCCGCCATGCGGCGAGCGTTCGGGTTATACGGACGTTGTACCGGCATCGCCCACAGGTCGATGGAGAAACCTTTTTCCAGACCCGCTTCTTTCAGCAAGGCTTTCGCTTTTTCAGGATCGTAGGTGTAATCCTGAACGTCGTCGTTATAGCCCCACATGGTTGGCGGGATCAGGTTTTTCGCTGATACACCCGCGCCCTGATAAACCGCTTTGATGATCGCGTCTTTGTTCACCGCGTAGGTTAGTGCTTGGCGAACTTTCACGTCATCCAGCGGTTTTTTCTGCACGTTATACGAGAGGTAGCCGACGTTCAGCCCCGGCATTTCCATCAGGTTGATGGATTTATCCTGCTTCATGCGAGCGATGTCTGCCGGGTTCGGGTACGGCATCACCTGGCATTCATTCTTCTGCAATTTCGCGTAACGCACGGAAGCATCAGGGGTAATAGAGAAGACCAGCGTATCGATCTGCGGTTTGGTGCCCCAGTAGCCATCAAACGCTTTGTAGCGGATACGGGAATCTTTTTGGTACTGCTGTAACTGGAACGGACCGGTTCCGATTGGGTTGAGGTCCAGTTTTTCCGGTGTACCGGCTTTCATCATCGCGTCAGCATATTCTTTTGACAGAATAGAGGCGAAGTCCATTGCCAGGTCAGCGAGGAACGGCGCTTCCGGTCGAGTCAGCACAAACTGAACGGTGTTATCGTCCACCTTTTTCACTTCGCTGATCAGCTCCGGCAAGCCCATACCTTCGAAGTATTCGTAGCTGCCGCCAGAAACTTTATGGTACGGGTTTTGCGCGTTTTTCTGACGATCGAACGAGAACACCACGTCATCGGCGTTCATTTCGCGCGTCGGTTTGAATTCTTTATTGTCGTGCCACTTCACACCTTTACGCAGATGGAAGGTATAGGTTTTACCGTCTTCGCTGACTTCCCACTTTTCAGCGAGGCCCGGGATCACTTCGGTGGTGCCGATTTTAAATTCAACCAGGCGGTTATAAAGCGGGACGGAAGAGGCGTCATAGGTGGTGCCGGAGGTAAACAGCTGCGGGTTAAACCCTTCCGGAGATCCTTCTGAGCAATAAACCAGAGTTTTAGCCTGAACACTTGCTGCGACGGTCATAGCCACCAGGCTGAGACCAAGCTTCAGCATCCCTGACTTTTTCAAGGAAATACGCATTATTCTGCTCCAATTGTGATGTTTGTTGTTTTAACCCTTTGCAGTGGGTTGTCGCTGCCTGACCTTTTTTGTTTTTTGCCCGGTCGGGTCAACGTTATGAGGTGGGGATGCCGTACTAATTAACATCAGTGTAACAGTGCGGATCCTCCATAAAATGCCCCTCGTGACCTACAATCTGTCAACAGAATGTGAAAACGTCAATACAGCCAACCGGGATTTACACCAACGGTGAGAATCCACAAACAAAGATTAAAAAAACTTCAAACAGCTATTTGCAGCAGAGAAATTTGTGCTACTCCAACATAACCAGAACAATCAGCTTAATATTTAGCAACATTTGGTGATTAAGTTTTATGCATTTAATGAAAAAAATCTGAGGAAAAGGTGGATATCTGAGCGATTAATACCATGAACGCTAAAACGCACAGCGGAAAATGCCAGCGCCAGCCATAAGTAACGCAAAAAAGATTTAAGCAAATATAAAAAAAGACAATGGTTTCTGTCACAAATCCGTTAATGGATAGTGAGATATGGGGCGCAAAGTTGGCAGGAAAATGTGTGGTGTGTTGGTCGAATAAGGCGGTCGCGCCGCATCCGACAATAAGTGCGGTGCCGTTGCCTGATGCGACGCTGGCGCGTCTTATCAGGCCTACGTCGAGTCGAGCCTCCCTGCCCCCGGAGGTTCTCATCCTCATGAGCTACAAATGCAAAAAAACCTGCTCGTTGAGCAGGCTTTTCGAATTTGGTCGGTGATAGAGGATTACTCGCCACTTCGTGGCTCGCCCTGCGGGCCGTTGCTGGCGCAACGTTCTCTCGCTTCGCTCGAGTCGAACCTCCCTGCCCCCGGAGGTTCTCATCCTCATGAGCTGCAGATGCAAAAAAGCCTGCTCGTTGAGCAGGCTTTTCGAATTTGGTCGGTGATAGAGGATTCGAACCTCCGACCCCTTCGTCCCGAACGAAGTGCGCTACCAGGCTGCGCCAATCACCGAATGCGGGGCGCATCTTACTGCGCAGATACGCCCTCGTCAATCCCTTAATAGCAAAATGCCTTTTGATCGGCGAGAAAGTCAGCAGGCCGCTTAGTTAGCCGCTGCCTCTTTTGCCTGCGGGATGTGACACCAGTTGTTGTTTTCGTTAATTCCACCATCCGGTGAAGTATAGCCAAGACAACCCATGATGGTATCGTACAGCTCTACGTGACGGCGTGGCACTTTCATGTCGGCTTCTTTTTTCAGCTGCGCAAACGCCTGCGCATTGGCCGGATTTTCCAGATATTTATCTGACATCCAGACCATCATCGGTACGCGGAACTGCTCCGGCGGTGCCAGTTCACGCGGCGTGCCGTGCAGGTGCTCGCGTTCATTAATTGACTCACCGTGGTCAGCTGCGTAGAACACAATCGCTTTCTTATCGCGAACCTGATCAATCACGCTGGAGATAAAGTGATCCACATAGGTCACCGAGTTGTCATAGGAGTTGATCATCTGCGCTTTGGTACAGCCGCTATCAACACCAATACATTCCGGCTTCCACTGCGCGAAGCTACGCGGATAACGCTGGGTGTAGTTAAAATGCGAACCTTTGGTATGCAGAATGATCAGATGCTTACCATCCGGGTTGCGCCCTAGCGATTGCTGCATTTCGTCTACCAGCAACATATCATCTACCGGCTTGCCACGATTACGTGGCTCCGCACCAATCTGCTCACGATAAGCAATGTTGTCTGCCATCGTGTTGCTGTAGAACCACATTTCGCTCTGCATAGCGTAGAGGTCAGAACTGAATCCTAACTGCTTCAGAACCGCGAAAATGTTCTGTTCTTTTAATGTGCGCTGCGGATTATCTTCCGCGCCCCCCTGACGTACAAACATGCAACGCAGTGAGAGTTTGGTTGCGGTATCACAGGAGTAACCACGGAACGCCGCCAGATTTTTCTCCTGGGCCAGTTTCGGCGTGGTATTACGCTCATAGCCGAAAATACCCATATGGTCCCAACGCGTGGTTTCACCGATGATAAACACGACATAAGTATCATCAACGTTTTGTGGAGCCTGGTATGTAAACTTCTTCGCCGGATTAAGCAATGAATTATTATCGGAAGATTCATCGACCCGCGCCCAGGCATACAGCCCCAACGCAGAAAGCCAGTTTGATGGCAGATAAGAGTTCGCTACGACACCGCCATAACTCGGCAAATCAACGCCGGTCGCCCTCTCCACTTTCTTCTGCTGGATATCCAGCAAACGAATCGGTGCCCAAACCATAATACCCGCCAGTACGACGACCACCAGGCTGCGAATACGCTGCCCTGGGGTTCGCAGTTGTCGGAGCAAGGTGTAGCGACAGCGGTTATTCCAGATAAGGATAAGAGGCAATGCACTAACGGCGATTAACCAGAGAATAAAGTTCAGACCAACAACTTCTTTTGACAGGTCGATATCGGTGGTCATGACGGAAGCGATGATGCCATAACCAATGACCACATTAAGGAAGGTCATGTAATAGCTGGCACCTGCGGAAAAGAGCACCACCAGCGACGCCAGAATACGCCAGCTGCGGCGGCCAAACAGCGATAGAAGACGTAGTAAAAAGAAGGTCACCAGTACGGTGGCGGCCAGTTCAACAACAGCAGAAACGCCTTTCCAGACGGTAAAATCGTGCGCATAGCTGCCGAAGCGGCGATAAAAAACCGCGCCATTCATAAAAAGGCCAATATAGATTGCAAGCAAAAAGCTCAGCTTCTGCTGTGTAATCGATTTGATGTATCTCATGCAAACAAACCCTGGACAAACAGGTGATAACACCCTGCTTAGCGGCTTTTCAGGCCCGGCAGGGGAAAAGTGCGGAGGTAGTCAGATAAGTAAAATCTACACGCGCGAATAAGTAGACCACAGCAAAGCGAAAAAGTGTGGGGAAAGAGTGTGCATGAAGCACAAATTTACAAAAATGCAAGTTTGAAAAGAGACTTTAGCGTTACAAAAAGCAGTAAAAAGGGCCAGTTAACTGGCCCAAATTTTACGAGTCATTGTTTATACATTTCGTTGATGCGTTTGATGCACACGGAAGCTGAAGCCCAGTAGCTCGCGGCTGAGCATTAAAGGGAGCCATGCGCCTCACGCAACATTTTCTGCTCTGGCTGACGAATCGTCGTAGAAAGCGCCAATGACAGAATCAGCAGGGCGAAAATCACGTAGAAGGTCACATAGAAACCGCCAAACAGTGAGGCGATAATCGAACCAAAAATGCTACCGATACCGAAACCGAGGTAAATCACACCGTAGTTTTTCGCCAGGTTATTGAGGCCGAAGAACTCACTGACCAGTGATGGAAAGACGGTAATAGTGCCGCCAAAGTTAAATGCCACGCAGGCAATCGCTGCAAAGAACGTCACTGCATTTAATGGTGCAAAAAGCAGGGCCGCCATACCCACCAGCGAAATCACCTGACCAATGGTGATAACACGGATACGGGCAATTTTGTCAGACAGAATGCCCAGCACCAGACGACCTGAAAGGTTAGCGATGGAAATAACCGTTACTGCATTGGCTGCGGAAACCACATCAAGGTGTGCCAGACTTTGGGCGATATCTTTCGCTACCCCAATCACGTACAGGCCGCTCATGCAGGCAGTCAGGAACATTACCGCTAACATCCAGTACTGCGGTTTACGCATCGACTCTGCCAGCGTGTAATCTTTCTCCACCACACCATTGCTGGTTTTCACTTCCTGTTTTGGTGCGTCTTTCATTAACGTTGCGCCGAAAACAATCATCACCAGCGCAATCGCTCCCCAAATCACAAAGGTTTTTTCCAGACCCACCGTTTCGAGCAGCTGCGTGTCGATAAATTTGAAACCCAGGCTACCCAGACCATAAGAACCGATAGCGAACGCGGAGATCAGACCTTTACGCTCCGGGAACCACTTCACGCAGTTAGAGAGCGTCAGCAGGTAACCCGCGCCATCCGCCAGACCG
The DNA here is from genome assembly GCF_000006925.2 of Shigella flexneri 2a str. 301. Taxonomy (NCBI): domain Bacteria; kingdom Pseudomonadati; phylum Pseudomonadota; class Gammaproteobacteria; order Enterobacterales; family Enterobacteriaceae; genus Shigella; species Shigella flexneri. Next base: position 3,682,742 of record NC_004337.2, read on the forward strand.
ACCAGCACACCGGCGCTTAACCACAGCATCATCAGGTTGTTGGAATGCGCGGTCAGGAAGAAGCCTAATCCCAGCAAAATGCCGGAAGCCACGGTGACGCGTTTAACGCCAAAACGTTCCTGCAATTTGCCCGCAACAGAAGACGAAATTGCCAGCCCCAGACTTAACAAGCCGAAAGAGAAAGCGACCTGGCTTACCGGCGCATCCAGCTTGGCAGAAAGCGCGCCATTAAACAGGCTCCGGGTATAAACCGACCCCAGCGCAAACTGGGTAATGATAGTACCGATGAGTGTCAGCCAGCGGGTACGCTGATAATTTGAAGGTGTCATGGCAGTATTCCTGCAGTAATAAAAAGGAAAAATCTCTGCCGACAACCATAACGAAGTGCATTTTATGCTTGGGGAAAAACGGCATGAAATGCCATCAGAACGGAATGAAATGCCTTAGTTCAGGAATGAATGACGCGACAATTATTCACCAAATTTATTATTTGGTAAGTTAGCACCCACTATCGCCACAACTGTTGTTATTCAATGGTTTCAATTGTGACTGTTACGTTAAAATCTGGCGCTAACCCCCATCGTATACAGATAGTCGCTATTATTAGTGGTATTTTCTGCCTGAGTTAGCGCAGCATAGGCGGCAATATTTTGATTGAGCAACATATCAGCGCCTACGGTGACATCCAGCCAGTTGCCGTTCTGGTTTGTCGCCGTCATCCGGCTCAGGCCTGATTGCGCCTTCCAGATATTCTCGCCAAATTGCTGGTTATAGCTGATTTGCGCCCAGGGTCGGAGATCGCCAAGCCGGGAGTCAACACGCCAGCCTAAGCTACTCACGCTGGCATGCCATAACGGATCGGTCAGCGTGGTAGTACTGTCGCCAAACTCGTTATACATCGAGGTGGTTGTGCCATCGTAATGTAATGCCGCGACCGGGCCGGTTGTAACCTGTTCATATAAAGGAAAATTCCAGCCCATACTCATACTGCTGGTCACATCCACAGGAGTTTCTTCCGCCAGATTGACTTCCAGTCCCAGCGCCCTTTGGCTACTTTGAATACGTTGCGACAAAATATCGTTGTAATCAGGTTGATGATCACTATCCCAGGTGTAACGCTCTGTGGAATGTCCGGGTTGCGTATCAACGATATATTCTTGTTGCCAGGCGTAAGCTGTGTTGAGAAAAAAGGCACTGATTACCACGCTCGCCAGCAGGCTTAGCTGCCAGCGACCACCGCTTTTTTTTATGATCATTAACACGACTCCAGGGAAGAGCCGAATTCGGCAATATTATTGTCATTGTATGAAGGATATCGGGCATAGTAGCCCTGTATTAAATATTGACTTTTTCACCGATGCGTCAAGAAAAGCGGCTGAAATTTTTACGATCGGGTACATAGCGAGGGAAAGTATGGAACGTTGCGGCTGGGTGAGTCAGGGCCCGCTTTATATTGCCTACCATGATAATGAGTGGGGCGTGCCTGAAACTGACAGTAAAAAACTGTTCGAAATGATCTGCTTTGAAGGGCAGCAGGCTGGGTTATCGTGGATCACCGTCCTCAAAAAACGCGAAAACTATCGCGCCTACTTTCATCAGTTCGATCCGGTGAAGGTCGCAGCAATGCAGGAAGAGGATGTCGAAAGACTGGTACAGGACGCCGGGATTATCCGCCATCGAGGGAAAATTCAGGCAATTATTGGTAATGCGCGGGCGTACCTGCAAATGGAACAGAACGGCGAACCGTTTCCCGACTTTGTCTGGTCGTTTGTAAATCATCAGCCACAGGTGACACAAGCCACAACGTTGAGCGAAATTCCCACATCTACGTCCGCCTCCGACGCCCTATCTAAGGCACTGAAAAAACGTGGTTTTAAGTTTGTCGGCACCACAATCTGTTACTCCTTTATGCAGGCATGTGGGCTGGTGAATGATCATGTGGTTGGCTGCTGTTGCTATCTGGGAAATAAACCATGATTCGGGAAGCGCAACGTTCAGAACTCCCCGCGATCCTCGAACTGTGGCTGGAAAGTACAACCTGGGGGCATCCCTTTATAAAAGCGAATTACTGGCGTGACTGCATTCCGCTGGTGCGGGATGCCTATCTTGCCAACGCGCAAAACTGGGTCTGGGAAGAGGACGGTAAGCTTCTCGGTTTTGTCAGCATTATGGAAGGCCGATTTCTGGCAGCAATGTTTGTCGCACCGAAGGCCGTCAGACGCGGTATTGGTAAGGCGCTGATGCAGTATGTGCAGCAGCGCTATCCCCATCTGATGCTGGAGGTTTATCAAAAAAATCAACCGGCGATAGATTTTTACCGTGCGCAGGGTTTTCACATTGTCGATTGCGCATGGCAGGATGAAACCCAACTACCCACCTGGATTATGAGCTGGCCGGTGGTTCAAACGCTGTAAGTGTCAGTTCCGGACCGTTGTATTTTTCCAGCCATGCCAGCGTCGTATTACCCGCACAGCCATTCCCCAGCCGCGAGCTGGGGAGATCTTTGGTCAGCACGTTCACTGCGCCGTTTTTACAAATACCGTCAGCGGTTAAATCCAGATCCGGCCATGCCCCTTCGTGAATGCAAATCACGCCAGGTTTAATTCCCTCGCTAATGACCGCTCCGGCAAGGATCTGCCCACGGGAGTTCCACACCCGCACCATATCCCCTTCGGTTATGCCGCGCGCCTGAGCATCGTCAGGATGAATGGTGACAGGCTCACGGTTTGCTACCGCGTACAATTCGCGCAGAGAACTGTAATTCAGCTGGCTGTGCAGGCGGTGCGCCGGATGGGCAGAAAGTACCTGCAACTGTTCTGGTTCGGCATTGCCCTGCCATTCGTCCGGCTCCAGCCACATTGGATGCCCAGGGCAATCCGGGTAACCGTAATCGGCAATACGCTGTGAGAAGATTTCAATCTTGCCGCTGGCGGTTTTTAACGGATGCGCCAGCGGATCGCGGCAAAAATCAGCGAAGCGAATAAACCGCTCGCTGTCCGGGTTTTCCGGCATCTCAATTAACTGGTTGGCTTGCCAGAACTCAGCAAATGGCGGCAATTCAACCTGCTGGCTTGCCCCGCGCTGCCGGGCAACGTTATAAAACGTTTCCAGCCATTGCAGCTGACTTTTTCCTTCCGTAAACCGCGCATAGCCGCCCTTCTCCCAACGTTCACTCAACTCGGCAAAAACATCAAAATCATTACGCGCTTCATAGCGTGGCGGCACCACTTGCTTCATCGGCACCAGATGCTGATTACTGTAATCACCGGTCATGGTGAGATCATTACGCTCAAAAGAGGTAGTCGCAGGCAGAACAATATCCGCGTGTTTCGCCGCCGCCGTCCAGAAGCATTCAGAGATCACCACCAGCTCCGGTTTTTGCCAGGCACGGATCAGACGATTGGTATCCTGATGATGAGTAAAGTTGGCACCGCCCGCCCACCAGATAAAACGAATATCCGGGAAATGTCGGTTCATACCGTTGTGTTGATATGCGCCACCAGGGTTTTCCAGTGCTTCAACAATGCGGGCAACAGGGATTTTATCCACCGCATCGCAGCCACCCGGCAAGCTGCCCTGCATGGAAGAGAGCACCGCAGAACGCCGCGTGGGGTTACCACCATTGGCAAAATGGTAAGAAAGACCAAAACCGCCGCCGGGTGTGCCGATTTGCCCCAACATTGCTGCCAGCGTGACGATCATCCAGTGTTTTTGCTCACCAAACTGTTGGCGCTGCATTCCCCAGCCTGCCATCAGCATGGTGGTATTTTGGTGGAAAATAGCCGCCAGCTCGCGGATTTTCGCTGCGCCAACACCACAAATCTCTGCCGCCCATTCGGCGTTTTTCGCTATTCCGTCACTCTCGCCCAGCAAATAAGAGGCGAAGACGGCATAACCTGTGGTGCAACGCGCCAGAAACGCTTCGTCGTGCCAACCATTTTCCACCAGCGTATGGGCGATCCCCAGCATCAGCGCAACATCGGTGCCCATGTGCGGTGCCACCCACTCCATTTTATCGCCAAAGAAATCGACGGTTTCCGATCGCATTGGATCAATGCAGATCAGCTTTTTCCCACTGTCACGCAGTGCGGAAAAGTAAGAAAGCCCCTGCTCATCGGATGCATTCCACGCAATTTTCAGCGTATTGAGTGGGTTAGCACTCCACAACACCACGACATCGCTATGTTCCAGCACCAGCGGCCAACTGGTTTGCTGTTGATAAACTTCGCTGCCACCTACGACATACGGCATGATCGCCTGTGCCGCACCGGTCGAATAATCCCCCAGATGCCCGGTATAACCGCCTGCCAGCGCCATATAGCGTTGTAATAATGTCGAGGCCTTATGCAGCACGCCGTTTGAACGCCAGCCGTAGGAACCAGCAAAAATCGATGCCGGACCATAAGCCTCACGAATGCGTTTATGTTGTTGGTGAATAAGATCCAGCGCCTCATCCCAACTCACGCGAACAAATTCATCCTGCCCACGAATGCCTTGCGGGTTTTCCGGTGACGCGAGAAAGCCTTTGCGCACCATTGGAAATCGTACCCGCGTATTGCTGTGAACCTGGTCGCGAACCGCGCTCTGCAAGGAGTTTTCCATTCCTGTGGCTAACGCGCCACGCGAGCTAAACACGGTTTCGCCGTCGGTTTCAACCAGCATGGGCCCCCAGTGGGCGGCAGTCAGAACGGAATATCGTGAGGATGAGTTGGCCAAACCGAAGACTCCTGAAAGGTTAGATGTATTGAGCAGTTAAATATTACTTACAAATTTCCGAGTATTCCCAGGAATAATCTTCATGTTCACGCGGCATAATCTCCCGCCACGGAACCCGTGACAAAGAATAAAAAGGTTATTAAGGATTAACAATGAAGAAACGTGTTTATCTTACTTGCCGCCGTAGTGAGTGGCGCTCTGGCGGTATCTGGCTGCACAACTAACCCTTACACCGGCGAACGCGAAGCAGGCAAATCTGCTATCGGCGCAGGTCTGGGCTCTCTCGTGGGCGCGGGTATTGGTGCGCTCTCTTCTTCGAAGAAAGATCGCGGTAAAGGCGCGCTGATTGGCGCAGCAGCAGGCGCAGCTCTGGGCGGCGGCGTGGGTTATTACATGGATGTGCAGGAAGCGAAGCTGCGTGACAAAATGCGCGGCACTGGTGTTAGCGTAACCCGCAGCGGGGATAACATTATCCTCAATATGCCGAACAATGTGACCTTCGACAGCAGCAGCGCTCCCCTGAAACCGGCAGGCGCTAACACCCTGACCGGCGTGGCAATGGTGCTGAAAGAGTATCCGAAAACGGCGGTTAACGTGATTGGTTATACCGACAGCACGGGGGGTCACGACCTGAACATGCGTCTCTCCCAGCAGCGTGCGGATTCCGTTGCCAGCGCGTTGATCACCCAGGGCGTGGACGCCAGCCGCATCCGTACTCAGGGCCTTGGCCCGGCTAACCCAATCGCCAGCAACAGCACCGCAGAAGGTAAGGCGCAAAACCGCCGTGTAGAAATTACCTTAAGCCCGCTGTAATCCCTTTCATGCCAGGTGATGCAGAAATCACCTGGCATTCTTCAGTTTTCCTTCATCATATTTCAGGCTAAGGTGATCGCCTTATCAGTGAATGGAGAGAAGCATGAAGCCGTCCGTTATCCTCTACAAAGCCTTACCTGATGATTTACTGCAACGCCTGCAAGCGCATTTCACCGTTCACCAGGTGGCAAACCTCAGCCCACAAACCGTCGTTCAAAATGCAGCAATTTTTGCAGAAGCTGAAGGTTTACTGGGTTCAAACGAGAATGTAGATGCCGCATTGCTGGAAAAAATGCCGAAACTGCGTGCCACATCAACGATCTCCGTCGGCTATGACAATTTTGATGTCGATGCGCTTACCGCCCGAAAAATTCTGCTGATGCACACGCCAACCGTATTAACAGAAACCGTCGCCGATACGCTGATGGCGCTGGTGTTGTCTACCGCTCGTCGGGTTGTGGAGGTAGCAGAACGGGTAAAAGCAGGCGAATGGACCGCGAGCATAGGCCCGGACTGGTACGGCACTGACGTTCACCATAAAACACTGGGCATTGTCGGGATGGGACGGATCGGCATGGCGCTGGCACAACGTGTGCACTTTGGCTTCAACATGCCCATCCTCTATAACGCGCGCCGCCACCATAAAGAAGCAGAAGAACGCTTCAACGCCCGCTACTGCGATTTGGATACTCTGTTACAAGAGTCAGATTTCGTTTGCCTGATCCTGCCGTTAACTGATGAGACGCATCATCTGTTTGGCGCAGAACAATTCGCCAAAATGAAATCCTCCGCCATTTTCATTAATGCCGGACGTGGCCCGGTGGTTGACGAAAATGCACTGATCGCAGCATTGCAGAAAGGCGAAATTCACGCCGCCGGGCTGGATGTCTTCGAACAAGAGCCACTGTCCGTAGATTCGCCGTTGCTCTCAATGGCCAACGTCGTCGCAGTACCGCATATTGGATCTGCCACCCATGAGACGCGTTATGGCATGGCCGCCTGTGCCGTGGATAATTTGATTGATGCGTTACAAGGAAAGGTTGAGAAGAACTGTGTGAATCCTCACGTCGCGGACTAAGCTGCGACTGCGTGAAGTAAAGCCCGATAATCGCTCGGGCTTTTACTCTTTATTGGGTTGCAGTAACTGCTGTAGTCCAGGCCTGATTAAACGCCTGATGTTGTGCCGGTAATGGCGCAATCAGTTTGTTATATTCACTTGCCTGCTGTGAAGTCGGGAACTGGATGCCATTTGCGACAAAGCTCACCTGAGTACCTTGCTGAGCAATGTAGTCTCCAACCATCACCAGTTGTTGCGTGAAAGTTTGTGCCGCCGGAATCAACGGTTGCAATGCATCAGCTGGCGTCGTTACCACTTTGGTGAATGCCTGATCAAATACCGGTTTCAGGTCATCGCTCTGTTTTAGCGCAGAGTGCGCAGCATCGGCCTGCAACTTCGCATTTTGCAGTTGTTGCGCCAGCACACCCAGCGAACCATTCATTTCACGCAGCGGACCGCTTTGCGTAACGTAATCCTGCGGTACGCGAATTGCGTTAACGCTGTCTACGACCGGGCGCAGACCGGAATCCATCGCCTGATTCACCTGCTGAGAATAACCATACAGAATCGCGTAATCAGAGACAAAAGGACCAAACTGTTTTTTCTGATCGGCAGTCAGGGTTGGTAGACGTTCACCGCTACGCATCACTGTATTTTGCAGGAAGTCGATAAACGCTTTACGCTGATCGCCTTCTTTATCAAAACACCCACTCAGGCTAACTACCATTAATAACGCCGCAAGAGGCGCAAACCAGCGAGAGCAGGACTTTCCTGTCGCCATTTTCTTACTCCTTTCACCCAAAAAAAGCGCACAACGACACACGCGTGTCTGACGTGACAAGGATAGTCCAGGACAGGCTTGCAGGATACCCTTTCTACGTAATCTTCCTGGTAAAATCATGGAGAAAATGAAACAAGGTTAATTTGTTGTTTCATTGTTAAAAAATGATAGTGCCGTTGCCTTTTTTGTAGCCAGAGATTTACGCCTTCGCAGAAGGTTAGATTTGCGAAATCTTTACAAAACAGGAGTGATAAGAGATATATCGGCATTTATCAGATCGTTAGGTGGCTATAAGTCACGCTAAATGACAGGCTGAATCGAATCATAGCCAGAGCATGCCCTGACTTCACCCCGCTGTGTCTGCTTTTCCCGACTATTCTTAATGAGCTTCGATGCAATTCACGATCCCGCAGTGTGATTTGAGGAGTTTTCAATGGAATATAAAGATCCAATGCATGAGCTGTTGAGCAGCCTGGAACAGATTGTTTTTAAAGATGAAACGCAGAAAATTACCCTGACGCACAGAACAACGTCCTGTACCGAAATTGAGCAGTTATGAAAAGGGACAGGATTAAAAATCGATGATTTCGCCCGGGTTTTGGGCGTATCAGTCGCCATGGTAAAGGAATGGGAATCCAGACGCGTGAAGCCTTCAAGTGCCGAACTAAAATTGATGCGTTTGATTCAAGCCAACCCGGCATTAAGTAAGCAGTTGATGAAATAGACTTTTATCCACTTTATTGCTGTTTACGGTCCTGATGACAGGACCGTTTTCCAACCGATTAATCATAAATATGAAAAATAATTGTTGCATCACCCGCCAATGAGTGGCTTAATGCACATCAACGGTTTGACGTACAGACCATTAAAGCAGTGTAGTAAGGCAAGTCCCTTCAAGAGTTATCGTTGATACCCCTCGTAGTGCACATTCCTTTAACGCTTCAAAATCTGTAAAGCACGCCATATCGCCGAAAGGCACACTTAATTATTAAAGGTAATACACTATGTCCGGTAAAATGACTGGTATCGTAAAATGGTTCAACGCTGACAAAGGCTTCGGCTTCATCACTCCTGACGATGGCTCTAAAGATGTGTTCGTACACTTCTCTGCTATCCAGAACGATGGTTACAAATCTCTGGACGAAGGTCAGAAAGTGTCCTTCACCATCGAAAGCGGCGCTAAAGGCCCGGCAGCTGGTAACGTAACCAGCCTGTAATCTCTGCTTAAAAGCACAGAATCTAAGATCCCTGCCATTTGGCGGGGATTTTTTTATTTTTTTTCAGGAAATAAATAATCGATCGCGTAATAAAATCTATTATTATTTTTGTGAAGAATAAATATGGGTGCAATGAGAATGCGCAACGCCGTAAGTAAGGCGGGAATAATTTCCCGTCGAAGACTCTTACTCTTTCAATTTGTAGGCTAAAAACGCCGCCAGCTCATAACTCTCCTGTTTAATATGCAATTCACACAGTGAATCTCTTATCATCCAGGTGAAAAATAAAAGCGTGAAACAAATCACTATTAAAGAAAGTAATCTATATTTCTGCGGCATTCCCAGCCCCCTGTGTTGATTTCCAACGAGTAAGAGGCTAACCTTATGGTGTTCAGGCATAGGGTAGCCTCACTTTGTACTGACCCCAAAAAGTTGGACAGTTATACACGAGGCATATAGGTCTGATTCCGATATTCAATTGGAGTCAGACCTTTTAATTTCAGGCTAATTCTTCTGCTGTTATAGTATTCAATATATTCCGTAACAGCATCCTTCAGTTCGCTTATATTACTGAACTCATCAAGATAAAAACACTCCGACTTTAAGGTTCCAAAGAAACACTCCACCACAGCATTATCCAGACAATTGCCTTTTCTGGACATGCTTTGTTTAATACCATGTTCTTTAAGGATATTTTGATATCTTCTCATACGATACTGCCATCCCTGGTCAGAGTGCAGAACAGGATGCTCGTGAGGATTAAGCTTTTTGAATGCCTGATCGAGCATATTCTCAACCATGTTCATCACTGGTCTTTCCGAAAGGCTGTAAGAAATAACTTCGTTGTTGAAGAGATCTATTACTGGAGACAAATACAGCTTGCGCCCATTGACTGCAAATTCAGTAACATCGGTAACCCACTTCTCGTTTGGCCGCGTAGCCTTGAAATCTCTTTGGAGAACATTAGGGGCGGTTTGCCCTACCTCTCCTCTGTAAGAGCGGTATCGCTTGACCTTAATCGCTGCTTTAAGTGAGAGGGTTCCCATCAGGCGCTGAACAGCTTTATGGTTAATCTGTTTCCCTTCTCGATGAAGAGACAGCGTTACCCTACGGTATCCGTATCGGCCTCTATTCTCGTGATAAATCTCACCAATACGCTTTTTAACGTCCGCATACTTGTCAGGCTTGCTGAGAGCCTTTAGATGGTAATAAAACGTACTGCGCGGTATCTCCGCAGCTCTGAGAAGCTCATCAAGAGGATAAAACTGCCTTAGCTCGTTGAGTACTTTCACTTTTTCGTGGGATGAGCTAAGGCTTTCAGCTTTTTTAGATACATAAGCCGCGTTTCAAGAAATCGAACTTGCCTTTCAAGATCCTCAATGCGTCGGTCTTTTGACAGCTCCAATGCTGATGCCGCTTTTTCTGGATCAACTGATATTGCAATGTTTCTTTTGGTGCTAATCTTGAGCGCGCGTAAACCAGCTTCTCCGCGCTCTTCATAGACCTTCAGCCACCTGGCTACAGAACCACTACCAGCAAGCATAAAGTGAGCAGCAGCCTGATTAAGGGACATGTGCTGCTCGATCACAGCTTTCACGACCTTAATACGCAACTCTGGATCAGCACTAACGCCTTTAGGTTTGGGAATTAAACCTTTTTCTCCATGTTTTTCATAGAGGGCAACCCATGTCCTAACCTGGGTTCGGGGGACACCAAAACGTGCCGAGATGATCCTGTAACCATCATCAGTAGTGAAGTAGTGATTCACGACTTCAAGGCGCAGGTAATGCTGCCAACTTACTGATTTAGTGTATGATGGTGATTTTAAGGTGCTTGCGTGGCTTCCATTTCCATCAGATGTCCTTCCTGCTCCGCTACTGAAGGCGTGGTGCGTAACGGCAAAAGCACTGCCGGACATCAGCGCTATCTCTGCTCTCATTGCCGTAAAACATGGCAACTACAGTTCACTTACACCGCCTCTCAGCCCGGTACGCACCAGAAAATCATTGATATGGCCATGAATGGCGTCGGATGTCGCGCCAGTGCACGCATTATGGGCGTTGGCCTCAACACGGTTTTACGTCACTTAAAAAACTCAGGCCGCAGTCGGTAACCTCGCGCATACAACCGGGCAGTGATGTGATTGTCTGCGCTGAAATGGACGAACATTGGGGCTACGTCGGTGCTAAATCACGTCAGCGCTGGCTGTTTTACGCGTATGACAGGATACGGAGGACGGTTGTGGCGCACGTCTTCGGGGAACGCACTCTGGCCACACTGGAGCGTCTTCTGAGCCTGCTGTCGGCCTTTGAGGTCGTGGTATGGATGACGGATGGCTGTCCGCTGTATGAATCACGCCTGAAGGGAAAGCTGCACGTTATCAGCAAGCGTTACACTCAGCGCATTGAGCGACATAATCTGAATCTGAGACAACATCTGGCAAGGCTGGGACGGAAGTCACTGTCGTTCTCAAAATCGGTGGAGCTGCATGACAAGGTCATCGGGCATTATCTGAACATAAAACACTATCAGTAAGTTGGAGTCATTACCAATTTTCTGGGTCACAATAACTCACCACCGTGAGGGAAGAATAATGAAAATGGTCTCACGTATTACCGCGATCGGCCTGGCTGGCGTCGCGATTTGCTATTTAGGGTTATCTGGTTATGTGTGGTACCACGATAATAAACGCAGTAAACAGGCCGATGTTCAGGCATCTGCTGTCAGTGAAAATAATAAGGTTTTAGGCTTTCTCCGCGAAAAAGGATGCGACTATTGCCACACGCCTTCGGCAGAATTACCCGCCTATTATTATATTCCTGGCGCGAAACAGTTGATGGATTACGACATTAAGCTTGGATATAAATCTTTTAACCTCGAGGCCGTGCGTGCGGCACTGCTGGCTGATAAACCCGTTTCGCAAAGCGATCTGAATAAGATTGAATGGGTGATGCAGTATGAAACTATGCCACCAACGCGTTATACCGCGCTACACTGGGCGGGTAAGGTGAGTGATGAAGAGCGGGCGGAAATACTGGCCTGGATTGCAAAACAGCGCGCGGAATATTACGCCAGCAATGATACTGCTCCGGAGCATCGCAATGAACCGGTGCAGCCCATCCCGCAAAAACTGCCTACCGATGCGCAAAAAGTGGCGTTGGGCTTTGCGCTGTATCACGATCCCCGTTTATCGGCTGATAGCACCATTTCATGCGCTCATTGCCATACGTTGAATGCGGGGGGCGTCGATGGCAGAAAAACATCGATTGGTGTTGGTGGCGCAGTTGGGCCGATTAATGCGCCGACGGTATTTAACTCAGTATTTAACGTTGAGCAGTTCTGGGATGGTCGTGCGGCAACATTGCAGGATCAGGCAGGTGGACCGCCGTTGAACCCGATTGAAATGGCGTCGAAATCCTGGGACGAAATTATTGCTAAGCTGGAAAAAGATCCGCAGCTTAAAGCGCAGTTCCTCGAAGTTTATCCGCAAGGTTTCAGTGGCGAAAATATTACTGATGCCATTGCTGAATTTGAGAAAACATTAATTACGCCGGATTCCCCATTTGATAAATGGTTGCGTGGAGATGAAAATGCGCTGACGGCGCAACAGAAAAAAGGCTATCAATTATTTAAAGATAATAAATGTGCAACTTGTCATGGTGGTATTATTCTCGGCGGACGTTCCTTTGAACCGTTGGGGCTGAAAAAAGACTTTAACTTTGGGGAAATTACGGCGGCGGATATTGGTCGTATGAATGTGACTAAAGAAGAGCGTGATAAATTGCGTCAGAAAGTACCCGGTTTACGTAACGTTGCTTTAACGGCACCGTACTTCCATCGCGGTGACGTGCCGACGCTGGACGGGGCGGTGAAACTGATGCTGCGCTATCAGGTAGGCAAAGAGCTGCCGCAGGAGGATGTGGATGATATCGTAGCTTTCCTGCACAGTCTGAACGGGGTGTACACGCCGTATATGCAGGATAAACAATAATTAATTTGATCGCCCGAACAGGAATGTTTGGGCGATTTTTATTACGATAATAAAGTCTGTTTTTAATATTATCATGTTAAATGTTTATATTATAAAAAGTCGTTTTTCTGCTTAGGATTTTGTTATTTAAATTAAGCCTGTAATGCCTTGCTTCCATTGCGGATAAATCCTACTTTTTTATTGCCTTCAAATAAATTTAAGGAGTTCGAAATGGACCAGAAGCTGTTAACGGATTTCCGCTCAGAACTACTCGATTCACGTTTTGGCGCAAAGGCCATTTCTACTATCGCGGAGTCAAAACGATTTCCGCTGCACGAAATGCGCGATGATGTCGCATTCCAGATTATCAATGATGAATTATATCTTGATGGCAACGCTCGTCAGAACCTGGCCACTTTCTGCCAGACCTGGGACGACGAAAACGTCCATAAATTGATGGATTTGTCGATCAATAAAAACTGGATCGACAAAGAAGAATATCCGCAATCCGCAGCCATCGACCTGCGTTGCGTAAATATGGTTGCCGATCTGTGGCATGCGCCTGCGCCGAAAAATGGTCAGGCCGTTGGCACCAACACCATTGGTTCTTCCGAGGCCTGTATGCTCGGCGGGATGGCGATGAAATGGCGTTGGCGCAAGCGTATGGAAGCTGCAGGCAAACCAACGGATAAACCAAACCTAGTGTGCGGTCCGGTACAAATCTGCTGGCATAAATTCGCCCGCTACTGGGATGTGGAGCTGCGTGAGATCCCTATGCGCCCCGGTCAGTTGTTTATGGACCCGAAACGCATGATTGAAGCCTGTGACGAAAACACCATCGGCGTGGTGCCGACTTTCGGCGTGACCTACACCGGTAACTATGAGTTCCCACAACCGCTGCACGATGCGCTGGATAAATTCCAGGCCGACACCGGTATCGACATCGACATGCACATCGACGCTGCCAGCGGTGGCTTCCTGGCACCGTTCGTCGCCCCGGATATCGTCTGGGACTTCCGCCTGCCGCGTGTGAAATCGATCAGTGCTTCAGGCCATAAATTCGGTCTGGCTCCGCTGGGCTGCGGCTGGGTTATCTGGCGTGACGAAGAAGCGCTGCCGCAGGAACTGGTGTTCAACGTTGACTACCTGGGTGGTCAAATTGGTACTTTTGCCATCAACTTCTCCCGCCCGGCGGGTCAGGTAATTGCACAGTACTATGAATTCCTGCGCCTCGGTCGTGAAGGCTATACCAAAGTACAGAACGCCTCTTACCAGGTTGCCGCTTATCTGGCGGATGAAATCGCCAAACAGGGGCCGTATGAGTTCATCTGTACGGGTCGCCCGGACGAAGGCATCCCGGCGGTTTGCTTCAAACTGAAAGATGGTGAAGATCCGGGATACACCCTGTACGACCTCTCTGAACGTCTGCGTCTGCGCGGCTGGCAGGTTCCGGCCTTCACTCTCGGCGGTGAAGCCACCGACATCGTGGTGATGCGCATTATGTGTCGTCGCGGCTTCGAAATGGACTTTGCTGAACTGTTGCTGGAAGACTACAAAGCCTCCCTGAAATATCTCAGCGATCACCCGAAACTGCAGGGTATTGCCCAGCAGAACAGCTTTAAACACACCTGATAACATAACGTTGTAAAAACCGAATGCCCAGCCTTTAAAAAAACAGCTGGGCATTCGGTTGCTTATTAATCGCAATAATATATTGGCTGTCTATTCATCGTGTTGATAAGATATATGTTATATGAATGTTTATTAAATGTAGCGATTACCTTTAATGTCACGAAAAGGGATTATTTGCTTGCTATTAATTTCACTGCGTTCTTAAACACGTTTTTGTATTATAAATCCAGTCATCCTGCCCGTAGAACATCACACATTATCATCCTGTTCTCCCGCTTCGTTTAAATTTATTTATCAATCAATTTGACTTAAGAGGGCGGCGTGCTACATTAATTAACAGTAATATGTTTATGTAATATTAAGTCAACTATGCAATCATTACATGGGAATTGTCTAATTGCGTACGCAAGACATAAATATATTCTCACCATGGTTAATGGTGAATATCGCTATTTTAATGGCGGTGACCTGGTTTTTGCGGATGCAAGCCAAATTCGAGTAGATAAGTGTGTTGAAAATTTTGTATTAGTATCAAGGGATACGCTTTCATTATTTCTGCCGATGCTCAAGGAGGAGGCATTAAATCTTCATGCACATAAAAAAATTTCTTCATTACTCGTTCATCACTGTAGCAGAGATATTCCTGTTTTTCAGGAAGTTGCGCAACTATCGCAGAATAAGAATCTTCGCTATGCAGAAATGCTACGTAAAAGAGCATTAATCTTTGCGTTGTTATCTGTTTTTCTTGAGGATGAGCACTTTATACCGCTGCTTTTGAACGTTTTGCAACCGAACATGCGAACACGAGTTTGTACGGTTATCAATAATAATATCGCCCATGAGTGGACACTAGCCCGAATCGCCAGCGAGCTGTTGATGAGTCCAAGCCTGTTAAAGAAAAAATTGCGCGAAGAAGAGACATCATATTCACAGTTGCTTACTGAGTGTAGAATGCAACGTGCTTTGCAACTTATTGTTATACATGGCTTTTCAATTAAGCGAGTCGCAGTGTCCTGTGGATATCACAGCGTGTCGTATTTCATTTACGTCTTTCGAAATTATTATGGGATGACGCCCACAGAGTATCAGGAGCGATCGGCGCAGGGATTGCCGAACCGTGACTCGGCGGCAAGTATTGTTGCGCAAGGGAATTTTTACGGCACTAACCGTTCTGCGGAAGGAATAAGATTATAGAGTTTTACTCAGACATAAAAAAAACCCGGCATAGGGGACCGGGAAGAGGATAGTCTGCCGTCTCCAGACTAATAAACCGTTATAACACTCCCTGTTGGCACGGGAAACTTTGTGCTCTCAGTAAGTTAAATATAACTTTTACAGGAAATAAGATCAGCCATTTTTTTATAAACATAAGCTATACGCTGTGCGAAAATATATTCGTGCTGCATTTACTTATTATCAATTAACTGTTATGCAAAACTACTTTGTGGATAAATTTTGGTCCTACCAAATCTGGCAGTTTTTGCGCTAAGAAACAGTCTGTCATCATTTCATTAGTATACTGAAATTGAAATAATCGCAGTATGAAATATAAGGGATAATCATGACTCATGTCTGCTCGGTGATCCTCATTCGTCGTTCATTCGATATTTATCATGAACAGCAAAAAATATCGCTGCATAACGAGAGTATCCTGCTGCTGGAGAAAAATTTGGCAGACGATTTTGCGTTTTGTTCACCGGATACGCGACGACTGGATATCGATGAGCTGACAGTTTGCCATTACTTACAAAATATTCGTCAGCTACCACGCAATTTAGGGTTACATAGCAAAGACCGTCTGTTAATTAACCAGTCACCCCCCATGCCGCTGGTGACGGCGATTTTTGATAGCTTCAATGAATCCGGGGTAAATTCACCGATACTGAGCAATATGCTCTACCTTTCCTGTTTATCGATGTTTTCTCATAAGAAAGAACTGATCCCCTTACTTTTCAATAGCATCAGCACTGTTTCAGGAAAAGTTGAACGCCTTATTAGCTTTGATATCGCCAAACGTTGGTATCTGCGCGATATCGCGGAAAGAATGTATACCAGCGAGAGTCTCATCAAAAAAAAGTTGCAGGATGAAAATACCTGTTTCAGTAAAATATTACTCGCTTCCAGGATGTCGATGGCCAGACGATTACTCGAGTTACGTCAAATTCCTCTGCATACTATTGCGGAAAAATGTGGCTATAGCAGTACGTCGTACTTTATAAACACATTTCGACAATATTATGGTGTAACGCCACATCAGTTTGCGCAACATTCGCCAGGTACCTTTTCCTGACATATTTTGCATTTGAATATTGGTCAGGATCTCACACCTGCTTCATGTGAAACTCTTCCCTGATGATTTCTGCCGGGCTACCGGCTAGTTCTCTTTCGCAGTTTGCCAGGCGGTATAGGTATTTTTAGGAGGAAAAGACTCGGCATGTTTGGGATTATTAAGCTGACAATTCATACGATTACGGGAATGTGGGTCAGTATTGTGTTGTTCAAATTGATGACGAATGGCTGGAGTGGTTTCTACTTTCAGTGCTGTGTACTAAGCCTGGTATTCCTGACGGTTAGCTGGTTGTTGAGTGGTGAATGGTTAGCAGGAAAGAGTAAGGCTGAACCTTCACGTTCAACCTTACTCTCATTTACACGTTACGCTTTTTTAAAGCGGGCAAAGAGATGTTCCACTACAACGAAAAAGACCGGAACGAAGTAAATTGCCAGCACTGTTGCGGCAAACATCCCGCCCATCACGCCGGTACCTACCGCGTTTTGCGCGCCAGAACCGGCACCATGACTGATAACCAGCGGCAGCACGCCGAGAATAAAGGCCAGAGAGGTCATCAGGATTGGGCGTAAACGCATCCGCGCCGCTTCGATGATTGCCTCTATCGGCGTTTTCCCTTCTTTCTGCATCATCTCAACGGCAAATTCGACAATCAGGATGGCGTTCTTGGCGGAAAGCCCGATGGTGGTCAGCAAACCAACCTGGAAGTAGACGTCATTACTTAAGCCGCGCAGATCGGTGGCCAGTAATGCGCCAACGACGCCTAACGGAACAACCAACATCACCGAGAACGGAATTGACCAGCTCTCATAGAGTGCGGCGAGGGCGAGGAACACCACGACCAGTGAAATGGCATACAGTGCAGGAGCCTGGTTTGAGGATAACGCTTCCTGATACGACAGTCCGGTCCATGAGTAGCCGACGCCTGCCGGAAGTTTAGCGACCAGGTCTGCCATAAATTTCATAGCGTCACCGGTACTTTTCCCGGCCGCCGCTTCACCTAAAATCTCCATTGACGGGATGCCGTTGTAGCGTTCCAATCGCGGTGAACCATAGGTCCATTCGGTAGACGAGTAGGCAGAAAGCGGTGCCATCGTGCCAGAGGCGTTGCGTACATACCATTGGTTGATGTTATCCGGCAACATACGGAACGGCGTGCCTGCCTGGACATACACTTTTTTCACCCGCCCCTGGTTGAGGAAGTCGTTCACGTAGCTGCTGCCGAAGGCGGTGGAAATTGTCTGGTTGATATCAGACAGCGCCACACCCATTGCCTCAGCTTTCGCGGCGTTGACGTTCACTTTGAACATCGGCGTATCTTCCAGGCCGTTCGGGCGTACCCCGGTGACCTGGTCAGGCGATTGCGCTGCCAGTGATAACAGCTCGTTTCGTGCCTAGGTTAGTTTTTCGTGCCCCAGGTTACCGTTGTCCAGCAGTTCCATATCAAAACCTGACGCGGTACCCAGTTCAGCCACCGCGGGTAAGTTGAACGGGAAGACGACGGCTTTATTGATACTGCTTAACGCAATCATTGCCCGCTGAATGATCGCGGTAACCGAGTTTTCCTCACCGACACGTTCAGACCACGGCTTGAGACTGATAAACGCCAGGCCGTTGTTTTGCCCCTGGCCGCTGAAGCCAAAGCCGCCAACGGTAAACACCGACTGAACATTATCTTTCTCTTTTGTAAGATAATAATCCGTCACCTGTTGCAGTACTTTCGTGGTGTTAACCATGGTGGCACCGGAAGGTAACTGCGCGGTGGTCATAAATACCCCCTGATCCTCTTCTGGTAAGAAAGAGGTCGGTGTACGCAGGAACAGCACCGCCATCCCGGCGCAAATCAGCAGGTAGACCACCATGTAGCGACCGGTACAACGCAACAGCGAGCGGGTGCTATCGGTATAGTGCTGAGTTGATTTTTCAAACAGCGTGTTGAAGCGTGCGAACAGGGCGTTAGGTTTGTGACCGCCTTCCGGCGTGGCTTTCAGAATGGTGGCGCACAGGGCAGGGGTCAGGCTCATTGCCACAAATACTGAAAGCCGCATGGAGGAGATCAGCGTGATGGAGAACTGGCGGTAGATCTCCCCGGTTGCACCGCTCATAAAGGCCATCGGCATAAACACTGCAGAAAGAACAACGGCAATCCCGACCAGCGCACGTTGGATCTGCCCCATCGATTTATGCGTCGCTTCCTTCGGCGGTAGCTTATCTTCCGCAATGACACGCTCGACGTTCTCCACCACCACGATGGCGTCATCCACCAGTAACCCTATCGCCAGCACCATCCCGAACATAGTCAACGTGTTGATGGTGAAACCGACCGCCGACAAGATCGCAAACGTCCCGAGAATAACCACCGGTACGGCAATTGTCGGGATGATGGTGGCACGGAAATTCTGCAAAAACAGATAAATGACCAGGAAGACGAGGATGATAGCCTCAACCAGTGTTTTGAAAACTTCCTGAATAGAAATTTCGATAAACGGCGTGGTGTCGTAAGGATAAACCGTCTTCAGACTTGCGGGGAAATAGGCTGATAAGCGGTTCAGCTCCTCTTTGACTGCCCGCGAGGTATCCAGGGCGTTTGCTCCGGCAGCCAGTTTGATGGCGATCCCGGCAGCAGGTTTGCCGTTATAGCGCGCCACGGTGGAATAATCTTCCGCCCCAAGTTCGACGCGGGCGACATCACGCAGCAGCACTTGCGAACCATCTTGCTGAACTTTCAACAGGATTTTGCCAAATTCTTCCGGCGTTTGCAGACGCGTCTGCACAATGATCGAGGCGTTTAGTTGCTGGTCTGCCGCCTGTGGCATGCCACCCAGTTGACCACCAGAAATCTGGTTGTTTTGCACCTTAATCTGGGAAATAACATCGGAAGGTACCAGGTTATATTTATTGAGTTTTTGCGGGTCCAGCCAGATACGCATGGCGTACTCGGAACCAAAGAGCTGTACGCTACCAACGCCCGCGGTACGGCTTAGCGGGTCTTTGATATTAGACGCTACATAGTCCGCGATATCGTACTGGTTGAGGCTGCCGTTATCAGAAATAAACGCCGCTACCATCAGGATATTACTGCTCGACTTATCGACGCTAATCCCCTGTTGCTGCACCGCTTCAGGTAATGAAGGCATAGCGAGTTGCAGTTTATTTTGCACCTGAACCTGTGCGATATCAGGAGATGCCCCAGTCTCGAAGGTCAGAGTGATAGAGGCATTACCCGCCGCATCACTGGTTGAAGACATGTACATCAGGCCATCAAGCCCATTCATATTTTGCTCAATCACCTGAGTGACCGAGTCTTCTACCGTTTGCGCATCGGCACCCGGATAGGTAGCGCTGACGGTAATGGTCGGTGGCGCAATCTGCGGATACTGCGCAACCGGTAAGTTCATGATCGCCAGACCACCTGCAAGCATCATAATAATGGCAAGTACCCAGGCAAAAACCGGGCGATCAATAAAATAGTTAGCCATGAAAGTCCCCTTAAGCCTGCAACGTTATTGTTTCGATTCGGTGCTGGCGTTTTCCTGGCTGGAGGAAATTGCTCGTGCTTTGATACCCGGACGAATGCGTTGCAAACCGGAAACGATCACCCGATCGCCAGCCTGCAAGCCAGAGGTGACAACCCACTGGTCGCCGATGGCTTTGCTGGCTTCAATTTCGCGTAGCTGCACGACATCGTCTTTATCCAGAATGAGCGCCGTTGCTTTACCCTGGGCGTTGTGGGTGACGCCTTCCTGCGGCACCAGTAATATAAAGCGCGCAAAATTATTCAAGATATTTTTGAAAATCATTCAAGATAGGCTATCGCGTGTGATAGCAAAAACATTCAAGATAAAAATGCTTGATTATTAAGCAATCAGGAATGGGAGTATTAAGTTTCGTGTTTCCAGTAAAACCAGAGAGTATTGAAATAGCTATCACCTAACTTTATCAGGCGATAGCTGGTAGATGATGTAGGTAATGCTGCCAACTTACTGATTTAGTGTATGATGGTGATTTTAAGGTGCTTGCGTGGCTTCCATTTCCATCAGATGTCCTTCCTGCTCCGCTACTGAAGGCGTGGTGCGTAACGGCAAAAGCACTGCCGGACATCAGCGCTATCTCTGCTCTCATTGCCGTAAAACATGGCAACTACAGTTCACTTACACCGCCTCTCAGCCCGGTACGCACCAGAAAATCATTGATATGGCCATGAATGGCGTCGGATGTCGTGCCAGTGCACGCATTATGGGCGTTGGCCTCAACACGGTTTTACGTCACTTAAAAAACTCAGGCCGCAGTCGGTAACCTCGCGCATACAACCGGGCAGTGATGTGATTGTCTGCGCTGAAATGGACGAACATTGGGGCTACGTCGGTGCTAAATCACGTCAGCGCTGGCTGTTTTACGCGTATGACAGGATACGGAGGACGGTTGTGGCGCACGTCTTCGGTGAACGCACTCTGGCCACACTGGAGCGTCTTCTGAGCCTGCTGTCGGCCTTTGAGGTCGTGGTATGGATGACGGATGGCTGGCCGCTGTATGAATCACGCCTGAAGGGAAAGCTGCACGTTATCAGCAAGCGTTACACTCAGCGCATTGAGCGACATAATCTGAATCTGAGACAACATCTGGCAAGGCTGGGACGGAAGTCACTGTCGTTCTCAAAATCGGTGGAGCTGCATGACAAGGTCATCGGGCATTATCTGAACATAAAACACTATCAGTAAGTTGGAGTCATTACCAAAAAAGCCTGCCAGATGGCAGGCTTTTTAATAACGGCGTTATTACTGCAACAGCGAAATATCCGCAACGCGCAGGAACAGTTCGCGCAGTTTCTCCAGCATGGTCAGACGGTTGAGACGCAATTCTTTGTCATCAACCATGACCATCACTTTATCGAAGAAAGCATCAACCGGCTCACGCAGCTCTGCCAGTTCGACCAGCGCATCCTGGTAACGACCTTCCGCAAAGTACGGCTCCAGCTTGTCACGTAGCACCACAACCTGCATCGCCAGTTTAATTTCTTCCGGCTCTTTCAGGGTAGAGGCATTCACGCGATCGCTCAGCACTTCGTCAGATTTCGCCAGGATGTTAGATACACGTTTGTTCGCCGCCGCCAGTGCTGCAGCTGCTTCCAGGGTACGGAAGTGCGATACCGCTTTCATGCGGGCATCGAAATCAGCCGGACGAGTCGGACGACGCGCCAGTACCGCCTGGATGGTGTCAACGGTATAACCTTCGTCCTGATACCAGGCGCGGAAGCGACCGAGCATAAAGTCGATAACATCATCAACTACGTTGGCATTAGTCAGCTTATCGCCATACAGACGCACCGCTTCTTCGGTCAGCGTTTGCAGATCAAGGTTGAGGTTCTTCTCAACGATAATTCGCAGCACGCCAAGTGCGGCACGACGCAGCGCAAACGGGTCTTTGTCGCCTTTCGGATGCTGACCGATACCGAAGATACCCGCCAGAGTATCCATCTTATCAGCAATCGCCAGCGCACAAGCTACCGGGTTGGACGGCAGGTCATCACCGGCAAAGCGCGGCTGATACTGCTCATTCAGCGCGACGGCTACGTCTTCCGCTTCGCCATCGTGACGCGCGTAGTGCATCCCCATAACGCCTTGGGTGTCGGTGAACTCGAAGACCATGTTGGTCATCAGGTCACACTTAGACAGCAGGCCCGCACGGGTTGCGTGGTTAACGTCAGCGCCAATCTGTTCGGCGATCCAGCCAGCCAGCGCCTGGATGCGGTCAGTCTTGTCACGCAGCGTACCCAGCTGTTGCTGGAACAGCACGGTTTGCAGGCGCGGCAGGTTATCTTCCAGACGTTTTTTGCGGTCGGTGTTGAAGAAGAACTCGGCATCCGCCAGACGTGGACGAACGACTTTCTCGTTACCAGAGATAATTTGCTGCGGATCTTTCGATTCGATGTTGGCAACGAAGATAAAGTTCGGCAGCAGTTTGCCGTCGTTCGCATACACCGGGAAGTACTTCTGGTCACCTTTCATGGTGTAAACCAGGGCTTCAGCCGGCACCGCGAGGAATTTCTCTTCGAATTTTGCGGTCAGAACGACCGGCCACTCCACCAGCGAAGCCACTTCTTCCAGCAGGCTTTCGCTTAAGTCAGCGTTACCGCCAATCTTACGCGCTGCTTCTTCGGCATCGGCTTTAATCTTCGCTTTACGTTCTTCGTAATCGGCGATGACTTTCCCGCGCTCACGCAGAATTTCCGGATACTGATCGGCGTTGTCGATGGTGAATTCCGGTTCGCCCATAAAGCGGTGGCCGCGAATCACGCGATCGGACTGAATGCCCAGAATGGTTGCCGGAATGACTTTGTCGCCCAGCAGCAGGGTCACGGTGTGCACCGGACGCACGAAGTGCACGTCGCTTGCACCCCAGCGCATCAGTTTCGGGATCGGCAGTTTCGCCAGCGAAGTCGCAACCATATTCGGCAGCAGTGCTTCGGTGCTTTCGCCCTTCACATGGGCGCGATACAGCAGCCATTCGCCTTTATCGGTAGTCAGACGCTCAGCCTGGTCAACGGTAATACCACAACCACGCGCCCAACCTTCTGCCGCTTTGCTCGGTTTTCCTTCAGCGTCGAACGCCTGGGCAATCGCCGGGCCGCGTTTTTCGATTTCACGATCTGGTTGTGCTTCCGCCAGGTTAGCTACTTTCAGCGCCAGACGACGCGGAGCAGCAAACCATTGAACGGTGCCGTGTGCGAGGCCTGCGTTATCCAGCTCCGCAGTAAAGTTCGCAGCAAAGGACTCTGCCAGGCTGCGCAGTGCTTTTGGTGGCAGCTCTTCAGTGCCGATTTCCACCAGAAAAGTTTTCTCAGACATAGCCGCCTCTTACTTATCTTTGTTGCACATCGGGAAGCCGAGGGCTTCACGGGAAGCGTAATATGCTTCTGCCACTGCTTTGGTCAGGGTGCGAATGCGCAGAATGTAGCGCTGACGCTCGGTGACGGAGATGGCTTTACGCGCATCCAGCAGGTTGAAGCTGTGGGCGGCTTTCAGAATACGCTCGTAGGCTGGCAGCGGCAGCGGATTTTCCAGCGCCAGCAGCTGCTGCGCTTCTTTCTCGTACTGCTCAAAGCAGGTGAACAGGAAGTCCACATCCGCGTATTCGAAGTTGTAAGTGGACTGCTCCACTTCGTTCTGATGGAACACGTCGCCGTAGGTGGTTTTACCCAGCGGGCCGTCGCTCCAGACTAGGTCGTAAACGCTGTCTACGCCCTGAATGTACATGGCCAGACGTTCCAGACCGTAGGTGATCTCGCCGGTAACCGGTTTACACTCCAGACCACCAACCTGCTGGAAGTAAGTGAACTGCGTCACTTCCATGCCGTTTAGCCACACTTCCCAGCCCAGTCCCCAGGCCCCCAGAGTCGGGTTTTCCCAGTTATCTTCCACGAAACGGATGTCGTGAATAGTCGGGTCCATGCCCAGCTCTTTCAGAGAACCGAGGTACAGCTCCTGAATATTGTCCGGCGATGGCTTAATGACCACCTGGAACTGATAGTAGTGCTGTAAACGGTTGGGGTTTTCGCCGTAGCGACCATCGGTCGGGCGACGAGAAGGCTGAACATAAGCAGCCGCCATCGGTTCTGGCCCCAGCGCGCGCAGACAGGTCATTGGGTGAGAGGTTCCCGCGCCGACTTCCATGTCCAATGGTTGAACAATGGTGCAGCCCTGGCGAGCCCAGTAATCCTGTAAGGTCAGGATCAAGCCCTGGAAGGTCCTGGTATCAAACTTTTGCATATTATTTCGTGCTGGATACGTGTGGATTTAAAGGAAGGGATCAGTATACCCGCTGGATGGAAGATATACAGTACGAAACGGGAAAAAGCAGGGCTTAACGCATGGAAAGATGCAAAAAATGGCCATCTGCGTCAAAAGAACAGACAAACTGCTCTTTACGGAAGGTATAACCGCGCATTTCATAGCTTCCCTGGAACTGTTCGAAGGCGGTGACGTCGATTTTTTGCTCGCCGGTGTTATAACGTTTTGCCGCCTGATCCTTGCATAACGCTTCCATATTCAACGAACGCAGAGGATCAACCCTTACCCGTTGTGCTTTCTGCACGGGTGACGGTGTAGAACAACCCACTAGCACCATAAGCGCCATTGCCGGAAAGAAAGCGTTCATCATCATTAAATTACCGTCTGGTTTGCAGGTGAGTCTTATTATTTATATCGGTATAGTGGCTGATATCTTACGAATTTCCTTAAGCCTCTATAGGCTGTAGTGATAAAACTCAGATTATTCCAGTGCGCCAACCAAATGATTTATCGGTCAGACTTTTTTTAACCAGATACAGAGACACAGATGCAGCCCAAAATTTACTGGATTGATAACCTGCGAGGGATAGCGTGTTTAATGGTGGTGATGATTCACACCACTACCTGGTATGTGACCAATGCTCATAGTGTTAGCCCCGTCACATGGGATATCGCCAATGTTCTGAATTCTGCCTCTCGTGTCAGCGTGCCGCTATTTTTCATGATTTCCGGCTATCTCTTTTTTGGCGAACGCAGCGCCCAGCCGCGCCATTTCTTGCGTATCGGCTTATGTCTGATTTTTTATAGCGCAATCGCACTGCTCTACATTGCGCTGTTTACCTCCATCAATATGGAGTTAGCGCTGAAAAACCTGCTGCAAAAGCCAGTGTTTTACCACTTGTGGTTTTTCTTCGCGATTGCGGTGATTTATCTGGTTTCACCGCTGATTCAGGTGAAGAACGTCGGCGGAAAAATGTTGCTGGTGCTAATGGTGGTGATTGGCATTATCGCTAACCCAAACACAGTGCCGCAGAAAATTGACGGTTTTGAATGGCTGCCAATTAACTTATATATCAATGGCGATACTTTTTACTACATTCTGTATGGCATGTTGGGCCGCGCTATAGGGATGATGGACACACAGCATAAAGCACTGTCGTGGGTGAGCGCCGCGCTGTTTGCGACGGGGGTTTTTATTATCTCTCGCGGGACATTATATGAATTGCAGTGGCGCGGAAATTTTGCCGATACCTGGTATCTTTACTGTGGGCCGATGGTTTTTATCTGCGCAATCGCGCTATTGACTCTGGTTAAAAACACGCTGGATACGCGTACCATTCGCGGACTTGGCTTAATCTCCCGCCATTCATTGGGTATATACGGATTCCACGCCTTGATTATCCATGCGCTGCGCACCCGGGGAATTGAGCTTAAAAATTGGCCAATACTGGATATTATTTGGATCTTTTGCGCGACGTTGGCAGCGAGTTTGTTACTTTCTATGCTGGTACAACGAATCGACAGAAACAGATTAGTGAGTTAAGTAAAAGCCCGTTCACATTGGACTGACCGGGCTTACGTGAATTATTCGCTGTATTCTTCCTGGGTAACCTGTGTTTCTTTTGGCGGGTTTATTCCGGCATCACGAATATTCTTCTGCACTGCTACTGCACCAAACAAGCTTAAGAAGAAAGCCAGTCCATAAAAACCTTTTTCACTGAGTAATAATGTCGCATTCCACAGACCTACCATCAGTAGAGCAACAGAGATAATAAAGACAGTCAGGCAGGTCATATAATAAATGGAAGTGGTCGGTATGCCTTCATACTTGTCCCGAACGGTCTTTTGATAAGACGCAGCAGAAAACAGTCCTAACACCAGTACGGCAAAATAATACCCTTTTTCATTTAACTGCATCTCTGCATTCCATAGCCCTAACAGGTAGGTAACGATACCACCAACGAGAGCTATCCATGACACAATACTAAAGGCCGGTGAATAGGTTGATATTTTGTTGTCCATCACAGTATTCCTTTCATTCCTGAATGTGTAAGAGCTTTATGTTGCTCATACCGAGCGAAACAAACGCATTTGACCAAACAAGCAGACAAAAAAGGCGATGGGGTAGATCACCATTTCATAAGCATTGATAGGTGCATTTAAAACACCGATAAACAAGAGACCGATAGTGATTAACGCAACTAACTGGCAGATATGGGTAAAAAAATTATCCAGTTGCCCGAGTTTTTCTGCGCGAAGATATGCATAGTTACCAAAAGTTGCTGTCATTAACACGCCAAGAAAATAGCCTTTTCCACTTAGCAATGGGCATGAGATCCATAGCCCAACCAGATAAACCAGCGCCCCGACAACAAATAATAGTTTTGCCACAGTTTTTGAGGTTTTCATAACGATCTCCATATCTACCAGCGATACATTACGAGTAACCAACGAAAGACAAAACTGAAAAATGCCATTAACAAATGATTTTCAGAATAAATTCATACTAAATATTAATTAATTAGTGAGATATATAGATGTGAATTATCCCCCACCCGGTCAGGCAGGGGATAACGTTTACGCCATTAATGGCAGAAGTTGCTGATAGAGGCGACGGAACGTTTCACGTCGTGGCTGATAAGCGGCATAACGCTGCGCATCTGGTAGATGCGACTGTTCTAACGGTAGCTGCGGCAACAACTCAATGAGCGATTTCTCTGGATTCGCCGCAATCTGCGCCAGCCTTGCTGCGCCCAGTGCTGGCCCCACATCCCCCCCCGTACGGTAATCGAGCTGCTGACCGCTGATATCCGCCAGCATCTGACGCCAGTACTCACTACGCGCCCCGCCACCAATCAACGTAACACTTTGCGGTTTAATGCCGCAGGCATGCACGACATCCATGCCATCTGCCAGCGCATAACCCACGCCTTCCAGCACTGCTCGCGCCAGTTCATTGGGGCCATGTTGATGAGTCAAACCAAAGAAAACCCCCTTCGCCTGGGGATTATTGTGTGGTGTACGCTCGCCGGAAAGATAAGGCAGAAACCAAACTGGCTCGGCACTTTCATCAGCCTGTTGAGCTGCAGCGATTAAAGCTGGGACATTGCACAGGCCGGTTAATTTCGCGGCCCAATCCAGACACGATGCTGCACTCAGCATTACAGACATTAAATGCCAACGCTGCGGTAGCGCATGGCAAAAGCTGTGTACAGCGCTTTCTGGCTTGCTTAAGAACCCTTCGCTGACAGCAAAATAGACCCCCGACGTCCCCAGCGATAACATTGCCTGATTAGCATCAACCATTCCCACACCAACTGCACCAGCTGCATTGTCGCCACCGCCTGCGACAACTGGCACCGTCGCCATACCCCACGCTTTCGCAACTTCAGGTAACAAAGCACCAGTAATTTCGCTGCCTTCGTATAATGCGGGCATCTGGTCACGAGATAAGTCGCAAGCCTGCAGCATGACGTCACTCCAGTCACGCTTTGCGACATCCAGCCACATGGTGCCAGCTGCGTCAGACATATCGCTGGCAAACTCCCCCGTCATACGCAGACGCAAGTAATCTTTCGGTAATAATACTTTGTCGATTTGACGGAATATCTCCGGCTCATGCCGCTGAACCCATAGCAATTTAGGCGCAGTAAATCCGGGCATCATCAGGTTGCCGGTAATCACTCGTGATTGCGGAACTCTCGCTTCCAGCAAAGTGCACTCTTGCGCACAGCGCCCGTCGTTCCACAAAATGGCAGGGCGCAATACCCGTTGTTGAGCATCCAGTAAGGTTGCTCCATGCATCTGGCCGGCAATACCCAATGCTTTAACGTCCTGCAGAGAATGCTGATCGCCCAGAGCTTTCATTGCGCGATCAGTTGCCTGCCACCACTGTTCCGGGTCTTGTTCCGACCAAAGTGGATGCGGGCGCGAAACGGTCAGCTTTTCCGTTTGCGAAGCAACCACCTCACCCTGCTCGTTGAGCAAAATAACTTTTACGCCCGAGGTGCCAAGATCTATCCCGATATACATATCGATCGTTCCTTAAAAAAATGCCCGGTATCGCTACCGATAACCGGGCCAACGGACTGCACAGTTAGCCGTTATTTGTCGAACAGATAATGATTTACCAGATTTTCCAGTTGCTCCTGGCGACCACTCTGATGCACCGGAGACAAATTATGTTCCTGAGCATATTTGGCTAAATCTGCCAGTGACATTTGGCCTTTCAGGATTTGCTGGCCCAATTCGCTATTCCAGCCGGAATAACGCTGCGCGATGCGTTTATCCAGCTCGCCATCTTCAATCATGCGCGCTGCAATTTTCAGCGCCAGTGCCATCGTATCCATCGCGCCGATATGACCGTAAAACAGATCATATTTATCAGTACTTTGACGACGTACTTTGGCATCGAAGTTCAGACCACCGGTGGTGAAACCGCCTGCTTTGAGAATTTCATACATCACCAGCGCATTCTCTTCCACACTGTTCGGGAACTGGTCGGTGTCCCAGCCCAGTTGCGCATCGCCACGGTTGGCGTCGACAGAACCGAACAGGCCAAGCGCAATGGCGGTGGCTATTTCATGATGGAAAGAGTGACCTGCCAGCGTCGCGTGGTTAGCTTCAATGTTCAGTTTAATCTCTTTTTCCAGACCAAACTGTTTCAGGAAGCCATAGACCGTCGCGGCATCGTAATCATATTGATGTTTAGTCGGTTCTTGCGGTTTCGGTTCGATAAGCAACGTGCCCTAGAAGCCGATTTTATGTTTATGCTCAACCACCATCTGCATAAAGCGGCCCAGTTGTTCACGCTCCTGACGCAAGTCGGTATTTAACAGCGTTTCGTAACCTTCACGACCACCCCACAGGACATAGTTTTCACCGCCCAATTTATGGGTTGCTTCCATCGCTGTAACAACTTGCGTTGCCGCCCAGCTGAAGACTTCAGGATCTGGGTTCGTCGCCGCACCCGCGCCATAGCGAGGGTTTGTAAAGCAGTTAGCGGTTCCCCACAGCAGCTTCACGCCGCTCTCTTCTTGCTTGGCTGCCAGGACATCAACCATTTGCG
Source organism: Shigella flexneri 2a str. 301 (assembly GCF_000006925.2). NCBI lineage: Bacteria > Pseudomonadati > Pseudomonadota > Gammaproteobacteria > Enterobacterales > Enterobacteriaceae > Shigella > Shigella flexneri. The sequence continues at coordinate 3,712,070 of NC_004337.2, forward strand.
CAAAATTATTGATGTACTCTTTTAACGACGCGCCCTCAGGGGAAACATCCACATCGTGGAAGCAATAAAATGGCACATGTAACTTGTGGAAAAACTCAAATGCGACATCTGCTTTACGCTTCGCCAACGCCAGTGCCTCACCAGGCTGCTGCCACGGACGATTAAACGCCCCCACACCAAACATGTCCGCCCCGTTCCAGCAGAAGGTGTGCCAGTAGCAGGCGGCAAAACGCAAGTGCTCTTCCATACGCTTACCCAACACCAGTTCGTCGGGATTGTAGTGACGGAATGCTAACGGGTTTGAGGATTTTGAGCCTTCATAACGAACGCGATCGAGCTGGTCAAAATAGGCTTGCATATTGAACTCCATAATCAGGTAATGCCGCGGGTGATGGATGATGTCGTAATATTGGGCACTCCCTTTCAATTGCTCAATTATGTTATTTCACACTGCTATTGAGATAATTCACAAGTGTGCGCTCGCTCGCAAAATAAAATGGGATGATGAAAATGGGTAATTCCTCGAAGATAAAAATGCAATAAGTACAATTGCGCAACAAAAGTAAGATCTCGGTCATAAATCAAGAAATAAACCAAAAATCGTAATCGAAAGATAAAAATCTGTAATTGTTTTCCCCTGTTTAGTTGCTAAAAATTGGTTACGTTTATCGCGGTGATTGTTACTTATTAAAGCTGTCCTCTAACTACAGAAGGCCCTACACCATGAAAATAAAGAACATTCTACTCACCCTTTGCACCTCACTTCTGCTTACCAACGTTGCGGCACACGCCAAAGAAGTCAAAATAGGTATGGCGATTGATGATCTCCGTCTTGAACGCTGGCAAAAAGATCGAGATATTTTTGTGAAAAAGGCAGAATCTCTCGGTGCGAAAGTATTTGTACAGTCTGCAAATGGCAATGAAGAAACACAAATGTCGCAGATTGAAAACATGATTAACCGGGGTGTCGATGTTCTTGTCATTATTCCGTATAACGGTCAGGTATTAAGTAACGTTGTAAAAAAAGCCAAACAAGAAGGTATTAAAGTATTAGCTTACGACCGTATGATTAACGATGCGGATATCGATTTTTATATTTCTTTCGATAACGAAAAAGTCGGTGAACTGCAGGCAAAAGCCTTGGTCGATATTGTTCCGCAAGGTAATTACTTCCTGATGGGCGGCTCGCCGGTAGATAACAACGCCAAGCTGTTCCGCGCCGGACAAATGAAAGTGTTAAAACCTTACGTTGATTCTGGAAAAATTAAAGTCGTTGGTGACCAATGGGTTGATGGCTGGTTACCGGAAAACGCATTGAAAATTATGGAAAACGCGCTAACCGCCAATAATAACAAAATTGATGCTGTAGTTGCCTCAAACGATGCCACCGCAGGTGGGGCAATTCAGGCATTAAGCGCGCAAGGTTTATCAGGGAAAGTAGCAATTTCCGGCCAGGATGCGGATCTCGCAGGTATTAAACGTATTGCTGCCGGTACGCAAACTATGACGGTGTATAAACCTATTACATTGCTGGCAAATACTGCCGCAGAAATTGCCGTTGAATTGGGCAATGGCCAGGAGCCAAAAGCAGATACCTCACTGAATAATGGCCTGAAAGATGTCCCCTCCCGCCTCCTGACACCGATCGATGTGAATAAAAACAACATCAAAGATACGGTAATTAAAGACGGATTCCACAAAGAGAGCGAGCTGTAAGCGTTACGCCCCGGCGCGGAGCGGGGGCGTGATTTCTCTCCATGCCGCGTGAATGAATTGGCTTAGGTGGAGTCGTTATGCCTTATCTACTTGAAATGAAGAACATTACCAAAACCTTCGGCAGTGTGAAGGCGATTGATAACGTCAGCTTGCGGTTGAATGCTGGCGAAATCGTCTCACTCTGTGGGGAAAATGGGTCTGGTAAATCAACGCTGATGAAAGTGCTGTGTGGTATTTATCCCCATGGCTCCTACGAAGGCGAAATTATTTTTGCGGGAGAAGAGATTCAGGCGAGTCACATCCGCGATACCGAACGCAAAGGTATCGCCATCATTCACCAGGAATTGGCCCTGGTGAAAGAATTGACCGTGCTGGAAAATATCTTCCTGGGTAACGAAATAACCCACAATGGCATTATGGATTATGACCTGATGACGCTACGCTATCAGAAGCTGCTCGCACAGGTCAGTTTATCCATTTCACCTGATACCCGCGTTGGCGATTTAGGGCTTGGGCAACAACAACTGGTTGAAATTGCCAAGGCACTTAATAAACAGGTGCGCTTGTTAATTCTCGATGAACCGACAGCCTCATTAACTGAGCAGGAAACGTCGGTTTTACTGGATATTATTCGCGATCTACAACAGCACGGTATCGCCTGTATTTATATTTCGCACAAACTCAACGAAGTCAAAGCGATTTCCGATACGATTTGCGTTATTCGCGACGGACAGCACATTGGTACGCGTGATGCTGCCGGAATGAGTGAAGACGATATTATCACCATGATGGTCGAGCGAGAGTTAACCGCGATTTACCCTAATGAACCACATACCACCGGAGATGAAATATTACGTATTGAACATCTGACGGCATGGCATCCGGTCAATCGTCATATTAAACGAGTTAATGATGTCTCGTTTTCCCTGAAACGTGGCGAAATACTGGGTATTGCCGGACTCGTTGGTGCCGGACGTACCGAGACCATTCAGTGCCTGTTTGGCGTGTGGCCCGGACAATGGGAAGGAAAAATTTATATTGATGGCAAACAGGTAGATATTCGTAACTGTCAGCAAGCCATCACCCAGGGGATTGCGATGGTACCCGAAGACAGAAAGCGCGACGGCATCGTTCCGGTAATGGCGGTTGGTAAAAATATTACCCTCGCCGCACTCAATAAATTTACCGGTGGCATTAGCCAGCTTGATGACGCGGCAGAGCAAAAATGTATTCTGGAATCAATTCAGCAACTCAAAGTTAAAACGTCGTCCCCCGACCTTGCTATTGGACGTTTGAGCGGCGGCAATCAGCAAAAAGCGATCCTCGCCCGCTGTCTGTTACTTAACCCGCGCATCCTCATTCTTGATGAACCTACCAGGGGTATTGATATTGGCGCGAAATATGAGATCTACAAATTAATTAACCAACTCGTCCAGCAGGGTATTGCCGTTATTGTCATCTCTTCCGAATTACCTGAAGTGCTCGGCCTTAGCGATCGTGTACTGGTGATGCATGAAGGGAAACTAAAAGCCAACCTGATAAATCATAACCTGACTCAGGAGCAGGTGATGGAAGCCGCATTGAGGAGCGAACATCATGTCGAAAAGCAATCCGTCTGAAGTGAAATTGGCCGTACCGACATCCGGTGGCTTTTCTGGGCTGAAATCACTGAATTTGCAGGTCTTCGTGATGATTGCAGCTATCATCGCAATCATGCTGTTCTTTACCTGGACCACCGATGGTGCCTACTTAAGCGCCCGTAACGTCTCCAACCTGTTACGCCAGACCGCGATTACCGGCATCCTCGCGGTAGGAATGGTGTTCGTCATAATTTCTGCTGAAATCGACCTTTCCGTCGGCTCAATGATGGGGCTATTAGGTGGCGTCGCGGCGATTTGTGACGTCTGGTTAGGCTGGCCTTTGCCACTTACCATCATTGTGACGTTGGTTCTGGGACTGCTTCTCGGTGCCTGGAACGGATGGTGGGTCGCGTACCGCAAAGTCCCTTCATTTATTGTCACCCTCGCGGGCATGTTGGCATTTCGCGGCATACTCATTGGCATCACCAACGGCACGACTGTATCCCCCACCAGCGCCGCGATGTCACAAATTGGGCAAAGCTATCTCCCCGCCAGTACCGGCTTCATCATTGGCGCGCTTGGCTTAATGGCTTTTGTTGGTTGGCAATGGCGCGGAAGAATGCGCCGTCAGGCTTTGGGTTTACAGTCTCCGGCCTCTACCGCAGTAGTCGGTCGCCAAGCTTTAACCGCTATCATCGTATTAGGCGCAATCTGGCTGTTGAATGATTACCGTGGCGTTCCCACTCCTGTTCTGCTGCTGACGTTGCTGTTACTCGGCGGAATGTTTATGGCAACGCGGACGGCATTTGGACGACGCATTTATGCCATCGGCGGCAATCTGGAAGCAGCACGTCTCTCCGGGATTAACGTTGAACGCACCAAACTTGCCGTGTTCGCGATTAACGGATTAATGGTAGCCATCGCCGGATTAATCCTTAGTTCTCGACTTGGCGCTGGTTCACCTTCTGCGGGAAATATCGCCGAACTGGACGCAATTGCAGCATGCGTGATTGGCGGCACCAGCCTGGCTGGCGGTGTGGGAAGCGTTGCCGGAGCAGTAATGGGGGCATTTATCATGGCTTCACTGGATAACGGCATGAGTATGATGGATGTACCGACCTTCTGGCAGTATATCGTTAAAGGTGCGATTCTGTTGCTGGCAGTATGGATGGACTCCGCAACCAAACGCCGTTCTTGATTTTGATAAAAATTTTCTCAAAGCCGGTTACGTATTACCGGTTTTGAGTTTTTGCATGATTCAGCAGGAAAAGAACCATGTTTACTAAACGTCACCGCATCACATTACTGTTCAATGCCAATAAAGCCTATGACCGGCAGGTAGTAGAAGGCGTAGGGGAATATTTACAGGCATCACAATCAGAATGGGATATTTTCATTGAAGAAGATTTCCGCGCCCGCATTGATAAAATCAAGGACTGGTTAGGAGATGTCGTCATTGCCGACTTCGACGACAAACAGATCGAGCAAGCGCTGGCTGATGTCGACGTCCCCATTGTTGGGGTTGGCGGCTCGTATCACCTTGCAGAAAGTTACCCACCCGTTCATTACATTGCCACCGATAACTATGCGCTGGTTGAAAGCGCATTTTTGCATTTAAAAGAGAAAGGCGTTAACCGCTTTGCTTTTTATGGTCTTCCGGAATCAAGCGGCAAACGTTGGGCCACTGAACGCGAATATGCATTTCGTCAGCTTGTCGCCGAAGAAAAGTATCGCGGAGTGGTTTATCAGGGGTTAGAAACCGCGCCAGAGAACTGGCAACACGCGCAAAATCGGCTGGCAGACTGACTACAAACGCTGCCACCGCAAACCGGGATTATTGCCGTTACTGACGCCCGAGCGCGGCATATTCTGCAAGTATGTGAACATCTACATATTCCCGTACCGGAAAAATTATGCGTGATTGGCATCGATAACGAAGAACTGACCCGCTATCTGTCGCGTGTCGCCCTTTCTTCGGTCGCTCAGGGCGCGCGGCAAATGGGCTATCAGGCGGCAAAACTGTTGCATCGATTATTAGATAAAGAAGAAATGCCGCTACAGCGAATTTTGGTCCCACCAGTTCGCGTCATTGAACGGCGCTCAACAGATTATCGCTCGCTGACCGATCCCGCCGTTATTCAGGCCATGCATTACATTCGTAATCACGCCTGTAAAGGGATTAAAGTGGATCAGGTACTGGATGCGGTCGGGATCTCGCGCTCCAATCTTGAGAAGCGTTTTAAAGAAGAGGTGGGTGAAACCATCCATGCAATGATTCATGCCGAGAAGCTGGAGAAAGCGCGCAGTCTGCTGATTTCAACCACCTTGTCGATCAATGAGATATCGCAAATGTGCGGTTATCCATCGCTGCAATATTTCTACTCTGTTTTTAAAAAAGCATATGACACAACGCCAAAAGAGTATCGCGATGTAAATAGCGAGGTCATGTTGTAGCGATGATGAGAATTGTCGGCGTCACATCAGGGAACTCAGCACAGCCACCTGATGCGAGCAAAAGCCTTATCCGACCGACAAATCAGATAAGGCTCGAGGAAATGAAATTACATATGCGCCGCGATTAACCGTTGGTTATCCTGGTACATTGCGAACAGGTAGTTGTTATAACTCTTCCCTTTGGTCGAGTAGCCCTTCAGCTTGTGAATCATCGCTGTGGCAGTCACTTCCTGATCCGCTTTACGCAGCTGTGCACGCGATTTACGGAACGAAGAGTAAGCCGGGTGCGTATTCAGGTTAGTGACATAGGCGCTCACCGATTCTTTGACAGAACTAAACTGTGAGTACCCTTTCACTTTACCCGGCGCATTGGTACAACGTCCTTTCATGCATTTCATGCCGAACAGATTGTTATTGTTGCGCGCCAGCTTCGACGTTCCCCAACCGCTTTCTGCTGCAGCCATCGTCGCCACCATACTGGTAGGGATAATGTCTACGCGTTCAAGCAAGGTATTCCACGGGATTTTTCGCGTATTACCAGACCACTTCACCTTGTAGCGTTTGGCGATGTCTTTCAGACGCGCACGCTCAGCAGGTGCCCATTGGCCCTGATACTGTTTTGAAATCAGCCAGTTACGTTCTGCAGTAATGGCTGCATTTTGGCTGGTAATGTAAGGCATTACGGTCCGGAGAAACGCCTTTTTCCTTGGTGTTCCGGAAGGGTATTTTCGCAAATCAGGAAGTGAACTACTCTTTGCACTATTGCGAGAATACTCTTGTTTACTGCTTACCTGTTTATTACTAGCTTTAGTTAAGTGGGACTTTTGACTCGCTGTTGTTGTGTGCGTCTTCGCTAACACCTCACTCGAAAACACCAGAGTGAGTAACATAAGAATCATCGCCCCATATCGTCGTATGGGAGTCAAAATCATCAGGTCTCCTGGTCGGATTTAATCATTCCAACACCTTATATTTTTCACAAATTTGAGAGTTGAATCTCAAATCATATCAAAAATAGCTGTCAAGAGCACCCCAAGGAATAGTCCAAATCTGAAACTATGTCACGAGTTAACGATTCAGATTGGCGCTAAATCGCAGAAAATGTGGGGGTTATCGCAAAATTCAGCCGTTTTTTGCGCGCGATCGCTCACCCTTGCTTCTCATCCTGTGGACTTACCGCTCAGGGATGAGTTTTGTCTGGCTTATCGCTGGCAAACTGTCTGAAATCGCAGCAATAAGGACTCATCCACCATGAAACTCGCCGCCTGTTTTCTGACACTCCTTCCTGGCTTCGCCGTTGCCGCCAGCTGGACTTCTCCGGGGTTCCCTGCCTTTAGCGAACAGGGAACGGGAACATTTGTCAGCCACGCGCAGTTGCCCAAAGGTACGCGTCCACTCACGCTAAATTTTGACCAACAGTGCTGGCAGCCTGCAGATGCGATAAAACTCAATCAGATGCTTTCCCTGCAACCTTGTAGCAACACGCCGCCTCAATGGCGATTGTTCAGGGACGGCAAATATACGCTGCAAATAGACACCCGCTCCGGTACGCCAACATTGATGATTTCCATCCAGAACGCCGCCGAACCGGTAGCAAACCTGGTCCGTGAATGCCCGAAATGGGATGGATTACCGCTCACGCTGGATGTCAGCGCCACTTTCCCGGAAGGAGCCGCCGTACGGGATTATTACAGCCAACAAATTGCGATAGTGAAGAACGGTCAAATAACGTTACAACCCGCTGCTACCAGCAACGGTTTACTCCTGCTGGAACGGGCAGAAACTGACACATCCGCCCCTTTCGACTGGCATAACGCCACGGTTTACTTTGTGCTGACAGATCGTTTCGAAAACGGCGATCCCAGTAATGACCAGAGTTACGGACGTCATAAAGACGGTATGGCGGAAATTGGCACTTTTCACGGCGGCGATTTACGCGGCCTGACCAACAAACTGGATTACCTCCAGCAGTTGGGCGTTAATGCTTTATGGATAAGCGCCCCATTTGAGCAAATTCACGGCTGGGTCGGCGGTGGTACAAAAGGCGATTTCCCGCATTATGCCTACCACGGTTATTACACACAGGACTGGACGAATCTTGATGCCAATATGGGCAACGAAGCCGATCTACGGACGCTGGTTGATAGCGCACATCAGCGCGGTATTCGTATTCTCTTTGATGTCGTGATGAACCACACCAGCTATGCCACGCTGGCGGATATGCAGGAGTATCAGTTTGGCGCGTTATATCTTTCTGGTGACGAAGTGAAAAAAACGCTGGGTGAACGCTGGAGCGACTGGAAACCTGCCGCCGGACAAACCTGGCATAGCTTTAACGATTACATTAATTTCAGCGACAAAACAGGCTGGGATAAATGGTGGGGAAAAAACTGGATCAGAACGGATATCGGCGATTACGACAATCCTGGATTCGACGATCTCACTATGTCGCTGGCCTTTTTGCCGGATATCAAAACCGAATCAACTACCGCTTCTGGTCTGCCGGTGTTCTATAAAAACAAAACGGATACTCACGCTAAAGTCATCGAAGGCTTTACACCTCGCGATTACTTAACCCACTGGTTAAGTCAGTGGGTCCGCGACTATGGGATTGATGGTTTTCGGGTCGATACCGCCAAACATGTTGAGTTGCCCGCCTGGCAGCAACTGAAAACCGAAGCCAGCTCCGCGCTTCGCGAATGGAAAAAAACTAACCCCGACAAAGCATTAGATGACAAACCTTTCTGGATGACCGGTGAAGCCTGGGGCCACGGCGTGATGCAAAGTGACTACTATCGCCACGGCTTCGATGCGATGATCAATTTCGATTATCAGGAGCAGGCGGCGAAAGCAGTCGATTGTCTGGCGCAGATGGATACGACCTGGCAGCAAATGGCGGAGAAATTGCAGGGTTTCAACGTGTTGAGCTACCTCTCGTCGCATGATACCCGTCTGTTCCGTGAAGGGGGCGACAAAGCAGCAGAGTTATTACTATTAGCGCCAGGCGCGGTACAAATCTTTTATGGCGATGAATCCTCGCGTCCGTTCGGTCCTACAGGTTCTGATCCGCTGCAAGGTACACGTTCGGATATGAACTGGCAGGATGTTAGCGGTAAATCTGCCGCCAACGTCGCGCACTGGCAGAAAATCAGCCAGTTCCGCGCCCGCCATCCCGCAATTGGCGCGGGCAAACAAACGACACTTTCGCTGAAGCAGGGCTACGGCTTTGTTCGTGAGCATGGCGACGATAAAGTGCTGGTCATCTGGGCTGGGCAACAGTGACTTTTCCGGCTTCCCGTTCGTCAGTACCTCGGGAAGCCGCCAACCAGGATAAAATGTCAGCCCTAATCAGCGTTGCGGGATAAAGCACCGCTCACTCTTCAACAGACCGATTTGCACCCCAGCAAATGTAGCGTTATTGTTACCTTCCTTGCTACAGAGTTCGACAGATATCCCGCTATGACATTCTCCCTTTTTGGTGACAAATTTACCCGCCACTCCGGCATTACGCTGCTGATGGAAGATCTGAACGACGGTTTACGCACGCCTGGCGCGATTATGCTCGGCGGCGGTAATCCGGCGCAGATCCCGGAAATGCAGGACTACTTCCAGACGCTACTGACCGACATGCTGGAAAGTGGCAAAGCGACTGATGCACTGTGTAACTACGACGGTCCACAGGGGAAAACGGAGCTACTCACACTGCTTGCCGGAATGCTGCGCGAGAAGTTGGGTTGGGATATCGAACCACAGAATATTGCACTAACAAACGGCAGCCAGAGCGCGTTTTTCTACTTATTTAACCTGTTTGCCGGACGCCGTGCCGATGGTCGGGTCAAAAAAGTGCTGTTCCCGCTGGCACCGGAATACATTGGCTACGCTGACGCCGGACTGGAAGAAGATCTGTTTGTCTCTGCGCGTCCGAATATTGAACTGCTGCCGGAAGGCCAGTTTAAATACCACGTCGATTTTGAGCATCTGCATATTGGCGAAGAAACCGGGATGATTTGCGTCTCCCGGCCGACGAATCCAACAGGTAATGTGATTACTGACGAAGAGTTGCTGAAGCTTGACGCGCTGGCGAATCAACACGGCATTCCGCTGGTGATTGATAACGCTTATGGCGTCCCGTTCCCGGGTATCATCTTCAGTGAAGGGCGCCCGCTATGGAATCCGAATATCGTACTGTGCATGAGTCTTTCCAAGCTGGGGCTGCCTGGCTCCCGCTGCGGCATTATCATCGCCAATGAAAAAATCATCACTGCCATCACCAATATGAACGGCATTATCAGCCTGGCACCTGGCGGTATTGGTCCGGCGATGATGTGTGAAATGATTAAGCGTAACGATCTGCTGCGCCTGTCTGAAACAGTCATCAAACCGTTTTACTACCAGCGTGTTCAGGAAACTATCGCCATCATTCGCCGCTATTTACCGGAAAATCGCTGCCTGATTCATAAACCGGAAGGAGCCATTTTCCTCTGGCTATGGTTTAAGGATTTGCCCATTACGACCGAGCAGCTCTATCAGCGCCTGAAAGCACGCGGCGTGCTGATGGTGCCGGGGCACAACTTCTTCCCGGGACTGGATAAACCGTGGCCGCATACGCATCAATGTATGCGCATGAACTACGTACCAGAGCCGGAGAAAATTGAGGCGGGGGTGAAGATTCTGGCGGAAGAGATAGAAAGAGCCTGGGCTGAAAGTCACTAAAAATTGCCTGATGCGCTACGCTTATCAGGCCTACATGATTTCTGCAATATATTGAATTTGGAAGAATTTGTAGGCCGGATAAGGCGTTTACGCCGCATCTGGCATAAACAAAGCGCACTATTCCGGCGTTGAGAAACGCCGGAAAACGTTTCAAACAGGCTGCTGCTGTAGCCGATGCCGCTGCACTTTCTCGACATCCATGCACTGCAACGCCTTTGTCGGGCAGGCTTCAACACAGGCCGGCCCCGTCTCCCGATGCCAGCACAGATCGCACTTAATCGCCCTCGCCTTTTTGCGCGAAGAAACGACCTCCATCGCACCAAACGGGCAAGCCAGCATACAGCTTTTACAGCCAATGCAACGTGTTTGTTCAACGAAAATATGCCCATGTTCGCGGCTTATCGCGTCAACAGGGCAGACATTCGCGCACGGTGCATCTTCACACTGATGACAGGCTACTGGCGTGGTCCAGCTGTGGTCTTTAATGACACGAATACGGGAAATAAACTCGTCTGGTGACAACGCAGCGCAATCCTGATTCTCCTGATGCGACACTGCGCAAGCCACTTCACAGGTACGGCAACCGATACATTTCGTCGCATCCGCAATAATAAACCGGTTCATGATCATTCCTTTGCACTAAAACAGCAGAGTGCCAGAGAGCGCGTCCCTACTGCTTTGATCCAACGAAGGAAATGTTAAAGTTTTGGCACTTGTCCAAAGCGTTATGTGATCGCGCCCAGGTCATCCCTGACAGTAAATCCCAGTTCATTAGAAATAGCCTGCGCGGTTTCACGCAGTGGTTTCAGGAGATTTTTCTCTCCCACCTGTTTCAGACGTGATGTCGAAAGCGAAATCGACACGGCGTACGGCACCCGCCCATGAATATCAAACACCGGAACAGCAATACAGGAGACGCCGAGTTCGTTTTCTTCTCTGTCCATCGCCGCTCCGCTTTCACGAATGTGCGCCAGTTCGTCGAACATCGCGGGCAGCTCGGTAATGGTATTGCGGGTTAACGGCTGGATCTCATGCTGATGGTTTTCCCAGTATGACTTCACGTAGTCCGGGTGACCAAACGCCATGTAGATCTTGCCCATTGCGGAACAGTAGAGCGGCATATGCTGGCCAATATAGGCACGGGTTCGCAGCATCCCGGTTGTGGGTTCCAGCTTATAAATCAAAATAGCGTGATCGTCTTCGCGGCTGGAGAAGTTAATGGTTTCACCAGTGGCGATGTTCAGTGCCTCAAGATGCGGAGCGGCGATATGAATGATATTCAGCGAAGACAGCGCCTTCTGCCCGACGGCAATAAATTTGGTAGTCAGGCGGTAACTCCCTGCGGCGGGCGCGGTGGTCACATAGCCGCAGGACTGTAATCCCTGCAATAAGCGATGGACGGTACTCTTATTTAAACCAGCCAGCTCCGAAAGATGCGCCAACGGACAACCGTTTGGATAGTTGCTCAAAATCTCAATCAGCATCAACCCGCGAAACAGACTCTGGCTTCCGGCTGGACGCTCTTTTTCCTGCGCCATCTCGTTCTCTTTTTTTCCCATCACTTCTTTCCCCATTTTGTCGCGTCCTGATGGTAGCGCAAAGTGTGCCGTAGTTCACGATCTCGACAGATAATTTATAACCACTTGATTTTTATGTCTTTTGAAATTCATCAATCAGATTGCTTTGTTAAAAAGTGATCGATATATTTGAAATCTAGTTCCGCATATTGAAATTTTAAGCCAAAAAAGCGATCAAAAAACAAGGAAGCCTAGGATGAAAGTGACATTTGAGCAGTTAAAAGCAGCCTTTAATCGGGTCTTAATTTCACGCGGCGTTGACAGCGAAACGGCTGACGCCTGTGCAGAGATGTTCGCCCGCACCACCGAATCCGGCGTTTATTCTCACGGCGTTAATCGTTTCCCTCGTTTCATTCAACAACTGGAAAACGGCGATATCATTCCTGATGCCCAACCCAAACGTATAACCAGCCTCGGCGCAATTGAACAGTGGGATGCCCAGCGTTCGATCGGCAACCTGACGGCGAAAAAGATGATGGATCGCGCCATTGAACTGGCTGCCGATCACGGTATTGGTCTGGTGGCACTTCGTAATGCCAACCACTGGATGCGCGGCGGCAGCTACGGCTGGCAGGCGGCGGAAAAAGGCTATATTGGCATTTGCTGGACCAACTCCATCGCCGTAATGCCGCCGTGGGGCGCAAAAGAGTGTCGCATCGGCACTAACCCGCTGATCGTCGCCATTCCTTCCACGCCGATCACCATGGTCGATATGTCGATGTCGATGTTCTCTTACGGCATGTTAGAAGTTAACCGCCTGGCAGGCCGTCAGCTCCCGGTCGATGGTGGCTTTGATGATGAGGGCAATTTGACCAAAGAACCTGGCGTTATCGAGAAGAATCGCCGCATTTTGCCGATGGGCTACTGGAAAGGTTCTGGCATGTCGATTGTGCTGGATATGATCGCTACTCTCCTTTCCGACGGCGCATCGGTTGCCGAAGTCACCCAGGACAACAGCGACGAATACGGCATTTCACAAATTTTTATTGCCATTGAAGTGGACAAGCTTATCGACGGTCCCACCCGCGATGCCAAGCTGCAACGTATCATGGATTACGTTACTACCGCTGAACGCGCTGACGAAAACCAGGCCATCCGCTTACCCGGCCACGAATTTACTACCCTGCTGGCCGAAAACCGCCGTAACGGCATCACTGTTGATGACAGCGTGTGGGCCAAAATCCAGGCGTTATGAGGAGATAAGTCATGATTTTTGGACATATCGCGCAGCCCAATCCGTGCCGTTTGCCCGCCGCCATTGAAAAGGCGCTCGATTTTCTGCGCGCTACCAACTTCAACGTCCTGGAGCCGGGCGTTGTCGAAATCGACGGCAAGAATATTTATGCGCAAATTAGGTAATGCTGCCAACTTACTGATTTAGTGTATGATGGTGATTTTAAGGTGCTTGCGTGGCTTCCATTTCCATCAGATGTCCTTCCTGCTCCGCTACTGAAGGCGTGGTGCGTAACAGCAAAAGCACTGCCGGACATCAGCGCTATCTCTGCTCTCATTGCCGTAAAACATGGCAACTACAGTTCACTTACACCGCCTCTCAGCCCGGTAAGCACCAGAAAATCATTGATATGGCCATGAATGGCGTCGGATGTCGCGCCAGTGCACGCATTATGGGCGTTGGCCTCAACACGGTTTTACGTCACTTAAAAAACTCAGGCCGCAGTCGGTAACCTCGCGCATACAACCGGGCAGTGATGTGATTGTCTGCGCTGAAATGGACGAACATTGGGGCTACGTCGGTGCTAAATCACGTCAGCGCTGGCTGTTTTACGCGTATGACAGGATACGGAGGACGGTTGTGGCGCACGTCTTCGGTGAACGCACTCTGGCCACACTGGAGCGTCTTCTGAGCCTGCTGTCGGCCTTTGAGGTCGTGGTATGGATGACGGATGGCTGGCCGCTGTATGAATCACGCCTGAAGGGAAAGCTGCACGTTATCAGCAAGCGTTACACTCAGCGCATTGAGCGACATAATCTGAATCTGAGACAACATCTGGCAAGGCTGGTACGGAAGTCACTGTCGTTCTCAAAATCGGTGGAGCTGCATGACAAGGTCATCGGGCATTATCTGAACATAAAACACTATCAGTAAGTTGGAGTCATTACCGATTGTGGCTTTTATGGATAACGCCCACGTTCAGGTCACCTTTCTGGTGGAGAAACTCTCCCCCGCATGGCAACGACGAGTCGCTCTGGTTACCCATTCCTTAATCTTATTTATTTGTGGCGCACTGGCCTGGGGCGCAACGCTAAAAACAATTCAGGACTGGAGCGATTATTCACCGATCCTCGGTTTGCCCATCGGCCTGATGTATGCCGCTTGTCTGCCCACCAGCCTCGTTATCGCATTCTTTGAACTGCGTCATTTATATCAACTCATCACGCGTAGCAATTCTCTAACGTCGCCACCGCAAGGAGCTTAATCATGGCTGTGCTGATTTTTCTGGGCTGTCTGTTGGGTGGTATTGCTATCGGTTTGCCTATTGCCTGGGCACTGTTGTTGTGCGGGGCGGCGTTAATGTTCTGGCTGGACATGTTTGATGTCCAGATCATGGCACAAACGCTGGTGAACGGAGCCGATAGCTTCTCCCTCCTGGCGATTCCGTTCTTTGTGCTGGCGGGTGAAATCATGAATGCGGGCGGCTTGTTAAAACGCATTGTTGACCTGCCGATGAAACTGGTGGGGCATAAACCAGGCGGGCTGGGCTACGTCGGCGTGCTGGCAGCTATGATTATGGCGAGCCTTTCTGGTTCTGCCGTTGCGGATACCGCCGCCGTTGCCGCTCTACTGGTGCCGATGATGCGCAGCGCCAACTACCCGGTCAACCGGGCGGCGGGGCTGATTGCCTCTGGCGGCATTATCGCGCCAATTATTCCCCCTTCCATTCCGTTTATTATCTTCGGTGTTTCCAGCGGATTATCCATCAGTAAGCTGTTTATGGCGGGCATTGCCCCTGGCATAATGATGGGCGCAACGCTGATGCTTACCTGGTGGCGGCAGGCCAGTCGCCTTAATTTACCCCGCCAGCAAAAAGCAACGATGCAGGAAATCTGGCACTCTTTTGTCTCCGGTATCTGGGCGCTGTTTCTTCCAGTCATCATTATTGGCGGGTTTCGCTCCGGTCTGTTTACCCCTACCGAAGCCGGGGCCGTTGCTGCTTTCTATGCGCTGTTTGTCGCCACAGTTATTTACCGTGAAATGACCTTCGCCACACTTTGGCATGTACTCATTGGCGCGGCGAAAACCACCTCAGTGGTTATGTTTCTGGTGGCCTCGGCACAAGTTTCCGCCTGGCTGATTACCATTGCTGAACTGCCGATGATGGTTTCTGATTTACTGCAACCGTTGGTCGATTCACCGCGTCTGCTGTTTATCGTCATTATGGTGGCTATCCTGATTGTCGGCATGGTCATGGATTTAACGCCGACGGTATTAATTCTTACCCCGGTATTAATGCCTTTAGTTAAAGAGGCAGGAATCGATCCGATTTATTTCGGTGTCATGTTTATCATTAACTGCTCAATCGGCTTAATTACACCGCCTATCGGTAATGTACTTAACGTTATTTCAGGGGTGGCAAAACTCAAATTCGATGATGCAGTCAGAGGCGTTTTCCCTTACGTCCTGGTTTTATATTCATTATTAGTCGTATTTGTTTTTATTCCCGATCTCATCATCCTCCCTTTGAAATGGATGGTAATGCTGCCAACTTACTGATTTAGTGTATGATGGTGATTTTAAGGTGCTTGCGTGGCTTCCATTTCCATCAGATGTCCTTCCTGCTCCGCTACTGAAGGCGTGGTGCGTAACGGCAAAAGCACTGCCGGACATCAGCGCTATCTCTGCTCTCATTGCCGTAAAACATGGCAACTACAGTTCACTTACACCGCCTCTCAGCCCGGTACGCACCAGAAAATCATTGATATGGCCATGAATGGCGTCGGATGTCGTGCCAGTGCACGCATTATGGGCGTTGGCCTCAACACGGTTTTACGTCACTTAAAAAACTCAGGCCGCAGTCGGTAACCTCGCGCATACAACCGGGCAGTGATGTGATTGTCTGCGCTGAAATGGACGAACATTGGGGCTACGTCGGTGCTAAATCACGTCAGCGCTGGCTGTTTTACGCGTATGACAGGATACGGAGGACGGTTGTGGCGCACGTCTTCGGTGAACGCACTCTGGCCACACTGGAGCGTCTTCTGAGCCTGCTGTCGGCCTTTGAGGTCGTGGTATGGATGACGGATGGCTGGCCGCTGTATGAGTCACGCCTGAAGGGAAAGCTGCACGTTATCAGCAAGCGTTACACTCAGCGCATTGAGCGACATAATCTGAATCTGAGACAACATCTGGCAAGGCTGGGACGGAAGTCACTGTCGTTCTCAAAATCGGTGGAGCTGCATGACAAGGTCATCGGGCATTATCTGAACATAAAACACTATCAGTAAGTTGGAGTCATTACCCATGAATGGCGTCGGCATGAGGATGATTACGTTTTTTAGCAATCAGGTAGGGAATATCATGTAAAATAATAATCCCATAGAATATCACCAGAAATACAAAAATAAGCACTCCCAGTGCAAAATAGTCCAGGAACATATTTCCCTCAAAGAATATAAAAAAGAACAATTAACGCATATTATGAAATGCCATGATGCAGTGCAATTTCCTTATTTATATAACGACATATTGTTTTTTATATACTTTCTGAAATGTGCTGTCTGGTTTTTCAACAGGACGAGGTTTATCATATTGAAATAGTGGAACTATTGGCCAAACTAATGAATAACTCCAGTAAAACATCCACAGTACAGATTAAGCGTATTAAACCTTCAATTATCTACCGTTTATTGCTGATTGGCCTCGGATCACCAATGGTGATTTACGGCCTGGTTCGCCCGCTCACCATCGAAACGCGAGATTAAACTCCTGACAAAACACGCCCCAGAAACGCACTTCTGTTGGCGTAGTCTGGGTTATTGCGCACGTAGGTTTAAAACGTAAATTGTAACAACGTGCGCTTTGTTTATGCCGGATGCGGCGTGTACGCCTTATCCGGCCTACGGTCAGGTTCCCGTAGGCATGATAAGACGCGTAAGCGTCGCATCAGGCAATGAATACCCAATGCGACCAGCTTCTTATATCAGAACAGCCCCAACGGTTTATCCGAGTAGCTCACCAGCAGGCACTTGGTTTGCTGGTAATGCTCCAGCATCATCTTGTGGGTTTCGCGACCGATACCTGATTGTTTGTAGCCACCAAACGCAGCATGTGCCGGGTAAGCGTGATAACAGTTGGTCCACACGCGCCCAGCCTGTATGCCGCGCCCCATCTTATAGGCCAGATTACCGTTGCGGCTCCAGACGCCCGCGCCCAGGCCATATTGCGTATCGTTCGCCAGCTCCAGCGCTTCTTCCATCGTTTTGAAGGTGGTCACCGCCAGCACCGGGCCAAAAATCTCCTCCTGGAACACCCGCATATTGTTCTGACCAAACAGAATCGTCGGTTCGAGGTAGTAGCCGTCTTTCAGTTCACCTTCCAGCAGCTTGCGCCGCCCGCCTGTGAGCACGTCAGCGCCCTCTTTTTTACCGATATCAATGTAGTTGAGGATGGTTTCCAGTTGCCCGTGAGAAACCTGCGCGCCCATTTGCGTCACGCTGTCGAGCGGGTTACCGCTGCGAATGCTTTCGACACGGCGGATGGCGCGTTCCATAAAGCGTTCGTAGATTGACTCCTGCACTAAGGCACGACTCGGACAGGTGCAAACTTCGCCCTGGTTAAAGGCAAACAGTGCAAAGCCTTCCAGCGCTTTATCGAAAAAGGCATCTTCTTCATCCATCACATCAGCAAAGAAGATATTTGGCGACTTACCGCCCAACTCCAGCGTCACCGGAATAATGTTTTGCGTTGCGTATTGCATAATTTGTTGGCCCACTTCCGTTGAGCCGGTAAACGCCACTTTGGCGATGCGTTTCGAGGTCGCCAGATATTCGCCAATTTCCCCACCTGCGCCATTGACCACGTTCACCACGCCCGGCGGCAGTAAATCACCGACAATTTCCATTAGCAGCAGTACAGAAAGCGGGGTAAGACGTGCGGGTTTCAGCACCACACAGTTGCCCGCCGCCAGCGCGGGAGCCATTTTCCAGCTCGCCATCAGCAGCGGGAAGTTCCACGGGATAATCTGCCCCACCACGCCTAACGGTTCATGGAAATGATAGGCCACGGTTTCGCTATCAACTTCACTGATCCCACCTTCCTGCGCCCGAATACACGAGGCGAAATAGCGGAAATGGTCAATCGCCAGCGGTACATCCGCAGCACTGGTTTCGCGAATGGGTTTGCCGTTATCCCAGGTTTCAGCTGTCGCTAACAGCTCGAGGTTTTGTTCCATTCGATCGGCAATCTTAAACAGAATCGCCGCGCGATCCTGCACCGAGGTGTGCGCCCATTTATCTTTCACTTTGTGCGCAGCATCCAGCGCCAGATCGATGTCTCGTTTGCCCGAAGACGCCACTTCGCACAGCAGCTGCCCGGTCACCGGCGTCAGATTCTGGTAATACTCACCATCGGCAGGGGCTACCCATTCACCGCCAATAAAGTTGTCGTAGCGGGCTTTTAACTTGATGGGGAAACCATACTCGCCGGGCTTAATCTGTGCTGAAGGGGGATTATTGGTCATGATCGTCTCCTTGCGGTGTGAGGTATAACAAGGGTAGACGTGACTGGCGAAATCTTCGCCAGTCGGTAACAGCTTTACGACAGCTATCACGAATTTACGGGCAAGGATTACAGAGATAGTTGAAAAAGCGGCTGACAATTTGCCAGCCGTTGTTGGAATGATGATTACATTGCGGCGCGATAAATCACCACAATTTCTTCGTGAGTTGCCTGGATCGGGTTAGTAAAGCCACAGGCATCTTTCAGGGCATTAGTCGCCAGAACCGCGAAATCTTCTTCTTTCACGTTCAGGTCGCGTAGGCCTGCCGGGATATCCACTTTCTTCGCCAGTTCACGGATGGCGTTAATGCAGGCTTCAGCACCTTCCGCGTCGTTTTTACCTGTCACGTTCACGCCCATTGCAGCGGCACAGTCACGCAGACGTGCAGCGGCGACTTTGCTGTTGAATACCTGAACATGCGGCAGCAGAACGGCGTTACATACACCGTGTGGCAGGTTGTAGAAACCGCCCAGCTGGTGCGCCATCGCATGAACATAACCCAGAGAAGCATTATTGAACGCCATACCGGCAAGGAACTGGGCATAAGCCATTGCTTCACGCGCTTTCGCATTACTGCCATCTTCAACGGCTAACGGCAGGTTTTCGGCAATCATGGTCACGGCTTTCAGTGCACAAGCGTCAGTGATCGGCGTGGCGGCAATAGAAACATACGCTTCGATAGCGTGCGTTAAGGCATCCATACCCGTTGCGGCGGTCAGTGACTTCGGCATACCAATCATCAGAGAGGAGTCATTGACAGAAAGCAGCGGAGTCACGTGCTTATCAACAATCGCCATTTTGTTATGACGCGCTTCGTCAGTGATGATGCAGAAACGGGTCATTTCAGAGGCCGTACCCGCCGTGGTATTGATGGCGATCATCGGCAGCTGCGGTTTTGCAGAGCGGTCAACGCCTTCGTAATCGCGAATATCGCCGCCATTGGCTGCCACCAGCGCAATACCTTTTGCGCAGTCGTGTGGAGAACCACCGCCTAAGGAGATCACGCTATCGCAATTATTTTCTTTAAGTAATTTCAAACCTGCGGCGACGTTTTCCGTGGTGGGGTTAGGTTGGGTGCCATCATAAATAACGCTAAAAATATTGCGTTCTTCCAGTGCTTTTTGCACATCACCCGCCATACCTAATTTCGTTAACATATTGTCAGTGACAATTAAGGTACGGGTAAATCCATAATCTGCCATCATATTCATTGCATCAGTCAATGAATCAGCGCCGATGACATTCACAGAAGGAATAAAGAAAGTTGAAGATGCCATAACACACTCCTGAAAGTGTAAAAAAGGGTGGGCAGCTTACTGAGGATTTTCATTCGAAAACATGATCATTATTATTAATTATCAAAATTAATCTAATAAAAAGCACATTGTATTCATTAAACAATGTGCTTTATTTAAAATCATAAGAAATTTGTATTAATTTATTTTAAAAATTAATTAATCATTTCCTTATTTTTCCGGAAATAATAATGCGTCGCGCAATAAATGATCATTTCCACGACGACGCGTAAAGCCAATGCGGTCAAAATATTCCAGAATCTGAATTGCCAGCTTTCGGCCTACGCCTAAGCGATCGCGGAAATCCGCCGCGCAGGTTGAACCACACTCCTGATCGAGATCGCGGATCATATTGGCAAATTCGACAATCCGATCGTTACGGTAATAACGATCTTTGACGATCGCGGTAATTATTCCTTGCTGCGCCGCCTGGCGTAGCGTCAGGCGCATTGCCTGCTCGTCGGTACCCGTCTCTTTTGCCAGATCACGCACCCACCACGGCTCGTCACCAAACAGCGGCTCTGCTTTTTGCCAGATGGCCTGCTGCTCTTCGCTGAAGCCCGCTTTGTGATCCGGCAGATGCAGCCAACCGTGATGACTGAGGATGTCGCCGCTTTCGCGCATCTTTTCAATCAGCAACAGTACTAGCGCTTCATCTTCCATTGGCAACGCCATACGTCGCAGACGTTCGCGCCCAGGCCCAGGTTCATCGCGATGTTGCTCATGATAAGTCGCTAATGTGTCGAGAATTTTCCGTTGCCAGCGAGCGGCAACCGGCGCATTCAACAAGCTATAACCAGCCTGAATATAGCCAGGCTGTTGCAGCAGTTCGCGCATCCCTTCGCCGTTGAGCTGGCGCGCCCAAGCGAAATCAGGAAGATTAACCGCGCCGCGTTGCAGGTGATCGGCTAACGCTTCGCTATCATTCTGTGCCCTGGCGAGGGAAGCCAGCCATTGCAGATACTCTGGTTTACGTTTACCGCGACGCGGCGGGTTAAGCATCACGACGCGCGCTCCGGCCAGCGTGTTGCGGGCAGAGATATCGCGCAATACCAGGCGGTCGTTATCTGCCAGCCATAACGGGGTGTCGAAGACCAGTTCAGCAAGGTTATCTTCCAGCAGTGAAACGCGTCCCGTGACGTGGCTGGCGGCGTGGTGAATATGCAGCGGCTGCCACTGGGTCAGCGGTGCATGGGTTTGAAGCTCGACAATCACCCGTGTGAACGGCTCTGGCGGCACATCGGCAAGCAGCCAGTCGCCACGGTTAATCTGCTCTTTTTCCGCATCACCCGCGATGTCAAGCGCGATACGCTGCCCGGCATTGGCGGTTTCTGTTGGCTGGTTTTGCGCATGCAGCGCACGTACACGCATCGGTTTATTTACACCAGTCAGCCAGAGTGAATCGCCTACCTTCACTTCCCCGCTTAACGCCGTACCGGTGACGACCAGCCCGGCACCTTTTACGGTAAATGCGCGGTCAATCGCGAGGCGGAAACTATGTTGGCTGGCGTGCTCGCGTTCCGGCAACTGAAGCAGATGCTCGCGCAGGGCATCAATTCCCCGACCTTCGGTTGCTGCGGTGATAAACAGTTTTGCCTCAGCAAAACCGTATTCCCGCAGAACCTCCTTTACCTGGCGTTCAACCTCATCAACACGCGCTTCGTCCACGCGATCGGCTTTGGTCAGCGCCACTGTCAGCATCGGGTTACCGGTCAGCTGCAAAATCGCCAGATGCTCACGGGTCTGTGCCATCACGCCGTCATCGCACGCCACCACCAACAGCGCGTGATCGATACCACCAACGCCCGCCAGCATGTTGGAAAGAAACTTTTCATGACCGGGAACGTCGATAAAACCAGGCACGCGACCATCCGGCTGCGGCCAGTAGGCATAGCCGAGATCGATGGTCATGCCGCGCTTTTTTTCTTCCGGCAGACGGTCAGCATTTACGCCAGTAATCGCCTGCAATAAGGTTGTTTTGCCGTGGTCAACGTGTCCGGCAGTCGCAATAATCATTTCAACAACATCTCCAAAAACCGTTGCTCATCTTCAAGGCAGCGTAAATCCAGCCACAATCGTCCGTCATAAATACGACCAATCACCGGCACTGGCAATTCACGCCAGCGGGCGGCTAATGACTCAAGGTGGCTACCGCGTCCATCATGGGGTGTAAACGTTAATGCCGCGCTCGGCAGGCGATCAACCGGCAGCGAACCACTGCCAATCTGCGAAAGACATGGCATAACCTGTACCGCAAACTCCGCGCCGTAATGTGCGACAAGGGGAGCCTGTAAACGTTGTGCCTGGATTTGAATGACCTCTGCGCTGCGGGTAAGCAGGCGCAGGGTCGGTAATTTTTCACTCAGAGCTTCAGGGTGTAAATAAAGACGCAACGTGGCTTCCAGCGCCGCGAGGGTCATTTTATCCGCGCGTAATGCACGCTTCAGCGGGTGGCTTTGCAGGCGGGCGATCATCTCTTTTTTACCAACGATAATCCCGGCCTGCGGCCCGCCTAACAACTTGTCGCCGGAGAAGCTCACCAGACTGACGCCCGCCGCAATCAACTCCTGCGGCATTGGCTCTTTCGGCAAACCGTACTGGCTAAGATCGACCAGCGAGCCACTGCCTAAATCAGTCACCACTGGAACATCCAGCTCTTTGCCGAGCGCCACCAGTTCAGCTTCGTCTATCGCTTTGGTGAACCCCTGAATGCTGTAGTTACTGGTATGTACTTTCATCAACAGTGCGGTATTTTCATTCACCGCCTGACGATAATCATTCGCGTGCGTGCGGTTGGTGGTCCCTACTTCGTGTAGGGTGCAGCCTGCCTGACGCATAACATCGGGAATACGAAACGCGCCGCCAATCTCCACCAGTTCGCCGCGAGATACCACCACCTCTTTCCCGCTGGCAGTGGCCGCCAACATCAATAACACCGCCGCCGCATTGTTATTGACGATACAGGCATCTTCCGCCCCCGTAATACGGCACAGCAGCTGCGCCAGCGCCCGATCGCGATGTCCGCGTCCGGCGTCGTCCAGATCGTACTCGAGGGTCACTGGCGAACGCATAGCCTGCGCAACGGCTTCCACCGCGGCTTCCGCCTGTAAAGCTCGCCCAAGGTTGGTATGCAGCACGGTTCCCGTCAGGTTGATCACCGGACGCAGCGCGCTCTGCGCCTCTTTCGTCAACCGGGCATCGACTTCTTGCGCCCAGTTTTCACACCACGCAGGCAGCGTCTGGCTGCCACGAATCACTTCTCGCGCTTCGTCGAGCATCTGACGCAACAATTCCACCACGCGGGTGTGACCATAAGTATCACGCAAAGAAAGGAAGGAGCTATCGCGCAATAAGCGATCAATAGCCGGAAGTTGACTATAGAGGGAACGCGTTTCGGTTGTCATAGGAAACCTGGCTGATCAAGGCCCTCTCACACGGAGAAGGGCGTTTAACATAACCACGGATTGTAACGTGAGATGGGTCAGGAGGACATATCGCGCATCAAGCCTTTGGCGGTTCGGTGCGAGCAAAACTTTCGCGGCTAAACAGGTTTTCGACCAGTTTGACTAAGTGTGGGCGGTCGACACACCAACCTGGCGCAACGCGGCGGAAATTGAGATATCCGACAGCACAGGCAATGGCGATAGTCGCCAGATTGACCGTATCGGTTTTGAGTGTGCCATCGACCAGATATCCTTCCAGCACATCCAGACTGCGGTTGATTTTCTCCCGCTGGCGTAACAATTCATCTTCAGACTGCTGCGCCGCCGGACGCGCCTGTTCACGCACCGATACCAGCCCGGCATCCATAATGCCATCCGCCAGCGCCTCAATTTTGCGCACCCGCAACGACTCCAGCGGATCGCGCGGCAACATCGCCGGAGCGACATTCATTAACTCAATATATTCAGCGATGATCGGCGAATCAAACCAGCATTCGCCCTCTTCGGTCACCAGCACCGGCACTTTCCCTAACGGGTTAAATTGCGCCACGCCGTTATCCGCGTTATAGGGCAGTTCATTAATAAATTCGAAAGTTATGCCCTTTTCTAACAACAGAATAAAAAGTTTGCGTACAAACGGGCTGGTGTAGCTACCGACGAGTTTCATGCCGAGTCCTTTGTGCGAGGAAAAATATCAGTATGGCTCAGGCTCACGCAAAACACAGGTGATATAAGTCTCAATGATCCAAATAAAGATAATGCATCCAACTGGTCATTCTTAGCAGCACTTTCCGCATCACCGAAACATGGCTGAAATGGTCGGAGTAAACCGCCACCTGGGCGTAGATGCCGTCGGGTAAGGCATCGATATCATCGTTAGGGTCCAGTTCAATGGTTCCCAGCACACCGTCCGTGCCGGGAACGACCGTTAATGATTGCAATACCCCCTGCGCCTGATAAGAACCGCCTGGCACGACAGGTAAAATACTAGTCAATTTGCCGTGGAACACCTGCCCAGGTAGCGCGTTAAACACCACTTCCGCATCATCGCCAGGTTTCAGACGTAACAGCGAGTTTTGCCGAAATTGGGCGACAATTTGCCGTTTTTGCTCGGGGATGAAGACCATCACCGGACGCAGCGGCAAGGCAGCTGCGTATGTACCTGGGCGGATCAGTACCTGAGTGACGTAGCCATTGCTTGGTGCGCGAATGACAGTCTGCTCAAGATTATATTTTGCTTCAGTAAGTTGCGCTCTTAAGCTCACAATCTGCGATTGCTCGCCGTTGACCATACTGTCGAGCTGACTCTGGATCTGCGCCTGCTCCGCCACCGAGCCTTTCACTAACGCATCCTGCGCGAGGAAATTTTGCCGCGCATCGTCGATGTCACGTTCCGAGAACGGATTCACCGCCGCCTGGCTGCCTTTCAGGTAACGTTGATAATTTTTAAACAGACGGTCGCGCTCCGCTGAAACCTGGGTGGTGTTGGCCTGCGCTTCAGTGAGCTGCGCACGCAGCGTCTTTATATTATGCGTCGCCGTCATCAGGTCAGCCTGAAGTCTGTCAACTCGCGCCTGGTAACGAACCGGGTCGAGCTTAAAAAGCACCTCGCCCTTTTGAATAAGCTGATTATTCTTGTCAGTGACTTCAGTAACAATTCCCGTCACCTGTGGCGTGATAGGGATCGCTATCACTGCCTTTTGCGCGGTAAAAGTGTAAGGGTGGTTGTAGTTCATCAACAAAATCAAACCACTCACCAGAAACACGCCTCCCAGCGCCGCCGTCGCCAGCGCCACGTAAGTTAAAACAATCAATAGATCCATAATTAGATCTCCGGGAACGTGGAATAGTCAGTCTTTTTCTCGGCGGCGAGTTGATGCTCCAGCCGGGAAATTCGGTCAGAAAGTGCGGCGATTTCCGGTTCAGTCGCTTTCTCCTGCGACGCAACATGTGACTGCATACCCCAGCCACGCTCCGGTTGATAGAGCGTCGCCCAGATCCACAGAAACGGCCAGATAACATGCAGAGTAAACAGGCTCACCCAGCCCGCCGTATGAATAGCGTCGGCATGGGGGTGATTGCGCTTTTTGGCAATCAGATAAGGGATGTCATGTATCGCGATGATTCCATAAAAAATCACCAGAAAGACGAAGATCAGCACTCCCAACGCGAAATAGTTTAGAAACATATCTGCCTCGGATTCACGTTTATCAGTGTTGTTTTTTGGCTGGCAGCCAGAAGGGAGTCAGGCTGATATTTTGACAATAATCCGGGTTCGCGATTCTCGCCATAACACCAAAGAATAATTTTTAGAGGTGATGAGTTGCTTAGTTACATAACGATTGTATGACGAAGGCATAACATGCTGTAGATCACATCAGGTGAACGCCGTAAGAAAATATCTTGTGATTCAGATCACAAAGATTCAACAAACCATCAAAACAAAAATGTGACATTACTCACATTTAAATGCCATTTTTAGCGAAAATCACCGCCTTGTTTCTTTTTTATACAGGCGTTTTGTGATGAGCGTCACGTCAATTACCTCTCTACCCCCTATATTTATGTGACTGATATCACACAAAAGCCCGTCGACTGGACAGTTAACCGATTCAGTGCCAGATTTCGCAGTATCTACAAGGTCCGGCTACCTCTGCCGCCACATTAACAAAAAACCTCGGGCTTCCAGCCTGCGCGACAGCAAACATAAGAAGGGGTGTTTTTATGTCATCCGATATTAAGATCAAAGTGCAAAGCTTTGGTCGTTTCCTCAGCAACATGGTGATGCCAAATATCGGCGCGTTTATCGCGTGGGGTATCATCACCGCGTTATTTATTCCAACAGGGTGGTTACCGAACGAGACGCTGGCGAAGCTGGTCGGGCCGATGATCACTTATCTCCTACCGCTGCTGATCGGTTATACCGGTGGTAAGCTGGTAGGCGGCAAACGTGGTGGCGTAGTCGGTGCCATTACCACCATGGGCGTTATCGTCGGCGCAGACATGCCGATGTTCCTCGGTTCTATGATTGCAGGTCCGCTGGGCGGCTGGTGCATTAAGCACTTCGACCGCTGGGTAGACGGTAAGATCAAATCCGGTTTTGAGATGCTGGTGAATAACTTCTCCGCAGGCATCATCGGGATGATCCTCGCTATTCTGGCATTCCTCGGCATTGGCCCGATTGTTGAAGCCCTGTCCAAAATGCTGGCTGCGGGCGTTAACTTCATGGTTGTCCATGACATGCTGCCGCTGGCGTCTATCTTTGTTGAACCGGCGAAAATCCTGTTCCTCAACAACG
This sequence comes from Shigella flexneri 2a str. 301, assembly GCF_000006925.2. NCBI lineage: Bacteria > Pseudomonadati > Pseudomonadota > Gammaproteobacteria > Enterobacterales > Enterobacteriaceae > Shigella > Shigella flexneri. The sequence goes on from NC_004337.2 coordinate 3,738,883, forward strand.
CCATTAACCACGGTATCTTCTCGCCGCTGGGTATTCAGCAGTCCCATGAACTGGGTAAATCAATCTTCTTCCTGATTGAAGCTAACCCAGGTCCAGGTATGGGCGTGCTGCTGGCGTACATGTTCTTTGGTCGTGGTAGCGCTAAACAGTCTGCGGGCGGTGCGGCAATCATCCACTTCCTGGGTGGTATCCACGAAATCTACTTCCCGTATGTGCTGATGAATCCGCGTCTGATCCTCGCAGTCATCCTCGGCGGTATGACTGGCGTGTTCACGCTGACTATCCTGGGCGGTGGTCTGGTTTCTCCGGCATCTCCGGGTTCTATCCTTGCTGTACTGGCGATGACACCAAAAGGTGCTTATTTCGCTAACATCGCGGGTGTGTGTGCGGCGATGGCTGTCTCCTTCGTTGTCTCTGCTATTTTGCTGAAAACCAGCAAAGTGAAAGAAGAAGATGATATTGAAGCAGCAACTCGTCGTATGCAGGACATGAAAGCTGAGTCTAAAGGCACATCTCCGCTATCTGCGGGCGATGTGACTAACGACCTGAGCCACGTACGTAAAATCATCGTTGCCTGTGACGCCGGTATGGGTTCAAGTGCGATGGGCGCAGGCGTGCTGCGTAAGAAAATTCAGGATGCAGGTCTGTCGCAGATTTCGGTCACTAACAGCGCGATCAACAACCTGCCGCCAGATGTGGACCTCGTCATCACTCACCGTGACCTGACCGAACGCGCTATGCGCCAGGTTCCGCAGGCACAGCATATTTCGCTGACCAACTTCCTCGACAGCGGCCTGTACACCAGCCTAACCGAACGTCTCGTTGCTGCCCAGCGCCATACTGAAAACGAAGTGAAAGTGAAAGACAGTCTGAAAGACAGCTTTGACGATTCCAGTGCTAACCTGTTCAAACTGGGCGCGGAGAACATCTTCCTCGGTCGCAAAGCAGCAACCAAAGAAGAAGCGATTCGTTTTGCTGGCGAGCAGCTGGTGAAAGGCGGTTACGTTGAGCCGGAATACGTTCAGGCGATGCTGGATCGTGAAAAACTGACCCCGACTTATCTGGGTGAGTCTATCGCGGTGCCACACGGTACGGTTGAAGCGAAAGATCGCGTACTGAAAACGGGCGTGGTGTTCTGCCAGTACCCGGAAGGCGTGCGCTTCGGTGAAGAAGAAGATGACATTGCCCGTCTGGTGATTGGTATTGCAGCCCGTAACAACGAGCACATTCAGGTTATCACCAGCCTGACCAATGCACTGGATGATGAGTCCGTCATCGAGCGTCTGGCACACACCACCAGCGTGGATGAAGTGCTGGAACTGCTGGCAGGTCGTAAGTAATCCAATCCTACCCTCTCCTCACGGAGAGGGTTTGGGTGAGGGAAAAGCCTCACCCCAGCCCTCTCGGGTAAAAACATTGATGAAGGTTAATACTATGAAAGCATTACATTTTGGCGCAGGTAATATCGGTCGTGGCTTTATCGGTAAACTGCTGGCAGACGCGGGTATCCAACTGACGTTTGCCGATGTCAATCAGGTGGTACTTGATGCCCTGAATGCCCGTCATAGCTATCAGGTTCATGTGGTCGGTGAAACCGAGCAGGTAGATACCGTTTCCGGCGTCAATGCTGTCAGCAGCATTGGTGATGATGTCGTTGATCTGATTGCTCAGGTCGATTTAGTCACTACCGCCGTTGGCCCGGTTGTGCTGGAACGTATTGCTCCGGCTATCGCCAAAGGGCTGGTGAAACGCAAAGAACAAGGTAATGAATCCCCGCTGAACATCATCGCCTGTGAAAACATGGTACGCGGCACCACGCAGCTGAAAGGTCATGTGATGAACGCCCTGCCGGAAGACGCCAAAGCGTGGGTAGAAGAGCACGTTGGCTTTGTCGATTCCGCCGTTGACCGCATCGTACCGCCTTCGGCTTCGGCAACTAACGATCCGCTGGAAGTGACGGTAGAAACTTTCAGCGAATGGATTGTCGATAAAACGCAGTTCAAAGGCGCACTGCCGAACATCCCAGGCATGGAGTTAACCGACAACCTGATGGCATTTGTCGAACGTAAACTCTTCACCCTGAACACGGGTCATGCTATAACCGCGTACCTCGGAAAACTGGCCGGTCATCAGACCATTCGTGACGCTATTCTCGACGAGAAAATCCGCGCGGTGGTAAAAGGTGCGATGGAAGAAAGTGGTGCGGTACTGATCAAGCGCTACGGCTTTGACGCAGACAAACATGCGGCGTACATCCAGAAAATCCTCGGTCGTTTTGAGAACCCGTATCTGAAAGATGATGTAGAGCGCGTAGGCCGTCAGCCGCTGCGTAAACTGAGTGCTGGCGACCGTCTGATCAAGCCACTGCTCGGTACGCTGGAATACAGCCTTCCGCACAAGAATCTGATTCAGGGGATTGCTGGTGCAATGCACTTCCGCAGTGAAGATGATCCGCAGGCTCAGGAACTGGCAGCACTGATCGCTGACAAAGGTCCGCAGGCGGCGCTGGCACAGATTTCCGGTCTTGATGCCAACAGCGAGGTTGTATCCGAGGCGGTAACCGCTTATAAAGCAATGCAATAATGGTGGACCAGGCGCAGGACACCCTGCGCCCGAATAACAGATTGTCAGATATGCAGGCAACAATGGAACAAACCCAGGCCGTTGAAAACCGTGTGCTTGAGCGTCTGAATGCTGGCAAAACCGTGCGAAGCTTTCTGATCACCGCCGTCGAGCTTTTGACCGAGGCGGTAAATCTTCTGGTGCTTCAGGTATTCCGCAAAGACGATTACGCGGTGAAGTATGCTGTAGAACCGTTACTCGACGGCGACGGTCCGCTGGGCGATCTTTCTGTGCGTTTAAAACTCATTTACGGGTTGGGCGTCATTAACCGCCAGGAATACGAAGATGCGGAACTGCTGATGGCATTGCGTGAAGAGCTAAATCACGACGGCAACGAGTACGCCTTTACCGACGACGAAATCCTTGGACCCTTTGGTGAACTGCACTGCGTGGCGGCGTTACCACCGCCGCCACAGTTTGAACCAGCAGACTCCAGTTTGTATGCAATGCAAATTCAGCGCTATCAACAGGCTGTGCGATCAACAATGGTCCTTTCACTGACTGAGCTGATTTCCAAAATCAGCTTAAAAAAAGCCTTTCAAAAGTAAGCAACGTCTGCTTACTGCCCCTCTACCTGCTTCGGCCGATAAAGCCGACGATAATACTCCAGACGTTGTAGATATAACGGCACGCTTTCATCGGGTATTCCGGACGGAATCGCGTTACGGGGAGGAAGTTTTTTCAGATACTCCCGGAACGCCTGGCTTGATGCCATGAAATCTACGGCTTTATCGATAAGAAGCGGAACGTTTTCACCTAATTTGCCCATGATGATATCTCCGTATTACCCCGCGCCGGGAATGCGCGGCCGCCAATTTTAGTTTAGGTTCCCGGTAAAGATGACATTAAGGAAAACGTGCTGAATCCTCAATAATCATCCGCTGCTGTTTATTATCTTTTTCTATAGATTTCTTAATTAATCAACGAATTGCGTAGTTTTTGAGCATGTTAATGATTACGTTGCAGAACTATTACAATGTCATCAGTTGTGAACAAAGCACCTGGTCGCGCATACTAGGGGCTATAAATTTATCTTTATCAGAAGCCATCACATGAAAGAAGTCGAAAAAAACGAAATCAAGCGTCTCAGCGATCGCCTGGACGCCATCCGCCACCAGCAGGCCGATCTGTCGCTGGTTGAAGCCGCAGACAAATATGCCGAGCTGGAAAAAGAGAAAGCCACGCTGGAAGCAGAAATTGCTCGCCTGCGTGAGGTTCATAGCCAAAAACTGAGTAAAGAAGCACAGAAGCTGATGAAGATGCCGTTCCAGCGCGCAATTACCAAAAAAGAGCAGGCTGATATGGGCAAGCTGAAGAAAAGTGTTCGCGGACTGGTGGTTGTGCACCCAATGACCGCGCTGGGGCGCGAAATGGGCCTGGAAGAGATGACTGGATTTTCTAAGACTACGTTTTAAGCCCCTCAGACGACTGGTTCGATCGTATCAACCCGCATCTGGCTTGCCTTAGCTGGTCAATGCGGGGACTCTCCTGTCTACTCGCCTAATTACCAAACAATTCGGTAATGACTCCAACTTACTGATAGTGTTTTATGTTCAGATAATGCCCGATGACCTTGTCATGCAGCTCCACCGATTTTGAGAACGACAGTGACTTCCGTCCCAGCCTTGCCAGATGTTGTCTCAGATTCAGATTATGTCGCTCAATGCGCTGAGTGTAACGCTTGCTGATAACGTGCAGCTTTCCCTTCAGGCGTGATTCATACAGCGGCCAGCCATCCGTCATCCATACCACGACCTCAAAGGCCGACAGCAGGCTCAGAAGACGCTCCAGTGTGGCCAGAGTGCGTTCACCGAAGACGTGCGCCACAACCGTCCTCCGTATCCTGTCATACGCGTAAAACAGCCAGCGCTGACGTGATTTAGCACCGACGTAGCCCCAATGTTCGTCCATTTCAGCGCAGACAATCACATCACTGCCCGGTTGTATGCGCGAGGTTACCGACTGCGGCCTGAGTTTTTTAAGTGACGTAAAACCGTGTTGAGGCCAACGCCCATAATGCGTGCACTGGCGCGACATCCGACGCCATTCATGGCCATATCAATGATTTTCTGGTGCGTACCGGGCTGAGAGGCGGTGTAAGTGAACTGTAGTTGCCATGTTTTACGGCAATGAGAGCAGAGATAGCGCTGATGTCCGGCAGTGCTTTTGCCGTTACGCACCACGCCTTCAGTAGCGGAGCAGGAAGGACATCTGATGGAAATGGAAGCCACGCAAGCACCTTAAAATCACCATCATACACTAAATCAGTAAGTTGGCAGCATTACCAACAATTCACTCCCTTTACTTCGATTTACCGCTGGTTGATATTCTGAAAATGCATTTTTACCGAAATAGCCATCTATAAACAATAAAAATATATAGAAGATATCATTTGTTAATTAACAAGCATTTACGTCTCTTTTTTTCGGATTTAATTGTGAAATTTTAATCATCATATTCACAAAATCAATTATCTGTGAAATTTTTCCCAGACATGGTTTCTTTCATATTTGACATTTATTAATAATCATCATTAGAATCCACGAAAAATAATATATTCATACAAACACAGACATCTTTTGAAACGAATGATACATTTTTATGATGAATGCTTAAAACAATATTTAATCGACACACATCACTGTCATTAATGTAAAGCAACATAGCTCACCAATAATACAATGGACAACTCTACCGGCATTGAGCGCTGGTCGGAGGAAATAAGGATTTTTACATGAACTTGAAGAAGATTTTTTTCAGTGCTGTCACTGTTTCAGTTCTCTGCGCATTAACGGGATGTGACTACATTGAAGAAGGCAAGCCATAAAGTAGTTTACTGAAACAACAAGAAGAACATAATAATAAAATTGTGCTACTTGAAAAACAACAAGCACAGCTAAAGAGTCAACTCGAAACTATTCAAAAACAACAAACTGGCATAATAAACAGTACAAAGACTTTAACTCACGTAATTAAATCCGTTAAAGACCAACAAAATACTTTTATTTTTACCGAGTTTAACCCAGCAAAAACGAAGTATTTCATCCTGAACAACGGTTCGGTGGCTTTAGCGGGTCGAGTGTTATCCATTGACGCCACAGAGAATGGTAGTGTTATTCATATCTCACTGGTCAACTTATTAAGTACACCTATCTCAAACATTGGTTTTAATGCGACATGGGGTGGTGAAAAACCTGTCGATGCCAAAGAGTTTGCCCGGTGGCAACAATTACTTTTCAACACATCAATGAAATCCACATTGAAATTATTACCAGGTCAATGGCAAGACATTAATTTGACCCTGAAGGGTGTATCGCCCAATAACCTGGGATATCTGAAGTTAGCCATCAACATGGAAAATATTCAGTTCGACAATCTTCCCTCTGCTGAAAATCGGCAGAAAAGAAGCAAAAAATAAATGCAGTTAGTACGCTTATAACAAGGAATAGCGAGCATCATTAATGAACAAAATATTTAAAGTTATCTGGAACCCTGCGACAGGGAATTATACTGTTACCAGCGAAACGGCAAAAAGCCGTGGCAAGAAATCTGGGCGCAGTAAGCTGTTAATTTCTGCGCTGGTTGCGGGTGGAATGTTGTCGTCGTTTGGGGCATTGGCGAATGCCGGGAATGACAACGGTCAGGGTGTTGATTACGGTAGTGGATCAGCTGGCGACGGCTGGGTTGCTATAGGCAAAGGGGCGAAAGCAAATACTTTTATGAACACCAGTGGTTCCAGTACTGCTGTGGGTTATGACGCTATAGCTGAAGGCCAATATAGCTCTGCCATCGGGTCAAAAACCCATGCGATTGGTGGTGCATCAATGGCCTTTGGGGTTAGTGCAATATCAGAAGGCGATAGAAGTATAGCACTGGGTGCCTCTTCGTATTCATTGGGCCAATACTCAATGGCCCTCGGCCGTTATTCAAAAGCATTGGGTAAATTGTCTATTGCTATGGGGGACTCTTCCAAAGCGGAAGGAGCAAACGCCATTGCCCTGGGGCGTAGCAGTGTAGCTAGCGGTACTGACAGCCTCGCATTTGGCAGACAATCACTTGCCAGCGCAGCGAACGCTATTGCGATAGGTGCTGAGACCGAAGCCGCTGAAAATGCAACTGCTATTGGCAATAATGCGAAGGCAAAAGGGACTAATAGCATGGCAATGGGGTTCGGAAGCCTTGCCGATAAAGTCAATACTATCGCATTAGGAAATGGCAGCCAGGCTCTGGCAGATAATGCAATCGCCATAGGCCAGGGCAACAAAGCTGATGGCGTGGATGCCATCGCTCTGGGTAATGGTAGCCAGTCGAGAGGCTTAAACACCATTGCCTTAGGCACAGCCAGTAATGCAACTGGTGATAAGAGTCTTGCGCTTGGTAGTAATAGCAGTGCCAACGGTATTAACTCTGTCGCGCTGGGCGCAGATTCCATTGCGGATTTAGACAATACCGTCTCTGTCGGCAATAGTTCATTAAAACGCAAGATCGTTAATGTGAAAAATGGCGCGATCAAGTCTGACAGTTACGATGCCATTAATGGTTCACAGCTTTATGCCATTAGCGACTCGGTAGCAAAAAAGGCTTGGAGGAGGGGCTGCAGTAGATGTTGATGACGGTACTGTTACAGCACCAACCTACAATTTAAAAAATGGTAGCAAAAATAACGTAGGGGCTGCGCTCGCTGTACTTGATGAAAACACCCTGCAATGGGACCAAACCAAAGGCAAATACAGCGCTGCTCATGGTACTAGTAGCCCAACTGCCAGCGTAATCACCGATGTTGCGGATGGCACGATTTCAGCCTCCAGTAAGGATGCGGTTAACGGTTCCCAACTGAAAGCTACCAATGACGATGTCGAAGCCAACACCACCAATATCACCAACCTGACGGATTCCGTTGGTGACCTTCAGGCTGATGCCCTGCTCTGGAACGAAACTAAAAAGGCATTCAGTGCAGCTCACGGCCAGGATACCACCAGCAAAATCACCAACGTTAAAGATGCCGACCTGACGGCTGACAGCACTGATGCTGTTAACGGCTCTCAGCTGAAAACCACCAACGATGCTGTGGCGACGAATACCACCAATATCGCCAATAACACTTCCAATATTGCCACTAACACCACCAACATCTCTAACCTGACTGAGACGGTGACTAATCTTGGTGAGGATGCGCTGAAATGGGATAAGGACAATGGTGTATTCACGGCAGCTCATGGCACCGAGACCACCAGCAAAATAACCAACGTTAAAGATGGCGACCTGACGACTGGCAGCACCGATGCCGTTAACGGCTCTCAGCTGAAAACCACCAACGATGCCGTGGCGACGAATACCACCAATATCGCCACTAACACCACCAACATCTCTAATCTGACTGAGACGGTGACTAATCTTGGTGAGGATGCGCTGAAATGGGATAAGGACAATGGTGTCTTCACTGCAGCTCATGGCAACAATACCGCCAGCAAAATCACCAATATCCTGGACGGCACAGTCACTGCAACCAGTTCCGATGCCATTAACGGTAGCCAGCTTTATGACTTAAGCAGCAATATCGCCACCTACTTCGGCGGCAATGCTTCTGTGAATACTGACGGTGTGTTTACCGGTCCAACCTACAAAATCGGTGAAACAAATTATTATAACGTCGGCGATGCACTGGCTGCGATTAACTCCTCATTTAGCACGTCTCTCGGCGATGCTCTGCTTTGGGATGCCACCGCAGGTAAATTCAGTGCCAAACACGGTACTAATGGTGACGCAAGCGTGATCACTGATGTCGCAGATGGTGAAATTTCAGACTCCAGTTCTGACGCAGTAAACGGCTCACAACTCCACGGCGTGAGCAGTTATGTTGTTGATGCGCTGGGGGGTGGTGCCGAAGTCAATGCAGACGGCACCATCACTGCGCCGACGTACACCATTGCTAATGCTGATTACGATAATGTCGGTGATGCCCTGAATGCTATCGATACCACTCCTGACGACGCTCTGCTCTGGGATGCGGACGCCGGTGAAAATGGTGCATTTAGCGCCGCTCACGGAAAAGATAAAACTGCCAGTGTAATCACTAACGTCGCTAACGGTGCAATCTCTGCTGCCAGCAGCGACGCGATTAACGGCTCACAACTCTATACCACCAATAAGTACATCGCTGATGCGCTGGGTGGTGACGCAGAAGTCAACGCTGACGGCACCATCACCGCACCGACTTACACCATTGCGAACGCCGAGTACAACAACGTCGGTGACGCCCTGGATGCGCTTGATGATAACGCCCTGCTGTGGGATAAGACTGCCAATGGCGGTGCTGGAGCCTACAATGCCAGCCATGACGGTAAAGCCAGCATCATCACTAATGTCGCTAATGGCAGTATTAGTGAGGACAGTACCGATGCAGTGAACGGTTCTCAGTTGAATGCGACGAATATGATGATTGAGCAGAACACCCAAATTATCAATCAGCTCGCTGGTAACACCGACGCAACCTATATCGAAGAAAATGGCGCTGGTATCAACTACGTTCGTACTAACGACAACGATTTAGCCTTTAACGATGCAAGCGCCTCTGGTGTCGGCGCTACAGCTGTAGGTTATAACGCTGTCGCGTCTGGTGCCAGCAGCGTAGCCATTGGTCAGAACAGCAGCAGCACCGTTGATACCGGTATTGCGCTGGGTAGCAGCTCCGTTTCCAGCCGTGTGATTGCCAAAGGTTCTCGTGACACTAGCGTAACGGAAAATGGCGTGGTGATTGGTTATGACACCACTGACGGCGAACTGCTAGGTGCATTGTCAATTGGTGATGACGGTAAATACCGCCAAATCATCAACGTAGCTGATGGTTCAGAAGCCCATGACGCCGTTACGGTTCGCCAGTTGCAGAACGCTATTGGAGCGGTCGCCACTACGCCAACCAAGTACTTTCACGCCAACTCAACGGCAGAAGACTCACTGGCCGTTGGTGAAGACTCGCTGGCAATGGGTGCGAAAACTGTCGTTAATGGTAATGCAGGTATTGGTATCGGTTTGAACACTCTGGTTCTGGCTGATGCGATCAACGGCATTGCTATCGGCAGTAACGCACGCGCAAACCATGCAAACAGTATCGCAATGGGTAACGGTTCTCAGACCACCCGTGGTGCACAGACTGGCTACACCGCCTACAACATGGACGCACCGCAGAACTCTGTAGGTGAGTTTTCTGTCGGTAGTGAAGACGGTCAACGTCAGATCACAAACGTCGCAGCTGGTTCAGCGGATACCGATGCGGTTAACGTGGGTCAGTTGAAAGTCACTGATGAGCGCGTAGCGCAAAATACCCAGAGCATTACTAACCTGAACAATCAGGTCACTAATCTGGATACTCGCGTTACTAATATCGAAAACGGTATTGGCGACATTGTCACCACCGGTAGCACCAAGTACTTCAAGACCAACACCGATGGCGTAGATGCCAACGCCCAGGGTAAAGATAGCGTTGCTATTGGTTCTGGTTCCATTGCTGCCGCTGACAACAGCGTCGCACTGGGTACCGGTTCCGTTGCAGAGGAAGAAAATACAATCTCTGTAGGTTCTTCTACTAACCAACGCCGGATCACCAACGTAGCTGCCAGTGTTAATGCCACCGATGCGGTTAACGTGTCGCAGCTGAAATCTTCTGAAGCAGGCGGAGTGCGCTACGACACCAAAGCTGATGGTTCTATCGACTATAGCAATATCACCCTCGGTGGTGGCAACGGCAGTACGACTCGTATCAGCAACGTCTCCGCTGGCGTCAACAACAACGACGCGGTGAACTACGCGCAGTTGAAGCAAAGCGCGCAGGAAACGAAGCAATACACCGATCAGCGGATGGTTGAGATGGATAACAAACTGTCTAAAACTGAAAGCAAGTTGAGCGGTGGTATCGCTTCTGCAATGGCAATGACCGGTCTGCCGCAGGCTTATACACCGGGTGCCAGCATGGCTTCTATTGGTGGCGGTACTTACAACGGTGAATCGGCAGTTGCTTTAGGTGTATCGATGGTGAGCGCCAATGGTCGTTGGGTCTACAAATTACAAGGTAGTACCAATAGCCAGGGTGAATACTCCGCCGCACTCGGTGCCGGTATTCAGTGGTAATGATCCATTAAGTTAGTGTGACTAAGGGCAAACGCCAAATTGCCTGATGCGTTACGCGCATCAGGCAAGATAAGGCGCTCCGGGTCAACAATCTAAGGGCAATTCTCTGATGAGGATTGCCCTTTTCTTTACCAGACATCTCCCCCCACAAGAATTGGCCCTACCAATTCTTCGCTTATCTGACCTCTGGTTCACAATTCCCCAATTAAAACTCACATCAATATTGCCAATACATAACATTTAGTTAACCATTCATTGTCATTATCCCTACACAACACAATTGGCAGTGCCACTTTTACACAACGTGTGACAAGGAGATGAGCAACAGACTCATTACACGATGTGCGTGGACTCTAGGAGACCTGCAATGAATCTCTGGCAACAAAACTACGATCCCGCCGGGAATATCTGGCTTTCCAGTCTGATAGCATCGCTTCCCATCCTGTTTTTCTTCTTTGCGCTGATTAAGCTCAAACTGAAAGGATACGTCGCCGCCTCATGGACGGTAGCAATCGCCCTTGCCGTGGCTTTGCTGTTCTATAAAATGCCGGTCGCTAACGCGCTGGCCTCGGTGGTTTATGGCTTCTTCTATGGTTTGTGGCCCATCGCGTGGATCATTATTGCAGCAGTGTTCGTCTATAAGATCTCGGTGAAAACCGGGCAGTTTGACATCATTCGCTCGTCTATTCTTTCGATAACCCCTGACCAGCGTCTGCAAATGCTGATCGTCGGTTTCTGTTTCGGCGCTTTCCTTGAAGGAGCCGCAGGCTTTGGCGCACCGGTAGCAATTACCGCCGCATTGCTGGTCGGCCTGGGTTTTAAACCGCTGTACGCCGCCGGACTGTGCCTGATTGTTAACACCGCGCCAGTGGCATTTGGCGCGATGGGCATTCCAATCCTGGTTGCCGGACAAGTAACAGGCATCGACAGCTTTGAGATTGGCCAGATGGTGGGGCGTCAGCTACCGTTTATGACCATTATCGTGCTGTTCTGGATCATGGCGATTATGGACGGCTGGCGCGGTATCAAAGAGACGTGGCCTGCGGTCGTGGTTGCAGGCGGCTCGTTTGCCATCGCTCAGTACCTTAGCTCTAACTTCATTGGGCCGGAGCTGCCGGACATTATCTCTTCGCTGGTATCACTGCTCTGCCTGACGCTGTTCCTCAAACGCTGGCAACCAGTTCGCGTATTCCGCTTCGGTGACTTGGGGGCGTCACAGGTTGATATGACGCTGGCCCACACCGGTTACACCGCGGGTCAGGTGTTACGTGCCTGGACACCGTTCCTGTTCCTGACCGCTACCGTAACACTGTGGAGCATCCCGCCGTTTAAAGCCCTGTTCGCATCGGGTGGTGCGCTGTATGAGTGGGTGATCAACATTCCGGTGCCGTACCTCAATAAACTGGTTGCCCGTATGCCACCAGTGGTCAGCGAGGCTACAGCCTATGCCGCCGTGTTTAAGTTTGACTGGTTCTCTGCCACCGGCACCGCCATTCTGTTTGCTGCACTGCTCTCGATTGTCTGGCTGAAGATGAAACCGTCTGACGCTATCAGCACCTTCGGCAGCACGCTGAAAGAACTGGCTCTACCCATCTACTCCATCGGCATGGTGCTGGCGTTCGCCTTTATCTCGAACTATTCCGGACTGTCATCAACACTGGCACTGGCACTGGCGCACACCGGTCATGCATTCACCTTCTTCTCGCCGTTCCTCGGCTGGCTGGGGGTATTCCTGACCGGGTCGGATACCTCATCTAACGCCCTGTTCGCCGCGCTGCAAGCCACCGCAGCACAACAAATTGGCGTCTCTGATCTGTTGCTGGTTGCCGCCAATACCACCGGTGGCGTCACCGGTAAGATGATCTCCCCGCAATCTATCGCTATCGCCTGTGCGGCGGTAGGCCTGGTGGGCAAAGAGTCTGATTTGTTCCGCTTTACTGTCAAACACAGCCTGATCTTCACCTGTATGGTGGGCGTGATCACCACGCTTCAGGCTTATGTCTTAACGTGGATGATTCCTTAATGATTGTTTTACCCAGACGCCTGTCAGACGAGGTTGCCGATCGTGTGCGGGCGCTGATTGATGAAAAAAACCTGGAAGCGGGCATGAAGTTGCCCGCTGAGCGCCAACTGGCGATGCAACTCGGCGTATCACGTAATTCACTACGCGAGGCGCTGGCAAAACTGGTGAGCGAAGGCGTGCTGCTCAGTCGACGCGGCGGCGGGACGTTTATTCGCTGGCGTCATGACACATGGTCGGAGCAAAACATCGTCCAGCCGCTAAAAACGCTGATGGCCGATGATCCGGATTACAGTTTCGATATTCTGGAAGCCCGCTACGCCATTGAAGCCAGCACCGCATGGCATGCGGCAATGCGCGCCACACCTGGCGACAAAGAAAAGATTCAGCTTTGCTTTGAAGCAACGCTAAGTGAAGACCCGGATATCGCCTCACAAGCGGACGTTCGTTTTCATCTGGCGATTGCCGAAGCCTCACATAACATCGTGCTGCTGCAAACCATGCGCGGTTTCTTCGATGTCCTGCAATCCTCAGTGAAGCATAGCCGTCAGCGGATGTATCTGGTGCCACCGGTTTTTTCACAACTGACCGAACAACATCAGGCTGTCATTGACGCCATTTTTGCTGGTGATGCCGACGGGGCGCGTAAAGCAATGATGGCGCACCTTAGTTTTGTTCACACCACCATGAAACGATTCGATGAAGATCAGGCTCGCCACGCACGGATTACCCGCCTGCCCGGTGAGCATAATGAGCATTCGAGGGAGAAAAACGCATGATTATTTCCGCAGCCAGCGATTATCGCGCCGCAGCGCAACGCATTCTGCCGCCGTTCCTGTTCCACTATATGGATGGTGGTGCATATTCTGAATACACGCTGCGCCGCAACGTGGAAGATTTGTCAGAAGTGGCACTGCGCCAGCGTATTCTGAAAAACATGTCCGACTTAAGCCTGGAAACGACGCTGTTTAATGAGAAATTGTCGATGCCGGTAGCACTGGCACCGGTGGGTTTGTGTGGCATGTATGCGCGTCGTGGCGAAGTTCAGGCAGCCAAAGCGGCGGACGCGCATGGCATTCCGTTTACTCTCTCGACGGTTTCCGTTTGCCCGATTGAAGAAGTCGCGCCAGCCATCAAGCGCCCAATGTGGTTCCAGCTTTATGTACTGCGCGATCGCGGCTTTATGCGTAACGCGCTGGAGCGAGCAAAAGCAGCGGGTTGTTCGACGCTGGTTTTCACCGTGGATATGCCGACACCGGGCGCACGCTACCGTGATGCGCATTCAGGTATGAGCGGCCCAAATGCGGCAATGCGCCGCTACTTGCAGGCGGTGACGCATCCGCAATGGGCGTGGGATGTGGGCCTGAACGGTCGTCCACATGATTTAGGTAATATCTCAGCTTATCTCGGCAAACCGACCGGACTGGAAGATTACATCGGCTGGCTGGGGAATAACTTCGATCCGTCCATCTCATGGAAAGACCTTGAGTGGATCCGCGATTTCTGGGATGGCCCGATGGTGATCAAAGGGATCCTCGATCCGGAAGATGCGCGCGATGCAGTACGTTTTGGTGCTGATGGAATTGTGGTTTCTAACCACGGTGGCCGCCAGCTGGACGGTGTACTCTCTTCCGCTCGTGCGTTGCCCGCTATTGCAGATGCGGTGAAAGGTGATATCGCCATTCTGGCGGATAGCGGAATTCGTAACGGGCTTGATGTCGTGCGTATGATTGCGCTCGGTGCCGACACCGTACTGCTGGGTCGTGCTTTCCTGTATGCGCTGGCAACAGCGGGCCAGGCGGGTGTAGCTAACCTGCTAAATCTGATCGAAAAAGAGATGAAAGTGGCGATGACGCTGACTGGCGCGAAATCGATCAGTGAAATTACGCAAGATTCGCTGGTGCAGGGGCTGGGTAAAGAGTTGCCTACGGCACTGGCTCCGATGGCGAAAGGGAATGCGGCATAGTCGTTTGCGCCCCCTCACCCTAACCCTCTCCCTCAGGGAGAGGGGACCGTTCGGCGCTGTATGTACTCCCTCACTCTGAAACGACACCGCACTCTTTTTTTCTCCCTCGCCCCTCCGGGGAGGGCCGGGGTGAGGGGAAAAGGCCGCACGGTTCACCAATTTTCTGCTATCCTGCCCCCGCACTAAGGGGGCAGTATGCTAAACATCGTACTTTACGAACCAGAAATTCCGCCAAATACTGGCAACATCATCCGTCTTTGCGCTAATACCGGCTTTCGTCTACATATCATCGAACCGATGGGATTTGCCTGGGACGACAAGCGCCTGCGCCGCGCGGGGCTGGACTATCACGAGTTTACCGCCGTTACGCGTCATCATGACTATCGCGCGTTCCTCGAAGCAGAAAATCCCCAGCGCCTGTTTGCCCTCACCACGAAAGGTACGCCTGCTCACAGCGCCGTAAGCTATCAGGATGGCGATTATCTGATGTTCGGCCCGGAAACACGCGGCCTGCCAGCGAGCATTCTTGATGCCCTGCCCGCTGAACAAAAAATTCGCATTCCGATGGTGCCGGACAGCCGCAGCATGAATCTGTCCAATGCGGTGTCGGTAGTGGTGTATGAAGCCTGGCGGCAGCTGGGATATCCGGGAGCGTTGTTGAGAGATTAGTTACTGTATGCCGGATAGATGATTACATCGCATCCGGCACGATCACAGGACATTAGATCCCATCCCCATACTCAAATGTATGGTTAATACCGTTGAAATGCTGGTCCATATCCATTGATGGCTTATCGCTGTCTGGTTTACCGACAATACGAGCCGGAACGCCAGCGGCGGTTGTATGCGGCGGCACCGGTTGCAGCACCACGGAACCTGCGCCAATCTTCGCGCCGCGACCAACTTCAATATTGCCGAGGATTTTCGCGCCCGCGCCAATCATCACACCTTCACGAATTTTCGGGTGACGGTCACCACCAGATTTACCCGTACCGCCAAGCGTCACAGATTGCAGAATCGATACGTCGTTTTCAATTACCGCCGTTTCACCCACAACGATGCCCGTGGCGTGGTCGAGCATAATGCCACGGCCAATTTTTGCTGCCGGGTGAATATCGACCTGGAACGTCACAGAAACCTGGTTTTGCAGAAAGATTGCCAATGCGCGACGCCCCTGATTCCACAACCAGTGACCGATGCGATAGGCCTGCAAGGCATGAAAACCCTTCAGGTATAACAACGGGGTTGAGTATTTATCGACTGCCGGGTCGCGGGTACGCACCGCCTGAATATCACAGGCCGCAGAGGCGATCATTTCCGGGTCAGCGGCGTAGGCTTCTTCAACCACTTCACGGATAGCAATAGCAGGCATAATTGGCGATGACAGCTTGTTCGCCAGCATGTAGCTCAGTGCACTGCCAAGGTTTTCGTGCTTGAGTAGCGTCGCGTGGTAAAAACTGGCCAGCATTGGCTCACAGTCCGCCAGCGTTCTGGCTTCGGCTTTAATATTGTTCCAGACAATTTCCAGTTCTTCACACGACATTGCTTACTCCACACGATGAGATAATGACCGGCCCGTTCTGCGCGGGCCGGGTCATAGCGGTAACAAAGGTTCCCTGGGGTTAGTGACTGCTGCGCTCGTCCTTGCGTGCACGACCTAATAATGTCAATGCTGCCTCGCGCGCGTTTTTTCCGCAATATAATACTTGATAAATTTCCTCGGTTATTGGCATTTCAACGCCGAAGCGATGCGCCAGTTCGCGGACTTCTTTCGTATTGCGGTAGCCTTCCACCACCTGACCAATCTTCTCCTGCGCGCTTTGTACATCCATGCCCTGACCGAGCATCATACCAAAACGGCGGTTACGCGACTGGTTGTCGGTACAGGTAAGCACCAGATCGCCCAGCCCCGCCATGCCCATAAAGGTGGCAGGATCGGCACCCAGCGCCGCACCAAGACGCGACATTTCAGCCAGCCCACGGGTGATCAGCGCCGTACGCGCATTCGCACCAAAACCGATACCGTCAGACATCCCCGCGCCAATGGCAATGACGTTTTTCACCGCGCCGCCAAGCTGCACGCCAATGAAATCCGGGTTGCTGTAAACGCGGAAACTTTTGCCGCAGTGCAGCAGCTGCTGGAGATCATCGGCAAAGGTCTGATCGGTCGAGGCCAGCGAAATAGCTGTCGGTAAACCTGCCGCCAGTTCTTTCGCAAACGTTGGGCCAGAGATAACCGCCAGCGGAATTTGATCGCCTAAGGCCTCACGCGCCACGTCCTGTAACAGACGTCCGGTTTCCGCTTCCAGCCCTTTGGTCGCCCACACCAGACGCGCATCAGGACGCATCAGCGGTTTAATCTGGCGCAGCACTTCACCAAAGACATGGCTGGGTACGACGACGAGAATATTACGACTGGCTGCCAGCGCAGTGGCGAGATCGCTTTCAAGATGGAGCGTATCGGGAAAAGGCACATCGGGGAGAAACGCGGCGTTACAGCGGTCGCGTTCAAGCGTTGCGATATGTTCAGGGTCATGGCCCCAGAGGACAACCTCGTGGCCATTTCTTGCCAGGGTAATGGCAAGAGCGGTGCCGTACGAGCCGGCACCGATCACAGTCATTGAAGCATTACGTTGGTTCATCAGGCATCCTGATGTTCTTCAGTACCTTCGCCAGCCTGCTGCTGCAAATAGTTCATGAACAGCGCATCGAAGTTAACCGGCGCAAGGTTCAGTTGCGGGAATGTACCGCGGGATACCATGCTGGTGATGCACTCACGAGCATACGGGAACAGAATGTTCGGGCAGTATGCGCCCAGGCAATGTGCCATCTGGGTGCCTTCGATACCCGCGATGGAGAAAATACCGCCCTGCTGAACTTCACACAGGAACGCGGTTTCTTCGCCCAAGGAGGCCGTTACGGTAACACGCAGTACCACTTCGTATACGTCATCTGCCAGTTGGGAAGATGCCGTATCCAGATCAAGTTTAACTTCTGGTTGCCAATCTTTCTGGAAAACGTGCGGCGCGTTCGGCGCTTCGAAAGAGATATCCTTGGTATAAATACGTTGGATCTGGAAAGTCATTTCAGTGTTGTTTTGTTCTGACATGTGTAGAAAACCCTTAAGTGTTGTCCTTAAATACTGCGCAATGTAATACCAACGTTCACACGTTATTTCAGCAGGGGATCCAGTCCACCACGTGCATCCAATGCATACAAGTCATCACAGCCGCCAATGTGCTGTGCGTCAATAAAAATCTGGGGAACCGTGGTGCAACCGCTGCGTTTGATCATCTCTTCACGCTTGGCGGCATTGCCATCGATCGGCAACTCCTGGAAACTCACGCCCTTGCTGCTCAGCAGTGCTTTTGCACGATGGCAATACGGGCAGGTTTCTTTGGTATAGATTTCAACATTGGCCATAATTTAGCTCCTGTTTTTTTACCCTGAAATTTCATGTTGCAGGGCGGCTGCAAAATGGAGTGTCCCCAGAAGCTTATAACAATAAGTCGCTGGGGGCCTAATTGCAGCTAACGGCCTGCATCATGAAAGACGACAGGTAAATTATTTGCCGCGCACCAGAGGCAAGTTTTCGCCAGCCCAGCCAGCAACGCCCTCTTTCAGCACGAATACTTGCGCAAAACCAGCTTTCGTCAGCGCGTTTGCAGGCTCCTGGCACTGCATGCCAGAACCGTCTACCACGATAACCGATTTGTCTTTGTGCTTCTCAAGCTCACCAACATTGTTGGCTTTGATTTCGCTCGGCAACAGATTGATAGAACCTGCGATATGGCCTTTACGGAAGTCATCACGCTGACGTAAATCCACAACCACAGCGTCTTCTTTGTTGATCAGACGCGTAGCTTCACCACGAGTAATCACCTTCACTTTCGAGGTCAGGCTCTTAAACGTAGTCACAAGAACCGCCACCAGTAACGCGATCCAGGCGATACTCAGTATGGGATGACGGCCAACAAATTGCATAATTTCTTGCATGGGGGGTAACAACTCCCGACGTAGTGATTAAAAAAACCAGGAAAGGAGTATACCTGCGCGGTGCGGCAAATACAGCCAGCGCGTTAACTGGAATGCAATTTTGCGGGGCACGACGAAAAAAAAGCGCAAATCTGGCATCGGCTTGCCGCGAGCGGTCGTATATTTTGATCTTCAGAGGCTATTTTATCGATTCAGCTGTAGTAAAATTACGCAAATTTTGACTCTTGAGTATGAGGTTGTCGCAATGTCGGTTTCTAAAAAACCTATGGTACTGGTGATTCTGGATGGCTATGGCTATCGTGAAGAACAGCAGGATAACGCCATTTTTAGTGCTAAAACCCCGGTAATGGATGCACTGTGGGCCAATCGTCCGCATACCCTGATCGACGCTTCCGGTCTGGAAGTCGGTCTGCCTGACCGTCAGATGGGTAACTCCGAAGTAGGCCACGTTAACCTGGGTGCCGGCCGCATCGTGTATCAGGACCTGACTCGTCTGGACGTTGAAATCAAAGATCGCGCTTTCTTTGCTAATCCAGTGCTGGCTGGCGCGGTACATAAAGCGAAAAACGCAGGTAAAGCAGTACACATTATGGGTCTGCTCTCCGCAGGCGGCGTACACAGCCACGAAGATCACATCATGGCGATGGTAGAACTGGCAGCTGAACGCGGCGCAGAAAAAATCTACCTGCACGCATTCCTTGACGGTCGCGACACCCCGCCGCGCAGTGCTGAATCCTCGCTGAAAAAATTTGAAGAGAAATTTGCTGCGCTGGGTAAAGGCCGCGTAGCGTCCATCATTGGTCGTTACTACGCGATGGACCGCGATAACCGTTGGGATCGCGTTGAAAAAGCCTATGACCTGCTGACTCTGGCGCAGGGTGAGTTCCAGGCCGATACTGCCGTTGCTGGTTTGCAGGCAGCTTATGCTCGCGACGAAAACGACGAGTTCGTGAAAGCGACCGTTATTCGTGCAGAAGGTCAGCCAGATGCGGCAATGGAAGACGGCGATGCGCTGATTTTCATGAACTTCCGTGCTGACCGCGCGCGTGAAATCACTCGTGCATTCGTGAACGCTGATTTCGATGGCTTCGCGCGTAAGAAAGTGGTTAACGTCGATTTCGTGATGCTGACCGAATACGCCGCTGACATCAAAACTGCGGTTGCTTACCCACCCGCTTCCCTGGTTAACACCTTCGGCGAGTGGATGGCGAAAAACGACAAAACTCAGTTGCGTATTTCCGAAACCGAAAAATATGCCCACGTTACTTTCTTCTTCAACGGTGGCGTAGAAGAGTCGTTCAAAGGCGAAGATCGCATTCTGATCAACTCACCGAAAGTGGCTACCTACGATCTGCAACCGGAAATGAGCTCCGCAGAGCTGACCGAAAAACTGGTTGCGGCCATCAAGAGCGGCAAATACGACACCATTATCTGTAACTATCCGAACGGCGACATGGTAGGTCACACCGGGGTGATGGAAGCGGCGGTTAAAGCGGTTGAAGCACTGGATCACTGCGTGGAAGAAGTCGCGAAAGCGGTTGAGTCCGTGGGTGGACAACTGCTGATCACCGCTGACCACGGTAACGCTGAACAGATGCGCGATCCGGCAACGGGTCAGGCACACACGGCACACACCAACCTGCCAGTTCCGCTGATTTACGTTGGTGATAAGAACGTGAAAGCGGTTGCAGGCGGCAAACTTTCTGACATCGCGCCGACCATGTTGTCGCTGATGGGTATGGAAATCCCGCAAGAGATGACTGGTAAGCCGCTGTTCATCGTGGAATAATCCCTCCCCATGAGGGGAAAGGCGATTAATACCATGACACGGGCCGTGAAACCGCGCAGGTTTGCAATCAGGCCCATCATCTACGCCAGCGTTCTTAGCGCTGGCGTATTGTTGTGCGCCTTTTCCGCCCACGCGGATGAGCGTGACCAACTCAAATCTATTCAGGCCGATATCGCCGCAAAAGAGCGCGCGGTACGCCAAAAGCAACAACAACGCGCAAGCCTGCTCGCACAATTGAAAAAGCAGGAAGAAGCGATCTCTGAAGCCACCCGTAAGCTGCGCGAAACGCAAAACACGCTCAATCAACTCAATAAACAGATTGATGAGATGAACGCGTCGATTGCCAAACTGGAGCAGCAAAAAGCCGCCCAGGAGCGCAGCCTCGCCGCACAACTGGATGCCGCATTCCGTCAGGGCGAGCATACCGGTATTCAGCTAATTCTCAGCGGTGAAGAAAGCCAGCGTGGACAGCGTTTACAGGCTTATTTCGGCTATCTCAACCAGGCGCGACAAGAAACCATTGCCCAGTTGAAGCAAACGCGTGAAGAAGTCACCATGCAGCGTGCTGAACTGGAAGAGAAACAAAGCGAGCAACAAACGCTGTTATATGAACAGCGCGCCCAACAGGCGAAACTGACTCAGGCTCTGAACGAGCGTAAAAAGACGCTGGCGGGGCTGGAATCTTCCATCCAGCAAGGTCAGCAGCAGCTAAGTGAACTGCGTGCCAACGAATCCCGTCTGCGTAACAGCATTGCCCGTGCTGAAGCCGCGGCGAAAGCGCGTGCTGAACGAGAAGCGCGTGAGGCCCAGGCGGTTCGCGAGCGCCAGAAAGAAGCGACGCGCAAAGGCACCACCTACAAACCGACCGAAAGCGAAAAATCGCTGATGTCCCGAACTGGTGGCCTGGGTGCGCCGCGTGGTCAGGCATTCTGGCCGGTTCGCGGGCCGACGCTGCATCGCTATGGCGAGCAGCTACAGGGTGAATTACGCTGGAAAGGGATGGTTATCGGTGCCTCTGAAGGTACTGAAGTTAAAGCAATTGCCGACGGTCGAGTGATTCTGGCTGACTGGCTGCAAGGTTACGGTCTGGTGGTGGTGGTTGAGCACGGTAAAGGCGACATGAGTCTTTACGGCTATAATCAGAGCGCACTGGTGAGCGTTGGTTCGCAGGTTCGCGCGGGCCAGCCAATTGCACTGGTGGGCAGCAGTGGCGGTCAGGGTCGGCCTTCACTCTATTTCGAAATTCGCCGCCAGGGTCAGGCGGTCAATCCACAGCCGTGGTTGGGAAGATAAGTTTTGTTTCCATTTCGTCGTAACGTTCTTGCATTTGCCGCTCTGTTGGCGCTCTCCTCCCCCGTACTTGCTGGCAAACTTGCCATCGTCATTGATGATTTTGGGTATCGCCCGCACAACGAAAACCAGGTGCTGGCGATGCCTTCCGCTATCTCCGTCGCTGTATTACCCGATTCACCGCACGCCAGAGAGATGGCGACCAAAGCGCATAACAGCGGTCACGAAGTGTTGATTCATCTCCCGATGGCACCGTTGAGTAAACAGCCGCTGGAGAAAAATACGCTACGCCCGGAGATGAGCAGCGACGAAATTGAGCGCATTATTCGTAGTGCGGTCAATAACGTGCCCTATGCCGTGGGGATCAACAACCACATGGGCAGCAAGATGACCTCTAACCTGTTTGGTATGCAGAAAGTGATGCAGGCGCTGGAGCGTTACAATCTTTACTTCCTCGACAGCGTAACCATCGGTAATACCCAGGCGATGCGCGCCGCGCAAGGTACTGGCGTGAAGGTGATCAAACG
Organism: Shigella flexneri 2a str. 301; assembly: GCF_000006925.2. Lineage (NCBI taxonomy): Bacteria > Pseudomonadati > Pseudomonadota > Gammaproteobacteria > Enterobacterales > Enterobacteriaceae > Shigella > Shigella flexneri. The sequence goes on from NC_004337.2 coordinate 3,761,217, forward strand.
GAAGGTGTTCCTCGACGATTCGCAGAACGAAGCGGACATCCGTGTGCAATTTAATCGCGCAATTGATCTGGCGCGTCGCAACGGTTCAACCATTGCCATTGGGCATCCTCACCCTTCAACGGTACGCGTGCTACAACAGATGGTTTATAACCTGCCGCCAGACATTACGCTGGTGAAAGCCAGCAGCTTGCTGAATGAACCGCAGGTTGATACTTCTACACCGCCGAAAAACGCTGTGCCTGATGCACCGCGTAATCCGTTCCGTGGCGTGAAGCTGTGCAAACCGAAGAAACCGATAGAACCTGTTTATGCTAATCGCTTCTTTGAAGTATTAAGCGAAAGCATCAGCCAGAGCACGCTGATCGTTTACTTCCAGCATCAGTGGCAAGGCTGGGGCAAACAGCCCGAAGCGGCGAAGTTTAACGCTAGCGCAAATTAAAGGCGCTACGCGTAATGCGATGGTGCGACCGCGTTTTGTCGCGCCATTGCCATAAGCGGAAAGACCACAGTAACGCCTGGTAACCGACCTTCACGCTGCGCACATTGGTAATCAGGCGCTTATACATACCCGGAAGTAAATATCTCGGCAATCATCCGTTGGCGGGTAAGAATATCCGGCTCTTTGCGCACCGGGTAATGACTCCAACTTACTGATAGTGTTTTATGTTCAGATAATGCCCGATGACCTTGTCATGCAGCTCCACCGATTTTGAGAACGACAGTGACTTCCGTACCAGCCTTGCCAGATGTTGTCTCAGATTCAGATTATGTCGCTCAATGCGCTGAGTGTAACGCTTGCTGATAACGTGCAGCTTTCCCTTCAGGCGTGATTCATACAGCGGACAGCCATCCGTCATCCATACCACGACCTCAAAGGCCGACAGCAGGCTCAGAAGACGCTCCAGTGTGGCCAGAGTGCGTTCACCGAAGACGTGCGCCACAACCGTCCTCCGTATCCTGTCATACGCGTAAAACAGCCAGCGCTGACGTGATTTAGCACCGACGTAGCCCCAATGTTCGTCCATTTCAGCGCAGACAATCACATCACTGCCCGGTTGTATGCGCGAGGTTACCGACTGCGGCCTGAGTTTTTTAAGTGACGTAAAACCGTGTTGAGGCCAACGCCCATAATGCGTGCACTGGCGCGACATCCGACGCCATTCATGGCCATATCAATGATTTTCTGGTGCGTACCGGGCTGAGAGGCGGTGTAAGTGAACTGTAGTTGCCATGTTTTACGGCAATGAGAGCAGAGATAGCGCTGATGTCCGGCAGTGCTTTTGCCGTTACGCACCACGCCTTCAGTAGCGGAGCAGGAAGGACATCTGATGGAAATGGAAGCCACGCAAGCACCTTAAAATCACCATCATACACTAAATCAGTAAGTTGGCAGCATTACCGCCTGTGAGATATTATTTTTACAGGTGAGAGAGTCACTTCAGGGTAGAGAGATAATGAGAACAGCTATATAAAAGATCAGCGCAATTACGAACTCTTTATTACACTGACAGGATTTTACATAATTAACAGATTATCCTCAGATAAAAGGGCTGGAATACCAGCCCTTGTTCGTGTTAATCCCAGCTCAGAATAACTTTCCCGGACTGGCCCGAACGCATAGCGTCAAAGCCCTTCTGGAAATCATCGATAGAGAAACGATGGGTAATGATCGGCGAGAGATCGAGGCCAGACTGAATCAGCGCCGCCATCTTGTACCAGGTTTCAAACATCTCACGACCGTAAATGCCTTTAATGAACAAGCCTTTAAAGATCACTTTGGTCCAGTCGATAGACATATCAGACGGTGGAATACCCAGCATCGCAATACGACCGCCGTGGTTCATGGTATCGAGCATGGTACGAAACGCTGGCGGCGCGCCGGACATTTCCAGACCGACATCAAAGCCTTCGGTCATGCCCAGTTCAGCCATCACATCATTAAGGTTTTCTTTCGCGACGTTAACCGCACGGGTGATACCCATTTTGCGCGCCAGCTCAAGGCGGTATTCGTTAACATCGGTGATCACCACATTGCGTGCACCAACGTGTTTCGCCACCGCCGCAGCCATAATACCTATCGGACCTGCACCAGAAACCAGCACATCTTCGCCCACCAGATCGAACGACAGCGCGGTATGCACGGCGTTACCGAAGGGATCAAAAATGGAAGCCAGGTCGTCGGAGATATTGTCGGGGATTTTGAAAGCGTTGAACGCCGGAATCACCAGATATTCGGCGAAGCAGCCCGGACGGTTAACACCGACACCAATGGTGTTGCGGCACAGATGGGTACGACCGCCACGACAGTTGCGACAGTGACCGCAGGTGATATGGCCTTCGCCAGAAACGCGATCGCCGATTTTGAAGCCTTTCACTTCCTGACCAATACCTACCACTTCACCGACATATTCATGGCCCACGACCATCGGCACCGGGATGGTTTTTTGCGACCACTCATCCCAGTTATAGATGTGAACGTCAGTCCCGCAGATGGCTGTTTTACGGATTTTAATCAGCAGATCGTTATGCCCGAGTTCCGGTACAGGGACGTCGGTCATCCAGATGCCCTCTTCCGCTTTCAGTTTGGATAACGCTTTCATCTCACATCCTCAGGCGATAACGCCCAGTTGTTTACCAATACGCGTGAATGCTTCTACTGCACGCGTAATTTGCTCAGGGGTATGCGCCGCAGACATCTGGGTACGAATACGCGCCTGACCTTTCGGAACGACCGGATAGAAGAAACCGGTGACGTAAATGCCCTCTTTTTGCAGCTCTCGGGCAAATTTCTGCGCCACTACCGCATCACCAAGCATGACCGGAATAATGGCGTGATCGGCTCCCGCCAGGGTAAAGCCCGCCGCCGACATTTGCTCACGGAACTGACGCGCGTTCGCCCACAGACGGTCACGCAACTCGCTACCCGCTTCAACCATCTCCAGCACTTTGATGGAAGCGGCGACAATTGCTGGTGCCAGCGAGTTGGAGAACAGGTACGGACGAGAACGCTGGCGCAGCCACTCAACCACTTCTTTGCGCGCCGCGGTATAACCACCAGAAGCCCCGCCCAGCGCTTTACCGAGCGTGCCGGTGATGATGTCGACACGCCCCATCACATCGCAGTATTCATGGGAACCACGACCATTTTCACCGACAAAACCGACCGCGTGGGAGTCGTCTACCATCACCAGGGCATCGTATTTATCTGCCAGATCGCAAACGCCCTTCAGATTGGCAATCACGCCGTCCATCGAGAACACACCATCGGTGGCAATCAGCACATGACGCGCACCGGCTTCACGCGCTTCTTTCAGACGAGCTTCAAGCTCCTGCATATCGTTGTTGGCATAGCGATAGCGTTTAGCTTTACACAGACGCACACCATCAATAATAGACGCGTGGTTCAGTGCGTCGGAGATAATGGCGTCTTCCGCGCCCAGCAGCGTTTCAAACAGGCCACCGTTAGCATCAAAGCAGGAAGAGTAGAGAATCGCATCTTCCATCCCCAGGAATGCCGCCAGTTTTTGTTCAAGCTCTTTATGGCTGTCCTGAGTGCCGCAAATAAAACGCACCGAAGCCATGCCGAAACCGTGAGAATCCATTCCCGCCTTTGCTGCCGCAATCAGATCCGGATGATTCGCCAGCCCGAGATAGTTGTTGGCACAAAAGTTAATGACGTGGCTTCCATCAGCCACGGTGATATCTGCTTGCTGCGCAGACGTAATAATGCGCTCTTCTTTAAACAACCCTTCCGCCCGTGCGGTTTCCAGATCGTTGGTTAACTGCTGATAAAATTCTCCACGCATTGCGATTCTCCAGACAGGGCAAATTCCAGCACATATTACCCAAACTTATAGGTCGCGACGAGATGATGCGTTAACACTTCTGCAAAATTCAGGATAAATAACGTGTATCTTGATGTCTCTCAACACCTACAGATAGTAGAAAAACTGTACAGTTTTGGCTGAGCATAATGATGAGTGATTTTACTGCATTGATATAAAAAGAAAAAATGATGCCAAAGCATCATTTTTCCTATCTCAGTTGGCATCAAAACGCTACCCACTAATGGAGGGAAACCTATTTTCTTGAAAGGAAAATTCTCAGCGCCTGCATTTTTGCCCCTAAAGTGTTACTCCTGAAGCAGCGAAACAAATCGAACCATTTTCCTCTCCCCAGATAGTTTAGGTTGAAGAGATCGGAACGTTTGTAATAGCACATGACAAAAATGCCCTGGTCATCGTCCACAATGTTATTGTTTAGTGTTATTTTTTGACTTTCCAGAACTAATTTATAGAATTCTTTCCATTTATGCTGTGAACCAACAATTGCGCCCCCAATAATATATACATGATTGCCAATCATGAAATCAAAAGCCTGTTGTTGAGATGTAACAGTAAGCCCTTTTTTTATAGTGAAAAGATGCATCTTATTTTCATCAAATGGGAAATCCCAAATTTTCAATCCTCGAGTTACATTTGGCTTACGGCAATAGCCAAAATCTATCCACGCAACAAGAGGCGTTTTCACTAAACCCATGTTGATAGCTTTATTTACAAAATAGGCCTTAAGGTTACATACCAAAACATACTCTGGTGACCAGTACTCTGGGTTTTTTAATTGTCGAGGCTCAAGTCTATTTGTAAATGACTCATCTTTTTGAATTTTTTCGATACGACTTCTGATATATCTAAATTTCTTTTTTATATCGATAACGATAACCGTTGTTGGTTTTCCGTTGCGAATCGCTTCAATCCTTGGTTTCAAATCGGGAGAAGTGAAAATAATCATCTCATTTTCAAGTGCGGCCAGACGCTCAAAGTAACTAAAATAAACATCAACTGAACGAGCTAGTTTTTCACGGAACCCTTTATTAGCAGTCCAATCCCCTCTACCAATGTCAAAATATGCAGTGATAATTGTGGTGGATGATTTCATTACTAATAAGACCATTAATATAAAAAAAGAATTATATCATAAATATTAACAGAATGTATACTGTATATTATCCATTCAAATGATTCCGTTATTTATCATACATCGGAATATTGATACTAAAGCACTATTCACATGCAAAACCAACATCCGCCATGAAGGACTAGCTAAAACCCAAACTAGTTTGTTGCAATTAGCATCCTTGCACCTCTATGTAAAGGGCTGAAGGGATTCGGATGTGATGGTATGATTACAGACATTCGTGTCTGAGATTGTCTCTGACTCCATAATTCGAAGGTTACAGTTATGATCATCGTTACCGGCGGCGCGGGCTTTATCGGCAGCAACATCGTTAAGGCCCTGAATGATAAAGGCATCACCGATATTCTGGTGGTGGACAACCTGAAAGACGGCACCAAGTTTGTGAACCTGGTGGATCTGGATATCGCGGACTATATGGATAAGGAAGACTTCCTGATCCAGATTATGGCTGGCGAAGAGTTCGGTGATGTCGAAGCGATTTTCCACGAAGGCGCATGCTCTTCCACCACCGAGTGGGATGGCAAGTATATGATGGATAACAACTATCAATACTCCAAAGAGCTGCTGCACTACTGTCTGGAGCGCGAAATCCCGTTCCTGTATGCCTCTTCCGCAGCCACCTACGGCGGACGCACCTCCGACTTTATTGAATCCCGCGAGTACGAAAAACCGTTGAATGTCTACGGTTACTCAAAATTCCTGTTTGATGAATATGTTCGTCAAATCCTGCCAGAAGCGAACTCGCAGATTGTTGGCTTCCGCTATTTCAACGTTTATGGACCGCGTGAAGGCCATAAAGGCAGCATGGCGAGCGTCGCTTTCCATCTCAACACCCAGCTTAATAACGGTGAATCACCGAAGCTGTTCGAAGGTAGCGAGAACTTCAAACGTGACTTCGTCTATGTGGGCGACGTGGCAGATGTAAACCTGTGGTTCCTGGAAAATGGCGTTTCCGGTATCTTCAACCTCGGCACCGGTCGTGCAGAATCCTTCCAGGCAGTAGCAGATGCTACGCTGGCTTATCACAAGAAAGGCCAGATCGAATACATTCCGTTCCCGGATAAGCTGAAAGGCCGCTACCAGGCGTTCACTCAGGCAGATCTGACAAATCTGCGCGCGGCGGGTTACGACAAACCGTTCAAAACCGTTGCTGAAGGTGTAACGGAATACATGGCCTGGCTGAATCGCGACGCATAAGAGCTCTGCATGAAAATACTGGTGATCGGCCCGTCTTGGGTTGGCGACATGATGATGTCGCAAAGTCTCTATCGCACGCTCCAGGCGCGCTATCCCCAGGCGATAATCGATGTGATGGCACCGGCATGGTGCCGTCCATTATTATCGCGGATGCCGGAAGTTAACGAAGCTATCCCTATGCCTCTCGGTCACGGAGCGCTGGAAATCGGCGAACGCCGCAAACTGGGTCATAGCCTGCGTGAAAAGCGCTACGACCGCGCCTACGTCTTACCAAACTCCTTCAAATCTGCATTAGTGCCTTTCTTCGCGGGTATTCCTCATCGCACCGGCTGGCGCGGCGAGATGCGCTACGGTTTACTCAACGATGTACGCGTGCTCGATAAAGAAGCCTGGCCGCTAATGGTGGAACGCTATGTCGCGCTGGCCTATGACAAAGGCATTATGCGTACCGCACAAGATCTGCCGCAGCCATTGTTATGGCCGCAGTTGCAGGTGAGCGAAGGTGAAAAATCATATACCTGTAATCAATTTTCGCTTTCATCAGAACGTCCGATGATTGGCTTTTGCCCGGGTGCGGAGTTTGGTCCGGCAAAACGCTGGCCACACTACCACTATGCGGAACTGGCAAAGCAGCTGATTGATGAAGGTTATCAGGTGGTTCTGTTTGGCTCTGCGAAAGATCATGAAGCGGGCAATGAGATTCTTGCCGCTTTGAATACCGAGCAGCAGGCATGGTGTCGGAACCTGGCGGGGGAAACACAGCTTGATCAAGCGGTTATCTTGATTGCAGCCTGTAAAGCCATTGTCACTAACGATTCTGGCCTGATGCACGTTGCGGCGGCGCTCAATCGTCCGCTGGTTGCCCTGTATGGTCCAAGTAGCCCGGACTTCACACCGCCGCTATCCCATAAAGCGCGCGTGATCCGTCTGATTACCGGCTATCACAAAGTGCGTAAAGGTGACGCTGCGGAGGGTTATCACCAGAGCTTGATCGACATTACTCCCCAGCGCGTACTGGAAGAACTCAACGCGCTATTGTTACAAGAGGAAGCCTGACGGATGCGGGTTTTGATCGTTAAAACATCGTCGATGGGCGATGTTCTCCATACGTTGCCCGCACTCACTGATGCCCAGCAGGCAATCCCAGGGATTAAGTTTGACTGGGTGGTGGAAGAAGGGTTCGCACAGATTCCTTCCTGGCACGCTGCCGTTGAGCGAGTTATTCCTGTGGCAATACGTCGCTGGCGTAAAGCCTGGTTCTCGGCCCCCATAAAAGCTGAACGCAAAGCGTTTCGTGAAGCGCTACAAGCAGAGAACTATGACGCAGTTATCGACGCTCAGGGGCTGGTAAAAAGCGCGGCACTGGTGACACGTCTGGCGCATGGCGTAAAGCATGGATTGGACTGGCAAACCGCTCGCGAACCTTTAGCCAGCCTGTTTTACAATTGTAAGCATCATATTGCAAAACAGCAGCACGCCGTAGAACGCACCCGCGAACTGTTTGCCAAAAGTTTGGGCTATAGCAAACCGCAAACCCAGGGCGATTATGCTATCGCACAGCATTTTCTGACGAACCTGCCTACAGATGCTGGCGAATATGCCGTATTTCTTCATGCGACGACCCGTGATGATAAACACTGGCCGGAAGAACACTGGCGAGAATTGATTGGTTTACTGGCTGATTCAGGAATACGGATTAAACTTCCGTGGGGCGCGCCGCATGAGGAAGAACGGGCGAAACGACTGGCGGAAGGATTTGCTTATGTTGAAGTATTGCCGAAGATGAGTCTGGAAGGCGTTGCCCGCGTGCTGGCCGGGGCTAAATTTGTAGTGTCGGTGGATACGGGGTTAAGCCATTTAACGGCGGCACTGGATAGACCCAATATCACGGTTTATGGACCAACCGATCCGGGATTAATTGGTGGGTATGGGAAGAATCAAGTAGAGTGTCGTTCTACAAGTATGTCTCTTGCAGATTTGCCAGCTCAAACCGTTTTTCAAAATTTAAATCTTGAAATAATAACCAATAAGTTGACATCGGAGATAAGATGACCTCAACATTATTTTTCTCTCTCGAGAAAAAAAACTGGATAGCGTACTGGAACAGAGCTCTCGTATTCTTATTCATTACCACCTATTTTTTGGGTGGGATTACAAGGTATAAACATCTTATTGTTATTCTTATGACAATAACGACAATCGTCTATCTCTGCAAACGGCCAAAACACTATCTCTCACTATTTAAAACATTTCTTTTTGGTAGTGTTGCCATATTAACTATTGCTGCATTGCTGTCACTTCTTCAATCCCCTGATGCAGGTGCTAGCATGAAGGAAGTTTTCAAAGCTATTATTGAGAATACTTTACTATGCACAATAGCAATACCGGTCATATTGAGAGACGAGAAAAGAGAAGATGTCGAAAAAATCGTTTTCTTCTCATTTATTAGTGCGTTGGGCTTACGCTGTTTTTCTGAATTGATTACCTATTATAAGGACTATCAACAAGGGATAATGCCATTCGCAGATTATAGACACCGTAGCATTTCTGACTCGATGGTCTTTTTATTCCCTGCATTGTTAAATCTCTGGCTTATCAAATCAGCAAAATACCGCATTTCTTTTGTGGTTCTAAGCGTTATTTTTATTTTTCTGATATTAGGAACTTTATCCAGAGGGGCCTGGCTTTCCGTGTTAGTCATTGGATTAATATGGATTCTGATGTTTAAACAATGGAAGTTACTATTAGTAGGAGTAATGGTTTCCATCATTGCATTGTCGGTTATTTTCACACATAAGGAGATGACCGCAAAGCTAACGTATAAACTTCAACAAACTAATAGTTCTTATCGCTATGCAAATGGTACTCAAGGCAGCGCACTCGATCTAATATTAGAAAATCCTGTTATTGGTTATGGTTACGGTAACGTTGCATATAAAGATGTCTATAATAAACGTGTCATTGATTATCCAGAATGGACCTTTAGACAATCAATAGGGCCACATAATTTTGCGCTATTCATCTGGTTTGGCACTGGTTTATTAGGGCTGGTAAGTCTTATGATGCTATACTGTGCAATATTGAAAGAGTGTATAAAAAATGGCGTCAAGAATAAATATCGCTCACCATATAATGCATATTATATAATCTTACTATCTTTTATAGGTTATTTTGTTATCCGTGGAAACGTAGAACAAATTGAACCAAATTTATTAGGCGTTTACGCCGGCTTATTATTAGCGATGAAAAACAAGTAAAAAATAAAAAAGGCTGCATAATGCGGCCTTTTTATTTATTCAAACCAATTATGAATAACCTCTTCGAATCTTTGAGTTACGCCATCCCAACTGTAGTGATCAAACACAAAGTCCTGACCTTGCTTTGCAACTGCTGTTAATTCAGGATTCGCTAACGTTTTTAAAATATCGCTGCTTATGGAGTCTGCAGTCATAGGTTCTTTTAAATGGAATCCCGTAGTATTTTCTTTGACAAATTCCGTCATCCCCCCACGCGTACTCACTAAAACAGGCTTACCAGCACCCATAGCTTCAATTGCCACCATGCAAAATGGTTCCTGGAACTGGGAAGGAATGACGACTAAATCTGCCAGTGGGTAATAACAATACATCTTTTCAGGCGGTATGCTTCCTAACATAATGCAACGATCCTTCAAACGTTTTGCAATTTCCCTGACATTGCGTTGATATGCACCTTTGTCACTTTTACTCATTTCTGTATAATCACCAATCACAACTAATTTTAAATTTTTGTGAGCAGCGGCCAATTTTTCGAATGATTGCATCAACAGCAATATGCCTTTGTCAGGGACGATACGCCCAGCATAAAAAATAATTTTCTCTTCAGGAGAGATATTAAGTTCGCTTCTAGTGATCGGCTGAAAATTAGATTGATAGGTTTCTAAATCAATTCCATTTGGTACAATCTCAATATCTGCATTTGCTAAATAAGATTGGTAATACTTTTTCAAGTATAAACTAGGGACTATCATTTTAACATTTTGCTCAAGCAATTTTGGTTCAAATGCATTATGCATATGTATAACCACTCTTGCCTGAGGAGCTAGCTTACGAATTTGAGTGTATAGCTTCATGCTATTATGAACTACAATAACACTTTCTTTCGTTATAGGAAAATCATGTGCAATATTCAATATTCTCTGTGAATATGGAAGAGGATCAAGTCTTGTCCATTTTTGAAATAACCGCTTATATATGCGACTGAATCCAACCCTATGAATACTACAATTATCATTAACAAAGGTGTAATTTGAGTATCCTGGATTTTTGATACAAACAATACGATTTGGAAAATTGGTACGCTGAGCAACCTGATACATCCACGTTTCAACAGCAGCCGCTCCGCGAGGAGGAATTGAAAAAATAGGAGTAACCGTAAATATTATTTTATCAACCATCTCGTATATTAACCTTTCATAACATTATATTTAATTGCTGTAAAAACACCATCGAGAAATTTTTTCTGGTAAAGCAAGTGTTTATATTTTTCTTTGTGCTCATGTTTTTTAACAGCTTTTTTATAAGGTATATTTCTCCATGGTGATATATTATAAATATTACGAAAATAATCTGCAGAGGCGTAGTTCGCCCAATCATGCCATGGCTTAGTTATACCAGTATAATGTATGAAGACAGTGTCATCATTAATAAACCGGGTGTAATATTCACTATTTTTTTCTTCAAATTCTGACTTTATAGTATAAATACAATTATATTTTCTCGGTAATATTTTAGCATGATGTAGAAACATTAAGTTTAAAATATCTTGATCCGGGTACTTTAATTTTTTTATAATTGACTCATCTGATAATAGATCAAAGAATTTTTCCGTTAGTCTTTGTTTTAACCATTCCCGTAAATTAATATACATTACACCAGAGTTAAAATAGCTACCGTTAAAATCCTCATTACACAAACGCTCAGCGCTTTTACTTTGCATAGCATCTACATCAATTACCACTGCCCCATATTCATCTTTAAACTCTAATGCTATTAACTCGTTCAATGAACCCTTACAGACGATATCAGCATCAAGATATAATAATGAATCCAATCGCGCAGAAAAATAATCAAATGAAAGCAAACGATAATAAATAGATACTGGCCAGATATTTGATTGAGGTAGCGCCTTCAATGGCTCAGAATCAATATGATATAATTTAATTACTGTTTGATACTTCGTTGCTAATTGTGATAATAATTCAATATACTCTTTGTCTAAGTAATCAGCGATTATGTGAAAGGTAAATTTGTTTTGTTTATTCTTTTCAAGAATTGAAGCAATTGAAATCGCAGCCCCAACCTGGTAGTTCTCATCAATACCCCATGAGACATTAAACGTTTCCCGTTCATCAAGTTTAACGGGGCGCTTGTCCAGTTCAATTATATCTTTAAATTGAGTAAGATGTTTAAAATCCAATTTAATTACCCTTCATCATAATCATTATTTGCTCTTCAATCCTAGTTTGACTTTTACATCCCTGATTACTTTTTTAATTTTCTTTTTGAATATAAGATATGTATAGCCAAAGTCTTTCAATTCATTTTTTATATTATAGTGCCGTTCAAGATCAATGCGATCTTTTGCTTTTAAAACAGCGGTTGTTTTTTTACCTGAAAGGTCAATTAGTCTTAAACCTTTTTCGGATACTATAAAATTTCCTTTATGAGGATCGCCAGACACCATTCCATGCTGATGCAACTCTTTTATCGATTCTGATAATTGATCCTTCAGATCTTCAGAAATTTCCAAATACTCATTTAACCCGACACCTTCAATATACTCAATGAGCATAATATAATAATGAGCGAAATTTAATGTTTTACGTTCAGCTAGCAAAAAATAGTCATTAATTGATTGGATGCCTTCACCACGTACCCGATCGGTTTGATAAATTAAATTTTCATAATAATCTTTTTTTATGCAAGATTTTAAGAAACGTTCGGTCATTTTATGCTTTGGCGCATAAACTTTAAGTACAAGAGGTCCACGAGCAGTGTCAATAAGAATGACTTTAGTATCATCAATAGAACGAAAAACTTTTAATGTTTTAACCCTGCAAGTTAAAAAGTCATTTAGAACTTGCTCATAAAAGGGATCATTATCTTTTATGAAAACTTTCAACCCATTTATCGTTTTATTATATATCATAATGAATTATTTTAACCTTAAATCTTTAGAAGCATTTTTCTTTATAATACTTTAAATAATTAAAAATGCCTGCCATATAATGCTTTTGTTTAAATTTATGTTTTGCACAATACCGATACTGATTGCTATTTACAGGTTTAAGTAAATCTTCTTTACTCCACGGAGAAGCTGCTTTGGCGATCAAAAAACTACGTGAAACCGGATAATCAGCCCACTCATGCCAGGGTTTTGTAGGTCCCACATAGTGTATAAACACGGTGTCATCATTGACTGGATTATCAACTTTGTCTTTTAATTCATAGTTAATACTATATCGGGTATTATATTTCTCCGAAATAAACTTCACTTTACCATTCAATAATACATTCAGTACATCTTGATCAAGGTGGGTGATTTTACTTACCCAATCTGGGTCACGCAACATTTCAATAGCTTTTGACGAAATGTTATTTAGATTCCACTCATCAATATTTATCAGTAAAAAACCAGCATTGAAATATCCAGAAGCTAACTGTGGTGTAGTTAATACCGAGGCTCGATTTTGCCACCATTCAATATCTCTTTCAGCTACAACTGCGGCAATTTCATTAGTAGAAAATTGATAATCTAAGAGTTCTTTAATACTACCCTTGCAAGCAATATCTGCATCAAGATATAGTATTTTTTCATGTTTATGATAGAAATAATCTGCAATTATAAATCGAAAATATGTTGCGTAAGTCCAGTTTTTCGTGCTTGGTAATGACTTCAGCTTATCACAATTGATAACATAAATATTAATTCTTGAATTATATTGTTTTGCTAAATCAGAAAAATATAATTTGTCTTTATCACTGATATAATCTGTGAAAACATGAAATTCACAAGAGATTTCTCTATTGTTTAATAGAATAGATGCGATGGCTACACCACATCCAAAAAGAAAATTTCTGTCAATACCAAATGCTATATCAAGAGTATTTTTAGATCTTATATTTTGATAATGAAAATTATACTCAAAAAGGATGATGTCACTATCATTGAGTTGAGACATATTTATTCTGTATCCAAAATTTTGGCAAAAATAAGTTACGGGTTACAACGATTTTCGAATCGTTCTTTCCCTGATTTTTGTGGCTTTTGCTTCTGCTTGCGACAGCAGTCCTTGTTCCTGCTTGAGAATGTCTTTAAGCGGGGCGGCAAAATACACCTTCATAAAGCGCCAGATATCCCGCTGAGTCAGGCCAATATTCATTGAAGAAAAATAAAGCCCTATAAGATCTTTATCGCGCCAACGACCTGGAACGCGCGTGCGAAGCTGCGCCCGGTGTAGGTCAATTACCGAAATTTTTAACTCCTCTTCCTTACCGGAAAAAGGCAAGTGCAGCAGGAAATGACAGATATAACAGTCACGATGGTTAATGCCCGCAGCATGCATATCGCGCACCATCGTCGCGACACGCTTAATAAGCATACGCTTTACGCGAACATCTGGTGGGTTGGTCGCCCAGTCAGCACAGTAATCTTCCAGACTGATGGTTGGTGTCAGATCTTCGGTAATAATAAACGAGGTTCTGGTCAGCGGATTCATGCCTTTTTCGCCGAATGCCACCCCATACATAGTATCAACGCCGACATCCCGCAGTCGATGAATCGCATTCCATTCGCGGTCTGCGCCTAATACTGGCATCCGCAATGAGAGTAAATTTTTGATTATCTCTTTCAGGGTCGTGCCGCGATGCCATTTGAGAAAATAGCTTTTTCCCGCCATTTCAAAGCGCAGAGTACGGCGAGTTTCCAGTTCACGAAATACCTCACCCTGCAAGGTTTTAACTTCCTCAAAAGGATCTTTGCCGCGCCATAACGTGGCAAACGGCTCTTTAAGTTCAACCATCCAGACCACCCGTTATGATATCCGCCGCTTTCTCTGGCAGACTGTATAAATCTTGTGTATCAGCATAATGTCGCGCATTTTCCGCCCAAGCCTGGCGCAATGAAGATTGCGTTAACGCTTTGCGTAAAATCTCATTCAATGTTTCCTGGCGGAATGGCTCAGCAATAGCCTCGCCGCAATTAGCGTCGACAATATAATGCGCATAGCCACAAACGGCAGTTGTTAGTACCGGTAATCCTGCAGTAATCGCTTCCAGCAGCACAATTCCCGCCGCTTCCTGGTAGGCAGGATGCAGTAATAAATCCGCCGCCGCCATTAATTCCGAGACATCGTTGCGCCCCGAGAAGAAGTGAACATTACTGCGCACGCCGCGTTTTTCTGCCAGTGCCTCAAATTTTCGCGGTTTATCCTGCCCAACAACATATAGCAATGTGTTGTGGCGCAGCGAATCCGGTAACGAAGCAAGTGCTTCAATGGAACGATCGGCACCTTTACGCGTGAAGTCTGAACCGACCTGCAACAATAAATATTGTTGTTCGGTTATTCCATTCTTCTTACGGAAGATTTCACGGCTATTGGCTGGCTGCTGGCTATATTTACGATCAGGATAAATCCCCGGTGGCAGAATATGAAAACGCTCCGCTTCAGTCTGATAATGTTTCTGGAAATCGGCGATTTGCTTATCTGTCAGCATCAGCAGCTGTGTCGGCTTGCCCTGTTCGAAGGTTGCCCGCTCAAAGGCGGCATAATGGCGATAACGTGACGTCAGGCGATAGAAAAAGCCTTTTTCCTGCGCTACTTTCTCGGCATAACAAACATCAGCGGCATAATAAACGTCCAGCCCCGGCATTTTGTTGAATCCAACGACTTTATCGACGGGATGTTCGCGTAAATGTTTTTGCACCCAGGCAAAATACTCCGCATTGCGCCCGTGATTGGTATGCGATTTAACCGGCACTTTGATCACTTCAAATACATCAGGGCATTCGCCTTCCCACGACTGGGTATAAACCCGAACATGATGACCTCGGGCGGCGACTGTCTGAGCAATACGCATAAAATCGCGCTGCAAACCGCCAAAGGGAAAATATTTATATAAACAAAAAGCAACGATCATAACGACGTACCTGTCGTGGAGGAGGGCAGTAATTTATCGACAGCAGCAATGACATCTGCCGCCGGAATAACCGAAAGATACATCTCATTTCGGTCACGCTGATCGCGCGTTGGCATTTCCCGGTAATCTCCCGCCCAGAATTGAATCATGTTATTTGACCAGGGACGCCAGAAAATATGATCTGTTGCGCCAAACAGCGATATCAGCGGCGTATTAACTGCAGCGGCAATATGCGCCGGTGCGGAATCAACGCCAATAAACAGCTGCGCATGATCGATTAACGCACCAAGTTCCGGGAAGGTCACCTTTCCAGCCAGCGCCGTTACTGGTGGCGTCTGGCATCCCTGCGCAATTTCATTGACGCAGGCCAGATCGTCTTTATCTGGGCCGGACGTCAGAACGACTTCATAACCACGAGCATGTAAGGCATCAATCACAGCGGAAAACTTGGCGTTGTCCCAGCATTTGAAGATTTGCCGCGCCGTAGGTTGGATAACCACATAATTTTGTCCAACACCAGCGTGATCAAGTTCGCGACGCATACGTTTCCAGCTTGCAGGCGGGTAACTCATGGTTGTCTGCTTCACCAACGAATCAAGTCCCAATGGTGTCAGCACGGATAAGTTACTTTCCACCACATTTCCACCCTGCAACGGCACCAAATGGGTGAAACTTTTACGCCAAAAAGCAGACTGCCGATGATGATAATCCTGGGAAATTTTCACACGAGCATTTAATAAGCGAACCAGTATAGCAACCATCCATTGATCGGTAAGATTGACGATAAGGTCATACTTATTGGCACGTAATACCTTGATGAGATGAAAAAAGTTGGCAATTTTTTCTGAGGCTTTTGCTTTTTTATTTTTTATGCCGTAGAGCGCGTTAATCTCTGGATTTTCAGACAGGATCGGGATGGTGTCCTGATAAAGCAGCACATCGATTTTTGCGTCAGGGTAATTTTTTTTCAGAGAACTAATGACGGGAGTAGTTAATAACATATCCCCATGAAAACGCATCTTAATGAGCAAAATTCTTCGAAATGGCTTATCCACAAGTAACTCTTTTTGTTGAGATTATCCGATTAAGGTGAAGCAGAAAAAGCACGCTACCGCCCCAGGCTCAACAGCTACCTGAATACTGATACCGCACTGATATTGACGCGCTAGTGTATCACTTCTTTCGCGGCAATCCGACCCGAATGATTTTTAAGCACATTGTTGATTTTCAATAAAGAAATCAATCAAATAAAATCATTAGCAACCATATTCTTTCACTGTTGCTCTGCGATTCCTTCCTGCACGTACAGCAGAAATCAATGAATCGCATAAAAATACAAAAAAAGTATAGATGTTCAACAAGAATTGGCGGGTAAATTGCTATTTAAGTCAAAAACGGGTAATGACTCCAACTTACTGATAGTGTTTTATGTTCAGATAATGCCCGATGACCTTGTCATGCAGCTCCACCGATTTTGAGAACGACAGTGGCTTCCGTACCAGCCTTGCCAGATGTTGTCTCAGATTCAGATTATGTCGCTCAATGCGCTGAGTGTAACGCTTGCTGATAACGTGCAGCTTTCCCTTCAGGCGTGATTCATACAGCGGCCAGCCATCCGTCATCCATACCACGACCTCAAAGGCCGACAGCAGGCTCAGAAGACGCTCCAGTGTGGCCAGAGTGCGTTCACCGAAGACGTGCGCCACAACCGTCCTCCGTATCCTGTCATACGCGTAAAACAGCCAGCGCTGACGTGATTTAGCACCGACGTAGCCCCAATGTTCGTCCATTTCAGCGCAGACAATCACATCACTGCCCGGTTGTATGCGCGAGGTTACCGACTGCGGCCTGAGTTTTTTAAGTGACGTAAAACCGTGTTGAGGCCAACGCCCATAATGCGTGCACTGGCACGACATCCGACGCCATTCATGGCCATATCAATGATTTTCTGGTGCGTACCGGGCTGAGAGGCGGTGTAAGTGAACTGTAGTTGCCATGTTTTACGGCAATGAGAGCAGAGATAGCGCTGATGTCCGGCAGTGCTTTTGCCGTTACGCACCACGCCTTCAGTAGCGGAGCAGGAAGGACATCTGATGGAAATGGAAGCCACGCAAGCACCTTAAAATCACCATCATACACTAAATCAGTAAGTTGGCAGCATTACCATCCATTTCAAAGGGAGGATGATGAGATCGGGAATAAAAACAAAAACGGGAAAAGTAATGGTAAAGCCACAGCTAAATACATAGAATCCCCAGCACATCCATAAGTCAGCTATTTACTATGCTCGAATTGCTTTACACCGCCCTTCTCTACCTTATTCAGCCGCTGATCTGGATACGGCTCTGGGTGCGCGGACGTAAGGCTCCGGCCTATCGAAAACGCTGGGGTGAACGTTACGGTTTTTACCGCCATCCGCTAAAACCAGGCGGCATTATGCTGCACTCCGTCTCCGTCGGTGAAACTCTGGCGGCGATCCCGTTGGTGCGCGCGCTGCGTCATCGTTATCCTGATTTACCGATTACCGTTACAACCATGACGCCAACCGGTTCGGAGCGCGTACAATCGGCTTTCGGGAAGGATGTTCAGCACGTTTATCTGCCGTATGACCTGCCCGATGCGCTCAACCGTTTCCTGAATAAAGTCGACCCCAAACTGGTGTTGATTATGGAAACCGAACTATGGCCTAACCTGATTGCGGCGCTACATAAACGTAAAATTCCGCTGGTGATCGCTAACGCGCGACTCTCTGCCCGCTCGGCCGCAGGTTATGCCAAACTGGGTAAATTCGTCCGCCGCTTGCTGCGTCGTATTACGCTGATTGCTGCGCAAAATGAAGAAGATGGTGCACGTTTTGTGGCGCTGGGCGCAAAAAATAACCAGGTAACCGTTACCGGTAGCCTGAAATTCGATATTTCTGTAACTCCGCAGTTGGCTGCTAAAGCCGTGACGCTACGCCGCCAATGGGCACCACACCGCCCGGTATGGATTGCCACCAGCACTCACGAAGGTGAAGAGAGCGTGGTCATTGCCGCACATCAGGCATTGTTACAGCAATTCCCGAATTTATTGCTCATCCTGGTACCCCGTCATCCAGAACGCTTCCCGGATGCGATTAACCTTGTCCGCCAGGCTGGACTAAGCTATATCACACGCTCTTCAGGGGAAGTCCCCTCCACCAGCACGCAGGTTGTGGTTGGCGATACGATGGGCGAGTTGATGTTACTGTACGGCATTGCCGATCTCGCCTTTGTTGGCGGTTCACTGGTTGAACGTGGTGGGCATAATCCGCTGGAAGCTGCCGCACACGCTATTCCGGTATTGATGGGGCCGCATACTTTTAACTTTAAAGACATTTGCGCGCGGCTGGAGCAGGCAAGCGGGCTTATTACCGTTACCGATGCCACTACGCTTGCAAAAGAGGTTTCCTCTTTACTCACCGACGCCGTTTACCGTAGTTTCTATGGCCGTCATGCCGTTGAAGTACTGTATCAAAACCAGGGCGCGCTACAGCGTCTGCTTCAACTGCTGGAACCTTACCTGCCACCGAAAACGCATTGAGGTTGTTATGCAAAAACGGGCGATTTATCCGGGTACTTTCGATCCCATTACCAATGGTCATATCGATATCGTGACGCGCGCCACGCAGATGTTCGATCACGTTATTCTGGCGATTGCCGCCAGCCCCAGTAAAAAACCGATGTTTACCCTGGAAGAGCGTGTGGCACTGGCACAGCAGGCAACCGCGCATCTGGGGAACGTGGAAGTGGTCGGGTTTAGTGATTTGATGGCGAACTTCGCCCGTAATCAACACGCTACGGTGCTGATTCGTGGCCTGCGTGCGGTGGCGGATTTTGAATATGAAATGCAGCTGGCGCATATGAATCGCCACTTAATGCCGGAACTGGAAAGTGTGTTTCTGATGCCGTCGAAAGAGTGGTCGTTTATCTCTTCATCGTTGGTGAAAGAGGTGGCGCGCCATCAGGGCGATGTCACCCATTTCCTGCCGGAGAATGTCCATCAGGCGCTGATGGCAAAATTAGCGTAGCGTTTATGCCGGATGGTATGCCATCCGGCTCGCATGAATTACTTCTGGCACTGCCGACAATAAAACGTTGCCCGCTGCGCATGTTTAGTCGCCACAATCGGCGTACCGCACACCCGACACGGCTCACCTTTTCGCCCGTAAACCTGCAATTCCTGCGCGAAATAGCCCGGTTTACCATCACTTTGCAGAAAATCTTTCAGCGTTGTACCACCCTGCTCAATCGAACGCAGCAACACCGCTTTAATCACCCGAGCTAACAATTCACACTCTGCCAGCGACAGTGATGACGCCAGCCGATCCGGATGGATCCCCGCCGCAAACAGTGATTCGCTGGCATAGATATTCCCTACCCCTACCACCAGCTTGTTATCCATCAGCCACGGTTTAATCGCCGTTTTTTTCTTCGCGCACTTCTGATGCAGATACTCACCATTGAAATCGTCGCTAAGCGGCTCCGGTCCAAGATGGGCCAGCACATTATGCCCTTCCAGCTCTTTGGTCCACAGCCAGGCACCAAAGCGGCGCGGATCGGTGTAGCGCAGCACTTTACCGTTGCTCATCACCAAATCCACATGGTCATGCTTTTCAGGGGGAAGTTCTTCTGGAAGGATGCGCAGGCTGCCAGACATCCCCAAATGAATGATAATCCAGCCCTCAGGCAGCTCCAGCAGCAGATATTTAGCCCGCCGCTGCACGCTAAGCACTGGTTGATCGCTTAATCGGTAGATCTCTTCTGAAACCGGCCAGCGCAAGCGTCCGTTGCGCACCACCGCATGAAGAATGGTTGCACCAACGAGATGCGGTTCTATGCCGCGACGGCTGGTTTCAACTTCGGGTAATTCAGGCATAGCATCTCCAGGAATGAACAGATGCAATCAATATGGGGGCAAGCAGATAACAAAAAACCCCGCCGGAGCGAGGTTTTTCGTTACATCAAAGCGAGAATTATTTGATTTTCGCTTCTTTGTAGATCACGTGCTGACGAACAACTGGATCGAATTTTTTCAGTTCCAGTTTTTCCGGCTTAGTACGTTTGTTCTTCGTAGTGGTATAGAAGTGACCAGTACCAGCAGAAGAAACCAGCTTGATTTTCTCACGAATACCTTTAGCCATGATTTATTTCCTCTAAGTACTTAGTACTTTTCGCCACGGGCACGCAGTTCAGCCAGAACTGTATCGATGCCTTTTTTATCGATTACACGCATACCTTTAGCAGATACGCGCAGGGTGACAAAACGCTTCTCGCTCTCAACCCAGAAACGGTGAGAGTGCAGGTTCGGCAGGAAACGGCGTTTAGTCGCGTTCAGTGCGTGGGAACGGTTGTTACCGGTCACCGGACGCTTGCCAGTAACTTGGCAGACTCGGGACATGTCTATTCTCCAAAAATCAAATTAGCTCGAGCTTCGTATGGGGTATTGGCGCCTCGTCAGGCTTTACAGCCCGGTCATCGCAGTTCTATGTGAACTCTCGATTGCCAGGCCCAAATGCCAAACCCGAGATTCTCAAAGGTGGCGTAGTATACGCTGACTCAGCGATGTGCTCAACTCCCGAACAGACAAAGATCCCGAAGGATCGCGCATAGCGGGTTAAATCCAGCCGCGTTCGGCAAAAGAAACATACTCTCCACGCCCAATCACGATATGGTCGAGCACGCGTAAATCCATGAACTGACAACTCTTTATTATCCGTTCAGTAATGAGTTTATCCGCTTTACTGGGTTCAGCACAACCCGAAGGGTGATTATGTGCAAGGATCAGCGCCGAGGCGTTTATTTTTATCGCTTCGCGGATAATTTCCCGAGGATGGACTTCAACATGGTTTAGCGTGCCGGAAAAAAGACGGCTATGCGTTATAACCCGGTGTTGTGAGTCGAGAAAGATCACCATAAAGATCTCCCGCTCCTCACCCGTGAGCTGGCTTTGTAAAAATTCCCGCGTCATCTCCGGGCTGAGTAAAGGGCTTTCTTCACGCATCCGCACGTTGTAGTAACGTCGCGCCAGTTCAGCAATCCCCTTTAACTGGGCAAATTTCGCTACGCCAATTCCATGAACACCACTAAATTGTTCATATTCAGAGGTTAACAAGCCATAAAGAGAGCCGAAATTCTCCAGCATCTCTTTTGCCAGGGTTAATACATCTTTACCGCGCGTTCCGGTACGCAGAAATAGCGCCAGCAGCTCGACATCCGTTAAGGCGCTAATACCAAACTTCAGCATTTTTTCGCGCGGCATCAACAGCTGTGCATTGTTTTTCACCTTCACCTCCTTTGTGGTGCTCGCATCCTGTCATAGCCGTTCCGTTAAATCGACGGCCAGTTTTCAATCCTGGAAAGAGCCTCGCAAAGTGAATCTCAGGTGAAGGCACGACAACAAAAGTATTGTGATAAAATCGCCAACTTCTGGTGTCACCCAACAGGAAAAATCATCATGAGCCTGGCCGGTAAAAAAATCGTTCTCGGCGTTAGCGGCGGTATTGCTGCCTATAAAACCCCTGAACTGGTGCGTCGTTTGCGCGATCGCGGGGCCGACGTCCGCGTAGCCATGACCGAAGCGGCAAAAGCCTTTATCACCCCACTTAGCTTGCAGGCGGTTTCTGGTTATCCCGTTTCCGACAGTCTGCTTGACCCGGCAGCCGAAGCCGCTATGGGCCATATTGAGCTGGGTAAATGGGCTGATTTAGTGATTCTCGCCCCTGCCACGGCAGATTTGATTGCCCGTGTTGCTGCCGGAATGGCGAATGACCTGGTATCGACGATTTGTCTGGCTACACCTGCGCCTGTAGCCGTGCTCCCCGCCATGAACCAGCAGATGTACCGTGCCGCTGCCACGCAGCATAATTTAGAGGTGCTTGCTTCCCGTGGTTTGCTCATCTGGGGGCCAGACAGTGGCAGTCAGGCTTGTGGTGATATCGGTCCTGGACGAATGCTCGATCCGTTAACCATTGTGGATATGGCGGTGGCGCATTTTTCGCCCGTCAACGACCTGAAACATCTGAACATTATGATTACCGCCGGTCCGACGCGTGAACCGCTCGATCCGGTGCGTTATATCTCTAATCACAGCTCCGGCAAGATGGGTTTTGCTATCGCCGCCGCTGCTGCCCGTCGTGGCGCGAACGTCACGCTGGTATCAGGTCCAGTTTCACTACCGACGCCACCGTTTGTTAAACGTGTTGATGTGATGACCGCGCTGGCAATGGAAGCCGCCGTGAATGCTTCTGTACAGCAGCAAAATATTTTTATCGGTTGCGCCGCCGTGGCGGATTATCGCGCAGCTACCGTGGCCCCAGAAAAAATCAAAAAGCAGGCCACGCAGGGTGATGAATTAACAATAAAAATGGTTAAAAACCCCGATATCGTCGCAGGCGTTGCCGCACTAAAAGACCATCGACCCTACGTCGTTGGATTTGCCGCCGAAACAAATAATGTGGAAGAATACGCCCGGCAAAAACGTATCCGTAAAAACCTTGATCTGATCTGCGCGAACGATGTTTCCCAGCCAACTCAAGGATTTAACAGCGACAACAACGCATTACACCTTTTCTGGCAGGACGGAGATAAAGTCTTACCGCTTGAGCGCAAAGAGCTCCTTGGCCAATTATTACTCGACGAGATCGTGACCCGTTATGATGAAAAAAATCGACGTTAAGATTCTGGACCCGCGCGTTAGGAAGGAATTTCCGCTCCCGACTTATGCCACCTCTGGCTCTGCCGGACTTGACCTGCGTGCCTGTCTCGACGACGCCGTAGAACTGGCTCCGGGTGACACTACGCTGGTTCCGACCGGGCTGGCGATTCATATTGCCGATCCTTCACTGGCGGCAATGATGCTGCCGCGCTCCGGATTGGGACATAAGCACGGTATCGTGCTTGGTAACCTGGTAGGATTGATCGATTCCGACTATCAGGGCCAGTTGATGATTTCCGTGTGGAACCGTGGTCAGGACAGCTTCACCATTCAACCTGGCGAACGCATCGCCCAGATGATTTTTGTTCCGGTAGTACAGGCTGAATTTAATCTGGTGGAAGATTTCGACGCCACCGACCGCGGTGAAGGCGGCTTTGGTCACTCTGGTCGTCAGTAACACATACGCATCCGAATAACGTCATAACATAGCCGCAAACATTTCGTTTGCGGTCATAGCGTGGGTGCCGCCTGGCAAGTGCTTATTTTCAGGGGTATTTTGTAACATGGCAGAAAAACAAACTGCGAAAAGGAACCGTCGCGAGGAAATACTTCAGTCTCTGGCGCTGATGCTGGAATCCAGCGATGGAAGCCAACGTATCACGACGGCAAAACTGGCCGCCTCTGTCGGCGTTTCCGAAGCGGCACTGTATCGCCACTTCCCCAGTAAGACCCGCATGTTCGATAGCCTGATTGAGTTTATCGAAGATAGCCTGATTACTCGCATCAACCTGATTCTGAAAGATGAGAAAGACACCACAGCGCGCCTGCGTCTGATTGTGTTGCTGCTTCTCGGTTTTGGTGAGCGTAATCCTGGCCTGACCCGCATCCTCACTGGTCATGCGCTAATGTTTGAACAGGATCGCCTGCAAGGGCGCATCAACCAGCTGTTCGAGCGTATTGAAGCGCAGCTGCGCCAGGTATTGCGTGAAAAGAGAATGCGTGAGGGTGAAGGTTACACCACCGATGAAACCCTGCTGGCAAGCCAGATCCTGGCCTTCTGTGAAGGTATGCTGTCACGTTTTGTCCGCAGCGAATTTAAATACCGCCCGACGGATGATTTTGACGCCCGCTGGCCGCTAATTGCCGCGCAGTTGCAGTAATATGACGCCGGATGACTTTTCATCCGGCGAGTTTCTTTAAACGCCAAACTCTTCGCGATAGGCCTTAACCGCCGCCAGATGTTCCGCCATTTCCGGCTTCTCTTCCAGATAGGCAATCAGATCTTTCAGGGTGATGATAGAGATCACTTTGCAGTTGTAATCACGCTCAACTTCCTGAATCGCCGAAATCTCGCCGCGCCCGCGTTCCTGACGATCGAGCGAAATCAACACGCCAGCAAGCGTCGCGCCATTGGCCTGAATAATCTCCATCGACTCGCGAATCGCCGTTCCGGCGGTGATCACATCATCTACCAGCATTACGCGTCCTTGTAACGCGCTACCAACCAGATTGCCGCCTTCACCGTGGTCTTTTGCTTCTTTGCGGTTAAAGCAGTACGGCAGGTCCAGGTCGTGATGCTCCGCCAGTGCCACAGCGGTTGTGGTGGCAATCGGGATCCCTTTGTAAGCAGGGCCAAACAGCAGATCGAACTCAATGCCGGAATCCACCAACGCTTCAGCGTAAAAACGGCCTAACAGTGCCAGATCGCGCCCGGTATTAAACAGCCCGGCGTTGAAGAAATAGGGGCTTTTGCGCCCGGATTTCAGCGTAAACTCGCCAAACTTTAACACCTGCTTGCTAAGCGCAAATTCAATAAACTGGCGCTGATATGATTTCATGCCTTCGCTCCTCATCTTACTTTTCTACAGACAAAAAAAAGGCGACTCATCAGTCGCCTTAAAAATCAGTTTGCCAGCGCCGCCTTCTGCGTCGCTACAATGGATTCGATTCCCCCTCGGGCCAGCGCCAACAAGGTGAGTAGCTCTTCATGGGTGAACGGCTCGCCTTCTGCCGTCCCCTGCACTTCAATGATGCGCCCGTCTTCGGTCATCACTACGTTCATGTCGGTCTCTGCGGCTGAGTCTTCAACGTATTCCAGATCGCAAATTGCTTCACCGTTTACAATACCGACAGAAACTGCGGCTACCATCCCTTTCATCGGGTTGGTTTTCAGCTTGCCGTTTTCCACCAGCTTCTGTAGCGCATCTGCCAGCGCCACGCAGGCACCCGTAATCGACGCGGTACGAGTGCCACCATCAGCCTGAAGCACGTCGCAGTCCAGCGTAATGGTGAACTCACCCAGCGCTTTCAAATCTACTGCCGCGCGAAGAGCACGGGCGATCAGACGCTGGATTTCCATTGTGCGTCCACCCTGCTTACCTTTCGCCGCTTCACGAGCGTTACGGGTGTGGGTAGAACGTGGCAGCATGCCGTACTCTGCGGTGATCCAGCCCTGGCCCTGACCTTTCAGGAAGCGCGGCACGCCTTCTTCAATAGAGGCGGTACACAATACTTTGGTATCGCCAAATTCGACCAGCACCGAGCCTTCTGCATGTTTTGTATAGTTACGAGTCAGGGTAACGGGACGCACCTGATTATTGCTACGGCCTGCTGGACGCATATTGAAATCTCCGGCTTGAAACAAATGTGGCTGCGCATTATACGGACTTCCGGCGGTTATTCCTATCCTGACAAGGCATCGATGGCTATAATCCTTCCACCTCTCCTTTTATAAACAGGAACGTCTATGATCCGCAGTATGACCGCCTACGCCCGGCGTGAAATCAAGGGTGAATGGGGGAGCGCAACCTGGGAAATGCGCTCGGTAAACCAGCGTTATCTGGAAACTTACTTTCGTCTGCCGGAGCAGTTCCGTAGCCTTGAACCTGTCGTTCGCGAGCGTATTCGTTCTCGCCTGACGCGCGGTAAAGTGGAATGTACCCTGCGCTATGAGCCAGATGTTAGCGCACAAGGTGAGCTGATCCTCAATGAAAAACTGGCTAAACAGCTGGTAACTGCCGCGAACTGGGTAAAAATGAAGAGTGACGAAGGGGAAATCAACCCGGTTGATATTCTACGCTGGCCGGGCGTGATGGCAGCCCAGGAGCAGGATCTCGACGCGATTGCCGCTGAAATTCTCGCGGCGTTGGATGGTACGCTGGACGACTTTATCGTCGCGCGCGAAACCGAAGGTCAGGCACTGAAAGCATTGATCGAGCAGCGTCTGGAAGGCGTCACCGCCGAAGTGGTCAAAGTCCGCGCCCATATGCCGGAAATTCTGCAATGGCAGCGTGAGCGTCTGGTCGCGAAGCTGGAAGATGCTCAGGTTCAGTTGGAAAACAACCGTCTGGAGCAGGAGTTGGTTCTGCTGGCACAACGAATTGACGTTGCCGAAGAGCTGGACCGCCTCGAAGCGCATGTTAAAGAGACGTACAACATTCTGAAGAAAAAAGAAGCGGTTGGTCGTCGTCTGGACTTTATGATGCAGGAGTTCAACCGTGAGTCGAACACTCTTGCGTCGAAATCTATCAATGCCGAAGTGACAAACTCCGCCATCGAGCTGAAAGTGTTGATTGAGCAGATGCGCGAGCAGATTCAGAATATTGAGTAACTCGTAACACCAATTCTGACTTTTCAGCCTTCACAAATGCCGCCCACTCAAACAGAGCGGCATTTTTCTTCCCCGCAACTTCAATTCTGTTTTGCGTGCCTGCTCCAGATTTTGCGATGTTTTTTTGCCCAGCACACTGAGAACGTGAGATACTCACAACTGTATATAAATACAGTTACAGATTTACTTTCTTTGCAATCGATATCACATGGAGTGGGCAATGAACGAACATCATCAACCTTTTGAAGAGATAAAACTGATTAATGCAAACGGAGCAGAACAATGGTCAGCAAGACAACTTGGGAAACTACTGGGTTATTCAGAGTATCGTCACTTTATACCTGTATTAACGCGCGCCAAAGAGGCCTGTGAGAACAGTGGTCACACAATTGATGACCATTTCGAGGAGATCCTCGATATGGTCAAAATTGGCTCAAATGCCAAAAGAGCATTAAAAGACATCGTACTCTCCCGCTATGCCTGTTACCTGGTAGTACAAAACGGCGACCCCGCGAAACCGGTCATTGCGGCAGGGCAGACTTATTTTACTATCCAGACCCGACGGCAGGAGCTTGCTGACGATGAAGCATTTAAGCAACTTCGTGAAGACGAAAAGCGTCTGTTTCTGAGAAATGAGTTGAAAGAACATAACAAACAATTGGTTGAGGCAGCACAGCAAGCTGGGGTAGCGACAGCTACTGATTTCGCCATATTTCAGAATCATGGTTACCAGGGGCTGTATGGTGGATTAGATCAGAAAGCCATCCACCAACTGAAGGGGCTGAAAAAGAGTCAGAAGATCCTGGATCATATGGGTTCAACAGAACTGGCGGCTAATCTCTTTCGAGCTACCCAAACAGAAGAAAAACTCAAGCGGGATAGCGTGAATTCAAAACAGCAAGCTAATACCACACACTTTGACGTGGGTAGCAAGGTGAGGCAAACCATTCAGGAACTTGGCGGAACCATACCTGAGGAGTTGCCGACCCCGCAGGTCAGCATCAAGCAGTTGGAAAACAGTGTAAAAATTACAGAGAAGAAATAGCAGAAACGAAAAACTCTTTTTGTTGATTGAGACACCCGATGCGTAAGCCAAGGTCCAGGTGCAGTGAACACAATGGCTAAACATTGCACCTTTCTTTTCCCCCCTCAGTTTTAACCTATTTTTTCTTATGCATTTTCTCAGACAAGAAGTCAGAAGAATGCATCTACGCTACAGAAAATAGCGATTTCACATAACTAAAAGTTATCAATTTCCTCTCACCTTAAAAAATATCAATCGTGACAATGCGCACAAATCGCTACCCTGCCAGACAGATTTTTAGGGAGAGAACCATGCTGTTACACATTTTGTATTTGGTTGGCATTACTGCCGAAGCCATGACGGGGGCGCTGGCGGCCGGGCGACGGCGCATGGATACATTTGGCGTAATTATTATTGCAACCGCCACCGCAATTGGCGGAGGGTCAGTGCGCGATATTCTGCTGGGCCACTATCCGCTCGGCTGGGTCAAACACCCGGAATATGTGATTATCGTCGCTACCGCCGCAGTACTCACCACTATCGTTGCTCCTGTAATGCCTTACCTGCGCAAAGTGTTTCTGGTGCTCGATGCGCTCGGACTGGTGGTCTTTTCTATCATCGGCGCACAGGTTGCACTGGATATGGGGCACGGCCCAATTATTGCCGTTGTCGCGGCGGTAACCACCGGTGTATTTGGCGGCGTTTTGCGCGATATGTTCTGTAAACGCATTCCGCTGGTCTTTCAAAAAGAGTTGTATGCCGGTGTCTCATTTGCCTCCGCCGTGCTGTACATCGCGCTGCAACACTATGTTTCTAACCATGATGTGGTGATTATCTCCACCCTGGTATTCGGCTTTTTTGCTCGTTTACTGGCGCTACGTCTTAAGCTGGGATTACCGGTCTTTTACTACAGCCACGAAGGTCACTAAGGTTCAAAACCTGTGATCTGCTGGGCAGCCAGCCAACTGCCCAGCTTCTTGATTTGCGCATTTTCCTTCCATTCAATAACCTGTCTGGCGCGCCCAGATCCAGTCCCCGGCAGCTGCTGCCAGAACTGCTCCGTGCTAAATAAAAGTTGCGACCAGGACCGTTCATCACTGGCATTAAGCGCCGCCCGGGTTAGCGGTATTCCCATTGCCATCACCCAGCGAGTAAAAGGCTGGTTACGAGCCAGATTAAACTGATGCCATAACTGCGCACTTTTACTTTTCGCGATCCCCGGCGTGTTCTGTAATTGCTCTGGCGTTAATAAAAGCCAGGAAAAGATATGCTCAAAGCGATGAGTCTGATGCAGCGCGCGCCAACCGGCCTCACCAATGCCATCCAGCCCCAGAACCTGTTTTGACCCCAGCCAGACTAAGCGTGAAATGAACTGTTCCTGACAAACATCAGAAGCAAAGTAGCAGGTCAACGGGTTAAAGCGGTTTTCTGGTGGTGTCGGTTTTGTACGTTCTGCACCGCGCCAGACCACATCATCAATGCGAGGAATACCCTGACCGGCAAGGCTGACGAGGATCTGATCACCAGGCGCAATATCCCACTCCTGCCAGCGCCTGACGGAACCAATATTCACCCGCTGGACTTTTTTATCATCCAGCATGACAGGTGCGAGTGACGCAACCACCGATATTTTACCGCTCTTACCCACCGCAAACTGAATCGCCTTCACTTCGGCAACCTGAGCTACAGGTTGATATTTCCAGGCCACCAGCCACTCCGCCTGGCCCGGTAGCCAATGACGGGATTCGGGTTCCTTAGCCCCTCGCACAACCACGCCATCGGTGACGAAGGGTAATTTCGCTTTCCACCACTCATTGCGTACGCGCGCAACCTCATCAGCATTTTTAACCGCACGGGTATACCTCTGCGTTAGAGTAAAACCTGCGGTAGCCAGCTCCTTTAAACGATCGGTCATTAACTGCGGTCCATCCGGCCATGCCCAGACAAAAACAGCCAGTGAGTTTAGCGTGTCGCTATTCCCCTGGCGCATCATCAGGCCAGCAACTTTTGCGCGGGCATTTATTCCCCCCATTTGTTGTTGGATATGCCCCTCGCGCTGGAGAAATATTTCCCCCTGAAGCGTACTGTTGGCTAAAGGCCCGCTAACGGTTTGCAGCACAGCGGAAATTAAGCTAACTTTCTGCGTCCAGTCCTCGCCTTTCAGGCCATTACCGCGACTGATTGCTTTGTTCAGTTTCCCGTCCCGATAAACCAGGGTTACCGCAACGCCATCAACTTTTGGCTGCACCCAAAGATCGCTACGTTCTCGCATCCACAGACTTAATGCGTTTTTATCCGCCATTTTGCGTACACCCGTATGGGCAACCGGATGCATAACCGCACCATTTAAAGGCGGCATCATCACGTCGCGGGGCTCGCTCACAAAGCAGCGTTGCCACTGCGTAAGACGGGCGCTTAACTGATCGTAAACACCGTCTTCCACCTCACTTTTTCCTTCCTTCCAGTAGTCATCGTCCCACTGTTTTATTTGCTGTTGCAGGCGGGAAATTTCTTCCTGTGCTCTGGCTGGCGACCAGGCCGGACAGACCGCCCACACAGATGATTGCCAGCACAAGATACTTATTAATATCGCCATCCATACTTTCATCTTCACCTCCGCTGTAGTCAGGCTGGCAGATATACAACGTGGTGAAGGCAAAGCCGAGTGGCAAAAACGGAGTCTGCGAGGACGCTTCCTGAGAATCGTCTTTATTGCAGTAAATCACAGGCAAATGCGGAAACAGCTACGCAAAACGCAACAACTTTGCGCAAAAAGTGTGAGCAAGGGCTACGTCACATGGCCGCGCCGTGTATAATAAGCTCGTATGTAGGCTTTATTTCGCTAATCACATACGAAAGATACTCATGGCTCAAGGCACGCTTTATATTGTTTCTGCCCCCAGTGGCGCGGGTAAATCCAGCCTGATTCAGGCTTTATTAAAAACCCAACCGTTGTATGACACCCAGGTTTCTGTTTCACACACCACACGCCAACCGCGTCCTGGTGAAGTCCACGGTGAACATTATTTCTTTGTTAATCATGATGAATTTAAAGAAATGATTAGCAGAGATGCGTTCCTCGAACACGCAGAAGTTTTTGGTAATTACTATGGCACTTCGCGTGAGGCCATTGAGCAAGTACTGGCGACCGGTGTCGATGTTTTTCTCGATATCGACTGGCAGGGCGCGCAGCAAATTCGCCAGAAGATGCCGCACGCGCGGAGTATCTTTATTTTACCGCCGTCCAAAATTGAACTGGACCGCCGTCTACGCGGTCGCGGTCAGGACAGCGAAGAGGTCATTGCAAAGCGTATGGCGCAAGCTGTTGCAGAAATGAGCCATTACGCCGAATATGATTATCTGATTGTGAATGATGACTTCGATACCGCGTTGACCGATTTGAAGACCATTATTCGCGCCGAACGTCTGCGCATGAGCCGCCAAAAGCAGCGTCATGACGCTTTAATCAGCAAATTGTTGGCAGACTGAACCTGATTTCAGTATCATGCCCAGTCATTTCTTCACCTGTGGAGCTTTTTAAGTATGGCACGCGTAACTGTTCAGGACGCTGTAGAGAAAATTGGTAACCGTTTTGACCTGGTACTGGTCGCCGCGCGTCGCGCTCGTCAGATGCAGGTAGGCGGAAAGGATCCGCTGGTACCGGAAGAAAACGATAAAACCACTGTAATCGCGCTGCGCGAAATCGAAGAAGGTCTGATCAACAACCAGATCCTCGACGTTCGCGAACGCCAGGAACAGCAAGAGCTGGAAGCCGCTGAATTACAAGCCGTTACCGCTATTGCTGAAGGTCGTCGTTAATCACAAAGCGGGTCGCCCTTGTATCTGTTTGAAAGCCTGAATCAACTGATTCAAACCTACCTGCCGGAAGACCAAATCAAGCGTCTGCGGCAGGCGTATCTCGTTGCACGTGATGCTCACGAGGGGCAAACACGTTCAAGCGGTGAACCCTATATCACGCACCCGGTAGCGGTTGCCTGCATTCTGGCCGAGATGAAACTCGACTATGAAACGCTGATGGCGGCGCTGCTGCATGACGTGATTGAAGATACTCCCGCCACCTACCAGGATATGGAACAGCTTTTTGGTAAAAGCGTCGCCGAGCTGGTAGAGGGGGTGTCGAAACTTGATAAACTCAAGTTCCGCGATAAGAAAGAGGCGCAGGCCGAAAACTTTCGCAAGATGATTATGGCGATGGTGCAGGATATCCGCGTCATCCTCATCAAACTTGCCGACCGTACCCACAACATGCGCACGCTGGGCTCACTTCGCCCGGACAAACGTCGCCGCATCGCCCGTGAAACTCTCGAAATTTACAGCCCGCTGGCGCACCGTTTAGGTATCCACCACATTAAAACCGAACTCGAAGAGCTGGGTTTTGAGGCGCTGTATCCCAACCGTTATCGCGTAATCAAAGAAGTGGTGAAAGCCGCGCGCGGCAACCGTAAAGAGATGATCCAAAAAATCCTCTCGGAAATCGAAGGGCGTTTGCAGGAAGCGGGAATTCCCTGCCGCGTCAGTGGTCGCGAGAAGCATCTTTATTCGATTTACTGCAAAATGGTGCTCAAAGAGCAGCGTTTTCACTCAATCATGGACATCTACGCTTTCCGCGTGATCGTCAATGATTCCGACACCTGTTATCGCGTGCTCGGGCAAATGCATAGCCTGTACAAGCCGCGTCCGGGTCGCGTGAAAGACTACATCGCCATTCCAAAAGCGAACGGCTATCAGTCTTTGCACACCTCGATGATCGGCCCGCACGGTGTGCCGGTTGAGGTCCAGATCCGTACCGAAGATATGGATCAGATGGCGGAGATGGGTGTTGCCGCGCACTGGGCTTATAAAGAGCACGGCGAAACCAGCACCACCGCGCAAATCCGCGCCCAGCGCTGGATGCAAAGCCTGCTGGAGCTGCAACAGAGCGCCGGTAGTTCGTTTGAATTTATCGAGAGCGTTAAATCCGATCTCTTCCCGGATGAGATTTACGTTTTCACACCGGAAGGGCGAATTGTCGAGCTGCCTGCCGGTGCAACGCCCGTCGACTTCGCTTATGCAGTGCATACCGATATCGGTCATGCCTGCGTGGGCGCACGCGTTGACCGCCAGCCTTACCCGCTGTCGCAGCCGCTTACCAGCGGTCAAACCGTTGAAATCATTACCGCACCGGGCGCTCGCCCGAATGCCGCGTGGCTGAACTTTGTCGTTAGCTCAAAAGCGCGCGCCAAAATTCGTCAGTTGCTGAAAAACCTCAAGCGTGATGATTCTGTAAGCCTGGGCCGTCGTCTGCTCAACCATGCTTTGGGTGGTAGCCGTAAGCTGAATGAAATCCCGCAGGAAAATATTCAGCGCGAGCTGGATCGCATGAAGCTGGCAACGCTTGACGATCTGCTGGCAGAAATCGGACTTGGTAACGCAATGAGCGTGGTGGTCGCGAAAAATCTGCAACATGGGGACGCCTCCATTCCACCGGCAACCCAAAGCCACGGACATCTGCCCATTAAAGGTGCCGATGGCGTACTGATCACCTTTGCGAAATGCTGCCGCCCTATTCCTGGCGACCCGATTATCGCCCACGTCAGCCCCGGTAAAGGTCTGGTGATCCACCATGAATCCTGCCGTAATATCCGTGGCTACCAGAAAGAGCCAGAGAAGTTTATGGCTGTGGAATGGGATAAAGAGACGGCGCAGGAGTTCATCACCGAAATCAAGGTGGAGATGTTCAATCATCAGGGCGCGCTGGCAAACCTGACGGCGGCAATTAACACCACGACTTCGAATATTCAAAGTTTGAATACGGAAGAGAAAGATGGTCGCGTCTACAGCGCCTTTATTCGTCTGACCGCTCGTGACCGTGTGCATCTGGCGAATATCATGCGCAAAATCCGCGTGATGCCAGACGTGATTAAAGTCACCCGAAACCGAAATTAATGTTTTATGAACCCAACACGTTATGCACGCATCTGCGAAATGCTCGCCAGGCGGCAGCCTGATCTGACCGTCTGCATGGAGCAGGTCCACAAACCTCATAACGTTTCTGCGATTATTCGTACCGCAGATGCCGTTGGCGTACATGAAGTTCACGCCGTCTGGCCTGGTAGCCGCATGCGCACCATGGCTTCGGCAGCGGCGGGTAGTAACAGCTGGGTACAGGTGAAAACACACCGCACCATTGGCGATGCCGTCGCTCATCTCAAAGGCCAGGGCATGCAGATTCTGGCAACCCATCTTTCTGATAATGCTGTCGATTTCCGCGAAATTGATTACACTCGCCCGACCTGCATTTTGATGGGACAGGAGAAAACGGGCATCACGCAGGAAGCATTGGCCCTGGCGGATCAGGACATCATCATTCCGATGATCGGCATGGTGCAGTCGCTGAATGTTTCCGTTGCCTCAGCCCTCATTCTTTACGAAGCCCAGCGTCAGCGGCAAAATGCAGGCATGTACCTGCGTGAAAACAGCATGTTGCCGGAAGCAGAGCAACAACGCCTGTTGTTTGAAGGCGGCTATCCGGTGCTGGCGAAAGTCGCAAAACGCAAAGGCCTGCCTTATCCCCACGTCAATCAGCAAGGCGAGATCGAAGCTGATGCCGACTGGTGGGCTACTATGCAGGCTGCAGGGTAAGTGCCATGAAAGGTCGCCTGTTAGATGCTGTCCCACTCAGTTCCCTAACGGGCGTTGGCGCAGCACTTAGTAACAAACTGGCGAAAATCAACCTGCATACCGTGCAGGATCTACTCTTACACCTTCCCCTGCGCTACGAAGATCGCACCCATCTCTACCCCATCGGAGAACTACTGCCGGGCGTTTATGCCACGGTGGAAGGCGAAGTGCTGAACTGCAATATCTCCTTCGGCGGTCGGCGGATGATGACCTGCCAGATCAGCGACGGTTCCGGCATCCTCACCATGCGCTTTTTCAATTTCAGCGCGGCAATGAAAAATAGCCTGGCGACGGGCCGCCGTGTACTGGCTTATGGCGAAGCAAAGCGCGGTAAATATGGTGCGGAGATGATCCACCCGGAATACCGCGTGCAGGGCGATCTCAGCACGCCAGAATTACAGGAAACGCTCACGCCGGTTTATCCAACAACGGAAGGCGTAAAGCAGGCCACGCTGCGTAAATTAACCGACCAGGCGCTGGATCTGCTCGACACCTGCGCCATTGAAGAACTCCTGCCGCCGGAACTGTCACAAGGAATGATGACGCTACCGGAAGCGTTGCGCACTTTGCACCGCCCGCCACCGACGCTACAGCTTAGCGATCTGGAAACCGGGCAGCATCCGGCGCAACGTCGTCTGATTCTGGAAGAACTGCTGGCGCACAACCTCAGCATGTTAGCCTTACGTGCCGGAGCACAGCGTTTTCATGCCCAGCCGCTGAGCGCCAATGACACGCT
This sequence comes from Shigella flexneri 2a str. 301, assembly GCF_000006925.2. Taxonomy (NCBI): domain Bacteria; kingdom Pseudomonadati; phylum Pseudomonadota; class Gammaproteobacteria; order Enterobacterales; family Enterobacteriaceae; genus Shigella; species Shigella flexneri. The sequence goes on from NC_004337.2 coordinate 3,796,295, forward strand.
GAAAAATAAACTCCTCGCCGCCTTACCGTTCAAGCCAACGGGCGCACAGGCACGCGTAGTGGCGGAGATCGAGCATGATATGGCGCTGGATGTGCCGATGATGCGCCTGGTACAGGGCGATGTAGGTTCCGGTAAAACGCTGGTCGCCGCCCTCGCCGCGCTGCGTGCGATTGCCCACGGCAAACAGGTGGCACTGATGGCACCAACCGAATTACTCGCCGAGCAGCACGCCAATAACTTCCGCAACTGGTTTGCACCGCTCGGTATCGAAGTGGGCTGGCTCGCCGGTAAGCAGAAAGGCAAAGCGCGACTGTCTCAGCAGGAAGCCATCGCCAGCGGTCAGGTGCAGATGATTGTCGGTACACACGCCATCTTCCAGGAACAGGTGCAGTTTAACGGCCTGGCGCTGGTGATTATCGACGAACAGCATCGTTTTGGCGTGCATCAGCGTCTGGCATTGTGGGAGAAAGGCCAGCAGCAGGGCTTCCATCCGCATCAGTTGATCATGACCGCCACGCCGATCCCCCGCACGCTGGCAATGACGGCGTATGCCGATCTCGATACCTCGGTGATAGATGAGCTGCCGCCAGGCCGCACGCCAGTGACTACGGTCGCTATTCCTGATACCCGCCGTACCGACATCATTGACCGCGTGCGCCACGCCTGCATAACTGAAGGTCGTCAGGCGTACTGGGTTTGTACGTTGATTGAAGAGTCAGAGTTACTGGAAGCGCAGGCGGCGGAAGCTACCTGGGAAGAGTTGAAACTGGCGCTACCAGAATTGAATGTTGGCCTGGTACACGGGCGGATGAAACCAGCCGAGAAACAGGCGGTGATGGCGTCGTTTAAACAAGGTGAGCTACATCTGCTGGTTGCCACTACCGTTATTGAAGTCGGTGTTGATGTGCCTAACGCCAGCCTGATGATTATCGAAAACCCTGAGCGTCTGGGTCTGGCGCAGTTACACCAGCTGCGCGGGCGCGTAGGTCGTGGCGCGGTGGCTTCTCACTGCGTGCTGCTCTACAAAACGCCGCTTTCTAAAACGGCGCAAATTCGCCTGCAAGTGCTGCGCGACAGTAACGACGGTTTTGTGATTGCGCAAAAAGATCTGGAGATTCGCGGCCCTGGCGAATTGTTAGGCACGCGTCAGACGGGTAATGCTGAATTTAAAGTGGCGGATTTACTGCGCGATCAGGCGATGATCCCGGAAGTTCAGCGCCTGGCGCGACATATTCACGAACGTTACCCACAACAGGCAAAAGCCTTGATAGAACGCTGGATGCCGGAGACAGAACGTTACTCGAATGCGTAAAAGGCGGCGGTGAGAAGACCGCCGCTTCATCGGTTAACCGGCAAAAATCGGCAACATTAAATACAGCTTAATCACCAGCGCATTGACGATATCGATAAAGAACGCACCGACCATCGGCACCACCAAAAACGCCATGTGCGACGGGCCAAAGCGTTCAGTGATCGCCTGCATGTTGGCGATTGCCGTTGGCGTTGCACCGAGGCCAAAACCACAGTGACCCGCAGCCAGCACTGCCGCATCGTAGTTTTTGCCCATCATGCGCCAGGTAACGAAGATGGCATACAACGCCATGAAGATGGTCTGTACCACCAGAATCGCCAGCATCGGCAGCGCCAGCGAAGCCAGCTCCCACAGTTTCAGCCCCATCAACGCCATCGCCAGGAACAACGACAAGCTTACGTTACCCAGCACGGATACCGCACGCTCAAAGACGCGGTAAAAGCCCATTATTGACAGACCGTTGCTCAGAATCACGCCAACAAACAGTACACAGACGAAGGTCGGCAGTTCAAAAGCAGTGCCAGCCAAAAGTTGCGCAACAATTTTCCCCACCGTCAGGCAGATAGCAATCAGCGCGATAGTTTCAATCAGCACCAACGAGGTGATCATGCGTCCCACATCCGGCTTTTCAAACGCCGTCGGGACTTCCTGGTCATCCGGAATACCGTTCGGCGTGGTGGAGTGTTTCACCAGATAGCGCGCCACCGGACCGCCAATCAAGCCGCCCAGCACCAGACCGAACGTTGCACAGGCCATCGCCACTTCCGTCGCATTGGTGAAGCCATAACGTTCAATGAACAATTTACTCCACGCAGCGCCCGTACCGTGACCGCCGGAAAGCGTAATAGAACCGGCCAACAGCCCCATCAGCGGATCAAGCCCTAACAGGCTAGCCATACCAATGCCAATGGCATTTTGCATCACCAACAGACCAACAACCACAATCAAGAAGATGCCAACCACACGCCCACCGGCACGCAAACTGGCAATGTTGGCGTTCAGGCCAATGGTGGCGAAGAAAGCCAGCATTAACGGATCGCGCAGGGACATATCAAAGTTGACTTCCCAGCCCATGCTTTTTTTCAGTACTAGTAGCGCCAGCGCCACCAACAAACCACCCGCAACAGGTTCCGGTATGGTGTATTTCTTCAAAAAGGAGACGGAATGGACCAACTTACGCCCGAGCAGCAACGTCAGCGTTGCGGCAACAAGCGTTGCTAAAGTATCGAGATGAAACATAGTTACTCCTTTGTATCCGCATCACTCTTTCATACTCGTCATACTTCATCGCGCAGTGGCAACTTCATGAACTATGACGGGTATCGAGTTATGCTTTCCTGGGTCAAATTCTCAGCTGTTAATGAACAAATGGCATGGATTTTAAGCAGAAAAATACCAAAAGTTATATAAAAAAGTGCATTTATCTCATTTAAATATTTAGATGAGGATGTGGCAAACGTTTGCTTTTCTCTTTCGGTCAGCTAAAATGCCCGCTTTGCTACCACGGGATTGTTTTCGATGTCTGTTTCCACCCTCGAGTCAGAAAATGCGCAACCGGTTGCTCAGACTCAAAACAGCGAACTGATTTACCGTCTTGAAGATCGTCCGCCGCTTCCTCAAACCCTGTTTGCCGCCTGTCAGCATCTGCTGGCGATGTTCGTTGCGGTGATCACGCCAGCGCTATTAATCTGCCAGGCGCTGGGTTTACCGGCACAAGACACGCAACACATTATTAGTATGTCGCTGTTTGCCTCCGGTGTGGCATCGATTATTCAAATTAAGGCCTGGGGTCCGGTTGGCTCCGGGCTGTTGTCTATTCAGGGCACCAGCTTCAACTTTGTTGCCCCGCTGATTATGGGCGGTACCGCGCTGAAAACCGGTGGTGCTGATGTTCCTACCATGATGGCGGCTTTGTTCGGCACGTTGATGCTGGCAAGTTGCACCGAGATGGTGATCTCCCGCGTTCTGCATCTGGCGCGCCGCATTATTACGCCGCTGGTTTCTGGCGTTGTGGTGATGATTATCGGCCTGTCGCTAATTCAGGTGGGGCTGACCTCCATTGGCGGCGGTTACGCAGCCATGAGCGATAACACCTTCGGCGCACCGAAAAATCTGCTGCTGGCAGGCGTGGTTTTAGCCTTAATTATCCTGCTTAACCGTCAACGTAACCCTTACTTACGCGTGGCCTCACTGGTAATTGCGATGGCGGCCGGATATGCGCTGGCGTGGTTTATGGGCATGTTGCCAGAAAGCAACGAACCGATGACGCAAGAACTGATTATGGTGCCAACGCCGCTCTATTACGGTCTTGGCATTGAATGGAGTCTGCTGCTGCCGCTGATGCTGGTCTTTATGATCACTTCGCTGGAAACCATTGGCGATATCACGGCGACCTCTGACGTTTCCGAACAGCCAGTGTCCGGTCCGCTGTACATGAAACGCCTGAAAGGCGGCGTGCTGGCAAACGGCCTGAACTCGTTTGTTTCGGCGGTGTTTAACACCTTCCCGAACTCCTGCTTCGGGCAAAACAACGGAGTGATCCAGTTGACTGGTGTTGCCAGCCGCTATGTCGGTTTTGTCGTCGCGCTGATGTTGATCGTGCTGGGTCTGTTCCCGGCAGTGAGCGGTTTTGTACAACACATTCCAGAACCGGTTCTGGGCGGCGCAACGCTTGTAATGTTTGGCACCATCGCCGCCTCCGGTGTGCGTATCGTTTCTCGTGAGCCGCTGAACCGTCGGGCGATTCTGATTATCGCGCTGTCGCTGGCGGTTGGTCTGGGCGTGTCTCAGCAGCCGCTGATTTTGCAGTTTGCCCCTGAATGGCTGAAAAACCTGCTCTCCTCCGGGATCGCCGCGGGCGGTATTACTGCCATCGTGCTGAATCTGATTTTCCCACCAGAAAAACAGTAATTCACTGGCGGCGGTAAGATAATTACCGCCGCAGTCTCACCTCTTTCACCATTCCCGCCTTGAGGATTGCGCGTAAATCGTGCATAACTCCCTTATGTGCATTTCACGGGATGGAAGACCATGAAATTTATTGGGAAGCTGCTTCTCTACATTCTCATCGCTCTGTTAGTGGTGATCGCTGGCCTCTATTTTCTTCTGCAAACCCGCTGGGGAGCAGAACATATCAGCGCATGGGTTTCCGAGAATAGCGACTATCATCTGGCCTTCGGGGCGATGGATCACCGTTTTTCCGCGCCATCTCATATCGTGCTGGAGAATGTCACGTTTGGTCGTGATGGTCAGCCCGCGCCCCTGGTGGCAAAAAGTGTCGACATTGCGCTAAGCAGTCGCCAACTGACCGAACCACGCCATGTCGATACCATCCTGCTGGAAAACGGGACGCTGAATCTCACCGACCAGACCGCGCCGCTACCGTTCAAAGCCGATCGTCTGCAACTGCGTGATATGGCGTTTAATAGCCCGAATAGCGAATGGAAACTGAGCGCGCAGCGGGTAAATGGCGGCGTGGTTCCGTGGTCACCAGAAGCCGGTAAAGTGCTGGGTACGAAGGCGCAGATTCAGTTTAGTGCCGGATCGCTTTCGCTCAATGATGTTCCTGCCACCAATGTACTGATTGAAGGCAGTATTGATAACGATCGCGTTACGCTGACTAACCTGGGTGCCGACATCGCCCGCGGGACATTAACCGGAAACGCGCAGCGTAACGCCGACGGCAGCTGGCAAGTGGAAAATCTGCGCATGGCGGATATCCGTCTACAAAGCGAAAAATCGCTAACCGACTTCTTTGCGCCATTACGCTCTGTCCCGTCGTTGCAGATTGGTCGCTTGGAAGTCATCGATGCTCGTCTGCAAGGTCCGGACTGGGCGGTGACCGACCTCGATCTCAGCTTGCGCAACATGACCTTCAGTAAAGATGACTGGCAGACACAGGAAGGCAAACTGTCGATGAACGCCAGCGAGTTCATTTATGGTTCGCTGCATTTATTTGACCCGATTATAAACGCGGAATTTTCCCCGCAGGGCGTAGCGCTGCGCCAGTTCACCAGCCGCTGGGAAGGGGGTATGGTCAGAACGTCAGGGAACTGGCTGCGTGACGGTAAAACGTTGATCCTTGATGATGCGGCAATTGCCGGGCTGGAATATACCTTGCCGAAAAACTGGCAACAGTTGTGGATGGAAACGACACCCGGTTGGTTAAACAGCCTGCAACTGAAGAGATTTAGCGCCAGCCGCAATCTGATCATTGATATCGACCCTGACTTCCCGTGGCAGCTCACCGCGCTCGATGGTTACGGTGCCAACCTGACGCTGGTTACCGATCATAAATGGGGCGTCTGGAGTGGCTCGGCGAATCTGAATGCCGCCGCCGCGACATTCAATCGTGTTGATGTTCGTCGCCCGTCGCTGGCGCTGACCGCCAACAGCAGCACGGTGAATATCAGCGAACTGAGTGCATTTACTGAAAAAGGCATTCTGGAAGCCACCGCAAGTGTTTCACAAACGCCACAACGTCAGACCCATATCAGCCTGAATGGACGCGGTGTGCCGGTGAATATTTTGCAACAATGGGGATGGCCTGAATTACCGTTGACTGGCGACGGCAATATTCAGCTTACCGCCAGTGGAGATATTCAGGCCAATGCCCCGCTGAAACCTACGGTTAGCGGGCAATTGCATGCCGTGAACGCCGCAAAGCAGCAAGTGACTCAAACCATGAATGCGGGCGTCGTTTCCAGCGGTGAAGTTACATCGACGGAGCCGGTGCGGTAAACATCAATCTCGCCGGGTACGACTCAGACGTACCCGGCATTCCGTCAATAGATTACAACGTAATTGTCAGCGCATTCCCTTGAGGCGTCACCACCAGCCCCTGCTCACTTTCAGCCTGCGAACCGCCTTGCAGACCATTTACTTTCACAACATTGCGCAAGCACAGCGTCCAGTTCTTCGCCTCGCCCGCACCAGTCACAGTAATCGTGTTGCCAGTACGTGCTGCTTTTAAAGTAAAGATCACCGATCCGTCAGCAGCAGGCACTTCACAGACGGCTTCATGCCCGTCTTGCAGATTAAAGAGGTGGAATGCCGTGCCTTCGTGCCACACGTAATCGGGACGTTGATCGTTGTTGCCCAGCGCCAGTAGAGTGTTATCACGCACATAAACGGGCAGACTCAGGAAGCCGTGCTGCTGTTTATGCCAGCGACTACCGTCGAGTTCATCGTTGTGCCACAGGTGTGTCCAGCGACCTTCCGGCAGGTAGAACTGCACATCGCCCGCTTCAGTGAACACCGGCGCAACCATCACGTTGTCGCCTAACATGTATTGACGGTCAAGGTAATCACAAGCCGGATCGTCCGGGAACTCCATCATCATGGCCCGCATCATCGGCGTACCCCGCGCGTTCGCACGCGCAGCTTCACGATACAGATACGGCATCATGCGGCATTTCAGTTGCGTGAAGAAGCGCACCACATCACAGGACTCATCATCGTAGGCCCACGGCACACGATAAGATTTGCTACCGTGTAAACGGCTATGGCTGGAGAGCAAACCAAACGCGCACCAGCGTTTGTAAACGTGCGCCGGAGCGGTATTTTCAAAGCCGCCGATATCGTGGCTCCAGAAGCCAAAACCTGAAAGGCCAATAGACAAACCACCGCGCAGGCTTTCCGCCATTGATTCGTAGTTAGCGTAACAATCGCCACCCCAGTGTACCGGGAATTTCTGCGCACCGACGGAGGCCGAGCGGGCAAACAAGACAGCTTCTTCCTCACCAACGGTGTCCTTGAGCACGTTCCACACCAGTTCGTTGTAGATGTACGCATAATGGTTATGCATTTTCTGCGAATCGGAACCGTCAAACCACTGAACATCAATTGGGATACGTTCGCCAAAGTCGGTCTTAAAGCAATCAACGCCCATCGCGACCAGACCTTTCAGTTTGTCGGCGTACCATTTGCAGGCATCCGGATTGGTAAAGTCATAAATCGCCAGACCTGGCTGCCATTTATCCCACTGCCATAGCGAACCGTCCGGGCGTTTGAGTAAATAGCCTTTCTCTTGTAACTCTTTAAAGACGGGGGATTTTTGACCGATATAGGGGTTAATCCAGACGCAGATTTTCAGCCCTTTCGCTTTCAGGCGGCGGATCATCCCTTCCGGGTCAGGGAAAGTCAGCGGGTCCCACTCAAAATCGCACCACTGGAAGGCTTTCATCCAGAAACAGTCAAAGTGGAAAACATGCAGCGGCAGATTGCGTTCCGCCATACCATCGATAAAGCTGTTTACCGTCGCTTCGTCGTAGTTGGTGGTAAATGAAGTGGTTAGCCACAGGCCGAAGGACCACGGGGGCGGCAGCGCCGGACGACCAGTAAAGCGGGTATAACGATCAAGTACCGCTTTCGGCGTCGGGCCGTCGATAACAAAGTATTCGAGATATTCACTCTCAACGCTGAACTGCACTTTGGAGACTTTCTCCGATCCCACTTCAAAAGAGACACACTGGGGATGATTGACCAGTACCCCATAACCACGGTTAGTCATGTAGAACGGGATATTTTTATACGCCTGTTCAGTACTTGTGCCGCCGTCCCGGTTCCAGGTCTCTACCGTCTGGCCATTGCGCACCAGGGCAGTAAAGCGCTCTCCCAGACCGTAAACTGTTTCGCCAACGCCAAGATCAAGCCGCTCAAACATATAATTGCGTTGATTATTCGTGTCCTGCACGTAGCCATTATTTTTCACCTGACTACCGGTAATACGTTCGCCGTTGCGCAGAAAATCCAGTGACCAGAACTCACCTTTGCTGACACGCGCGCTTAAGTTGCCACTTTTAAACTCAGCATAACGTTCTGTGTTTTCGATTGTGACCTTCACGTCCTGCAAAATATTGAGCGGATAATGAGGACCGTTATTCAGCGCCCCCTGAAAATGCTCAATCCGCACACCGACAATACCTTCCTGTGGGGAGAAAAAGCGCAGCGTAAATAAAGGCGTATCAAGCTGCCAGGTACGTTCACGCACATCACGGGGGGCAGCATAGACCACCATTTCATTATCCTGCTGTTCAACCTCGAATACCTGAAGCGGGTGAATCAAATTGAGGCCAGGTTGAATCAACCAGTTTCCATCGCTAATTTTCATTGCCGTTCCTTAGTTCTGCACTTCTTGAGAGGTGAATTGTTGCTGGCAACGGCGTTTACCCTGAGCCAGCTGTTCCATAACGGTTTTCAGATTGTGCGTCGTGAGTGAGTAGTAGCGTTTAGCGATAATCGCGCTCAGCAAATAACAGATCGCCGGAACAATCGTGAATAGCGCAATAATGATGCTAATCGTGGCGCTGTTCTGCGCTTTTTCTGCCGCATCATATCCGCCATAAGCCAGCATCCAGCCGATAAGAGCGCCGCCGAAGGCCAACCCCAGTTTGAGCACAAACAGCGTGCCAGCAAAACTGATCCCGGTCAGGCGTTTACCATTGCACCACTCGCCGTAGTCGACGGTATCGAACATCATTACCCACTGGATAGGTGTCACCAGTTGATGCAACACACCAATCACGAAGATGAAGACAAACATAGTGATGCTGGCCTGCATGGGAACAAAGAACATCGCGAGGCTAATCACTGCCAGCAGGGCGTTCGTCCACCAGAAGATAGTGACTTTACATTTCCAGTCGGTCAGAGGTTTTGCCAGTGCGGAACCAATCAGGTTACCCACGCAATAAGTGGTGAGAAAAGCGACAAACACTTCCGGCGTGCCCAAAATCCATGTGACGTAATACATCATCGCCCCACCGCGTACGCACACCGCCAGGATATTGAAAATGGTTAGTAAACCGACAATCCGCCACTGGTCGTTTTGCCAGATATCACGTAAATCTTCCCGCATAGACGTTGTTGTAGGTGGTGCTTCAACGCGTTCTTTAGTGGTGAAGAAACAAAATGCCAGCATCATGAATGCCACCACGGAAAGGACCACGATACCGCCCTGGAAACCGAGTGGTTTATTATCACCGCCAATTAAATTAACCAGTGGCATCATCAGAACAGTAGAAAGCATGCCTCCCGCGGTCGCCAGCACAAAACGCCAGGATTGCAGCGAGATACGCTGAGTCGGGTCATTGGTGATTACACCACCCAATGCGCAGTAAGGGATATTGACGACGGTATAAAGTAAGGTAAGTTAGGGTGTAAGTAATTGCTGCATAGATCATTTTGCCGTTCATACTGAGATCTGGCGTGCTATAGGCCAGTACACAGACGATCCCGAATGGCAGTGCGCCAAACAGTACCCACGGACGAAATTTACCCCAGCGAGAGCGCGTTCGATCGGCCAACAACCCCATGCAAGGATCGGAAATCGCATCCAGTGCACGAGCGACCAAAAACATGGTTCCGACAAATCCGGCAGGAATGCCAAAAATATCGGTATAAAAGAACATCATATATAACATTACGTTATCGAAAATAATGTGGCTGGCGGCGTCTCCCATGCCATAACCAATTTTCTCTTTAACGGACAACACTTCACTCCTCATCTGCTTTTCCTTGATGCTATAGGGGTGCTGAGACCGATAACGCATTTTGTAAACCATCCCTGTGAGAGCGAATATTCCGATATCTGGTTATTAATTTATGATTCTTGTTTTATGTGATCGTGGTAGCGTTAATTCCGCTCATATATCATTGTAAAATATGGGTTTTATATAAATTATAATGCTTTCGTGATAATACGCTGCGTTTATTAGGCGGAAAAAACTGATCTGGGGGATGTAGAAACTCAAGGAAGTAGCTATAATGCGCCCCGCCTCCATGTAGCAATCGAGGCGCGGAAGATCGTCGTCTCCGGTGAGGCGGCTGGACTTCAAATCCAGTTGGGGCCGCCAGCGGTCCCGGGCAGGTTCGACTCCTGTGATCTTCCGCCAGTTTACCTCTTCTGAACTCTCCCAATGTCAATAAATCTCTTCTAATCCCTTGTATATCAGTATTTATTTGTATCCTGAGGTCAACCTACTTCACCCCGTATCAAGTTTCTTTTGGGGGTACTTTAGGGGGTGTTATTTCCTATTGAAATACAAGCACCCCCATAATAGGAAAAATGTGATACATAACAACGGCTTTTAACAATATCTTTGTTATACAAGGGGTGTATTGGGGGTATCAGGTTAGTTACTGGCAGAAATCCCCCTCAGGAACATGAATTCATCAAAAGCCGGAGGATGTCATGGCATTAACGATATCAAAGTGAAAACCGCAAAACCCAAAGACAAACCCTATAAGCTTGCTGATGGCGGCGGTATGTATCTACTGATTAACACTAATGGTTCTAAATACTGGCGCATGAAGTACCGCTTTGCTGGTAAAGAAAAGATGCTTTCTATTGGCGTATACCCCGATGTAACGCTAGCCGATGCTCGCGAGAAACGCAGTGAAGCCAGGAAACTCCTCGCTGCTGGAGGCGATCCAGGGGAGGCAAAAAAGGAAGAAAAAATCGCGCAGCAAATGAGTCTGAAAAATACGTTCGAGGCTATTGCTCGCGAATGGCACCAGTTAAAAGCTGATCGGTGGTCATTACGCTATCGTGATGAAATCATTGATACCTTTGAAAAAGACATTTTTCCCTACATTGGCAAGCGCCCTATTGCCGAAATCAAACCAATGAAGTTACTGGAAGCACTGCGTAAAATGGAAAAACGTGGAGCTCTGGAGAAAATGCGCAAGGTCCGCCAGCGCTGTGGTGAGGTGTTCCGCTATGCAATTGTTACTGGCCGGGCAGACTATAACCCAGCCCCCGATCTTGCCAGTGCTTTAGCTACACCGAAAAAAGTACATTTTCCCTTTCTTACTGCTAATGAACTTCCCCACTTCCTCAACGATCTGGCGGGTTATACCGGAAGTATAATCACTAAGACAGCTACTCAGATCATTATGTTAACCGGCGTACGAACACAAGAACTGCGTTTTGCACGCTGGGAAGATATCGATTTTGAGACAAAATTGTGGGAGATCCCGGCAGAAGTAATGAAGATGAAGCGACCTCATATTGTGCCGCTCTCTGAGCAGGTCATTATGCTATTTAAGCAGCTTGAACCAATCTCAAAACATCATCCCCTAGTCTTTATCGGTAGAAATGATCCCCGCAAACCAATTAGTAAGGAAAGCATTAACCAAGTAATTGAATTACTTGGATATAAGGGAAGACTCACAGGGCACGGTTTCAGACACACCATGAGTACAATTCTGCATGAACAAGGCTTTAATTCCGCCTGGATTGAAATGCAGTTAGCTCATGTGGATAAAAATTCCATCAGGGGTACCTATAATCATGCCCTGTATCTCGATGGCCGCCGTGAAATGATGCAATGGTACGCTGATTACATTGATTCACTCTCCAGCCGGGAAAGTTAAGTCAGAAATACTTTTCCCTGATGTTTTCCTCAATTAAGTATTTTATCCTCTGGCCTACAAGGCTGGAGGATTTTTGTTATTATATTATTTTTTTGCGTCTTCAAACTTATTACAAAAACATAATTAAAAACAAATTGACATTTTTAAATTGGCAATTACAAAATACAGCCTTGCAGTTATTTCGATACCTTTAGCAAAGGAATAGTTGATTCAGATATAATTTAGCATTTCAATCATCTGACATCATTATAAAAAATGAGATTCACATAAAGATAAAATTATTGTTCTCAAGGAAAGCATGAAGGGGCTTCGTAAGCAATATTCATTCGGTGCCAAGACAGGACTTGATACACAGAATCTCAACTTTTATGCTCTCAGACTATATCACCACATGTTTTACAGGCTCAGAAAATGAACGATAGATTATGCTTTGAAGTGCACGATAACAAGGGTTATTTCGTATTTCCGGATACCTGGTTTGGCCCATTGCTGGGGGAGTTTGAAGAAGTGCTTGATGCATACGACGCTGATGAAATCAGCGAGACGAGTTACATCAACAAACTCCGACGCCTTGCTCAACGGGAGCCGGACTTTATTGATATACACGCTCATCTGGCATATGCATTTCTGGAACAGAATGCCCCGCGTAAGGCACTGAACGCCGCTCTTAAAGGACTGGCGGCAGGTAATCGTATCATCCCGGAAAGTTTCTGTGGTGAAATAATCTGGATGCATCCCGAAAACCGGCCTTATCTGCGCGCGCTTTATGCAGCAATTCTCGCAAATGTGCACTTACAGCGCCATCAGGATGCGGTTATGCTCACTGATAAAATACTGGCATACAATCCTGAAGATAATCAGGGGGCTCGCTGGTTGTTGGGTTCAGAGCTGTTACGCACCGGCGATCATGAGCGAGCCTTCAGTGTACTGAAAGAGCATGCTGATGAATTTTCACCTTACTGGTATGAACTCGGTCTCCTGCATTTTCTGAACGGGGAACATGTTAAGGCCGCCACAGCTTTTCGCCATGGCTTTGCCACAAACACTTACATCGCAGAAATGCTGTGCGGAAATCTGCATCCATTTCCACTTGCTGTGTGGCATGACTTCTCCGGCTCTCTGGATACGGCAGAAGATTACTATGCAACATACTCACCATTATGGGGACAATATCCGGAAGCATTGCTGTTTGTAAACTGGCTCTATAACCATTCCTCCGTGCTGCATGAACGATCAGAAATCATTAAATGCGCCGAAATGCTGATTCAGGAAGATGATTTCGAAATATGCGAAAGTATTTTAAGACAGCAGGAGCACCTGTGGAAAAGAATTGACAAGACACTTTCTGAGGAAATTGTACAGAAATGCAGAAATATGAACGGTGAATATATCTGGCCCTGGATATTGCCCTTTTCCGCAGCAGGGATGAAACATTCAAGCATCCAGTATCAGTAGATATTGCATTAGTGTAACTTTAAAACAAGTAATAATTTATTATCCAATAATAACACTGTGTTCCTTCCCCAGGTGATTACCCTGGGGTTATTTTCTGAAAGTTTCCTTTGCAAAAGGATAGCGTTGTAAATTACTTTAACGAATTACTCCATGAACTCATTAAAGTTCTTTCGTAATACTTTATCGTCAAACACGTTATAGCTGGCATCAAAAACCACAGATTTACCCTGCCAGCGGGTAATCCCCTCCTCTGGCGTTTTCGGTTGAACTGGTATCCCCGTCCAACACAGGCAGCCATTATAAACAGTAAAAAATTGTATTCGCTGTTATGAAATCAATAGTCCTGACGTACTGTTGAATGTGCTTGTGTTCTGAACCTCGTACAACCAGTACATTTGATATCGAATTATAAACAAAACATTGCATCCAACTTTTTTAATATGGACAATAGTTGTCCATACGGTGGTTTTATATTCGATAAATCAATGGATTTCATTGAGTCACAGGACTGGTAATGGATGAAAATGCTTTAAGGTTTGCCTCATACTGGCGCAACTCGCTTGCAGATGCTGAGTCAGGAAAGGGCTGTTTTGAACGGAAAGACGCCCAAAATTTCACTCACTGGCATGGGATAGCGGCGGGACGTCTTGACGAAGCGATTGTCAATAAATTTTTTAAGGGAGAAAAAGACGATGTCGAAACTGTCAATGTCATCTTACGCCCAAAAGTTTATTTCCGGTTACTGCAGCATGGTAAGGACCGTTCCGCAGGCACGCCTGATATTGTTACACCGATAGTGACGCCAGCCTTGCTAAGCCGTGAGGGTTTTTTATATCCGACGCCAGCGACCTCCATTCCCAGAGACCTGCTTGAACCTTTGCCAAAAGGAGCATTTTCGATTGGTGAGATTGGGCAGTATGACAAATACAAGACGACCCATACTGATCCTACCCACGTAATGTGGACACGGCCCTAAGCGAGATTATGGTTTTCAAATTGTTCCGGGCTGAGACCGCCACAGGCACTGTGACGACGCCAGCGATTGTAATCACACTCGATATAATTAAACACCGTTGCCCGCATTATTTCCCGGCTGCTAAAGCGTTCCCCGTGGATACATTCCACCTTCAGCGAATGAAAGAAGCTTTCCACACAGGCATTGTCATAACAGTAGCCTTTCGCACTCATACTGCCACGCAGGTTGTGTCGCTTCAGCATTGCCTGATAATCCCCTGAACAGTATTGACCACCACGGTCCGTATGAACAATGACGCTTTCCGGGCGTCTTCTCCGCCACAACGCCATTTGCAGTGCATCACAGGCCAGTTGTGCTGTCATTCGCGGTGACATCGACCAGCCAATGACGGCGCGTGACCACAGGTCGATGACTACTGCGAGATACAACCAGCCCTCATCGGTACGCAAGTACGTGATGTCACCCGCCCACTTCTGGTTTCGGGCCACTGGCGCTGAAGTCCTGCTCCAGCAGATTCTCCAATACGGGCAGGCCATGTGCACGGTAGCTGACCGGGCTGAACTTCCGGCTGGCTTTCGCCCGCAGCCCCTGACGACGCAGGCTGGCGGCAATGGTTTTAATATTGAACTCCGGCAGTTCGTCAGCAAGGCGGGGAGCACCGTATCGCTGCTTTGCCTCAAAGAATGCCTTATGGACAGCGGCATCGCAGGTGAGCCGAAACTGTTGGCGCAGGCTCATCTGGTGACGACGCCTGAGCCAGACATACCAGCCGCTGCGGGCAACCCGAAGTACACGACACATCGCTTTGATGCTGAACTCTGCCCGATGATTTTCGATAAAGACATACTTCATTTCAGGCGCTTCGCGAAGTATGTCGCGGCCTTTTGGAGGATGGACAGTTCCTCAGCCTGCTCCGCCAGTTGTCGTTTAAGGCGGACATTTTCAGCGGCCAGTTCGCTTTCGCGCTCTGACGAACTCATTTGTTGCTGCTGTTTACTGCGCCAGGCATAAAGCTGAGATTCATACAGGCTGAGTTCACGGGCTGCGGCGGCCACACCGATGCGTTCAGCGAGTTTCAGGGCTTCGTTACGAAATTCAGGCGTATGTTGTTTACGGGGCTTCTTGCTGATTGATACTGGTTTTGTCATGAGTCACCTCTGGTTGAGAGTTTACTCACTTAGTCCTGTGTCCACTATTGGTGGGTAAGATCACCCTCCATTAAAACTAAAACGGGCGCTTTCTGATATATCATCTGTAAGCGCAGTAATACCATTAGTAGCACCTCGCGCATTGATTATTGAATATTATAACTGGAATGTTATATTTCTTGTTATGATGCTGTTCAGTATTATAATAATGTTATTATCACCAAAGATAACTCATGCAAATGAGAAAGTAATATGTCAAAACAGTGCATCCTTTGTGACCAAAGAGTTTATCTGCGGCACTATACTTGTCTCATTAATACTCAGTTCTCTATTTTGCTACATATCAATATCACCATCAATTTTCATGCATACTTATGGCCTGAGTACTTTTAGTTACTCAATTATTTTCTCCTTCTCAGTTTTATTTTTCATAATCGGAAATCAATTATCAAAGATTGAAAAATTATCCAACCTATGGTTTTTATTACCCAATAGCCAATTTTATCGCATTACAAATAAATGGTTCAAAAACAGGATTTGCCGCATCTATTACAGGTTTTACTCAAACAATAAGCGCTGGTACAATCAGTTTCCTGTCAGTAACCGTAAGCGACAACGGTGTTGGTCCCGGAACTACTTTAGGTCTTGGTTCACTAATAACTTCATTACTGTCAATAGCCGTAATCGCCATTGCAGGAAATAATAAAAAGTAAGTGTACTCTGACTGCGTATGTATCTACTTGAACCGCCCCGGTTTTCCTGGAGAGTGTTTTATCTGTGAACTCAGGCTGCCAGATCATCGTTTCCGATGGAAGCATAATAAGCTTTTTCTGCTTCTGCCGGAGGGATGTGGCCCAGCCTTTCCAGCAATCGTCGATTGTTATACCAGTCCACCCACGTTAGTGTGGCCAGTTCCACTTCTGCACGGTTTTTCCAGCTCTTACGGTGTATTACCTCCGCTTTGTAAAGACCATTGATGCTCTCCGCCATCGCGTTGTCATACGAGTCGCCTGTACTTCCTGTTGATGCCAGTAATCCGGCTTCCTTAAGCCGCTGTGTGTAGACCAGCGATACATACTGAGAACCTTTATCACTGTGATGGACCGTGCCGGACGGTCGACGGGCCCATAACGCCTGCTCCAGTGCATCCAGCACGAATGTCGTTTCCATGGACGATGAGACCCGCCACCCCACGATGTATCCGGCAAACACATCAATGATGAACGCCACATAGACGAAGCCCCGCCATGTGCTGACGTAAGTAAAATCAGCCACCCACAGCTGGTCAGGTCGTTCTGCCACGAACTGACGGTTTACGCGGTCGCCTGCGGCAACGGCTTTCCGGCTGATGGTCGTACGGACCTTTTTACCCCGGAGAACACCGGCAAGTCCCATAACCGCCATGAGACGTGCCACAGTGCATCTGGCCACTCTGATACCTTCCCGTAACAACTGACGCCAGACTTTACACCGTATACCTTGTGATTTTCATCGTATACGCGCTGTATCTCTTTCTTCTGCCAGTCATCGCGCTGCGCACGGGCACTGCGTTTATCCGGATGATGTCGCTGTTGCTGACAGTGGTAATACGTTGACGGGGCAATATGCAGTTCGCTGCATAGCGGTCCGACCCCGTACTGCTCACGCAGCTTATCCAGCAGTGGCATCATTTTTTCCAGAGGCGGTCGAACTCCGCCTTCGCAAAATAAGCGGAAGCCTGGCGAAGGATATCGTTACTGCGGCGCAGTTCACGATTTTCACGCTCCGGCTCTTTCAGACGCTGACGTTCAGCGGTGGTGAGCCCTCCATCACCGCCCCCGGTATCCCGCTCATGCTGGCGAACCCAGACACGCAGAGTCTCCGGCGTACAGCCAATCTTTGGAGCAATGGAACAAATTGTCGCCCATTGTGAGTCATATTCGCCCTGACTTTCCAGAACCATACGGACTGCCCGTTGACGGACTTCGGGGGAAAAACGAGTATTTTTAGTCATCCTGTTTACCTCTTTCTCAGGAAGTTTAGTCTCCAGGATTCCCGGGGCGGTTCAACTTTGTGTAATGCAGGTGTCTATTGAAAATAATTCTTTTCGTGGGCATCTGTTGTATAAAATAAAAAATTATCGTAAGTACTCTATCTGCGATGTCTTGTGAAAATTATCCTGTCTGGCAACAATCGCGTCCATCTGTATTAATGGACGCGAACGATGAACTCTCAAACAACACTAGATATCACCGGCTTTCGCACTTATTTGCCAGAATCATTACGTCTCAGATTCGACGAGCAACTATCTGTCCGGGCTATCGCACAGCAGTTAAGACTCAGTTATTCCCCCATTCACAATCTCTTTCAACGAATTAACGCCTCAGGTATTGTCTGACCATGACCCGAGTCCCTTTCATTCGCCCAACCGATACCATACTTTATGCCAACAGAAAGAATGAATGAACCGCGCCTAAAATCAGCGAGGACACATGGCACAAAGTGCGACATGTCTCACATTTAACCCCAGTGGGGGCAACAAGTATAAAACCGTTTTTTGATTAAGTGGTCGAATATGAAAAGGGGAAGGTTTATGTGAAAAATACCTGTGTTTTCTTTGAAAACACACAACAGTATCAGGTTATTTATGTTTATACAGTGCGTTCCAAACTGACCTGAATAATTACGCAAGTTGCAACAATAAAACATTTTTGCCGTAGTGTGAGGTACTCCGGTAAATTGCTTTCCCGGTGCAGACAATGACTAACGAAGAACTACAGGCAATCGCATTATCCATGCTTGAGCGCCAGCGCGAAAAAGTACACCAGCAACGAGAGTCTTTGCTTAACCCATCTCCATTCACCAGGCCAAAACGATTGGAGCTTGAAGCATTCTTGGACAAATACCCACGGCGGCTTAAATCAGGCAAAACCAGACCACCAGGCTGATAGCTCACAGTTTGTTCTCCGATTCAATAAAACGGATAAGAACCATCAGCGCGGTAGTGGATTTGCCCCTATATTTCCAGACATCTGTTATCACTTAACCCATTACAAGCCCGCTGCCGCAGATATTCCCGTGGCGAGCGATAACCCAGCGCACTATGCGGATGCCATTCGTTATAATGCTCGAACGCCTCTGCAAGGTTCTTTGCTGCCGTTAACCCGTCTGGTTTGGGCATGATACTGATGTAGTCACGCTTTATCGTTTTCACGAAGCTCTCTGCTATTCCGTTACTCTCCGGACTCCGCACCGCCGTGTTCTTCGGTTCAAGTCCCAACATCCGGGCGAACTGGCGTGTTTCATTAGCCCGGTAGCATGAACCATTATCCGTCAGCCACTCCACTGGAGACGACGGAAGATCGTTGCCGAAGCGGCGTTCCACCGCTCCCAGCATGACGTCCTGTACTGTTTCACTGTTGAAGCCGCCGGTAGTCACCGCCCAGTGCAGTGCCTCACGATCACAGCAGTCCAGCGCGAACGTGACACGCAGTCTCTCTCCGTTATCACAGCAGAACTCGAACCCGTCAGAGCACCATCGCTGATTGCTTTCTTTCACGGCCACTCTGCCTGTATGTGCCCGTTTCGATGGCGGTACAGCAGGTTTTCGCTCAAGCAACAGCGCATTCTGGCGCATGAGCCGGTAAACACGTTTGGCATTGATCGCAGGCATACCATCAAGTTCTGCCTGTCTGCGAAGCAGCGCCCATACCCGACGATAACCATACGTGGGCAGCTCTCCGATAACATGGTGTATACGGAGAAGCACATCCGTATCATCAGTGTGACGACTGCGGCGGCCATCCATCCAGTCATCGGTTCGTCTGAGAATGACGTGCAACTGCGCACGCGACACCCGGAGACAACGGCTGACTAAGCTTACTCCCCATCCCCGGGCAATAAGGGCGCGTGCGCTATCCACTTTTTTGCCCGTCCATATTCAACGGCTTCTTTGAGAAGTTCATTTTTCATCGTTTTCTTGCCGAGCAGGCGCTGGAGTTCTTTAATCTGCTTCATGGCGGCAGCAAGTTCAGAGGCAGGAACAACCTGTTCTCCGGCGGCCACAGCAGTAAGACTTCCTTCCTGGTATTGCTTACGCCAGAGAAATAACTGGCTGGCTGCTACACCATGTTGCCGGGCAACGAGGGAGACCGTCATCCCCGGTTCAAAGCTCTGCTGAACAATTGCGATCTTTTCCTGTGTGGTACGCCGTCTGCGTTTCTCCGGCCCTAAGACATCAATCATCTGTACTCCAATGACTAGTCTAAAAACTAGTATTAAGACTATCACTTAAATAAGTAATACTGGTTGTCTGGAGATTCAGGGGGCCAGTCTAGGTAGCGTAAGGCACTACAGCGCATTGCTTTACGAGTAATAACAATGGATTTATCACCAGAAGACGCAAAGTTTTTACGAGAACTGCAACACCGTATGCTCAGAGAAGCCATTATCGAACAGCAAACGGGCATGAGCGCCATAGACCCATTGCGATACAAACGGGCCTCATCTCCTTTAGTTGACGACAATTCCAATGCGGATAAAACACGTCCACCACACTGATTACATTTTTCATTAGCACAGTGGTGTGATGCAGCATACGAGGAAAACCGGATGAATGAGAACAAAATAAAAAGGCTGGAGCAACTGTTACAGGCACGCCAACGGGAGTTTGCCACTAAATGGGGACGTGCCGCGCTGCCACATGAACGCCTAACCTATTTTCCACTTGAAGACCTCATTAAAAATAATGGCAAAAAAATCAGGTCTGATAAGAAACACTTCTTAGAATGCAATGAAGACAAATAACAACAATCTGCATATTGCCACCAACCACAGATGTGGCATCGTTATCAGCGCACTTGATTTTCTTTATATTCACTGACGAGCTTGCCGGGGCACCTTTGTTTGCCGGTCATTCTGGTATCATGCAGATATTTACGGCGTACAAGCCCACTAGCATGACATTGTAATAAGGCCTGAGCCTAACGCTTTAATGTGTGTCATACACTCAGTGGCGTAATCGTTGACAATATGGTGCATGTAATCGTAAGCGTCCAGCGAAATCCATCTGGTCATAATCTGAAGCATCCGACAAAGTGGTGTCCACCAAATAAGTGATCTGCGCCCAATATCCTGAGCCGGAACTTTGACAAAGGCCAACGAAAAATGGGAGCGGATGTTACAGAGTTCTCGGTACAGGGGAAAAGTGGTACCTGTCGCCAGTTCTCCGATCTGTTTAACCGGGAAATTATCTCCTACAGCTTGTCAGAAAGGTCGGTGATGGAGCATCGTTAATACGATGCTATACGATGCATTCACAGTGCCCGGCCAGAGGATGCCCCGTCGCTGCATATGGATCAGGGTTGGCAATATCGAATCGCAGGCTATAGGCAAAGTTAAAGCCCCATGGAGTAGCACAAAATATGCCGCACAAAGGAAACGGTCTGAATAACGCAGTGATGAAGAACTTCTTCAGCACACTGCTAAAACGCATAGTGATCGAGCGCTGATTCTGGCGAACAACTGAACTAATACATCAGAATCTGCATTATGTTAAATAAATATGAAAAGATGGTTTAAATACCCCGTTACTTTTGACTTACACTATACGGTATCGCATCGTTTAATATTCGCACCGGCCAGATTTTTATTTCTATTAGTTGTCACAATACTGAATGCGTACGACCACAGTATTCTGGCTCCTGTGTGGTTATGCTTTAATTCTGCGTTCCGGGCAGATAAGCAGTTGCTTGCAGGAATCCTTCTTGTGTTAATGTCAGTTCCCCTTTTTACCAGTGCTGATTTCCACATTCCGTCCAACAGAGCTTATAGCCTTTCCCTGGATTATAGCATTGTCCGGCTGAAGTTCTTTTTGAATAATAATAGAAGCACTGCTGGCAGATCCAGTCCGTTTTTCATAACCCACTGTACTGATAACCATAATCTAATCAGTAGAAATTGAGTCGAAAATAAGCACTACTCTATACAGGATAATTAGAGGTCAGTTTGATTATTCACAATTCATCATCAGCATTTTCTATTTCTGACGAAATCAACATGAAAATAACCATATATGATAATTATTATAATAACGGCTTTAATTGGAATACATATATTACAACGTATTATATATAATTGGTATTCTGGGAACTATATTCTCAAAATACAGTAGAAACGAGGTATGTTTCTGGTGGAAAGGACAGTGGGATTAAAAAGTAAGAATTGATAAAAAAAACGCCAGCAACACATAGTGCCGGCGGAGGGAATACCCCATGGAGAAAATGTGATGCCTAGAGCATCATGAATATATAATTAAAAATAGTTAGCGTTGTCAATACTTTCACAAAAATAATTTTCGTAGTATAGAAAGATATTTTTATGCATGACCTACCTGAATTTGCTCCGGGTAGAGGTTATAAATAAAAATTGAATCACGACAAACACAATATTCATAGTATGGCGATGCCGGTAATGACTCCAACTTACTGATAGTGTTTTATGTTCAGATAATGCCCGATGACCTTGTCATGCAGCTCCACCGATTTTGAGAACGACAGTGACTTCCGTACCAGCCTTGCCAGATGTTGTCTCAGATTCAGATTATGTCGCTCAATGCGCTGAGTGTAACGCTTGCTGATAACGTGCAGCTTTCCCTTCAGGCGTGATTCATACAGCGGCCAGCCATCCGTCATCCATACCACGACCTCAAAGGCCGACAGCAGGCTCAAAAAAACCCTCAGTGTGGCCAGAGTGCGTTCCCCGAAGACGTGCGCCACAACCGTCCTCCGTATCCTGTCATACGCGTAAAACAGCCAGCGCTGACGTGATTTAGCACCGACGTAGCCCCAATGTTCGTCCATTTCAGCGCAGACAATCACATCACTGCCCGGTTGTATGCGCGAGGTTACCGACTGCGGCCTGAGTTTTTTAAGTGACGTAAAACCGTGTTGAGGCCAACGCCCATAATGCGTGCACTGGCGCGACATCCGACGCCATTCATGGCCATATCAATGATTTTCTGGTGCGTACCGGGCTGAGAGGCGGTGTAAGTGAACTGTAGTTGCCATGTTTTACGGCAATGAGAGCAGAGATAGCGCAGATGTCCGGCAGTGCTTTTGCCGTTACGCACCACGCCTTCAGTAGCGGAGCAGGAAGGACATCTGATGGAAATGGAAGCCACGCAAGCACCTTAAAATCACCATCATACACTAAATCAGTAAGTTGGCAGCATTACCCCTGGAGTGAAACAAAGGCAGCTTATCGTTGTTTTTCAAACGATAAAGTCTCTGCTAATAAAATCATGACTCCTCACAAAGAAAATATCACTGAAAGAGCTCAGCAGTTTAAAAGAGTTTTAGTTTTACAGGATACAACAGAACTTAATTATTCTGGTCAGAAAGAAAAACAAGGAGTTGGTCCCAAAAAACATAAAGATGAAAGAAACTTATTTCTTCATCCTCAACTCGTCATCAGTGAGTCAGGTGTTTGCCTCGGTGTTTATGATGACTATCAGTGGTTCAGGGATGAATTAAAAACCAGTAAAAATACCCGACAAGAAATCTGCAATGATTTACTTCATAAAAAACATGTCAGTGAAAAAGAAACCTGGCGTTGGGTTGAAGGATATAATAAAGCAACAGAACTGGCTCGCCAATGCCCTGATACCCATGTATTGTCAATTTCTGATCGTGAAGGCGATTTTTATGACCTGTTTGAACGCGCAGCGCAGACTCCCGGAATAAAAGCTGACTGGCTTGTCAGAATGAAATTTAATAACAGAGCAACGCTGAATATTAATGGTAAACGGGATCATAGGTTGTTGCACGAAAGAATCATGGAGATTACACCGCAGCAACTGGTTGAATTCACTATACCTGATGGGCGGGGGCAGCAAGCCAGAACACTGCCTGACATGCTTTCATCAGACGCAGGTCCTCTCTCATATCCTCTGATTTACTCCAGTAAGGTGATGATCATATCTTTATTTGATAGTACGGTAATGCCAGATAAATACAGACACAATGGTAAATAATATAGTTGCAAATAATGCTGCCATAATCAGCGCGATTGCGACACCTGTTTTCGATACCAGCGGCACCAGCAAAGCGCACAGTCCATAGCCAAGTGTGTGACTGGTAGCGAGCCAGCCCGCGCCTGCGCCATCAGCCAGCTTATCATTCAGTAGAAGTTGATAAGCGGGTGTTGCCAGAGCTGCTCCAAATGACAGCACTGCACAGCCCGGGTAAAACAACCATAGCTGTTCGGAGAGCATGATAGCCAGACCACCACTCATCAACACTCCGGCACTCAGGAGCAGGGCCACCGGAGTCAGGCGCTGCGGACGGAGTACCCCGAACTGCGCGATAAGCGCAGCTACTGCGGACAGACCCAACAGCCAGGCCACCTGTTGGCTAATGGCGGTGGTATCCGTAGCGAACTGGCGAGTAAGGGCAGGCGAAAGTCCAAGCTGCATCATGCTCACCGCCGCAGCCAGTAATATTGCGCAAAGCAGATAAGGCAGACAATCCCGCTTCAGACTGACGCTCTTGCACTCCGGTGTGGGCTGTGGTGGTGTGCCGGGCAACCGCAGCAGCATCAGCAGCGCCAGCACTGGGGCTGCCATCAGCAGCCCCAGTGGCGCCAGAGGATGAATGGCCAGCATTGCTGCCGCGCACAGCGGCCCGAATAGCCTGCCGCAACTCAGGCCGGAGCTGATGGTTGCCAGAGCGGCCATGCGATTCCCTTCTCCAGCTCTCTGCAATGCCCAGACCTGACAGGCTGGCACCATTGCCGACACGGTCAGCCCGTAGGCGATCCGGGCGATGATTAATATTCCCAGTCCCACCGCTGTTGTTATGGCGCTGGTAGCCATCAGCACGCTTCCCAGCCCTAGCAGGGTAAAGCTTATGCCATATCCTCCCAGAGCCCACAACACCACAGGTTTACTGCCAGTACGGGAAATTTGCTTTCCCCACCACGGGGACGATGGCAGAAACAGCATTGAGCCAAGCATCAGCAGGGCAGCCCATACAGACAGACTCAGATTTGTCTGTATGACCAGAACAGGGAGCACAACCAGCAGACCGTTCTGTCCGATACCGAGAAGCCCGGCACTGAACGCAAGTGGCCAGCAGGACAGTGGTTTTTGGGGCGTATCTTCGATCCCTGGTGACATTATAATGTTTCAACTCCATGTATTAATTGTGTTTATTTGTAAAATTAATTTATCTGACAATAACATTTATTGTTGATAATGAGAATCATTATTGACATAATTGTTATTATTTTACTGTGTGGGAGCTGTTTGACTATGACCCTGCCCTCTGAAAAACCAGCCACAGATGTGGCTGCGCAGTGCTTCCTGAATGCACTGATTCGTGAAACCACAGACTGGAAACTGACAGAATACCCGCCAGACGAATTGCTCATCCCGCTGGATGAGCAGAAATCGCTCCATTTCAGAGTGGCTTATTTCTCCCCAACCCAGCATCACCGCTTTGCATTTCCTGCACGTCTGGTCACGGCATCAGGCAGTTATCCTGTCGACTTTACCACTCTCTCCCGGCTTATTATTGATAAGCTACGCCATCAACTGTTTCTGCCCGTTCCCCTCTGCGAAACTTTCCACCAGCGCGTGCTGGAAAGCCATGTCCATACGCAACAGGCAATTGATGCCCGTCATGACTGGGCCGCTCTGCGTGAAAAAGCGTTGAATTTTGGCGAGGCTGAGCAGGCGCTGCTGACAGGACACGCTTTCCACCCTGCGCCTAAGTCTCATGAACCGTTTAACCGGCGGGAGGCTGAACGCTACCTGCCTGATATGGCACCCCACTTCCCACTGCGGTGGTTTTCGGTGGATAAAACGCAAATCGCCGGTGAAAGTTTGCATCTCAACCTTCAACAGCGGCTGACGCGATTTGCCGCAGAGAATGCGCCTCAGTTACTCAACGAATTAAGTGACAACCAATGGCTGTTCCCGTTGCACCCGTGGCAGGGGGAATATCTTTTGCAGCAGGGGTGGTGCCAGGCACTTGTTGCTAAAGGGCTGATTAAAGACTTAGGTGAGGCCGGCACGTCGTGGCTGCCGACCACCTCTTCCCGTTCCCTCTACTGTGCCACCAGCCGCGATATGATCAAGTTCTCCCTGAGCGTACGGCTGACCAACTCCATCCGTACTCTGTCCGTGAAAGAAGTGAAGCGTGGGATGCGCCTGGCACGCCTGGCTCAAACCGACGGCTGGCAGATGCTACAGGTCCGCTTCCCGACTTTCCGGGTAATGCAGGAGGATGGCTGGGCCGGGCTGCTCGATCTTAACGGCAACATCATGCAGGAAAGTCTGTTTGCCCTGCGTGAAAATCTGCTGGTGGATCAGCCGAAAAGCCAGACTAACGTACTGGTCTCCCTGACTCAGGCCGCACCTGATGGCGGTGATTCGCTGCTGGTTTCGGCGGTAAAACGCCTGAGCGATCGCCTCGGTATCACTGTGCAACAGGCCGCCCATGCATGGGTTGATGCATACTGTCAGCAAGTGCTAAAGCCGCTGTTTACGGCTGAAGCGGATTACGGCCTGGTGCTGCTGGCGCATCAGCAAAATATTCTTGTCCAGATGCTTGGGGATCTGCCGGTCGGATTTATTTACCGTGACTGTCAGGGCAGCGCTTTTATGCCTCACGCGACAGACTGGCTCGATTCTATTGGCGAGGCGCAGGCGGAAAATATTTTCACCCATGAGCAGTTGCTGCGCTATTTCCCTTATTACCTGCTGGTTAACTCCACTTTTGCTGTGACCGCTGCGCTGGGGGCTGCCGGGCTGGACAGCGAATCGAATCTGATGGCTCGTGTACGAGCATCGCTGGCTGAAGTGCGTGATCAGGTGACTCATAAAACCTGTCTCAACTACGTGCTGGAAAGTCCGTACTGGAACGTAAAAGGTAACTTTTTCTGTTATCTGAACGATCATAACGAGAACACCATTGTTGACCCTTCGGTGATCTATTTCGATTTCGCTAACCCGCTGCAGGCTCAGGAGGTCTGAATGTCTGAGGCAAACATTATTCACAGCAGATATGGACTGCGCTGTGAAAAACTCGACAAGCCCCTGAATCTTGGCTGGGGACTGGACAATAGCGCGGTGTTGCACTGTCCCGGGGAGCTGCCGACAGGGTGGCTGTGCGATGCGCTGGATCAGATATTTATCGCCGCACCACAACTGTCAGCAGTGGCTCTCCCCTGGGCCGAATGGCGTGAGGAGCCACAGGCGCTGACGCTTTTTGGGCAGGTAAAAAGCGACATTATCCATCGTACTGCCTTCTGGCAGTTACCGTTATGGTTGAGTTCACCGGCAAACCGGGCCTCCGGTGAAATGGTTTTTGATGCAGAGCGTGAGATTTATTTCCCGCAGCGCCCACCCCGTCCACAGGGTGAGGTTTACCGCCGTTACGATCCACGTATTCGCAGGATGCTGAGTTTCCGCATTGCCGATCCCGTTTCTGATGCAGAACGTTTCACCCGCTGGATGAATGATCCGCGCGTTGAGTATTTCTGGGAGCAAAGTGGCTCACTGGAGGTACAGACCGCCTATCTGGAGCGCCAGCTCACCGGTAAACATGCATTCCCGCTGATTGGGTGCTTCGACGATCGGCCATTCAGCTATTTCGAAATCTACTGGGCGGCGGAAGACCGCATTGGTCGTCACTATTCGTGGCAGCCCTTTGACCGTGGCCTGCATCTGCTGGTTGGTGAACAGCAATGGCGCGGGGCCCACTATGTGCAAAGCTGGCTGCGCGGGCTGACACATTACCTGCTGCTGGATGAGCCCCGTACGCAGCGCACAGTACTGGAGCCACGCACCGATAACCAGCGCCTGTTCCGCCATCTTGAGCCTGCGGGATACCGGACAATTAAAGAGTTCGACTTCCCACATAAGCGCTCGCGCATGGTGATGGCGGATCGTCATCACTTCTTCACGGAGGTCGGTCTGTAATGAATCACAAGGACTGGGATTTTGTTAACCGTCGGCTGGTGGCAAAAATGTTGTCTGAGATGGAGTATGAGCAGGTTTTCCACGCGGAATCTCAGGGCGATGACCACTACTGCATTAACCTGCCGGGAGCACAATGGCGCTTCATCGCTGAACGTGGTATCTGGGGCTGGCTGTGGATTGATGCCCAAACGTTGCGCTGCACGGACGAACCAGTACTGGCGCAGACGCTGCTGATGCAGCTAAAGCCGGTGCTGTCAATGAGTGATGCCACTGTTGCAGAGCATATGCAGGATTTGTATGCCACGCTACTGGGCGACCTGCAACTGCTGAAGGCCCGTCGCGGACTGAGTGCCAGTGACCTGATTAATCTTGATGCCGATCGTCTGCAATGCCTGCTGAGCGGTCATCCTAAATTCGTTTTTAATAAAGGTCGCCGTGGCTGGGGCAAAGAGGCGCTGGAACGATATGCGCCAGAGTATACCAACACCTTCAGACTGCACTGGCTGGCGGTAAAACGTGAACATATGATCTGGCGCTGCGATAACGATCTGGATATTCAGCAGTTGTTGACTGCCGCAATGGATCCGCAGGAGTTTACACGCTTCAGTCAGGTCTGGCAGGAAAACGGGCTGGATCACAACTGGCTGCCGCTGCCGGTACATCCGTGGCAGTGGCAGCAAAAAATCGCCACAGACTTCATCGCTGATTTTGCCGAAGGCAGGATGGTGTCTCTCGGCGAGTTTGGCGACCAGTGGCTCGCCCAGCAGTCGCTGCGTACCCTGACCAACGCCAGCCGCCGGGGAGGGCTGGATATCAAGCTGCCGCTGACCATCTACAATACCTCATGCTACCGGGGGATCCCTGGCAGATATATCGCTGCCGGACCACTGGCTTCACGCTGGCTGCAACAGGTTTTTGCGACCGACGCCACCCTGGTGCAAAGCGGCGCAGTGATCCTTGGTGAACCGGCTGCAGGCTATGTGTCCCATGAAGGCTATGCCGCGCTTGCCCGGGCTCCCTATCGCTACCAGGAAATGCTTGGTGTTATCTGGCGGGAGAATCCGTGCCGCTGGCTGAAACCGGATGAAAGTCCTGTTCTGATGGCAACACTGATGGAGTGCGACGAAAACAATCAGCCGCTGGCAGGCGCATATATCGACCGCTCCGGACTGGACGCTGAAACCTGGCTTACGCAATTGTTCCGGGTGGTTGTGGTTCCGCTGTATCACCTGCTTTGCCGCTACGGTGTCGCGCTTATTGCACACGGACAAAATATAACGCTCGCCATGAAAGAGGGGGTACCACAGCGTGTTCTGCTGAAAGACTTCCAGGGCGATATGCGGCTGGTGAAAGAAGCGTTTCCCGAAATGGACTCTTTGCCTCAGGAGGTGCGTGATGTCACATCCCGTCTGAGTGCGGACTACTTAATCCATGATTTGCAGACGGGTCACTTCGTGACAGTACTGCGTTTTATTTCGCCACTGATGGTTCGTCTTGGCGTACCTGAAAGGCGATTTTATCAACTGCTGGCAGCAGTGTTGAGTGATTACATGAACAAACATCCACAAATGGCAGAGCGTTTTGCGCTTTTCTCACTCTTCAGGCCACAAATCATTCGCGTGGTGCTGAACCCGGTAAAACTGACCTGGCCGGACCTGGATGGCGGCAGTCGCATGCTGCCGAATTACCTTGAGAATCTGCAAAATCCGCTGTGGCTGGTAACTCAGGAATATGAATCATGAAAAAAAGTGTCGATTTTATTGGTGTCGGGACAGGGCCATTTAATCTCAGCATTGCTGCATTGTCACATCAGATCGAAGAACTGAACTGTCTCTTCTTTGACGAACATCCTCATTTTTCCTGGCATCCGGGTATGCTGGTACCGGATTGTCATATGCAGACCGTCTTTCTGAAAGATCTGGTCAGTGCAGTTGCACCTACAAATCCCTACAGCTTTGTTAACTATCTGGTGAAGCACAAAAAGTTCTATCGCTTCCTTACAAGCAGGCTACGTACAGTATCCCGTGAAGAGTTTTCTGACTATCTCCGCTGGGCTGCTGAAGATATGAATAACCTGTATTTCAGTCATACCGTTGAAAATATTGATTTCGACAAAAAAAGTCGATTGTTTCTGGTTCAGACCAGTCGGGGAGAATATTTTGCCCACAATATCTGCCTTGGTACAGGAAAACAACCTTATTTACCACCCTGTGTGAAGCATGTGACACAATCCTGTTTCCATGCCAGTGAAATGAATCTTCGTCGGCCGGACCTGAGTGGAAAACGGATAACCGTGGTTGGTGGAGGACAGAGTGGTGCAGACCTGTTCCTTAATGCATTACGCGGGGAATGGGGAGAAGCGGCGGAAATAAACTGGGTCTCACGGCGTAATAATTTTAACGCACTGGATGAGGCTGCTTTTGCTGATGAGTATTTTACACCTGAATATATTTCAGGCTTCTCCGGACTGAAGGAAGATATTCGCCATCAGTTACTGGATGAGCAGAAAATGACATCGGATGGCATCACTGCCGATTCTTTACTGACCATTTATCGTGAGTTGTACCACCGTTTTGAAGTTCTGAGAAAACCAAGAAATATCCGTCTGCTACCCAGTCGCTCGGTAACAACTCTGGAAAGTAGTGGTCCGGGCTGGAGGTTATTGATGGAACATCATCTGGATCAGGGCAGAGAGAGCCTGGAAAGTGATGTGGTGATTTTCGCCACAGGTTACCGTTCTGCATTGCCACAAATACTTCCCTCACTGATGCCCTTGATCACCATGCACGATAAGAACACCTTTAAAGTGCGTGATGACTTCACTCTGGAATGGAGTGGCCCGAAAGAAAATAACATCTTTGCGGTCAACGCCAGCATGCAAACTCATGGCATCGCCGAACCCCAGCTCAGCCTGATGGCCTGGCGATCTGCACGTATTCTTAATCGCGTACTGGGGCGTGATTTATTCGATCTCAGTATGCCGCCCGCACTGATTCAGTGGCGCAGCGGCAGCCGGAAAAAACCACAGCCGGAGGCTGCTTCTTTAACTCACTATACAGCAAATATTCAGGAATAACGATGATGCGCAAAAAGTATATGCCCCGGGCTCTTGGTCCGCTGCTTCTTGTCGTGCTGTCACCAGCTGTCGCCCAGCAAAACGATGATAATGAGATCATAGTGTCTGCCAGCCGCAGCAATCGAACTGTAGCGGAGATGGCGCAAACCACCTGGGTTATCGAAAATGCCGAACTGGAGCAGCAGATTCAGGGCGGTAAAGAGCTGAAAGACGCACTGGCTCAGTTAATCCCCGGCCTTGATGTCAGCAGCCAGAGTCGAACCAACTACGGTATGAACATGCGTGGCCGCCCGCTGGTTGTCCTGATTGACGGTGTGCGCCTCAACTCTTCACGTTCCGACAGCCGACAACTGGACTCTGTCGATCCTTTTAATATCGACCATATTGAAGTGATCTCCGGCGCGACGGCCCTGTACGGTGGCGGGAGTACCGGAGGGTTGATCAACATCGTGACCAAAAAAGGTCAGCCGGAAACCATGATGGAGTTTGAGGCTGGCACAAAAAGTGGCTTTAACAGCAGTAAAGATCACGATGAGCGCATTGCCGGTGCTGTCTCCGGCGGAAATGACCATATCTCCGGACGTCTTTCCGTGGCATATCAGAAATTTGGCGGCTGGTTTGACGGTAACGGCGATGCCACCCTGCTTGATAACACCCAGACCGGCCTGCAGCACTCCAATCGGCTGGACATCATGGGAACCGGTACGCTGAACATCGATGAATCCCGGCAGCTTCAACTGATAACGCAGTACTATAAAAGTCAGGGAGACGACAATTACGGGCTTAATCTCGGGAAAGGCTTTTCCGCCATCAGCGGGAGCAGCACACCATACGTCAGTAAGGGGCTGAATTCTGACCGCATTCCCGGCACTGAGCGGCATTTGATCAGCCTGCAGTACTCTGACAGTGATTTCCTGGGACAGGAACTGGTCGGTCAGGTTTACTACCGCGATGAGTCGTTGCGGTACTACCCGTTCCCGACGGTAAATGCGAATAAACAGGCGACGGCTTTCTCCTCGTCACAGCAGGATACCGACCAGTACGGCATGAAACTGACTCTGAACAGCCAACTGATGGACGGCTGGCAAATCACCTGGGGGCTGGATGCTGAGCATGAGCGCTTTACCTCCAACCAGATGTTCTTCGATCTGGCTCAGGCAAGTGCTTCCGGAGGGCTGAACAACCATAAGATTTACACCACCGGGCGCTATCCGTCATATGACATCACCAATCTGGCGGCCTTCCTGCAATCCAGCTATGACATTAATGATATTTTTACCGTTAGCGGTGGCGTACGCTATCAGTATACTGAGAACAGGGTAGATGATTTCATCGACTACACGCAGCAACAGAAGATTGCTACCGGGAAGGCGATATCTGCCGACGCCATTCCTGGTGGTTCGGTAGATTACGATAACTTTCTGTTCAATGCTGGTCTGCTGATGCACATCACCGAACGTCAGCAGGCATGGTTCAATTTTTCCCAGGGGGTGGCATTGCCGGATCCGGGGAAATATTATGGTCGCGGCATCTATGGTGCAGCAGTGAACGGCCATCTTCCCCTGACAAAGAGCGTGAACGTCAGCGACAGTAAGCTGGAAGGCGTGAAAGTCGATTCTTATGAACTGGGCTGGCGCTTTATCGGTGACAACCTGCGGACTCAAATCGCGGCATATTACTCGCTTTCCAATAAGAGCGTGGAAAGGAATAAAGATCTGACCATCAGTGTGAAGGACGACAGGCGCCGTATTTACGGCGTGGAAGGTGCGGTGGACTACCTGATCCCGGATACTGACTGGAGTACCGGTGTGAACTTCAATGTGCTGAAAACCGAGTCGAAAGTGAACGGTCAATGGCAAAAATATGACGTGAAGGAATCAAGTCCATCGAAAGCGACAGCTTACATTAACTGGGCGCCGGAACCGTGGAGTCTGCGTGTACAGAGCACCACTTCTTTCGACGTAAGCGATGCAGAGGGTAACGATATTAATGGTTACACTACCGTCGATTTTATCAGTAGTTGGCAGCTTCCGGTGGGAACACTCAGCTTCAGCGTTGAGAACCTCTTCGACCGTGACTATACCACTGTCTGGGGACAGCGTGCACCTCTGTACTACAGCCCGGGTTACGGCCCTGCTTCACTGTACGACTACAAAGGCCGGGGCCGAACCTTTGGTCTGAACTACTCAGTGCTGTTCTGACGGGGATGCTTTTGCAACAAGGGTATGCTGTAAACAACATGGTCCTTGGTGGCCATGTTGTTTACAGCCAGTATAATATACAGCCTTAACAAGATATTCCGTCTCCGGAATGGGCTGTTCACCACTGAATAACATTATGTCTGTTTTATGGATCTTTGACTGAAATTTATCGCATATCCTCATTTCATTGTCCGTCTGAAAACTAACCTTACAAGTAAGCGTCGTCTCAGCACCGTCTGGCAGATCCTGAAATTCCTGAGAGGATGATCTGCGCCCAATATCCTGAGCCGGAACTTTGCTGCAATGAAGGCCAACGAAAAATGGGGGAGTATGTTATAGAGTACTTGCTACAGGGTAAAAAGAGGTACCTGTCGCTGGTTCTCCGTTCAGTTTAACCGGGAGATTTTCTCCTGCGCCTGTCATAAAGTCCGGTAATGGAGATTGTTAATACGATGGTGCACGATGCATCGTCAGTGCCCGGCCCGGAGGATGCCCCGTAGCTACATACGGATCAGGGTTGGCAATATCGAATGGCAGGCTATAGGCAAAGTTAAAGCCCCATGGAGTAGCACAAAATATGCCGCACAAAGGAAACGGTCTGAATAACGCAGTGATGGAGAACTTCTTCGGCACACTGCAAAATCGCATCGTGGTCGATCGCTAATTCGTCGTGAATCACTGAACGATGTTCCATGCGAACAGATATTCGATCATATCGAAATATTAAACATTACCCCTCCCCACATTGGGCAAAAAAAAACAAAAAACGATCAATTAGTATTGATTCACATAATCTCTCATCATTAATGAGAACATTGTCACATATTTACAATATAGAACTGTTACTTTTAGCAAGCTGTTAGTAACCAACCGTTACTAATAATTTTAATTCTTAATACTTTGTTCATTCAATAAATGAGTTGAGAGAATATATGAATAAAATATACTCCCTTAAATATAGTGCTGCCACTGGCGGACTCATTGCTGTTTCTGAATTAGCGAAAAGAGTTTCTGGTAAAACAAACCGAAAACTTGTAGCAACAATGTTGTCTCTGGCTGTTGCAGGTACAGTAAATGCAGCAAATATTGATATATCAAATGTATGGGCGAGAGACTATCTTGATCTTGCACAAAATAAAGGTATTTTCCAGCCCGGAGCAACAGACGTAACAATCACTTTAAAAAACGGAGATAAATTCTCTTTCCATAATCTCTCAATTCCGGATTTTTCTGGTGCAGCAGCGAGTGGCGCAGCTACCGCAATAGGAGGTTCTTATAGTGTTACTGTTGCACATAACAAAAAGAACCCTCAGGCCGCAGAAACTCAGGTTTACGCTCAGTCTTCTTACAAGGTTGTTGACAGAAGAAATTCCAATGATTTTGAGATTCAGAGGTTAAATAAATTTGTTGTGGAAACAGTAGGTGCCACCCCGGCAGAGACCAACCCTACAACATATTCTGATGCATTAGAACGCTACGGTATAGTCACTTCTGACGGTTCAAAAAAAATCATAGGTTTTCGTGCTGGCTCTGGAGGAACATCATTTATTAATGGTGAATCCAAAATCTCAACAAATTCAGCATATAGCCATGACCTGTTAAGTGCTAGTCTATTTGAGGTCACCCAATGGGACTCATTGGATTTGCCCCTATATTTCCAGACATCTGTTATCACTTAACCCATTACAAGCCCGCTGCCGCAGATATTCCCGTGGCGAGCGATAACCCAGCGCACTATGCGGATGCCATTCGTTATAATGCTCGAACGCCTCTGCAAGGTTCTTTGCTGCCGTTAACCCGTCTGGTTTGGGCATGATACTGATGTAGTCACGCTTTATCGTTTTCACGAAGCTCTCTGCTATTCCGTTACTCTCCGGACTCCGCACCGCCGTGTTCTTCGGTTCAAGTCCCAACATCCGGGCGAACTGGCGTGTTTCATTAGCCCGGTAGCATGAACCATTATCCGTCAGCCACTCCACTGGAGACGACGGAAGATCGTTGCCGAAGCGGCGTTCCACCGCTCCCAGCATGACGTCCTGTACTGTTTCACTGTTGAAGCCGCCGGTAGTCACCGCCCAGTGCAGTGCCTCACGATCACAGCAGTCCAGCGCGAACGTGACACGCAGTCTCTCTCCGTTATCACAGCAGAACTCGAACCCGTCAGAGCACCATCGCTGATTGCTTTCTTTCACGGCCACTCTGCCTGTATGTGCCCGTTTCGATGGCGGTACAGCAGGTTTTCGCTCAAGCAACAGCGCATTCTGGCGCATGAGCCGGTAAACACGTTTGGCATTGATCGCAGGCATACCATCAAGTTCTGCCTGTCTGCGAAGCAGCGCCCATACCCGACGATAACCATACGTGGGCAGCTCTCCGATAACATGGTGTATACGGAGAAGCACATCCGTATCATCAGTGTGACGACTGCGGCGGCCATCCATCCAGTCATCGGTTCGTCTGAGAATGACGTGCAACTGCGCACGCGACACCCGGAGACAACGGCTGACTAAGCTTACTCCCCATCCCCGGGCAATAAGGGCGCGTGCGCTATCCACTTTTTTGCCCGTCCATATTCAACGGCTTCTTTGAGGAGTTCATTTTTCATCGTTTTCTTGCCGAGCAGGCGCTGGAGTTCTTTAATCTGCTTCATGGCGGCAGCAAGTTCAGAGGCAGGAACAACCTGTTCTCCGGCGGCCACAGCAGTAAGACTTCCTTCCTGGTATTGCTTACGCCAGAGAAATAACTGGCTGGCTGCTACACCATGTTGCCGGGCAACGAGGGAGACCGTCATCCCCGGTTCAAAGCTCTGCTGAACAATTGCGATCTTTTCCTGTGTGGTACGCCGTCTGCGTTTCTCCGGCCCTAAGACATCAATCATCTGTACTCCAATGACTAGTCTAAAAACTAGTATTAAGACTATCACTTAAATAAGTGATACTGGTTGTCTGGAGATTCAGGGGGCCAGTCTAGTCAGTGACCCGATAAAAATGACGCTGTAAGCAAGGGATAAGGATAGGCGTATTATGATGACGACCAGAATAGTGGTTGGCCTCACGGCAGGGACGTGTCTGATTTTCTCGCAAAACCTGATGGCCGAGGTCAGTGTATTCAATCCGGCGCTTCTGGAAATCAACCATCAATCCGGAGTCGATATTCGCCAGTTTAATCGGGCAAACCTGATGCCCCCAGGTGTTTATAGCGTTGATATTTTTATCAACGGTAAAATGTTTGAACGTCAGGATGTGACATTTGTTCAGGATAATCCAGATGCTGATCTGCACGCTTGCTTTATTGCCATTAAAAAAACACTGTCCTCCTTTGGCATAAAAGTTGATGCGCTCAAATCGTTCAATGATGTGGATGAGACGGTTTGCCTCGATCCTGCTCCACGTATTGAAGGCTCATCCTGGCAGTTTGACAGTGATAAATTGCAGCTGAATATATCCATTCACCAAATCTACATGGACGCGATGGCTTATGATTACATCAGCCCCACGCGTTGGGATGAGGGGATTAATGCGCTCACCATCAACTACGATTTTTCTGGTTCACATACACTACGTTCAGATTATGGTTCACAAGAGACAGATACCAGTTATCTCAATCTGCGCAATGGACTGAATATTGGACCGTGGCGGCTACGTAATTACAGTACTTTAAACACCAGCGATGGCCGTGCGGAATACAACTCCATTAGTACCTGGATACAGCGCGATATTGCCGCGTTAAGAAGCCAGATTATGATTGGTGATACGTGGACGGCGAGCGATATTTTCGACAGTACGCAAATTCGCGGCGCGCGTTTGTATACTGATAACGATATGCTACCCGCCAGCCAGAATGGCTTTGCTCCTGTGGTTCGTGGGATTGCAAAGTCCAACGCCACCGTCATCATTCGGCAGAATGGCTACGTGATTTATCAGTCAGCCGTTCCACAAGGTGCTTTTGAGATCACCGATCTCAACACCGCAAGTACAGGTGGCGATTTGGACGTAACCATCAAAGAAGAAGACGGTAGCGAACAACGATTCACCCAACCTTATGCTTCATTGGCGATTCTTAAACGTGAAGGTCTGACAGATGTTGATGTCAGCGTGGGTGAATTGCGCGATGAAGACGGATTTACACCGGACGTCCTTCAGGCGCAAATACTTCATGGTTTTTCCCACGGGATCACTTTATATGGAGGTATGCAGGCTGCTGAAAATTATGGTTCTGCAGCTCTGGGTGTCGGTAAAGATCTTGGCGCTTTGGGCGCAATTTCTTTCGATGTGACACATGCTCGTGCGAATTTTAGCCATGATGATACAGAAACGGGTCAGTCATATCGCTTTCTCTATTCAAAACTATTTGACGACACAGACACTAGCTTGCGCCTGGTTGGCTATCGTTACTCCACCGAGGGCTACTATACCCTCAATGAGTGGGCATCGCGGCGCAACAGCCCTGAAGACTTTTGGGAAACAGGTAACCGACGTAGTCGCGTGGAGGGAACGCTAACGCAGTCGTTGGGGAGAGATTATGGCAATTTATACCTGACATTAAGCCGGCAACAATACTGGCATACCGATGATGTCGAACGATTAATGCAATTTGGCTACAGCAGTAGCTGGAAGCGTCTCTCGTGGAACGTCTCCTGGAGTTATTCCAATACTGCCAGACAGGGGACGGGGAACAACCATGCCAGTGATAACACCAGTGAGCAGATCTACATGCTCTCTTTATCTGTTCCTTTATCGGGCTGGTGGGGTAATAGTTACGCCACCTATTCTGTTTCGCAAAACGATAATTCCGGTAGCTCACATCAACTCGGACTCAGCGGTACGGCGCTGGAAAGAAATAACCTTTCATGGAATTTAATGCAGTCCTATAACAGTCATGATGATGAGGTTGGCGGTAATATGTCCCTGACCTATGATGGCTCTTATGGCACGGTGAACGGCAGCTATAACTACAGCCAAAATTCCCAGAGGCTGAATTATGGTATCAGAGGGGGAATTCTGGCACACAGCGAAGGGGTAACGTTAAGTCAGGAGTTAGGTGAAACTATTGCTCTTGTTAAAGCACCTGGGGCCGCCGGGTTAGAAATAGATAATATGCGCGGTGCTGCGACGGACTGGCGCGGCTATACGGTCAAGACACAGCTAAACCCTTATGATGAAAATCGGGTAGCAATCAGCGATAACTATTTCTCGAAGTCGAATATAGAACTTGATAATACCGTCGTTACGATGGTTCCCACGCGTGGTGCAGTGGTTAAAGCGGAGTTTGTGACTCATGTGGGTTATCGCGTTCTCTTCAGAGTGTTAAATGCAAATGGTAAACCGGTACCTTTTGGAGCCATTGCTGCGATACAAGATGCAAGTTTGGCAGATTCAGGAATTGTCGGTGACCGTGGCGAACTTTATCTTTCTGGTCTACCAGAAAAAGGACAGGTTACGTTATCCTGGGGAGAAAACGCCTCAACAAAATGCATCTTCAATTATTCATTTTCGACACCAGAAAGTGAGAGCGGATTAATTGAACAGGGTGTGACATGTCATTAAAAGGATTTTTATGAACAAGTATATCAAACAGTGGTGCTTTGCTGTGTTTATGCTCTCGTTAAGTAGTGTAGCACTTGCAGCTCCTAAAGGTATCTGTACCCCTGATAATGGCGTATTTCACAGTACGCTTGATTTCTCGGGAGGTAATGACTCCAACTTACTGATAGTGTTTTATGTTCAGATAATGCCCGATGACCTTGTCATGCAGCTCCACCGATTTTGAGAACGACAGTGACTTCCGTACCAGCCTTGCCAGATGTTGTCTCAGATTCAGATTATGTCGCTCAATGCGCTGAGTGTAACGCTTGCTGATAACGTGCAGCTTTCCCTTCAGGCGTGATTCATACAGCGGCCAGCCATCCGTCATCCATACCACGACCTCAAAGGCCGACAGCAGGCTCAGAAGACGCTCCAGTGTGGCCAGAGTGCGTTCACCGAAGACGTGCGCCACAACCGTCCTCCGTATCCTGTCATACGCGTAAAACAGCCAGCGCTGACGTGATTTAGCACCGACGTAGCCCCAATGTTCGTCCATTTCAGCGCAGACAATCACATCACTGCCCGGTTGTATGCGCGAGGTTACCGACTGCGGCCTGAGTTTTTTAAGTGACGTAAAACCGTGTTGAGGCCAACGCCCATAATGCGTGCACTGGCGCGACATCCGACGCCATTCATGGCCATATCAATGATTTTCTGGTGCGTACCGGGCTGAGAGACGGTGTAAGTGAACTGTAGTTGCCATGTTTTACGGCAATGAGAGCAGAGATAGCGCTGATGTCCGGCAGTGCTTTTGCCGTTACGCACCACGCCTTCAGTAGCGGAGCAGGAAGGACATCTGATGGAAATGGAAGCCACGCAAGCACCTTAAAATCACCATCATACACTAAATCAGTAAGTTGGCAGCATTACCTTCTCGGGATATCTTATTACCGCGAACGAAAATAAGGTTGGAACGACATTTAACACCACTGTAACTAATGGATCCTCATATCTTGGACGCTGTCATTGTGATACTGGTAACGTAGGAGAATTCCCCTATATCTATTATACGTCAAAAATAAACCAGGCATTAACTTATGCTGGGGTTCACTCTAATATTAATTATTATGATCTTAATCCGAACCTTGATGTTGGGATTGCTATAGATATTCTTGGGGTTGGGTATGTGAATGCACCTTTTGAATATCATGCTAACAACCCGTCTGGTAATACAAAGTACAATTGCAACCGCATTGAACCTTTAAGTATATCCAGTGGGGCTAAAGCGATAGTATATTTTTATATCAAGAAGACATTTGCAGGAAAATTGATTATTCCTGAAACAAAGATAGTGACATTGTATGGAACAATTAGCCGTGACACCCCGGTGGATTACTCACAGCCGATGGCTGATGTTTATATTCGGGGCGATATTACAGCTCCGCAAAGTTGCGAAATAAATAATTTAAAGCCAGTTTGTTTTGATTTTAAAGAAATACCAGCTGCAGATTTTTCATCTGTTGTTGGAAGTGCGGTAACAACACATAAAATTACTAAAACAGTCACTATTGAGTGTGAAAACCTGGGGATACTGAATACCGATGATATCAGTACGTCTTTTTATGCTACCGAACCCAATACGGACAATTCAATGGTCGTAACTTCAAACTCTAACGTGGGGATAAAAATTTACGACAAAAATAATAAGGAAATCAAAGTGAACGGTGGTGAGTTGCCAACAGACATGGATAAATCAACAGTGTATGGTGAAAAATCAGGTAGTGTAACTTTTTCAGCTGCTCCTGCGAGCCTTACTGGAGCTCGCCCAGCCCCGGGGCAATTTACTGCAACAGCGACGATAACTGTTGAGATTGTGCGCTAATAGGTCTGACAACGATTGTTCATCACATCGTTGTCATCTCACCCATTTCTTTATCACTTTTAAATGCATCATGACAAAAAGATGGCATGTGGAATTTTCATCTTCACATTTAAAATCAGTAAGTTATTTGGTAATTCCTTTCTGTCATAAAAATGTCATATTCCTTATATATAACTGTCACCTGTTTGTCCTATTTTGCTTCTCGTAGCCAACAAACAATGCTTTATGAATCCTCCCAGGAGACATTATGAAAGTTATGCGTACCACCGTCGCAACTGTTGTCGCCGCGACCTTATCGATGAGTGCTTTCTCTGTGTTTGCAGAAGCAAGCCTGACAGGTGCAGGTGCAACCTTCCCTGCGCCGGTGTATGCCAAATGGGCTGACACTTACCAGAAAGAAACCGGTAATAAAGTTAACTACCAGGGTATCGGTTCTTCCGGTGGCGTAAAACAGATTATCGCTAATACCGTTGATTTTGGTGCCTCTGACGCGCCGCTGTCTGACGAAAAACTGGCTCAGGAAGGTCTGTTCCAGTTCCCGACCGTGATTGGCGGCGTGGTGCTGGCGGTTAACATTCCAGGGCTGAAGTCTGGCGAACTGGTGCTGGATGGTAAAACCCTCGGCGACATCTACCTGGGCAAAATCAAGAAGTGGGATGATGAAGCCATCGCCAAACTGAATCCGGGTCTGAAACTGCCTTCACAAAACATTGCTGTAGTACGCCGCGCAGATGGCTCCGGGACTTCCTTCGTCTTCACCAGCTACCTGGCGAAAGTGAACGAAGAGTGGAAAAACAACGTTGGTACTGGCTCTACCGTAAAATGGCCGATCGGTCTGGGCGGTAAAGGTAACGACGGTATCGCCGCGTTCGTTCAGCGTCTGCCGGGTGCAATTGGTTATGTTGAATATGCTTACGCGAAGCAGAACAACCTGGCGTACACCAAACTGATCTCCGCTGATGGTAAACCGGTTAGTCCGACCGAAGAAAACTTCGCTAATGCAGCAAAAGGTGCAGACTGGAGCAAAACCTTCGCTCAGGATCTGACCAACCAGAAAGGCGAAGATGCATGGCCTATTACCTCTACCACGTTCATTCTGATCCACAAAGATCAGAAGAAACCAGAACAAGGCACAGAGGTGCTGAAATTCTTCGACTGGGCGTACAAAACCGGGGCTAAACAGGCGAACGACCTGGATTACGCCAGCCTGCCGGATAGTGTAGTTGAACAGGTTCGCGCTGCGTGGAAGACCAATATTAAAGACAGTAGCGGTAAGCCGCTGTACTAATAAAACTCCAGGCCGGGTACGGTGTTTTACGCCGCATCCGGCATTACAAAATGACTTTGTAAACGCGTTTAACTGAAGAGTAACTTATGGCTGCAACCAAGCCCGCTTTTAACCCACCGGGTAAAAAGGGCGACATAATTTTCAGCGTGCTGGTAAAACTGGCGGCGCTGATTGTGCTATTGATGTTGGGTGGCATTATTGTCTCTCTGATCATCTCCTCCTGGCCGAGCATTCAGAAATTTGGTCTGGCTTTCCTATGGACCAAAGAGTGGGATGCACCGAACGATATCTACGGGGCGCTGGTGCCGATCTACGGTACGTTGGTGACTTCGTTTATCGCGCTGCTGATCGCCGTCCCGGTGAGTTTCGGTATCGCCCTGTTCCTGACTGAGCTTGCGCCTGGCTGGCTGAAACGCCCGCTGGGTATCGCCATTGAGCTGCTGGCAGCCATTCCAAGTATCGTTTACGGCATGTGGGGCCTGTTTATCTTTGCGCCGCTGTTCGCCGTTTACTTTCAGGAGCCGGTCGGCAATATCATGTCGAATATCCCGATTGTTGGCGCGCTGTTCTCTGGCCCCGCATTTGGTATCGGTATCCTCGCGGCAGGCGTGATCCTCGCCATCATGATTATTCCGTACATTGCGGCGGTAATGCGTGATGTGTTCGAACAAACCCCGGTGATGATGAAAGAGTCGGCCTACGGTATTGGCTGCACCACCTGGGAAGTTATCTGGCGTATCGTTCTTCCGTTCACCAAAAATGGTGTTATCGGCGGCATCATGCTGGGGCTGGGCCGCGCGCTCGGTGAAACCATGGCGGTGACCTTTATCATCGGTAACACCTACCAGCTCGACAGCGCCTCGCTGTACATGCCGGGCAATAGTATCACCTCTGCGCTGGCGAACGAATTTGCGGAAGCGGAATCCGGTCTGCACGTTGCCGCACTGATGGAACTGGGCCTGATCCTGTTTGTGATTACCTTCATCGTCCTCGCCGCATCGAAGTTTATGATTATGCGCCTGGCTAAGAATGAGGGGGCACGCTAATGGCTATGGTTGAAATGCAAACCACTGCGGCGCTGGCTGAATCTCGCCGCAAAATGCAGGCGCGTCGCCGCCTCAAAAACCGTATTGCGCTGACGCTCTCGATGGCGACGATGGCCTTCGGCCTGTTCTGGCTGATCTGGATTTTAATGTCCACCATCACTCGCGGTATCGACGGTATGTCGCTGGCGCTGTTCACTGAAATGACGCCGCCGCCCAATACGGAAGGTGGTGGTCTGGCGAACGCCCTGGCGGGTAGCGGGCTGTTAATTTTGTGGGCCACGGTATTCGGTACGCCGCTGGGCATTATGGCGGGGATTTATCTGGCGGAATATGGTCGTAAATCCTGGCTGGCAGAAGTGATTCGCTTCATTAACGACATTCTGCTCTCCGCGCCGTCGATTGTGGTTGGTCTGTTTGTCTACACCATCGTGGTGGCACAGATGGAGCACTTCTCCGGCTGGGCGGGCGTAATTGCGCTGGCGCTGTTGCAGGTGCCGATCGTTATCCGCACCACTGAGAACATGCTGAAACTGGTGCCGGACAGCCTGCGTGAAGCGGCTTATGCGCTGGGTACACCGAAGTGGAAGATGATCTCCGCGATTACGCTGAAAGCGTCGGTGTCCGGGATTATGACCGGTATCCTGCTGGCGATTGCCCGTATTGCCGGTGAAACCGCGCCGCTGCTGTTTACCGCGCTCTCCAACCAGTTCTGGAGCACGGACATGATGCAGCCGATCGCCAACCTGCCGGTGACGATCTTTAAGTTTGCGATGAGCCCGTTTGCGGAATGGCAACAACTGGCCTGGGCCGGGGTATTGATCATTACCCTGTGCGTCCTGCTGCTGAACATTCTGGCGCGCGTTGTTTTTGCGAAGAATAAACACGGTTAACACTTTTCCGGATGCGGCGTGAACGCCTTACCCGGCCCTACGGTAAGCCTGATTAGCGAAAAGCATCAGGTACGATGAGGAAAAGATTGCAATGAGTATGGTTGAAACTGCCCCGAGTAAAATTCAGGTTCGTAATTTGAACTTCTACTACGGCAAATTCCATGCCCTGAAAAACATCAACCTGGATATCGCCAAAAACCAGGTTACGGCGTTTATCGGGCCGTCCGGCTGCGGTAAATCGACGCTGCTGCGTACCTTCAACAAAATGTTTGAACTGTACCCGGAGCAGCGTGCGGAAGGTGAAATTCTGCTTGATGGCGACAACATCCTGACCAACTCTCAGGATATCGCCCTGCTGCGTGCGAAAGTGGGCATGGTGTTCCAGAAACCGACGCCGTTCCCGATGTCCATCTACGACAACATCGCCTTTGGCGTTCGTCTGTTTGAGAAGCTCTCCCGTGCCGACATGGACGAGCGCGTGCAGTGGGCATTGACCAAAGCCGCATTGTGGAACGAAACCAAAGATAAATTGCACCAGAGCGGTTACTCTCTCTCTGGTGGTCAGCAACAGCGTCTGTGTATTGCGCGTGGTATCGCCATTCGCCCGGAAGTGCTGCTGCTCGACGAACCGTGTTCGGCGCTCGACCCCATCTCTACCGGGCGTATTGAAGAGCTGATCACCGAACTGAAGCAGGATTACACCGTGGTGATCGTCACCCACAACATGCAGCAGGCTGCGCGTTGTTCCGACCACACGGCA
Source organism: Shigella flexneri 2a str. 301 (assembly GCF_000006925.2). NCBI lineage: Bacteria > Pseudomonadati > Pseudomonadota > Gammaproteobacteria > Enterobacterales > Enterobacteriaceae > Shigella > Shigella flexneri. Next base: position 3,840,190 of record NC_004337.2, read on the forward strand.
TTTATGTACCTGGGCGAATTGATTGAGTTCAGCAACACGGACGATCTGTTCACCAAGCCAGCGAAGAAACAAACAGAAGACTACATCACCGGTCGTTACGGTTGATTCAGGAGTGCGTTATGGACAGTCTCAATCTTAATAAACATATTTCCGGCCAGTTCAACGCCGAACTGGAAAGTATCCGCACGCAGGTGATGACCATGGGCGGCATGGTGGAGCAGCAGCTTTCTGATGCAATCACCGCGATGCATAACCAGGACAGCGATCTGGCGAAGCGCGTGATCGAAGGCGACAAGAACGTCAACATGATGGAAGTGGCGATCGATGAAGCCTGCGTGCGCATTATCGCCAAACGTCAGCCGACGGCGAGCGACCTGCGACTGGTTATGGTGATCAGTAAAACCATTGCCGAGCTGGAGCGTATTGGCGACGTGGCGGACAAAATCTGCCGTACTGCGCTGGAGAAATTCTCCCAGCAGCATCAGCCGTTGCTGGTAAGTCTGGAGTCGCTGGGCCGTCATACCATCCAGATGCTGCACGACGTGCTGGACGCGTTCGCGCGGATGGACATTGACGAAGCGGTACGTATTTATCGTGAAGATAAAAAAGTCGATCAGGAATACGAAGGTATTGTTCGTCAACTGATGACCTACATGATGGAAGATTCGCGCACTATTCCGAGCGTACTTACCGCGCTGTTCTGTGCGCGTTCAATCGAACGTATCGGCGACCGCTGCCAGAATATTTGTGAGTTTATCTTCTACTACGTGAAGGGTCAGGATTTCCGTCATGTAGGCGGTGATGAGCTGGATAAACTGCTGGCGGGAAAAGATAGCGACAAATAATTCACCAGACAAATCCCAATAACTTAATTATTGGGATTTGTTATATATAACTTTATAAATTCCTAAAATTACACAAAGTTAATAACTGCGAGCATGGTCATATTTTTATCAATAGCGCATTGCTATTTTCTCTGCACGCAATTAAATTAATTTCCGAACCTGGATGTTCGTTATAAAAACCATTAATAAATGACTGGATTGTTACTGCATTCGCAGGCAAAACCTGACATAACCAGAGAATACTGGTGAAGTCGGTTTTTTTTTGTTTATAAAAAAGGTCCTTGCTATGAACATGCAAATCACCAAAATTCTCAACAATAATGTTGTGGTGGTTATTGATGATCAACAGCGGGAAAAAGTCGTCATGGGGCGCGGAATTGGCTTTCAAAAACGCGCTGGCGAAAGAATTAACTCAAGTGGAATAGAAAAAGAGTATGCCTTGAGCAGTCATGAACTGAACGGGCGATTAAGCGAACTCTTAAGTCATATTCCTCTTGAGGTGATGGCAACCTGTGATCGTCTTATCTCTTTAGCGCAGGAGCGCTTGGGAAAATTACAGGACAGTATTTATATCTCGCTAACTGACCATTGCCAGTTTGCGATTAAACGCTTTCAGCAAAACGTGTTGCTGTGGGATATCCAGCGGCTTTACCCGAAAGAGTTCCAGCTAGGGGAAGAAGCGTTAACCATTATTGATAAACGGTTGGGCGTGCAGTTACCGAAAGATGAAGTGGGCTTTATTGCCATGCATCTGGTCAGTGCCCAAATGAGCGGAAATATGGAGGATGTTGCAGGTGTCACGCAGTTAATGCGCGAAATGCTGCAATTAATAAAATTTCAGTTCAGCCTTAATTACCAGGAAGAAAGCTTGAGTTATCAGCGACTGGTTACACATCTGAAGTTTTTATCCTGGCGTATTCTTGAACATGCTTCAATTAACGATAGTGATGAATCATTACAACAAGCAGTAAAACAAAATTACCCGCAAGCATGGCAATGTGCGGAACGGATCGCCATTTTTATTGGTTTGCAGTATCAACGTAAAATTTCACCCGCAGAGATTATGTTTTTAGCCATAAATATAGAGCGCGTGCGCAAAGAACACTGAAATATTATTACTGAGTAAAGGATTGTTACCGCACTAAGCGGGCAAAACCTGAAAAAAATTGCTTGATTCACGTCAGGCCGTTTTTTTCAGGTTTTTTTTTGGAGTTTTGCCGCAAAGCGGTAGAGGGCAAGTTATGACGGAGTTAGCCAGAAAAATAGTCGCAGGAGTCGGGGGCGCAGATAACATTGTGAGTCTGATGCATTGCGCAACGCGATTACGTTTTAAGTTAAAGGATGAAAGCAAAGCGCAAGCTGAGGTACTGAAAAAGACCCCCGGTATTATTATGGTGGTGGAAAGCGGTGGTCAGTTTCAGGTGGTCATAGGTAACCATGTGGCCGATGTCTTCCTGGCGGTTAACAGCGTGGCAGGCCTTGGCGAAAAAGCGCAACAGGCACCGGAAAATGATGAGAAAGGTAATCTGCTAAACCGCTTTGTTTATGTTATTTCAGGTATTTTTACGCCTCTGATCGGTCTGATGGCGGCAACCGGGATCCTGAAAGGTATGCTGGCTCTGGCGCTCACTTTTCAGTGGACGACCGAACAAAGTGGTACTTATTTAATTTTATTCAGCGCCAGTGATGCCTTGTTTGGGTTCTTCCCGATAATCCTGGGATACACCGCGGGCAAACGCTTCGGCGGTAATCCATTTACTGCCATGGTGATTGGTGGAGCGTTAGTGCATCCATTAATTCTGACTGCCTTCGAGAACGGGCAAAAAGCGGATGCGCCGGGGCTGGATTTCCTGGGTATTCCGGTCACATTGTTGAATTACTCGTCATCGGTTATTCCCATTATTTTTTCTGCCTGGTTGTGCAGCATTCTGGAACGCCGACTTAATGCGTGGTTACCGTCGGCAATCAAAAATTTCTTCACACCATTGCTATGTCTGATGGTTATCACACCCGTCACCTTTCTGCTGGTGGGGCAGCTATCAACCTGGATAAGCGAAATGATTGCCGCCGGTTATCTCTGGCTTTATCAGGCGGTTCCTGCATTTGCGGGCGCGGTAATGGGCGGCTTCTGGCAAATCTTCGTCATGTTCGGACTGCACAGGGGCCTGGTGCCGCTGTGTATCAATAACTTCACCGTGCTGGGCTACGACACCATGATCCCGCTGTTAATGCCCGCCATTATGGCGCAGGTCGGGGCGGCGCTCGGCGTCTTCCTCTGCGAACGCGATGCGCAGAAAAAAGTGGTGGCGGGATCAGCGGCGTTGACGGGTCTGTTTGGTATCACCGAACCAGCGGTATATGGCGTCAACCTGCCGCGTAAGTACCCCTTTGTTATCGCCTGTATCAGTGGAGCATTGGGGGCCACCATCATTGGCTACGCGCAAACGAAAGTTTACTCCTTTGGTTTGCCAAGTATTTTCACCTTCATGCAGACCATCCCGTCAACGGGGATTGATTTCACCGTCTGGGCCAGCGTTATTGGCGGTGTCATTGCCATAGGTTGCGCATTTGTTGGTACGTTGATGCTTCATTTCATCACCAGTAAACGTCAGCCAGCGCAGGGTGCCCCGCAAGAGAAAACACCAGAGGTTATTACACCACCTGAGCAGGGCGGTATCTGTTCACCGATGACGGGAGAGATTGTGCCGCTCATTCACGTCGCTGATACCACGTTTGCCAGTGGCCTGTTGGGTAAAGGTATCGCCATTCTGCCCTCGGTTGGTGAAGTGCGTTCTCCGGTTGCGGGTCGAATTGCTTCGTTGTTCGCCACATTACACGCCATTGGCATTGAGTCAGATGATGGTGTGGAGATCCTGATTCATGTCGGTATCGACACCGTAAAACTGGACGGCAAATTCTTTTCCGCTCACGTCAACGTGGGTGACAAGGTCAATACAGGCGATCGGCTGATTTCTTTTGATATCCCTGCTATTCGCGAGGCCGGATTTGATCTGACGACGCCGGTATTAATCAGTAATAGCGATGATTTTACAGACGTATTACCCCACGGCACGGCGCAGATAAGCGCAGGTGAACCGCTGTTATCCATCATTCGCTAACGATAAAAGGAGTTAATTATGAAAGCATTTCCAGAAACATTTCTTTGGGGTGGCGCAACAGCTGCCAATCAGGTGGAAGGTGCCTGGCTGGAAGATGGCAAAGGGATCACGACCTCAGATTTACAGCCTCATGGCGTAATGGGAAAAATGGAACCGCGCATCCTGGGGAAAGAGAATATCAAAGATGTCGCCATCGATTTTTATTACCGTTACCCGGAAGATATCGCGTTATTTGCCGAGATGGGCTTCACCTGTCTGCGTATTTCCATTGCCTGGGCGCGAATTTTCCCTCAGGGCGACGAAGCCGAACCGAATGAAGCGGGGTTAGCGTTTTACGATCGGCTGTTTGATGAAATGGCGCAGGCGGGGATCAAGCCGCTGGTAACGTTATCCCATTACGAAATGCTATATGGGCTGGTGAAAAACTACGGCGGTTGGGCTAATCGGGCGGTCATCGATCACTTCGAGCATTACGCCCGCACGGTCTTTACCCGCTACCAACATAAAGTAGCGTTATGGCTGACGTTTAATGAAATCAATATGTCGTTACACGCGCCATTCACGGGCGTGGGGCTGGCAGAAGAGAGTGGCGAGGCGGAAGTTTATCAGGCGATCCATCATCAACTGGTTGCCAGTGCGCGGGCAGTTAAAGCCTATCATAGCCTGATCCCCGAAGCGAAAATCGGCAATATGCTTCTCGGTGGGCTGGTTTACCCCCTCACCTGCCAGCCACAGGATATGTTGCAGGCCATGGAAGAGAACCGGCGCTGGATGTTCTTTGGTGATGTTCAGGCGCGTGGCCAATATCCCGGCTATATGCAGCGTTTCTTCCGCGACCACAATATCACCATTGAGATGACTGAAAGTGACGCAGAAGATTTAAAACATACTGTAGATTTCATCTCTTTTAGTTATTACATGACTGGTTGTGTTTCCCACGACGAAAGCATTAATAAAAATGCGCAGGGCAACATACTGAATATGATCCCCAATCCGCATCTGAAAAGTTCAGAGTGGGGGTGGCAAATTGATCCGGTTGGATTACGGGTAATGCTGCCAACTTACTGATTTAGTGTATGATGGTGATTTTAAGGTGCTTGCGTGGCTTCCATTTCCATCAGATGTCCTTCCTGCTCCGCTACTGAAGGCGTGGTGCGTAACGGCAAAAGCACTGCCGGACATCAGCGCTATCTCTGCTCTCATTGCCGTAAAACATGGCAACTACAGTTCACTTACACCGCCTCTCAGCCCGGTACGCACCAGAAAATCATTGATATGGCCATGAATGGCGTCGGATGTCGCGCCAGTGCACGCATTATGGGCGTTGGCCTCAACACGGTTTTACGTCACTTAAAAAACTCAGGCCGCAGTCGGTAACCTCGCGCATACAACCGGGCAGTGATGTGATTGTCTGCGCTGAAATGGACGAACATTGGGGCTACGTCGGTGCTAAATCACGTCAGCGCTGGCTGTTTTACGCGTATGACAGGATACGGAGGACGGTTGTGGCGCACGTCTTCGGGGAACGCACTCTGGCCACACTGGAGCGTCTTCTGAGCCTGCTGTCGGCCTTTGAGGTCGTGGTATGGATGACGGATGGCTGGCCGCTGTATGAATCACGCCTGAAGGGAAAGCTGCACGTTATCAGCAAGCGTTACACTCAGCGCATTGAGCGACATAATCTGAATCTGAGACAACATCTGGCAAGGCTGGTACGGAAGTCACTGTCGTTCTCAAAATCGGTGGAGCTGCATGACAAGGTCATCGGGCATTATCTGAACATAAAACACTATCAGTAAGTTGGAGTCATTACCGGATTACGGGTTCTGTTAAATACGCTTTGGGATCGTTATCAAAAACCGTTATTTATTGTCGAGAATGGATTAGGCGTAAAAGACAGCGTTGAAGCGGATGGTTCGATACAGGACGATTATCGAATTGCCTATTTAAACGATCACCTGGTACAGGTAAATGAAGCGATTGCCGATGGTGTGGATATTATGGGGTACACCAGTTGGGGGCCAATTGATTTAGTCAGTGCATCTCATTCACAAATGTCTAAGCGCTACGGCTTTATTTATGTGGATCGTGATGATAATGGCGAAGGAAGCCTCACAAGAACGCGTAAGAAAAGCTTCGGATGGTATGCAGAAGTGATCAAAACGCGGGGGCTGTCATTAAAAAAATAACCAATAAAGCACCTTAATTATCGTCGCATTCAGAACAGTCTGGATGCGATACGTTAATTCTTTCTTTGCACCATAAAGGGATATTATGTTTAGACAAAATCTTATTACCTCTGCCATCTTATTAATGGCACCGTTAGCCTTTTCTGCACAATCATTGGCTGAATCATTAACGGTGGAACAACGCCTTGAGTTATTAGAAAAAGCGTTAAGAGAAACGCAAAGCGAACTCAAAAAGTATAAAGATGAAGAGAAGAAAAAATATACGCCAGCGACGGTGAATCGTAGCGTAAGTACGAATGATCAAGGGTATGCCGCCAATCCGTTCCCGACCAGTAGTGCCGCAAAACCTGATGCTGTACTGGTCAAAAATGAAGAGAAAAATGCCAGTGAGACAGGCTCGATTTATTCTTCCATGACTCTGAAAGATTTCAGTAAGTTTGTGAAAGATGAAATTGGCTTTAGTTACAACGGCTATTACCGTTCTGGTTGGGGGACCGCCTCTCATGGTTCACCTAAATCATGGGCGATTGGTTCTCTGGGCCGCTTTGGTAACGAATACTCCGGCTGGTTTGATTTGCAGTTAAAACAACGTGTCTACAACGAAAACGGCAAACGGGTTGATGCCGTTGTGATGATAGATGGTAACGTTGGTCAGCAGTACTCTACCGGCTGGTTTGGCGATAATGCCGGTGGCGAGAACTTTATGCAGTTCTCCGATATGTACGTTACCACCAAAGGTTTCCTGCCCTTTGCGCCAGAGGCTGATTTCTGGGTGGGTAAACACGGTGCGCCGAAAATTGAAATCCAGATGCTGGACTGGAAAACGCAGCGTACTGATGCTGCAGCGGGTGTAGGTCTGGAAAACTGGAAAGTCGGTCCGGGTAAAATTGATATCGCGCTGGTTCGCGAAGATGTCGATGATTACGATCGCAGCCTGCAAAACAAACAGCAGATTAATACCCATACTATTGATTTACGCTATAAAGATATCCCGTTATGGGATAAAGCGACCTTAATGGTGAGTGGTCGTTATGTCACGGCAAACGAAAGCGCATCGGAAAAAGATAATCAGGATAATAACGGGTATTATGACTGGAAAGATACCTGGATGTTCGGCACATCTTTAACGCAGAAATTTGATAAAGGTGGCTTCAACGAATTCTCCTTCCTGGTTGCGAATAACTCTATCGCCAGGAACTTTGGCCGTTATGCTGGCGCAAGTCCATTTACCACCTTTAATGGTCGTTATTATGGTGATCACACCGGCGGAACAGCAGTTCGTCTGACCTCGCAGGGCGAAGCCTATATCGGCGATCATTTTATTGTGGCTAACGCGATTGTTTACTCCTTCGGTAACAATATTTATAGCTACGAAACAGGCGCACACTCTGATTTCGAATCTATTCGTGCGGTTGTTCGCCCGGCCTATATTTGGGACCAATATAACCAGACAGGTGTTGAACTGGGCTATTTCACCCAGCAAAACAAAGATGCGAATAGTAATAAATTTAATGAGTCTGGTTATAAAACCACGCTCTTCCATACCTTTAAAGTCAATACCAGTATGTTGACCTCGCGTCTGGAAATTCGTTTCTACGCCACGTATATCAAAGCCCTGGAAAACGAACTGGATGGCTTCACCTTCGAAGACAATAAAGACGCCCAGTTTGCTGTCGGTGCCCAGGCTGAAATCTGGTGGTAATGGAACTTAATGAAAGGAATATTACGATGAATATAAAAATTGCTGCTTTAACGCTGGCTATTGCCAGCGGTATTTCTGCTCAGTGGGCCATAGCAGCGGATATGCCAGCCAGCCCGGCACCCACTATCCCGGTGAAACAGTATGTGACTCAGGTCAATGCCGATAACAGCGTGACCTTTCGCTACTTTGCCCCTGGGGCAAAAAATGTCTCTGTAGTGGTGGGTGTTCCGGTTCCGGACAATATTCACCCGATGACCAAAGACGAAGCAGGAGTCTGGTCGTGGCGCACACCTATCCTGAAAGGCAACCTGTACGAGTATTTTTTCAATGTTGATGGTGTACGCAGCATTGATACAGGCACCGCAATGACTAAGCCTCAGCGCCAGGTTAACTCCAGTATGATTCTGGTGCCAGGCAGTTATCTGGATACGCGTTCTGTTGCGCATGGTGATTTGATCGCCATAACTTACCACTCCAACGCATTGCAATCTGAACGTCAGATGTATGTCTGGACCCCGCCAGGATACACCGGCATGGGCGAGCCTTTGCCAGTGCTCTATTTCTATCACGGTTTTGGTGATACCGGACGTTCCGCTATCGATCAGGGGCGTATCCCGCAAATCATGGATAACCTGCTGGCTGAAGGGAAAATTAAACCGATGCTGGTGGTGATCCCGGATACCGAAACCGATGCGAAGGGCATTATTCCCGAAGATTTCGTGCCTCAGGAAAGACGTAAAGTCTTTTATCCGCTGAATGCTAAAGCGGCAGATCGCGAACTGATGAACGATATTATCCCGCTGATTAGCAAGCGTTTTAGTGTCCGTAAAGATGCCGATGGTCGCGCGCTGGCAGGGCTTTCACAAGGCGGGTACCAGGCGCTGGTTTCCGGAATGAATCATCTGGAAAGCTTTGGCTGGCTGGCCACATTCAGTGGTGTTACCACGACAACCGTACCGGATGAAGGTGTCGCGGCCCGGCTGAACGATCCGGCAGCTATTAACCAGCAACTACGTAATTTTACTGTGGTCGTTGGTGATAAAGATGTCGTAACCGGCAAGGATATCGCCGGGCTGAAAACTGAGCTTGAGCAGAAAAAAATTAAGTTTGATTACCAGGAATATCCCGGCCTGAACCATGAAATGGATGTCTGGCGGCCTGCCTATGCAGCCTTCGTACAGAAATTTAAAATAAGGCATTAAGATGAAATTAATCATTACCGAAGATTACCAGGAAATGAGCCGTGTCGCGGCACACCATCTGCTTGGTTATATGTCGAAGACGCGTCGTGTTAACCTGGCAATTACCGCCGGTAGCACGCCCAAAGGCATGTATGAATACCTCACCACCCTGGTTAAAGGTAAGCCTTGGTACGATAACTGCTATTTCTATAATTTCGATGAAATTCCCTTTCGCGGCAAAGAGGGAGAAGGCGTAACGATTACCAATCTGCGTAATCTGTTTTTCACCCCTGCGGGGATCAAAGAAGAGAATATCCAGAAGCTCACTATTGATAACTACCGCGAGCATGATCAGAAACTGGCGCGTGAAGGCGGCCTGGATTTGGTGGTGCTGGGATTAGGTGCAGATGGTCATTTTTGTGGCAATTTGCCGAATACGACCCATTTCCATGAGCAAACCGTGGAGTTCCCGATCCAGGGAGAGATGGTTGATATTGTGGCGCATGGTGAGTTGGGCGGCGACTTTTCGTTAGTGCCTGACAGCTACGTGACGATGGGGCCGAAAAGCATCATGGCGGCGAAAAACTTGCTGATAATTGTCAGTGGCGCAGGTAAAGCGCAGGCACTGAAAAATGTGCTGCAAGGTCCGGTTACCGAAGATGTTCCAGCTTCCGTGTTGCAGCTGCATCCTTCGCTGATGGTAATCGCTGATAAAGCCGCTGCCGCAGAATTAGCGTTCGGTTAAGCTGAAGAAATAAGGCCGGATGTATGAATTACGCTCCGGCCTGTTCTCATTATTTAAATAACTACGAAAAATCACCCCACAGTCTCAGCTTGCCGCAGTGGAGACAGCGGAAGAGATAACCCTGACAATCACCACCCTTTTGCAGGCATTTAGCTAGATCAGAATTTCTAATACCGAAATTCTCACAATCTTCTTCAAGGTTGGCAAATTCATCGAGGCGATCTTTTATATCATTCCAGCCCACATAGCCGATAAAAGCACAGAAATCGCCACAATGCGCAAGCCAGAATTCCTGTTGCCATCCATGATAACCTGGCGTGCGTTCAACCAACTCTTTCAGCATTTCATCAGGATATGTGTTCTTAATACCGGCAAATTCGTCCTCTTCATCATACTCAAATTCAACACCTTCTATGCTGGCATCATCCTGAAAACTACCTGCAAACTTTTCTGCAGCAGAACCGTCCGCAATACACAACGGACAGAGATGTTCAACTTCATCAACGCAATAAAAGGGACCCGAGTAATAAACTGACGTCTGTTGTTCACAGCAATCGCACTCTACGGTTTTATCCTGTTCAAATGCGCCTGTTTCCAGTGGCTTGGGATGATATTTGAATGTAAGCGCCCCGAAAAGTACGTAGCGTAAGGATTATTTTACAGACGAGAAGTTCCAGGGCAGCAGTTCATGCACTTGGTTCGACGGCCAGTCATTGAGCTTCTCGATCACTTCGCGCAACCAGTCCTCCGGCTCCACTTCGTTCTGTTTGCAGGTGACCAGCAGACTGTAGATGATCGCCGCACTTTCTCCTCCCTTGTCTGAGCCGAAAAAGAGATAATTTTTTCTTCCAACCGCCACCGATCGTAACGCGTTTTCACCGATGTTGTTGTCTATTTCCACCCGGCCGTCACGACAGAACTCGTTCAGCGCATTCCAGTGATTCAGGATATAGTCGAACGCCTTCGCCATCTCCGCATGTTTCGACAGCGTTTTCCTCTGCAACTGTATCCAGTCGTACAACGACTGCATCAACTGGACGCTTCTGGCTTTTCTGACTGCAAGCCGTTCCTCTGCCGGACTGCCACGTATCTCCGCTTCTATGTCGTATAACTCTGCTATCCGTCTGAGCGCTTCCTGAGTCATTTCTGTCGGACGGCGCACATCCTCGTCATGGATTTTTCGGCGGGCGTGGGCCAGGCACCCGGCTTCCTTCACCCGGCCCGTTTCGTACAGTACGTTATAACCTGCATAGGCATCAGCCTGCAGTACGCCCTGATACTTTGCCAGGTGGAGCTGCGGATGTTCTCCTTTGCGATCTGCCGAATACGCGAACCAGACGGCTGCCGGCAGGGATGAACCCGCATTACGATCATCCCTGACGTATACCCACAGACGACCCGTTTTCGTCTTTCCGTTCCCCGGGGCCAGTACTTTCACCGGAGTGTCATCTGCGTGCACCTTTCCTGCTCATAGCCCGCGACCTGACAGGCATACTGTCGAAGCCGACTCTGTTGCTTACGCAACATGGCTTTAAGCAGCTCAATATCATCGGGGAGTTCATTGTTCATTCCCTTGTTTTATCACGGGTTATATCCGGATGCCAGGCCGTTCTGTCCGTTTGGGATGTTGCCACGCGATCCCCTCCAGTAGCATGGATAACTGAGCTGGCGTCAGGTGCACTTTCCCTTCCCGGGTCACCGGCCAGACGAAGCGGCCCCGTTCCAGGCGTTTGGCGAACAGGCATAACCCGTCACGATCGGCCCACAGTATTTTCACCATTTTGCCACTGCGGCCCCGGAAGACGAAGATATGCCCGGAGAACGGGTCATCTTTCAGCGTGTTCTGCACCTTCGAAGCTAGGCCATTGAAGCCACAACGCATATCTGTGATGCCAGCGATGATCCAGATTTTGGTACCGGTCGGCAGCGTTATCATCGGATACCCCCTTTCATTTCGCGGATTAGCGCCCGTAACAGTTCCGGAGTGAGAGGGTCAAACAGTTTTACCACACCTGATTTAAGATGCAGCTCGCACCGTGGGACGTTTCCGGGAGCCCCCTCAGGGCGCTCATCATGCTTGTTACGCCAGAAGGGATTTGTAACTGGTCTGGTCGGCTCCGGCGTATCAGTCAGTGCCACCGGGACAGGCATGCATTCCTGTATGTCATCATCGCTCAGTAAGCCGTCCTCGTACTGGCTTTTCCATTTAAACAGCAGGTTATCATTGATATCGTGTTCTCTGGCGATCCGGGCAACAACAGCCCCAGGCTGTAATGCCTGCTTAGCCAGACGGACCTTAAATTCACGGCTATAGCTGGTTCGCCGTTCTTTTCGCCATGAGCCTTCTCTGATTTGAGGCTCTGTTAATTCCTTCTTTCTGTTGGCATAAAGGATGGCGTCAAGTTGAGCGAATGAAACTGAATCGGGCAATGGCCATGCGATACCGGATGCAAGAAATCGCTGAAAAAGCGTATGTATTGTGGAATGACTGAGACCCAGACGCTGAGCGATGGCCCGGATGGTCAGTTTATCTTCAAATCTTAAACGCAGGGCATCAGGCAAATAAGAACGGAAGCAGGGAATATCTTTTGTTGTCTGGGAATTCATCGTTCGTGTCCATCAATATAGATGGGCGCGATTGTTGCCAGACAGGACAATTTTCACAAGACGTCGCTGATGGGGCGCTTACATTTGAATTGGGGTAACGGCCTGATATTTTGAGTCATAGTAACATCCTGTCTGCTTTTGAGTAGCCCAAAGATAAAGTATCCCGCTTAACTTAAAGAGTCTGTTTCAGGACATGAAATATCCAATCCGGGCAGACGGGTAATGATTCTGCTCATCACCACACCTGCCAGCAATGCAGGAATGATGCGGACAACGAGACTGTCACCAGAAAGAATGTTTTCAAACAACTCCGAGGAAGCCATGCCCTTAATATGTACAATAACTGCACAATAGATCTCGGTGATAACGACGCCACCTATGCCACCAGCCAGACAACGATAATTTTTCTGTGACCCGATCTTTTCCGGCAGACAGGCGACCATCACGCCGGTTAACAATGCAGGAATAGCTCCCGTAGTAATCGACAATAAGAGAAACAATGGAAGTACCTGTATTATTACCAAAAGAACCAGCGGTTCTTTTGCGAAGAATATGTAGAGGACAAGAAACAGAACACCAATTAACGGTCCTAAAACCGCAAAATAAAGTCCGTGATGTATTACCCGACGTGAAACAGACATATCAAACTCCCTTTACTTACCTTTGAGCGCCAATTTAAGCGGGGTAAGTGAAGGGAGTGTGAAGAACTATGCCGTAATATCCCAACCACGCGCTTTCCACAGTTCCGGTAACTGCGAAAGATGGGTAAAGGTGGTGACTTTCGGGTGAACGATCGGCTTATTGTGCGGGTCGGCGCAGAAGTAGAACACTTCCATACCTGCGTCGATACCAGATTGCGCACCGGCAACTGAGTCATCAACCAGAATGCAGTTTTCTACATTTACATTCATCGCTTTTGCCGCATGGAACATTAACGCCGGGTCTGGCTTCCAGCGCTGAATATCGTAGCCGCTGAACAGTTTATCCGGGAAGTAGTGCAACATATTCAGCTTGCCCATAGAATGCTGCATTTTGTTATTTGGGCCGTTAGATACCACACACATTGGCGCAGTGATCGCTGACAGGAGCGCTCCAGCCCCTTCGATGGCTGAATCGAACAGCCGAGCGACTTCTGCACGGTAAACGTGTTCAGCTTCTGTTTTCGCTAACGTAACACCATGTTCAAGGGAAACAATATCGATAATTTCGTACAGTTTTACACCTTTGAAACGTTTGAATACCTCTTCAGGATCGAGCGTAATACCAAATTCCTGAAACATCGTTACATATGCGCGGGAGCAAATGACTTCACTGTCGACCAGCGTACCGTCGCAGTCGAAAAATACCGCTTCTATCCGGGACATGCCTTTCCTTTTTAATCAGTTTAACGTTTTCGTAGAGCCGATTTGCGCAACGCAATCGTTGCCGTATAAGTAAATCCAATAAAAAAGTCTCTCACAAACGCGCCTATTGTCGCATTTTGGTATACGATAGCGACGGATTTTCCCTCCTTGTTCGGAAATAGATAATGAGTCATCAACATACCACCCAGACTTCTGGTCAGAGGATGCTGGAACGTGTTTTTAAACTGCGCGAACATGGTACTACGGCACGAACTGAAGTGATTGCCGGGTTCACCACCTTCCTGACGATGGTCTACATCGTATTTGTTAACCCACAAATTCTGGGCGTTGCTGGCATGGACACCAGTGCCGTCTTCGTAACAACCTGTCTGATTGCTGCTTTCGGTAGCATTATGATGGGATTGTTTGCAAACCTTCCGGTGGCGCTGGCTCCTGCGATGGGGCTTAACGCCTTTTTCGCTTTTGTGGTTGTCCAGGCAATGGGGCTGCCGTGGCAGATCGGTATGGGCGCAATCTTCTGGGGCGCTGTCGGACTGCTTCTTTTGACCATTTTCCGCGTTCGTTACTGGATGATTGCTAACATTCCGGTAAGTCTGCGTGTGGGTATTACCAGCGGTATCGGCCTGTTTATCGGCATGATGGGGCTGAAAAACGCAGGTGTGATTGTCGCTAACTCGGAAACGCTGGTGAGCATCGGTAATCTGACTTCTCACAGCGTACTTCTGGGTATCCTCGGCTTTTTCATCATTGCTATTCTGGCCTCGCGCAACATTCACGCAGCGGTGCTGGTTTCTATCGTGGTGACGACGCTGCTGGGCTGGATGCTGGGTGATGTGCACTACAATGGCATCGTTTCTGCGCCGCCGAGCGTAATGACAGTTGTGGGTCATGTAGATTTAGCCGGGTCGTTTAACCTCGGGCTGGCAGGGGTGATTTTCTCTTTCATGTTGGTCAACTTGTTTGACTCCTCCGGTACGCTGATTGGCGTGACCGATAAAGCAGGTCTGGCGGATGAGAAGGGGAAATTCCCGCGCATGAAGCAGGCGCTGTATGTCGACAGTATCTCTTCCGTGACCGGTTCGTTTATCGGTACTTCTTCCGTTACGGCTTATATTGAGTCCTCTTCCGGCGTATCGGTTGGCGGTCGTACCGGTCTGACGGCAGTGGTTGTTGGTCTGCTGTTCCTGCTGGTTATCTTTCTGTCGCCGCTGGCGGGAATGGTGCCAGACTACGCTGCAGCTGGCGCGTTGATCTACGTTGGCGTGTTGATGACCTCAAGTCTTGCTCGCGTGAACTGGCAGGATCTTACTGAATCTGTTCCGGCGTTTATTACCGCCGTGATGATGCCGTTCAGCTTTTCGATTACCGAAGGTATTGCGCTGGGCTTTATCTCCTACTGCGTGATGAAGATTGGTACCGGGCGTCTGCGTGACCTTAGCCCGTGCGTAATCATCGTTGCGCTGCTGTTTATCCTGAAGATTGTATTTATCGACGCTCATTAAAATCGATAGCGCATTAAAAACCCGCCATGCATGATTACTGGCGGGTTTTTTATTTAGATCTTAACTCGCTGAATAAACTCACCAAATGCGGTCAATTGCCCGGTCAGGTGGTCCAGCGTACCCTGATCAATCACTTCTCCGGTTTGCGGATCAACTTTGTTCTGAATCACGCCGCCCATAAATTCCGGCTTGTTCATCACCATTGCATCGAGGAAAACCAGAATCTGGCGCAGGTGATACTGACAGCGCGCGCCGCCAATCACGCCCATTGAGCTGGTCTGAATCAACACCGGTTTACCGGCCAGCGGTTGATCCGGCAGGCGGGAAAGCCAGTCGATGGCATTTTTCAGCCCACCCGGTACCGAGTAGTTATATTCCGGCGTGACGATCACCACACCGTCAGCCTGACGGATCTGTTCCGCCAGAGCTTCAACCGTTGCTGGAAAACCTTCTTCCTGCTGTACGTCAGCGTCATACAGGGGAATGTCGGCAATGGAAGGTAACGCATTGACTTCCATGCTCGCCGGAGCAATTTTCGGCAGGGTACGTGCAACCATGCCATTAAATGAGCCTTTGCGCAGGCTCCCCAGTAACGTAACCACCTGCAATTTTTCAGACATAATGACTCCTGTGGTTGTCTATCAATTTGGCGAAAAAGACTTCACGGTAGAGAGCTGGGCAAAACGCATCATCCGGCTGGTAGGATTGTTGGCGCGGCTGTGAATATCCGGCAGGCTTTTCCAGCTGTGTTTGCCATCTAACTCCCAGACACTGAGCTTTTCAATCGCGGGCGTGACCGCCACGGACCACACCAGCACGTCCTCCGCGTCGCATAACGCTTCTACATGATTTACATGAGCACATTTCAGGCGTCCGGCAATGGGCAGCAGCTGCAGATCGCGCGGATCGTCATTCAAAACATCACCGGTTAGTTTTAGCACGCTTCGGCGCAGCGTAATGAGCTGCGCCCGCGCTTCGTTAGGATCGTTTTGTTTACTGATCCATAGCGATTCATTGCTGGAAAAGGTGTGGTTATCGGGCGCGTGTGGGCTATGAAACCCGCGCGTCGCACGCTGTAGTTCCATATCGAGGCCACATTCACCTTCGGTTGTTAACGCCACGCCAACCATATTCCCGGCATAGGAAATAGAAAACGAAGGCAAATTTTTATCACTGAAAACCGGTTTACCTTTCGGCAGGGTGACGATTTCCGGCAATTCGCCAATGCCATACAGCATGAACATCAGTTCTGCGAGTAAACCTCTGGACGCCAGAAAACGGCTTTGACGATGAGGGGGAATGTTTCGGGCTTCTTGATGACACTGGGAGGGGAGACGAACAGAAATCAGATGTCCTTCCGTTAAAATCCCTCGGGCAAAGTGAGTCGCCATTTTTCGCTCCATGCTTAATGGTCCATTATGAATACAAGAGTAATCATTTACTGGAATGATGGACAGACTAAAGCGGCTAAAAGTTCGATTCAGACAAGCTTATTACAACTTTTTTACATTTTATTGTGAAATTGGGTCGCGTTTCATACGATTCGGTTATGCCATCGACGCGTAAAGGTTTTTAATGGTTTCCCGTAACCAGACGATCTTCGGATTATGGCTGTTCCGTTTATGCCACAGCAGGGTAAAAGGAACTTCCAGCTTTTTTTGCTGGCTTTCGTCAAACGGGAGAGGAAGAGCAACCAACGGCAGTTGATGGAGTTGATTGTAGTACTGACAGTAGCGCGGCGCGGTCGCCAGTAGCAGATTGTCGGGTTGCGCTGCCATAAACAGTGACTGCTCGAATTCCGGCAGGCTCATAGCAATCGTGCGTTCGCGCCCCAGCTCCTGTAACACATTGTCCAGTGCCCTGAGGTAGCCTGAGTTTAACGGACACTCCTTCCTGAAATAGAATGGCATCAGAAGGAGCTAATAATGAGCAGAAAAACCCAACGTTACTCTAAAGAGTTCAAAGCCGAAGCTGTCAGAACGGTTCTTGAAAATCAACTTTCGATCAGTGAAGGCGCTTCCCGATTATCTCTTCCTGAAGGCACTTTAGGACAATGGGTTACCGCCGCCAGAAAAGGGCTCGGTACTCCTGGTTCCCGCACGCTGGCTGAACTGGAATCTGAAATTCTGCAACTGCGTAAGGCGTTAAATGAAGCTCGCCTTGAGCGAGATATATTAAAAAAAGCAACAGCGTATTTTGCACAGGAGTCGCTGAAAAATACGCGTTAATCGAACAATGGCGACAACAATTTCCCATTGAAGCGATGTGTCAGGTATTTGGTGTATCCAGGAGCGGTTATTACAACTGGGTACAGCATGAACCCTCAGACAGAAAACAAAGTGATGAGCGGCTAAAACCGGAGATTAAGGTGGCACATATCCGCACTCGCGAAACATATGGAACCCGGCGGCTCCAGACGGAGCTGGCAGAGAATGGCATCATCGTTGGTCGTGACCGACTGGCACGTCTTCGTAAGGAGCTGAGGCTACGCTGTAAGCAGAAACGCAAGTTCAGAGCGACTACGAACCCGAACCACAATCTGCCAGTTGCGCCAAATCTGCTGAACCAGACGTTCGCTCCTACAGCACCAAATCAGGTCTGGGTGGCGGACCTGACGTATGTTGCCACACAGGAGGGATGGTTGTACCTCGCTGGCATCAAAGATGTTTATACGTGTGAAATTGTCGGCTACGCCATGGGAGAGCGCATGACAAAAGAGCTGACAGGTAAAGCCCTGTTTATGGCGCTCAGGAGCCAGCGCCCACCTGCCGGGCTAATCCACCACTCTGATCGAGGTTCACAGTACTGCGCATACGATTACCGGGTCATACAGGAGCAGTCTGGTCTGCAAACATCAATGTCGCGTAAAGGTAACTGTTACGACAACGCTCCGATGGAAAGCTTATGGGGAACGCTGAAAAATGAGAGCCTGAGCCACTATCGTTTTAATAACCGGGATGAAGCCATCTTAGTAATACGGGAATACATTGAGATTTTCTACAATCGTCAGCGTCGTCACTCTCGTCTGGGGAATATCTCCCCGGCAGCCTTCAGGGAAAAATATCATCAGATGACTGCTTAAAAAAAGAACAAATGGTAGTGTCCGCTATTGCCAGTACACCTCACCCAGGTGTCGCTCTGTTCCCAGCAAATGCTGATATGCGGATAACGTAAAAAGGTGTCCAGATTCCACGTTTCATGCAGTGCCGGATGATCTTTGCGTAACCAGACGCAGGGTACATCACTAAACAGCACTTCATAATCAATGGCTAACGGTAGCGAGCTTAACAGCTCCCGCGAGCGAGGATGGCTTTCGCGACCGGAAAAACCAATATCCACTTCACCACGAGTAATGGCATCTAAGGAATCGTAATCCCAGTTACGTAGTTTGATGGTCGCCTGCGGGTAACGTTGGTAGATCCGTTTCGACAGCGCATTAAGCATGATCATCATCAGCGGCGATTCCGCCGCCAACTCAAACTTCAGGCCGCGCGGTGTCTGGTGGTGCGGTTTATCCAGCAGCAGATTGCTCATTTGCATCCATTCCGCCAGATTTTGCTCCATGCTGACCATTAGCTGTGTGGGCGACAGCCCCAGCGGTGAGTTCACAAAGAGCGGGTCGTCAAACCACGCTCTTAACTTTGCCAGCGACTTACTCACCGCTGAAGGGGTCACGTTCATCCGCTTCGCCGCTTTGGTCACGCTGCGCTCCTGCATCAGCAGTTGCAGACAGAGCAGCAGATTGAGATCAAGCGTGGTGATGGATTTCTTCATGAGCGGCAACGGGGCGTCCAGGCGCGACGAACATAATCAGCAACAGGCTCACTATGCTACAGGCAATCAGAATCCCGATCAGCATATTCCATGCGCCGATACCAACCACCGCGGCCAGCCAAATCCACAGTGACGAACCGCAAACCTGCGCAATACCTAAGGTCGAGCTGGCTACGCCCGCGCGTAATGAAAATGGTCCTAACGCCTGACTCATCGCTACGCCAAAACCTACCGAGAAACCGGCGCAAATCAGCGTGATACCAAACAGAGAAACCGCATGGGAAGGTGAAACGGCAAGGGTGATCCCCGCCGCAAGGAATAACACCTGCGAGGTGATCATCAACGTACGTGGCTTAAAAATTCCCAGCGCAAATGGCGTCGAGAATGAAAAGGTCATGCTGACGCCAGCGGTCAGCGCCATAATGGTGGCGTATTCTCCGCGCTCAAACCCCATGATTTCCATCAGCAATACCGGCGATGTATTGACGAAAGTGAGGATCACCGAAACGCTGAGGGTGGTGATAACAACACGGCTGAGGAAAAAACGATTAAGCAGCGACTCGCTATTTTCTCGTGGTTTGTCCGAAGCAGCGGGGGACGCTGGGCGCGTTTCTTTTAAAATAAACAAAGACAACATCAGTACCGCGATGCCCATCATTGCCATCGCCCAGAACAGACTCTGCCACGGGAATTTAAGCATAATCAGATGTCCGAGCACTGGCGCTAACACCGGAATGATGCAGGTAATACCGTTGAGTAATGACAGCACTTTAGCCCGACGTCGATCATCCAGCGTGTCGCGCAAAATGGCGAACGCCACCACGTAACAACAGCCTGCGCCCAACCCCTGTAGAAATCGGCCTGCAAGAAATAACGTGCTGGTTTCAGCCAGTGAACAGAACACCGAGGCAATAATAAATAGCGCCGCGCCGGGTATGGCGACCGGCTTTCTCCCTGAACGATCGGCCACTTTACCGGCAAATAGCATCGCAGCTGCCATCCCCGCCAGATATACGGAGAACGCAATATGCAACTGCGCTTCGCTGGCATTGAGATCGGCGGCGATGCGCGGTAAACCAACGAGGTACATATCAATCCCGGCGGGATAAAGTAAAACCAGGGCAAAACTACAAATCAAAAAGCGGGACATGGGCTAAAGCGTCCTGATAGTAAGGTGACGCAAAGCATACGTGGTGAAGGAGGATAAGGCGAGTTGCCATTTGGACATAAGTGATTTCCTGAGAGGCAAGAAGCCAGCGAATGGCTGGCTTCTTGAAGGATTTAGCCAAATTTAGGTAACACGTTAAAGACGTTGCCGAACCAGCACAAAATCACGGTTATACCAAAGAGAATGACAATCGCCGGAATAAGATTGCCGCCCCAGACCGTGAACATCTGATTGGGAAACTTCTTGCGAGCTTTGATTGCAAGCACTGCGGGAATAATGACCGCCCAGATGGTGGCGCACAGCCCGGCACCGCCGATCCCG
This sequence comes from Shigella flexneri 2a str. 301, assembly GCF_000006925.2. Classification (NCBI taxonomy): domain Bacteria; kingdom Pseudomonadati; phylum Pseudomonadota; class Gammaproteobacteria; order Enterobacterales; family Enterobacteriaceae; genus Shigella; species Shigella flexneri. The sequence goes on from NC_004337.2 coordinate 3,860,707, forward strand.
TAAATAAAGCCGTTCGGGAAGATCAGATACAACAACGCAGGTGGCAGGAAGGTTAACAGCACGGTTTTGAAACGCCCGCCGTGGGAGTTATCAATCTTAAACAGGTCCGCCAGATAATCGAACAACCCCAGCGTGACACCAAAGAACGAACTGGCAACAGCTAAGTTAGAGAACACCAGCAGGCAAAACTCGATAATGCCGTGCTGTTTGGTGCCGAGGAACGATTTCACCAGCGAATCAATGTTGCCGCCTGAGGAGATTATCGCCTTAAAGCTTTCGCGCGGAATATTCCCCATCGTGCAATAGAGCCAGAAGAGATAAATCACCAGCGCCAGCAGCGAACCAAATACCACGCTTTTGATTAACTTATCTTTGCGTTTGCCATAGCAAATAATCAGGCTGGGAATATTGCCGTGGAAACCAAATGACGCCAGACACACCGGCAAAGCCATAAAGATATACGGGAAGTAAGACGTTCCCGCAGTGGTGCTGGTGGCATCGCGCAGGATGGAGTAATCGACCTGGAAGAAGAAAGAACCAAACACGATCACAAAGGAGATAATCTTCAGCCCGAGGAACAATGAGGTAATGCGACTGGCGGCTAACGAACTTATCCACAATACGCTGGCAACGAAAATGGCTGTGCAGATCCCGACAATACGTGGATTAGCGTGATAGCCCAAATTCATTGATATCGTTTCACTAATGATCGCACCATTAGCAGAGATATAGGCATAAGTGAGGATATAGAGAACGAAGGCAACGGTAATACCGCTGATAATGTTCCAGGTGTTACCTATTAAATCTTTGGTGATGGTGTTAAAACTGGAGCCGACAGGATAATTTAAATTTGCTTCTAATAACAATAACCCGGAATGAAGCATTGAAAACCAGGCAATGATAAGGATAAAGGCACCCCAGAAAAACCAGGCACCGGCAAGATCAACAGGTAAAGCAAACATACCTCCACCAATTACTGTACCTGCTATAACCATAACACCCCAAAATGCAGAGTTCTTTTTTTCAGCTTGATCAGTCATGATGCCACCTTTAGAGGAAGGCTATTTTTGTTATTGAGGATGTAGGGTAAGAGAGTGGCTAACATCCTTATAGCCACTCTGTAGTATTAATTAAACTTCTTTCAGTTTTGCGGTGAAGTGACGCAATACTTTTGGTTCGTAGGTAAAGGTTAATCCTTTAATATTCGCCGCGTTCTCTTTTACATGTTTAAAGGCTTCAATAATGAAGTCCATATGTGTTTGAGTATATGTTGCGCGCGGAATGGTTAAACGCAGCAGTTCAGCCGGGCATGGCAGTTGTTTACCGGTTTTCGGATCGCGGCCTAACAGGAAAGAGCCAATTTCTACCGCACGGATACCGGCGACTTTATACAGCTCGCACGCCAGCGCCTGTGCCGGGAACTGGTCTGCCGGGATATGCGGCAGCAGTTTACCGGCATCAACGAATGCCGCGTGACCGCCCGCCTGCTGGCAGACAACGCCAATCTCTTCCAGACCATCGACCAGATACTGTACCTGCGCGATACGATAAGCCAGCCAGTCGAGATTCATGCCGTCATACAGACCTACCGCCAGACGCTCCATCGCGCCGCCTTCCAGGCCGCCATATGTCGGGAAGCCTTCCTGCACCACGCAAAGGGTTCTGCACTCGGTGTACACATCAAAGAAGCTGTCGTCTTTCATGCACAGCAAGCCGCCCATCGGCACCATCGCATCTTTCTTGGCGGACATCGCCAGCATATCGGCATATTTGTAGGTTTCGCGGGTGATCTGCTCGATGGTCCAGTCTTTGTATTCTGCTTCACGCTGCTTGATGAAATAGGCGTTTTCAGCAAAGCGTGCGGAGTCCATTACCACCGGAATATCGTATTTCTTCGCGATGCTGTACATCGCTTTTAAGTTTGCCAGTGAAACCGGCTGACCACCTGCAGAGTTACTGGTGATGGTTGCAACGATATACGGCACGTTATTCGGGCCAACTTCTTCAATACCGCGTTCTAATCCTTCGAGGTCAAAGTTGCCTTTAAAGTCGTAACGCACGCCCGTATCGAAGGCTTCTTTGATATAGACGTTACGCACGGTACAGCCGTTAATCTGGCTATGGCCCTGCGTGGTATCAAAGAAATAGTTAGAGAATGCCACCATTTTGCTGCGATCCAGGCCTTTTTCCTGCTCGCGTTTTTTAATCAGTACCGGAATATAGATTTGCTCTGCGCCACGGCCCTGGTGAGTCGGAATAGTATATTGATAACCAAAGATATTTTTCACTGACTCGGCTAACGCATAGTAGCTGCGGCTGCCGCTGTAGGCTTCGTCGCCGCGCATCATCGCTGCCTGCATACTTTGGGTTACCGCCCCGGTGCCGCTGTCGGTCAGTAAATCGATAAACACATCTTCGCTATCCAGCAGGAACGGGTTCATACCGGATTTAATAATTGCTTCTTCACGATAAGCGCGAGTAGTACGTTTTACTGGCTCAATAACACGAATGCGGAACGGTTCAGGGAGATGTTTAAAGTTTTCCATTACATAATCCTTCATTTATTTTAATTACAGTGATCCCTGTGAATATTACATCTGCAATATCCATTAATTCACCATGTATATATACAAGCACCATCATTTACTAAAATAAGTAAATAAACGAGAGATGGCCTTTGCAAAAGGCAAAATTAAGATATAGCAAACTAATCGATCACATTGAATCTAATCGGTTTGGCTCTGGTGATGGCTACAGAAGGGTAAATTAAGGGCGGTGATCGACAATCTTATTGTCGATATTGAACCATTTTGAGGTCACACATACATGTAAGATATTCATAATGCACTTATCCTCGAAAGACACGCCGCTACATTATTACACTCAGAATTTGGTAATGCTGCCAACTTACTGATTTAGTGTATGATGGTGATTTTAAGGTGCTTGCGTGGCTTCCATTTCCATCAGATGTCCTTCCTGCTCCGCTACTGAAGGCGTGGTGCGTAACGGCAAAAGCACTGCCGGACATCAGCGCTATCTCTGCTCTCATTGCCGTAAAACATGGCAACTACAGTTCACTTACACCGCCTCTCAGCCCGGTACGCACCAGAAAATCATTGATATGGCCATGAATGGCGTCGGATGTCGCGCCAGTGCACGCATTATGGGCGTTGGCCTCAACACGGTTTTACGTCACTTAAAAAACTCAGGCCGCAGTCGGTAACCTCGCGCATACAACCGGGCAGTGATGTGATTGTCTGCGCTGAAATGGACGAACATTGGGGCTACGTCGGTGCTAAATCACGTCAGCGCTGGCTGTTTTACGCGTATGACAGGATACGGAGGACGGTTGTGGCGCACGTCTTCGGGGAACGCACTCTGGCCACACTGGAGCGTCTTCTGAGCCTGCTGTCGGCCTTTGAGGTCGTGGTATGGATGACGGATGGCTGGCCGCTGTATGAATCACGCCTGAAGGGAAAGCTGCACGTTATCAGCAAGCGTTACACTCAGCGCATTGAGCGACATAATCTGAAGCTGAGACAACATCTGGCAAGGCTGGGACGGAAGTCACTGTCGTTCTCAAAATCGGTGGAGCTGCATGACAAGGTCATCGGGCATTATCTGAACATAAAACACTATCAGTAAGTTGGAGTCATTACCAAGAAATTTTTGTCTATTCTGAAATTGTTTAAATGTGAATCGAATCACAATCGTTCGGGGAGCAGTATTAAATGCTTTTTTTAAAGATTATAAATTACGTAAGAATTTTAATGTTTAAAAAAGGGTTGAGGCATAACAGGAGTGCTAACAATGAAGCGAAGCCGCATCTGACAGTCAGAATACGGCTTCGTAAGCGCGGTTACTTACCAATACAGAAGCTGGAGAAAATCCGCCCCAGCAGGTCGTCTGAAGTAAATTCCCCGGTGATTTCGCTTAAGTTCTGCTGTGCCAGGCGCAACTCTTCCGCCAGCAGTTCACCTGCCCAGGCTCCCAACAGTTGCGCTTTACCTTGCTGCAAATGCTCCGCTGCCTGTTCCAGCGCCTGTAAGTGGCGACGGCGCGCCAGGAAGCCGCCTTCCATATTGGTGTCAAAGCCCATGCTCTGTTTGAGATGGTTACGCAGCACGTCCACGCCTTCACCAGTCCTTGCCGAGAGACGAATTAACGCGTGACCGTTCACTTCACTCATTCCCAGCGTTTCGCCGGTGATATCGGCTTTATTGCGTACCACGGTGATCGGCAGTTTCGCGGGCAGACGGGCGATAAATTCCGGCCAGATCTCTGCCGGATCAACGGCGTCTGTCGTGGTGCCATCGACCATAAACAGCACGCGGTCGGCCTGTTCAATTTCCTGCCACGCGCGCTCGATACCAATACGTTCCACTTCGTCACTGGCCTCACGTAGCCCGGCAGTGTCGATGATATGCAGCGGCATTCCGTCAATGTGGATATGCTCACGCAGCACGTCACGCGTGGTTCCGGCGATATCGGTTACGATTGCCGCTTCACGGCCCGCCAGCGCGTTTAACAGGCTCGATTTACCGGCATTAGGACGTCCGGCAATCACTACTTTCATCCCTTCGCGCAACAAACTACCCTGACGTGCTTCAGCACGCACTGCATCGAGATCGGCCATCACGTCATTAAGCTGGGCTTCAATTTTGCCGTCGGAGAGGAAATCGATCTCTTCATCAGGGAAATCAATTGCCGCTTCGACGTAAATGCGCAAGTGGGTGAGGGCTTCTACCAGATGATTAACCCGTGCGGAGAATGCGCCTTGCAGCGAGTTAAGTGCCGAACGGGCCGCCTGTTCCGAACTGGCGTCGATAAGATCGGCAATCGCCTCGGCCTGGGCTAAGTCAAGTTTATCGTTAAGAAACGCGCGTTCGGAAAACTCACCAGGGCGAGCAATCCGCAGGCCGGGAATGGTCAGAATGCGTTTTAACAGCAGGTCGAGGATCACCGGACCGCCATGACCTTGCAGTTCCAGCACATCTTCGCCGGTGAACGAGTTCGGGCCAGGGAACCATAGCGCAATCCCCTGATCGAGCACGCTGCCGTCGGCGTCTTTAAACGGAAGATAATCGGCGTAGCGCGGCTTAGGCAGTTTACCCAGCACGGTTTCGGCAACTTCACGGGCTTTGAAGCCGGAGATGCGCAGGATGCCAACGCCGCCACGTCCCGGAGGCGTGGCCTGGGCTACGATAGTGTCATTATCGCTCATGATGTTCCTGTTGCTTTGTGTGGCGGATGCGCGGTGCTTATCCGCCCTACGAAAAGAAAAAAGGCGGTCAACTGACCGCCCTTATTTTAGCGAAAACTCACCGAATCAGGATTTTTTCTTCTCGCGGCTATGCAGGCCACGTTTTTCCAGACCACGGTAAATCAGCTGCTGCTGAATAATGGTTACCAGGTTGCTGACGATATAGTACAGTACCAGACCTGACGGGAACCACAGGAAGAACACGGTGAAGATGACCGGCATAAAGGTCATGATCTTCTGCTGCATCGGGTCGGTCACAGTGGTCGGCGACATCTTCTGAATGAAGAACATCGTTACGCCCATCAGGATCGGCAGGATGTAGTACGGGTCCTGTGCCGACAGGTCGTGGATCCACAGTGCAAACGGTGCCTGACGCAGTTCAACGGAACCCATCAGCATGTAGTACAACGCCAGGAAGATTGGCATCTGGATCAGCAGCGGGAAGCAGCCGCCCAGCGGGTTAACCTTCTCAGCTTTGTACAGCGCCATCATTTCCTGACTGATACGCTGTTTGTCATCGCCCAGACGCTCACGCATTGCCTGAATCTTCGGCTGCAGCATACGCATCTTCGCCATGGAGGTGTACTGCGCTTTGGTCAGCGGGTACATGATGCCACGAACGATAAAGGTGATGATGATAATGGAGAAGCCCCAGTTACCCACAAAGCTATGGATCCATTTCAGCAGTTTGAACAGCGGCTGAGAGATGAACCACAACCAACCGTAATCAACGGTCAGATCCAGGTGCGGAGCAACAGCTGCCATTTTGTCCTGGATTTCCGGGCCAACCCACAGGGTGCTGTTCATCGCGCCAGTCTGACCAGGCTGAACCAGTACCGGCTGAGATTTATAGCCGATAGCGACGATGCCGTTACCCAGATTAGCGGTATAGAAGTTGTTGGTACCGTCGTTATGCGGGATCCACGCCGTCGCGAAATACTGTTGCAGCATCGCCACCCAACCACCTTTCGAAGAGATGTTCAGGTTTTCGTTATCGGCAATGGTATCGAACTTGTATTTCTCATACTTCTCGTCAGGCGTGGAGTACGCCGCGCCACGGAAGGTGTGCAGTGCGAAGTTGCTGCTTCCGGTATCGAGATGCGGTGGCAGAGTGATGGATTGCTTCAACTGACCAAACGAGGAGATTTCCAGCGGTTTCTCGCCAGCGTTCTGCACGTTGTAGTTGACGTTGACAGCGTAATCACCACGTTTCAGGACAAACGTTTTGGTAAACGTGTTGCCTGCCGCGTCGGTATACGTCATCGGCACCTGCAGTTCGTTTTGACCTTCAGCCAGCACATAAGCGTCTTTTTCAACGTTATACAGCGGACGCGGGCCGTTAGCCGGGTTATCCGGGCCATCACGACCGGTCAGACCGCTCTGTGCCTGATAAATAAACTGCGGTGAAGTTTCCAACAGCTGGAACGGCTGGGTAGAGTTCAGCTCTTTCGGGTAAGCAGGCAGCAGAGCTTGCTCAACATCACCACCACGGGTGTTGATGGTCAGATCAAGCACGTCGGTCTTAACCGAGATCAGTTTCCCCTGGCCACTGGCCGGTACGCCCTGGTCGGCGGCGCTACCCGCTGCGGTGGTCGTTGTCTGCGTGGTCTGTTGGGCCTGAGGTTGCGGGTTTTTATCCTGCTCCCAGGCTTGCCAGATCATGAAAGACACGAACAGCAAAGCGATGACTAAAAGATTGCGTTGCGAATCCATCGTTAGTGTTCTCTGGTATCAAATGGTCCGGGCGGGACGGGGGGGTGACCACCAGGGTGTAAAGGGTGGCATTTTAATACGCGTTTCACCGTCAACCAACTGCCTTTTATCACTCCAAACCTGCGCAATGCCTCAATTCCGTAGCTTGAACAGGTTGGAGTGAAACGACAATGCGGCCCGAGTAGCGGACTAATCAGGCGTTGATAGACCCGAATGAGGGCTATCAGGACCCGCGAGCCAGGCGACAGTGGCGGCGCCATAATTTTTCCAACGCTTCCGAGAGAGCACGGTTATCGAGGTCGGCAACCCCTTTTTTCGCCACCACCACGAAATCCATAGCCGGGAGTTCATGTTGGCGCAGACGGAAGCTTTCACGCGTCAGGCGTTTAATCCGATTGCGTTCATGGGCGCGTCGAACGTTTTTCTTGGCGACTGTAAGACCGATACGGGGATGCCCCAGCGAATTCAGGCGGCCGAGAATGGTAATTTGCGGCGTGCCAGCCCGTTGTGGCTGCTGGAAGACGAATGTGAATTGACTGGGAGTTAACAAGCGTAACTCCCTGGGAAATGCGAGCTTAACCACTCAGGGGTTAGCTTTATTACTTAGAAACGGTCAGACGAGCGCGGCCTTTAGCACGACGACGTGCCAGAACCTGACGACCATTTTTAGTAGCCATACGAGCACGGAAGCCGTGAGAACGGTTGCGCTTCAGTACAGACGGTTGAAAAGTGCGTTTCATGGCGATTTCTACCTAAACTTGAATAAATTCAATGGCTTTATTGGATCTCCGCCGAAAAATGAAACGATGGACACCGAAGCCATGGGTGATTAAAGAGGCCGGATTGTAATAATTGTACACACCGGAGTCAATTCTCTTTCCTTATTTACCGCGCTTTTCCGCACCTTTTCGCAGGGAAAATGTACGACCTCACACCAGTGGAAACCAGCATGGCGCGCCGGGTGGAGGATTATACGGGCTGATGGGTAAAGCGCAAGGATCGTCCTGGATCTTTATTAGATCGATTAAGCCAATTTTTGTCTATGGTCATTAAATTTTCCAATATGCGGCGTAAATCGTGCCCGCCTCGCGGCAGGATCGTTTACACTTAGCGAGTTCTGGAAAGTCCTGTGGATAAATAGGGAAAATCTGTGAGAAACAGAAGATCTCTTGCGCAGTTTAGGCTATGATCCGCGGTCCCGATCGTTTTGCAGGATCTTGATCGGGCATATAACCGCAGACAGCGGTTCGTGCGTCACCCTCAAGCAGGGTCTTTTCGACGTACGTCAACAATCATGAATGTTTCAGCCTTAGTCATTATCGACTTTTGTTCGAGTGGAGTCCGCCGTGTCACTTTCGCTTTGGCAGCAGTGTCTTGCCCGATTGCAGGATGAGTTACCAGCCACAGAATTCAGTATGTGGATACGCCCATTGCAGGCGGAACTGAGCGATAACACGCTGGCCCTGTACGCGCCAAACCGTTTTGTCCTCGATTGGGTACGGGACAAGTACCTTAATAATATCAATGGACTGCTAACCAGTTTCTGCGGAGCGGATGCCCCACAGCTGCGTTTTGAAGTCGGCACCAAACCGGTGACGCAAACGCCACAAGCGGCAGTGACGAGCAACGTCGCGGCCCCTGCACAGGTGGCGCAAACGCAGCCGCAACGTGCTGCGCCTTCTACGCGCTCAGGTTGGGATAACGTCCCGGCCCCGGCAGAACCGACCTATCGTTCTAACGTAAACGTCAAACACACGTTTGATAACTTCGTTGAAGGTAAATCTAACCAACTGGCGCGCGCGGCGGCTTGCCAGGTGGCGGATAACCCTGGCGGTGCCTATAACCCGTTGTTCCTTTATGGCGGCACGGGTCTGGGTAAAACTCACCTGCTGCATGCGGTGGGTAACGGCATTATGGCGCGCAAGCCGAATGCCAAAGTGGTTTATATGCACTCCGAGCGCTTTGTTCAGGACATGGTTAAAGCCCTGCAAAACAACGCGATCGAAGAGTTTAAACGCTACTACCGTTCCGTAGATGCACTGCTGATCGACGATATTCAGTTTTTTGCTATAAAGAACGATCTCAGGAAGAGTTTTTCCACACCTTTCACGCCCTGCTGGAAGGTATCAACAGATCATTCTCACCTCGGATCGCTATTCGAAAGAGACAACGGCGTTGAGGATCGTTTGAAATCCCGCTTCGGTTGGGGACTGACTGTGGCGATCGAACCGCCAGAGCTGGAAACCCGTGTGGCGATCCTGATGAAAAAGGCCGACGAAAATGACATTCGTTTGCCGGGTGAAGTGGCGTTCTTTATCGCCAAGCGTCTACGATCTAACGTACGTGAGCTGGAAGGGGCGCTGAACCGCGTTATTGCTAACGCCAACTTTACCGGACGGGCGATCACCATCGACTTCGTGCGTGAGGCGCTGCGCGACTTGCTGGCATTGCAGGAAAAACTGGTCACCATCGACAATATTCAGAAGACGGTGGCGGAGTACTACAAGATCAAAGTCGCGGATCTCCTTTCCAAGCGTCGATTCCCGCTCGGTGGCGCGTCCGCGCCAGATGGCGATGGCGCTAGCGAAAGAGCTGACTATCCACAGTCTGCCAGAGATTGGCGATGCGTTTGGTGGGCGTGACCACACGACGGTGCTTCATGCCTGCCGTAAGATCGAGCAGTTGCGTGAAGAGAGCCACGATATCAAAGAAGATTTTTCAAATTTAATCAGAACATTGTCATCGTAAACCTATGAAATTTACCGTAGAACGTGAGCATTTATTAAAACCGCTACAACAGGTGAGCGGTCCGTTAGGTGGTCGTCCTACGCTACCGATTCTCGGTAATCTGCTGTTACAGGTTGCTGACGGTACGTTGTCGCTGACCGGTACTGATCTCGAGATGGAAATGGTGGCACGCGTTGCGCTGGTTCAGCCACACGAGCCAGGAGCGACGACCGTTCCGGCGCGCAAATTCTTTGATATCTGCCGTGGTCTGCCTGAAGGCGCGGAAATTGCCGTGCAGCTGGAAGGTGAACGGATGCTGGTGCGCTCCGGGCGTAGCCGTTTTTCGCTGTCTACCCTGCCAGCGGCGGATTTCCCGAACCTCGATGACTGGCAGAGCGAAGTCGAATTTACCCTGCCGCAGGCGACGATGAAGCGTCTGATTGAAGCAACCCAGTTTTCGATGGCGCATCAGGATGTTCGCTATTACTTAAACGGTATGCTGTTTGAAACCGAAGGTGAAGAACTGCGCACCGTGGCAACCGACGGCCACCGTCTGGCGGTCTGTTCAATGCCAATTGGTCAATCTTTGCCAAGCCATTCGGTGATCGTACCGCGTAAAGGCGTGATTGAACTGATGCGTATGCTCGACGGCGGCGACAATCTGCTGCGTGTGCAGATTGGCAGCAATAACATTCGTGCCCACGTTGGCGACTTTATTTTCACCTCGAAACTGGTGGATGGTCGCTTCCCGGATTACCGTCGCGTTCTGCCGAAGAACCCGGACAAACATCTGGAAGCAGGCTGCGATCTGCTCAAGCAGGCGTTTGCTCGCGCGGCGATTCTCTCTAACGAGAAATTCCGCGGTGTGCGCCTGTATGTCAGCGAAAACCAGCTGAAAATTACTGCCAACAACCCGGAACAGGAAGAAGCGGAAGAGATCCTCGACGTTACCTATAGCGGTGCGGAGATGGAAATCGGCTTCAACGTCAGCTATGTGCTGGATGTTCTGAACGCGCTGAAATGCGAAAACGTCCGCATGATGCTGACCGATTCGGTTTCCAGCGTGCAGATTGAAGATGCCGCATCACAGTCGGCTGCCTATGTTGTCATGCCAATGAGACTGTAATGTCCCTCACCCGCTTGTTGATCCGCGATTTCCGCAATATTGAAACCGCGGATCTCGCTTTATCTCCCGGCTTTAACTTTCTGGTAGGTGCCAACGGCAGTGGCAAAACCAGCGTGCTGGAAGCCATCTATACGCTCGGCCATGGTCGGGCGTTTCGCAGTTTGCAGATTGGTCGCGTCATTCGCCATGAGCAGGAGGCATTTGTTCTCCACGGGCGATTACAGGGCGAAGAGCGCGAGACGGCGATTGGCTTAACCAAAGACAAACAGGGCGACAGCAAAGTCCGTATTGACGGTACGGACGGGCATAAAGTCGCGGAACTGGCGCACCTGATGCCGATGCAGTTGATAACGCCAGAAGGGTTTACTTTACTCAACGGCGGCCCCAAATACAGAAGAGCATTCCTCGACTGGGGATGCTTTCACAACGAACCTGGATTTTTCACCGCCTGGAGCAATCTCAAGCGATTGCTCAAGCAGCGCAATGCGGCGCTGCGCCAGGTGACTCGTTACGAACAGCTACGCCCGTGGGATAAAGAACTGATCCCGCTGGCGGAGCAAATCAGCACCTGGCGCGCGGAGTATAGCGCCGGTATCGCGGCCGATATGGATGATACCTGTAAGCAATTTCTCCCTGAGTTTTCTCTGACTTTCTCTTTCCAGCGCGGCTGGGAGAAAGAGACAGAGTACGCTGAGGTGCTGGAACGTAATTTTGAACGCGATCGCCAGCTAACCTACACCGCGCATGGCCCGCATAAAGCGGACTTACGCATTCGCGCCGACGGTGCGCCGGTGGAAGATACCTTATCGCGTGGGCAGCTTAAGCTGTTGATGTGCGCCTTACGTCTGGCGCAAGGAGAGTTCCTCACTCGTGAAAGCGGGCGGCGGTGTCTCTACCTGATAGATGATTTTGCCTCTGAGCTTGATGATGAGCGTCGCGGGTTGCTTGCCAGCCGCTTAAAAGCGACGCAATCACAGGTCTTTGTCAGCGCGATCAGTGCTGAACACGTTATAGACATGTCGGACGAAAATTCGAAGATGTTTACCGTGGAAAAGGGTAAAATAACGGATTAACCCAAGTATAAATGAGCGAGAAACGTTGATGTCGAATTCTTATGACTCCTCCAGTATCAAAGTCCTGAAAGGGCTGGATGCGGTGCGTAAGCGCCCGGGTATGTATATCGGCGACACGGATGACGGCACCGGTCTGCACCACATGGTATTCGAGGTGGTAGATAACGCTATCGACGAAGCGCTCGCGGGTCACTGTAAAGAAATTATCGTCACCATTCACGCCGATAACTCTGTCTCTGTACAGGATGACGGGCGCGGCATTCCGACCGGTATTCACCCGGAAGAGGGCGTATCGGCGGCGGAAGTGATCATGACCGTTCTGCACGCAGGCGGTAAATTTGACGATAACTCCTATAAAGTGTCCGGCGGTCTGCACGGCGTTGGTGTTTCGGTAGTAAACGCCCTGTCGCAAAAACTGGAGCTGGTTATTCAGCGCGAGGGTAAAATTCACCGTCAGATCTACGAACACGGTGTACCGCAGGCTCCGCTGGCGGTTACCGGCGAGACTGAAAAAACCGGCACCATGGTGCGTTTCTGGCCCAGCCTCGAAACCTTCACCAATGTGACCGAGTTCGAATATGAAATTCTGGCGAAACGTCTGCGTGAGTTGTCGTTCCTCAACTCCGGCGTTTCCATTCGTCTGCGCGACAAGCGTGACGGCAAAGAAGACCACTTCCACTATGAAGGCGGCATCAAAGCGTTCGTTGAATATCTGAACAAGAACAAAACGCCGATCCACCCAAATATCTTCTACTTCTCCACCGAAAAAGACGGTATTGGCGTTGAAGTGGCGCTGCAGTGGAACGATGGCTTCCAGGAAAACATCTACTGCTTTACCAACAACATTCCGCAGCGTGACGGCGGTACTCACCTGGCAGGCTTCCGTGCGGCGATGACCCGTACCCTGAATGCCTACATGGACAAAGAAGGCTACAGCAAAAAAGCCAAAGTCAGCGCCACCGGTGACGATGCGCGTGAAGGCCTGATTGCGGTCGTTTCCGTAAAAGTGCCGGACCCGAAATTCTCCTCCCAGACCAAAGACAAACTGGTTTCTTCTGAGGTGAAATCGGCGGTTGAACAGCAGATGAACGAACTGCTGGCGGAATACCTGCTGGAAAACCCAACTGATGCGAAAATCGTGGTTGGCAAAATTATCGATGCTGCCCGTGCCCGTGAAGCGGCGCGTCGCGCGCGTGAAATGACCCGCCGTAAAGGTGCGCTCGACTTAGCTGGCCTGCCGGGCAAACTGGCAGACTGCCAGGAACGCGATCCGGCGCTTTCCGAACTGTACCTGGTGGAAGGGGACTCCGCGGGCGGCTCTGCGAAGCAGGGGCGTAACCGCAAGAACCAGGCGATTCTGCCGCTGAAGGGTAAAATCCTTAACGTCGAGAAAGCGCGCTTCGATAAGATGCTCTCTTCTCAGGAAGTGGCGACGCTTATCACCGCGCTTGGCTGTGGTATCGGTCGTGACGAGTACAACCCGGACAAACTGCGTTATCACAGCATCATCATCATGACCGATGCGGACGTCGACGGCTCGCACATTCGTACGCTGCTGTTGACCTTCTTCTATCGTCAGATGCCGGAAATCGTTGAACGCGGTCACGTCTACATCGCTCAGCCGCCGCTGTACAAAGTGAAGAAAGGCAAGCAGGAACAGTACATTAAAGACGACGAAGCGATGGATCAGTACCAGATCTCTATCGCGCTGGACGGCGCAACGCTGCACACCAACGCCAGTGCACCGGCATTGGCTGGCGAAGCGTTAGAGAAACTGGTATCTGAGTACAACGCGACGCAGAAAATGATCAACCGCATGGAGCGTCGTTATCCGAAAGCAATGCTGAAAGAGCTTATCTATCAGCCGACGTTGACGGAAGCTGACCTTTCTGATGAGCAGACCGTTACCCGCTGGGTGAACGCGCTGGTCAGCGAACTGAACGACAAAGAACAGCACGGCAGCCAGTGGAAGTTTGATGTCCACACCAATGCCGAACAAAACCTGTTCGAGCCGATTGTTCGCGTGCGTACCCACGGTGTGGATACTGACTATCCGCTGGATCACGAGTTTATCACCGGTGGCGAATATCGTCGTATCTGCACGCTGGGTGAGAAACTGCGTGGCTTGCTGGAAGAAGATGCGTTTATCGAACGTGGCGAGCGTCGTCAGCCGGTAGCCAGCTTCGAGCAGGCGCTGGACTGGCTGGTGAAAGAGTCCCGTCGTGGCCTCTCCATCCAGCGTTATAAAGGTCTGGGCGAGATGAACCCGGAACAGCTGTGGGAAACCACCATGGACCCGGAAAGCCGTCGTATGCTGCGCGTTACCGTTAAGGATGCGATTGCCGCTGACCAGTTGTTCACCACGCTGATGGGCGACGCCGTAGAACCGCGTCGTGCGTTTATTGAAGAGAACGCCCTGAAAGCGGCGAATATTGATATTTAATGGCGTTAACCATGCGAGCGTGCCTGATGCGCTACGCTTATTAGTCCTACGAGACTCCTGCAATATATTGATTTTGCATGATTTTGTAGGCCGGGTAAGGCGTTCACGCCGCATCCGGCAAGAAGCTATAAGAAAAGGGCGGAGATCATCTCCGCCCTTTTTATTTCTGCAATCCGCAATTATCATCCCGCAGATCTATACTTTTTGGGTCAACACGTAACGCTTTACAGGTGATTATCATGGGGCTTTTTGATGAAGTTGTCGGTGCCTTTCTGAAAGGCGATGCGGGGAAATATCAGGCGATTTTAAGTTGGGTTGAGGAGCAGGGTGGCATTCAGGTGCTGCTGGAAAAACTGCAAAGTGGCGGCTTAGGGGCCATTCTCTCAACCTGGTTGAGTAATCAACAGAGAAATCAATCAGTTAGCGGCGAGCAACTGGAGTCGGCGCTCGGCACAAATGCGGTGTCCGATCTCGGGCAAAAACTTGGCGTGGATACCAGTACGGCTTCCAGTTTACTGGCAGAGCAATTGCCGAAGATTATTGATGCGCTCTCACCGCAAGGTGAAGTGTCAGCACAAGCCAATAACGATCTGCTTTCCGCAGGCATGGAACTGCTGAAAGGGAAACTCTTCCGCTAAGCAAATGGGGAGCATGCAACCCGCGTTGCATCCCCTTTTCCCTCGGGTGTTGTACTGATTTTTGAGCGGAATCGCGTTAGCATGGGTCAGGAACTAATCTACCTTGGGAACTCATGGCTATCAAACTCATTGCTATCGATATGGATGGCACCCTTCTGCTGCCCGATCACACCATTTCACCCGCCGTTAAAAATGCGATTGCCGCAGCTCGCGCCCGTGGCGTGAATGTCGTGCTAACGACGGGTCGTCCGTATGCAGGTGTGCACAACTACCTGAAAGAGCTGCATATGGAACAGCCGGGCGACTACTGCATTACTTATAACGGCGCGCTGGTACAGAAGGCCGCTGATGGTAGCACCGTGGCGCAAACCGCTCTCAGCTATGACGACTATCGTTTCCTGGAAAAACTCTCTCGCGAAGTCGGTTCTCATTTCCACGCCCTGGACCGCACCACGCTGTACACCGCTAACCGCGATATCAGCTACTACACGGTGCATGAATCCTTCGTTGCCACAATTCCGCTGGTGTTCTGCGAAGCGGAGAAAATGGACCCCAATACCCAGTTCCTGAAAGTGATGATGATTGATGAACCCGCCATCCTCGACCAGGCTATCGCGCGTATTCCGCAGGAAGTGAAAGAGAAATATACCGTGCTGAAAAGTGCGCCGTACTTCCTCGAAATCCTCGATAAACGCGTTAACAAAGGTACGGGTGTGAAATCACTGGCCGACGTGTTAGGTATTAAACCGGAAGAAATCATGGCGATTGGCGATCAGGAAAACGACATCGCAATGATTGAATATGCAGGCGTCGGTGTGGCGATGGATAACGCTATTCCTTCGGTGAAAGAAGTGGCGAACTTTGTCACAAAATCCAACCTTGAAGATGGCGTGGCGTTTGCTATTGAGAAGTATGTGCTGAATTAATCTGTGGGCGGGCAAACAGCATAAACGCGTTTGCCCGCTTACTGATTATTGGTTTACTGCATATACAACCAGAAATTGCAGCGGTGCAGTAATGATGTCCAGTGTAACAGTCACTGGCAGTAATGCTGCGGAAACACCATCCGGAATGCCTCTGGGTGAATAGTATTCATAAAATCGCACTTTAAATGGATGGTAGAACGCCATCACCTTTGAGTAATCCATGTTTTTATTTTTCTCATGGATTGTGCCTTTTAGGTTTTCCAGTGACCTGGTACAGTGTTGAACACCACAGGCAAAACCATAATGCGTTGCCAGTGCCTTTTCTTCTTCGTTATTCCAGTAGTAGTAAAGCGATATTGTGCCGGTAAATTTCTTTTTCCCCGCATTTAAAACAAATCTTGCGTCATCGGCAACCTGAATATTGTGCCGGTTAAGTGCTGGATCATTGAGCATCTTAACGATGTCATCGGCACCATCAGTGATAAGGTAATCCAGCGATTCCCCTACAAAAACATAGCCTTTTGTTCCATTACTATCTTTTGCCTGCGATAGCCCAGTGATGGTGTCTGACTGCGATTGATACTTTCCTGAACTACCCTTTGCGGTATGGGAAACCAGAGCATACGAGATACAGCCTGAAAGCATCAGCGCCAGTGGGAATAAACCGGCAGCCTTAAAAAATCCCTTAAAATTCAACTTCATGATTAATCCTTTAAACGAGTAGCTAAGCCGTTGAAAGCATACTCTTCTTTCCCTCCTGTTTAGCGCCTGATATCCCTTTTCAGATTTCTGCCCGACGCATGTCATTTTTTTATGTGTTGTTCTTTTTTTGATCTAAATTGTAGCGCAACAATATAAGTTTGTACTACATTACGCGCGCGGCAAACGCGAACGTCATCACGCTGGTACTACAAAGTTGCCGCGTTATGCATCGATCGGGGTAAAGTAGAGAAGAACATACAGAGCACAAGGACTCTCCATGACTCTCAATAAAACCGATCGCATTGTCATTACGCTGGGTAAACAGATCGTTCACGGCAAATACGTACCTGGCTCGCCACTTCCGGCTGAGGCGGAGCTCTGTGAAGAGTTTGCAACCTCGCGCAACATCATCCGTGAGGTGTTCCGTTCGCTGATGGCGAAGCGGCTGATTGAAATGAAACGTTATCGCGGGGCGTTTGTGGCACCGCGTAACCAGTGGAATTACCTCGACACTGACGTACTGCAATGGGTGCTGGAAAACGACTACGACCCACGGCTTATCAGTGCCATGAGCGAAGTGCGAAATCTGGTGGAACCGGCGATTGCCCGTTGGGCAGCAGAGCGCGCGACCTCCAGCGATCTGGCGCAGATTGAATCGGCGCTGAACGAGATGATTGCCAACAATCAGGACCGCGAAGCGTTTAACGAAGCGGATATTCGCTACCACGAGGCGGTGCTGCAGTCGGTGCATAACCCGGTGTTACAGCAACTTAGCATTGCGATCAGTTCGCTGCAGCGGGCGGTTTTTGAACGAACCTGGATGGGCGATGAGGCCAACATGCCGCAAACGCTCCAGGAACATAAGGCGCTGTTCGATGCGATACGGCATCAGGACGGCGATGCGGCAGAGCAGGCGGCGCTTACCATGATTGCCAGCTCGACACGAAGGTTAAAGGAAATCACATGACAGCTCGCTACATCGCAATTGACTGGGGATCGACCAATCTGCGCGCCTGGCTTTATCAGGGCGACCACTGCCTGGAGAGCAGGCAATCAGAAGCAGGCGTCACGCGCCTGAACGGAAAATCTCCGGCTGCAGTGTTAGCAGAAGTCACGACCGACTGGCGTGAAGAAAATACGCCAGTGGTGATGGCAGGAATGGTCGGCAGCAATGTCGGCTGGAAAGTTGCTCCGTATTTATCTGTTCCTGCCCGTTTTTCGTCTATTGGCGAACAATTAACGTCTGTTGGCGACAATATCTGGATTATTCCCGGATTATGCGTCTCTCATGACGATAACCACAATGTGATGCGCGGCGAAGAAACACAATTGATCGGCGCGCGAGCTCTGGCTCCTTCCTCTCTTTATGTTATGCCCGGTACGCATTGCAAATGGGTGCAGGCCGATAGCCAGCAAATCAACGATTTTCGCACCGTGATGACCGGTGAATTACATCATTTACTGTTAAATCACTCATTGATTGGCGCAGGTTTGCCGCCGCAGGAAAACTCTGCCGATGCCTTCGCGGCTGGCCTTGAGCGCGGCCTTAATGCGCCCGCCATATTGCCGCAGCTTTTTGAAGTTCGCGCCTCGCATGTGCTGGGAACACTTCCCCGCGAACAGGTCAGCGAATTTCTCTCTGGTTTGTTGATTGGCGCAGAGGTTGCCAGTATGCGCGACTATGTGACCCATCAACACGCCATCACCCTTGTCGCCGGAACATCGCTGACCGCGCGCTACCAGCAAGCCTTTCAGGCGATGGGTTGCGACGTGGCGGCGGTGGCGGGCGACACGGCATTTCAGGCTGGTATAAGGAGCATCGCTCATGCAGTGGCAAACTAAACTCCCGCTGATCGCCATTTTGCGCGGCATTACGCCCGACGAGGCGCTGGCGCATGTTGGCGCGGTGATTGACGCCGGGTTCGACGCGGTTGAAATCCCGCTGAATTCCCCACAATGGGAGCAGAGCATTCCCGCCATCGTTGATGCGTATGGCGACAAGGCGTTGATTGGCGCAGGTACGGTACTGAAACCTGAACAGGTCGATGCGCTCGCCAGGATGGGCTGTCAGCTCATCGTTACGCCCAATATCCATAGTGAAGTGATCCGCCGCGCGGTGGGCTACGGCATGACCGTTTGCCCCGGCTGCGCGACGGCGACCGAAGCCTTTACCGCGCTCGAAGCGGGCGCGCAGGCGCTGAAAATATTTCCGTCATCGGCTTTTGGTCCGCAATACATCAAAGCGTTAAAAGCGGTATTACCACCGGACATCGCAGTCTTTGCCGTTGGCGGCGTGACGCCAGAAAACCTGGCGCAGTGGATAGACGCAGGTTGTGTTGGGGCGGGCTTAGGCAGCGATCTTTATCGCGCCGGGCAGTCCGTAGAACGCACCGCGCAGCAGGCAGCAGCATTTGTTAAGGCGTATCGAGAGGCAGTGCAATGAAAATCACCAAAATTACCACGTATCGTTTACCTCCCCGCTGGATGTTCCTGAAAATTGAAACCGATGAAGGCGTGGTCGGTTGGGGCGAGCCCGTGATTGAAGGCCGCGCCCGTACGGTGGAAGCGGCAGTTCACGAGCTGGGTGACTATTTGATTGGTCAGGATCCTTCGCGCATCAACGACTTATGGCAAGTGATGTATCGCGCCGGATTTTATCGTGGCGGTCCAATCCTGATGAGCGCCATCGCCGGGATCGACCAGGCGTTATGGGATATCAAAGGCAAAGTGCTGAATGCGCCAGTCTGGCAACTGATGGGCGGCCTGGTTCGCGACAAAATTAAAGCCTACAGTTGGGTCGGCGGCGATCGTCCGGCGGATGTTATCGACGGCATTAAAACCCTGCGCGAAATCGGCTTCGATACCTTCAAACTGAACGGTTGTGAAGAACTGGGGCTAATTGATAACTCCCGCGCGGTAGATGCGGCAGTCAACACCGTGGCACAAATTCGTGAAGCTTTTGGCAATCAGATTGAGTTTGGTCTTGATTTCCACGGTCGCGTCAGCGCGCCAATGGCGAAAGTGCTGATTAAAGAACTGGAGCCGTATCGCCCGCTGTTTATTGAAGAGCCGGTGCTGGCGGAACAAGCCGAATACTACCCGAAATTGGCGGCACAAACGCATATTCCACTGGCGGCGGGTGAGCGCATGTTCTCACGTTTCGATTTTAAACGCGTGCTGGAGGCAGGCGGTATTTCGATTCTGCAACCGGATCTCTCCCATGCAGGCGGTATTACCGAATGCTACAAAATTGCTGGAATGGCAGAAGCCTATGATGTGACCCTTGCGCCGCACTGTCCGTTCGGACCGATTGCACTGGCGGCTTGCCTGCATATCGACTTTGTTTCCTATAACGCGGTACTTCAGTAACAAAGTATGGGCATTCATTACAACAAAGGCGCGGAGTTACTCGACTTTGTGAAAAACAAAGAAGACTTCAGCATGGTTGGCGGCTTCTTTAAACCGTTAACGAAACCGGGCTTAGGTGTGGAAATCGACGAAGCTAAAGTTATTGAGTTCAGTAAAAATGCCCCGGACTGGCGTAATCCGCTCTGGCGTCATGAAGATAACAGCGTAGCAGAGTGGTAATTCCTGCCACGTAAGCCCCTCATCGGGCACTAAAACAGCAATACAAAAATATAACCCTCTGTAAATTACAGGGCATGGTGAGCGGCTTCGCTATGCCCAAAATCTGGAGAAAGCTCGCTATGGATATTCCCGTTAATGCAGCAAAGCCGGGGCGTCGGCGTTATCTGACGCTGGTGATGATCTTTATTACGGTGGTCATTTGTTATGTTGACCGCGCTAACCTGGCCGTGGCTTCCGCCCATATTCAGGAAAAGTTCGGCATTACGAAAGCGGAAATGGGCTATGTATTTTCGGCCTTCGCCTGGCTTTATACGCTATGCCAGATCCCCGGCGGTTGGTTTTTAGATCGCGTAGGTTCTCGCGTGACTTATTTTATTGCGATATTTGGTTGGTCAGTGGCGACTTTATTCCAAGGCTTTGCCACGGGATTAATGTCATTAATTGGTCTGCGTGCGATAACCGGTATTTTCGAAGCGCCCGCTTTCCCGACCAATAACCGGATGGTGACCAGCTGGTTCCCGGAACATGAACGCGCTTCCGCCGTTGGTTTTTATACGTCTGGTCAGTTTGTCGGTCTGGCGTTTTTGACTCCGCTGCTGATCTGGATTCAGGAGATGTTGAGCTGGCACTGGGTGTTCATTGTCACTGGTGGTATCGGCATTATCTGGTCGCTGATTTGGTTTAAGGTTTATCAGCCGCCGCGCCTGACCAAAGGTATCAGCAAAGCTGAACTGGATTACATTCGTGATGGCGGCGGTCTGGTGGATGGTGATGCGCCGGTGAAGAAAGAGGCGCGTCAGCCGTTAACAGCCAAAGACTGGAAACTGGTGTTCCATCGTAAACTGATCGGCGTTTATCTTGGGCAATTTGCGGTGGCTTCTGCACTGTGGTTTTTCTTAACCTGGTTCCCGAACTATTTAACCCAGGAAAAAGGAATCACGGCGCTGAAAGCAGGCTTTATGACCACGGTGCCATTCCTCGCGGCGTTTGTCGGCGTCCTGCTCTCTGGCTGGGTCGCGGATCTGCTGGTACGTAAGGGCTTTTCACTGGGCTTTGCGCGTAAAACGCCGATTATCTGCGGCTTGCTGATCTCCACCTGCATTATGGGCGCTAACTACACCAACGATCCGATGATGATTATGTGCCTGATGGCGCTGGCATTCTTCGGCAACGGTTTTGCTTCGATTACCTGGTCGCTGGTCTCTTCTCTGGCACCGATGCGCCTGATTGGTTTAACCGGCGGCGTGTTTAACTTCGCCGGTGGTCTGGGCGGCATCACCGTTCCGCTGGTGGTGGGGTACCTGGCGCAGGGTTACGGTTTCGCGCCTGCACTGGTTTATATCTCCGCCGTCGCGTTGATTGGCGCGCTCTCTTACATCCTGCTGGTGGGTGATGTGAAGCGCGTTGGATAATCTTTCAACTGTGGAATATGCGCCACACCACTGCGCATAATCCACTTTCTTAAAGCCGGTGCGGTCAGGCATCGGCTTTTTACTATCTTGCCGAAGAGTTTTAAACGCAGTTTGTGTGTGGCGCGCCAGTAAGCGGCGTTGCTCTTCTCCGGCTGTTTCAGGAACACCGCACGCAGAATCTCTGCGCTATCCAGCGCATAGCTAATCCCCTCCAGCGAGCTGGCGCTGATAAATCCCGCCGCTTCACCAATCAGAAAGGCGTTGTCCTTACCACAGACAAAATCCTGCCAGCGTGAGGGAAACAACACCGTGCATTTCTCACTTTTCACCGCTTTGCCAAACTGGAACTGAAAGGCGCTCATTTTCTCTTTCAGCGTCGTGAAACGCGTCTGACCGTCTTTCATTGGATAGGCACCGCCAAAGATAAAATAACCATCTTTGCTGATACTCCATGAGTAACAGTCAGTTATCGCATTATCAAAGATGCAGGAGTAGAACGGCACCGGATGTTTCTCTGCGAACCACTGCTGGATAGCGACATATTTACGGATTTGATGATCCGGGTAGAGATGTCGCCGCACCATCGAGTTTGCGCCATCGGCACCGACCAGATAGCGGGCGGTAATATGTTGCTCCCAGCCGTCTGCACGAAAAATGACATGCCATTTATCATCCTCACGCCAGATTTTTCGGCACAGGCTATCGTGATAAACCTCAACGCTGGCGGGGATCAGCGATTTCATCCACAAGTCGAAAGCATGGCGATTAATATTGATATAGCTTCGCTGGTAGTTACGCGTGAGCGATGCGGCGACGTCGACAGTTTTGACGCTGAAAATCTGTGGATTGGCGATCACATCGACAGGAAGCGTCAGTCCATCGCGAATAAAAGATCGCTGCGCGTCCGGTGCCAGCAGACCGCCGCAAGGTTTGCTGAAACCTTCAGTACCGCACTGGTGCTTTTTATCCAGCGCGATCACCTGCATTTTGCCGGCTAACTTTCGTGCCAACGCCGACCCTGCCGGGCCGAGGCCAATAATCGCCACGTCGAAATGTTCCATCTTTTCACTCACATTCATCACGATGGCAAAAGACTATTGTCTGAAAGTGAAGTCCTTGTGAAGTATGATGGCGGGAACCGTTTTGTATCAGGACCGCGCCATGAAACAGATAACCTTTGCTCCCCGTAATCACCTGCTCACCAATACCAATACCAATACCAATACAAATACCAATACCTGGACGCCCGACAGCCAGTGGCTGGTATTTGACGTGCGTCCTTCTGGGGCGTCGTTTACCGGCGAGACCATTGAGCGTGTGAATATCCATACAGGCGAGGTCGAGGTTATCTATCGCGCGTCACAGGGCGCACACGTCGGCGTGGTGACCGTTCATCCGAAGTCAGAGAAATATGTCTTTATTCACGGCCCTGAAAATCCTGATGAAACATGGCATTACGACTTCCATCATCGACGCGGAGTCATTGCTGAAGGCGGCAAGGTGAGCAATCTCGATGCAATGGATATTACCGCGCCGTATACGCCAGGAGCGCTGCGCGGTGGCAGCCATGTGCATGTCTTTAGCCCGAACGGTGAAAGGGGGAGCTTTACCTATAACGACCATGTAATGCATCAACTCGATCCGGCGCTGGATTTGCGAAACGTCGGGGTTGCTGCACCGTTTGGCCCGGTCAACGTACAAAAGCAACATCCGCGTGAATACAGCGGTAGCCACTGGTGTGTGCTGGTGAGTAAAACCACGCCCACGCCGCAGCCTGGCAGTGATGAAATCAATCGTGCTTATGAAGAAGGATGGGTAGGAAATCACGCGCTGGCGTTTATTGGCGACACACTTTCGCCAAAGGGCGAGAAAGTGCCGGAGCTATTTATCGTTGAGTTACCGCAAGATGAAGCTAGCTGGAAATCGGCAGGTGATGCGCCGTTAAGTGGAACGGAAACAACCCTACCCGCGCCACCGCGTGGCGTCGTGCAGCGACGTTTAACCTTTACCCATCATCGGGCTTATCCGGGGTTAGTCAACGTCCCGCGCCACTGGGTGCGCTGTAATCCGCAGGGTACGCAAATCGCGTTTTTAATGCGTGATGATAACGGCATTGTGCAACTGTGGCTTATCTCGCCACAGGGCGGCGAACCGCGCAAGTTAACCCATAACAAAACGGATATTCAGTCTGCATTTAACTGGCATCCGTCAGGAGAATGGTTGGGCTTTGTGCTGGATAATCGAATTGTTTGTGCCCATGCGCAAAGCGGCGAGGTTGAGTATTTAACCGAAAACCACGCCAATCCACCTTCTGCGGACGCCGTGGTCTTCTCGCCGGATGGTCAATGGCTGGCGTGGATGGAAGGTGGCCAGCTGTGGATCACCGAAACTGATCGCTAAATCAGTTATCAGGCATTCTGGCCGGTGGAATAACCGCATTGGTGGCTTGCGCGTTGGCTTCGCTTTTTTCAACGCGCGAGCGCACCGAGCTGTCTTTGCGGAACACATCCCACGGCAGTAAAAGCGTGTCCATTACAGCGGTAAACGGCATATCGAGAATCGCCAGCGACTTAGTGCCCCAGTTGGTTTCATCGTCGCCAATCATGGTGGCGCTGGCGCGGGTGCCGGGATACGTTCCTTCTTTCCCCCCGGTATGGGACATCACGCTGGAGCATCCTCCGAGTAATGTCATTCCGCTGCATATCATGAACGCTAACAACACATTTCTTATCATAATAAATTCATCTGTTGATCGTGGGTGTTGGCCTGATGAGTTATAGCGATCCCTTGCTGAAAATAACATCATCATTACGTCGCACTGTGGCGGCTATCGCACTTTAACGTTTCGTGCTGCCCCCTCAGTCTATGCAATAGACCATAAACTGCAAAAAAAAGTCCGCTGATAAGGCTTGAAAAGTTCATTTCCAGACCCATTTTACATCGTAGTCGATGAGGACGCGCCTGATGGGTGTTCTGGCTACCTGACCTGTCCATTGTGGAAGGTCTTACATTCTCGCTGATTTCAGGAGCTATTGATTATGCGTAACTTTGATTTATCCCCGCTTTACCGTTCTGCTATTGGATTTGACCGTTTGTTTAACCACTTAGAAAACAACCAGAGCCAGAGTAATGGCGGCTACCCTCCGTATAACGTTGAACTGGTAGACGAAAACCATTACCGCATTGCTATCGCTGTGGCTGGTTTTGCTGAGAGCGAACTGGAAATTACCGCCCAGGATAATCTGCTGGTGGTGAAAGGTGCTCACGCCGACGAACAAAAAGAGCGCACCTATCTGTACCAGGGCATCGCTGAACGCAACTTTGAACGCAAATTCCAGTTAGCTGAGAACATTCATGTTCGTGGGGCTAACCTGGTAAATGGTTTGCTGTATATCGATCTCGAACGCGTGATTCCGGAAGCGAAAAAACCGCGCCGTATCGAAATCAACTAATTCCCTAAGGCCGCCTGGCGCGGCCTGACATCTCCATGCTCGCCGTCAGGGAGCATATGCGAATCTTCGGATTTGCAGGTACTTACTCGCTTCTTAGAAGGAGAAATGACTATGCGTAACTTCGATTTATCCCCACTGATGCGTCAATGGATCGGTTTTGACAAACTGGCCAACGCACTGCAAAACGCCGGTGAAAGCCAGAGCTTCCCGCCGTACAACATTGAGAAAAGCGACGATAACCACTACCGCATTACCCTTGCGCTGGCAGGTTTCCGTCAGGAAGATTTAGAGATTCAACTGGAAGGCACGCGCCTGAGCGTAAAAGGCACGCCGGAGCAGCCAAAAGAAGAGAAAAAATGGCTGCATCAAGGGCTTATGAATCAGCCATTTAGCCTGAGTTTTACGCTGGCTGAAAATATGGAAGTCTCTGGCGCAACCTTCGTAAACGGTTTACTGCATATTGATTTAATTCGTAATGAGCCTGAACCCATCGCAGCGCAGCGTATCGCTATCAGCGAACGTCCCGCGTTAAATAGCTAACTAGCTATTCTCTTTGCCCCGCCATTCTGGTGGGGCTTTTTTTGTCTTTCTTCTTCAACAATGCGTTAAATTTCGACTGTTTAAGATATTTCGGCACGTTCTTTCCCGTGATAATGTGCGCTATAAGGCAAATCTGCTTCACCGATTCAGCCATAATCCGTAGCAATTAAAATGTTATCTCAAGAGAAATGGACGATGAGTGATATAGCATTAACGGTCAGTATTCTGGCTTTGGTGGCAGTCGTCGGTTTGTTTATCGGCAACGTCAAATTTCGCGGCATAGGATTAGGTATTGGCGGCGTGCTGTTTGGTGGGATCATCGTCGGCCATTTTGTTTCTCAGGCGGGGATGACATTAAGTAGCGATATGCTGCATGTTATTCAGGAATTTGGCCTGATCCTGTTCGTTTATACCATCGGGATTCAGGTAGGGCCGGGCTTCTTTGCCTCATTGCGCGTCTCCGGATTACGCCTCAACCTGTTTGCTGTTCTGATCGTCATCATCGGTGGTCTGGTTACCGCCATCCTGCATAAACTGTTTGATATTCCACTGCCGGTAGTGCTGGGGATTTTCTCCGGTGCGGTAACCAATACGCCAGCGCTGGGGGCAGGGCAGCAGATCTTGCGCGACCTGGGTACACCAATGGAAATGGTCGATCAGATGGGGATGAGTTACGCGATGGCGTATCCATTCGGCATTTGCGGGATTTTGTTCACCATGTGGATGTTGCGGGTTATTTTCCGCGTCAATGTCGAGACAGAAGCTCAGCAGCACGAGTCTTCACGCACCAATGGCGGCGCGCTGATCAAGACTATCAATATTCGCGTTGAGAACCCTAACCTGCATGATTTAGCCATTAAAGATGTACCGATTCTCAACGGCGACAAAATTATCTGCTCGCGTCTGAAACGAGAAGAAACCCTAAAAGTACCTTCGCCAGATACCATTATCCAACTGGGCGATTTGCTGCATCTGGTGGGGCAGCCAGCGGATTTACATAATGCGCAACTGGTGATTGGTCAGGAGGTCGATACCTCGCTGTCTACGAAAGGCACTGATTTGCGCGTCGAGCGTGTGGTGGTCACCAATGAAAACGTGCTCGGAAAACGTATTCGCGACCTGCACTTTAAAGAACGCTATGACGTTGTTATCTCGCGCCTGAACCGTGCCGGGGTCGAACTGGTCGCCAGTGGCGATATCAGCCTGCAGTTCGGCGATATCCTCAACCTGGTGGGGCGTCCGTCCGCAATTGATGCCGTTGCCAATGTGCTGGGGAATGCGCAGCAAAAACTGCAACAGGTTCAGATGCTGCCAGTGTTTATTGGCATCGGGCTTGGCGTATTGTTAGGTTCTATTCCCGTCTTTGTGCCAGGATTCCCGGCCGCGTTGAAACTGGGGCTGGCGGGCGGTCCGCTGATTATGGCGTTGATCCTCGGGCGTATCGGCAGTATCGGCAAGCTGTACTGGTTTATGCCGCCAAGTGCCAACCTCGCGCTGCGGGAGCTGGGGATCGTGCTGTTCCTCTCGGTCGTTGGTCTGAAATCTGGTGGGGATTTTGTGAATACCCTGGTCAATGGCGAAGGGCTAAGCTGGATTGGTTATGGTGCCCTGATCACCGCCGTTCCGCTGATTACTGTTGGCATTCTGGCGCGGATGTTAGCCAAAATGAATTACCTGACCATGTGCGGGATGCTGGCAGGTTCCATGACCGATCCTCCGGCGCTGGCGTTTGCTAATAATCTTCATCCAACCAGTGGTGCGGCGGCGCTCTCTTACGCCACTGTCTATCCGTTAGTGATGTTCCTGCGCATTATCACCCCCCAATTACTGGCGGTGCTCTTCTGGAGTATCGGTTAACTTTTTTCCGGGTGGAGTCGCCGTAAATGGTACTCCACCTAGTATTCGCTGGCATTTCTGAACATCACTGAATAATTCAAAAACTCCCCGCTCTCGCTATATGACAACGAGGTGATCCGCAGCAGTGGCGTGTGTTCCGCTACCTTCATTTGCCGCGCCAGCAGTCTATCGGCGAGCACCGGCATCAGGCTTTCATAATTACCGCCAATCAAAATCCCGCACTCTTGTTCAATATATTCAAACTTCGACCCTTCCAGATGTTGCAGCGAAAGGTTACGGAACAGTTTTACCGGCATATAGCTGTCTTCCAGCATTAGCGGTTTCCCTTCCACAAAACGAACGCGACGGGAGAAGTAGATCTGCTCGTTGATTTGAATCCGTAACTGGCTGGCAATGGCCGGAGGCGCAGGCATGATTTCAAAAATCAGCACCTGGCTGGTGACCGTTTTTCCCTGCCGTTTTAACACCTCCACCAGTCCGGTCAGGCTGGCGGTTTGATGCAGCACATCTTTGCGCACCAGGTAAGTGCCGCTGCCGTGGCGGCGGACCACCAGCCCCCACGCTACCAGCAGGTCAATGGCTTTACGGATAGTCATCCGCGATACCGCAAACTCTTCCGCCAGCTTTTTTTCACCGGGAAGAAGGCTGTTTAGCGTGAAATCCGCGGAATTAAGTCGAATTCTTAACCGCTCCGCAATGCTTTTGTAGATCATCTCTAGCTCTCTTTTTTGCCTGCAAGCACGGGTAATGCGCCCACAAGTTCTGCTTAATCGATTGAAAAAAATCTTTTTTTTAAAGATGTGTTCGATGCTGTGTACCTGTGCTCACAGATGTCTACTTTTTCGCGAAAACGTAGATCTCTACCGCCCAACGAAAAGCATGAAAGCGATCACGAATCCCATTGGGTCGTCATGTTCTGCCGATCGCATCTTCCTATCCTCGCTCCAGGTCTGCCGCATAACCAATCAGGCTTCCTACTTACAGAATTGAGAAAAGAGGATGTGGAAATGCTCAGTCAAATTCAACGCTTTGGCGGCGCGATGTTCACGCCAGTGCTGCTGTTTCCCTTCGCCGGGATTGTGGTGGGTCTTGCCATCTTGCTGCAAAACCCGATGTTTGTCGGGGAATCACTGACCGATCCGAACAGTTTATTCGCGCAAATCGTACACATTATTGAAGAGGGCGGTTGGACGGTATTCCGTAATATGCCGCTGATTTTTGCTGTCGGTTTACCCATTGGCCTTGCTAAGCAAGCGCAGGGACGTGCTTGTCTGGCGGTGATGGTGAGTTTCCTGACCTGGAACTATTTCATCAATGCGATGGGAATGACCTGGGGAAGCTACTTCGGCGTCGATTTCACTCAGGACGCGGTGGCAGGTAGCGGTCTGACAATGATGGCCGGGATTAAAACCCTCGATACCAGCATTATCGGCGCAATTATCATTTCCGGCATTGTGACGGCGCTGCATAACCGTCTGTTCGATAAAAAACTGCCGGTTTTTCTCGGCATTTTCCAGGGGACGTCTTATGTGGTGATTATCGCCTTCCTGGTGATGATCCCCTGTGCCTGGCTGACATTGCTCGGCTGGCCAAAAGTACAAATGGGGATTGAATCTCTGCAAGCGTTCCTGCGTTCGGCGGGTGCGCTTGGGGTGTGGGTTTACACCTTCCTCGAACGTATTCTGATCCCAACCGGTTTACACCACTTCATCTACGGACCGTTTATCTTTGGTCCGGCAGCTGTTGAAGGCGGCATTCAGATGTACTGGGCGCAGCATCTGCAAGAGTTCAGTCTGAGCGCCGAGCCACTGAAATCGTTGTTCCCGGAAGGCGGTTTTGCCCTGCACGGTAACTCAAAAATCTTTGGTGCCGTGGGCATTTCTTTAGCGATGTACTTCACTGCCGCACCGGAAAATCGGGTAAAAGTGGCGGGCTTGCTGATTCCCGCAACCTTAACCGCCATGCTGGTGGGAATTACCGAACCGCTGGAATTTACCTTCCTGTTCATTTCACCGTTGCTGTTTGCGGTACACGCCGTGCTGGCGGCCTCAATGTCGACCGTAATGTATCTCTTTGGTGTGGTGGGCAACATGGGCGGAGGTCTGATTGACCAGGTTTTACCGCAAAACTGGATCCCGATGTTCAGCAACCACGCGGATATGATGCTGACCCAAATCGCCATTGGGTTGTGCTTTACCCTGCTGTACTTCGTGGTTTTCCGCACCCTGATTCTGCAGTTCAACATGTGCACGCCGGGACGTGAAGATGCGGAAGTGAAACTCTACTCAAAAGCCGAATACAAAGCCTCGCGAGGCCAAACCACCGCTGCAGAGCCAAAAAAAGAGCTGGATCAGGCTGCCGGTATCCTGCAAGCCCTGGGCGGGGTCGGCAATATCTCCAGCATTAACAATTGCGCGACGCGTCTACGTATTGCACTGCATGACATGTCACAAACGCTGGATGACGAAGTCTTTAAAAAGCTGGGAGCGCACGGCGTCTTCCGTAGTGGCGATGCCATTCAGGTGATCATTGGTCTGCATGTATCCCAATTGCGTGAACAGCTCGATAGCTTAATTAATTCTCATCAATCAGCAGAAAATGTTGCCATTACGGAGGCAGTATAATGACCAAATTCTCAGTGGTTGTCGCAGGCGGTGGAAGCACCTTTACGCCAGGCATCGTGTTGATGCTCCTGGCGAATCAGGACCGTTTCCCGCTTCGTGCACTGAAATTTTATGATAACGATGGCGCGCGGCAGGAAGTGATTGCCGAAGCCTGTAAAGTCATCCTTAAAGAAAAAGCGCCGGACATTGCGTTTAGTTACACCACCGATCCTGAAGTGGCGTTCAGCGACGTTGATTTTGTCATGGCGCACATCCGCGTCGGCAAGTACCCGATGCGCGAACTGGATGAAAAAATCCCACTGCGCCACGGTGTTGTTGGTCAGGAAACTTGCGGACCCGGCGGAATAGCGTACGGCATGCGTTCCATTGGCGGCGTCCTGGAACTGGTGGATTATATGGAAAAATATTCACCAAACGCCTAGATGCTCAACTACTCCAACCCGGCAGCAATTGTCGCAGAAGCCACGCGTCGTCTGCGCCCGAATGCGAAAATCCTCAACATCTGTGACATGCCAATCGGTATTGAAAGCCGGATGGCGCAAATTGTTGGGCTGCAAGATCGCAAACAGATGCGCGTGCGCTACTACGGCCTGAACCACTGGTGGTCGGCGATATCCCGCAGTTTCAGAAAGGGTTAATGAGTCAGCAAGTGGCGGTGGAAAAACTGGTCGTGGACGCCTGGGAACAGCGTTCATATCAGCACCTGTGGCAGGCGATTACGTTGTCGAAAACGGTACCGAGCGCCTCGGTCGCCAAAGCTATTCTGGATGAGTTGCTGGAGGCCAACAAAGCGTACTGGCCAGAGTTACGTTAATTGTGTGGACTGGCATCCGTTGGGTGCTGGTCCGTATTCTTTAGCACGGCTGACGGCGCATAACCAAATTTATGTTTAAAGGCTTTGCTGAAATGAAAGGAGTCGAAGAAGTTGAGCGTATCAGCGACTTCGCCAACCGAGTTTCCTTGTTGCTTTAATAGCGATAGCGCCAGATCCAGACGCGCATCGAGGTAATATTCTTTCGGCGTCTTGCCGGTATAGCGTAAAAACAGACGACGCAACCAGGCTTCGCTACAGGGGATCGTGGCAGCCATATCAGCTACGCTCCAGCGTTGTTGCAGACTGGCATGTAAAGTGGCAATTAATTTTTCAATTTGCCGCCGTTGTGGATCTTTTTTACCATCTGCGGACATAAGACAAATCCACTGATAAATAATTTTCGTCAGAAAAGCGACTGCCAGATTATTTTTTATTGCTTCTGGTGAAGTTATTAACTCAGCAACTTCGGTGAGTTCCTGATTATAAATTTCGCCATTATAAATAACGCTTTGCTGACCAACGGGAATATCCATCATACTGGTGGGGGTAAATTCCATCCAGTACTGTTCCCAGACTAAACCTTCACAGTGATAAGAGTGAATATCCATTGGCTTTAAAAATATAATACAGTTGCTATGCAGAGTTATTTGTTCGCCATTCTTTAAAAGAATTTTCCCACATCCTTGTACGGTATACACCGCAACCCATGAGTTGGCGATAAGCGGTTTCTTCTTGTCCCGCGGCCAGATCACCCGGTAATGCTCGTCGGCGTAGGTATGCCAGAGCGAGATCAGAGAAATTCCGCTGGAGATCACATTTTCGTTAATCAATAAGGGAATATTGTACGGAGTTTCGTTTTTTACATCTGAACTTTGCAATTTTCCATTCATTTTAATATCCCTCCGGCGAATTATGCTCACAACCTGAACTTAACAGAAAACAATCCGTTCAGGGATACGACGTTTGTATTTTAAGAATCTGACTGCCTGACCCGACGCATTTTACCTCTCCCTATATTCATGCGTCCGGGACATAAACATAAATAAGGGCTATGAGATGAATTCGTTACAAATCTTGAGTTTTGTCGGTTTTACGCTGCTGGTGGCGGTGATCACCTGGTGGAAGGTTCGCAAAACAGATACCGGATCGCAACAAGGCTATTTTCTTGCCGGACGTTCACTAAAAGCGCCGGTTATTGCCGCTTCGTTAATGTTAACCAACCTTTCCACGGAACAACTGGTTGGTCTTTCCGGGCAGGCCTACAAAAGCGGCATGTCGGTGATGGGCTGGGAAGTGACTTCAGCGGTGACGCTGATCTTCCTCGCGCTAATCTTTTTACCGCGCTATCTGAAGCGCGGCATTGCCACCATCCCCGATTTTCTGGAGGAACGTTATGATAAAACGACGCGTATTATCATCGACTTCTGCTTCCTCATTGCCACCGGCGTCTGCTTTCTGCCGATTGTTCTCTACTCCGGCGCGTTGGCGCTCAACAGCCTGTTTCACGTCGGGGAATCGCTACAGATTTCTCACGGTGCGGCTATCTGGCTACTGGTAATTTTGCTTGGTCTGGCGGGAATTTTGTATGCGGTGATCGGCGGACTGCGCGCAATGGCAGTGGCGGACTCCATCAACGGTATTGGGCTGGTTATCGGCGGGTTGATGGTGCCGGTATTTGGCCTGATCGCGATAGGCAAGGGCAGCTTTATGCAGGGCATTGAGCAAATTACCACCGTTCACGCCGAGAAATTAAACTCAGTCGGTGGCCCGACCGATCCCTTGCCGATTGGCGCGGCATTTACCGGTTTAATTCTGGTGAACACCTTTTACTGGTGTACAAATCAGGGCATCGTGCAACGCACGCTGGCGTCAAAAAGCCTGGCGGAAGGGCAAAAGGGGGCGCTGTTAACGGCGGTGCTGAAAATGCTCGACCCGCTGGTACTGGTGCTGCCAGGGTTGATTGCGTTTCATCTGTATCAGGATCTACCGAAAGCCGACATGGCCTACCCGACGCTGGTCAATAACGTTCTGCCAGTGCCACTGGAGGGTTTCTTCGGCGCGGTGTTATTTGGTGCGGTGATCAGTACCTTCAACGGCTTTCTGAATAGCGCCAGTACATTATTCAGTATGGGTATTTACCGTCGCATCATTAACCAGAATGCCGAGCCGCAGCAGCTGGTCACCGTCGGGCGCAAATTTGGTTTCTTTATCGCTATCGTTTCGGTTTTGGTAGCGCCGTGGATCGCGAACGCGCCGCAGGGGCTGTATAGCTGGATGAAACAGCTCAACGGCATTTACAACGTGCCGCTGGTTACCATCATCATTATGGGCTTTTTCTTTCCGCGCATCCCGGCGCTGGCGGCAAAAGTGGCGATGGGGATTGGCATAATCAGCTACATCACCATCAACTATCTGGTGAAGTTCGACTTCCATTTCCTCTATGTGCTGGCCTGTACGTTCTGCATCAACGTGGTCGTGATGCTGGTGATCGGTTTTATCAAACCGCGCGCCACGCCGTTCACCTTCAAAGATGCGTTTGCGGTGGACATGAAACCGTGGAAAAACGTCAAGATCGCGTCAATTGGTATCCTGTTCGCGATGATTGGCGTCTATGTCGGGCTGGCTGAATTCGGCGGCTACGGTACGCGCTGGTTAGCGATGATCAGTTATTTCATCGCTGCCGTAGTGATTGTCTACCTGATTTTTGACAGCTGGTGGCATCGTCACGACCCAGCCGTAACCTTTACTCCCGACGCGAAGGATAGCCTATGAAACGCCCCAATTGACCGATACCCAGGCCACCAATATGGTCGGTTGCTATAGCGGTAAACCGCTGAATACGCAAAATATTGATAGTCTGGCGGCGGAAGGTATTCGCTTTAATTCCGCCTACACTTGTTCACCGGTTTGTACGCCTGCACGGGCCGGACTATTCACCGGTATCTACGCTAACCAGTCCGGCCCGTGGACCAACAACGTCGCGCCAGGCAAAAACATCTCCACTATGGGGCGCTACTTTAAGGATGCCGGCTATCACACCTGTTACATCGGCAAATGGCATCTCGACGGTCATGACTATTTCGGCACTGGCGAGTGTCCGCCGGAGTGGGATGCTGATTACTGGTTTGATGGGGCGAACTATCTTAGCGAACTGACGGAAAAAGAGATCAGCCTGTGGCGCAATGGCCTAAACAGCGTCGAAGATTTACAGGCGAACCATATTGACGAAACCTTCACCTGGGCGCACCGCATCAGCAATCGAGCGGTAGATTTTCTGCAATAGCCCGTGCGCGCCGAGGAACCCTTCCTGATGGTGGTTTCGTATGATGAGCCGCATCACCCGTTCACCTGTCCGGTGGAGTATTTAGAGAAATACGCTGATTTTTACTACGAACTTGGCGAGAAATCACAGGATGACCTGGCGAACAAACCGGAACATCACCGCTTATGGGCGCAGGCGATGCCATCGCCAGTCGGTGATGACGGGCTTTATCACCATCCGCTCTATTTTGCCTGCAATGACTTTGTTGATGACCAAATCGGACGTGTCATCAATGCCTTAACGCCAGAGCAACGTGAAAATACGTGGGTCATTTATACCTCCGATCACGGTGAAATGATGGGCGCACATAAGCTGATCAGTAAAGGAGCGGCGATGTATGACGACATCACCCGTATTCCGCTGATCATCCGTTCGCCGCAAGGGGAGCGGCGACAGGTCGATACGCCAGTCAGTCATATTGATTTACTGCCGACAATGATGGCGCTGGCAGATATTGAAAAACCAGAGATTCTGCCGGGGGAAAATATCCTTGCCGTGAAAGAGCCACGCGGCGTGATGGTGGAATTTAACCGCTACGAGATTGAGCATGACAGCTTTGGCGGTTTTATTCCGGTGCGTTGCTGGGTGACGGATGACTTTAAACTGGTGCTCAACCTCTTCACCAGTGATGAACTTTACGATCGCCGTAATGACCCAAATGAAATGCATAACCTGATCGATGATATCCGTTTTGCAGACGTTCGCAGCAAAATGCATGACGCCTTATTGGATTACATGGACAAAATTCGCGATCCGTTCCGCAGTTACCAATGGAGTCTGCGTCCGTGGCGTAAAGATGCACGACCGCGCTGGATGGGGGCGTTTCGCCCACGCCCACAAGATGGCTATTCGCCAGTGGTACGCGACTATGACACCGGCCTACCGACGCAAGGAGTGAAGGTGGAGGAGAAAAAACAGAAATTCTGACGATAATGCCCGCTGATGATCACCCGGCGGGCATTATTCAGGCTGCTTAAACCAGCGAACCGCCGGTCAGGAAGGAAAAAATCAGGAATATCAGCAAAATGCTGCACACGATGCCGATACCAAAAACCAGCGCGCCGCGAATGCCCCAGCGATTTTCCTTACGCATACCGCCAATAAATGCGCAAAGTAGCGCAGCAATGGCCAGTGCGATACCGCTTTGATCGAGGATTTTATCGATATCCATGTCCTCTTTTTTCTCCACAGTGGTAATTTTTTCGCCTTTTATTCCGGCGAGAAGACCTCTTTTAATTTCAGCCGTTTTGTCCGCCACGATGCTTTCAAGCGTTGGCGGTGGTGCGGAAAAAGGGCCGAATGAAAAGTGGATAATCCCCATCATTAAAGCGATGGCACCGAACAGCATGCCCAATGAACTGATTTTATTTTGCGCTATGATACCCATCTGACCTCCTTGTAGCGGATGGCAAAAGCATATCAGGAAACGGGCGGACGAAATTCTTAAAAAAAACCGCTAAAGATAGAGCGTTAGTGAAATTGCAAAGGAGCAACAATGAAAATTTCCCGCCTTGGAGAAGCGCCCGATTACCGCTTCTCGCTGGCTAATGAGCGTACTTTTCTGGCGTGGATCCGTACCGCACTAGGATTTCTGGCGGCGGGGGTTGGGCTTGATCAACTTGCGCCAGATTTCGCCACGCCCGTCATTCGTGAACTGCTGGCGTTGTTGTTGTGTCTGTTTTCCGGCGGGTTAGCAATGTATGGCTACCTGCGCTGGTTACGCAATGAAAAAGCGATGCGTCTGAAAGAGGACCTGCCCTACACCAACAGCTTATTAATCATCAGCTTAATATTGATGGTTGTGGCGGTGATCGTTATGGGACTGGTGTTGTATGCCGGATAGCCGTAAAGCCAGACGCATTGCCGACCCAGGGCTGCAGCCGGAGCGCACATCACTGGCGTGGTTTCGTACCATGCTGGGCTACGGCGCGTTGATGGCGTTGGCTATCAAACACAACTGGCACCAGGCGGGCATGTTATTCTGGATTTCGATTGGCATCCTCGCCATCGTGGCGCTGATCCTCTGGCACTACACCCGTAATCGCAATTTAATGGATGTCACGAATAGCGATTTTTCCCAATTTCACGTAGTCCGTGACAAATTTTTGATCTCCCTCGCGGTGTTATCTCTCGCAATACTGTTTGCTGTAACGCATATACATCAACTTATCGTATTTATTGAGAGAGTCGCATGACAGGAAGTCAGGTCATTGATGCTGAAGAGGACAGGCATAAGCTGGTTGTAGAGTACAAGGATGCTCTGCAACCTGCCGATTTTTATCACAATTTCAAACAGCGGGGCATCCGCTCCGTACAGCTCATTCCCTATCTTGAATTTGATGACCGGGGCGATCTGACGGCCGCTTCGGTGACAGCAGAGCTGTGGGGGAAATTTTTAATTGCCCTGTTTGAGTGTTGGGTGCGGGCAGATATCAGTCGTATCTCGATTGAGCTTTTTGACGCCACCTTACAAAAATGGTGTGGCAGCGAAAACCCGCAACCGCGCCGTGACTGCCAGGCGTGCGACTGGCATCGCCTGTGCCCGCACGCTCGGCAGGAGACGCCAGACAGCGTGCTTTGTGCGGGCTATCAGGCGTTTTATTCTTACTCCGCACCGCATATGCGGGTGATGCGTGATCTGATAAAGCAGCATCGTTCTCCCATGGAGCTGATGACGATGCTGCGGTGACGTGCGCTTAAACGGGCTGCCCCTGATGCGACATCCGCGTCGCCAGCGGCAGCCAGCACAGCACGATCAACAATCCCATTAAGGTCATCAACAACCCCAGGCTGCCCTGACCGGTTTGCGGCAACATCGCAGAGAGCGACGCCAGCACGCCGGAACCAATGTTTTGCAGACCGCCGACCAGCGCACCAGCCGTGCCCGCCAGGAAGGGGAACGGCTCCATCGCGCCGCTGGTCGCCAGCGGAAACAGCATCCCGGCACCGAAAAAGAACAGCGCGGCGGGAACGAGCAGCGTCCAGACATTCATCACGCCAAACCAGTCGGGGATCCACATCAGCAAGCCAGCCAGCAGGCAGCAGATAACCGACTGCCACATCAACGTTGAGAAGCGTTTATTAGGACGCCCGGCAAACCATGCCCCAAAAAATGCCGCCGGAATCGGCAGAATAAACAAAATACTGACCGTCATACTGCTCAGCCCTAACACCGCGCCCATCAGCACGCCGGAGCAGGCTTCAAAGGCAGCAATCCCGGCCAGACCGCCAATCAGCATCAGCAAATAACAGTTAAAACCGCTGTTACCGAAAAGCGTTTTATAACTGGTAAGCAGGCGCGTGCGCGGTGCATCGACCGGACGCGTTTCCGGCATCCAGCGGGCCATACTGAAGGTCACACCAGCACAAAGAACCAACAAAAAGAGATAACAGGCGCGCCAGTTCCACATCGTATCCAGCAGACCGCCGATTAGCGGTGCGAGCAACGGACTGACGAGAATCCCCATGTTTAACAGGCTGTTAGCATGGCGCAACTGTGTCCGTTCATATAAATCACGCGGCAAAGTACGCGCCATTACGCCGCCAACGCCGGTGCCCATCCCCTGCATCGCGCTGGCGGCAATCAATACCGTCAAACTGGAGGTCGTGACCGCGACCAGCGTTGCCAGCATAAAAATGGACATTCCGACGAGGATCACTGGTCGGCGACCGACACGGTCGGATATCGGGCCATAAAACAGCTGTGAGACACCGTAAGTCAGCAGATAAGCGCCCATTACGCTCTGCACCGCCCCTTCACTGCTTCTAGATCGGCCGGCACCGCGGTGGAACAGCAGGGCATTAAGATTGTGACGGGCATTCCGGGCGGTTCTATCCTGCCTGTTTACGACGCCTTAAGCCAAAGCACGCAAATCCGCCATATTCTGGCTCGCCATGAACAGGGCGCGGGGTTTATCGCTCAGGGAATGGCGCGCACCGACGGTAAACCGGCGGTCTGTATGGCCTGTAGCGGGCCGGGTGCGACTAACCTGGTGACCGCCATTGCTGATGCGCGGCTGGACTCCATCCCGCTGATTTGCATCACTGGTCAGGTTCCCGCCTCGATGATCGGCACCGACGCCTTCCAAGAAGTGGACACCTACGGCATCTCTATCCCCATCACCAAACACAACTATCTGGTCAGACATATCGAAGAGCTCCCACAGGTCATGAGCGATGCCTTCCGCATTGCGCAATCAGGCCGCCCTAGCCCGGTGTGGATAGACATTCCTAAGGATGTACAAACGGCGGTTTTTGAGATTGAAGCTCAGCCCGCGGTGGCAGAAAAAGCCGTTGCACCCGCCTTTAGCGAAGAAAGCATTCGTGACGCAGCTACAATGATTAACGCTGCCAAACGCCCGGTGCTTTATCTGGGTGGTGGTGTGATCAATGCGCCTGCGCGGGTGCGTGAACTGGCGGAGAAAGCGCAACTGCCTACCACCATGACTTTAATG
Organism: Shigella flexneri 2a str. 301; assembly: GCF_000006925.2. Lineage (NCBI taxonomy): Bacteria > Pseudomonadati > Pseudomonadota > Gammaproteobacteria > Enterobacterales > Enterobacteriaceae > Shigella > Shigella flexneri. The sequence continues at coordinate 3,899,381 of NC_004337.2, forward strand.
GCGCTGGGCATGCTGCCAAAAGCGCATCCGTTGTCGCTGGGTATGCTGGGGATGCACGGCGTGCGCAGTACCAACTATATTTTGCAGGAGGCGGATTTGTTGATTGTGCTCGGTGCGCGTTTTGATGACCGGGCGATTGGCAAAACCGAGCAGTTCTGTCCGAATGCCAAAATTATTCATGTCGATATCGATCGCGCAGAGCTGGGTAAAATCAAGCAGCCGCATGTGGCGATTCAGGCGGATGTTGATGACGTGCTGGCGCAATTGATCCCGCGGGTGGAAGCGCAACCGCGTGCAGAGTGGCACCAGTTGGTAGCGGATTTGCAGCGCGAATTCCCGTGTCCAATCCCGAAAGCGTGCGATCCATTAAGCCATTACGGCCTGATCAACGCCGTTGCCGCCTGTGTCGATGACAATGCGATTATCACCACCGATGTGGGTCAGCATCAGATGTGGACCGCGCAAGCTTATCCGCTCAATCGCCCACGCCAGTGGCTGACCTCCGGTGGGCTGGGCACGATGGGTTTTGGCCTGCCTGCGGCGATTGGCGCGGCGCTGGCGAACCCGGATCGCAAAGTGTTGTGTTTCTCCGGCGACGGCAGCCTGATGATGAATATTCAGGAGATGGCGACCGCCAGTGAAAATCAGCTGGATGTCAAAATCATTCTGATGAACAACGAAGCGCTGGGGCTGGTGCATCAGCAACAGAGTCTGTTCTACGAGCAAGGCGTTTTTGCCGCCACCTATCCGGGCAAAATCAACTTTATGCAGATTGCCGCCGGATTCGGCCTCGAAACCTGTGATTTGAATAACGAAGCCGATCCGCAGGCTGCATTGCAGGAAATCATCAATCGCCCTGGCCCGGCGCTGATCCATGTGCGCATTGATGCCGAAGAAAAAGTTTACCCGATGGTGCCGCCAGGTGCGGCGAATACTGAAATGGTGGGGGAATAAGCCATGCAAAACACAACTCATAACAACGTAATTCTGGAGCTCACCGTTCGCAACCATCCGGGCGTAATGACCCACGTTTGTGGCCTTTTTGCCCGCCGCGCTTTTAACGTTGAAGGCATTCTTTGTCTGCCGATTCAGGACAGCGACAAAAGCCATATCTGGCTACTGGTCAATGACGACCAGCGTCTGGAGCAGATGATAAGCCAAATCGCTAAGCTGGAAGATGTCGTGAAAGTGCAGCGTAATCAGTCCGATCCGACGATGTTTAACAAGATCGCGGTGTTTTTTCAGTAACCGCTCAAGGCTTGAACAACATCGCGCTTATCGTTAAGGTAAGCGCGTTTTTTTTTACCCGCCAGGACAAGACCATGATCACCGTTGCCCTTATAGACGATCACCTCATCGTCCGCTCCGGCTTTGCGCAGCTGCTGGGGCTGGAACCTGATTTGCAGGTAGTTGCCGAGTTTGGTTCGGGGCGCGAGGCGCTGGCGGGGCTGCCGGGGCGCGGTGTGCAGGTGTGTATTTGCGATATCTCCATGCCCGATATCTCCGGTCTGGAGCTGCTAAGCCAGCTGCCGAAAGGTATGGCGACGATTATGCTCTCCGTTCACGACAGTCCTGCGCTGGTTGAGCAGGCGCTTAACGCGGGGGCACGCGGCTTTCTTTCCAAACGCTGTAGCCCGGATGAACTCATTGCTGCGGTGCATACGGTTGCCACGGGCGGCTGTTATCTGACGCCGGATATTGCCATTAAACTGGCATCCGGTCGTCAGGACCCGCTGACCAAACGTGAACGCCAGGTGGCGGAAAAACTGGCGCAAGGAATGGCGGTGAAAGAGATTGCCGCCGAACTGGGCTTGTCACCGAAAACGGTACACGTCCATCGCGCCAATCTGATGGAAAAACTGGGCGTCAGTAACGACGTAGAGCTGGCGCGCCGCATGTTTGATGGCTGGTGATGAAGACGTTGTTCTCCCGCTTAATTACCGTTATTGCCTGCTTTTTTATCTTCTCTGCCGCATGGTTTTGCCTATGGAGTATCAGCCTGCATCTGGTTGAGCGCCCTGATATGGCGGTGCTGTTATTTCCGTTTGGTCTGCGTCTGGGGCTAATGCTGCAATGCCCGCGCGGATACTGGCCCGTATTGCTGGGTGCGGAGTGGCTGCTGATTTACTGGCTAACGCAGGCGGTCGGTTTAACCCATTTTCCGTTATTGATGATCGGTAGTTTGCTGACGTTACTGCCCGTAGCGCTGATCTCGCGCTATCGCCATCAGCGTGACTGGCGCACCTTGCTGTTACAGGGTGCGGCGTTAACGGCGGCGGCGTTGTTGCAGTCGCTGCCCTGGCTTTGGCACGGCAAAGAGTCGTGGAATGCGCTGTTGCTGACTTTAACTGGCGGTCTGACGCTGGCCCCGATATGTCTGGTGTTCTGGCACTATCTCGCCAATAACACCTGGCTGCCGCTCGGCCCGTCACTGGTTTCTCAGCCCATCAACTGGCGCGGGCGGCATCTGGTCTGGTACTTGCTGCTGTTTGTTATCAGTCTCTGGCTCCAGTTGGGATTGCCGGACGAACTGTCGCGCTTTACGCCATTCTGTCTGGCGCTGCCGATTATCGCGCTGGCCTGGCACTATGGCTGGCAAGGAGCGCTGATTGCGACGTTGATGAACGCCATCGCGCTGATCGCCAGTCAAACCTGGCGCGATCATCTGGTGGATTTATTACTCTCGTTGCTGGTGCAAAGTCTGACAGGGTTGTTACTGGGCGCAGGCATCCAGCGGTTGCGTGAACTTAACCAGTCGCTACAAAAGGAACTGGCGCGCAATCAGCATCTGGCTGAACGTTTGTTAGAAACCGAAGAGAGCGTGCGCCGCGACGTGGCGCGTGAGCTGCACGACGATATCGGTCAGACCATCACTGCTATTCGTACTCAGGCGGGCATTGTTCAGCGGCTGGCGGCAGATAACGCCAGTGTGAAGCAGAGCGGGCAGCTCATCGAACAACTGTCGCTGGGCGTTTACGACGCGGTGCGCCGTTTGTTAGGACGGTTACGTCCGCGCCAGCTGGATGATCTCACCCTAGAGCAGGCCATCCGCTCACTGATGCGGGAAATGGAGCTGGAAGGGCGCGGCATTGTCAGCCATCTCGAATGGCGTATCGATGAATCAGCATTAAGCGAAAACCAGCGCGTGACGCTGTTTCGTGTCTGCCAGGAAGGGCTGAACAACATTGTGAAACATGCCGATGCCAGCGCGGTTACGCTGCAAGGCTGGCAGCAGGATGAACGGTTGATGCTGGTGATTGAAGACGATGGCAGCGGTTTGCCGCCGGGTTCCGGGCAACAAGGTTTTGGCCTCACCGGAATGCGCGAGCGCGTAACGGCGCTGGGCGGCACATTACACATTTCCTGTCTGCACGGCACGCGTGTCAGCGTTTCTCTACCTCAACGTTATGTCTAAGGTTCGATGATGTTGCCGTTTCTGAAAGCGCCTGCCGATGCGCCATTAATGACTGATAAACATGAAATTGATGCCCGTTATCGCTACTGGCGTCGGCATATTCTGCTGACCATCTGGCTGGGTTACGCGCTGTTTTACTTCACGCGGAAAAGTTTTAACGCCGCGGTACCAGAAATCCTTGCTAACGGCGTGCTCAGCCGTAGCGATATCGGCCTGTTAGCGACCCTGTTTTACATTACTTACGGCGTGTCGAAGTTTGTCTCCGGCATTGTCAGCGATCGCTCAAATGCCCGTTATTTTATGGGGATAGGGCTTATCGCCACGGGCATCATGAACATTCTGTTTGGCTTCTCGACGTCGCTATGGGCGTTTGCCGTGCTCTGGGTGCTGAACGCCTTTTTCCAGGGCTGGGGTTCACCGGTGTGTGCGCGTCTGTTAACGGCCTGGTATTCACGTACCGAGCGCGGCGGTTGGTGGGCATTATGGAACACGGCGCATAACGTCGGCGGCGCACTCATTCCCATTGTGATGGCAGCGAGCGCGCTGCATTACGGCTGGCGTGCCGGGATGATGATTGCTGGTTGTATGGCGATAGTCGTGGGGATTTTTCTCTGCTGGCGGCTACGCGATCGCCCGCAGGCGTTAGGTTTACCGGCGGTCGGTGAATGGCGGCACGACGCGCTGGAAATTGCTCAACAACAAGAAGGGGCAGGGTTGACGCGTAAAGAGATCCTCACCAAATATGTGTTGCTGAATCCGTATATCTGGCTGCTTTCGTTTTGCTATGTGCTGGTCTATGTGGTCCGGGCGGCGATCAACGACTGGGGCAATTTGTATATGTCCGAGACGCTGGGCGTCGATCTGGTCACGGCGAATACGGCAGTGACGATGTTTGAACTGGGCGGATTTATCGGTGCGCTGGTAGCCGGTTGGGGCTCGGACAAATTGTTTAACGGCAACCGTGGGCCGATGAATTTGATTTTCGCCGCCGGAATTTTGCTTTCAGTCGGCTCGCTGTGGCTGATGCCATTTGCCAGCTACGTGATGCAGGCAACCTGCTTCTTCACCATTGGTTTTTTTGTCTTTGGCCCGCAGATGTTAATTGGTATGGCGGCGGCAGAGTGTTCCCACAAAGAGGCGGCAGGGGCGGCGACGGGGTTTGTCGGCTTGTTTGCTTATCTGGGGGCGTCGCTTGCTGGTTGGCCGCTGGCGAAAGTGCTCGATACCTGGCACTGGAGCGGATTTTTTGTGGTTATCTCTATCGCCGCCGGGATTTCCGCACTGCTGTTACTGCCCTTTTTGAACGCCCAGACACCGCGTGAAGCGTGATGCATCTCACCTTTTCACTTCATATCCGGCAAAACTAAGAAATTTTCCAGGTTTTTCTTGGACGCTATCTCAGGCCTGATTTGCTGCTGATTTTTACAATGCATGCCTCACGCAGGTATTCATTTCAGGAGTAACCCATGCTGGCTTTCCTAAACCAAGTTCGCAAGCCGACCCTGGACCTTCCGCTCGAAGTGCGGCGCAAAATGTGGTTCAAACCGTTCATGCAATCCTACCTGGTGGTCTTTATCGGCTACCTGACGATGTACCTGATTCGCAAGAACTTTAACATCGCGCAGAACGATATGATTTCGACCTACGGGTTGAGCATGACGCAGCTGGGGATGATCGGCCTGGGTTTCTCCATCACTTATGGCGTGGGTAAAACGTTGGTTTCATACTACGCCGACGGCAAAAACACCAAACAATTCCTGCCGTTCATGCTTATCCTCTCTGCCATTTGTATGCTGGGCTTCAGTGCCAGTATGGGCAGCGGCTCGGTTAGCCTGTTCCTGATGATTGCCTTCTACGCCTTAAGCGGCTTTTTCCAGAGTACCGGCGGTTCGTGCAGTTACTCCACCATCACCAAATGGACGCCGCGTCGTAAACGCGGGACATTCCTCGGTTTCTGGAATATTTCTCACAACCTTGGCGGTGCAGGCGCAGCAGGTGTGGCGCTGTTCGGGGCAAATTACCTGTTCGATGGCCATGTCATCGGCATGTTTATCTTCCCGTCGATTATCGCGCTGATTGTCGGTTTTATCGGCCTGCGTTACGGCAGCGACTCCCCGGAATCTTATGGCCTCGGCAAAGCTGAAGAACTGTTCGGCGAGGAGATCAGCGAAGAGGACAAAGAGACAGAATCTACCGATATGACCAAGTGGCAGATCTTTGTTGAGTATGTGCTGAAAAACAAAGTGATCTGGCTGCTGTGCTTCGCCAACATTTTCCTCTATGTGGTACGTATTGGTATCGACCAGTGGTCAACCGTATACGCGTTCCAGGAACTGAAACTCTCTAAAGCGGTGGCGATTCAGGGCTTTACGCTGTTTGAAGCTGGTGCGCTGGTCGGTACGCTGCTGTGGGGCTGGCTCTCTGACCTGGCGAACGGTCGCCGTGGCCTGGTGGCCTGCATCGCGCTGGCGCTGATTATCGCCACGCTCGGTGTGTATCAACATGCCAGTAACGAATATATCTATCTGGCTTCTCTCTTTGCGTTGGGTTTCCTGGTCTTTGGCCCGCAATTGTTGATTGGTGTGGCTGCTGTTGGCTTTGTACCTAAAAAAGCGATTGGCGCTGCCGATGGTATTAAAGGCACCTTTGCTTACCTGATTGGTGACAGCTTTGCCAAGTTAGGTCTGGGAATGATTGCCGATGGGACGCCGGTATTCGGCCTTACCGGCTGGGCAGGCACCTTCGCCGCGCTGGATATCGCCGCGATTGGTTGTATCTGCCTGATGGCGATAGTGGCGGTAATGGAAGAACGCAAAATCCGCCGCGAGAAAAAAATTCAGCAGTTGACAGTGGCATAAACGTAACTGGTGACTTTTGCCCGGCATGACGCCGGGCTTTTTTTATTATTCCGTGACTTCCAGCGTAGTGAAGGCAAACTTCTCGCCATCAAATAGCCCCTGACTGGTTAGTTTTAGCGCGGGGATCACTGGCAGAGAAAGAAACGCCATCTGAATAAACGGCTCATCGGGTAACGGACCGCATTCACGGGCGGCGGCTTTCAAGGCGTCAATTTGTTCCGCCAGCGACTGCGCCGTGTCGGTGCTCATCAGCCCGGCAATGGGTAACGGCAGATGACTTTGTACTTGGCCGTTACGTACCACGCACAGCCCGCCGCCATCCTGAATCACCTGATTGACCGCCAGCGCCATCTCTTCGGCACTGCGACCGATCACCACAATATTATGGCTGTCATGGCTGACTGTCGCAGCCAGCGCGCCTTCATTCAGGCCAAAGCCGCCGAGCAAACCACAGGCCGGAGCCAGCCGTTGCCCGTAACGCTCAAGTACGGCAATAAAGCACACATCATCGCGATCAAAACCATTTTCGCTGTAGACGCTGGAGCGGGAGTGCGTAATCAATTCGTTATGGATGACGTCAATGACCCGATAGCGTTTTCCGGGCGTGAATTGCAGGGCAAAGTCGCTGGCGGAAACTGGCTGGCGGGCAATGGTATTGCCATATGGCGGGGCAGACAGCGCCAGTCTCGCCGACTCTTCCGCCTGTAAGGTTTGCGCATCAATCGGTTCGCCTTTCACCAGTACCTGCTGCACCGTGACCTTACGCGCATCGCTCAACAGGACGATATCGGCCTGCTTGCCGGGTGCCAGTAAGCCGAGGTGATTCAGACCAAAGTGGCGCGCCGTCGACCAGCTGGCGACGCGATATGCCACATGCAGCGGCACATTGTGTTGTTCGATCAGGCGGCGAATTAAGGCATCGATATGCCCTTCATGGGCGATCTCCCACGGGTTACGGTCATCGGTACAGAGCATGCATTGCGGGCTGTTAAATTCGTTGATCAACGGTGCCAGTGCGTTGAGATTGCTGGCAGCGGACCCTTCGCGGATCATCAACGACATGCCGAGTTGTAATTTCCGGCGTCCTTCTTCCAGCTGATAACTTTCGTGGCAGTTTTCAATACCCGCAGCAATATAGGCGTTAAGTTCTTTGCCACCCAAACCCGGACAGTGACCGTCCAGCGTCAGGTAGCGAAATGCATCGAGTTTATCGAGCAGCGCATTCTGCCCGTTAATTACGCCAGGGTAGTCCATCATTTCTGCAAGGCCGGTAACCTGCGGATGGTCCCGCCAGGCGAGCATCTGTTCAAGGGTAAAACTGGCACCGTTAACATCGCAGCCTTCCAGAGCGGGCACGCAAGAGCTGACCTGTAAGTACTGGTTTTGCCTTGCCTGTTCGGCACAGCGGGCAAACCAGGCGAATCCGGCTTCTCCCATCACGTTGACGATTTCATGAGGGTCGCAAATAACGGTCGTCAGGCCGCGCGGCAGGGTAGCGGTTTCAAAAGTGACCGGCGTCATCATGCTGGATTCAATATGCAGGTGAGCATCAATAAACCCTGGCACCGCCGTTGCGCCGCGAGCATCAATCCGCTGCAAAGCCGGAGTATCAGCGTATTCTGCGCCAACACCGGCAATGTAACGTCCTTTAATCACAATTGGGCCGGAAATTTCTCCGGCATTGATCAGGTCGAGAATAGAGACATTATCAATAATATAATCGGCAACAGCGTCGCCACGGGAAACGGCTAACAATTCCTGGTATTCAGCCCGGCTAATGTGATGAAATTTATGGTTAATGGAATTATTCATATTTTTCTCATTTTGATTTTATCAATTTGATTATTATTTATCATAAAGAAACGTCGCGAGATTATTAAAGAATATCTATTAATGTGCAATTGAAATGTGATAATTATCACTGAACCGTTGTTGTCATTTGTTTTACAAAAGCAAGGGATTAAATCTCCTCCAATGGACAAAAAAATGAATAATGACAATACCGATTACGTGAGTAATGAATCAGGGACGCTTTCGCGATTATTTAAACTACCTCAGCATGGGACCACCGTCCGCACAGAATTGATTGCGGGGATGACCACTTTTTTAACCATGGTGTACATTGTTTTTGTGAACCCGCAAATCCTCGGCGCGGCACAAATGGACCCGAAAGTGGTGTTTGTTACCACCTGTTTGATTGCCGGTATCGGCAGTATTGCGATGGGGATATTTGCTAACTTACCCGTGGCGCTGGCTCCGGCAATGGGGCTGAACGCCTTCTTTGCGTTCGTGGTCGTGGGGGCGATGGGGATCTCCTGGCAGACCGGGATGGGCGCGATATTCTGGGGCGCAATTGGGCTATTTTTGCTCACGCTGTTTCGTATCCGGTACTGGATGATCTCCAACATTCCATTAAGTTTACGTATTGGTATCACCAGTGGAATCGGATTATTTATTGCCTTAATGGGATTAAAAAACACTGGTGTTATTGTCGCCAATAAAGACACGCTGGTGATGATTGGCGATTTAAGTTCTCACGGCGTGTTGTTAGGTATTTTAGGGTTTTTTATTATAACCGTGTTGTCATCACGTCATTTTCATGCCGCGGTGCTGGTTTCTATTGTGGTGACGTCTTGCTGTGGATTATTTTTCGGTGATGTTCATTTTAGCGGCGTCTATTCCATTCCGCCTGATATTAGCGGCGTCATTGGTGAAGTAGATTTGAGCGGCGCGTTAACACTTGAACTCGCCGGTATCATTTTCTCCTTTATGCTGATCAACCTATTTGATTCATCAGGAACATTAATTGGTGTAACTGATAAAGCGGGCTTAATAGATAGCAACGGTAAATTCCCCAATATGAATAAGGCGCTGTATGTTGATAGCGTCAGTTCGGTGGCAGGCGCATTTATCGGTACCTCGTCTGTTACTGCCTATATTGAAAGTACTTCTGGTGTGGCAGTCGGTGGTCGCACGGGGCTAACGGCTGTCGTGGTCGGCGTTATGTTCCTGTTAGTTATGTTCTTCTCACCGCTGGTGGCGATGGTTCCTCCTTACGCAACCGCTGGAGCGTTAATCTTTGTTGGCGTGCTGATGACTTCGAGCCTGGCGCGCGTTAACTGGGATGATTTTACCGAATCGGTGCCTGCGTTTATTACCACGGTGATGATGCCCTTTACTTTCTCGATCACCGAAGGGATTGCACTCGGCTTTATGTCGTACTGCATCATGAAAGTGTGCACCGGGCGCTGGCGCGATCTGAACCTGTGTGTGGTGGTGGTCGCAGCTCTGTTCGCATTGAAGATTATTCTGGTGGATTAGTAACTGGCGAGGGTTTCCAGATATCATGAGTTCTGATTACGCAGGAGAACTCATGATCTGGATAATGCTCGCCACGCTGGCGGTAGTGTTTGTGGTTGGTTTTCGGGTGCTGACATCCGGGGCCAGAAAAGCGATTCGCCGTCTCAGCGATCGGCTGAATATCGATGTCGTACCCGTGGAGTCGATGGTCGATCAAATGGGAAAGTCAGCCGGTGACGAATTTTTACGTTATTTGCATCGCCCGGATGAGTCGCACCTGCAAAACGCCGCGCAGGTGTTGCTTATCTGGCAAATTGTCATTGTCGATGATAGCGAACAGAACCTGCTGCAATGGCACCGGATTTTACAAAAAGCCCGCCTTTCCGCGCCGATTACCGATGCTCAGGTCAGGCTGGCGCTGGGTTTTCTGCGTGAAACCGAACCTGAAATGCAGGATATTAATGCTTTTCAGATGCGCTATAACGCGTTCTTTCAGCCTGCCGAGGGCGTTCACTGGTTGCATTGAAACCGTTTCGTCTTATCAGCCTACAGACCGCGCCTGACCTGTCGGGTGGATAAGACGTTCACGCCGCATCCGGTAATCTTTGCCCTGTTCCGTTTCGATCTTAACTCCAGCTCAAGCAACACCGTAAAAGTTGCAAAAACGTTAAATTCGTCACACATTTCAATGTTAAAGTGGTCGGCTTTTCCCCTGAAACATGCCACGGGTAACACCATGAGTGAATTTATTGCCGAAAACCGCGGCGCGGATGCCATCACCCGACCGAACTGGTCAGCCGTTTTCTCGGTGGCGTTTTGTGTCGCCTGTCTGATTATCGTTGAGTTTTTGCCCGTCAGTTTGTTGACGCCAATGGCCCAGGATTTAGGCATTTCGGAAGGGGTTGCCGGGCAATCGGTGACCGTGACCGCCTTTGTGGCAATGTTTGCCAGTTTGTTTATTACCCAGACAATTCAGGCCACTGACCGCCGCTACGTTGTTATTTTGTTTGCCGTTTTGCTGACGCTCTCCTGCTTGCTGGTTTCCTTTGCTAACTCATTCAGTTTGCTTTTAATCGGTCGTGCCTGTCTGGGGCTGGCGCTGGGCGGGTTCTGGGCGATGTCGGCGTCGCTGACCATGCGTCTGGTACCGCCGCGTACGGTGCCGAAGGCGCTGTCGGTGATCTTCGGCGCGGTTTCTATTGCGCTGGTGATTGCCGCGCCGTTGGGCAGTTTTTTAGGCGAGCTTATCGGTTGGCGCAATGTCTTTAATGCGGCGGCGGTGATGGGCGTGCTGTGTATTTTCTGGATTATCAAATCATTGCCTTCACTGCCAGGCGAACCCTCGCATCAGAAACAAAATACTTTCCGCTTATTACAACGTCCGGGTGTGATGGCAGGGATGATCGCCATCTTCATGTCTTTCGCCGGGCAGTTTGCTTTCTTCACGTATATTCGCCCGGTGTATATGAACCTGGCGGGATTCGGCGTGGATGGCTTAACGCTGGTGCTGTTGAGTTTTGGTATCGCCAGCTTTATTGGTACGTCGCTTTCGTCGTTCATTCTTAAACGTTCGGTAAAACTGGCCTTAGCAGGCGCGCCGTTAATACTGGCTGTGAGTGCGTTGGTACTGACGTTGTGGGGAAGCGATAAAATCGTTGCTACCGGCGTGGCGATTATCTGGGGGCTAACTTTTGCATTGGTTCCCGTCGGCTGGTCAACGTGGATCACCCGCTCGCTGGCCGATCAGGCAGAAAAAGCCGGGTCTATTCAGGTGGCGGTTATTCAGCTTGCTAATACCTGTGGCGCGGCAATCGGCGGTTATGCGCTGGATAATATTGGTCTGACTTCGCCGTTGATGTTGTCCGGCACATTGATGTTGCTGACTGCATTGTTGGTTACTGCAAAGGTGAAAATGAAGAAATCCTGATATCAGGTAAAGAAGCGTTGGTCAGTAGTTGTTGCTGTTCTTACATATCCGGGCATTCTACCTTACCCAACGCTTCCCAATAATTGCTCTGATTATTACGTTCCATCGCCACGATGGCCTCGCGTATATGTTGTTTATTGTTTTCATCTGACAACATTAACTTTTCCCACGCTTCATCTGATAATGACGCATGTGGCGTGCAAATTTTACGTAAATCTTGTAATACCGTGGTTTTCTCTTTTGCGGACTGCAGTGAGCTAAAAGGCGACTCGGCGTATACGATGCCTGGCATAGCGAAAAAAGTGAAAATAAGCAGTAGTGTCGTTGGTTTCATGGATTCAACCTTTTACAAATGTGTATCGAATGAAGCATAAGTGTAGTTTGCTTTCATCGCTCTCATCATGCTGTACGAAACGCGCTTGCGTGGTCAGTAAGAAGTGCCAGACTTTATATTCCACTTTTATTCCTTTTTATTCTTATCGATAGCGTTTCGTTTTTTAAACCGCAGCGACCTTACCGCTATATGAGGTAGCCTGAGTTTAACGGACACTCCTTCCTGAAATAGAATGGCATCAGAAGGAGCTAATAATGAGCAGAAAAACCCAACGTTACTCTAAAGAGTTCAAAGCCGAAGCTGTCAGAACGGTTCTTGAAAATCAACTTTCGATCAGTGAAGGCGCTTCCCGATTATCTCTTCCTGAAGGCACTTTAGGACAATGGGTTACCGCCGCCAGAAAAGGGCTCGGTACTCCTGGTTCCCGCACGCTGGCTGAACTGGAATCTGAAATTCTGCAACTGCGTAAGGCGTTAAATGAAGCTCGCCTTGAGCGAGATATATTAAAAAAAGCAACAGCGTATTTTGCACAGGAGTCGCTGAAAAATACGCGTTAATCGAACAATGGCGACAACAATTTCCCATTGAAGCGATGTGTCAGGTATTTGGTGTATCCAGGAGCGGTTATTACAACTGGGTACAGCATGAACCCTCAGACAGAAAACAAAGTGATGAGCGGCTAAAACCGGAGATTAAGGTGGCACATATCCGCACTCGCGAAACATATGGAACCCGGCGGCTCCAGACGGAGCTGGCAGAGAATGGCATCATCGTTGGTCGTGACCGACTGGCACGTCTTCGTAAGGAGCTGAGGCTACGCTGTAAGCAGAAACGCAAGTTCAGAGCAACTACGAACCCGAACCACAATCTGCCAGTTGCGCCAAATCTGCTGAACCAGACGTTCGCTCCTACAGCACCAAATCAGGTCTGGGTGGCGGACCTGACGTATGTTGCCACACAGGAGGGATGGTTGTACCTCGCTGGCATCAAAGATGTTTATACGTGCGAAATTGTCGGCTACGCCATGGGAGAGCGCATGACAAAAGAGCTGACAGGTAAAGCCCTGTTTATGGCGCTCAGGAGCCAGCGCCCACCTGCCGGGCTAATCCACCACTCTGATCGAGGTTCACAGTACTGCGCATACGATTACCGGGTCATACAGGAGCAGTTTGGTCTGAAAACATCAATGTCGCGTAAAGGTAACTGTTACGACAACGCTCCTATGGAAAGCTTCTGGGGAACGCTGAAAAATGAGAGCCTGAGCCACTATCGTTTTAATAACCGGGATGAAGCCATCTCAGTAATACGGGAATACATTGAGATTTTCTACAATCGTCAGCGTCGTCACTCTCGTCTGGGGAATATCTCCCCGGCAGCCTTCAGGGAAAAATATCATCAGATGGCTGCTTAAAAAAAGAACAAATGGTAGTGTCCGCTATTGCCAGTACACCTCACTGATCTGCTTGGGCCAGATTTGCACGCAGCACAAATGCACTGTCATCTATAGTAAGGTTGTCCACTGTAAGGGTTGTAAACTTCCCATTGTCACCAGTAAAACGCACCATACTGTCTTTTGTTTCTAGACGATTAATTGATGACTGGCTATTTAGATGCCAGATCGCATTATTCATGCTAACTGTAGCTTTGGGGGCTGTTATTGCGCCTCGATAGGCGGTATCAAAGCCATACAAAAGAGTCTCTGCCCATGCCTGATAAGCAGACGATATAGTCGGTGTTTCAGTTTCAGGCTGTCCCAGAGTAATGGTTGCTGCATCATCAGCATAAATATTTCCGGTGACAGATGCCATATTTCTGGCAATGAAATTTGCATTTCCACCACTCAGCCTGAATCCATCAGCAGCGTAGTGGAGACCCGGCGTTACAGTTTTACTATTCTGTTCAGGGATTCCCATCATAGTCAGTTCACCGGAGATATCAATACCTTTTGTTGTGAACATGGAATTTTGTGCTATAACTTTTGCTCCTTTATCTATACTTATAGGAGTATTATTCAGAAAGGTTGCACCATTAAGTGTAACTACAGCTTGATCACCTATGGCTATTTGGCTGTTATGTGCAGTGATGCCACCTGTAAATTTAGTTTCTCCTATGGATAGATTAGTACTGATAGTTTGTTTGAAGTCAAAACCATTATTAGTAATATTTTTCCCTGCAAGATTATCAATGTAAGCATTTTTATCGCCGATTGTGATAGCTGATTTATTTGCTGATATATTTCCTTCAACATTGGCATTGCGTGATATTGAAAAGTCAGCATTGTTCAGGTGTAATGTATCAAATTTAAACACCCCGGTTTTCCAGTCAGGCTGATCAAATGAGGTCTGCTGATTATTACTTTTGTAATCAGAATTGAACTTTTTATTATATGAACTCTCTGTTTCTTTCAAAACGGTGACCCAGTCCGTTCCACAAAGAAATACCAGGGAGCAATGACTCGCTGTGCTTCTGAATATTGCATGCTCTGTTGCATGGCCTTACATGGTAAGACTGGCATTACTGACTTCAACATCATTTTTTGTGTTGACACTACCATCCAGAATTAATTTTGCATTAGTTTTCTTATCCTGAGAATTAATATTGTGCGTTAGTTTTATATTGCCATTTATGTTCCCATGATATATGTAGGAGTCTTCGTTATTGATTGCCAGAACGGCTTCTTTCTTTGTATCTGAGTTAGTTATTGTTGTTCCATCGTCAGTGGCGGCAATTCTAGTAAAAGTCTGATTGTGTCCATTTAAATCTAGCGTGCCACCACGTTTAGTAAAAAATATCCCCGCATATTGATCATTGCCAAGGGAATTATCTTTATTTAGTATTACCTTACCATTTCCGCTTGCAAGGTATATATTGTTAAATGTTCCTTCTTCATTAAGAATAACATTTCCTTCACCTATCTTTATATTTGCCCCCTGTTTTTTTTGAACATTCAGAGTACCGGGGCCTATTTTGTGTAAAACATCATCACTGGAATACAATGCATTCCAGTTTACAATGCTTTCTTTTCCGATATCAATTCCTGCTCCTTTAAATGTAAATCTCTGACCGTTTATGTTATATTCATGGCCTTCGTCAAAGATAATACCACCGCTACCAAAATCCAAATTATCCTTAAACAGAACATTTCCCCCATTTGTGAACACAATATCTTTGTCTTTAGTTATTTTTTCTTGAGTACCAGTGGTATCTGCATTGTTTTGGTGTAATGTTATATCTGTGTTTTTAATGGTTACATTATTGCCATTCAGATTTATTTTATGA
The DNA here is from genome assembly GCF_000006925.2 of Shigella flexneri 2a str. 301. Taxonomy (NCBI): domain Bacteria; kingdom Pseudomonadati; phylum Pseudomonadota; class Gammaproteobacteria; order Enterobacterales; family Enterobacteriaceae; genus Shigella; species Shigella flexneri. The sequence continues at coordinate 3,914,494 of NC_004337.2, forward strand.
CTATAGGTATCTTTTAACTCACTAACCAGTTTATCATTGTATTTTGTTATCCATGTCAGTTGGTCACCATTAACGCTGGCAATACCATGGGTTGTTCCGACTAATACCCATTTTTCTAGTTTGTTATCATATAAGTATGCTCCAGAGCCGCTGTCTCCGAATATTTCAAGATTACGAAATGTTTTATCATTTTTATAAATCATCATGCCGTATGAGTAGACTGGCCCCCTGAATCTCCAGACAACCAGTATCACTTAAATAAGTGATAGTCTTAATACTAGTTTTTAGACTAGTCATTGGAGAACAGATGATTGATGTCTTAGGGCCGGAGAAACGCAGACGGCGTACCACACAGGAAAAGATCGCAATTGTTCAGCAGAGCTTTGAACCGGGGATGACGGTCTCCCTCGTTGCCCGGCAACATGGTGTAGCAGCCAGCCAGTTATTTCTCTGGCGTAAGCAATACCAGGAAGGAAGTCTTACTGCTGTGGCCGCCGGAGAACAGGTTGTTCCTGCCTCTGAACTTGCTGCCGCCATGAAGCAGATTAAAGAACTCCAGCGCCTGCTCGGCAAGAAAACGATGGAAAATGAACTCCTCAAAGAAGCCGTTGAATATGGACGGGCAAAAAAGTGGATAGCGCACGCGCCCTTATTGCCCGGGGATGGGGAGTAAGCTTAGTCAGCCGTTGTCTCCGGGTATCGCGTGCGCAGTTGCACGTCATTCTCAGACGAACCGATGACTGGATGGATGGCCGCCGCAGTCGTCACACTGATGATACCGATGTGCTTCTCCGTATACACCATGTTATCGGAGAGCTGCCCACGTATGGTTATCGTCGGGTATGGGCGCTGCTTCGCATACAGGCAGAACTTGATGGTATGCCTGCGATCAATGCCGAACGTGTTTACCGGCTCATGCGCCAGAATGCGCTGTTGCTTGAGCGAAAACCTGCTGTACCGCCATCGAAACGGGCACATACAGGCAGAGTGGCCGTGAAAGAAAGCAATCAGCGATGGTGCTCTGACGGGTTCGAGTTCTGCTGTGATAACGGAGAGAGACTGCGTGTCACGTTCGCGCTGGACTGCTGTGATCGTGAGGCACTGCACTGGGCGGTGACTACCGGTGGCTTCAACAGTGAAACAGTACAGGACGTCATGCTGGGAGCGGTGGAACGCCGCTTCAGCAACGATCTTCCGTCGTCTCCAGTGGAGTGGCTGACGGATAATGGTTCATGCTACCGGGCTAATGAAACACGCCAGTTCGCCCGGATGTTGGGACTTGAACCGAAGAACACGGCGGTGCGTAGTCCGGAGAGTAACGGAATAGCAGAGAGCTTCGTGAAAACGATAAAGCGTGACTACATCAGTATCATGCCCAAACCAGACGGGTTAACGGCAGCAAAGAACCTTGCAGAGGCGTTCGAGCATTATAACGAATGGCATCCGCATAGTGCGCTGGGTTATCGCTCGCCACGGGAATATCTGCGGCAGCGGGCTTGTAATGGGTTAAGTGATAACAGATGTCTGGAAATATAGGGGCAAATCCACTGACTGCGCCGTAATCATTAATAAATCGCCAGGTCATTTGGCCTCCCGCAGAATTAGCAGGTAAAGGTAACGTGAGCGTTTCAAAAGGACGGATCATATTGAGGGGCACATCATGGCCATCAACGATGACATCCATCACACTGATATGAATTGGGTTGGGATTCTCTGCTATCAGATTTCGCCCTTCCCGGCGCCATTTCACTTTCGGCGCAGCATCTTCGGGAATAAGGCGGATATTTGCTGGTCGCCAGAACAGCTTGATACGCGTTTTTACTGCTATTTCCAGCGAGTTCGTCGCTTTGTTGCTCGCTGATGGCGGAATATTTTTAATATTCAGCCAGAAGACTGACTCGCGATCATCAGGCAATGACACACCTTTGGTGTGAATAATGCGTAATATTTTTTCTTGCGAAGGTTCTAATCGTGATACTGGCGGAATAACGGTAAACGGCGCTTTGCTTTTATCCTCTTTATTAAATGGATCTACCCAAGCCTGGATGAGATAAGGTATTTTTTCTTCTTTGCTAAATACAGAAATAGATTTATCAGCATTATTACTTAAGTAAACCACCCGCGTACTACCAATGACAACGCCTGCATAAGTTAATGCTGGTTGGCCTAAAAAAACGCTGAGTATAATCGCGGTAAATAACTTACATTAAACTGTTGTTTTAAAGAGCCTGATTAAACAACTTTTTCTGGACATAACGACTCCCTGGCCAAAGCCAACTGAATAAAAAGGCCCTTGATAAATTATTTCTTATATTCGACAGTAAATTGTGAATCAGCGTTCGCCGTACCAGCCGTTACGGTCGCATTGGTTGCCACATAGCGTGCAATAAACTTCATTTCAGCCTTGCCTTCAGCATCGATAGCGGTATAAGCAGAGTCGTTATAAAGTTTAACCTGCGAATTATCGGACTGGTTAAAAATACGAATACCAACGCCGGTTGCCGCAATCGCTTGTCCTGTACCGGTAAAATCACCAGGGTTGCCTGCTGTAAGCGGCGTACCCACTTTCAGGTCGCCGTCGCCGCCAGGCGCTTCTGTACCATCAAAACGAACGGCTGCTTGAGTGTACGTTGCCGGGCAATTTTCAAGTTTAATACTGAACTTCTGTGGCGACGCCAGACTACCTACACCTGAAAATGCATTTTTACTGACTTTACCCAGTGGGACAATTTGATCGGCTGTATCGGAGGTAACTTCACAAGTAGTGTCGACAATTTCACCGACGAAGTTAACAACACCATCTTCTGCCAGTGCATGCCCGGCCAGCATTAGAGATGCCAGAGTGAATGCACCGCCTATAATATTACGCTTCATAAAAACTCCATTGATATAATATATCCTTTACCATGAATCATCACTTATATTAATAAGTGTGTTTTTGATTCAAAGGAATAGTACACCAAAGAGACGGCTTTATCTAAAAATAATATTAATTACGCAAAAATAAAATATAGATTTATTGTTTAAATATTATTTAAACAGTAAAAAATCAAGTTTGTTATCAGACATTAATGATAATTCAGAATATATTTATATAGAAAGATAGATGAATTTATTGATGTCAGTTATAAAAAAGGGCCACCGGTCGGCAGTAATGCCAGTCAGTTAAGCAACTGACTGGCTCTTTTTCGGGGCTGTGGGGTATTTCCAGGGCCTCTCCTTTACCACTCTCGGGAAGGCCCTTCCCCTTCTCGTCGGTAATTTCACAAGTTGTCCCATACTTGCAAGATCGCGCATCAGCTCCGGTATACGTCCCGGTGAAGCGCCCTGCAATGTCATCAGCATTCTCATCACCATTCCGCATGATTCTGAGAAACTCAGTTGATTCGGGCAGTAACCTTTCAGATGTTCCGCCATTTTAATCATCTGATATCTCACCAGATTATAAGCCAGTAAGACACCCCACAGCTCTTGCTTCACAAGCTCCGGCTTTTTACTTCTCAGCGTCAGCCTGCTCAGTTGCATCGTCTGTTTTATCTCCCTGTATCCCAGTTCGATTTCCCAGCGATGACTGTACAGATCCGCCATTTCTCCTCCGGGGAAGCGCATGGCGTCCGTCATCGACGTCAGCAGATGGCAGACTTTTCCTTTGCGCGTCACGGTCAGCAGGCGGGCTGTCACTTCATTTCCCAGTCCCGGCCACTTTTTTCGTGCCTGCGGGCTGGTTTTCAGCTTCACCAGATGATCGCCTTTACCCAGTTTTCTGAGCTCTTCATATTGCGCTCCCTTTCTGAGAGGTATCATCCAGTGGCGGTGTTCTCCCGCCAGGCTCCAGCCATTTAACAGTCCCAGTGAGTAATAACCTTTATCCATTAACGTCAGAGTGTTATCGCCGGTTTGTTCTATAAGTTGCTCAGCAAGCTCATTTTCGCTGATCTTCATCGTGCCGAAAGCTGCAGCCGTCAGCAGATGGCTGGTCAGTTCCATCTGGCAGACCATTTTGACCTGCGGGTAGAGCGCCGGGTTCCCGGCATGTGTCTGGCGGGGGAAGGCTGCATCGTTCTCTGGTGTATCCGGTGTGCGCCAGAACACACCATCGATGGCCAGCAGGGTCAGGCCGCACCAGTGCGGATGCGGCGTGGCGTTATGCCAGAGCTGCGCTGTTTTCGTGAACACGCGGCGGACAGCCTCACTTCCCAGGCGCTGGCGGGCCTGAATAACGGCACTGGGGGCAACGAAGGGGCGATTGCCCGGCAGCATGATGTCCAGGCGATTCACAATCTGGTGAAGAGGTTCTTTACGCTCAAGCGCCATGCCAACAATACACCAGACCATCATTTCGAGGGGAAGACGGCGCTTGCGTAGCGTTACAGTACCTGATTCGGCAAGGCAACGAGAGATGAGTTCGGGGTCGAGGTAATCCCCCAGAGAAGTCAGTGGGTTACGCAGAGAATCGTAACGGGATACCAGATCAAGAGCCTGTCCAATGTGCATAAAAAAATCCGGAAACAAGTGAGCGTTTCCGGATTCTTACACAGCCACTGGATCGGTCAACTGATCCTTAACTGATCGGCATTACACCGGTCGGCAGCCCTTTTTTATCTATGATAGTGATTACTCAACCGTAACCGATTTTGCCAGGTTACGCGGCTGGTCAACGTCGGTGCCTTTGATCAGCGCGACATGGTAAGCCAGCAGCTGCAGCGGAACGGTGTAGAAGATCGGTGCAATCACCTCTTCCACATGCGGCATCTCGATGATGTGCATGTTATCGCTACTTACAAAACCCGCATCCTGATCGGCGAAGACATACAATTGACCGCCACGCGCGCGAACTTCTTCAATGTTGGATTTCAGTTTTTCCAACAGTTCGTTGTTCGGTGCAACGACGATAACCGGCATATCCGCGTCAATCAGCGCCAGCGGGCCGTGTTTCAGCTCGCCTGCAGCGTAGGCTTCAGCGTGAATGTAAGAGATCTCTTTCAGCTTCAATGCGCCTTCCAGCGCGATTGGGTACTGATCGCCACGGCCCAGGAACAGCGCGTGATGTTTGTCAGAGAAATCTTCTGCCAGAGCTTCAATGCGTTTATCCTGAGACAGCATCTGCTCAATACGGCTCGGCAGCGCCTGCAGACCATGCACAATGTCATGTTCAATGGAGGCATCCAGACCTTTCAGGCGAGACAGCTTCGCCACCAGCATCAACAGCACAGTTAACTGAGTGGTGAATGCTTTAGTGGACGCCACGCCGATTTCCGTACCCGCGTTGGTCATCAGCGCCAGATCGGATTCGCGCACCAGAGAAGAACCCGGAACGTTACAGATTGCCAGCGAACCAAGGTAACCCAGCTCTTTCGACAGACGCAGGCCCGCCAGGGTATCCGCGGTTTCGCCAGACTGTGACAAGGTGATCATCAGGCTGTTACGACGCACGGCAGATTTACGATAGCGGAATTCAGAGGCGATTTCGACGTCGCACGGAATACCTGCCAGCGATTCAAACCAGTAGCGGGAAACCATACCGGAGTTATAAGAAGTACCACAGGCGAGGATCTGAATATGCTCAACCTTCGACAGCAGTTCGTCGGCGTTCGGTCCCAGCTCGCTTAAATCAACCTGACCGTGGCTGATGCGCCCGGTAAGGGTGTTTTTTATCGCGTTCGGCTGTTCGTAGATCTCTTTCTGCATGTAGTGACGGTAAATACCTTTATCGCCCGCGTCATATTGCAGATTGGATTCGATATCCTGACGTTTTACTTCCGCGCCAGTTTTATCGAAGATGTTTACCGAACGGCGAGTGATTTCCGCAATATCGCCCTCTTCAAGGAAGATAAAGCGACGGGTCACCGGCAACAGCGCCAGCTGGTCAGAAGCGATAAAGTTTTCGCCCATACCCAGGCCAATCACCAGCGGACTACCAGAACGTGCCGCTAGCAGGGTATCCGGGTGACGGGAGTCCATGATCACTGTACCGTACGCACCGCGCAGCTGCGGGATAGCACGCAGAACAGCCTCACGCAGAGTCCCGCCTTGTTTCAGCTCCCAGTTCACCAGATGGGCAATCACTTCGGTGTCGGTTTCAGAAACGAAGGTATAGCCACGCGCTTTTAACTCTTCACGCAGCGGTTCATGGTTTTCGATGATGCCATTATGCACCACCACAATGTGTTCAGAAACATGCGGATGCGCGTTAGCTTCTGAAGGTTCACCGTGGGTCGCCCAGCGAGTGTGAGCAATACCGGTGCCGCCATGCAGAGGATGTTCTTCCGCTGCCTGAGCCAGCATCTGGACTTTACCGAGGCGACGCAGGCGAGTCATATGACCTTCCGCATCAACAACGGCCAGACCGGCAGAGTCATATCCGCGGTATTCCAGACGACGTAAACCTTCAAGAAGGATTTCTGCTACATCACGTTGCGCGATCGCGCCAACAATTCCACACATAGTTTTTGATTCCGATTTATATCGTTGTCGGTCAACCTGTATGCCCGTTTTTTCGGGCGCCCCGAGCCTTGTAGAGAGTGGGGTTATTTTTATAGTTACTGCTTGTGGGAGGGAGATTATGTTATCTCCTCATCCCAGATGACCGGATTACCCGGCCAGAATTACTTTTTCTTTACCGGACGACGCCAGCCTTCTTTCTGAGTCTGCGGCACACGGCTGATAGCTAATGCATTTTCGCCGACATTACGCGTCACAGTTGTACCCGCAGCAATGGTCGCGCCTTTGCCTACTGTTACCGGGGCCACCAGCTGAGTGTCGGAACCGACAAACACATCGTCGCCGATAATGGTCTTAAATTTATTCGCACCATCGTAGTTGCAGGTAATGGTTCCCGCGCCGATGTTAACGTTATCGCCAATTTCCGCATCGCCCAGGTAAGTCAGATGCCCGGCTTTCGTGCCTTTACCCAGACGCGCTTTTTTCATCTCAACGAAGTTACCAACGTGTGCACCTTCCAGCAACTCAGCACCAGGACGCAGACGGGCAAACGGGCCAATAGTACAGGCCGCTGCCAGATTCGCGTCTTCCACAACGGTATACGGACTGATTTCGCAATCATCGCCAATCACGCTGTTTTTAATCACGCAACCGGTGCCGATTTTCACGCGATGACCGAGAGTCACGTTGCCCTCGATGATAACGTTAGTATCAATTTCAACATCGCGCCCGTGAGTAAGCGTACCGCGCAGATCAAAACGCGCCGGATCGCGCAGCATAACGCCTGCTAACAGCAGTTTTTCAGCCTGTTCGGACTGGTAAACGCGCTCCAGACGGGAGAGTTGCAGGCGGTTATTCACACCTTCTACTTCGCTTAAACGTTGCGGATGAACGGCGACGATTTCACGCCCTTCCTGATACGCCAGCGCAATAATGTCGGTGATGTAGTATTCGCCCTGAGCATTATTGTTGGTCAGCTTCGCCAGCCAGCGTTTCATATCTGCGCCGTTGGCAATCAGAATGCCGGTGTTGATCTCCTGAATCTGACGCTGCTCGTCGGTGGCATCTTTGTGCTCAACAATGCCGGTAACTTTGCCATTTTCACGGGTGATACGTCCATAACCGGTCGGATCATCCAGTTTCACCGTCAGCAGACCAATGCCACCCTGGGGTTTAGCATCACGCAGGCGCTGGAGTGTTTCGACAGAGATCAGCGGCACGTCGCCGTAGAGCATTAAAATGTCTTCATCATCGGCAAAGAAAGGTGCGGCCTGCTGCATTGCATGACCCGTACCCAGCTGCTCTGCCTGAAGCACCCAGTTAAGGTTGTCGTCTTTCAGCGCCTGTTTAAGCAGATCGCCGCCGTGACCGTACACCAGGTGAACGTGCGCTGCGCCTAATTCATTCGCAGCATCAATGACATGCTGAACCATCGCTTTCCCGGCAAGGGTATGCAGCACTTTCGGAAGATCGGAATACATGCGCGTGCCTTTGCCTGCGGCAAGGATCACTACGCTCATAGCATTATTCAACATACGCGTCCTGACTGTAATTTGAGAACGAATTTAAACCGCTTCACCTTGAAAAAACTACATTTTTTTCATCGTGAAATGGACAGAGGATAAATTGTTCAATAACGGATTATCCCCGCTGACGAAAGTGCCATTTTCGACCATCGTCACGCCTTTTATCTGCAGAAAATTAAGGCAGTACCTTCATTTAAGCGTCAGGTGGATGTTTTTGCTCTTATTTCGATCAATGAATAAACGGGAAAACAGGGGTGTTTTATATCAGCAGGATCTATGTGAACGCTCTTCAGGACGGGTCAACGCGTAAAAAAAGCCAGCCTGTTTCCAGACTGGCTTTTGTGCTTTTCAAGCCGGTGTTACATCGCTTTTTTGGTCAACTCGATAACGCGCAGCTGCGCGATCGCTTTGGCCAGTTCCGCAGACGCCTGAGCGTAATCTACGTCGCCGTGAGAGCTGCTAATGTGCTCTTCAGCCTTACGTTTCGCTTCCATGGCTCGCGCTTCGTCGAGATCCTGGCCGCGAATTGCGGTGTCGGCCAGAACGGTCACGTTGCCAGGCTGCACTTCAAGAATGCCGCCAGACAGATAGATAAACTCTTCGTGACCGTGCTGTTTCACGATGCGAATCATACCAGGCTTAATGGCGGTGAGCAGCGGTGCGTGGCCAGGGTAGATCCCCAGTTCACCTTCGCTACCCGTTACCTGGATTTTCTCGACCAGACCAGAGAACATTTGTTGCTCTGCGCTGACGACGTCCAGGTGGTAAGTCATTGCCATATCACCCTCCGATTAAGGCGTTAAAGTTTTTTGGCTTTTTCCACAGCTTCTTCGATGGAACCGACCATGTAGAACGCCTGCTCCGGCAGGTGATCGTATTCGCCTTCCATGATGCCTTTAAAGCCACGGATGGTGTCTTTCAGGGAGACGTATTTACCCGGAGAACCGGTGAATACTTCTGCCACGAAGAACGGCTGGGACAGGAAGCGCTGGATCTTACGAGCACGCGCTACCACCAGTTTGTCTTCTTCAGACAGTTCATCCATACCCAGGATGGCGATGATGTCTTTCAGTTCCTGATAACGTTGCAGGATGGACTGAACGCCACGCGCGGTGTCGTAGTGTTCCTGACCAACCACCAGCGGGTCCAGCTGACGGCTGGTGGAGTCCAGCGGGTCAACGGCCGGGTAGATACCCAGAGACGCGATCTGACGGCTCAGTACCACGGTTGCGTCAAGGTGCGCAAAGGTGGTTGCCGGAGACGGGTCAGTCAAGTCATCCGCAGGTACGTATACCGCCTGTACGGAGGTGATAGAACCAGTTTTGGTGGAGGTGATACGTTCCTGCAGAACGCCCATCTCTTCCGCCAGGGTCGGCTGATAACCTACCGCTGAAGGCATACGGCCCAGCAGTGCGGATACTTCCGTACCGGCCAGGGTGTAACGATAGATGTTGTCAACGAACAGCAGAACGTCACGACCTTCGTCACGGAATTTCTCAGCCATGGTCAGACCGGTCAGAGCAACGCGCAGACGGTTTCCCGGCGGCTCGTTCATCTGGCCATACACCAGGGATACTTTGTCGATAACGTTGGAGTCGGTCATTTCGTGGTAGAAGTCGTTACCCTCACGAGTACGTTCACCTACGCCCGCAAACACAGAGTAACCGGAGTGCTCGATCGCGATGTTACGAATGAGCTCCATCATGTTTACGGTTTTACCTACACCCGCACCACCGAACAGACCAACTTTACCGCCCTTAGCGAACGGACACATCAGGTCGATAACTTTGATACCGGTTTCCAGCAGTTCCTGAGAGTTTGACAGCTCTTCGTAGGAAGGTGCTGCGCGGTGAATCGCCCAACGCTCTTCTTCACCGATCTCGCCTTTCATGTCGACCGGTTCACCCAGTACGTTCATGATACGGCCCAGAGTCGCTTTACCTACCGGGACTTCGATCGGGTGTTCGAGGTCTTTTACATCCAGACCGCGACGCAGACCGTCGGAGGAACCCATTGCGATGGTACGCACGATACCGCCGCCGAGCTGCTGCTGAACTTCCAGCACCAGACGCTCATTACCATTTTGCACCTCAAGAGCATCGTACACGCGCGGTACGGCATCCTGAGGGAATTCGACGTCAACTACGGCGCCGATTACCTGGACAATCTTTCCAGTAGCCATCTTAAATCCTCTACGAAATAACCTGTTTAAACCGCGGCGGCCCCCGAGACGATCTCGGTGAGTTCCTGAGTAATGCTGGCCTGACGAGCTTTGTTGTATACCAACTGCAGCTCTTTAATCAGGCTGCCGCCATTGTCGGTCGCGGCTTTCATCGCCACCATACGGGCGGCCTGCTCGCTGGCCAGGTTTTCAACCACGCCCTGATAAACCTGAGATTCGACATAACGACGCAGCAGGGTATCCAGCAACGCCTTCGGATCGGGTTCGTACAGGTAATCCCAGGATTTATGTTTCAGATCATCATCATCTGATGCCGGTAACGGCAGCAGCTGGCTGATGGTCGGAACCTGAGACATGGTGTTAATAAATTTGTTGCTGACAATGTAAAGCTTGTCCAGACGGCCTTCGTCGTAGGCCTGCAACATCACTTTTACCGGACCGATCAGTTCGGACAGGGAAGGGTTATCCCCCATGCCGGTGACCTGGGCAACAACATTGCCGCCCACGGAGTTGAAGAACGACACGCCTTTCGAGCCGATCATTGCGAGGTCGCATTGAACGCCTTTGTCGGTCCAGGTCTTCATTTCCGCCAGCAGTTTTTTGAACAGGTTAATGTTCAAACCACCGCACAAACCACGGTCGGTCGACACCACCAGGTAGCCCACGCGTTTAACGTCGCGGTCTTCCAGGTAAGGGTGCTTATATTCCAGATTACCGTGTGCAAGGTGACCAATCACTTTGCGCATGGTTTCTGCATAAGGACGGCTGGCCGCCATGCGATCCTGCGATTTACGCATTTTGGAAGCGGCGACCATCTCCATCGCTTTAGTGATCTTTTGCGTGTTCTGGACGCTTGCGATCTTACTACGTATCTCTTTTGCGCCGGCCATGAGCTTCTCCTCAATGCCTTGCGGCCTGCCCTAAGGCAAGCCGCCAGACGTTACCAGGATTGGGTTGCTTTGAAGGAATCGAGGATGCCTTTCAGCTTGCCTTCGATTTCGTCGTTGTAGCCACCGGTCTGGTTGATCTCTTGCATCAACGGAGCGTGATCACGGTCGACGTAAGCCAGCAGAGCGGCTTCGAAGCTGCCAATTTTCGACAGTTCAACATCCGCCAGGTAACCACGTTCTGCTGCGAACAGAACCAGAGACTGCTGCGCAACGGACATCGGCGCATACTGTTTCTGTTTCAGCAGTTCGGTCACTTTCTGACCGTGGTCAAGCTGCTTACGTGTTGCATCGTCAAGGTCGGATGCAAACTGAGAGAACGCTGCCAGTTCACGATACTGTGCCAGAGCGGTACGGATACCACCGGACAGTTTTTTCATGATCTTGGTCTGTGCTGCACCACCAACACGGGATACGGAAATACCCGGGTTAACCGCAGGACGAATACCGGCGTTGAACAGGTTGGTTTCCAGGAAGATCTGACCATCGGTAATGGAGATTACGTTGGTCGGAACGAACGCAGAAACGTCACCCGCCTGAGTTTCGATAATCGGCAGTGCGGTCAGAGAACCGGTTTTCCCTTTCACTTCACCTTTGGTGAAGGCTTCAACGTATTCGGCGTTAACACGTGCAGCACGCTCCAGCAGACGAGAGTGGAGGTAGAAAACGTCGCCCGGGAATGCTTCACGTCCTGGCGGACGACGGAGCAGCAGGGAGATCTGACGGTAAGCAACAGCCTGTTTAGACAGGTCATCGTAAATGATCAGCGCATCTTCACCGCGGTCACGGAAGTATTCGCCCATTGCGCAACCGGCATACGGTGCCAGGTATTGCAGTGCAGCGGATTCAGACGCGGTTGCTACCACAACGATGGTGTTAGCCAGTGCGCCGTGCTCTTCCAGTTTACGTACCACGTTAGAAATGGTGGACGCTTTCTGGCCGATAGCGACATAGATACATTTGATACCGGAATCGCGCTGGTTGATGATGGCATCGATAGCCAGTGCGGTTTTACCTGTCTGACGGTCACCGATGATCAATTCACGCTGACCACGACCGATTGGGATCATGGAGTCAACGGCTTTATAACCGGTCTGTACCGGCTGATCTACGGACTGACGTTCGATAACGCCCGGAGCGATTGCTTCTACAGCAGAGAAGCCGTCGTGATCCAGCGGACCTTTACCGTCGATTGGTGCACCCAGAGTGTTAACCACACGGCCCAGCAGGCCACGGCCAACCGGAACTTCCAGGATACGGCCAGTACACTTAACTTTCATGCCTTCGGCAAGGTCAGCGTACGGACCCATAACAACCGCACCTACAGAGTCGCGCTCGAGGTTCAGTGCGATAGCGTAACGGTTACCCGGCAGGGAGATCATTTCACCCTGCATACAATCGGCCAGGCCGTGAATGCGGATAACACCGTCACTTACAGAAACAATAGTACCTTCGTTGTGAGCTTCACTCACAACATTGAACTGAGCAATGCGCTGCTTGATCAGTTCGCTGATTTCGGTGGAATTCAGTTGCATGCTCCAGTCCCCTTAAGACTGCAAGACGTCTGCAAGGCGCTCAAGACGACCGCGTACGCTGCCATCAATGACCATATCACCCGATCGGATGATAACGCCAGCCATTACAGACTTATCGATTTTGCAATTCAGCTTAACTTTGCGTGACAGACGTTTTTCCATCGCAGCAGAAATTTTCGCGAGCTGTTGTTCACTCAGTGCGGCAGCGGAAATGACGTCTACCTCAGCGGTAGCCTCACTCACGGCACGAAGGTGAATAAACTGCTCCAGAACATCCGGGAGCGCGTTAAGACGACCATTTTCAGCCATTACCCGAATCAGGTTCTGACCGTTTTCGTCCAGTTGCTCACCACAAACTGCGATAAACGACTCGGCGAGCGTTTCTGGCGCAAGCGCGCCAGAGAGAAGCTCTGCCATTTGTTCGTTTTTGGTTACCTCGGCGGCAAACGTCAGCATGTCCTGCCAGCGTTCTACACTTTGGTGTTCGACGGCAAAGTCAAAAGCTGCTTTGGCGTAGGGGCGAGCTACCGTAATAAATTCAGACATCAGCCCCTCCCTCCTTACAGTTCAGCGACAAGTTTATCCACGATGTCGCTGTTAGCAGCTTCATCCACGGAACGTTCGATGATCTTCTCGGCGCCAGCAACAGCCAGGATAGCAACTTGCTTACGCAGCTCTTCACGGGCACGTTTACGCTCGGCTTCAATTTCTGCCTGCGCCTGGGCCACGATTTTAGTACGTTCCTGTTCTGCCTCAGCTTTCGCTTCGTCCAGAATCTGCGAGCGGCGTTTGTTCGCCTGCTCGATGATTACCTGGGCTTCCGCTTTCGCTTTTTTCAGCTGGTCGGTCGCGCTGGCCTTTGCAAGGTCAAGGTCCTTATGTGCTCGTTCTGCGGAAGCAAGGCCGTCAGCAATTTCTTTTTGACGTTTTTCGATGGCTGCCATTAATGGCGGCCATACGTACTTCATGCAGAACAGAACGAACAGGACAAACGCGATGGCCTGGCCGAGGATTGTTGCGTTAAGATTCACAGCACAATGCCTCTATTTAGTTAACGTTCTGATATTGCTCTTTAAATAAAAGCAACGCTTACTACGCGACAGCGAACATCACGTACAGACCCAGACCTACAGCGATCATCGGGATAGCATCCACCAGACCCATAACGATAAAGAACTGAGTACGCAGCAGAGGAATCAGATCAGGTTGACGCGCTGCGCCTTCCAGGAATTTACCCCCGAGGATGCCGATACCGATCGCAGCACCGATTGCCGCCAGACCCATCATCACAGCGGCAGCCATGTACAGCAGATCCATATTCAGGTTTTCCATGACAGTCTCCAGTTTGTTTCAGTTAAAACGTAGTAGTGTTGGTAAATTAATGTTCTTCAGACGCCATCGACAGATAGACGATCGTCAGAACCATGAAGATGAAGGCTTGCAGCGTAATGATCAGGATGTGGAAAATGGCCCACGGCACATTCAGGATCCACTGTGACCACCACGGCAACAGACCAGCAATCAGAATGAAAATCAGCTCACCGGCATACATGTTACCGAACAGTCGCAAACCGAGTGAAACTGGTTTGGACAGCAGGCTTACCCCTTCAAGGATTAAGTTGACAGGAATGAACGCCCAGTGATTGAACGGCTGCAGCGTCAACTCTTTCGTGAAGCCGCCGATGCCTTTCATTTTGATGTTGTAGAACAGAATCAGGATAAATACGCCCAGTGCCATAGACAGCGTTACGTTCACGTCCGCAGACGGAACCACACGCAGTGCAGGCAGACCCAGTACATGTTCAGCAATGTACGGCAGCAAGTCGATAGGCAGTAAATCCATCAGATTCATCAGGAATACCCAGACGAAGATCGTCAGGGCCAGCGGAGCAATCAGCTTGCTTTTGCCATGGTACATGTCTTTCACGCTACCATTAACAAAGCCGATCACCAGCTCAATCGCGGTCTGAAACTTACCTGGCACACCGCTGGTCGCCTTTTTGGCTACGCTACGGAATAAAACCAGGAACAACAGACCCAGCACCACCGAGAAGAACATGGAGTCAATATTGATTGTCCAGAAGGTGGCTGGGGGGTTTTGTGGATCCACCAGCGAGAATGTACGCAGGTCCAGCTGAAGGTTATTCAGGTGGTGTCCTATGTAATCCTGCGGCGTCATATTTTCTGAAGCCATGATGCCTTTTACCCTTTGTTGTTAATTACAGCCGGTGCCAGTATCTGAACCACCAGCACCAAAACCCACGTAACGATCAGCGGCAAGAATACCGCCTTTAAAACCGCCAACGCCACCACCAGTAACACCAACATCGCCAGAACTTTGAAAGCTTCGCCAAATGCGAATGTCCAAGCCACCCGGCCTTTCGCTGGTGTATGCGCCTGGTGACGCCAGGCAAATATCATAAACAAAACGTTAGGCAGAAAGACTGCCAGGCCCCCGCTTATTGCAGAGACGCCCCAGAAGGGGTCTTTGAGGCTGAACAGCAATCCACTTGCTATCACCACCAGTAACTGAACGAGCAGAAGCTTCCGAGCAACGTTTCGACTCACGAGCGACACAGACATCACGTTTTTCACTCCTGCTCCCTTCGAGGTATGCCGCGTGTCGTATAAAACTTTCTTTAAGGCTTAGAGTCAAGCATCAAAAAGCGGTCAAATTATACGGTGCGCCCCCGTGATTTCAAACAATAAGTAGCCAAAAGGTGAATAAATGTTTAAATATTTTTCCAGTGCATACAATTGCGACTTTTCCGCTACCCCTGTTCGATCATGAAAAACTGTAAATAACGCGTAAACACTGGTGATAAAGCGTGCTTCAGATCACATATTGCGCATGTTCGCGCACAGCATATTTATTTACTTGGCAAATGATGCCTTTACAAGTTTATGATATTTCAGTCTAAAAACAGATACTGTTTTAATAAATAACATTTACACAACAAAAACCACTCATTGACATTTTTAATAATGTTTTAACAGCCAATGATGGTTCTTAGCGCCGATTTTTAGCAGACTGATATTTTCACTAATGACTTATTTTCTGCTTACCAAAAAAAGCCACGTTATCTTGTTGATGCAAAAGAGTGAACGTGGCGTTAAATGTAACCAGTTATATCAGTAGAAAACCTGGTTGTTGTTAACAGTCTAACCGGTCAATTTTTTATGATTTTTTTGATAAAAATTAAATTTTATTTGCTTTAATCACCACCAGATGACGTTCGCCATCCAGGGCTGGAACCTGAAGTTTAACCACTGATTCGACCTGATATTCTTCGGGCAACAAAGCGATTTCATCTTCCGGCATTTGCCCTTTCAGCGCGTAGAAACGGCCTTGCTCACCAGGAAGATGGTGGCACCAGCTCACCATATCGTTCAGAGAGGCAAAAGCGCGGCTAATTACGCCATCAAATGGCGGCTCTGAAGGAAACTCTTCTACCCTGCTCTGTACTGGTTCAATATTCTCCAGTTTAAGCTCATGTTGCACCTGACGAAGGAAACGCACGCGTTTACCAAGGCTATCCAACAGAGTGAAATGGGCTTCAGGACGCACGATAGAGAGTGGAATGCCTGGCAGTCCTGGTCCGGAGCCGACATCGATAAACCGTTCACCTTGCAGATACGGTGCCACCACAATGCTATCGAGAATATGGCGTACCAGCATCTCATTAGGATCGCGGACCGAAGTCAGGTTGTACGCTTTGTTCCATTTATGCAGCATATTCACGTAGGCAATAAGCTGGTTTTTCTGGTGATCAGTAAGCGAAATACCTGCGTCTTTCAGCAGTAAGGAGAGTTTGTTGAGCACGGTGATTACCTGTTCTTGATGCGTTGCCTGGTAAGCGGGTGCTTACCAGGCATTTTTAATGCGTTATGCGCTACGACGCAGCATACCCTGTTTTTTCAGCCACACCAGCAGAATGGAGATGGCCGCAGGCGTGACGCCAGAAATACGCGAAGCCTGGCCGATAGAGGCCGGTTTGTGATCGTTAAGTTTGGCGATCACTTCGTTAGAAAGACCGGATATCTGGCGGTAATCCAGTGTCGCGGGTAGCAGGGTGTTCTCGTTACGCAGCTGCTTTTCGATCTCATCTTGCTGGCGCGCGATATAACCTTCGTATTTAACCTGAATCTCAACCTGTTCCGCCGCCTGTTCGTCTGTCAACGCAGGGGCAAACGGCGTCAGCGTGGTTAATTTTTCATAAGTCATTTCCGGACGACGCAGCAGATCTTCACCACTGGCTTCACGGGAAAGCGGCGCAGTCAGGTGAGCATTCACTTCGGCTGCAGCTTCCGCCGACGGGGTTACCCAGGTCGATTTCAGACGCTGACGCTCACGCTCGATATTCTCAAGTTTCTCGTTAAAGCGCGCCCAACGTTCGTCATCCACCAGGCCCAGTTCACGACCGATTTCAGTCAAACGCAGATCCGCATTATCTTCGCGCAGCATCAGACGATATTCTGCGCGCGAAGTAAACATACGATACGGTTCTTTGGTTCCTAAAGTGCACAGGTCATCAACCAGTACGCCGAGATACGCCTGAGAACGTGCCGGAGCCCAACCTTCTTTGTCAGCAGACAGACGGGCAGCGTTAAGACCGGCCAGCAAACCTTGCGCAGCGGCTTCTTCGTAACCGGTAGTGCCGTTAATCTGACCAGCAAAGAACAGCCCCTGGATAAACTTGCTCTCCAGCGTCGGTTTCAGGTCGCGAGGATCGAAGAAGTCATACTCAATGGCATAACCCGGACGCACGATCTTCGCGTTTTCCATCCCCTGCATAGAGCGGACGATTTGCATCTGCACATCGAACGGCAGGCTGGTGGAGATACCGTTCGGATAAATTTCATTAGAGGTCAGTCCTTCCGGTTCAAGGAAGATCTGATGCTGATTTCTGTCTGCGAAGCGCATGACTTTGTCTTCGATCGACGGGCAGTAGCGTGGGCCGACACCTTCGATCACCCCTGCATACATTGGGCTACGATCGAGGTTACTGCGGATCACATCATGGGTTTTCTCGTTGGTATGAGTGATATAACACGGCACCTGCTGGGGATGCAGGGACGCATTGCCCATAAACGAGAATACCGGCATTGGGTTATCGCCATGCTGTTGCGCCAGCACGCTAAAGTCGATGGTTCGAGCATCAATACGCGGCGGAGTACCGGTTTTCAGACGACCAACGCGCAGCGGCAGTTCACGCAAACGGCGAGAGAGCGGAATGGATGGCGGATCGCCAGCACGGCCACCGCTGTAATTATCCAGACCGATATGAATTTTGCCGTCGAGGAACGTCCCAACGGTGAGCACCACAGCTTTGGCACGGAACTTCAGTCCCATTTGGGTAACAGCACCGACCACGCGATCGTTTTCGACAATAAGATCTTCAACCGCCTGCTGGAAGATCATCAGGTTCGGTTGGTTCTCCAGCGCCGTACGTACCGCCTGACGGTAGCGCACACGATCCGCCTGAGCTCGGGTAGCGCGAACCGCCGGTCCTTTGCTTGCGTTTAGTATCCTAAACTGGATACCCGCTTGATCGATCGCTTTCGCCATCAGACCGCCGAGTGCATCCACTTCTTTTACCAGATGTCCCTTCCCAATACCGCCGATCGCCGGGTTGCAGCTCATCTGCCCCAGAGTGTCGATATTGTGTGTCAAAAGCAGAGTCTGTTGACCCATACGCGCCGCAGCCATCGCGGCCTCAGTGCCTGCATGACCCCCGCCAATGATGATGACGTCAAAAGGATCCGGATAAAACATGGTGATTGCCTCGCATAACGCGGTATGAAAATGGATTGAAGCCCGGGCCGTGGATTCTACTCAACTTTGTCGGCTTGAGAAAGACCTGGGATCCTGGGTATTAAAAAGAAGATCTATTTATTTAGAGATCTGTTCTATTGTGATCTCTTATTAGGATCGCACTGCCCTGTGGATAACAAGGATCCGATTTTTAAGATCAACAACCTGGAAAGGATCATTAACTGTGAATGATCGGTGATCCTGGACCGTATAAGCTGGGATCAGAATGAGGGGTTATACACAACTCAAAAACTGAACAACGGTTGTTCTTTGGATAGCTACCGGTTGATCCAAGCTTCCTGACAGAGTTATCCACAGTAGATCGCACGATCTGTATACTTATTTGAGTAAATTAATCCACGATCCCAGCCATTCTTCTGCCGGATCTTCCGGAATGTCGTGATCAAGAATGTTGATCTTCAGTGTTTCGCCTGTCTGTTTTGCACCGGAATTTTTGAGTTCTGCCTCGAGTTTATCGATAGCCCCACAAAAGGTGTCATATTCACGACTGCCAATACCGATTGTGCCAAAGCGGACCGCAGAAAGATCGGGCTTCTGTTCCTGCAATGCTTCATAGAAAGGAGAAAGGTTGTCCGGAATATCTCCGGCACCGTGGGTGGAGCTGATAACCAGCCAGATCCCCGAGGCAGATAAATCTTCCAACAGCGGACCGTGCAGCGTTTCGGT
Organism: Shigella flexneri 2a str. 301; assembly: GCF_000006925.2. Taxonomy (NCBI): domain Bacteria; kingdom Pseudomonadati; phylum Pseudomonadota; class Gammaproteobacteria; order Enterobacterales; family Enterobacteriaceae; genus Shigella; species Shigella flexneri. The sequence continues at coordinate 3,933,627 of NC_004337.2, forward strand.
GGTAAAACCCACCTCTTCCAGCTTTTCAGCCAGGTGTTCTGCTACATATTCGGCACCGCCGAGGGTGCTGCCGCTGATAAGAGTGATATCTGCCATAAACCGCCACCTTTATTAAGAGTGGCGTATTGTACGCTGTGAACGCGTTGGGATCTACCTGTGGAAAAGTATGGGATTAAAAAAGCCGATCAGGGCTTGATGGTACGCATGATCGGGTTTTGCAGGACGATCAATGTCTCGGTGGACTGAATTTCATCAATTGTTTGGATCTTGTTGATAAGTACATGCTGGAGAGCGTCGATCGAACGGCACATAACTTTTATAAAGATGCTGTAGTGGCCGGTTGTGTAATAGGCTTCAGTGACTTCATCAAGGCTTTCCAGCTTTGCCAGCGCGGAAGGGTAGTCTTTGGCGCTCTTTAATATAATGCCGATAAAGCAGCCTACGTCATAACCGAGCTGCTTCGGGCTGACATCAATACGCGCCCCGGTAATGATCCCCGCCTGCTTCATTTTCTCTACTCGAACGTGAATCGTCCCCGGACTGACGCCAAATTGTTTCGCCAGTTCGGCGTAAGCGGTGCGCGCATTGCCCATTAATGCTTCCAGGATGCCACGGTCCAGATTGTCGATCAGATAATTTTCCATAGGATTTTCTTATGCAGATTGATGATTCATTCTATTTTAGCCGTCTTTTTTAATGAATCAAAAGTGTGTTAGGCTTTTTATTGAATGATTATTGCATGTGTGTCGGTTTTTGTTGCTTAATCATAAGCAACAGGACGCAGGAGTATAAAAAATGAAAACCGCTTACATTGCCAAACAACGCCAAATTAGCTTCGTGAAATCTCACTTTTCTCGCCAACTGGAAGAACGTCTGGGGCTGATCGAAGTCCAGGCGCCGATTCTTAGCCGTGTGGGGGATGGCACGCAGGATAACTTGTCGGGCTGTGAAAAAGCGGTGCAGGTAAAAGTGAAAGCTCTGCCTGATGCCCAGTTCGAAGTGGTTCATTCACTGGCGAAGTGGAAACGTCAGACCTTAGGGCAACACGACTTCAGCGCGGGCGAAGGGCTGTACACGCACATGAAAGCCCTTCGCCCCGATGAAGACCGTCTTTCTCCGTTGCACTCGGTCTATGTTGACCAGTGGGACTGGGAACGCGTAATGGGCGACGGTGAGCGTCAACTCTCGACTCTGAAAAGCACGGTAGAGGCGATCTGGGCGGGAATTAAAGCAACCGAAGCTGCGGTTAACGAAGAGTTTGGCCTGGCACCGTTCCTGCCGGATCAGATTCACTTCGTACACAGCCAGGAGTTACTGTCTCGTTATCCGGATCTCGATGCCAAAGGGCGTGAGCGGGCGATTGCGAAAGATCTTGGCGCGGTATTCCTCGTCGGGATTGGCGGCAAGTTGAGTGATGGTCATCGTCACGACGTGCGCGCACCGGATTATGATGACTGGAGCACCCCGTCAGAGCTGGGCCATGCGGGCCTGAACGGCGATATTCTGGTGTGGAACCCGGTACTGGAAGATGCGTTTGAGCTTTCTTCCATGGGGATCCGCGTGGATGCCGACACGCTGAAGCATCAGCTGGCGCTGACCGGTGATGAAGATCGTCTGCAGCTGGAATGGCATCAGGCGCTGCTGCGCGGTGAAATGCCGCAGACCATCGGCGGCGGTATCGGCCAGTCTCGTTTGACTATGCTGCTGCTGCAACTGCCGCATATCGGCCAGGTTCAGTGTGGAGTATGGCCAGCTGCTGTTCGCGAGAGCGTCCCTTCTCTGCTGTAATAATTTATCGCCGCCAGCGTCTGAGCAGGCGGCTTCGCATCCCGGTATCAAAGCGCCAGATATGATCGAAAATGCGCATGATGCCGGGTTTGCCGTGTGCCGACATCGCCACGGCATGAAAGCGATGCTGATGTACCCGCTGCAGCTCTTTCACTTTACTCGTCACGTCGTCAGGCAACCGCTGAGCGATAAAATCAGAAATCACCACCGCATCGGCATCAAACCATTCCCTGCTTTGCAAGCGTTCCATAATGGCGCGAAAACAACTGGCAAGATCGGTGCCGCCACGAAACTGCTGGCTTAAAAAACGGATTGCTTGTTCGATGCCTTGTGGGCCTGAAAGCTCATAACGGACGATCTCGGTGGAAAATAGCATAATATAACAGCGCCGGTTTTCAGCGAGAGCAATGCGCATCAAAGCCAGGCAGAACGCTTTCGCACACTGTTCATTAAAGCCGCCCATTGAGCCGGAAGTATCCACACAGACAATAAACGGCCCGCGCGGCTGTTCATCGTAATCTTTATGTACCACCGGACGTTCGAACACTTTTTCACGCCACGACTCACCGTGCAGGCGATAGGTGAGCAACTGTTTTTCCACCAGCCGACGGTAAAACTCATACTCCAGTTCCGTTATCCCTAGTTTCGCCAGTTCTGGCGGCAGGAGACGTAAAATATCATCGCTTTGTTGCAGACCATCAACCTGCTCAGGAACCGTCGCCGGTTCGCGCACCATGGTGCGGAAGGTTTCCATCTGCGCATCGTTGCGCGGTATTGATTTGGCTTCCCGAGAACGCCCCAGCTGCTCTGCCAGGCGTTTCAGTTCCGGCTGTTCGTTAAGAAATTCACCGTATTTCACAATAAACTGATAGTCGCCACGTTTAAGTTGACCGGCGCTCATATCCCACAGACGACCAGCTGCGGTATTGTTATCTGCGAGAATCGGTTCAAGTTGTCCGCTCAGCGTCATGCGTTCCTGAACTTCACTTAACAGTTGTTCGCGTTCTTCTTCTAATAGCTGTTGATTTAACGTCGTTGCTTGCACGATCAGACTTAAACGCCAACGCTGGAGAAAAAGCGTGTGTAACGCTGAAGTTATTGTGCTGTTAGCATCAACCAACTGCCGGGCTTGTTCTGCCCATGGGGAATTCAGACGATGCAGTAAGTCCAGGATCTGTGGTAGCTGCACAATAAACTGCGGCGTGGAGAGGAGCTGGCTTTGCTGATAGCACATCACCTCTTCGGTGAGTTCCGGCGGGACTCGGGCATCTTTCAGCCGACTGCGCAGCGCCTCACGCCAGCGGGGAACATCATCAGTGATTGCCGCCTTCAGTCGTGGGAATTTTTCAAAGAAGACCGCCAGCTGCGGTGAGGCCAGCAGTGCGATGATCATCTCTTCGATCAATCCCTCTTCGCTGACGGCCAGCATCACATTAAGCGTATCCAGCGTTAGCATTGTTGTGCCTGACGAATCTGTGCACCGACATCCTGTAGGCTGTCTTCAATGCGACCTAACCAGTCGCCAGGGATAAACAGACATTTTTGCTGTTCGCTGAATAAAGCGTGTTGCTTACGCCAGTCGCTTTCAAGCTCTTCCAGTTGTTGTTTTATTTCACCTGGCAGACCTTCAGCCGATGAACCGGGAAGTGCCAGCGTACTGCCTTGTAAACTTACATCGCGTACAACAAGATGTTGGGTGCTATCAACTTCCAGATTCAGTTTCTGGGCAAAGCCGATACCGTTCAGTTTGCCGCGAATTTCACCACCTTTACTCAGCCACTGTTCCAGCGCGCTACGCTCAAAGGAGATATGAACCACTTCCATATCATGCAGTTTTAACGGTTTTTGCAGCAGCAGAGTCAGAGTGGAAGCAGTAACGTTAACAGGAAGTTGATACTGCTGACGACGGCTGAAAATGCCGCCCAGACGAATTAACGTTAAGGCTGTTTTATCGCTTTGTTGCTGCTGGAGTTGCAGGTGACGTTGCACAATCGCGCCCAGGCGGGTCAACATCCCTTGCTGTTGCCAGGCATGACCGGTCATCAATACATCAATTTGTTGTTGTATCAAATTCAGGCTTTGCGCGTCATACCACAGGCAATCTTTCAGCAAAATGAGATCAACCGGGGCAACAGCACTGCGACCGCTAAAAAAGGCGCTGGCCTGCAATAAGCGGATCGCTTTTTTCCAGCGACGATCCGAGACATAAGGCGCATCCGGTAATTTATCCAGTTGCTGGCGCAGAATAAAAATCAGCTCAAATACATGATCGGGCAGCGTAATTTCACCAATCTCTTTCTGCCAGCGTTCATATTCTTCATCTGTGACCTGCAAGGCATCAGGAACCGGATTGTCGTTTTCATCCTGTTGACTGGTCAGCATGGAGCGGAAATTCGCTTTATCTTGCACTTTATCTAACCATAGACGAATCAGCATGCGGTCATATAACGCTTCCAGACTGCTGTCTGCTTCCGGCAGCTCGTTGGAGGCCGCCACCAGTAGACGCATCGGGATTTTTTCTACGTGTGCACCGTTGCGGAACTGGCGCTCGTTAATGGCGGTGAGCAAGGTATTAAGAATTGCCGGGCCCGCTTTCCAGATCTCATCCAGAAAGACGATTTCTGCTTCCGGCAGGTAACCGCTGGTTAAACGTTCATAGCGCCCTTCATCTTTTAGCGCCTGAATAGAAAGGGGACCAAAAACTTCTTCCGGCGTGGAGAAGCGGGTCATCAGATATTCAAACGCGCGGGCATTCTGAAAGGCGAATTTTAAGCGCCGGGCGATCAAACTTTTGGCAATACCTGGCGGGCCAAGGAGGAACACACTTTCACCACTTAATGCCGCTAATAAACACAAGCGGATGGCGTGGCTACGTTCATAAAGCCCCTTTTCCAACGAACTGCTCAGGCGGGAAATTCTTTCCGCTAATAAATGAGGGTGAGCCATAATGAAGTGGCGTCCTTTCGTCAAAAGTTCTGCGTAAATTGCGAGTATAGACGTTTCTTGCTGGTGACTAAAATAGTCTCAAAGGGGGGTAATACCGATCAGTTAAGGATCAGTTGACCGATCCAGTGGCTGTGTAAGAATCCGGAAACGCTCACTTGTTTCCGGATTTTTTTATGCACATTGGACAGGCTCTTGATCTGGTATCCCGTTACGATTCTCTGCGTAACCCACTGACTTCTCTGGGAGATTACCTCGACCCCGAACTCATCTCTCGTTGCCTTGCCGAATCAGGTACTGTAACGCTACGCAAGCGCCGTCTTCCCCTCGAAATGATGGTCTGGTGTATTGTTGGCATGGCGCTTGAGCGTAAAGAACCTCTTCACCAGATTGTGAATCGCCTGGACATCATGCTGCCGGGCAATCGCCCCTTCGTTGCCCCCAGTGCCGTTATTCAGGCCCGCCAGCGCCTGGGAAGTGAGGCTGTCCGCCGCGTGTTCACGAAAACAGCGCAGCTCTGGCATAACGCCACGCCGCATCCGCACTGGTGCGGCCTGACCCTGCTGGCCATCGATGGTGTGTTCTGGCGCACACCGGATACACCAGAGAACGATGCAGCCTTCCCCCGCCAGACACATGCCGGGAACCCGGCGCTCTACCCGCAGGTCAAAATGGTCTGCCAGATGGAACTGACCAGCCATCTGCTGACGGCTGCAGCCTTCGGCACGATGAAGAACAGCGAAAATGAGCTTGCTGAGCAACTTATAGAACAAACCGGCGATAACACTCTGACGTTAATGGATAAAGGTTATTACTCACTGGGACTGTTAAATGGCTGGAGCCTGGCGGGAGAACACCGCCACTGGATGATACCTCTCAGAAAGGGAGCGCAATATGAAGAGCTCAGAAAACTGGGTAAAGGCGATCATCTGGTGAAGCTGAAAACCAGCCCGCAGGCACGAAAAAAGTGGCCGGGACTGGGAAATGAAGTGACAGCCCGCCTGCTGACCGTGACGCGCAAAGGAAAAGTCTGCCATCTGCTGACGTCGATGACGGACGCCATGCGCTTCCCCGGAGGAGAAATGGCGGATCTGTACAGTCATCGCTGGGAAATCGAACTGGGATACAGGGAGATAAAACAGACGATGCAACTGAGCAGGCTGACGCTGAGAAGTAAAAAGCCGGAGCTTGTGGAGCAAGAGCTGTGGGGTGTCTTACTGGCTTATAATCTGGTGAGATATCAGATGATTAAAATGGCGGAACATCTGAAAGGTTACTGGCCGAATCAACTGAGTTTCTCAGAATCATGCGGAATGGTGATGAGAATGCTGATGACATTGCAGGGCGCTTCACCGGGACGTATACCGGAGCTGATGCGCGATCTTGCAAGTATGGGACAACTTGTGAAATTACCGACGAGAAGGGGAAGGGCCTTCCCGAGAGTGGTAAAGGAGAGGCCCTGGAAATACCCCACAGCCCCGAAAAAGAGCCAGTCAGTTGCTTAACTGACTGGCATTACTCAAAGGGGGGGCTTTTTCTTTGAGCCAGGTTAATGTGGCCGCATTTAGGAGTACGATTTTGCCGTTAATCGTGCATACTGTGCGCTTTTTTGTGGGCCAAGGGACTAAGCACACATTTCATATTTCAACGAAAGACTAGTCTATGAGCACTGATAATAAGCAATCATTGCCCGCGATTACCCTCGCGGCGATTGGAGTTGTCTACGGCGATATTGGTACCAGCCCGTTATATACACTTCGTGAATGTTTGTCCGGCCAGTTTGGTTTTGGCGTTGAACGCGATGCCGTGTTTGGCTTTTTATCGCTGATCTTCTGGCTGCTAATCTTTGTGGTTTCCATTAAATATCTCACCTTCGTGATGCGGGCAGATAACGCCGGTGAGGGGGGGATCCTGACGTTGATGTCGCTTGCCGGGCGTAATACGTCGGCGCGAACCACATCAATGCTGGTGATTATGGGGCTAATCGGCGGCAGCTTTTTCTATGGTGAAGTCGTCATAACACCCGCTATTTCGGTGATGTCAGCCATTGAAGGTCTGGAAATCGTCGCCCCGCAGCTGGATACCTGGATAGTTCCCCTCTCAATTATCGTTCTCACTTTATTATTTATGATTCAAAAGCATGGCACGGCTATGGTCGGTAAGCTGTTTGCGCCGATCATGCTGACCTGGTTTTTGATTCTGGCAGGACTGGGGTTACGTAGCATTATTGCTAACCCGGAAGTGCTGCATGCGCTGAATCCGATGTGGGCGGTGCATTTCTTCCTTGAATACAAAACGGTTTCTTTTATTGCATTAGGGGCAGTGGTGCTGTCGATTACGGGGGGCGAGGTGCTGTATGCTGATATGGGGCACTTTGGTAAGTTCTCTATTCGCCTGGCGTGGTTCACCGTCGTATTACCTTCCTTGACCCTTAATTACTTCGGTCAGGGAGCGTTGTTGTTAAAGAACCCGGAAGCGATTAAGAACCCGTTCTTCCTGTTGGCACCGGACTGGGCGCTGATCCCACTGCTGATCATCGCCGCACTGGCGACGGTAATTGCCTCGCAGGCGGTTATCTCTGGCGTCTTCTCATTGACGCGTCAGGCGGTACGTCTGGGATATTTGTCGCCGATGCGCATTATTCACACCTCCGAAATGGAGTCAGGGCAAATCTATATTCCGTTTGTGAACTGGATGCTCTATGTCGCGGTCGTGATTGTGATTGTCAGCTTTGAGCACTCCAGCAACCTGGCGGCGGCGTACGGGATTGCGGTGACCGGAACCATGGTACTGACGTCTATTCTCTCGACTACCGTGGCACGTCAGAACTGGCACTGGAATAAGTATTTTGTTGCGCTGATCCTGATTGCTTTCCTTTGTGTCGATATTCCATTGTTCACCGCTAACCTCGATAAACTGCTCTCCGGCGGCTGGTTGCCATTGAGCCTCGGTACTGTGATGTTTATCGTGATGACCACCTGGAAGAGCGAGCGTTTCCGCTTGCTGCGGCGGATGCATGAACATGGTAACTCTCTGGAAGCGATGATTGCTTCGCTGGAGAAATCACCGCCTGTTCGCGTGCCCGGGACCGCGGTGTATATGTCGCGTGCAATCAACGTCATTCCCTTTGCGCTGATGCATAACCTTAAACATAACAAGGTATTGCATGAGCGGGTGATTCTGTTAACTCTGCGCACCGAAGACGCGCCATATGTCCATAACGTCCGTCGGGTACAGATTGAACAACTGTCGCCCACTTTCTGGCGCGTGGTGGCAAGTTATGGTTGGCGAGAAACGCCAAACGTGGAAGAAGTTTTCCACCGCTGCGGTCTGGAAGGATTAAGTTGCCGGATGATGGAAACCTCCTTCTTTATGTCGCATGAGTCGTTGATCCTCGGCAAACGCCCGTGGTATTTGCGTCTGCGCGGCAAGCTGTACTTGCTGCTGCAACGTAATGCGCTGCGTGCACCAGATCAATTTGAAATCCCGCCAAACAGGGTTATCGAACTGGGTACTCAGGTCGAAATCTAACGCCAGACGCCTCCTTTCTTCATAAGGGGGCGTTTTTGTTTTCATGGTTAATCACCATGTAAAACGTTTCGAGGTTGATCACATTTCCGTAACGTCACGATGGTTTTCCCAACTCAGTCAGGATTAAGCTGCGGATCAGCGAAACGTTTCGCTGATGGAGAAAAAAATGAAAAAAGGCACCGTTCTTAATTCTGATATTTCATCGGTGATCTCCCGTCTGGGACATACCGATACGCTGGTGGTGTGTGATGCTGGTTTACCCATCCCCAAAAGTACAACGCGTATCGATATGGCATTAACCCAAGGTGTACCTTCTTTTATGCAGGTGCTGGGCGTCGTCACAAATGAAATGCAGGTCGAGGCTGCCATTATCGCGGAAGAGATCAAACAACATAATCCGCAACTCCACGAAACGTTGCTCACTCACCTTGAGCAGCTGCAAAAACACCAGGGAAATACCATTGAAATTCGTTACACCACGCATGAACAATTCAAACAACAAACCGCAGAAAGTCAGGCGGTAATTCGCAGCGGAGAATGTTCTCCGTATGCGAATATCATTCTCTGTGCTGGCGTGACGTTCTGAGGCCGTCATGGAAGCATTACTTCAGCTTAAAGGCATCGATAAAGCCTTCCCGGGCGTAAAAGCCCTCTCGGGCGCAGCGTTAAATGTCTATCCGGGCCGTGTGATGGCGCTGGTGGGCGAAAACGGCGCGGGTAAATCCACCATGATGAAAGTGCTTACTGGTATCTATACTCGCGATGCCGGCACGCTTTTATGGCTGGGGAAAGAAACGACATTTACCGGGCCGAAATCTTCCCAGGAAGCCGGGATTGGGATTATCCATCAGGAACTGAACCTGATCCCGCAGTTGACCATTGCCGAAAACATTTTCCTCGGTCGTGAGTTTGTTAATCGCTTTGGCAAAATTGACTGGAAAACCAGGTAATGCTGCCAACTTACTGATTTAGTGTATGATGGTGATTTTAAGGTGCTTGCGTGGCTTCCATTTCCATCAGATGTCCTTCCTGCTCCGCTACTGAAGGCGTGGTGCGTAACGGCAAAAGCACTGCCGGACATCAGCGCTATCTCTGCTCTCATTGCCGTAAAACATGGCAACTACAGTTCACTTACACCGCCTCTCAGCCCGGTACGCACCAGAAAATCATTGATATGGCCATGAATGGCGTCGGATGTCGTGCCAGTGCACGCATTATGGGCGTTGGCCTCAACACGGTTTTACGTCACTTAAAAAACTCAGGCCGCAGTCGGTAACCTCGCGCATACAACCGGGCAGTGATGTGATTGTCTGCGCTGAAATGGACGAACATTGGGGCTACGTCGGTGCTAAATCACGTCAGCGCTGGCTGTTTTACGCGTATGACAGGATACGGAGGACGGTTGTGGCGCACGTCTTCGGTGAACGCACTCTGGCCACACTGGAGCGTCTTCTGAGCCTGCTGTCGGCCTTTGAGGTCGTGGTATGGATGACGGATGGCTGGCCGCTGTATGAGTCACGCCTGAAGGGAAAGCTGCACGTTATCAGCAAGCGTTACACTCAGCGCATTGAGCGACATAATCTGAATCTGAGACAACATCTGGCAAGGCTGGGACGGAAGTCACTGTCGTTCTCAAAATCGGTGGAGCTGCATGACAAGGTCATCGGGCATTATCTGAACATAAAACACTATCAGTAAGTTGGAGTCATTACCGGAAAACCATGTATGTCGAAGCGGATAAATTGCTGGCTAAACTTAACCTGCGCTTTAAAAGCGACAAGTTAGTGGGCGATCTTTCCATCGGTGACCAGCAAATGGTTGAAATCGCCAAAGTGCTGAGCTTTGAGTCGAAAGTCATCATTATGGATGAACCGACCGATGCGCTGACCGATACCGAAACCGAATCCCTGTTCCGCGTCATCCGCGAGCTGAAATCGCAAGGCCACTGTATTGTCTATATCTCCCACCGCATGAAAGAAATCTTCGAGATTTGCGATGACGTTACCGTTTTTCGTGATGGGCAATTTATTGCTGAGCGCGAAGTGGCATCACTGACCGAAGATTCGCTGATTGAGATGATGGTGGGCCGCAAGCTGGAAGATCAATATCCACACCTGGACAAAGCGCCAGGAGATATCCGCCTGAAAGTCGATAATCTCTGCGGACCTGGCGTTAACGATGTCTCTTTTACTTTACGCAAAGGCGAAATTCTTGGCGTCTCTGGTTTGATGGGCGCAGGTCGTACCGAACTGATGAAAGTGCTCTACGGCGCACTGCCGCGCACCAGCGGTTACGTCACCCTGGATGGGCATGAAGTCGTTACCCGTTCACCGCAGGATGGCCTGGCAAACGGCATTGTGTATATCTCCGAAGACCGTAAACGTGACGGTTTAGTGCTGGGCATGTCAGTAAAAGAGAACATGTCGCTGACAGCGCTGCGCTACTTCAGCCGCGCTGGCGGCAGTTTGAAGCATGCCGATGAACAGCAGGCTGTGAGTGATTTCATTCGTCTGTTTAATGTGAAAACGCCGTCGATGGAACAGGCAATTGGTCTGCTTTCCGGTGGCAATCAGCAAAAAGTGGCGATTGCCCGCGGTCTGATGACACCCCCAAAGTATTGATCCTTGATGAGCCTACCCGTGGCGTAGATGTCGGCGCGAAAAAAGAGATCTATCAACTGATTAACCAGTTCAAAGCCGATGGCTTGAGTATCATTCTGGTGTCATCGGAGATGCCAGAAGTATTAGGCATGAGCGATCGCATCATCGTCATGCATGAAGGGCATCTCAGCGGGGAATTTACTCGTGAGCAGGCCACCCAGGAAGTGTTAATGGCTGTCGCTGTGGGCAAGCTTAATCGCGTGAATCAGGAGTAAAAAAATGATAACCCAGACTGTCTCTGGTCGCCGTTATTTCACGAAAGCGTGGCTGATGGAGCAGAAATCGCTTATCGCTCTGCTGGTGCTGATCGCGATTGTCTCGACGTTAAGCCCGAACTTTTTCACCATCAATAACTTATTCAATATTCTCCAGCAAACTTCGGTGAACGCCATTATGGCGGTCGGGATGACGCTGGTGATCCTGACGTCGGGCATAGACTTGTCGGTAGGTTCTCTGTTGGCGCTAACCGGCGCAGTTGCTGCATCTATCGTCGGCATTGAAGTCAATGCGCTGGTGGCTGTCGCTGCTGCTCTCACGTTAGGTGCCGCAATTGGTGCGGTAACCGGGGTGATTGTAGCGAAAGGTCGCGTCCAGGCGTTTATCGCTACGCTGGTTATGATGCTTTTACTGCGCGGCGTGACCATGGTTTATACCAACGGTAGCCCAGTGAATACCGGCTTTACTGAGAACGCCGATCTGTTTGGCTGGTTTGGTATTGGTCGTCCGCTGGGCGTACCGACGCCAGTCTGGATCATGGGGATTGTCTTCCTCGCGGCCTGGTACATGCTGCATCACACGCGTCTGGGGCGTTACATCTACGCGCTGGGCGGCAACGAAGCGGCAACGCGTCTTTCTGGTATCAACGTCAATAAAATCAAAATCATCGTCTATTCTCTTTGTGGTCTGCTGGCATCGCTGGCCGGGATCATTGAAGTGGCGCGTCTCTCCTCTGCACAACCCACGGCGGGGACTGGCTATGAGCTGGATGCTATTGCTGCGGTGGTTCTGGGCGGTACGAGTCTGGCGGGCGGAAAAGGTCGCATTGTTGGGACGTTGATCGGCGCATTAATTCTTGGCTTCCTTAATAATGGATTGAATTTGTTAGGTGTTTCCTCCTATTACCAGATGATCGTCAAAGCGGTGGTGATTTTGCTGGCGGTGCTGGTAGACAACAAAAAGCAGTAATAACGACTACAGGACATCTTGAATATGAACATGAAAAAACTGGCTACCCTGGTTTCCGCTGTTGCGCTAAGCGCCACCGTCAGTGCGAATGCGATGGCAAAAGACACCATCGCGCTGGTGGTCTCCACGCTTAACAACCCGTTCTTTGTATCGCTGAAAGATGGCGCGCAGAAAGAGGCGGATAAACTTGGCTATAACCTGGTGGTGCTGGACTCCCAGAACAACCCGGCGAAAGAGCTGGCGAACGTGCAGGACTTAACCGTTCGCGGCACCAAAATTCTGCTGATTAACCCGACCGACTCCGACGCAGTGGGTAATGCTGTGAAGATGGCTAACTAGGCGAACATTCCGGTTATCACTCTTGACCGCCAGGCAACGAAAGGTGAAGTGGTGAGCCACATTGCATCTGATAACGTACTGGGCGGCAAAATCGCCGGTGATTACATCGCGAAGAAAGCGGGTGAAGGTGCCAAAGTTATCGAGCTGCAAGGCATTGCCGGTACATCCGCAGCCCGTGAACGTGGCGAAGGCTTCCAGCTGGCCGTTGCTGCTCACAAGTTTAATGTTCTTGCCAGCCAGCCAGCAGATTTTGATCGCACCAAAGGTTTGAACGTAATGCAGAACCTGTTGACCGCTCATCCGGATGTTCAGGCTGTATTCGCGCAGAATGATGAAATGGCGCTGGGCGCGCTGCGCGCACTGCAAACTGCCGGTAAATCGGATGTGATGGTCGTCGGATTTGACGGTACACCGGATGGCGAAAAAGCGGTGAATGATGGCAAACTAGCAGCGACTATCGCTCAGCTACCCGATCAGATTGGCGCGAAAGGCGTTGAAACCGCAGATAAAGTGCTGAAAGGCGAGAAAGTTCAGGCTAAGTATCCGGTTGATCTGAAACTGGTTGTTAAGCAGTAGTTTTAATCAGGTTGTATGACCTGATGGTGACATAAATACGTCATCGACAGATGAACGTGTAATATAAAGAAAAGCAGGGCACGCGCCACCCTAACACGGTGGCGCATTTTATGGACATCCCGAATATGCAAAACGCAGGCAGCCTCGTTGTTCTTGGCAGCATTAATGCTGACCACATTCTTAATCTTCAATCTTTTCCTACTCCAGGCGAAACCGTAACCGGTAACCACTATCAGGTTGCATTTGGCGGCAAAGGCGCGAATCAGGCTGTGGCTGCTGGGCGTAGCGGTGCGAATATCGCGTTTATTGCCTGTACTGGCGATGACAGCATTGGCGAGAGCGTTCGCCAGCAGCTCGCCACTGATAACATCGATATTACTCCGGTCAGCGTGATCAAAGGCGAATCAACAGGTGTGGCGCTGATTTTTGTTAATGGCGAAGGTGAGAATGTCATCGGTATTCATGCCGGCGCTAATGCTGCTCTTTCCCCATCGCTGGTGGAAGCGCAACGTGAGCGTATTGCCAACGCGTCAGCGTTATTAATGCAGCTGGAATCACCACTCGAAAGTGTGATGGCAGCGGCGAAAATCGCCCATCAAAATAAGACTATCGTTGCGCTTAACCCGGCTCCGGCTCGCGAACTTCCTGACGAACTGCTGGCGCTGGTGGACATTATTACGCCAAACGAAACGGAAGCAGAAAAGCTCACCGGTATTCGTGTTGAAAATGATGAAGATGCAGCGAAGGCGGCGCAGGTACTGCATGAAAAGGGTATCCGTACTGTACTGATTACTTTAGGAAGTCGTGGTGTATGGGCTAGCGTGAATGGTGAAGGTCAGCGCGTTCCTGGATTCCGGGTGCAGGCTGTCGATACCATTGCTGCCGGAGATACCTTTAACGGCGCGTTAATCACGGCGTTGCTGGAAGAAAAACCATTGCCAGAGGCGATTCGGTTTGCCCATGCTGCCGCTGCGATTGCCGTAACACGTAAAGGCGCACAACCTTCCGTACCGTGGCGTGAAGAGATCGACGCATTTTTAGACAGGCAGAGGTGACGCTTGGCTACAATGAAAGATGTTGCCCGTTTGGCGGGCGTTTCTACCTCAACAGTTTCTCACGTTATCAATAAAGATCGCTTCGTCAGTGAAGCGATTACCGCCAAAGTTGAAGCGGCGATTAAAGAACTCAATTACGCGCCATCAGCTCTGGCGCGTAGCCTCAAACTCAATCAAACACATACCATTGGCATGTTGATCACTGCCAGTACCAATCCTTTCTATTCAGAACTGGTGCGTGGCGTTGAACGCAGCTGCTTCGAACGCGGTTATAGTCTCGTCCTTTGCAATACCGAAGGCGATGAACAGCGGATGAATCGCAATCTGGAAACGCTGATGCAAAAACGCGTTGATGGCTTACTGTTACTGTGTACCGAAACGCATCAGCCTTCGCGTGAAATCATGCAACGTTATCCGACAGTGCCTACCGTGATGATGGACTGGGCTCCGTTCGATGGCGACAGCGATCTTATTCAGGATAACTCGTTGCTGGGCGGAGACTTAGCAACGCAATATCTGATCGATAAAGGTCATACCCGTATCGCCTGTATTACCGGTCCGCTGGATAAAACTCCGGCGCGCCTGCGGTTGGAAGGTTATCGGGCGGCGATGAAACGTGCGGGTCTCAACATTCCTGATGGCTATGAAGTCACTGGTGATTTTGAATTTAACGGCGGGTTTGACGCCATGCGCCAACTGTTATCACATCCGCTGCGTCCTCAGGCCGTCTTTACCGGAAATGACGCTATGGCTGTTGGCGTTTACCAGGCGTTATATCAGGCAGAGTTACAGGTTCCGCAGGATATCGCGGTGATTGGCTATGACGATATCGAACTGGCAAGCTTTATGACGCCACCATTAACCACTATCCACCAACCGAAAGATGAACTGGGGGAGCTGGCGATTGATGTACTCATCCATCGGATAACCCAGCCGACCCTTCAGCAACAACGATTACAACTTACTCCGATTCTGATGGAACGCGGTTCGGCATAGATTTACGCTGTCTTTTGATCAAATTATTACCATCGGTTGTTTTCAGAAGCATGAACATTGCTGCTGAAGCAACAGTAATAATGCCCATCGTGATAAACGTATAGTGGAATTGTTCGACAGTCGTTGTGCCTTCCATCCCTTCATAAATGCGAAGGACGGCCGCACTTACAGCAACGCCTAAACTAATCGACAGTTGCTGCGTGACCGCCAGAACACTGTTACCGCTGCTGGCGTTGTCATCGGTCAGATCGGCAAGTGTGATGGTATTCATCGCGGTAAACTGCGTCGACATAGCCATCCCTAATATAAACAACGGCAAGATCAGCATCCATATCGCCATTGCCGGTGATTGCAAAGAGAACTGAGCGATCATTAGCCCAATAATCACCGTGATCCCCACTAATGTATGGCGATAGCCCAGACGACGTAAGACTTGGGTAACCATCGATTTTGCAATAATGGAACCTAACGCTGTCGGTGCCATCATACAGCCGGCAATAAACGCCTGATAACCAAATCCTACCTGTAACATCAATGGCATAAGGAACGGTACACAGCCGGTCCCCAGACGGGTTGCAATATTGCCTACGATACCGATCGAGAAAGTGCGGGTTTTAAATAAATCTAATGAAATTAATGGGTTTGGCGTACGTCGCGCATGGAGAATATAGAGAAGCAGTAACCCGATGCTGGTGACAATTACCGTCAAGGCAATCCAGCTGGCGACAATCTTTTCCCCGAATAGCTCTATTCCGCTTGAAAAGAGAACAAGGCTGAGGCCAAACAGCAAAAAGCCAGTGATATCGAATCTGCGTCGTGCGGTGGTGAAATTGGGCATATGTTTGCGCGCGTAAAGAAGGCCCGCAATACCTATGGGGATATTAATTAAAAATATCCAGTGCCAGGTTGCCCAGGTGACCAGCACGCCGCCAAGAACGGGGCCTAAAATTGGCCCCACCAGACCCGGCATGGCGACAAAATTCAATACCGGAAGAAGTTCATTACGAGGATAAGCACGCAGTAAGGCCGGCCGAGCAACAGGCATCATCATTGCGTCGCCTATCCCTTGAATAACCCGGAAGACAACCAGCTGTGGTAGCGAATTAGAAAGTGCGCAGGCCAGAGAACCCAACGTGAACAGACTCACGGCAAGGGTAAAAATGCGACGCGTACCGAAGCGATCGGCTAGCCATCCGCTTACCGGAATAAGCATCGCCACCGTCAGCGTATAACTGATGATGGCTGATTGCATCGCGAGAGGAGAACGATTAAGGCTATGAGCGATTGCGGGTAAGGCGGTATTCAGAATAGTGGCATCAAGTGCCTGCATGAAGAAGGCCATCGCCGCGATCCACGGCAAACCCGACATACTACGCTTCTTTTTATCGCTCATTCAATGTCCTGTTATCGGGTTATCACTTATCAGGTGAGCGTAGCAGCGCCTGACAAGCTTTAAATGCCGCGTCGCCATCGCTTTGGATAATCGCATCGACAATCGCCTGGTGCAGATCCAGCTTTATCACTGTGTCGCTGGTAATTGACGTGAAGTAAGTGTGATAAACCGAATGGAATAGCGAGGCGAATGAGGTCAAAAACGGATTGGCGCTCATTTCATAGATATGCTCATGCCAGGCCATATCGACTTCGATCCAGCGTTCACGGCGAAAGTTCTCTTTTAATGCCGCCATTTCGGCCATTAACGTATTGAGATGCGCCTTCTGTTCCGCGGTGCCAACCGTTGCTGCCAGTAGGCAGGCTTGCGGCTCCAGACAGATACGCATAACCAGAAAGTGATCGATGACCTGATGAAAGTTCTCTTCTGTTATCCACCAAGTAAGCAATTCCTGATCAAGAAAATTCCAGTTCGATTGTGGCATGACCCGAGTACCAATTCGCGGTCGCGGTAAAACCATCCCTTTTGCCGTTAACGTTTTGACCGCTTCGCGTACCGCTGTACGACTCACTCCAAATTGCTCGCCCAGCTCAATCTCACCGGGCAAAATGGTGCCGGGTTCATATTCACCTTTTAAGATCCGTTGCGCCAGCTTCTCAGCCAGAACATACGAAAGGTTTTTCTGTGCAGCTAACTGTTGTGCGCTTAAAGGCATTACTTATCTTCCTTTTTCTTTTTATTCCTCCTTAGTATGCCACCAGGAAGTGTGATTACGGTTGCAAAAACGGCAAATTGCTTGTTTTATGGCACATTAACGGGGTGTTTTGCTGAAAAAATGCGCGGTCAGAAAATTATTTTAAATTTCCTCTTGTCAGGCCGGGATAACTCCCTATAATACGCCACCACTGACACGGAACAACGGCAAATACGCCGCCGGGTCAGCGGGGTTCTCCTGAGAATTCCGACAGAAAAAGCAAAAATAAATGATTGACTCTGTAGCGGGAAAGCGTATTATGCACACCCCCCGCGCCGCTGAGAAAAAGCGAAGCGCACTGCTCTTTAACAATTTATCAGACAATCTGTGTGGGCACTCGAAGATACGGATTCTTAACGTCGCAAGACGAAAAATGAATACCAAGTCTCAAGAGTGAACACGTAATTCATTACGAAGTTTAATTCTTTGAGCATCAAACTTTTAAATTGAAGAGTTTGATCATGGCTCAGATTGAACGCTGGCGGCAGGCCTAACACATGCAAGTCGAACGGTAACAGGAAGCAGCTTGCTGTTTCGCTGACGAGTGGCGGACGGGTGAGTAATGTCTGGGAAACTGCCTGATGGAGGGGGATAACTACTGGAAACGGTAGCTAATACCGCATAACGTCGCAAGACCAAAGAGGGGGACCTTCGGGCCTCTTGCCATCGGATGTGCCCAGATGGGATTAGCTAGTAGGTGGGGTAACGGCTCACCTAGGCGACGATCCCTAGCTGGTCTGAGAGGATGACCAGCCACACTGGAACTGAGACACGGTCCAGACTCCTACGGGAGGCAGCAGTGGGGAATATTGCACAATGGGCGCAAGCCTGATGCAGCCATGCCGCGTGTATGAAGAAGGCCTTCGGGTTGTAAAGTACTTTCAGCGGGGAGGAAGGGAGTAAAGTTAATACCTTTGCTCATTGACGTTACCCGCAGAAGAAGCACCGGCTAACTCCGTGCCAGCAGCCGCGGTAATACGGAGGGTGCAAGCGTTAATCGGAATTACTGGGCGTAAAGCGCACGCAGGCGGTTTGTTAAGTCAGATGTGAAATCCCCGGGCTCAACCTGGGAACTGCATCTGATACTGGCAAGCTTGAGTCTCGTAGAGGGGGGTAGAATTCCAGGTGTAGCGGTGAAATGCGTAGAGATCTGGAGGAATACCGGTGGCGAAGGCGTCCCCCTGGACGAAGACTGACGCTCAGGTGCGAAAGCGTGGGGAGCAAACAGGATTAGATACCCTGGTAGTCCACGCCGTAAACGATGTCGACTTGGAGGTTGTGCCCTTGAGGCGTGGCTTCCGGAGCTAACGCGTTAAGTCGACCGCCTGGGGAGTACGGCCGCAAGGTTAAAACTCAAATGAATTGACGGGGGCCCGCACAAGCGGTGGAGCATGTGGTTTAATTCGATGCAACGCGAAGAACCTTACCTGGTCTTGACATCCACGGAAGTTTTCAGAGATGAGAATGTGCCTTCGGGAACCGTGAGACAGGTGCTGCATGGCTGTCGTCAGCTCGTGTTGTGAAATGTTGGGTTAAGTCCCGCAACGAGCGCAACCCTTATCCTTTGTTGCCAGCGGTCCGGCCGGGAACTCAAAGGAGACTGCCAGTGATAAACTGGAGGAAGGTGGGGATGACGTCAAGTCATCATGGCCCTTACGACCAGGGCTACACACGTGCTACAATGGCGCATACAAAGAGAAGCGACCTCGCGAGAGCAAGCGGACCTCATAAAGTGCGTCGTAGTCCGGATTGGAGTCTGCAACTCGACTCCATGAAGTCGGAATCGCTAGTAATCGTGGATCAGAATGCCACGGTGAATACGTTCCCGGGCCTTGTACACACCGCCCGTCACACCATGGGAGTGGGTTGCAAAAGAAGTAGGTAGCTTAACCTTCGGGAGGGCGCTTACCACTTTGTGATTCATGACTGGGGTGAAGTCGTAACAAGGTAACCGTAGGGGAACCTGCGGTTGGATCACCTCCTTACCTTAAAGAAGCGTTCTTTGTAGTGCTCACACAGATTGTCTGATAGAAAGTGAAAAGCAAGGCGTCTTGCGAAGCAGACTGATACGTCCCCTTCGTCTAGAGGCCCAGGACACCGCCCTTTCACGGCGGTAACAGGGGTTCGAATCCCCTAGGGGACGCCACTTGCTGGTTTGTGAGTGAAAGTCACCTGCCTTGATATCTCAAAACTCATCTTCGGGTGATGTTTGAGATATTTGCTCTTTAAAAATCTGGATCAAGCTGAAAATTGAAACACTGAACAACGAAAGTTGTTCGTGAGTCTCTCAAATTTTCGCAACACGATGATGAGTCGAAAGAAACATCTTCGGGTTGTGAGGTTAAGCGACTAAGCGTACACGGTGGATGCCCTGGCAGTCAGAGGCGATGAAGGACGTGCTAATCTGCGATAAGCGTCGGTAAGGTGATATGAACCGTTATAACCGGCGATTTCCGAATGGGGAAACCCAGTGTGATTCGTCACACTATCATTAACTGAATCCATAGGTTAATGAGGCGAACCGGGGGAACTGAAACATCTAAGTACCCCGAGGAAAAGAAATCAACCGAGATTCCCCCAGTAGCGGCGAGCGAACGGGGAGCAGCCCAGAGCCTGAATCAGTGTGTGTGTTAGTGGAAGCGTCTGGAAAGGCGTGCGATACAGGGTGACAGCCCCGTACACAAAAATGCACATACTGTGAGCTCGATGAGTAGGGCGGGACACGTGGTATCCTGTCTGAATATGGGGGGACCATCCTCCAAGGCTAAATACTCCTGACTGACCGATAGTGAACCAGTACCGTGAGGGAAAGGCGAAAAGAACCCCGGCGAGGGGAGTGAAAAAGAACCTGAAACCGTGTACGTACAAGCAGTGGGAGCACGCTTAGGCGTGTGACTGCGTACCTTTTGTATAATGGGTCAGCGACTTATATTCTGTAGCAAGGTTAACCGAATAGGGGAGCCGAAGGGAAACCGAGTCTTAACTGGGCGTTAAGTTGCAGGGTATAGACCCGAAACCCGGTGATCTAGCCATGGGCAGGTTGAAGGTTGGGTAACACTAACTGGAGGACCGAACCGACTAATGTTGAAAAATTAGCGGATGACTTGTGGCTGGGGGTGAAAGGCCAATCAAACCGGGAGATAGCTGGTTCTCCCCGAAAGCTATTTAGGTAGCGCCTCGTGAATTCATCTCCGGGGGTAGAGCACTGTTTCGGCAAGGGGGTCATCCCGACTTACCAACCCGATGCAAACTGCGAATACCGGAGAATGTTATCACGGGAGACACACGGCGGGTGCTAACGTCCGTCGTGAAGAGGGAAACAACCCAGACCGCCAGCTAAGGTCCCAAAGTCATGGTTAAGTGGGAAACGATGTGGGAAGGCCCAGACAGCCAGGATGTTGGCTTAGAAGCAGCCATCATTTAAAGAAAGCGTAATAGCTCACTGGTCGAGTCGGCCTGCGCGGAAGATGTAACGGGGCTAAACCATGCACCGAAGCTGCGGCAGCGACGCTTATGCGTTGTTGGGTAGGGGAGCGTTCTGTAAGCCTGTGAAGGTGTGCTGTGAGGTATGCTGGAGGTATCAGAAGTGCGAATGCTGACATAAGTAACGATAAAGCGGGTGAAAAGCCCGCTCGCCGGAAGACCAAGGGTTCCTGTCCAACGTTAATCGGGGCAGGGTGAGTCGACCCCTAAGGCGAGGCCGAAAGGCGTAGTCGATGGGAAACAGGTTAATATTCCTGTACTTGGTGTTACTGCGAAGGGGGGACGGAGAAGGCTATGTTGGCCGGGCGACGGTTGTCCCGGTTTAAGCGTGTAGGCTGGTTTTCCAGGCAAATCCGGAAAATCAAGGCCGAGGCGTGATGACGAGGCACTACGGTGCTGAAGCAACAAATGCCCTGCTTCCAGGAAAAGCCTCTAAGCATCAGGTAACATCAAATCGTACCCCAAACCGACACAGGTGGTCAGGTAGAGAATACCAAGGCGCTTGAGAGAACTCGGGTGAAGGAACTAGGCAAAATGGTGCCGTAACTTCGGGAGAAGGCACGCTGATACGTAGGTGAAGCGACTTGCTCGTGGAGCTGAAATCAGTCGAAGATACCAGCTGGCTGCAACTGTTTATTAAAAACACAGCACTGTGCAAACACGAAAGTGGACGTATACGGTGTGACGCCTGCCCGGTGCCGGAAGGTTAATTGATGGGGTTAGCGCAAGCGAAGCTCTTGATCGAAGCCCCGGTAAACGGCGGCCGTAACTATAACGGTCCTAAGGTAGCGAAATTCCTTGTCGGGTAAGTTCCGACCTGCACGAATGGCGTAATGATGGCCAGGCTGTCTCCACCCGAGACTCAGTGAAATTGAACTCGCTGTGAAGATGCAGTGTACCCGCGGCAAGACGGAAAGACCCCGTGAACCTTTACTATAGCTTGACACTGAACATTGAGCCTTGATGTGTAGGATAGGTGGGAGGCTTTGAAGTGTGGACGCCAGTCTGCATGGAGCCGACCTTGAAATACCACCCTTTAATGTTTGATGTTCTAACGTGGACCCGTGATCCGGGTTGCGGACAGTGTCTGGTGGGTAGTTTGACTGGGGCGGTCTCCTCCTAAAGAGTAACGGAGGAGCACGAAGGTTGGCTAATCCTGGTCGGACATCAGGAGGTTAGTGCAATGGCATAAGCCAGCTTGACTGCGAGCGTGACGGCGCGAGCAGGTGCGAAAGCAGGTCATAGTGATCCGGTGGTTCTGAATGGAAGGGCCATCGCTCAACG
Source organism: Shigella flexneri 2a str. 301 (assembly GCF_000006925.2). Lineage (NCBI taxonomy): Bacteria > Pseudomonadati > Pseudomonadota > Gammaproteobacteria > Enterobacterales > Enterobacteriaceae > Shigella > Shigella flexneri. The sequence goes on from NC_004337.2 coordinate 3,955,614, forward strand.
GATAAAAGGTACTCCGGGGATAACAGGCTGATACCGCCCAAGAGTTCATATCGACGGCGGTGTTTGGCACCTCGATGTCGGCTCATCACATCCTGGGGCTGAAGTAGGTCCCAAGGGTATGGCTGTTCGCCATTTAAAGTGGTACGCGAGCTGGGTTTAGAACGTCGTGAGACAGTTCGGTCCCTATCTGCCGTGGGCGCTGGAGAACTGAGGGGGGCTGCTCCTAGTACGAGAGGACCGGAGTGGACGCATCACTGGTGTTCGGGTTGTCATGCCAATGGCACTGCCCGGTAGCTAAATGCGGAAGAGATAAGTGCTGAAAGCATCTAAGCACGAAACTTGCCCCGAGATGAGTTCTCCCTGACCCTTTAAGGGTCCTGAAGGAACGTTGAAGACGACGACGTTGATAGGCCGGGTGTGTAAGCGCAGCGATGCGTTGAGCTAACCGGTACTAATGAACCGTGAGGCTTAACCTTACAACGCCGAAGATGTTTTGGCGGATTGAGAGAAGATTTTCAGCCTGATACAGATTAAATCAGAACGCAGAAGCGGTCTGATAAAACAGAATTAGCCTGGCGGCCGTAGCGCGGTGGTCCCACCTGACCCCATGCCGAACTCAGAAGTGAAACGCCGTAGCGCCGATGGTAGTGTGGGGTCTCCCCATGCGAGAGTAGGGAACTGCCAGGCATCAAATTAAGCAGTAAGCCGGTCGTAAAACCGGTGGTTGTAAAAGAATTCGGTGGAGCGGTAGTTCAGTCGGTTAGAATACCTGCCTGTCACGCAGGGGGTCGCGGGTTCGAGTCCCGTCCGTTCCGCCACCCTAATTAGGGGCGTAGTTCAATTGGTAGAGCACCGGTCTCCAAAACCGGGTGTTGGGAGTTCGAGTCTCTCCGCCCCTGCCGAAATCATCCTTAGCGAAACGTAAGGATTTTTTTTATCTGAAAATAATCCTCTCCGAAGTAAATCCTTCTACCGGCATCCTTGCCAGCCATTCAGATTAATACACTTCATCCAGCACGTTAATTTTCAAAAGATCGCGAATCAACGCATTTTTATCGCTATTTTGCAGCCATATGGCATAAAGCGGCCGTGAAAGTGTTGTGCTATCGACAACGGTATGCAGGCCGCCTTTTTTACGCGCCCAGCTGACGGGTAGCCAGGTGCAACCATTAAGCATCGCAATCTGTTGCTGTGCCAGTTCAGCAGAACTGGTTGTCAGAATGGGAACTTCGTCAGCACCGATCAAACCTGCCTCATGCTGTTGAAAATCTGGCCCCCACTCCAGTCGCAGATAGTTAAGATCTCCCTTTAGTTTAGAAGGGGCACTGGTATAAAGCGCTAAAGTGAAATACCCCAGCAACTGACTACTAAATTCGTCCATTTTGGGCGCTTCAGTGGTAATAAGAAGATCAAGCTGGCGTTCATGCAGCTGTTTTACCAGAGACTGCCGTTGGGCAATTCGCGCTTCGAACTGTAAGCCTGTATGGGCATCCTGATTTTGATACAAGCGTCCCAACCACTGATTAAGCATACATTCCCACAACGAGGCGCTGGCACCGATAGAAAACTCGTTATGTCGTGAGGTATGCGCCACCTCCTTGCGGGCGGCCTGCCAGGTGCTCATGAGCGTTTCTGCATAAGGCAGTAGTTTTTCACCGGCAGCGGTTAAACGGATATTGTTTCTGTGGCGGGTGAAAAGGTTCACACCCAGTTGATTTTCCAGTTGTCTGATTCGAAAGCTCACTGCTGACTGGGTCAGATAGAGCGATTCAGCCGCTCGACCAAAGTGACGCGTTCGGCTAACTTCCAGGAAAGTTTTTAACAATTCCGTATCCACAGTGCTCTCCGCAAAATTATTTGTCGTTATGATTTAAATGTTTTGTTTTACACTCTGTCAAGCGTAACTAATACTCCGCGCCATAACTAGCTCGGTCAAAGAATTAGGAGCGTGCAGGATGGCGGAAAGCTTTACGACGACTAATCGATATTTCGACAATAAACATTATCCACGTGGATTCTCTCGTCATGGTGATTTCACCATCAAAGAGGCACAACTGCTTGAGCGTCATGGTTATGCCTTCAATGAGTTGGATCTTGGCAAACGCGAGCCGGTTACCGAGGAAGAGAAACTCTTCGTAGCAGTATGCCGTGGCGAACGTGAGCCAGTGACAGAAGCAGAACGCGTGTGGTCCAAGTATATGACGCGTATTAAGCGTCCAAAACGTTTTCACACCCTTTCCGGCGGTAAACCGCAGGTTGAAGGTGCTGAAGACTACACCGATTCTGACGATTAATAAAAAGGGCGAAATGCCCTTTTTTTATGTCAGTAGTTTTTGCAGATGGATGAGCAAACGGTCAATCGCACGATAGCTAACTGCCTCCTGCAAATGCTGACGTGTGATAATGTCAGACTGATCAATATCAGCAATGGTTCGTGCAACTTTCAGTAACCGCTGCCAGGCACGAATCGATAACCCCAGATGGATCAGCGTTTCTTCCAACCACATCGCATCTTCGCTCTCAAGTTTGCAGAATTGGCGTATTTCCGGACTATCCAGCCAGGCATTCAGTTTATTCTGCCGCTTAAATTGGCGCTCTCTGGCGGCCATTACGCGTTGTTTAACGGTGGCGCTGCTTTCTCCCGGCACTACCGTTTTACTCAAAATGCCGGGGGGTGGTAATGGGATCTCCAGTGAGATAACGTAATGTCTGTTCTGGCGTGCAGCGGTTATGGTTTCCCTGATAATGTCCGGTAGGGCTGGGATTCATCGCCGCAACAAGCTGGAAACGGGCTGGATAGGTTATTTTTGCTCGTGTGCGTGAAAGATGGATCTGCCCGGATTCAATCGGCTCTCGCAAGGCATCCAGTGTACGCCGTTCAAATTCAGGTAGCTCATCAAGAAAAAGCACGCCGTTATGCGCCAACGAAATTTCACCTGGCCCTGGAATTGCACCACCGCCCACCATCGCAGTTAACGACGCACTGTGATGAGGTGAGCGGAACGGGCGCTGCCGCCATTGTTTTTGTACTGATTCAGCATTTACCAGACTTAATATCGCAGCGCTCTCCAGTGCCTCTTCATTGCTTAAATCTGGCAACAGGCCATTAATACGGCTGGCGAGCATTGTTTTACCTGTTCCCGGCGGCCCAATCAGTAAAAGGTTGTGCCCACCAGCGGCGGTAATTTCCAGTCCTCGTTTTCCTTGCTCCTGACCGACAACATCACTGAGATCATGTTGTAGCGCCCGGGATACTGCATCAGTTGGTTTCGGGCGTTCGAGAGTGTTCTTACCTTCCAGAAACGCACAGACAGCCTGCAGATGATCGGCTATCAGGCATCCTTCACCGTTAATTAGCCCCACTTCATCTTCGTTATCTTTCGCGACGATAATTTTTCTGCCCGACTTAATAGCTTCAGTTGCACTGGAGATTGCACCGGGAACGCCACGCAGAGCGCCTGTAAGCGCTAGTTCTCCGACTAATTCATATTCATCTAACTTATTGGCTGTAAGCTGTTCTGAGGCCGCCAGCAACGCAATGGCGATAGGTAAATCATATCGTCCCCCTTCTTTTGGCAGATCGGCTGGAGCAAGGTTGATGGTGATTTTTTTCGCCGGATATTCATATCCGCTATTGATAATGGCGCTGCGCACGCGATCGCGAGCTTCTTTCACCGTTGTTTCTGTTAAGCCCACCATCGTTAAGCCGGGTAGACCTTTACTGATATGTACCTCAACAGTGATTGGGGGCGCATTTACTTCCAGGGCTGCGCGGGTATGAACAATTGACAGTGACATAAACCCTCCTTGAGTCACCATTATGTGCATAAGATATCGCTGCTGTAGCCCGCTAATTCGTGAATTTTAGTGGCTGATTCCTGTTTATTTGTGCAAGTGAAGTTGAGTTGTTCTGGCGGTGGAATGATGCTCGCAAAAATGCAGCGGACAAAGGATGAACTACGAGGAAGGGAACAACATTTATACTGAAATTGAATTTTTTCACTCACTATTTTCTTTTTAAAAAACAACAATTTCTATTGAAATTATTAAAGCCATCATAAAAATAGGCCCAAAAATATCTTGTGCTATTCGCAAAATCTATGGTAACTCTTTAGGCATTCCTTCGAACAAGATGCAAGAAAAGACAAAATGACAGCCCTTCTACGAGTGATTAGCCTGGTCGTGATTAGCGTGGTGGTGATTATTATCCCACCGTGCGGGGCTGCACTTGGACGAGGAAAGGCTTAGAGATCAAGCCTTAACGAACTAAGACCCCCGCACCGAAAGGTCCGGGGGTTTTTTTGACCTTAAAAACATAACCGAGGAGCAGACAATGAATAACAGCACAAAATTCTGTTTCTCAAGATTCAGGACGGGGAACTAACTATGAATGGCGCACAGTGGGTGGTACATGCGTTGCGGGCACAGGGTGTGAACACCGTTTTCGGTTATCCGGGTGGCGCAATTATGCCGGTTTACGATGCATTGTATGACGGCGGCGTGGAGCACTTGCTGTGCCGACATGAGCAGGGTGCGGCAATGGCGGCTATCGGTTATGCCCGTGCTACCGGTAAAACTGGCGTATGTATCGCCACGTCTGGTCCGGGCGCAACCAACCTGATAACCGGGCTTGCGGACGCACTGTTAGATTCCATCCCTGTCGTTGCCATCACTGGTCAGGTGTCCGCACCGTTTATCGGCACCGACGCATTTCAGGAAGTGGATGTCCTGGGATTGTCGTTAGCCTGTACCAAGCACAGCTTTCTGGTGCAGTCTCTGGAAGAGTTGCCGCGCATCATGGCTGAAGCATTCGACGTTGCCAGCTCAGGTCGTCCTGGTCCGGTTCTGGTCGATATCCCAAAAGATATCCAGTTAGCCAGCGGCGATCTGGAACCGTGGTTCACCACCGTTGAAAACGAAGTGACTTTCCCACATGCCGAAGTCGAGCAAGCGCGCCAGATGCTGGCAAAAGCGCAAAAACCGATGCTGTACGTTGGCGGTGGCGTGGGGATGGCGCAGGCAGTTCCGGCTTTGCGTGAATTTCTCGCTGCCACAAAAATGCCTGCCACCTGTACGCTGAAAGGGCTGGGCGCAGTAGAAGCAGATTATCCGTACTATCTGGGCATGCTGGGGATGCACGGAACCAAAGCGGCAAACTTCGCGGTGCAGGAGTGTGACCTGCTGATCGCCGTGGGTGCACGTTTTGATGACCGGGTGACCGGCAAACTGAACACCTTCGCACCACACGCCAGTGTTATCCATATGGATATCGACCCGGCAGAAATGAACAAGCTGCGTCAGGCACATGTGGCATTACAAGGTGATTTAAATGCTCTGTTACCAGCATTACAGCAGCCGTTAAATATCAATGACTGGCAGCAACACTGCGCGCAGCTGCGTGATGAACATTCCTGGCGTTACGACCATCCCGGTGACGCTATCTACGCTCCGTTGTTGTTAAAACAACTGTCGGATCGTAAACCTGCGGATTGCGTCGTGACCACAGATGTGGGGCAGCACCAGATGTGGGCTGCGCAGCACATCGCCCACACTCGCCCGGAAAATTTCATCACCTCCAGCGGCTTAGGTACCATGGGTTTTGGTTTACCGGCGGCAGTTGGCGCACAAGTCGCGCGACCGAACGATACCGTTGTCTGTATCTCCGGTGACGGCTCTTTCATGATGAATGTGCAAGAGCTGGGCACCGTAAAACGCAAGCAGTTACCGTTGAAAATCGTCTTACTCGATAACCAACGGTTAGGGATGGTTCGACAATGGCAGCAACTGTTTTTTCAGGAACGATACAGCGAAACCACCCTTACCGATAACCCCGATTTCCTCATGTTAGCCAGCGCCTTCGGCATCCCTGGCCAACACATCACCCGTAAAGACCAGGTTGAAGCGGCACTCGACACCATGCTGAACAGTGATGGGCCATACCTGCTTCATGTCTCAATCGACGAACTTGAGAACGTCTGGCCGCTGGTGCCGCCAGGTGCCAGTAATTCAGAAATGTTGGAGAAATTATCATGATGCAACATCAGGTCAATGTATCGGCTCGCTTCAATCCGGAAACCTTAGAACGTGTTTTACGCGTGGTGCGTCATCGTGGTTTCCACGTCTGCTCAATGAATATGGCTGCCGCCAGCGATGCACAAAATATAAATATCGAATTGACCGTTGCCAGCCCACGGTCGGTCGACTTACTGTTTAGTCAGTTAAATAAACTGGTGGACGTCGCACACGTTGCCATCTGCCAGAGCACAACCACATCACAACAAATCCGCGCCTGAGCGCAAAAGGAATATAAAAATGACCACGAAGAAAGCTGATTACATTTGGTTCAATGGGGAGATGGTTCGCTGGGAAGACGCGAAGGTGCATGTGATGTCGCACGCGCTGCACTATGGCACCTCGGTTTTTGAAGGCATCCGTTGCTACGACTCACACAAAGGACCGGTTGTATTCCGCCATCGTGAGCATATGCAGCGTCTGCATGACTCCGCCAAAATCTATCGCTTCCCGGTTTCACAGAGCATTGATGAGCTGATGGAAGCTTGTCGTGACGTGATCCGCAAAAACAATCTCACCAGCGCCTATATCCGTCCGCTGATCTTCGTCGGTGATGTTGGCATGGGAGTAAACCCGCCAGCGGGATACTCAACCGATGTGATTATCGCCGCTTTCCCGTGGGGAGCGTATCTGGGCGCAGAAGCGCTGGAGCAGGGGATCGATGCGATGGTTTCCTCCTGGAACCGCGCAGCACCAAACACCATCCCAACTGCGGCAAAAGCCGGTGGTAACTATCTCTCTTCCCTGCTGGTGGGTAGCGAAGCGCGCCGCCACGGTTATCAGGAAGGTATCGCGCTGGATGTGAACGGTTATATCTCTGAAGGCGCAGGCGAAAACCTGTTTGAAGTGAAAGATGGTGTGCTGTTCACCCCACCGTTCACCTCCTCCGCGCTGCCGGGTATTACCCGTGATGCCATCATCAAACTGGCGAAAGAGCTGGGAATTGAAGTGCGTGAGCAGGTGCTGTCGCGCGAATCCCTGTACTTGGCGGATGAAGTCTTTATGTCCGGTACGGCGGCAGAAATCACGCCAGTGCGCAGCGTAGACGGTATTCAGATTGGCGAAGGCCGTTGTGGCCCGGTTACCAAACGCATTCAGCAAGCCTTCTTCGGCCTCTTCACTGGCGAAACCGAAGATAAATGGGGCTGGTTAGATCAAGTTAATCAATAAATACAAAAAATGGGACGGCACGCACCGTCCCATTTACGAGACAGACACTGGGAGTAAATAAAGTATGCCTAAGTACCGTTCCGCCACCACCACTCATGGTCGTAATATGGCGGGTGCTCGTGCGCTGTGGCGCGCCACCGGAATGACCGACGCCGATTTTGGCAAGCCGATTATCGCGGTTGTGAACTCGTTCACCCAATTTGTACCGGGTCACGTCCATCTGCGCGATCTCGGTAAACTGGTCGCCGAACAAATTGAAGCGGCTGGCGGCGTTGCCAAAGAGTTCAACACCATTGCGGTGGATGATGGGATTGCCATGGGCCACGGGGGGATGCTTTATTCACTTCCATCTCGCGAACTGATCGCTGATTCCGTTGAGTATATGGTCAACGCCCACTGCGCCGACGCCATGGTCTGCATCTCTAACTGCGACAAAATCACCCCGGGGATGCTGATGGCTTCCCTGCGCCTGAATATTCCGGTGATCTTTGTTTCCGGCGGCCCGATGGAGGCCGGGAAAACCAAACTGTCCGATCAGATAATCAAACTCGATCTGGTTGATGCGATGATCCAGGGCGCAGACCCGAAAGTTTCTGACTCCCAGAGCGATCAGGTTGAACGTTCCGCGTGTCCGACCTGCGGCTCCTGCTCCGGGATGTTTACCGCTAACTCAATGAACTGCCTGACCGAAGCGCTGGGCCTGTCGCAGCCGGGCAACGGCTCGCTGCTGGCAACCCACGCGGACCGTAAGCAGTTGTTCCTCAATGCCGGTAAACGCATTGTTGAATTGACCAAACGTTACTACGAGCAAAACGACGAAAGTGCACTGCCGCGCAATATTGCTAGCAAAGCGGCGTTTGAAAATGCCATGACGCTGGATATCGCGATGGGCGGCTCTACCAACACGGTACTTCACCTGCTGGCGGCGGCGCAGGAAGCGGAAATCGACTTCACCATGAGTGATATCGACAAACTTTCGCGTAAAGTCCCGCAGTTATGCAAAGTTGCGCCGAGCACCCAAAAATACCATATGGAAGATGTTCACCGTGCTGGTGGTGTTATCGGTATTCTCGGTGAACTGGATCGCGCGGGGTTACTGAACCGTGATGTGAAAAACGTACTTGGCCTGACGTTGCCGCAAACTCTGGAACAATACGACGTTATGCTGACCCAGGATGACGCGGTAAAAAATATGTTCCGCGCAGGCCCTGCGGGCATTCGTACTACACAGGCATTCTCGCAGGATTGCCGTTGGGATTCTCTCGATGACGATCGCGCAAACGGCTGTATCCGCTCGCTGGAACACGCCTACAGCAAAGACGGCGGCCTGGCGGTGCTCTACGGTAATTTTGCTGAAAACGGCTGCATCGTGAAAACCGCGGGCGTCGATGACAGCATCCTCAAATTCACCGGCCCGGCGAAAGTGTACGAAAGCCAGGACGACGCGGTAGAAGCGATCCTCGGTGGCAAAGTTGTCGCGGGCGATGTGGTGGTGATCCGCTATGAAGGCCCGAAAGGCGGCCCTGGCATGCAGGAAATGCTCTACCCAACCAGCTTCCTGAAATCAATGGGTCTCGGTAAAGCCTGTGCGCTGATCACCGACGGTCGTTTCTCTGGCGGCACCTCTGGTCTTTCCATCGGCCACGTCTCACCGGAAGCGGCAAGCGGCGGCAGCATTGGTCTGATTGAAGATGGTGACCTGATCGCTATCGACATCCCGAACCGTGGCATTCAGTTACAGGTAAGCGATGCCGAACTGGCGGCGCGTCGTGAAGCGCAGGAAGCTCGGGGTGACAAAGCCTGGACGCCGAAAAACCGTGAACGTCAGGTTTCCTTTGCCCTGTGCGCCTACGCCAGCCTGGCAACCAGCGCCGACAAAGGTGCGGTGCGCGATAAATCGAAACTGGGGGGTTAATAATGGCTGACTCGCAACCCCTGTCCGGTGCTCCGGAAGGTGCCGAATATTTAAGAGCAGTGCTGCGCGCGCCGGTTTACGAGGCGGCGCAGGTTACGCCGCTACAAAAAATGGAAAAACTGTCGTCGCGTCTTGATAACGTCATTCTGGTGAAGCGCGAAGATCGCCAGCCAGTGCACAGCTTTAAGCTGCGCGGCGCATACGCCATGATGGCGGGCCTGACGGAAGAACAAAAAGCGCACGGCGTGATCACTGCTTCTGCGGGTAACCACGCGCAGGGCGTCGCGTTTTCTTCTGCGCGGTTAGGCGTGAAGGCCCTGATCGTTATGCCAACCGCCACCGCCGACATCAAAGTCGATGCGGTACGTGGATTCGGCGGCGAAGTGCTGCTTCATGGCGCGAACTTTGACGAAGCGAAAGCTAAAGCGATCGAACTGTCACAGCAGCAGGGGTTCACCTGGGTGCCGCCGTTCGACCATCCGATGGTGATTGCCGGGCAAGGCACGCTGGCGCTGGAACTGCTCCAGCAGGACGCCCATCTCGACCGCGTATTTGTGCCAGTCGGCGGCGGCGGTCTGGCGGCGGGCGTAGCGGTGCTGATCAAACAACTGATGCCGCAAATCAAAGTGATCGCCGTAGAAGCGGAAGACTCCGCCTGCCTGAAAGCAGCGCTGGATGCGGGTCATCCGGTTGATCTGCCACGCGTGGGACTGTTCGCCGAAGGTGTCGCGGTAAAACGCATCGGTGACGAAACCTTCCGTTTATGCCAGGAGTATCTCGACGACATCATCACCGTCGATAGCGATGCGATCTGTGCGGCGATGAAGGATTTATTCGAAGATGTGCGTGCGGTGGCGGAACCCTCTGGCGCGCTGGCGCTGGCGGGAATGAAAAAATATATCGCCCAGCACAACATTCGCGGCGAACGGCTGGCGCATATTCTTTCCGGTGCCAACGTGAACTTCCACGGCCTGCGCTACGTCTCGGAACGCTGCGAACTGGGCGAACAGCGTGAAGCGTTGTTGGCGGTGACCATTCCGGAAGAAAAAGGCAGCTTCCTCAAATTCTGCCAACTGCTTGGCGGGCGATCGGTCACCGAGTTCAACTACCGTTTTGCCGATGCCAAAAACGCCTGCATCTTTGTCGGCGTGCGCCTGAGCCGCGGCCTCGAAGAGCGCAAAGAAATTTTGCAGATGCTCAACGACGGCGGCTACAGCGTGGTGGATCTCTCCGACGACGAAATGGCGAAGTTGCATGTGCGCTATATGGTCGGCGGGCGTCCGTCACATCCGTTGCAGGAACGCCTCTACAGCTTCGAATTCCCGGAATCACCGGGCGCGCTGCTGCGCTTCCTCAACACGCTGGGTACGCACTGGAACATTTCTTTGTTCCACTATCGCAGCCATGGCACCGACTACGGGCGCGTACTGGCGGCGTTCGAACTTGGCGACCATGAACCGGATTTCGAAACCCGGCTGAATGAGCTGGGCTACGATTGCCACGACGAAACCAATAACCCGGCGTTCAGGTTCTTTTTGGCGGGTTAATGGTTCGGCAAAATCTTCCAGAATGCCTCAATTAGCGGCTCATGTAGCCGCTTTTTCTGCGCACACACGCCCAGCTCAAACGGCGTTTTCTCATCGCTGCGCTCTAAAATCATCACGCGGTTACGCACCGGTTCGGGGCTGTTTTCCAGCACCACTTCCGGCAACAATGCCACGCCACAGCCGAGCGCCACCATCGATACCATCGCTTCATGCCCGCCAACCGTGGCGTAAATCATCGGGTTACTGATTTTATTGCGTCGGAACCACAACTCAATGCGGCGGCGCACCGGCCCCTGATCGGCCATGATAAACGGTACCGTTGACCAGTCCGGCTTTTCGACAGAAACCTGATTACGCACCGGGCAGGGCAATGCGGGTGCAATCAACACCACTGCCAGATTCTCCAACATCGAAAACGCCACCGCGCCGGGCAGAGTCTCTGGCTTCCCGGCAATCGCCAGATCAGCTTCACCTGTGACGACTTTTTCCATTGCATCTGCCGCATCACCGGTAGTGAGTTTGATCTCCACCGACGGGTGTTCCGCGCGGAAGCGATCCAGAATCGGCGGCAGATGGCTGTAAGCGGCGGTCACCGAGCAGAAGATATGTAATTCGCCATAGAGCAACGGCCCTTGCTGGTCGATGGTGTGGCGCAGCTGCTGATACTGCAACAGCGTTTGCTGGGCGAAAACGCGCAGTTCTTCGCCCGCTTCAGTCAGCGTCACCGTGCGGTTATCGCGCACAAACAGCGGCTGGCCGAGATCTTCTTCCAGGCGCTGAATCTGCCGTGAGAGCGTGGACGGGCTAACGTGCATCGCCCGCGCGCTGCGGCCAAAATGGCGGCTTTCCGCCAGATGCAGGAAGGTTTTCAGATCGCGTAAATCCAATGGCGCAGCCCTCAATGTTGACGTTGCAGAAATTGCAATGTGACGTTGTGAATATATCAATTTCCGCAATAAATTTCCTGTCATATAGTGAATTCAATCTCGCAAACGCGAACCGAACAATAAGAAGCACAACATCACGAGGAATCACCATGGCTAACTACTTCAATACACTGAATCTGCGTCAGCAGCTGGCACAGCTGGGCAAATGTCGCTTTATGGGGCGCGATGAATTCGCCGATGGCGCGAGCTACCTTCAGGGTAAAAAAGTAGTCATCGTCGGCTGTGGCGCACAAGGTCTGAACCAGGGTCTGAACATGCGTGATTCTGGTCTCGATATCTCCTACGCTCTGCGTAAAGAAGCGATTGCCGAGAAGCGCGCGTCCTGGCGTAAAGCGACCGAAAATGGTTTTAAAGTGGGTACTTACGAAGAACTGATCCCACAGGCGGATCTGGTGGTTAACCTGACGCCGGACAAGCAGCACTCTGATGTAGTGCGCACCGTACAGCCACTGATGAAAGACGGCGCGGCGCTGGGTTACTCGCACGGTTTCAACATCGTCGAAGTGGGCGAGCAGATCCGTAAAGACATCACCGTAGTCATGGTTGCGCCGAAATGCCCTGGCACCGAAGTGCGTGAAGAGTACAAACGTGGATTCGGCGTACCGACGCTGATTGCCGTTCACCCGGAAAACGATCCGAAAGGCGAAGGCATGGCGATCGCTAAAGCATGGGCGGCAGCAACCGGTGGTCACCGTGCGGGCGTGCTGGAATCGTCCTTCGTTGCGGAAGTGAAATCTGACCTGATGGGTGAGCAAACCATCCTGTGCGGTATGTTGCAGGCTGGCTCGCTGCTGTGCTTCGACAAGCTGGTGGAAGAGGGCACCGATCCGGCATACGCAGAAAAACTAATTCAGTTCGGTTGGGAAACCATCACCGAAGCGCTGAAGCAGGGCGGTATCACACTGATGATGGACCGTCTCTCTAACCCGGCGAAACTGCGTGCTTACGCGTTGTCTGAACAGCTGAAAGAGATCATGGCACCGCTGTTCCAGAAACATATGGACGACATCATCTCCGGCGAATTCTCCTCCGGTATGATGGCGGACTGGGCCAACGATGATAAGAAACTGCTGACCTGGCGTGAAGAGACCGGCAAAACCGCCTTCGAAACCGCGCCGCAGTATGAAGGCAAAATCGGCGAGCAGGAGTACTTCGATAAAGGCGTACTGATGATCGCGATGGTGAAAGCGGGCGTTGAACTGGCGTTCGAAACCATGGTTGATTCCGGCATCATCGAAGAATCTGCTTACTATGAATCACTGCACGAACTGCCGCTGATTGCCAACACCATCGTCCGTAAGCGTCTGTATGAAATGAACGTGGTTATCTCTGATACTGCCGAGTACGGTAACTATCTGTTCTCTTACGCTTGTGTGCCGCTGCTGAAACCGTTTATGGCAGAACTGCAACCGGGCGATTTGGGTAAAGCTATTCCGGAAGGTGCGGTAGATAACGCGCAGCTGCGTGATGTAAATGAAGCGATTCGCAGCCATGCGATTGAGCAAGTAGGTAAGAAACTGCGCGGCTATATGACGGATATGAAACGTATTGCTGTTGCGGGTTAATAGCGATTCAGAGTTCAAGGCCTTCTCCCGGAGAAGGCCTTGCTATTAGTTACGGTACAGCACCTTAATGATGTGGTAACCGAACTGGGTGTGCAGCGGGCCGGTTGGCTCCAGTACCGGACAAGAGAACACAACTTTATCGAACGCCGGAACCATCTGACCCTGGCGGAATTCACCTAAATCACCGCCGCGTTTGCCTGATGGGCAAATGGAGTGTTTCTTCGCCAGCTTGCCGAAATCGGCACCGTTCTTAATCTGCACGAGAAGATCCAGAGCCAGTTTCTCTTCTTTTACAAGGATATGCAGTGCTGCTGCTGTTTTTGCCATGATCGTGCCTTGAGTGGTAAGGATGAGGCTGGCTATACTACCACGCTGTTATTTTCCCCTCCCGACTTTCATTGAGCGATTTTCCTATGCGTCTAAACCCCGGCCAACAACAAGCTGTCGAATTCGTTACCGGCCCCTGCCTGGTGCTGGCGGGTGCGGGTTCCGGTAAAACTCGTGTTATCACCAATAAAATCGCCCATCTGATCCGCGGGTGCGGTTATCAGGCGCGACATATCGCGGCGGTGACCTTTACCAATAAGGCGGCGCGCGAGATGAAAGAGCGTGTCGGACAGACGCTGGGTCGCAAAGAGGCGCATGGGCTGATGATCTCAACCTTCCACACGCTGGGGCTGGATATCATCAAGCGTGAGTATGCGGCGCTGGGGATGAAGGCGAACTTTTCGCTGTTTGACGATACCGATCAGCTGGCGTTGCTCAAAGAGTTGACCGAAGGGCTGATTGAAGATGACAAAGTTCTCCTGCAACAGTTGATTTCGACCATCTCTAACTGGAAGAACGATCTCAAAACACCGTCCCAGGCGGCAGCCAGTGCGATTGGCGAGCGGGACCGTATTTTTGCCCATTGTTATGGGCTGTATGATGCACACCTGAAAGCCTGTAATGTGCTCGACTTCGATGATCTGATTTTATTGCCGACGCTACTTCTGCAACGCAATGAAGAAGTCCGCGAGCGCTGGCAGAACAAAATTCGCTACCTGCTGGTGGACGAATATCAGGACACCAACACCAGCCAGTATGAACTGGTGAAACTGCTGGTGGGCAGCCGCGCGCGCTTTACCGTGGTGGGTGACGATGACCAGTCGATCTACTCCTGGCGCGGCGCACGTCCGCAAAACCTGGTGCTGCTGAGCCAGGATTTTCCGGCGCTGAAGGTGATTAAGCTTGAGCAGAACTACCGCTCTTCCGGACGTATTTTGAAAGCGGCGAACATCCTGATCGCCAATAACCCGCACGTCTTTGAAAAGCGTCTGTTCTCCGAACTGGGTTACGGCACAGAGCTAAAAGTTTTAAGCGCGAATAACGAAGAACATGAAGCCGAGCGCGTCACTGGTGAACTGATTGCGCATCACTTCGTCAATAAAACGCAGTACAAAGATTACGCTATTCTTTATCGCGGTAACTATCAGTCGCGGGTGTTTGAAAAATTCCTGATGCAAAACCGCATCCCGTACAAAATTTCTGGTGGTACGTCGTTTTTCTCTCGTCCTGAAATCAAGGACTTGCTGGCTTATCTGCGCGTGCTGACTAACCCGGACGATGACAGCGCATTTCTGCGTATCGTTAACACGCCGAAGCGAGAGATTGGCCCGGCGACGCTGAAAAAGCTGGGTGAGTGGGCGATGACGCGCAATAAAAGCATGTTTACCGCCAGCTTTGATATGGGCCTGAGTCAGACGCTTAGCGGACGTGGTTATGAAGCATTGACCCGCTTCACTCACTGGTTGGCAGAAATCCAGCGTCTGGCGGAGCGGGAGCCGATTGCCGCGGTGCGCGATCTGATCCACGGCATGGATTATGAATCCTGGCTGTACGAAACATCGCCCAGCACGAAAGCTGCCGAAATGCGCATGAAGAACGTCAACCAACTGTTTAGCTGGATGACGGAGATGCTGGAAGGCAGCGAACTGGATGAGCCGATGACGCTCACCCAGGTGGTGACGCGCTTTACTTTACGCGACATGATGGAGCGTGGTGAGAGTGAAGAAGAGCTGGATCAGGTGCAACTGATGACTCTCCACGCGTCAAAAGGGCTGGAGTTTCCTTATGTCTACATGGTCGGTATGGAAGAAGGGTTTTTGCCGCACCAGAGCAGTATCGATGAAGATAATATCGATGAGGAGCGGCGGCTGGCCTATGTCGGCATTACCCGCGCCCAGAAGGAATTGACCTTTACGCTGTGTAAAGAACGCCGTCAGTACGGCGAACTGGTGCGCCCGGAGCCGAGCCGCTTTTTGCTGGAGCTGCCGCAGGATGATCTGATTTGGGAACAGGAGCGCAAAGTGGTCAGTGCCGAAGAACGGATGCAGAAAGGGCAAAGCCATCTGGCGAATCTGAAAGCGATGATGGCGGCAAAACGAGGGAAATAATCAAGGCCGGAGAAGATGCGTCAGCATCGCATCCGGCACTTACTCATTAATGCACTTCCAGCGGCCAGTGGACATAGCTCTGCCACTGGTTTTCCTGAGCAATAATCTCTTTACCCAGCGGATGTTGGGTTAGCCAACCTTGCGGAAGCGTCAAGGTCAACAGTTCATGGTTAGCCTGTAATGTCATCTCTGGCACGAGATCGTCACGGCGACGGCTGGCAAAAATGATAGCCAGGCGGAGTAAACGGCAGAGTTGTTCTGCGACGCGCGGTGGTACGGCATTTTGCTGATGCAGCGATGAGAGATCGACCGGGTTAGTCTGGTTGAGCAGTAGCGTCGCCAGCAGTTTCTTCTGTGCGGGGGTAAAACCGGGAAGATCCAGGTTACGCACCAGATAAGCAGCGTGTTGCGGAGCTTGTTTGAAGTCAACGCTCAGGCCGATTTCATGAAGCTGACAGGCGCTGATGAGCAAATCGCGGCTTATTGCTTCAAGATGCCATTCGTTTTCCACCTGATCGAAGAAGTTAGCCGCAACTTTGGCTACGCGCTGTGCCTGATCAATATCGATCATAAAGCGGCGTTGAATATTACGCAGTGTACGGCTGCGAATATCCTGCTCGACGGCCAGATGCAACATGCCGTAGACCAGGCCTTCACGCAGCGCACCGCCCGCCAGGGTCATACACTGAATATTCAGTTCGGTAAAAATGGCGATCAGGATCGCCAGACCACTCGGGAACACTAATGCACGTTCCAGCGTCAGCCCGTCAATCTCCAGTTCCTCCAGCCGACCGCAATGAATGGCTCGCTGTTTCAATTGCTGCAACTTTTCCAGGGTAATGCGTTCATCCATCCCCTGTGCCATCATGATTTCCTGTAACGCCTGCACGGTGCCGGAAGCACCAACGCACACTTTCCAGCCGTGATACCGTAATTCATCGGCAACCGGACGTAACACTTCGCGTGCCGCTTTTTCTGCAGCATCAAAATTTTCTTGCCCCAGATTACGATCGGCAAAATAGCGTTCCAGCCAGGTGACGCAGCCCATCGACAGGCTGAACAACGAGGTGGTTTGTGCACCCGTGCCGGTTACCAGTTCAGTACTGGCACCGCCTATATCCACCACCAGGCGCTGATCGGCACCACCAGTGGTGTGAGCAACGCCCTGATAAATCAGACGCGCTTCCTCTTCACCGCTGATCACCTGTACCGGACAACCGAGGATTTCCTGCGCTTTGGCAATAAAATCACCCGCATTGACGGCAAGTCGTAATGTCGCCGTAGCGACAACGCGAATTTGCGAGGGAGGGATATCTTGCAGACGTTCAGCAAACAGGCGCAGACATTGCCAACCGCGCTCCATTGCTTCATTAGAGAGGTCATTTTCGCTATTCAGGCCAGCAGCCAGACGCACTTTGCGTTTAATTCGCGTCAGCGTCTGGATGCTTCCAGCCACCTCGCGCACAACCAGCATATGAAAACTATTCGAACCGAGATCAATGGCTGCATACAGCGACGAGGTGGAACCCATACTCTTCATCCTTCAATCTGTCTCTGTGTTGGCTGCATTCTTTCACCCGAATCACTTACTACAGTAAGCTCATCGGGATTCATTCTCTTGCCATCTTGATACAGTTTGAATGATTTTGAGTATGACATTTTATTTAACCTGAACGACGACGATTACGCGGAGCGCCAGTACGACGCGGACCATTGCCTGTGCGCGGGCGCGTGAGGCGCAGCGGTTTTGGCAGATCGGTCATCAATGCGTCCGGATTGTATTTGCTTACCGGAATTGAGTGACCAATATAGGTCTCAATAGCAGGCAAATTCAATGCATACTCTTCACACGCCAGGCTGATAGAGTGACCGCTTGCGCCTGCGCGACCTGTACGACCAATACGGTGAACGTAATCTTCACAGTCATCGGGTAAATCGTAGTTAAAGACGTGCGTCACTGCCGGAATATGCAAACCACGCGCGGCAACGTCGGTGGCAACCAGAATATCCAGATCGCCACGGGTAAATTCATCAAGAATACGCAGACGTTTTTTCTGCGCGACATCGCCTGTCAACAAACCGACACGATGACCATCTGCCGCCAGGTGGCCCCAGATCTCTTCACAACGGTGTTTGGTATTGGCGAAAATAATCGCTCTGTCTGGCCACTCTTCTTCGATCAGCGTTTGCAGCAAACGCATTTTTTCTTCGTTAGAAGGGTAGAAAAGCTCTTCTTTAATACGGTGGCCCGTTTTCTGTTCCGGTTCCACTTCAATATATTCGGCATTGTTCATCTGCTCGAACGCCAGTTCACGTACCCGGTACGAAAGCGTGGCGGAGAACAGCATGTTGAGGCGCTGATTTGCAGGCGGCATACGGCGGAACAGCCAGCGGATATCTTTAATAAAGCCTAGATCGTACATGCGATCGGCTTCGTCCAGTACCACTACCTGAATGGCACCGAGGTTAATGTGGTTCTGCTTGGCGTAGTCAATTAAACGACCCGTGGTGCCAATCAGAATGTCAACGCCGCTTTCCAGCACTTTCAGCTGTTTGTCATAGCCATCACCACCGTAAGCCAGGCCCAGCTTCAGGCCGGTAGCTTCCGCCAGCGGTTCCGCGTCGGCGTGGATCTGCACGGCAAGTTCACGCGTCGGTGCCATAATTAAGGCACGCGGTTGATTCACCTTGCGATCGGCAATCGCAGGATGAGAGAGAAGATAATGAAACGTTGACGTAAGAAACGCCATCGTTTTCCCGGTACCGGTTTGCGCCTGCCCGGCTACGTCACGACCCGCCAGCGTCAGCGGAAGGGCCAGTGCCTGAATGGGCGTACAGTTATGAAACCCTTTTTTTTCAAGGGCTTCTACAACCTTCGGATGCAGGGCGAAGTCGGAAAACTTCTGTTCTGTTAAATGTGTTTTGCTCATAGTGTGGTAGAATATCAGCTTACTATTGCTTTACGAAAGCGTATCCGGTGAAATAAAGTCAACCTTTAGTTGGTTAATGTTACACCAACAACGAAACCAACACGCCAGGCTTATTCCTGTGGAGTTATATATGAGCGATAAAATTATTCACCTGACTGACGACAGTTTTGACACGGATGTACTCAAAGCGGACGGGGCGATCCTCGTCGATTTCTGGGCAGAGTGGTGCGGTCCGTGCAAAATGATCGCCCCGATTCTGGATGAAATCGCTGACGAATATCAGGGCAAACTGACCGTTGCAAAACTGAACATCGATCAAAACCCTGGCACTGCGCCGAAATATGGCATCCGTGGTATCCCGACTCTGCTGCTGTTCAAAAACGGTGAAGTGGCGGCAACCAAAGTGGGCGCACTGTCTAAAGGTCAGTTGAAAGAGTTCCTCGACGCTAACCTGGCGTAAGGGAATTTCATGTTCGGGTGCCCCGTCGCTAAAAACTGGACGCCCGGCGTGAGTCATGCTAACTTAGTGTTGACTTCGTATTAAACATACCTTATTAAGTTTGAATCTTGTAATTTCCAACGCTTCCCGTTTTATCTTAAATGCGAAGTGAACAGATTTCTGGCTCGTCACTCAATCCGTCTTGTCGTTTCAGTTCTGCGTACTCTCCTGTGACCAGGCAGCGAAAAGACATGAGTCGATGACCGTAAACAGGCATGGATGATCCTGCCATACCATTCACAACATTAAGTTCGAGATTTACCCCAAGTTTAAGAACTCACACCACTATGAATCTTACCGAATTAAAGAATACGCCGGTTTCTGAGCTGATCACTCTCGGCGAAAATATGGGGCTGGAAAACCTGGCTCGCATGCGTAAGCAGGACATTATTTTTGCCATCCTGAAGCAGCACGCAAAGAGTGGCGAAGATATCTTTGGTGATGGCGTACTGGAGATATTGCAGGATGGATTTGGTTTCCTCCGTTCCGCAGACAGCTCCTACCTCGCCGGTCCTGATGACATCTACGTTTCCCCTAGCCAAATCCGCCGTTTCAACCTCCGCACTGGTGATACCATCTCTGGTAAGATTCGCCCGCCGAAAGAAGGTGAACGCTATTTTGCGCTGCTGAAAGTTAACGAAGTTAACTTCGACAAACCTGAAAACGCCCGCAACAAAATCCTCTTTGAGAACTTAACCCCGCTGCACGCAAACTCTCGTCTGCGTATGGAACGTGGTAACGGTTCTACTGAAGATTTAACTGCTCGCGTACTGGATCTGGCATCACCTATCGGTCGTGGTCAGCGTGGTCTGATTGTGGCACCGCCGAAAGCCGGTAAAACTATGCTGCTGCAGAACATTGCTCAGAGCATTGCTTACAACCACCCGGATTGTGTGCTGATGGTTCTGCTGATCGACGAACGTCCGGAAGAAGTAACCGAGATGCAGCGTCTGGTAAAAGGTGAAGTTGTTGCTTCTACCTTTGACGAACCCGCATCTCGCCACGTTCAGGTTGCGGAAATGGTGATCGAGAAGGCCAAACGCCTGGTTGAGCACAAGAAAGACGTTATCATTCTGCTCGACTCCATCACTCGTCTGGCGCGCGCTTACAACACTGTTGTTCCGGCGTCAGGTAAAGTGTTGACCGGTGGTGTGGACGCCAATGCCCTTCATCGTCCGAAACGCTTCTTTGGTGCGGCGCGTAACGTGGAAGAGGGCGGCAGCCTGACCATTATCGCGACGGCGCTTATCGATACCGGTTCTAAAATGGACGAAGTTATTTACGAAGAGTTTAAAGGTACAGGCAACATGGAACTGCACCTCTCTCGTAAGATCGCTGAAAAACGCGTCTTCCCGGCTATCGACTACAACCGTTCCGGTACCCGTAAAGAAGAGCTGCTCACGACTCAGGAAGAACTGCAGAAAATGTGGATCCTGCGCAAAATCATTCACCCGATGGGCGAAATCGATGCAATGGAATTCCTCATTAATAAACTGGCCATGACCAAGACCAATGACGATTTCTTCGAAATGATGAAACGCTCATAAATTTGTCTTATGCCAAAAACGCCACGTGTTTACGTGGCGTTTTGCTTTTATATCTGTAATCTTAATGTCGCGCTGGCGATGTTAGGAAAATTCCTGGAATTTGCTGGCATGTTATGCAATTTGCATATCAAATGGTTGATTTTTGCACAGGGCTGGTGGGTTCGGAACGGACTTTCCCTTCTGAATAAAGGTCTTCGTGGTTATACTTCTGCTAATAATTTTCTCTGAGAGCATGCATTGTGAATTTACTGACAGTGAGTACTGATCTCATCAGTATTTTTTTATTCACGACACTGTTTCTGTTTTTTGCCCGTAAGGTGGCAAAAAAAGTCGGTTTAGTGGATAAACCAAACTTCCGCAAACGTCACCAGGGATTGATACCTCTCGTTGGGGGGATTTCGGTTTACGCAGGGATTTGCTTCACGTTCGGAATTGTCGATTACTATATTCCGCATGCATCTCTCTATCTCGCTTGTGCCGGTGTGCTTGTTTTCATTGGCGCGCTGGATGATCGTTTTGATATCAGCGTAAAAATCCGTGCCACCATACAGGCCGCTGTTGGCATTGTTATGATGGTGTTCGGCAAACTTTATCTCAGTAGCCTGGGTTATATCTTTGGCTCCTGGGAGATGGTGCTCGGACCGTTTGGTTACTTCCTGACGCTATTTGCCGTCTGGGCGGCCATTAATGCGTTCAACATGGTTGATGGCATTGATGGCTTGCTGGGCGGGTTGTCCTGCGTCTCGTTTGCAGCAATCGGTATGATTTTGTGGTTCGACGGGCAAACCAGCCTCGCAATCTGGTGCTTTGCGATGATCGCCGCCATCCTGCCATACATCATGCTTAACCTTGGTATCCTGGGTCGCCGCTACAAAGTCTTTATGGGTGATGCGGGCAGTACGCTGATTGGTTTTACCGTTATCTGGATCCTGCTCGAAACGACCCAGGGCAAAACCCATCCCATCAGCCCGGTTACCGCTTTGTGGATAATCGCCATTCCGCTAATGGATATGGTGGCGATTATGTACCGTCGCCTGCGTAAAGGCATGAGCCCATTCTCTCCTGACCGTCAGCATATTCACCATTTGATCATGCGTGCCGGGTTTACTTCCCGTCAGGCGTTTGTGCTGATTACCCTTGCCGCAGCACTGCTCGCTTCCATTGGCGTGCTGGCAGAATATTCTCATTTTGTCCCGGAGTGGGTCATGCTGGTGCTCTTTTTGCTAGCATTCTTCCTCTATGGATATTGCATTAAGCGTGCCTGGAAAGTTGCTCGCTTTATTAAGCGCGTAAAACGCAGACTGCGTAGAAATCGTGGTGGCAGCCCCAATTTAACCAAATAAATGAGGATGTGATGACACAACCAATGCCTGGGAAACCGGCCGAAGACGCTGAAAATGAACTGGATATTCGTGGGTTGTTTCGTACCTTGTGGGCTGGGAAGCTATGGATTATTGGCATGGGGCTGGCGTTTGCGTTAATCGCGCTGGCGTATACTTTTTTTGCTCGTCAGGAGTGGAGCTCGACGGCGATTACCGATCGTCCAACGGTGAATATGCTGGGGGGATATTACTCGCAGCAGCAATTTTTGCGTAACCTGGATGTCCGTTCAAACATGGCTTCTGCCGATCAACCATCGGTCATGGACGAAGCCTATAAAGAGTTTGTTATGCAACTGGCCTCGTGGGATACCCGCAGAGAGTTCTGGCTGCAAACCGACTATTACAAACAGCGGATGGTGGGCAACAGCAAAGCCGATGCGGCGTTGCTGGATGAAATGATTAACAACATCCAGTTTATCCCCGGAGACTTTACTCGCGCGGTCAATGACAGCGTGAAGCTTATTGCCGAAACCGCGCCTGACGCTAATAACCTGTTACGTCAGTATGTTGCTTTTGCCAGCCAGCGTGCAGCCAGCCATCTGAATGATGAGCTGAAAGGCGCATGGGCGGCACGCACCATCCAGATGAAAGCTCAGGTGAAGCGTCAGGAAGAGGTGGCGAAAGCCATCTACGACCGCCGGATGAACAGTATTGAGCAGGCGCTGAAAATTGCTGAGCAGCATAATATTTCGCGCAGTGCGACAGATGTGCCTGCCGAGGAATTACCTGATTCAGAAATGTTCCTGCTTGGGCGTCCAATGCTCCAGGCTCGACTGGAAAATTTACAGGCCGTCGGTCCGGCCTTTGATCTCGACTATGATCAGAATCGAGCCATGTTAAACACCCTGAATGTTGGTCCAACCCTGGATCCGCGTTTTCAGACCTATCGCTATTTGCGTACGCCGGAAGAACCGGTAAAACGCGATAGCCCACGTCGTGCCTTCCTGATGATTATGTGGGGCATTGTCGGGGGGCTGATCGGGGCTGGTGTCGCATTAACCCGCCGTTGCTCGAAATAGCAACACTGCTGCGGTGAGCGCAAAGGCGCTCGCCGCTTATTCGAAGAGAATCGATGTGAAAGTACTGACTGTATTTGGTACGCGCCCGGAAGCCATCAAGATGGCTCCGTTGGTGCATGCGTTGGCAAAAGATCCTTTTTTTGAGGCTAAAGTTTGCGTCACTGCGCAGCATCGGGAGATGCTTGATCAGGTACTGAAACTCTTTTCCATTGTACCTGACTACGATCTCAACATAATGCAGCCAGGACAGGGCCTGACAGAGATAACCTGTCGGATTCTGGAAGGGCTAAAACCTATTCTTGCCGAGTTCAAACCAGACGTCGTGCTGGTTCACGGCGATACGACGACGACGCTGGCAACCAGCCTGGCGGCGTTTTATCAGCGTATTCCTGTTGGTCACGTTGAGGCTGGTCTGCGCACGGGCGCTCTCTATTCGCCGTGGCCGGAAGAGGCTAACCGTACATTGACCGGGCATCTGGCGATGTATCACTTCTCTCCAACCGAAACTTCCCGGCAAAACTTGCTGCGTGAAAACGTTGCGGATAGCCGAATCTTCATTACCGGTAATACAGTCATTGATGCACTGTTATGGGTGCGTGACCAGGTGATGAGCAGCGACACGCTGCGTTCAGAACTGGCGGCAAATTACCCGTTTATCGCCCCCGATAAAAAGATGATTCTGGTGACCGGTCATAGGCGTGAGAGTTTCGGTCGTGGCTTTGAAGAAATCTGCCACGCGCTGGCAGACATCGCCACCACGCACCAGGACATCCAGATTGTCTATCCGGTGCATCTCAACCCGAACGTCAGAGAGCCGGTCAATCGCATTCTGGGGCATGTGAAAAATGTCATTCTGATCGATCCCCAGGAGTATTTACCGTTTGTCTGGCTGATGAACCACGCCTGGCTGATTTTGACTGACTCAGGCGGCATTCAGGAAGAAGCGCCTTCGCTGGGGAAACCGGTGCTGGTGATGCGCGATACCACTGAGCGTCCGGAAGCGGTGACGGCGGGTACGGTGCGTCTGGTAGGCACGGATAAGCAGCGAATTGTCGAGGAAGTGACGCGTCTTTTAAAAGACGAAAACGAATATCAAGCTATGAGCCGCGCCCATAACCCGTATGGTGATGGTCAGGCATGCTCTCGCATTCTGGAAGCGTTAAAAAATAATCGGATATCACTATGAGTTTTGCGACCATTTCTGTTATCGGACTGGGTTACATCGGGCTGCCTACAGCAGCAGCGTTTGCCTCACGGCAAAAACAGGTGATTGGTGTCGATATCAACCAACACGCGGTTGATACCATCAATCGTGGCGAAATCCATATCGTCGAGCCTGATTTGGCGAGCGTAGTAAAAACTGCCGTAGAAGGCGGTTTTTTACGAGCGAGCACGACGCCAGTTGAAGCGGATGCCTGGCTGATTGCTGTACCTACGCCGTTTAAAGGCGATCATGAGCCAGATATGACCTACGTTGAATCGGCTGCTCGCTCCATTGCGCCAGTGCTGAAAAAAGGCGCGCTGGTGATCCTTGAATCCACCTCGCCGGTGGGGTCAACCGAGAAGATGGCAGAATGGTTAGCAGAGATGCGCCCGGATCTGACTTTCCCACAGCAGGTGGGCGAGCAGGCGGACGTCAACATTGCTTACTGCCCGGAACGTGTATTACCGGGCCAGGTTATGGTCGAGCTGATTAAAAACGATCGCGTGATTGGTGGTATGACGCCGGTTTGTTCGGCCCGCGCCAGCGAATTGTACAAAATTTTCCTCGAAGGTGAGTGTGTCGTCACTAACTCGCGGACGGCGGAAATGTGTAAGCTCACCGAAAACAGCTTCCGCGATGTGAATATCGCTTTTGCTAATGAATTGTCGCTGATTTGTGCCGATCAGGGGATTAACGTCTGGGAACTGATTCGCCTGGCGAATCGTCACCCTCGCGTTAATATTCTTCAGCCTGGCCCTGGCGTGGGCGGTCACTGCATTGCTGTTGATCCGTGGTTTATCGTGGCACAGAACCCCCAGCAGGCGCGGCTTATCCGTACCGCGCGCGAAGTTAACGATCACAAACCGTTCTGGGTTATCGATCAGGTGAAAGCGGCGGTTGCCGACTGCCTTGCTGCTACCGATAAACGAGCCAGTGAACTGAAAATCGCCTGCTTTGGTCTGGCGTTTAAACCGAATATTGATGACCTGCGCGAAAGCCCGGCGATGGAAATCGCTGAACTGATCGCCCAGTGGCACAGCGGCGAAACGCTGGTTGTTGAGCCTAACATCCACCAGTTGCCGAAAAAACTGACCGGGCTTTGTACTCTGGCGCAGCTTGACGAGGCGCTGGCAACGGCAGACGTGCTGGTGATGCTGGTCGATCATAGTCAGTTCAAAGTTATCAATGGCGACAATGTCCATCAGCAGTATGTCGTCGATGCCAAAGGAGTCTGGCGCTGATGAGAAAAATTCTGATAACAGGTGGTGCCGGGTTTATTGGCTCGGCGCTGGTGCGTTATATCATCAACGAAACGAGCGATGCGGTGGTAGTGGTCGATAAGCTGACCTACGCCGGAAACCTGATGTCGCTGGCACCGGTCGCGCAAAGCGAGCGCTTTGCCTTTGAGAAAGTTGATATCTGCGATCGGGCAGAACTGGCACGCGTATTCACTGAGCATCAGCCAGACTGTGTCATGCATCTGGCAGCCGAAAGCCATGTTGACCGTTCTATTGACGGCCCGGCAGCGTTTATTGAAACCAACATTGTCGGGACTTATACATTGCTTGAAGCGGCGCGGGCTTACTGGAATACGCTGACGGAAGATAAAAAATCAGCGTTCCGTTTTCATCATATCTCCACCGACGAAGTATATGGTGACCTGCACTCGACGGATGATTTCTTCACCGAAACCACGCCGTATGCGCCGAGTAGCCCTTATTCCGCGTCAAAAGCCAGCAGCGACCATCTGGTGCGCGCCTGGCTGCGGACCTACGGTCTGCCGACGCTGATCACCAACTGCTCGAATAACTACGGTCCTTACCACTTTCCGGAAAAACTGATCCCGCTGATGATCCTCAACGCGCTGGCGGGTAAACCGCTGCCGGTATATGGCAACGGGCAGCAAATCCGTGACTGGCTGTATGTGGAAGATCACGCCCGCGCGCTGTATTGCGTGGCGACCACCGGGAAAGTCGGTGAAACCTATAATATTGGTGGTCACAACGAGCGTAAGAATCTCGATGTTGTGGAAACCATTTGCGAGCTGCTGGAAGAACTGGCTTCGAACAAGCCGCACGGCGTGGCGTACTATCGTGACCTGATCACCTTTGTCGCTGACCGTCCGGGGCATGATCTGCGTTATGCCATTGATGCTTCGAAAATTGCCCGTGAACTTGGCTGGCTGCCGCAGGAAACCTTTGAAAGTGGAATGCGTAAAACGGTTCAGTGGTATCTGGCTAATGAAAGCTGGTGGAAGCAGGTGCAGGACGGCAGCTATCAGGGTGAGCGTTTAGGTCTGAAAGGCTAATTTTCAGCGGAGGCAAACATGAAGGGTATTATCCTGGCGGGCGGTTCCGGTACCCGATTGCATCCGATTACGCGCGGCGTATCGAAGCAACTGTTGCCGATTTACGATAAGCCAATGATTTACTATCCGCTGTCGGTGCTGATGCTGGCCGGTATCCGCGAAATTCTCATCATCACTACGCCGGAAGATAAAGGTTATTTCCAGCGCCTGCTGGGCGATGGTAGTGAGTTCGGTATCCAGCTGGAATATGCCGAACAGCCCAGCCCGGACGGTCTGGCGCAGGCCTTTATCATCGGTGAAACCTTCCTTAATGGTGAACCTTCTTGTCTGGTGCTGGGCGATAACATCTTCTTCGGTCAGGGCTTCAGTCCGAAGCTGCGTCATGTTGCGGCGCGCACGGAAGGGGCGACGGTTTTTGGCTATCAGGTGATGGACCCGGAACGCTTTGGCGTGGTGGAATTTGACGACAATTTCCGCGCTATCTCGCTTGAAGAAAAGCCAAAACAGCCGAAGTCAAACTGGGCGGTGACCGGGCTTTATTTCTACGACAGTAAAGTCGTGGAGTACGCAAAGCAGGTGAAGCCGTCGGAGCGCGGTGAACTGGAGATTACCTCCATCAACCAGATGTACCTCGAGGCGGGCAACCTGACCGTTGAACTGCTCGGGCGCGGATTTGCCTGGCTGGATACCGGCACTCACGACAGCCTGATTGAGGCCAGCACTTTTGTGCAGACAGTAGAAAAACGCCAGGGCTTTAAGATTGCCTGCCTGGAAGAGATCGCCTGGCGTAACGGCTGGCTCGATGACGAGGGTGTGAAGCGTGCTGCCAGTTCATTAGCGAAAACTGGCTACGGCCAATATCTGCTGGAGTTACTTCGTGCCCGTCCGCGCCAGTATTGAGCCACTAACCTGGGAAAACGCCTTCTTTGGTGTTAACAGCGCCATCGTGCGCATTACGTCTGAAGCACCGCTCCTGACGTCAGACGCCTTAGCGCCATGGTCACGGGTGCAGGCCAAAATTGCGGCATCAAATACGGGGGAACTGGATGCCCTGCAACAGCTGGGATTCTCCCTGGTAGAAGGTGAAGTTGATTTGGCGCTACCCGTGAACAATGTCAGTGATAGCGGTGCTGTCGTGGCACAAGAGACCGATATTCCCGCATTACGTCAGTTAGCTAGCGCCGCATTTGCGCAAAGCCGTTTTCGTGCGCCGTGGTATGCGCCTGACGCCAGCGGTCGCTTTTATGCACAGTGGATTGAAAATGCCGTGCGCGGCACCTTTGATCATCAATGTCTGATTCTACGTGCGGCGTCCGGCGATATTCGCGGCTATGTCTCTTTACGGGAACTCAATGCGACAGATGCGCGAATTGGCCTGCTGGCTGGACGCGGTGCAGGTGCTGAGCTGATGCAAACGGCGCTAAACTGGGCGTATGCTCGCGGTAAAACAACTTTGCGGGTGGCGACCCAAATGGGCAACACCGCCGCGCTTAAACGATACATACAAAGTGGTGCGAATGTAGAAAGCACCGCGTACTGGTTATACAGGTGATCACATGATTCCATTTAACGCACCGCCGGTGGTGGGAACCGAACTCGACTATATGCAGTCGGCAATGGGTAGCGGCAAACTGTGTGGCGATGGCGGTTTTACCCGTCGCTGCCAGCAGTGGCTGGAGCAACGTTTTGGCAGCGCCAAAGTGTTACTGACGCCGTCCTGCACCGCTTCGCTGGAGATGGCGGCGCTGCTGCTCGATATCCAGCCTGGCGATGAAGTGATCATGCCGAGCTACACCTTTGTCTCCACCGCCAATGCCTTTGTGCTGCGTGGCGCGAAAATCGTCTTTGTGGATGTTCGCCCGGACACCATGAACATCGACGAAACGTTGATTGAAGCAGCGATCACCGACAAAACGCGCGTTATCGTGCCGGTCCATTACGCGGGTGTGGCCTGCGAAATGGACACCATTATGGCGTTGGCGAAAAAGCATAATTTGTTTGTGGTGGAAGATGCCGCTCAGGGCGTGATGTCCACTTACAAAGGGCGTGCACTGGGAACCATTGGTCATATTGGCTGCTTTAGCTTCCATGAAACCAAAAACTACACGGCGGGTGGTGAAGGCGGCGCGACGCTGATTAACGATAAAGCGTTAATCGAACGAGCCGAGATCATCCGTGAAAAGGGCACTAACCGCAGCCAGTTCTTCCGTGGTCAGGTCGATAAATATACCTGGCGCGATATTGGCTCCAGCTATTTGATGTCCGATCTGCAAGCTGCGTACCTGTGGGCGCAACTGGAAGCAGCGGATCGTATCAACCAGCAACGTCTGGCGCTGTGGCAAAACTACTACGATACGTTAGCGCCTCTGGCGAAAGCCGGGCGTATCGAGCTGCCGTCGATTCCCGATGGCTGCGTGCAGAACGCGCATATGTTCTACATTAAACTGCGGGATATTGATGACCGGAGCGCGTTGATTAACTTTCTGAAAGAAGCGGAAATCATGGCGGTGTTTCATTACATTCCGCTGCACGGTTGCCCTGCGGGGGAACACTTTGGTGAGTTCCACGGTGAAGATCGCTACACCACCAAAGAGAGCGAGCGCCTGCTGCGCCTGCCGCTGTTCTACAACCTGTCGCCCGTCAATCAGCGTACGGTAATTGCGACTTTGTTGAACTACTTCTCCTGATATGTCGTTGGCAAAAGCGTCCTTGTGGACGGCGGCCAGTACACTGGTCAAGATTGGTGCCGGGTTACTGGTCGGTAAGTTGCTGGCGGTGTCATTTGGTCCGGCGGGGCTTGGGCTGGCGGCAAATTTCCGCCAGTTGATTACCGTGCTCGGCGTGCTTGCCGGGGCTGGCATCTTTAACGGTGTAACCAAATACGTTGCCCAGTACCATGATAATCCGCAACAGCTGCGCCGCGTGGTCGGCACTTCATCAGCGATGGTACTTGGTTTCTCTACGCTGATGGCGCTGGTTTTTGTGCTGGCAGCTGCGCCAATCAGCCAGGGATTGTTTGGTAATACCGACTATCAGGGGCTGGTGCGTTTAGTGGCGCTGGTGCAAATGGGGATCGCCTGGGGCAACCTGTTACTGGCGCTGATGAAAGGCTTTCGCGATGCCGCAGGTAATGCGTTATCGCTGATTGTCGGCAGCTTGATTGGCGTTCTCGCGTACTACGTCAGTTACCGTTTGGGCGGTTATGAAGGGGCGTTGCTGGGTCTGGCGCTGATTCCCGCGCTGGTGGTAATTCCTGCCGCCATCATGTTGATTAAACGTGGTGTCATCCCGTTAAGCTATCTGAAACCCAGCTGGGATAACGGTCTGGCAGGGCAGTTGAGCAAATTTACGCTCATGGCGTTGATTACGTCGGTGACCTTGCCTGTTGCTTACATCATGATGCGTAAACTGCTGGCGGCGCAGTATAGCTGGGATGAAGTGGGGATCTGGCAAGGGGTGAGCAGTATTTCCGATGCCTACCTGCAATTTATTACGGCATCGTTCAGCGTATATTTGCTGCCCACGTTGTCGCGGCTAACGGAAAAGCGCGATATCACCCGGGAAGTGGTTAAATCGCTGAAATTCGTCTTACCGGCAGTGGCGGCAGCGAGTTTTACCGTCTGGTTGCTGCGTGATTTTGCTATCTGGTTGCTGTTGTCGAATAAATTTACCGCTATGCGCGATCTCTTTGCCTGGCAGTTAGTGGGTGATGTGTTAAAAGTGGGCGCTTATGTCTTTGGTTATCTGGTGATCGCCAAAGCGTCACTGCGGTTTTATATTCTGGCGGAAGTCAGCCAGTTCACTTTATTGATGGTATTTGCCCACTGGCTAATCCCTGCGCATGGTGCACTGGGCGCGGCGCAGGCATATATGGCAACTTATATCGTCTATTTTTCTCTTTGTTGTGGCGTGTTTTTACTCTGGCGTAGGCGGGCATGACTGTACTGATTCACGTACTGGGATCGGATATCCCTCACCATAACCGAACCGTTTTGCGGTTTTTCAATGACGCGCTGGCCGCGACGAGCGAGCACGCGCGCGAGTTTATGGTTGTTGGCAAGGACGACGGCTTAAGTGATAGCTGTCCGGCGCTTTCTGTGCAATTTTTCCCTGGGAAAAAATCGCTGGCGGAAGCGGTCATCGCGAAAGCAAAAGCTAACCGTCAGCAGCGATTTTTTTTCCACGGTCAGTTCAATCCCACACTGTGGCTGGCTCTGCTGAGTGGTGGCATTAAGCCCAGCCAGTTTTTCTGGCATATCTGGGGGGCAGACCTGTATGAGCTTTCCAGTGGCTTGAGATATAAGCTTTTTTACCCACTACGTCGCCTGGCGCAAAAGCGAGTCGGCTGTGTATTTGCCACCCGCGGCGATTTGAGCTTTTTTGCCAAAACACACCCAAAGGTGCGGGGAGAACTGCTGTACTTCCCGACGCGGATGGACCCTTCTCTCAATACGATGGCGAACGATCGGCAACGTGAAGGAAAAATGACCATTCTGGTGGGGAACTCCGGCGACCGCAGCAATGAGCATGTCGCCGCTTTACGTGCCGTTCATCAGCAATTTGGCGATACGGTAAAAGTGGTGGTGCCGATGGGATATCCGCCTAATAACGAAGCGTACATTGAGGAAGTTCGTCAGGCGGGGCTGGAGTTATTCAGCGAAGAAAATCTGCAAATTTTGAGCGAAAAACTGGAATTTGACGCCTATCTGGCGCTACTTCGTCAGTGCGATCTTGGTTACTTTATTTTTGCCCGCCAGCAGGGCATTGGTACGCTTTGCTTACTGATTCAGGCGGGCATTCCTTGTGTGCTTAACAGGGAAAATCCGTTCTGGCAGGATATGACGGAACAGCATTTGCCAGTGCTGTTTACTACCGACGATCTCAACGAGGATATTGTGCGTGAAGCGCAGCGCCAGTTGGCGTCGGCGGATAAAAACACCATTGCCTTCTTTAGCCCTAACTATCTACAAGGCTGGCAGCGGGCGTTGGCGATTGCCGCCGGGGAGGTCGCATGAGTCTGCTGCAATTCAGTGGCCTGTTTGTGGTCTGGCTGCTCTGCACGCTGTTTATTGCCACGCTGACCTGGTTTGAGTTTCGCCGTGTGCGCTTTAACTTCAATGTCTTCTTTTCATTGCTGTTTTTGCTCACCTTTTTCTTCGGCTTCCCGCTGACCAGCGTGCTGGTATTTCGCTTTGATGTTGGTGTCGCGCCGCCAGAAATCTTGTTGCAGGTGTTGCTTTCTGCGGGCTGCTTCTACGCGGTTTACTATGTCACCTACAAAACCCGCCTACGCAAACGCGTTGCTGATGTACCGCGCCGTCCGCTGTTTACCATGAACCGCGTGGAGACCAATCTTACGTGGGTGATCCTGATGGGTATCGCGCTGGTAAGCGTCGGCATCTTCTTCATGCACAACGGCTTTTTGCTGTTCCGGCTTAACTCCTACAGTCAGATCTTTTCCAGTGAAGTCTCCGGCGTGGCGTTAAAACGCTTCTTTTACTTTTTCATCCCGGCGATGCTGGTGGTCTACTTTCTGCGCCAGGACAGCAAAGCGTGGCTGTTTTTCCTCGTCAGCACGGTCGCCTTTGGCTTGCTGACTTATATGATTGTCGGCGGCACTCGCGCCAATATCATCATCGCATTCGCTATCTTCCTGTTTATTGGCATTATTCGCGGCTGGATTTCGTTGTGGATGCTGGCGGCGGCGGGCGTGCTGGGGATTGTTGGCATGTTCTGGCTGGCGTTAAAACGCTATGGAATGAATGTGAGCGGCGATGAAGCGTTCTATACGTTTCTCTATCTCACTCGCGACACCTTTTCACCGTGGGAGAATCTGGCGTTGCTGTTGCAGAACTACGACAACATCGACTTCCAGGGCCTGGCTCCAATTGTCCGCGATTTCTATGTCTTTATCCCTTCCTGGCTGTGGCCGGGGCGCCCGAGTATGGTGCTGAACTCAGCCAATTACTTTACCTGGGAAGTACTGAATAACCACTCCGGACTGGCGATCTCGCCTACGCTTATAGGCTCACTGGTGGTGATGGGCGGCGCGTTGTTCATCCCACTCGGGGCGATTGTGGTTGGACTGATCATCAAATGGTTCGACTGGCTGTATGAGCTGGGCAACCGCGAGACTAATCGCTATAAGGCTGCGATATTGCACAGTTTCTGCTTTGGGGCGATCTTCAATATGATCGTGCTGGCACGTGAAGGGCTGGATTCGTTTGTCTCACGCGTAGTCTTTTTTATCGTGGTCTTCGGCGCATGTCTGATGATCGCAAAACTGTTGTACTGGCTTTTTGAAAGCGCCGGACTCATTCATAAACGTACAAAATCATCGCTCCGGACGCAGGTTGAAGGATAACAATGAATAACAACACCACGGCACCGACCTATACGCTGCGTGGCTTACAGTTGATTGGTTGGCGTGATATGCAGCATGCCCTCGATTATCTGTTTGCTGACGGGCAGCTTAAGCAGGGAACGCTGGTTGCCATTAATGCCGAAAAAATGCTGACCATTGAAGATAACGCCGAGGTCAGGGAGTTAATTAACGCTGCCGAATTTAAATATGCGGATGGCATCAGCATTGTACGTTCAGTACGTAAAAAGTACCCGCAGGCGCAGGTTTCCCGCGTTGCCGGTGCCGATCTCTGGGAAGAGCTGATGGCGCGCGCAGGCAAAGAAGGGACGCCGGTATTTCTTGTGGGCGGTAAACCTGAAGTGCTGGCGCAAACTGAAGCTAAACTGCGCAACCAATGGAATGTGAATATCGTTGGCAGTCAGGATGGTTATTTTAAACCCGAGCAGCGTCAGGCGCTGTTTGAACGCATTCATGCCAGCGGAGCGCAAATCGTCACCGTTGCGATGGGATCGCCAAAGCAGGAGATCTTCATGCGCGACTGCCGTCTGGTGCATCCAGATGCGCTGTATATGGGCGTTGGCGGGACTTACGATGTTTTCACCGGTCACGTAAAACGCGCACCGAAAATCTGGCAAACGCTGGGACTGGAGTGGCTCTACCGCCTGCTTTCGCAGCCGAGCCGCATTAAGCGTCAGCTTCGTTTGCTGCGTTATTTACGCTGGCACTACACCGGCAACCTCTGATTTTCCTCTCTTTGTAAAGCGACGGAGTGGTCACTTCGTCGCCTGTCTGCTTTTTTATTACACAAAGCATTCAAATTTTTAATGCTTTATTTGCCATTTCTCCTGAATTACGAAAACATTCGCAACACTCGATGTACCCATAACGATAACCGGTAACACCGGAAAGCATGCAAACACAACACGAGGATTTATGGCAGATAACAAACCAGAGCTACAGCGTGGGCTGGAAGCTCGACATATCGAACTCATCGCCCTGGGGGGCACCATTGGCGTCGGCCTGTTTATGGGGGCCGCCAGTACCCTGAAATGGGCCGGGCCATCCGTATTGTTGGCCTATATCATCGCCGGGCTGTTCGTTTTTTTCATCATGCGTTCAATGGGCGAAATGTTGTTCCTCGAACCGGTTACCGGTTCGTTCGCCGTTTATGCGCATCGTTATATGAGCCCGTTTTTTGGCTATCTCACCGCCTGGTCTTACTGGTTTATGTGGATGACGGTGGGGATCTCAGAAATCACCGCCATTGGCGTTTATGTCCAGTTTTGGTCCCCGGAGATGGCGCAGTGGATACCCGCATTGATCGCGGTGGCGCTGGTGGCGTTGGCGAATCTGGCGGCGGTACGGTTGTACGGCGAAATCGAGTTCTGGTTCGCGATGATCAAAGTCACCACGATTATCGTGATGATTGTCATTGGCCTGGGCGTGATTTTCTTTGGCTTTGGCAATGGCGGGCAGTCGATTGGTTTTAGCAATCTCACAGAGCATGGCGGTTTCTTTGCGGGTGGCTGGAAAGGGTTCCTGACCGCTCTGTGTATTGTGGTGGCGTCCTACCAGGGCGTGGAGCTGATTGGCATTACTGCCGGTGAAGCGAAGAATCCGCAGGTGACGCTGCGCAGTGCCGTAGGCAAAGTGCTGTGGCGGATCCTGATTTTCTACGTAGGCGCGATTTTCGTTATCGTCACCATCTTCCCGTGGAATGAAATTGGCAGCAACGGCAGCCCGTTCGTACTGACTTTTGCCAAAATCGGTATTACCGCAGCGGCGGGCATTATCAACTTTGTGGTGCTGACGGCTGCGCTCTCTGGCTGTAACAGCGGCATGTACAGTTGCGGACGTATGCTCTACGCACTGGCGAAAAACCGTCAGTTACCGGCGGCAATGGCAAAAGTTTCCCGTCACGGCGTACCGGTTGCGGGTGTGGCAGTATCTATTGCTATTCTGCTAATTGGCTCATGCCTGAACTACATCATTCCCAATCCGCAGCGTGTGTTTGTCTACGTCTACAGTGCCAGCGTGCTTCCGGGGATGGTGCCATGGTTTGTGATATTGATAAGCCAGCTGCGTTTTCGGCGTGCACATAAAGCGGCGATTGCCAGCCATCCGTTCCGCTCAATCCTGTTCCCGTGGGCCAACTACGTAACAATGGCATTCCTGATTGCGTTTTGATCGGCATGTACTTTAATGAAGATACGCGTATGTCGCTGTTTGTCGGCATCATCTTTATGCTGGCGGTGACGGCGATTTATAAAGTTTTTGGGCTTAATCGCCACGGTAAAGCGCATAAACTGGAGGAATAAGCAGCAAAACGCACAAACCGTAACCAAACGAGCAATTTATTTAAAAAGGGACTAGACAGAGGGGTGGGAAGTCCGTATTATCCACCCCCGCAACGGCGCTAAGCGCCCGTAGCTCAGCTGGATAGAGCGCTGCCCTCCGGAGGCAGAGGTCTCAGGTTCGAATCCTGTCGGGCGCGCCATTTAGTCCCAGCGCTTGAGCTGCGGTGGTAGTAATACCGCGTAACAAGATTTGTAGTGGTGGCTATAGCTCAGTTGGTAGAGCCCTGGATTGTGATTCCAGTTGTCGTGGGTTCGAATCCCATTAGCCACCCCATTATTAGAAGTTGTGACAATGCGAAGGTGGCGGAATTGGTAGACGCGCTAGCTTCAGGTGTTAGTGTCCTTACGGACGTGGGGGTTCAAGTCCCCCCCCTCGCACCACGACTTTAAAGAATTGAACTAAAAATTCAAAAAGCAGTATTTCGGCGAGTAGCGCAGCTTGGTAGCGCAACTGGTTTGGGACCAGTGGGTCGGAGGTTCGAATCCTCTCTCGCCGACCAATTTTGAACCCCGCTTCGGCGGGGTTTTTTGTTTTCTGTGCATTTCGTCACCCTCCCTTCGCAATAAACGCCCGTAATAACTCATTGCCCCACGGTATGATTTCGCCCTTAACGTATTGAAGGATGACTTCAGGCAAGGAGCGACCATGCTGCAACAGGTTCCAACGCGTGCTTTTCATGTGATAGCGAAACCGAGCGGTTCCGATTGTAATCTGAACTGTGACTACTGTTTTTATCTCGAAAAACAATCCCTTTACCGCGAAAAGCCAGTCACGCATATGGACGATGACACGCTGGAAGCGTATATCCGTCACTATATCGCCGCCAGCGAACTGCAAAACGAAGTGGCTTTTACCTGGCAGGGCGGCGAACCAACGCTACTCGGGCTGGAGTTTTACCGCCGTGCCGTGGCGCTACAGGCGAAATATGGTGCTGGCAGGAAGATAAGTAACAGTTTCCAGACTAACGGCGTGCTGCTCGATGACGAATGGTGTGCATTTCTGGCAGAAAATAATTTTCTTGTTGGGTTATCGCTGGATGGTCCGGCTGAGATCCACAATCAATATCGCGTGACCAAAGGCGGCAGACCCACGCATAAACTGGTGATGCGTGCCCTGACGCTCCTGCAAAAACATCATGTCGACTATAACGTGCTGGTCTGCGTCAACCGCACCAGCGCGCAGCAACCGTTACAGGTTTATGATTTTTTGTGCGATGCGGGAGTCGAATTCATCCAGTTTATTCCGGTGGTCGAGCGCCTGGCTGATGAAACAGCTGTCCGCGATGGACTGAAACTACATGCGCCTGGTGATATTCAGGGGGAACTGACGGAATGGTCTGTGCGCCCCGATGAATTTGGTGAATTTCTGGTGGCGATTTTTGACCACTGGATCAAACGCGACGTCGGCAAGATTTTCGTGATGAATATCGAATGGGCGTTTGCCAATTTTGTCGGTGCGCCGGGTGCGGTTTGCCATCATCAGCCAACCTGTGGGCGCTCGGTGATTGTTGAGCACAACGGCGACGTTTACGCCTGCGATCACTATGTTTATCCGCAATATCGGCTGGGGAATATGCATCAGCAAACAATTGCAGAAATGATCGATTCCCCGCAACAGCAGGTGTTTGGTGAAGATAAATTTAAGCAATTACCGGCGCAGTGTCGCAGTTGTAACGTGTTAAAAGCATGTTGGGGAGGCTGCCCGAAACACCGCTTCATGCTCGATGCCAGCGGCAAACCGGGGCTGAATTATTTGTGTGCCGGGTATCAGCGTTATTTCCGCCATCTACCGCCATATCTTAAAGCAATGGCTGATTTGCTGGCGCACGGTCGCCCGGCCAGTGACATTATGCAGGCACATTTGATGGTGGTGAATAAGTAAAAAAGCGGCCATTTGGAAGCCGCCTGCGGTTGATTGCCGGATGCGGCGTAAACGCCTTATCCGGCCTACATGATCGTGCAAATTCAATAAATTGCAGCGTTCTGTGGATACTGGTTTGGGTGATCGTATCCGGCAAAGCCTTTACGTGCGGTGGCAGTTGGATTTGCCCCTATATTTCCAGACATCTGTTATCACTTAACCCATTACAAGCCCGCTGCCGCAGATATTCCCGTGGCGAGCGATAACCCAGCGCACTATGCGGATGCCATTCGTTATAATGCTCGAACGCCTCTGCAAGGTTCTTTGCTGCCGTTAACCCGTCTGGTTTGGGCATGATACTGATGTAGTCACGCTTTATCGTTTTCACGAAGCTCTCTGCTATTCCGTTACTCTCCGGACTCCGCACCGCCGTGTTCTTCGGTTCAAGTCCCAACATCCGGGCGAACTGGCGTGTTTCATTAGCCCGGTAGCATGAACCATTATCCGTCAGCCACTCCACTGAAGACGACGGAAGATCGTTGCCGAAGCGGCGTTCCACCGCTCCCAGCATGACGTCCTGTACTGTTTCACTGTTGAAGCCGCCGGTAGTCACCGCCCAGTGCAGTACCTCACGATCACAGCAGTCCAGCGCGAACGTGACACGCAGTCTCTCTCCGTTATCACAGCAGAACTCGAACCCGTCAGAGCACCATCGCTGATTGCTTTCTTTCACGGCCACTCTGCCTGTATGTGCCCGTTTCGATGGCGGTACAGCAGGTTTTCGCTCAAGCAACAGCGCATTCTGGCGCATGAGCCGGTAAACACGTTTGGCATTGATCGCAGGCATACCATCAAGTTCTGCCTGTCTGCGAAGCAGCGCCCATACCCGACGATAACCATACGTGGGCAGCTCTCCGATAACATGGTGTATACGGAGAAGCACATCCGTATCATCAGTGTGACGACTGCGGCGGCCATCCATCCAGTCATCGGTTCGTCTGAGAATGACGTGCAACTGCGCACGCGACACCCGGAGACAACGGCTGACTAAGCTTACTCCCCATCCCCGGGCAATAAGGGCGCGTGCGCTATCCACTTTTTTGCCCGTCCATATTCAACGGCTTCTTTGAGGAGTTCATTTTCCATCGTTTTCTTGCCGAGCAGGCGCTGGAGTTCTTTAATCTGCTTCATGGCGGCAGCAAGTTCAGAGGCAGGAACAACCTGTTCTCCGGCGGCCACAGCAGTAAGACTTCCTTCCTGGTATTGCTTACGCCAGAGAAATAACTGGCTGGCTGCTACACCATGTTGCCGGGCAACGAGGGAGACCGTCATCCCCGGTTCAAAGCTCTGCTGAACAATTGCGATCTTTTCCTGTGTGGTACGCCGTCTGCGTTTCTCCGGCCCTAAGACATCAATCATCTGTTCTCCAATGACTAGTCTAAAAACTAGTATTAAGACTATCACTTATTTAAGTGATACTGGTTGTCTGGAGATTCAGGGGGCCAGTCTAGCAGTTGACGGGGTATCTGCTGCGCTGGCCATGAGAGGAAGAGCGGCGGCGACAGCAACAACAAGACGTTTGGGTGAAAACGAAAATTCCATGCAAAATGCTCCGGTTTCATGTCATCAAAATGATGACGTAATTAAGCATTGATAATTGAGATCCCTCTCCCTGACAGGATGATTACATAAATAATAGTGACAAAAATAAATTATTTATTTATCCAGAAAATGAATTGGAAAATCAGGAGAGCGTTTTCAATCCTACCTCTGGCGCAGTTGATATGTAAGGCAGGTTTATTATATCGCGTTGATTATTGATGCTGTTTTTAGTTTTAACGGCAATTAATATATGTGTTATTAATTGAATGAATTTTATCATTCATAATAAGTATGTGTAGGATCAAGCTCAGGTTAAATATTCACTCAGGAAGTTATTACTCAGGAAGCAAAGAGGATTACAGAATTATCTCATAACAAGTGTTAAGGGATGTTATTTCCCGATTCTCTGTGGCATAATAAACGAGTAGATGCTCATTCCATCTCTTATGTTCGCCTTAGTGCCTCATAAACTCCGGAATGACGCAGAGCCGTTTACGGTGCTTATCGTCCACTGACAGATGTCGCTTATGCCTCATCAGACACCATGGACACAACGTTGAGTGAAGCACCCACTTGTTGTCATACAGACCTGTTTTAACGCCTGCTCCGTAATAAGAGCAGGCGTTTTTTTATGCATCAGAAAGGTCCCGGAGGTGCTTTCCTCCGGGTGAGAAGGAACTACTGTGGCGGGTTATTCTGCAACGTTAACATCAAACCGTCGCGACGCATCGCTGCAGCTTCTTCCGGCTTGTGCAGTCTGTCCAGCGCGTCGGCAAGCCATGCGTAATCGTAGGCGTCCGGACGTTGTTTCAGCGCCGCGCGGAAGGCGAGCGATGCTTCCTGCCATTCACCGTGCTTCATCAGTGACTGACCCAATGTGCTCCACAACAGCGGGCGATCACCGACGTTTTTGATTTGCTGGCGTAGCACTTTTTCCAGCTGTTCCGGGTTATTGGTTTTCAGACGCGGGATCGGCAGCAGTAGGCGATCGTCATACTGGCGTTTCAGGCCGTCGATGATAATTTGCTGGGCAGTATCATGATCGTCACATTCAATAAGATGTTCCGCCATTGCCACCTGCAACGCTACCTGATGACGCGTTTTCCGGCTTTGGTTTTTCCACCAGTTACGCAAACCTTCACTACCGTTATCGGCACGCGCCTGATCCATCAGGCCAATCCATGCCTGTTGTTCCAGCATTGCACGATGTTCTTCATCACCAACATGGGCTTTCGCCATTGATGGGATGATATCCAGCAGAGAACTCCATGCCCCTGTGCGGATATACGCCTGTTCCGCCAGACGTAATACTTCAGGATGGCGTGGCGTAACTTCCAGCAGCTTATCCACGCCGTGGCGTGCAGCATGGTTTTCATTACGGGCCAGTTGCAGACGTACACGGGTGATTTCTACCGGAATGGTGTCATTGCCGGCCAGCTCCGCTGCGCGTTCCAGATGTTGGTTGGCGCGTGCTTCATCACCACGTTGTTGCGCGGCTTCGGCAGCCAGTAGATAGTTCACCACCGGTTGTTCAGCGTGATCGGCATTTTTCGCCATCAGCTTTTCAACTTGCTGATAATCACCTTCCGCCAGTTTCAGCAGCGCCTGTTCGGTCTGCTTACGCGCACGGCGACGCTTACGTCCGACAAACCATCCACGGGTGTGCGCGCCAGTGCGGAAGATCCGCCGCAGTAGCCACTCAATGGCAAACAGCACTACCATCGCCAGAATCAATATGATCGCCAGGCCCGTGACGCTGGTTTCGATATTGTAGTTGTCGGTCTGGATCAGCACATAACCCTGATGACCGGCAATCATCGGGCCAACCACTATCCCCGCAATCAGCAAAACAAAGAGTAATAACACTTTTAGCATGGTTATTCTCCTTGCGGCGCGGCTGCCGGAGTATCACCTTGCGGTGCAGGTGCAGGTGCAGGTGCAGGTGCAGGTGCAGGTGCAGGTGCAGGTTTAGCTTCCGTTGTCCCCGCTGCCGGTTGTGCCAGCAGGTTACGCACGCGAGTCTGCATCAGTTTTTCCAGCATCGCCTGGCTTTGCAGGGTTTCCGGAAGATCCATCGAGATATTTTGCTGGCTTAACTGGTCCACCTCGTCGAGGAACGCTTTGGTGGTGGCATCATCAGTATCGTAGTAAGCACGTACCCAGGTGGAGACGTTCTCCAGCGCCTGGCGATAAGTCTCTTCCTGATGACGCGGTACAGCTTGTGCTGCGACCAGCAGGCGAGAGCGAATATTTTCGCGCAGATAGATATCCTGATTTGGCGCTAACAGCGGTACGGCGGTGTCATCACGACGGCGAATCGTAATGAAGTTGTCCATAAAGTTCTGCCAGCTTTTTTGCAGATTGATACGCCATTCGCTGATGGAACTGGAAAGCTCTTCACCGTCTGAATCCATCGGCGAACCATCGCTGTCATTATCGGCCAGACGCAGGTTATCTACCTGATTTGAAAGCTGATTAAGCTTAAGGATGATGCCGTCATAATCCACCTGCGATACTGCAGAAAGGCTGGCGATATCATCGGTAATTGCCCGACGAACGGTAATCAGACTCGGGTCATTCATATCCGCCAGGCTGGCGTCTGCACTTTTCAGCAACGCTGCAGAGGTCGTGACGTCCTGATCGCTCCACAGCTTCCGTCCGGCGAGTTTCACCAGAAAATCGGCCTGAGCCAGCAGCCAGGTTTTAGCATCGCTGCCGGAAATGGTGGCGATCTTTTGTTGGACTTCATCCAACTGTTTTGCCAGCGTTTCTTGCTGACGATTCGCCTGCTTAAGCTGCGCAGCTTGTTGCTTAATAATGCCTTCCAGCTCGGCTTTTTGGCTCTCCTGGGCTTTTTGCAATGCCGTCAGTTGGTTAGCCAGGGCATCGCTGGTGGCGGTCTGATTGACGGCCTGTTGTTTACCCCAGCCATACAAACCGACACCCGCCGCCAGAGCAATAGCGATAGCCACCGCGCTGAGAATCAATGCAGTATTGTTCTTACTCTTTTTTTCTGTTGCGACAGGTTGTGACGTGGTGTCCACGGCCTCCCTGGTCTCTTCAACCACGGCGGAGGTTTTTTCTTGTTCCGTCATTATGGCTTCCTGTTATGAGAGTTATTGTAATGCCCGTAAAAGCGCATCGTTGTCAGCGTTATCGGCGACCTTAATGTCTTGCCAGCCCAGTTCCCGGGCGAGTTTCGCCAAACGCTCACTGACGACCAATAGTCGACAGTGTAGTAACCAGTGCTCACGATACCATTGTGGGATCAGCGACCAGAGTTGCTGCAACATTTCACCGCTGGTAACAACGACCATCGTCACCTCGCGGGATTGCCAGCGCATCGCTTCTTCTGCACCATCGTAATGGATTGCGCATCGTTGATAACATTCACAAAAAGTGACCTCAGCACCGCGCACCGTCAGGGTATCCCCAATTAGCTCACGACCGCCATTGCCACGTAATATCAGCGCACGTTTGCCCGCAATATTTTGTAATTCAGGTAATTGTAGCAAGACTTCGCTGATTTCCCGATCCTGTGGGTAGAGAATCTTCTGTCCGCTTACGGTATGTAGCGCCAGTGCGGTGGTGCGTCCAATGGCGAAATAAGTAGGTAGTTGGGGCCATTTACGATCTTGCTGATGCAGCTGTGATTGGGCAAAAGCAACCGCGTGTTGCGAGAGGGCAAACAACAGATCGCTCTCCCCCAGCGCTGCCAGTTGATCAGCAAGTTGCGGTAATTGTCGACCCGGAGAAAACTCAATCAGCGGAAAATGCCAGGCCACCTGCCCCAGTGTGCGCAGACGGCTCACTAACTCTTCTCCAGCGGGAGACGGGCGGGTGACCAGGATACTCATGCCGGGGCCTCTCCGTTATAGACTTCAGCGAGGATCTCGCGCGCGCCGTTATTCAGTAGCTCTTCTGCCAGCGAAATCCCCATTTGTTCGGCATCTTGCGGCGCACCGCGGCGTTCACCGCGAATAATCTGCGAACCGTCCGGCGCGCCGACCAGCGCACATAGCCAGATTTCGCCATCAATAAGCTCGGCGTAGCTACCAATTGGCACCTGACATCCGCCTTCGAGACGGGTATTCATGGCGCGTTCTGCGGTAACGCGCAGTGCAGTTTCGTGGTGATTCAGCGCGGCAAGCAGCTCGCGAGTGCGTGTATCATCAAGGCGGCATTCAATACCGACTGCACCTTGTCCTACCGCCGGAAGAGAAATCTCGGGTGGTAACGCGGCGCGAATGCGGGACTCCAGACCT
Source organism: Shigella flexneri 2a str. 301 (assembly GCF_000006925.2). Lineage (NCBI taxonomy): Bacteria > Pseudomonadati > Pseudomonadota > Gammaproteobacteria > Enterobacterales > Enterobacteriaceae > Shigella > Shigella flexneri. The sequence goes on from NC_004337.2 coordinate 3,998,603, forward strand.
AAACGTTTTAGTCCGGCTACGGCAAGAATGATGGCATCGTATTCGCCGTTATCTAGTTTGCTCAGGCGAGTGCCGACGTTGCCGCGCAGGGAGCGGATAATCAGATCCGGGCGGCGTTCAGCCAGTTGGCACTGGCGACGTAAACTGGACGTCCCGACGATACTGCCTGCTGGTAACGCATCCAGACTGTCATAGTTATTGGACACAAAGGCATCGCGAGGATCTTCACGCTCGCAAATAGTGACCAGCCCCAGACCTTGCGGGAATTCAACCGGCACATCTTTCATTGAATGTACGGCGATATCAGCGCGATTCTCCAGGAGCGCGACTTCCAGCTCTTTTACAAATAAGCCTTTTCCGCCTACTTTCGCCAGCGGCGTATCAAGAATCACATCGCCGCGCGTCACCATCGGTACCAGTTCAACGACCAGGCCCGGATGGCTCGCCATCAACTTGTCTTTGACATAGTGTGCCTGCCAGAGTGCAAGTGGGCTTTGGCGTGTGGCAATTCTTAAAACATTGTCTAACATGCTTGTTACCGTCATTATCATCCGTGGTCCATCCTAACATCCTTGCCAGAGTGATGTCAGTGTTGTGGTGAAACGTAGACGCCTGCGCAAACCGTAAAATGAGGTCTGGCAGTGGATCCTGACAGGCGTTTCACGCCGTCGTAATAAGGAATTTACAGAGAATAAACGGTGCTACACTTGTATGTAGCGCATCTTTCTTTACGGTCAATCAGCAAGGTGTTAAATTGATCACGTTTTAGACCATTTTTTCGTCGTGAAACTAAAAAAACCAGGCGCGAAAAGTGGTAACGGTTACCTTTGACATACGAAATATCCCGAATGCCGCGTGTTACCGTTGATGTTGGCGGAATCACAGTCATGACGGGTAGCAAATCAGGCGATACGTCTTGTACCTCTATATTGAGACTCTGAAACAGAGACTGGATGCCATAAATCAATTGCGTGTGGATCGCGCGCTTGCTGCTATGGGGCCTGCATTCCAACAGGTCTACAGTCTACTGCCGACATTGTTGCACTATCACCATCCGCGAATGCCGGGTTACCTTGATGGTAACGTTCCCAAAGGCATTTGCCTTTACACGCCTGATGAAACTCAACGCCACTACCTGAACGAGCTTGAACTGTATCGTGGAATGTCAGTACAGGATCCACCGAAAGGTGAGCTTCCAATTACTGGTGTATACACCATGGGCAGCACCTCGTCCGTAGGGCAAAGTTGTTCCTCTGACCTGGATATCTGGGTCTGTCATCAATCCTGGCTCGATAGCGAAGAGCGCCAGTTACTACAACGTAAATGCAGCCTGCTGGAAAGCTGGGCCGCCTCGCTGGGTGTGGAAGTCAGCTTCTTCCTGATTGATGAAAACCGCTTCCGTCATAATGAAAGCGGCAGCCTGGGGGGCGAAGATTGTGGCTCCACCCAGCATATACTGCTGCTTGACGAATTTTATCGTACTGCCGTGCGTCTCGCCGGTAAGCGTATTCTGTGGAATATGGTGCCGTGCGACGAAGAAGAGCATTACGACGACTATGTGATGACGCTTTACGCGCAGGGCGTGCTGACGCCAAATGAATGGCTGGATCTCGGTGGCTTAAGCTCGCTTTCTGCTGAAGAGTACTTTGGTGCCAGCCTTTGGCAGCTCTACAAGAGTATCGATTCCCCATACAAAGCGGTGCTGAAAACACTGCTGCTGGAAGCCTATTCCTGGGAATACCCGAACCCACGTCTGCTGGCGAAAGATATCAAACAGCGTTTGCACGACGGCGAGATTGTATCGTTTGGCCTCGATCCATACTGCATGATGCTGGAGCGTGTTACTGAATACCTGACGGCGATTGAAGATTTCACCCGTCTGGATTTAGTACGTCGCTGCTTCTATTTAAAAGTGTGCGAAAAACTCAGCCGTGAACGCGCCTGTGTAGGCTGGCGTCGCGCAGTGTTGAGCCAGTTAGTGAGCGAGTGGGGTTGGGACGAAGCTCGTCTGGCAATGCTCGATAACCGTGCTAACTGGAAGATTGATCAGGTGCGTGAGGCGCACAACGAGCTGCTCGACGCGATGATGCAGAGCTACCGTAATCTGATCCGCTTTGCGCGTCGCAATAACCTTAGCGTCTCCGCCAGTCCGCAGGATATCGGCGTACTGACGCGTAAACTGTATGCCGCGTTTGAAGCATTGCCAGGTAAAGTGACGCTGGTAAACCCGCAGATTTCACCCGATCTCTCGGAACCGAATCTGACCTTTATTTATGTGCCGCCGGGCCGGGCTAACCGTTCAGGTTGGTATCTGTATAACCGCGCGCCAAATATTGAGTCGATCATCAGCCATCAGCCGCTGGAATATAACCGTTACCTGAATAAACTGGTGGCGTGGGCATGGTTTAACGGCCTGCTGACCTCGCGCACCCGTTTGTATATTAAAGGTAACGGCATTGTCGATTTGCCTAAGTTGCAGGAGATGGTCGCCGACGTGTCGCACCATTTCCCGCTGCGCTTACCTGCACCGACACCGAAGGCGCTCTACAGCCCGTGTGAGATTCGCCATCTGGCGATTATCGTTAACCTGGAATATGACCCGACAGCTGCGTTCCGCAATCAGGTGGTGCATTTTGATTTCCGTAAGCTGGATGTCTTCAGCTTTGGCGAGAATCAAAATTGCCTGGTAGGTAGCGTTGACCTGCTGTACCGCAACTCGTGGAACGAAGTGCGTACGCTGCACTTCAACGGCGAGCAATCGATGATCGAAGCCCTGAAAACTATTCTCGGCAAAATGCATCAGGACGCCGCACCGCCAGATAGCGTGGAAGTCTTCTGTTATAGCCAGCATCTGCGCGGCTTAATCCGTACTCGCGTGCAGCAACTGGTTTCTGAGTGTATTGAACTGCGCCTTTCCAGCACCCGCCAGGAAACCGGGCGTTTCAAGGCGCTGCGCGTTTCTGGTCAAACCTGGGGCTTGTTCTTCGAACGCCTGAATGTATCGGTACAGAAGCTGGAGAACGCCATCGAGTTTTATGGCGCTATTTCGCATAACAAACTGCACGGCTTGTCAGTGCAGGTTGAAACCAATCACGTCAAATTACCGGCGGTGGTGGACGGCTTTGCCAGCGAAGGGATCATCCAGTTCTTTTTCGAAGAAACGCAAGACGAGAATGGCTTTAATATCTACATTCTCGACGAAAGCAACCGGGTTGAGGTGTATCACCACTGCGAAGGCAGCAAAGAGGAGCTGGTACGTGACGTCAGTCGCTTCTACTCGTCATCGCACGACCGCTTCACCTACGGCTCAAGCTTCATCAACTTCAACCTGCCGCAGTTCTATCAGATTGTGAAGGTTGATGGTCGCGAACAGGTGATTCCGTTCCGAACAAAATCGATTGGCAACCTGCCGCCCGCCAATCAGGATCACGATACGCCGCTATTACAGCAGTATTTTTCGTGATGAGCGTGCCGGAAAGCGAGGCTTATCCGGCATGCAATCTTAGCGGAAACTGACTGTTTCACCCGCCTGTTGCGTCGCCGCCTGTTCCAGCAAATCCCAGAAGGTTTCGCCGCTGCGATCGCAAATCCATTCATCGCCTTTCAGGTCAAAATGGTAGCCGCCCTGTTTGGTTGCCAGCCACACCTGGTGCAGCGGCTCCTGGCGGTTAATAATGATTTTGCTGCCGTTTTCAAAGGTAATGGTCAGTACGCCGCCGTTGATTTCGCAGTCGATATCGCTGTCGCCATCCCTGTCGTCCAGACGCTCTTCAATGGTCAGCCACAGTTGATCAGCCAGGCGATGAAATTCACTGTCGTTCATTGTTGTATCCTGTTTTTAAGTGATGGCGGCAGTATAGCGGCATGGGGTCAGGGCTTCAAAGTTTGCACCTCTGCTGCTGCGTTCCGGCATGATTCATCCGTCACCGGAATAATGATGTCTCTGTTTTGAACTTCACGTACGTTCTCCTCTCTGACACGAGTTTTCGCCGGGCAGGGGGAGGGCGTAATCCTTACCTCTGTATCGGTCCATGTATAAACATTGCGATCGTCATAAGCGAAGCGATCGTTTTTAGTTAGCGAACCGTTAACTGGAATAATTTGCAAGCTCTTTGACCGTAATTGGCGGATAAAGTAAGCATGCTGTTTGCCGCTATTAAATGAGCGATCAATGACCAGGTCTGGCGTATCCAGCGGGATTATCTCAAGCTGGTCTTCACCAAATGTCGATAATTTTGTTACATACAGCCGATCTTTATATTGCGCAATATTGCCAGTAATCAGATGGAATTGTTCGGTAATGCTGCCAACTTACTGATTTAGTGTATGATGGTGATTTTAAGGTGCTTGCGTGGCTTCCATTTCCATCAGATGTCCTTCCTGCTCCGCTACTGAAGGCGTGGTGCGTAACGGCAAAAGCACTGCCGGACATCAGCGCTATCTCTGCTCTCATTGCCGTAAAACATGGCAACTACAGTTCACTTACACCGCCTCTCAGCCCGGTACGCACCAGAAAATCATTGATATGGCCATGAATGGCGTCGGATGTCGCGCCAGCGCACGCATTATGGGCGTTGGCCTCAACACGGTTTTACGTCACTTAAAAAACTCAGGCCGCAGTCGGTAACCTCGCGCATACAACCGGGCAGTGATGTGATTGTCTGCGCTGAAATGGACGAACATTGGGGCTACGTCGGTGCTAAATCACGTCAGCGCTGGCTGTTTTACGCGTATGACAGGATACGGAGGACGGTTGTGGCGCACGTCTTCGGTGAACGCACTCTGGCCACACTGGAGCGTCTTCTGAGCCTGCTGTCGGCCTTTGAGGTCGTGGTATGGATGACGGATGGCTGGCCGCTGTATGAATCACGCCTGAAGGGAAAGCTGCACGTTATCAGCAAGCGTTACACTCAGCGCATTGAGCGACATAATCTGAATCTGAGACAACATCTGGCAAGGCTGGGACGGAAGTCACTGTCGTTCTCAAAATCGGTGGAGCTGCATGACAAGGTCATCGGGCATTATCTGAACATAAAACACTATCAGTAAGTTGGAGTCATTACCGAATTGTTCAGGTTCAATACCTGGTAGGTCTATCCACTTGCTCCACTGACGGTCGGGCGTGAGCTGTTTACGCCAGCGAACGCGACTTTCCCCTACTTCAAAAGAGACGTCATCATCTACGGGTATCGCTTTGCCTGATAATTGACCAAAGGGATAACGATGCAGACCCTTATTGTCGCGAAAAACCAGCAGTGAATGAGGTATCCAGCGAATTATCTCAAATGAGTCTGCATTCGCCGTAAGGTGAACGCCATTTAAATAAATATTCTGCCCACTGCGGATAAGCAGATCATTGGAATATGAATTTCTGTTTACACTCATAAGACGTGGATTAATACCCCACCATCTTTTTTCTAATACAGTAACATCACTGCTGCTCCCCTGACGTCGACCGGACAAGTAGAGATTTTTACTATCCACCAGCGTGGTAGAGTTACCTTCGATAGCTTTTAGTGTCGCCAGCTCAACACGTGACGCGCCGCTATTACTTTCGGTGCGCTGTCCGTCAAAATAGAGGCTATATTTATCGACCGCGAAGCGGCCCATAGCCTGAAAGCTGGCAATATCGACAGTGAGTGTTCCCGGTGGATTGCTAACGATTTTGCCACGCCAGAGAATAACGCGGCCGTCTGTCACCCAGTGGTATTCCTCATTTTCTATGCTTATTTCATCGGAAGGTATATAACCTGTTTTCCCAGAGATATTTTTCACAAGGCGCAAACCGGCCCTGCTCATCTCCGGAAACTGGGCAATGATTTTCTTATCCCCCCAATAACCTTTACCGTAAGACATAACACCGTGATCATTGTAATAGTCGAACCCTATGGCCTGTACAGCAGGCGTCAGAAATGTGTGTCCCAACAGGATGAGTGCAACTGTGATTATTTGACCCTTCATTTTGTCGCCTCATTGCGCGGGGCAGGAATAAATTCGCCGTCATCAGTAATTTTTCCGTCCAGATATCCCGTTTTGTAATTTACGCCATAGACATATCCCGAATGTTGTTCCTTCCAGATTAAGCGAACTTGTTTCGGATCAGCGGTGCGGTATCGCCAGAGCTGCGCGCCATCAAAGCTGTAAATGTAGCGGTTATCGCGGGCATACCATCTGCGCAAAAAGGGATGGTCATTAAGATGGGCTTCGCGTTCATCCGGAGAACGGTTATCCAGTAAGATCAGCGGTCCGTCAGATTCAAACACGTGTAAACCGGAATGGTATGGCTACCCTTCGGCACGCGTAAGTAAATAGCCGTGGCGTTTCCCGGCGTTGAAACGTTTGTTGATAATAAGATTGGGATCATCAAGTTTCACGATCTCCAGCTTACGGTTACCAGACTCTGTTTCGATGATGGTATAAAGCGAGTCCTGATGCTGGGCGACAGCATCACTGATGGGTTGAAACTGCTCCGGATCGAGTCCGGGTAATTCTTCCTGTTTACAAGCAGGTCCTTTACGCCAGAACACTTTCTTTTCCAGCAGAGAAAAATCCAGACAGTGCTTTGTTAAATCTTCATCCCACGCCAGATTTTCCTTGTCGAGGACTTTACGCTGCAGCCCGTTTTTATCACGCCAGGTCAAGAGTGAGCCGGGCATCCAGCGCACGACGGAAAAGGTGTCCGGGTCGGCATCAAGCTGTTCGCCGTTGAGCAGGATTTTGGTCCGTGTACGAGCCAGGGTATCCCAGGGGCCAAATGGTACGGCAATGCAGGGGTTAAACGTGGTGGAAAACTTTCCTCGCTGATCCCAGGACTTCTGCGCCAGCACACGGAAACTCTCGGGGTCAGCGAGGCGATGCCCATTGATATACAAGAAATTAGCGTCACGTAATATCAGCCCCAGTAAGTCAGGATCCCAGGGAGGCCGGAATTCCACCTGATGCAGCGTTTTGATATCCAAGCTATTTCCACCACCATTGTCATCGGTGCGCTTGCCTTCAAAATAGAGACTGTGTTTATCTGCGGCAAAATCACCCCATGCCTTGAACGAGGCGACATCGACGGGAGGTGTGCCGGGAGGGTTTTGCACAACTTCACCCGCGTAGAGGATATTGCGACCATCGCTATGCCATGAATAATGAGGATACCAGGCCTGTGCGCCCTCATAGAGGTAGTCGGTTGTCAAATCAGTCAGAGGCGGTTCTTTATCCCATTCGTCTAGTGTTGTCGGGTCTATTAATAAATTGGGTAACCGACGCAAACTCTTGTAATTCACGTCAGGTAGAGAAAGATTTGTTTCTTTATAAGGGCGCAGGTACACCACGCCTTTTCCCTGTTTCTGGTAAATATTATGTTCAGGTGCGGAAAGCCGACATCCCCATGCCGACGATAAAAACAATGAACAAGACAACAAACAAACCACATTGCGATAGTGCATAAAGCCATCCTGGCGCGAGGTGTTGATCACGAAACTGCCAGCAGAACATAAATCCTCACGAGTAAGCGTTATACTCGCAGCATTTCCTCACTTTTCAGACTTCATAAAGAGTCGCTAAACGCTTGCTTTTACGCCTTCTCCTGCGATGATAGAAAGCAGAAAGCGATGAACTTTACAGGCAATCCATAATGAAAAACGTGTTTAAGGCACTCACTGTATTACTTACTCTCTTCAGCCTGACGGGCTGCGGTCTGAAAGGTCCGCTCTATTTCCCGCCTGCAGATAAAAACGCACCGCCGCCGACCAAACCGGTAGAGACGCAAACGCAATCCACGGTGCCGGATAAAAACGATCGCGCCACTGGCGATGGTCCATCCCAGGTGAATTACTAAAAGTCAGTTTCTGTACCCGCGTGATTGGAGTAAATGATGCAGTTCTCGAAAATGCATGGCCTTGGCAACGATTTTATGGTCGTCGACGCGGTAACGCAGAATGTCTTTTTTTCACCGGAGCTGATTCGTCGCCTGGCGGATCGGCACCTGGGGGTAGGGTTTGACCAGCTGCTGGTGGTTGAGCCGCCGTATGATCCTGAACTGGATTTTCACTATCGCATTTTCAATGCTGATGGCAGTGAAGTGGCGCAGTGCGGTAACGGTGCGCGCTGCTTTGCCCGTTTTGTGCGTCTGAAAGGACTGACCAATAAGCGTGATATCCGCGTCAGCACCGCCAACGGGCGGATGGTTCTGACCGTCACCGATGATGATCTGGTCCGCGTAAATATGGGCGAACCCAACTTCGAACCTTCCGCCGTGCCGTTTCGCGCTAACAAAGCGGAAAAGACCTATATTATGCGCGCCGCCGAGCAGACAATCTTATGCGGCGTGGTGTCGATGGGAAATCCGCATTGCGTGATTCAGGTCGATGATGTCGATACCGCGGCGGTAGAAACGCTTGGTCCTGTTCTGGAAAGTCACGAGCGTTTTCCGGAGCGCGCCAATATCGGTTTTATGCAAGTGGTTAAGCGCGAGCATATTCGTTTACGCGTTTATGAGCGTGGGGCAGGAGAAACCCAGGCCTGCGGCAGCGGCGCGTGTGCGGCGGTGGCGGTAGGGATTCAGCAAGGTTTGCTGGACGAAGAAGTACGCGTGGAACTCCCCGGCGGTCGTCTTGATATCGCCTGGAAAGGTCCGGGTCACCCGTTATATATGACTGGCCCGGCGGTACATGTCTACGATGGATTTATTCATCTATGAAGCAACCAGGGGAAGAACTGCAGGAAACACTCACGGAGCTTGATGACCGGGCGGTTGTCGATTATCTGATTAAAAATCCTGAGTTTTTTATCCGCAATGCGCGCGCAGTAGAAGCGATACGTGTGCCGCATCCGGTACGCGGCACCATTTCGTTGGTCGAGTGGCACATGGCCCGCGCACGTAATCACATTCATGTTCTGGAAGAGAACATGGCGTTGTTGATGGAGCAGGCTATCGCCAACGAAGGGCTGTTTTATCGCCTACTCTACCTGCAGCGCAGTCTCACCGCCGCCAGCAGTCTCGACGATATGCTGATGCGCTTTCACCGCTGGGCGCGCGATCTCGGCCTAGCTGGTGCGAGTCTGCGCCTGTTTCCAGATCGCTGGCGCTTAGGTGCGCCGTCGAACCACACTCATCTGGCATTAAGCCGTCAGTCTTTCGAACCGCTGCGTATTCAGCGTTTGGGGCAGGAACAGCACTATCTTGGGCCGCTTAACGGACCGGAGCTGCTGGTGGTGCTACCGGAAGCGAAAGCGGTGGGATCGGTGGCGATGTCGATGCTGGGAAGCGATGCTGATTTGGGTGTTGTGCTGTTTACCAGTCGCGATGCCAGTCACTATCAACAAGGGCAGGGAACGCAGTTACTTCATGAAATTGCGCTGATGTTGCCGGAGCTTCTGGAGCGTTGGATTGAACGCGTATGACCGATTTACACACCGATGTAGAACGCTACCTACGTTATCTGAGCGTGGAGCGTCAGCTTAGCCCGATAACCCTACTTAACTACCAGCGTCAGCTTGAGGCGATCATCAATTTTGCCAGCGAAAACGGCCTGCAAAGCTGGCAACAATGCGATGCAGCGATGGTACGCAATTTTGCTGTACGCAGTCGCCGTAAAGGGCTGGGAGCAGCAAGTCTGGCGTTACGGCTTTCTGCGCTACGTAGCTTTTTTGACTGGCTGGTCAGCCAGAACGAACTCAAAGCTAACCCGGCGAAAGGAGTTTCGGCACCGAAAGCGCCGCGTCATCTGCCGAAAAATATCGACGTCGACGATATGAATCGGCTGCTGGATATTGATATCAACGATCCCCTCGCTGTACGCGACCGTGCAATGCTGGAAGTGATGTACGGCGCGGGTCTGCGTCTTTCCGAGCTGGTGGGGCTGGATATCAAACACCTCGACCTGGAGTCCGGCGAAGTGTGGGTGATGGGGAAAGGCAGCAAAGAGCGCCGCCTGCCGATTGGTCGCAACGCTGTGGCGTGGATTGAGCACTGGCTTGATTTGCGCGACCTGTTTGGTAGCGAAGACGACGCGCTTTTTCTGTCGAAACTGGGCAAGCGTATCTCCGCGCGTAATGTGCAGAAACGCTTTGCCGAATGGGGCATAAAACAAGGGCTGAATAATCACGTTCACCCACATAAATTACGTCACTCGTTCGCTACGCATATGCTGGAGTCGAGCGGCGATCTTCGTGGTGTGCAGGAGCTACTGGGTCATGCCAACCTCTCCACCACGCAAATCTATACTCATCTTGATTTTCAACACCTTGCCTCGGTGTACGATGCGGCGCATCCACGCGCCAAACGGGGGAAATAATGCGTTTTTACCGGCCTTTGGGGCGCATCTCGGCGCTCACCTTTGACCTGGATGATACCCTTTACGATAACCGTCCGGTGATTTTGCGCACCGAGCGAGAGGCGCTTACCTTTGTGCAAAATTATCATCCGGCGCTGCGCAGCTTCCAGAATGAAGATCTGCAACGCCTGCGCCAGGCGGTACGGGAAGCGGAACCCGAGATTTATCACGACGTGACACGTTGGCGTTTTCGTTCGATTGAACAAGCGATGCTCGACGCCGGGCTGAGTGCCGAAGAAGCCAGTGCAGGCGCACACGCAGCAATGATTAACTTTGCCAAATGGCGCAGCCGAATCGACGTCCCGCAGCAAACTCACGACACCTTAAAACAGCTGGCGAAGAAATGGCCGCTGGTGGCGATCACCAACGGTAACGCCCAGCCGGAACTGTTTGGTTTGGGGGATTATTTTGAGTTTGTGCTGCGCGCTGGCCCGCACGGGCGCTCAAAACCGTTCAGCGATATGTACTTTTTGGCTGCGGAAAAACTCAACGTGCCGATCGGCGAGATCTTACATGTTGGGGACGATCTCACCACTGACGTGGGTGGGGCAATTCGCAGCGGAATGCAGGCTTGTTGGATCAGACCGGAAAATGGCGATCTGATGCAAACCTGGGACAGCCGTTTACTGCCACATCTGGAAATTTCCCGGTTGGCATCTCTGACCTCGCTGATATAATCAGCAAATCTGTATATATACCCAGCTTTTTGGCGGAGGGCGTTGCGCTTCTCCGCCCAACCTATTTTTACGCGGCGGTGCCAATGGACGTTTCTTACCTGCTCGACAGCCTTAATGACAAACAACGCGAAGCGGTGGCCGCGCCACGCAGCAACCTTCTGGTGCTGGCGGGCGCGGGCAGTGGTAAGACGCGCGTACTGGTGCATCGTATCGCCTGGCTGATGAGCGTGGAAAACTGCTCGCCATACTCGATTATGGCTGTGACGTTTACCAACAAAGCGGCGGCGGAGATGCGTCATCGTATCGGACAACTGATGGGCACCAGCCAGGGCGGCATGTGGGTAGGCACCTTCCACGGGCTGGCGCACCGCCTGCTGCGTGCGCACCATATGGACGCCAATCTGCCGCAGGATTTCCAGATCCTCGATAGCGAAGACCAGCTACGCCTGCTTAAGCGTCTGATCAAAGCCATGAACCTCGACGAGAAGCAGTGGCCGCCGCGCCAGGCAATGTGGTACATCAACAGCCAGAAAGATGAAGGCCTGCGTCCGCATCATATTCAAAGCTACGGTAATCCGGTGGAGCAGACCTGGCAGAAGGTGTATCAGGCGTATCAGGAAGCGTGCGATCGCGCGGGCCTGGTGGACTTCGCCGAGCTGCTGCTGCGCGCTCACGAACTGTGGCTTAACAAGCCGCATATCCTACAACACTACCGCGAACGTTTTACCAATATCCTGGTGGACGAATTCCAGGATACCAACAACATTCAGTACGCGTGGATCCGCCTGCTGGCGGGCGACACCGGCAAAGTGATGATCGTCGGTGATGACGACCAGTCAATCTACGGCTGGCGCGGGGCGCAGGTGGAGAATATTCAGCGTTTCCTTAATGATTTCCCCGGTGCCGAAATTATTCGTCTGGAGCAAAACTACCGCTCTACCAGCAATATTCTGAGCGCCGCTAACGCCCTGATTGAAAACAATAACGGGCGTCTGGGTAAAAAACTGTGGACCGATGGCGCGGACGGTGAGCCTATTTCCCTCTATTGCGCTTTTAACGAACTCGATGAAGCGCGTTTTGTGGTTAACCGCATCAAAACCTGGCAGGACAACGGCGGGGCGCTTGCCGAGTGCGCCATTCTCTACCGCAGTAACGCCCAGTCGCGTGTGCTGGAAGAAGCACTGTTGCAGGCGAGTATGCCGTACCGTATTTACGGCGGGATGCGCTTCTTCGAACGCCAGGAAATCAAAGATGCGCTCTCGTATCTGCGCCTGATTGCCAACCGTAACGACGACGCGGCCTTTGAGCGTGTGGTGAATACGCCAACGCGGGGTATTGGTGACCGGACGCTGGACGTGGTACGTCAGACATCGCGCGATCGCCAGTTAACACTCTGGCAGGCATGTCGTGAACTGTTGCAGGAAAAAGCCCTCGCCGGACGTGCTGCCAGCGCCTTACAGCGGTTTATGGAACTGATCGACGCCTTAGCGCAGGAAACTGCCGATATGCCGCTGCATGTACAGACTGACCGGGTAATTAAAGACTCCGGCCTGCGTACCATGTACGAGCAGGAGAAGGGCGAAAAAGGTCAGACGCGTATCGAAAACTTAGAGGAACTGGTGACGGCAACGCGCCAGTTCAGCTACAACGAAGAAGACGAAGATTTAATGCCGCTGCAGGCGTTCCTATCCCATGCGGCGCTGGAAGCAGGCGAAGGGCAGGCGGATACCTGGCAGGATGCGGTACAACTGATGACCATGCACTCGGCGAAAGGTCTGGAGTTCCCGCAGGTGTTTATCGTCGGTATGGAAGAGGGCATGTTCCCAAGCCAGATGTCGCTGGATGAAGGCGGGCGTCTGGAAGAAGAACGCCGTCTGGCCTACGTTGGCGTAACCCGCGCGATGCAGAAACTGACGCTGACCTACGCGGAAACTCGCCGTCTGTATGGCAAAGAGGTTTACCATCGCCCGTCGCGCTTTATTGGCGAGTTGCCGGAAGAGTGTGTGGAAGAGGTGCGCCTGCGCGCCACGGTAAGCCGCCCGGTCAGCCATCAGCGGATGGGTACGCCGATGGTCGAGAACGACAGCGGCTACAAGCTCGGCCAGCGTGTACGCCACGCTAAGTTTGGTGAAGGCACCATCGTCAATATGGAAGGCAGCGGTGAACATAGCCGTTTGCAGGTGGCATTCCAGGGCCAGGGAATCAAATGGCTGGTGGCAGCTTACGCCCGGCTGGAGTCGGTGTAACGTTGCCGGATGCGGTGCTGCGCACCTTATTTGGCCTAAAAAATCATTCAGATTCAATAAATTGCAACGTCATGTAGGCCGGATAAGGCGTTTACGCCGCATCCGGCATCAGCAGCATATTTAGTATCTGACACAAAGCTATCATTCTAACCTTTCCGCTCGACGGAAATCATGGTGACAAAAGGATAGCGTTGCCACGGGATTGCCCCGCCTTTCATATACATATGTGAAATCGTGCCACCAAGATAAAGCAGCTGCTCAACGTTCAGTTTCGCTTTGGCATAACAGGCAAAATCATAAAAATTTGTCGCCTGCTGGCTCAACAAAAACACGGCATTCCCATGTTTATTAATCCCAACACCGTTACGAATTTTACGTGAGGCGACGTTGGGATGAATACGCGGATTAATTACACCGTTTTCCATCAACATTGGTCCTGACTGCACCGCAAACTGAATATCTTTACTGGCTTTAAAAGCATCCAGACGAACGATGCCGACTTTATCTCCCGCGACATAAAACACGCCGCCAGGACGGATAAAGAAATTCCCTTCACCTGAAGCGAGATTTAACGCCACCTTCTGCTGTAATGCCGATCAGTTAAGGATCAGTTGACCGATCCAGTGGCTGTGTAAGAATCCGGAAACGCTCACTTGTTTCCGGATTTTTTTATGCACATTGGACAGGCTCTTGATCTGGTATCCCGTTACGATTCTCTGCGTAACCCACTGACTTCTCTGGGGGATTACCTCGACCCCGAACTCATCTCTCGTTGCCTTGCCGAATCAGGTACTGTAACGCTACGCAAGCGCCGTCTTCCCCTCGAAATGATGGTCTGGTGTATTGTTGGCATGGTGCTTGAGCGTAAAGAACCTCTTCACCAGATTGTGAATCGCCTGGACATCATGCTGCCGGGCAATCGCCCCTTCGTTGCCCCCAGTGCCGTTATTCAGGCCCGCCAGCGCCTGGGAAGTGAGGCTGTCCGCCGCGTGTTCACGAAAACAGCGCAGCTCTGGCATAACGCCACGCCGCATCCGCACTGGTGCGGCCTGACCCTGCTGGCCATCGATGGTGTGTTCTGGCGCACACCGGATACACCAGAGAACGATGCAGCCTTCCCCCGGCAGACACATGCCGGGAACCCGGCGCTCTACCCGCAGGTCAAAATGGTCTGCCAGATGGAACTGACCAGCCATCTGCTGACGGCTGCAGCCTTCGGCACGATGAAGAACAGCGAAAATGAGCTTGCTGAGCAACTTATAGAACAAACCGGCGATAACACTCTGACGTTAATGGATAAAGGTTATTACTCACTGGGACTGTTAAATGGCTGGAGCCTGGCGGGAGAACACCGCCACTGGATGATACCTCTCAGAAAGGGAGCGCAATATGAAGAGCTCAGAAAACTGGGTAAAGGCGATCATCTGGTGAAGCTGAAAACCAGCCCGCAGGCACGAAAAAAGTGGCCGGGACTGGGAAATGAAGTGACAGCCCGCCTGCTGACCGTGACGCGCAAAGGAAAAGTCTGCCATCTGCTGACGTCGATGACGGACGCCATGCGCTTCCCCGGAGAAGAAATGGCGGATCTGTACAGTAATCGCTGGGAAATCGAACTGGGATACAGGGAGATAAAACAGACGATGCAACTGAGCAGGCTGACGCTGAGAAGTAAAAAGCCGGAGCTTGTGGAGCAAGAGCTGTGGGGTGTCTTACTGGCTTATAATCTGGTGAGATATCAGATGATTAAAATGGCGGAACATCTGAAAGGTTACTGGCCGAATCAACTGAGTTTCTCAGAATCATGCGGAATGGTGATGAGAATGCTGATGACATTGCAGGGCGCTTCACCGGGACGTATACCGGAGCTGATGAGCGATCTTGCAAGTATGGGACAACTTGTGAAATTACCGACGAGAAGGGGAAGGGCCTTCCCGAGAGTGGTAAAGGAGAGGCCCTGGAAATACCCCACAGCCCCGAAAAAGAGCCAGTCAGTTGCTTAACTGACTGGCATTACACCTTCTGCTGACCGTTTTCGATGTACAAACCGAGCGGCGCATAGCTTTCATCATAGATGCCGCCGTTCATCGCCATCTGCACCTGACCCTGACTATTAATATCCGCCAGCAGAGCATGTAACGTTCCCCACGCTTCGCCATTGGCTTTTTGCCAGTACATTTTCACCCGCTCTGTTTGAGGATTAACGGTATACGCCTGTACGGTCAGCGTCGGATCTGAGAGTGCGCAATCATCAGCGGCAACAGCAAACAAGGGAAGTAAGGTGAGGGTGAGAAAAATCCGTTTGAGATTCAAGGTGATCATTCCTTTACCAATGAGTAGCCGATGCGCCATTATAGGTCCTAGATGTGGGATTTTTTTATCCTGTTAGCGACCTTGACGAGTACCAAAAAGCGCGAAGTTCAACTATTGTTCTGTGGTGTTCTGTTGCGTGTTGACGGCAAAATTTTGCTGGCGTAACATGCGCGCACGATCACTCTAAGAGGACATTCGCCTTGGACACACCCAGTAGATACTGGCTCACTATCCTGTCATCCAGGATCAACTCCTAAGGCTATCCCTTTTTGCTGATAGCCTTAGCGGTTGTCAGCGACCTCAATTTTTCCCGTCGCGCTGAGTCAGGCTGTTTAATGGTCTGAAACCCAATTTGTTTCTGTGTGCCCACCGAACTGTCCGATATTTTAAGCATTGGGAGTCCCGGTCATGCTGAGCGCATTTCAACTGGAAAATAACCGACTGACCCGGCTGGAAGTCGAAGAGTCACAACCCCTTGTAAATGCAGTATGGATTGATCTTGTCGAACCGGACGACGACGAGCGACTGCGCGTACAATCTGAACTTGGCCAGAGCCTGGCAACCCGCCCGGAACTGGAAGACATCGAAGCATCGGCACGTTTCTTTGAAGACGACGACGGCCTGCATATTCACTCCTTCTTCTTCTTTGAAGATGCGGAAGATCACGCCGGTAACTCCACTGTGGCATTTACCATCCGTGATGGTCGTCTGTTTACTCTGCGTGAGCGTGAACTGCCCGCTTTTCGTCTGTATCGTATGCGTGCCCGTAGCCAGTCGATGGTAGACGGTAACGCCTACGAGTTGCTGCTGGATCTGTTCGAAACCAAAATCGAACAGTTGGCAGATGAAATTGAAAATATCTATAGCGACCTGGAGCAGTTGAGCCGGGTGATTATGGAAGGGCATCAGGGCGATGAGTACGACGAGGCGCTCTCCACGCTGGCGGAACTGGAAGATATCGGCTGGAAAGTTCGCCTGTGTCTGATGGATACCCAGCGCGCTCTCAACTTCCTGGTGCGTAAAGCGCGTTTACCGGGTGGGCAACTGGAGCAGGCGCGTGAAATCCTGCGCGATATCGAATCCCTGCTGCCGCATAACGAATCCCTGTTCCAGAAGGTGAACTTCCTGATGCAGGCGGCAATGGGTTTTATCAACATCGAGCAGAACCGCATCATCAAAATTTTCTCGGTGGTATCCGTCGTGTTCCTGCCGCCAACGCTGGTTGCTTCCAGCTACGGGATGAACTTTGAGTTTATGCCAGAACTGAAGTGGAGTTTCGGCTACCCTGGCGCGATTATCTTTATGATCCTCGCGGGCCTGGCACCGTATCTGTACTTTAAGCGGAAGAACTGGTTGTAAAAAGAAGGCGGTGGCTTAGCCTGGCTAAGCCACCTGTTATTCAAAGGCTCCAGGTATTTAACCCTTTTACCTCTTTCTCATAAAACCATTTGTTCGTGTTAACAGCAACATAGGCTGCTACGGCAATTCCCAGAATGTTAACGCCAATTAATGCACCAACAAATAGAGATAGAATGCCAAGTAATAGAACTATAATTGCTTTTTTCCATAAGCCCAGAACAAATAAATAGATCCAGGAACAGAAGAAAGCAATGAAATTCATTTGAATAGTTAATCGTTGTCTTACTTTTAATGCTTTAAATGCTGCTTTATATTCTGGTGTTGCTCCCCAGAATCCAGGAAAGCCATGTTGATCATAAAAATTAAATCGGTATTTCCATTTTTCACTTAATGAATCATCGTTCATATATTCCTTACTCATAAATACTCCATAACTATTGTTTTGATGAATCAGTAGGTGCAAGCATTAGCATACTGAAAGTGGAAAAATAACAAATCAAAAAAATCATCGAACCATTGCCTGAACAGGCAAAATCTTCGGCTATCATTGTGATGATAGAGATGATATATACTGCTAATGTACCAAAAACATAAATTTTTATATATATGAAACCACTATCACGGAGTCGTTGGCAATTCATGTTGATGACGAGATAATGGAGTGCGATGGTAGAGACTATAACAAGAAAACCTGCTTCCCCATCGTTAAAAAAGATAATAAGAAAGGCAAAAATGAAATTTATTAAAATAAATAAAAATATATATCGGTGTCTGGAAATCTTACCGTTAGATGTTGGGATAAACATACGTAACATAAATTTTACATCCTTGTGTGAGTCTCCTGTCAGCATGGCAATATGCCCACTCTCATACAAGAGTCGGCATATTTTTTCAGAATATATTTATTTTTTATTTGGACGTTCTACGCTGCGTATAAATCGCGTCCATCACAAAAATTGCCAGCGCCACCCAAATAAAGGTGAAAGTCACCATCTTATCGGCACCCGGTTTTTCACCATAAAACGTCACAGCCAGCAGGAACATCAGCGTCGGGCCAATGTACTGAAAAAAGCCTAACGTTGAGAGACGCAGGCGCGTGGCAGCGGCAGTAAAACACAACAGCGGTACGGTAGTGACAATACCGGCGGCGATCAGCAGTAAATTCAGCGACATCGGGTTTTGCCCCATATGGCTGGTTGAACTGTCGGCAATAGCAAACAGGTAAATCGCCGCCACGGGCAGCAGCCACATGGTTTCAATTAACATGCCGGTTTGTGCTTCTACCGCAATCTTCTTGCGCACCAGGCCGTAGAAGGCAAAACTAAATGCCAGCCCCAGCGCGATAATAGGTAGCGAACCAAAAGTCCACAGCTGGACCAACACGCCACATATCGCCAGAATCACCGCCAGCCATTGCATCCGGCGGAATCGCTCGCCGAGGAAAATCATCCCCAGCACAATGTTCACCAGCGGGTTAATAAAGTAACCAAGGCTCGCTTCCAGCATATGGTGATTGTTCACCGCCCAGATAAACAGTAGCCAGTTGCCACCAATCAGTACGGCAGAGACTGCCAGCATAAAAATTTTCTGTGGCGTCTGAATCAGCGTTTTTAAATAGGACCACTGGCGGCAAATGCTCATCAGCACCACCATAAAGAAAAACGACCAGATCACGCGATGCGTCAGGATCTCATCGGCGGGCACGTAGTAAATCAGCTTGAAGTATGCTGGCGCAATACCCCAAATAAAATAAGCGGCAAGAGCGAGTAATACGCCCTGCCGCGTTTGTTTTGCATCCATCGGGAATACTCATTTTTAATTGGTAACAGCAGTTTACCTGCTTTTATGTCTTCAACCTACCATATAGGTGGCGGTGGCACTGGCAATATAAAGCTGTTCTTCATTGTGTAATTCAACGCGGGCGACGGCGACTTTATTGCCTGCACGCAACAGGCTACTGGTAGCAGTAAAACGCTCGCCCCTGCCTGGGCGCAGATAATCAACGCGAAGATCAATGGTCCCCATCCGCGATAGCCGCTGGCGTAGTTCATCTTCACTGATGGTTTCGTGGCGGGTTAAGGTACTTCCCACGCACACCAGACCGGCGGCGACATCCAGCGCCGACGCAATGACTCCGCCGTGCAAAATGCTTTGCGCCCAGTTACCCACCATCATCGGCTGATTTTTAAAGGCCAGCTGTGCGAACTCTTTTTCGTAACGCTCCAGTTCCATCCCCAATGCGCGGTTAAATGGCATGTGATAAACAAACATCTCACCCACTAATTTCAGGGCTTGTTCAGCGGTCAGTACGGCAGACATATCATCCTTACACTTCATTGGTTAATGAAATGTTGATTTTATGCTTCTTTGTTGTTGGTTTCTACTTTAGGAAGGGATAACTAACGGCAATGGAGTTAAGTATGTAAAATAGCCCGCAGAAAAACATTCACCTTATCAATAATTCGTTACGGAGAACACGACCGATGCGGACTCTGCAGGGCTGGTTGTTGCCGGTGTTTATGTTGCCTATGGCAGTATATGCACAAGAGGCAACGGTGAAAGAGGTGCATGACGCGCCAGCGGTGCGTGGCAGTATTATCGCCAATATGCTGCAGGAGCATGACAATCCGTTCACGCTCTATCCTTATGACACCAACTACCTCATCTACACCCAAACCAGCGATCTGAATAAAGAAGCGATTGCCAGTTACGACTGGGCGGAAAATGCGCGTAAGGATGAAGTAAAGTTTCAGTTGAGCCTGGCATTTCCGCTGTGGCGTGGGATTTTAGGCCCAAACTCGGTGTTGGGTGCGTCTTATACGCAAAAATCCTGGTGGCAACTGTCCAATAGCGAAGAGTCTTCACCGTTTCGTGAAACCAACTACGAACCGCAATTGTTCCTCGGTTTTGCCACCGATTACCGTTTTGCAGGTTGGACGCTGCGCGATGTGGAGATGGGGTATAACCACGACTCTAACGGGCGTTCAGACCCGACCTCCCGCAGCTGGAACCGCCTTTATACTCGCCTGATGGCAGAAAACGGTAACTGGCTGGTAGAAGTGAAGCCGTGGTATGTGGTGGGTAATACTGACGATAACCCGGATATCACCAAATATATGGGTTACTACCAGCTTAAAATCGGCTATCACCTCGGTGATGCGGTGCTCAGTGCGAAAGGACAGTACAACTGGAACACCGGCTACGGCGGCGCGGAGTTAGGCTTAAGTTACCCGATCACCAAACATGTGCGCCTTTATACTCAGGTTTACAGCGGCTATGGCGAATCGCTCATCGACTATAACTTCAACCAGACCCGTGTCGGTGTAGGGGTTATGCTAAACGACTTGTTTTGATGAACGGTTGAGTGGTTGGCAAATCTGGAATCCAGCATCCAGGATTACCCTCTCAGAGACTAAAAGCATTGCAGTTTCTCGCGCAGGCGCTGAAAATAGCGCCTGTTTTTATTTCAGGCAATCGGGGTGAATGTGGCGCAGGCGGAAGTGTTGAATCTGGAGTCCGGAGCTAAACAGGTTTTACAAGAAACCTTTGGCTACCAACAGTTTCGCCCCGGCCAGGAAGAAATTATCGACACTGTGCTTTCCGGTCGCGATTGCCTGGTTGTTATGCCCACTGGTGGCGGAAAATCCCTTTGCTATCAAATTCCTGCCTTATTGCTAAACGGCCTTACCGTGGTTGTTTCACCGCTGATTTCGTTGATGAAAGATCAGGTGGATCAACTACAGGCCAACGGCGTGGCGGCGGCGTGCCTTAACTCGACGCAAACCCGCGAACAGCAACTTGAAGTGATGACAGGCTGCCGCACCGGGCAAATTCGCTTACTGTATATCGCCCCGGAACGCCTGATGCTGGATAACTTTCTTGAGCATCTGGCGCACTGGAATCCGGTGTTATTAGCCGTCGATGAAGCGCACTGTATCTCCCAATGGGGTCACGATTTCCGCCCGGAATATGCCGCGCTCGGTCAGTTGCGCCAGCGGTTCCCGACGCTGCCGTTTATGGCGCTGACCGCCACAGCCGACGACACCACGCGCCAGGATATCGTGCGCCTGCTGGGGCTGAACGATCCGCTGATTCAAATCAGCAGTTTTGACCGTCCGAATATTCGCTACATGCTGATGGAGAAATTCAAACCGCTCGATCAGTTGATGCGCTACGTGCAGGAACAGCGCGGTAAGTCTGGCATTATCTACTGCAACAGCCGGGCGAAAGTAGAAGACACCGCTGCGCGCCTGCAAAGCAGGGGTATTAGCGCGGCGGCCTATCATGCCGGGCTGGAAAATAATGTCCGCGCCGACGTGCAGGAGAAATTCCAGCGCGATGATCTGCAAATTGTGGTGGCGACGGTGGCGTTCGGCATGGGCATCAATAAACCAAACGTTCGCTTCGTGGTCCACTTTGATATTCCGCGCAATATCGAATCCTATTATCAGGAAACCGGTCGCGCCGGGCGTGATGGCCTGCCTGCGGAAGCGATGCTGTTTTACGATCCGGCTGATATGGCGTGGCTGCGCCGTTGTCTGGAAGAGAAGCCGCAGGGGCAGTTGCAGGATATCGAGCGCCACAAACTCAATGCGATGGGCGCGTTTGCCGAAGCGCAAACTTGCCGTCGTCTGGTATTGCTGAACTATTTTGGCGAAGGGCGTCAGGAGCCGTGCGGGAACTGCGATATCTGCCTCGATCCGCCGAAACAGTACGACGGTTCAACCGATGCTCAGATTGCCCTTTCCACCATTGGTCGTGTGAATCAGCGGTTTGGGATGGGTTATGTGGTGGAAGTGATTCGTGGTGCTAATAACCAGCGTATCCGCGACTATGGTCATGACAAACTGAAAGTCTATGGTATGGGCCGTGATAAAAGCCATGAACATTGGGTGAGCGTGATCCGCCAGCTGATTCATCTCGGCCTGGTGACGCAAAATATTGCCCAGCATTCTGCCCTACAACTGACAGAGGCCGCGCGCCCGGTGCTGCGCGGCGAATCCTCTTTGCAACTTGCCGTGCCGCGTATCGTGGCGCTCAAACCGAAAGCGATGCAGAAATCGTTCGGCGGCAACTATGATCGCAAACTGTTCGCCAAATTACGCAAACTGCGTAAATCGATTGCCGATGAAAGTAATGTCCCGCCGTACGTGGTGTTTAACGACGCAACCTTGATTGAGATGGCTGAACAGATGCCGATCACCGCCAGCGAAATGCTCAGCGTTAACGGCGTTGGGATGCGCAAGCTGGAACGCTTTGGTAAACCGTTTATGGCGCTGATTCGTGCGCATGTCGATGGCGACGACGAAGAGTAGTCAGCAGCATAAAAAAGTGCCAGTATGAAGACTCCGTAAACGTTTCCCCCGCGAGTCAAATGTATGTTGATGTTATTTCTCACCGTCGCCATGGTGCACATTGTGGCGCTTATGAGCCCCGGTCCCGATTTCTTTTTTGTCTCTCAGACCGCTGTCAGTCGTTCCCGTAAAGAAGCGATGATGGGCGTGCTGGGCATTACCTGCGGCGTAATGGTTTGGGCTGGGATTGCGTTGCTTGGCCTGCATTTGATTATCGAAAAAATGGCCTGGCTGCATACGCTGATTATGGTAGGCGGTGGCCTGTATCTCTGCTGGATGGGTTACCAGATGCTACGCGGTGCACTGAAAAAAGAGGCTGTATCTGCGCCTGCACCACAGGTTGAGCTGGCGAAAAGCGGGCGCAGTTTCCTGAAAGGCTTACTGACCAATCTCGCCAATCCGAAAGCGATTATCTATTTTGGTTCGGTATTCTCATTGTTTGTCGGCGATAACGTTGGCACTACCGAGCGCTGGGGCATTTTCGCGTTGATTATTGTCGAAACACTGGCGTGGTTTACCGTCGTTGCCAGTCTGTTTGCCCTGCCGCAAATGCGCCGTGGTTATCAACGTCTGGCGAAGTGGATTGATGGTTTTGCCGGGGCGTTATTTGCCGGATTTGGCATTCATTTGATTATTTCGCGGTGATGCCAGACGCGTCTTCAGAGTAAGTCGGATAAGGCGTTTACGCCGCATCCGACATTATTTTTCACGCATGCCTCGCCGATGCTAACAGCGCTCCCACCAGCATAAACAACGAGCCGAAAATCTTATTCAGCGCCTTCATCTGCTTTGGTCCTTTAATCCATAGAGCAATCCTTTGAGCAAGGGTGGCGTAACCGATCATCACAATAATATCGACCACAATAGTGGTGACGCCGAGCACGATATACTGCATCAGTTGCGGCTGTTGCGGCATGATGAATTGCGGAAATAGCGCCGCCAGAAACACAATACTTTTGGGATTGGTGAGATTCACAAAAACTGCGCGCTGGAACAAATGTCGACGCGATTGAGTAGAGGCCAGCGATTTAAGATCAATTGCGCCAGCGGCGCGCCACTGCTGGATTCCCAGCCAAATCAAGTAAGCCGCGCCTGCCCACTTTAACACTTCAAACGCAATCACTGAGCGGGAAAATAGCGTCCCCAACCCCACGCCAACCAGCACAATATGAATCGCCAGTCCGGTCTGAAGCCCAGCAATAGACGCCACCGCGCCGCGATAACCGTGGTTGAGCGAGGTGGTCATAGTGTTGATTGCACCAGAGCCTGGCGACAGGCTTAAAATGATCGATGTCAGCAGGTAGGCAAACCACCATTCTAAGGTCATGATGAACTCCCGGTGTGTCTATTTTTGTGCCACAATACGCTACTGTCGCAGCGTTGTGTCAGGCACGCTTAAAAAAACGATTTTACGTGGTTTAAGAGGCAGATTACCCGATGTTTCAGCAGCAAAAAGACTGGGAAACAAGAGAAAACGCGTTTGCTGCTTTTACCATGGGACCGCTGACTGATTTCTGGCGTCAGCGTGATGAAGCAGAGTTTACTGGTGTGGATGACATTCCGGTGCGCTTTGTCCGTTTTCGCGCACAGCACCATGACCGGGTGGTAGTCATCTGCCCGGGGCGTATTGAGAGCTACGTAAAATATGCGGAACTGGCCTACGACCTGTTCCATTTGGGGTTTGATGTCTTAATCATCGACCATCGCGGGCAGGGACGTTCCGGTCGCCTGTTAGCCGATCCGCATCTCGGGCATGTTAATCGCTTTAATGATTATGTTGATGATCTGGCGGCATTCTGGCAGCAGGAGGTTCAGCCCGGTCCGTGGCGTAAACGCTATATACTGGCACATTCGATGGGCGGTGCGATCTCCACATTATTTCTGCAACGCCATCCAGGTGTATGTGACGCCATTGCGCTAACTGCGCCAATGTTTGGGATCGTGATTCGTATGCCGTCATTTATGGCACGGCAGATCCTCAACTGGGCCGAAGCGCATCCACGTTTCCGTGATGGCTATGCAATAGGCACCGGGCGCTGGCGCGCGTTGCCGTTTGCTATCAACGTACTGACCCACAGCAGACAGCGATATCGACGTAACTTACGCTTCTATGCTGATGACCCAACGATTCGCGTCGGTGGGCCGACCTACCATTGGGTACGCGAAAGTATTCTGGCTGGCGAACAGGTGTTAGCCGGTGCGGGTGATGACGCCACGCAAACGCTTCTCTTACAAGCTGAAGAGGAACGCGTGGTGGATAACCGCATGCACGACCGTTTTTGTGAACTCCGCACCGCCGCGGGCCATCCTGTCGAAGGAGGACGGCCGTTGGTAATAAAAGGTGCTTACCATGAGATCCTTTTTGAAAAGGACGCAATGCGCTCAGTCGCGCTCCACGCCATCGTTGATTTTTTCAACAGGCATAACTCACCCAGCGGAAACCGCTCTACAGAGGTTTAAATTTCTTATGTACCAGGTTGTTGCGTCTGATTTAGATGGCACGTTACTTTCTCCCGACCATACGTTATCCCCTTACGCCAAAGAAACTCTGAAGCTGCTCACCGCGCGCGGCATCAACTTTGTGTTTGCGACCGGTCGTCACCACGTTGATGTGGGGCAAATTCGCGATAATCTGGAGATTAAGTCTTACATGATTACCTCCAATGGTGCGCGCGTTCACGATCTGGATGGCAATCTGATTTTTGCTCATAACCTGGATCGCGACATTGCCAGCGATCTGTTTGGCGTAGTCAACGACAATCCGGACATCATTACTAACGTTTATCGCGACGACGAATGGTTTATGAATCGCCATCGCCCGGAAGAGATGCGCTTTTTTAAAGAAGCGGTGTTCAAATATGCGCTGTATGAGCCGGGATTACTGGAGCCGGAAGGCATCAGCAAAGTGTTTTTCACCTGCGATTCCCATGAACAACTGCTGCCGCTGGAGCAGGCGATTAACGCTCGCTGGGGCGATCGCGTCAACGTCAGTTTCTCTACCTTAACCTGTCTGGAAGTGATGGCGGGCGGCGTGTCGAAAGGCCATGCGCTGGAAGCAGTGGCGAAGAAACTGGGCTACAGCCTGAAGGATTGTATTGCGTTTGGTGACGGGATGAACGACGCCGAAATGCTGTCGATGGCGGGGAAAGGCTGCATTATGGGCAGTGCGCACCAGCGTCTGAAAGATCTGCATCCGGAGCTGGAAGTTATTGGTACTAATGCCGACGACGCGGTGCCGCATTATCTGCGTAAACTCTATTTATCGTAATCGTTCTTTATTTGGTCAGTTGTCAACCTGATACTTCGCTACAATGGATACTCGTTAATCAAAGAGTTTTCCATTGTGGCGTTACTTATCATCACCACGATTCTGTGGGCCTTCTCCTTTAGCTTTTATGGCGAGTACCTTGCGGGGCACGTCGATAGCTATTTTGCGGTGCTGGTGCGCGTTGGCTTGGCGGCACTCGTTTTTCTGCCGTTTCTGCGTACCCGTAGCAATAGCCTGAAAACGGTCGGCCTGTATATGCTGGTGGGCGCGATGCAGCTCGGCGTGATGTATATGCTGAGTTTCCGCGCTTATCTCTACCTGACGGTCTCCGAATTGTTGCTGTTCACCGTACTGACGCCGCTCTACATCACGCTGATTTATGACATCATGAGTAAGCGCCGTCTGCGCTGGGGCTATGCTTTTAGCGCCTTGCTGGCGGTGATTGGTGCCGGGATTATTCGCTATGATCAGGTCACCGACCATTTCTGGACTGGCTTGTTGCTGGTGCAACTCTCCAATATCACTTTTGCCATCGGCATGGTGGGTTACAAACGCCTGATGGAAACTCGCCCGATGCCGCAGTATAACGCCTTTGCGTGGTTCTATCTTGGCGCGTTCCTGGTGGCGGTAATTGCATGGTTCTTGCTGGGAAATGCGCAGAAAATGCCGCAAACCACGTTGCAATGGGGCATTCTGGTGTTTCTTGGCGTGGTGGCTTCCGGGATTGGCTACTTTATGTGGAACTACGGCGCGACGCAGGTGGACGCCGGAACGCTGGGCATTATGAATAATATGCACGTTCCGGCAGGGCTGCTGGTAAACCTGGCTATCTGGCACCAACAGCCGCACTGGCCAACGTTTATTACAGGCGCGCTGGTGATCCTGGCCTCACTGTGGGTGCATCGTAAGTGGGTCGCTCCGCGCTCTTCACAAACGGCAGATGATCGCAGGCGTGATTGCGCGCTGAGCGAATAAACGCTTCCGTAACTGGCTGACGCTGCTCGCCATCGCGCACGGCGGCGTACAGTCGGCTCCACAAGCCTTCGCCCAGGGTTTTGGTCACCACCAGACCCTGGCGCTCAAAACTCTCTACTACCCAATGCGGTAGCGCGGCAATACCCATCCGCGCGGCAACCATTTGAATCAACAATAAGGTGTTATCGACGCTTTTCAGTGACGGGCTGACGCCTGCCGGCTGAAGAAAATGCCGCCAGACATCCAGTCGACTACGCTGCACCGGATAAATTAATAGCGTCTCGCTGGCGAGATCTTCCGGTGTAATACGCGTTTTTGCCGCCAGTGGATGGTCAGGTGCTAACACCAGGCGTACTTCATAATCGAACATCGGCGAATAATGCAGGCCACTGCGCGGCAGGATATCGGAGGTCATCACCAGATCCAGCTCGCCCTGTTGCAACGCGGGCTGCGGGTCAAACGTCACGCCCGATTTAAAATCCATCTCTACCTGCGGCCAGTTCTTATGGAAATTTTCTAAAGCGGGTGTCAGCCACTGAATACAGCTATGGCACTCAATGGCAATGCGCAGACGCGTCTGCTGCGGTTCATTGCAGGCTTGCAGTGCCTGGCTGATTTGCGGCAGCACCTGGTTTGCCAGTTGCAACAGGATTTCTCCCTGCGGTGTAAAGCGTAGCGGCTGGCTCTTACGCACAAATAGCCGGAAGCCAAGGCGTTGTTCCAGATCGCTAAACTGGTGAGACAGGGCGGATTGCGTCTGATGCAACGTTGCCGCAGCGGCTGCGAGCGAGCCGCAGTTCCGCAACGCTTGTAGCGTTTTCAGGTGTTTTACTTCGATCATGAAAGTCCTTCACTTCGGCATGAATAATTTGCGCTTGAGGAATATACAGTAACCGCCAATTATGGATGTGTAAACATCTGGACGGCTAAAATCATTCGTCTTTTAAATTTATGGTGCGTTGGCTGCGTTTCTCCACCCCGGTCACTTACTTCAGTAAGCTCCCGGCGATGAATAAACTTGCCGCCTTCCCTAAATTCAAAATCCATAGGATTTACATATAATTAGAGGAAGAAAAATGACAATATTGAATCACACCCTCGGTTTCCCTCGCGTTGGCCTGCGTCGCGAGCTGAAAAAAGCGCAAGAAAGTTATTGGGCGGGGAACTCCACGCGTGAAGAACTGCTGACAGTAGGGCGTGAACTGCGTGCTCGTCACTGGGATCAACAAAAGCAAGCGGGTATCGACCTGCTGCCGGTGGGCGATTTTGCCTGGTACGATCATGTACTGACCACCAGTTTGCTGCTGGGTAATGTTCCGCCACGTCATCAGAACAAAGACGGTTCGGTAGATATCGACACCCTGTTCCGTATTGGTCGTGGACGTGCGCCGACTGGCGAACCTGCGGCGGCAGCGGAAATGACCAAATGGTTTAACACCAACTATCACTACATGGTGCCGGAGTTCGTTAAAGGCCAACAGTTCAAACTGACTTGGACGCAGCTGCTGGAGGAAGTGGACGAGGCGCTGGCGCTGAGCCACAACGTTAAGCCTGTGCTGCTGGGGCCGGTTACTTACCTGTGGCTGGGGAAAGTGAAAGGTGAACAGTTTGACCGCCTTAGCCTGCTGAACGACATTCTGCCGGTTTATCAGCAAGTGCTGGCAGAACTGGCGAAACGCGGCATCGAGTGGGTACAGATTGATGAACCCGCGCTGGTACTGGAACTACCACAGGCGTGGCTGGACGCATACAAACCCGCTTACGACGCGCTCCAGGGACAGGTGAAACTGCTGCTGACCACCTATTTTGAAGGCGTAACGCCAAATCTCGACACGATTACTGCGCTGCCTGTTCAGGGGCTGCATGTGGACCTTGTACATGGTAAAGATAACGTTGTTGAACTGCACAAGCGCCTGCCTTCTGACTGGCTGCTGTCTGCGGGTCTGATCAATGGTCGTAACGTCTGGCGCGCCGATCTTACTGAGAAATATGCGCAAATTAAGGACATTGTCGGCAAACGTGATTTGTGGGTGGCATCTTCCTGCTCGTTGCTGCACAGCCCCATCGACCTGAGCGTGGAAACGCGTCTTGATGCAGAAGTGAAAAGCTGGTTTGCCTTCGCCCTACAAAAATGCCATGAACTGGCACTGCTGCGCGATGCGCTGAACAGTGGTGACACGGCAGCTCTGGCAGAGTGGAGCGCCCCAATTCAGGCGCGTCGTCACTCTACTCGTGTACATAATCCGGCGGTAGAAAAGCGTCTGGCGGCGATCACCGCCCAGGACAGCCAGCGTGCGAATGTCTATGAAGTGCGTGCTGAAGCCCAGCGTGCGCGTTTTAAACTGCCAGCGTGGCCGACCACCACGATTGGTTCCTTCCCGCAAACCACGGAAATTCGTACCCTGCGTCTGGATTTCAAAAAGGGCAATCTCGACGCCAACAACTACCGCACGGGCATTGCGGAACATATCAAGCAGGCCATTGTTGAGCAGGAACGTTTGGGACTGGATGTGCTGGTACATGGCGAGGCCGAGCGTAATGACATGGTGGAATACTTTGGCGAGCACCTCGACGGATTTGTCTTTACGCAAAACGGTTGGGTACAGAGCTACGGTTCCCGCTGCGTGAAGCCACCGATTGTCATTGGTGACATTAGCCGCCCGGCACCGATTACCGTGGAGTGGGCGAAGTATGCGCAATCGCTGACCGACAAACCGGTGAAAGGGATGCTGACGGGGCCGGTGACCATACTCTGCTGGTCGTTCCCGCGTGAAGATGTCAGCCGTGAAACCATCGCCAAACAGATTGCGCTGGCGCTGCGTGATGAAGTGGCCGATCTGGAAGCCGCTGGAATTGGCATCATCCAGATTGACGAACCGGCGCTGCGCGAAGGTTTACCGCTGCGTCGTAGCGACTGGGATGCGTATCTCCAGTGGGGCGTAGAGGCCTTCCGTATCAACGCCGCCGTGGCGAAAGATGACACACAAATCCACACTCACATGTGTTATTGCGAGTTCAACGACATCATGGATTCGATTGCGGCGCTGGACGCAGACGTCATCACCATCGAAACCTCGCGTTCCGACATGGAGTTGCTGGAGTCGTTTGAAGAGTTTGATTATCCAAATGAAATCGGTCCTGGCGTCTATGACATTCACTCGCCAAACGTACCGAGCGTGGAATGGATTGAAGCCTTGCTGAAGAAAGCGGCAAAACGCATTCCGGCAGAGCGCCTGTGGGTCAACCCGGACTGTGGCCTGAAAACGCGCGGCTGGCCAGAAACCCGCGCGGCACTGGCGAACATGGTGCAGGCGGCGCAGAATTTGCGTCGGGGGTAAATCCAAACCGGGTGGTAATACCACCCGGTCTTTTCTCATTACAGCGACTTCTTCCCACCATACTGCTTAAACCATTCCAGCATACGCTGCCAGCCATCTTTCGCAGATTCGGCATGATAGCTCGGGCGATAATCAGCGTTGAATGCATGCCCGGCATCCGGGTACACGATAATCTCTGCTTTCGCATTAGCAGCCCGCAGCGCCTGGCGCATCGTTTCAACGCTCTCCTGCGGAATGCTGTTATCCTGACCACCATATAAGCCGAGAACCGGCGCGTTAAGATCGGTTGCGATATCAACAGGTTGTTTCGGTGAATTCAGCGACTTGTCGCCCGTCAGTTTGCCGTACCACGCCACTGCGGCTTTTAGCTGTGGATTATGCGCGGCATACAGCCAGGTGATACGTCCACCCCAGCAGAATCCGGTGATCATTAAACGATGAACATCGCCGCCGTTGCGGGAAGCCCAACTGGCGACATGATCGAGATCGGCCAGCACCTGCGAGTCAGGCACTTTTGCTACCAGACCGCTAAGCAACGTGGGGATATCGGCAAAATCATTCGGATCGCCTTCGCGGAAGTAAAGTTCAGGTGCGATAGCCAGATACCCCTCCAGCGCCAGACGGCGACAAATGTCGCGGATATGTTCATGCACGCCAAAAATTTCCTGCACTACAATGACCACTGGCAGTGGGCCATCGCTTTGCTTTGGTCTGGCATGGTAAGCAGGCATGTTATCCCCTTGTGAAGGGATAGAGGTGAAGCCCGCCACAATCGCGTCGTCCGGGGTCTGAACGATGGTCGAAGCGAGAGGCGATGCAGCAGGTGCAAATCCAGATTGTTGTGTTGTTGCCATGGTATTCTCCGTACCCTTATAAAAATGTTGCGCAATGTTAACTATAGTCAGCATGCAACAAATCACATTGCCTGAATCGGCTCATCTTTTATGCAGTCCTGCAGAATGAAGAGTGATTTATGTGATATGAATCACTTTTGGTGGGTAAATTTATGCAACGCATTTGCGTCATGGTGATGAGTATCACGAAAAAATGTTAAACCCTTCGGTAAAGTGTCTTTTTGCTTCTTCTGACTAAACCGATTCACAGAGGAGTTGTATATGTCCAAGTCTGATGTTTTTCATCTCGGCCTCACTAAAAACGATTTACAAGGGGCTACGCTTGCCATCGTCCCTGGCGACCCGGATCGTGTGGAAAAGATCGCCGCGCTGATGGATAAGCCGGTTAAGCTGGCATCTCACCGCGAATTCACTACCTGGCGTGCAGAGCTGGATGGTAAACCTGTTATCGTCTGCTCTACCGGT
Organism: Shigella flexneri 2a str. 301; assembly: GCF_000006925.2. NCBI lineage: Bacteria > Pseudomonadati > Pseudomonadota > Gammaproteobacteria > Enterobacterales > Enterobacteriaceae > Shigella > Shigella flexneri. The sequence goes on from NC_004337.2 coordinate 4,029,774, forward strand.
ATCGGCGGCCCGTCTACCTCTATTGCTGTTGAAGAGCTGGCACAGCTGGGCATTCGCACCTTCCTGCGTATCGGTACAACGGGCGCTATTCAGCCGCATATTAATGTGGGTGATGTCCTGGTTACCACGGCGTCTGTCCGTCTGGATGGCGCGAGCCTGCACTTCGCACCGCTGGAATTCCCGGCTGTCGCTGATTTCGAATGTACGACTGCGCTGGTTGAAGCTGCGAAATCTATTGGCGCGACAACTCACGTTGGCGTGACAGTTTCTTCTGATACCTTCTACCCAGGTCAGGAACGTTACGATACTTACTCTGGTCGCGTAGTTCGTCACTTTAAAGGTTCTATGGAAGAGTGGCAGGCGATGGGCGTAATGAACTATGAAATGGAATCTGCAACTCTGCTGACCATGTGTGCAAGTCAGGGCCTGCGTGCCGGTATGGTAGCGGGTGTTATCGTTAACCGCACCCAGCAAGAGATCCCGAATGCTGAGACGATGAAACAAACCGAAAGCCATGCGGTGAAAATCGTGGTGGAAGCGGCGCGTCGTCTGCTGTAATTCTCTTCTCCTGTCTGAAGGCCGACGCGTTCGGCCTTTTGTATTTTTGCGTAGCGCCTCGCAGGAAATGCCTTTCCAACTGGACGTTTGTACAGCACAATTCTATTTTGTGCGGGTAAGTTGTTGCGTCAGGAGGCGTTGTGGATTTCTCAATCATGGTTTACGCAGTTATTGCGTTGGTGGGTGTGGCAATTGGCTGGCTGTTTGCCAGTTATCAACATGCGCAGCAAAAAGCCGAGCAATTAGCTGAACGTGAAGAGATGGTCGCGGAGTTAAGCGCGGCAAAACAACAAATTACCCAAAGCGAGCACTGGCGTGCAGAGTGTGAATTGCTCAATAACGAAGTGCGCAGCCTGCAAAGTATTAACACCTCTCTGGAGGCCGATCTGCGTGAAGTAACCACGCGGATGGAAGCCGCACAGCAACATGCTGACGATAAAATTCGCCAGATGATTAACAGCGAGCAGCGCCTCAGTGAGCAGTTTGAAAACCTCGCCAACCGTATTTTTGAGCACAGCAATCGCCGGGTTGATGAGCAAAACCGTCAGAGTCTGAACAGCCTGTTGTCGCCGCTACGTGAACAACTGGACGGTTTCCGCCGTCAGGTTCAGGACAGCTTCGGTAAAGAAGCACAAGAACGCCATACCCTGACCCACGAAATTCGCAATCTCCAGCAACTCAACGCGCAAATGGCCCAGGAAGCGATCAACCTGACGCGCGCGCTGAAAGGCGACAATAAAACCCAGGGCAACTGGGGCGAGGTAGTATTGACGCGGGTGCTGGAGGCTTCCGGTCTGCGTGAAGGGTATGAATATGAAACCCAGGTCAGCATCGAAAATGACGCCCGCTCGCGGATGCAGCCGGATGTCATCGTGCGGCTGCCGCAGGGAAAAGATGTGGTGATCGACGCCAAAATGACGCTGGTCGCCTATGAACGCTATTTTAACGCCGAAGACGACTACACCCGCGAAAGCGCGCTACAGGAACATATCGCGTCGGTGCGTAACCATATCCGTTTGCTGGGACGCAAAGATTATCAACAGCTGCCGGGGCTGCGAACTCTGGATTACGTGCTGATGTTTATTCCCGTTGAACCCGCTTTTTTACTGGCGCTTGACCGCCAGCCGGAGCTGATCACCGAAGCGTTGAAAAACAATATCATGCTGGTTAGCCCGACTACGCTGCTGGTGGCGTTGCGTACTATTGCCAACCTGTGGCGTTATGAGCATCAAAGCCGTAACGCCCAGCAAATCGCCGATCGTGCCAGCAAGCTGTACGACAAGATGCGTTTGTTCATCGATGACATGTCCGCGATTGGTCAAAGTCTCGACAAAGCGCAGGATAACTACCGCCAGGCAATGAAAAAACTCTCTTCAGGTCGCGGAAATGTGCTGGCGCAGGCAGAAGCGTTTCGCGGTTTAGGAGTAGAAATTAAACGCGAGATTAATCCGGATTTGGCTGAACAGGCGGTGAGCCAGGATGAAGAGTATCGACTTCGGTCGGTTCCGGAGCAGCCGAATGATGAAGCTTATCAACGCGATGATGAATATAATCAGCAGTCGCGCTAGCCCATTAGGGGTAGTTAAGCCGGGTAGAAATCTAGGGCATCGACGCCCAATCTGTTACACTTCTGGAACAATTTTTTGATGAGCAGGCATTGAGATGGTGGATAAGTCACAAGAAACGACGCACTTTGGTTTTCAGACCGTCGCGAAGGAACAAAAAGCGGATATGGTCGCCCACGTTTTCCATTCCGTGGCATCAAAATACGATGTCATGAATGATTTGATGTCATTTGGTATTCATCGTTTGTGGAAGCGATTCACGATTGATTGCAGCGGCGTACGCCGTGGGCAGACCGTGCTGGATCTGGCTGGTGGCACCGGCGACCTGACAGCGAAATTCTCCCGCCTGGTCGGAGAAACTGGCAAAGTGGTCCTTGCTGATATCAATGAATCCATGCTCAAAATGGGACGCGAGAAGCTGCGTAATATCGGTGTGATTGGCAACGTTGAGTATGTTCAGGCGAACGCTGAGGCGCTGCCGTTCCCGGATAACACCTTTGATTGCATCACCATTTCGTTTGGTCTGCGTAACGTCACCGACAAAGATAAAGCACTGCGTTCAATGTATCGCGTGCTGAAACCCGGCGGCCGCCTGCTGGTGCTTGAGTTCTCGAAGCCAATTATCGAGCCGCTGAGCAAAGCCTATGATGCATACTCCTTCCATGTGCTGCCGCGTATTGGCTCACTGGTCGCGAACGACGCCGACAGCTACCGTTATCTGGCAGAATCCATCCGTATGCATCCCGATCAGGATACCCTGAAAGCCATGATGCAGGATGCCGGATTCGAAAGTGTCGACTACTACAATCTGACGGCAGGGGTTGTGGCGCTGCATCGTGGTTATAAGTTCTGACAGGAGACCGGAAATGCCTTTTAAACCTTTAGTGACGGCAGGAATTGAAAGTCTGCTCAACACCTTCCTGTATCGCTCACCCGCGCTGAAAACAGCCCGCTCGCGTCTGCTGGGTAAAGTATTGCGCGTGGAGGTAAAAGGCTTTTCGACGTCATTGATTCTGGTGTTCAGCGAACGCCAGGTTGATGTACTGGGCGAATGGGCAGGCGATGCTGACTGCACCGTTATCGCCTACGCCAGTGTGTTGCCGAAACTTCGCGATCGCCAGCAGCTTACCGCACTGATTCGCAGTGGTGAGCTGGAAGTGCAGGGCGATATTCAGGTGGTGCAAAACTTCGTTGCGCTGGCAGATCTGGCAGAGTTCGACCCTGCGGAACTGCTGGCCCCTTATACCGGTGATATCGCCGCTGAAGGAATCAGCAAAGCCATGCGCGGAGGCGCAAAGTTCCTGCATCACGGCATTAAGCGCCAGCAACGTTATGTGGCGGAAGCCATTACTGAAGAGTGGCGTATGGCACCCGGTCCGCTTGAAGTGGCCTGGTTTGCGGAAGAGACGGCTGCCGTCGAGCGTGCTGTTGATGCCCTGACCAAACGGCTGGAAAAACTGGAGGCTAAATGACGCCAGGTGAAGTACGGCGCCTATATTTCATCATTCGCACTTTTTTAAGCTACGGACTTGATGAACTGATCCCCAAAATGCGTATCACCCTGCCGCTACGGCTATGGCGATACTCATTATTCTGGATGCCAAATCGGCATAAAGACAAACTTTTAGGTGAGCGACTACGACTGGCCCTGCAAGAACTGGGGCCGGTTTGGATCAAGTTCGGGCAAATGTTATCAACCCGCCGCGATCTTTTTCCACCGCATATTGCCGATCAGCTGGCGTTATTGCAGGACAAAGTTGCTCCGTTTGATGGCAAGCTGGCGAAGCAGCAGATTGAAGCTGCAATGGGCGGCTTGCCGGTAGAAGCGTGGTTTGACGATTTTGAAATCAAGCCGCTGGCTTCTGCTTCTATCGCCCAGGTTCATACCGCGCGATTGAAATCGAATGGTAAAGAGGTGGTGATTAAAGTCATCCGCCCGGATATTTTGCCGGTCATTAAAGCGGATCTGAAACTTATCTACCGTCTGGCTCGCTGGGTGCCGCGTTTGCTGCCGGATGGTCGCCGTCTGCGCCCAACCGAAGTGGTGCGCGAGTACGAAAAGACCTTGATTGATGAACTGAATTTGCTGCGGGAATCTGCCAACGCCATTCAGCTTCGGCGCAATTTTGAAGACAGCCCGATGCTCTACATCCCGGAAGTTTACCCTGACTATTGTAGTGAAGGGATGATGGTGATGGAGCGCATTTACGGCATTCCGGTGTCTGATGTTGCGGCGCTGGAGAAAAACGGCACTAACATGAAATTGCTGGCGGAACGCGGCGTGCAGGTGTTCTTCACTCAGGTCTTTCGCGACAGCTTTTTCCATGCCGATATGCACCCTGGCAACATCTTCGTAAGCTATGAACACCCGGAAAACCCGAAATATATCGGCATTGATTGCGGGATTGTTGGCTCGCTAAACAAAGAAGATAAACGCTATCTGGCAGAAAACTTTATCGCCTTCTTTAATCGCGACTATCGCAAAGTGGCAGAGCTACACGTCGATTCTGGCTGGGTGCCACCAGATACCAACGTTGAAGAGTTCGAATTTGCCATTCGTACGGTCTGTGAACCTATCTTTGAGAAACCGCTGGCCGAAATTTCGTTTGGACATGTACTGTTAAATCTGTTTAATACGGCGCGTCGCTTCAATATGGAAGTGCAGCCGCAACTGGTGTTACTCCAGAAAACCCTGCTCTATGTCGAAGGGGTAGGACGCCAGCTTTATCCGCAGCTCGATTTATGGAAAACAGCGAAGCCTTTCCTGGAGTCGTGGATTAAAGATCAGGTCGGTATTCCTGCCCTGGTGAGAGCATTTAAAGAAAAAGCGCCGTTCTGGGTCGAAAAAATGCCAGAACTGCCTGAACTGGTTTACGACAGTTTGCGCCAGGGCAAGTATTTACAGCACAGTGTTGATAAGATTGCCCGCGAGCTTCAGTCAAATCATGTACGTCAGGGACAATCGCGTTATTTTCTCGGAATTGGCGCTACGTTAGTATTAAGTGGCACATTCTTGTTGGTCAGCCGACCTGAGTGGGGGCTGATGCCCGGCTGGTTAATGGCAGGTGGTCTGATCGCCTGGTTTGTCGGTTGGCGCAAAACACGCTGATTTTTTCATCGCTCAAGGCGGGCCGTGTAACGTATAATGCGGCTTTGTTTAATCATCATCTACCACAGAGGAACATGTATGGGTGGTATCAGTATTTGGCAGTTATTGATTATTGCCGTCATCGTTGTACTGCTTTTTGGCACCAAAAAGCTCGGCTCCATCGGTTCCGATCTTGGTGCGTCGATCAAAGGCTTTAAAAAAGCAATGAGCGATGATGAACCAAAGCAGGATAAAACCAGTCAGGATGCTGATTTTACTGCGAAAACTATCGCCGATAAGCAGGCGGATACGAATCAGGAACAGGCTAAAACAGAAGACGCGAAGCGCCACGATAAAGAGCAGGTGTAATCCGTGTTTGATATCGGTTTTAGCGAACTGCTATTGGTGTTCATCATCGGCCTCGTCGTTCTGGGGCCGCAACGACTGCCTGTGGCGGTAAAAACGGTAGCGGGCTGGATTCGCGCGTTGCGTTCACTGGCGACAACGGTGCAGAACGAACTGACCCAGGAGTTAAAACTCCAGGAGTTTCAGGACAGTCTGAAAAAGGTTGAAAAGGCGAGCCTCACTAACCTGACGCCCGAACTGAAAGCGTCGATGGATGAACTACGCCAGGCCGCGGAGTCGATGAAGCGTTCCTACGTTGCAAACGATCCTGAAAAGGCGAGCGATGAAGCGCACACCATCCATAACCCGGTGGTGAAAGATAATGAAGCTGCGCATGAGGGCGTAACGCCTGCCGCTGCACAAACGCAGGCCAGTTCGCCGGAACAGAAGCCAGAAACCACGCCAGAGCCGGTGGTAAAACCTGCTGCGGACGCTGAACCGAAAACCGCTGCACCTTCCCCTTCGTCGAGTGATAAACCGTAAACATGTCTGTAGAAGATACTCAACCGCTTATCACGCATCTGATTGAGCTGCGTAAGCGTCTGCTGAACTGCATTATCGCGGTGATCGTGATATTCCTGTGTCTGGTCTATTTCGCCAATGACATCTATCACTTGGTATCCGCGCCATTGATCAAGCAGTTGCCGCAAGGTTCAACGATGATCGCCACCGACGTGGCCTCGCCGTTCTTTACGCCGATCAAGCTGACCTTTATGGTGTCGCTGATTCTGTCAGCGCCGGTGATTCTCTATCAGGTGTGGGCATTTATCGCCCCAGCGCTGTATAAGCATGAACGTCGCCTGGTGGTGCCGCTGCTGGTTTCCAGCTCTCTGCTGTTTTATATCGGCATGGCATTCGCCTACTTTGTGGTCTTTCCGCTGGCATTTGGCTTCCTTGCCAATACCGCGCCGGAAGGGGTGCAGGTATCCACCGACATCGCCAGCTATTTAAGCTTCGTTATGGCGCTGTTTATGGCGTTTGGTGTCTCCTTTGAAGTGCCGGTGGCAATTGTGCTGCTGTGCTGGATGGGGATTACCTCGTCAGAAGACTTACGCAAAAAACGCCCGTATGTGCTGGTTGGTGCATTCGTTGTCGGGATGTTGCTGACGCCGCCGGATGTCTTCTCGCAAACGCTATTGGCGATCCCGATGTACTGTCTGTTTGAAATCGGTGTCTTCTTCTCACGCTTTTACGTTGGTAAAGGGCGAAATCGGGAAGAGGAAAACGACGCTGAAGCAGAAAGCGAAAAAACTGAAGAATAAATTCAACCGCCCGTCAGGGCGGTTGTCATATGGAGTACAGGATGTTTGATATCGGCGTTAATTTGACCAGTTCGCAATTTGCGAAAGACCGTGATGATGTTGTAGCGCGCGCTTTTGACGCGGGAGTTAATGGGCTACTCATCACCGGCACTAACCTGCGTGAAAGCCAGCAGGCGCAAAAGCTGGCGCGTCAGTATTCGTCCTGTTGGTCAACGGCGGGCGTACATCCTCACGACAGCAGCCAGTGGCAAGCTGCGACTGAAGAAGCGATTATTGAGCTGGCCGCGCAGCCAGAAGTGGTGGCGATTGGTGAATGTGGTCTCGACTTTAACCGTAACTTTTCGACGCCGGAAGAGCAGGAACGCGCTTTTGTTGCTCAGCTACGCATTGCCGCAGAATTAAACATGCCGGTATTTATGCACTGTCGCGATGCCCACGAGCGGTTTATGACATTGCTGGAGCCGTGGCTGGATAAACTGCCTGGTGCGGTTCTTCATTGCTTTACCGGCACACGCGAAGAGATGCAGGCGTGCGTGGCGCGTGGAATTTATATCGGCATTACCGGTTGGGTTTGCGATGAACGACGCGGGCTGGAGCTGCGGGAATTGTTGCCGTTGATTCCGGCGGAGAAATTGCTGATCGAAACAGATGCGCCGTATCTGCTCCCGCGCGATCTCACGCCAAAGCCATCATCCCGGCGCAACGAGCCAGCCCATCTGCCCCATATTTTGCAACGTATTGCGCACTGGCGTGGAGAAGATGCCGCATGGCTGGCTGCCACCACGGATGCCAATGTCAAAACACTGTTTGGGATTGCGTTTTAGAGTTTGCGGAACTCGGTGTTCTTCACACTGTGCTTAATCTCTTTATTAATAAGATTAAGCAATAGCATGGAGCGAGCCTCACCATCGGGTTCGGTGAAAATGGCCTGAAAGCCTTCGAACGCGCCTTCGGTAATAATCACCTTATCACCCGGATAAGGGGGGGCCGGATCGACAATGTCTTTCGGTTTATATACCGATAGCTGATGAATTACCGCCGATGGGACTATCGCTGGCGACGCGCCAAAGCGCACAAAGTGGCTGACGCCACGCGTAGCGCTGATGGTCGTGGTATGAATCACTTCTGGATCAAATTCCACAAACAGGTAGTTAGGGAATAACGGTTCACTGACTGCGGTACGTTTACCCCGTACGATTTTTTCCAGGGTGATCATCGGAGCGAGGCAATTAACCGCCTGTCTCTCAAGGTGTTCCTGGGCACGTTGAAGTTGCCCGCGCTTGCAGTACAGTAAATACCAGGATTGCATAATGACTCTTATCCGTTTAATCGGGGCGCAAGGATAGCAAAAGCTTTACGCTAAGTTAATTATATTCCCCGGTTTGCGTTATACCGTCAGAGTTCACGCTAATTTAACAAATTTACAGCATTGCAAAGATGAACGCCGTATAATGGGCGCAGATTAAGAGGCTACAATGGACGCCATGAAATATAACGATTTACGCGACTTCCTGACGCTGCTTGAACAGCAGGGTGAGCTAAAACGTATCACGCTCCCGGTGGATCCGCATCTGGAAATCACTGAAATTGCTGACCGCACTCTGCGTGCTGGTGGGCCTGCGCTGTTGTTCGAAAACCCTAAAGGCTACTCAATGCCGGTGCTGTGCAACCTGTTCGGTACGCCAAAGCGCGTGGCGATGGGCATGGGGCAGGAAGATGTTTCGACGCTGCGTGAAGTTGGTAAATTATTGGCGTTTCTGAAAGAGCCGGAGCCGCCAAAAGGTTTCCGCGACCTGTTTGATAAACTGCCGCAGTTTAAGCAGGTGTTAAACATGCCGACAAAGCGACTGCGTGGTGCGCCCTGCCAACAAAAAATCGTCTCTGGCGATGACGTCGATCTCAATCGCATTCCCATTATGACCTGCTGGCCGGAAGATGCCGCGCCGCTGATTACCTGGGGGCTGACCGTAACGCGCGGCCCGCATAAAGAGCGGCAGAATCTGGGCATTTATCGCCAGCAGCTGATTGGTAAAAACAAACTGATTATGCGCTGGCTGTCGCATCGCGGCGGCGCGCTGGATTATCAGGAGTGGTGTGCGGCGCATCCGGGCGAACGTTTCCCGGTTTCTGTGGCGCTGGGTGCCGATCCTGCCACGATTCTCGGTGCAGTCACCCCCGTTCCGGATACGCTTTCAGAGTATGCGTTTGCCGGATTGCTACGCGGCACCAAAACCGAAGTAGTAAAGTGTATTTCCAATGACCTCGAAGTGCCAGCCAGTGCCGAAATCGTCCTGGAAGGGTATATCGATCCTGGTGAGATGGCGCCGGAAGGGCCGTATGGTGACCACACAGGTTACTATAATGAAGTCGATAATTTCCCGGTGTTTACCGTGACGCATATTACCCAGCGTGAAGATGCGATTTACCATTCCACCTATACCGGGCGTCCGCCAGATGAGCCCGCGGTACTGGGCGTGGCGTTGAACGAAGTGTTTGTACCGATTCTGCAAAAACAGTTCCCGGAAATTGTCGATTTTTACCTGCCGCCGGAAGGCTGTTCTTATCGTCTGGCGGTAGTGACGATCAAAAAACAGTACGCCGGACACGCGAAGCGCGTCATGATGGGCGTCTGGTCGTTCTTACGCCAGTTTATGTACACTAAATTTGTGATCGTTTGCGATGATGACGTCAACGCACGCGACTGGAACGATGTGATTTGGGCGATTACCACCCGTATGGACCCGGCGCGGGATACTGTTCTGGTAGAAAATACGCCTATTGATTATCTGGATTTTGCCTCGCCTGTCTCTGGGCTGGGTTCAAAAATGGGGCTGGATGCCACGAATAAATGGCCGGGGGAAACCCAGCGTGAATGGGGACGTCCCATCAAAAAAGATCCAGATGTTGTCGCGCATATTGACGCCATCTGGGATGAACTGGCTATTTTTAACAACGGTAAAAGCGCCTGATGCGCGTTTGTTTTGCCCTATTTATCGATCCGACAGAGAAAGCGCATGACAACCTTAAGCTGTAAAGTGACCTCGGTAGCAGCTATCACGGATACCGTATATCGTGTCCGCATCGTGCCAGACGCGGCCTTTTCTTTTCGTGCTGGTCAGTATTTGATGGTAGTGATGGATGAGCGCGACAAACGTCCGTTCTCAATGGCCTCGACGCCGGATGAAAAAGGGTTTATCGAGCTGCATATTGGCGCTTCTGAAATCAACCTTTACGCGAAAGCAGTCATGGACCGCATCCTCAAAGATCATCAAATCGTGGTCGACCTTCCCCACGGAGAAGCGTGGCTGCGCGATGATGAAGAGCGTCCGATGATTTTGATTGCGGGCGGCACCGGGTTCTCTTATGCCCGCTCGATTTTGCTGACAGCGTTGGCGCGTAACCCAAACCGTGATATCACCATTTACTGGGGCGGGCGTGAAGAGCAGCATCTGTATGATCTCTGCGAGCTTGAGGCGCTTTCGTTAAAGCACCTTGGTCTGCAAGTGGTGCCGGTGGTTGAACAACCGGAAGCAGGCTGGCGTGGGCGTACTGGTACCGTGTTAACGGCGGTATTGCAGGATCATGGTACGCTGGCAGAGCATGATATCTATATTGCCGGACGTTTTGAGATGGCGAAAATTGCCCGTGACCTGTTTTGCAGTGAGCGTAATGCGCGGGAAGATCGCCTGTTTGGCGATGCGTTTGCATTTATCTGAGATATAAAAAAACCCGCCCCTGACAGGCGGGAAGAACGGCAACTAAAACTTTATTCAGTGGCATTTAGATCTATGTCGCATCCGGCAATTGGTGCACGATGCCTGATGCGACGCTGGCGCGTCTTATCAGGCCTACATTGGTGCCGGATCGGTAGACCGGATAAGGCGTTCACGCCGCATCCGGCAAGTGGTTAAACCCGCTCAAACACCGTCGCAATACCCTGACCCAGACCGATACACATCGTCGCCAGACCAAACTGAACGTCTTTGCGTTCCATCAGATTCAGCAGCGTGGTGCTGATACGCGCACCGGAACAACCCAGCGGATGACCCAGCGCGATCGCACCACCATTGAGGTTGATCTTCTCGTCAATCTGCTCCATTAGCCCGAGATCTTTAATGCACGGCAGGATCTGCGCGGCAAAGGCTTCGTTCATCTCAAACACGCCGATATCGCTGGCAGAAAGCCCCGCTTTTTTCAGCGCCAGCTTCGAGGCCGGAACCGGGCCGTAACCCATAATCGATGGGTCACAACCAACGACCGCCATCGAACGCACACGAGCGCGCGGCTTAAGACCTAATTCATGGGCGCGGCTTTCACTCATCACCAGCATGGCAGCTGCGCCATCGGAAAGTGCAGAAGATGTGCCCGCCGTTACCGTACCGTTTACTGGATCAAACGCCGGACGCAGCGTGGCGAGGGCTTCCACGGTGGTTTCCGGGCGAATCACTTCGTCGTAATTAAACTGCTTCAGGACGCCGTCGGCATCGTGACCACCAGTTGGGATGATTTCATTTTTAAATGCGGCCGACTGCGTGGCGGCCCAGGCGCGGGCGTGTGACCGCGCGGCAAAGGCATCCTGCATTTCACGGCTGATACCGTGCATACGCGCCAGCATTTCTGCCGTTAAGCCCATCATGCCCGCCGCTTTGGCGACATTGCGGCTCAGGCCGGGGTGAAAATCGACGCCGTGACTCATCGGCACATGGCCTATATGCTCCACGCCGCCAACCAGACATGCCTGCGCATCGCCAGTCATGATCATTCGTGCTGCGTCATGCAGTGCCTGCATGGATGAACCACACAAGCGATTGACGGTAACCGCCGGGACAGAGTGCGGCACTTCTGCCAGCAGCGCCGCGTTACGGGCGATGTTAAAACCCTGCTCCAGCGTCTGTTGCACACAACCCCAGTAAATATCGTCGAGGGCCGCCGCTTCCAGCGCCGGGTTACGCGCCAGCAGGCTACGCATTAAATGAGCGGAGAGATCTTCCGCACGCACGTTACGAAAAGCACCGCCCTTCGAACGGCCCATCGGGGTGCGAATTGCATCGACAATGACAACCTGTTCCATTGTGACTCCTTAAGCCGTTTTCAGGTCGCCAACCGGACGGGCTGGCTCAACCGGAGGATAGTACGGTTCGTTATGACGCGCTTTATTACGCAGACCTTCCGGCACTTCATACAGCGGGCCGAGGTGCTGATATTGCTGTGCCATATCGAGGTATTTTGCGCTACCGAGGGTGTCCAGCCAGCGGAACGCGCCGCCGTGGAACGGAGGGAAGCCCAGGCCGTAGACCAGCGCCATATCCGCTTCCGCCGGAGTGGCGATAATGCCCTCTTCCAGACAGCGCACCACTTCGTTGACCATCGGGATCATCATGCGGGCGATAATCTCTTCTTCGCTGAAATCGCGCTTCGGTTGGCTCACTTCTGCCAGCAGGTCTTCAACGGCGGCGTCTTCTTCTTTCTTCGGCTTACCTTTGCTGTCTTCTTTATAACGCCAGAAACCGAGGCCGTTCTTCTGACCAAAGCGGTTGGCATCAAACAGCGCGTCGATGGCATCGCGGTAATCTTTCTGCATCCGCTGCGGGAAGCCTGCTGCCATGACAGCCTGAGCGTGATGCGCGGTATCAATGCCCACAACGTCCAGCAGATATGCCGGGCCCATCGGCCAGCCAAACTGTTTTTCCATCACTTTGTCGATCTTGCGGAAATCCGCGCCGTCGCGCAGCAGCTGGCTGAAACCGGCGAAATACGGGAACAGCACGCGGTTAACAAAGAAGCCGGGGCAGTCGTTAACCACAATCGGCGTCTTGCCCATCTTGCTCGCCCAGGCGACAACTTTCGCGATGGTTTCGTCGGAGCTTTTCTCGCCGCGAATAATTTCTACCAACGGCATTCGGTGGACCGGGTTAAAGAAGTGCATCCCGCAGAAGTTTTCCGGGCGTTCCAGCGCGTTGGCCAGTTCGCTGATAGGAATGGTTGAAGTGTTAGACGCCAGCACGGTATCCTGGCGTACTTTTTGTTCGGTTTCTGCCAGTACGGCTTTTTTCACTTTCGGGTTTTCAACAACCGCTTCTACCACAATATCCACGCGGTCAAATCCGGCGTAGTCGAGCGTTGGGTGGATCGTGGAGATCACGCCAGCCAGTTTCAGACCATCGATTTTGCCGCGCTCAAGCTGCTTGTTCAGCAGTTTCGCGGCTTCGGTCATGCCGAGGGTTAACGACTTGTCGTTGATATCTTTCATGACAACCGGCACGCCTTTCCACGCGGACTGGTAAGCGATACCGCCACCCATGATGCCTGCGCCCAGCACAGCAGCCTGTTTCGGGGTTTCAACGTCTTTGGTGAGTTTCTTCGCTTTGCCTTTTACATATTGATCGTTAAGGAAAATGCCGACCAGTGCGCGAGCTTCGTTGGTATGCGCCAGCGGGACAAAACTTTTGTTTTCCAGATTTAAGGCTTCTTCACGACCAAAACGGGCCGCAGCTTCAATGGTTTTTACTGCGGTGATGGGGGCCGGATAATGTTTCCCCGCCGTTTGCGCGACCATTCCTTTAGCGATGGTGAAGCTCATGGTGGCTTCAATCTTGCTCAGTTTTAGCGGTTCCTGCTTCGGCTGACGTTTCGCTTTCCAGTCGAGGTCGCCGTTAATGGCCTGGCGTAAAATCGCCATCGCCCCTTCAATCAGTTTTTCTGCTTTGACTACGCCATCCACCAGACCGATTTTCAGCGCCTGATCCGCGCCGACATCTTTACCGGCGGCAATGATTTCCAGTGCACTGTCAGCGCCCAGCATACGTGGCATACGTACAGAACCGCCAAAGCCCGGCATGATGCCCAGTTTGGTTTCCGGCAGACCGATGCGCAGATCCGGCGTCGCCAGACGATAATCGGTCGCCAGCACGCATTCGCAGCCACCACCCAGCGCATAGCCGTTGACGGCAGCAATGGTCGGCACCGGCAGATCTTCCAGGCGATTAAACACGCTATTGGCAAAGTGCAGCCACTGACTTAACTGTTCTTCAGGAACGAGGAACAGGGACAAAAATTCGGTGATATCAGCACCGACGATAAAGGCTGCTTTGTTCGAACGCAGCAGCAGCCCTTTTAGATCTGATTGCTGTTCCAGCACGCCGATGGCCTCGCCGAGGCTGGCGACGGTCGCAGTGTCGAGTTTATTAACTGAACCTGGGGCATCAAATACCAGTTCGGCAATGCCATCTTCCAGCCAGTCAAGGTACAGGGTGTCGCCTTTGTAAAGCATGTCAGTCTCCTGAATCCGCAAGGTAATCTGGTCGTACCAGATGCATCGGAGTGTGTGTTTTGTGTTAAAAATATGCAAATAAAAGATTAAAGAAATGCCGATCTGATCACGCTCGGCAGAAATCACGCTCTGGATGAACGATGTGCTAAGATGCGGAGACTTAAGGTCAAAAAAACAGAAGGGTAAAAAATGGAATCACTGGCCTCGCTCTATAAAAATCATATAGCTACCTTACAAGAACGGACTCGCGATGCGCTGGCGCGCTTCAAGCTGGATGCATTACTTATTCACTCCGGCGAGCTGTTCAACGTTTTTCTCGACGATCATCCCTATCCGTTTAAAGTGAACCCGCAATTCAAAGCGTGGGTGCCGGTAACTCAGGTGCCAAACTGCTGGTTGCTGGTGGATGGCGTGAACAAGCCGAAACTGTGGTTCTATCTGCCGGTTGATTACTGGCACAACGTCGAACCGCTGCCGACCTCCTTCTGGACTGAAGATGTGGAAGTGATCGCGCTGCCGAAAGCCGATGGCATTGGTAGCCTGCTGCCTGCTGCGCGCGGCAATATCGGTTATATCGGTCCGGTGCCGGAACGTGCGCTGCAACTGGGTATTGAGGCCAGCAACATCAACCCGAAAGGGGTGATCGACTACCTGCATTATTACCGCTCCTTCAAAACCGAGTACGAACTGGCCTGTATGCGTGAAGCGCAGAAAATGGCGGTCAATGGTCATCGTGCGGCAGAAGAAGCGTTCCGTTCTGGCATGAGCGAGTTCGATATCAATATTGCCTATCTGACCGCGACCGGTCATCGTGATACCGACGTACCTTACAGCAACATTGTGGCGCTTAACGAACACGCTGCGGTGTTGCATTACACCAAACTGGACCACCAGGCACCGGAAGAGATGCGCAGCTTCCTGCTGGATGCCGGGGCCGAATATAACGGCTATGCGGCTGACCTGACCCGTACCTGGTCGGCAAAAAGCGACAACGACTACGCACAGCTGGTGAAAGACGTAAATGATGAACAACTGGCGCTGATCGCCACCATGAAAGCAGGCGTCAGCTATGTGGATTACCACATCCAGTTCCATCAGCGCATCGCCAAACTGCTGCGTAAACATCAAATCATCACCGATATGAGTGAAGAAGCGATGGTCGAAAACGATCTCACCGGACCGTTTATGCCGCACGGTATTGGCCATCCGCTGGGCCTGCAGGTGCATGACGTCGCCGGTTTTATGCAGGATGATAGCGGTACACACCTCGCGGCACCGGCAAAATATCCGTACCTGCGCTACACCCGTATTCTCCAGCCGGGCATGGTGTTAACCATCGAACCGGGTATCTACTTCATTGAATCGCTTCTGGCACCGTGGCGTGAAGGGCAGTTCAGCAAGCACTTCAACTGGCAGAAAATTGAAGCACTGAAACCGTTCGGCGGCATTCGTATCGAAGACAACGTGGTGATCCACGAAAACAACGTGGAAAACATGACCCGGGATCTGAAACTGGCGTGATGGAAAGCTGGTTAATTCCTGCGGCACCGGTCACGGTCGTTGAAGAGATCAAAAAGAGCCGCTTCATAACGATGTTGGCGCATACCGATGGCGTTGAGGCGGCGAAAGCGTTTGTTGAATCGGTGCGGGCAGAACACCCCGATGCCCGCCACCATTGCGTGGCGTGGGTGGCGGGTGCGCCGGATGATTCTCAACAGCTGGGTTTCTCTGACGACGGGGAGCCGGCGGGAACGGCAGGTAAACCGATGCTCGCCCAGCTAATGGGCAGCGGCGTCGGGGAAATTACCGCTGTGGTAGTGCGCTACTACGGCGGCATATTGCTTGGCACCGGTGGGTTAGTGAAAGCGTATGGCGGCGGCGTGAATCAGGCGCTGCGCCAGCTAACGACCCAACGCAAGACGCCATTAACCGAATATACTTTGCAATGTGAATATAGTCAGTTAACCGGCATTGAAGCGTTGCTGGGGCAGTGTGACGGCAAAATTATCAACAGTGATTATCAGGCATTCGTTCTGCTGCGGGTGGCGCTTCCGGCGGCGAAAGTGGCTGAATTTTCCGCAAAGCTGGCGGATTTTAGCCGTGGTTCATTGCAATTGTTAGCGATTGAAGAATAATCCCCACTTCGTTTTGCAGAACTAAGGAAGCGGCAGAGATGCATTTTCGCGCCATTACCCGAATCGTTGGACTACTGGTCATCTTATTTTCAGGGACCATGATTATCCCTGGGCTGGTAGCACTCATCTACCGGGATGGAGCGGGCCGCGCTTTTACCCAGACCTTTTTTGTCGCCCTCGCCATTGGCTCTATGCTGTGGTGGCCGAACCGCAAAGAGAAGGGCGAACTGAAATCCCGTGAGGGGTTTCTGATAGTGGTGCTGTTTTGGACCGTGCTGGGTAGTGTCGGTGCGCTCCCTTTTATCTTCTCGGAAAGCCCGAACCTCACGATTACCGATGCGTTTTTTGAATCTTTCTCTGGCCTGACCACCACCGGGGCCACTACGCTGGTGGGGCTGGATTCGCTCCCTCATGCCATCCTCTTTTATCGCCAGATGCTGCAATGGTTTGGCGGGATGGGGATCATCGTGTTAGCGGTTGCGATACTGCCTATCCTCGGCGTGGGTGGGATGCAGCTCTATCGCGCAGAAATGCCCGGCCCGCTGAAAGATAACAAAATGCGCCCGCGAATTGCGGAAACGGCGAAAACTCTGTGGTTGATTTATGTCTTGCTGACCGTCGCCTGTGCGCTGGCGTTGTGGTTTGCCGGAATGGATGCCTTTGATGCCATCGGCCATAGCTTTGCGACTATCGCTATTGGCGGCTTCTCGACACATGATGCCAGTATCGGTTATTTCGACAGTCCGACTATTAACACTATCATTGCTATCTTCCTGCTGATCTCCGGCTGTAACTACGGTCTGCACTTTTCACTGTTAAGTGGGCGTAGTCTGAAGGTTTATTGGCGCGATCCGGAATTTCGCATGTTTATCGGCGTACAGTTTACGCTGGTGGTTATTTGTACACTCGTACTGTGGTTTCATAATGTCTACAGTTCGGCGCTGATGACAATTAACCAGGCGTTTTTCCAGGTGGTATCGATGGCGACAACCGCCGGGTTTACGACTGACAGCATTGCCCGCTGGCCGCTCTTTTTGCCGGTACTGCTTTTATGTTCAGCTTTTATCGGCGGTTGCGCCGGGTCAACGGGCGGTGGCCTGAAAGTGATCCGCATCCTGCTGCTGTTTAAGCAGGGGAACCGTGAGCTGAAACGACTGGTGCATCCGAACGCCGTCTATAGCATTAAGCTGGGGAATCGCGCACTGCCGGAACGTATCCTCGAAGCCGTTTGGGGATTTTTCTCCGCCTATGCATTGGTGTTTATTGTCAGTATGCTGGCGATTATCGCCACGGGCGTGGATGATTTTTCTGCCTTTGCCTCAGTTGTTGCGACATTGAATAACCTGGGGCCAGGGCTTGGCGTGGTTGCTGATAACTTTACCAGTATGAACCCGGTGGCTAAATGGATCCTGATTGCCAACATGCTGTTTGGTCGTCTCGAGGTCTTTACATTACTGGTGCTCTTTACCCCGACTTTCTGGCGTGAATGATGGAGTAATACGTGAAAACATTAATTCTTTTCTCAACAAGGGACGGACAAACGCGCGAGATTGCCTCCTACCTGGCTTCGGAACTGAAAGAACTGGGGATCCAGACGGATGTCGCCAATGTGCACCGCATTGAAGAACCACAATGGGAAAACTATGACCGTGTGGTCATTGGTGCTTCTATTCGCTATGGTCACTACCACTCTGCGTTCCAGGAATTTGTCAAAAAACATGCGACGCGACTGAATTCGATGCCGAGCGCCTTTTATTCCGTAAACCTGGTGGCGCGCAAACCGGAGAAGCGTACTCCACAGACCAACAGCTACGCGCGGAAGTTTCTGATGAACTCGCAATGGCGTCCCGATCGCTGCGCGGTCATTGCCGGGGCGCTGCGTTACCCACGTTATCGCTGGTACGACCGTTTTATGCTCAAGCTGATTATGAAGATGTCAGGCGGTGAAACGGATACGCGCAAAGAAGTTGTCTATACCGATTGGGAGCAGGTGGCGAATTTCGCCCGAGAAATCGCCCATTTAACCGACAAACCGACGCTGAAATAAGCATAAAGAATAAAAAATGCGCGGTCGGAAAATTATTTTAAATTTCCTCTTGTCAGGCCGGAATAACTCCCTATAATGCGCCACCACTGACACGGAACAACGGCAAACACGCCGACGGGTCAGCGGGGTTCTCCTGAGAATTCCGGCAGAGAAAGCAAAAATAAATGCTTGACTCTGTAGCGGGAAAGCGTATTATGCACACCCCGCGCAGCTGAGAAAAAGCGAAGCGGCACTGCTCTTTAACAATTTATCAGACAATCTGTGTGGGCACTCGAAGATACGGATTCTTAACGTCGCAAGACGAAAAATGAATACCAAGTCTCAAGAGTGAACACGTAATTCATTACGAAGTTTAATTCTTTGAGCATCAAACTTTTAAATTGAAGAGTTTGATCATGGCTCAGATTGAACGCTGGCGGCAGGCCTAACACATGCAAGTCGAACGGTAACAGGAAGCAGCTTGCTGTTTCGCTGACGAGTGGCGGACGGGTGAGTAATGTCTGGGAAACTGCCTGATGGAGGGGGATAACTACTGGAAACGGTAGCTAATACCGCATAACGTCGCAAGACCAAAGAGGGGGACCTTCGGGCCTCTTGCCATCGGATGTGCCCAGATGGGATTAGCTAGTAGGTGGGGTAACGGCTCACCTAGGCGACGATCCCTAGCTGGTCTGAGAGGATGACCAGCCACACTGGAACTGAGACACGGTCCAGACTCCTACGGGAGGCAGCAGTGGGGAATATTGCACAATGGGCGCAAGCCTGATGCAGCCATGCCGCGTGTATGAAGAAGGCCTTCGGGTTGTAAAGTACTTTCAGCGGGGAGGAAGGGAGTAAAGTTAATACCTTTACTCATTGACGTTACCCGCAGAAGAAGCACCGGCTAACTCCGTGCCAGCAGCCGCGGTAATACGGAGGGTGCAAGCGTTAATCGGAATTACTGGGCGTAAAGCGCACGCAGGCGGTTTGTTAAGTCAGATGTGAAATCCCCGGGCTCAACCTGGGAACTGCATCTGATACTGGCAAGCTTGAGTCTCGTAGAGGGGGGTAGAATTCCAGGTGTAGCGGTGAAATGCGTAGAGATCTGGAGGAATACCGGTGGCGAAGGCGGCCCCCTGGACGAAGACTGACGCTCAGGTGCGAAAGCGTGGGGAGCAAACAGGATTAGATACCCTGGTAGTCCACGCTGTAAACGATGTCGACTTGGAGGTTGTGCCCTTGAGGTGTGGCTTCCGGAGCTAACGCGTTAAGTCGACCGCCTGGGGAGTACGGCCGCAAGGTTAAAACTCAAATGAATTGACGGGGGCCCGCACAAGCGGTGGAGCATGTGGTTTAATTCGATGCAACGCGAAGAACCTTACCTGGTCTTGACATCCACGGAAGTTTTCAGAGATGAGAATGTGCCTTCGGGAACCGTGAGACAGGTGCTGCATGGCTGTCGTCAGCTCGTGTTGTGAAATGTTGGGTTAAGTCCCGCAACGAGCGCAACCCTTATCCTTTGTTGCCAGCGGTCCGGCCGGGAACTCAAAGGAGACTGCCAGTGATAAACTGGAGGAAGGTGGGGATGACGTCAAGTCATCATGGCCCTTACGACCAGGGCTACACACGTGCTACAATGGCGCATACAAAGAGAAGCGACCTCGCGAGAGCAAGCGGACCTCATAAAGTGCGTCGTAGTCCGGATTGGAGTCTGCAACTCGACTCCATGAAGTCGGAATCGCTAGTAATCGTGGATCAGAATGCCACGGTGAATACGTTCCCGGGCCTTGTACACACCGCCCGTCACACCATGGGAGTGGGTTGCAAAAGAAGTAGGTAGCTTAACCTTCGGGAGGGCGCTTACCACTTTGTGATTCATGACTGGGGTGAAGTCGTAACAAGGTAACCGTAGGGGAACCTGCGGTTGGATCACCTCCTTACCTTAAAGAAGCGTTCTTTGTAGTGCTCACACAGATTGTCTGATAGAAAGTGAAAAGCAAGGCGTCTTGCGAAGCAGACTGATACGTCCCCTTCGTCTAGAGGCCCAGGACACCGCCCTTTCACGGCGGTAACAGGGGTTCGAATCCCCTAGGGGACGCCACTTGCTGGTTTGTGAGTGAAAGTCACCTGCCTTGATATCTCAAAACTCATCTTCGGGTGATGTTTGAGATATTTGCTCTTTAAAAATCTGGATCAAGCTGAAAATTGAAACACTGAACAACGAAAGTTGTTCGTGAGTCTCTCAAATTTTCGCAACACGATGATGAGTCGAAAGAAACATCTTCGGGTTGTGAGGTTAAGCGACTAAGCGTACACGGTGGATGCCCTGGCAGTCAGAGGCGATGAAGGACGTGCTAATCTGCGATAAGCGTCGGTAAGGTGATATGAACCGTTATAACCGGCGATTTCCGAATGGGGAAACCCAGTGTGATTCGTCACACTATCATTAACTGAATCCATAGGTTAATGAGGCGAACCGGGGGAACTGAAACATCTAAGTACCCCGAGGAAAAGAAATCAACCGAGATTCCCCCAGTAGCGGCGAGCGAACGGGGAGCAGCCCAGAGCCTGAATCAGTGTGTGTGTTAGTGGAAGCGTCTGGAAAGGCGTGCGATACAGGGTGACAGCCCCGTACACAAAAATGCACATACTGTGAGCTCGATGAGTAGGGCGGGACACGTGGTATCCTGTCTGAATATGGGGGGACCATCCTCCAAGGCTAAATACTCCTGACTGACCGATAGTGAACCAGTACCGTGAGGGAAAGGCGAAAAGAACCCCGGCGAGGGGAGTGAAAAAGAACCTGAAACCGTGTACGTACAAGCAGTGGGAGCACGCTTAGGCGTGTGACTGCGTACCTTTTGTATAATGGGTCAGCGACTTATATTCTGTAGCAAGGTTAACCGAATAGGGGAGCCGAAGGGAAACCGAGTCTTAACTGGGCGTTAAGTTGCAGGGTATAGACCCGAAACCCGGTGATCTAGCCATGGGCAGGTTGAAGGTTGGGTAACACTAACTGGAGGACCGAACCGACTAATGTTGAAAAATTAGCGGATGACTTGTGGCTGGGGGTGAAAGGCCAATCAAACCGGGAGATAGCTGGTTCTCCCCGAAAGCTATTTAGGTAGCGCCTCGTGAATTCATCTCCGGGGGTAGAGCACTGTTTCGGCAAGGGGGTCATCCCGACTTACCAACCCGATGCAAACTGCGAATACCGGAGAATGTTATCACGGGAGACACACGGCGGGTGCTAACGTCCGTCGTGAAGAGGGAAACAACCCAGACCGCCAGCTAAGGTCCCAAAGTCATGGTTAAGTGGGAAACGATGTGGGAAGGCCCAGACAGCCAGGATGTTGGCTTAGAAGCAGCCATCATTTAAAGAAAGCGTAATAGCTCACTGGTCGAGTCGGCCTGCGCGGAAGATGTAACGGGGCTAAACCATGCACCGAAGCTGCGGCAGCGACGCTTATGCGTTGTTGGGTAGGGGAGCGTTCTGTAAGCCTGTGAAGGTGTGCTGTGAGGTATGCTGGAGGTATCAGAAGTGCGAATGCTGACATAAGTAACGATAAAGCGGGTGAAAAGCCCGCTCGCCGGAAGACCAAGGGTTCCTGTCCAACGTTAATCGGGGCAGGGTGAGTCGACCCCTAAGGCGAGGCCGAAAGGCGTAGTCGATGGGAAACAGGTTAATATTCCTGTACTTGGTGTTACTGCGAAGGGGGGACGGAGAAGGCTATGTTGGCCGGGCGACGGTTGTCCCGGTTTAAGCGTGTAGGCTGGTTTTCCAGGCAAATCCGGAAAATCAAGGCCGAGGCGTGATGACGAGGCACTACGGTGCTGAAGCAACAAATGCCCTGCTTCCAGGAAAAGCCTCTAAGCATCAGGTAACATCAAATCGTACCCCAAACCGACACAGGTGGTCAGGTAGAGAATACCAAGGCGCTTGAGAGAACTCGGGTGAAGGAACTAGGCAAAATGGTGCCGTAACTTCGGGAGAAGGCACGCTGATACGTAGGTGAAGCGACTTGCTCGTGGAGCTGAAATCAGTCGAAGATACCAGCTGGCTGCAACTGTTTATTAAAAACACAGCACTGTGCAAACACGAAAGTGGACGTATACGGTGTGACGCCTGCCCGGTGCCGGAAGGTTAATTGATGGGGTTAGCGCAAGCGAAGCTCTTGATCGAAGCCCCGGTAAACGGCGGCCGTAACTATAACGGTCCTAAGGTAGCGAAATTCCTTGTCGGGTAAGTTCCGACCTGCACGAATGGCGTAATGATGGCCAGGCTGTCTCCACCCGAGACTCAGTGAAATTGAACTCGCTGTGAAGATGCAGTGTACCCGCGGCAAGACGGAAAGACCCCGTGAACCTTTACTATAGCTTGACACTGAACATTGAGCCTTGATGTGTAGGATAGGTGGGAGGCTTTGAAGTGTGGACGCCAGTCTGCATGGAGCCGACCTTGAAATACCACCCTTTAATGTTTGATGTTCTAACGTGGACCCGTGATCCGGGTTGCGGACAGTGTCTGGTGGGTAGTTTGACTGGGGCGGTCTCCTCCTAAAGAGTAACGGAGGAGCACGAAGGTTGGCTAATCCTGGTCGGACATCAGGAGGTTAGTGCAATGGCATAAGCCAGCTTGACTGCGAGCGTGACGGCGCGAGCAGGTGCGAAAGCAGGTCATAGTGATCCGGTGGTTCTGAATGGAAGGGCCATCGCTCAACGGATAAAAGGTACTCCGGGGATAACAGGCTGATACCGCCCAAGAGTTCATATCGACGGCGGTGTTTGGCACCTCGATGTCGGCTCATCACATCCTGGGGCTGAAGTAGGTCCCAAGGGTATGGCTGTTCGCCATTTAAAGTGGTACGCGAGCTGGGTTTAGAACGTCGTGAGACAGTTCGGTCCCTATCTGCCGTGGGCGCTGGAGAACTGAGGGGGGCTGCTCCTAGTACGAGAGGACCGGAGTGGACGCATCACTGGTGTTCGGGTTGTCATGCCAATGGCACTGCCCGGTAGCTAAATGCGGAAGAGATAAGTGCTGAAAGCATCTAAGCACGAAACTTGCCCCGAGATGAGTTCTCCCTGACCCTTTAAGGGTCCTGAAGGAACGTTGAAGACGACGACGTTGATAGGCCGGGTGTGTAAGCGCAGCGATGCGTTGAGCTAACCGGTACTAATGAACCGTGAGGCTTAACCTTACAACGCCGAAGATGTTTTGGCGGATTGAGAGAAGATTTTCAGCCTGATACAGATTAAATCAGAACGCAGAAGCGGTCTGATAAAACAGAATTAGCCTGGCGGCCGTAGCGCGGTGGTCCCACCTGACCCCATGCCGAACTCAGAAGTGAAACGCCGTAGCGCCGATGGTAGTGTGGGGTCTCCCCATGCGAGAGTAGGGAACTGCCAGGCATCAAATTAAGCGAAAGGCTATCCGTCAGGATGGCCTTTTTGCGTTGGTGAAAAAAATGCCGGGTGCGACGCTGGCTGCGTCTGATCCAGCCTACTCTTGCTTATCCGTTCTGCTTTTGCATCCACTCCACCACAAAATCAGCCAGCCCCTCAACATCATTAATATCCAGTAATGCGACATCAAGATTAAGCGGCACATCACTGGCTACAGCAATAACATGCCTGTCTATCACTAATTCTTCAGGTCGATGTCCGGCTCCATCGCGAAACAGCACAATCTTTGCGATCTCTTCATGCTTAAACCCTTCGACCAGAATCAAATCCAGCTTTGAGGTATCCATTCGACTTGCGAGAAAATGTAGATCCAGCTCTTCTTCGTCTGGTGTTTCCGTCATCAAGGCCCATCGTTGCTGGCTGGCAACGATGGTTTGTACCGCGCCAGCCTTGCGCAGCTCATAGCTATCTTTGCCTGGCTTATCAACATCCATATCATGGTGCGTATGCTTAATCAGCCCCGGACGGATCCCTCTGGCGCATAATGCCGGGATCAGTTTTTTCAAAAGCGTAGTTTTTCCGGTACCACTCCACGCGGCAAAGGCGAGTAACGGTATCATCGTTTTTCCTGCCATCGGGCAAGCTCCTCTGGCGTATTCACGTTAACAAATGCATCTTTATGATCGCTGAAATCAACCGCATGACCGCCAGCCAGACGCATAAATGCCATTACCCGGCGTTCTCCTGCTTGCAGATATTCCAGTAATAAAGGCTCAATAGCGCGGTTTACCAGAGCAATAGTCGGGTGATCGCGTTCACCGTCATGGACCCACACGACAGGCGCATCTTTGCGCTGATGATTAAGCCGGGCGGCTAAATCATGGGGAATGTAAGGCGTATCGCACGGACAAAACAAAAACCACTCACCAGCTTCCTGCTGCATTACTGAAAGCATTCCTGCCAGAGGGCCTGGGTAATCCGCCAGTGAATCTTCAATCACTTTCAGACCGCCTGCCTGATAGATTTCCTGATGACGATTAGCATTAACCACGACGTGAGAGAGCTGCGTCTTAAGCGCGTCAGCGACATGTTGCCACAGCGGTTTGCCATTTAAGTCCAGCAATCCTTTATCTACGCCGCCCATTCGTCTGGCTTTACCGCCTGCCAGCACAACGCCTGTTATCGTCGTCATTAGATTCACCGATATCGCCTCTTTTATTGTGGGATTGACCCTGCTAACGTGTCTGTCTCAAGAGTAAGGAGCATTACTATGAAATGTAAACGTCTGAATGAAGTTATTGAACTCCTCCAGCCAGCCTGGCAAAAAGAGCCAGACTTTAACTTGTTGCAATTTTTGCAGAAACTGGCGAAAGAGTCAGGTTTTGACGGCGAACTGGCGGATTTGACGGATGACATTCTGATCTATCACCTGAAAATGCGTGATTCCGCGAAAGATGCGGTGATCCCGGGTTTGCAGAAAGATTATGAAGAAGACTTCAAAACGGCGCTGTTACGCGCTCGCGGCGTAATTAAAGAGTAAAAGCTTGTAAGCGGCGCCACCAAAATCATCGTGAAATGATATCCTTCATCATTCGTAATGTTTTCCGGATGATGGGATGAACAACAGCGCTTTTACTTTCCAGACACTACACCCGGATACCATCATGGACGCTCTGTTTAAGCAAGGGATCCGGGTGGATTCCGGTCTTACCCCGCTTAACAGCTATGAAAACCGTGTCTATCAATTTCAGGACGAAGAGCGTCGACGTTTTGTCGTCAAATTTTATCGCCCTGAACGTTGGACAGCCGATCA
The DNA here is from genome assembly GCF_000006925.2 of Shigella flexneri 2a str. 301. Classification (NCBI taxonomy): domain Bacteria; kingdom Pseudomonadati; phylum Pseudomonadota; class Gammaproteobacteria; order Enterobacterales; family Enterobacteriaceae; genus Shigella; species Shigella flexneri. The sequence goes on from NC_004337.2 coordinate 4,055,299, forward strand.
AATCCTCGAAGAACATCAATTTGCGTTGCAGCTGGTAAATGATGAAGTTCCGGTCGCAGCACCTGTGGCCTTTAACGGTCAGACTTTATTGAATCATCAGGGATTTTATTTCGCTGTTTTTCCAAGCGTCGGTGGTCGCCAGTTCGAAGCTGATAATATCGATCAGATGGAAGCGGTTGGGCGTTATTTAGGGCGTATGCACCAGACGGGGCGCAAACAGCTTTTTATTCATCGCCCGACCATCGGTCTGAATGAATATCTCATTGAGCCTCGCAAGCTGTTTGAGGACGCTACACTGATACCTTCCGGGTTGAAAGCGGCATTTCTGAAAGCGACAGATGAGCTGATCGCCGCCGTTACAGCACACTGGCGGGAAGATTTCACCGTTCTGCGGCTACATGGAGACTGCCACGCCGGGAATATTCTCTGGCGCGATGGTCCAATGTTTGTTGATCTGGATGATGCACGTAATGGTCCAGCTATTCAGGATTTGTGGATGTTGCTCAATGGCGATAAAGCCCAGCAGCGGATGCAACTGGAAACTATTATTGAAGCTTATGAAGAATTTAGCGAGTTCGACACCGCTGAAATCGGACTGATTGAACCTTTACGCGCCATGCGTTTGGTTTATTATCTTGCCTGGCTAATGCGGCATTGGGCTGATCCCGCGTTCCCGAAAAATTTCCCGTGGTTAACCGGGGAAGATTACTGGCTACGACAGACGGCGACTTTTATAGAACAGGCAAAAGTTCTACAAGAACCCCCTTTGCAATTAACACCTATGTATTAATCGGAGAGAGTAGATCATGAAAAAGATTTGGCTGGCGCTGGCTGGTTTAGTTTTAGCGTTTAGCGCATCGGCGGCGCAGTATGAAGATGGTAAACAGTACACTACCCTGGAAAAACCGGTAGCTGGCGCGCCGCAAGTGCTGGAGTTTTTCTCTTTCTTCTGCCCGCACTGCTATCAGTTTGAAGAAGTTCTGCATATTTCTGATAATGTGAAGAAAAAACTGCCGGAAGGCGTGAAGATGACTAAATACCACGTCAACTTCATGGGTGGTGACCTGGGCAAAGATCTGACTCAGGCATGGGCTGTGGCGATGGCGCTGGGCGTGGAAGACAAAGTGACTGTTCCGCTGTTTGAAGGCGTACAGAAAACCCAGACCATTCGTTCAGCATCTGATATCCGCGATGTATTTATCAATGCAGGTATTAAAGGTGAAGAGTACGACGCGGCGTGGAACAGCTTCGTGGTGAAATCTCTGGTCGCTCAGCAGGAAAAAGCCGCAGCTGATGTGCAATTGCGTGGTGTTCCGGCGATGTTTGTTAACGGTAAATATCAGCTGAATCCGCAGGGTATGGATACCAGCAATATGGATGTTTTTGTTCAGCAGTATGCTGATACGGTGAAATATCTGTCCGAGGAAAAATAATTCAATGTAAATTACATAAAGCCCGTGAATATTCACGGGCTTTTTTTATTATTTAATAAATATAAATACATTCTGATAATGCATCCTGCCGCTGGACATTATTTCAGCATAAGTGGATATTCAAAGTTTTGCTGTTTTATCAGGGAATATTTATATGATACGTAAGTCAGCTACAGGTGTTATTGTTGCGTTAGCCGTAATCTGGGGTGGTGGCACATGGTACACAGGTACGCAAATTCAGCCTGGTATCGAAAAGTTTATTAAAGATTTTAACGATGCGAAAAAGAAAGGTGAACATGCCTACGATATGACGTTAAGTTATAAAAACTTTGACAAAGGCTTTTTTAATTCCCGTTTTCAAATGCAAATGACATTCGATAACGGTGCACCCGATCTCAATATCAAGCCAGGCCAGAAAGTTGTATTTGATGTGGATGTTGAGCACGGTCCGTTGCCCATCACAATGTTAATGCATGGTAATGTCATCCCAGCACTGGCAGCGGCAAAAGTGAACTTAGTGAATAATGAACTGACACAACCGCTATTTATCGCCGCGAAAAATAAATCGCCCGTGGAAGCGACATTGCGATTCGCGTTTGGTGGCTCATTCTCTACGACATTAGATGTTGCCCCTGCAGAGTATGGAAAATTTTCTTTTGGTGAGGGCCAGTTTACTTTTAATGGTGATGGTAGTTCATTGTCTAACCTGGATATTGAAGGCAAAGTCGAAGATATTGTTCTGCAATTATCACCAATGAACAAAGTAACGGCAAAAAGTTTTACCATTGATTCTCTGGCGCGATTAGAAGAAAAGAAATTTCCGGTTGGTGAAAGCGAGTCGAAATTTAATCAGATTAACATTATCAATCACGGGGAAGACGTTGCCCAAATCGATGCTTTCGTTGCAAAAACCAGGCTGGATCGCGTTAAAGACAAAGATTATATCAATGTCAATCTGACCTACGAACTTGATAAGTTAACAAAAGGGAATCAGCAACTCGGTAGTGGTGAGTGGTCATTGATTGCTGAATCTATTGATCCCTCAGCAGTGCGCCAATTTATCATCCAGTATAACATTGCGATGCAGAAGCAGCTTGCTGCACACCCTGAGTTAGCAAACGATGAAGTTGCTCTGCAAGAAGTGAATGCTGCATTGTTCAAAGAGTATTTACCGTTATTACAAAAAAGTGAGCCGACCATTAAACAACCGGTAAGATGGAAGAACGCACTCGGCGAACTAAATGCCAATCTGGATATCAGTATTGCCGACCCAGCCAAATCTTCATCATCCACAAACAAAGATATCAAATCGCTCAATTTTGATGTGAAGTTACCGCTTAATGTCGTCACAGAAACCGCAAAACAGCTTAATTTATCTGAAGGAATGGATGCGGAAAAAGCGCAAAAGCAGGCTGATAAACAAATCAGCGGGATGATGACATTAGGTCAGATGTTTCAGTTAATCACGATTGACAACAATACCGCCTCGCTGCAGCTGCGTTATACACCGGGTAAAGTTGTTTTTAACGGACAGGAGATGAGCGAAGAAGAATTTATGTCTCGTGCCGGACGTTTTGTTCATTAAAATACTCACTCGCCTCTGCTCATTCAGAGGCGAGTAAAACTTACTTATTCTGACGCTGTGATGACATGAGAGACGTCAGAAGCCGGTCTTTTTCCTGCCACAATGAGTTCAGCCATTGCTGAAAATGGCGCTTAAAGCTTTTGTCATTGATGTAGTCGCCATGTAACTCATCGGCAATAGGCTGTAAATCCACATGTACGACAATCCGCGTCAGTTTACCGCTTAACATATCGAAGAACGGCTGACGGTTATTGTCCGGATAACACAGCGTAACATTAAGCAGTTTATCGAATTGTTTACCCAGTACATTTAGCGCCATCGCAATGCCTGCCGCCTTTGGTGGCAACAAGTTTTGAAAAGTGGAGTGGGTTTGCTGATGTTTTTCTTGCGTGAAACGGGAGCCTTCAACGAAATTGACAATGGTGGTGGGATGCAGGCGAAACTTTTCACAAGAACGCCGAGTGGTTTCAACATCTTGACCACGTCGCTCCGGATGACGTAATAAATAAGCGCGGGAATAACGCTTCATAAACGGCATATCCAGCGCCCAGCACGCCAGGCCAAGAAATGGCACCCAGGCCAGCTGTTGCTTGAGGAAATATTTATTCATCGGAATGTGCTTACGAAACAGCACGCACAGTACGACAATATCTGCCCAACTACGGTGGTTACAAATAAGCAGATACCAGTTCTTCTTACTTAACCCTTCCAGCCCGTGAACTTCCCATTGCAGGTGTGGGTTCAGATGCAGTAATACCGCCAGACCTTCACACCAGCAATACATCATAAAATCACAAAAACGCGAAACCTTTCGCCAAATGACTGGCACAGGTAGCAATAGTTTTACAATCCCGGCAATGATGATCGGGACGGAACAAAAAATAGTGACCAAAATGGTCAATACGATACTCAGCAAAAGGGTTATCGCAGCGAGTATTCTCGTCATAATGAATTTATTCAAAAGGTTAGCCATAGACAGTGCACTAAAGAAGCGCAAGGCGCAGATTTTAGCAGAAAATGACCCAAATAACGGATGATCCTTAAGGAGAAAAATAATTCATATCTATCCACATTAGAAAAAATCCCATTATCTCAATTATTAGGGATGGATTTATTTTTAACTGCATGAAAAACAAAGACAAACATCATGCTGTAAAAAGCATGATAATAAATTAAAAGCGATGTAAATAATTTATGCACAAAGTTATCCACATGACGATTTGCGAGCGATCCAGCAGATCTACAAAAGATTTTCACGAAAAGCGGTGAAAAACTCATGTTTTCATCCTGTCTGTGGCATCCTTTACCCATAATCTGATAAACAGGCACGGACATTATGGTTCAGATCCCCCAAAATCCACTTATCCTTGTAGATGGTTCATCTTATCTTTATCGCGCATATCACGCGTTTCCCCCGCTGACTAACAGCGCAGGCGAGCCGACCGGTGCGATGTATGGTGTCCTCAACATGCTGCGCAGTCTGATCATGCAATATAAACCGACGCATGCAGCGGTGGTCTTTGACGCCAAGGGAAAAACCTTTCGTGATGAACTGTTTGAACATTACAAATCACATCGCCCGCCAATGCCGGACGATCTGCGAGCACAAATCGAACCTCTGCACGCGATGGTTAAAGCGATGGGACTGCCGCTGCTGGCGGTTTCTGGCGTAGAAGCGGACGACGTTATCGGTACTCTGGCGCGCGAAGCCGAAAAAGCCGGGCGTCCGGTGCTGATTAGCACTGGCGATAAAGATATGGCGCAGCTGGTGACGCCAAATATTACGCTTATCAATACCATGACGAATACCATCCTCGGACCGGAAGAGGTGGTGAATAAGTACGGCGTGCCGCCAGAATTGATCATCGACTTCCTGGCGCTGATGGGTGACTCCTCTGATAACATTCCTGGCGTACCGGGCGTCGGTGAAAAAACCGCGCAGGCATTGCTGCAAGGTCTTGGCGGGCTGGATACGCTGTATGCCGAGCCAGAAAAAATTGCTGGGTTGAGCTTCCGTGGCGCGAAAACAATGGCAGCGAAGCTCGAGCAAAACAAAGAAGTTGCTTATCTCTCATACCAGTTGGCGACGATTAAAACCGATGTTGAACTGGAGCTGACCTGTGAACAACTGGAAGTGCAGCAACCGGCAGCGGAAGAGTTGTTGGGGCTGTTCAAAAAGTATGAGTTCAAACGCTGGACTGCTGATGTCGAAGTGGGCAAATGGTTACAGGCCAAAGGGGCAAAAACAGCCGCGAAGCCGCAGGAAACCAGTGTTGCAGACGAAGCGCCAGAAGTGACGGCAACGGTGATTTCTTATGACAACTACGTCACTATCCTTGATGAAGAAACACTGAAAGCGTGGATTGCGAAGCTGGAAAAAGCGCCGGTATTTGCATTTGATACCGAAACCGACAGCCTTGATAACATCTCTGCTAACCTGGTCGGGCTTTCTTTTGCTATCGAGCCAGGCGTAGCGGCATATATTCCGGTTGCTCATGATTATCTTGATGCGCCCGATCAAATCTCTCACGAGCGTGCACTCGAGTTGCTAAAACCGCTGCTGGAAGATGAAAAGGCGCTGAAGGTCGGGCAAAACCTGAAATACGATCGCGGTATTCTGGCGAATTACGGCATTGAACTGCGTGGGATTGCGTTTGATACCATGCTGGAGTCCTACATTCTCAATAGCGTTGCCGGGCGTCACGATATGGACAGCCTCGCGGAACGTTGGTTGAAGCACAAAACCATCACTTTTGAAGAGATTGCGGGTAAAGGCAAAAATCAACTGACCTTTAACCAGATTGCCCTCGAAGAGGCCGGACGTTACGCCGCCGAACATGCAGATGTCACCTTGCAGCTGCATCTGAAAATGTGGCCGGATCTGCAGAAACACAAAGGGCCGTTGAACGTCTTCGAGAATATCGAAATGCCGCTGGTGCCGGTGCTTTCACGCATTGAACGTAACGGTGTGAAGATCGATCCGAAAGTGCTGCACAATCATTCTGAAGAGCTCACCTTGCGTCTGGCTGAGCTGGAAAAGAAAGCGCATGAAATTGCAGGTGAAGAATTTAACCTTTCTTCCACCAAGCAGTTGCAAACCATTCTGTTTGAAAAACAGGGTATTAAACCGCTGAAGAAAACGCCGGGTGGCGCGCCGTCAACGTCGGAAGAGGTACTGGAAGAACTGGCGCTGGACTATCCGTTGCCAAAAGTGATTCTGGAGTATCGTGGTCTGGCGAAGCTGAAGTCGACTTACACCGACAAGCTGCCGCTGATGATCAACCCGAAAACCGGGCGTGTGCATACCTCTTATCACCAGGCAGTAACTGCAACGGGACGTTTATCGTCAACCGATCCTAACCTGCAAAACATTCCGGTGCGTAACGAAGAAGGTCGTCGTATCCGCCAGGCGTTTATTGCGCCAGAGGATTATGTGATTGTCTCAGCGGACTACTCGCAGATTGAACTGCGCATTATGGCGCATCTCTCGCGTGATAAAGGCTTGCTGACCGCATTCGCGGAAGGAAAAGATATCCACCGGGCAACGGCGGCAGAAGTGTTTGGTTTGCCACTGGAAACCGTCACCAGCGAGCAACGCCGTAGCGCGAAAGCGATCAACTTTGGTCTGATTTATGGCATGAGTGCTTTCGGTCTGGCGCGGCAATTGAACATTCCACGTAAAGAAGCGCAGAAGTACATGGACCTTTACTTCGAACGCTACCCTGGCGTGCTGGAGTATATGGAACGCACCCGTGCTCAGGCGAAAGAGCTGGGCTACGTTGAAACGCTGGACGGACGCCGTCTGTATCTGCCGGATATCAAATCCAGCAATGGTGCTCGTCGTGCAGCGGCTGAACGTGCAGCCATTAACGCGCCAATGCAGGGAACCGCCGCCGACATTATCAAACGGGCGATGATTGCCGTTGATGCGTGGTTACAGGCTGAGCAACCGCGTGTACGTATGATCATGCAGGTACACGATGAACTGGTATTTGAAGTTCATAAAGATGATGTTGATGCCGTCGCGAAGCAGATTCATCAACTGATGGAAAACTGTACCCGTCTGGATGTGCCGTTGCTGGTGGAAGTGGGGAGTGGCGAAAACTGGGATCAGGCGCACTAAGATTCGCCTGAACATGCCCTTTTTTCGTAAGTAAGCAACATAAGCTGTCACGTTTTGTGATGGCTATTAGAAATTCCTATGCAACAACTGAAAAAAAATTACAAAAAGTGCTTTCTGAACTGAACAAAAAAGAGTAAAGTTAGTCGCGTAGGGTACAGAGGTAAGATGTTCTATCTTTCAGACCTTTTACTTCACGTAATCGGATTTGGCTGAATATTTTAGCCGCCCCAGTCAGTAATGACTGGGGCGTTTTTTATTGGGCGAAAGAAAAGATCCGTAATGCCTGATGCGCTATGTTTATCAGGCCAACGGTAGAATTGTAATCTATTGAATTTACGGGCCGGATACGCCACATCCGGCACAAGCATTAAGGCAAGAAAATTATTCGCCGTCCTGCGTTTCTTCTACAGGCTGCATCTCGCTAAACCAGGTATCCAGTTTCTGCCTCAGCTTGTCTACGCCTTGTTTCTTCAACGAAGAAAACGTTTCAACCTGCACATCACCGTTAAACGCCAGTACAGCTTCACGCACCATATTCAATAGCGCTTTACGTGCGCCGCTTGCCAGTTTGTCCGCTTTGGTCAGCAGCACCAGAACGGCGATATTGCTGTCTACCGCCCACTCAATCATCTGCTGATCCAAATCTTTCAGCGGATGGCGAATATCCATTAGCACCACCAGACCTTGCAGGCTCTGACGTTTTTCGAGGTATTCGCCGAGCGCACGCTGCCATTTGCGCTTCATCTCTTCCGGGACTTCCGCATAACCGTACCCAGGCAAGTCAACCAGACGCTTGCCGTCAGCCACTTCAAACAGGTTGATAAGCTGGGTGCGCCCTGGGGTTTTTGAGGTACGAGCCAGGCTTTTCTGGTTAGTCAGCGTGTTCAGCGCGCTGGATTTACCTGCGTTGGAACGGCCTGCAAAAGCCACTTCAATTCCGGTATCGGAAGGTAGGTGGCGAATATCAGGCGCACTCATCACAAAATGCGTCTGTTGATAATTCAAATTAGTCAAAGCGGTCGTCTCCGTCAGTCAAAGCTTTGTGGCGATTATACCTGAACCATAATAAAAGGCGGATTTTTCGGCGTGAGCGTTGTAAGTAAAAGCCATACGCTTTGTGAGACATTGCCGATAGTCTTTATGCGAAATAGCAGAGAAAATTCTGCGATGCATGTCAAATAAGCTATATAAATCAGTGAATTGCTTTTATATAAAACTCTGAAAATGTGCAAATACTGATGGCGGTTGATTGTTTGTTTAAAGCAAAGGCGTAAAGTAGCACCCATAGAGCGAGGACGCTAACAGGAACAATGACTCAGGATGAGGGTCAGGAGCGCCAGGAGGCGAAGACAGAGGATTGTCAGGAAGACAAACGTCCGGAGACGTAATTAAACGGAAATGGAATCAACACGGATTGTTCCGGCTAATGGAAAAACAGGGTGTGTTGGCGGCCTGCAAGGATTGTAAGACCCGTTAAGGGTTATGAGTCAGGAAAAAAGGCGACAGAGTAATCTGTCGCCTTTTTTCTTTGCTTGCTTTCTGTTAGATTCCGCCGCAAATCTATACTGAATAAAACGGCTAAAAGACGAACCATTATGAAACCATCATCTTCAAACTCACGCAGCAAAGGTCATGCAAAAGCGCGTCGAAAAACACGCGAGGAGCTGGATCAGGAAGCTCGTGACCGTAAGCGTCAGAAAAAACGTCGTGGTCATGCGCCGGGCAGCCGCGCAGCGGGCGGAAACACCACGTCAGGCAGCAAAGGCCAGAACGCACCAAAAGATCCACGTATTGGCAGTAAAACCCCTATTCCATTGGGAGTGACTGAAAAAGTCACCAAACAGCACAAACCGAAGAGTGAGAAACCTATGCTTTCACCGCAGGCGGAGTTGGAATTACTGGAAACGGATGAGCGTCTGGATGCGCTGCTGGAACGTCTGGAAGCAGGCGAAACCCTGAGCGCCGAAGAGCAATCCTGGGTGGATGCTAAACTGGATCGTATTGATGAGTTGATGCAGAAACTCGGCCTCTCTTATGACGATGACGAAGAAGAGGAAGAAGACGAGAAGCAAGAAGACATGATGCGTCTGCTGCGGGGCAACTAACGGATTGCCGCCGTGGGCCTTCCCGTTCTGCTGATAACCCTTCCGGTTATATGTTATCTGGTGTGGTTATTCGTTAAACTACAGCGGTTGTCGCGGCGACAAAAGTGGCTGCGCAACCGGCTGATGACCCGAAACGGGCATCCGCCGGTACGCCGTAGCCGCCAGAGACGCCATCGGAAGGAGTGAGCATGTCTGTACAGCAAATCGACTGGGATCTGGCCCTGATCCAGAAATATAACTATTCCGGGCCACGATACACCTCGTACCCGACCGCGCTGGAGTTTTCAGAAGACTTCGGCGAACAGGCGTTTTTACAAGCCGTGGCGCGCTATCCTGAGCGTCCATTATCTCTCTACGTACATATCCCGTTCTGCCATAAGCTTTGTTACTTCTGCGGTTGCAATAAGATTGTTACTCGCCAGCAGCACAAGGCCGATCAGTATCTGGACGCGCTGGAGCAAGAAATCGTCCATCGTGCACCGCTGTTCGCCGGGCGTCACGTCAGCCAATTGCACTGGGGCGGCGGAACGCCGACGTATCTGAATAAAGCGCAAATCAGCCGTCTGATGAAGCTGCTGCGCGAAAACTTCCATTTCAATACCGATGCGGAGATTTCGATCGAAGTCGATCCGCGGGAAATCGAACTGGATGTACTCGATCATTTACGCGCCGAAGGCTTTAATCGCCTGAGCATGGGCGTGCAGGACTTCAACAAAGAAGTGCAACGTCTGGTTAACCGCGAGCAGGATGAAGAGTTCATCTTTGCACTGCTTAACCATGCGCGTGAGATTGGTTTTACCTCCACCAACATCGACCTGATTTACGGCCTGCCGAAACAGACGCCGGAGAGTTTCGCCTTTACCCTGAAACGTGTGGCGGAGCTGAACCCCGATCGTCTGAGCGTTTTTAACTACGCGCATCTGCCGACCATTTTTGCTGCTCAGCGCAAAATCAAAGATGCTGACCTGCCGAGTCCGCAGCAAAAACTCGATATCCTGCAGGAAACCATCGCCTTCCTGACGCAATCGGGCTATCAGTTTATCGGTATGGATCACTTTGCCCGTCCTGATGACGAGCTGGCGGTGGCCCAGCGTGAAGGCGTGCTGCATCGTAACTTCCAGGGCTACACCACTCAGGGCGATACCGATCTGCTGGGGATGGGCGTTTCCGCCATCAGCATGATTGGCGACTGCTACGCGCAGAACCAGAAAGAGTTGAAGCAGTACTATCAGCAAGTGTATGAACAAGGCAATGCGCTGTGGCGTGGTATTGCGCTAACGCGTGATGACTGTATTCGCCGCGATGTGATTAAGTCGCTCATCTGCAACTTCCGTCTGGATTACGCCCCTCTTGAGAAACAGTGGGATTTGCACTTCGCTGATTACTTTGCGGAAGATCTCAAGCTGCTCGCCCCGTTAGCAAAAGATGGGCTGGTGGATGTGGATGAGAAGGGAATACAGGTGACGGCGAAAGGTCGCTTGCTGATCCGCAACATTTGCATGTGCTTTGATACCTATCTGCGCCAGAAAGCGCGGATGCAGCAGTTCTCACGGGTGATTTAAAGAGTGAATGGCGCTTCGTTTACAAAGTAGAAAACGAAAGCGCCATCAATGTGCTGAGAACAAGATTGCCTGATGCGCTGGGCAACAAAACCTGTTGAAATTATTGCTTTTGTAGGCCGGATAAGGCGTTTACGCCGCATCAGGCATCTGAGCATGATGCCTGATGCGACGCTGGTCGCGTCTTATCAGGCCTACGACTTTCTCCGCATCCGGCATAAACAACGAGCTTCAGCTAAACAGCCCAATCATCGCGGCACACAGCACGGCAGCAACGGCAGTTTGCGGTGTGTGGCTGTCAACTGCGCCACTCGATACCAGATTAATTATTGATTCCAGCATAATGACTCTCCCCGTTTTCCGGGCAAGATCATACTGAACTTATCGGAACAGTAAAGCGCAAAATACCAGCAATTTGCGCTCAATAATCAATCTTTACACACAAGCCGTGAATCACTCCATCCCCAGCTCTTTTAACTTACGCGTCAGAGTGTTGCGGCCCCAGCCGAGTAGCCGCGCCGCTTCCTGTTTATGCCCCTGCGTATGTCGCAACGCGGTCGTCAGTAACGTCCGCTCCAGCTCTGGCTGCGCTTCGGAAAGCAGATTTTGATGACCGGAACGCAGCGCTCTGTCTGCCCACTGCGCTAAAAGTGTCGCCCAACTGTCCGGTTGCATTTGCGAAGTACTCTCCGCAACCGTTGATTCAAACAGTTCGCCGGGCAAATCCTGAATCAACACTTCCTGCCCGGCGGCCATCACCGTTAGCCAGCGGCAGGTGTTTTCCAGCTGGCGCACGTTGCCTGGCCACGCCAGACGCGTCAGAGCAGCTTCGGTTTCCGGATGCAGCAACTTCGCTTCTACGCCCAGTTCGCGCGCGGCAACCTGTAAAAAATGGCGCGCCAGACGGGGAATATCTTCCCGACGTTCGCGCAGCGGCGGCAGATGAACGCGGATAACGTTCAGGCGGTGGAACAGATCCTCACGGAACTTACCTTCCTGCACCCGCTGTTCAAGATTCTGGTGAGTGGCAGCGATAATCCGCACATCCACTTTCACCGGCGCATAGCCGCCAACGCGATAAAACTGACCGTCTGCCAGCACGCGCAGCAAACGCGTCTGCACATCCAGCGGCATATCACCAATTTCGTCGAGAAATAACGTGCCGCCATCGGCCTGTTCAAAACGCCCCTGACGAATGGTATTCGCGCCAGTAAACGCGCCTTTCTCGTGGCCAAACAGTTCTGATTCGATCAAATCTTTTGGGATAGCTGCCATATTCAGCGCGATAAACGGCGCTTTGGTGCGCGGACTGTGGCGATGCAGGGCATGAGCGACCAGTTCTTTACCGGTGCCGGATTCGCCGTTAATCAGCACGCTAATAGAAGAACGCGAAAGCCGACCGATAATACGGAACACGTCCTGCATGGCTTGCGCTTCGCCGATGATATCGGTCGTTGGGCCGTTAAGCTGAATATTACGCGGCTGCTGCTGTTCCTGGTAATGACTGATAGCGCGCTCAACCAGCGCCACTGCTTCGTCGATATCAAACGGTTTGGGCAGATAATCAAACGCCCCTTGTTGATAGGCGCTGACGGCAGCATCCAGATCGGAATGTGCGGTCATAATGATGACCGGAAGCATTGGATGGCGCTGTTTAATCTGCTTGAGCAGCGCCAGCCCGTCCATTCCCGGCATACGGATATCTGAAAGCAGCACATCCGGCGTTTTGCTCGCCAGCGCCTCCAGTACTTCCGCGCCGTTCTCAAATGTCGTACAGGTTAAACCCGCTCCAGCGAGCGCACGTTCAAGCACCCAACGGATGGAACTATCGTCATCGACTACCCAGACTATCCCTCGTTGCATAAACGTCACCTTTATTTCCTGATAGGCAGGTAAACCGAGAACTCGGTATGACCTGGCCAACTGGTAAATTCAATTTTGCCTGAATGCTGATCAATCAAATTACGGGCGATGGATAAGCCAAGCCCGGTGCCACCTTCGCGGCCGCTGACCATCGGGTAAAACAGCGTATCCTGCAAATGAGGCGGAATGCCCGGCCCGTTATCTTCCACATCAATCCGCGCCGCCAGCCGGTAGCGCTCGCCGTGTAAGGTCAGTTGAAACGCGGTGCGGGTACGCAGAATGATTTCACCGCCTTCCGGCCCCAGCGCCTGTAGCGCATTGCGCACAATATTCAGCAAGACCTGTTCAATTTGATCCGGGTCGTGCGCCAGTTCCGGCAGGCTGGGATCGTAATCACGAATCAACCGCACGTTGTCCGGCAGTTCCATCGACACCAGCGTTACCACGCGTTCAGCCACTTTGTGAATACTTTCGGTAACGCGCGTACCGGGCAGCTGCGGCCCCAACAGACGGTCGACCAAATTTCGCAGCCGGTCCGCCTGTTCGATAATCACTTTGGTATATTCGAGTAGTGATGGGTCAGGTAACGCTTTGCTGAGTAACTGCGCCGCGCCACGTAAACCGCCAAGCGGATTTTTAATCTCATGTGCCAGGCCGCGCACTAAATCACGGGCAGCTACTTGTTGAGCATGTTGTAGTTGTTCCTGGCTTAAGCGGCGCTGGTTATCCATCGGTGCCATCTCCAGCAGGATCATGCCGTCCGGCATACGCTGGGCCGTCACAGAAAGGATATGCGAGCGACCATCGATGACCAGCGTCACTTCGTTATCGGTAAAGCCTTGCCCCGCCTCCAGACTTTCTTGCATCAGCTCGATATTTAATGAGAAGTAGCTCAACAGTTCCGGTAACGGCGTACCAAACAATTTGCGGGAGCTTTGGGCGAGCAGTTGTTGCGCGGCGGGGTTGGCGTAATGGATCGCCAGATTGTCATCAATTAACAAAATACTGTTAATCAGCGAGTTGAGGATCTGCCCAGCATCGGGCTGCGTGCCTGTTGCCATAAAGCAGTCTCCTGAACAGGTTGCACCATTTTAGTGCATTATAGCTTTTTACGGATAAAAAGCGCGAAGCATCAGAGAATTGACGGAGAAAAAAGCCCATGCAGAGATGGGCTGAAAGTTTCCACGGCAACTAAATCCCGGCGTTGTGCGCCGGGTAGTACAACTTCAACTATTAGACGCTGTAGTACAGCTCAAACTCTACCGGATGCGGAGTCATACGCACGCGGTCATCTTCTTCGCGACGCAGAGCGATGTACGCATCGATCGCTTCATCCGTGAACACGCCACCGGCTTTCAGGAACTCGCGGTCCAGATCCAGTTCGTTCAGTGCTTCTTCCAGAGAGCCTGCAACCTGTGGGATCTCTTTCGCTTCTTCTGGCGGCAGGTCATACAGGTTTTTGTCCATGGCTTCGCCCGGATGGATCTTGTTCTTGATACCATCAAGACCGGCCATCAGCAGGGCAGCAAAGCACAGGTACGGGTTAGCTGCCGGATCTGGGAAACGTACTTCGATACGACGTGCTTTCGGAGAAGAAACCACCGGAATACGGATAGACGCAGAACGGTTACGCGCAGAGTAAGCCAGCATTACCGGTGCTTCGTAGCCCGGGACCAGACGCTTATAAGAGTTGGTGGTCGGGTTTGCCAGGGCGTTAATCGCTTTAGCGTGTTTGATTACGCCGCCAATGTAGTACAGCGCCTGCTCAGACAGACCTGCGTATTTGTCGCCTGCGAACAGGTTAACGCCGTTTTTAGACAGAGACATGTGGCAGTGCATACCGGAGCCGTTATCACCGAACATCGGTTTTGGCATAAAGGTCGCGGTTTTACCGAAGCGGTGCGCTACGTTATGCACGACATATTTGTAGATCTGAATTTCGTCAGCTTTTTTGGTCATGGTATTGAAGCGGGTAGCCACTTCGTTCTGACCAGCAGTCGCTACTTCGTGGTGATGGGCTTCAACCACCAGACCCATCTGTTCCATCACCAGACACATTTCAGAACGAATATCCTGAGCAGAGTCTACCGGCGGAACCGGGAAGTAACCGCCTTTCACTGCCGGACGGTGACCTTTGTTACCACCTTCGTATTGGGTGGAGGAGTTCCATGCGCCTTCGATATCGTCGATAGCAACGTGGGAACCGGAGATAGATGATCCGAAACGGATGTCATCGAACAGGAAGAATTCAGGTTCTGGCCCGAACAGTACGGTGTCGGCAATGCCAGTGGAACGCAGGTAATCTTCGGCGCGCTTCGCAATAGAGCGCGGGTCACGGTCATAGCCTTGCAGGGTGCCAGGTTCAAGGATGTCGCAACGGATAATCAGGGTGGAGTCGGCGAAGAACGGGTCAATCACTGCAGTGGATGCGTCTGGCATCAGCACCATGTCGGATTCGTTAATGCCTTTCCAGCCGCCAATCGAGGAGCCGTCAAACATTTTGCCTTCTTCGAAGAATTCAGCATTCACCTGATGAGCAGGGATAGTGACGTGTTGTTCTTTACCTTTGGTATCGGTGAAGCGCAAATCAACAAACTTCACTTCGTGCTCGTTCAGCATCGTCAGTACGTGTTCAGCGGACATACTTTAACTCTCCTGGATTGGTCATTGTCGTCGTGGTAACGAAATCTGCAATTATTTTGGCCGTGTCGCCGTAAAAAAGATAAAGCGAAATCTGTGCCAACTTTTAAATTGCCCCTAAAAGGCGTTATCATGCTTAACATCGTGCAAAAGGGCTGCACCATGATGTGAATGTTGCACCAATATAGTGCTTCAATGGAAACATTAAGCACCATATTGGTGCAATGACCTTTGGATAACCCTTTTTATGCTCCGTGAAAGCGATCACAAAGGGACTCTGCAATACTTGTTTGCGGAGGATGTTTGTGATCCTGTTTTGTAGTGCGATTAATCCGTGTACAATAACGCGCTATTTCTAATGCCTGAGGCAAAGTTGTGATCGAAAAATTGCGTAATATCGCCATCATCGCGCACGTAGACCATGGTAAAACCACCCTGGTAGACAAGCTGCTCCAACAATCCGGTACGTTCGACTCTCGTGCCGAAACCCAAGAGCGCGTGATGGACTCCAACGATTTGGAGAAAGAGCGTGGGATTACCATCCTCGCGAAAAACACCGCTATCAAATGGAATGATTACCGTATCAACATCGTTGATACCCCGGGGCACGCCGACTTCGGTGGTGAAGTTGAACGTGTAATGTCCATGGTAGACTCAGTGCTGCTGGTGGTTGACGCATTTGACGGCCCGATGCCGCAAACGCGCTTCGTAACCAAAAAAGCGTTTGCTTACGGCCTGAAGCCGATTGTTGTTATCAACAAAGTTGACCGCCCTGGCGCGCGTCCTGATTGGGTTGTGGATCAGGTATTCGATCTGTTCGTTAACCTCGACGCGACCGACGAGCAGCTGGACTTCCCGATCGTTTACGCTTCTGCGCTGAACGGTATCGCGGGTCTGGACCACGAAGATATGGCGGAAGACATGACCCCGCTGTATCAGGCGATTGTTGACCACGTTCCTGCGCCGGACGTTGACCTTGACGGTCCGTTCCAGATGCAGATTTCTCAGCTCGATTACAACAGCTATGTTGGCGTTATCGGCATTGGCCGCATCAAGCGTGGTAAAGTGAAGCCGAACCAGCAGGTTACTATCATCGATAGCGAAGGCAAAACCCGTAACGCGAAAGTCGGTAAAGTGCTGGGCCACCTCGGTCTGGAACGTATCGAAACCGATCTGGCGGAAGCTGGCGATATCGTGGCGATCACGGGCCTGGGCGAACTGAACATTTCTGACACCGTTTGCGACACGCAAAACGTTGAAGCGCTGCCGGCACTCTCCGTTGATGAGCCGACCGTTTCTATGTTCTTCTGCGTTAACACCTCGCCGTTCTGCGGTAAAGAAGGTAAGTTCGTAACGTCTCGTCAGATCCTCGATCGTCTGAACAAAGAACTGGTACACAACGTTGCGCTGCGCGTAGAAGAAACCGAAGACGCCGATGCGTTCCGCGTTTCTGGTCGTGGTGAACTGCACCTCTCTGTTCTTATCGAAAACATGCGTCGTGAAGGTTTCGAACTGGCGGTATCCCGTCCGAAAGTAATCTTCCGTGAAATAGACGGTCGTAAACAAGAGCCGTATGAAAACGTGACGCTGGACGTTGAAGAACAGCATCAGGGTTCTGTGATGCAGGCGCTGGGCGAACGTAAAGGCGACCTGAAAAACATGAATCCAGACGGTAAAGGCCGCGTACGTCTCGACTACGTGATCCCAAGCCGTGGTCTGATTGGCTTCCGTTCTGAGTTCATGACCATGACTTCCGGTACTGGTCTGCTGTACTCCACCTTCAGCCACTACGACGACGTACGTCCGGGCGAAGTGGGTCAGCGTCAGAACGGTGTACTGATCTCTAACGGTCAGGGTAAAGCTGTCGCGTTCGCGCTGTTCGGTCTGCAGGATCGCGGTAAGCTGTTCCTCGGTCACGGTGCAGAAGTTTACGAAGGTCAGATTATCGGTATTCATAGCCGCTCTAACGACCTGACTGTAAACTGCCTGACCGGTAAGAAACTGACCAACATGCGTGCTTCCGGTACTGACGAAGCTGTTGTTCTGGTTCCGCCTATCCGCATGACTCTGGAACAAGCTCTGGAGTTCATCGATGATGACGAACTGGTAGAAGTGACTCCGACCTCTATCCGTATTCGTAAACGTCACCTGACGGAAAACGATCGTCGCCGCGCCAACCGCGCACCGAAAGACGATTAATTTCGTTTTTTAGTCATAAAAAACCTGCCAGCGATGGCAGGTTTTTTTTTACCTGTCGTGAGCGCACACCAATGCGAGTATCTCCCTTATAAGTCTGTGATTACGTCAATAGAGAGCTTTGTCACAATTATCTGCAAAGTCATACACCGTTAATTGCTTTCTTTTTTGGCGTAAGCGTAAGATGCTTCATCTGGTTTAAACCAAAAGGATTAAACAATGGCGGAGAATCAATCCACCGTAGAAAATGCAAAAGAGAAACTGGATCGGTGGTTGAAAGATGGCATCACCACGCCGGGTGGAAAACTCCCTTCAGAAAGAGAGCTGGGAGAACTGCTGGGCATTAAACGTATGACGCTGCGCCAGGCGTTGTTGAACCTCGAGGCAGAATCCAAAATCTTCCGTAAGGATCGTAAGGGGTGGTTCGTGACCCAGCCGCGATTTAATTACAGTCCGGAGCTGTCGGCGAGCTTTCAGCGGGCCGCAATTGAGCAAGGGCGAGAGCCTTCTTGGGGGTTTACCGAGAAAAACCGTACCAGCGATATTCCCGAGACGCTCGCGCCACTGATTGCAGTGACGCCATCAACTGAACTCTATCGCATCACCGGCTGGGGGGCGCTGGAAGGACATAAAGTTTTCTATCACGAAACATATATTAATCCTGAAGTTGCTCCGGGTTTTATTGAACAACTTGAAAACCACTCATTTTCTGCAGTCTGGGAAAAGTGCTACCAAAAAGAGACGGTAGTAAAAAAATTGATTTTCAAACCCGTCAGAATGCCGGGCGATATCAGCAAGTATCTTGGCGGTTCTGCGGGTATGCCAGCGATCTTAATTGAAAAGCATCGCGCCGACCAGCAAGGCAATATTGTCCAGATAGATATTGAATATTGGCGATTTGAGGCCGTAGACCTCATCATTAATCTGTAGGTGTTTTATGGTGACAATAAATAACGCAAGAAAGATTCTACAACGTGTCGACACTCTTCCTCTTTATTTACATGCTTATGCCTTTCATTTAAATATGCGGCTGGAAAGAGTGTTGCCTGCTGATTTACTTGATATCGCAAGTGAAAATAATCTACGTGGCGTCAAAATCCATGTTCTGGATGGCGAGCGTTTTTCTCTTGGTAATATGGACGATAAAGAACTCTCTGCCTTTGGGGATAAAGCCCGCCGTCTGAACCTTGATATTCATATTGAAACCAGCGCTTCAGATAAGGCATCTATTGACGAAGCCGTCGCCATCGCGTTGAAAACTGGGGCAACGTCCGTACGTTTTTATCCACGTTATGAAGGTAATTTGCGCGACGTATTATCGATTATCGCTAACGACATTGCCTATGTACGGGAAACGTATCAGGACAGCGGCCTGACTTTTACGATTGAGCAGCATGAAGATTTAAAAAGTCATGAGCTGGTGTCGCTGGTCAAAGAAAGTGAGATGGAGTCTCTTTCCTTACTGTTTGATTTTGCTAACATGATCAATGCAAATGAGCATCCCATCGACGCCTTAAAAACGATGGCACCGCATATTACCCAGGTCCATATTAAAGATGCCTTGATCGTTAAAGAACAGGGTGGCCTGGGTCATAAAGCCTGTATTTCAGGTCAGGGTGATATGCCATTCAAAGCGTTATTAACGCACCTTATCTGCCTTGGCGATGATGAGCCGCAGGTGACGGCATATGGCCTGGAAGAAGAGGTTGATTACTATGCGTCGGCGTTCCGCTTTGAAGACGAAGATGATAATCCGTGGATCCCTTATCGCCAGATGAGTGAAACACCCCTACCAGAAAATCATTTACTGGATGCGCGGTTACGTAAAGAAAAAGAAGATGCAATTAATCAGATAAATCATGTGCGTAACGTACTACAACAAATCAAACAAGAGGCAAACCATCTTCTGAACCACTAATAAGTTTTAACTCATACGCAGTTAATAAAACCATTCCATATGAATGGTCGGTATCTTATTGCCTTTAAAACAGTGATTTTAAAAATCGCTTAGGGGATGTTATGCTCACGAAAAAGAAATGGGCGTTATTTAGTCTATTAACACTGTGTGGCGGTACAATTTATAAATTACCGTCGCTGAAAGATGCGTTTTATATCCCGATGCAGGAATATTTCCATTTGACCAATGGTCAAATTGGTAATGCTATGTCGGTAAACTCATTTGTCACCACAGTGGGCTTTTTTCTGTCTATTTATTTTGCCGATAAACTACCGCGCAGATACACCATGTCATTCTCACTCATTGCGACAGGATTACTGGGTGTTTATTTGACGACAATGCCGGGGTATTGGGGCATCCTCTTTGTCTGGGCGCTATTTGGCGTTACTTGCGACATGATGAACTGGCCGGTCTTGCTCAAGTCGGTAAGTCGATTGGGCAATAGCGAACAACAAGGTCGGTTGTTTGGCTTCTTCGAAACAGGGCGTGGCATTGTCGATACCGTGGTGGCATTTTCTGCGTTGGCAGTATTTACCTGGTTTGGCAGTGGCTTATTAGGTTTTAAAGCAGGCATCTGGTTCTATTCCCTTATTGTGATTGCCGTAGGCATTATTATTTTCTTTGTCCTGAATGACAAAGAAGAGGCACCGTCCGTTGAGGTGAAAAAAGAAGACGGAGCATCGCAAAACACCAGTATGACCTCAGTGCTGAGAGACAAAACCATCTGGCTTATCGCTTTCAACGTCTTCTTCGTTTACGCGGTTTACTGTGGCCTGACATTCTTCATTCCATTCCTGAAAAACATCTATCTATTGCCCGTTGCGCTGGTGGGGGCTTACGGCATCATTAACCAATACTGTCTGAAAATGATTGGTGGACCGATTGGTGGCATGATTTCAGATAAGATCCTGAAATCGCCGAGTAAATATCTATGCTACACCTTTATCATCAGTACCGCTGCGCTCGTACTGTTGATTATGCTGCCGCACGAAAGTATGCCGGTCTATTTAGGGATGGCATGTACGCTGGGCTTTGGCGCGATAGTCTTTACACAGCGAGCCGTATTTTTTGCACCTATCGGCGAAGCAAAAATTGGTAATGCTGCCAACTTACTGATTTAGTGTATGATGGTGATTTTAAGGTGCTTGCGTGGCTTCCATTTCCATCAGATGTCCTTCCTGCTCCGCTACTGAAGGCGTGGTGCGTAACGGCAAAAGCACTGCCGGACATCAGCGCTATCTCTGCTCTCATTGCCGTAAAACATGGCAACTACAGTTCACTTACACCGCCTCTCAGCCCGGTACGCACCAGAAAATCATTGATATGGCCATGAATGGCGTCGGATGTCGCGCCAGTGCACGCATTATGGGCGTTGGCCTCAACACGGTTTTACGTCACTTAAAAAACTCAGGCCGCAGTCGGTAACCTCGCGCATACAACCGGGCAGTGATGTGATTGTCTGCGCTGAAATGGACGAACATTGGGGCTACGTCGGTGCTAAATCACGTCAGCGCTGGCTGTTTTACGCGTATGACAGGATACGGAGGACGGTTGTGGCGCACGTCTTCGGGGAACGCACTCTGGCCACACTGGAGCGTCTTCTGAGCCTGCTGTCGGCCTTTGAGGTCGTGGTATGGATGACGGATGGCTGGCCGCTGTATGAATCACGCCTGAAGGGAAAGCTGCACGTTATCAGCAAGCGTTACACTCAGCGCATTGAGCGACATAATCTGAATCTGAGACAACATCTGGCAAGGCTGGGACGGAAGTCACTGTCGTTCTCAAAATCGGTGGAGCTGCATGACAAGGTCATCGGGCATTATCTGAACATAAAACACTATCAGTAAGTTGGAGTCATTACGACGTCCAGATACACTGCACCACCCGAACTGATACTCTTATCATTAATTAAGCCACCGGGCTGGATGGTTAATTTATCGGTTGGTTTGAATAAAGGATACCAACCTTCAATTTCATTATAGCCATGTTTTAGTTCATCTTCTCGCTGAAAGGTGTAGGTATTGGTTAACATAATACCCGCGCCCATATCGAAGTTATAACCCACACGTAGCATAACCTCGCCCTGATCGGAGGCAAGATTATATGCCTCCCTGTTTTCGACGTATGCGCCAGCAAATACCGAGGCAGAGGTCAGAGAAGATAATAAAATTATTGCATTAATCTTTTTCATAATAAGTCCATTTTTTAAACGTAGGGAGGCCGCCACCCACCAGGATGGAAATAGCGGCTATTGACATTTATAACGTTACGGAAGCCGTTTTTTTTTCTGTCGCCATCTCTTTATTTTTGCGTTGGTTGATTTCCTCAATAATCAATGCAAACCGTTTTTCATTGAGTGTGTAAAAGAATCCCATCGTCAATGCAGCAATAATTGCCAGTGCACAAGGCCAGATAAAAATGAGCTGACGCAAACCCTGTAATGTCGCATCGCTTTGCGCGATGTTGGGAACATAACCAATTTGCGTCAGCATAATGCCTGGCAAGAAGCCAGCAAGTGCGGCAGAAATTTTACGAAAGAAGGTATAACCGGTATAAACAGAACCTTCGGCACGAATACCGGTTTTCCATTCACCGTAATCTACGGTATCTGGTACCAGTGCCCAGTTCAGGCTGTTTACAAAGGCCGTGCCAAAAAAGGCGACACAAGAGAACATGACGAAAGTGAAAGAGTTACTTCCCCAGAAATAATTCAGTATATCACCCACCGCCCATAGCACCATGCCAGCTAAATAAACCTGTTTTTTACCAAAACATTTTACAGTTACTGGCACCAGTAATACGCCGACGAGGATGCATCCCATACTGAAGAATCCCATCCACGACAATAAATTAATATCATTCAGCACATACTGGGTGTAATAGACCTGAATCGCCAGTTTGATATTAAATGCCGCCAGAGTACACAGGTTAGCAATGCATAAAACCAGCAATGGTGGATTACGAAATATCGCGCAAAAAGATTTGAGAATACTGGCTTTATGTCCGGTTGGCGCTGTGTCCACATAATGCTCTTTGACGCCTCTGTAGCACAGCATCATAAAAATAAAGCCGCCAATGGAGAACATAAGTGCCGCACAGGCATAACCGACGGTTGAGTCAGAAAAAAGCGACTGCAACGGAATAAACGCCACGGTACAAATCAATAGCCCTATGGTTGCACCACCCTGGCGGTAAGCCGCGAGCTGCGCGCGCTCATTCGGGTTTTTGGTAATTGCCGGGATCATCGCACCATACGAGCAGTTCATCAGACTGTATGAAAGTCCAAACATCATAAACAGCGTGGTGGCAATCGTCGTTTTAACCGGCAAACAAAAGGTGGTGGCGATAAACTGGAGCGTTGCAATTAACGCCGCCGGAACTGCTGCATATAAAATAAAGGGACGAAATTTGCCTTTAGGCCCAATATTTTTCCGCGAGTCGAGTAAAAATCCGGTGAGCATATCGGTAAACGCGGTAAAAAACTTCGCGACCAGAAAGATAATCCCGCCATAGTAAGCAGGCATCCCTAATTCATCGGTATAAAGTTTGAGGAGATACAGAGTACCGATGCAGAGCATTAAATTCGAACCGACGTCGCCCATACCATAGGCGATTTTTTCCCGCAGATTCAGTTTTAATGTCAGTGGATTATGGTCAGACATAATCACTCCTTATAACGCCCCGCAGGGCGTCGTTTATTATTATTACGCCGTGCGTTTACGGGCTTCTATCTCTTCCACAATGCGGACATACATCTTCTCGTTCAGGCTGTAGAAGCAACCCATCGCCACAATGGTGACTACCGCCAGTGCGCTTGGGTAGATGAAGATCAACTGGCGTAACCCTTCAATGGTGTGGTCAGCCTGTGCGACGTTCGGCACATAGCCAATTTGCGTCAGCATCCAGCCGGGGAAGAAACCAGCCAGCGCCTGAGACACTTTGCGAAAGAAGGTGAAGCCGGTGTAGACCGTGCCTTCCGAACGCACGCCGGTGCGCCACTCGCCGTACTCGACGGTGTCGGAAACCAGCGCCCAGTTCAGGCGCTGAGCCGAAGAACGCCAGGCAGGAGAACGCCACAAAGCTGACCGAGCCGCCGCCGAAGAAATAGTTGAGCAGATCGCCCAGCACCCAAATCAGCAGGCCGCCGATATAGACCTTCTTCTTACCAAAACGTCTGACTGCGCCAGGCATCAGGAACACGCCGATGAAAATACAGCCCATGCTGAAAAATCCCATATACGACAACAGGATGGGATCGTTAAGTACGTACTGGGTGTAATAGACCTGAATGGCGAGCTTGACGTTAAACGCCCCTAAGGTGCAGAGGTTGGCAATACACAGAATGAACAGTGGGCGGTTACCGGCAATTGCGCGGAAAGATTGCAACAGGCCAGGCTTTTGCGCCGGATTGGTTGGTTGGGTTTCGACATAACGCTCTTTCACGCCTGAGTAGCAGATCCACATAAACAGCAGGCCGAACAGTGAAAACAGCGTGGCGGCGAAGATATAGCCAAGTTTCTGATTACCTTCGATAAGATTCATAACTGGCACGAATCCCACCGTGCACAGCAGCAGGCCCAGCGTAGCGCCGCCCTGACGCCATGCCGCCAGTGAGGCGCGTTCGTTGGGGTTTTTGGTGATTGCCGGGACCATTGCGCCGTAGGAGCAGTTCATCATGCTGAAAAACAGTCCGTAAAGCATAAACAGAATAGTGGCCATCACCGTTTTACCGGTGACATCAAACGGTGTGCCGACAAAGTTGGCGATCGCCAGTAAGGTGACCGGGAATGACGCATACAGAATAAAAGGACGGAACTTACCTTTTGGACCGATCTTGCGTCGGGAATCCAACATAATGCCGGTACCCATATCGGTAAACGCAGTAAAGAATTTTGAAATCAAAAAGATAATGCCGCCATAGGTGCCTGGCAGCCCCAGAACGTCGGTATAAAACTTCAAAAGATAAAGCGTACCGATATCCAGCAGGATGTTAGAGGCCAGGTCGCCAATACCGTAAGAGAGTTTCTCTTTAAAGGGCAGGCGTAAAGTTGCTGGATCTTCCGTTGTGATGTGACTCATCGATGTTCTCCCTTTGCCCATGAGTTTCCCCACGGGCGGATGTGATTAGATGCTGTTTAACGACGCGAACAGTGCCGCCCATTCGCTATAGGCGCGATAAAAGACCGGCGGCTTGCCGATGGGCGCATTAACGGTAACTTCCCCGCCCCGGAACGCTTCACCCGTCCAGGCATGTACCCAGTTATCCTCCGGCAGATAGAGCGTCCAGTCGCTGCGACCTTCTTCGTGTACCGGAGCGACCAGAATGTCGCGGCCTAACAGGTACTGATATTTCAGGGAATAGGTATGTGCATCGTCTTCGTAATGCAGGAACAGCGGGCGCATGACCGGCAGACCGGACTTCGCATTCAGCGCGACGGCCTCTTTCAGATAAGGTTTCAGGGTGGTGAAAACGGTAGTCATACGGGCAAAATGGGCGATAGTTTCCGCATCGCCGTCAAACTGCCAGTTGTCGCCAGGACGGTTACCTTCGTGGGTGCGCATCATCGGCGTGAAGGCGCTGAAATCGCACCAGCGCAGCAGCAGCTCTTTGCTGCGCTTCATCTCAAACAGGGTGGTGTAACCGCCAATGTCGCTGTGATGCAGACCATGTCCGGTCATTGCCAGCGACAGCGCCGCCGGGACTACGGACGCCAGGCCATCGTCGAGACTCCAGTCCACGTTCTGGTCGCCCGCCCACATCATGGTGGAGTATTTCTGGCTACCGGTAGAACCGGCGCGCATAAAGAAGAGGATCTCGCCGAGCTTGCCCGTTTCTTCAAGGGCTTCGTAGTTACACTTCGCCCACAGCGCAGGCCAGGCGTTATGCATAATTTCGGCACTGACGCCGTTATGCAGGTACGTGTCGGTGGGCAGATACTCGCCGAAGTCAGCCATCCAGCCGCCGCAGCCGAGTTCAATCATGTTCTTTTTGATCACTTCCTTGAACCAGGCGTAGGCTTCTGGATTAGTGAGATCGACAACGCCGCCGTAAAACTCGCCAAACTCCACCAGATAGTCACCGCCAGAGGCATCTTTTGCTAGATAGCCGTGTTGTGCCGCTTCTTCGCAGAGATCTTTATCGCTGGCAACATACGGGTTGATATAGGCCAGGAACTGCACGCCCTCCTGATACCACTGCTTAATGCGTGAATCCAGTTGCGGGTAGTTTTCGCTGTTCCACTTCCAGTTCCACATCACGCGCTTGCCAAAAGAGGTTATACGGATCCCAGACCAGTCCTGCGCCCAGATGCCGTTAACCTTCACGCCCGCGTTACGCATGGTGTCCAGTTTCTTCTGGCACACTTCCGTCCCGCCCTGAATGCCGAGCGTTACCCCGTCATAAATCCAGTCGGGCAGTTCTGGCTGGCGTCCCAGCAGGGCAGTTAATTTTTCCAGCAGGGAGATGTATGTGTCAGCACATTCAAAACGTAGCGTAGCTTTGTCTTCCCACAGCGCCAGTTCATGGTATTCCGGGGCGCTAAAGTCGAAGTTCATGTAGCAACTGTTATCAACATGGCAGTAATACTTCTGCGTGCTGACAAACGTAGGCTGTGGGAAGAAAGTCCAGTAATAGTCGCCGCCCGCATTTTCTTTGCAGTCGGCCTGCCAGGTGACATAGGTTTGTTTGTTGCGACCAACGCCTTGTTCACTGGTCCATAGCGGGAACGGTTTGCCGCGCAGATCGAAGTAGGAAAACTGTTCGCCGCAGCCGTAGATATGGTCCTCTGGTTGAGCGGCAAGGCGCAGCCAGATACGGTTGTGGTTAAGGTTGTCGTTTTGTAGTTCCAGCAATAAACGGCCCTGATCGTCGGCAGAGATATTCAGCGTGGCGCTAATGTCAGAACCACGGCTGAAATGAATTAACCAACCATCCGGTGACTGGCTGACGATGGCGTCGGTAAGCGCAATTTTCTCCTGTAGTTTATCTTTAATGCTGAAATTACCGCGGAACATATCGATATCCGCTATACCTGAGCCAATCCATAAACAAGGATTATCTTTGTTATGGGTTAAAATAAGACGTTGTTGAAAATGTAGGGTAAAACTGTCGTTATTCTGATGAAATTGAAAATCTAATAACTGTGGACGTGGCGTATCCATAACTAATCTCCATAGAGTTGAGAACGAGATTGTTGCCTTCCTGTTATTACAGGCTTATGTAAAATGATTCTCATAAAACTGATATATAAAAACTTTACAGAAGCTGAGCTGTTTTTAACTTAATAAATTGAAGATACATAATGTTGCCTTTAGCGAGTGAAATGTTCTTCAATGATTTTGACTGCTAATCAATACAAGTTATTTTCTCTGTCCGTAAATATTAAAAAACAGGCGGTGCGGTTTTCCTGGTTCCAGTAATAATAAGTCGATACCTGAATTAAAGGCGTTAGGCGGGCAACTCATAGGTTCAACTGCCAGTCCCTGACGCTGTAATTTTTCACCGCTATAAACCTGCACCCAGGGTTGATCGGAACAAAGGCTTACCGAAAGCGCCTGCTGTGGATGGGTAATGGTCATTTCCCACAAATCATTAGCGGTTTTAAAGGTGTGGTCGATTTTTGTCGCGGCTATTTTTTTCGCCTGCGTGAAATTTAAATCCAGCTCATCAACGTGGTGAAGCGTTGTCGGATTTACGTGTTCATCGACGGCATAAACCTGGTTTGCCGGAAGCTGGAACAGATATTCATCAACAGATGTTAAGTTGCAGGTTAAATAAGGATGAATACCCACGCCATAAGGCGCTGCGACAGTGCCGATATTCTGGCTTGCGATCTCAACGGAAAGACCCGTGTGTGCGTTGAGCGAATAAACAACTTGTGAAGCCAGCATAAACGGATAGCCGTAACTGGGCGGCAGAAAAGCTGTCAGGGTAACGCTGGTGGTGGTTAATTCACTAATTTGCCAGTCTCGCCAGGCAAGCAGCCCGTGAATAGCGGCTTTTGAACTATGTTCATTAATGGGTAACTGATATTCCTGCCCCTGATAACGGTAACAGCCGTTGGCGATCCGGTTCGGCCACGGAATAAGCACTTTACCCAGATGCGCCAGCGGCATCTCTTCGGGTTTGTGCGGGATGACTAAATGACAACCCTGAAAGGTTAATTCAGCCAGACCAGCACCGACGGTCACAATGGTCGCGTGATAATCCCCCGCGGCAAGTGAAACGGTCTGTCCACTGCAATGCATATTGGTGATTTGCATACAAGGCACCTTAATTAACGACATACAGCCTCCCGTGAGGCTGATGTCAAACCCAAAAACTGCACCGGACGGTCCCCTCGCCCCTTTGGGGAGAGGGTTAGGGTGAGGGGAAAACCCGCACCCTATTTTCAGATCAGTTATTTCGCATTAATATCCAGCAGACCCGCTGCAACCGCTGGAGCCATGCCGGGCGCTAACGGGATACGCGGGATCACCAGGCAATGCAGCAGGTGATAAATATCCTGTTTGCCGTCCCAGACTTTGGTGATGACCTTATTGTCCGCATCCAGCTCCTGCCACCAGGAACCATTTTCATAGTCCATCAGGTACTTAATGCAGTACTCCCACCATGTTTGATACCAGGTTTCATACTGGCGATCGCCAGTGACGGTGTAGAGCGCGTAGGCCGTACCCATTGCTTCGACGATAGGCCAACGTACACGTTCGCGGACCACCGGTTTTCCTTCCCAGTCAACGGTATAAACAATCCCGTCCGCTCCATCGGGTGCCCAGGCATCGCGCACGGTGGCGTTAAACAGACCTTTGGCATCTTCTAGCAGCCATGCTGGTGGTTGTTCGCAACGGGCTTCCAGGGCAGCATGGATGTGCAGCATTAAACGGCCCCATTCGATCCAGTGGCCTGGTGTACCTCCGAACGCGCGGAAGCGATGCGCCGGGTTATCTTTGTTGTAATCCGGCAGCGGATTCCACTGGGTATCGAAGTGTTCGTTAACGCGATAATGATTATTTCTGGCGACGTCGTGGATAATCACGGAAGCCACGCGAATCGCGCGATCCAGCCATTTTTTGTCGTGAGTGACGTCATAAACAATCAAGAAAGCTTCCACCGCGTGCATATTGGCATTGCCGCCGCGGTACTCTTCGGTTTTGCTGAAGGCTTCGTCCCAGGACTCCAGGCACATCTGCTCTTCTTCGCTCCAGAAATATTTCTCGATAATCTCAATGGTGTAATCGAGCAGCTTGCGCGCTTCCGGGTGACCCGTTGTGACGGCGCTGGCGGCACCCAGCAGAGCAAAGAAGTGTTGATAGCCCTGTTTGGAGGCATCCACCACGCCCTCGTCATTCACGCAGGCATACCAGCCGCCATATTTTTTATCACGCAGTGCGCCGTTCATGGCTTTAATACCGTGATCAACCAACGCGTAAGCGCCAGGTCGACCCATCGCCGCAGCAACGGAATAAACGTGCAACATACGAGCTGTGATCCACAGATGGGTGCCCATCTCTTCTTTGATTTGCCCTTTATTGCCTAACCAGCCAAAACCAGTCGGCACTACGGAATTTTTACCAAAATCAAAGATGCGGTCGGTTTCCTGTTCCAGCCAACGGTTGTGGCTTAGGGTGTTAAACCATTTCATTCCTTTTATCCTCATCTTAGCGGCGTTTAGCCATCATTTCGTCGACGATATCGCCAAGTTGTTGTAATTTCGGTGCGCAAACGTCACGGAGCATCAGCTCGTTGTCTGGTAAACCGACGACCGATGCCCAGACTGCACGGCCTGCCAGGAATCCCGATGCGCCCGCCGTCATTGCCACGCGTACGGCACGCGGGAACAGTTTTTCGTCGACACTGGAAGAGAGGATCACCCATGGCATATTGATATGGTCATTCAGACGTTGTGAAGCACAGAGAAGCTCTTGTTGCGGACCTTTGCCATAAAGCGGCATTTCAACTTTGTAGAGGTCAGCGCCACTGTCGCCCAGCTCTTTGGCGGCATCGATGATCGCTTGTTCGCGATCGAATTTATCGCCACGACGCGGTGGGCGGACGACTGGCTCAATGATGCTTACCAGACCGTGTGAGTGGCACAGTTCGTTGAACTCTTTCACCATATCCAGACGTTGCTGCGCATCTTCATCACTACGCCACAGCACCAGCAGTTTTAAGGCTTTGCCACCGTCTTGTTTGATCTGTAGCGGATTGATTTTGCGGTCAATAACCACGCTATCGACCGGAATACCGTTGCCAGGAATGAACTCATCGGCGGCGACAATCATGGCGCAACTTTTGGCAATCGCGTTTTGCTCAACCACCTGGCGGTAGCAGAATTGTTGATCTACCAGAATCGCCGAGGCATAAGGCGAGAGGGCCTTTGCAGCGTTAACTTTGAAATCAGTTAAAACGCTATCGGCTACCGGAGCGGGTGCCCCAGCCGCGGCAAACATCATGCGCATGGCTTCGCGCTGATCGACCGCCAGCATGGCAAAACCGCCCGATGCGCGCGTAATGTCGTTGATGGTGTACTTATTCATTCATTTATTCCTTTATCCAGTCGTTACATTTTTACTTTGGCAGTCATCCCGGCACTGACACGGACCTGTTCCAGAATGGCGGACCAGTCCTGGCGACCGCGACCCGCTGCGCGCGCCTGGCTATAAACCTCCCGTGAGGCGGCCCCCAGCGGCATTGGCACATGCAGCTGGTTGGCGACATCAAGGGCGATGCCAAGATCCTTATGGGCAAGATCGATCATGAAGGCGGGAGAAAGATCTCCGCTGAGGACTTTGTTTGGCCAGGAAGTGGTGAAGTGACCTTTACCGGCGGCGGTACCGCTCATCACTTTGACGGCAACATCGAAGGGAAGATTCAGGGCTTCGCACAAAACGGCGGCTTCTGCCGAAAGCGCATTGAGCGCGATGCTCATGTAGTTGTTGATGAGCTTAACGCGGATCCCCATGCCCGGACCGCCAGCGTTGATCAACTCACTGCCCATCGCCATCAGGATCGGTGTGGCACGTTCAACTTGTTCAGCGGTGCCGCCAGCCAGCAGTAACAGAGTACCGGTAATGGCATTTGCAGAAGTACGGCCTACCGGAACATCCATCATGCTGAAGCCTTTGGCTTGCATATCGGCAATCAATTTATCGGTTTGCAGCGGATGGATGGTGGACATATCAATGACCAGCGCATCGGTAGATAAGCCTTCGCAAACGCCGTTTTCACCGAACAACACGTTGCGCACCAGATCGCCATTCGGCAACATGGTAATGATAAATTCGGCATCTTTAGCGGCCTGCGCCGGGTTGGCGGCGGGAGTCGCACCTTTGTCTACCAGATGCCGCACAGCTTCGGCGTTCACATCAAAGACGCGAAGTTGATGCCCTTGCTGCAATAAATTGCTCGCCATTGGCGAACCCATTTGTCCTAAACCGATAAACGCGATTGCTGCCATAACCCTCTCCTGAATACAGTGATGTCACTTTTTGTCATTTATGACATGCTTTGCTTGTCTGTTTTTGATCGAATTTGTAATTTATCGTCAAAAAATTGACAGCCGTCACTTTTTAAACAATTGGTGAAATTAAAATGAACGCATCCCAAAATGTTTAAGGAATGACCATGATTCGTGTTGCTTGTGTAGGTATAACCGTGATGGATCGCATCTATTACGTGGAAGGGTTACCGACGGAGAGCGGTAAATACGTGGCGAGAAATTATACGGAAGTTGGTGGCGGGCCAGCGGCGACGGCAGCGGTTGCGGCGGCAAGGCTGGGGGCGCAGGTCGATTTTATTGGTCGCGTAGGTGATGACGACGCGGGCAACAGCCTGCTGGCAGAGCTGGAATCCTGGGGCGTTAACACCCGTTACACCAAACGGTATAACCAGGCGAAATCTTCGCAATCCGCCATCATGGTGGATACCAAAGGCGAGCGGATAATCATTAACTACCCCAGCCCGGATCTGCTGCCTGACGCAGAGTGGTTGGAGGAAATTGATTTCTCTCAGTGGGATGTTGTGCTGGCAGATGTACGCTGGCACGACGGCGCTAAAAAAGCCTTCACCCTGGCCCGTCAGGCGGGTGTGATGACCGTTCTGGACGGGGACATTACGCCGCAGGATATCAGTGAGCTGGTGGCATTAAGCGATCACGCGGCCTTTTCAGAACCGGGTCTGGCGCGCTTAACGGGCGTGAAAGAGATGGCCAGTGCGCTAAAACAGGCACAAACGCTCACAAATGGTCATGTCTATGTGACCCAGGGTAGCGCAGGCTGCGACTGGCTGGAAAATGGTGGGCGTCAGCATCAACCGGCCTTCAAAGTTGATGTGGTAGATACCACAGGTGCGGGTGATGTTTTTCACGGCGCTTTGGCGGTGGCGCTGGCAACAAGTGGGGATTTAGCGGAGTCAGTCCGCTTCGCCAGCGGTGTAGCGGCGTTAAAATGCACACGTCCCGGTGGACGAGCCGGGATCCCTGACTGTGATCAAACCCGATCTTTTTTGTCACTTTTTGTATAAAATGCCAGGGTGATGGTTTTTCGAGGAATTTTCATGAGCCTTACCGAACTAACCGGTAACCCGCGGCACGACCAACTCCTCATGCTGATCGCCGAGCGTGGGTATATGAATATTGATGAGCTGGCAAATCTGCTGGATGTCTCCACGCAGACGGTCCGCCGGGATATTCGTAAATTAAGCGAGCAAGGCCTGATTACGCGCCATCACGGTGGCGCGGGTCGGGCTTCCAGCGTCGTTAATACGGCGTTCGAGCAGCGTGAGGTTTCGCAAACCGAGAAAAAAAAAGCGATTGCCGAAGCGGTGGCAGACTATATTCCTGATGGTTCAACAATATTTATCACCATTGGTACGACTGTTGAGCATGTTGCCCGGGCGTTACTTAACCATAATCATTTGCGGATAATCACCAACAGCCTGCGTGTGGCGCATATTCTTTACCACAACCCGCGCTTTGAAGTGATGGTGCCCGGCGGTACGTTGCGCTCTCATAATAGCGGGATCATTGGCCCTTCAGCGGCGTCCTTTGTGGCTGATTTTCGTGCTGATTATCTGGTAACAAGCGTTGGGGCGATTGAGAGCGATGGCGCGTTGATGGAGTTTGATGTAAACGAAGCTAACGTGGTGAAAACGATGATGGCGCACGCGAGAAATATTCTGCTGGTCGCCGATCACACTAAGTATCATGCTTCGGCGGCGGTTGAAATTGGTAACGTGGCACAGGTCACTGCGCTCTTTACCGACGAGCTGCCGCCCGCTGCGCTAAAATCACGCTTACAAGACAGCCAAATTGAAATCATTCTTCCCCAGGAAGACGCGTAGATTTTTGTGACCGTTAACCTGGCTTCATACCTTGCCACATAGCCAAACCCATCCTTTCCCGCTACAGTTAATTTCTTGTGGCGCGAAAGGAGGCAAAAATGCTCTATATCTTTGATTTAGGTAATGTGATTGTCGATATCGACTTTAACCGTGTGCTGGGAGCCTGGAGCGATTTAACGCGTATTCCGCTGGCATCGCTTAAGAAGAGTTTTCATATGGGGGAGGCGTTTCATCAGCATGAGCGTGGGGAAATTAGCGACGAAGCGTTCGCAGAGGCGCTGTGTCATGAGATGGCTCTACCGCTAAGCTACGAGCAGTTCTCTCACGGCTGGCAGGCGGTGTTTGTTGCGCTGCGCCCGGAAGTGATCGCCATCATGCATAAACTGCGTGAGCAGGGGCATCGCGTGGTGGTGCTTTCCAATACCAACCGCCTGCATACCACCTTCTGGCCGGAAGAATACCCGGAAATTCGTGATGCTGCTGACCATATCTATCTGTCGCAAGATCTGGGGATGCGCAAACCTGAAGCACGAATTTACCAGCATGTTTTGCAGGCGGAAGGTTTTTCACCCAGCGATACGGTCTTTTTCGACGATAACGCCGATAATATAGAAGGAGCTAATCAGCTAGGCATTACCAGTATTCTGGTGAAAGATAAAACCACCATCCCGGACTATTTCGCGAAGGTGTTATGCTAAAAACCATTCAGGACAAAGCCAGGCACCGTACCCGTCCACTATGGGCCTGGCTAAAACTACTCTGGCAACGTATTGATGAGGACAACATGACAACCCTGGCAGGTAACCTTGCCTATGTGTCGTTGCTCTCATTAGTGCCGCTGGTTGCCGTTGTTTTTGCGCTTTTCGCCGCTTTTCCCATGTTTTCCGACGTCAGCATTCAGTTACGTCACTTTATTTTTGCCAACTTTCTGCCTGCTACTGGCGATGTTATTCAGCGGTATATCGAACAATTTGTTGCTAATTCCAACAAGATGACCGCCGTTGGGGCGTGCGGGCTGATCGTCACCGCGTTATTGTTGATGTACTCCATCGATAGCGCGTTGAATACCATCTGGCGCAGTAAACGAGCGCGACCAAAAATTTACTCGTTCGCCGTGTACTGGATGATTTTAACGCTGGGGCCGCTGCTGGCAGGGGCCAGTCTGGCGATCAGTTCCTATTTGCTCCCCCTGCGCTGGGCGAGCGATCTCAATACTGTCATCGACAACGTGCTGCGTATTTTTCCGTTGCTGTTGTCGTGGATCTCCTTCTGGTTGCTGTACAGCATTGTTCCTACCATCCGCGTACCTAACCGCGACGCGATTGTCGGCGCGTTTGTCGCCGCACTCCTGTTCGAAGCAGGAAAGAAAGGTTTCGCGCTTTATATCACCATGTTCCCGTCATATCAGCTCATTTACGGTGTGCTGGCGGTGATCCCCATTCTCTTTGTTTGGGTCTACTGGACATGGTGTATCGTCTTGCTTGGCGCGGAAATTACTGTCACTCTCGGGGAATACCGCAAACTAAAACAAGCAGCTGAACAAGAAGAAGACGACGAACCATGATTGCATTAATTCAACGCGTAACCCGTGCCAGCGTCACCGTGGAGGGAGAAGTGACGGGCGAAATTGGCGCGGGACTTTTGGTGTTATTGGGTGTCGAAAAGGATGACGACGAACAGAAAGCAAACCGTCTGTGCGAGCGTGTGCTCGGCTACCGCATCTTTAGCGATGCCGAAGGCAAGATGAATCTCAACGTGCAACAGGCGGGCGGCAGTGTACTGGTGGTTTCCCAGTTTACCCTCGCCGCAGATACCGAACGGGGGATGCGCCCAAGTTTCTCCAAAGGCGCATCACCGGATCGCGCAGAGGCGTTATATGACTATTTCGTCGAACGCTGCCGCCAGCAAGAGATGAACACGCAAACAGGACGCTTCGCTGCCGATATGCAGGTATCGCTGGTCAATGATGGCCCCGTGACATTCTGGTTGCAGGTATGAGCCAGCTTCCAGGGTTGTCACGGGAAACAAGAGAGAGTATCGCTATGTATCACCTTCAGGTTCCACAAACAGAAGAAGAGTTAGAGCGTTACTATCACTTTCGCTGGGAAATGTTGCGTAAGCCCCTGCATCAACCAAAAGGTTCGGAACGCGACGCGTGGGATGCGATGGCGCATCACCAGATGGTCGTCGACGAGCAGGGTAATCTGGTGGCGGTAGGCCGATTGTATATTAATGCCGACAATGAAGCGTCCATTCGCTTTATGGTCGTTCACCCGGACGTGCAGGACAAAGGGTTAGGAACGCTGATGGCGATGACCCTGGAGTCGGTGGCGCGTCAGGAAGGCGTTAAGCGCGTGACCTGTAGCGCCCGTGAAGACGCGGTGGAGTTTTTCGCCAAGCTGGGGTTTGTTAATCAGGGAGAAATCACCACGCCAACCACCACGCCGATTCGCCATTTTTTGATGATTAAGCCCGTCGCCACTCTGGATGATATTTTGCATCGCGGCGACTGGTGCGCGCAGCTGCAACAGGCGTGGTACGAACATATCCCGCTTAGTGAAAAAATGGGCGTGCGTATTCAACAATATACCGGGCAAAAATTTATCACCACCATGCCGGAAACCGGCAATCAGAATCCGCACCATACGCTGTTTGCCGGGAGTTTATTCTCGCTGGCGACGCTCACCGGTTGGGGGCTTATCTGGCTGATGCTGCGTGAACGCCACCTCGGCGGAACGATTATTCTGGCGGATGCGCATATCCGCTACAGCAAACCGATTAGCGGTAAACCCCATGCGGTAGCCGACCTTGGTGCCTTAAGCGGCGATCTCGACCGTCTGGCGCGCGGACGAAAAGCACGGGTGCAGATGCAGGTCGAAATCTTTGGCGACGAGACGCCGGGTGCAGTGTTTGAAGGCACGTATATCGTTCTGCCCGCGAAGCCATTTGGCCCGTATGAAGAGGGCGGGAACGAAGAAGAGTAGCTTATGGAGAGGGGCGGTGCTGCCTCTCTCATTCATTCCGGTCATTTACATCAGTCCCTGACTATTCCGGTTATATTGAATAAGAACTTTATAAATTTTTATTCTTCGTTGGCACCATACGTGTCTTGCTACATCACTGTTCAGGAGCATTTAAATATTATTTGTAGAGCTGAGTGGCAATTATTGCAGATAATGCTTAACTCATCATATTAGTTCAGGTTTGAGCGATTTTTGATAGTCAAAACCCCCTCTGGTGCCATACTTTTTTCATAAATATTTTTAAAATCTATAGCTCACAAATATTATGCAAAGATAATGGGCTGGCATACATTGTCAGTATCATTCATTTACTGCTCTGTATGTTATGAATCATTATGTTGTATGTTTGCTCTTAAACCGTGGGAAGGAGGCTATAATGGTTGCCAATATTAATCTCATTAAACAAGAAAGTTATTCTGTTGTTAATTTAGAAAAACAACTAATGAGTAATAAATCACCGAAGCAAACGCTATTAAATCAATTTTCAGGTAATGACTCCAACTTACTGATAGTGTTTTATGTTCAGATAATGCCCGATGACCTTGTCATGCAGCTCCACCGATTTTGAGAACGACAGTGACTTCCGTACCAGCCTTGCCAGATGTTGTCTCAGATTCAGATTATGTCGCTCAATGCGCTGAGTGTAACGCTTGCTGATAACGTGCAGCTTTCCCTTCAGGCGTGATTCATACAGCGGCCAGCCATCCGTCATCCATACCACGACCTCAAAGGCCGACAGCAGGCTCAGAAGACGCTCCAGTGTGGCCAGAGTGCGTTCACCGAAGACGTGCGCCACAACCGTCCTCCGTATCCTGTCATACGCGTAAAACAGCCAGCGCTGACGTGATTTAGCACCGACGTAGCCCCAATGTTCGTCCATTTCAGCGCAGACAATCACATCACTGCCCGGTTGTATGCGCGAGGTTACCGACTGCGGCCTGAGTTTTTTAAGTGACGTAAAACCGTGTTGAGGCCAACGCCCATAATGCGTGCACTGGCGCGACATCCGACGCCATTCATGGCCATATCAATGATTTTCTGGTGCGTACCGGGCTGAGAGGCGGTGTAAGTGAACTGTAGTTGCCATGTTTTACGGCAATGAGAGCAGAGATAGCGCAGATGTCCGGCAGTGCTTTTGCCGTTACGCACCACGCCTTCAGTAGCGGAGCAGGAAGGACATCTGATGGAAATGGAAGCCACGCAAGCACCTTAAAATCACCATCATACACTAAATCAGTAAGTTGGCAGCATTACCGGTTTGTCGAGTAATAATGAATATGACCTGTTTAAAAATAGAGAAACCTCACTGTGGAAACGCAAAGTACCAGAAAGCGCAGCGCTGGCAATGACGGGAACAGTATATAAATTATTTGGTAATCGCTTACTCAACGCCCGCAATCAGTTAGATAAAAATCTCCTCGAAATGGCTATGCAAATGGTTTATGGCAAAGATATGGTGACAAAGTCCGGGGATATATTGATTGATATACAATTAAATAAGGATGGCAGTCTCCAGAGTAAGCACTACACACTTGATGTAGGTGAAGTTATAAACAGTTATAATATTGACCCTCTTTGTGAATGCTTCAAGTATTAATCAAACTTACTTACATGATAAAAATCCTGGTGACGTTATTAGCCTGTATGGCACTTTAGATAACATTCCCCTTGTAGTTAAGGAATGCACGGGTAAAAATCATCAAATTAATGTTAAAGCCAAATTGCCACAAGAACGAAGTGAAAAAGTTGAGGATATGTGTGAAAGAATGAAAGGTGGCATCTCTATGTTTAACCACACCACAAAAACAGCTGATAATATAGAGCATAATTTGCAGCTAAGTTTTCTCGTGGGTTCACGTCCGTCGATCACCAATAAATACTCAGCAAAAGATGTAGGTCCAGATATACTTGCATTGCCCGTCAACGTATATCATGCGGATTTTAAAATTAAAATCAATAATGCAGTGGAGAAGGCTTCATCAATTGTGTTATGTGCTGTGCAAAAAAATCTCCATGCAGCAAGGAAGGTTCTTAGCGGGATAATAGGAAATGTGCCAAAAAATAATAAACCAAAAACAATTATTTTTGATTTGCGTTTTCTTAGTGCAATTAAGCAGAAAGTTTTTTTGGGCAGTGAAAAACCGTTGTTTGTAAAGCATACCGCAATGATGAGGGAGGCATGTAAGGAATTACCGCAGTCAGTGGAATATGTTCCTTTAGCCTGTGAAGCGCATAGCCATCGCAGCGTCGCCCTTGCCAAAACCGTGGCTGCGCCCATCATGGCGACAGGTGTGGGCTTGGCATTAATGTATGCAACATCATCAGGACCGTATTATGCGCAAAGTCTTTCTGGTTCGCCGGATATCGAGATGATAAAAAATCGCATGGCTGAATTGTTTAACCAGTCGGATATTTCTGTGCGCAACAAATATAGCCCGGCTTTTGATAAATGGAATGAACTGGTAGATAAATTAAATCACGAAAGAAATACAGTTCCGTTTGCGTGTTTGACCACCATTTTAGCGACGGCGATAAATGAAACTCTTGAGGGGGATACGAATGTTGCCGTTGTGATGGGGTGTAAATCTGCGAAAGATCGCACGATATCCATTGTCCTTGGCAACTCGATGTTGCAAACACTCCTTGAAAAACGCCTCGCCGATAGTGGAGAAATAGAAAATCTTTTTGATCAACAGGGATATTTTAGTTGCGATTCATTAACACCCGAAGAATTAATGATGTTAAAAGACCTTTTTGATATTCGAGTTCTTCATGTCTCTAACAAATTCAATGTTGGATTGCAAGGTAATATCAACACTGATGTTTTACAAGATTCGTTTTTTAAAAATGTCGATTTCATTCATGAATATAACTCGTATACCGTAGGGATGGGAGTCTGACGAGTAAAACTCATTAGGATTATCAGAATTCGGACAATGCATTGCAAAAATGACATACAAAGAGAGATGTGTGCAGGTACTTAGCCGCGAGGGGCATGGCGAAGCCATACAGAAAGTACCAGTATTCAGAACTCCAGTGAAAGCGGCATAGTGGCCGCCTGCTCAGGAGTTTTGCTATGACCCGTAATCGTGCTGAACGTCGCCACCCTATGATGCGATTAAAAAAACTCATCGTCGCGCTGATGATTGACGTCAATGCTATCGGATGATGCCGGGGGTGTTCCGGAAGGAATTCCTTGTTTCCCGAACTGTTACCAACAAAATTATAACGATGAGCAAGTAAAGACCGGTTGGTGGCAGTACTGACCGGTCTGTGATGAAAGATTAATTTCACCTTAAATCCTGGTGCTGTTAGGATGCTGACGTTTTTCGGCTACACCATTCAGATTATGTAAATAAATATCCCTGAATATAATATATTCATAGCACCCATAACTCATCCTGGGCGATAACTAAACCATTTTTGAGTAATAAATGAAACAACTGCAACGCTCTTATTATTTCTGGAAAACGCCTCGCAAAAACAAAATGACATGCAAAAATCCGCATTTTTTTAAATGCTTTTCCGGCGTAATTTTCGCACATACATTAATGAGTAATATATGTAAGGTGGTGGTAATGGCGATGAATACGGTTTTTCTTCATTTATCAGAAGAGGCAATTAAACGGCTGAACAAGCTTCGGGGCTGGCGTAAGGTTTCACGATCTGCAATTTTACGCGAAGCGGTTGAGCAATATCTGGAGCGGCAGCAATTTCCGGTGCGTAAAGCAAAGGGAGGCAGGCAAAAGGGGGAGGTAGTTGGTGTTGATGATCAGTGTAAGGAGCATAAGGAATGAAAAAAATTTTTCATTCTTGAATATAAAAAACAGATGCCCTTATTCTGGTATTAATACAAGGCTGTTTTACTTGAACTTATAATAACTGCAACTGTTACATCGTATCTGGAAAACGCCTCGCAAAAATAAAAAATGATGCGTAAATGAGCTTTCTTTAAAGATTCGGCAAGGGTACTTTTCTCTCCATAGATTCAAAAATGATATTGGCGAGATATTTATGAACTCTCTGGCAGGTATAGATATGGGCAGAATTTTACTCGATTTATCGAATGAGGTGATTAAGCAACTTGATGATCTCGAGGTGCAGCGTAATCTTCCTCGTGCGGACCTATTAAGGGAAGCGGTAGATCAATACCTGATAAATCAATCGCAAACAGCAAGAACCAGTGTTCCTGGCATCTGGCAAGGGTGTGAGGAAGATGGTGTCGAATATCAGCGTAAGCTGCGCGAGGAATGGTAATGGGAAAAAATGATGTCAATCAGATTGCTGACAACGTGCGCGTTGTTCATGCCGGATGCGGCGTGAACGCCTTATCCGGCCTACAAAGTCATGCAAATTCAATATATTGAAGTTTATTGGTAGGCCTGATAAGCGCAGCGCATCAGGCAATCATACGCTTGTCATCAGTGACATACCCATAACCTTATCGATGTGTTGGAGGGAAGAACGAGGCAAACAGACAATTGCGGCATGATCTTGAATGGGTAACGCGGAATACGAGAGATGGTGTCGTCACACCCTATGAGCTGTAATCCGGGCGACCTGCGCCACCCGGAAAACGTCAGAGATTACTCTCCTTCACCCGGAAACAGGAACGGGTTAATGGAACTACGGGCGTAGCCTTCTTGCTCCATTCGCGCGTCCAGTACCAGAGAGGCGAGGTCATCTGCCACGGCTTCAACTTTCGGTTCTTTTTCCTGATAAAGAATCTTCAGGTAAGTGCCGCAGTCATCGCAGCTTTCGGCTTTAATCGCGGCCTGTTCGTCATCCAGCGACCAGTAATGCAGTTTGCCGCTCTGCTCGCAGTTGCTGCATTTTACGCGCACTACGTGCCATTCGGTTTCACACAGGTTGCAGTGCAGGTAACGCAGACCCTGAGTGGTGCCAATTTGCACCATGCTGGACACCGGCATAGAGCCACATACCGGGCAATATTGACGTTGTTCGCCGTATTCAGCGCGGGCTTTGCCGGGGATCAGATTGGCCATCTGCGCCCAGTAGAGCGACAGCGCAGCCCAGATAAACGGCGCTTTATCGCTGCTGACGGACGAGAAATCAGAGGCAAACAGCGCGCTGGCCATATCTTCCAGCTCCTGAGTCGATGCCTTCTCCAGATTCTCAATCACTGCCAGCGCCGGGCCGCTCATTTCAGGTTTCAGCTCAGCAATTAGCGCCATCAGCAGCTTTTGCCAGTGCTTATCACGCGGCAGAACGTGAATATCCAGCGGGGGCTTGCCCTGTGCGCTGGCTTCTTTAATGCGCGCGGTCAGATCCATCTCCAGCGGATGGTCGTACAGCACCACTTTCTGGGCGTGGGCGATAAGCGCAGCAAAGCGCAGGTAATCACCCAGCGGATTATTTTCTGCCAGCTCGCGCAGACGCTCGGCGCGGCGGTTGTATAAATTCTTGAGCCGAGGGAACAATAACGGCGGAATCATATCCGCCGTACGTTTCTCGCTCGAACCCAGCTCATCTTGCGGGATTATGCGAATACTCATTCAGCTTTCTTTTCCGTTGTCTTGCGGACCTCACGGTACCAGCGCGGGTGATGTTTCTTCGCCCAGGCGCTGGTAACCCATCCTTCCACCATGGCGGTAATCGTGCCTTTCACCCAAAGGGCGGCGTAGATATGCACCATGATAACCACAATTAACGCCACTGCGGCAAATGAATGCAGCATTAACGCGAATCGGATCACCGGGATTGAGAAAGCAGGCGCAAAATAAGGACGCCAGATAATCACGCCGCTCACCAGCAGCAGAACCAGGAAAATAATCGCCGCCCAGAAAACGCATTTCTGACCGAAGTTATAACGCCCGGTGTCACCTACTTCCTCGTTGACGACGATCTTACGAATATTCTTCGCCCAAAAGATATCATCCCGATTGATTAGGTTTTGATGCCAGTAACGGAAAAACATGATGATGAACGAGGCAAACATAACCACGCCGACAAACGGGTGCAGAATTCGCGCCAGCTGCGGTGTGCCCATGATTTGCATCAACCAGTTGAAGGACGGGAACAAAAAGCCCAGCCCGCTCACCGCCGCCAGGATGAAGCAGAAGGCGGTGATCCAGTGGTTGATACGTTCCGGCGCGGTGTAGCGCACGATGGTGTCACGTCGTTTCATTTGCGCTCCTCGTCTTTCTCTTCGTGCAGATTATTCTCTTCCTCATCCGCACGGTTCGGACCGACACCCACGTAGTGGAAGATACTGGCCGCAAAGGTAGCCGCAAAGCCAACAGCCGCGAGCGGTTTCCAGATGCCTTTCCAGAATTTCACGGTTTCGCTGATTTCCGGGTTCTCCGGCAAGCCATGATACAGATTTGGCTTGTCAGCATGGTGCAGCACGTACATGACGTGTGTACCACCGACGCCTGCCGGATCGTACAGACCCGCATTGTCGTAACCGCGGGTTTTCAGCTCAGCAACGCGCTCGCTCGCCAGCGTTTTCATCGACTCTTTCGTGCCGAAGTGAATCGCGCCCGTTGGGCAGGTCTTCACGCAGGCTGGTTCTTGCCCAACCACCACGCGGTCAACGCACAGCGTACATTTGTAGACGCGGTTGTCTTCCGGGTTGAGGCGCGGAATGTCGAACGGACAGCCCGCAATGCAATAACCGCAGCCAATGCACTGCTCGGACTGGAAGTCGACGATACCGTTGGCATACTGAATAATTGCACCTTCCGCCGGGCACGCTTTCAGGCAGCCTGGATCGGAACAGTGCATACAGCCGTCTTTGCGGATCAGCCATTCCAGTTTGTCGTTCTGCTCCACTTCCGAGAAGCGCATTACCGTCCACGATTTGGCGCTTAAATCATTGGGGTTGTCGTACACCCCAATGTTATTGCCGACGGTATCGCGAATGTCGTTCCACTCTGAACACGCCACCTGACAGGCTTTACAGCCGATACAGGTGGTAACGTCGATGAGTTTCGCCACTTCTTCCTGGAAGTCCCGCGCCTGAGGCGCGGGGGTCAGACCGTTAGTCGCGGAACGACGAATGATATCTTGAGATTGATAAGCCATATGTCGTCTCCGTTACACCTTTTCCACATTCACAAGGAAGGACTTAAACTCCGGCGTC
This sequence comes from Shigella flexneri 2a str. 301, assembly GCF_000006925.2. Taxonomy (NCBI): domain Bacteria; kingdom Pseudomonadati; phylum Pseudomonadota; class Gammaproteobacteria; order Enterobacterales; family Enterobacteriaceae; genus Shigella; species Shigella flexneri. The sequence continues at coordinate 4,098,227 of NC_004337.2, forward strand.
TGCGTGTTCGCATCACCAACGAATGGCGTTAAAGTATTGGCAATAAAGCCTTTTTTAGCTACGCCTTCATAGCCCCAGTGAATCGGAATACCGATGGTATCGATATCTTTGCCGTTCGCTTTCAGCGTGCGAATACGTTTGGTCACCACCGCTTTGGCTTTGATATAGCCACGGTTGGAGGAGACTTTCACGGTATCGCCCTGGGCAATGCCAAGTTTATTCGCCAGCGACTCCCCGATTTCCACAAACTGCTCTGGCTGCAAAATCGCGTTCAACAGCGCGTGTTTGGTCCAGTAGTGGAAGTGCTCGGTCAGACGATAGGTGGTTCCGACATACGGGAACTTATCGGCTTTACCCAATGCTTCGGCGTCGTCTTTAAAGATACGTGCAGCTGGGTTCGAGATAACGTTTGGATGCAGCGGGTTAGTTCCCAGCGGCGTTTCAAACGGCTCGTAGTGTTCCGGGAACGGACCTTCCGCCATCTTATCGAGGGCAAACAGACGCCCCATGCCTTCCTGCTGCATGATAAACGGCCCGACGCCGCTACCCGGAGGCGCTGCGCTGTAGTCCGGAATATCCCAGCCGGTCCACTTAGTGCCGTCCCATTTCAGCAACTGACGCTTCGGATCCCACGGGTTACCCTGCGGATCTGCGGAGGCGCGGTTATACAGAATGCGGCGGTTAAGCGGCCATGCCCATGCCCAGCCCAGCGTGTTACCGAGGCCAGACGGATCGGCGTTATCACGACGCGCCATCTGGTTGCCTTCCGGCGTCCAGCTACCGGCGAAAATCCAGCAGCCACAGGAGGTTGTACCGTCATCGCGCAATTGGGCGAACGAGCTAAGTTGTTGGCCTTTCTTGACGATAACCGCACCGGTTGCCGGATCGGTAATATCGGCCAGCGCCTTACCGTTGCTCTCCATCGCTACTTCTTCCGACTTCGGCTCATGCGGAATGGCGTAGTTCCAGGTCATGTTCAGCACCTGATCCGGGTTCGCGCCACCCTGTTCGGCATACATCTTGCGCAAGCGCAGGAAGATACCGGAGAGGATCTCACCGTCAGTCAGCGCAATCCCCGGGGCGTCCGCACCTTTCCAGTGCCACTGCAACCAGCGACCTGAGTTAACGATTGAACCGTTCTCTTCTGCGAAGCAGGTCGATGGCAGACGGAACACTTCGGTCTGGATCTTCGACGAGTCAACTTCGTTCAGCTCACCGTGGTTCTGCCAGAAGTTAGAGGTTTCAGTGTTCAGTGGGTCGATGGTGACGAGGAACTTCAGTTTCGACAGACAACCGATCACTTTGTTTTTGTTCGGGAATGAGGCAACAGGGTTAAAGCCCTGGCAGATATAGCCATTGACCTTGCCCTCTTTCATCATCTCGAAGTATTGCAGGACGTCGTAGCCTTTATCCCACTTCGGCAACCAGTCAAAGCCCCAGCTATTTTCCGCCGTCGCTTTATCACCAAAGAAGGCCTTCATCATAGAGACGAAGAATTTCGGGTAGTTGCCCCAGTAGTTTACCTGGCCTTCCAGCAGCGGTTTTGGCGTGTTGGCGGTAAGGTAGGTTTGCAGATCGGTCTGCTTCTCGCTTGGCAGCGTCATGTAACCTGGCAGACTCTGCGACAGTAGCCCCAGGTCCGTCAGCCCCTGAATATTGGAGTGACCGCGCAGGGCGTTAACGCCGCCGCCGGCCATCCCCATATTGCCGAGCAGCAGCTGGATCATCGCCATCGTACGAATGTTTTGCGCACCAACGGAGTGTTGCGTCCAGCCGAGGGCATACAGGAACGAGGCAGTTTTATCGTGAGCACTGGTTTCTGCGATGTATTCGCAGACTTTCAGGAACGCGTCTTTTGGCGTACCACAGATGTTTTCAACCACATCTGGCGTGTAGCGGGAAACGTGCTGTTTCAGCAAGTTCCACACGCAGCGCGGATGTTGCAGCGTGGTATCGCGTTTGGCGAAGCCGTTTTCGTCCAGTTCATAAGTCCAGGAGGATTTATCGTACTTGCGTTTTTCCGCGTCGTAGCCGGTGAACAGGCCATCTTCAAAGCCGTAATCCTCACGCACGATCAGGCTGGCGTTGGTATAGGCTTCGGTGTATTCGTGGTTGAATTTTTCATTGTTCAGCAGGTACAGCAATACGCCTGACAGGAAAGCAATGTCAGTACCGGAACGAATAGGGGCATAGTAGTCAGCTACCGCCGCCGTACGCGTAAAGCGAGGATCGATCACAATCAGCTTCGCGCCGTTGTGAATTTTGGCTTCCATCGCCCAGCGGAACCCGACCGGGTGAGCTTCAGCGGCGTTACCGCCCATCACCACGACGAGGTTGGCGTTCTTGATGTCGACCCAGTGGTTGGTCATCGCACCGCGACCAAATGTTGGAGCAAGACTTGCTACCGTTGGTCCGTGTCAGACACGCGCCTGGTTGTCGACCGCGAGCATACCCAGCGCGCGGGAGAATTTTTGCGTTAAATAGCCGGTTTCGTTACTCGACGCGGAAGCACACAGCATCCCGGTGGAGAGCCAGCGGTTAACAGTCACGCCTTCGGCGTTTTGCGCAATGTAGTTAGCATCGCGGTCTTCTTTCATCAGTTTGGCGATGCGATCAAACGCCTCTTCCCAACTGATTTGCTGCCATTTATCAGAACCTGGCGCACGGTATTCCGGAAACTTCAGACGGCTTTCGGAGTGGATGAAATCCACCAGGCCAGCGCCTTTCGGACAAAGTGCACCGCGGTTGACCGGGTGATCCGGATCGCCTTCGATATGGAAGATAGATGCTTTGGCGTTTTTTGCTCCGTCACCGAGGCTGTACATCAACAGCCCACAGCCTACGGAACAATAGGTGCAGGTATTACGGGTTTCGCGGGTGCGCAGCAGTTTATACTGCCGGGTTTCCGCGAGTGCTACGCTGGGTGCAAAACCCAGTGCCGCTGCCGTGGTGCCTGCCATACCGCCAGCGCAGATCTTAAAGAACTGCCTTCTGCTGACCTGCATGGATTGCTCCTTGTTTCGACATTGTCACGTCCCATTTACATTCGCTTGCTGCGTGTGCAGGGAGTGGGAGTTATTTTTCTTTGCGGAAGGGGCCGCAAAGGTCCAGAATTGGCTCAATTTCCCTCCATCTAGGAAGGGTTTGTAACAGAATACCATAATGTTGGTGTGTATGTTCTTATCTGGTTAAGAGAAAGTGAAAAAAACACAGCGAAAAGAAATCGAAAATGTGACAAATATCACAGGTGTTCGTCAAATTGAGTTATGGCGGCGTGATGATTTACAACACCCACGGTTAGATGAGGTCGCGGAAGAAGTTCCCGTTGCGCTGGTCTACAACGGCATTTCGCATGTGGTGATGATGGCGTCGCCCAAAGACCTTGAGTACTTTGCGCTCGGTTTTTCGCTTTCCGAGGGGATAATAGAAAGTCCGCGCGATATCTTCGGCATGGATGTCGTTCCTTCCTGTAATGGTCTTGAAGTACAAATTGAGCTTTCCAGCCGCCGCTTTATGGGGTTGAAGGAGCGCCGCCGGGCGCTGGCGGGACGTACGGGCTGTGGCGTATGCGGCGTGGAGCAACTTAATGACATCGGAAAACCGGTGCAGCCGCTACCGTTCACCCAGACGTTTGATCTCAACAAACTGGATGATGCATTACGTCATCTCAACGATTTTCAGCCAGTGGGGCGACTGACTGGTTGTACTCACGCCGCTGCCTGGATGTTGCCATCTGGCGAACTGGTCGGCGGGCATGAAGACGTGGGTCGCCATGTGGCGCTGGACAAACTGTTAGGCCGCCGGTCACAAGAAGGGGAAAGCTGGCAGCAAGGTGCGGTACTGGTTTCCAGTCGTGCCAGTTATGAAATGGTGCAAAAGTCGGCGATGTGCGGCGTAGAGATTTTGTTTGCGGTGTCTGCCGCGACCACGCTTGCTGTAGAAGTGGCTGAGCGCTGTAATCTGACACTGGTAGGTTTTTGTAAACCGGGTCGGGCAACGGTTTATACCCATCCGCAGCGTTTGAGCAATTAATTAAAATAAGTCCTGCGATATATATTAAATTGCAGGACTTATTCATTTCGTGAATTGGTAATGACTCCAACTTACTGATAGTGTTTTATGTTCAGATAATGCCCGATGACCTTGTCATGCAGCTCCACCGATTTTGAGAACGACAGTGACTTCCGTCCCAGCCTTGCCAGATGTTGTCTCAGATTCAGATTATGTCGCTCAATGCGCTGAGTGTAACGCTTGCTGATAACGTGCAGCTTTCCCTTCAGGCGTGATTCATACAGCGGCCAGCCATCCGTCATCCATACCACGACCTCAAAGGCCGACAGCAGGCTCAGAAGACGCTCCAGTGTGGCCAGAGTGCGTTCACCGAAGACGTGCGCCACAACCGTCCTCCGTATCCTGTCATACGCGTAAAACAGCCAGCGCTGACGTGATTTAGCACCGACGTAGCCCCAATGTTCGTCCATTTCAGCGCAGACAATCACATCACTGCCCGGTTGTATGTGCGAGGTTACCGACTGCGGCCTGAGTTTTTTAAGTGACGTAAAACCGTGTTGAGGCCAACGCCCATAATGCGTGCACTGGCGCGACATCCGACGCCATTCATGGCCATATCAATGATTTTCTGGTGCGTATCGGGCTGAGAGGCGGTGTAAGTGAACTGTAGTTGCCATGTTTTACGGCAATGAGAGCAGAGATAGCGCTGATGTCCGGCAGTGCTTTTGCCGTTACGCACCACGCCTTCAGTAGCGGAGCAGGAAGGACATCTGATGGAAATGGAAGCCACGCAAGCACCTTAAAATCACCATCATACACTAAATCAGTAAGTTGGCAGCATTACCGGATATTGCGGCCACTCATCGGTCAGTTGATTACGCAGGGCGTAAATCGCCAGAATCAGGCTGGAGAGATAATCACCCTGTATGAGCGGCCAGCGGTGTTGGTTGTCGCAGGCCGTGGATAAATGCTGAAGGTTGTCTCGTGTTATGCCCGCCAGCGGAATTAAAAACGGATCTTTGCGCAGCAAGTTCGCCAGCAAGATAACGAGTTTCTCTTCTGTCTCATCAATGAAATGGCCCAAACCAGGGCGGCTGGCCAGGCAACAAGTGCGTTCATAACGCTGTTTTAACTGGGGCAGACGCTCTGCTACCCACGTTTCTGGCAAATTAAGCGCCGAGGCGAGTTGCGCACGGGGAGTGAAAGTATTCAGTAATAACAGCGCCAGCAGCCGATCGTCGTTATCGTGCTTTTGCAGCAACTGAAAAAAGCTGCGGCGCTCGAAGATTTCCAGCTGATAGCCCGCACTGCCACTGGCGAAAATGCGGGCTTTGCCGTTAAGGGTAAAGTTGAGATAGTCAATATCACGCAGGATGGTCCTGCCTGAAACGCCAGTCTGTTGCGCCAGCTCACCAGGCGTGCGCGGCTGTTGCTCCAGCAGATCGACAATCTTTAACTGGCGTTCGTTTAGCATTAATCCACCTGACGGAACTGGCTAAACGCGTTGACTTTCTCCGCGGTTAAGGTCGTCAGAAAACCCCGTATCAACGTGAGCAGAGCATCGTAATCGGCTTTTGAAATCATGCCGCTGTTAGCGTGCAGATAGCGGGTTGGCAGGCACAGCGCAACAACCGGACGCCCGCCGCCCATCACGTTGTAGCGCCCGCCATCCGTCGCTCCGGTTTTCATGGTGGAAAATTGCAGCGGTAAATCGTTATGTGCGGCACAGTTTTTTAACGCTGCTACCAGTTTCTGGTTGGGGAAGTAGCGCTTGTCAAACAGCATCAGCCCCGGCCCCTGGCCCAGTTTCAGCGGGTATTTAATGTTATCAATGCCCGGAACATCGCCTGCGACAGCGGTATCCAGCACGATCACTACATCCGGTTTAATGTGTTCCGCCGAGGTTTGTGCCCCGCGTAGCCCAACTTCTTCTTCCACGCTGCCGACGCCATACAGCGTAATTTCGGGATTATTCACCGTCTGCAATAGTTCAGCCATCATTGCGCAGCCGATGCGGTTATCCAGCGCCTTGCCGACCACTTTATCTTCGCCCCAGCAGGCAAAATTGGCTTCCGGGCTAATAAAATCGCCCATCGCCACACCGCGTTTTTCCACCTCATCGCGACTGTTTGCGCCAATATCAATGAACATCTCATCAAATGACAGCGGCTGTTGCCTTTGCTTTTCCGTTAACGCATGAGGCGCGACGAAACCAATCACACCAGGGATTTTCACTCCCTTGTGTGTGCGTATGGTTACCCGATGGTTGAGCATCGACTGATTCCACCAGCCACCAATGGTGGTGAAACGCAGAAAACCGCTCTCGTCGATGTGGGTGACCATAAAGCCGACTTCATCCATATGCCCGACAACGGCAACTTTTGGACCTTTATTTCCCTTACGGGCAACAAAGCTGCCCAGACCATCAAAGGTGATTTCATTAACGCAAGGTTCCAGCGTGTTTATCAGGATGTCGCGAACTTCCTGTTCATCGCCGCTAACGGCGCTGGCTTCGCACAACTGTTGCAGTAACTCAATGTTCATGGACAAGCTCCTGTTGCGCGGCTTTCGCTTTGCGGCGTAACCACAATCCTTTCAGGACGATAATGAATGAAATGTTCAGCGCGAGGCCAATCGCCAGCACCAGATAAAACGAACCTACCGGCGACATCAGGCCGATCAGCGGGTCAAAGATACCCAAACCAGGTGCCAGACGTTTGATTCCGAAAGCGATCACCAGCACGCCGGTAATGCCGCCCGCCAGCGTATTGGCGGTAATCATCGGCAACGGAGCTGCCAGAGCGTAAGGTATAGCCGGTTCGGTTGCGACTGTGGCACCGACCACAATGGCACTACTGGCAGCCTCTTTTTCCTGTCGGGTAAACAGTTTGGGCGCAATGAACGTCGCAAGACCCGCCGCAACGGGCGGCATCAACGCGACAACGCCGACGATGGCGTACCAGTCATAAATGTGTTTTTCCAGCAGTGAGAAGCAGAAGAACCAGGCGGTTTTATTGATGGGGCCGCCCATATCGAACGCCAGCATCGCACCGACCAGAAACGCTGCCGCAAACTTCATTGATGGAGGAATGGTATTCAGGAAGTGGAGCAGCCCGCCCATGAGGTCGGACATCACCGGCCCGATAACGTAGTAAGTGAGCACGCCGAAAACCAGCAGAGTAACGAACGGGATCAGCATTGAACCGAGCAGCGGTTGTAATGCTTTGCCAAGGCGCACTTTGCGGAACCAGAAGACGAAATAGCCAATCGCCAGCCCCAGCACCACCGCGCCGAGGAATCCCGCACCCGACTGGGTGCCGAGCAGCGCTTTGTCGTTCGCCAGATAGCAAACCAGAAACGCCGGAGCGAAAGCCGGTTTATCGGCAATCGACGAGGCAATATAAGCGCCCATGATGGGGATCATAAAGGTGAAGCCAAGGTAACCGATGGATTCAACTACCCAGGTAAACGACGGCGCGCCTTTCGACATATCGGTATACGGCAAACCGAACTGCACCAGCATGTTGGCAAGCGCCACCAGGATACCACCGCCGATGACAAACGGCAGCGCCGCAGAGACGCCCGCCATCAGGTGGCTCATCACGCTGCCGCTTTGCACTTCCTGTTTGCCAAGCTTCACGCCGCTATCTGCGGCAAAAAGCTGCGAGTTTGTCGGTAATTCGCTGAAAATCTGGTCGATATTTTTCAACGCCAGGGAGATGGCAATCTCATAAACTTTCTTCCCGGCAAACCGCGCGCGATCATCACCGCTCAGGCCACGCCCGGTAGCAAGAATGACGTAATCGGCAGCGGCAATCTCTTCGCTGGATAAGCGGTTTTCAACGCCACTGGACCCTTGAGTTTCCACTTTTATGGTATGGCCGAGAGAACGGGCTTTCTGTTCCAGGGCTTCCGCCACCATGTAGGTGTGAGCGATCCCGGCGGGGCAGTTGGTGATCGCGACAATACGTAAGGATGACTCCATCGCCACTTCCTTATGAGCTGAGGGTTTGATTTAACAAGGCCAGCACCTGGTCGGTATCGCCCTGTTGCAGTTGATGAATAAATTCCTGGTGAATAATTTTGCGACACAGTGTGCCGATGATTTTGACCTGATCCTCTTCGCCGCTTTGCGGCACGCCGAGGCAGATCCAGCAATTGACGTCTTCGCCATCGCTGGCTTTCCAGTCAATAGCCTGCGCTTTGCGGGCGAATAATACGAACGGTTGTTTAACGCAGGCGCTTTTACCGTGCGGCACTGCGACACCGGAACCAAATCCAGTAGAGTGCATTTTTTCGCGCAGCAGCAGGGTTTGCAGGAACTGGTGTGAGTCGGTGATAAAACCGTTTTGTAACGCTATTGTCGCCAACTGCTTCAGAACGGAATAAGCGCCATTGCCCTGAATATTCAGGTCAATACAGCTTGCAGTAAGAGCTGCCATTAATCGGACTCCATAAAATATATTTTAATCAATTGTAATGGTGGAGCGATTAAGTGATGAGAGGCGATATGTCGGTAAACAATGACAATTTGAGACAGAGTGAAAGGTCAGATTTGCGGAGTAATGCACATAATGGTTATTTAAATAAACCACATGAATCATTAATGGGTTATTCATTATTTTTGTGATTTACTCACAATGTATCAGGGAAATATAACTTACCGGGAGATGTAATATGTTTAATTTTTCAAATCGAAATTTAAAATATTGTGCCGGAGGCATCTCCGGCACATTGGGCAATTACGGCAGGTAAAACACTTCTTGCAGCTCGCTACTCACCGGGCTGTTATCTGGGTTAGCGGGCATAACATCGGTCATATATTTCCACCAACGTTGGCAAACATCAGTACTGGCTACCGCATTCCACCGTTCTTCAGATTCAATCTCTACCATGGCAAACAGCAGATTACGCGCTTTGTCGAGGTAAATGGCGTAGTTATGCACACCGTGAGATTTCAACACTGCTTCCAGTTCCGGCCAGATGGGATTATGCCGACGCTGATACTCTTCGTGGGCGTCGGGGTTTACCTGCATGACAAAGGCTTTGCGGATCATGTTTGCTCCTTACAGCGCCAGCGCACTGGCTAGTGGTGTAACGCCGAAGCGCTTGCCGAGCGCTATCAACTCTTCACGGCTGATGGTCTGTTTCATGCCGCCCATCGAATAAACCTTCACTAATACTTGTGCTGATTTTTCTGCGGTGTCGATTAAACCAAAGGCTTCATCCAGCGTCGGTCCGGAACCGAACACACCGTGGAAGGGCCACAACACCAGCGAATGTTTTTGCATCTCTTGTGCGGTCGCCTGGCCGATTTCGTCCGTGCCGGGCACCATCCACGGCAGAATGCCAACGCCATCCGGGAATACTACCAGACATTCGGTGCTGCCTTCCCACAGTTGGCGAGTAAAGACCGCGGTGTCGTTTTCCAGTACATAGGTGAGGGCGATCAGGTTGGTGGCGTGGCAGTGCATGATCACCCGATCTTTACCGTTGGTGGCTTTAATGCGCTCGCAGTGGGAGAGAAAGTGAGCCGGAAGTTCAGAAGTTGGAACGGCTTCGTTGGTTAACCCCCAGAGAATATGGTAGCCCGCGCCATCGCTGTCGACTTTTACGACGCCTAAGTTAGCTGCAGGATCGAGCTGGACGTTACGGAAGAATTTGCCGGAGCCGGTGACAATAAACGGCGTATTTGCCAGTAAAGGCATGGGTTGGCTGAGCGGAATATAGCGCGGTTGTGGGTGGAAGTTGTCGTGATAAAGCGCGATATCGGCGTCATCCAGGCGCAGCGTCAGGTTGCCGCCGTTGCGCTCGTCCCAGCCTTTCAGCTAGGCATCGGTGGTGGCTTTGATCATTCCCTGGACAAACCAGGACTGGGTAATGTTTTGCATGTTCTGTGTTCCTGTAAATTAGGTTGCCTTGTTTAGACATGGTGCGGCTTGTTCCCCTCACCCTAACCCTCTCCCCGTAGGGGCGAGGGGACTGTCCGGAGCGGTGTTCAGCTCCGTTGCCGCACGAGGCTATGTTTTTCTCCCTCGCCCTTTCAGGGAGAGGGCCGGGGTGAGGGTGACAGCCCGCATGGACATTCGACCCGTAGGCCGGATAAGGCGCTCGTGCCGCATCCGGCAGTGTTTACCCACGCTGGCTCAAAATCGCTTTCTCATAAGCCCGCACGCTCTCCAGCCATTCGCTACCTGCTGGCGTATCGTGATGTTGGCAATACATTTCCCAGACCGCCTGCCGCGGCAACGATTTCTGCTCTTCCAGCAGTGCCAGACGCGCAGTGTAATCGCCCGCCGCTTCCAGCTTGCGCAGCTCAGCGGTAGGTTCCAGCAACGCACGCAGCAGGGCTTTTTTCATATTGCGTGTACCAATGACCCACGCGGCAATGCGGTTGATAGAGGCATCGAAGAAGTCAAGGCCGATATGCACCCGGTCAAACAGATCGTGACGCACAATCTCACTGGCAATTGCCTGGGTTTCATCATCCAGCAGCACTACGTGATCGCTGTCCCAGCGAACCGGACGGCTGACGTGCAGCAGCAACTGCGGTACATACAGCATGGCGGCGGAAATCTTGTCGGAAATCACTTCAGTCGGGTGGAAGTGCCCGGCGTCCAGGCACAGCGCAGTCTGGCGGCTGGTGGCATACCCCATGTAAAACTCATTGGAGCCAACCGTGTAGCTCTCTGCGCCAATGCCAAACAATTTGCTCTCAACGGCGTCGATATGGTGCGCAGGGTTTAGCTTCTCGCTGATCACCTCATCCAGTGCTGCCAGCAGACGCTGACGCGGGGCGAGACGGTCAACGGTGATATCTTTCATACCATCCGGGATCCAGATGTTCATCACCGATGGTGTGCCGAGTTGCTCGCCAAAATAGGCCGAAACGCGACGGCTGGCTTTGCAGTGATCAATCCAGAACTGGCGAATGCTGTCGTCGGGATGCGAGAGCGTAAAGCCATCGGCGCTTAGCGGATGCGAAAAGCAGGAGGGGTTAAAATCCAGACCGAGCTGATTGGCTTTCGCCCATTCAACCCAGTTTTTGAAGTGCTCTGGTTTGATCTGGTCGCGCGAGACTGGCGTATCTGATTCCAGATAGATGGCATGTAAATTAAGCCGTTTCGGCCCCGGAATCAGCCGCATAGCCTGTTCCAGATCGGCACGTAGCTCACTGGCATTACGCGCTTTGCCCGGATAATTGCCTGTGGCCTGAATCCCCCCGGTCAGCGAACCTTCCGGGTTTTCAAAACCGGAAACATCATCGCCCTGCCAGCAGTGCATTGAAACGGGTAAACGATCAAGTTGGCGCAGCGCCTCCTCGACATCAATCCCCACCGCCGCGAAACGCTGTTTCGCCAGCTCCCAGGCCTGTTCCAGTTGAGTGGTCATGCGCAAAGCTCCTTTGTCTGTCGTGTAGAGTGAATCTGCGCCACATAGTGGGCAATTTCACTGTCAGGATTAGGGGTAAAGGTGGTCAGATTCGCGGTGGTGCTGACGACCTGACGGAAATCATCCACATTGTTGAGTTCATCCAGCGTCATTAACTCGATGCCGATATTGCCGAGCGTTGAGGCTTCAACAGGCCCGGCGATCACCCGAATACCGCAGGCATCGGCGCATAGCTGGTTGAGCAGCGTGTTCTGGCAGCCGCCGCCGACAATATGCAGTTGCGAGAAATCTTCACCGCGCAGCTGCGCCAGCTCATGCAACACATCGGCATACAGCAGCGCCAGACTGTCGAAAATACAGCGCGCCAGTTCAGCATCACTTCCCGGGATCGGTTGCGCCGTTTCCCGACACGCAGCCTGAATTTCGCTGCACATCTCGTCAGGATTAATAAAGCGATCGTCATTGGGATTGATGATGAAGCGGCAGGCCGGAAGTGCCTGTGTCGCGGCGATAAGCGCCGGGAGATCGTTGATTTGCCGTTCCTGAAGCACTCGCTGAAGCAGCCATAAGCCCATAATATTTTTCAGCACCCGATAGCGACCTTCCGCCCCGCCTTCATTGGTGATGTTGGCTGCCAGCGCCGTGTCATTGGTAAATGGCGTCTGGCTTTCGAAGCCCATCAATGACCAGGTGCCAGAAGAGAGATAAGCGGCGCGTGAACCGTTTAACGGCGAGGCGATAACCGCGCTGGCGGTATCATGGCTGGCAACGGCGACCACCGGAATCTCATTACCCTGCGGGCAAATCCAGTGCCCAATGACATTACCCGGATGCGTCGGGCGACCAAACCAGGCTTTGTTGGCCCCGCTCCACGCCAGTAGCGACTCGTCCCAGTCGTCGCTATTGATATTGACCAGTTGTGTGGTGGTGGCATTGGTATATTCCCAGTTCATCTTGCCGGTCAGGCGATAACTGAAGTAATCCGGCATCAGCAGAGCGTGAGCAATGTGTGGAATAAGTTCAGGTTGTTGCTCCGTCAGCGCACGCAACTGATAAAGCGTATTGAAGGGTAGAAACTGGATGCCGCTACGCTGATAAATATCGCGTTTGCCGAGTTGCTGTTGTGCCTGCGGCATCAGGCCATTGGTGCGGCTATCGCGATAAGCAACGGGCAGGCCCACACGCTGACCCTGTTGGTCGAGCAGCACAAAGTCCACGCCCCAGGTATCAATCCCAATGCTATCGATACGAATCCCTTCCTCGCACACCTTGTTTAATCCAAGGCGAATGGCACTTTCCAGGCTATCCACATCCCAGGTGACATAACCGTTTTGGCTATGCAGCCCATTGTTAAAACGATGGATTTCGCGCAGCGTCAGGCTGCGGCATTCACGCTCGTAACGCGCCAGCATCACGCGCCCACTGGATGCGCCGAGATCGACGGCGACACAATTGCGAAAGGTCATAATGTGATCCTGCTGAATTTCATTACGACCAGTCTAAAAAGCGCCTGAATTCGCGACCTTCTCGTTACTGACAGGAAAATGGGCCATTGGCAACCAGGGAAAGATGAACGTGATGATGTTCACAATTTGCTGAATTGTGGTGATGTGATGCTCACCGCATTTCCTGAAAATTCACGCTGTATCTTGAAAAATCGACGTTTTTTACGTGGTTTTCCGTCGAAAATTTAAGGTAAGAACCTGACCTCGTGATTACTATTTCGCCGTGTTGACGACATCAGGAGGCCAGTATGACCGTATTACATAGTGTGGATTTTTTTCCGTCTTGTAACGCGTCCGTGGCGATAGAACCCCGGCTCCCGCAGGCGGATTTTCCTGAACATCATCATGATTTTCATGAAATTGTGATTGTCGAACATGGCACGGGTATTCATGTGTTTAATGGGCAGCCCTATACCATCACCGGTGGCACGGTCTGTTTCGTACGCGATCATGATCGGCATCTGTATGAACATACCGATAATCTGTGTCTGACCAATGTGCTGTATCGCTCGCCGGATCGATTTCAGTTTCTCGCCGGGCTGAATCAGTTGCTGCCACAAGAGCTGGATGGGCAGTATCCGTCTCACTGGCGCGTTAACCACAGCGTATTGCAGCAGGTGCGACAGCTGGTTGCACAGATGGAACAGCAGGAAGGGGAAAATGATTTACCCTCGACCGCCAGTCGCGAGATCTTGTTTATGCAATTACTGCTCTTGCTGCGTAAAAGCAGTTTGCAGGAGAACCTGGAAAACAGCGCATCACGTCTCAACTTGCTTCTGGCCTGGCTGGAGGACCATTTTGCCGATGAGGTGAATTGGGATGCCGTGGCGGATCAATTTTCTCTTTCACTGCGTACGCTACATCGGCAGCTTAAGCAGCAAACGGGACTGACGCCTCAGCGATACCTGAACCGCCTGCGACTGATGAAAGCCCGACATCTACTACGCCACAGCGAGGCCAGCGTCACTGACATCGCCTATCGCTGTGGATTCAGCGACAGTAACCACTTTTCGACGCTTTTTCGCCGAGAGTTTAACTGGTCACCGCGTGATATTCGCCAGGGACGGGATGGCTTTCTGCAATAACGCGAATCTTCTCAACGTATTTGTACGCCATATTGCGAATAATCAACTTCGTTCTCTGGCCGAGGTAGCCACGGTGGCGCATCAGTTAAAACTTCTCAAAGATGATTTTTTTGCCAGCGACCAGCAGGCAGTCGCTGTGGCTGACCGTTATCCGCAAGATGTCTTTGCCGAACATACACATGATTTTTGTGAGCTGGTGATTGTCTGGCGCGGTAATGGTCTGCATGTACTCAACGATCGTCCTTATCGCATTACCCGTGGCGATCTCTTTTATATTCATGCTGACGATAAACACTCCTACGCTTCCGTTAACGATCTGGTTTTGCAGAATATTATTTATTGCCCGGAGCGGCTGAAGCTGAATCTTGACTGGCAGGGAGCGATTCCGGGATTTAGCGCCAGCGCAGGGCAACCACACTGGCGCTTAGGTAGCGTGGGGATGGCGCAGGCGCGGCAGGTTATCGGTCAGCTTGAGCATGAAAGTAGTCAGCATGTGCCGTTTGCTAACGAAATGGCTGAGTTGCTGTTCGGGCAGTTGGTGATGTTGCTGAATCGCCATCGTTACACCAGTGATTCGTTGCCGCCAACATCCAGCGAAACGTTGCTGGATAAGCTGATTACCCGGCTGGCGGCTAGCCTGAAAAGTCCCTTTGCGCTGGATAAATTTTGTGATGAGGCATCGTGCAGTGAGCGCGTTTTGCGTCAGCAATTTCGCCAGCAGACTGGAATGACCATCAATCAATATCTGCGGCAGGTCAGAGTGTGTCATGCGCAATATCTTCTCCAGCATAGCCGCCTGTTAATCAGTGATATTTCGACCGAATGTGGCTTTGAAGATAGTAACTATTTTTCGGTGGTGTTTACCCGGGAAACCGGGATGACGCCCAGCCAGTGGCGTCATCTCAATTCGCAGAAAGATTAATTCGCCATGCCGATGCCGACGATGTTAGCGGCGACAATAATCACCACACAACCGAGGCTCAACACCGTTACCGGACGGCGTCCTGTATTGTTCCACTCTTTCAGCACCAGCCCGACGATACCGCCGCACAATACATAGAAACTCATATGCAGCATCCAACTGATGTAGTCATACTGCGCCGGAATGCGGGCGTGGCCCTAGGCATAGAAAAAGAATTGCAGATACCACATCAACCCGCCCAGTGCCGAGAGTAACACATTGTGAATGATCAGCGGTTTTGCCAGCGAGAAGTCGGCTTTTAGCGACAAATCCTTCACTTTTGCCAGACGAATAAAACAGAAACCGAGGTTAATGATCGCGCCGCCGCCCATGATGACAACATAGCTTGGCAGAGCAACATACAGTGGATCGACGCCAAGTGCGGCAGCGGCTTCATGCATCGGTTTTGCGGCGTTCATCGCAAAGGACATCCCGGCAGAGAAAATGCCGCACATCACCGCCAGCACCAGCCCTTTTTTCAGATTGAACTCTTCGGCTTTAATGCCCATCTTGCGCTCTTTCAACTGCCCGGCTCGAGTTACAATCCCTACGCCAATCAGCGCCACCAGAACGCCGAGTAACGTCATGCGTCCGCCTTCGGTGTTAATCAGCACATCGAAATTGCCGTTGATAATTGGCGTCATCAGCGTACCGACAATCAACGTAATGCCAATGGCGATGCCAATTCCCATCGACATGCCGAGATAACGCATGGTCAGGCCATAGTTGATATTACCGATCCCCCACATAGCGCCGAACAGAAAAACAGGCAGCAGCGTAGAGAGACTAAACGAGCTGTAATACGCCCAGAAATCCGGTAGTAACAGGGCGCTGATGGCCCACGGCAGAATAATCCACGAAACAATCCCACCGACTGACCACATGGTTTCCCATGACCATTTTTTTACTTTTTTGAACGGAGCGTAAAAACAGGCTGCACTGGCCGCGCCGATCAAATGCCAAAATATCCCCATCGTAATCGCGTTACTCATCTTCTTATCCTCATCATTTTTCGTCGCTTCACATCTCCGACGAGATGAGTGTAAAAATCGTGCTGTCGATTAACCTTTCGCCTGTTGCCGCCGTTGTCGATTTACTGGCAATCACGGCATTAAGTGGGTGATTTGCTTCACATCTCGGGCATTTTCCTGCAAAACCATACCCTTACGAAAAGTACGGCATTGATAATCATTTTCAATATCATTTAATTAACTATAATGAACCAACTGCTTACGCGGCATTAACAATCGGCCGCCCGACAATACTGGAGATGAATATGAGCTATACCCTGCCATCCCTGCCGTATGCTTACGATGCCCTGGAACCGCACTTCGATAAGCAGACCATGGAAATCCACCACACCAAACACCATCAGACCTACGTAAACAACGCCAACGCGGCGCTGGAAAGCCTGCCAGAATTTGCCAACCTGCCGGTTGAAGAGCTGATCACCAAACTGGACCAGCTGCCAGCAGACAAGAAAACCGTACTGCGCAACAACGCTGGCGGTCACGCTAACCACAGCCTGTTCTGGAAAGGTCTGAAAAAAGGCACCACCCTGCAGGGTGACCTGAAAGCGGCTATCGAACGTGACTTCGGCTCCGTTGATAACTTCAAAGCAGAATTTGAAAAAGCGGCAGCTTCCCGCTTTGGTTCCGGCTGGGCATGGCTGGTGCTGAAAGGCGATAAACTGGCGGTGGTTTCTACTGCTAACCAGGATTCTCCGCTGATGGGTGAAGCTATTTCTGGCGCTTCCGGCTTCCCGATTCTGGGCCTGGATGTGTGGGAACATGCTTACTACCTGAAATTCCAGAACCGCCGTCCGGACTACATCAAAGAGTTCTGGAACGTGGTGAACTGGGACGAAGCAGCGGCACGTTTTGCGGCGAAAAAATAATCATTTGCCGCCTGCTGCAATGAGGCGTATAGGCCGCATATCAGCTTAAAAAATGAACCATCGCCAACGGCGGTGGTTTTTTTGTGATCAATTCCAAAATAAAAACAATGGTCCTATAAAAATAAAACAGCGTTTCAATTGATGTGATTTTGATCACTTTTATTGATTAAATGAATGTCTATCTTCGTTTCCATCAACACTGATGCTCCATTGAGGAATTACGCATCAGCCCTTAAAAATATGCCGACAGGTGATGGAAATGCAGATAAAACGCTCGATTGAGAAAATCCCGGGGGGGATGATGCTCGTCCCGCTATTC
This sequence comes from Shigella flexneri 2a str. 301, assembly GCF_000006925.2. NCBI lineage: Bacteria > Pseudomonadati > Pseudomonadota > Gammaproteobacteria > Enterobacterales > Enterobacteriaceae > Shigella > Shigella flexneri. The sequence continues at coordinate 4,115,397 of NC_004337.2, forward strand.
CTTGGCGCACTGTGCCACACCTTCTCGCCGGGGGCGGGGAAATATTTTGGATCATTCACCAACGGGATGATTACCGGTACGGTGCCCATTCTGGCGGTGTGGTTTTTTTGCATGGGGGCGTCAATAAAATTAAGCGCGACGGGAACGGTACTGCGTAAATCCGGTACGCTGGTGGTAACTAAAATTGCCGTCGCGTGGGTGGTTGCGGCAATTGCCTCGCGCATTATTCCGGAACATGGTGTTGAAGTTGGATTCTTTGCCGGACTTTCAACGCTGGCGCTGGTGGCGGCGATGGATATGACCAACGGCGGACTTTACGCTTCCATCATGCAGCAGTACGGTACGAAAGAAGAAGCTGGGGCATTTGTGTTGATGTCGTTGGAGTCCGGGCCGCTCATGACGATGATTATTCTGGGCACTGCCGGGATTGCCTCGTTTGAACCGCATGTTTTCGTCGGCGCAGTATTACCGTTCCTGGTGGGCTTTGCCCTGGGGAATCTTGACCCTGAATTACGAGAATTTTTCAGCAAAGCGGTGCAAACGCTGATTCCATTCTTTGCCTTCGCGCTGGGCAATACCATTGATTTGACTGTGATTGCCCAGACTGGTTTGCTGGGGATCCTGTTGGGTGTGGCAGTAATTATCGTGACCGGTATTCCGTTGATTATCGCCGATAAATTGATTGGCGGTGGCGATGGCACTGCCGGAATTGCCGCTTCCAGTTCCGCAGGGGCCGCGGTAGCGACACCTGTGCTGATTGCAGAAATGGTGCCTGCGTTTAAACCGATGGCTCCGGCAGCAACTTCGCTGGTAGCGACGGCGGTCATTGTGACTTCGATTCTGGTGCCAATTCTTACCTCTATCTGGTCACGTAAAGTCAAAGCCAGAGCAGCGAAAATCGAAATTTTAGGTACGGTGAAATAAACCTGCTTCCTTAATCCCTGGATTTGCCCCTATATTTCCAGACATCTGTTATCACTTAACCCATTACAAGCCCGCTGCCGCAGATATTCCCGTGGCGAGCGATAACCCAGCGCACTATGCGGATGCCATTCGTTATAATGCTCGAACGCCTCTGCAAGGTTCTTTGCTGCCGTTAACCCGTCTGGTTTGGGCATGATACTGATGTAGTCACGCTTTATCGTTTTCACGAAGCTCTCTGCTATTCCGTTACTCTCCGGACTCCGCACCGCCGTGTTCTTCGGTTCAAGTCCCAACATCCGGGCGAACTGGCGTGTTTCATTAGCCCGGTAGCATGAACCATTATCCGTCAGCCACTCCACTGGAGACGACGGAAGATCGTTGCCGAAGCGGCGTTCCACCGCTCCCAGCATGACGTCCTGTACTGTTTCACTGTTGAAGCCGCCGGTAGTCACCGCCCAGTGCAGTGCCTCACGATCACAGCAGTCCAGCGCGAACGTGACACGCAGTCTCTCTCCGTTATCACAGCAGAACTCGAACCCGTCAGAGCACCATCGCTGATTGCTTTCTTTCACGGCTACTCTGCCTGTATGTGCCCGTTTCGATGGCGGTACAGCAGGTTTTCGCTCAAGCAACAGCGCATTCTGGCGCATGAGCCGGTAAACACGTTTGGCATTGATCGCAGGCATACCATCAAGTTCTGCCTGTCTGCGAAGCAGCGCCCATACCCGACGATAACCATACGTGGGCAGCTCTCCGATAACATGGTGTATACGGAGAAGCACATCCGTATCATCAGTGTGACGACTGCGGCGGCCATCCATCCAGTCATCGGTTCGTCTGAGAATGACGTGCAACTGCGCACGCGACACCCGGAGACAACGGCTGACTAAGCTTACTCCCCATCCCCGGGCAATAAGGGCGCGTGCGCTATCCACTTTTTTGCCCGTCCATATTCAACGGCTTCTTTGAGGAGTTCATTTTCCATCGTTTTCTTGCCGAGCAGGCGCTGGAGTTCTTTAATCTGCTTCATGGCGGCAGCAAGTTCAGAGGCAGGAACAACCTGTTCTCCGGCGGCCACAGCAGTAAGACTTCCTTCCTGGTATTGCTTACGCCAGAGAAATAGCTGGCTGGCTGCTACACCATGTTGCCGGGCAACGAGGGAGACCGTCATCCCCGGTTCAAAGCTCTGCTGAACAATTGCGATCTTTTCCTGTGTGGTACGCCGTCTGCGTTTCTCCGGCCCTAAGACATCAATCATCTGTACTCCAATGACTAGTCTAAAAACTAGTATTAAGACTATCACTTAAATAAGTGATACTGGTTGTCTGGAGATTCAGGGGGCCAGTCTAATCCCCACAGCCGGATGAACTAACGTTCGTCCGGTTTGCTATTGAGTTCCTGCCTGGATACTTACCGCGAAAACAGCACGGCTGACATAAAATAAATATGGTCTAATGGGGAAATTTCTCGTGGAGAGGGAACAGATGCGATATCCGGTTGATGTATACACAGGCAAGATTCAGGCTTATCCCGAAGGCAAACCCAGCGCAATTGCCAAAATCCAGGTTGATGGTGAGTTGATGCTGACGGAGCTGGGGCTGGAAGGTGACGAGCAGGCGGAGAAAAAGGTTCACGGCGGGCCAGACAGAGCGCTGTGTCATTATCCTCGTGAGCACTATCTCTACTGGGTGCGGGAATTTCCGGAACAGGCGGAGTTGTTTGTTGCGCCTGCGTTTGGCGAAAATCTCTCAACCGACGGTCTCACGGAAAGTAATGTTCATATGGGCGATATTTTCCGCTGGGGAGAGGCATTAATTCAGGTCAGCCAGCCGCGCTCGCCTTGCTATAAACTCAATTACCATTTTGATATCAGCGATATAGCGCAGTTGATGCAAAACACAGGTAAGGTGGGGTGGTTGTATAGCGTGATAGCGCCAGGGAAAGTGTCTGCGGACGCGCCGCTGGAGTTGGTTTCCCGTGTCAGCGATGTGACCGTGCAGGAGGCTGCCGCCATCGCATGGCATATGCCGTTTGATGACGATCAGTATCACCGTTTACTCTCCGCCGCCGGGTTATCGAAAAGCTGGACGCGGACGATGCAAAAGCGCCGACTGAGCGGCAAGATCGAAGATTTTTCCCGCCGGTTGTGGGGAAAATAACCCCCGGAGTGTAGGCCTGATAAGACGCTATCAGCGTCGCATCAGGCATCCTGCTCAAATGCCGGATGCGGCGTAAACGCCTTATCCTGCCTACAAATGCGGAGTTTAACTCCGCTTATACAGCGGCAACCAAATCACCAGCCGTAAACCGCCCAGCGGGCTGTCTTCTGCCTTCACCCAGCCACGATGCTGCTGAATGGCGGTTTCAACAATCGCCAGCCCCAATCCTGTACCGCCAGATTCACGATCGCGTGCTTCATCGGTCCGATAGAACGGACGGAAAATCTGTTCGCGATCTTCCGGGCTAACGCCAGGACCATCGTCGTCCACCGTAATGGTGATACCGTCTTTATCTACCGCAAAGCCCACTTCAATCTTCGTATGGGAATAACGCAGAGCATTACGAACAATGTTTTCCAGCGCACTTTCCAGGGCGTTCGGATTGCCGTACAGCGGCCACGGCCCAGGCGGGAAGTTAACTGTCAACGACTTGCCCATTTGCTCGGCTTCGAACGCCGCGTTATCCAGCACTTCACTCCACAACTGGTTGGCTTTGATGGTTTCGCTAACCAGCGCGTTTTTTTGCTGATTACGTGACATCACCAACAGATCGTTGATCATGCTGTCCAGACGTTGCGCTTCGGTTTCAATACGCTCGAGTTCCTTGCTTTCACCGCTACGACGGCGCAGTAACGCCGTACCCAGTTGCAGACGCGTCAGCGGGGTGCGCAGCTCGTGAGAGATATCAGAAAGCAGACGCTGCTGAGAGGTCATCATGCGCTCCAGCGCGGTGACCATCTGGTTAAAACTGGCACCTGCGGCAAGGAATTCCTGTGGCCCCGCTTCCAGTTCCGGGTGCTGGCGTAAGTTTCCCTGGGCAACTTCATCGGCAGCGTTTTTCAGCTTACGCGCCGGTTTTGCCAGACTCCAGGCCAACCACAACAGCAGCGGCGTACTGACCAACATGGTGACAATCAGCAGTAATAGCGGGCGGTCAAACAGTAAGTTAATGAAATCGGATTGAGAACTACTGGCCGGACGAATCAGATAAAGTTGGTAATTATCTTCGCCATCACGCACGGAGAACGGACCGACCAGTTCCACGCGGCCATACTTTTTCTTCTGCGGATGATCGGCGTTATCGGCCTGACCAATAAAGTTACGAATGATCTGCATTTCGCTGCGTTCAGCGCCGATCACGCGGCCTTCGGTGGTCACCAATAACAAACGCTGTCCTGGCGGTGCCCACTTATCAATCGCCCGGAACAGACGCCGCCACCACATTAAATCGTTGGGCGGATCGTTCGCCAGCTCCGCTTCGACATGCTGCTCAATCATCAGCCCCTGACGCTGTTCGCTATCCAGAAGCTCGGTCATCTGGCGTGAATCGAGCTTGGGTAACATCAAAACCAACATCAACACCAGCACCAGCGTCAGCCAGAAGATGGCGAAGATGCGCGCGGTTAAGCTGCCTATCATGAAGCAGAAACCATCAGATAGCCGCGACCACGCAAGGTTTTAAACCACGGGTGACCATCTTTACGATCCGGCAGTTTACGACGCAGGTTGGAAATGTGCATATCAATAGCGCGGTCGAAAGGCGTCAGGCGTTTGCCCAACACTTCCTGGCTTAAATGTTCACGGGAAACCACCTGACCCAGATGCTGTGCCAGCAAATAGAGCAGGGTAAACTCAGTACCGGTTAACTCCAGCGTTTGCCCGTCGAAGCTGGCTTCCTGACGGCCTGGATTCAGCACTAAGGCATCAACTTCCAGTGTCGGTGAACCGTTGTCGTTGTTTTGCTGTTGCTCGCTCCAGTGCGAACGGCGCAGGATTGCGCGAATACGTGCCACCAGCTCACGATCATTAAACGGTTTCGGGAGATAGTCATCTGCGCCCAGCTCAAGGCCGAGAACGCGATCAAGTTCACTGCCGCGCGCCGTCAACATAATGACAGGCGTCTGGTGTGTCTGGCGAAGTGCTTTTAATGTGTCGATACCATTTTTCTTCGGCATCATTACGTCAAGCAAAAGTAAATCAATGCTGTCGTCCAGAAGATCAAGCGCCTGTTCCCCATCGTGGGCAACAATCACGTTGAAGCCTTCCATCTCGAGCAGCTCCTTTAATAGGGAAGTCAGCTCTCGGTCATCATCAACTAACAGGATTTTATTCATTGTTTAAATACCTCCGAGGCAGAAATTACGTCATCAGACGTCGCTAATCCATGACTTTACGTTGTTTTACACCCCCTGACGCATGTTTGCAGCCTGAATCGTAAACTCTCTATCGTTGAATCGCGACAGAAAGATTTTGGGAGCAAATGATGCGCATAGTTACCGCTGCCGTCATGGCCTCAACGCTGGCAGTCAGTTCATTAAGCCACGCTGCTGAAGTCGGTTCAGGCGATAACTGGCATCCGGGTGAAGAACTTACGCAGCGCAGTACGCAGAGCCATATGTTCGACGGCATAAGTTTAACCGAACATCAGCGTCAGCAGATGCGAGATCTTATGCAACAGGCCCGGCACGAACAGCCTCCTGTTAATGTTAGCGAACTGGAGACAATGCATCGCCTTGTCACCGCAGAAAATTTTGATGAAAACGCTGTGCGCGCACAGGCAGAAAAAATGGCGAATGAGCAAATTGCTCGTCAGGTTGAGATGGCAAAAGTCCGCAACCAAATGTATCGCCTGTTAACGCCGGAGCAGCAAGCGGTTTTAAACGAGAAACATCAACAACGAATGGAGCAGTTGCGTGACGTGACGCAATGGCAAAAAAGTTCATCGTTGAAGCTATTGAGTAGTAGCAACTCACGTTCCCAGTAGTAAACCCTGTTTTCCTTGCCATAGACACCATCCCTGTCTTCCCCCACATGATGTGGGGTTTTTTTTATCCTCAATTTGCCTGCTGCTTAATGCATTGCAGATGATTTGCTTCCGTTATACTAGCGTCAGTTGATAGCGGGAGTATTTATGAATCAATCTTATGGACGGCTGGTCAGTCGGGCGGCGATTGCTGCGACGGCGATGGCTTCGTTGCTATTGCTGATTAAAATTTTTGCATGGTGGTATACCGGGTCGGTGAGTATTCTCGCCGCGCTGGTGGATTCGCTGGTGGATATCGGCGCGTCGTTGACGAATTTACTGGTGGTGCGATATTCCCTGCAACCTGCCGACGATAATCACTCGTTTGGTCACGGTAAAGCTGAGTCCCTCGCGGCGCTGGCGCAAAGTATGTTTATCTCCGGTTCGGCACTATTCCTGTTTTTGACGGGTATTCAACATCTGGTATCTCCAACACCGATGACAGATCCAGGCGTCGGGGTTATCGTGACAATTGTGGCGCTAATTTGTACGATTATCCTTGTCTCGTTTCAGCGGTGGGTGGTGCGCCGGACGCAAAGCCAGGCGGTGCGGGCTGATATGCTACATTACCAGTCTGATGTTATGATGAACGGCGCAATTCTGCTGGCGCTGGGGTTGTCTTGGTACGGCTGGCATCGCGCCGATGCTCTGTTTGCATTGGGAATCGGCATCTATATTTTATATAGCGCGTTACGCATGGGATATGAGGCGGTACAGTCATTACTGGATCGCGCATTGCCTGATGAAGAACGGCAAGAAATTATTGATATCGTGACTTCCTGGCCGGGTGTTAGCGGCGCTCACGATCTTCGCACGCGGCAGTCAGGGCCGACCCGCTTTATTCAGATTCATTTGGAAATGGAAGACTCTCTGCCTTTGGTTCAGGCACATATGGTGGCGGATCAGGTAGAGCAGGCTATTTTACGGCGTTTTCCGGGATCGGATGTGATTATCCATCAGGACCCCTGTTCCGTCGTACCCAGGGAGGGTAAACGGTCTATGCTTTCATAATCAGTATAAAAGAGAGCCAGACCCGCATTTTGTGTATAAAATACCGCCATTTGGCCTGACCTGAATCAATTCAGCAGGAAGTGATTGTTATACTATTTGCACATTCGTTGGATCACTTCGATGTGCAAGAAGACTTCCGGCAACAGATTTCATTTTGCATTCCAAAGTTCAGAGGTAGTCATGATTAAGAAAATAGGTGTGTTGACAAGCGGCGGTGATGCGCCAGGCATGAACGCCGCAATTCGCGGGGTTGTTCGTTCTGCGCTGACAGAAGGTCTGGAAGTAATGGGTATTTATGACGGCTATCTGGGTCTGTATGAAGACCGTATGGTACAGCTAGACCGTTACAGCGTGTCTGACATGATCAACCGTGGCGGTACGTTCCTCGGTTCTGCGCGTTTCCCGGAATTCCGCGACGAGAACATCCGCGCCGTGGCTATCGAAAACCTGAAAAAACGTGGTATCGACGCGCTGGTGGTTATCGGCGGTGACGGTTCCTACATGGGTGCAATGCGTCTGACCGAAATGGGCTTCCCGTGCATCGGTCTGCCGGGCACTATCGACAACGACATCAAAGGCACTGACTACACTATCGGTTTCTTCACTGCGCTGAGCACCGTTGTAGAAGCGATCGACCGTCTGCGTGACACCTCTTCTTCTCACCAGCGTATTTCCGTGGTGGAAGTGATGGGCCGTTATTGTGGCGATCTGACCCTGGCTGCGGCCATTGCCGGTGGCTGTGAATTCGTTGTAGTTCCGGAAGTTGAATTCAGCCGTGAAGACCTGGTAAACGAAATCAAAGCGGGTATCGCGAAAGGTAAAAAACACGCGATCGTGGCGATTACCGAACATATGTGTGATGTTGACGAACTGGCGCATTTCATCGAGAAAGAAACCGGTCGTGAAACCCGCGCAACTGTGCTGGGCCACATCCAGCGCGGTGGTTCTCCGGTGCCTTACGACCGTATTCTGGCTTCCCGTATGGGCGCTTACGCTATCGATCTGCTGCTGGCAGGTTACGGCGGTCGTTGTGTAGGTATCCAGAACGAACAGCTGGTTCACCACGACATCATCGACGCTATCGAAAACATGAAGCGTCCGTTCAAAGGTGACTGGCTGGACTGCGCGAAAAAACTGTATTAATGATTTCGGAAAAAGGCAGATTCCTTTAGCCTGAAACCGATGACAGAAGCAAAAATGCCTGATGCGCTTCGCTTATCAGGCCTACATGAATTCTGCAATTTATTGAATTTGCAAACTTTTGTAGGCCGGATAAGGCGTTCGCGCCGCATCCGGCATGGACAAAGCGCACTTTGTCAGCAATATGAGGCGGATTTCTTCCGCCTTTTTAATCCCTCAACATATACCCGCAAGTTATAGCCAATCTTTTTTTATTCTTTAATGTTTGGTTAACCTTCTGGCACGCTTTGCTCATCACAACACAACATAAGAGAGTCGGGCGATGAACAAGTGGGGCGTAGGGTTAACATTTTTGCTGGCGGCAACCAGCGTTATGGCAAAGGATATTCAGCTTCTTAACGTTTCATATGATCCAACGCGCGAATTGTACGAACAGTACAACAAGGCATTCAGCGCCCACTGGAAACAGCAAACTGGTGATAACGTGGTGATTCGTCAGTCACACGGTGGTTCAGGTAAACAAGCGACGTCGGTAATCAACGGTATTGAAGCTGATGTTGTCACGCTGGCTCTGGCCTATGACGTGGACGCGATTGCGGAACGCGGGCGGATTGATAAAGAGTGGATCAAACGTCTGCCGGATAACTCCGCACCGTACACTTCCACCATTGTTTTCCTGGTGCGTAAGGGCAATCCGAAGCAGATCCATGACTGGAACGATCTGATTAAACCGGGTGTTTCGGTGATCACGCCTAATCCGAAAAGCTCTGGTGGCGCACGCTGGAACTACCTGGCTGCCTGGGGCTACGCGCTGCATCACAACAACAACGATCAGGCAAAAGCACAGGATTTTGTTCGGGCACTGTATAAAAACGTCGAAGTTCTGGATTCTGGCGCGCGCGGCTCCACTAACACCTTTGTCGAGCGCGGGATTGGCGATGTACTGATCGCCTGGGAAAACGAAGCTCTGCTGGCAGCGAATGAACTGGGGAAAGATAAATTCGAAATCGTCACGCCGAGTGAGTCTATCCTCGCAGAGCCAACGGTGTCGGTGGTCGATAAAGTGGTCGAGAAAAAAGGCACCAAAGAGGTGGCGGAAGCCTACCTGAAATATCTCTACTCGCCAGAAGGTCAGGAAATTGCCGCGAAAAACTACTACCGTCCGCGCGACGCTGAAGTAGCGAAAAAGTACGAAAATGCGTTTCCAAAGCTGAAGTTATTCACCATTGATGAAGAGTTCGGCGGCTGGACGAAAGCGCAAAAAGAGCATTTTGCTAACGGCGGTACGTTCGATCAGATCAGCAAACGCTGATTTCCCTAGGATAATTATCAAACCCGGTGGTTTCTCGCGACCGGGTTTTTTATTTGTCACGATTTTGCGTTACCCTTGCATCTCTTTGAGGTACAGGGAAAAAAAGATGAAAAAAGCGGGTCTTCTTTTTTTGGTGATGATAGTTATCGCCGTTGTGGCTGCCGGTATTGGTTACTGGAAATTAACCGGTGAAGAGTCGGATACATTACGTAAGATTGTCCTTGAGGAATGTTTGCCCAATCAGCAGCAAAATCAAAATCCTTCGCCATGTGCGGAAGTCAAACCCAATGCCGGATACGTGGTTTTAAAAGATCTTAATGGTCCACTGCAATATCTGTTGATGCCAACGTATCGTATTAACGGTACTGAAAGTCCTTTGTTGACCGATCCTTCAACGCCGAACTTCTTTTGGTTGGCCTGGCAGGCGCGTGATTTTATGAGCAAAAAATACGGCCAGCCGGTTCCCGATCGCGCGGTTTCTTTGGCGATCAACTCCCGCACCGGGCATACGCAAAACCATTTTCATATTCATATCTCTTGTATTCGTCCTGATGTGCGCGAACAACTGGATAAAAATCTGGCGAACATCAGCAGCCGCTGGTTGCCACTGCCAGGTGGTTTGCGCGGGCATGAATACCTGGCGCGTCGGGTAACGGAAAGCGAACTGGTACAACGCAGCCCATTTATGATGCTTGCAGAAGAAGTGCCTGAGGCGCGGGAACATATGGGAAGCTACGGGCTGGCGATGGTACGGCAGAGTGATAATTCGTTTGTGTTGCTGGCGACACAACGAAATCTACTGACGCTGAACCGTGCTTCAGCCGAGGAAATCCAGGATCATGAGTGTGAGATTTTGCGTTAAGGCGAGGAGTTAAGGAAAGTAAGTGCCGGATATGAAATCCGGCACCTGTCAGACTTAAGCCTGTTTAGCCGCTTCTGCAGCTTTAACGATCACTGCGAAAGCGTCAGCTTTCAGAGAAGCACCGCCAACCAGCGCGCCGTCGATGTCTGGCTGAGCAAACAGTTCTGCAGCGTTAGACGCGTTTACAGAGCCGCCGTACTGAATGATCACTTGTTCAGCGATGTTAGCGTCAACTTTAGCGATGTGGTCACGGATGAATTTGTGAACAGCCTGTGCCTGAGCCGGAGTTGCAGATTTGCCAGTACCGATTGCCCATACAGGTTCGTAAGCGATAACCGCACCTTCGAATGCCGCAGCACCCTGAGTTTTCAGTACCGCGTCGATCTGACGTGCGCAAACTTCTTCAGTTTTTCCCGCTTCGTTTTCAGCTTCGGTTTCACCGATGCACAGAACCGGAGTCAGACCCTGCTCTTTCAGCACCGCGAATTTTTTCGCAATCAGTTCGTCAGACTCTTTGTGGTAAGTACGACGTTCAGAGTGGCCGATGATGATGTACTGAGCGCCGATGTCTTTCAGCATAGCGGCAGAAGTTTCACCGGTGAATGCGCCGGACAGGTTCAGGTCCACGTTTTGCGCACCCAGCATGATGTGGCTGCCTTCAGCTTCGCGCTTCGCCATATCGATGTACATTTCCGGTGGTGCGATTGCAACCGCACAGCCAGCAACACCTGCCAGCTCTTTACGCAGGTTAGAAACCAGCTCGTGAACCATGTGGCGGCTGCCGTTCAGTTTCCAGTTACCCATCACTAAAGGATGTCGCATTTTAATTCTCCACGCTTATAAGCGAATAAAGGAAGATGGCCGCCCCGCAGGGCAGCAGGTCTGTGAAACAGTATAGAGATTCATCGGCACAAAGGCTTTGCTTTTTGTCATTTATTCAAACCTTCAAGCGATTCAGATAGCGCCAGCTTAATCGGTTCAACAGCGAAGGTCAGCCCCTTTTCGCCGTTGTCCGCGACAACATAACGCAGTGCACCTTCTGTCTCGGTGTAATAACGTTTGTTTTTCCCCGCCGTTAGTAGCGACTGCAGTTTTTTCTGGCTTTGTGTTTTGGTCATTAATGGGGTGAGTGTGCGGATCACTGCTGCCATGTATTCCTGAGCTTTCGCTTTCGCTGCTTTTTGCTCTGGCCCCTGGATGGGTAGCCAGGTCATTTGAATGCTTTTGATTTTTAAGGTACCGCGCTCCAGCGCTGTAGAAGCATACAAGTTCTCGTTAATTTTACTTGCAGCACGAGTGAGATTGGCTTTGTCGGGACTGCTGTCGATGGCACGAAATTCGTTCAGTGGCAGGCTGGGATTCTGGCTGTTAAAGTCTTCTCGAAACTGGCTGATGGAGAGATCGAAAGTAGGGGCTCCAGCCAGCAGATAAGGCGCGGTCGTTGCCGTATCTGGTGTTTGTGCATGCGCCGTTGTTGTAACGGTTAATGCAGAACATAAGAGAAAAAACAGCGTACACCCTGGCTTCATTGACAGTACCTTTTGTTATGACTGGCTCCGATTAAAACGATATCTGTCGCCCTTGTCAAAAGGGTAGAATCCTGGAAAAGACAACCATCAAGGAACTTACATGACCATACAGCAATGGTTATTCTCATTTAAAGGGCGTATTGGACGCCGTGATTTCTGGATTTGGATAGGCCTGTGGTTCGCAGGCATGCTGGTGCTTTTCTCACTGGCGGGTAAGAATCTACTCGATATTCAGACCGCGGCGTTTTGCCTTGTGTGCTTGCTCTGGCCAACAGCGGCAGTAACTGTTAAGCGCTTGCATGATCGCGGGCGTTCCGGCGCATGGGCATTTCTGATGATTGTGGCGTGGATGCTGCTGGCGGGTAACTGAGCGATTTTACCGGGTGTCTGGCAATGGGCGGTGGGGCGTTTTGTCCCGACGTTGATTCTGGTGATGATGCTTATCGATCTTGGTGCGTTTGTTGGCACACAAGGCGAAAATAAATATGGTAAAGATACTCAGGATGTGAAGTATAAAGCCGACAATAAATCAAGTAATTAACCTTTAATATATCTCTTACTGCTATTTTTTTCCGGGATTGTTATTTCCACGATGCAAATGACAATACCCGGAAAATCCTTCTGAACTCTTCACCTTAAGCAATATCAAAAAAAATGGTAATCCATAAGATCATTACTTGTTTGTTCTTCCCTTAACGGCGCATTATTCTTAAGTCGTAATCGACAGAGAGGCGAATATACAGAGGTGCCCTATGAAAGATGTCGTAGATAAATGCAGTACTAAAGGATGTGCGATTGATATCGGTACGGTGATTGATAACGACAACTGTACCAGTAAGTTTTCGCGCTTTTTTGCCACCCGCGAAGAAGCAGAGTCTTTTATGACCAAACTGAAAGAGCTTGCCGCCGCTGCATCCTCTGCAGATGAAGGGGCCAGCGTGGCCTATAAGATTAAGGATCTGGAGGGGCAAGTTGAGCTTGATGCGGCCTTCACTTTCTCATGCCAGGCCGAGATGATTATTTTTGAGTTATCACTGCGTTCGTTAGCTTGATGGAGTTGCTTTAGAAGGAGTTAAACATGGCTTATAAACACATTGGCGTGGCAATTTCCGGGAATGAAGAAGATGCCTTACTGGTGAATAAAGCCCTGGAGCTCGCCAGACATAATGACGCTCACCTGACGTTAATTCATATTGATGATGGCTTAAGCGAGTTGTATCCGGGTATCTACTTCCCTGCAACAGAAGATATTCTTCAATTGTTGAAGAATAAGTCGGATAACAAGCTGTATAAACTGACGAAAAATATTCAATGGCCGAAGACAAAACTGCGTATTGAACGCGGAGAAATGCCGGAAACACTGCTGGAAATTATGCAAAAAGAGCAGTGCGACCTCCTTGTCTGTGGTCATCATCACTCATTTATCAACCGTTTGATGCCGGCATATCGCGGGATGATCAATAAGATGAGTGCGGATTTGCTCATCGTGCCGTTTATCGATAAGTAACCGCTTACCAGTAATGCTCCGCTGTCATATGGCCCGGTCGGCGACGTAAATGTTTCGTCATCTGCCGGGTCTCTTTCAGCAACTGTTGTGTATCGCGCACCATCTGTGGATTGCCGCACAGCATCACATGGCTGGTTTCTTTATTCATCGGCAGGCCAATCGCGCTTTCCAGTTCCCCACTTTCAATTAATGCCGGTATCCGTCCGGTGAGCGACCCCGCTGCCGTTTCCCGACTGACCACCGTCTGAATGCGCAGTTTGCCTTCGTAGCGTTTTTCCAGTTCTTGCATCAGTGGCAAATAGCTTAAGTCGGCGGCATAACGTGCGGCGTGAACCAGGACCAGATTTTTGAAGCGATCTAAATCTTTGCCTAGTTGCAGAATCGATAAATAAGGGCCAATCGCTGTACCGGTTGCCAGCATCCATAGCGTTTCGCAGTCCGGTACTTCATCCAGAACAAAGAAGCCAGCTGCTTCGCTAACCACCTGCACTTCATCGCCCGGTTTCAGTGCCGCCAATCGTGGGCTTAATTTGCCATCGGGGACGGTGACCAGGTAAAACTCCAGATCGGGATTATCGGGCGAGTTAACATAGGAGTAGGCGCGCTGGACGCGTTCGCCGTCGATTTCAAGGCCAAGCTTGGTAAATTGCCCGGCGGTAAACGGAAGCACGGGGGCGTGAACGGTGAGACTAAACAGGGCGTCGGTCCAGTTCTGCACTTTAGTGACTTTGCCTGTTACCCAATCAGCCATGTTTTTCTCCTGTTTTGATTGACTTGCCTTATCTTCGTTCTCCGAACAAAAAAATTCCAGTCCCGAAGGACTGGAAGGCTCAATCGATCAAATCACTCAGAGAATGTGCACCTGCATTTCCGGGTCTTTGCGATCCAGATAGTGGATGGACTGAATGCGGCGAATGGTGCGTGACTTGCCGCGGATCAGCAGCGTTTCGGTAGTCGCGATATTGCCTTTGCGGCTAATACCTTCCAGCAGATCGCCTTTGGTAATACCGGTGGCAGAGAAGATGACGTTATCGCTGCGCGCCATATCGCCCAGACGCAATACTTTACCGGCTTCGATGCCCATCGCTTTGCAGCGTGCCAGCTCCTGCTCGCCAATGCGACGATTCTCTTCGTTGTCGCCTTTGACGTCATGACGCGCCAGCAGACGACCGTTCATGTCGCCATCTAATGCGCGGATCACCGCCGCAGAAACCACGCCTTCCGGCGCGCCACCAATACCGTACAGCACGTCAACTTCGCTGTCTGGCATACAGGTGAGAATTGAGGCCGCAACGTCGCCGTCCGGAATAGCAAATACGCGTACGCCGAGTTGCTGCATTTCAGCGATAACGGCATCGTGGCGTGGTTTAGCCAGAATCGTTACCGTCAGTTCGCTCAACGGTTTGCCGAGCGCCGCCGCTACATTGCGCAGGTTATCCGCCAGCGGCAGGTTCAGATCAATGGTGCCTTTGGCTCCCGGCCCGACAATCAGCTTCTCCATATACATATCCGGCGCATTGAGGAAGCAGCCTTTATCGCCTACTGCCAGCACCGCCAGCGCGTTAGCCTGGCCCATCGCCGTCATGCGCGTGCCTTCAATCGGATCAACAGCAATATCTACCGCGTCGCCGCGACCAGTACCGACTTTTTCACCAATGTAGAGCATCGGTGCTTCGTCGATTTCACCTTCACCAATGACGATGGTGCCGTCAATGTTGACCTGGTTGAGCATAATACGCATGGCGTTTACCGCCGCGCCGTCCGCGGTGTTTTTATCGCCGCGTCCTAACCATTTGTAGCCAGCCAGCGCCGCAGATTCGGTGACGCGGGAAAATTCGATGGCAAGTTCTCGTCTCATAGCAAACTCTAAGCAGTAAGGAATGGCGCGAAGTGTAGCACAGGGGAAGGGTGGGATTATTGATGTGTGCGGGGTTGCCCCCGCACGGTTTCAGAGTCTGCGTGATGCCGGATGCGGCGTGAACGCCTTATCCCGCCTACACAAAATGGCATTGGCTCGTAGGCCTGATAAGACGCGTAAGCGTCGCATCAGGCGATCAGCATCAGGCAATCGATTCAGGTGCCTGACATTACTCGTCGTGTTCTTCCCACGCCATCGCGCGTTTGACCGCTTTTTTCCAGCCTGCGTAACGGTAATTACGCTCAGTGGTTTCGATGCCTGGACGGAACTCGCGCTCAATCACCGCTTTCTCTTGCAGCTCGTCGAGGTTCTGCCAGAAGCCAACCGCCAGGCCTGCGAGATAGGCCGCACCCAATGCGGTGACTTCGCGCACTTCCGGGCGCTCAACGCGGGTGCCGAGAATATCGGACTGGAACTGCATCAGGAAATTGTTTGCTACTGCGCCACCATCCACGCGCAGGGCGTGCAGACGGATACCAGAGTCGGCCTGCATCGCTTCCAGCACGTCACGCGTCTGATAAGCAATAGACTCCAGCGTCGCGCGTATAATGTGGTTAGCGTTCACCCCACGAGTCAGACCGAAAATCGCCCCGCGCGCATACGGGTCCCAGTACGGCGCACCCAGCCCGGTAAATGCCGGAACCACATACACACCATTGGTGTTTTGCACTTTGGTGGCGAAATATTCGGAATCGTAGGCGTCGTTAATCAACTTCATCTCATCGCGCAGCCACTGAATGGATGCGCCTGCCATAAACACCGCACCTTCCAACGCATAGTTCACTTCGCCAGTCGGGCCGCAGGCGATGGTGGTCAGCAGGCCGTTTTCTGATTTCACCGCTTTCTCGCCAGTGTTCATCAGCATAAAGCAGCCAGTGCCATAGGTGTTCTTCGCCATCCCTTCTTTCACGCACAACTGACCAAACAGCGCGGCCTGCTGGTCACCGGCGATCCCGGAGATTGGAATACGCGTGCCGCCTTTGCCGCCAATGTTAGTCTGACCGTATACTTCGGAAGAACGACGCACTTCTGGCAGCATCTCGCGCGGAATATCCAGCACTTCCAGCATTTTGTCGTCCCAGTCCAGGGTATGGATGTTGAACAACATGGTACGAGAGGCGTTGGTGTAATCGGTCACATGGACACGGCCCTGAGTCATTTTCCAGATAAGCCACGTATCAACCGTACCAAACAGCAATTCACCACGACGTGCACGCTCGTGAGAGCCTTCCACATGGTCGAGGATCCACTTCACTTTGGTGCCAGAAAAGTACGGGTCAAGCACCAGACCGGTATTGCTGCGGATATAATCTTCTAAACCGTCACGTTTTAAATGCTCGCAGATTTCTGCGGTACGACGGCACTGCCAGACAATGGCGTTATAGATAGGCTTGCCGGTTTCTTTTTCCCAGACAATAGTGGTTTCACGCTGGTTCGTAATACCGATAGCTGCAATTTGATCGGAACTGATATCGGCTTTCGCCAGCACTTCTACCAGCGTGGAGCTTTGGGTGGCCCAGATTTCCATTGGGTCGTGTTCTACCCAACCTGGTTTTGGGTAGATTTGCTCAAATTCGCGCTGCGACACGCTAATGATATTGGCATCGTGATCCATTACGACCGCGCGGGAGCTGGTGGTGCCCTGGTCGAGCGCAACGATATATTTTTTTCAGTCATGTTTAATTGTCCCGTAGTCATATTACAGCGAAGCTTTTTGTTCTGAAGGAGTTGTGGTTTCCTTTTCTTCCACAACACAGATATCGCAAGGCAAATGGCGACCAATCAGTTTGCGGTAGGCAAATGCACCTACAATCGCGCCAACGATAGGGCTGAAAAGCGGCACCAGGAAGTAAGGAATGTCTCTGCCGCCGGTAAAGGCGACATTGCCCCAGCCCGCCAGCTAGGCAAAGACTTTCGGACCGAAGTCACGCGCTGGGTTCATGGCAAAACCTGTCAATGGGCCCATAGATGCGCCAATGACCGCAATCAGTAGACCAATCAGCAAGGGAGCCAAAGGGCCGCGTGGTACACCGTTGCCATCGTCCGTTAACGCCAGGATCAGCCCCATCAGAATAGCGGTAATCACCATCTCAACTGCGAAAGCCTGCACAAAATTGATATGAGGATTAGGGTAAGTAGAGAAAGTGCCAGCCAGATCAACACTTTCAACGCTGCCGCGAACAATGTGATGAGTCTGCTCGAAGTCGAAAAATAAATTGTAGTAAAGCCCGTAAACTAAAGCCGCAGCGCAGAAAGCGCCGGCAACTTGTGAAACGATAAAAGGAATAACTTTGCGCTTGTCGAAACAGGCAAACAGCCACAATGCAATGGTAACAGCGGGATTAAGATGCGCGCCGGAAACTCCTGCGGTCAGGTAGATGGCCATTGCCACCCCCAGTCCCCAAATGACACTGATTTCCCACTGACCAAAAGACGCACCAGCGACTTTTAGTGCTGCAACGCAACCCACACCGAAAAAAATCAACAACCCGGTACCGAGGAATTCAGCAATGCACTGGCCTTTCAAGGTTGATGTTTGACTCATAATCGGATCCTGAAGAGTTAATGTTTGTTGTATGCGTGAAAGTCACGGACCTCCACGATGCTTGTAGGCATGCTGTTAACTTATCGTTAACGAGCAAAAACGAGAAATATCGAACTTAAAATGTGTGTGCTTCGTCATAAAATGAGCGTTATCGCGCCATTTATTCCATCTGATTGTACATGATGCATGTTTGTTAGATCATTCGCGCAACAAATTTATTAACATTTTCGATTGATGTGGATTATGTCACTAGGAGAAGGATGAAAAGTGTGGCAAACCGTAATCTGCAAGGCGTGCCGCTGGACAGCGATGGCGCGGCTTCATACAATCGGAGCTAACTAAAGTGCGCTCGTATTTATTAAGGCGTCACCGGTAATCGGGACGAGGATTTTTTATCCATCAACGCCTTGCAATTCAGGAGAGGTATGACAATGTCATTAGAAGTGTTTGAGAAACTGGAAGCAAAAGTACAGCAGGCGATTGATACCATCACTCTGTTGCAGATGGAAATCGAAGAGCTGAAAGAAAAAAACAACTCACTGTCGCAGGAAGTTCAAAATGCCCAGCATCAGCGCGAAGAGCTGGAGCGTGAGAACAACCATCTGAAAGAACAGCAGAACGGCTGGCAGGAACGTCTGCAGGCCCTGCTGGGTCGCATGGAAGAGGTCTGATTACGCTTCATCTTTCGCGTAATTTCTTTACTGTGTAGGCCAACAGGTAACGCAGAAAAAAGGCACCTTGCGGTGCCTTTCTTATCATTCAATATCCAGCGGATCTTCTGAAAGAATAATCCCGGTATTGTCGGCATAAAGATGGTCGCCGGAGAAGAAGGTGACACCGCCAAAATTGACGCGGACATCGCTTTCGCCAATGCCTTCGCCAGCGGCACCAACCGGAATTGCCGCCATCGCCTGGATGCCGATATCCAACTCTTCCAGGTCATCTACCTGACGCACCGCGCCGTAAATGACCAGACCTTCCCATTCATTTTGTACTGCCAGACGCGCCAGTTCAGCATCGACCAGTGCGCGACGAACAGAACCACCGCCATCGACGACAAGAACACGACCACGGCCATTCTGTTCGAGCAGATCGTACAGCAACCCGTTGTCCTCGAAACATTTTACCGTGATTATTTGTCCGCCAAACGACGCCCGTCCGCCAAAGTTGGAGAACAGCGGTTCCACGACGTTAACATCTTCTTGATAGATGTCACAAAGCTCGGAAGTATCGTATTTCATAGGCTTAACATTCAGTTGCTGCGAGAATTTTCAGTATATCGCGCTATGTGGGCTGTTGGCAAAATCATCAATTGTTAATTGATATTTGTCAGTTATGCTGCCCACTGGCTTAGGAATATCCCTAAAACAAACAGCAGGTTAGTCAGTAACGCTCCCTTGACAGTACGTTCCAGCATTGGTCGCATCGCCACCGGGTCCATTTCCCGCATCACATAACGGGCTTGCTTCACCAGTAATGGTGCCGCCAGCAGGAACAGCCAGCCCCACAGGCTATGCAGCGAAAAGAGATTAAACAGCGCCAGACACACCAGCGAGCCCATCAGCAGGCAGGCATGATAACGACGCGCGTTCACTTCACCTAAGCGCACCACCAGCGTGTTTTTGCCATTTTCGCGGTCGCTATTGATATCACGCAGGTTATTAATATTCAGTACTGCCGTTGCCAGCAGGCCGCATGCGGTCGCCGGAAGGATCAGTGCCGGAATCAATGTATGAGCCTGTAAATACCAGCTCCCCATGACACTCAACCAGCCAAAGAAAACCAGTACGGAAATATCACCCAGACCGATATAACCATAAGGACGATTGCCCACGGTGTAGGTGATAGCGGCAATGATCGACAACCCGCCAAGAATCAGGAAACCGACAAAATCGGCCAGCGTATGGCATGCCACTGCAACCAGTGCCAGCCCGGAGAGACAGATGAGCACGACGGTAATAATGAGCGCCCGTTTCATCTTTTGCTGGGTAATGACCCCTTTTTGCATGCCGCGTAGCGGCCCAATGCGGTCAGGTTTATCGCTGCCTTTTACCGCATCGCCGTAATCATTGGCGAGGTTAGAAAGGATCTGTAATAGCCCGGCGGTAATTAGTGCCAGCAGGGCGACCAGCGGATCGAAGTGACCTTGCCACCATGCCAGCGCCGTCCCGACGATAATTGCAGCAAAGGCGAGGGGGAGGGTTTTAGGTCGTAAACTTTCCAGCCACGCCTGAGTTCGGCTAATTTGTTGTTCAGTCATAATACGCGCCAATAAAAATGGGGCCTTTCAGCCCCATCAAACAATGATGAAAATGATTGAACGCGATTATAGGATAAAACGGCTCAGATCTTCATCTGCCACCAACGCATCCAGATGTTTGCTCACATAATCTGCGTCAATAGTGATATTTTGACCGCTTAAATCGCTGGCGTCGTAGGAAATCTCTTCCATTAAACGCTCCAGAACAGTGTGTAAACGACGAGCACCGATGTTTTCGGTAGATTCGTTCACCTGCCATGCCGCTTCCGCGATGCGTTTAATACCGGAGTCGGTAAACTCGATATTTACGCCTTCAGTCGCCATCAGTGCTTTGTACTGCACGGTGATAGAGGCATTCGGCTCGGTCAGAATACGCTCGAAGTCGCTGGTGGTCAGTGCCTGCAGTTCAACGCGGATTGGCAGCCGACCTTGCAGTTCCGGGATCAGGTCAGACGGTTTCGCAATCTGGAACGCGCCAGAAGCGATAAACAGAATGTGGTCAGTTTTGACCATCCCGTGTTTGGTGGAAACGGTGCAACCTTCTACCAGCGGCAGCAGGTCACGCTGAACGCCTTCACGAGAAACATCCGGACCGGAAGACTCGCCGCGCTTACAGATTTTGTCGATTTCGTCGATAAACACGATCCCGTGCTGCTCAACAGCGTCGATAGCGTCTTGCTTCAGCTCTTCCGGGTTCACCAGTTTCGCCGCTTCTTCTTCAATCAGCAGCTTCATGGCGTCTTTGATTTTCAGCTTACGCGCTTTTTGCTTCTGGCCGCCCAGGTTCTGGAACATGGACTGCAGCTGGCTGGTCATCTCTTCCATGCCCGGAGGAGCCATAATTTCAACGCCCATCGGTGCTGCGGCAAGATCGATCTCGATTTCTTTGTCATCAAGCTGGCCTTCACGCAGTTTTTTGCGGAATGCCTGACGAGCAGCGGAAGGTTCCTGCTGCTGTTCAGTCTGTCCCCAGTTGTTTTTAGCAGGTGGGATCAGCACGTCGAGAATACGTTCTTCTGCCAGTTCTTCAGCGCGATAACGGTTTTTCTCGATAGCCTGGACGCGTACCATTTTCACGGCGGCATCGGTCAGA
This sequence comes from Shigella flexneri 2a str. 301, assembly GCF_000006925.2. Lineage (NCBI taxonomy): Bacteria > Pseudomonadati > Pseudomonadota > Gammaproteobacteria > Enterobacterales > Enterobacteriaceae > Shigella > Shigella flexneri. The sequence goes on from NC_004337.2 coordinate 4,136,520, forward strand.
TCGCGAATAATAGAATCAACTTCCTTACCGACGTAGCCCACTTCGGTAAATTTGGTCGCTTCAACTTTGATGAACGGCGCATTCGCCAGCTTAGCCAGACGACGGGCGATTTCAGTTTTACCGACACCGGTCGGGCCGATCATCAGGATATTTTTCGGGGTCACTTCATGGCGCAGCTCTTCGTTGAGCTGCATGCGACGCCAGCGGTTACGCAGAGCAATCGCCACAGAACGCTTGGCGTTGTCCTGGCCGATGATGTGCTTATCCAGTTCGCTGACGATTTCGCGTGGGGTCATTTCAGACATGGGAGATCCTTACGCTTTGTAGCTTAATTCTTCGATGGTGTGGAAATGGTTGGTATAGATGCAAATGTCGCCTGCAATATCCAACGCCTTTTCAGCAATTTCACGGGCGCTAAGTTCAGTGTTTTCTAACAGCGCGCGCGCCGCAGCCTGGGCGTAAGGGCCGCCGGAGCCGATAGCAATAAGATCGTTTTCTGGCTGCACCACGTCACCGTTACCGGTGATGATAAGCGATGCAGTTTCATCCGCGACTGCCAGCAGTGCTTCAAGTTTGCGCAGCATGCGATCGGTACGCCAGTCTTTTGCCAGCTCAACGGCGGCTTTAACCAGATGGCCCTGATGCATTTCCAGTTTACGTTCAAACAGTTCGAACAGCGTAAAAGCATCCGCAGTACCGCCCGCAAAGCCCGCGATGACTTTGTCGTTGTACAGACGGCGGACCTTTTTCACGTTGCCTTTCATTACGGTATTGCCCAACGTGGCCTGACCATCACCAGCGATGACCACATGGCCGTTACGGCGTACGCTTACTATAGTTGTCACGAGCTGACCCCTTGGTTACGAATACAGAGTACAAACCCCGTACAAAAGTACGGGGCATAATGCAATTATAGATGGGGGGGATTTTGAGGGTTTCAACCCCCGGCGGCGAGCCGAATGCAGTTTGTATGACCCGCCATCTTCAACCGATTGAGGGTGCTGTCTGCGTTCTCTTTGCCTTTCACCGGGCCAATGACCACACGATTCCAGCCATTGTTGGTGGTGATTTTCGAGTCAAATCCTTCGAACGCCAGCTGAGCACGTACCGTCTCTGCCTGTTCCGCGCCTCTGAACGAACCGCACTGCACCATCCAGCGGCGTTCGTCTTTTTTCTCCGCCGTCGGTTTTGGCGCGTCAGCGGCACGAGCAACCGGCGCAGCTTGCTGCGGCTTCGACTGCGCGGTCGTGTGCGCAGGGGTTTGCAGCAGATCCTGGTACGGCTGCTGAGTAGAAGCTGGTTTAGACTGGCGCGGTTGCGCCTGTACCGGCGCGGCTTGCGACGTACGCGTCTGCTGCTGCCAGCTTTGTTCAGTCGTACGCGACTGCTGAGCCAGGCGTTGCTGCTCCGCTAATTGCTGCGCCTGACGCTGGCGTTGTAGCGTTTGCTGACGCTGTTCCGGCGTCTGTTCATTCCACGGAACCTCAACCAGCTGCGTTGGCTGCTGGCGCATATCAGCCTGCATTTGTTCAAGAAGCTGACGTTGTTCTGGTGTCAGTTGCTCCGGCGTTTTCACTTCACCACCGGCAGAAGGTTCTGTGGGCGCACGCACACCCGGCTGGCGACTTTCCAGCTCTTTAATGTAGCGCCAGCGTTCTTCTGGTTTTGGTGGTAGTCCGTTTCCGGTCACTTTCTGGCTTTGCAGCGTCTCGGACTCTTCTTTCTTGTGATGCGTAATGAAGTACAGACCACCGATAAAGGTCACAAGAACGGCGGCAGCAATAGCGACCATAGCGGGAGAAACCGCAGGCAGATTTCGTTGCTTTTTCCGTGAGGTGCTCTTTTTTCGCCGCGAAGGTGCCGGTTGGCTGCGGCGTACATAATCTCGTTGTGCCACTATCGTTTCGCTGTATTTATTCGTTCGTCAGCCCGCCATGTTACTTAAGCGGCGGGCCTTTGACCAGTCACGGCAGTCTTAAAGGTTTACTTTAAGGTAACGCGCGTGTTGATCCCCGGATGATAAGTTCGCAGTCCATTAAACGAGAGCCACTGCCAACGTGTTGCCCCTGCATTTGATCAAGCAATAACAGCATAGCTTCCCGACCGATTTCGTAACGCGGCTGCGCGATGGTTGTCAGCGGCGGATCACAAAATTGCGTCAGGTCGATGTTATCAAAACCGATTATGGAAAGGTCTTCCGGGACTTTCAGCCCCTGGCGTTTTGCCTGAGAAAGTGCGCCGAGCGCCATCACATCGCTATGGCAGAAGACTGCAGTAGGCGGTTGTGGAAGATCAAGCAGCTGTTGCATTGCTTTGCTTCCGGCTTCGAAGGTGAAGTCGCCACGGGCGATGTATTGTGGATCAACCATAATTCCGCAGCGACGCAGCGCCTGAACATAGCCTTGCAGGCGGTAGTGACACAGTGGCATCTCTTCGGGACCGGCTATACAGCCAATCCGTTTATGCCCTTGCTCATATAAATAATTTACTGCATCAAATGCGGCGGTCAGATTGTCGATATGAACGGTAGGCAGCTCCAGTTCCGGTGCAAATTCGTTCGCCATCACCATCGGCGGCAGATTACGCTGTTCCTCAATGCTGGCATCAAACGGCAGCCTTGAACCCAGCAGCAACATGCCATCAATTTGCTTGGTGATGATCAAATCGATAAAGGTTTTTTCCTGCTGATTTTGATGCGCACAGTCGCCAATCAGCACCAGATATCCGTGATTTGCCGCCGTAACTTCGATACCGCGAATAATTTCGCTAAAGAAGGGATCGCAGATATCCGGGACAATCACCAGAATGGTGCGGGATTCATTACGCTTGACGTTGCGCCCCATAGGCTGCGGTAAATAACCCACTTCCCGGGCCGCTTTTTCAACCCGATTACGGGTGGCCTGGGAGACTTTATCGGGATTCATTAATGCTCGGGAGACAGTCGCTGTAGAGACTTTTGCCTTGAGGGCAACGTCTTTCATGGTCGCGGCAGTTTCCTGCTTCTTCGCTTTCACACTCACTCCTCGCCTGGCACGTCAGGCGTACTACATCCATGTTTACTTCACATCGGCAACATTTTTAGCAGATAGCGCGTGAAAACGGTTACAGAATTTTCATGAAAAGTGTGATGAATATTGAATTTTTCGATCCGCCTCGCATCGTAAGCGGTTTAACCCTCAATCGGATCAACATCCAGTACCCATTTCACCTTGCGGGAATCCGGTATTGTATTGATGAGCGCCAGCGTACCACTAATGATGTGTTGCAAGCGCACGCGGGAAGGGTGCTGCAACAATATCTGCCAGCGCCAGCGACCGCCACGTTTAGGTGCCAGTGCCGGAACCGGACCGAGAACCCACAGTTTGTCGTCTGCCAGCGGGCTGGAGAGGATCAGATTACGCAGTTGTTGCAGGAACAGCGGCGCATGCTGATTGTTATGATCTTCCGCACGCACAATCACATGGCTGGTCCATGGCGGCAGTTGCATCATCCGTCGCTCAGCCAGCGCCTGTTCGGCAAAGGCGTCGTAGCCTTTATAGAGCAACGTTTGCAACAGAGGATGTTCCGGATGGTGCGTTTGCAGCACCACTTCGCCTTGTTTACCCGCACGCCCGGCACGACCAGCGACCTGGGTGTAAAGCTGAGCGAAACGCTCTGCCGAGCGAAAATCGGCAGAAAACAGCGCGCCGTCCACATCCAGTAACGCCACCAGCGTCACATCCGGAAAGTGGTGACCTTTCGCCAGCATTTGTGTGCCGATCAAAATCCTCGCACCGCCGCGATGTACTTCCGCCAGTTGCTGTTCCAGCGCCCCTTTGCGGCTGGTGGTATCGCGGTCGATACGAGAAATGGGCACATCAGGGAACAGCGGCGCAAGCGTCTGTTCAAGCTGTTCGGTGCCCAGCCCCACGGGTACCAGGTGCGTGGAACCGCAGGAAGGGCACTGGCGCGGCACCGGACGCTGACTGTCACAGTGGTGACAGCGCAAATGCTGTTGCGCCTGATGCAGCGTGTAGTAGTGATCGCAACGTGGGCATTCGGCAATCCAGCCGCAGTCGTGGCACAGTAGCGCAGGCGCAAAGCCACGGCGGTTAAGAAAGAGGATAACCTGATTGTTGGCCTGTAAATGCTGGCGCATACGGGTGATTAACGCCGGAGCCAGACCTGCCTGCACCTTCTGACCTTTTAAATCCAGCACGTGTTGAATTGCCGGACGCGCATTCCCCGCCCGGCGCGTCAGGCGCAGCAGGCGGTATTTTTTCTGCTGGACGTTGCACAACGTTTCCAGCGCGGGCGTTGCGGAGCCAAGAATAATCGGGATTTGCTCGCTATGCGCACGATACACCGCCAGGTCGCGGGCATGATAGCGCCAGCCTTCCTGCTGCTTGTAGGAACTGTCGTGCTCTTCGTCAATGACAATCACGCCGAGATTTTTAAACGGCGTAAACAGCGCGGAGCGGGTGCCGATCACAATCGCCGCCTCGCCATTTTTCGCTTTCAGCCACGCCGAAAGACGCTCGCTGTCGTTCAGACCGGAATGCAGAACTTCCACGGGCGCATTAAACCGTTCACGAAAACGGGCGATAGTTTGCGGTGTCAGGCCGATTTCCGGCACCATCACCAGCGCCTGTTTGCCCTGAGCGAGCACGTTTTCCAGTACACTGAGATAAACCTCCGTTTTACCGGAACCGGTAACGCCCGCCAGCAGCCAGGCAGAAAAAGTATCTGCCGCGCTATGAATTGCGCCAACGGCGGTGGCCTGTTCGGTATTCAATCGCAACCGCTCACCAGAAACGGCATAGTTCGTTCGCCAGTCGCTAAACTCTGGTGTTTCACTTGCTAAATCACACAGACCTTTTTTGCGCAGCGCCTGCAACGCGGCATCATTAAATTCGAGCGTGGCAACCTGGTCGCGCCAGATTTTGCCTTGCCGTAACGCTGCCAGCGCCTGTTGTTGCTTGGGTGAGCGTTTCAGGCTGTTCAGATCCACCGCCTGACCTTGTTCAGTGGCAAACCAGTACCACATCGGCGCGTTCGCCGCAGGCCGCCCCTGGCGTAGTAAAATCGGCAAGGCATGAAACAGCACATCGCCAATCGGATGATGATAGTAATCTGCCGCCCATAGCAGCAATCGCCAGACGGAGTGAGTAAACACCGGCTCACCATCCAGCACTTCGACTACCGCTTTTAGCTCAGTGAGCGGCAGTTCGCTGGCATCGCTAACTGATACCACAATCCCGATGCGCTCCTGCTGTTTGCCAAACGGCACGCGCACGCGACACCCAGCTTTAACCGTCATGCCTTCTGGCAGCAGATAGTCAAAGGTACGAGGAAGCGGAACGGGCAAGGCAACGTGGGCAACGGGCATAGCATCATCCTGACTTGAAATTCGGTGGGTTAGTATACACATTGCCGTAGAAGAGTGCGGATCAGTTTGCATACGCTGGTTAATTTCTGTATGATTTCGCGCCTTCGTACGAAATGATCGTATTGAAGCTATACTTTTAACATCGCGTGGTGTCTGGCGTTAGGGCTGGAAGAGCGACGCGGCCTTAAACCGAGGTTTTCCCATGAAAAAAGATATTCACCCGAAATACGAAGAAATTACTGCTAGCTGCTCTTGCGGTAACGTAATAAAAATCCGCTCCACCGTTGGTCATGACCTGAACCTCGACGTGTGCAGCAAGTGCCACCCGTTCTTCACTGGCAAACAGCGTGATGTTGCTACCGGTGGCCGTGTTGACCGCTTCAACAAGCGTTTCAACATCCCGGGCAGCAAATAAGACCGGATTTCCGAAAAAAGCGCCGCACGGCGCTTTTTTTGTGCCTGAATTTTGGTCGTATCACCACGAAAACAGCGGCCACTCTTTGGCAACCGTGGTGAGTTGTGGCGCGTCGAAAACGGCTTGTGGTGAAACTACCGTTTCCTCAAGCGGAATATTTTTACCGTAGCGTTCTTTGAGCTTCGCCTGGACCAGCGGGTTGCTGAGATCAAACTCTTTCAACTTCTGCTGTTCGCCCACGCGCATTCCCAGCGCGTTCTGGTAAACCTTCCACACCACTTCCGAACAGTACTGGCGATCGTCGCTCCATGAGAAGCTGAAATCATACGGTTTACCGAGATAACGTTTTGCCGTTTGCGTCAGTTTTTGCTGTTGTTCAACACTCAGTCCGCCTTCAACGCGGCGAACAACGTAGTTGCCCTTTTCACCATGGGCAATCCACTGCTTGAGCGGGGTGTATTTCACCGGGCCGACCGCTTCAAAAACGTAGGGCTTTTTGTTACGCATCACCAGCATACCGGTGTGGCTGTAATCGGAATGGGTTGCCAGTTGGATCGCTTTACTTTGCGATGAGCGAGAGATTTGAAAGATGATGTCGCCAGTTTGCGGCTGCCAGGCAAAGGCAGGTACAGAAACCAGCAGGCTGAGGATCAGCAGCCTGTTTTTCATAGTTAAACGTCCATGTATAAAAAGCGGTGGGTCGCAGACAACGTGCTCGTTGTTTATGCCGGATGCGGCGTGAACGCCTTATCCGGCCTACAAGTTCGTGCAAATTCAATAAATTGCAATATGACGTAGGCCTGATAAGCGTAGTGCATCAGGCGATTCCACTCCGCGCCGCTCTTTTCCGCTTTAGTATTCCCACGTCTCCGGGTTAATCCCCATCTCACGCATGATCTCTTTTGCCGCTTCCGGGATTTCGTCGCTGCGCTCTTTACGCAGATCGGCATCATCCGGCAAAGGTTGCCCGGTAAAGGCATGCAGAAACGCTTCGCACAGCAGCTCGCTGTTGGTAGCGTGACGCAGGTTGTTCACCTGACGACGCGTGCGTTCATCGGTGAGGATTTTTAACACCTTAAGAGGAATGGAAACCGTAATCTTTTTGACTTGTTCACTCTTCTTGCCGTGCTCAGCGTATGGGCTGATATATTCGCCGCTCCATTCAGCCATGAGATACTTAATCCTCTTCGTCAATAAATTGAGACCAGACCCCACAATTTATGTGGGTACTGACCGTAAACCCGCATAGTTTACCGTACAGGCGTTACCGTGACATCGTGTAATGCACCTGTCGGCGTGATAATGCATATAATTTTAACGGCTATTTGGGATTTGCTCAATCTATACGCAAAGAAGTTTAGATGTCCAGATGTATTGACGTCCATTAACACAATGTTTACTCTGGTGCCTGACATTTCACCGACAAAGCCCAGGAAACTTCATCACATGACGCGTAAACAGGCCACCATCGCAGTGCGTAGCGGGTTAAATGACGACGAACAGTATGGTTGCGTTGTCCCTCCCATCCATCTTTCCAGCACCTATAACTTTACCGGATTTAATGAACCGCGCGCGCATGATTACTCGCGTCGCGGCAACCCAACGCGCGATGTGGTTCAGCGTGCGCTGGCAGAACTGGAAGGCGGTGCTGGCGCAGTACTTACTAATACCGGCATGTCCGCGATTCACCTGGTAACGACCGTCTTTTTGAAACCTGGCGATCTGCTGGTTGCGCCGCACGACTGCTACGGCGGTAGCTATCGCCTGTTCGACAGTCTGGCGAAACGCGGTTGCTATCGCGTGTTGTTTGTTGATCAAGGCGATGAACAGGCATTACGGGCAGCGCTGGCAGAAAAACCCAAACTGGTACTGGTAGAAAGCCCAAGTAATCCATTGTTACGCGTCGTGGATATTGCGAAAATCTGCCATCTGGCAAGGGAAGTCGGGGCGGTGAGCGTGGTGGATAACACCTTCTTAAGCCCGGCATTACAAAATCCGCTGGCATTGGGTGCCGATCTGGTGTTGCATTCATGTACGAAATATCTGAACGGTCACTCTGACGTGGTGGCTGGCGTGGTGATTGCTAAAGACCCGGACGTTGTCACTGAACTTGCCTGGTGGGCAAACAATATTGGCGTGACGGGCGGCGCGTTTGACAGCTATCTGCTGCTACGCGGGTTGCGAACGCTGGTGCCGCGTATGGAGCTGGCGCAGCGCAACGCGCAGGCGATTGTGAAATATCTGCAAACCCAGCCGTTGGTGAAAAAACTGTATCACCCGTCGCTGCCGGAAAATCAGGGGCATGAAATTGCCGCGCGTCAGCAAAAAGGCTTTGGCGCAATGTTGAGTTTTGAACTGGATGGCGATGAGCAGACGCTGTGTCGTTTCCTGGGCGGGCTGTCGTTGTTTACGCTGGCGGAATCATTAGGGGGAGTGGAAAGTTTAATCTCTCACGCCGCAACCATGACACATGCAGGCATGGCACCAGAAGCGCGTGCTGCCGCCGGGATCTCCGAGACGCTGCTGCGTATCTCCACCGGTATTGAAGATGGCGAAGATTTAATTGCCGACCTGGAAAATGGCTTCCGGGCTGCAAACAAGGGGTAAAAATGAGTGTGATTGCGCAGGCAGGGGCGAAAGGTCGTCAGCTGCATAAATTTGGTGGCAGTAGTCTGGCTGATGTGAAGTGTTATTTGCGTGTCGCGGGCATTATGGCGGAGTTCTCTCAGCCTGACGATATGATGGTGGTTTCCGCCGCCGGTAGCACCACTAACCAGTTGATTAACTGGTTGAAACTAAGCCAGACCGATCGTCTCTCTGCGCATCAGGTTCAACAAACGCTGCGTCGCTATCAGTGCGATCTGATTAGCGGTCTGCTACCCGCTGAAGAAGCCGATAGCCTCATTAGCGCTTTTGTCAGCGATCTTGAGCGCCTGGCGGCGTTGCTCGACAGTGGTATTAACGATGCGGTGTATGCGGAAGTGGTGGGCCACGGTGAAGTGTGGTCGGCGCGCCTGATGTCTGCGGTACTTAATCAACAAGGGCTGCCAGCGGCCTGGCTTGATGCCCGTGAGTTTTTACGCGCTGAACGCGCTGCGCAACCGCAGGTTGATGAAGGGCTTTCTTACCCGTTGCTGCAACAGCTACTGGTACAACATCCGAGCAAACGTCTGGTGGTGACCGGGTTTATCAGCCGTAACAACGCCGGTGAAACGGTGTTGCTGGGGCGTAACGGTTCCGACTATTCCGCGACACAAATCGGTGCGCTGGCGGGTGTTTCTCGTGTAACCATCTGGAGCGACGTCGCCGGGGTATACAGTGCCGACCCGCGTAAAGTGAAAGATGCCTGCCTGCTGCCGTTGCTGCGTCTGGATGAGGCCAGCGAACTGGCGCGTCTGGCGGCTCCCGTTCTTCACGCCCGTACTTTACAGCCAGTTTCTGGCAGCGAAATCGACCTGCAGCTGCGCTGTAGCTACACGCCGGATCAAGGTTCCACGCGCATTGAACGCGTGCTGGCCTCCGGTACTGGTGCGCGTATTGTCACCAGCCACGATGATGTCTGTTTGATTGAGTTTCAGGTGCCCGCCAGTCAGGATTTCAAACTGGCGCATAAAGAGATCGACCAGATCCTGAAACGTGCCCAGGTGCGTCCACTGGCGGTTGGCGTGCATAACGATCGCCAGTTGTTGCAATTTTGCTACACCTCAGAAGTGGCCGACAGTGCGCTGAAAATCCTCGACGAAGCGGGATTACCTGGAGAACTGCGCCTGCGTCAGGGGCTGGCGCTGGTGGCGATGGTCGGGGCGGGTGTCACCCGTAACCCGCTGCATTGCCACCGCTTCTGGCAGCAACTGAAAGGCCAGCCGGTCGAGTTTACGTGGCAGTCCGATGACGGCATCAGTCTGGTGGCAGTACTGCGCACCGGCCCGACCGAAAGCCTGATTCAGGGGCTGCATCAGTCCGTCTTCCGCGCAGAAAAACGCATCGGCCTGGTATTGTTCGGCAAAGGCAATATCGGCTCTCGCTGGCTGGAACTGTTCGCCCGCGAGCAGAGCACGCTTTCGGCGCGTACCGGCTTTGAATTTGTGCTGGCAGGCGTGGTGGACAGCCGCCGCAGTCTGTTGAGTTATGACGGGCTGGACGCCAGCCGCGCGTTAGCCTTCTTCAACGATGAAGCGGTCGAGCAGGATGAAGAGTCGCTTTTCCTGTGGATGCGCGCCCATCCGTATGATGATTTAGTGGTGTTGGACGTTACCGCCAGCCAGCAGCTTGCTGATCAGTATCTCGATTTCGCCAGCCACGGTTTCCACGTCATCAGTGCCAACAAACTGGCGGGAGCAAGCGACAGCAATAAATATCGCCAGATCCACGACGCCTTCGAAAAAACCGGGCGTCACTGGCTATACAACGCCACCGTTGGTGCGGGCTTGCCGATCAACCATACCGTGCGCGATCTGATCGACAGCGGCGATACCATTTTGTCGATCAGTGGGATCTTCTCCGGCACGCTCTCCTGGCTGTTCCTGCAATTCGACGGTAGCGTGCCGTTTACCGAGCTGGTGGATCAGGCGTGGCAGCAGGGCTTAACCGAGCCTGATCCGCGTGACGACCTCTCCGGCAAAGACGTAATGCGCAAGCTGGTGATTCTGGCGCGTGAAGCGGGTTACAACATTGAACCGGACCAGGTACGTGTGGAATCGCTGGTGCCTGCTCATTGCGAAGGCGGCAGCATCGACCATTTCTTTGAAAATGGCGATGAACTTAACGAGCAGATGGTGCAACGGCTGGAAGCGGCCCGCGAAATGGGGCTGGTGCTGCGCTACGTGGCGCGTTTCGATGCCAACGGCAAAGCGCGTGTGGGCGTGGAGGCGGTGCGTGAAGACTATCCGCTGGCATCACTGCTGCCATGCGATAACGTCTTTGCCATCGAAAGCCGCTGGTACCGCGATAATCCGCTGGTGATCCGTGGGCCTGGCGCTGGGCGCGACGTCACCGCCGGGGCGATTCAGTCGGATATCAACCGGCTGGCACAGTTGTTGTAATTTCAGAAATTTAATAATGCCCGGTACTCATGTTTTCGGGTCTATGGTTTCTAATGAAATATATTGAATTATCATAGAATTAGGCCGGATGAAGCGTTTACGACGAATCCGGCAAGAAGCAATAAGTACATGGTTAGTTTATATTTGCAGTCCGGTTTGCTTTGCATATCGGATTTTCTTTTTCTTACCATCCTGAAGTTTTTTCATCTTCCCTGATTTTTCCTCACCATCATTGGTCATTTTTCGGTTGACGCCCTTCGGCTTTTCCTTCATCTTTACATCTGGACGTCTAAATGGATAGATGTGCACAACACAACATATAACTACAAGCGATTGATGAGGTAAGGTATGAGCTTTTTTCACGCCAGCCAGCGGGATGCCCTGAATCAGAGCCTGGCAGAAGTCCAGGGGCAGATTAACGTTTCGTTCGAGTTTTTCCCGCCGCGTACCAGTGAAATGGAGCAGACCCTGTGGAACTCCATCGATCGCCTTAGCAGCCTGAAACCGAAGTTTGTATCGGTGACCTATGGCGCGAACTCCGGCGAGCGCGACCGTACGCACAGCATTATTAAAGGCATTAAAGATCGCACTGGTCTGGAAGCGGCACCGCATCTTACTTGCATTGATGCGACGCCCGACGAGCTGCGCACCATTGCACGCGACTACTGGAATAACGGTATTCGTCATATCGTGGCACTGCGTGGCGATCTGCCGCCGGGAAGTGGTAAGCCAGAAATGTATGCTTCTGACCTGGTGACGCTGTTAAAAGAAGTGGCAGATTTCGATATATCCGTGGCGGCGTATCCGGAAGTTCACCCGGAAGCAAAAAGCGCTCAGGCGGATTTGCTTAATCTGAAACGCAAAGTGGATGCCGGAGCCAACCGCGCGATTACTCAGTTCTTCTTCGATGTCGAAAGCTACCTGCGTTTTCGTGACCGCTGTGTATCGGCGGGCATTGATGTGGAAATCATCCCGGGCATTTTGCCGGTATCTAACTTTAAACAGGCGAAGAAATTTGCCGACATGACCAACGTGCGTATTCCGGCGTGGATGGCGCAAATGTTTGACGGGCTGGATGACGATGCCGAAACCCGCAAACTGGTGGGCGCGAATATTGCCATGGATATGGTGAAGATTTTAAGCCGTGAAGGAGTGAAAGATTTCCACTTCTATACGCTTAACCGCGCTGAAATGAGTTACGCGATTTGCCATACGCTGGGTGTTCGACCTGGTTTATAAATAGTGTGGCTTTTGTGAAAATCACACAGTGATCACAAATTTTAAACAGAGCACAAAATGCTGCCTCGAAATGAGGGCGGGAAAATAAGGTTGTCAGCCTTGTTTTCTCCCTCATTACTTGAAGGATATGAAGCTAAAACCCTTTTTTATAAAGCATTTGTCCGAATTCGGACATAATCAAAAAAGCTTAATTACGATCAATTTGATCTACATCTCTTTAACCAACAATATGTAAGATCTCAACTATCGCATCCGTGGATTAATTCAATTATAACTTCTCTCTAACGCTGTGTATCGTAACGGTAACACTGTAGAGGGGAGCACATTGATGAGCACGTCAGACGATATCCATAACACCACAGCCACTGGCAAATGCCCGTTCCATCAGGGCGGTCACGACCAGAGCGCGGGGGCGGGCACAACCACTCGCGACTGGTGGCCAAATCAACTCCGTGTTGACCTGTTAAACCAACATTCTAATCGTTCTAACCCGCTGGGTGAGGACTTTGACTACCGCAAAGAATTCAGCAAATTAGATTACTACGGCCTGAAAAAAGATCTGAAAGCCCTGCTGACAGAATCTCAGCCGTGGTGGCCAGCCGACTGGGGCAGCTACGCCGGTCTGTTTATTCGTATGGCTTGGCACGGCGCAGGTACTTACCGTTCAATCGATGGACGCGGCGGCGCGGGTCGTGGTCAGCAACGTTTTGCACCGCTGAACTCCTGGCCGGATAACGTAAGCCTCGATAAAGCGCGTCGCCTGTTGTGGCCAATCAAACAGAAATATGGTCAGAAAATCTCCTGGGCCGACCTGTTTATCCTCGCAGGTAACGTGGCGCTGGAAAACTCCGGCTTCCGTACCTTCGGTTTTGGTGCCGGTCGTGAAGACGTCTGGGAACCGGATCTGGATGTTAACTGGGGTGATGAAAAAGCCTGGCTGACTCACCGTCATCCGGAAGCGCTGGCGAAAGCACCGCTGGGTGCAACCGAGATGGGCCTGATTTACGTTAACCCGGAAGGCCCGGATCACAGCGGCGAACCGCTTTCTGCGGCAGCAGCTATCCGCGCGACCTTCGGCAACATGGGCATGAACGACGAAGAAACCGTGGCGCTGATTGCGGGTGGTCATACGCTGGGTAAAACCCACGGTGCCGGTCCGACATCAAACGTAGGTCCTGATCCAGAAGCTGCACCGATTGAAGAACAAGGTTTAGGCTGGGCGAGCACTTACGGCAGCGGCGTTGGCGCAGATGCCATTACCTCTGGTCTGGAAGTAGTCTGGACCCAGACGCCGACCCAGTGGAGCAACTATTTCTTCGAGAATCTGTTCAAGTATGAGTGGGTACAGACCCGCAGTCCGGCTGGAGCAATCCAGTTCGAAGCGGTAGACGCACCGGAAATTATCCCGGATCCGTTCGATCCGTCGAAGAAACGTAAACCGACAATGCTGGTGACCGACCTGACGCTGCGTTTTGATCCTGAGTTCGAGAAGATCTCTCGTCGTTTCCTCAACGATCCGCAGGCGTTCAACGAAGCCTTTGCCCGTGCCTGGTTCAAACTGACGCACAGGGATATGGGGCCGAAATCTCGCTACATCGGGCCGGAAGTGCCGAAAGAAGATCTGATCTGGCAAGATCCGCTGCCGCAGCCGATCTACAACCCGACCGAGCAGGACATTATCGATCTGAAATTCGCGATTGCGGATTCTGGTCTGTCTGTTAGTGAGCTGGTATCGGTGGCCTGGGCATCTGCTTCTACCTTCCGTGGTGGCGACAAACGCGGTGGTGCCAACGGTGCGCGTCTGGCATTAATGCCGCAGCGCGACTGGGATGTGAACGCCGCAGCCGTTCGTGCTCTGCCTGTTCTGGAGAAAATCCAGAAAGAGTCTGGTAAAGCCTCGCTGGCGGATATCATCGTGCTGGCTGGTGTGGTTGGTGTTGAGAAAGCCGCAAGCGCCGCAGGTTTGAGCATTCATGTACCGTTTGCGCCGGGTCGCGTTGATGCGCGTCAGGATCAGACTGACATTGAGATGTTTGAGCTGCTGGAGCCAATTGCTGACGGTTTCCGTAACTATCGCGCTCGTCTGGACGTTTCCACCACCGAGTCACTGCTGATCGACAAAGCACAGCAACTGACGCTGACCGCGCCGGAAATGACTGCGCTGGTGGGCGGGATGCGTGTACTGGGTGCCTACTTCGATGGCAGCAAAAACGGCGTCTTCACTGACCGCGTTGGCGTATTGAGCAATGACTTCTTCGTGAACTTGCTGGATATGCGTTACGAGTGGAAAGCGACTGACGAATCGAAAGAGCTGTTCGAAGGACGTGACCGCGAAACCGGCGAAGTGAAATACACAGCCAGCCGTGCGGATCTGGTATTTGGTTCTAACTCTGTCCTGCGTGCAGTAGCGGAAGTTTACGCCAGCAGCGATGCCCACGAGAAGTTTGTTAAAGACTTCGTAGCGGCATGGGTGAAAGTGATGAACCTCGACCGTTTCGACCTGCTGTAATCTGACCTTCTTCAGCGACTGTCTTTCAGGCAGTCGCTGAAGTTTCTTTACCGGCGTATAGTGTCCACAGGAAAACTACACACTGGATCTCTCATGTCTGCCGCAGGAAAGAGCAACCCACTGGCAATCAGTGGCTTGGTTGTGCTCACACTTATCTGGAGTTATAGCTGGATTTTCATGAAGCAAGTCACCAGTTACATCGGTGCCTTCGACTTTACCGCCTTACGCTGCATTTTCGGCGCTCTCGTTTTATTCATCGTCCTTTTATTACGTGGTCGCGGAATGCGCCCGACGCCGTTTAAATACACCTTAGCCATTGCCCTGTTACAAACCTGCGGGATGGTTGGTCTGGCGCAGTGGGCGTTGGTCAGCGGAGGTGCGGGGAAGGTGGCGATCCTGAGCTATACCATGCCGTTCTGGGTGGTGATTTTCGCCGCGTTGTTTCTCGGTGAACGCCTGCGACGTGGGCAATATTTCGCGATTCTGATTGCCGCTTTCGGCTTATTTTTGGTGTTGCAGCCGTGGCAACTCGATTTCTCTTCGATGAAAAGTGCCATGCTGGCAATCCTCTCCGGTGTTAGTTGGGGGGCGAGCGCGATTGTTGCTAAACGCCTATACGCCCGTCATCCGCGCGTGGATTTATTATCGTTAACATCCTGGCAGATGCTGTATGCGGCGCTGGTGATGAGTGTGGTCGCTTTACTGGTGCCGCAACGTGAAATTGACTGGCAGCCCACCGTGTTCTGGGCGCTGGCCTACAGTGCGATTCTGGCGACGGCGCTAGCGTGGAGCTTATGGCTGTTTGTGCTGAAAAACTTGCCTGCCAGTATTGCCAGCTTAAGCACACTGGCCGTTCCCGTTTGTGGCGTACTCTTTTCCTGGTGGCTGCTCGGTGAGAATCCGGGGGCCGTTGAAGGTAGCGGTATTGTGCTGATTGTGCTGGCACTGGCGCTGGTGAGCCGTAAGAAAAAAGAAGCTGTCAGTGTAAAAAGCATCTGAATTTTTTCTTCATGTGGGGCGATCTCTTATTTAACAAAATAACGATAATGCCCCACCATCCGCCAGCTAAACAGCACATCTTCTTCCTGCGCGCCTGCGCCAATGTTATGTATCACCAGCGGCGTACCGTCGCGGGCGAAGCCATCTGACGCCACCCCAATATGCGCCAGCCCGTTATCTAATCGCCAGGAGACAATATCGCCCGCTTGATAGTCACCGGCATTTTTACTGATGGGGCGTGTTTTGTTGTGGCGGCTAAACCAGGTTTCCAGATTAGGCACCCGACGGTGATCGATGTTGCTGTCCGGGCGCTTTAACTTCCATTTTTGCGGGTACTCAGCAAAATTCTTCGCCATATCTTCGTGAACCAGTTTCTGCAAATCGACCTTCTGGCTGCGCAATGCGCGGATCACCACATCGGAACATACACCGCGTTCTTGCGGAACATCACCGCCAGGATAGGTAAGCTGCGATCGTAAAATAGCGTGCTGCCAATTTGCTGTCTGGCACCGTCTGCGATGGCAAGGTTGGTATTGGCCTGGATTTGTACCACGGTTGGTGGAACGGCGGGAGATTTTAAGGAGTGGCTGGTAAATGCCGTTAGCAGGCTGAGCAGCGCCAGTGAAGCTTTCATCTGGTTCGTCCGTGAAAATAAGAGTCACAGATTCGACCTTCCGGGCTAACGATTGTTCTGTGGAGAAAATGTCCAGAAGCGGATAAAAAACTCCTGAACAACGTGGGAGTTTCAGATTACTGGCACAGAGTGCCGGATGCGGAGTGAACGCCTTATCCGGCCTACAAAAGCACGCAAATTCAATATATTGCAGAGATTGCGTAGGCCTGATAAGCGTAGCGCATCAGGCAATTTTGCGTTCAAACTCCCGGACAAGCCGGGAGTTTGGAGTAGGTTATTCCCACTCTTGCAGGAAACGCTGACCGTACTGGTCAGCTACCAGCAGTGCGGCGTAAACCTGATCTGGCGTCGCGCCGCCAGGCATGTTGTGGATGGTTTCACCTTCTGCACAAGATGCTTTTGCAACAATGCGCATTTTCGCCGGGACATCTTCTTTAATATCCAGTTGAGCGAGAGTTATTGGCAAACCTACCGCATGGCTAAGTGCAGCTACGGTTTCGATTTCCTCCACCGGCGCGTTTTCCAGTACCAGCTGCGTCAGCGTACCAAATGCCACTTTTCACCGTGATAATAGTGATGCGCGTCCGGGATAGCGGTCAGGCCGTTATGCACCGCGTGAGCCGCCGCCAGCCGCCGCTTTCAAAACCAACGCCGCTCAAATAGGTGTTCGCTTCAATCACGCGCTCCAGCGCCGGGGTTACTACATGCTGTTCGGCGGCAAGCATCGCTTTTTCGCCTTCTTCCAGCAGGGTGTTGTAGCACAGTTCAGCCAGTGCCAGCGCCGCCTGGGTGCACTTGCCGCCCGCCATGGTGGTCGCGCCGCTACGAGAGCAAGCACGCGCTTCAAACCAGGTTGCCAGCGCATCGCCGATACCCGCTGCTAACAGACGTGCAGGTGCGCCCGCGACGATTTTGGTGTCGACAATGACCATATTCGGGTTATTTGGCAACAGCAGATAGCGGTCAAACTCACCCTCATCGGTGTAGATAACAGACAATGCGCTGCACGGTGCATCGGTCGAGGCGATAGTCGGTGCGATCGCTACCGGAACACCCATGAAATGTGCCAGTGCTTTGGCAGTATCGAGGGTTTTTCCGCCACCGATACCGAGAATTGCGCCACACTGCGCAGTCTCCGCGATGCCACGCAGACGGTCGATCTCATTTTGCGAACATTCACCGCCAAACGGCGTAATTTCTACTACCAGTCCAGCATCTTTAAAGCTTTTCTCGACAGTGGATTGAGCAAAAACTAAAACAAATTTGTCACCCACCACTAACCAGCGTTCTGCCAGCGGCTTCAGGTATTCGCCCAGACGATTAATCACATCAGCGCCCTGGATGTATTTACCCGGTGATTGAATAATGCGGTCCATAATTGCTCCTTTAGAGATGAGTAGTGCCAAATGCGGCATTCCAGTCGTGTTCGAACTTCTCTATAGCTGACTCTACCGCAGGGGTGTTGAGCATTTGTTGCGCTACATCTAAGGGCAGGGTGATGGATTCACATCCTGCCAGTAAACAGTCCAGCGCCTGACGCGGCGTTTTAAAGCTGGCTGCCAGCACCATGCTTTCTGGCGCGTGCATTTCTAACAGCGTTTGCAGCTCCTGAACCGTACGAATGCCGTCCCCGCCCTGGGCATCTACGCGGTTAACATACGGAGCAACGTATTTTGCCCCTGCCAGTGCGGCTAATAACCCTTCTGCGGCGCTATATACAGCGGTGCCAAGTGTAGTAATACCCTATTTTTTCAGTATTTTAATTGCTGCCAGACCTTCGGAAGTCACCGGGATTTTCACCACAATACCCGGAATAGCGTCGCGCAGGCGCTTCGCTTCTTCCACCATCCCCTGCGCGTCGCGGCTCATGGTCTGAGCAAACAGAATGCCCTCATCACCAATCGCTTTTTGCAGACGCGGCAGCACTTCCCAGATGGACTCCTTGCTGGCAGCGATAATGCTCGGGTTAGTTGTCACCCCGGCAATCGGGAATATGCGTGCCAGACGTTCGACTTCTGCGACGTTAGCGGTGTCCAGATACAGTTCCATGATGTTTCCTTTTACAGTTCCAGTTCATGTTGCAGCAGGCTGGCGATAGCGTCGGCAGAGGCGGCGTTAACCAGCGCGTTACGGAATTCTTCGTGCATGATGCGGCGAGCGAGGCGCGAGAAAATGCGCATGTGCTGATCGCCCGCAGCGTGTTTGTTCAGGGTTAACATAATGATGAATTGCGCTTCATCATCGCCCCAGCGCACCGGCGCTTGCAGACGCGCCACGCTGATGGTGGATTGCTCAATGTGTTCTGATTTGCTGTGTGGAATGGCAAAACTAAAGCCCAGACCGGTAGAGAAAACGGCCTCGCGCGCCCATAAGTCGGCTTCCAGTTTACGCGGATAGCGGCAGCGGCCCGCCAGCAGCAGGTTATCGGTCATGCCTTTGAGCACTTCTTCTTTGCTGCGCCAGTCACTTTCCAGCGTGATGCACTCGGCGGTGACCAGCGGTGCGTCCTGTTGGGTCATGCGGAATTGCGCCAGCAGGTGTTCCACTTCCAGCGAAGTACGGCAGGCCATTGCCTGGTTGAGCAACTTGCGGCACTCACGGCTATCAAGTTGCGCCATCCGCGCTTTCGCCGCCGGAATTGATGGTGCGCTCATGCTGAGTTCATCCAGCCCTAAGCCGACCAGCAACGGCAGCACGGAACCTTTCGCTCCCAGCTCACCGCACAGACCAATCCATTTACCCTGGCGATGCACCGCCTGCACGTCGTAATCGAGCGCCCGCAAGAATGCCGGATTCAGGCTGTTGTAGTGACGAGTAACCTTAGCGTTATCGCGATCCACTGCCAGCAGATATTGCGTCAGGTCATTACTACCAATACTAAAGAAATCAATCTCTTCGCAGCATTGATCGATGATGAACATCACCGACGGCACTTCCAGCATAATGCCGAGCTGGATCTTCTCATCAAACGGAATGTGTTCGTTACGTAGTTGCTGTTTGGCTTCTGCCAGTTTTTCTTTCACCCATAAGATCTCTTCCATTGAGGAGATCATCGGGATCATGATTTTCAGGCTGCCGTGAGCGGAGGCGCGCAGGATCGAGCGTAGTTGTGTGGTAAATAACGACGCGTATTCTTCATAAATACGCACGGCGCGATAACCGAGGAACGGGTTTGCCTCTGCGGGAATGTTTAGATAATCAACGGGTTTGTCGCCGCCAATGTCCATAGTGCGCACAATAATGCTGCGTCCGTTGGCAGACTCCAGCGCCTGACAAAAAATGTTGTACAGCTCGCTTTCGCCCGGTGCACTGGTGCGATCCATATAGAGCATTTCAGTGCGGAACAAACCAACGCCTTCCGCACCATTGCCGAATGCGGCCTGCGCTTCCACGGAGTGAGCGATGTTAGCGGCAATTTCAATGCGGATACCGTCAGCGGTACGGGCTTGTTGGGTCAGCTAGACACGCTGTTGCTCACGCAGGGCGTCCTGTACGCGGGCTTCTTGCTGATAATAACGAGCTACGGCTTCTCCTGGCTCAACCACAATCGCCCCGGCGTTGCCGTCGATATAAATCGTTTGATGCTGCCACGGAGTGAGGGCATCAATATCCACACCAACCAGCGTCGGAATGTTGAACGAACGGGCAAGGATCACCGTATGTGAGGTGGTGCCGCCGCTTTTCAGTAACAATCCTTTGAGGTGATTTTTATCCAGTTCGAGGAACTGGCTGGGGGTCAGTTCATCAGCCATACAAATGGCGGACTGCGTCAGTTTGCCCGGTGCCGGGAAGCGTTGCTCACCGTAGATTTGCTGGAGTAACTGGAAGCAGACGTCGCGTACGTCCAGGGCACGTTCTTGCAGGTATCTGCTGCTGGAACGGGCAAACTCTTCGCAAAAGTGATTCGCACTGGCGACAATCGCTTCGGCGCAGCTTAATCCGGCGCTGACGCCTGCCAGTAAATGTTCGTGCAGGGAAGTATCGCCAGCCAGGGATCGGTGCGCTTCCAGAATCGCGCTGGTAGCACCGTCGCTATCCAGCAGACGAAACTCAATGTTTTTCAGTACCAGCGTCAGGCCGTTTTCCAGTGCGGATTGCTCGGCGTCAACGTCTTTGGCTGCGGGAAGATTACTCAGCGCATTGAGATCTAAAGAAGAGATCGGCGTCAGAATGCCGCCTGCACTACCGCTGCACACGGTGCGGGCGCGGATAATTTGCGGATTCAGATTGGTCAGTGAAACCGGCAGTGGTTCCAGTTCGTCAGATTTAACTTCCGCCAGCGGCGCATCGCAGTGGGGGAATTCATCGCGCAGCCATTGGCTTAAACGCTGGTGCCCTTCCTGTTCGTCGGCCCCGGAAATCAGTAGCTGGCAGTTATCACCCACCAGCGTATCGGTGCCAATCAGCGCCAGAGCGCTTTTGGCGTTGCCTTTACGGTCAGTACGCAGGTTATGCCACTCAATTTGAGATGAAAAAGTATTACACAGCGTTTCAACGTGGCTTGCCGGACGCGCATGTACGCCGTTAGGTAGCTCACAAATAAATTCCACAATCAGGGCCATTGCCTTTCTCCCGGTACGGTTTTCTGTTTACAGGATAAGAGCGCACGGTAACGGCCTGCCATGTGACAAATCTGCCAAAAGCTGGACAAATGTAATGTAACCGTCAATTTGCGACGCGTCTCACAAGACGCCGTTTTGCGGCATGCTTCCGGATTATCGCAAGTTATGAGGCGGATCGCATTTTTGTACTGATATTACAAAAGTCCAGTAAATGGCCTTTTTATCCACTGTTTGCTCCGCCTGCGATTGCCTATTGTTTCCTCCATCAAAAATATGGACATGGGCTTTTGCAAGCCCGGGAGCAGCTTATGAATGAGTTGGTGCAGATCCTGAAAAATACCCGTCAGCATTTAATGACGGGCGTTTCACACATGATTCCCTTCGTGGTATCGGGCGGTATTTTGCTGGCGGTTTCCGTCATGTTGTATGGCAAAGGCGCAGTGCCGGATGCCGTAGCCGATCCGAATTTGAAAAAACTGTTTGATATCGGCGTTGCAGGTTTGACGCTGATGGTGCCTTTCCTCGCCGCTTACATTGGTTACTCCATTGCAGAGCGTTCTGCGCTGGCTCCGTGCGCTATCGGTGCCTGGGTTGGTAACAGCTTTGGTGCGGGCTTCTTTGGTGCGCTGATCGCCGGGATTATCGGCGGCATCGTGGTGCATTACCTGAAGAAAATTCCGGTGCATAAAGTTCTGCGCTCGGTGATGCCCATCTTCATTATTCCTATCATCGGCACACTGATTACCGCAGGCATCATGATGTGGGGCTTGGGCGAGCCTGTAGGGGCGTTGACCAACAGCCTGACTCAGTGGCTTCAGGGGATGCAGCAGGGCAGCATTGTTATGCTGGCGGTGATCATGGGGCTGATGCTGGCGTTCGATATGGGCGGTCCGGTTAACAAAGTGGCCTATGCCTTCATGCTGATTTGCGTTGCTCAGGGTGTTTATACCGTGGTGGCCATTGCTGCCGTGGGTATTTGTATCCCGCCGCTGGGGATGGGGCTGGCGACGCTGATTGGTCGTAAAAATTTCTCCGCAGAAGAGCGCGAAACCGGCAAAGCGGCACTGGTGATGGGCTGTGTTGGCGTTACTGAAGGGGCGATTCCTTTCGCCGCTGCCGATCCGCTGCGTGTCATTCCTTCCATTATGGTCGGTTCAGTTTGTGGTGCAGTAACTGCGGCGCTGGTCGGTGCGCAGTGCTATGCAGGCTGGGGTGGTCTGATTGTGCTGCCGGTGGTTGAAGGTAAGTTGGGTTATATCGCAGCAGTGGCTGTCGGAGCAGTGGTGACGGCTGTTTGTGTGAACGTGCTGAAAAGTCTGGCGCGTAAAAATGGGTCTTCGACTGATGAAAAAGAAGACGACCTGGATTTGGATTTTGAAATTAATTAATTGAGGAACGAGCCATGACGAAAATTATTGCAGTAACCGCATGTCCTTCAGGTGTTGCCCATACCTATATGGCAGCAGAGGCGCTGGAAAGTGCCGCGAAAGCGAAAGGCTGGGAAGTGAAAGTAGAAACCCAGGGGTCAATTGGTCTGGAAAATGAACTGACTGCGGAAGACGTGGCGAGCGCTGATATGGTGATTCTGACCAAAGATATCGGCATCAAGTTTGAAGAGCGTTTTGCTGGCAAGACCATCGTGCGCGTCAACATCAGCGATGCAGTAAAACGTGCTGACGCCATTATGAGCAAAATTGAAGCTCACCTGGCGCAAACCGCTTAAGTTCTTCTCCCGCTCGCAAGGGCGGGTTCGCTTTCCCACAGGAGTTCCTCATGACGAATCGTATCTCTCGCCTCAAAACTGCACTGTTTGCCAATACCCGTGAAATCTCGCTGGAGCGGGCGCTGCTTTATACCGCCAGCCATCGGCAAACCGAAGGCGAACCGGTGATATTGCGCCGGGCGAAAGCAACAGCGTATATCCTTGAACATGTTGAAATTTCGATTCGTGATGAAGAACTGATTGCCGGTAACCGCACCGTAAAACCGCGCGCCGGGATTATGTCGCCGGAAATGGACCCTTACTGGCTGCTGAAAGAGCTGGATCAATTCCCGACGCGTCCGCAGGACCGCTTTGCTATCAGCGAAGAAGATAAACGTATCTACCGTGAAGAGTTGTTCCCGTACTGGGAAAAACGTTCGATGAAAGATTTCATCAACGGGCAGATGACAGATGAAGTAAAAGCCGCGACCAACACGCAGATTTTCAGCATCAACCAGACGGATAAAGGCCAGGGGCACATTATTATTGATTACCCACGCCTGTTGAATCACGGTCTGGGTGAGCTGGTGGCACAGATGCAGCAACATTGTCAGCAACAGCCGGAGAATCACTTTTATCAGGCCGCGTTGTTACTGCTGGAAGCCTCGCAGAAACACATTTTGCGTTACGCCGAACTGGCGGAAACGATGGCGGCAAACTGCACAGATGCCCAGCGTCGCGAAGAGCTGCTGACTATTGCGGAGATCTCCCGCCATAACGCGCAACATAAGCCGCAGACGTTCTGGCAGGCGTGCCAGTTATTCTGGTACATGAACATCATTCTGCAATACGAATCCAACGCCAGTTCGCTGTCTTTAGGGCGCTTCGACCAGTATATGTTGCCGTTCTATCAGGCATCTTTAACCCAGGGCGAAGATCCGGCGTTCCTGAAAGAACTGCTCGAATCTTTATGGGTGAAATGCAACGACATCGTGCTGTTGCGCTCCACCAGTAGCGCGCGTTATTTCGCCGGTTTCCCGACCGGCTATACCGCACTGCTCGGCGGGTTAACCGAGAACGGACGTAGCGCGGTGAACGTGCTTTCGTTCCTTTGCCTTGACGCCTATCAAAGCGTGCAATTACCGCAACCGAACCTCGGCGTGCGCACTAACGCCTTGATCGACACGCCGTTCCTGATGAAAACCGCCGAAACCATTCGCCTCGGCACCGGTATTCCGCAAATCTTTAACGATGAAGTGGTGGTGCCAGCGTTCCTCAACCGTGGCGTTTCGCTGGAAGATGCGCGCGACTATTCCGTAGTGGGCTGTGTGGAATTATCTATTCCCGGCAGAACCTACGGCTTGCATGACATCGCGATGTTTAATCTGCTGAAAGTGATGGAAATCTGCCTGCATGAAAATGAAGGCAATGCTGCGCTGACTTATGAAGGTTTACTGGAGCAGATCCGCGCCAAGATCAGCCACTACATCACCCTGATGGTTGAGGGCAGCAATATTTGTGATATCGGCCATCGCGACTGGGCACCTGTACCGCTGCTCTCGTCTTTTATCAGCGATTGTCTGGAAAAAGGTCGCGATATTACCGATGGCGGCGCGCGTTATAACTTCTCCGGCGTACAGGGAATTGGTATCGCCAACCTGAGCGATTCTCTCCATGCGTTGAAAGGGATGGTTTTTGAGCAACAGCGTTTAAGTTTTGACGAATTGCTGTCGGTATTAAAAGCCAACTTTGCAACGCCAGAAGGCGAAAAAGTCCGCGCTCGCTTAATTAACCGCTTTGAGAAATACGGTAACGATATCGACGAGGTGGATAACATTAGCGCCGAACTGTTGCGCCACTACTGCAAAGAAGTGGAAAAATACCAGAACCCGCGCGGCGGTTACTTCACGCCGGGATCGTATACCGTTTCTGCTCACGTTCCGTTGGGATCGGTGGTTGGCGCGACGCCAGACGGTCGTTTTGCCGGGGAACAACTGGCAGACGGCGGCTTGTCACCTATGCTGGGTCAGGACGCACAAGGGCCAACGGCGGTACTGAAGTCAGTCAGTAAGCTCGATAATACGCTGCTGTCTAACGGTACGTTGCTGAACGTGAAATTCACTCCGGCGACCCTGGAAGGTGAAGCGGGATTACGCAAACTGGCCGACTTCTTACGGGTGTTTACCCAGCTTAAGTTGCAGCATATTCAGTTTAACGTGGTGAACGCCGACACGTTGCGGGAAGCGCAACAGCGCCCACAAGATTATGCCGGGCTGGTGGTGCGCGTTGCCGGATACAGCGCCTTCTTTGTCGAACTGTCGAAGGAGATCCAGGATGACATCATCCGCCGGACAGCGCATCAGCTGTAACGTTGTGGAAACGCGCCGCGATGATGTGGCGCGCATTTTCAACATTCAGCGTTATTCACTGAATGACGGCGAGGGCATTCGTACGGTGGTCTTTTTTAAAGGCTGTCCGCATCTTTGCCCGTGGTGTGCTAATCCGGAGTCGATCTCCGGCAAAATCCAGACGGTACGCAGAGAGGCGAAATGTCTGCACTGTGCGAAATGTTTGCGTGATGCGGATGAATGCCCCTCCGGGGCGTTTGAACGGATTGGTCGCGATATCAGCCTTGACGCTCTGGAACGGGAAGTGATGAAAGATGACATTTTCTTTCGCACGTCCGGCGGCGGCGTCACGCTTTCTGGCGGCGAAGTGTTAATGCAGGCGGAGTTTGCTACCCGTTTTTTACAGCGACTGCGGCTGTGGGGTGTCTCATGCGCCATTGAAACTGCCGGAGACGCGCCAGCAAGCAAGCTGTTACCGCTGGCGAAATTGTGCGATGAAGTGCTGTTCGATTTAAAAATTATGGACGCGACTCAGGCGCGGGATGTGGTGAAGATGAACCTGCCACGCGTGCTGGAGAATCTGCGTTTGCTGGTGAGTGAGGGTGTCAACGTGATCCCGCGTTTACCGTTGATCCCTGGTTTCACGCTCAGCCGGGAGAATATGCAGCAGGCGCTGGATGTACTGATCCCGCTGAAAATCAGGCAGATCCATCTGTTACCGTTTCATCAGTACGGCGAACCGAAATACCGCCTGCTGGGGAAAACATGGTCGATGAAAGAGGTGCCTGCGCCGTCGTCAGCCGATGTGACAACGATGCGCGAAATGGCAGAACGGGCCGGATTTCAGGTTACCGTGGGAGGTTAAAATGGCATACCTGGTGGCAGTAACCGCCTGCGTAAGCGGCGTGGCGCATACTTATATGGCGGCGGAACGGCTGGAAAAGTTGTGCCAGTTAGAGAAGTGGGGCGTCAGCATTGAAACTCAGGGCGCGCTGGGAACGGAGAATCGTTTAGCGGACGAGGATATCCGTCGGGCGGATGTTGCTCTGTTGATTACGGATATCGAGCTTGCCGGTGCCGAGCGATTTGAACATTGCCGCTATGTGCAATGCAGCATCTACGCATTCCTGCGTGAGCCGCAGCGGGTAATGAGCGCGGTGCGCAAAGTGCTTTCTGCGCCGCAGCAAACCCATCTTATTCTGGAGTAGTCGGTTTTTCTGTCAGTTGGCTGTGGTACTGCCGGCGATATTCCGACGGCGAGTGTTCGGTGTTTTTACGAAACAGACGGCAGAAGTAGTTGCTGTCGACAAAGCCGCAGGCGTGCGCCACTTCTTTTACCTTCAGGTCATAGCCTTTCAATAACGTCTTAGCGTGCTCCAGTCGCGTGTGATTCAGGTATTCGTTAAAACCAATGGCCCCCGTTTTTTGAAACAGGTGCGAGAGATAGTTTGGTGAAATATAGAATGCCTGTGCGACAGATTCGCGGGTAAGCGCGGAGGCATAGCGTTCGTCGATATAATCGCGAATAGCTTCAAATAGTGCCTGGCTGCGTGAGGCGGTCTGGATTTGGCTGCCGAGCAAATCGCGGCAGTGGCTAAGCAGGCTGGCTACGATAAGCCTTGCCGTTTGCTGCTCCTGCGGCTGCATTTGCATTTCATTGAGCGTTTGTAGCAGAAAAGAACCTATGCGTGGGCCGCGTCGGGCGACGTGTTGCTTCGCCAGATTTTGATATTGTTTGCCATCCCATTGCACGACGCTGAAGCCGAGTTGCTGTTTGCCAAACAGCACGCTAAAGGTGGTAGCGGGTGTTTTCCATTGTGGGAAATTCCAGCCACCAGCGGCAACGTACAGCACATCGCCGGGAACTAACGTTGCTCCAGCGCCGGTATCAACAAACTCACCTTCCAGCACAATTTCCAGCCGTGGAAAATCGACCTGATACGCAAGATCGGGCACCGGGCCGTTACTGCTGGCAAAGTAAATCTGGCGCAGGGACAGCGGGCCGTTGATCAGGCGGGAGAGCAGATAGCTGACGTCGTGATACATGTTATTCCCTTAGGTATGTAGACGGGAAAACAGTAACTGGCATTATTAAAAAAGGCCACCTGAAAAGTGTGGCCTGAGGGGAGTTCGATGTAAACATTGCGGCAGTATCGCATCCGGCAAATAGCGCCAGACGCGATACAAAGGTCATCTACTGATTACCCACCTGATCGCCATACGGCAGAGTGTCGTAATCGATCAGCGCGTTTTTCTTGTACGGGTTACCAATCCAGCGGGTAGTTTCTTTGAACTGCGGATTCACCACTGAACGGGTTGGATCGTAACCGTCGTAAGATAAGCCCGCCAAATCTGACCAGGTGTGGATCAGTTCCGCCAGGCTGTATTTACGATCGACATCCTGTGAGAAATCACGGGGATGAGTCGCTTGCCATTTTTCCGACGTCCACAGCAGGAACGGAATGGTGTACATGTGGCGCGTCGGGTTGTCTTCGTTACGCCCCTGAGTTTTGTGCGGCGGCGTGTCGTAAACCTCTTCACCGTGGTCAGAGAAGTAAACCAGGAATCCGTTCGGGTCTGCCGCTTTAAAGTCTTTAATCAGGCTGGCAACCACATGATCGTTATACAGGTTAGCGTTGTCATAATCGTTATATGATTCCAGCTCTTCTGCGCTTAATCCTGGCGGAACATGATCGGTATTGCCATCAAACTTGCCCTGATTTTCCGGGTAGCGGTATTTGTATTTGATATGCGTACCCAGCAGATGAACGATGATCAGTTTCTTCGGCGCAGGGTCATTCAGCACATCCTGGAACGGCTTCAGCACGTTGGTGTCGTATTCACGCGCACTCTGCGTACGTTGCTGGTTCATGTAGTACTGCTTGTCGGTCTGGCGCGAAAATACCGTCAGCATGGTATTGCGGGCGGTCATCGTCTGCTGGTTGGTGATCCAGAAGGTTTTATAACCCGCCTGTTTCATCATGTTCATCAGCGACGGCTGCGTCAGATACAGATCCGGGTTCTTTTCATTGGCAAAGGTCAGCGCCTGTTGCAGGATTTCAATGGTGTACGGACGAGACGTAACTACGTTATTAAACACGGTCAGATTCGGATCGGTTTTATGCAGCGCATCCAGCTCCGGCGTGGTTTCACGCGGATAACCGTACAGACTCATGCGTCCGCGCTGGGTCGACTCGCCAATCACCAGCACTAAAGTGCGCGGTTCGTTACCCGATTCATCTTTGAAATTAGCCAGTGGCGGCAAGGCATTATTTTCATTCAGTAACTTTGTTAGCGAGTTTAGTTGCTGACGATACTGATAATAGCCGGTCAGGAATTGCCACGGTGCGGCAGGCTCCATACGCGAGGCTAGGTTATCCAACGTTTTCTCAAACGGCTTGTTTTTGATAAACGTATTCATGGCGATCGGATGCAGAATCAAGCCATAAAGCAGGGCAAAAGAGACAACATAACGCCACGGCTTTGGAATATAGACCGGGCGCAGGCGTGTCCACAGCAGAACTGCCACCGCCGTATAGGCCAGCGCGATAAGCACAATTTTCAGGCTGAAATACTGGCTTAAATACTCGCTGGCTTCGTTGGTGTTGGTTTCGAACATCACAAACAGAACGCTCTGCGAGAACTCCTGCCCGTAGATGACGTAGTAGCACAGCGCCGCCAGAGAGGCCGTCCATAGCACCACGCCGATCACTGCGGCAATAATTTTAATCCGCTTCGGAAAGAGGAATACCGGGATCAACCACAGCGAGCTGAATAACAGCGAGTCGCGAATGCCGTTGGTGCCACTATAACCACTGATGTAAATAATGGCCTGTAGCAGAGTAGAGAAAAACCAAAAGTAGAGCAGTGCCCAACCCAGGGCTTTCCAGCTAGAAAGGGGTTTAGCCTGGACTTCTGTGGAATGCATAGTAAGAACCTGTCTTGAAAAAAATATCGCCGAATATAACGACAATTCCTTAAGGATATCTGAAGGTATATTCAGAATTTGAATAAAATGCAGACAGAAATATATTGAAAACGAGGGTGTTAGAACAGAAGTATTTCAGAAAACCCTCGCGCAAAAGCACGAGGGTTTGCAGAAGAGGAAGATTAGCCGGTATTACGCATACCTGCCGCAATCCCGGCAATAGTGACCATTAACGCTTGTTCGACGCGAGGATCCGGTTCCTGGCCTTCTTTTTCTGCCTGGCGGGAGCGGTGCAGCAACTCGGCCTGCAATACGTTCAGCGGGTCGGTGTAAATATTCCGTAGCTGAATAGACTCTGCAATCCACGGCAGATCGGCCATCAGATGGGAATCGTTGGCAATCGCCAGCACCACTTTGATGTCTTCTTCTTGCAGGTTGCGTAACTCTTTACCTAACGGCCACAGTGCTTTGTCTACCAGACGTTGATCATAGTATTCCGCCAACCACAGGTCTGCTTTGGCGAAGACCATCTCCAGCATGCCGAGACGCGTCGAGAAGAATGGCCAATCGCGGCACATGGCTTCCAGCTCGCTCTGTTTGCCATCTTCGACCACTTTTTGCAGCGCCGTACCTGCACCCAGCCAGGCGGGGAGCATCAGGCGGTTTTGCGTCCAGGCAAAAATCCACGGTATGGCGCGCAGCGACTCGACGCCGCCGGTTGGGCGACGTTTCGCCGGACGTGAACCCAACGGCAGTTTGCCCAATTCTTGTTCCGGCGTAGCGGAGCGGAAGTAAGGCACAAAATCTTTGTTTTCACGTACGTAGCCACGGTAGAGATCGCAGGAGATGACTGACAGTTCATCCATAATGCGACGCCAGCTCTCTTTCGGCTCAGGTGGTGGCAGCAGGTTGGCTTCCAGAATCGCCCCGGTGTAAAGCGACAGGCTGCTGACGGTGATTTCTGGCAGACCATATTTAAAGCGGATCATCTCGCCCTGTTCAGTCACGCGCAGGCCACCTTTCAGGCTTCCTGGCGGTTGTGACAGCAGCGCCGCATGGGCAGGTGCGCCGCCGCGACCAATGGAACCGCCGCGACCGTGGAACAACGTCAGCTCAATACCCGCTTTTTCGCAGGTTTTGATTAATGCATCCTGTGCCTGATATTGCGCCCAGGAAGCTGCCATCACGCCCGCATCTTTTGCTGAGTCGGAATAGCCAATCATCACCATCTGTTTGCCCTGAATCAGGCCGCGATACCAGTCGATATTGAGCAGCTGGGTCATGACATCGTTGGCGTTGTTCAGGTCATCGAGGGTTTCAAACAGCGGAGCAACCGGCATCGCAAACCCGATACCCGCTTCTTTCAGCAGCAGGTGGACAGCCAGTACGTCGGACGGCGTTTTCGCCATCGAGATCACGTAGGCGGCAATGGAGCCTTGCGGCGCTTCGGCAATCACCTGGCAGGTATCGAGCACTTCGCGCGTTTCGGCGCTTGGTTGCCAGTTGCGCGGCAGAAGCGGACGTTTGGAGTTCAGTTCGCGGATCAGGAACGCCTGTTTGTCGGCCTCTGACCAGCTTTCGTAGTCGCCGATACCGAGGTAGCGGGTCAGCTCGCCCAGCGCTTCGGTATGGCGGGTGCTCTCCTGACGGATATCAATACGGACCAGCGGTACGCCGAAACATTTCACGCGGCGCAGGGTGTCGAGCAGATCGCCGTTGGCGATAATACCCATGCCACACGCCTGAAGTGACTGGTAGCAAGCGTAGAGCGGTTCCCACAGTTCTTCGTTTTGTGTCAGCAGCCCTTCTGGTTTTGGCAGTTCTTCGCCTTTCAGGCGCGCTTCCAGCCATGCCTGTGTCGCCATCAGGCGAGAACGCAGGTTTTTCATCAGATAGCGATACGGTTCTGCGGCACCTTCTTCGCCAACCAGCGCCAGCAGTTCAGGGGTCGCTTCAACCATCGACAGTTCAGAAACCAGAACCTGAATATCTTTCAGGAACAGATCGGTGGCTTTCCAGCGGCTGAGCAGCAGGACGTGGCGGGTGATATCGGCAGTGACGTTCGGGTTGCCGTCGCGGTCACCGCCCATCCACGAGGTAAAACGTACCGGAACAAATTCGACGGGCAGTTTGTAGCCGAGATTCTCTTCCAGTTGTTCGTTCAGTTCGCGCAGGTAATTCGGTACGCCTTGCCACAGGCTGTTTTCTACTACGGCAAAGCCCCATTTGGCTTCATCTACCGGGCTTGGACGCAGCTTACGGATTTCATCGGTATGCCATGACTGGGCGATCAACTGGCGCAGGCGACGCATCAGCTGGTTGCGTTCGTAGTCAGCGATATCTTTGTTATCGAGCTGTTTTAAACAGGCGTTCACTTCCACCATTTTGTGGATCAGTGTACGACGGGTAATTTCGGTTGGGTGAGCCGTGAGGACCAGTTCCAGCGACAGCGATTCCACTGCTTTTTTGATGGTGTCTTCGCTCAGTTCCGGCTGGTTTTTCAGTTTACGCAGGGTGCGGGCGATCACTTCCGGGTTGCTGGCAGCTTCGCCTTTCGGCGAAATGCTGTGGTATTGCTCGGCGGTGTTGGCCAGGTTCAGGAACTGACTAAACGCACGCGCAACGGGCAGCAGCTCGTCGTTCGACAAATTTTGTAAGGTGGTGAGCAACTCCTGGCGGTTAGCATCATTGCCAGCGCGTGAAGATTTCGACAACTTACGGATAGTTTCTACGCGTTCAAGAATGTGTTCTCCCAACGCATCCTTGATGGTTTCTCCCAGCACTTTGCCGAGCATACTGACATTACTACGCAATGCGGAATATTGTTCGTTCATATTACCCCAGACACCCCATCTTATCGTTTGATAGCCCTGTATCCTTCACGTCGCATTGGCGCGAATATGCTCGGGCTTTGCTTTTCGTCGTCTTTTATAAAGCCACGTAAAAGCGGTGACGTCAAATGCTGCGAAATCGCTTCAGCAAACGAATAAATAGCAGGAATTTACGCCATTAAATTCACGACGCTTTAAATAAGCGTAACTTATGGAAATGTTAAAAAATCGCCATACATAACACCAAAGGTGTAGGTCGGATAAGATGCGCAAGCATCGCATCCGACATTATTGCGGCACCGGAGTTTGGCAACGGTGCCGGATGCGGCGCGAGCGCCTTATCCGGCCTACGTTTTAATGCCAGCAAAAATGGTGAATTACCTGGATAATCAACTCACGGGTGGGTTTAATAAACCGCGTCTCCAGATATTCATCAGGCTGATGAGCTTGATTGATGGAACCCGGACCGAGCACCAGCGTCGGGCATAACGTTTGAATAAACGGCGCTTCGGTACAGTAATTCACCACTTCGGTTTTTGCTCCGAGCAATTTCTCAACCACTTCAACCAGTTGATGATTCGGTGGGCATTCATAGCCAGGGATCGGCGGATGCAGCTCGTCGACCGTCAGACGACCCGGCCAGCGTTCGCTCACCGGAGCCAATGCATCGTTGAGCAAACCATTAAGTTCATTGAGTGTCATGCCAGGCTGCGGACGAATATCCATATGCAACTCACAGCAAGCGCAAATACGGTTAGAAGCGTCGCCACCGTGAATATGCCCGAGGTTGAGCGTAGGGTATGGCACGGTAAATGCTTCGTAGTGATAACGTTCTTTCAGGTTATCGCGCAATTGCAAAATATGCCCGATGGCGTCGTGCATTAGTTCGATAGCGTTAATTCCGCGTGCTGGATCGCTGGAGTGCCCCGACTGGCCCTGAATACGGATGGCGTTAGAGATATGACCTTTATGTGCGCGTACCGGTTGTAGTGACGTCGGTTCGCCAATGATGGCGCAATCCGGGCGCAGGGCGGTAGTTTCGGCAAAATAACGCGCTCCGGCCATACTGGTTTCTTCATCAGCAGTCGCCAGAATGTAGAGCGGTTTTTTCAGTTTCGTGACGTCGACATCGCGTAGCGCATCAAGGATAAACGCAAAAAAGCCTTTCATGTCGGCGGTGCCTAAGCCGTAAAGCTTGCCGTCATGCTCCGTCAGTGTAAACGGATCGCGCGTCCAGCGACCGTCATCAAATGGCACCGTATCGGTATGCCCCGCCAGCAACAAGCCGCCAGCCCCCTGTCCGTAACTGGCCAGCATATTAAATTTGTTGCGAGTTCCTGGAACAGGCTGCACTTCCACATTGAAGCCCAAATCTTTAAACCAGTCCGCCAGCAGAGTGATTAAATCTGCATTGCTTTGATCGAGTGCCTCTTCCGTAGCGCTTATTGAAGGTGTGGCAATCAGAGCGCGGTAAATCTCGATAAATGGCGGTAATTTGTTTTTCATTGTTGACACACCTCTGGTCATGATAGTATCAATATTCATGCAGTATTTATGAATAAAAATACACTAACGTTGAGCGTAATAAAACCCACCAGCCGTAAGGTGAATGTTTTACGTTTAACCTGGCAACCAGACATAAGAAGGTGAATAGCCCCGATGTTGAATACGCTGATTGTGGGTGCCAGCGGCTACGCTGGCGCAGAGCTAGTGACCTATGTAAATCGCCATCCGCATATGAACATAACCGCTTTGACTGTTTCAGCGCAAAGCAATGATGCGGGAAAGTTAATCTCCGATTTGCATCCGCAGCTAAAAGGCATCGTTGAGCTGCCGTTGCAGCCGATGTCGGATATCAGCGAGTTTAGCCCAGGGGTGGACGTAGTGTTTCTCGCCACCGCCCATGAAGTTAGCCACGATTTAGCGCCGCAGTTTCTTGAAGCGGGCTGCGTGGTGTTCGACCTTTCCGGCGCGTTTCGTGTTAACGACGCCACCTTCTATGAAAAATATTACGGCTTTACCCATCAATACCCGGAACTGCTGGAACAGGCAGCCTACGGTCTGGCGGAGTGGTGCGGTAATAAATTAAAAGAAGCGAATTTGATTGCGGTGCCAGGCTGTTATCCGACGGCGGCACAGCTGGCGCTGAAACCGTTGATTGATGCCGATCTTCTTGACCTCAATCAGTGGCCGGTGATCAACGCCACCAGCGGCGTGAGCGGTGCAGGACGTAAGGCAGCGATTTCAAATAGTTTTTGTGAAGTTAGCCTGC
The DNA here is from genome assembly GCF_000006925.2 of Shigella flexneri 2a str. 301. Classification (NCBI taxonomy): domain Bacteria; kingdom Pseudomonadati; phylum Pseudomonadota; class Gammaproteobacteria; order Enterobacterales; family Enterobacteriaceae; genus Shigella; species Shigella flexneri. The sequence goes on from NC_004337.2 coordinate 4,170,369, forward strand.
AACCGTATGGCGTCTTTACTCATCGCCATCAACCAGAGATCGCCACACACCTCGGTGCTGACGTTATCTTCACCCCACATCTGGGCAATTTCCCGCGCGGCATTCTCGAAACCATTACCTGCCGCCTGAAATCGGGTGTGACCCAGGCGCAAGTCGCGCAAGCGTTACAGCAGGCGTATGCCCATAAACCGCTGGTGCGGCTGTATGACAAAGGCGTTCCGGCGCTGAAAAATGTCGTTGGGCTGCCATTTTGCGATATCGGGTTTGCCGTTCAGGGCGAGCATCTGATTATTGTGGCGACCGAAGACAACTTACTGAAAGGCGCGGCGGCACAAGCGGTACAGTGCGCCAATATTCGTTTCGGCTATGCGGAAACGCAGTCTCTTATTTAAGGGTGCAATGATGAATCCATTAATTATCAAACTGGGCGGCGTACTGCTGGATAGTGAAGAGGCGCTGGAACGTCTGTTTAGCGCATTGGTGAATTATCGTGAGTCACATCAGCGTCCGCTGGTGATTGTGCACGGCGGCGGTTGCGTGGTGGATGAGCTGATGAAAGGGCTGAATCTGCCGGTGAAAAAGAAAAACGGCCTGCGGGTGACGCCTGCTGATCAGATAGACATTATCACCGGAGCACTGGCGGGAACGGCAAATAAAACCCTGTTGGCATGGGCGAAGAAACATCAGATTGCGGCCGTAGGTTTGTTTCTCGGTGACGGCGACAGCGTCAAAGTGACCCAGCTTGATGAAGAGTTAGGTCATGTTGGACTGGCGCAGCCAGGTTCGCCTAAGCTTATCAACTCCTTGCTGGAGAACGGTTATCTGCCGGTGGTCAGCTCCATTGGCGTAACAGACGAAGGGCAACTGATGAACGTCAATGCCGACCAGGCGGCAACGGCGCTGGCGGCAACGCTGGGCGCGGATCTGATTTTGCTCTCCGACGTCAGCGGCATTCTCGACGGCAAAGGGCAACGCATTGCCGAAATGACCGCCGCGAAAGCAGAACAACTGATTGAGCAGGGCATTATTACTGACGGCATGATAGTGAAAGTGAACGCGGCGCTGGATGCGGCCCGCACGCTGGGCCGTCCGGTAGATATCGCTTCTTGGCGTTATGCGGAGCAGCTTCCGGCACTGTTTAACGGTATGCCGATGGGTACGCGGATTTTAGCTTAAGTTTTGTTAGCCGGAGGCGCAGCTTTCCGGCATTGAATTTCAAAATAAGGAAACAGAGTTATGGCACTTTGGGGCGGGCGTTTTACCCAGGCAGCAGATCAACGGTTCAAACAATTCAACGACTCACTGCGCTTTGATTACCGTCTGGCGGAGCAGGATATTGTTGGCTCTGTGGCCTGGTCCAAAGCCTTGGTAACGGTCGGCGTGTTAACCGCAGAAGAGCAGGCGCAACTGGAAGAGGCGCTGAACGTGTTGCTGGAAGATGTTCGCGCCAGGCCACAACAAATCCTTGAAAGCGACGCCGAAGATATCCATAGCTGGGTGGAAGGCAAACTGATCGACAAAGTGGGCCAGTTAGGCAAAAAGCTGCATACCGGGCGTAGCCGTAATGATCAGGTAGCGACTGACCTGAAACTGTGGTGCAAAGATACCGTTAGCGAGTTACTGACGGCTAACCGGCAGCTGCAATCGGCGCTGGTGGAAACCGCACAAAACAATCAGGACGCGGTAATGCCAGGTTACACTCACCTGCAACGCGCCCAGCCGGTGACGTTCGCGCACTGGTGCCTGGCCTATGTTGAGATGCTGGCGCGTGATGAAAGCCGTTTGCAGGATGCGCTTAAGCGTCTGGATGTCAGCCCATTAGGCTGTGGCGCGCTGGCGGGAACGGCCTATGAAATCGACCGTGAACAGTTAGCAGGCTGGCTGGGCTTTGCTTCGGCGACCCGTAACAGTCTGGACAGCGTTTCTGACCGTGACCATGTGTTGGAACTGCTTTCTGCTGCCGCTATCGGCATGGTGCATCTGTCGCGTTTTGCTGAAGATCTGATTTTCTTTAACACCGGCGAAGCGGGGTTTGTGGAGCTTTCGGACCGCGTGACTTCCGGTTCATCATTAATGCCGCAGAAGAAAAACCCGGATGCGCTGGAGCTGATTCGCGGTAAATGCGGCCGGGTGCAGGGTGCGTTAACCGGCATGATGATGACGCTGAAAGGTTTGCCGCTGGCTTACAACAAAGATATGCAGGAAGACAAAGAAGGTCTGTTCGACGCGCTCGATACCTGGCTGGACTGCCTGCATATGGCGGCGCTGGTACTGGACGGCATTCAGGTGAAACGTCCGCGTTGTCAGGAAGCGGCGCAGCAGGGGTATGCGAACGCCACTGAACTGGCGGATTACCTGGTGGCGAAAGGCGTACCTTTCCGCGAGGCGCACCATATTGTGGGTGAAGCGGTGGTGGAAGCCATTCGTCAGGGCAAACCGCTGGAAGATCTGCCACTCAGTGAGTTGCAGAAATTCAGTCAGGTGATTGGCGAAGATGTCTATCCGATTCTGTCGCTACAATCGTGCCTCGAAAAGCGTGCGGCAAAAGGCGGCGTCTCACCGCAGCAGGTGGCGCAGGCGATTGCTTTTGCGCAGGCTCGGTTAGAGTAATTTGTTTATATTGCTCCCCTGAAAATGGGGAGTTTACCACGCCTACAAAGTGCGACACTTCGTAGGCGGATAAGGCGTTTACGCCGCATCAGGCAGAAATTTGTCAGCATTCTGGTGTAATGCCGATCAGTTAAGGATCAGTTGACCGATCCAGTGGCTGTGTAAGAATCCGGAAACGCTCACTTGTTTCCGGATTTTTTTATGCACATTGGACAGGCTCTTGATCTGGTATCCCGTTACGATTCTCTGCGTAACCCACTGACTTCTCTGGGGGATTACCTCGACCCCGAACTCATCTCTCGTTGCCTTGCCGAATCAGGTACTGTAACGCTACGCAAGCGCCGTCTTCCCCTCGAAATGATGGTCTGGTGTATTGTTGGCATGGTGCTTGAGCGTAAAGAACCTCTTCACCAGATTGTGAATCGCCTGGACATCATGCTGCCGGGCAATCGCCCCTTCGTTGCCCCCAGTGCCGTTATTCAGGCCCGCCAGCGCCTGGGAAGTGAGGCTGTCCGCCGCGTGTTCACGAAAACAGCGCAGCTCTGGCATAACGCCACGCCGCATCCGCACTGGTGCGGCCTGACCCTGCTGGCCATCGATGGTGTGTTCTGGCGCACACCGGATACACCAGAGAACGATGCAGCCTTCCCCCGCCAGACACATGCCGGGAACCCGGCGCTCTACCCGCAGGTCAAAATGGTCTGCCAGATGGAACTGACCAGCCATCTGCTGACGGCTGCAGCCTTCGGCACGATGAAGAACAGCGAAAATGAGCTTGCTGAGCAACTTATAGAACAAACCGGCGATAACACTCTGACGTTAATGGATAAAGGTTATTACTCACTGGGACTGTTAAATGGCTGGAGCCTGGCGGGAGAACACCGCCACTGGATGATACCTCTCAGAAAGGGAGCGCAATATGAAGAGCTCAGAAAACTGGGTAAAGGCGATCATCTGGTGAAGCTGAAAACCAGCCCGCAGGCACGAAAAAAGTGGCCGGGACTGGGAAATGAAGTGACAGCCCGCCTGCTGACCGTGACGCGCAAAGGAAAAGTCTGCCATCTGCTGACGTCGATGACGGACGCCATGCGCTTCCCCGGAGGAGAAATGGCGGATCTGTACAGTAATCGCTGGGAAATCGAACTGGGATACAGGGAGATAAAACAGACGATGCAACTGAGCAGGCTGACGCTGAGAAGTAAAAAGCCGGAGCTTGTGGAGCAAGAGCTGTGGGGTGTCTTACTGGCTTATAATCTGGTGAGATATCAGATGATTAAAATGGCGGAACATCTGAAAGGTTACTGGCCGAATCAACTGAGTTTCTCAGAATCATGCGGAATGGTGATGAGAATGCTGATGACATTGCAGGGCGCTTCACCGGGACGTATACCGGAGCTGATGCGCGATCTTGCAAGTATGGGACAACTTGTGAAATTACCGACGAGAAGGGGAAGGGCCTTCCCGAGAGTGGTAAAGGAGAGGCCCTGGAAATACCCCACAGCCCCGAAAAAGAGCCAGTCAGTTGCTTAACTGACTGGCATTACAGCATTCTGGTGACCTTAAATTTAACGCCCAACCAGAACCATTATTTGTCACATTCCTTTTTATTATTGTGTCTTCTTTACCTCCACTCTCACCATGAAAATAATATTTTTAAATACATCAAGCAATACACATTTTAATTAATTGAATATAATTAATTTCTATTTCTGTGCTCATTTTCAATGATTAATGGAGTTTGTTATGTGATTATTTAACGTGTTGTTTTAACAATAATGGTTAATTATTCAGGTGGTTTTTGAGGGTATTTTTTCTCCTCGGTAGAAATTTTTGTTTTTAATGTGATCACGGTTGAATAATCGCTTTTTCTCTCTTGTATGGTAGTAGGCGTAAAATTAGGTTTGAAACGTCTATTTACAACACAGGAGATTGCAATAATGAAAATTATTGCTGCAGATGTTTTTGTTACTTGCCCAGGGCGTAATTTCGTTACGCTTAAAATAACCACTGAAAGCGGACTTTGTGGATTAGGAGATGCCACGTTAAATGGTCGCGAATTGTCGGTCGCTTCTTATCTGAAAGATTATCTTTGTCCACAACTAATTGGCCGCGATGCCAGCCGTATCGAAGATATCTGGCAATTCTTTTATAAAGGTGCTTACTGGCGACGTGGCCCCGTCACGATGTCAGCCATTTCTGCCATTGATATGGCGTTGTGGGATATCAAAGCTAAAGCGGCAAATATGCCATTGTATCAACTGCTTGGTGGTGCTTCTCGTGAAGGCGTGATGGTTTATTGCCACACCACCGGGCGTACGATTGATGAAGTCCTTGAAGACTATGCAAAGCACCAGCAGATGGGCTTTAAGGCGATTCGTGTGCAGTGCGGTGTACCGGGTATGCAAACCACTTATGGCCTGGCGAAGGGCAAAGGACTGGCGTATGAACCGGCAACCAAAGGCCTGTGGCCAGAAGAGCAGTTGTGGTCTTCAGAAAAGTATCTCGATTTTACGCCGAAGTTATTCGAAGCGGTGCGTAATAAGTTCGGTTTTAACGAACATCTGTTGCATGACATGCACCATCGCCTGACCCCCATCGAAGCGGCGCGCTTTGGGAAGAGCATTGAGGATTACCGCCTGTTCTGGATGGAAGATCCGACGCCTGCCGAGAACCAGGAATGTTTTCGTCTGATTCGCCAGCATACCGTGACGCCGATTGCGGTCGGTGAAGTGTTTAACAGTATCTGGGACTGCAAGCAGTTAATCGAAGAGCAGCTGATTGGCTATATTCGCACGACGATCACCCATGCAGGCGGCATTACCGGGATGCGGCGGATTGCCGATTTTGCATCGCTTTATCAGGTACGTACCGGTTCGCATGGCCCTTCAGATTTATCGCCTGTTTGTCATGCGGCGGCGCTGCATTTTGACCTATGGGTACCAAATTTTGGCGTTCAGGAGTACATGGGCTATTCCGAACAAATGCTTGAAGTTTTCCCGTACAGCTGGCGCTTCGAGGAAGGTTATATGCACCCAGGCGATGAACCGGGGCTGGGTATTTCTTTCGATGAGAAACTGGCGGCGAAATATCCGTATGACCCGGAGTATCTCCCCGTCGCACGACTGGAAGATGGCACATTGTTGAACTGGTAATAACGGTTCGCTTAATTATTTTCTGAATAGTCATCAAATCGATTAATTCCGCTCAAGGAGCTAAAAATGGACGTTGATGTGTCAACCAGTGTTGCGGGTAATAAACCGCAACGGATTCGTCGTATTCAGACAGTGACCCTGGTTTTATTATTTATGGCGGGGATCGTTAATTTTCTCGACCGTTCGTCATTGAGCGTGGCAGGCGAAGCGATTCGTGGCGAGTTAGGATTATCGGCGACAGAGTTTGGTGTTTTGCTTTCTGCATTTTCTCTGTCTTATGGTTTTTCACAACTACCTTCCGGTATTTTGCTAGACCGCTTTGGCCCACGAATAGTTTTAGGCGCAGGCTTAATATTCTGGTCATTAATGCAGGCATTAACAGGAATGGTTAATTCTTTTAGCCACTTTATTTTAATGCGTATCGGTCTGGGGGGTAATGCTGCCAACTTACTGATTTAGTGTATGATGGTGATTTTAAGGTGCTTGCGTGGCTTCCATTTCCATCAGATGTCCTTCCTGCTCCGCTACTGAAGGCGTGGTGCGTAACGGCAAAAGCACTGCCGGACATCAGCGCTATCTCTGCTCTCATTGCCGTAAAACATGGCAACTACAGTTCACTTACACCGCCTCTCAGCCCGGTACGCACCAGAAAATCATTGATATGGCCATGAATGGCGTCGGATGTCGCGCCAGTGCACGCATTATGGGCGTTGGCCTCAACACGGTTTTACGTCACTTAAAAAACTCAGGCCGCAGTCGGTAACCTCGCGCATACAACCGGGCAGTGATGTGATTGTCTGCGCTGAAATGGACGAACATTGGGGCTACGTCGGTGCTAAATCACGTCAGCGCTGGCTGTTTTACGCGTATGACAGGATACGGAGGACGGTTGTGGCGCACGTCTTCGGTGAACGCACTCTGGCCACACTGGAGCGTCTTCTGAGCCTGCTGTCGGCCTTTGAGGTCGTGGTATGGATGACGGATGGCTGGCCGCTGTATGAATCACGCCTGAAGGGAAAGCTGCACGTTATCAGCAAGCGTTACACTCAGCGCATTGAGCGACATAATCTGAATCTGAGACAACATCTGGCAAGGCTGGGACGGAAGTCACTGTCGTTCTCAAAATCGGTGGAGCTGCATGACAAGGTCATCGGGCATTATCTGAACATAAAACACTATCAGTAAGTTGGAGTCATTACCCGGTCTGGGTATTGGCGAAGCGCCATTTATGCCTGCGGGAGTAAAGTCGATCACCGACTGGTATGCACAAAAAGAACGCGGCACGGCGCTGGGGATTTTTAACTCATCTACCGTTATCGGTCAGGCTATCGCGCCTCCTGCTCTTGTATTGATGCAGCTGGCATGGGGCTGGCGGACGATGTTCGTTATCATCGGCGTGGCAGGGATTCTGGTTGGGATCTGTTGGTACGCGTGGTATCGCAACCGGGCGCAGTTTGTCCTGACTGACGAAGAACGGACGTATCTCTCCGCGTCGGTTAAACCGCGTCCACAGCTGCAATTTAGCGAGTGGCTGGCGCTGTTTAAGCATCGGACAACCTGGGGGATGATTTTAGGTTTCTCTGGCGTCAATTATACCGGTTGGCTTTACATTGCGTGGTTACCCGGTTATTTGCAAGCCGAACAAGGTTTCAGTCTGGCGAAAACCGGTTGGGTAGCGGCGATTCCTTTCCTCGCGGCGGCGGTCGGGATGTGGGTTAACGGTATTGTGGTCGATCGGCTGGCGAAAAAAGGCTACGACCTGGCGAAGACGCGTAAAACGGCTATTGTCTGCGGTTTGATGATGTCGGCATTAGGCACGTTGCTGGTCGTGCAATCTTCCTCGCCAGCTCAGGCGGTAGCGTTTATCTCAATGGCGCTGTTCTGCGTGCATTTCGCGGGAACGTCTGCATGGGGACTGGTGCAGGTGATGGTGTCAGAAACAAAAGTGGCTTCCATCGCCGGGATTCAAAACTTTGGCAGTTTTGTTTTTGCTTCCTTTGCTCCGATCGTAACCGGTTGGGTAGTGGATACCACACACTCGTTTAATCTGGCGCTGGTTATCGCGGCCTGTGTGACGTTCACCGGGGCGCTGTGTTACTTCTTTATTGTCAAAGATCGCATTGAGTAATCGTTACTATCAGGCTCTCTTGCTGTGGGCCTGTAGAATAAAAAAAAAGCGGATCCTGGAGATCCGCAAAAGTTCACGTTGGCTTTAGTTATTCGAGTTGAGAAACTCTCGAAACGGGCAGTGACTTCAAGGGTTAAAAGAGGTGCCGCTCCGTTTCTGTGAGCAATTATCAGTCAGAATGCTTGATAGGGATAATCGTTCATTGCTATTCTACCTATCGCCATGAACTATCGTGGCGATGGAGGATGGATAATGAATATTCGTGATCTTGAGTACCTGGTGGCATTGGCTGAACACCGCCATTTTCGGCGTGCGGCAGATTCCTGCCACGTTAGCCAGCCGACGCTTAGCGGCCAAATTCGTAAGCTGGAAGATGAGCTGGGCGTGATGTTGCTGGAGCGGACCAGCCGTAAAGTGTTGTTCACCCAGGCGGGAATGCTGCTGGTGGATCAGGCGCGTACCGTGCTGCGTGAGGTGAAAGTCCTTAAAGAGATGGCAAGCCAGCAGGGTGAGACGATGTCCGGACCGCTGCATATTGGTTTGATTCCTACGGTTGGACCATACCTGCTACCGCATATTATCCCGATGCTGCACCAGACATTTCCAAAGCTGGAAATGTATCTGCATGAAGCACAGACCCACCAGTTACTGGCGCAACTGGACAGCGGCAAACTCGATTGCGTGATCCTCGCGCTGGTGAAAGAGAGCGAAGCATTCATTGAAGTGCCGTTGTTTGATGAGCCAATGTTGCTGGCTATCTATGAAGATCACCCGTGGGCGAACCGCGAATGCGTACTGATGGCCGATCTGGCAGGGGAAAAACTGCTGATGCTGGAAGATGGTCACTGTTTGCGCGATCAGGCAATGGGTTTCTGCTTTGAAGCCGGGGCGGATGAAGATACACACTTCCGCGCGACCAGCCTGGAAACTCTGCGCAACATGGTGGCGGCAGGTAGCGGGATCACTTTATTGCCAGCGCTGGCTGTGCCGCCGGAGCGCAAACGCGATGGGGTTGTTTATCTGCCATGCATTAAGCCGGAACCATGCCGCACTATTGGCCTGGTTTATCGTCCTGGCTCACCGCTGCGCAGCCGCTATGAGCAGCTGGCAGAGGCCATCCGCGCAAGAATGGATGGCCATTTCGATAAAGTGTTAAAACAGGCGGTTTAAACCGTTTAACGCAGCTACCCGATAGGCTTCCGCCATCGTCGGGTAGTTAAAGGTGGTGTTGACGAAGTACTCAATAGTGTTGCCGCCACCTTTCTGTTCCATAATCGCCTGACCGATATGAATAATTTCGGCAGCGCGCTCGCCAAAGCAGTGAATACCCAGAATCTCTTTTGTTTCCCGATGGAACAAAATTTTCAGCGTGCCCACGTTCATGCCGACGATTTGTGCACGTGCCAGATGTTTGAACTGGGCGCGGCCCACTTCATACGGCACTTTCATCGCGGTCAGCTGCTGTTCGGTTTTGCCCACAGAGCTGATTTCCGGGATGGTGTAAATGCCGGTAGGGATATCTTCAATCAGATGTGCGGTGGCTTCGCCTTTTACCAGCGCCTGCGCGGCAATGCGCCCCTGGTCATAGGCCGCTGATGCCAGGCTCGGATAACCAATCACGTCGCCCACCGCGTAAACGTGCGGCTGTGCGGTCTGATACATGCTGTTGACCTTCAGCTGTCCGCGACTGTCAGTTTCCAGCCCAATGTTCTGTAACGCCAGCGAATCGGTATTACCGGTACGACCGTTGGCATAGAGCAGGCAGTCAGCTTTCAGTTTTTTACCCGACTTCAGATGCATGATCACACCGTCGTCACAGCTTTCGATCTTCTCGTACTCTTCGTTGTGACGAATCACTACGCCACTGTTCCAGAAGTGGTAGGAGAGAGAATCTGACATCTCTTGATCGAGAAATGCCAGCAGGCGATCGCGGGTGTTGATCAGATCCACTTTTACATCCATACCGCGGAAGATCGACGCATATTCACAGCCGATCACTCCAGCACCATAGATAAGTACATGGCGCGGTTCGTGGTGCATGCTAAGAATTGAGTCGCTGTCGTAAATGCGTGGATGGGTGAAATCAACATCTGTTGGATGATATGGACGAGAGCCGCAGGCAATAACAAATTTTTCAGCGGTTAGTGTTTCAACGCTGCCGTCCGGGCAATCCAGCGCCAACGTATGCTCGTCAACAAAGCGAGCGTTCCCCTGCAATATTTCACAGTGATTACGTTCGTAAAATCCCTGACGCATGCGCGTTTGTTGATTAATCACGTTATCGGCATGGTTAAGGATATCGGCAAAAGAAGAGCGGAGCAGTCGGGAATGGTCGCTGTATAGTGGGTTTTGATTGAATTCTATAATGCGGCTGACGGCGTGACGGAGAGCTTTCGACGGGATGGTGCCCCAGTGGGTGCAACCGCCGCCAACATTTTGATAACGCTCGATAACTGCGACGCGCGCACCTTGCTTAACCAGGCCCATTGCAGCGCCTTCGCCGCCGGGGCCGGAACCTATTACTATGGCATCGTAATCGTAGGAATGTGGCATGGTAGGGCTTACCTGTTCTTATACATAAAAGCAACAGAATGGTAACATTCTATCGCGGGTAAGCCAATTGATCCCCGTCATTTATCTGGCTATATCCTGAGCGGCCTTTGCTTTGTCTGTTTCTTACTTTTGCCCTGACGTTTTATTGGATTTTTATCGACGATACTCTCCGTTTAAGCGGCAGGTTTCCGCTGTACGTAAAAGAACCGGCCAGTAAATATGTTTTATTGCGTTACCGTTCATTCACAATACTGGAGCAATCCAGTATGTTCATTCTCTGGTATAGTGCCAGCAGTACTTTTGGCAAGGATTCAGACATCGTGATGGGCGTAAGAGCGCAACAAAAAGAAAAAACCCGCCGTTCGCTGGTGGAAGCCGCATTTAGCCAATTAAGTGCTGAACGCAGCTTCGCCAGCCTGAGTTTGCGTGAAGTGGCGCGTGAAGCGGGCATTGCTCCCACCTCTTTTTATCGGCATTTCCGCGACGTAGACGAACTGGGTCTGACCATGGTTGATGAGAGCGGTTTAATGCTACGCCAACTCATGCGCCAGGCGCGTCAGCGTATCGCCAAAGGCGGGAGTGTGATCCGTACCTCGGTCTCCACATTTATGGAGTTCATCGGTAATAATCCTAACGCCTTCCGGTTATTATTGCGGGAACGCTCCGGCACCTCCGCTGCGTTTCGTGCCGCCGTTGCGCGTGAAATTCAGCACTTCATTGCGGAACTTGCGGACTATCTGGAACTCGAAAACCATATGCCGCGTGCGTTTACTGAAGCGCAAGCCGAAGCAATGGTGACAATTGTCTTCAGTGCGGGTGCCGAGGCGTTGGACGTCGGCGTCGAACAACGTCGGCAATTAGAAGAGCGACTGGTACTGCAACTGCGAATGATTTCGAAAGGGGCTTATTACTGGTATCGCCGTGAACAAGAGAAAACCGCAATTATTCCGGGAAATGTGAAGGACGAGTAATGAAACAAGCAAATCAAGATAGAGGTACGCTGCTGCTGGCGTTGGTTGCTGGTTTATCGATTAATGGTACTTTCGCAGCGCTGTTTAGCTCCATTGTGCCATTTTCTGTATTCCCGATTATTTCCCTGGTGCTGACGGTTTACTGCCTGCATCAACGTTATCTTAATCGCACCATGTCGGTAGGCTTGCCGGGTCTGGCAGCTGCCTGTTTTATTCTCGGCGTACTGCTGTACAGCACGGTAGTTCGTGCGGAATATCCGGATATCGGCTCTAACTTCTTCCCGGCAGTACTCTCCGTCATTATGGTGTTCTGGATTGGCGCGAAGATGCGTAACCGTAAGCAGGAAGTTGCTGAGTAATCGGTATCATGCCGGATGCTGGCGCATCCGGCATGGGTTTTACTTCGCGGTCAGTAATACGCCGCACTCCATATGGTGCGTGTAGGGGAACTGATCAAACAGAGCCAGACGTTCGACCTTGTGCGTCTGGCTTAATGTTTCCAGATTTTTGCATAACGTTTCCGGATTGCAGGAGATATACAGAATACGTGGATACGCCTGCACCATTTTCTCGGTTTCACTGTCCAGACCGCTGCGCGGTGGGTCGACAAAAATGGTTTCGAACTGATAGCTCTTTAAGTCGATCCCTTGCAGGCGGTTAAACTCGCGCACACCATTCATCGCCTGAGTAAATTCTTCTGCCGCCATACGAATAATTTGTACGTTATCAATATGGTTAGCGGCAATGTTGTATTGCGCGGCAGCGACTGACGGTTTGGCGATTTCGGTGGCTAATACCCGATCAAAATTGCGCGCCAGCGCTAATGAAAAGTTACCGTTGCCGCAGTACAGCTCCAGTAAATCGCCTTTTGAGCCTTTGGTTACGTCCAGCGCCCATTCCAGCATCTGAATATTCATCGCCGCGTTCGGCTGGGTAAAGCTGTTTTCTACCTGACGATAGATCATCTCTTTCCCTGCGACCGGCAGACGCTCGTCGATGTAATCTTGATCCAGCGCGATTTTGGTTTTCGTTGCCCGACCAATCAGATGCACATTCAGATTCTGCGCGCGCAGTGCATCGCGCAGTGCTTCCGCTTCCTGACGCCACTCATCATCCAGCTTTTTATGGTACAGCAGGGAAACCACCGCCTGATTACTCAGCGTGGTGAGGTAATCAATCTGGAACAACTTGTGGCGCAGAACGGGATTATTACGCACACCCGCAATCATCGCCGTCATCAACTGGTTGATGAGTTCACTGGCGGCGGGGAAGCTATCCACGCGGATGCGGCTTTTGGTTTGTTGATCGAAAATGATGTGATACAGGTCATCGCCATCGTGCCAGATGCGGAACTCCGCGCGCATCCGGTAATGACTGACCGGCGAGCGAAACACTTCCGGAACCAGGTCAGAAAACGGTGCCATCATACTTTGCAAACGTACCACTTTTTCGGCTAACTGCGCTTCATACTGTTCTGTTGGAAGGTGTTCGGGGGTCATGATGTATCCTGAAAAATTAAAGTACGCGGCGATTGTAGGGATTGCTCATCAGATGTCCAGATCTTGATGAATTCCTATTTGTGAGCTACGTCTGGACAGTAACTTGTTACAACCTGTAGCATCCACTTGCCGGTCCTGTGAGTTAATAGGGAATCCAGTGCGAATCTAGAGCTGACGCGCAGCGGTAAGGAAAGGTGCGATGATTGCGTTATGCGGACACTGCCATCCGGTGGGAAGTCATCATCTCTTAGTATCTTAGATACCCCTCCAAGCCCGAAGACCTGCCGGCCAACGTCGCATCTGGTTCTCATCATCGCGTAATATTGATGAAACCTGCGGCATCCTTCTTCTATTGTGGATGCTTTACAATGATTAAAAAAGCTTCGCTGCTGACGGCGTGTTCCGTCACGGCATTTTCCGCTTGGGCACAGGATACCAGCCCGGATACTCTCGTCGTTACTGCTATCCGTTTTGAACAGCCGCGCAGCACTGTGCTTGCACCAACCACCGTTGTGACCCGTCAGGATATCGACCGCTGGCAGTCGACCTCGGTCAATGATGTGCTGCGCCGTCTTCCGGGCGTCGATATCACCCAAAACGGCGGTTCAGGTCAGCTCTCATCTATTTTTATTCGCGGTACAAATGCCAGTCATGTGCTGGTGTTAATTGATGGCGTCCGCCTGAATCTGGCGGGGGTGAGTGGTTCTGCCGACCTTAGCCAGTTCCCTATTGCGCTTGTCCAGCGTATTGAATATATCCGTGGACCGCGCTCCGCTGTTTATGGTTCCGATGCAATAGGCGGGGTGGTGAATATCATCACGACGCGCGATGAACCCGGAACGGAAATTTCAGCAGGGTGGGGAAGCAATAGTTATCAGAACTATGATGTCTCTACGCAGCAACAACTGGGGGATAAAACACGGGTAACGCTGTTGGGCGATTATGCCCATACTCATGGTTATGATGTTGTTGCCTATGGTAATACCGGAACGCAAGCGCAGACAGATAACGATGGTTTTTTAAGTAAAACGCTTTATGGGGCGCTGGAGCATAACTTTACTGATGCCTGGAGCGGCTTTGTTCGCGGCTATGGCTATGATAACCGTACCAATTATGACGCGTATTATTCTCCCGGTTCACCGTTGCTCGATACCCGTAAACTCTATAGCCAAAGTTGGGACGCCGGGCTGCGCTATAACGGCGAACTGATTAAATCACAACTCATTACCAGCTATAGCCATAGCAAAGATTACAACTACGATCCCCATTATGGTCGTTATGATTCGTCGGCGACGCTCGATGAGATGAAGCAATACACCGTCCAGTGGGCAAACAATGTCATCGTTGGTCACGGTAGTATTGGTGCGGGTGTCGACTGGCAGAAACAGACTACGACGCCGGGTACAGGTTATGTTGAGGATGGATATGATCAACGTAATACCGGCATCTATCTGACCGGGCTGCAACAAGTCGGCGATTTTACCTTTGAAGGCGCAGCACGCAGCGACGATAACTCACAGTTTGGTCGTCATGGAACCTGGCAAACCAGCGCCGGTTGGGAATTCATCGAAGGTTATCGCTTCATTGCTTCCTACGGGACATCTTATAAGGCACTAAATCTGGGGCAACTGTATGGCTTCTACGGAAATCCGAATCTGGACCCGGAGAAAAGCAAACAGTGGGAAGGCGCGTTTGAAGGCTTAACCGCTGGGGTGAACTGGCGTATTTCCGGATATCGTAACGATGTCAGTGACTTGATCGATTATGATGATCACACCCTGAAATATTACAACGAAGGGAAAGCGCGGATTAAGGGTGTCGAGGCGACAGCCAATTTTGATACCGGACCACTGACGCATACTGTGAGTTATGATTATGTCGATGCGCGCAATGCGATTACCGACACGCCGTTGTTACGCCGTGCTAAACAGCAGGTGAAATACCAGCTCGACTGGCAGTTGTATGACTTCGACTGGGGTATTACTTATCAGTATTTAGGCACTCGCTATGATAAGGATTACTCATCTTATCCTTATCAAACCGTTAAAATGGGCGGTGTGAGCTTGTGGGATCTTGCGGTTGCGTATCCGGTCACCTCTCACCTGACAGTTCGTGGTAAAATAGCCAACCTGTTCGACAAAGATTATGAGACAGTCTATGGCTACCAAACTGCAGGACGGGAATACACCTTGTCTGGCAGCTACACCTTCTGAACCACGTCCCACCGTGCTGGTGTTTGACTCCGGCGTCGGTGGGTTGTCGGTCTATGACGAGATCCGGCATCTCTTACCGGATCTCCATTACATTTATGCTTTCGATAACGTCGCTTTCCCGTATGGCGAAAAAAGCGAAGCGTTTATTGTTGAGCGAGTGGTGGCAATTGTCACCGCGGTGCAAGAACGTTATCCCCTTGCGCTGGCTGTGGTCGCTTGCAACACCGCCAGTACCGTTTCACTTCCTGCATTACGCGAAAAGTTCGACTTCCCGGTTGTTGGTGTCGTGCCGGCGATTAAACCTGCTGCACGTCTGACGGCAAATGGCATTGTCGGATTACTGGCAACCCGCGGAACAGTTAAACGTTCTTATACTCATGAGCTGATCGCGCGTTTCGCTAATGAATGCCAGATAGAAATGCTGGGCTCGGCAGAGATGGTTGAGTTGGCTGAAGCGAAGCTGCATGGCGAAGATGTTTCTCTGGATGCACTAAAACGTATCCTACGCCCGTGGTTAAGAATGAAAGAGCCGCCAGATACCGTTGTATTGGGTTGCACCCATTTCCCTCTACTACAAGAAGAACTGTTACAAGTGCTGCCAGAGGGAACCCGGCTGGTGGATTCTGGCGCAGCGATTGCTCGCCGAACGGCCTGGTTGTTAGAACATGAAGCCCCGGATGCAAAATCTGCCGATGCGAATATTGCCTTTTGTATGGCAATGACGCCAGAAGCTGAACAATTATTGCCCGTTTTACAGCGTTACGGCTTCGAAACGCTCGAAAAACTGGCAGTTTTAGGCTGATTTGGTTGAATGTTGCGCGGTCGGAAAATTATTTTAAATTTCCTCTTGTCAGGCCGGAATAACTCCCTATAATGCGCCACCACTGACACGGAACAACGGCAAACACGCCGACGGGTCAGCGGGGTTCTCCTGAGAATTCCGGCAGAGAAAGCAAAAATAAATGCTTGACTCTGTAGCGGGAAAGCGTATTATGCACACCCCGCGCAGCTGAGAAAAAGCGAAGCGGCACTGCTCTTTAACAATTTATCAGACAATCTGTGTGGGCACTCGAAGATACGGATTCTTAACGTCGCAAGACGAAAAATGAATACCAAGTCTCAAGAGTGAACACGTAATTCATTACGAAGTTTAATTCTTTGAGCATCAAACTTTTAAATTGAAGAGTTTGATCATGGCTCAGATTGAACGCTGGCGGCAGGCCTAACACATGCAAGTCGAACGGTAACAGGAAGCAGCTTGCTGTTTCGCTGACGAGTGGCGGACGGGTGAGTAATGTCTGGGAAACTGCCTGATGGAGGGGGATAACTACTGGAAACGGTAGCTAATACCGCATAACGTCGCAAGACCAAAGAGGGGGACCTTCGGGCCTCTTGCCATCGGATGTGCCCAGATGGGATTAGCTAGTAGGTGGGGTAACGGCTCACCTAGGCGACGATCCCTAGCTGGTCTGAGAGGATGACCAGCCACACTGGAACTGAGACACGGTCCAGACTCCTACGGGAGGCAGCAGTGGGGAATATTGCACAATGGGCGCAAGCCTGATGCAGCCATGCCGCGTGTATGAAGAAGGCCTTCGGGTTGTAAAGTACTTTCAGCGGGGAGGAAGGGAGTAAAGTTAATACCTTTACTCATTGACGTTACCCGCAGAAGAAGCACCGGCTAACTCCGTGCCAGCAGCCGCGGTAATACGGAGGGTGCAAGCGTTAATCGGAATTACTGGGCGTAAAGCGCACGCAGGCGGTTTGTTAAGTCAGATGTGAAATCCCCGGGCTCAACCTGGGAACTGCATCTGATACTGGCAAGCTTGAGTCTCGTAGAGGGGGGTAGAATTCCAGGTGTAGCGGTGAAATGCGTAGAGATCTGGAGGAATACCGGTGGCGAAGGCGGCCCCCTGGACGAAGACTGACGCTCAGGTGCGAAAGCGTGGGGAGCAAACAGGATTAGATACCCTGGTAGTCCACGCTGTAAACGATGTCGACTTGGAGGTTGTGCCCTTGAGGTGTGGCTTCCGGAGCTAACGCGTTAAGTCGACCGCCTGGGGAGTACGGCCGCAAGGTTAAAACTCAAATGAATTGACGGGGGCCCGCACAAGCGGTGGAGCATGTGGTTTAATTCGATGCAACGCGAAGAACCTTACCTGGTCTTGACATCCACGGAAGTTTTCAGAGATGAGAATGTGCCTTCGGGAACCGTGAGACAGGTGCTGCATGGCTGTCGTCAGCTCGTGTTGTGAAATGTTGGGTTAAGTCCCGCAACGAGCGCAACCCTTATCCTTTGTTGCCAGCGGTCCGGCCGGGAACTCAAAGGAGACTGCCAGTGATAAACTGGAGGAAGGTGGGGATGACGTCAAGTCATCATGGCCCTTACGACCAGGGCTACACACGTGCTACAATGGCGCATACAAAGAGAAGCGACCTCGCGAGAGCAAGCGGACCTCATAAAGTGCGTCGTAGTCCGGATTGGAGTCTGCAACTCGACTCCATGAAGTCGGAATCGCTAGTAATCGTGGATCAGAATGCCACGGTGAATACGTTCCCGGGCCTTGTACACACCGCCCGTCACACCATGGGAGTGGGTTGCAAAAGAAGTAGGTAGCTTAACCTTCGGGAGGGCGCTTACCACTTTGTGATTCATGACTGGGGTGAAGTCGTAACAAGGTAACCGTAGGGGAACCTGCGGTTGGATCACCTCCTTACCTTAAAGAAGCGTTCTTTGTAGTGCTCACACAGATTGTCTGATAGAAAGTGAAAAGCAAGGCGTCTTGCGAAGCAGACTGATACGTCCCCTTCGTCTAGAGGCCCAGGACACCGCCCTTTCACGGCGGTAACAGGGGTTCGAATCCCCTAGGGGACGCCACTTGCTGGTTTGTGAGTGAAAGTCACCTGCCTTGATATCTCAAAACTCATCTTCGGGTGATGTTTGAGATATTTGCTCTTTAAAAATCTGGATCAAGCTGAAAATTGAAACACTGAACAACGAAAGTTGTTCGTGAGTCTCTCAAATTTTCGCAACACGATGATGAGTCGAAAGAAACATCTTCGGGTTGTGAGGTTAAGCGACTAAGCGTACACGGTGGATGCCCTGGCAGTCAGAGGCGATGAAGGACGTGCTAATCTGCGATAAGCGTCGGTAAGGTGATATGAACCGTTATAACCGGCGATTTCCGAATGGGGAAACCCAGTGTGATTCGTCACACTATCATTAACTGAATCCATAGGTTAATGAGGCGAACCGGGGGAACTGAAACATCTAAGTACCCCGAGGAAAAGAAATCAACCGAGATTCCCCCAGTAGCGGCGAGCGAACGGGGAGCAGCCCAGAGCCTGAATCAGTGTGTGTGTTAGTGGAAGCGTCTGGAAAGGCGTGCGATACAGGGTGACAGCCCCGTACACAAAAATGCACATACTGTGAGCTCGATGAGTAGGGCGGGACACGTGGTATCCTGTCTGAATATGGGGGGACCATCCTCCAAGGCTAAATACTCCTGACTGACCGATAGTGAACCAGTACCGTGAGGGAAAGGCGAAAAGAACCCCGGCGAGGGGAGTGAAAAAGAACCTGAAACCGTGTACGTACAAGCAGTGGGAGCACGCTTAGGCGTGTGACTGCGTACCTTTTGTATAATGGGTCAGCGACTTATATTCTGTAGCAAGGTTAACCGAATAGGGGAGCCGAAGGGAAACCGAGTCTTAACTGGGCGTTAAGTTGCAGGGTATAGACCCGAAACCCGGTGATCTAGCCATGGGCAGGTTGAAGGTTGGGTAACACTAACTGGAGGACCGAACCGACTAATGTTGAAAAATTAGCGGATGACTTGTGGCTGGGGGTGAAAGGCCAATCAAACCGGGAGATAGCTGGTTCTCCCCGAAAGCTATTTAGGTAGCGCCTCGTGAATTCATCTCCGGGGGTAGAGCACTGTTTCGGCAAGGGGGTCATCCCGACTTACCAACCCGATGCAAACTGCGAATACCGGAGAATGTTATCACGGGAGACACACGGCGGGTGCTAACGTCCGTCGTGAAGAGGGAAACAACCCAGACCGCCAGCTAAGGTCCCAAAGTCATGGTTAAGTGGGAAACGATGTGGGAAGGCCCAGACAGCCAGGATGTTGGCTTAGAAGCAGCCATCATTTAAAGAAAGCGTAATAGCTCACTGGTCGAGTCGGCCTGCGCGGAAGATGTAACGGGGCTAAACCATGCACCGAAGCTGCGGCAGCGACGCTTATGCGTTGTTGGGTAGGGGAGCGTTCTGTAAGCCTGTGAAGGTGTGCTGTGAGGTATGCTGGAGGTATCAGAAGTGCGAATGCTGACATAAGTAACGATAAAGCGGGTGAAAAGCCCGCTCGCCGGAAGACCAAGGGTTCCTGTCCAACGTTAATCGGGGCAGGGTGAGTCGACCCCTAAGGCGAGGCCGAAAGGCGTAGTCGATGGGAAACAGGTTAATATTCCTGTACTTGGTGTTACTGCGAAGGGGGGACGGAGAAGGCTATGTTGGCCGGGCGACGGTTGTCCCGGTTTAAGCGTGTAGGCTGGTTTTCCAGGCAAATCCGGAAAATCAAGGCCGAGGCGTGATGACGAGGCACTACGGTGCTGAAGCAACAAATGCCCTGCTTCCAGGAAAAGCCTCTAAGCATCAGGTAACATCAAATCGTACCCCAAACCGACACAGGTGGTCAGGTAGAGAATACCAAGGCGCTTGAGAGAACTCGGGTGAAGGAACTAGGCAAAATGGTGCCGTAACTTCGGGAGAAGGCACGCTGATACGTAGGTGAAGCGACTTGCTCGTGGAGCTGAAATCAGTCGAAGATACCAGCTGGCTGCAACTGTTTATTAAAAACACAGCACTGTGCAAACACGAAAGTGGACGTATACGGTGTGACGCCTGCCCGGTGCCGGAAGGTTAATTGATGGGGTTAGCGCAAGCGAAGCTCTTGATCGAAGCCCCGGTAAACGGCGGCCGTAACTATAACGGTCCTAAGGTAGCGAAATTCCTTGTCGGGTAAGTTCCGACCTGCACGAATGGCGTAATGATGGCCAGGCTGTCTCCACCCGAGACTCAGTGAAATTGAACTCGCTGTGAAGATGCAGTGTACCCGCGGCAAGACGGAAAGACCCCGTGAACCTTTACTATAGCTTGACACTGAACATTGAGCCTTGATGTGTAGGATAGGTGGGAGGCTTTGAAGTGTGGACGCCAGTCTGCATGGAGCCGACCTTGAAATACCACCCTTTAATGTTTGATGTTCTAACGTGGACCCGTGATCCGGGTTGCGGACAGTGTCTGGTGGGTAGTTTGACTGGGGCGGTCTCCTCCTAAAGAGTAACGGAGGAGCACGAAGGTTGGCTAATCCTGGTCGGACATCAGGAGGTTAGTGCAATGGCATAAGCCAGCTTGACTGCGAGCGTGACGGCGCGAGCAGGTGCGAAAGCAGGTCATAGTGATCCGGTGGTTCTGAATGGAAGGGCCATCGCTCAACGGATAAAAGGTACTCCGGGGATAACAGGCTGATACCGCCCAAGAGTTCATATCGACGGCGGTGTTTGGCACCTCGATGTCGGCTCATCACATCCTGGGGCTGAAGTAGGTCCCAAGGGTATGGCTGTTCGCCATTTAAAGTGGTACGCGAGCTGGGTTTAGAACGTCGTGAGACAGTTCGGTCCCTATCTGCCGTGGGCGCTGGAGAACTGAGGGGGGCTGCTCCTAGTACGAGAGGACCGGAGTGGACGCATCACTGGTGTTCGGGTTGTCATGCCAATGGCACTGCCCGGTAGCTAAATGCGGAAGAGATAAGTGCTGAAAGCATCTAAGCACGAAACTTGCCCCGAGATGAGTTCTCCCTGACCCTTTAAGGGTCCTGAAGGAACGTTGAAGACGACGACGTTGATAGGCCGGGTGTGTAAGCGCAGCGATGCGTTGAGCTAACCGGTACTAATGAACCGTGAGGCTTAACCTTACAACGCCGAAGATGTTTTGGCGGATTGAGAGAAGATTTTCAGCCTGATACAGATTAAATCAGAACGCAGAAGCGGTCTGATAAAACAGAATTAGCCTGGCGGCCGTAGCGCGGTGGTCCCACCTGACCCCATGCCGAACTCAGAAGTGAAACGCCGTAGCGCCGATGGTAGTGTGGGGTCTCCCCATGCGAGAGTAGGGAACTGCCAGGCATCAAATTAAGCAGAAAGCCCAGTCGGGCCTTTTTGCGTTTCTACAAACTCTTCCTGTCGTCATATCTACAAGCCATCCCCCCACAGATACGGTAAACTAGCCTCGTTTTTGCATCAGGAAAGCAGCTATGAACCACTCCTTAAAACCCTGGAACACATTTGGCATTGATCATAATGCTCAGCACATTGTATGTGCCGAAGACGAACAACAATTACTCAATGCCTGGCAGCATGCAACCGCAGAAGGACAACCCGTTCTTATTCTGGGTGAAGGAAGTAATGTACTTTTTCTGGAAGACTATCGCGGCACGGTGATCATCAACCGGATCAAAGGTATCGAAATTCATGATGAACCTGATGCGTGGTATTTACATGTAGGAGCCGGAGAAAACTGGCATCGCCTGGTAAAATACACTTTGCAGGAAGGTATGCCTGGTCTGGAAAATCTGGCATTAATTCCTGGTTGTGTCGGCTCATCACCTATCCAGAATATTGGTGCTTATGGCGTAGAATTACAGCGAGTTTGCGCTTATGTTGATTGTGTTGAACTGGCGACAGGCAAGCAAGTGCGCTTAACTGCCAAAGAGTGCCGTTTTGGCTATCGCGACAGTATTTTTAAACATGAATACCAGGATCGCTTCGCCATTGTAGCCGTAGGTCTGCGTCTGCCAAAAGAGTGGCAACCTGTACTAACGTATGGTGACTTAACTCGTCTGGATCCTACAACAGTAACGCCACAGCAAGTATTTAATGCGGTGTGTCATATGCGCACCACCAAACTCCCTGATCCAAAAGTGAATGGCAATGCCGGTAGTTTCTTCAAAAACCCTGTTGTATCTGCCGAAACGGCTAAAGCATTACTGGCGCAATTTCCAACAGCACCAAATTACCCCCAGGCGGGTGGTTCAGTAAAACTGGCAGCAGGTTGGCTTATTGATCAGTGCCAGCTAAAAGGGATGCAAATGGGTGGGGCTGCGGTGCACCGTCAACAGGCGTTAGTTCTCATTAATGAAGACAATGCAAAAAGCGAAGATGTGGTGCAACTGGCACACCATGTAAGACAAAAAGTGGGTGAAAAATTTAATGTCTGGCTTGAGCCTGAAGTCCGCTTTATTGGTGCATCAGGTGAAGTGAGCGCAGTGGAGACAATTTCATGAAGGATAACACCGTGCCACTGAAATTGATTGCCCTGTTAGCGAACGGTGAATTTCACTCTGGCGAGCAGTTGGGTGAAACGCTGGGAATGAGCCGGGCGGCTATTAATAAACACATTCAGACACTGCGTGACTGGGGCGTTGATGTCTTTACCGTTCCGGGTAAAGGATACAGCCTGCCTGAGCCCATCCAGTTACTTAATGCTGAACAGATATTGGGTCAGCTGGATGGCGGTAGTGTAGCCGTGCTGCCAGTTATTGACTCCACGAATCAGTTCCTTCTTGATCGTATCGGAGAGCTTAAATCGGGCGATGCCTGTGTTGCAGAATACCAGCAGGCTGGCCGTGGTCGCCGGGGGCGGAAATGGTTTTCGCCTTTTGGCGCAAACTTATATTTGTCGATGTTCTGGCGTCTGGAACAAGGCCCGGCGGCGGCGATTGGTTTAAGTCTGGTTATCGGTATCGTGATGGCGGAAGTATTACGAAAGCTGGGAGCAGATAAAGTTCGTGTCAAATGGCCTAATGACCTCTATCTGCAGGATCGCAAGCTGGCAGGCATTCTTGTGGAGCTGACTGGCAAAACTGGCGATGCGGCGCAAATAGTCATTGGAGCCGGGATCAACATGGCAATGCGCCGTGTTGAAGAGAGTGTCGTTAATCAGGGGTGGATCACGCTGCAGGAAGCGGGGATCAATCTTGATCGTAATACGTTGGCGGCCATGCTAATACGTGAATTACGTGCTGCGTTGGAACTCTTCGAACAAGAAGGATTGGCACCTTATCTGTCGCGCTGGGAAAAGCTGGATAATTTTATTAATCGCCCAGTGAAACTTATCATTGGTGATAAAGAAATATTTGGCATTTCACGCGGAATAGACAAACAGGGGGCTTTATTACTTGAGCAGGATGGAATAATAAAACCCTGGATGGGCGGTGAAATATCCCTGCGTAGTGCAGAAAAATAAGAAAGGGGAGTATTCGCTCCCCTGCAAATTATTTGCGTAGTCTGACCTCTTCTACCACATGATTAGCACTTTTCGTCAGGATTAAACTGGCGCGCTCACGAGTAGGTAGAATATTTTGCTTTAAGTTCAGCCAGTTGATCTCTTTCCACAATGTCATGGCAGTCTTAATCGCTTCTTCTTTAGTTAATTTCGCGTAGTTATGAAAATAGGAATCCGGGTCTGTAAAAGCCCCTTCGCGGAATTTCAGAAAACGGTTGATATACCACGTCTGAAGTAAGTCTTCCGGTGCATCAACATATATCGAAAAATCGACAAAATCGGAAACAAATACATGATGTGGATCGTGTGGATAATCCATCCCGCTCTGTAAGACATTTAACCCTTCAAGAATTAAAATATCAGGCTGAACAACAGTTTTATCTCCATCCGGGATCACATCATAAATAAGATGCGAGTAAACAGGGGCTGTAACGTTTGGCACGCCGGATTTGAGATCGGAAACAAACTTCACCAGGCGATGCATATCATACGATTCCGGGAAGCCTTTCTTCTTCATCAGACCACGTTCTTTCAGAACCTGATTAGGGTGAAGGAAGCCATCTGTAGTGATCAGTTCAACACGACGATGTTCCGGCCAACGGCTTAATAGCGCCTGCAATACACGGGCGGTTGTACTTTTCCCCACCGCGACACTGCCAGCAATACTGATAATGTAAGGAATGCGTTGCCCGTTGGTACCAAGAAACTGTTCCAGAACTGCCTGACGGCGCAGATTCGAGCTTATATAGAAGTTCAGCAAACGTGACAAAGGTAAATAGATCTCGGCAACTTCTTCTAACGAGAGATCTTCATTAATACCTTTGAGACGGGCGATCTCATCTTCCGATAACGTCATAGGTACGGAATCACGCAGAGCTGCCCACTGGTTGCGGTCAAACTGTAGGTAAGGCGTCATTAACGTTTGCTCTTTTATACTCATAAGCATGTTTCTGGCGGTCATAGCTCTATCGGCAAAGCGATATTTGCCATGGCGCGTCACAGTTCTGTTGAATGGGTTAATGGGCAGGAGGGTAACACCAGATGGGGAGGAATAATAAGAAAAAATCTCTGCCAGGAAGCTATCGTTGAAAAGCAATGTGACAGATATTCCATCTGATAAAAAGAATTATGGTTTAGCAGGAGCGCATTGTTGAGCACAATGATGTTGAAAAAGTGTGCTAATCTGCCCTCCGTTCGGCTGTTTCTTCATCGTGTAGCATAAAATGTGACCAATAAAACAAATTATGCAATTTTTTAGTTGCATGAACTCGCATGTCTCCATAGAATGCGCGCTACTTGATGCCGACTTAGCTCAGTAGGTAGAGCAACTGACTTGTAATCAGTAGGTCACCAGTTCGATTCCGGTAGTCGGCACCATCAAGTCCGGTGGGGTTCCCGAGCGGCCAAAGGGAGCTTACTGTAAATCTGTCGTCACAGACTTCGAAGGTTCGAATCCTTCCCCCACCACCAATTTCGGCCACGCGATGGCGTAGCCCGAGACGATAAGTTCACTTACCGGCTCGAATAAAGAGAGCTTCTCTCGATATTCAGTGCAGAATGAAAATCAGGTAGCCGAGTTCTAGGATGCGGGCATCGTATAATGGCTATTACCTCAGCCTTCCAAGCTGATGATGCGGGTTCGATTCCCGCTGCCCGCTCCAAGATGTGCTGATATAGCTCAGTTGGTAGAGCGCACCCTTGGTAAGGGTGAGGTCGGCAGTTCGAATCTGCCTATCAGCACCACTTCTTTTCTCCTCCCTGTTTTTTCCTTCTGTTTATTGCATTCAACAAGTCGGGCATGTTGCCTGGTTGATGTGGTGATATCACCGATTTATCCGTGTCTTAGAGGGACAATCGATGTCTAAAGAAAAGTTTGAACGTACAAAACCGCACGTTAACGTCGGTACTATCGGCCACGTTGACCATGGTAAAACAACGCTGACCGCTGCAATCACTACCGTACTGGCTAAAACCTACGGCGGTGCTGCTCGCGCATTCGACCAGATCGATAACGCGCCGGAAGAAAAAGCTCGTGGTATCACCATCAACACTTCTCACGTTGAATACGACACCCCGACCCGTCACTACGCACACGTAGACTGCCCGGGGCACGCCGACTATGTTAAAAACATGATCACCGGTGCTGCTCAGATGGACGGCGCGATCCTGGTAGTTGCTGCGACTGACGGCCCGATGCCGCAGACTCGTGAGCACATCCTGCTGGGTCGTCAGGTAGGCGTTCCGTACATCATCGTGTTCCTGAACAAATGCGACATGGTTGATGACGAAGAGCTGCTGGAACTGGTTGAAATGGAAGTTCGTGAACTTCTGTCTCAGTACGACTTCCCGGGCGACGACACTCCGATCGTTCGTGGTTCTGCTCTGAAAGCGCTGGAAGGCGACGCAGAGTGGGAAGCGAAAATCCTGGAACTGGCTGGCTTCCTGGATTCTTATATTCCGGAACCAGAGCGTGCGATTGACAAGCCGTTCCTGCTGCCGATCGAAGACGTATTCTCCATCTCCGGTCGTGGTACCGTTGTTACCGGTCGTGTAGAACGCGGTATCATCAAAGTTGGTGAAGAAGTTGAAATCGTTGGTATCAAAGAGACTCAGAAGTCTACCTGTACTGGCGTTGAAATGTTCCGCAAACTGCTGGACGAAGGCCGTGCTGGTGAGAACGTAGGTGTTCTGCTGCGTGGTATCAAACGTGAAGAAATCGAACGTGGTCAGGTACTGGCTAAGCCGGGCACCATCAAGCCGCACACCAAGTTCGAATCTGAAGTGTACATTCTGTCCAAAGATGAAGGCGGCCGTCATACTCCGTTCTTCAAAGGCTACCGTCCGCAGTTCTACTTCCGTACTACTGACGTGACTGGTACCATCGAACTGCCGGAAGGCGTAGAGATGGTAATGCCGGGCGACAACATCAAAATGGTTGTTACCCTGATCCACCCGATCGCGATGGACGACGGTCTGCGTTTCGCAATCCGTGAAGGCGGCCGTACCGTTGGCGCGGGCGTTGTTGCTAAAGTTCTGGGCTAATTGCCGATAACATTTGACGCAATGCGCACTAAAAGGGCATCATTTGATGCCCTTTTTGCACGCTTTCGTACCAGAACCTGGCTCATCAGTGATTTTCTTTGTCATAATCATTGCTGAGACAGGCTCTGTTGAGGGCGTATAATCCGAAAAGCTAATACGCGTTTCGATTTGGTTTGCCTCGCGATCGCGGGGTGAAAATGTTTGTAGAAAACTTCTGACAGGTTGGTTTATGAGTGCGAATACCGAAGCTCAAGGAAGCGGGCGCGGCCTGGAAGCGATGAAGTGGGTCGTTGTGGTGGCATTGCTCCTGGCGGCGATTGTCGGCAACTACCTTTATCGCGACATTATGCTGCCGCTGCGTGCGCTGGCCGTAGTAATTCTGATTGCTGCAGCGGGTGGTGTCGCGCTGTTATCGACAAAAGGTAAAGCTACCATTGCTTTTGCCCGTGAAGCGCGTACCGAAGTCCGTAAGGTCATTTGGCCGACTCGCCAGAAAACATTGCACACCACGTTGATTGTGGCTGCGGTTACCGCAGTAATGTCACTGATCCTGTGGGGACTGGATGGTATTCTGGTTCGCCTGGTATCCTTTATCACTGGCCTGAGGTTCTGAGATGTCTGAAGCTCCTAAAAAGCGCTGGTACGTCGTTCAGGCGTTTTCCGGTTTTGAAGGCCGCGTAGCAACGTCGCTGCGTGAGCATATCAAATTACACAACATGGAAGATTTGTTTGGTGAAGTCATGGTACCAACCGAAGAAGTGGTTGAAATCCGTGGCGGTCAGCGTCGCAAAAGCGAACGTAAATTCTTCCCTGGCTACGTCCTCGTTCAGATGGTGATGAACGACGCGAGCTGGCACTTGGTGCGCAGCGTACCGCGTGTGATGGGCTTCATCGGCGGTACTTCCGATCGTCCTGCGCCAATCAGCGATAAAGAAGTCGATGCGATTATGAACCGCCTGCAGCAGGTTGGTGATAAGCCGCGTCCGAAAACGCTGTTTGAACCGGGTGAAATGGTCCGTGTTAATGATGGTCCGTTCGCTGACTTCAACGGTGTTGTTGAAGAAGTGGATTACGAGAAATCTCGTCTGAAAGTGTCTGTTTCTATCTTCGGTCGTGCGACCCCGGTAGAGCTGGACTTCAGCCAGGTTGAAAAAGCCTAACCCAGCGATCAAAAAAGCGGCGATTTAATCGTTGCACAAGGCGTGAGATTGGAATACAATTTCGCGCCTTTTGTTTTTATGGGCCTTGCCCGTAAAACGATTTTTTATATCACGGGGAGCCTCTCAGAGGCGTTATTACCCAACTTGAGGAATTTATAATGGCTAAGAAAGTACAAGCCTATGTCAAGCTGCAGGTTGCAGCTGGTATGGCTAACCCGAGTCCGCCAGTAGGTCCGGCTCTGGGTCAGCAGGGCGTAAACATCATGGAATTCTGCAAAGCGTTCAACGCAAAAACTGATTCCATCGAAAAAGGTCTGCCGATTCCGGTAGTAATCACCGTTTACGCTGACCGTTCTTTCACTTTCGTTACCAAGACCCCGCCGGCAGCAGTTCTGCTGAAAAAAGCGGCAGGTATCAAGTCTGGTTCCGGTAAGCCGAACAAAGACAAAGTGGGTAAAATTTCCCGCGCTCAGCTGCAGCAAATCGCGCAGACCAAAGCTGCCGACATGACTGGTGCCGACATTGAAGCGATGACTCGATCCATCGAAGGTACTGCACGTTCCATGGGCCTGGTAGTGGAGGACTAAGAAATGGTTAAACTGACCAAGCGCATGCGTGTTATCCCGTGAGAAAGTTGATGCAACCAAACAGTACGACATCAACGAAGCTATCGCACTGCTGAAAGAGCTGGCGACTGCTAAATTCGTAGAAAGCGTGGACGTAGCTGTTAACCTCGGCATCGACGCTCGTAAATCTGACCAGAACGTACGTGGTGCAACTGTACTGCCGCACGGTACTGGCCGTTCCGTTCGCGTAGCCGTATTTACCCAAGGTGCAAACGCTGAAGCTGCTAAAGCTGCAGGCGCAGAACTGGTAGGTATGGAAGATCTGGCTGACCAGATCAAGAAAGGCGAAATGAACTTTGACGTTGTTATTGCTTCTCCGGATGCAATGCGCGTTGTTGGCCAGCTGGGCCAGGTTCTGGGTCCGCGTGGCCTGATGCCAAACCCGAAAGTGGGTACTGTAACACCGAACGTTGCTGAAGCGGTTAAAAACGCTAAAGCTGGCCAGGTTCGTTACCGTAACGACAAAAACGGCATCATCCACACCACCATCGGTAAAGTGGACTTTGACGCTGACAAACTGAAAGAAAACCTGGAAGCTCTGCTGGTTGCGCTGAAAAAAGCAAAACCGACTCAGGCGAAAGGCGTGTACATCAAGAAAGTTAGCATCTCCACCACCATGGGTGCAGGTGTTGCAGTTGACCAGGCTGGCCTGAGCGCTTCTGTAAACTAATGCCTTTACGTGGGCGGTGATTTTGTCTACAATCTTACCCCCACGTATAATGCTTAATGCAGACGTATATCCGAGATATTCGGGTTGTGGCAAGGCGGCAACTGAGTGAGTCGCCAAGAGCATAGCTAACTATGTGACTGGTGCGAATGAAGGAAGCCAACGCCGCCACAAGTTGAATAGCGACGGATAGAAAAGATTTGTTCGTTGGAGCCTGGCCTATCCAGGCCTCCGTCGAAGACCGCAGGAGTTTCGCAAGAAACTTAATCCCCTGCGTAGACGGTGACAGAACGCTAAGATTATTCTTTTATATTCTGGCTTGTTTCTGCTCACCGTAATTAAGACGCTCTCTCCGTTTGGAGGAGTGAAGTGAGTTCCAGAGATTTTCTCTGGCAAACATCCAGGAGCAAAGCTAATGGCTTTAAATCTTCAAGACAAACAAGCGATTGTTGCTGAAGTCAGCGAAGTAGCCAAAGGCGCGCTGTCTGCAGTAGTTGCGGATTCCCGTGGCGTAACTGTAGATAAAATGACTGAACTGCGTAAAGCAGGTCGCGAAGCTGGCGTATACATGCGTGTTGTTCGTAACACCCTGCTGCGCCGTGCTGTTGAAGGTACTCCGTTCGAGTGCCTGAAAGACGCGTTTGTTGGTCCGACCCTGATTGCATACTCTATGGAACACCCGGGCGCTGCTGCTCGTCTGTTCAAAGAGTTCGCGAAAGCGAATGCAAAATTTGAGGTCAAAGCCGCTGCCTTTGAAGGTGAGCTGATCCCGGCGTCTCAGATCGACCGCCTGGCAACTCTGCCGACCTACGAAGAAGCAATTGCACGCCTGATGGCAACCATGAAAGAAGCTTCGGCTGGCAAACTGGTTCGTACTCTGGCTGCTGTACGCGATGCGAAAGAAGCTGCTTAATCGCAGTTATCTTTTTAACGCATTCGCTTACGTATAAACTTATTCTGATATTCAGGAACAATTTAAATGTCTATCACTAAAGATCAAATCATTGAAGCAGTTGCAGCTATGTCTGTAATGGACGTTGTAGAACTGATCTCTGCAATGGAAGAAAAATTCGGTGTTTCCGCTGCTGCTGCTGTAGCTGTAGCTGCTGGCCCGGTTGAAGCTGCTGAAGAAAAAACTGAATTCGACGTAATTCTGAAAGCTGCTGGCGCTAACAAAGTTGCTGTTATCAAAGCAGTACGTGGCGCAACTGGCCTGGGTCTGAAAGAAGCTAAAGACCTGGTAGAATCTGCACCGGCTGCTCTGAAAGAAGGCGTGAGCAAAGACGACGCAGAAGCACTGAAAAAAGCTCTGGAAGAAGCTGGCGCTGAAGTTGAAGTTAAATAAGCCAACCCTTCCGGTTGCAGCCTGAGAAATCAGGCTGATGGCTGGTGACTTTTTAGTCACCAGCCTTTTTGCGCTGTAAGGCGCCAGTAGCGTTTCACACTGTTTGACTACTGCTGTGCCTTTCAATGCTTGTTTCTATCGACGACTTAATATACTGCGACAGGACGTCCGTTCTGTGTAAATCGCAATGAAATGGTTTAAGCGTGATAGCAACAGGCATTGCGGAAAGTGTTCCATTTTCCGGTCAACAAAATAGTGTTGCACAAACTGTCCGCTCAATGGACAGATGGGTCGACTTGTCAGCGAGCTGAGGAACCCTATGGTTTACTCCTATACCGAGAAAAAACGTATTCGTAAGGATTTTGGTAAACGTCCACAAGTTCTGGATGTACCTTATCTCCTTTCTATCCAGCTTGACTCGTTTCAGAAATTTATCGAGCAAGATCCTGAAGGGCAGTATGGTCTGGAAGCTGCTTTCCGTTCCGTATTCCCGATTCAGAGCTACAGCGGTAATTCCGAGCTGCAATACGTCAGCTACCGCCTTGGCGAACCGGTGTTTGACGTCCAGGAATGTCAAATCCGTGGCGTGACCTATTCCGCACCGCTGCGCGTTAAACTGCGTCTGGTGATCTATGAGCGCGAAGCGCCGGAAGGCACCGTAAAAGACATTAAAGAACAAGAAGTCTACATGGGCGAAATTCCGCTCATGACAGACAACGGTACCTTTGTTATCAACGGTACTGAGCGTGTTATCGTTTCCCAGCTGCACCGTAGTCCGGGCGTCTTCTTTGACTCCGACAAAGGTAAAACCCACTCTTCGGGTAAAGTGCTGTATAACGCGCGCATCATCCCTTACCGTGGTTCCTGGCTGGACTTCGAATTCGATCCGAAGGACAACCTGTTCGTACGTATCGACCGTCGCCGTAAACTGCCTGCGACCATCATTCTGCGCGCCCTGAACTACACCACAGAGCAGATCCTCGACCTGTTCTTTGAAAAAGTTATCTTTGAAATCCGTGATAACAAGCTGCAGATGGAACTGGTGCCGGAACGCCTGCGTGGTGAAACCGCATCTTTTGACATCGAAGCTAACGGTAAAGTGTACGTAGAAAAAGGCCGCCGTATCACTGCGCGCCACATTCGCCAGCTGGAAAAAGACGACGTCAAACTGATCGAAGTCCCGGTTGAGTACATCGCAGGTAAAGTGGTTGCTAAAGACTATATTGATGAGTCTACCGGCGAGCTGATCTGCGCAGCGAACATGGAGCTGAGCCTGGATCTGCTGGCTAAGCTGAGCCAGTCTGGTCACAAGCGTATCGAAACGCTGTTCACCAACGATCTGGATCACGGCCCATATATCTCTGAAACCTTACGTGTCGACCCAACTAACGACCGTCTGAGCGCACTGGTAGAAATCTACCGCATGATGCGCCCTGGCGAGCCGCCGACTCGTGAAGCAGCTGAAAGCCTGTTCGAGAACCTGTTCTTCTCCGAAGACCGTTATGACTTGTCTGCGGTTGGTCGTATGAAGTTCAACCGTTCTCTGCTGCGCGAAGAAATCGAAGGTTCCGGTATTCTGAGCAAAGACGACATCATTGATGTTATGAAAAAGCTCATCGATATCCGTAACGGTAAAGGCGAAGTCGATGATATCGACCACCTCGGCAACCGTCGTATCCGTTCCGTTGGCGAAATGGCGGAAAACCAGTTCCGCGTTGGCCTGGTACGTGTAGAGCGTGCGGTGAAAGAGCGTCTGTCTCTGGGCGATCTGGATACCCTGATGCCTCAGGATATGATCAACGCCAAGCCGATTTCCGCAGCAGTGAAAGAGTTCTTCGGTTCCAGCCAGCTGTCTCAGTTTATGGACCAGAACAACCCGCTGTCTGAGATTACGCACAAACGTCGTATCTCCGCACTCGGCCCAGGCGGTCTGACCCGTGAACGTGCAGGCTTCGAAGTTCGAGACGTACACCCGACTCACTACGGTCGCGTATGTCCAATCGAAAC
Source organism: Shigella flexneri 2a str. 301 (assembly GCF_000006925.2). Classification (NCBI taxonomy): domain Bacteria; kingdom Pseudomonadati; phylum Pseudomonadota; class Gammaproteobacteria; order Enterobacterales; family Enterobacteriaceae; genus Shigella; species Shigella flexneri. The sequence goes on from NC_004337.2 coordinate 4,202,686, forward strand.
CCCTGAAGGTCCGAACATCGGTCTGATCAACTCTCTGTCCGTGTACGCACAGACTAACGAATACGGCTTCCTTGAGACTCCGTATCGTAAAGTGACCGACGGTGTTGTAACTGACGAAATTCACTACCTGTCTGCTATCGAAGAAGGCAACTACGTTATCGCCCAGGCGAACTCCAACCTGGATGAAGAAGGCCACTTCGTAGAAGACCTGGTAACTTGCCGTAGCAAAGGCGAATCCAGCTTGTTCAGCCGCGACCAGGTTGACTACATGGACGTATCCACCCAGCAGGTGGTATCCGTCGGTGCGTCCCTGATCCCGTTCCTGGAACACGATGACGCCAACCGTGCATTGATGGGTGCGAATATGCAACGTCAGGCCGTTCCGACTCTGCGCGCTGATAAGCCGCTGGTTGGTACTGGTATGGAACGTGCTGTTGCCGTTGACTCCGGTGTAACTGCGGTAGCTAAACGTGGTGGTGTCGTTCAGTACGTGGATGCTTCCCGTATCGTTATCAAAGTTAACGAAGACGAGATGTATCCGGGTGAAGCAGGTATCGACATCTACAACCTGACCAAATACACCCGTTCTAACCAGAACACCTGTATCAACCAGATGCCGTGTGTGTCTCTGGGTGAACCGGTTGAACGTGGCGACGTGCTGGCAGACGGTCCGTCCACCGACCTCGGTGAACTGGCGCTTGGTCAGAACATGCGCGTAGCGTTCATGCCGTGGAATGGTTACAACTTCGAAGACTCCATCCTCGTATCCGAGCGTGTTGTTCAGGAAGACCGTTTCACCACCATCCACATTCAGGAACTGGCGTGTGTGTCCCGTGACACCAAGCTGGGTCCGGAAGAGATCACCGCTGACATCCCGAACGTGGGTGAAGCTGCGCTCTCCAAACTGGATGAATCCGGTATCGTTTACATTGGTGCGGAAGTGACCGGTGGCGACATTCTGGTTGGTAAGGTAACGCCGAAAGGTGAAACTCAGCTGACCCCAGAAGAAAAACTGCTGCGTGCGATCTTCGGTGAGAAAGCCTCTGACGTTAAAGACTCTTCTCTGCGCGTACCAAACGGTGTATCCGGTACGGTTATCGACGTTCAGGTCTTTACTCGCGATGGCGTAGAAAAAGACAAACGTGCGCTGGAAATCGAAGAAATGCAGCTCAAACAGGCGAAGAAAGACCTGTCTGAAGAACTGCAGATCCTCGAAGCGGGTCTGTTCAGCCGTATCCGTGCTGTGCTGGTAGCCGGTGGCGTTGAAGCTGAGAAGCTCGACAAACTGCCGCGCGATCGCTGGCTGGAGCTGGGCCTGACAGACGAAGAGAAACAAAATCAGCTGGAACAGCTGGCTGAGCAGTATGACGAACTGAAACACGAGTTCGAGAAGAAACTCGAAGCGAAACGCCGCAAAATCACCCAGGGCGACGATCTGGCACCGGGCGTGCTGAAGATTGTTAAGGTATATCTGGCGGTTAAACGCCGTATTCAGCCTGGTGACAAGATGGCAGGTCGTCACGGTAACAAGGGTGTAATTTCTAAGATCAACCCGATCGAAGATATGCCTTACGATGAAAACGGTACGCCGGTAGACATCGTACTGAACCCGCTGGGCGTACCGTCTCGTATGAACATCGGTCAGATCCTCGAAACCCACCTGGGTATGGCTGCGAAAGGTATCGGCGACAAGATCAACGCCATGCTGAAACAGCAGCAAGAAGTCGCGAAACTGCGCGAATTCATCCAGCGTGCGTACGATCTGGGCGCTGACGTTCGTCAGAAAGTTGACCTGAGTACCTTCAGCGATGAAGAAGTTATGCGTCTGGCTGAAAACCTGCGCAAAGGTATGCCAATCGCAACGCCGGTGTTCGACGGTGCGAAAGAAGCAGAAATTAAAGAGCTGCTGAAACTTGGCGACCTGCCGACTTCCGGTCAGATCCGCCTGTACGATGGTCGCACTGGTGAACAGTTCGAGCGTCCGGTAACCGTTGGTTACATGTACATGCTGAAACTGAACCACCTGGTCGACGACAAGATGCACGCGCGTTCCACCGGTTCTTACAGCCTGGTTACTCAGCAGCCGCTGGGTGGTAAGGCACAGTTCGGTGGTCAGCGTTTCGGGGAGATGGAAGTGTGGGCGCTGGAAGCATACGGCGCAGCATACACCCTGCAGGAAATGCTCACTGTTAAGTCTGATGACGTGAACGGTCGTACCAAGATGTATAAAAACATTGTGGACGGCAACCATCAGATGGAGCCGGGCATGCCAGAATCCTTCAACGTATTGTTGAAAGAGATTCGTTCGCTGGGTATCAACATCGAACTGGAAGACGAGTAATTCTCGCTCAAACAGGTCACTGCTGTCGGGGTAAAACCCGGCAGCGGATTGTGCTAACTCCGACGGGAGCAAATCCGTGAAAGATTTATTAAAGTTTCTGAAAGCGCAGACTAAAACCGAAGAGTTTGATGCGATCAAAATTGCTCTGGCTTCGCCAGACATGATCCGTTCATGGTCTTTCGGTGAAGTTAAAAAGCCGGAAACCATCAACTACCGTACGTTCAAACCAGAACGTGACGGCCTTTTCTGCGCCCGTATCTTTGGGCCGGTAAAAGATTACGAGTGCCTGTGCGGTAAGTACAAGCGCCTGAAACACCGTGGCGTCATCTGTGAGAAGTGCGGCGTTGAAGTGACCCAGACTAAAGTACGCCGTGAGCGTATGGGCCACATCGAACTGGCTTCCCCGACTGCGCACATCTGGTTCCTGAAATCGCTGCCGTCCCGTATCGGTCTGCTGCTCGATATGCCGCTGCGCGATATCGAACGCGTACTGTACTTTGAATCCTATGTGGTTATCGAAGGCGGTATGACCAACCTGGAACGTCAGCAGATCCTGACTGAAGAGCAGTATCTGGACGCGCTGGAAGAGTTCGGTGACGAATTCGACGCGAAGATGGGTGCGGAAGCAATCCAGGCTCTGCTGAAGAGCATGGATCTGGAGCAAGAGTGCGAACAGCTGCGTGAAGAGCTGAACGAAACCAACTCCGAAACCAAGCGTAAAAAGCTGACCAAGCGTATCAAACTGCTGGAAGCGTTCGTTCAGTCTGGTAACAAACCAGAGTGGATGATCCTGACCGTTCTGCCGGTACTGCCGCCAGATCTGCGTCCGCTGGTTCCGCTGGATGGTGGTCGTTTCGCGACTTCTGACCTGAACGATCTGTATCGTCGCGTCATTAACCGTAACAACCGTCTGAAACGTCTGCTGGATCTGGCTGCGCCGGACATCATCGTACGTAACGAAAAACGTATGCTGCAGGAAGCGGTAGACGCCCTGCTGGATAACGGTCGTCGCGGTCGTGCGATCACCGGTTCTAACAAGCGTCCTCTGAAATCTTTGGCCGACATGATCAAAGGTAAACAGGGTCGTTTCCGTCAGAACCTGCTCGGTAAGCGTGTTGACTACTCCGGTCGTTCTGTAATCACCGTAGGTCCATACCTGCGTCTGCATCAGTGCGGTCTGCCGAAGAAAATGGCGCTGGAGCTGTTCAAACCGTTCATCTACGGCAAGCTGGAACTGCGTGGTCTTGCTACCACCATTAAAGCTGCGAAGAAAATGGTTGAGCGCGAAGAAGCTGTCGTTTGGGATATCCTGGACGAAGTTATCCGCGAACACCCGGTACTGCTGAACCGTGCACCGACTCTGCACCGTCTGGGTATCCAGGCATTTGAACCGGTACTGATCGAAGGTAAAGCTATCCAGCTGCACCCGCTGGTTTGTGCGGCATATAACGCCGACTTCGATGGTGACCAGATGGCTGTTCACGTACCGCTGACGCTGGAAGCCCAGCTGGAAGCGCGTGCGCTGATGATGTCTACCAACAACATCCTGTCCCCGGCGAACGGCGAACCAATCATCGTTCCGTCTCAGGACGTTGTACTGGGTCTGTACTACATGACCCGTGACTGTGTTAACGCCAAAGGCGAAGGCATGGTGCTGACTGGCCCGAAAGAAGCAGAACGTCTGTATCGCTCTGGTCTGGCTTCTCTGCATGCGCGCGTTAAAGTGCGTATCACCGAGTATGAAAAAGATGCTAACGGTGAATTAGTAGCGAAAACCAGCCTGAAAGACACGACTGTTGGCCGTGCCATTCTGTGGATGATTGTACCGAAAGGTCTGCCTTACTCCATCGTCAACCAGGCGCTGGGTAAAAAAGCAATCTCCAAAATGCTGAACACCTGCTACCGCATTCTCGGTCTGAAACCGACCGTTATTTTTGCGGACCAGATCATGTACACCGGCTTCGCCTATGCAGCGCGTTCTGGTGCATCTGTTGGCATCGATGACATGGTCATCCCGGAGAAGAAACACGAAATCATCTCCGAGGCAGAAGCAGAAGTTGCTGAAATTCAGGAGCAGTTCCAGTCTGGTCTGGTAACTGCGGGCGAACGCTACAACAAAGTTATCGATATCTGGGCTGCGGCGAACGATCGTGTATCCAAAGCGATGATGGATAACCTGCAAACTGAAACCGTTATTAACCGTGACGGTCAGGAAGAGAAGCAGGTTTCCTTCAACAGCATCTACATGATGGCCGACTCCGGTGCGCGTGGTTCTGCGGCACAGATTCGTCAGCTTGCTGGTATGCGTGGTCTGATGGCAAAGCCGGATGGCTCCATCATCGAAACGCCAATCACCGCGAACTTCCGTGAAGGTCTGAACGTACTCCAGTACTTCATCTCCACCCACGGTGCTCGTAAAGGTCTGGCGGATACCGCACTGAAAACTGCGAACTCCGGTTACCTGACTCGTCGTCTGGTTGACGTGGCGCAGGACCTGGTGGTTACCGAAGACGATTGTGGTACCCATGAAGGTATCATGATGACTCCGGTTATCGAGGGGGGTGACGTTAAAGAGCCGCTGCGCGATCGCGTACTGGGTCGTGTAACTGCTGAAGACGTTCTGAAGCCGGGTACTGCTGATATTCTCGTTCCGCGCAACACGCTGCTGCACGAACAGTGGTGTGACCTGCTGGAAGAGAACTCTGTCGACGCGGTAAAAGTACGTTCTGTTGTATCTTGTGACACCGACTTTGGTGTATGTGCGCACTGCTACGGTCGTGACCTGGCGCGTGGCCACATCATCAACAAAGGTGAAGCAATCGGTGTTATCGCGGCACAGTCCATCGGTGAACCGGGTACACAGCTGACCATGCGTACGTTCCACATCGGTGGTGCGGCATCTCGTGCGGCTGCTGAATCCAGCATCCAGGTGAAAAACAAAGGTAGCATCAAGCTCAGCAACGTGAAGTCGGTTGTGAACTCCAGCGGTAAACTGGTTATCACTTCCCGTAACACCGAACTGAAACTGATCGACGAATTCGGTCGTACCAAAGAAAGCTACAAAGTGCCTTACGGTGCGGTACTGGCGAAAGGCGATGGCGAACAGGTTGCTGGCGGCGAAACCGTTGCAAACTGGGACCCGCACACCATGCCGGTTATCACCGAAGTAAGCGGTTTTGTACGCTTTACTGACATGATCGACGGCCAGACCATTACTCGTCAGACCGACGAACTGACCGGTCTGTCTTCGCTGGTGGTTCTGGATTCCGCAGAACGTACCGCAGGTGGTAAAGATCTGCGTCCGGCACTGAAAATCGTTGATGCTCAGGGTAACGACGTTCTGATCCCAGGTACCGATATGCCTGCGCAGTACTTCCTGCCGGGTAAAGCGATTGTTCAGCTGGAAGATGGCGTACAGATCAGCTCTGGTGACACCTTGGCGCGTATTCCGCAGGAATCCGGCGGTACCAAGGACATCACCGGTGGTCTGCCGCGCGTTGCGGACCTGTTCGAAGCTCGTCGTCCGAAAGAGCCGGCAATCCTGGCTGAAATCAGCGGTATCGTTTCCTTCGGTAAAGAAACCAAAGGTAAACGTCGTCTGGTTATCACCCCGGTAGACGGTAGCGATCCGTACGAAGAGATGATTCCGAAATGGCGTCAGCTCAACGTGTTCGAAGGTGAACGTGTAGAACGTGGTGACGTAATTTCCGACGGTCCGGAAGCGCCGCACGACATTCTGCGTCTGCGTGGTGTTCATGCTGTGACTCGTTACATCGTTAACGAAGTACAGGACGTATACCGTCTGCAGGGCGTAAAGATTAACGATAAACACATCGAAGTTATCGTTCGTCAGATGCTGCGTAAAGCTACCATCGTTAACGCGGGCAGCTCCGACTTCCTGGAAGGCGAACAGGTTGAATACTCTCGCGTCAAGATCGCAAACCGCGAACTGGAAGCGAACGGCAAAGTGGGTGCAACTTACTCCCGCGATCTGCTGGGTATCACCAAAGCGTCTCTGGCAACCGAGTCCTTCATCTCCGCGGCATCGTTCCAGGAGACCACTCGCGTGCTGACCGAAGCAGCCGTTGCGGGCAAACGCGACGAACTGCGCGGCCTGAAAGAGAACGTTATCGTGGGTCGTCTGATCCCGGCAGGTACCGGTTACGCGTACCACCAGGATCGTATGCGTCGCCGTGCTGCGGGTGAAGCTCCGGCTGCACCGCAGGTGACTGCAGAAGACGCATCTGCCAGCCTGGCAGAACTGCTGAACGCAGGTCTGGGCGGTTCTGATAACGAGTAATCGTTAATCCGCAAATAACGTAAAAACCCGCTTCGGCGGGTTTTTTTATGGGTGTTATTCAGAGGGCAAATTCTTCACGGAAAATATTAAGAAAGGCAGGGCGAAACGAGGAAGAAGCTTTTCGCCCTGGACAACATTCCTGCTGACGGCACTACCATAAAAAAACACAACGCTTTCAACAACCTTGCGTTTTTCATCTTCCGTAGCGGCTCGGAATAAATTTACGTTCTTACATTCCGTCTCATAGTCTTTGCGAGGCGCGTCCCAGATAGCTGTCCCAGTCTTTCCATACCGGCTGCAAACCCTGAGCGGTTAACACGGCAGCAACCGCTTCCGGTCTGCGATCGTCGTGCGGTGAGAACTGTTCCAACTCGGGGTGATTATCGGCATAGCCACCTGGCTGCGTTTTCGAGAAGGCGCTGACGTTATTGATCGCCAGCGGAATAACGCGATCGCGAAACCACGGTGATTCCCGCGTGGAGAGTGACAGTTCAATCTCCGGTGCAAGCAGTCGGAAGGCGCAGATGGTTTGCACTAACTGGCGTTCATCCATAATCGACGCAGGCTCAATGCCGCCAGTACACGGGCGCAGGCGCGGAAAGGAGACAGAGTAACGGCTTTGCCAGTAATGCTGTTGCAGCCATAGCAAATGTTCGGCAACCATATAGCAGTCAACGCGCCAGTTGTCGGAAAGGCCAATTAGCGCGCCGAGGCCTATCTTATCAATCCCCGCACGCCCCAGCCGATCCGGCGTTTCCAGCCGCCAGAAGAAGTCCTGTTTTTTGCCTTTCAAATGATGGCGGGTATAAGTCGCCTCGTGATATGTCTCCTGATAAACCATCACCCCATCCAGACCAAGTTGCTTTAACTCGGCGTATTCCGTCTCCGCCAGCGGTTGCACTTCCATTTGTAGTGAAGAGAACTGTTCACGCAGGGCGGGGAGATGACGACGAAAGTAATCCATCCCCACTTTCGCCTGATGTTCACCAGTGACTAATAGCAGATGTTCAAAGCCCATCTCCCGTATAGCGGCGCTTTCCCTGGCAATATCCGCTTCATCCAGCGTTTTGCGCTTGATGCGATTACTCATGGAAAATCCGCAGTACGTGCAGTCGTTAGCGCAAAGATTGGAAAGATAAAGCGGGACGTAGAAACTAACTGTGTTGCCAAATCGCTGACGGGTCAGACGCTGCGCCTGTTGGGCCAGTTGTTCCAGATAGCCACTGGCGGCAGGCGATAACAGCGCCATCATGTCGTCGCGGGTGAGTTGCGAGGCATTTAGCGCCCGCTCTACGTCAGCAGCCGTTTTGCCGTTGATACGCAGGCGGATGTCGTCCCAGTCCAGTTGTCGCCAGCGATTGCTGAAGGTTTTCATGCCGATGCCTCCAGAAATCCGGTCAGCGGGCTGGTGGCATGAGCAAAATAACTGCGGCTGCCCGGTCCGGACTGACGTGCCAGCAGGCCTACTTCTACCGCCAGACGAAATGCCTTCGCCATGTTGACGGGATCGTCCGCGACGGCAATCGCCGTATTCACTAACACCGCGTCGGCCCCCATTTCCAGCGCCTGCGTGGCATGGCTGGGAACGCCGATGCCAGCATCGACAACCACCGGAACTGTGGCCTGCTGGATAATAATCTCCAGCATGGCACGGGTTTCCAGTCCCTGATTCGAGCCAATCGGCGCGCCGAGCGGCATCACCGCTGCACAGCCGACTTCTTCCAGACGTTTACACAATACCGGATCGGCCCCGCAGTAAGGCAGCACGACAAATCCCTGTTGTACCAGCGTTTCGGCGGCTTTCAGGGTTTCGATGGGATCGGGCAACAGCCAGCGGGCGTCAGGGTGAATCTCCAATTTTAGCCAGTTTGTGCCTAACGCTTCACGTGCCAGATGGGCGGCGAAAATGGCTTCTTCCGCTGTTTTCGCCCCGGAAGTATTCGGCAGCAGGGCCACACCCGCCGCGATAAGCGGTTCGAGGATAGCGTCGTTGTGCTGGCGCAAGTCGACACGTTTCATCGCCAGTGTCACCAGCTGGCTGCCGGAAGCGCGGATCGCCTCCACCATCAGTTGTGAAGAAGCGAATTTCCCTGTGCCGGTAAACAGATGTGAATCAAACGTTTTGTCCGCAATACGTAACATCTCAACCCCCTGCAATAACCTGAAAAAGCAGGATCTGGTCGCCATCCTGCACGATATGTTGCGTCCACTGCTCACGCGGGACGATTTGCTGATTAATCGCCAGAGCCGCGCCCGCTTGTCGTTGGTCGAGTTGCTCCAGTAGTTCGTGAACAGTTTGCCCGGCGGCGCACTGCATCGGTTGATCGTTAAACAGGATCTGCATTGCTTCCTCCGCATACCGGGCAACCACTGGCGCGGCGCAACGCCAGGCTGCGCCACTGGCTCGACTTACCGTCGAACAGTCGGAGTTCTCCCGCAGGCGTCTCTATACCGCTTAATAACTTAATGGCTTCCAGTGCCTGCAAAGTGCCCATCACCCCGACCACCGGGCCAACCACGCCCGCCGTGCGGCAGTTGCGTTCTGGCTGCTGGTTATCTGGCCACAGGCAGCGGTAACACCCCTGCTCCCAGGGCGGTGTCAGTACCATCAACTGACCGCCAAATCCGACCGCGCTGGCGGTGATAAGCGGCGTGTTGAGTGCCACGCAGGCGGCATTAATCTCCTGGCGAGTCGCCATATTGTCGGTACAGTCGAGCACCACATCGGCTTGTGCAACCGCATCTTTCAACGCCTCACCCGTTAACCGTTGTTGTAATGCTGTCAGTTGAATGTCGGGATTCAACTGTGTCAGTCGCTGTTGGCTGACCTGCGATTTCGGGCTGTTGATATCTTCAGTGGTAAAGAGGATTTGTCGTTGCAGATTGCTTAAATGCACATCGTCGTCATCTGCCAGTACCAGCGTCCCGACGCCAGCCCCTGCCAGGTATAGCGCAGCAGGTGTACCCAGCCCGCCAAGACCAATAATCAGCACCTGGCTGTCGAGCAGTTTTTGCTGCCCGTCAAGAGCGATATCGTCGAGCAGAATTTGGCGGCTATAACGCATAAAGTCACGGTCATTCATCGCCAACTCCTGCAATTTCCAGCAACTGTGCCGTTGCCAAACGCCAGTCTGCGGCTTGAGTAATGGCGCTGACGACGGCGATACTGCCGACACCCGTTGCTATCACCGCAGGCGCGCGTGCCAGACTGATACCGCCAATCGCCACGGTGGGATAATCCGCCAGGCGCTCAACATGCCGTGCCAACTGTTCCAGCCCCTGCGGTGCAGAAGGCATCTGTTTGGTTTGCGTCGGGAACACATGTCCCAGCGCGATATAAGAGGGGCGTGCTGCCAGCGCGACGTCGATTTCCATATCGTCATGTGTCGAAACGCCCAGCCGCAGGCCTGCCGCGCGGATGGCATTGAGATCGGTGGCTTGCAAATCTTCCTGCCCCAAATGGACGCCATACGCCTGATGCTTGATCGCGAGCCGCCAGTAATCGTTGATAAACAATCGCGCGTTATAGCGGCGGCCCAGCGCAATTGCCGCCACGACATCGGCTTCCACCTCTTCATCGCGCCGATCTTTGATGCGTAGCTGGAGAGTACGTACGCCTGCATCCAACAGACGTTCGATCCACTGTACGCTGTCCACCACCGGGTACAGTCCTAAACGAAAAGGTACAGGAGGAAAATCAGGCTGATACATCACGCTTCCTCCTTATGCAGGTAGATTTCTCCGCCTCTGGCACGGAAGTTCTCCGACATATCCGCCATTCCCACTTCAATGGTTTGCGCGGCGGCGTAATCGCGTACTTCCTGGCTGATTTTCATCGAGCAGAATTTTGGCCCACACATGGAGCAAAAATGGGCGACTTTGCCGGACTCTTGGGGCAGGGTTTCATCGTGATAAGCGCGGGCGGTAAACGGGTCGAGGGCCAGATTAAACTGGTCTTCCCAGCGAAATTCGAAGCGGGCTTTCGACATGGCGTTATCGCGAATTTGCGCGCCCGGATGCCCTTTTGCCAGGTCAGCAGCGTGGGCGGCAATCTTATAAGTGATAAGCCCCTGCTTAACATCTTCTTTATTGGGCAGACCCAGATGCTCTTTTGGCGTTACGTAACAGAGCATCGCGCAGCCAAACCAGCCAATCATCGCCGCACCAATCCCCGACGTGAAGTGGTCATAGCCCGGTGCAATATCGGTAGTTAGCGGCCCCAGAGTGTAAAACGGCGCTTCGTGGCAGTGCTCTAACTCCTCGGTCATATTGCGGCGGATCATCTGCATCGGCACATGGCCTGGGCCTTCAATCATCACCTGTACGTCATATTCCCAGGCGATTTTGGTCAGTTCGCCCAGCGTATGCAATTCGGCAAACTGCGCTTCATCGTTGGCGTCCTGAATAGAACCGGGGCGCAGACCGTCGCCCAGCGACAGCGAAACGTCATAAGCGGCACAGATTTCACAAATTTCGCGGAAGTGTTGATAGAGGAAATTTTCCTGATGATGGGAGAGGCACCATTTCGCCATAATCGAACCGCCGCGAGAGACGATACCGGTCAGGCGTTTCGCGGTCATCGGCACATAGCGCAGCAGTACGCCCGCATGGATAGTGAAGTAATCCACACCTTGCTCGGCCTGTTCCAGCAGCGTGTCGCGGAACGCTTCCCAGGTAAGATCTTCGGCGATCCCGTTAACCTTCTCCAGCGCCTGGTAGATCGGCACTGTACCGATCGGCACCGGACTGTTACGCAAAATCCACTCGCGGGTTTCGTGAATATAGCGACCGGTGGAGAGATCCATCACCGTATCCGCTCCCCAGCGCGTGGACCATACCAGCTTTTCCACTTCTTCTTCGATGGAAGAGGTGACCGCCGAGTTGCCGATATTGGCGTTAACTTTTACCAGGAAGTTACGGCCAATAATCATCGGCTCCGATTCCGGATGATTAATGTTGGCCGGGATAATCGCACGTCCGGCAGCAACTTCATCACGGACAAATTCCGCAGTGATATTTTCCGGCAGATGTGCGCCAAAGCTCATTCCCGGATGCTGGTGGCGTAAAACCTCGCTACGGATGCGCTCGCGGCCCATATTCTCGCGGATGGCGATGAATTCCATTTCCGGCGTGATGATGCCCTGGCGGGCGTAGTGCAGTTGGGTGACACGGCGTCCTGTTTTGGCGCGTTTTGGCGTTAATAAGCCGCTAAAACGTAGCTCGTCGAGACCATCATCTGCCAGCCGCGTTCTGGTGTAATCGGAACTGCGCACGGTAAGTTCTTCGGTATCGGCGCGCGCATCGATCCACGGCTGGCGTAGTTTTGCCAGCCCTTGCTGCACGTTAATGGCGATCTGCGGATCACCATACGGGCCGGAGGTGTCGTAGACCGGAATCGCTTCGTTTTCTTCGTACTGCGGCTGTTCTTTGCTACCGCCAATTAGCGTCGGGCTAAGCTGGATCTCACGCATCGGCACGCGCACGCCGGGGTGTGTGCCAGTGATATAAATGCGTTTTGAGTTGGGAAAGGCGGTGCCTTCCAGGGTGTCGATAAAATGTTGGGCCCGGGCGCGTTGTTCGCGGCGGGTCAGTTTTGTTGCAGACATAGCTCATTCCAAAAAGTTAAGGACGTGGCTTGTCAGACGACGGATGAAGCAAGAGACGATCGCCGCAAAGGCGATGCGATAGCAGATTAACTCTTGTTCCCTTCGCAGGTATTAGCCTGATCAGGTTCCGCGGATCCCGAATAAACGGTCTCAGCCAGTTAAGGCACTCCGACAAGAAATTAGCCCCCACAAACGGGGCGTTGAATGTAAATTACGCGTTAACAGCGCAGAACTCAAGCAGGATGTTTGACGCGGGCGGCGTCAAGCACCAGCAGAATCAGCTTATCTTCCAGCACAAAGCGCGCTTCCAGCGCCTCGCCGATGTCAGATAAAACCTGTTGAAACTCAAGGTAATTATCATGATCGATGGCGGTTTCCAGGCTGGAATCGTAGTAATCCATAATCTGTTGGGTATTGGCTTCGAGTTGCGGCCAAATCTTCGCGGCGCGCGCGAGTTGCCCGTTGCCTTCCAGCTTATGAAGAATGCGCTCATAAATACTGAAATGTCCGGCAGACAAGTAATCGACCAGGCTCTGACAAAAATCATCAAGGGCTTTTTCGTTTAGCCTCATGTACGATTCTTTGCCAGGCTTAATGCCAACCAGATTGTAGTAAGCCACGAGCAGATGCTTACGTACATGTAGCCAGCGATCAACCAGTTTGTTACTTCCTCTGACGCGCTCCGTCAGGTTATCGAGCTGGTTAAGCATGATTGACTCCGCAAGTTTGTATTCAAAAACTGCTCAGTGAGAAATGTAAAAACCATGTTAAACATGCCAGTGATGCAAAGGTAGTGCAAGAGCTATGGATCGTATAATTGAAAAATTAGATCACGGCTGGTGGGTCGTCAGCCATGAACAAAAATTATGGTTGCCGAAGGGAGAATTGCCATATGGCGAAGCGGCAAATTTCGATCTTGTGGGTCAGCGCGCACTACAAATCGGCGAATGGCAGGGGGAACCTGTTTGGTTAATACAACAGCAGCGGCGTCACGATATGGGGTCGGTACGTCAGGTCATTGATCTCGATGTTGGGCTGTTTCAACTGGCCGGACGTGGCGTGCAACTGGCGGAGTTTTACCGATCGCATAAATACTGTGGTTACTGCGGGCATGAAATGTATCCGAGCAAAACCGAATGGGCGATGCTGTGTAGCCATTGCCGTGAGCGTTACTACCCGCAAATCGCCCCCTGCATTATTGTTGCCATCCGTCGCGATGATTCGCTCCTCCTCGCCCAGCATACCCGCCATCGTAACGGTGTCCATACAGTACTTGCCGGATTCGTCGAAGTGGGCGAAACCCTCGAGCAGGCAGTCGCGCGGGAAGTGATGGAAGAGAGCGGAATTAAAGTTAAAAACTTGCGTTACGTGACTTCTCAGCCGTGGCCGTTTCCTCAGTCTTTAATGACCGCGTTTATGGCGGAATATGACAGCGGCGACATCGTGATCGACCCGAAAGAATTGCTCGAGGCGAACTGGTATCGCTATGACGATTTGCCGTTACTCCCGCCGCCCGGCACCGTAGCGCGCCGTCTGATAGAAGATACTGTGGCGATGTGTCGGGCAGAGTATGAGTGATGATACACTGACCGCCTGACGCACTAAGGAACAGCCAAAATGACCGAACTTAAAAACGATCGTTATCTGCGGGCGCTGCTGCGCCAGCCCGTTGATGTCACTCCAGTATGGATGATGCGCCAGGCGGGTCGCTATCTACCGGAATATAAAGCCACGCGCGCCCAGGCGGGCGATTTTATGTCGCTGTGCAAAAACGCCGAGCTGGCGTGCGAAGTGACTTTGCAACCGCTGCGTCGCTACCCGCTGGATGCGGCGATCCTCTTTTCCGATATCCTCACCGTGCCGGACGCGATGGGGTTAGGGCTCTATTTTGAAGCCGGAGAAGGTCCGCGTTTTACCTCGCCAGTCACCTGCAAAGCCGACGTCGATAAACTGCCAATTCCGGACCCGGAAGATGAGCTGGGTTACGTGATGAACGCGGTGCGTACCATTCGTCACGAACTGAAAGGCGAAGTGCCGCTGATTGGTTTTTCCGGCAGCCCGTGGACGCTGGCAACCTACATGGTGGAAGGCGGCAGCAGCAAAGCCTTCACCGTGATCAAAAAAATGATGTATGCCGATCCGCAGGCGCTGCACGCTCTGCTCGATAAACTGGCGAAAAGCGTCACTTTGTATCTGAATGCGCAGATTAAAGCCGGTGCTCAGGCAGTGATGATTTTCGACACCTGGGGCGGCGTGCTTACCGGGCGCGATTATCAACAGTTCTCGCTCTATTACATGCATAAAATTGTTGATGGTTTACTGCGTGAAAACGACGGTCGCCGCGTGCCAGTCACGCTGTTTACCAAAGGCGGCGGACAGTGGCTGGAAGCCATGGCTGAAACCGGTTGCGATGCGCTGGGCCTCGACTGGACAACGGACATCGCCGATGCGCGCCGCCGTGTGGGCAATAAAGTCGCGTTGCAGGGTAATATGGATCCGTCGATGCTGTACGCGCCGCCTGCCCGCATTGAAGAAGAAGTAGCGACTATACTTGCAGGTTTCGGTCACGGCGAAGGTCATGTCTTTAACCTTGGTCACGGCATTCATCAGGATGTGCCGCCAGAACATGCTGGCGTGTTCGTGGAGGCAGTGCATCGACTGTCTGAACAGTATCACCGCTAAGAGCCTGATCCATCAGGCTATTTTATTTGCCATTTTGAGGCCGGGCAGTGCTCAAAATCCTCACGTACTACGTGTACGCTCCGGTTTTTCCGCGCTGTCCGGCCTCAAACTGCCTTCAACAATTACGCCTGTTGAACCAGGCTCTAAGGAGCGATTATGGATCTCGCGTCATTACGCGCTCAACAAATCGAACTGGCTTCTTCTGTGATCTGCGAGGATCGACTCGATAAAGATCCACCGGATCTGATCGCCGGAGCCGATGTCGGGTTTGAGCAGGGCGGAGAAGTGACGCGAGCGGCGATGGTGCTGCTGAAATATCCCTCGCTTGAGCTGGTGGAGTATAAAGTTGCCCGCATCGCCACCACCATGCCTTACATTCCAGGTTTTCTTTCCTTCCGCGAATATCCTGCGCTGCTGGCAGCGTGGGAGATGCTGTCGCAAAAGCCGGATTTAGTGTTTGTCGATGGTCATGGGATCTCGCATCCTCGCCGTCTTGGCGTCGCCAGCCATTTTGGCTTATTGGTGGATGTGCCGACCATTGGCGTGGCGAAAAAACGGCTCTGCGGTAAATTCGAACCGCTCTCCAGCAAACCGGGCGCGCTGGCCCCACTGATGGATAAAGGCGAGCAGCTGGCCTGGGTCTGGCGCAGCAAAGCGCGCTGTAACCCGTTGTTTATCGCTACCGGCCATCGGGTCAGCGTGGACAGCGCGCTGGCGTGGGTACAACGCTGCATGAAAGGCTATCGTCTGCCGGAGCCAACGCGCTGGGCGGACGCGGTGGCCTCGGAACGTCCGGCGTTCGTGCGCTATACAGCAAATCAGCCCTAATTCAGGTAAACTGCGGATAATTTCCGTATTTGAGAACTCAACATGTTACAAAACCCAATTCATCTGCGTCTGGAGCGCCTGGAAAGCTGGCAGCATGTCACTTTCATGGCTTGCTTATGCGAACGCATGTACCCCAATTACGCCATGTTCTGCCAGCAAACCGGTTTTGGTGATGGGCAAATTTACCGTCGTATTCTCGATCTCATCTGGGAAACGCTGACCGTTAAAGACGCAAAAGTAAATTTCGACAGCCAACTGGAGAAATTTGAAGAAGCGATTCCTTCAGCCGACGATTTCGATCTGTACGGCGTTTATCCGGCAATCGATGCCTGCGTGGCGTTAAGTGAACTGGTCCATTCGCGTTTGAGTGGTGAAACGCTCGAACACGCGGTGGAAGTGAGTAAGACCTCCATCACGACCGTTGCGATGCTGGAAATGACTCAGGCTGGTCGCGAAATGGGCGATGAAGAGCTTAAAGAAAACCCAGCTGTAGAGCAAGAATGGGACATTCAGTGGGAAATATTCCGACTTTTAGCTGAGTGCGAAGAACGCGATATCGAGCTGATAAAAGGCCTTAGGGCAGACCTGCGTGAGTCGGGTGAGAGCAATATTGGTATAATTTTTCAGCAATAAGACCAGAAAACGTGATTTAACGCCTGATTTGTCGTACCTGGAGTCTTCCCTTTCGCCCCCCGTCTGGTCTACATTTGGGGGGCGAAAAAAAGTGGCTATCGGTGCGTGTATGCAGGAGAGTGCTATTCTGGCATTTCCGTCGCACTCGATGCTTAGCAAGCGATAAACACATTGTAAGGATAACTTATGAACAAGACTCAACTGATTGATGTAATTGCAGAGAAAGCAGAACTGTCCAAAACCCAGGCTAAAGCTGCTCTGGAGTCCACTCTGGCTGCAATTACTGAGTCTCTGAAAGAAGGCGATGCTGTACAACTGGTTGGTTTCGGTACCTTCAAAGTGAACCATCGCGCTGAGCGTACTGGCCGCAACCCGCAGACCGGTAAAGAAATCAAAATTGCCGCAGCTAACGTACCGGCATTTGTTTCTGGCAAGGCACTGAAAGACGCAGTTAAGTAAGATTGCGTGGCAGTGAACAGTTTTAACGAAGGGGTGGTTTCACCCCTTTTGTCTTTCTGGCGTCGATCATTGATGCTGGCAGGTGCGCTGTTTCTCACTGCCTGTAGCCACAACTCTTCACTTCCTCCCTTTACCGCCAGTGGATTTGCTGAAGACCAGGGCGCGGTACGCATCTGGCGAAAAGACAGCGGCGATAATGTGCATCTGCTTGCCGTGTTTAGCCCGTGGCGCAGTGGCGATACCACGACGCGAGAGTATCGCTGGCAGGGCGATAACCTCACGCTCATCAATATCAATGTTTACAGCAAACCGCCGGTGAACATTCGCGCGCGTTTTGACGATCGCGGCGATCTGAGCTTTATGCAACGTGAATCCGATGGGGAAAAGCAGCAGCTTTCTAACGACCAAATCGATTTATACCGTTATCGTGCTGATCAGATCCGCCAGATTAGCGATGCCTTACGTCAGGGGAGAGTCGTGCTGCGCCAGGGGCGCTGGCATGCGATGGAACAGACCGTGACCACCTGCGAAGGGCAAACCATTAAACCTGATTTAGATTCGCAGGCGATAGCGCATATCGAGCGCCGCCAGAGCCGCTCTTCTGTTGATGTCAGCGTGGCATGGCTGGAAGCGCCCGAAGGTTCGCAATTACTGTTAGTGGCAAACTCTGATTTCTGTCGCTGGCAACCCAACGAGAAAACGTTCTGATTTACCAGTGGCCCATACCCATATGACCGCCACCACCGCAGCCGCCGTAGCCCATGCCCATTCCGGCTCCGCGCGGAATACCCGCTTCAGCCATCGCGATATCTCGTTTCACCCGTAACTCATCTAACGACTGACGCAAATTCTCCATCTCTTTGGCGACCGCGTTAATTTTGCTGCTATCCGGTGGGTTCGCGGCTAACAGGGCATTGTATTCATAACGCTTCGTCACCAGTTGCTGTTGCAGTGCGCTGCTTTGAGCGTAAAAGTCATTATGGATTTTCTGCCACGCTGTCTGTTGTTCGCTGGTCAAAGGCGCGGCATTTTGCTGCCACATACCGTGTCCGCCGTGAGCAAATGCAGATGTCGATCCCATCGCCATTGCTGAAAGCGCCATCATTACCAGGGCAATTTTCGTGTTCCGTTTCATGGTTAATCCTCCAGTGGTTGTCTTACTTCGGGTATTGCATCTTCCGTGCCAACGATGAAACGCTGATATGACGGGTAATCTGGCATGATAAACGAGTAAAAATGACTCGCCTGCTGCGGGTAGCGAGTCATTTTTACTCATTGAAACTTAAGCCTTTGTGTTACAGCGCAGGGTAAGCGCTGATAAAAGATGGCATGATTTCTGCTGTCAGAAAGGGATGAGCAGGCAAAGAAGAAGATGCGTTTTATGCAACGTTCTAAAGACTCCTTAGCTAAATGGTTAAGCGCGATCCTCCCCGTGGTCATTGTTGGGCTGGTAGGGTTGTTTGCGGTGACGGTGATTCGCGATTATGGGCGCGAGACTGCCGCCGCCAGACAAACGCTGCTGGAAAAAGGCAGTGTACTTATTCGCGCTCTTGAATCCGGCTCGCGCGTCGGCATGGGGATGCGCATGCATCATGCGCAGCAGCAGGCCTTACTGGAAGAAATGGCCGGGCAGCCTGGAGTACGTTGGTTTGCGGTCACGGATGAACAAGGAACAATCGTGATGCATAGCAACTCCGGCATGGTGGGAAAACAGCTTTATTCCCCTCAGGAAATGCAGCAGTTACATCCGGGAGATGAAGAAGCGTGGCGGCGGATCGATAGCGCAGACGGCGAGCCTGTTCTGGAAATTTATCGCCAGTTTCAACCGATGTTTGCTGCTGGAATGTACCGGATGCGCCATATGCAGCAGTATGCCGCGACACCACAAGCAATTTTCATCGCTTTCGACGCCAGTAATATTGTGAGTGCCGAAGATCGTGAGCAGAGAAACACCCTGATTATTCTCTTCGCCCTGGCGACGGTCTTGCTGGCAAGCGTATTGTCATTCTTCTGGTATCGCCGCTATCTGCGCTCGCGCCAGCTTCTACAAGATGAAATGAAGCGCAAAGAGAAGCTGGTGGCGCTGGGGCATCTTGCGGCAGGCGTTGCCCACGAAATCCGTAACCCACTTTCCTCGATTAAAGGACTGGCGAAATACTTTGCCGAGCGCGCGCCTGCAGGGGGAGAAGCGCATCAACTGGCGCAGGTGATGGCGAAAGAGGCCGACCGTTTAAACCGCGTGGTAAGCGAGTTGCTGGAACTGGTTAAGCCAACGCATCTGGCTTTGCAGGCGGTGGATCTCAACACGCTGATTAACCACTCATTACAGCTGGTAAGCCAGGATGCAAACAGCCGGGAGATCCAGTTACGCTTTACCGCCAACGACACATTACCGGAAATTCAGGCCGATCCGGACAGGCTGACTCAGGTCCTGTTGAATCTCTATCTCAATGCTATTCAGGCGATTGGTCAGCATGGCGTGATTAGCGTGACGGCCAGCGAAAGCGGCGCGGGCGTGAAAATCAGCGTTACCGACAGCGGTAAGGGAATTGCGGCAGATCAGCTTGAAGCCATCTTCACTCCGTACTTCACCACCAAAGCCGAAGGCACCGGATTGGGGCTGGCGGTCGTGCATAATATTGTTGAACAACACGGTGGTACAATTCAGGTCGCAAGCCAGGAGGGAAAAGGCTCAACGTTCACCCTCTGGCTTCCGGTCAATATTACGCGTAAGGACCCACAAGGATGACGCACGATAATATCGATATTCTGGTGGTGGATGATGACATTAGCCACTGCACTATTTTGCAGGCTTTACTGCGCGGCTGGGGCTATAACGTCGCGCTGGCGAACAGCGGGCGACAGGCGCTGGAGCAGGTGCGGGAACAGGTTTTTGATCTTGTGCTTTGCGATGTGCGAATGGCGGAGATGGACGGCATCGCCACGCTGAAAGAGATCAAAGCGTTAAACCCGGCAATTCCGGTGCTGATTATGACTGCGTACTCCAGCGTCGAGACGGCGGTAGAGGCACTGAAAACTGGGGCGCAGGATTATCTCATCAAGCCGCTGGATTTCGATAACCTACAGGCGACGCTGGAAAAGGCGCTCGCGCATACGCACAGTATTGATGCTGAAACACCTGCGGTGACTGCCAGCCAGTTCGGTATGGTCGGTAAAAGCCCGGCGATGCAACACCTGCTCAGTGAAATCGCCCTCGTCGCGCCATCGGAAGCCACGGTGCTGATCCACGGCGATTCCGGCACCGGTAAAGAGCTGGTCGCCAGGGCGATTCACGCCAGTAGCGCACGTAGCGAAAAACCGCTGGTAACGCTCAACTGTGCGGCACTCAACGAATCCTTGCTGGAATCTGAATTGTTCGGTCACGAAAAAGGGGCGTTTACTGGAGCCGATAAACGCCGGGAAGGGCGCTTTGTTGAGGCGGACGGCGGCACGCTGTTTCTCGATGAAATTGGCGATATCTCGCCGATGATGCAGGTGCGTCTGCTGCGTGCGATTCAGGAGCGCGAAGTTCAGCGTGTCGGTAGCAACCAGACTATCTCGGTTGATGTCCGGCTGATTGCGGCGACCCATCGCGATCTTGCCGCAGAGGTGAATGCCGGGCGTTTTCGCCAGGATCTCTACTATCGCCTGAATGTGGTGGCGATTGAAGTACCATCGCTGCGGCAACGGCGGGAAGATATCCCTCTGCTGGCTGGCCATTTTCTTCAGCGCTTTGCCGAGCGTAATCGCAAGGCGGTAAAAGGCTTTACGCCACAGGCGATGGATTTGCTGATCCACTACGACTGGCCGGGAAATATTCGTGAACTGGAAAACGCGGTGGAACGGGCGGTGGTGCTGCTGACCGGGGAATATATTTCCGAACGCGAGCTGCCGCTGGCGATTGCCAGTACGCCGATCCCGCTGGGGCAAAGTCAGGATATTCAGCCGCTGGTGGAAGTGGAAAAAGAGGTGATTCTGGCGGCGCTGGAGAAAACGGGCGGCAACAAAACCGAAGCCGCCCGTCAGTTAGGGATCACGCGCAAAACGCTATTGGCAAAACTGTCGCGTTAGTTCTGCTCGCGTTCGATGGCGCGCCAACCGATATCTTTCCGGCAGAAGCAATCATCCCAGTGGATATCGGTCATTAAGGCGTAGGCGCGTTTCTGCGCTTCTGCCACGGTATGACCCAGCGCGGTGACGCACAGTACGCGCCCGCCGCTGGTTACCACCTGCTCGTCATCCGCCAGTTTTGTGCCCGCGTGGAACACTTTGCCGTCAGCCACTTCTTCCAGCGGCAGGCCGTGGATCACATCGCCGGTGCGGTAATCGCCCGGATATCCACCCGCAGCCATCACCACGCTGAGAGAAGCACGTTCATCCCACTCTGACGTTTTCTCGTCCAGTTTGCCTTCACAGGCCGCCAGGCAGAGCTCAACCAGATCGGACTTCATGCGCAGCATAATCGGCTGGGTTTCCGGATCGCCAAAGCGGCAGTTAAATTCAATAACCTTCGGATTGCCCTGTTTGTCGATCATCAGGCCCGCATAGAGAAAACCGGTGTAGGTGTTGCCTTCCGCCGCCATGCCTTTCACGGTTGGCCAGATGATACGTTCCATGGTGCGCTGATGAACTTCATCGGTTACTACCGGCGCGGGGGAGTAAGCGCCCATCCCGCCGGTGTTTGGTCCGTTATCTTTATCGCCTACGCGTTTGTGATCCTGGCTGGTAGCCATCGGCAGCACATGCTCGCCGTCCACCATCACGATAAAGCTCGCTTCTTCGCCATCGAGGAACTCTTCGATAACGATGCGATGACCCGCGTCGCCAAAAGCGTTGCCCGCCAGCATATCGTGAACAGCCGCTTCCGCTTCTTCCAGC
This sequence comes from Shigella flexneri 2a str. 301, assembly GCF_000006925.2. Lineage (NCBI taxonomy): Bacteria > Pseudomonadati > Pseudomonadota > Gammaproteobacteria > Enterobacterales > Enterobacteriaceae > Shigella > Shigella flexneri. The sequence continues at coordinate 4,224,413 of NC_004337.2, forward strand.
GTCATCGCCACGATAACGCCTTTCCCGGCAGCCAGACCGTCCGCTTTAATGACGATTGGCGCGCCTTTCTCACGCAGATACACCAGCGCAGGTTCTACCTCGGTGAAGTTCTGGTATTCCGCCGTAGGGATCTTATGGCGGGCCAGGAAATCTTTGGTAAACGCTTTTGAGCCTTCCAGTTGGGCCGCACCTGCGGTTGGGCCGAAGATTTTCAGCCCGGCGGCGCGGAAGGTATCGACCACGCCTTTCACCAGCGGCGCTTCCGGGCCGACGATGGTCAGATCAATCTTTTCGTTTTGTGCGAAATCCAACAGCGCCGGGATATCGGTCACGCCGATAGCAACGTTTTGCAGCGCGGGTTCCAGCGCAGTGCCTGCATTACCCGGAGCAGCAAAAACAGTCTCAACCAGCGGCGACTGGGCCGCTTTCCAGGCCAGCGCGTGCTCGCGCCCGCCGTTACCAATCACTAATACTTTCATCTATTGCTCCATTAATGGCGGAAGTGGCGCATGTCGGTGAAGAGCATCGCAATACCGTGCTCGTCGGCGGCGGCAATCACTTCGTCATCACGGATGGAACCGCCAGGCTGGATTACGCAGGTCACGCCCGCAGCGGCGGCGGCATCAATACCGTCGCGGAACGGGAAGAACGCGTCAGAAGCCATCGAGGAACCTTTCACTTCCAGGCCTTCATCGGCAGCTTTAATACCGGCGATTTTCGCGGAGTACACGCGGCTCATCTGGCCCGCGCCAATACCGATGGTCATATTGTTTTTGGCATAGACGATAGCATTGGATTTCACGAATTTCGCCACTTTCCAGCAGAACAGCGCATCACGCAGTTCCTGTTCGGTCGGCTGACGTTGGGTGACGACGCGCAGTTCTTCCGCACCGACCATCCCCAGGTCACGATCCTGAACCAGCAGACCGCCGTTCACGCGTTTGAAATCAAGACCCGGAACACGCTCGCCCCACTGACCGCAGGTCAGAACGCGTACGTTCTGCTTGGCGGCGGTGATTTTCAGGGCTTCTTCGCTGGCGGAAGGCGCAATAATCACTTCGACAAACTGACGAGAAATGATGGCCTGTGCGGTTTCCGCATCCAGCTCGCGGTTAAAGGCAATGATGCCGCCGAATGCGGAGGTTGGGTCGGTTTTGTACGCGCGATCGTAAGCATCAAGAATGGAATTGCCGATAGCTACACCGCAAGGGTTGGCGTGCTTCACAATCACACATGCCGGCTCGGCGAACTCTTTCACGCACTCCAGCGCCGCATCGGTATCGGCGATGTTGTTATAAGAGAGGGCTTTACCCTGAACCTGGGTTGCGGTAGCAACGGAGGCTTCTTTCACATTCTCTTCTATATAGAAGGCAGCCTGCTGGTGGCTGTTCTCGCCGTAACGCATATCCTGCTTCTTAATGAAGTTCAGGTTCAGCGTGCGTGGGAAGCGACCGGCGGCTTCTTTGCTTTCACCGTGGTACGCCGGAACCATGCTGCCGAAGTAGTTGGCAATCATGCTGTCGTAGGCGGCAGTGTGTTCGAAGGCTTTGATGGCGAGGTCGAAACGGGTTGCAAGCGTCAGCGATCCTTCGTTGTCATCCATCTCTTTAATAATGGCGTCGTAGTCGCTGCTCTTCACCACGATTGCGACATCTTTATGGTTCTTAGCGGCGGAGCGCACCATGGTCGGGCCGCCGATATCGATGTTCTCAACCGCATCTTCCAGCGAGCAGCCTTCACGAGCAACAGTCTGGGCGAACGGATACAGGTTAACAACCACCATATCGATAGGCTGGATCTGATGTTCTTCCATAATGGCATCGTCCTGGCCGCGACGGCCCAGAATGCCACCATGTACTTTCGGATGCAGGGTCTTCACGCGTCCATCCATCATCTCCGGGAAACCGGTGTAATCGGAAACTTCGGTTACCGGCAGACCTTTTTCTGCTAACAGACGGGCAGTGCCCCCTGTAGACAGCAGCTCCACACCGCGTGCGGAAAGTGCCTGGGCGAATTCGACGATACCGGCTTTGTCAGAAACACTGAGCAGAGCGCGGCGGACTGGACGACGTTGTTGCATGGTAAATCCCCTGGGTTTGACTATTACAGAGAGCGTTAGCTGAATTTTTCGCGAAAAACTCAGCTAACGCCCCTAACGGGGCATCCTTATTTTTCGCCCGCATTGTAACGAAAACGTTTGCGCAACGCTCGCGAATTTTTCTCTTTCAATGGTGATCACAATTTTGACAGTGGTTACCGTGGGAAAAATACAGAAATTACATTGATGATTGTGGATAACTCTGTGCGTAAAAAGGTATAAAGCGGGGTTTTGCTGGGGAATGCAGCAGTCAGTCATTTTTCTGCAATTTTTCTATTGCGGCCTGCGGAGAACTCCCTATAATGCGCCTCCATCGACACGGCGGATGTGAATCACTTCACACAAACAGCCGGTTCGGTTGAAGAGAAAAAATCCTGAAATTCAGGGTTGACTCTGAAATAGGAAAGTGTGATATACGCCACCTCGCGACAGTGAGCTGAAAGCTGCGTCGCCTGCTCTTTAACAATTTATCAGACAATCTGTGTGGGCACTCGAAGATACGGATTCTTAACGTCGCAAGACGAAAAATGAATACCAAGTCTCAAGAGTGAACACGTAATTCATTACGAAGTTTAATTCTTTGAGCATCAAACTTTTAAATTGAAGAGTTTGATCATGGCTCAGATTGAACGCTGGCGGCAGGCCTAACACATGCAAGTCGAACGGTAACAGGAAGCAGCTTGCTGTTTCGCTGACGAGTGGCGGACGGGTGAGTAATGTCTGGGAAACTGCCTGATGGAGGGGGATAACTACTGGAAACGGTAGCTAATACCGCATAACGTCGCAAGACCAAAGAGGGGGACCTTCGGGCCTCTTGCCATCGGATGTGCCCAGATGGGATTAGCTAGTAGGTGGGGTAACGGCTCACCTAGGCGACGATCCCTAGCTGGTCTGAGAGGATGACCAGCCACACTGGAACTGAGACACGGTCCAGACTCCTACGGGAGGCAGCAGTGGGGAATATTGCACAATGGGCGCAAGCCTGATGCAGCCATGCCGCGTGTATGAAGAAGGCCTTCGGGTTGTAAAGTACTTTCAGCGGGGAGGAAGGGAGTAAAGTTAATACCTTTACTCATTGACGTTACCCGCAGAAGAAGCACCGGCTAACTCCGTGCCAGCAGCCGCGGTAATACGGAGGGTGCAAGCGTTAATCGGAATTACTGGGCGTAAAGCGCACGCAGGCGGTTTGTTAAGTCAGATGTGAAATCCCCGGGCTCAACCTGGGAACTGCATCTGATACTGGCAAGCTTGAGTCTCGTAGAGGGGGGTAGAATTCCAGGTGTAGCGGTGAAATGCGTAGAGATCTGGAGGAATACCGGTGGCGAAGGCGGCCCCCTGGACGAAGACTGACGCTCAGGTGCGAAAGCGTGGGGAGCAAACAGGATTAGATACCCTGGTAGTCCACGCTGTAAACGATGTCGACTTGGAGGTTGTGCCCTTGAGGTGTGGCTTCCGGAGCTAACGCGTTAAGTCGACCGCCTGGGGAGTACGGCCGCAAGGTTAAAACTCAAATGAATTGACGGGGGCCCGCACAAGCGGTGGAGCATGTGGTTTAATTCGATGCAACGCGAAGAACCTTACCTGGTCTTGACATCCACGGAAGTTTTCAGAGATGAGAATGTGCCTTCGGGAACCGTGAGACAGGTGCTGCATGGCTGTCGTCAGCTCGTGTTGTGAAATGTTGGGTTAAGTCCCGCAACGAGCGCAACCCTTATCCTTTGTTGCCAGCGGTCCGGCCGGGAACTCAAAGGAGACTGCCAGTGATAAACTGGAGGAAGGTGGGGATGACGTCAAGTCATCATGGCCCTTACGACCAGGGCTACACACGTGCTACAATGGCGCATACAAAGAGAAGCGACCTCGCGAGAGCAAGCGGACCTCATAAAGTGCGTCGTAGTCCGGATTGGAGTCTGCAACTCGACTCCATGAAGTCGGAATCGCTAGTAATCGTGGATCAGAATGCCACGGTGAATACGTTCCCGGGCCTTGTACACACCGCCCGTCACACCATGGGAGTGGGTTGCAAAAGAAGTAGGTAGCTTAACCTTCGGGAGGGCGCTTACCACTTTGTGATTCATGACTGGGGTGAAGTCGTAACAAGGTAACCGTAGGGGAACCTGCGGTTGGATCACCTCCTTACCTTAAAGAAGCGTTCTTTGTAGTGCTCACACAGATTGTCTGATAGAAAGTGAAAAGCAAGGCGTCTTGCGAAGCAGACTGATACGTCCCCTTCGTCTAGAGGCCCAGGACACCGCCCTTTCACGGCGGTAACAGGGGTTCGAATCCCCTAGGGGACGCCACTTGCTGGTTTGTGAGTGAAAGTCACCTGCCTTGATATCTCAAAACTCATCTTCGGGTGATGTTTGAGATATTTGCTCTTTAAAAATCTGGATCAAGCTGAAAATTGAAACACTGAACAACGAAAGTTGTTCGTGAGTCTCTCAAATTTTCGCAACACGATGATGAGTCGAAAGAAACATCTTCGGGTTGTGAGGTTAAGCGACTAAGCGTACACGGTGGATGCCCTGGCAGTCAGAGGCGATGAAGGACGTGCTAATCTGCGATAAGCGTCGGTAAGGTGATATGAACCGTTATAACCGGCGATTTCCGAATGGGGAAACCCAGTGTGATTCGTCACACTATCATTAACTGAATCCATAGGTTAATGAGGCGAACCGGGGGAACTGAAACATCTAAGTACCCCGAGGAAAAGAAATCAACCGAGATTCCCCCAGTAGCGGCGAGCGAACGGGGAGCAGCCCAGAGCCTGAATCAGTGTGTGTGTTAGTGGAAGCGTCTGGAAAGGCGTGCGATACAGGGTGACAGCCCCGTACACAAAAATGCACATACTGTGAGCTCGATGAGTAGGGCGGGACACGTGGTATCCTGTCTGAATATGGGGGGACCATCCTCCAAGGCTAAATACTCCTGACTGACCGATAGTGAACCAGTACCGTGAGGGAAAGGCGAAAAGAACCCCGGCGAGGGGAGTGAAAAAGAACCTGAAACCGTGTACGTACAAGCAGTGGGAGCACGCTTAGGCGTGTGACTGCGTACCTTTTGTATAATGGGTCAGCGACTTATATTCTGTAGCAAGGTTAACCGAATAGGGGAGCCGAAGGGAAACCGAGTCTTAACTGGGCGTTAAGTTGCAGGGTATAGACCCGAAACCCGGTGATCTAGCCATGGGCAGGTTGAAGGTTGGGTAACACTAACTGGAGGACCGAACCGACTAATGTTGAAAAATTAGCGGATGACTTGTGGCTGGGGGTGAAAGGCCAATCAAACCGGGAGATAGCTGGTTCTCCCCGAAAGCTATTTAGGTAGCGCCTCGTGAATTCATCTCCGGGGGTAGAGCACTGTTTCGGCAAGGGGGTCATCCCGACTTACCAACCCGATGCAAACTGCGAATACCGGAGAATGTTATCACGGGAGACACACGGCGGGTGCTAACGTCCGTCGTGAAGAGGGAAACAACCCAGACCGCCAGCTAAGGTCCCAAAGTCATGGTTAAGTGGGAAACGATGTGGGAAGGCCCAGACAGCCAGGATGTTGGCTTAGAAGCAGCCATCATTTAAAGAAAGCGTAATAGCTCACTGGTCGAGTCGGCCTGCGCGGAAGATGTAACGGGGCTAAACCATGCACCGAAGCTGCGGCAGCGACGCTTATGCGTTGTTGGGTAGGGGAGCGTTCTGTAAGCCTGTGAAGGTGTGCTGTGAGGTATGCTGGAGGTATCAGAAGTGCGAATGCTGACATAAGTAACGATAAAGCGGGTGAAAAGCCCGCTCGCCGGAAGACCAAGGGTTCCTGTCCAACGTTAATCGGGGCAGGGTGAGTCGACCCCTAAGGCGAGGCCGAAAGGCGTAGTCGATGGGAAACAGGTTAATATTCCTGTACTTGGTGTTACTGCGAAGGGGGGACGGAGAAGGCTATGTTGGCCGGGCGACGGTTGTCCCGGTTTAAGCGTGTAGGCTGGTTTTCCAGGCAAATCCGGAAAATCAAGGCCGAGGCGTGATGACGAGGCACTACGGTGCTGAAGCAACAAATGCCCTGCTTCCAGGAAAAGCCTCTAAGCATCAGGTAACATCAAATCGTACCCCAAACCGACACAGGTGGTCAGGTAGAGAATACCAAGGCGCTTGAGAGAACTCGGGTGAAGGAACTAGGCAAAATGGTGCCGTAACTTCGGGAGAAGGCACGCTGATACGTAGGTGAAGCGACTTGCTCGTGGAGCTGAAATCAGTCGAAGATACCAGCTGGCTGCAACTGTTTATTAAAAACACAGCACTGTGCAAACACGAAAGTGGACGTATACGGTGTGACGCCTGCCCGGTGCCGGAAGGTTAATTGATGGGGTTAGCGCAAGCGAAGCTCTTGATCGAAGCCCCGGTAAACGGCGGCCGTAACTATAACGGTCCTAAGGTAGCGAAATTCCTTGTCGGGTAAGTTCCGACCTGCACGAATGGCGTAATGATGGCCAGGCTGTCTCCACCCGAGACTCAGTGAAATTGAACTCGCTGTGAAGATGCAGTGTACCCGCGGCAAGACGGAAAGACCCCGTGAACCTTTACTATAGCTTGACACTGAACATTGAGCCTTGATGTGTAGGATAGGTGGGAGGCTTTGAAGTGTGGACGCCAGTCTGCATGGAGCCGACCTTGAAATACCACCCTTTAATGTTTGATGTTCTAACGTGGACCCGTGATCCGGGTTGCGGACAGTGTCTGGTGGGTAGTTTGACTGGGGCGGTCTCCTCCTAAAGAGTAACGGAGGAGCACGAAGGTTGGCTAATCCTGGTCGGACATCAGGAGGTTAGTGCAATGGCATAAGCCAGCTTGACTGCGAGCGTGACGGCGCGAGCAGGTGCGAAAGCAGGTCATAGTGATCCGGTGGTTCTGAATGGAAGGGCCATCGCTCAACGGATAAAAGGTACTCCGGGGATAACAGGCTGATACCGCCCAAGAGTTCATATCGACGGCGGTGTTTGGCACCTCGATGTCGGCTCATCACATCCTGGGGCTGAAGTAGGTCCCAAGGGTATGGCTGTTCGCCATTTAAAGTGGTACGCGAGCTGGGTTTAGAACGTCGTGAGACAGTTCGGTCCCTATCTGCCGTGGGCGCTGGAGAACTGAGGGGGGCTGCTCCTAGTACGAGAGGACCGGAGTGGACGCATCACTGGTGTTCGGGTTGTCATGCCAATGGCACTGCCCGGTAGCTAAATGCGGAAGAGATAAGTGCTGAAAGCATCTAAGCACGAAACTTGCCCCGAGATGAGTTCTCCCTGACCCTTTAAGGGTCCTGAAGGAACGTTGAAGACGACGACGTTGATAGGCCGGGTGTGTAAGCGCAGCGATGCGTTGAGCTAACCGGTACTAATGAACCGTGAGGCTTAACCTTACAACGCCGAAGATGTTTTGGCGGATTGAGAGAAGATTTTCAGCCTGATACAGATTAAATCAGAACGCAGAAGCGGTCTGATAAAACAGAATTAGCCTGGCGGCCGTAGCGCGGTGGTCCCACCTGACCCCATGCCGAACTCAGAAGTGAAACGCCGTAGCGCCGATGGTAGTGTGGGGTCTCCCCATGCGAGAGTAGGGAACTGCCAGGCATCAAATTAACTTTGACGGTCTGATTGTAACCGGTGCGCCGCTGGGCCTGGTGGAGTTTAATGATGTCGCTTACTGGCCGCAGATCAAACAGGTGCTGGAGTGGTCGAAAGATCACGTCACCTCGACGCTGTTTGTCTGCTGGGCGGTACAGGCCGCGCTCAATATCCTCTACGGCATTCCTAAGCAAACTCGCACCGACAAACTCTCTGGCGTTTACGAGCATCATATTCTCCATCCTCATGCGCTTCTGACGCGTGGCTTTGATGATTCATTCCTGGCACCGCATTCGCGCTATGCTGACTTTCCGGCAGCGTTGATTCGTGATTACACCGATCTGGAAATTCTGGCAGAGACGGAAGAAGGGGATGCATATCTGTTTGCCAGCAAAGATAAGCGCATTGCCTTTGTGACGGGCCATCCCGAATATGATGCGCAAACGCTGGCGCAGGAATATTTACGCGATGTGGAAGCCGGACTAGACCCGGATGTACCGTATAACTATTTCCCGCACAACGATCCGCAAAACAAACCGCGAGCGAGCTGGCGTAGTCACGGTAATTTGCTGTTTACCAACTGGCTCAACTATTACGTCTATCAGATCACGCCATACGATCTACGGCACATGAATCCAACGCTGGATTAATCTTCTGTGATAGTCGATCGTTAAGCGATTCAGCACCTTACCTCAGGCACCTTCGGGTGCCTTTTTTATTTCCGAAACGCACCTCAGCAAGTGAATAAATTTTATTCATATTGTTATCAATAAGTTATCAAGTATTTTTAATTAAAATGGAAATTGTTTTTGATTTTGCATTTTAAATGAGTAGTCTTAGTTGTGCTGAACGAAAAGCGCACAACGTTCCTTCGTTCACAGAGGGGAAGTTTTCGGATCCATGACGAGGAGCTGCACGATGACTGAACAGGCAACAACAACCGATGAACTGGCTTTCACAAGGCCGTATGGCGAGCAGGAGAAGCAAATTCTTACTGCCGAAGCGGTAGAATTTCTGACTGAGCTGGTGACGCATTTTACGCCACAACGCAATAAACTTCTGGCAGCGCGCATTCAGCAGCAGCAAGATATTGATAACGGAACGTTGCCTGATTTTATTTCGGAAACGGCTTCCATTCGCGATGCTGATTGGAAAATTCGCGGGATTCCTGCGGACTTAGAAGACCGCCGCGTAGAGATAACTGGCCCGGTAGAGCGCAAGATGGTGATCAACGCACTGAACGCCAATGTGAAAGTCTTTATGGCCGATTTCGAAGATTCACTGGCACCAGACTGGAACAAAGTGATCGACGGGCAAATTAACCTGCGCGATGCGGTTAACGGTACCATCAGCTATACCAATGAAGCAGGCAAAATTTATCAGCTCAAGCCCAATCCAGCGGTTTTGATTTGTCGGGTACGCGGTCTGCACTTGCCGGAAAAACATGTCACCTGGCGTGGTGAGGCAATCCCCGGTAGCCTGTTTGATTTTGCGCTCTATTTCTTCCACAACTATCAGGCACTGTTGGCAAAGGGCAGCGGTCCCTATTTCTATCTGCCGAAAACCCAGTCCTAGCAGGAAGCGGCCTGGTGGAGCGAAGTCTTCAGCTATGCAGAAGATCGCTTTAATCTGCCGCGCGGCACCATCAAGGCGACGTTGCTGATTGAAACGCTGCCCGCCGTGTTCCAGATGGACGAAATCCTTCACGCGCTGCGCGACCATATTGTTGGTCTGAACTGCGGTCGCTGGGATTACATCTTCAGCTATATCAAAACGTTGAAAAACTATCCCGATCGTGTCCTGCCAGACAGACAGGCCGTGACGATGGATAAACCATTCCTGAATGCTTACTCACGCCTGCTGATTAAAACCTGCCATAAACGCGGTGCTTTTGCGATGGGCGGCATGGCCGCGTTTATTCCGAGCAAAGATGAAGAGCGTAATAACCAGGTGCTCAACAAAGTAAAAGCGGATAAAGCGCTGGAAGCCAATAACGGTCACGATGGCACATGGATCGCTCACCCAGGCCTTGCGGACACGGCAATGGCGGTATTCAACGACATTCTCGGCTCCCGTAAAAATCAGCTTGAAGTATTGCGCGAACAAGACGCGCCGATTACTGCCGATCAGCTGCTGGCACCTTGTGATGGTGAACGCACCGAAGAAGGTATGCGCGCTAACATTCGCGTGGCTGTGCAGTACATCGAAGCGTGGATCTCCGGCAACGGCTGCGTGCCGATTTATGGCCTGATGGAAGATGCGGCGACGGCTGAAATTTCCCGTACCTCGATCTGGCAGTGGATCCATCATCAAAAAACGTTGAGCAATGGCAAACCGGTGACCAAAGCCTTGTTCCGCCAGATGCTGGGCGAAGAGATGAAAGTCATTGCCAGCGAACTGGGCGAAGAACGTTTCTCCCAGGGCCGTTTTGACGATGCCGCACGCTTGATGGAACAGATCACCACTTCCGATGAGTTAATTGATTTCCTGACCCTGCCAGGCTACCGCCTGTTAGCGTAAACCACCACATAACTATGGAGCATCTGCACATGAAAACCCGTACACAACAAATTGAAGAATTACAGAAAGAGTGGACTCAACCGCGTTGGGAAGGCATTACTCGCCCATACAGTGCGGAAGATGTGGTGAAATTACGCGGTTCAGTCAATCCTGAATGCACGCTGGCGCAACTGGGCGCAGCGAAAATGTGGCGTCTGCTGCACGGTGAGTCGAAAAAAGGCTACATCAACAACCTCGGTGCACTGACTGGCGGTCAGGCGCTGCAACAGGCGAAAGCGGGTATTGAAGCAGTCTATCTGTCGGGATGGCAGGTAGCGGCGGACGCTAACCTGGCGGCCAGCATGTATCCGGATCAGTCGCTCTATCCGGCAAACTCGGTGCCAGCTGTGGTGGAGCGGATCAACAACACCTTCCGTCGTGCCGATCAGATCCAATGGTCCGTGGGCATTGAGCCGGGCGATCCGCGCTATGTCGATTACTTCCTGCCGATCGTTGCCGATGCGGAAGCCGGTTTTGGCGGTGTCCTGAATGCCTTTGAACTGATGAAAGCGATGATTGAAGCCGGTGCTGCGGCAGTTCACTTCGAAGATCAGCTGGCGTCAGTGAAGAAATGCGGTCACATGGGCGGCAAAGTTTTAGTGCCAACTCAGGAAGCTATTCAGAAACTGGTCGCGGCGCGTCTGGCAGCTGACGTGACGGGCGTTCCAACCCTGCTGGTTGCACGTACCGATGCTGATGCGGCGGATCTGATCACCTCAGATTGCGACCCGTATGACAGCGAATTTATTACCGGCGAGCGTACCAGTGAAGGCTTCTTCCGTACTCATGCGGGCATTGAGCAAGCGATCAGCCGTGGCCTGGCGTATGCGCCATATGCTGACCTGGTCTGGTGTGAAACCTCCACGCCGGATCTGGAACTGGCGCGTCGCTTTGCACAAGCTATCCACGCGAAATATCCGGGCAAACTGCTGGCTTATAACTGCTCGCCGTCGTTCAACTGGCAGAAAAACCTCGACGACAAAACTATTGCCAGCTTCCAGCAGCAGCTGTCGGATATGGGCTACAAGTTCCAGTTCATCACCCTAGCAGGTATCCACAGCATGTGGTTTAACATGTTCGACCTGGCAAACGCTTATGCGCAGGGCGAAGGTATGAAGCACTATGTTGAGAAAGTGCAGCAGCCGGAATTTGCCGCCGCGAAAGATGGCTATACCTTCGTATCTCACCAGCAGGAAGTGGGTACAGGTTACTTCGATAAAGTGACGACTATTATTCAGGGCGGCACGTCTTCAGTCACCGCGCTGACTGGCTCCACTGAAGAATCGCAGTTCTAAGCAACCTACAAACGTTGCTGACTGTAGGCCGGATAAGGCATTTACGCCGCATCCGGCAATCGGTGCACGATGCCTGATGCGACGCTTGCGCGTCTTATCATGCCTACAACCGTTGCCGAACGTAGGCTGGATAAGGCGTTTACGCCGCATCCGGCAATTCTCTGCTCCTGATGAGGGCGCTAAATGCCGCGTGGCCTGGAATTACTGATTGCTCAAACCATTTTGCAAGGCTTCGACGCTCAGTATGGTCGATTCCTCGAAGTGACTTCCGGGGCGCAGCAGCGTTTCGAACAGGCCGACTGGCATGCTGTCCAGCAGGCGATGAAAAACCGTATCCATCTTTACGATCATCACGTTGGTCTGGTCGTGGAGCAACTGCGCTGCATTACTAACGGCCAAAGTACGGACGCGGCATTTTTACTGCGCGTTAAAGAGCATTACACGCGGCTGTTGCCGGATTACCCGCGCTTCGAGATTGCGGAGAGCTTTTTTAACTCCGTGTACTGTCGGTTATTTGACCACCGCTCGCTTACTCCCGAGCGGCTTTTTATCTTTAGCTCTCAGCCAGAGCGCCGCTTTCGTACCATTCCCCGCCCGCTGGCGAAAGACTTTCACCCCGATCACGGCTGGGAATCTCTACTGATGCGCGTTATCAGCGACCTGCCGCTGCGCCTGCGCTGGCAGAATAAAAGCCGTGACATTCATTACATCATTCGCCATCTGACGGAAACGCTGGGGACAGACAACCTCGCGGAAAGTCATTTACAGGTGGCGAACGAACTGTTTTACCGCAATAAAGCCGCCTGGCTGGTGGGCAAACTGATCACGCCTTCCGGCACGTTGCCCTTCTTACTGCCGATCCACCAGACGGACGACGGCGAGTTATTTATTGATACCTGCCTGACGACGACCGCCGAAGCGAGCATTGTTTTTGGCTTTGCGCGTTCTTATTTTATGGTTTATGCACCGCTGCCCGCAGCGCTGGTCGAGTGGCTACGGGAAATTCTGCCAGGTAAAACCACTGCTGAATTGTATATGGCTATCGGCTGCCAGAAGCACGCCAAAACCGAAAGCTACCGCGAATATCTCGTTTATCTACAGGGCTGTAATGAGCAGTTCATTGAAGCGCCGGGTATTCGTGGAATGGTGATGTTGGTGTTTACGCTGCCGGGCTTTGATCGGGTATTCAAAGTCATCAAAGACAAGTTCGCGCCGCAGAAAGAGATGTCTGCCGCTCACGTTCGTGCCTGCTATCAACTGGTGAAAGAGCACGACCGTGTGGGCCGAATGGCGGACACCCAGGAGTTTGAAAACTTTGTGCTGGAGAAGCGGCATATTTCCCCGGTATTAATGGAATTACTGCTCCAGGAAGCAGCGGAAAAAATCACCGATCTTGGTGAGCAGATTGTAATTCGCCATCTCTATAATCGAGCGGCGGATGGTGCCGCTCAATATCTGGCTGGAACAAGTGGAAGGTCAGCAGTTGCGCGACGCCATTGAAGAATACGGTAACGCTATTCGCCAGCTTGCCGCTGCTAACATTTTCCCTGGCGACATGCTGTTTAAAAACTTCGGTGTCACCCGTCACGGGCGTGTGGTTTTTTATGATTACGATGAAATTTGCTACATGACGGAAGTGAATTTCCGCGACATCCCGCCGCCGCGCTATCCGGAAGACGAACTTGCCAGCGAACCGTGGTACAGCGTCTCGCCGGGCGATGTTTTCCCGGAAGAGTTTCGCCACTGGCTATGCGCCGACCCGCGTATTGGTCCGCTGTTTGAAGAGATGCACGCCGACCTGTTCCGCGCTGATTACTGGCGCGCACTACAAAACCGCATACGTGAAGGGCATGTGGAAGATGTTTATGCGTATCGGCGCAGGCAAAGATTTAGCGTACGGTATGGGGAGATGCTTTTTTGAGTAAAGCTTCCATATAATTTTTCTCCGCAATGTATCGAGGGTTATCCGTAAAGCCAAAGCTTTCAGCCATCTTATTTAATGTATTAAGGATTAATTCAGCAATAACCCGGTGACCAAATTCAAAAGCCAACTCAAAGGCAGAGTATTTTTGTGGCGCTTTGTGTTGCCAAAAATCCATAATATCTTCAGCGGTAAATCCAAACAGGCGTGCATGGTCAGATAAAGCAAGATAAACCGTCTCTACAACGTTTTGTTGTTTATGCTGTATCGCTGAAAACAAACCGGGATATTCATTAGAATTATTTGCCAGGAGGAGGGGCTTCATATTTTTTTATCGAATTTAAACGTATTAAAAAGAGTGGGTAATGCGTTAAAAATAGTATTAATAACGTTCATATGTCCGCGCTGCATGGCCATAAACAAACCCGTGTCGCGCGCAAGACTTTTAGCGGTCAGAAGATCTACAATATCGGAAGCTGAAATGTTAATTTCCTGGGCCAGACAGGGCAATGCTTCGAGAATAACTTTCACGATATCGCTATGTCCATTTTGCATCGCCAGGTATAGTCTTGGGCAACCATAAAAATCCTTTGCCTTCAGGAGATCGAGTACCTGTTCTTTAGTCAAATGACATGTGCGAATTAACAAAGGTAACGCGACCAAAAAAATTTTCAGCATGTCGGCATCACCATTCGCCATAACATGGTATAAAACATGGCTGGACGTTCTATTTTTGGCACTCAGGAATTTATACACCTGTTCATTATCTAAATGATGTGTTGCGGCCAGTTTAGGTAAGACGTTCAGAATCGAGGTTACAACATTTTTATCCTTACGTGATATCGCTAAAAATAATCCAGAAAAACCATTTTTATCTTTTGCCTCCAGAATATGCATGAGATTTTTTTTCGAGAGTAACCCTTCATATCCTGTTTCTGACAATGAATTGAAAATAGTCTCAACGATATCCGCATTGCCATAATTTATAGCCAAATATAAACCGGGGAGGTTAATACTATTATAGGCAGTCAACATTTCTGTTCTATGTAGTTCTGGCATTTTCTGGAGCTGAATCATCAGTTGCGTAAGTTGGTGATTCTGACCAATTGCCATTAGCAAATTCATCGTTGCTGGTGATAATGGAGGGGTTATTTCATCCACAGTTCCTTTTAACATCAATAGCTGTTCTTTCGGAAGTGCTGGAATTATTGCAACAGATTGGTTAATAACATGATCATTTGACCATTTCAGGAGGCTATAATCTACATTCATAAAATCCATCAGAGAATAGTGTTTAATATCCTCTTTGCTTTCGCTCATAATTCTTATTTTATCGTTAGTTACATTAGGATCATAAACCGAAACCACGTAATGGGTACATCCTTCAGTTGTGTTCTTTATTCTTAGCCGGACCGTCAAAGCATGGTTATCCACCAGTAATATGGCTGCCATAACACTGATGCCATTTGATTCCATCTTGTCAAAATATGCTTTCATAACTAGCCCGAAATCACCGCAGGCAGCAACGCAACGCCCCTCAGGACGGCTGGAAATCAACGCCAAAGTCTGGTTTTTGCATTTTTTGTTGAAGTGAGTGAGAAATTTTTCAGCTGAAGAGTAATCATCTTGATGGGGTTTGTAATCAACATTCTGATAAATATCATTAATATATTGTGCAGCAATGTGTCGGTATACTATACGGTTTTGGGGCGCCCCGGGAAATAACATTGACCATTAAGTTTAATTCTTGGGAATTCTTTTTCTTTTCTATCTGATTTTTGGTTTAATTCTTGTTTATCAAGAGTGTCTGAGCGTTGAGGTAAAATTTCCATTAGGTATTCTTCAAATATTGTAGCAATGGTTTGAGTGAGTGTCGTGTTTTCGTTTTTATTAATCATCGTAATTTCTTTCTTATCAGCTTGTAAGACGGACGTGGAAAATTTAATGACAAAATCCTTGTTGCTAAAGATATGACGAACATTTTGTCTACAGTTCTCTGAGAAGCTTTTTAATAGAGGCGTCGCCAGCTCCTTGCCAGAAAATTTATCCTCGAGTTCTTTATAAAACAATTCACTCAGGGTTTGGTGTTCATTTGTCTGGGCTGTATTATTAATATTTGCAGAGAAAGAACTACGAGGAATACGAGTAATCATTTAAATATCTCATTGTTTATTGATGTCTTGAATTTTAACTATCAGAACAGTGAAAAAATTTAATATGATTACAACTAAAAAAATATCATAAATCGCTCAATCTCATAATGCAGCCGTAAAAGTTTCGGTGGAATGAGATCTTGCGATTTTGTTAATAATTAAGTGGTTTGATGTTTAAAAATAATGCTGAGTTAATAAAAGTGTGTGAAGTGTATGACATTAAGTTATTTTGGCGTCAATGCGATTAACAGACACCCTTATTCTATTGCCACTCAGGTATGATGGGCAGAATATTGCCTCTGCCCGCCAGAAAAAGTCAGCGCATTCCACCGTACGCCAGCGTCACTTCCTTCGCCGCTTTAATCACCATCGCGCCAAACTCGGTCACGCGATCATCGGTAATACGTGAAATCGGTCCGGAAATAGAAATTGCGGCAAACGGTTCGCGGTGCTCATCGAACATACACGCTGCAAGGCAACGTAGCCCCAGCGCATGTTCCTCATCGTCAAATGAATAACCCCGTTTGCGCGTTTGGGCGAGATCTTCTTTTAAATGCACAGGAGACACCAGAGTTGCGTGGGTATAGGCATGTAACCCTTTGCGGTGCAGCAGCTTCGTCACCTGTTCTTCGCTCAGTTGGGCTAAAAAGGCTTTACCCGCACCGGAAGCGTGCATCGGCAATTTACCGCCGATAGGCGCGGACATTCGCATCAGGTGGGTACACTGTACCTGGTCGATAATAATCGCTTCGTGATCGCTTTGATCAAGCACCGCCATATTGACCGTTTCGCCAGACTCTTCCATTAGATTGCGCAGGATAGGGTGAACAATTGCTAACAAATTACGGCTCTGGAGAAAGCTGCTGCCGACCATAAAGGCATGTGCGCCGATTGCCCAGTGTCCCAGTTCGCCGACCTGACGCACGAAACCCTGCTGTTGCATCGTGGTTAGCAGGCGGTGGGTCGTGGAATTGGGTAACCCGGCTTGTTGCGCCAGCTCTGTGAGTGCCACGCTGCCATTGGATTCGGCAATCCACTCCAGTAATTTCAGGCCACGCGTTAAAGACTGAACCTGTCCAGTCGCTGGTGCGGTGGCAACGGCGGGTTTTCTGCCGCGTTTCGCGGGAATGGGTGCGACCATGACAGCCTCCTTTTTCTGTATCGTGGAAATTATTTTCATTTTTATTGTTAGCTAATGCAATAGTTGCTGAACTGATCCGATGAGTTAATGTTGAACAAATCTCATGTTGCGTGGTGGTCGCTTTTACCACAAATGCGTTTATTCCAGTATGGTTTGTTGAATTTTTATTAAATCTGGGTTAAGCGTGTCGGGAGCAAGTGTGAGCAGCAAAGTGGAACAACTGCGTGCGCAGTTAAATGAACGTATTCTGGTGTTGGACGGCGGTATGGGCACCATGATCCAGAGCTATCGACTGAACGAAGCCGATTTTCGTGGTGAACGCTTTGCCGACTGGCCATGCGACCTCAAAGGCAACAACGACCTGCTGGTACTCAGTAAACCGGAAGTGATCGCCGCTATCCACAACGCCTACTTTGAAGCGGGCGCGGATATCATCGAAACCAACACCTTCAACTCCACGACCATTGCGATGGCGGATTACCAGATGGAATCCCTGTCGGCGGAAATCAACTTTGCGGCGGCGAAACTGGCGCGCGCCTGTGCTGACGAGTGGACCGCGCGCACGCCGGAGAAACCGCGCTACGTTGCCGGTGTTCTTGGCCCAACCAACCGCACGGCGTCTATTTCTCCGGACGTCAACGATCCGGCATTCCGCAACATCACTTTTGACCAGCTGGCGGCGGCCTATCGCGAATCCACCAAAGCGCTGGTGGAAGGTGGTGCGGATCTGATCCTGATTGAAACCGTTTTCGACACCCTTAACGCCAAAGCGGCGGTCTTTGCGGTGAAAACGGAGTTTGAAGCGCTGGGCGTTGAGCTGCCGATTATGATCTCCGGCACCATCACCGACGCCTCCGGGCGCACGCTCTCCGGGCAGACCACCGAAGCATTTTACAACTCATTGCGCCACGCCGAAGCGCTGACCTTTGGCCTGAACTGTGCGCTGGGGCCCGATGAACTGCGCCAGTACGTGCAGGAACTATCACGGATTGCGGAATGCTACGTCACCGCCCACCCGAACGCCGGGCTGCCTAACGCCTTTGGTGAATACGATCTCGACGCCGACACGATGGCAAAACAGATACGTGAATGGGCGCAAGCGGGCTTTCTCAATATCGTCGGTGGTTGCTGCGGGACCACGCCGCAACATATTGCAGCGATGAGTCGTGCAGTAGAAGGATTAGCGCCGCGCAAACTGCCGGAAATTCCCGTAGCCTGCCGTTTGTCTGGCCTGGAGCCGCTGAACATTGGCGACGATAGCCTGTTTGTGAACGTGGGTGAACGCACCAACGTCACCGGCTCTGCTAAGTTCAAGCGCCTGATCAAAGAAGAGAAATACAGCGAGGCGCTGGATGTGGCGCGTCAGCAGGTGGAAAACGGCGCGCAGATTATCGATATCAACATGGATGAAGGGATGCTCGATGCCGAAGCGGCGATGGTGCGTTTTCTCAATCTGATTGCCGGTGAACCGGATATCGCTCGCGTGCCGATTATGATCGACTCCTCAAAATGGGATGTCATTGAAAAAGGTCTGAAGTGTATCCAGGGCAAAGGCATTGTTAACTCTATCTCGATGAAAGAGGGCGTCGACGCCTTTATCCATCACGCGAAATTGTTGCGTCGCTACGGTGCGGCAGTGGTGGTGATGGCCTTTGACGAACAGGGACAGGCCGATACTCGCGCACGGAAAATCGAGATTTGCCGTCGGGCGTACAAAATCCTCACCGAAGAGGTTGGCTTCCCGCCAGAAGATATCATCTTCGACCCGAACATCTTCGCGGTCGCCACCGGTATTGAAGAGCACAACAACTACGCGCAGGACTTTATCGGCGCGTGTGAAGACATCAAACGCGAACTGCCGCACGCGCTGATTTCCGGCGGCGTATCTAACGTTTCTTTCTCATTCCGTGGCAACGATCCGGTGCGCGAAGCCATTCACGCAGTGTTCCTCTACTACGCTATTCGCAATGGCATGGATATGGGGATCGTCAACGCCGGGCAACTGGCGATTTACGACGACCTACCCGCTGAACTGCGCGACGCGGTGGAAGATGTGATTCTTAATCGTCGTGACGATGGCACTGAGCGTTTACTGGAGCTTGCCGAGAAATATCGCGGCAGTAAAGCGGACGACACTGCTAACGCCCAGCAAGCGGAGTGGCGCTCGTGGGACGTGAATAAACGTCTGGAATACTCGCTGGTCAAAGGCATAACCGAGTTTATCGAGCAGGATACTGAAGAAGCCCGCCAGCAGGCTACGCGCCCGATTGAAGTGATTGAAGGCCCGTTGATGGACGGCATGAACGTGGTCGGCGATCTGTTTGGCGAAGGCAAAATGTTCCTGCCACAGGTGGTCAAATCGGCGCGCGTCATGAAACAGGCAGTGGCGTATCTCGAACCGTTTATTGAAGCCAGCAAAGAGCAGGGTAAAACCAACGGCAAGATGGTGATCGCCACCGTGAAAGGCGATGTCCACGACATCGGTAAAAATATCGTTGGTGTGGTGCTGCAATGTAACAACTACGAAATTGTCGATCTCGGCGTTATGGTGCCTGCGGAAAAAATTCTCCGTATCGCCAAAGAAGTGAATGCTGATTTGATTGGCCTTTCGGGGCTTATCACGCCGTCGCTGGACGAGATGGTTAACGTGGCGAAAGAGATGGAGCGTCAGGGCTTCGCCATTCCGTTACTGATTGGCGGCGCGACCACCTCAAAAGCGCACACGGCGGTGAAAATCGAGCAGAACTACAGCGGCCCTACGGTGTATGTGCAGAATGCCTCGCGCACCGTTGGTGTGGTAGCGGCGCTGCTTTCCGATACTCAGCGTGATGATTTTGTCGCTCGTACCTGCAAGGAGTACGAAACCGTGCGTATTCAGCACGGGCGCAAGAAACCACGCACACCACCGGTCACGCTGGAAGCGGCGCGCGATAACGATTTCGCATTTGACTGGCAGGCTTACACGCCGCCGGTGGCGCACCGTCTCGGCGTGCAGGAAGTGGAAGCCAGCATCGAAACGCTGCGTAATTACATCGACTGGACACCGTTCTTTATGACCTGGTCGCTGGCCGGGAAGTATCCGCGCATTCTGGAAGATGAAGTGGTGGGCGTTGAGGCGCAGCGGCTGTTTAAAGACGCCAACGACATGCTGGATAAATTAAGCGCCGAGAAAACGCTGAATCCGCGTGGCGTGGTGGGCCTGTTCCCGGCAAACCGTGTGGGCGATGACATTGAAATCTACCGTGACGAAACGCGCACCCATGTGATCAACGTCAGCCACCATCTGCGTCAACAGACCGAAAAAACGGGATTCGCTAACTACTGTCTCGCTGACTTCGTTGCGCCGAAGCTTTCTGGTAAAGCAGATTACATCGGCGCATTTGCCGTGACTGGCGGGCTGGAAGAGGACGCACTGGCTGATGCCTTTGAAGCGCAGCACGATGATTACAACAAAATCATGGTGAAAGCGCTTGCCGACCGTTTAGCCGAAGCCTTTGCGGAGTATCTCCATGAGCGTGTGCGTAAAGTCTACTGGGGCTATGCGCCGAACGAGAACCTCAGCAACGAAGAACTGATCCGCGAAAACTACCAGGGCATCCGTCCGGCACCGGGCTATCCGGCCTGCCCGGAACATACGGAAAAAGCCACCATCTGGGAGCTGCTGGAAGTGGAAAAACATACTGGCATGAAACTCACAGAATCTTTCGCGATGTGGCCTGGTGCATCGGTTTCGGGTTGGTATTTCAGTCATCCGGACAGCAAGTACTACGCGGTGGCGCAAATTCAGCGCGATCAGGTTGAAGACCATGCCCGCCGTAAAGGTATGAGCGTCTCCGATGTTGAGCGCTGGCTGGCACCGAATCTGGGGTATGACGCGGACTGATTCACAAATCTGTCACTTTTCCTTACAACAAACAGGGCGCTCAATGAGTGCCCTGTCTCTTTATTAATATGAAACACTTATACTGGAAACAGGCTGGAATAATCTTAGCCGGAAAAACGAATGTCAAAAGGCACAGTAAAGATGCCAGTCAGCGTGTTTCCGGTCCTTTGGTCATTCAATTGCTTCAGGAACATATAACGATAAGGAGAATCTGAACTCGTGTTAACGCTGCTTCACCTGCTTTCTGCCGTCGCCCTGCTGGTCTGGGGGACTCATATTGTTCGAACCGGCGTAATGCGCGTCTTCGGCGCGCGTTTGCGTACTGTCCTTAGCCGGAGCGTCGAAAAAAAGCCGCTCGCCTTTTGCGCGGGGATCGGCGTTACCGCACTGGTACAGAGCAGTAATGCCACCACCATGCTGGTGACCTCGTTCGTCGCTCAGGATCTGGTAGCCCTCGCACCGGCTCTGGTCATTGTGCTGGGGGCAGATGTCGGGACGGCGCTAATGGCGCGTATTCTCACCTTCGACTTATCCTGGCTGTCACCGTTACTTATTTTTATCGGCGTGATTTTTTTCCTCGGACGCAAACAGTCACGCGCCGGGCAACTGGGCCGCGTCGGTATTGGTCTTGGGCTGATTTTGCTGGCGCTGGAGTTGATTGTGCAGGCCGTAACGCCGATCACCCAGGCAAACGGCGTTCAGGTGATCTTTGCCTCGCTGACCGGCGATATTCTGCTGGATGCGCTGATTGGCGCGATGTTCGCCATTATCAGCTACTCCAGCCTTGCTGCTGTACTGCTGACCGCGACTCTGACCGCTGCAGGCATTATCTCCTTCCCCGTGGCGCTCTGTCTGGTGATTGGAGCTAACCTCGGTTCCGGCCTGCTGGCGATGCTCAACAACAGTGCCGCCAATGCCGCAGCCCGCCGTGTCGCGCTGGGTAGTCTGCTGTTTAAGCTGGTGGGTAGCCTGATTATCCTGCCGTTTGTCCATTTGCTGGCAGAGACAATGGGGAAGCTGTCATTGCCAAAAGCGGAACTGGTGATCTATTTCCACGTCTTCTACAACCTTGTACGTTGCCTGGTCATGCTGCCATTTGTTGACCCGATGGCACGGTTTTGCAAAACGATTATTCGCGATGAACCGGAACTGGATACCCAGCTACGGCCTAAACATCTGGATGTCAGCGCGCTGGACACGCCCACGCTTGCTCTGGCGAACGCCGCGCGCGAAACCCTGCGCATTGGCGACGCCATGGAACAGATGATGGAAGGGCTGAATAAAGTGATGCACGGCGAGCCACGGCAGGAGAAAGAGCTGCGTAAGCTGGCAGATGATATCAACGTTCTCTACACCGCCATTAAGCTGTATCTGGCGCGGATGCCAAAAGAAGAGTTGGCGGAGGAAGAGTCGCGCCGCTGGGCGGAGATCATCGAAATGTCGCTCAACCTTGAACAGGCCTCCGATATCGTCGAGCGCATGGGCAGCGAAATTGCCGATAAATCGCTGGCAGCACGGCGGGCATTTTCGCTTGATGGGTTGAAGGAACTGGATGCGCTCTATGAGCAATTGCTCAGTAATTTAAAGCTGGCAATGTCGGTGTTCTTCTCTGGCGATGTCACCAGCGCTCGTCGTTTGCGTCGCAGCAAACATCGTTTTCGCATTCTTAATCGCCGCTATTCCCACGCCCACGTCGATCGCCTGCATCAGCAAAACGTGCAGAGCATTGAAACCAGTTCGCTACATTTAGGCTTACTGGGAGATATGCAGCGCCTGAACTCGCTGTTTTGTTCGGTGGCTTACAGTGTGCTGGAACAGCCGGATGAAGATGAAGGACGGGACGAGTATTAATATTGTGAATCCTGTAGGCCTGATAAGACGCGTCAAGCGTCGCATCAGGCACTATGAACAAGATGCCGGATCATGCATCCGGCAATTCACTTAAAAACGGTGACCAGCTTCCAGCGGAACCGCTTCTTCACCAGCCTTAAACACATAAGTGGTGTTCGGGCCACCCAGCGTAGCGTGACCTTTACTCACTGTGATCCAGTTACCTTCCGGCAGACCAATAATCGTCAGTTCTGGCGCGACGACCAGCAGTTCGCGAATACGCTGCTCACGGGTTTCACCTTTATGGCCTTCCGGCAGCGCGTTGGTGAAGTGCGGGTTGATTTGCAACGGGAACAGATTTAGCGCATCGAAACCTTGCGGATCGACAATCGGCATATCGTTGGTGGTACGAATGGTTGGGCAAGCAAGGTTAGCGCCTGCGCTCCAGCCAATATACAGCGCGCCACGTTTAACCACGTCAGTAATTGGAGCCAGCAGCCCGCGCTCGCGGCACTGTTTCAGCAACTGGAAAGTATTACCGCCGCCGACAATCACAATTTCCGCATTTTCAATCGCGGCAACGGGATCGACAACGCTATGAATACCGGTGACAGAAACACCCAGCGGAGCGAGAACCGCAGCCGTTTTCTCTGTGTAATCATCCCAGGTCTGCGTTACGCCAGCGAAAGGGATAAACACCGCTGAGCGGCGACCCTGCAACTGTTCAGCAATTAGCGGCAGTGCATGTTCCAGCCAGGCTTTACCCGGCAGCGTCGAGTTACTCAATAAAAGCAGTTCCATTACTTCTCCGGTTAGTAAGAAATCACGGAAGGCATGCTACCACTGCGAATTTAACCACTTACTGACATGGCTCACGATGTCACGTATTGCACCGGGCGCTGAGACTGATGACAAACACAGCATTGCCTGATGCGCTACGCTTACCTGGCCTACCAGATAACTGCAATATATTGGATTTTCAAAATTATGTAGACCGAATAAGGCTTCATTCCGCATCCGGCATAAACAATGTGTACTTTGCCACCAATTTGAGCGCCCCTTAAGGCGCTGATATTTTTTATCCTTCTCGTGCAAATTGTGCTGCTTCAGCAATCAGCCGCACATCCGGTCGCGAAGTTGCTGGGGCGACCAGCCAGCGACATGCAGAGTTAAGTAGCGCGATTAATCATGGGAAATTGCCTCTGCATGGGCGAGCAGGTATTGCTCCACCTCACCGGACCAGATCCCCTGATGACGCGCCAGAATCGCCGACAGTGCTTGATCCTGAATCTGCGTGAGTGACGTCAGCGGCAGGTATTTCCCGGTATACACCAGCTTTTTGCCGCCGCCGACGGCAGGCAATTCAAGCGTGGTTTCGCCCGCGGCATTCAGCCCAAGAATATGTGTTACCACTTTTGCGGCCTGCACTTTTTTCTCTTCGATCAGTTTGACCGCCGCGCGCATGTCGTCGGTATTGCCGCCTGACGTGCCCACGTAGTGGGTAAATGCATAATGCACATCGTAGAAATTAATTGGCGCGCTGAAATGTTTATCCTGCGGTCCGGCGAAGAAATTCAGGCAACCATCTGTCGCCAGCAAGGAAGAGGCGAGAGTCACCAGTCCTTCATTAGGCACAAAGACGAAAATATCATCGAAGCCGTGACCGCCACTCAGCGCCATTAACGTATCAAATGCTGCATCGGTGGCATTGAGATAATGAATCAGTGTTTGCGGTTCTGATGGATAGTGCTTGCGCGCATAACTCAATTTGTCGTTGTCGGTATCGGTAATGACGAGCAGCGACGGGTTAACTGGTCCATGCAGCGCATAATCAATCGCCAACAGTCCCATTGGTCCGGTGCCGCCGAGGATCAGCGTGTGCCCTTGCGGGCGAATCCCCATCGTGTGGTTATAACTACCTTCCTGAAGATGATAGTTGGCGTTGAACGCGCCAATCACGCAGGAAAGCGGTTCAACCAGTGAGCCTTCAAAATAGGTTTCGCCGTCGTATGCCAGCAGGCAATATTGTTCCATGACCTCGTTGGGAATAACCACATGCGTCGCTTCGCCGTCTACCCACGGGAAGGAGTAGCCGGGGCAATCCGGGCGGTCGGGGAGTTGCAGGTTGGCCTGAATCACATAACGCTGACCCGGCTGGAATTTGTGCTGCCACTTTTTACCCACGGCCAGAATATCGCCGCAAAATTCGTGGCCGATGATGATTGGGTTGGTCGTCACATCGTCGGGTACTTTTTTATGGTTTTCACCCAGATTGGCCTCTTTCCAGGAAGAGAGGCACAGGCTGTCAGTGACCACCGTTGCGAGGATTTCATCCTCCTGCATTTCAGGAAGGTCAAAGGTTTCCAGGCGTAAATCACGTTTACCATAAAGACGCAGAGCTGTTGTTTTCATAAACCACCTCATGTTGAGCGATGGCCTCGGCAGTCGTGCCGGGGCGAAGAATCAGGACAGGAAGCCCAGAGCATTGCCGATAATCCCTAAGCCAAACAGGGCGAAAATCAGCCATACCGGGTTAATTTTTTTGTTGAGCAGACGAACCATTAGTAGCGTCAGACCGAGCGCCAGCAAACCAGGGCAAAGTTGGTCGAGAATGTTCTGCACGGTCATGGTGACGGTGGAGCCATCGGCGGCATGCGTTTGTGAAACCACCAACGGTACGTTGATTGACGTCCATTTGGTCACCAGCACGCCCATCACAAACAGTCCGAGAATCGACGCGCCTTCGGTGAGTTTTTGCAGCACATTCCCGCCCATATCGCTGACGATATTCACCCCTTTGCGAAAGCCGAGCTGTAGGCCATACCACTTCATCGCCAGACGCACCGCGTTGAAAATAAAGAAGAACAGCAGCGGGCCGAGAATGTTGCCCGAAAGTGCCAGAGATGCGCCGAGCGCGGCGGTAATCGGGCGCAGCGTTCCCCAGACCAGTGGATCGCCAACTCCTGCCAATGGTCCCATCAGACCGACTTTGATGCCGTTGATGGTACCGTCATCAATTTCCGCGCCGATGACCGGGCCACATACGGCTGGCGTGGTATTGAAGAACACCAGGTGTAGCCTGAGCGCCGCAACCTGATCCTCTTTTAATGGGTAAAGTCGCTTGATGGCGGGGATCATGTCGTAGCAAAAGCCCAGCCCGTGAATACGTTCAAAGTTAAAGGACGCCTGTTGCAGGTTGGAGCGCAGAAACATGCTCACCAGATCGCTGCGTGTAATTTTTCTCTGTTCCATGATGGCTCCGTTAATCGTCAAGTTGGTCAAGGGCGGTGGAGGCGGTGGCCTGGAGTTGAGGTTCAGCTTTACACCACTGTGGATTTAGCTGGATGTAGACCAGGGCCATGATCACGCCGACGCCACCGAACGCCAGCAGGCTGAGATCGAGGTAGCCACCTGCGAGGAAACCGAGGAAAAAGAAAGGCATCAAATATTTCACGCCCATCATACGTAGCACCATGGCGTAACCGACCACCACGATAAAACCGCCAGCAATCTGTAGTCCTCGGGTCACAAATTCGGGAATGGCGTTTAACATATTGCTGACCATATCGGCGCTGACGAACAGTGAGACAATCAGTGCCGGAATGGCGACGCGCAGCGCCTGCACGCCAAGCGCGGAGACATGCAGAATATCGAGAGTGCGAAACCGCGCCTCTTCTGCTGCTTTATCCGCCGCGTGCTGGAACACTACGGTGATGGTACGGGCAAACACCGTCAGCACCTGGCCTGCCGCAGCCACAGGCAACGCGATGGCGATTCCGGTGGCGATGCTTTGCTGACCAACGATAACCAGAATGGCGGAGATTATGCTGGCGAGTGCAGAATCCGGAGATTGCGCCGCGCCGAC
Source organism: Shigella flexneri 2a str. 301 (assembly GCF_000006925.2). Taxonomy (NCBI): domain Bacteria; kingdom Pseudomonadati; phylum Pseudomonadota; class Gammaproteobacteria; order Enterobacterales; family Enterobacteriaceae; genus Shigella; species Shigella flexneri. The sequence continues at coordinate 4,250,760 of NC_004337.2, forward strand.
GTTCATCCAGCAGAGAGCTATCAATTCCAGCGTACCGCCGAGTATTATTCCGGTTTTTAAATCACCGAGAATTAAACCAATCACCGTACAGGCAATTAACGGGCGATGAGTCTGAAATTCATCCAGCACGCTGCCCATTCCGGCAATACAGGAAAAAAGAAATATAGCAATGATTTGTAGGGTACTTATTTCCATGATTTGTCACCTTTTAAGTGTCGTCATCCCTGCCTGTTAAAGCATATGTACACAGGCGCTATTATTTAATTTGCGATTAACTGTTCGTTTATTTTGTCGATAATATTGATTGAGGGATCTGACGCTACGACGCGTAAATCCAGTATGACACCAAGATTATTTAACTCATGAAATGCGTTAATATCATCATCATCTAATGAAACCGCTTTGGTTAACTGTTTTTTACCGGGCCGCCAGGCCATGCCGCCAATATTCAGGGTGCCTATTTTTACCCCCTGGCGAACCATCGCTAAGGCATCCTGTGGGCGAGTGAAAAGATAAAAAACGGTTTCGTCCTGATATTGCGGGTTGTGATAAACCGCGACGGCTTTTTCAATATTGACCACGTTAACCTTCATTCCCGGTGGCGCAGCCTGACGCAATAATGTCCGGCGCACTTCATCGTTATAAACTTCGTCATTGCAGATAATAATGCGCTGGGCGTTAGCCACTTTCGACCAGACGGTAGTGACCTGGCCGTGGATCAGACGGTCATCAATGCGGGCGAGCGTAATGTTCATCAGAAATCCTCCTCTGTCGTTGCCAGTTGTTTCCAGACAACGCAGGTTTGCTTTGCGATTTGCGTCAGGTGTTCACACAGTTCATCAACATTCATGCTGTCCTGGTTATCAACCAGTTCGAGCGCCAGCGGCAGAGAAAGGCCGCTGATTACCCGCAAACGAGGATTGCGCATCGCAAGCATTGCTGCCGCATTCCACGGGCTGCCGCACTGTAAATCCACGGCAATCAGCCACTCATCTTGATTGTGAATGCTTACTAACTTTTCCAGCTTTACCGCAATGTCTCCGGCGTTTTCACCGGGCACAAATGCAACGGCTTCAACATTGGCGTTGCCGTAAACCATCTGAACCGATTCCAGCATGGCGCAAGCTAATTTGCCGTGGGCACAAAAAATGGCGTTGACCATAAAGCCTCCTTAGCCGCGCGTTTTGCCGCCCGCAATGTTAGTGGTTACTCCGGTGATGTAGCTGGCGCGTTCAGACAACAGATAACAAACAAAATCAGCTACTTCTGCTAATCTTCCGGCGCGCCCAATAGGAATGGCGTTTTTGGTATAGCCTTCACGCAGCTGCTCGACGGTGATATTGCGCGTCCACGCCAGCGCCTCTTCATATTCCGGCGTGCGTAGCCCGGTTTTTTCCAGAATCCCGGGCGCGATACCGACCACACGGATACCGTGTTTACCCAGCTCTTTCGACCAGGAGCGCGTGAAGCTATTGAGCGCGGCTTTGGTAGCGGCGTAACAGCTTTGTCCTTCTGAGCCTTCCAGCCCACTTTCTGAGGAAACATTCACAATCACGCCATCATGTTGTTTGACCATCTGTCGCGCCACCGCCTGCGACATCAGAAAAACACCTTTCTGGTTGATATTGACCATTTTTTCGAATGCAGCTTCGTTGAGTTCATACTGCCCGGCAGGCGCTTTCTCATCGACCAGCAGACGCGGGAAATTGACCCCGGCGTTATTGACCAGACCGTCGATGCGACCAAAACGCTGGATAATTTCCGCTACCGTATGATTTACCTCTTTTGTGCTAGAAATATCGGTCGGCCAAAACTGATAGCCTTTATGACCTTCATATTGACCATCGCCACCGTGAATATCGACCATCTGTACATTCGCGCCTTGTGCTAATAATTCCTCTACAATCGCCAGACCAATACCGGATGCGCCGCCGGTGACAATAATGATTTTATCCTGCAAATTTAACCACGTTTGCATAACAGACTCCTGATTTTAGATAATAGGGACCCGCCGTAATTTTTATTACGGTAAACATCGGGAAGATTTTTATTTCAGTAATAGTTCAGCTGTGCTGCTATTCGTTACCAGACAATTAATATATTTTCCACGCAGTGCACCAATAATTCCGCTGTATTTTTCTTCACTCATGGCAATGCCAATGGAATATCGCGCCTGCTTTAATTTATTCATTTCGATAGAGAGCGTTTTTTCGCTCATATTCGTTTCAACCATTGCGCCGTGAATATCAAAAAAGCGCGAGCAAATATCGCCAGCAACCTGGCGGGCATTCAGGTCGTCACTCTCTTCACCACCATAAAACGCATGCCAGTTAGCGCCGTCGCGAATGGCCGGTGAGCCAATTCCCACCAGGGCGATATCCAGATTATCCCAGTAGGCAGAGATGGTTTTAAAGTGCTGAGACTGCATGATCCCATTACGAATTAATGGGTTATCCAGCAGAGCCGGAAAATCCGCGAGATGCGATTCCCCTTTCAGCTTCGCTGCCGCGCTGTAGGTTAATGTGTTTACATGATAGCGGCTTTCGAGTTTACCGGACGGTCCGCCAATAATTGGTACGCAGATTAACTGCCGCGATTGCCCCGCCTGCGGCAAGTTTTCAACCAGTGCGCTCACCGCGCGACCCCAGGAAAAACCGACAATATCGCCAGGCTCCAGCAAGCGATCCAGCAGTTGCGCGCCGTGTAACCCCATCATCGCCAGTTGAGTCTCTTCATCCTCATCATTTCCCGACACCACCACAACGTCTTTCAGGCCAAACTTTTGCTTCAGTTGCTGCTCCAGCCAGAGATTTTCGTTGTAGTCATAGTTGATGGCGATGGTGACCATTCCCTGATCGCGGCCTCGTTTAAGCAAGCGGCTGATGGTGGTGCGGTAAATACCCAGTTCGCGCGCGATTTGCGCCTGCGTCATATCCTGTTCGTAATAGAGTTGGGCAATCTTCACAATCAAACGGATATCGTCACTGTTTTCCATTGCCGCCTCCTGGTTCTGCACATTTGTGCAAATACGCTTTCTCACCGCTTGATCTGATATAACCCCATCATGAGGGCCTTTCAAAGCGATTTTTCACTCTTTGCATGGGGAGAAATAGCGCTTTCTCTTGCACATTTGTTTCTCTGCGTAGTAGTCATCAGCACAGGTGTGCAGCGATTCGTAATATGTTGATTATCCTTATTTTGCCAGGCAAATTTGCATCGTACTTCCGGAGACACTTTTGTGATAAAAGGCGTGGCAGATCACATTTAATTTCGACGTTGCCGCATAACCCTGTTTTTCCCCGCTAAGAGGTACGGTATATTCCGCGTTTTACAGGAGAATTTATGCTGCCCGACTCATCAGTCCGTTTAAATAAATACATCAGCGAAAGCGGAATTTGCTCACGCCGCGAAGCGGATCGCTATATCGAGCAAGGCAATGTGTTCCTTAATGGCAAGCGAGCCACCATTGGCGATCAGGTGAAACCCGGCGACATTGTGAAAGTAAACGGTCAGTTGATTGAGCCTCGGGAAGCCGAAGATTTGGTACTTATCGCCCTGAACAAGCCCGTCGGTATTGTCAGCACCACCGAAGATGGCGAGCGCGATAACATTGTCGATTTCGTTAACCACAGCAAACGCGTGTTCCCGATTGGCCGCCTGGATAAAGACTCCCAGGGGCTGATTTTCCTCACCAATCACGGCGATCTGGTGAATAAGATCCTCCGTGCGGGTAACGATCATGAGAAAGAGTATCTGGTGACGGTCGATAAACCGATTACCGATGAATTTATTCGTGGTATGGGGGCGGGGGTGCCGATCCTCGGGACGGTGACGAAAAAGTGCAAAGTCAAAAAAGAAGCGCCGTTTGTCTTCCGCATTACCCTAGTGCAGGGGCTGAACCGTCAGATCCGGCGCATGTGCGAGCATTTCGGCTATGAAGTGAAAAAGCTGGAACGTACGCGCATTATGAACGTCAGCTTAAGCGGCATTCCGCTGGGGGAGTGGCGCGATTTAACCGACGATGAGTTAATCGACCTCTTTAAGCTCATCGAAAATTCCTCTTCCGAGGCAAAACCTAAAGCGAAGGCCAAACCGAAAACAGCGGGCATCAAACGTCCAGTCGTTAAGATGGAAAAAACGGCGGAAAAAGGCGGTCGCCCGGCGTCCAACGGTAAGCGTTTTACCTCGCCGGGGCGTAAAAAGAAGGGACGCTGATTAACGCCTCAGACTGATGAAAACGTCCAAAAAGAGCTCGGACAGTCCCCTCGCCCCTTCGGGGAGAGGGTTAGGGTGAGGGGAAGATTGTGTCCACACAGACGAGTGAAAATCTCAGGCGTTGATTGTTCATTAGCGCCTGCCGCGCGTCGACGTATTTGCTGACCAGCTAAATGACGCTTCAGGATCCGGTTTATAAGCCTGCTTTTTCTTCAATTGGCGGGCTTTTTTCGCTTCAGCCTCACGCTCGACCATTAATTTATCTGGATTTGCCCCTATATTTCCAGACATCTGTTATCACTTAACCCATTACAAGCCCGCTGCCGCAGATATTCCCGTGGCGAGCGATAACCCAGCGCACTATGCGGATGCCATTCGTTATAATGCTCGAACGCCTCTGCAAGGTTCTTTGCTGCCGTTAACCCGTCTGGTTTGGGCATGATACTGATGTAGTCACGCTTTATCGTTTTCACGAAGCTCTCTGCTATTCCGTTACTCTCCGGACTCCGCACCGCCGTGTTCTTCGGTTCAAGTCCCAACATCCGGGCGAACTGGCGTGTTTCATTAGCCCGGTAGCATGAACCATTATCCGTCAGCCACTCCACTGGAGACGACGGAAGATCGTTGCCGAAGCGGCGTTCCACCGCTCCCAGCATGACGTCCTGTACTGTTTCACTGTTGAAGCCGCCGGTAGTCACCGCCCAGTGCAGTGCCTCACGATCACAGCAGTCCAGCGCGAACGTGACACGCAGTCTCTCTCCGTTATCACAGCAGAACTCGAACCCGTCAGAGCACCATCGCTGATTGCTTTCTTTCACGGCTACTCTGCCTGTATGTGCCCGTTTCGATGGCGGTACAGCAGGTTTTCGCTCAAGCAACAGCGCATTCTGGCGCATGAGCCGGTAAACACGTTTGGCATTGATCGCAGGCATACCATCAAGTTCTGCCTGTCTGCGAAGCAGCGCCCATACCCGACGATAACCATACGTGGGCAGCTCTCCGATAACATGGTGTATACGGAGAAGCACATCCGTATCATCAGTGTGACGACTGCGGCGGCCATCCATCCAGTCATCGGTTCGTCTGAGAATGACGTGCAACTGCGCACGCGACACCCGGAGACAACGGCTGACTAAGCTTACTCCCCATCCCCGGGCAATAAGGGCGCGTGCGCTATCCACTTTTTTGCCCGTCCATATTCAACGGCTTCTTTGAGGAGTTCATTTTCCATCGTTTTCTTGCCGAGCAGGCGCTGGAGTTCTTTAATCTGCTTCATGGCGGCAGCAAGTTCAGAGGCAGGAACAACCTGTTCTCCGGCGGCCACAGCAGTAAGACTTCCTTCCTGGTATTGCTTACGCCAGAGAAATAGCTGGCTGGCTGCTACACCATGTTGCCGGGCAACGAGGGAGACCGTCATCCCCGGTTCAAAGCTCTGCTGAACAATTGCGATCTTTTCCTGTGTGGTACGCCGTCTGCGTTTCTCCGGCCCTAAGACATCAATCATCTGTACTCCAATGACTAGTCTAAAAACTAGTATTAAGACTATCACTTAAATAAGTGATACTGGTTGTCTGGAGATTCAGGGGGCCAGTCTACACGACTTTCGTTTGAGATTAAATAACTTGCCGTTGCCACGTACGCAATTGCCAGAATGCTGACATATCGCAGTGTTGAAATAGACATCGATCTTTTCGCCGGTATAACAGCGATAACCCCCGTCCAGTAGCGCCTGATCCATGACCTTCCCTCTCTCATCAGTATGATTATCGCTATAAGCATAGCCCCGGAATCTTCATACAGCACTGGCAGTTTCCGTTGCCAGAGTCTCTTCCCCTATATAGCCAATCATTTTTACTCCCTTTGAATTACCCGCCTCATCAGAGATAATGCTTAAGAAATTTGTCACACAAGGAAGCTGATGAGACATTCATTGCCCTACCACATATTACGCAAACGTCCGATGAAATTGAGTACCACTGTGATCTTAATGGTCAGCGCGGTACTGTTCTCGGTGCTATTGGTGGTGCATCTGATTTACTTCTCGCAAATCAGTGATATGACGCGAGACGGGCTGGCCAACAAGGCACTGGCAGTGGCGCGTACCCTCGCCGACTCGCCGGAAATCCGTCAGGGCTTGCAGAAAAAACCGCAGGAGAGTGGCATCCAGGCCATCGCGGAAGCCGTGCGCAAACGCAACGATCTGCTGTTTATTGTCGTTACCGATATGCAAAGTCTTCGCTACTCACATCCTGAAGCCCAGCGTATTGGTCAGCCATTTAAAGGTGATGACATCCTTAATGCGCTGAATGGCGAAGAAAATGTCGCTATCAATCGCGGTTTTCTGGCGCAGGCTTTACGCGTATTTACCCCCATCTACGATGAAAATCATAAACAAATTGGCGTGGTGGCGATCGGCCTTGAGTTAAGCCGCGTGACCCAACAGATCAATGACAGTCGCTGGAGCATTATCTGGTCGGTATTATTTGGCATGCTGGTCGGACTGATTGGCACCTGCATTCTGGTTAAGGTACTGAAAAAAATCCTTTTCGGCCTGGAACCCTACGAAATCTCCACGCTGTTTGAGCAACGCCAGGCCATGTTGCAGTCTATCAAAGAAGGCGTCGTTGCCGTGGACGATCGCGGCGAGGTCACGCTGATCAACGATGCCGCACAAGAATTGCTGAATTACCGTAAGTCGCAGGACGATGAGAAACTGTCGACGCTCAGCCACTCATGGTCACAGGTGGTAGATGTCTCGGAAGTGTTACGCGACGGTACGCCGCGCCGCGACGAAGAGATTACGATTAAAGACCGGCTATTACTGATCAACACCGTTCCGGTGCGCAGTAATGGCGTTATCATCGGTGCCATTTCAACCTTCAGGGACAAAACTGAAGTTCGTAAACTGATGCAGCGACTCGACGGTCTGGTCAACTATGCTGACGCACTTCGTGAACGATCCCACGAATTTATGAATAAATTGCATGTGATTCTCGGATTATTGCATCTGAAGAGTTATAAGCAGTTGGAAGATTACATTCTCAAAACAGCCAATAACTATCAGGAAGAGATTGGCTCTCTGCTGGGTAAGATCAAATCTCCGGTTATCGCTGGTTTTTTAATCAGCAAGATTAACCGCGCGACCGATTTAGGCCATACGCTGATTTTAAACAGTGAAAGCCAGCTGCCAGACAGCGGCAGTGAGGACCAGGTCGCGACGCTGATTACCACATTGGGAAATCTGATAGAAAACGCGCTGGAAGCATTAGGGCCGGAACCCGGTGGCGAAATTAGCGTAACATTGCACTACCGTCACGGCTGGCTGCACTGCGAAGTTAACGATGATGGACCGGGGATCGCACCCGACAAAATCGATCACATTTTTGACAAAGGTGTCTCGACAAAAGGAAGCGAGCGAGGCGTCGGTTTAGCACTTGTCAAACAACAGGTAGAAAATCTCGGCGGCAGCATCGCCGTGGAATCGGAACCGGGGATTTTCACACAATTTTTTGTCCAGATACCCTGGGACGGGGAGAGGTCGAACAGATGATCAATGTATTAATTATCGATGACGACGCAATGGTCGCGGAGCTGAATCGCCGATACGTAGCACAAATCCCAGGCTTTCAATGCTGTGGAACAGCCTCGACGCTGGAGAAAGCCAAAGAGATTATCTTCAATAGCGATGCGCCTATCGACCTGATATTGCTCGATATCTATATGCAAAAAGAGAACGGGCTCGATTTACTGCCTGTCCTGCATAACGCGCGTTGCAAAAGTGATGTGATTGTCATCTCCTCCGCAGCCGATGCGGCAACCATTAAAGATTCGCTGCATTACGGTGTCGTGGATTACCTGATCAAACCCTTCCAGGCTTCCCGCTTTGAAGAGGCGCTCACCGGCTGGCGGCAAAAGAAAATGGCGCTGGAAAAACATCAGTATTATGACCAGGCCGAGCTTGATCAGCTAATCCACGGCAGCAGCTCCAACGAACAGGATCCTCGTCGCTTGCCAAAAGGCTTAACGCCGCAGACGTTACGCACGCTGTGCCAGTGGATTGACGCGCATCAGGACTATGAGTTTTCAACCGACGAGCTGGCTAACGAGGTTAACATCTCGCGTGTTTCCTGCCGAAAATACCTCATCTGGCTGGTCAACTGCCACATCTTGTTCACCAGTATCCATTATGGCGTCACGGGGCGTCCGGTTTACCGTTACCGTATTCAGGCAGAACACTACTCACTGCTGAAACAATATTGCCAATAACGGATCGCTGGTTATCTGTAAGTAATAATTATTACCGTAATGCAAAATACCCCTGGCACAAGTTACATCGTTAATCAGTAAAACTTGTGCCAGATCAAATATAATTATCCCTCCATCATCGTTAAAAATTAATATCTCTTCAGATGAACGGTGTTTTTAATTTCAAAACGATAACAAAAGTTAATTAACTATTATGTCACCCGCATTATGTGTATTTTTACCCACAAATGGGTAGATCAGATTAATCTATAAACCTAATGATATCTGCCCTGAGAACAAAAAATAGACCGATAAATATCAATAAGATAACAGCAAACAAAACATTAACATCTGCGCAGTACAAACTATAAACCCATCGCCAGAGAGTTTTTCTCTCTGAAAAAGCCGCTTATCACAGTGCATAAATTTGCCGCTGCTTTAATCAGCCAATATTCACTGTGAGGTATTTGCTAAAGCCGGTAACGACCAAACGGATATTTAGTCAGGCTCTGAAAACAGTTCATACAAAACAGAACGTGACTGTGATCTATTCAGCAAAAATTTAAATAGGATTATCGCGAGGGTTCACACATGTTATTTACTATCCAACTTATCATAATACTAATATGTCTGTTTTATGGTGCCAGAAAGGGTGGTATCGCGCTGGGTTTATTAGGCGGTATCGGTCTGGTCATTCTGGTCTTCGTCTTCCACCTTCAGCCAGGTAAACCACCAGTTGATGTCATGCTGGTTATCATTGCGGTGGTGGCGGCATCGGCGACCTTGCAAGCTTCGGGCGGTCTTGATGTCATGCTGCAAATTGCCGAGAAGCTGCTGCGCCGCAACCCGAAATATGTCTCAATTGTCGCGCCGTTTGTGACCTGTACACTGACCATTCTTTGCGGTACGGGTCATGTGGTTTACACCATTCTGCCGATCATCTACGACGTCGCCATTAAGAACAACATCCGTCCGGAACGTCCGATGGCGGCAAGTTCTATCGGTGCACAGATGGGGATTATCGCCAGTCCGGTGTCGGTTGCGGTCGTGTCTCTGGTTGCGATGCTGGGTAATGTCACCTTTGATGGTCGCCATCTTGAGTTCCTCGATCTGCTGGCAATCACCATTCCATCGACGTTAATCGGTATCCTGGCGATCGGTATCTTCAGCTGGTTCCGCGGTAAAGATCTGGATAAAGACGAAGAGTTCCAGAAATTCATCTCCGTACCGGAAAACCGTGAGTATGTTTACGGTGATACCGCGACGCTGCTGGATAAAAAACTGCCGAAAAGCAACTGGCTGGCAATGTGGATTTTCCTCGGGGCAATCGCTGTAGTCGCCCTTCTTGGTGCTGATTCGGACCTGCGTCCATCCTTCGGCGGCAAACCGCTGTCGATGGTACTGGTTATTCAGATGTTTATGCTGCTGACCGGGGCGCTGATTATTATCCTGACCAAAACCAATCCCGCGTCTATCTCAAAAAACGAAGTCTTCCGTTCCGGTATGATCGCCATCGTGGCGGTGTACGGTATCGCATGGATGGCAGAAACCATGTTCGGTGCGCATATGTCTGAAATTCAGGGCGTACTGGGTGAAATGGTGAAAGAGTATCCGTGGGCGTATGCCATTGTTCTGCTGCTGGTTTCCAAGTTTGTAAACTCTCAGGCTGCGGCGCTGGCGGCGATTGTTCCGGTCGCGCTGGCGATCGGCGTTGATCCGGCATACATCGTGGCTTCAGCACCGGCTTGCTACGGTTATTACATCCTGCCGACTTATCCGAGCGATCTGGCAGCGATTCAGTTTGACCGTTCCGGCACCACCCACATCGGTCGCTTCGTCATCAACCACAGTTTTATTCTGCCGGGGTTGATTGGTGTGAGCGTATCGTGCGTCTTCGGCTGGATCTTCGCCGCGATGTACGGGTTCTTATAAATGCACTTTGCGTGCCGCCCGTGACTACGCGGCACGCCATTTTCGAATAACAAATACAGAGTTACAGGCTGGAAGCTATGTCAAACAAACCCTTTATCTACCAGGCACCTTTCCCGATGGGGAAAGACAATACCGAATACTATCTACTCACTTCCGATTACGTTAGCGTTGCCGACTTCGACGGCGAAACCATCCTGAAAGTGGAACCAGAAGCCCTGACCCTGCTGGCGCAGCAAGCCTTTCACGACGCTTCTTTCATGCTACGTCCGGCACACCAGAAACAGGTTGCGGCTATTCTTCACGATCCAGAAGCCAGCGAAAACGACAAGTACGTGGCACTGCAATTCTTAAGAAACTCCGAAATCGCCGCCAAAGGCGTGCTGCCGACCTGCCAGGATACCGGCACCGCGATCATCGTCGGTAAAAAAGGCCAGCGCGTGTGGACCGGTGGCGGTGATGAAGAAGCGCTGTCGAAAGGCGTCTATAACACCTATATCGAAGATAACCTGCGCTACTCGCAAAACGCGGCGCTGGACATGTACAAAGAGGTCAACACCGGCACTAACCTGCCTGCGCAAATCGACCTGTACGCGGTAGATGGCGATGAGTACAAATTCCTTTGCGTTGCGAAAGGCGGCGGCTCTGCCAACAAAACGTATCTCTACCAGGAAACCAAAGCCCTGCTGACTCCCGGCAAACTGAAAAACTTCCTCGTCGAGAAAATGCGTACCCTCGGTACTGCAGCCTGCCCGCCGTACCATATCGCGTTTGTGATTGGCGGTACGTCTGCGGAAAACAACCTGAAAACCGTCAAATTAGCAAGCGCTCACTATTACGATGAACTGCCGACGGAAGGGAACGAACATGGTCAGGCGTTCCGCGATGTCCAGCTGGAACAGGAACTGCTGGAAGAGGCCCAGAAACTCGGTCTTGGCGCGCAGTTTGGCGGTAAATACTTCGCGCACGACATTCGCGTTATCCGTCTGCCACGTCACGGCGCATCCTGCCCGGTAGGCATGGGCGTCTCCTGCTCCGCTGACCGTAACATTAAAGCGAAAATCAACCGCGAAGGTATCTGGATCGAAAAACTGGAACACAATCTAGGTCAGTACATTCCACAAGAACTGCGTCAGGCCGGTGAAGGCGAAGCGGTGAAGGTCGACCTTAACCGCCCGATGAAAGAGATCCTCGCCCAGCTTTCGCAATATCCGGTTTCCACTCGTTTGTCGCTCACTGGCACCATTATTGTGGGTCGAGATATTGCACACGCCAAGCTGAAAGAGCTGATTGACGCCGGTAAAGAACTTCCGCAGTACATCAAAGATCACCCGATCTACTACGCGGGTCCGGCGAAAACCCCTGCCGGTTATCCATCAGGTTCACTTGGCCCAACCACCGCAGGTCGTATGGACTCCTATGTGGATCTGCTGCAATCCCACGGCGGCAGCATGATCATGCTGGCGAAAGGCAACCGCAGCCAGCAGGTTACCGACGCGTGTCATAAACACGGCGGCTTCTACCTCGGTAGCATCGGCGGTCCGGCGGCGGTACTGGCGCAGCAGAGCATCAAGCATCTGGAATGCGTCGCTTATCCGGAGCTGGGTATGGAAGCTATCTGGAAAATCGAAGTAGAAGATTTCCCGGCGTTTATCCTGGTCGATGACAAAGGTAACGACTTCTTCCAGCAAATCGTCAACAAACAGTGCGCGAACTGCACTAAGTAACCTCTTCGGCCCAGCGCCTGGCAGCATGCTGCCAGGTGATCCCCCTGGGCCACCTCTTTTGCGATTGTAATTTCATGCTTGCTGGTGAATAGTCAGTATTTTCCCTGACTTGCGAACTCACCATGACCCGCACACTCAAGCCGTTAATTCTTAACACCGGCGCACTGGCGCTAACGTTAATCCTGATTTATACCGGCATTTCGGCCCATGACAAACTCACCTGGCTGCTGGAAGTGACACCGGTGATTATCGTCGTGCCGCTACTACTTGCCACCGCCAGACGTTACCCGTTAACGCTGCTGCTCTATACGCTCATCTTCTTTCACGCCATCATCCTGATGGTAGGCGGGCAGTACACCTACGCGAAAGTCCCCGTTGGTTTTGAGGTGCAGGAATGGCTGGGGTTGAGTCGTAATCCGTATGACAAGCTGGGGCACTTTTTCCAGGGGCTGGTGCCTGCACTGGTGGCACGAGAAATTCTCGTTCGCGGGATGTACGTGCGCGGACGTAAAATGGTGGCGTTTCTGGTCTGTTGCGTGGCGCTGGCGATAAGCGCGATGTATGAATTAATCGAGTGGTGGGCGGCACTGGCGATGGGCCAGGGAGCGGATGATTTTCTCGGTACCCAGGGCGACCAGTGGGACACGCAATCCGATATGTTCTGCGCGCTGCTTGGCGCATTAACGACAGTGATATTGCTCGCTCGCTTTCATTGCCGCCAGCTACGGCGCTATGGCTTGATAACTGGATAACAACGTGCACTTTGTTGATGCCGGATGCGGCGTGAATTCCTTATCCGGTCTACAAAATTTGCAAATCCAAAGCATTACATTAAGACGTGGCCTGATAAACATATCGCATCAGGCCATTTTCGTTAGCTATTGTCCACGTCAGGCTTTCACATCACTCACTGCACCGACCGGAATATCAGCATGAACAGGCTCGGGCGGTACTTTGCGATATTTATCCAGCAGATGAATCTGGATCCTGCGCAGCGTGTCGCCATTGAGGCGATAGAAACGGAAGTAGAGAATCAGCGTTACCATGAAAAACAGAGTCGGTAGAGCAATCATAATAAACTGCATACCTAATAGGGCTTGCGTAGACTGTTCAACATTCGGTACATAGCCAATCATCCCTAACACAACCGCAATGAAAAAAGCCGCAAAGGCTGAACCGCCCTTCACCACCATAGTCTGCACGGAGTAAGCGATGCTTTCACAGCGTACGTGCAGTTTATATTCACCGTAATCAACGGTATCTGCCACCATGATGACCTGTAATACCCAGAAAAGCGCCGTTCCCACATTCAGCAAAATACCCGCAATCACAATGAGGACGACGTTGTGATAGCTCATTAATGCCATTAACAGGAGAACACCACAGCTTAACACCGGAAGAATAGATGCTCCGGCCCATAAAATGCGTCGGGATAATGATTTAACTAAGCGTGGGAAGAATACTAACGTCACCAGGTTAGCAGCTCCCGCATACGACAGATAATAGGGGAACAAATCCGCATCACCGATAACATATGAGAAATAATAGATAGCAAATCCGGTAATAATGTTGCTGGCTACATTATAAGCAAGAGCCATACCCAAGAGGCATGAAAGCTGATCGTTTTTATAAATAAGCGCAACGATGGCTTTAAGTGTCAGATGGCTTCCTTCAGCAGACGATTGATTGTCTGACGAAAAGACTTCATGCACATTGCGCAGAGTGATGATGGTTGAAACAATAAAAAAGGCGATCAATACCAGAGTGAACATCTGAAAGCCAAATCCCCGATCGCCACCGCCGACATAATTAACAAATGGTAGCGTCACACCTGCCGTAACAAAGCCTGCCAGACTGGCAAAAAAACGCGGATAAGGAACCAGTTGTTCGCGTTCACGTTTATCGAGCGTGATGGTTGGAACCAGCGACCAGAAGGGAATATCCATAATGGTGTAAGTCATGCCCCAGAGGATGTAGGTCACGCAAACAAAGACAATCTGAGTAGTACCTTCAAACAGATGCGCACTAAAGAGGAGAAATAAGATTACAGAGTTTGCCAACGTACCGATCAGGATCCAGGGTTTGAACTTACCCCATCGCGATCGCGTAGCATTTACAATCCATCCCATAATCGGATCGTTAATAGCATCCCAGATCCTCGCCACCAGAAACAAAGTACCGACCAAACCCACAGACAGCCCGACGACATCGGTGTAGTAATACATGAGGTACATATACACAATGCCGATCGCAAAATCCTTCCCGAACGCTCCAAATCCATAACTGAGTTTTGTAGTCATTGAAATGCTCATAGGGTATCGGGTCGCTGTTACCAACGCCCGCCTTCTGTTATTGGTATCGTCAGAGGTGTGCGCCGGAATAAATCCCCCGGCGCAGTAGCGTTTAGTCGCGTTTTAACGGTGCAACCAGCTTGGCAGCCAGTCGCCGTGGGCGGCAATCAGGTCGTCAACAAGAGCATATATTTCGTCAATGCCCAGCACGGCGGCAGTATGCGGGTCCATCATCGCGGCGTGGTAAACACGGTCGCGATTTTCCGTAAGAATAGCTTCGGTCAGCAGCGTCTGTACGTTGATGTTGGTTTGCATCAGGGCGGCCAGATGCGAAGGTAGCGTACCGACTTTGGTCGGCTGAATGCCATTAGCATCAACCAGACAGGCTACTTCCACGCAACATCCTTGTGGCAGGTTATCAATCAAACCATCGTTACGGACGTTGCCGTAAATCACACTCGGCTCGCCAGTCCAGATAGCGTTCATGATTGTGCTGGCATATTCCCGTGACGGTTTAATATCAATCCGGGAGGCGTTTTTATACTCCTCCAGCTCTTTATGCCAGTTCGCCAGCTGCTCGACGCAGCGTTTCGGGTACTCATCCAGCGGTACTTTATAACGCTCAATCAAATCCTCACGACCTAGCTTAATAAACCACGGCGTATATTCGGCAAAATGTTCTGACGATTCCGTGACGAAGTAGCCCAGCTTTTTGAACATTTCGTAGCGCACAATATTCTGGCAGCGAGTATTACCATGAATATTTGGCTTCGGTGCCTGCCCTGCTTCATAAGCCGCCAGCAGTTCCGGGTAGAGATTCACGTAACTGCCGTCGGCGGTTTTGCGCTCCAGCTCCAGGTAAAACGCCATATGGTTGATACCTGCGCAACGGTAACGCAGCGTAGCCGGGTCGATATTGAGGTCACGCGCCAGCTCTTCCGCCGTTCCCTGCACCGAATGGCACAGCCCGACCTGTTTGATATACGGATAGCGGGCATACATCGCCCAGGTATTCATCGCCATTGGGTTAACATAGTTGAGCATGGTGGCATCGGGGCAGACTTCCGTCATGTTCTCGCAAATTTGCCACAGATGCGGAATGGTACGTAGCGCGCGCATAATACCGCCCGGCCCCAACGTATCGGCAATGGTTTGTTCCAGACCATGCCGCTTACAGACCTCGAAATCAGTCACCGTGCAAGGTTCATAACCGCCAATCTGAAATGCCACCACGACAAAATCGGCATCCTCTAAGGCTTCTTTCTGTTGGGTGTGGCAGGTGATTTTGCCGCTGGCCCCTGCTGAATCCATCAGCTTACGCACCACAATATGCGACTCTTCCAGGCGGGTGGGGTCAATGTCCATCAGGGCAATATGCGCCGTTTTCAGCGCCTCGCGATGGAACACATCACCAAGAATATTTTTAACGAAAATCGTCGAACCAGCGCCGATAAATGTAATTTTGGGTGCAGACATCATGCAGATCTCCTGGCTTGCTTGAATAACTTCATCATGGCAGGCGAATCTGCAGAAAACCTCCGGCTTCCAGGTTGAGCATTCCCATAAACTCAGATCCTGCGTGAAGCAGCAGTAAATCTGAGTTTATGGGAATAAATTACCTGAAAAGTAGAGTTTTCGGCCTCATGATGCTCGGACAGTCCCCTCGCCCCTCTGGGAAGAGGGTGAAAACCGTGCTCCCACTCGCAGTCATCCTCCCTCACTCCTGCCATAATTCTGATATTCTAGGAAAGAGAGCCATCCATGAATACAGATACGTTTATGTGCAGCAGCGACGAAAAACAGACCCGCAGCCCGCTGTCGCTGTATTCGGAATACCAGCGGATGGAGATTGAGTTTCGCGCACCGCATATCATGCCCACCAGCCACTGGCATGGTCAGGTCGAAGTGAATGTGCCTTTCGATGGCGATGTGGAATACCTGATCAACAATGAAAAAGTGAATATCAATCAGGGTCATATCACGCTGTTCTGGGCCTGTACACCGCACCAACTAACAGATACCGGAACCTGTCAGAGCATGGCGATTTTTAATCTGCCGATGCATCTGTTTCTCTCCTGGCCGCTGGATAAAGACCTGATTAACCACGTCACTCACGGCATGGTGATCAAATCACTTGCCACACAGCAACTTAGCCCGTTTGAAGTACGCCGCTGGCAGCAGGAATTAAACAGTCCGAATGAGCAAATTCGCCAGCTCGCCATTGATGAAATTGGCCTGATGCTCAAGCGATTTAGCCTCTCTAGCTGGGAACCGATTCTGGTCAATAAAACCTCGCGCACACACAAAAACAGCGTCTCGCGCCATGCGCAATTTTATGTTAGCCAGATGCTGGGCTTTATTGCCGAAAACTATGATCAGGCGCTGACCATCAACGATGTGGCTGAGCACGTCAAACTTAACGCCAACTATGCAATGGGGATATTCCAGCGGGTCATGCAATTGACGATGAAACAGTACATTACCGCGATGCGCATCAACCACGTTCGCGCGTTACTGAGCGATACCGATAAAAGTATTCTCGATATTGCCCTGACGGCAGGCTTTCGTTCAAGTAGTCGTTTTTACAGCACGTTCGGCAAATATGTCGGCATGTCGCCGCAACAATACCGCAAACTTAGCCAACAGCGCCGCCAGACGTTTCCCGGCTAAAGACGATATCAGTATCAGCCAAAAAAATAGTTTAGCCGTCGATAATAAGCAGTGAAAATAATTTAAAATAATCACATAACGTATTGTTTATAAAACTAAATATTTCAAAAATGTTTGTTTTTCACGCGCTTTACAGCCCGAAAAGGCCGGAAGATACTTGCCCGCAACGAAGATTCCTTCATAACCGGGTAAGCAATGATGAAAGTATTAATTGTTGAAAGCGAGTTTCTCCATCAAGACACCTGGGTCGGTAACGCCGTTGAGCGTCTGGCAGATGCTTTAAGCCAGCAAAATGTTACCGTGATTAAATCCACCTCCTTTGATGATGGTTTTGCCATTCTCTCTTCAAACGAAGCCATTGACTGCCTGATGTTCAGCTATCAAATGGAGCATCCGGACGAACATCAAAACGTCAGACAATTGATCGGTAAGCTTCATGAGCGCCAACAAAACGTGCCGGTCTTCCTGTTGGGCGATCGGGAAAAAGCCCTCGCCGCAATGGACCGGGATCTGCTGGAGCTTGTCGATGAATTCGCCTGGATTCTGGAAGATACCGCCGACTTTATCGCCGGACGCGCCGTTGCCGCGATGACCCGCTACCGCCAGCAGCTGTTGCCGCCACTGTTCAGCGCGCTGATGAAATATAGTGACATCCATGAATATTCCTGGGCAGCGCCAGGCCACCAGGGCGGCGTTGGTTTTACCAAAACACCCGCCGGACGTTTCTACCATGACTACTATGGTGAAAATCTGTTCCGCACCGACATGGGCATCGAACGAACTTCCCTCGGTTCTTTGCTTGACCATACTGGCGCATTTGGCGAAAGCGAAAAATATGCCGCACGCGTATTTGGTGCCGATCGCTCCTGGTCGGTAGTCGTCGGTACTTCCGGCTCTAACCGCACCATCATGCAGGCTTGCATGACCGATAACGATGTCGTGGTCGTTGACCGTAACTGCCATAAATCCATCGAACAAGGTTTGATGCTGACAGGCGCGAAACCGGTCTATATGGTGCCAAGCCGCAACCGCTACGGCATTATCGGGCCAATCTATCCGCAGGAAATGCAACCTGAAACCTTGCAAAAGAAAATCAGTGAAAGCCCGCTGACCAAAGACAAAGCCGGGCAAAAACCGTCTTACTGCGTGGTAACCAACTGCACCTATGACGGCGTGTGTTATAACGCTAAAGAAGCGCAGGATCTGCTGGAAAAAACCTCCGATCGTCTGCACTTTGACGAAGCCTGGTACGGCTATGCACGTTTCAACCCGATCTATGCCGATCACTATGCCATGCGCGGCGAACCTGGCGATCACAACGGTCCTACCGTTTTCGCCACCCACTCCATCCACAAACTGCTGAATGCGCTGTCACAGGCTTCTTATATTCATGTACGTGAAGGTCGTGGGGCGATTAACTTCTCCCGCTTCAACCAGGCCTACATGATGCATGCCACCACCTCCCCGCTGTATGCCATCTGCGCATCCAACGACGTGGCGGTGTCGATGATGGACGGCAACAGCGGCCTGTCACTGACACAGGAAGTGATTGACGAAGCGGTTGATTTCCGTCAGGCGATGGCGCGGCTATATAAAGAGTTCACCGCTGACGGTAGCTGGTTCTTCAAACCGTGGAACAAAGAAGTCGTCACCGACCCACAAACCGGCAAAACCTATGACTTTGCTGACGCACCAACCAAACTGCTGACCACCGTTCAGGACTGCTGGGTAATGCATCCGGGCGAAAGCTGGCACGGCTTCAAAGATATTCCGGATAACTGGAGTATGCTCGACCCAATTAAAGTCAGCATCCTTGCTCCGGGAATGGGTGAAGATGGTGAACTGGAAGAAACCGGTGTTCCGGCGGCGCTGGTCACTGCCTGGCTTGGTCGCCACGGCATTGTGCCTACCCGCACCACTGACTTCCAAATTATGTTCCTGTTCTCTATGGGCGTAACCCGTGGGAAATGGGGGACTCTGGTTAACACCCTTTGCTCCTTCAAACACCACTATGACGCCAACACACCGCTGGCGCAGGTGATGCCGGAACTTGTTGAACAATATCCTGACACTTACGCGAACATGGGGATTCACGATCTGGGTGACACCATGTTTGCCTGGCTGAAAGAAAACAACCCTGGCGCACGGTTGAACGAAGCCTATTCCGGCCTGCCGGTGGCGGAAATCACCCCGCGTGAAGCGTACAACGCGATTGTCGACAACAATGTCGAACTGGTATCCATTGAAAATCTGCCAGGACGCATCGCGGCAAACTCAGTTATCCCGTATCCGCCAGGAATCCCGATGCTGCTGTCTGGTGAAAACTTCGGCGATAAAAACAGTCCGCAAGTAAGTTATTTACGCTCGCTGCAATCCTGGGACCACCATTTCCCTAGATTTGAACACGAAACTGAAGGGACTGAAATTATTGACGGTATTTACCACGTTATGTGCGTGAAAGCGTAACCACTATTCCGCTGAAGGCGTAATTGTTTAAATAACATTACGCCGCCTGGCCTTAGGCCTTTTGAGTATGGCAACGTTTTCATAAAAATTGCTGCAAACAAAAATGTCATACTTTTTGCGCGGCCCCACCCCACGCTTTTTTTTGCCTGTTATTTATCCTGTAAAAAAATATGTACATGAGAAATTACTATAAAAATTTGTAATATTAGTAAAACTCGTTATTTTTATGCATGTTTATATTCATCATGCAATTATATAACCATTTCCCGGTATCGCTTTGCTTTAGCGAGAACTGGTCTTTTATTCGCACTCAGGAGTACATGTATGAGGATTTGCAGCGACCAACCTTGTATTGTTTTATTGACTGAAAAAGATGTCTGGATAAGGGTGAATGGGAAAGAACCTATTAGCCTTAAAGCTAACCATATGGCGTTATTAAATTGTGAAAATAATATTATCGACGTCTCCTCTCTTAACAACACTTTGGTTGCTCATATTAGTCACGACATCATCAAAGATTACCTCCGGTTTCTGAATAAAGATCTCTCGCAAATACCAGTATGGCAACGTAGCGCTACGCCCATACTCACCCTGCCATGCCTGACGCCAGACGTCTTTCGCGTTGCCGCGCAACACAGCATGATGCCCGCAGAAACTGAGTCAGAAAAGGAACGAACACGCGCATTATTATTCACGGTGCTATCCCGTTTTCTCGACAGTAAAAAATTCCTTTCATTAATGATGTATATGTTACGTAATTGTGTAAGTGACAGCGTTTATCAAATTATTGAAAGCGATATTCACAAAGACTGGAATCTTAGTATGGTAGCCAGTTGTTTATGTCTTAGCCCAAGTCTGTTAAAGAAAAAGTTGAAAAGCGAAAACACCAGTTATAGCCAAATAATCACCACCTGCCGCATGCGTTATGCCGTAAATGAATTAATGATGGACGGTAAAAATATCTCTCAGGTATCACAGTCCTGCGGCTACAACAGTACGTCGTACTTTATTTCTGTCTTTAAAGACTTCTACGGTATGACGCCGCTGCATTATGTTAGTCAGCACAGAGAACGCACTGTCGCCTGATTTTTAACCTTAACGAAGAGCTATATTAATAACGGCATCAGCGATAACCCGGTCGATAATAATTCAACTATCGAATGCAGGCGTATGATATGACGTAATTTATTGTCACGAAGCTCGCCTTCGCAGGAGTTTAATTATGTCTTCGGATGCTGATGCTCACAAAGTGGGCTTAATCCCCGTCACCCTGATGGTGTCGGGGAATATTATGGGGTCAGGTGTTTTTCTGTTACCTGCAAACCTGGCCTCCACTGGCGGGATTGCCATTTATGGATGGTTGGTGACGATTATCGGTGCGCTGGGGCTCTCGATGGTATACGCCAAAATGTCGTTCCTCGACCCAAGTCCTGGTGGTTCTTACGCTTACGCCCGCCGCTGCTTTGGCCCGTTTCTCGGTTATCAAACCAACGTCCTCTACTGGCTGGCCTGCTGGATCGGCAATATCGCCATGGTGGTCATTGGCGTAGGATATTTAAGTTACTTCTTCCCGATTCTGAAAGATCCATTGGTATTAACCATCACCTGCGTCGTGGTGCTGTGGATCTTCGTCCTGCTGAACATTGTCGGTCCGAAAATGATCACCCGCGTGCAGGCCGTTGCCACTGTGCTGGCGCTGATCCCCATCGTCGGGATTGCCGTATTTGGCTGGTTCTGGTTCCGTGGTGAAACCTATATGGCGGCATGGAACGTCAGCGGCCTGGGCACCTTCGGTGCGATTCAAAGTACCCTTAACGTTACGCTGTGGTCGTTCATCGGTGTGGAAAGTGCCTCCGTTGCCGCAGGTGTGGTGAAAAACCCGAAACGCAATGTCCCTATCGCCACCATTGGTGGGGTATTGATTGCCGCCGTTTGCTATGTGCTCTCCACCACCGCGATTATGGGGATGATCCCTAATGCCGCACTGCGCGTTTCTGCCTCGCCATTCGGTGATGCCGCACGGATGGCGTTGGGTGACACCGCTGGGGCCATTGTTTCCTTCTGCGCAGCTGCGGGTTGCTTAGGTTCACTGGGCGGCTGGACGTTGCTGGCGGGTCAAACGGCGAAAGCCGCTGCCGATGACGGACTGTTCCCACCGATTTTTGCCCGTGTAAATAAAGCGGGTACGCCAGTGGCGGGGCTGATTATCGTCGGTATTTTGATGACCATCTTCCAGCTCAGCAGCATTTCACCAAACGCGACCAAAGAGTTCGGTCTGGTTTCTTCCGTCTCGGTCATCTTTACACTGGTGCCATATCTTTACACCTGTGCGGCGTTACTGCTGCTCGGCCACGGTCACTTTGGTAAAGCACGCCCGGCATATCTGGCTGTTACTACCATTGCCTTCCTCTACTGCATTTGGGCCGTGGTGGGGTCCGGGGCGAAAGAGGTTATGTGGTCATTTGTCACCCTGATGGTCATCACCGCCATGTATGCGCTGAATTACAACCGGCTACATAAAAACCCGTATCCCTTAGATGCACCAATAAGCAAAGATTAATTCCCCTTAATCCAGCAAACATAAAAGCCAACCTTAAGAACTTAAGGTTGGCTTAATTTTGCTTTGCGAGCATATGCGCACTTTGTTCGATGGAAACACCGTGATGTTGAAGCGCCTACTAAAAAGACCCTCTTTGAATTTACTCGCCTGGCTATTGTTGGCCGCTTTTTATATCTCTATCTGCCTGAATATTGCCTTTTTTAAACAGGTGTTGCAGGCGCTGCCGCTGGATTCGCTGCATAACGTACTGGTTTTCTTGTCGATGCCGGTTGTCGCTTTCAGCGTGATTAATATTGTCCTGACACTAAGCTCTTTCTTATGGCTTAATCGACCACTGGCCTGCCTGTTTATTCTGATTGGCGCGGCTGCACAATATTTCATAATGACTTACGGCATCGTCATCGACCGCTCGATGATTGCCAATATTATTGATACCACTCCAGCAGAAAGTTATGCGCTGATGACACCGCAAATGTTATTAACGCTGGGATTCAGCGGCGTGCTTGCTGAGCTGATTGCCTGCTGGCTAAAAATCAAACCTGCCACCTCGCGTCTGCGCAGTGTTCTTTTCCGTGGAGCCAATATTCTGGTTTCTGTACTGCTGATTTTGCTGGTCGCCGCACTGTTTTATAAAGACTACGCCTCGTTGTTCCGCAATAACAAAGAGCTGGTGAAATCCTTAAGCCCCTCTAACAGCATTGTTGCCAGCTGGTCATGGTACTCCCATCAGCGACTGGCAAATCTGCCGCTGGTGCGAATTGGTGAAGACGCGCACCGCAACCCGTTAATGCAGAACGAAAAACGTAAAAATTTGACCATCCTGATTGTCGGCGAAACCTCGCGGGCGGAGAACTTCTCCCTCAACGGCTACCCGCGTGAAACTAACCCGCGGCTGGCGAAAGATAACGTGGTCTATTTCCCTAATACCGCATCTTGCGGCACGGCAACGGCAGTTTCAGTACCGTGCATGTTCTCGGATATGCCGCGTGAGCACTACAAAGAAGAGCTGGCACAGCACCAGGAAGGCGTGCTGGATATCATTCAGCGAGCGGGCATCAACGTGCTGTGGAATGACAACGATGGCGGCTGTAAAGGTGCCTGCGACCGCGTGCCTCACCAGAACGTCACCGCGCTGAATCTGCCTGATCAGTGCATCAACGGCGAATGCTATGACGAAGTGCTGTTCCACGGGCTGGAAGAGTACATCAATAACCTGCAGGGTGATGGCGTGATTGTCTTACACACCATCGGCAGCCACGGTCCGACCTATTACAACCGCTATCCGCCGCAGTTCAGGAAATTTACCCCAACCTGCGACACCAATGAGATCCAGACCTGTACCAAAGAGCAACTGGTGAACACTTACGACAACACGCTGGTTTACGTCGACTATATTGTTGATAAAGCGATTAATCTGCTTAAAGAACATCAGGATAAATTTACCACCAGCCTGGTTTATCTTTCTGACCACGGTGAATCGTTAGGTGAAAATGGCATCTATCTGCACGGTCTGCCTTATGCCATCGCCCCGGATAGCCAAAAACAGGTGCCAATGCTGCTGTGGCTGTCGGAGGATTATCAAAAGCGGTATCAGGTTGACCAGAACTGCCTGCAAAAACAGGCGCAAACGCAACACTATTCACAAGACAATTTATTCTCCACGCTATTGGGATTAACTGGCGTTGAGACGAAGTATTACCAGGCCGCGGATGATATTCTGCAAACTTGCAGGAGAGTGAGTAAATGAAAATTCTGATTGTTGAAGACGATACGCTGTTATTGCAGGGACTGATTCTGGCGGCGCAAACCGAAGGCTACGCGTGCGATGGCGTGACAACCGCGCGGATGGCGGAACAAAGCCTTGAGGACGGTCATTACAGCCTGGTGGTACTGGATTTAGGGTTACCCGACGAAGATGGACTGCATTTTCTCGCCCGTATCCGGCAGAAAAAATACACCCTGCCGGTACTGATCCTCACCGCTCGCGATACGCTGACCGACAAAATCGCCGGGCTGGATGTCGGTGCCGATGACTATCTGGTGAAGCCTTTTGCGCTGGAAGAGTTACACGCCCGTATCCGCGCCCTGCTACGACGCCATAATAATCAGGGCGAAAGTGAGCTGATTGTTGGCAATCTGACGCTGAATATGGGTCGCCGTCAGGTATGGATGGGCGGTGAAGAGTTGATTCTGACGCCCAAAGAATATGCTCTGCTGTCACGGTTAATGCTCAAAGCAGGCAGTCCGGTACATCGGGAAATTCTCTACAACGACATCTATAACTGGGACAATGAACCCTCGACCAACACCCTGGAAGTGCATATCCACAATCTGCGCGACAAAGTGGGCAAAGCCCGTATCCGCACCGTGCGCGGCTTTGGCTATATGCTGGTCGCGAATGAGGAAAACTAATTGAATCTGATGCGTTTTCTGCGCCGACCTATATCGCTGCGCCAACGGCTGATATTGACCATCGGGGCCATTTTGTTGGTGTTTGAGCTGATCAGCGTCTTCTGGCTATGGCATGAAAGTACCGAGCAGATTCAGCTGTTTGAGCAGGCGCTACGCGACAATCGCAACAACGATCGCCACATCATGCGTGAGATCCGCGAGGCGGTCGCCAGCCTGATTGTCCCCGGCGTCTTTATGGTCAGCCTGACGCTATTTATCTGCTATCAGGCGGTACGCCGCATCACCCGCCCGCTGGCGGAGCTGCAAAAAGAGCTGGAAGCGCGCACCGCCGACAACTTAACGCCCATTGCCATTCACAGCGCCACCCTCGAAATCGAAGCGGTGGTTTCGGCGTTGAACGATCTGGTCAGTCGCCTGACCAGCACGCTGGATAACGAAAGGTTGTTTACCGCTGACGTCGCGCACGAACTGCGAACGCCACTGGCGGGGGTGCGTTTGCATCTGGAACTGCTGGCGAAAACGCATCACATTGATGTAGCACCGTTAGTGGCACGGCTTGATCAGATGATGGAGAGCGTCTCCCAGCTGCTGCAACTGGCGCGTGCCGGACAGTCATTTTCTTCCGGTAATTATCAACATGTAAAACTGCTGGAAGATGTCATTCTCCCCTCGTATGACGAACTCAGTACCATGCTCGACCAGCGACAGCAAACCCTGCTATTGCCAGAGAGCGCCGCCGACATCACCGTTCAGGGTGATGCAACCCTGCTGCGGATGTTATTGCGAAACCTGGTAGAAAACGCCCATCGTTACAGCCCGCAAGGCAGCAACATTATGATTAAGCTGCAAGAAGATGGCGGAGCGGTCATGGCAGTTGAAGATGAAGGACCAGGTATTGATGAGAGTAAATGCGGGGAGTTGAGTAAAGCGTTTGTACGTATGGACAGCCGTTATGGCGGGATTGGTCTGGGGTTAAGTATTGTCAGCCGCATTACACAGTTGCATCACGGGCAGTTTTTCCTGCAAAACCGGCAAGAGACTTCCGGCACGCGGGCCTGGGTACGGCTGAAGAAAGATCAGAACGTGGCAAACCAGATATAAAGAAAGCTGCTGACCACCAGCACGCTGAACACGGTAGTTAAACTTTCATAAACACGGTTTTTCATTGCACTCTCCTCCGTTAACCTGGAGGAGAGTATGCGCGTCAGAGATTAAGTGAACCTTAAGAGTTCAATTGGCCTGATAAGACAGCGTCACATCAGGCCATCCGTTTCAGCTTATTCATCAATTCGCGGATGTTGCTGCACCAGGCGGGTACGTTTCGCCTGCAAATCGGCAATCTCGTGGTCAATATTATCGATTTTCTGCTCGATATTATCGTAATGCTCGACGAGAATTTCCTTCGCTTCCTGTATATCTGACGCCGCCGGTGTCGCACCTTTCAACGGACGATTTGCCGTCTCTTTCATGGTTACGCCGGTGATTAAACCAATCACCGCCACTACCATCAGGTAATAGGCAGGCATCATCAGATTCTGCGAGCTTTCGACCAGCCAGGCCGCCAGTGTTGGCGTCAGACCGGCAACCAGCACCGAAATATTAAATGCCGCCGCCAGCGCGCTGTAACGGATATGCGTCGGGAACATCGCTGGCAAGGTAGAAGCCATAACGCCCATAAAGCAGTTAAGGATCACCGCCAGCATCAGTAACCCGGCAAAAATCAGGCCGATGACGTTACTGTTAATCAGAATAAACGCCGGGATCGCCAACACAAACAGTGCAACACTACCAAGTAGCACAAACGGACGACGGCCAAAACGGTCACTCAGCAAGCCCATCACCGGCTGGACAAACAGCATACCGATCATAATGGCGATAATAATCAGCACCCCGTGGTCTTCGGAGTAATGCAGGTTATGCGACAAATAACTCGGCATATAGGTCAGCAACATGTAGTAAGTCACGTTGGTGGCAATTACCAGACCAATACATGTCAACAGGCTGCGCCAGTATTTAGTGGCAATCTCTTTAAACGAGACTTTCGGGCCATCCTGCAAACCTTCGCGGTCGCCCTGTTCCAGTTTATCAACATGCTGCTGGAACGCCGGAGTTTCTTCCAGCGCATGGCGCAGGTAAAGCCCGATAATCCCTAACGGCAGAGCAATAAAGAACGGAATACGCCAGCCCCAGTCGAGGAAGTTCGCTTCGCCGACAATGGTCGAAATTAACACCACCACGCCCGCACCCAGCACAAACCCGGCAATAGAACCGAAGTCCAGCCAGCTGCCCATAAAGCCACGTTTACGGTCAGGGGAGTATTCCGCAACAAATATCGACGCCCCGGTATATTCACCACCGACCGAGAAACCTTGTGCCATCTTACAGATCAACAGCAGAATCGGTGCCCAAATACCAATCGTGTCGTAGGACGGTATTAAGCCAATACAGAACGTACTGATCGACATAATCACAATAGTGATAGCGAGGATCTTCTGGCGACCATATTTATCGCCCAACATACCAAAGAAGAGTCCGCCAAGCGGTCGAATCAGAAAGGGAACGGAGAAAGTGGCAAGTGCAGCAACCATCTGCACGCTGGGGTCAGCCCCCGGGAAAAAAACTTTACCTAATGCGTAAGCAACAAAACCATAAACACCAAAATCAAACCATTCCATTGCATTACCCAGTGATGCTGCGGTAATGGCTTTACGCAGTTTACCGTCATCAATAATGGTGACATCACGAAGGGTAATCGGTTTTACTTTTTTCCTTTTCAGCATAGCTTTCCTCGCAGAGTTGGCCCATTTCCGCAAACGCCAGAAAAATCAGCGCGACGGCCGCAAAAGGGGAGCGGGAATTGCAGGATGCAATCTCTGTAACAAGCGTAGCGGGTTTGCTTACACCCTCCGGTTAAGGAATGTACAATCAAACCAGTTGACGCCTGAATTGGGCAGTTAATGACCTTTTTACCCTACCAGTGTTTAAATTTGTGATCAACTTCACACATGGATTTCGTTTAGGACTCATTGATGTAACTGATTATTTACGCCAAATTTACAGAGAAGATTTCCTCGACCATTGCCCCCACCAAACGCTGCGCTGAACAGAGTCGTGGCATCCCCAGCGCGACAGTTTGCCAGCGTTGGGTCACTGACCAGCAAACGGGTTGTTTATCTGCCGTGGTCCACTTTCCCAGCCAACTTAAAAAATCAGCATGATCCCCGCCCGTCGGAACGGTCGAAGAGGCAAACCACTGATGGTAATAGTGACGCGTAGTCGGTGCCGCATTGATACTCTCTGCCAGATGTTGTGTCGCTTTCTCGCGCAAATCACCCAGCAACAACACCACCGCTTGCGGGCTTCCCAGACGGCAGGCATCGCCAAATGCACCCCAGCGCAACTCCTCCAGAACGATAAAACAGCGCCCAGGCAACGACCAGGCGTTATACGCCCCAGCACGCCAGCGGGTAAAAATTTGCTCGCTCTGATCACCTGCCTGCACCAGTAGGCCTCGTTGCGTTAACGCCTTTTCCTTCCAGCGACAACGGGCTGAAAACCACTCATACAAGGCGGCAATTTGCTGGGGGAGCTCCGGGAAAGCAGAGTGCTGGCGGTGATCCATTTTTTGCAGCAGCGCCAGATGCTGCGCGATCTGCGTCAGCGCCAGATGACCGGGATCCAGCATCGACGCCAGTTTTTCCACCATTGTCAGTCGCAGGCTAAGCGGCGCATTTAACATGCCGCCGTTCGTCCATGTCTGAAGCTGCACACGCGAAAGAAGTTCCTGCATCAGTCGTTCACGAAACTGCTGCTGATGGGCTTGAGGATGGCGGGCATCATCGCCCTGCGCCAGATCCACTAAAAAGCGCGGATGAACCGACTCCAGCACGCGACCGGGGCCGTCCAGTAACGTCTTGGTCAATATCGTTCTGCCGTGAAAAGTGTTTGAATATCATCGCGTAACAGCTGAGCGTCGGTGTAAATCCAGCTGTGAGTCATCACAGTCTGCTGCAATTGCTGCTGCATCAGCCTGACCACCGATTCATTTTGTTGACGCAGAGCCAGACTTTCGCGTAAACGCGTCTGTAATTCTGTCAAACATGAAGCGAACTCAGCGAAAAAAGTATTCATGCCTGCCGTAACAGATTCATCGACCTGCTCTGCCAGAACTTTAGCCATTTGTTGGCAATAGAGATCGACTTCTGCGCTTAATGCTCGTTGCAACACACTGTAATCAACCGTTTCTGTCGGGGATTTCTCATTTCCCCGTCCCCAGTCGGGCTGATTCAACCAGCGCGAAAAAGTCTCACGCACAACGCCTAAACGCGTGCTCTGCTCGTCCGTTGCTTCCTGGCGCGAAATGACTTCACTGAACAGCTGGCGAGTGTTGAAGTGGGGAACTACGCCGTGAAAAACAGGAAAATGAAACCCAGGACGAAACCCTGACTCGCTCAATTCCATTTTGACTTGTTGCTCAATGGGGCGAATAACATCGGTTAACACCCGGCAAAGGGTGGATTCCATCTCGGCAAAACGCAGCGTAAAGTCGCGACTGATGGTGTTCTGCGCCGTCTGTAACAGTGTCTCACAGCGGGTACGAATCTCGCTTAACGGCTCCGAATCATCCTGAAACAAGGCGGCTAACTGCGCATTCACCGCATCTTGCTGTTGACGCAGAAAGTGGTTGGCGGAGGTCAGGGCCAGCTCGATTTCATGTTTAATCTCGCCGCTCACCTGCGCCTGATTGAGTTGCAATAGCTGCAAACTTTCTTCGACCTGATGGATATTTTGCCGCAATTGTTCACAAGCGACGTTTAACCCGTGCGCACGAAAATCCAGGTATTCCCGCGCCTGCTGCGCGTAATTCAACAGTTTATGCGCAGCAGATCGCAGAGCATACAATGAGGCGTTAGCGTAAGCGGCATGAAGCAACGCCTGAATTGGCTGGGCGAACAGCGAATCTTCCCACAACTGATCGGCAGCATGACGAATATGTTCGAGGTCCGCCAGATCGGCATGACGCCAGCGCCTGCCGAGCGCGGCATGGGCAAAATCTTCCACCCAGCGTTGTTGCTCTGGCGCTGGTAACTTACCGTTGTTGGCTAACTCATAGCGCGCCCGATTCGCCAGGTAGCCCCACATCGACGACACCGGGAATATCTGCTGTGGCGTAATACAGCCTTTCATCAGCGTCCCGGAAATCAGTGCCCGCACCTGGTCGGCGTCGTCACTGTTACGATCCTGTTGATCGAACTTATTGACCAGCACATACAGCGGCACCGATTGCCCCACCGCCAAAATCGCCTCACGGACCTCTTCATCGGAGATCGATTTCAGTTGCGTATAATCCAGCACCGCCAGTACCGCCGAGGCGCGTGCCAGCTGCTGGTTAAGCATTTTTTGCAGATGCGGTTGCCCGGCTTCATTTGGCCCGGGGGTATCCAGTAACGTCAACTGACCGGGATAACTTTCCAGCCCCGCCAGATGGACAAACTCCACTTCAATCACGGGAATATGCTCAATGGCGGCGTAAGCAGAAAAAGGAAAATCGACGTCCAGCGCCTTCGCCAGTCGCACTAAATCATTCAAACTTTTCAGACAATGAAAAATAGGCTGGGCACCCAGATAATATTTTTCGAAAGCGACGCCATTTTCGATCCGCTGCATAAGCGCACGCATATCTTTATCTATTTCCAGCACATCGGTCAGATGCTTAATATCGCAATCACGCAGGCGCTGTTGTAATTGTTGAATTAAACAATCGATTGGCGCGACATGTGAAAAATGCAGTACCGGTTCCTTTTGCCCGGGCGTATGGCGAATAAGCGTCGGCAGCGCAGTCATTGGGCGATTACGATTAGGCAGAACCTCCGTACCAACAATGGCATTAATGGTGGTTGATTTCCCTGCTTTCATGGTACCGACAATTGCCAGCACCATTTCCAGTCGGGAAATTTTACACAACTCATTATTCAGCATCGCGTGACGTTCGGCGATATTAGGCTGACTCCAGGGTAAAGCCAGTTGTGGCGCGTCGTCTCCGGGTACAGAGAGAGGCATTTTTTCCAGTAACTGCAACTGTTGGCGAGAAAGCTGTAACAGGCGTTCAGCCTCCTGACTTAACTCATACAGGGTCTGTGTGTACATAGAAAATTCTTCCTTAAAGCAAATTTTGTTACTTTTATTTAGCCAGATTGTTTTTGAGTTCTGTTTTCGGCTTTTATAATTACTGCAAGAAATAATTTTATATTTAGTGTGTTGTTTTTTTATCAGAATAAATAACGTCTTCTGATGCGTTTAAAACGTCAGAAAGATAAAAATATCATGTGAATAAAAAAAAGAACAAGTAGAGCATTAACATTATCTTAAATAATAAATAGAGGCAAAAAGATTATTTTCTTTTTGCGTTTCCTTTCAAATGAAAACGATCGTCGTCTAAAATCAGCAGTACCCCCGACAAACTCAGGGATTTTGTGTATAATTGCGGCCTTTTTCGGCAATCTGCCGTTTTTTGGCGCTTTTGCCCTGCTGACTTTTGAGGAAATCCACATGTCATTACCACACTGCCCAAAATGCAACTCCGAATACACTTACGAAGATAACGGCATGTACATCTGCCCGGAATGTGCCTACGAATGGAACGACGCAGAACCTGCACAGGAAAGCGACGAGCTGATCGTTAAAGATGCTAACGGCAATCTGCTGGCTGACGGCGACAGCGTTACCATCATTAAAGATCTGAAGGTGAAAGGTAGCTCTTCGATGCTGAAAATTGGCACCAAAGTGAAAAACATCCGCCTGGTTGAAGGCGACCATAACATCGATTGCAAAATCGACGGTTTTGGTCCGATGAAACTGAAATCTGAGTTTGTGAAAAAGAACTGATTGTATTGTGATCGGTAAGCCGGATAAGGCGCTCGCGCCGCATCCGGCAACGATGCCGACTGCCTGATGCGACGCTTGCGCGTCTTATCAGGCAGCCTCTCATCTGTATAAATTTCGAACTACACTTAACTGGCTTCTCTTAACTGAGGTCACCATCATGCCGTTAAGTCCCTACCTCTCTTTTGCCGGTAACTGTTCCGACGCGATTGCCTATTATCAACGTACGTTGGGCGCGGAACTGCTCTATAAAATCAGCTTCGGCGAAATGCCGAAATCAGCGCAGGACAGCGCCGAGAACTGCCCTTCCGGAATGCAATTTCCCGATACCGCCATCGCTCATGCCAACGTGCGCATTGCCGGAAGCGACATCATGATGAGCGATGCTATACCGTCAGGAAAAGCCAGCTACTCCGGCTTTACGCTGGTGCTCGATTCGCAACAGGTCGAAGAAGGAAAACGCTGGTTTGATAACCTTGCCGCTAACGGAAAAATCGAAATGGCCTGGCAGGAAACTTTCTGGGCGCATGGCTTTGGCAAAGTCACCGATAAATTTGGCGTACCGTGGATGATTAATGTCGTCAAACAACAACCAACGCAATAACCCGCCGGGAGGCCCGCCCTCCCGCACTGTCATCGAATTCCCGTTAACTCTTCATCTGTTAGTCACTTTTAATTAACCAAATCGTCACAATAATCCGCCACGATGGAGCCACTTTTTTAGGGAGGCTGCATCATGCAAACGATTATCCGTGTCGAGAAGCTCGCCAAAACCTTCAATCAGCATCAAGCGCTGCATGCGGTTGATCTGAACATTCATCACAGTGAAATGGTGGCTCTGCTTGGGCCGTCGGGTTCCGGCAAATCCACCCTTTTACGTCATTTAAGCGGTTTGATTACCGGCGATAAATCCGCCGGTAGCCATATCGAGCTACTGGGCCGCACTGTCCAGCGCGAAGGCCGCCTGGCCCGCGATATCCGCAAAAGCCGCGCCAACACCGGCTACATCTTTCAACAATTCAACCTGGTGAACCGCCTGAGCGTACTGGAGAACGTGCTGATTGGCGCGCTCGGCAGCACGCCGTTCTGGCGCACCTGTTTTAGCTGGTTCACCGGCGAGCAGAAACAGCGCGCGTTACAGGCGCTGACCCGCGTTGGCATGGTGCATTTTGCCCATCAGCGCGTTTCCACCCTCTCCGGCGGCCAGCAGCAACGTGTGGCGATTGCCCGTGCGCTGATGCAGCAGGCGAAAGTGATTCTGGCCGATGAACCCATCGCCTCGCTGGACCCGGAATCAGCGCGCATCGTGATGGACACCCTGCGCGACATCAACCAGAACGACGGCATCACCGTGGTCGTCACGCTGCATCAGGTGGATTACGCCCTGCGCTACTGCGAACGCATCGTCGCCCTGCGTCAGGGGCACGTCTTCTACGACGGCAGCAGCCAACTGTTTGATAACGAACGTTTTGACCATCTCTACCGCAGCATTAACCGCATCGAAGAGAACGCGAAAGCTGCCTGATATCCCCATCATTGAGGAAAACGAATGAACGCTAAGATAATTGCCTCGCTGGCCTTCACCAGCATGTTCAGCCTCAGCACCCTGTTAACCCCGGCACACGCCGAAGAGCAGGAAAAGGCGCTGAATTTCGGCATTATTTCAACGGAATCACAGCAAAACCTGAAACCGCAATGGACGCCGTTTTTACAGGATATGGAGAAGAAACTGGGCGTGAAGGTCAACGCCTTCTTTGCCCCGGACTACGCGGGCATTATCCAGGGGATGCGCTTCAATAAAGTGGATATTGCCTGGTACGGCAACCTGTCGGCGATGGAAGCGGTGGATCGCGCCAATGGCCAGGTCTTCGCCCAGACGGTCGCGGCGGATGGATCGCCGGGTTACTGGAGCGTGTTGATCGTCAACAAAGACAGCCCGATCAACAACCTGAACGATCTGCTGGCGAAGCGGAAAGATCTCACCTTCGGCAATGGCGATCCTAACTCCACCTCTGGCTTCCTCGTCCCCGGTTACTACGTCTTCGCTAAAAACAATATCTCCGCCAGCGACTTCAAGCGCACCGTCAACGCCGGGCATGAAACCAACGCGCTGGCCGTCGCCAACAAGCAAGTGGATGTTGCCACCAACAACACCGAAAACCTCGACAAGCTGAAAACCTCCGCGCCGGAGAAGCTTAAAGAGCTGAAGGTGATCTGGAAATCGCCGCTGATCCTAGGCGATCCGATCGTCTGGCGCAAGAATCTGTCCGAAACTACCAAAGACAAGATCTACGACTTCTTTATGAACTACGGAAAAACGCCGGAAGAGAAAGCGGTGCTGGAACGCCTGGGCTGGGCGCCGTTCCGCGCTTCCAGCGACCTGCAACTGGTGCCGATTCGCCAGCTCGCACTGTTTAAAGAGATACAAAGCGTGAAAGGCAATAAAGGGCTGAATGAGCAGGACAAGCTGGCGAAAACCACCGAGATTCAGGCGCAGCTGGATGACCTGGACCGCCTGAACAACGCGTTAAGCGCGATGAGTTCGGTGAGTAAAGCGGTGCAGTAAATCGTAGGTCGGATAAGACGCCCCGGCGTCGCATCCGACAATGTGTAGGCGTTGATGCCGGATGCGGTGCAAGCACCTTATCCGGCCTACAGACCGGAGCCAAACATGCAAACCATCACCATCGCCCCACCCAAGCGTAGCTGGTTCTCGCTTCTGAGCTGGGCCGTTGTTCTCGACGTGCTGGTCGTCTCGTGGCAGGGCGCGGAAATGGCCCCGCTTACGCTGATTAAAGACGGCGGCAACATGGCAACCTTCGCGGTAATGACTCCAACTTACTGATAGTGTTTTATGTTCAGATAATGCCCGATGACCTTGTCATGCAGCTCCACCGATTTTGAGAACGACAGTGACTTCCGTACCAGCCTTGCCAGATGTTGTCTCAGATTCAGATTATGTCGCTCAATGCGCTGAGTGTAACGCTTGCTGATAACGTGCAGCTTTCCCTTCAGGCGTGATTCATACAGCGGCCAGCCATCCGTCATCCATACCACGACCTCAAAGGCCGACAGCAGGCTCAGAAGACGCTCCAGTGTGGCCAGAGTGCGTTCACCGAAGACGTGCGCCACAACCGTCCTCCGTATCCTGTCATACGCGTAAAACAGCCAGCGCTGACGTGATTTAGCACCGACGTAGCCCCAATGTTCGTCCATTTCAGCGCAGACAATCACATCACTGCCCGGTTGTATGCGCGAGGTTACCGACTGCGGCCTGAGTTTTTTAAGTGACGTAAAACCGTGTTGAGGCCAACGCCCATAATGCGTGCGCTGGCGCGACATCCGACGCCATTCATGGCCATATCAATGATTTTCTGGTGCGTACCGGGCTGAGAGGCGGTGTAAGTGAACTGTAGTTGCCATGTTTTACGGCAATGAGAGCAGAGATAGCGCTGATGTCCGGCAGTGCTTTTGCCGTTACGCACCACGCCTTCAGTAGCGGAGCAGGAAGGACATCTGATGGAAATGGAAGCCACGCAAGCACCTTAAAATCACCATCATACACTAAATCAGTAAGTTGGCAGCATAATTTTGAATATCAATGAATTATTTTCATCCAGGTGACGATTAAAAAGGTATCAATTTCAAATCAGGCAAAAGTGCTATTTATACCGTAAGATTTATCTAAAGACGTCGGTAGCCAGGGTTTCACCTTGCAATGGCCGGGTATAAACAGGCAGGAAATTGATAGCAATGAGTCATCGTGCACGACACCAATTACTGGCGTTGCCGGGCATTATCTTTTTAGTTCTCTTTCCCATCATTCTTTCGCTATGGATTGCCTTCCTTTGGGCAAAATCAGAAGTGAATAATCAGCTCCGAACCTTTGCTCAACTGGCACTGGATAAATCCGAGCTGGTCATTCGCCAGGCAGATTTAGTGAGCGATGCAGCTGAACGCTATCAGGGGCAAGTTTGCACTCCAGCCCATCAAAAGCGAATGTTGAATATTATTCGTGGCTATCTTTATATTAATGAATTCGTGATAACCATTTTTTATGCTCATCGCTGATAGCGCCTGTAAACGGCTATACGATTGCACCGGCCGATTATAAGCGTGAACCTAACGTTTCTATCTATTATTACCGCGATACGCCTTTTTTCTCTGGCTATAAAATGACCTATATGCAGCGGGGAAATTATGTGGCGGTTATCAACCCTCTCTTCTGGAGTGAAGTGATGTCTGATGACCCGACATTGCAATGGGGTGTGTATGATACGGTGATGAAAACCTTTTTCTCGTTAAGCAAAGAGGCCTCGGCAGCAACGTTTTCTCCGCTGATTCATTTGAAGGATTTAACCGTACAAAGAAATGGCTATTTATATGCGACAATTTATTCGACAAAACGCCCAATTGCAGCCATTGTTGCGACTTCATATCAACGTCTTATAACCCATTTTTATAATCATCTTATTTTTGCGTTGCCCGCCGGTATTTTGGGGAGTCTTGTTCTGCTATTACTCTGGCTACGTATTCGACAAAACTATTTATCTCCCAAACGTAAATTGCAACGCGCCCTCGAAAAACATCAACTTTGTCTTTATTACCAGCCAATAATCGATATCAAAACAGAAAAATGTATCGGCGCTGAAGCGTTGTTACGTTGGCCTGGTGAGCAGGGGCAAATAATGAATCCGGCAGAGTTTATTCCGCTGGCAGAAAAGGAGGGGATGATAGAACAGATAACTGATTATGTTATTGATAATGTCTTCCGCGATCAGGGCGCGTACCTGGCAACACATGCCGATCGCTATGTTTCTATTAACCTGTCGGCCTCCGATTTTCATACGTCACGGTTGATAGCGCGAATCAATCAGAAAACAGAGCAATACGCGGTGCGTCCGCAGCAAATTAAATTTGAAGTGACTGAGCATGCATTTCTTGATGTCGAAAAAATGACGCCGATTAATTCTGGCTTTCCGCC
Organism: Shigella flexneri 2a str. 301; assembly: GCF_000006925.2. NCBI lineage: Bacteria > Pseudomonadati > Pseudomonadota > Gammaproteobacteria > Enterobacterales > Enterobacteriaceae > Shigella > Shigella flexneri. The sequence goes on from NC_004337.2 coordinate 4,287,141, forward strand.
AGGCTGGTTACGAAGTGGCAATTGATGATTTTGGTATTGGCTACTCTAACTTGCATAACCTTAAATCATTGAATGTCGATATTTTGAAAATCGATAAATCGTTTGTTGAAACGCTGACCACCCACAAAACCAGTCATTTGATTGCGGAACACATCATCGAGCTGGCGCACAGCCTGGGGTTAAAAACGATCGCTGAAGGCGTCGAAACTGAGGAGCAGGTTAACTGGCTGCGCAAACGCGGCGTGCGCTATTGCCAGGGATGGTTTTTTGCGAAGGCGATGCCGCCGCAGGTGTTTATGCAATGGATGGAGCAATTACCCGCGCGGGAGTTAACGCGCGGGCAATAAAACTACAGGCGGTGGCGATAATCGCTGGGAGTGCGATCAAACTGCCGACGGAAAACGCGGGAGAAGGTCTGCTGCGAGACATAACCCAGGTCCATTGCGATATCAAAAATCGGACGCTCGGTGGTGCGCAACTCAACGGCGGCCAGTAACAGGCGGCGTTGGCGAATGTAATCGCCAAGCGTCTGATGCGTCACCGTGCGGAACATCCGTTGCAAGTACCACTTTGAATAGCCTGATTTTTTTGCGACGACATCAATGTTAAGCGGCTGGTCAATATGCACGTCAATCCATGCGATAAGATCCTGAATAATTTTCTGATGGGACATAAATCTGCCTCTTTTCAGTGTTCAGTTCGTTAATTCATCTGTTGGGGAGTATAATTCCTCAAGTTAACTTGAGGTAAAGCGATTTATGGAAAAGAAATTACCCCGCATTAAAGCGCTGCTAACCCCTGGCGAAGTGGCGAAACGCAGCGGTGTGGCGGTATCGGCGCTGCATTTCTATGAAAGCAAAGGGTTGATTACTAGTATCCGTAACAGCGGCAATCAGCGGCGATATAAACGTGATGTGTTGCGATATGTCGCAATTATCAAAATCGCTCAGCGTATTGGCATTCCGCTGGCGACCATTGGTGAAGCGTTTGGCGTGTTGCCAGAAGGGCATACGTTAAGTGCGAAAGAGTGGAAACAGCTTTCGTCCCAATGGCGAGAAGAGTTGGATCGGCGCATTCATACCTTAGTGGCGCTGCGTGACGAACTGGACGGATGTATTGGTTGTGGCTGCCTTTCGCGCAGTGATTGCCCGTTGCGTAACCCGGGCGACCGCTTAGGAGAAGAAGGTACCGGCGCACGCTTGCTGGAAGATGAACAAAACTAAAGCGCCACAAGGACAAGCTGACTCATCGTTAACTATGGGGCCGGGGTGAGGGTAAATATTTGCACTGGTGCTGCCTGTTCCCCTCACCCTAACCCTCTCCCCGAAGGGGCGAGGGGACTGATCGAGCTCTTTTGGAATTATCCGCAAACACAAAACTAAAGCGCCACAAGGGCGCTTTAGTTTGTTTTCCGGTCTTTGTCTTTCTCTCTATCCCGCTGGAACACAGGAGGGTTTCCCCCGACGTCAACACACCTCATTCGAGCACGTGGTGGAGGTTCCGGTTGGTGTTGATGCTTTAATTGTATGTCACCGACGTTTCTTCGCCAGTGTAAAAGTATACTTTTTAGCCGCAATATTTTTGTCATCTCAGACGATTTTTTATCGCAATCCAGAACGGTATACGGCTCGATAACGCTGCAATCTTGCACATCGACGATAACGTTTGCGCATCAATTGCCTGGTTTTTCATCGTCAAGACAATAAAAGAGAAAAAAGCAGCAAACTTCGGTTGAAAAAGCCGCTATGATCGCCGGATAATCGTTTGCTTTTTTTTACCACCCGTTTTGTATGCGCGGAGCTAAACGTTTGCTTTTTTGCGACGCACCAAATTGCCGCAAACCTGGAGCAGGAAGATAACGTTTCGCTGGCAGGGGATTGTCCGCCACGCATCTTGACGAAAATTAAACTCTCAGGGGATGTTTTCTTATGTCTACGCCATCAGCGCGTACCGGCGGTTCACTCGACGCCTGGTTTAAAATTTCACAACGTGGAAGCACTGTCCGTCAGGAAGTGGTTGCCGGGTTAACAACGTTTCTGGCGATGGTCTACTCGGTCATCGTCGTTCCAGGTATGTTGGGTAAAGCAGGCTTCCCGCCTGCGGCAGTTTTCGTTGCAACCTGTCTGGTTGCCGGACTCGGTTCTATCGTGATGGGTCTGTGGGCTAATCTGCCGTTGGCGATTGGTTGCGCCATCTCCCTGACGGCGTTTACCGCATTCAGCCTGGTGCTGGGGCAACATATTAGCGTACCTGTCGCGCTGGGTGCCGTGTTCCTGATGGGTGTGCTGTTTACGGTAATTTCTGCCACGGGTATCCGTAGCTGGATTTTGCGCAACTTGCCGCACGGTGTGGCGCACGGCACGGGGATCGGTATCGGTCTGTTCCTGCTGCTCATTGCCGCTAATGGTGTCGGTCTGGTGATTAAAAACCCGCTTGATGGTCTGCCCGTTGCGCTGGGTGATTTCGCGACCTTCCCGGTGATTATGTCACTGGCAGGTCTGGCGGTGATCATCGGCTTGGAAAAACTGAAAGTCCCTGGTGGCATTCTGCTGACCATTATCGGTATCTCAATTGTCGGTTTGATCTTCGATCCTAACGTCCATTTCTCCGGCGTTTTCGCCATGCCTTCATTGAGCGATGAAAACGGCAATTCACTGATTGGCAGCCTGGACATTATGGGCGCGCTGAATCCTGTAGTCCTGCCAAGCGTTCTGGCGCTGGTGATGACGGCAGTATTTGATGCCACCGGAACTATCCGCGCTGTCGCCGGCCAGGCGAACCTGCTGGATAAAGATGGGCAGATCATCGACGGCGGGAAAGCACTGACCACTGACTCCATGAGCAGCGTTTTCTCTGGCCTGGTGGGTGCAGCTCCGGCAGCGGTATACATCGAGTCTGCGGCGGGTACGGCGGCGGGCGGTAAAACCGGGTTGACGGCTATCACCGTTGGCGTGCTGTTCCTGCTGATTCTGTTCCTCTCTCCGCTTTCTTACCTCGTTCCGGGGTATGCAACGGCTCCGGCGCTGATGTACGTTGGCCTGCTGATGCTGAGCAACGTGGCGAAAATCGACTTTGCTGATTTTGTTGATGCGATGGCGGGTCTGGTTACGGCGGTATTCATCGTGCTGACCTGTAACATCGTAACAGGCATCATGATCGGCTTCGCGACTCTGGTGATTGGTCGTCTGGTTTCCGGTGAATGGCGCAAGTTGAACATCGGTACGGTCGTTATCGCCGTGGCGCTGGTGACCTTCTATGCGGGTGGCTGGGCTATCTAATCTTTCATCGGATTCTGAAAACGGGTGGCAATGGCTGCCCGTTTTTATTTTCTCCGCACATTGTGTGAGCTTTTGCGATATTCTGAAAAAATGAGAATTCAGGCATAACGTCTTTCTCAGATCATAAAAAACATCGCAAACAGGGAACGCATGGAAATCTTCTTCACCATACTGATAATGACCCTCGTGGTCTCGCTGTCCGGGGTGGTCACTCGTGTCATGCCCTTTCAGATCCCGCTTCCGCTTATGCAAATCGCCATCGGTGCGCTACTGGCGTGGCCGACGTTTGGTTTGCATGTGGAGTTTGATCCTGAACTCTTTTTAGTCTTGTTTATCCCGCCGTTGCTGTTCGCTGATGGCTGGAAAACGCCGACCCGTGAATTTCTCGAACATGGTCGAGAGATTTTCGGCCTCGCGCTGGCGCTGGTGGTGGTCACCGTGGTCGGCATTGGCTTCCTTATTTACTGGGTGGTGCCGGGCATTCCGCTGATCCCCGCCTTTGCGCTGGCGGCGGTACTTTCTCCGACCGATGCTGTGGCGCTCTCCGGGATTGTTGGCGAAGGGCGCATCCCGAAAAAAATCATGGGCATTTTGCAGGGCGAAGCGTTGATGAATGACGCTTCCGGCCTGGTGTCGTTGAAGTTTGCCGTGGCAGTGGCGATGGGGACGATGATCTTCACTGTCGGCGGTGCGACGGTCGAATTTATGAAAGTAGCCATTGGCGGTATTCTTGCCGGTTTTGTGGTGAGCTGGCTGTATGGTCGCTCGCTGCGATTCCTCAGCCGCTGGGGCGGTGATGAACCCGCGACGCAGATCGTTCTGCTGTTCTTGCTGCCATTCGCTTCTTATCTGATTGCCGAACATATTGGCGTTTCGGGCATCCTCGCTGCGGTTGCCGCCGGGATGACCATCACCCGCTCCGGTGTGATGCGCCGTGCGCCACTGGCAATGCGCCTGCGCGCAAACAGCACCTGGGCGATGCTGGAATTTGTCTTTAACGGCATGGTGTTCCTGCTGTTAGGTCTGCAACTGCCGGGTATTCTGGAGACGTCGCTGATGGCGGCAGAAATCGACCCTAACGTCGAAATCTGGATGCTGTTTACCGATATTATTCTGATATATGCGGCGCTGATGCTGGTCCGTTTCGGCTGGCTGTGGACGATGAAAAAGTTCAGCAACCGCTTCCTGAAGAAGAAGCCGATGGAGTTTGGTTCGTGGACCACACGAGAAATCCTGATCGCGTCTTTCGCTGGGGTGCGTGGGGCGATCACTCTGGCCGGTGTGCTCTCAATCCCGCTGCTCTTGCCGGATGGTAACGTCTTCCCGGCGCGCTATGAGCTGGTGTTCCTGGCGGCTGGCGTCATTCTCTTCTCGCTGTTTGTCGGCGTGGTGATGTTGCCTATTCTGCTACAACACATTGAAGTCGCGGACCATTCGCAACAATTGAAAGAAGAACGTATTGCGCGAGCGGCAACGGCAGAAGTGGCGATTGTGGCGATCCAGAAAATGGAGGAGCGTCTGGCGGCGGATACCGAAGAGAATATCGATAACCAGTTGCTTACGGAGGTCAGTTCTCGCGTCATTGGTAACCTGCGTCGTCGCGCCGATGGACGTAACGACGTTGAAAGTTCCGTGCAGGAAGAGAACCTTGAGCGTCGCTTCCGTCTGGCGGCATTGCGTTCTGAACGTGCTGAACTGTACCACCTGCGCGCCACGCGGGAGATCAGCAACGAAACGCTGCAAAAATTACTGCACGATCTCGATTTGCTTGAAGCGTTGCTAATTGAGGAAAATCAGTAAGCCGAAAGCGACGTAACCAGGCCCGAGGTAATCTGAAAAAGGTGCAATCTTTTGCACCTTTAACAGGTTAGCTCGGGCGAACATTCATGATTCTAAAACAAATAAGTTATCTCTCTTGTAAAGTCAATTCATTGGCTGTTCTTCGACTTAACCTCAATCTGCGTGTTGCATAATATCTGCAGTAATCTTCATAGCGACTGCATTAATATTATCCTCAGTTTGTGACATGCCAGTATGAGAGGTACAATCTTCTTCAAAGAATTTCTGTAGTGTTACCAGGGTATCACTATCAATGGGGATATTTTCCTCCCCACGGAGAATGGAAATGCCCATTCCCTGGACGCTAGCCTCATCGAAATTAACCCGATAGAGACGGGTATTAAACATACAGGCTTTTGTTAAAATAGAACAGTTGAAATGGCAGTTGCTTAAATTGGCATTATTAAAATTAACATTAGCCATATTAGAGCCGGTACATATAACCATTTCGAGGAATGTATTTGTCAGCCACGTACAAAAGAGTTTGCTATCAATTAAGTTTATATTCTGGAGGATTGCTTTGTTCAGATTGACGCGAGACAGATCAGCATGTTCAAAGTTAATTAAATCGAGTTTAGAGAAACTAAGGTCGGCTTTAAATAAATTAACATATGGCGCTATTACTTTATAAAGATTTACCTCAGCCATGTACGCCATATAAAAATTTGAATAGTCAAGGAAGGTATTTTTAATATTGGCTCTATTCATTGCTGCATTGTAGAATTGAACATGCATAGCGGAGCATGCATTTAGAGTTCCGTCGGCCATTTTTATCTGAGCGAAATTTGAGTCATCGAGAATACAATTATCAAAAAGTATTTTTTCCATTATGGCGTAATAAAAATTCGTTTTATACATATTACAGTCCTGGAAAATAGCGTTTTGTAGTCTGCAACCTGCAAAATTCGAATTGGATAAATCTTCATCTTTAATCACGATACCCTTCAGGCTAAGGTGTGAAAAATCGTAACCACCATTTACTATCTGTGGAATTTCGATAGTATTATTATGGACGGCGACATTATTTATAAAATATACCACCTTAATGGATACATCCTTTTCTTTACTAAGGTAAACTCTTCTCGTAATTCTATCGTCACATTTATTATTTGCATATAACGCTATATCTATAAAATATTTATGTATTTTCCTGTCCGTTTCTTTCGTGATTTTTCCTGATGGTAAACTATCATAAATTCTTTTCATTTTCTGAATCAAGCCTATCACTTTTTCATGATCATCTATTTTGAAAAGAGAGAGGGCTTTATTGTCAATTAACGTGTTTTTATGATGTTTGCTGTAATTATCTGATTTTGTTTTCTTTGTATGTGATGAACTTGTGATAGAGTGGTTATCGTTAATCTGGCAAAGAGGGAAAAACATATTATTTAAACCATTATAGCGCATAAAATATCCTTATAATTAACAAGAAAGAAAAGGCATATTCTCTGCATTATCATTTTCTACGACTGTCAAAAATCGCTCATTTTTTAATGAGTTTATTTGTTTAATATTATGGGAAAAGGTGATGCATGTTGGAGAGGAAGCGTATTCCCCGGTCAGGCGACCGGGGAAGGGGAGAGATTAATGTGCGCGGCCTTGCTCAACGCCAAAGCCGGTCTGGGAGCGGATAAACTGCGCGCGGAACAGTTCACGCTCGCGCGCCCCTTCCGCTGAGTTATCGGTTGCCGAGAAGAACCAGATGCCGAGGAATGCCACGCTGATAGAGAACAGCGCCGGGTATTCATACGGGAAGATGGCTTTTTCGTGACCGAGGATCTGTACCCAAATAGTCGGGCCGAGGATCATCAGCACCACTGCGGTAATCAGCCCCAGCCAGCCGCCCAGCATCGCGCCACGGGTAGTCAGTTTCGACCAGTACATGGAAAGCAGAATGATCGGGAAGTTACAGCTCGCCGCGATGGCAAACGCAAGGCCTACCATAAAGGCGATGTTCTGATTCTCAAACAGCACGCCGAGGATAATCGCAATCACGCCGAGGATCAGTACGGTGATTTTTGATACCCGCAGCTCTTCACGTTCGGTCGCGCCTTTTTTGAAGACGTTAGCGTACAAGTCATGCGAAACCGCCGATGCGCCCGCCAGCGTCAGATCCGCAACCACCGCGAGGATAGTGGCGAAAGCAACCGCTGAAATAAAACCGAGGAATAGGTTGCCGCCCACTGCATTCGCCAGGTGAACGGCCGCCATGTTGTTACCACCAATCAGATGGCCCGCCGCGTCTTTATATTCCGGATTCGCACCAACAAGCATGATCGCGCCGAAGCCGATAATAAAGGTCAGAATATAGAAGTAGCCCATAAATCCGGTGGCGTAGAACACGCTCTTACGTGCTTCGCGGGCATCGCTGACTGTAAAGAAGCGCATCAGAATGTGCGGCAAGCCCGCCGTACCAAACATCAGTCCCAGCCCCAGAGAGAGCGCGGAGATCGGATCTTTCACCAGTCCGCCCGGTTTCATGATGTCGACACCTTTCGGGTGTACCGCCATCGCTTCGCTGAACAGATTGTTGAAGCTAAAGCCGACGTGTTTCATCACCATAAAGGCCATAAAGCTGGCACCGAACAGCAACAGCACAGCTTTGATAATTTGTACCCAGGTGGTCGCCAGCATGCCGCCGAACAGGACGTACATCATCATCAGCACGCCGACCAGCACCACCGCAATGTGATAGTTAAGGCCAAACAGCAGCTCGATCAGTTTACCTGCGCCTACCATCTGAGCGATAAGGTAAAGCGCCACCACTACCAGAGAACCACAGGCCGAAAGAATACGAATCGGCCCTTGTTTCAGACGATAAGAGGCCACATCGGCAGAGGTGTAGCGTCCCAGGTTACGCAGACGTTCGGCAATCAGAAACAGAATGATTGGCCAGCCCACCAGGAAGCCCAACGAGTAGATCAGCCCGTCATAGCCGGAGGTAAACACCAGCGCGGAGATCCCCAAGAATGAGGCGGCGGACATATAGTCCCCGGCAATCGCCAGCCCGTTCTGGAAGCCAGTGATATTGCCGCCTGCGGTGTAGTAGTCGCTACGAGAACGTACGCGTTTTGATGCCCAGTAGGTAATGCCGAGCGTAAACACGACGAAAATCAGGAACATAATAATCGCCTGCCAGTTCGTTGGCTGGCGCTCTACGGCCCCGCTAATAGCATCCGCGGCGTTAGCTGCGAAAGGGAGTGTGGCGGCAAGCGCCGTCAGAACTCTTTTCATGATGCTTGTACCTCATGCAGGACTTCATTATTAAGACGGTCGAATTCGCCGTTCGCCCGCCAGATGTAGATACCGGTGAGAACAAAGGAGATCACAATCACTCCAACACCAATTGGAATACCGCGTGTGACGCTGGTGTTCGGATTCAGCGGCGTGCCCAGCCAGCCGGGCGCGAAGGCGATCAGTAAAATAAAGCCGATATAAACTGCCAGCATAATAATCGACAGGATGGTGGCAAACCGTTGCCGTTTTTCGACTAACTCCCTGAAATGCGCATTGTCTTCTATCCGCTGATAAATCGTACCATTCATCACAGATTCTCCAGAGGTAATGTAGGGATTGTTTTAATTCCCGCTCCCTTATGGGAGAAGGTTAACGCTCGGGTAACCCTTGCCGAATGTAGGCCGGATAAGGCGTTTACGCCGCATCCGGCAATCAATGCCTGATGCGACGCTGTCGCGTCTTATCAGGCCTACAAACCGTTACCGATTCGCATCCGGCAATTGTGGGTTACGATGGCATCGCGATAGCCTGCTTCTCTTCAAGCAGCTTCTCGACCACGCCAGGATCGGCAAGCGTCGAGGTATCGCCCAGGTTGCTGGTATCGCCCGCCGCAATTTTGCGCAGAATACGGCGCATAATTTTGCCGGAGCGGGTTTTAGGCAGGGAGTCGGTCCAGTGCAGCACGTCTGGCGTCGCCAGCGGGCCAATCTCTTTACGCACCCAGTTGCGGACTTCTGCGTACAGTTCTGGTGACGGTTCCTCCCCGTGATTAAGCGTGACATAGGCGTAGATCGCCTGACCTTTAATATTGTGCGGAATACCTACTACGGCGGCTTCGGCAATCTTCGGATGCGCCACCAGCGCCGACTCTATCTCTGCCGTCCCCAGACGGTGACCGGAGACGTTCAGCACGTCGTCCACACGCCCGGTGATCCAGTAATAGCCATCTTCATCGCGACGCGCGCCGTCGCCGCTGAAATACATATTTTTGAAGGTGGAAAAATAGGTCTGCTCAAAACGTTCGTGATCGCCAAACAGCGTACGCGCCTGACCAGGCCAGGAGTCGGTGATCACCAGGCTACCTTCGGTAGCCCCTTCCAGCGGGTTACCTTCGTTATCGACCAGCGCCGGTTGCACGCCGAAGAACGGACGTGTTGCCGAACCGGCTTTCAGCTCGGTAGCGCCAGGCAGCGGGGTGATCATGAAACCGCCGGTTTCGGTCTGCCACCAGGTATCGACCACCGGACATTTCTCGTTGCCGATTTTTTTCCAGTACCACTCCCACGCTTCCGGGTTAATTGGCTCGCCCACGGAACCGAGAATGCGTAGCGACGAACGGTCGGTGCCTTCAATCGCTTTATCGCCTTCCGCCATCAGCGCGCGGATCGCCGTGGGTGCGGTATAGAGAATATTGACCTGATGCTTGTCCACCACCTGCGCCATACGGGCAGGCGTCGGCCAGTTCGGTACGCCTTCAAACATCAGCGTGGTTGCGCCGCAGGCCAGCGGGCCGTACAGCAAATAACTGTGTCCGGTAACCCAGCCCACATCGGCGGTGCACCAGTAGATATCACCCGGATGATAATCAAAGACATATTTAAAGGTCAGCGCCGCGTACACCAGATAACCGCCGGTAGTGTGCAGTACGCCTTTTGGTTTTCCGGTAGAACCGGAGGTATAGAGAATAAACAGCGGATCTTCGGCGTTCATCTCTTCCGCCTAGTGCTGATCGCTGGCTTGCTCAACCAGGTCGTGCCACCACAGGTCGCGCCCTTCCTGCCAGTCGATGTTTCCGCCAGTACGCTTCAGTACCACCACATGCTCTACGCTGGTGACGTTCGGGTTTTTTAGTGCGTCATCAACGTTTTTCTTCAGCGGAATACTACGCCCGGCGCGCACGCCTTCGTCGGAAGTGATCACCAGTCGTGAGTTGGAATCAATAATGCGCCCGGCAACGGCTTCCGGCGAGAAGCCGCCGAAAATCACCGAATGCATCGCGCCAATGCGGGCGCAGGCCAGCATCGCAACCGCGGCTTCCGGCACCATCGGCATATAAATCGCCACCACATCACCTTTTTTAATGCCCAGCTCGAGCAGGGTATTGGCGAAGCGGCAGACGTCGCGGTGCAGCTCTTTATAGCTGATATGTTTGCTCTGGCTGGCGTCGTCGCCTTCCCAGATGATGGCGGTGCGATCGCCGTTTTCTTGCAGATGGCGGTCAAGGCAGTTTGCCGCCAGATTCAGCGTGCCGTCCTCGTACCATTTAATGGACACATTACCGGGGGCAAAGGAGGTATTTTTCACCTTCTGGTACGGTTTGATCCAGTCGAGAATTTTTCCCTGTTCGCCCCAGAAGGTATCAGGTACGTTAATAGATTGTTGATACATCGCCTCGTACTGCTGAGGGTTTATCAGGCAACGGTCTGCGATGTTGGCAGGAATGGTGTGTTTGTGAATTTGGCTCATGCTTTTGTTCTCCTTGTAGGATGTTAATAATATGTGGCATAAGCGTTAAATGTAGGGGTATTGGCAGTTTTGTTTAGTATTTGGGCGACAGATCACGCAAAAGTAGAATGGTGCAAATAAACGGCAGGGTAATTTTTGAAGGTCACCAACAAAAGTTGATTAATTCTTTGAGGAACATGCAGTTATGCATGCTGTTGAAAAAGAGGAAGATACTGACTAACTCTAAAGTGGTATTTTACATGCACTTACAATTGATTAAAGACAACATTCACAGTGTGGTTATTTGTTACACATAGGGGTGAGCAATGTCATGACAGTGTAGGTGCGGTTACTGTCGTGAAAAACAATAAAAACCGCCATTGCAACAATGGCGCAATTCGGATGAAGCCCCTATGACAAGGATAAAAATAAACGCACGCCGTATCTTCAGCTTATTGATTCCTTTTTTCTTTTTCACTTCTGTTCACGCTGAACAAACGGCAGCTCCCGCAAAACCTGTAACTGTGGAAGCGAAGAATGAAACCTTTGCCCCGCAGCATCACGATCAATATCTCTCCTGGAAAGCCACCTCGGAACAGTCAGAGCGTGTTGACGCCCTGGCGGAAGATCCACGGCTGGTGATCCTGTGGGCGGGGTATCCCTTCTCGCGCGATTACAACAAGCCTCGTGGACATGCCTTTGCTGTGACCGATGTGCGTGAAACCCTGCGTACCGGTGCGCCGAAAAACGCTGAAGATGGTCCGCTACCGATGGCGTGCTGGAGTTGTAAAAGCCCGGATGTGGCGCGTCTGATCCAGAAAGACGGCGAAGATGGCTACTTCCACGGTAAATGGGCGCGCGGCGGCCCGGAAATCGTCAACAACTTAGGTTGTGCCGACTGCCATAACACCGCCTCACCAGAGTTCGCCAAAGGCAAACCGGAGTTAACCCTTTCCCGTCCGTATGCGGCTCGCGCGATGGAAGCCATTGGTAAACCTTTTGAGAAAGCCGGACGTTTCGACCAGCAATCGATGGTTTGCGGTCAGTGCCATGTGGAGTATTACTTCGACGGCAAAAACAAAGCGGTTAAATTCCCGTGGGATGACGGCATGAAAGTCGAAAATATGGAGCAGTATTACGACAAAATTGCCTTCTCTGACTGGACTAACTCCCTGTCGAAAACGCCAATGCTGAAAGCGCAGCACCCGGAATATGAAACCTGGACAGCGGGCATTCACGGTAAAAACAACGTGACCTGTATCGACTGCCATATGCCAAAAGTGCAGAACGCCGAAGGCAAACTCTACACCGACCATAAAATTGGTAATCCGTTTGATAACTTCGCCCAGACTTGTGCGAACTGCCATACCCAGGATAAAGCTGCCTTGCAAAAAGTGGTCGCGGAACGTAAGCAATCGATTAACGACCTGAAAATCAAGGTTGAAGATCAACTGGTTCACGCTCACTTCGAAGCGAAAGCGGCGCTGGATGCAGGCGCGACGGAAGCCGAAATGAAGCCGATTCAGGACGATATCCGTCATGCCCAGTGGCGTTGGGATCTGGCGATCGCTTCCCACGGTATTCATATGCACGCACCGGAAGAAGGTCTACGGATGCTCGGTACGGCGATGGATAAAGCGGCGGATGCGCGCACCAAACTGGCGCGCCTGCTGGCGACCAAAGGTATCACCCATGAAATCCAGATCCCGGATATCTCGACCAAAGAGAAAGCCCAGCAGGCCATTGGCCTGAACATGGAACAAATCAAGGCCGAGAAGCAGGACTTCATCAAAACGGTGATCCCGCAGTGGGAAGAGCAGGCACGTAAAAACGGTCTGTTAAGCCAATAACCCCGTTCCGCCTCGCAAGGGGCGGAAAACACAATGGAGTGAATATGAGCGTATTACGTTCGTTATTAACTGCTGGGGTGCTGGCGTCGGGCCTGTTGTGGAGCCTGAACGGAATTACCGCTACCCCTGCGGTGCAGGCATCTGGTGATCGCTACGAAGTTACCCAGCAGCGTAACCCGGATGCCGCCTGTCTGGACTGTCATAAACCAGATACCGAAGGTATGCATGGCAAACATGCTTCCGTTATCAACCCGAATAACAAATTGCCGGTCACCTGCACCAACTGTCACGGCCAAGCATCACCGCAACACCGCGAAGGGGTGAAAGATGTGATGCGCTTTAACGAGCCGATGTATAAGGTCGGAGAGCAGAACAGCGTCTGTATGTCCTGTCATCTGCCGGAACAGTTGCAAAAAGCGTTCTGGCCGCACGATGTCCACGTAACCAAAGTGGCGTGCGCCAGCTGCCATTCCCTGCATCCACAGCAAGATACGATGCAGACGTTAAGTGACAAAGGACGGATTAAGATTTGCGTCGATTGCCACAGCGATCAGCGCACCAATCCGAACTTTAACCCGGCGTCTGTTCCGTTGCTTAAGGAGCAGCCATGACCTGGTCTCGTCGCCAGTTTCTCACCGGCGTCGGCGTGCTGGCAGCCGTCAGCGGCACCGCAGGGCGCGTGGTGGCGAAAACGTTGAATATCAATGGGGTGCGTTACGGCATGGTGCATGACGAGTCGTTATGCATCGGCTGTACCGCCTGTATGGATGCTTGTCGGGAAGTGAACAAGGTGCCGGAAGGCGTCTCGCGCCTGACGATTATTCGTAGCGAGCCGCAGGGCGAATTTCCTGATGTGAAATATCGCTTCTTCCGTAAGTCTTGCCAGCACTGCGATCATGCGCCGTGCGTTGACGTCTGCCCGACCGGTGCGTCTTTTCGTGATGCCGCTAGCGGGATTGTCGATGTTAATCCTGATCTCTGCGTCGGTTGTCAGTACTGCATCGCCGCCTGTCCGTACCGCGTGCGCTTTATCCATCCGGTCACGAAGACGGCGGACAAATGCGATTTCTGTCGTAAGACCAATTTGCAGGCCGGTAAGCTTCCCGCGTGCGTTGAAGCTTGCCCGACGAAGGCGCTGACGTTTGGCAATCTGGACGATCCTAACAGTGAGATTTCGCAACTGCTGCGCCAGAAGCCTACTTACCGCTACAAGCTGGCGCTGGGAACCAAACCGAAGCTGTACCGCGTACCGTTTAAATACGGGGAGGTGAGCCAATGACGCAGACTTCCGCATTTCATTTTGAATCGCTGGTGTGGGACTGGCCGATTGCCATCTACCTGTTTTTGATTGGTATTTCTGCCGGTCTGGTGACGCTGGCCGTGCTGTTACGTCGCTTCTACCCGCAGGCGGGCGGTGCAGACAGTACGTTGCTGCGCACCACGCTGATTGTCGGGCCGGGCGCGGTGATCCTCGGTCTGTTGATCCTCGTCTTCCACCTGACAAGACCGTGGACCTTCTGGAAGCTGATGTTCCACTACAGTTTTACCTCGGTGATGTCGATGGGGGTGATGCTGTTTCAGCTCTACATGGTGGTGCTGGTGCTGTGGCTGGCGAAAATCTTTGAACATGATTTGCTTGCCCTGCAACAACGCTGGTTGCCGAAGCTGGGGATCGTGCAAAAGGTTCTGAGCCTGCTGACGCCCGTTCATCGCGGACTGGAAACGCTGATGCTGGTGTTGGCGGTGCTGCTGGGGGCTTATACCGGCTTTCTGCTGTCGGCGCTGAAATCGTATCCGTTCCTCAATAACCCGAGCCTGCCGGTGCTGCTCCTCTTCTCCGGCATCTCGTCCGGTGCGGCGGTGGCGCTGATCGCCATGGCGATACGCCAACGCAGTAACCCGCATTCCACGGAAGCGCACTTTGTTCACCGGATGGAAATCCCCGTGGTATGGGGTGAAATCTTCCTGCTGGTGGCGTTTTTTGTCGGTCTGGCGCTGGGCGATGACGGTAAAGTTCGTGCGCTGGTGGCGGCATTAGGTGGCGGTTTCTGGACGTGGTGGTTCTGGCTTGGTGTCGCCGGGCTGGGGCTGATTGTGCCAATGTTGCTCAAACCGTGGGTCAATCGCAGTTCCGGCATTCCTGCCGTGCTGGCGGCGTGTGGGGCCAGTCTGGTCGGCGTGTTGATGCTGCGCTTTTTCATTCTCTACGCCGGACAGTTGACGGTGGCGTAAGCCAGAAAAGAGGTGGTTTCTGGACGTATTCCTTCCTGAAGTCGGTTTTCTGGCGTTGTTGTTAAGTCTCGGGGTCAACGTGTTGACCCCGTTGACGGCCTTTGCGGGAGTGCGGTTGCGCTGGCCTGCCATGATGCGACTCACTTGCATCGGCATTCTGGCGCAGTTCGCGCTCCTGCTGCTCGCCTTTGGCGTACTGACGTATTGTTTTCTCATCAGCGATTTCTCGGTCATTTATGTCGCCCAACATAGCTACAGCCTGCTGTCGTGGGAACTCAAACTGGCGGCGGTGTGGGGCGGTCATGAAGGTTCGCTGCTGCTTTGGGTGCTGCTGCTTTCCGCCTGGAGCGCGCTGTTTGCCTGGCATTATCGGCAGCAAAGCGATCCGCTATTTCCGCTGACGCTAGCCGTTTTATCTCTCATGCTCGCCGCACTGCTACTGTTTGTGGTGCTGTGGTCCGATCCCTTCGTGCGGATATTTCCACCAGCAATCGAAGGCCGCGATCTCAATCCGATGCTGCAACATCCCGGTCTTATCTTTCATCCACCGCTGCTTTACCTTGGCTATGGCGGTTTGATGGTAGCGGCGAGCGTGGCGCTGGCGAGTCTACTGCGCGGCGAGTTTGATGCGGCCAGCGCCCGAATTTGCTGGCGCTGGGCGTTACCTGGCTGGAGTGCATTAACGGCGGGGATCATCCTCGGTTCCTGGTGGGCCTACTGCGAACTCGGCTGGGGCGGCTGGTGGTTCTGGGATCCGGTGGAAAACGCCTCTTTATTACCCTGGCTTTCTGCCACTGCGCTGCTGCACAGTTTGTCCCTGACACGCCAGCGGGGGATTTTCCGCCACTGGTCGCTGTTGCTGGCGATAGTTACTCTGATGCTGTCGCTGCTGGGCACCTTAATTGTCCGTTCTGGCATTCTGGTTTCGGTTCATGCGTTCGCACTGGATAACGTCCGCGCCGTGCCGTTGTTCAGCCTGTTTGCACTGATTAGCCTTGCGTCTTTGGCTCTGTATGGCTGGCGAGCGCGGGACGGTGGCCCGGCGGTGCGTTTTTCGGGGTTATCGCGGGAAATGTTAATCCTCGCTACGCTGTTGCTGTTTTGCGCAGTGCTACTGATCGTGCTGGTGGGAACGCTTTATCCGATGATTTACGGCCTGCTGGGCTGGGGACGCCTCTCCGTTGGCGCGCCGTATTTTAACCGCGCGACGTTACCGTTTGGTCTGTTGATGCTGGTGGTGATTGTGCTGGCGACGTTTGTCTCTGGCAAACGCGTGCAGCTTCCGGCGCTGGTAGCTCATGCTGGCGTGCTGTTATTTGCCGCGGGGATCGTGGTTTCCAGTGTCAGTCGTCAGGAGATCAGCCTGAATTTACAGCCGGGTCAGCAGGTGACGCTGGCAGGATACACCTTCCGTTTTGAGCGACTCGATCTGCAAGCCAGAGGCAATTACACCAGCGAAAAAGCGATAGTGGCGCTGTTTGACCATCAGCAACGCATTGGTGAATTAACGCCGGAGCGGCGTTTTTATGAAGCACGCCGTCAGCAAATGATGGAACCGTCAATTCGCTGGAACGGCATCCATGACTGGTATGCGGTCATGGGTGAAAAAACCAGAGCGGATCGTTACGCTTTTCGTTTGTATGTACAAAGCGGTGTGCGCTGGATCTGGGGGGGAGGATTGTTGATGATTGCGGGCGCATTGTTAAGCGGATGGCGGGGGAAGAAGCGCGATGAATAAAGGGCTTCTCACGCTACTGCTGTTATTTACCTGTTTTGCGCGCGCTCAGGTTGTAGACACCTGGCAATTCGCCAATCCGCAACAACAGCAACAGGCGTTAAATATTGCCAGCCAGTTACGTTGTCCGCAGTGCCAGAATCAAAACTTACTCGAATCCAATGCGCCGGTGGCGGTCAGTATGCGCCATCAGGTTTATAGCATGGTGTCGGAGGGGAAGAACGAAGTCGAAATCATTGGCTGGATGACCGAACGCTACGGAGATTTTGTTCGCTATAACCCACCGTTAACGGGTCAGACGCTGGTGTTGTGGGCGCTGCCAGTGGTGTTGTTATTGCTGATGGCACTGATCCTCTGGCGAGTGAGGGCTAAGCGATGAAACAGCCTCAAATACCGGTGAAAATGCTGACAACACTCACGATATTGATGGTATTCCTCTGTGTCGGCAGTTATCTGTTAAGCCCAAAATGGCAGGCGGTACGTGCGGAGTATCAGCGTCAGCGCGATCCGCTACATCAGTTTGCCAGCCAGCAAACCCCGGAAGCGCAGCTTCAGGCATTGCAGGATAAAATCCGCGCTAATCCACAAAACAGCGAACAATGGGCGTTACTGGGCGAGTACTATCTGTGGCAAAACGATTACAGCAATTCGCTGCTGGCGTATCGTCAGGCGTTGCAACTACGTGGTGAGAACGCTGAACTGTATGCGGCGCTGGCGACGGTGCTTTATTACCAGGCCAGCCAGCATATGACCGCCCAGACTCGCGCAATGATCGACAAAGCCCTCGCGCTGGACTCTAACGAAATCACCGCTCTGATGCTGCTGGCTTCCGATGCGTTTATGCAGGCGAATTACGCGCAAGCCATCGAACTATGGCAAAAAGTGATGGATCTCAACTCACCCCGGATCAACCGGACACAGCTGGTCGAGTCGATTAATATGGCAAAACTGTTGCAGCGGAGATCGGATTAATCATCTGGTGATGAAGATTATGTCATTGAGCTGCATAAAAAATAATCGAATGAACATATGCCAAAAATAATCACCAATCAGTATTATTGCAGATTAAACAAATAAAAATCTTTCCATAACAAATGGTTATTCATTAATCCTGCCATAAACTCGCGTTATTATGCATTAATGCAGCGAAAAGCTCTGTTGTTAAAGGGTTGCGCAACATACCGCGCAAATGATACTGATCATAAGCGTTAAAAAAATCTACAAACCAACGCAACACAATTCATGCCCTGGCAGTATGTCACGTTCTCGCGTTTCTGAACGGGGAACGGCGCTCCATTGAGGAAGTTATTCTGATGAAAAATATAAAATTCAGCCTGGCCTGGCAGATTCTGTTTGCTATGGTGCTGGGCATTCTCCTGGGAAGCTACCTGCACTACCATAGCGACAGCCGCGACTGGCTGGTCGTCAATTTGCTCTCTCCGGCGGGTGATATCTTCATCCATCTGATCAAAATGATTGTTGTGCCGATTGTGATCTCCACGCTGGTGGTGGGTATCGCGGGTGTTGGTGATGCCAAACAGCTCGGGCGTATTGGCGCGAAAACCATTATTTACTTCGAGGTGATCACCACCGTCGCCATCATTTTGGGGATCACTCTGGCGAACGTCTTCCAGCCCGGTGCCGGGGTGGATATGTCGCAGCTGGCGACCGTCGATATCTCGAAATATCAGAGCACTACGGAAGCGGTACAAAGCAGTTCCCACGGCATTATGGGCACGATTTTGTCGCTGGTGCCGACGAACATTGTGGCGTCGATGGCGAAAGGCGAAATGCTGCCGATCATCTTTTTCTCGGTGCTGTTTGGTCTGGGGCTTTCTTCCCTGCCCGCGACGCATCGTGAACCGCTGGTGACCGTGTTCCGCTCCATCTCTGAAACCATGTTTAAAGTGACTCACATGGTGATGCGTTATGCACCGGTGGGTGTGTTTGCGCTGATTGCGGTGACGGTGGCTAACTTTGGTTTCTCGTCTCTGTGGCCACTGGCGAAACTGGTGCTGCTGGTGCATTTCGCCATTCTGTTCTTCGCGCTGGTAGTGCTGGGAATTGTGGCACGTCTGTGCGGGTTAAGCGTCTGGATCCTGATTCGTATTCTGAAAGATGAGCTGATTCTGGCGTACTCCACTGCCAGCTCTGAAAGCGTACTGCCGCGAATTATTGAGAAGATGGAAGCCTACGGAGCACCGGCGTCGATCACCAGCTTCGTGGTGCCGACCGGTTACTCTTTTAACCTTGATGGTTCGACGCTGTATCAAAGTATTGCCGCTATTTTCATCGCTCAGCTGTATGGCATTGACCTGTCCATCTGGCAGGAAATCATTCTGGTGCTGACGCTGATGGTGACCTCGAAAGGGATTGCTGGCGTGGCTGGCGTGTCGTTTGTGGTGTTGCTGGCAACGCTGGGTAGCGTAGGTATTCCGCTGGAAGGTCTGGCGTTTATTGCTGGTGTTGACCGTATCCTCGACATGGCGCGTACTGCGCTGAACGTGGTGGGTAATGCGCTGGCGGTGCTGGTGATTGCCAAGTGGGAACACAAATTTGACCGCAAAAAGGCGCTGGCTTATGAGCGTGAAGTGCTGGGCAAATTTGATAAAACTGCGGATCAATAATTGAAGATTGCCGGGGATATCCCCCGGCAATGTGTGGATGCCTGATGCGACGCTTGCCGCGTCTTATCAGGCCTACCTTAACCGTTGGTTAATTTTTCAAACTCTTCACACCCGGTATCAAACCCTTCCATACAGCTCAGGTTCAACCAGTGCAGCGCCTTTTGTTTGTTCTTCTCGATAAAACCTTCCTCACCGTTTAAGAACATCATTCCCGCCCAGTACTCGGAATAACCGGTTCGGGAAATTGCAGAGCTGCGTTTGAAATACCAGGTTGCCTTGTCATCGTCGGCCTTAATGCCCACGCCGTTGGCGTAAATCAAACCAAGCAGCATTTGGGCATCGACGGCGGAGTCATTCTCCAGATCTTCCGAGGCGTTTTCTAACAGCGAAATCGCCTTTGGATAATCCGGTTTACCCGCTTGAGTATTTACCAGAATATGCGCCAGCGTTACTTCACCTTCTTTACTGCCCGCTTGCGCCGCTTTCTCTGCAAGAACTTTTGCTTGTGGATAGTCCAGACTGACCGGATTGGTGATTTTGATCTGCGCCAACAGCGCGCAGGCATCAGCATCACCGCTGTCGGCGGCTTTCTGTGCCCAATATTCGGCTTTGCTCAAATCGCCGGAGCTAAACCAGCTGTCGGCAAGAAAATATTGTGCACGTCGGTCCCCGGCCTCTGCTGCCTTTAAATACTGGCTGCCAGGCTCGGAGTCGTTCGCGTGGGCAAAGAATGTCAAAAACAACATCAATGCGATAATTTTTTTCATTTTGATAATACGATTGGGTAGGGAGTAACCAGTATAAAGAGTTCGAATGGATAAAAAAACAGCCTCCGAAAGGAGGCTGTAGAAAGGACTGTATTACGCCAGTGCCGCTTCGCGCAGGCGAGTTTTCAACTTGTTGTACTCGTCAATCACGTACTGCTCGGCGGCGCGCTGATCGGAGATCGGCTCGACGCGCACGGCGCAGTATTTGTATTCCGGCGTTTTCGTAATCGGGCTTAAGCTTTCGGTAACCAGCTCGTTACAGGCACCAATCCACCACTGGTAGGTCATGTAAATCGCCCCTTTGTTCGGACGATCGCTGACCTGCGCACGGGTGATAATTTTGCCTTTACGCGAGTGCACTCAAACCAATGCCTCATCTTCAATACCCAGACGTTTGGCGTCTTCGGTATTGATTTGTGCGTAGCCAGGTTCATCAGCCAGCGCCGCCAGTGCCGCACAGTTACCGGTCATCGAACGGCAAGAGTAGTGACCAACTTCACGCACCGTTGACAGTACCATCGGGTACTCGTCGGTGAGTTTGTCGATTGGCGCTACCCAGTCGCAGGTGAAGAACTGCGCCAGACCGTTCGGGGTATCAAACTTCTCTTTAAACAGATAAGAAGTCCCCTGATCGGCATCTGAAGTATCGCGGCAAGGCCACTGAATGAAGCCCAGTTCGCCCATTTTCTCGTAAGTCGCACCGTAGAAATCCGGGCACAGATGACGCAACTCATCCCAGATCTCCTGGGTGTTGTTGTAGTGCATCGGATAACCCATACGGGTGGCGATTTCACTGATGATTTGCCAGTCCGTTTTCAGATCCCATTTCGGTTCAACTGCTTTGAAGAAACGCTGGAAGCCACGGTCAGCCGCAGTAAACACGCCTTCATGCTCGCCCCACGACGTTGACGGCAAAATGACATCCGCCGCCGACGCGGTTTTGGTTATAAAGATGTCCTGAACGATGACCAGTTCCAGATCTTCAAAGGCTTTACGTACTGCCGACAGCTCCGCATCAGTTTGCAGCGGATCTTCGCCCATAATGTACGCGGCACGCACTTCGCCATGCGCTGCGCGGTGCGGCAGCTCGCTGATGCGATAGCCGGTATGAGCAGGCAGGCTTTCCACGCCCCAGGCTTTGGCGAATTTTTCGCGGTTAGCCGGATCTTTCACGTACTGGTATCCCGGATACGTATCCGGCAGCGCGCCCATATCGCAGGCACCCTGCACGTTGTTCTGACCACGAACCGGGTTTACACCCGCATGCGGCTTACCGAGGTTACTGGTCAGCATCGCGAGGCTGGTCAGAGAACGCACGGTTTCCACGCCCTGGTAGAACTGGGTTACACCCATGCCCCACAGGATGGCGGCGCTTTTCGCCTGGGCATACATCCGTGCCGCCTGACGAATCTCACTGGCGCTGACACCGGTGATATCTTCAACCGACTCCGGCGTGTAGCCTTCAACGATTTTACGATACTCTTCAAAGCCTTCTGTACGGGAAGCGACGAACGCTTTGTCGTACAGATTTTCTTCAATAATGACATGGCCCATCGCATTCAACAGCGCGATGTTCGAGCCGTTTTTCAGTGCAATGTGCATGTCAGCAATGCGCGCGGTTTCAATTTTGCGCGGATCGCAGACGATAATTTTCGCCCCGTTACGTTTAGCGTTAATTACGTGATTCGCCACGATTGGGTGGGAATCCGCCGGGTTGTACCCGAAAACGAACACTAAATCGGTATTATCAATTTCGTTAATAGCATTGCTCATTGCGCCATTACCGACCGATTGGTGCAGACCTGCAACCGATGGGCCGTGTCAGACACGAGCGCAGCAGTCAACGTTATTGGTACCAATAACGGCGCGCGCAAATTTTTGCATTACATAGTTGGTTTCGTTACCCGTACCACGCGAGGAGCCGGTCGTCTGGATGGCATCCGGACCGTACTTCTCTTTGATGGCGCTCAGGCGCTCGGCAACGTAATTCAGTGCCTCATCTCAGGAAACAGGTTCGAGTTTGCCGCCACGCTGGCGACGGATCATGGGGGTTTTCAGGCGCGGGGTCAGGATCTGGGTATCGTTAATGAAATCCCAGCCATAATAACCCTTCAGACACAGGGTACCCTGGTTGGTTTTCCCCTGCGCTGCCTCCGCCCGGACGATTTTGCCGTTATCGACGACCAGGTTGATTTTGCAACCTGATGCGCAATAGGGGCAAACCGTGACGACTTTTTTCATCGGTCTCGCTCCAGTTAATCAAATCACGCATACGCGCTCTCGACTACAGTATGCATCTTTTATGCCACATTTTATTTGGGGTCATTCCCTGATATTACGGGCACTATTTATTCAAAACTCTGACGAAAAACAGGCTGTCGTCAGTTTTGACGTGACGAAACGAAATACCGCGTGACAGCCATCACGCGGCAGACATTTTATTTTTTCTCGACGACGGGAGCCGCCTGATACCCGCCGCCCAGCGATTTCATCAACTGAATGCTTTGGATCACCCGGCGGCTGTCCAGCATCAGTAATGACATCTCTTCGGCAAGTACTGGCAACCGGGCTTCAGTGGCCTGTAAGCGGCTGGTTAAGCCGCGCTGATAGGCGGCCTCGGCAGCGCGCTGGGTGAAGCGCGTTGCTTCCACGTGTTCAGCCTGCATTTCTCGCTCGTCGTTGAGCGTTTGCAGACGCGTGCCGTTGACGGCAACGTCACGCACCGCGTTCAGTACTGACTGGTTGTAACGTTCAATCATCATGTTGCTGGCGGCGCGCGTGCCTTCGAGATTGGCATTCAACCGTCCACCGTCAAACAGCGGCAATTTCAGACCCGGGATGAAGTTGAACTGGCGACTGGTTTTTTTGAATAAGGTATCCAGGTGGATGGCATCAAGGCCGAAAAACGCTTTGATATCAAAGCTCGGATAGAACAACGCCCGCGCGGAATCCACCTGATCTAATGACGCCTGAACATACCAGCGCATGGCTTGCAGATCCGGGCGTCTGGCGAGCAACTCATAAGAGAGTGTCGCCGGAATGCCGGTCTGGACTCGTGGTAATGCCACAGGTTTGATCTCCGGCATATCGCTGGCTCCCGCGCCAATCAATGCGCGCAGAGATTCTCTCGTTTCGGTGATTTGCCCTTTGACGGCAGCAATTTGTTTATCGACCGCCAGAATCTGTGCCCGCGCGCCGTGGAAAGGCACTTGTGCTTCCAGACCGTGCGCCACTTTACTTTGGTGCGCTTTCACCGCGTAATCAATCACATCGCGAGTTTGTTCTAACAGATCGAGCATCTGATAGCTGGCCTGCATACTGTAATAAAGCTGCGCTACGCCCGTGGTCAGCGATAGCTCTACTGCTGCGGTTTCTGCCAGCGCGGCATTATGCGCGCCAATGGCGGCGGCAACCGCTGAGCGATGCACACCCCACAAATCAAGATCCAGTCCGGCAAACAAACCTACTGTGGCTTCCGTATAGTACGGCCCGTCCATCCCCAGTGCGGGCGCATCCATCGCATAAGGGCTTAAAAAGCCGTTCGCCGAGACACGTTGGCGGTTAAGCATCCCTAACGCTGCCACCTGCAACTGTGAACCGGCATCTAACAAATCGGCCTGCGATTGCGCTTTTTCTTCCCGCAGTTTCGCTTCGGCGAGGGTGTGTGAACCACTTAGCGTCCGTTGGATCAGGGCATCCAACTGCGGGTCATTGAGTTGTTTCCACCACTGCGCCTGCGGCCAGCCGGAGCTGGCAAGATGAATATCATCGGCCAGTTTGATTTGTTCCGGTTTGAGCTGTTGATGAGGCGCAGAATCCTTACGTACCAGGGCACAGCCGGAAATCAGCGTCGTGCTGCCGAGAATGCTGCACAACAGCAGACGTGAAAGTTGACGATTGATCATTGCGTGGCTCCTTGTGCCTGTTCCGTGGCGGGCGTTAATGCCGGGGCTGTCCAGTCTGGCAAGCGGGCGAAAAGCTGGCAGACGTGTTGCTCCTGTTTTAATAAGGTGGGCAGGATGGCCTGCGAGGTGGGTGTCTCTTCAAGCGTTATTTGAGGAGAACGGCTGAGTGCGGTTGCCAGACCGGCAGCGTATTTCTCCAGGGCGTCGGCAAACTGACCTGCTCTGTCCGGCTGTAGTGCGTTATCCAGCGCCTGCGCCGAATTCCAGGTGGCATCCCAGGCGTGAAGGATATCGCGGCCCTGACGAATAACCGTTTGCGAACGTTCAATCAGTAAGGCGCGTTCTTCGCTGTCCAGTTGACGCTCCAGCGCCACGCGTTGGCACATCTCTTCACAGGCATTAAACGCCGCATGCAGACCGATACGAATTTGCAGATAAGTGCGCAGAGCCGTGACTTCCTGCTGGCGTGGGATCCGCATTACTTTACTTAACATACCCAGCGCGCCAGCCAGTTTTTGCGGCAGCGTGCGCGCTTCACTTTCAGGCCAGACAAAGGTGTAAATCATCGCGGACACCACGGTACCAATGATGATACCCAGGGCGCGATCGCGAATTTCCACCAGGTCGTACACTGGGCCAAAAACGTTTTCGAGCGTGGCGAGCGCGAAGGTGACCACCATCTGTGTGCCGATATAAGAAGAGCGTTCAGAGCTGGTGGCAATCCATGCGCCCAACAGGAAAATCGGTGCCAGCACAAACAGCAATTCGACAATATTGTCCAGCCAGGGCATGACCAGTAGCGTGAATAACAGCGCCAGAATCGCGCCGCAAAAGGCCCCGCCAAAACGCAGCACCATCTTCTGGTACGACGAACCGACATTTGGATTAGCGACGATCACGCAGGTCAGCATACAGGTGTGAATGCCTTCCCAGTCCACGCCGCTGTAAAAGGTGTAACAGATCAAACAGGCGAGCAATGTTTTTACCGCGTAGCGTATATAGTCTGGATTGGTAAAAGCATCGGCGACCATTGATGGCGGTTTGGCGGCGGGCGTTGGCGGCGTATTCGGGTTCATCTGGCCCAGTTGTAACAACGTCTGGCAGATATTCTCCAGGTTACATTCCCGTGCCGCCACCGCTTCACTTTCACTGAGCCGCCAGTCGCTTTGCCAGCACTGACCTTCAGCAACGGCATGCTGCAGCTTGTTGATTTCTGAGGCTAATTTTTGCCGAAATTCAATAATTGCCTGAGAATCAGCAAAAGAGGTGGGATCGTAGCGATTCAGCGTCGAGTAAATGTAGGTTACCGTTGCCACGCAGCTTTGCCACCATGCGCTTTGAGTTCGCCAGTTGGCATCGTCCGCGAGACAAAAGACATTCAGTTTTTGCAGCGCCAGCGCCTCTCTTTCAATCCGCGTTTCGGGTAGCGGTGCGAGGCTGTCCGTCAGGTGGCTAATGGCATCATCAAGCCGATCATTAAGCGCTTGATGCATTTGCGTAATGGCACGATTGGGAAACCACAGCACGCCGATTAACGTCATCAGCAAGGTTGGATAGAGGCCAACAACGATACACCACAGCGTTAAGCGCACGACTACTTCCGGATAGTCGAGCATGGCGGGGAAGGTTTGCCCGTAAATGGCGACAGCGAAAAAGACCAGTCCCAGCCGATGGGTGCGCATCAAAAACATGCAGCCCATCAGGATCGGCCCGGCGATGATCAATCGGATCAACGGTTCGCCGTATGACCATTTGTAGATCAAAAACAGGCTGCCGATCTCCAGCACCGTGGCAACCACAAACAAGATCGCCACAAATTTGGTGTAAAACGCGTTCGACTGAATACCGTAAAACAGCACTGCCAGCGATAACGCCACAAAAGGGATCTCAAAAGTCATCGAGATCAGAATCACCAGCAGGCAGCCTACCCAGAGTTGCACGATCTGCGGCACGCGGCCGGGTCGCCGCTCGCTTAACTCTTCATGAAAGAACGCCAGCAGCCTGACCACCGGTAATGGCAGGGAGTTGAGCGCGCTCATTATTGCGGCTCAAGATTAGCGACTGCCGAAGCGCCGATGCGGAACATTTCCGGGTCAGGTTTATCGACCATGATTTTGACCGGAAAACGCTGGGCAACGCGGACCCAGTTAATAGAACGAGACACTTTTGGCAGGCCGCCCAGCACCAGGCCGCCGTCATCCGGTAGCACGCCGTAGCCAATCGAATCCACTTTACCCTCGAAGGTTTTGCCGCTGTCACTCATCAGGCGAATCGTTGCGGGTGTACCTGAGCGAATATTTTTCAGATCGGTTTCGCGGAAGTTGGCGATCACGTACCAGTGACGAGTGTCGATGAGGGTAAAAATAGGGCGCATGGCAGAAGCAAATTGCCCGACGGAGGTTTTGAGGGAAATGATCCGGCCATCAAATGGCGCGCGAACGGTCGTCATTTCCAGATGTAGTTTGGTCAGGGCAATATCCGCTTCGACCGCCGCACGTTGCGCCACCAGCGCATCGACGCCGCTGACGGCGCTGGCGGCTGACTGCGCCTGTAACAATACGGCATTAAGATCCGCTTCTGCGGCGCGCTGCGCCGTTCTTGCACGGTCAACGTCTTCTGCTGAGACAAAACCCTCTTTCAGTAATGGCTCGGTGCGGCGTAATGTATCTGTGGCCTGTTTCGCGGCGGCACGGGCTTTTTCTACCGTGGCATTAACCGAGTCGGCACCAAACTGTTGGGCGTCAACGCTACGCTGGGTGAGCATAATTTGCTTATCCAGCGCCGCGAGGGAGGCTTCGGCTTTCGCCAGGTTGGCTTCGTACGGGCGCGGGTCGATGCGGAACAGCAAATCGCCCTGTTTCACCGCCTGGTTGTCGGTGACCGCCAGTTCTACAATGCGACCGCTGACTTCCGGCACCACATCAATGGTATCTGCTGACGCGTAAGCGTCATTAGTTGATGGCGCACTGTCTACGCGCCAGATAACGAAAACAAGGGCAACCAGCGCCAACGCAACCACTAACAGAGCAGGGAATTTACTGCGAGGTGCTTTTTTCGGCGTACTTTCCATGAGCGCGTCTCAAATAGATTAGAAAAATGCCAGCCAGAACAGCATGGCGTAGAGAGCAAAAAGGGCGGTATAAATAATTCCGACAAATGCCAGATTGATATTTGCCCGCTGGGTAATGCTGCCAACTTACTGATTTAGTGTATGATGGTGATTTTAAGGTGCTTGCGTGGCTTCCATTTCCATCAGATGTCCTTCCTGCTCCGCTACTGAAGGCGTGGTGCGTAACGGCAAAAGCACTGCCGGACATCAGCGCTATCTCTGCTCTCATTGCCGTAAAACATGGCAACTACAGTTCACTTACACCGCCTCTCAGCCCGGTACGCACCAGAAAATCATTGATATGGCCATGAATGGCGTCGGATGTCGCGCCAGTGCACGCATTATGGGCGTTGGCCTCAACACGGTTTTACGTCACTTAAAAAACTCAGGCCGCAGTCGGTAACCTCGCGCATACAACCGGGCAGTGATGTGATTGTCTGCGCTGAAATGGACGAACATTGGGGCTACGTCGGTGCTAAATCACGTCAGCGCTGGCTGTTTTACGCGTATGACAGGATACGGAGGACGGTTGTGGCGCACGTCTTCGGTGAACGCACTCTGGCCACACTGGAGCGTCTTCTGAGCCTGCTGTCGGCCTTTGAGGTCGTGGTATGGATGACGGATGGCTGGCCGCTGTATGAATCACGCCTGAAGGGAAAGCTGCACGTTATCAGCAAGCGTTACACTCAGCGCATTGAGCGACATAATCTGAATCTGAGACAACATCTGGCAAGGCTGGGACGGAAGTCACTGTCGTTCTCAAAATCGGTGGAGCTGCATGACAAGGTCATCGGGCATTATCTGAACATAAAACACTATCAGTAAGTTGGAGTCATTACCTGAAAAAACAAATATTGATGGGAAGCCTCCATAACGGAGGCTTCTTTTTTATGGCTGGCAGATGCTTTAATCATCCACCTTAAAACAATATAACCTATTGTTTTAATGACAAATCAGAACGGAATGTCATCATCAAAGTCCATCGGCGGCTCGTTAGACGGCGCTGCCGGAGCGGACTGCTGCGGGCGAGACTGCGCGCCGCCGCTGAACTGATTGCCACCCTGCGGCTGCTGAGGCTGACCCCAACCGCCCTGCGGCTGACCACCACCGATATTGCCACCTGCCGGAGCGCCACCACCCTGACGACCACCCAGCATCTGCATGGTGCCGCCAACGTTCACCACGACTTCTGTGGTGTAGCGATCCTGACCGGATTGATCGGTCCATTTACGGGTACGCAGCTGACCTTCGATATAAACCTGAGAACCTTTACGCAGATATTCGCTCGCCACTTCTGCCAGTTTGCCGAACAGCACAACGCGGTGCCATTCAGTCTGTTCTTTCATCTCGCCGGTCGCTTTATCACGCCAGGATTCGGAAGTAGCCAGCGTAATGTTGGCAACTGCGCCACCATTTGGCATGTAGCGTACTTCCGGGTCCTGACCCAGATTACCAACGAGAATAACCTTGTTTACGCCTCTGCTGGCCATGTTCGTGTCTCCTGAAAAAAATCGTTCTGAATAAGTGTAAACGCGCGATTGTACCATTACCAATAGCGCTTTTACTATGTTGTGACCTCGGTTCCGGGAAACAAACCTGGCCAGACATTGTTACACAACACTCCGGATAATGCATTCCAATACTGTATATTCATTCAGGTCAATTTGTGTCATAATTAACCGTTTGTGATCGCCGGTAGCACCATGCCACCGGGCAAAAAAGCGTTTAATCCGGGAAAGGTGAATGGATAAGATCGAAGTTCGGGGCGCCCGCACCCATAATCTCAAAAACATCAACCTCGTTATCCCCCGCGACAAGCTCATTGTCGTGACCGGGCTTTCGGGTTCTGGCAAATCCTCGCTCGCTTTCGACACCTTATATGCCGAAGGGCAGCGCCGTTACGTTGAATCCCTTTCCGCCTACGCGCGGCAGTTTCTGTCACTGATGGAAAAGCCGGACGTCGATCATATTGAGGGGCTTTCTCCTGCCATCTCAATTGAGCAGAAATCGACGTCTCATAACCCGCGTTCTACGGTGGGGACAATCACCGAAATCCACGACTATTTGCGTTTGTTGTTCGCCCGCGTCGGCGAACCGCGCTGTCCGGACCACGACGTCCCGCTGGCGGCGCAAACCGTCAGCCAGATGGTGGATAACGTGCTGTCGCAGCCGGAAGGCAAGCGTCTGATGCTGCTCGCGCCAATCATTAAAGAGCGCAAAGGCGAACACACCAAAACGCTGGAGAACCTGGCAAGCCAGGGTTACATCCGTGCTCGTATTGATGGCGAAGTCTGCGATCTTTCCGATCCGCCGAAACTGGAACTGCAAAAGAAACATACCATTGAAGTGGTGGTTGATCGCTTCAAGGTGCGTGACGATCTTACCCAACGTCTTGCGGAGTCGTTTGAAACCGCGCTGGAACTTTCCGGTGGTACAGCGGTAGTGGCGGATATGGACGACCCGAAAGCGGAAGAGCTGCTGTTCTCCGCCAACTTCGCCTGCCCAATTTGCGGCTACAGTATGCGTGAACTGGAGCCGCGACTGTTTTCGTTTAACAACCCGGCAGGTGCCTGCCCGACCTGTGACGGCCTTGGCGTACAGCAATATTTCGATCCTGACCGCGTGATCCAAAACCCCGAGCTGTCACTGGCTGGCGGTGCGATCCGTGGCTGGGATCGCCGCAACTTCTATTACTTCCAGATGCTGAAATCGCTGGCAGATCACTATA
This sequence comes from Shigella flexneri 2a str. 301, assembly GCF_000006925.2. Classification (NCBI taxonomy): domain Bacteria; kingdom Pseudomonadati; phylum Pseudomonadota; class Gammaproteobacteria; order Enterobacterales; family Enterobacteriaceae; genus Shigella; species Shigella flexneri. Next base: position 4,316,893 of record NC_004337.2, read on the forward strand.
AGTTCGACGTCGAAGCGCCGTGGGGCAGCCTGAGCGCGAACGTGCATAAAGTGGTGTTGTACGGTTCTGGCAAAGAAAACATTGAATTCAAATACATGAACGATCGTGGCGATACCTCCATCCGTCGTCATCCGTTCGAAGGCGTGCTGCACAATATGGAGCGCCGTTATAAAGAGACAGAATCCAGTGCGGTACGTGAAGAATTAGCCAAGTTTATCAGCAATCGCCCATGCGCCAGCTGCGAAGGGACGCGTCTGCGTCGGGAAGCGCGCCACGTTTATGTCGAGAATACGCCGCTGCCTGCTATCTCCGACATGAGCATCGGTCATGCGATGGAATTCTTCAACAATCTCAAACTCGCTGGTCAGCGGGCGAAGATTGCGGAAAAAATTCTTAAAGAGATCGGCGATCGCCTGAAATTCCTCGTAAACGTCGGCCTGAATTACCTGACACTTTCCCGCTCGGCAGAAACACTTTCCGGCGGTGAAGCCCAGCGTATCCGTCTGGCGAGCCAGATTGGTGCGGGCCTGGTTGGCGTTATGTACGTGCTGGACGAGCCGTCTATCGGCCTGCACCAGCGCGATAACGAGCGCCTGTTGGGTACGCTTATCCATCTGCGCGATCTCGGTAATACCGTGATTGTGGTGGAGCATGACGAAGACGCAATTCGCGCCGCTGACCATGTGATCGATATCGGTCCTGGTGCGGGTGTTCACGGCGGTGAAGTGGTCGCAGAAGGTCCGCTGGAAGCGATTATGGCGGTGCCTGAATCGTTGACCGGGCAGTACATGAGCGGTAAACGCAAGATTGAAGTGCCGAAGAAACGCGTTCCGGCGAATCCAGAAAAAGTGCTGAAGCTGACAGGCGCACGCGGCAACAACCTGAAGGACGTGACGCTCACGCTGCCAGTCGGTCTGTTTACCTGCATCACAGGGGTTTCAGGTTCCGGTAAATCGACGCTGATTAACGACACACTGTTCCCGATTGCCCAACGCCAGTTGAATGGTGCGACCATCGCCGAACCGGCACCGTATCGCGATATTCAGGGACTGGAGCATTTCGATAAAGTGATCGATATCGACCAAAGCCCAATTGGTCGTACTCCACGTTCTAACCCGGCGACCTATACCGGCGTGTTTACGCCTGTGCGCGAACTGTTTGCGGGCGTACCGGAATCCCGTGCGCGTGGTTATACGCCAGGACGTTTCAGCTTTAACGTCCGTGGCGGGCGCTGCGAAGCCTGTCAGGGCGACGGTGTGATCAAAGTGGAGATGCACTTCCTGCCGGATATCTACGTGCCGTGCGATCAGTGCAAAGGTAAACGCTATAACCGTGAAACGCTGGAAATTAAGTACAAAGGCAAAACCATCCACGAAGTGCTGGATATGACCATCGAAGAGGCGCGTGAGTTCTTTGATGCGGTGCCAGCTCTGGCGCGTAAGCTGCAAACGTTGATGGACGTTGGTCTGACGTACATTCGCCTGGGGCAGTCCGCAACCACACTTTCTGGTGGTGAAGCCCAGCGCGTGAAGCTGGCGCGTGAGCTGTCAAAACGCGGCACCGGGCAGACGCTGTATATTCTCGACGAGCCGACCACCGGTCTGCACTTCGCCGATATTCAGCAACTCCTCGACGTGCTGCATAAACTGCGCGATCAGGGCAATACCATTGTGGTGATTGAGCACAATCTCGACGTGATCAAAACCGCTGACTGGATTGTCGACCTGGGACCAGAAGGCGGCAGTGGCGGCGGCGAAATCCTCGTCTCCGGTACGCCAGAAACCGTCGCGGAGTGCGAAGCTTCGCATACGGCACGCTTCCTCAAGCCGATGCTGTAATCGTTAAGGCCGCTTTCTGAGCGGCCTTTTCCTTTCAGAGTTGTACCAGCAATTTACGCTTTTCTTCCGGTAGTAAATTCACTGCCTGCTGATAAGACGCATCCACCAGATAATAGATTTGCGAATCCGGCAGCGAACCGTCGAGATACACGGTGCTCCAGTGCGCTTTATTCAGATGGCGGCTAGGACGCACATCGCTGTGCTGCTGACGTAGCAGCTCCGCCAGCTCCGGGCTGGTTTTCAGCGAAACAGCTGGGCGATTTTCTACTTCTTTCACCATCGCAAACAGTACATCTTCCACTTTGATCTGCGTCGCTTTCCAGTCGTTATGCACGCTCTGTTCTGCGCTTGGTTTTGCCATGCAATATTGTAGCAACTCCGAAATGGTCATTTTTTACTCCCCTTGTAGTGTCGCGATGATGCGACGCGATCCGCCGTGGATGCGATGTTCCCCCAGCCAGATGCCTTGCCAAGTGCCGGTCTGAATACGCCCTTTATGTACCGGCAATACAAGCGATGTTCCCAGCATTGAGGATTTGATATGAGAAGGCATATCGTCTGCTCCCTCATAGTCATGCTCATAATTTCCGTTGTCGGGAACGGTGCGGAGGAAAAAACACTCCATGTCGTGGCGTACGGTGGGATCGCAGTTCTCATTAAGTGTCAGAGAGGCGGAGGTATGTTGCAGCAACAGATGCAGTAAGCCGATGTTAACGCGCGGCATATCAGCCAGCTGATTCAGAATTTCATCCGTTACCAGATGAAACCCACGAGATTTGGCGCTAAGCGTGAGCGTCTTTTGATACCACATGTGCTGCTCCTTGATAAAACTCTCTTAATCAGTTTGCAGCAAGACAGCGAAAGGATAAAGGTGTGATTAAAAAAACAGCATTCGGGAGAGCATCACTCTCTCCCGCTCTGTCAGTATTCTGAATTGACGATCACCTCTTCACCAAACGCACCCGCTTGTGGCAAGGGTTTGTAGGTAGAGTTGGAGGCGCGCAGAATGCGGATACCACGAGCGCCGACATCGCGTGCGGCGGTAATATCGTTATCGGAATCGCCATAAAAAATTCGGATATTTTTATCCTGCAGCCATTGCGATTTTGTATTTTGCCCTGGTTTATCGCCCGCAAAGATTACCGGATTCATGTTGGTGGCAGGAATATGAAAATTATCCGCCAGCGTTTTTGAAACCGTTTCTGTTTTCGTCGGGCTACGACCAGTCACAAAGAAGATCGCGTCACCGCGGCGTACATGCATATCAATCAGCTGGCGAGCGACCTCTTTTGGAATGCTGAATTCATCCCAGCCATTATTCATTTTTTCCCAGAACACAGGATTTTTCAGATAATCTTCGCTTTCTGGCGAGAAGGTTTTTTTGCCGCGCCAGAACCCCGGACTGGAAAAAAGTACCGTGTCATCGATATCAAACCCCACCGCCATTGGCGGACGCCCTGCGAGGCTATTTTCAATTTGTGCGACCGAAACCCAATGAATTGGTGCCTGTTCAGCAAGCCTGGCAACGTTAGTCCCAGGGTTAAGCGGTGAAGGAGATGAGGCCAGGGCAACAGCGGAACTGTTTAGAGCGAACAATAAGCAAACGGCACTGATTGCCTGTGTGATCTTGCGCATATTTTTCCCTAAATAGTCAGTATGTTGAAACTTTTTATTGTGAGATTTGTTGCAAAAACCATCTGACCATAACGCCAGCTGCCGGGGAAAGGAAGGATTATCTGCGGTTTTTGTGATGAAAAGCAGGATGATTATATTTAACCCAGTAAATACGTTCCTGTCTTTTTTTGTATAAAAAATGTTTATTACTCGATGTAAGGATACATTAATTTTACGTTTATTATGATGAATCCTCGGCAAATGAGCGAAATTTGATAGAACATTTATCTGCTGTACGATTTAATGAACTTAATGATACAGCATTACAAAAACAATCGAAGTTTATAAAGATGATTTCTGATTGACCAGCCCCCTACCCTACAATGGTGATTAATTTTATTACTCGCGATGGAGATGATGATATGAATATATCATATGTGAATAGCAACAAAACGACATCTTTATCTGTTGAGCTAGATGCACTAAATAATAAAGATATCTCTTATGCCAAAGATTTCTTTTTATACATAGAAACACAGTTAAAAATTGCAAAAGATTTTTGTAGACCTGGAGAAGAAGTATCAAGTTCTATTGCAAGTAAAGTTTTTCACGCATTTATTGATTTAGTTAACAAAATCAGGGGTAAGAAAGACTTTATGTATATTTGCACGCTTTGCTGTTTTGCCGAGGAGGTTAAAGGTGATTATTCTCATTACAGGACCTTTTTATTTGATATTGGTAATCAATATAAGGTTAAACTTACACAAAGCGGAAAAAAGAGTTCTCTTTAACATTAGAATTTAACGATACTATAATTGAATCTCAGAAAGTCACAGGCAATAAGGCAAAGCATATTCTTGAGGATATAGAAATATTCTATCGTAACAAACCCGATACTTATTATTAAATTTAATAATGGTTAGATGTGCAGAAATTATTACTCCACACGAAAAAATAGGGAAAGGAATTCCAGATAATTGGGATAAACTTAACAATAAAAGAACTGACAACGTTTTATTATCTCTCACGTAGAACAACGGCATCAAAAAAATCATCTACAAAGAAATAGTGAAAGCGACGACAGTTTAATTTCACTGCAGGCTGGGTAACTCCAGCCTGCTTTCCTGCATTACATCACCGCAGCAAACGCCTTTGCCACACGTTGTACATTTGCCGTATTTAACCCGGCGACACACATGCGACCGCTGGCGATGAGATAGACACCAAATTCTTCACGTAGTCGGTCAACCTGAGCGGCACTTAAACCGGTATAACTGAACATGCCGCGCTGATTAAGCAGATAATCGAAATTGCGTTCTGGCATCTCTGTGCTTAATACCTTCACCAATTCCTGACGCATTGCCAGAATGCGAGTACGCATCTCTTCTACTTCCGCCAGCCAGCTGGCTTTCAATGCCTCGTCATTCAGCACTGCAGCCACCACCTGCGCACCAAAATTCGGCGGGCTGGAGTAGTTGCGGCGAACTGTTGCTTTCAATTGCCCCAGTACGCGGCCAGCGGCTTCGGCATCTTCACACAGAACAGAAAGTCCGCCGACGCGCTCGCCGTAAAGGGAGAAAATTTTCGAGAACGAATTGCTCACCAGAGCGGGTAATCCAGCACTGGCAATGGCGCGAATAGCGTAGGCATCCTCTTCCATACCGGCACTAAATCCTTGATAGGCAATATCGAGGAATGGGATAAGCTCGCGGGCTTTGAGAATTTCAATCACCGCATCCCACTGATCATTAGTGAGATCGGCACCCGTTGGGTTGTGGCAACATGGATGCAGCAACACAATACTGCGGGCAGGTAATGTTTTCAGCGTCGCCAACAGGTCATTAAAGCGCACGCTGTTAGTCACTTCGTCATACCAGGGGTAAGTACTCACTTCGAATCCAGCCCCGGCGAATATTGCTACGTGGTTTTCCCAAGTAGGATCGCTGACCCAGACGCCTGATTCCGGGAAGTAGCGTTTCAGGAAATCCGCGCCCACTTTCAATGCCCCTGAGCCGCCAAGGGTTTGAATGGTTGCTACGCGCTGTTGTTGCAGTACCGGATGGTCCGCACCAAACAGCAGCGGCGCAATGGCATGGCGATAGCTGTTAAGCCCTTCCATCGGTAAATAAAGCGAAGCGCCATGGGGCTGCGCATTCAGGCGCGCTTCCGCCTCCGCCACGGCTTTCAATTGTGGAATAATTCCGTCTTCGTTGTAGTACAGACCGATACTTAAATTCACTTTGTCGCTGCGAGGGTCTTCTTTAAAACGCTCCATAAGCGTAAGAATCGGGTCGCCAGCGTAGGCGTCAACTTTTTGAAACACGCGATGGTTCTCCAGGTTTACGGGCAGGTGGTTAAAACACAATAAACCGGAAGAAGGCGAAGATCGAGTGGATGTTCAGGAGCGAACGGCAATTAGCAACAGAGTGAGACTAATGATAAACGTACATCCGCCAGAGGCACGACCTTTATAAGAGCATGAAAGAACATCAACTTATTGAATTTTTAGGATTTTATTGGCCGGATAAGGCATTCACGCCGCATCCGGCACAGACAATCAAATATTACAGAACGATTAATCCACGTATTTCATCGCGACCCTTGAAGTCAGGCGCGTAATAAGTTCGTAAGCGCTTACTTTCGTCATTTCAGCGATACGTTCTACGGGCAAACCTTCGCCCCATAAAATGACCGGATCCCCGGCTTTGTCCTGCGCCTGTGGACCTAAGTCTACGCAGATCATATCCATCGCCACGCGCCCGACAATCGGTACTTCGCGACCGTTCACCAGCACTGGCGTACCGGACGGCGCGGCGCGCGGATAACCATCGCCATAGCCCATCGCGACTACGCCAAGACGGGTATCACGTTCGCTTACCCAGGTTCCACCATAACCAACAGGCTCTCCGGCTTTATGCTCACGCACGGCAATCAGGCTGGAGGTTAGTGACATCACTGGCTGACAGCCAAAATCGGCACCGGTGGAGCGATCTTCCAGCGGCGAGACGCCATAAAGAATGATGCCCGGGCGCACCCAGTCAAAATGCGACTGTGGCCACAGCAGAATGCCACCCGACGCGGCAATGGAACGTTGACCAGGTTTGCCTTCGCAAAAGGTATTAAAGATAGCGAGTTGTTTCTCGGTTGCGCCACATTTTGGTTCATCCGCGCGCGCAAAATGGCTGACGATATTCACCGGCTGACGAACGTTTTTGCACTGGGTCAGGCGATGATAAAACGCCTCAGCCTGTTCCGGCCTTACGCCCAGACGGTGCATACCGGTATCGAGTTTCATCCAGACGGTAACCGGCTCGTCCAAGCTAGCCTCTTCCAGCGCAGCCAGCTGTTCTTCGTTATGCACGGCGGTATGAAAATGTTGCGCAGAAATCGTCGGCAGATCTCTGGCATCAAAAAAGCCTTCGAGTAACAGTACAGGTTTGGTGATTCCCCCCGCACGCAGTCGCAGAGCTTCTTCGAGACGGGCTACGCCAAAGGCGTCAGCATCGGGGAGCGTTCGCGCGGTCTCAAGAAGACCGTGACCATAAGCGTTCGCTTTCACCACCGCAACCATTTTACTGGCAGGTGCCAGTTCACGAAGACGTTGCAGGTTGTGTCGCAGAGCGCGGCGGTTAATCACAACAGTTGCCGCTTGCATTTGTGTTCCTTGATAATTGTTTGCTTTAATTACCTAATTCATAAAATAATTATTATTCGTCGTCGTACTGCGGCCCCGCATAGTTGTCGAAGCGCGACCATTGACCGTTAAAGGTCAGGCGTACCGTCCCGATTGGGCCGTTACGTTGTTTACCGATAATAATTTCCGCGATGCCTTTTAAATCACTGTTTTCGTGATACACCTCATCACGATAGATAAACATGATCAAGTCCGCATCCTGCTCGATAGAGCCAGATTCACGCAGGTCGGAGTTGACCGGACGTTTGTCGGCACGTTGTTCCAGAGAACGGTTCAACTGGGACAGCGCCACCACCGGCACGTTCAGTTCTTTCGCCAGTGCTTTCAGCGAGCGGGAGATTTCTGCAATTTCCAGCGTACGGTTATCGGAAAGCGCCGGTACGCGCATCAGTTGCAGGTAGTCGATCATGATAAGCCCGATGCCGCCGTGTTCACGGGCAATACGGCGTGCGCGGGAACGCACTTCCGTTGGCGTCAGGCCGGAAGAGTCATCGATATAGATATTGCGTTTTTCGAGCAAAATACCCATGGTGCCGGAAATGCGCGCCCAGTCTTCATCATCGAGCTGCCCGGTACGGATTTTAGTCTGGTCAACGCGCGACAGCGACGCCAGAGAACGCATCATGATCTGTTCTGATGGCATCTCCAGCGAGAAGATAAGTACTGGTTTATCCTGCAACATTGCCGCGTTTTCGACGAGGTTCATCGCAAATGTTGTTTTACCCATCGACGGACGCGCGGCGACGATGATCAAATCCGACGGCTGCAAGCCAGCGGTTTTTTTGTTGAGATCGTCATAACCGGTGTTTACCCCGGTAACGCCATCGTGTGGCTGCTGAAACAACTGCTCAATACGCGCCACGGTTGCGTCGAGCACATCGGCGATGTTCTTCGGCCCTTCGTCTTTGTTTGCACGACTTTCGGCAATTTTAAAGACGCGGGATTCAGCAAGGTCCAGCAGATCTTCGCTGGTACGCCCCTGCGGATCAAAACCGGCTTCAGCAATCTCATTCGCAACCGAGATCATCTCACGGACAACGGCACGTTCACGCACGATGTCCGCATAAGCACTGATGTTCGCCGCACTTGGCGTATTTTTTGACAGCTCTGCCAGATAAGCAAAACCACCGACGCTATCGAGTTGCCCCTGGCGTTCCAACGATTCCGCAAGGGTAATCAGATCGATAGGACTACCGCTTTCCTGCAAACGCGCCATTTCAGTAAAGATATGACGGTGTGGGCGGGTGTAAAAATCGTCTGCTACCACACGCTCGGCTACATCATCCCAGCGTTCGTTATCCAGCATTAAACCGCCCAACACCGACTGCTCCGCTTCGATCGAGTGCGGAGGCACTTTCAGCCCGGCAACTTGTGGATCGCGTTCGCGGGGTTCAGCCTGCTGTTTGTTGAAGGGTTTATTTCCTGCCATAGTGAATGGAGTTACCGAAATAAAGAATGGGTCGAAACTTTACCATATGAAGCAGACCCTGACGATACGTTCTGGAGGACACATGGCAACACGAATTGAATTTCACAAGCACGGTGGCCCGGAAGTACTTCAAGCCGTAGAGTTCACTCCTGCCGATCCGGCGGAGAATGAAATCCAGGTCGAAAATAAAGCCATCGGCATCAATTTTATCGACACGTATATCCGCAGCGGCCTTTACCCGCCGCCATCGCTACCCAGCGGATTAGGTACCGAAGCGGCAGGCATCGTGAGTAAAGTCGGCAGTGGTGTAAAGCATATTAAGGCTGGCGATCATGTAGTCTATGCGCAGTCGGCGTTAGGCGCTTACAGCTCTGTGCATAACATTAATGCGGATAAAGCGGCGATTCTGCCTGCGGCAATTTCTTTTGAGCAAGCTGCGGCATCCTTCCTGAAAGGCTTAACGGTTTATTATCTGCTGCGCAAAACCTATGAAATTAAACCCGATGAACAGTTCCTGTTCCACGCAGCGGCTGGCGGCATTGGCTTAATTGCCTGCCAGTGGGCAAAAGCCCTGGGCGCGAAACTCATCGGCACCGTAGGAACCGCGCAAAAAGCGCAGAGCGCGCTAAAAGCCGGCGCGTGGCAGGTTATTAACTATCGTGAAGAGAATCTGGTCGAGCGATTGAAAGAGATCACCGGCGGTAAGAAAGTGCGCGTAGTGTACGATTCCGTGGGCAGAGACACCTGGGAACGGTCGCTGGATTGCCTGCAACGCCGCGGCTTAATGGTCAGTTTTGGCAACTCATCAGGTGCGGTTACCGGTGTGAACTTAGGCATTCTCAATCAAAAAGGCTCGTTGTATGTGACACGCCCTTCCCTGCAAGGCTATATCACCACGCGGGAGGAATTAACCGAGGCCAGTAATGAACTGTTCTCTTTGATTGCCAGCGGTGTGATTAAGGTCGATGTCGCCGAGCAGCAGAAATATCCGCTGAAGGATGCGCAGCGTGCGCATGAGATTCTGGAAAGCCGGGCGACGCAAGGTTCCAGCCTGCTGATTCCATAAAAGAAATAGGGCTTCCACCTGGGAAGCCCTTTCTTTTTATAGTTCGGCTGTATGTAGGGTACAGCACGATGAATCTGTTAGAGGCGCAATAGTGACAGATTTGATTATCAATTCCTATTTTGTTCTAAGGATAAAACCTTAGGTTGTGATCATCCGCACAATCCCTTAGTAACGCCAGCGGTCATAACGCTGATATTTCGGCATTTTTGGTGCTTTAATCGCCTTAATAACCCACACCACCGCAATCGCCAGTAGTAACCACGGCAGCAACTTAATCATCAATGCCAGCATACCGCCGAGGAACATAATGGCCGTCGCCACAACCAGCGCGGCGATAATGCCCAGCAACGAAACGCCGGTGACCATCAGCATGACAAAAAAGCCAATCACAAAAAGTAGTTCCAGCATGATGCTCTCCCAAATATGAAATCTCTTGCTGGCATTACAAGAATCATGCCAAAAATAATCTATTGATTTAACAGCAAAACGCCCCGCGACGGTGCGCAGGGCGTGGTGAATTTGACTACTTTTTGGTGAAAAGTTAACGCTTATCCGCCACCAGTTTGAGCGCGTGTTCCAGCACGTTAATGTCAGCACCCGCTTTATGGGCATTTTCACTTAAATAACGCCGCCACTGCCGCGCGCCAGGAATACCCTGGAACAAACCCAGCATATGCCGGATAATATGGCCGAGATACGTCCCCTGGCTGAGTTCATGCTCAATGTACGGATACATGGCACGCACTACTGCCACCGGATCGGCATCGGTATCCGAGGAACCAAAGATCTCCCGGTCTACCGCCGCCAGAATACCCGGATTCTGATACGCCTCGCGCCCGACCATCACGCCATCCATATGTTGCAAATGCGCTTTAGCTTCTTCCAGCGACTTGATACCACCGTTAATCGACATTGTCAGATGCGGGAAGTCACGCTTCAGTTGATACACACGCGGATAATCGAGCGGCGGGATTTCACGGTTTTCTTTCGGGCTTAACCCCGAAAGCCAGGCTTTACGTGCGTGGATGATGAACATCTCACACTCGCCTTTGCCGGAAACGGTATTGATGAAATCGCAGAGAAATTCATAGCTGTCCTGGTCGTCGATGCCAATACGCGTTTTCACCGTCACCGGAATCGACACCACATCGCGCATCGCTTTCACGCAGTCGGCAACCAGCTGCGCATTACCCATCAGACACGCACCAAACATGCCGTTCTGCACCCGGTCAGACGGGCAGCCGACATTCAGGTTGATCTCATCATATCCGCGCGCTTCTGCCAGCTTTGCACACTGCGCCAGCGCCGCCGGATCGCTACCGCCCAGTTGCAACGCTACCGGATGTTCTTCTTCACTGTACGCCAGATAATCACCTTTACCGTGAATTATCGCCCCTGTGGTCACCATTTCGGTATAAAGCAACGTATTGCGGGAAAGCAGACGCAAGAAATAGCGGCAATGTCTGTCCGTCCAGTCGAGCATTGGTGCAACACTAAACCGACCACTCCAGTGAACGTCAGTTTTTTCAGGCATTGCGCTGGTTTGGTTGATTTTTTGCATTTCAGAATTACCGTGCATTTTCAAATGTAGAGATTATTTTATCGATATATCATGGGGTTATGTTATTCAGCTTCACTGTTCAGGAGGCTCAATAGCGGGGTACTATACCATAACAACAGGAAGCGCCTGTCTCATTGCAAAAGAAAATTGAGATCCTCTCAAGGCATGAAGCTCTCACGAAGTGATGGAAATAATCTTATTAGCCGTTAACTTTGTTAAGGCCAATGATAAACAATCCAGGTTCGACGATAAATAAAAAATCACACATTAAACTCTGGTGATATATCTCCCTGCTAATAGCATTGATAGAGAAAAAAGAACCCAATAAATATTGGGTCCTTTTATATAATGCCTTCCATACTATCGAAGAACTTCACATATTATTTCTCCGATTTAACCCCGAACAAGTCATAAATTAATTTAGAAGTGTCTGTAAGTATTTTAATCTCTTCCTTTGAGGTTGGGTCAAACGACTTCGCGAAGCTAATTAATTGTGGTGCAGCATCTCGCATTTTGCTTAAAATATCAGGATCGAGCGTTCCTTCATTCACCAGATGTGACATCTTATCCAGATAGCCATCAAAATTCATTTCTCCCCCATCTGCCAGACGCTTCATCTCTCCTAGGTACTTCTTCATATCACGTTGATATAATTTTTCAAACTGAGCTTTCAGGTAGCTCTCATTATTTTCATTAATATACACTGTTTCTGATAAATCTGCGTAGGCACTAGAATATGAAAGTGAAATTAACAGCGAAGCAAATAATTTTAAGCTGTTGTCATCATGTTCCTGGCAGGCATTAACAAACGTTAAAAAACCAGAACCTATTGCTTGAAAATGTATATTCGCTAAAGGTTCATTATCCTTAGATTCCTCATAAAATAGCTGAACCGTGGAGGGAAGGCCATTCTTAGTTTCTACATCAAAAGTACATTGTTCAATGGGCATTGCATCTTTATTATCCCCAGGATTACATATACTATTAATCGCGAAATGAAAAATAGCCCGGTCAACAACTGATGCAATAAAGTCACGATCGTTTAAATCCTCATCAGTGCAATCGTCAGTATACTTATTGACCCACATTTTGAGATCATTTATGTGCTCAATTAAAAACACATTTTTTTACGTGCATGCCATAAATTATGCGTGATTCGTTGAATAAACAAATCTATTTTTGCAATAATTATATCCCGATGACGCAGCGCTGCATAATCAATAGATTTACCATATATATTATTTAATTTACCTTTGATTGAACCTCTATTATCCAATTTATCTTTGGTTGCATCTTTATTTTCGAATTGATTTGAATTGAGTGTTTTATTAAAGTATCCAGTTGCACCGGGTATTATCTTCAACATGATTCATCTACCTTTTTTGTCGTACCGTGTCCTCCTTATAATTCTTTTGCCATCTGGTCACTATCAAAAATCGCTCATAATTTCTGAACTACAGGTATGCGTTTAAACCCAGTTAAATAAATAGCGAGTTAACTTGAAGCAATTTATTTAAAAATGAATTATTAATTATTATCGTGTTGATAATGGTACGATAAGGCAACACAACACCTTACCTACAAAACAGAAAATCAACATTACGGCAACAATAAGGGTTCTCGGTGTTTTTCCTGGAACATGGTAAAGTAAGGACATTCTTAACCCCCACTTTGAGGTGCCCGATGGAAAAGACCACAACGCAGGAGTTATTAGCGCAGGCTGAAAAAATCTGCGCGCAGCGTAATGTGCGCCTGACCCCACAGCGCCTGGAAGTGTTGCGCCTGATGAGTCTGCAGGATGGCGCTATCAGCGCTTATGATCTGCTTGATTTACTGCGCGAAGCTGAACCGCAAGCCAAGCCGCCAACGGTTTATCGCGCGCTGGATTTTCTGCTTGAGCAAGGTTTTGTGCATAAGGTGGAATCCACCAACAGTTATGTGCTCTGTCATCTGTTCGACCAGCCCACGCATACGTCAGCCATGTTTATTTGCGATCGCTGCGGCGCGGTGAAAGAAGAGTGTGCAGAAGGCGTGGAAGACATTATGCATACGCTGGCGGCAAAAATGGGGTTTGCCCTGCGGCATAATGTGATTGAAGCACATGGGCTCTGTGCGGCATGCGTGGAAGTGGAAGCGTGTCGTCATCCTGAACAGTGCCAGCATGATCACTCTGTGCAGGTGAAAAAGAAACCGCGTTAAGAGGGCGTACATCCTTGTACACGTCGGGCAGGAGGGATTAATTACCAGCGATATTCATTGCGGGTTTCCCAATCCACGACCTCTTTTTCTGCCTGATCTTTCTGATAACCATAACGTTCCTGGATTTTACCGACCAGTTGATCACGTTTACCTTCAATGATCGTCATATCATCATCGGTCAGTTTGCCCCATTGCTCTTTCACTTTACCTTTAAACTGTTTCCAGTTACCGCCGGCTTCATCTTTATTCATAATCAAGACCTCATCGTTAGGTTGTGAATGAGAGTACGTTCACTTTTCTTCTGAACGTGAGATTAAGTGTAGTCAGCAATTTGGCTTAGGATAATTTATTCAGAATTTTTAACCGTCACGTTGCGGCAAACCAGGTACCGTTGCGCCAGTGACGCCGCCAGATAGCCGCCAGAGAAAGCCCGCGCAACGCCAGAAAGACGGTTAATGCCAGCCACAAACCATGATTACCCAGCCACGGCAGCGTAAGGAGCGTCAGCGCAAAACCTGCGGCGGCCACCGCCATACTGTTACGCATTTCGGCGGCACGCGTTGCGCCTATAAACATGCCGTCCAGCAGATAACACCAGACGCCAACCAACGGCAAAATCACCTGCCAGATAAGATAGCGGTCAGCCAGCTGCTGAATCTGGGTTAACGACGTCAGCAACGCAATGATGTGTTCCCCTGCCAGCAAATAAACCACCGAAAATAGTAACGCTACAATCCCCGACTGGCGGCACGCTGCCCGCCATACATCCAGCAACTGGCTACCGTCGCGCGCACCGTATGCCTGACCGGAGTGCGCTTCAACCGCGTAGGCAAAACCATCAAGCGCATAGGCGGTAAAGGTGAGTAGCGTCATCAGAACCGCGTTAACAGCGATAATGTCACTCCCCAGTCGCGCACCAAGTACGGTGATCGCGCCGAAACAGAGTTGCAACAACAGCGAACGCAGCATGATATCGCGGTTAAGCGCCAGCAAGCGACGGAAGTTTCCTCGCCAGGCAGTTTTCAGCATTTCGCCGGAAATTCCGCGTAGTTTGAGGATTTTACGCACCATTAGCAGACCAATCAGCAATGTTGCATATTCCGCAATAACCGTCGCCAGCGCCGCGCCCTGCACGTTCATATGCAGCCCCATCACCAGCCAGACATCCAGCACAATGTTGAGGATATTGCCGACCACTAACAAAATTACTGGCGCACGGGCATATTGCACGCCGAGTAACCAACCGAGTAATACCAGATTCGCCAGCGACGCCGGAGCGCTTAACCAGCGGATTTCAAGAAAGCGCCGCGCCTGTTCCAGGACCGCTTCACTACCGCCAACAATATGCAGCGCCAGATCGATAATCGGCGTACGCAACAGCGCAATTAACGCCCCGGCCCCCAACGCCAACAGCAACGGTTGCACCAGCGCACGGGCTAATGCCTGAGGATTTTTGGCACCATAAGCCTGCGCAGTCAGCCCGGTGGTGCTCATGCGTAAAAACAGCAACAGCATAAAGAGAAAGCTGGTCGCCGTTGCACCAACCGCCACGCCGCCCAAATAAACCGGACTATCAAGATGACCAATTACCGCCGTATCGACCAGTCCCAGCAACGGAACGGTGATATTGGAGAAAATCATGGGTAAGGCGAGATGCCAGAGTGCTTTATCAGATGAAGTGAGGAATGCCATGCAGACAAGCCTGATGAAGAGAGATGAAAAACAAACCGCGACGCCAAGCGGCATCGCGGTCTCAGAGATATGTTACAGCCAGTCGCCGTTGCGAATAACCCCAACCGCCAGCCCTTCAATGGTGAAGCTCTGCTGACGAAGGTCAACGACAATTGGTTTAAACTCGCTATTTTCTGGCAACAGTTCGACTTTATTGCCCTGTTTTTTCAGGCGCTTAACGGTAACTTCGTCATCAATACGTGCGACAACGACCTGACCGTTACGTACATCCTGAGTTTTATGCACTGCCAGCAAGTCGCCATCCATAATGCCGATATCTTTCATCGACATCCCGCTGACGCGCAGCAGGAAATCAGCATTCGGCTTGAACAAGGAAGGATCGACCTGATAATGACCTTCAATATGCTGTTGCGCCAGAAGCGGTTCACCGGCAGCCACACGACCTACCAGCGGCAACCCTTCTTCCTCTTCCTGCAACAGACGAATCCCGCGTGATGCGCCGGAAACAATTTCAATAACGCCTTTGCGTGCCAGCGCCTTCAGATGTTCTTCAGCCGCGTTTGGGGAACGGAACCCCAAACGCTGCGCGATTTCCGCACGCGTCGGCGGCATACCTGTCTGGCTGATGTGATCACGGATGAGATCAAACACCTCTTGTTGCCTGGCCGTTAACGCTTTCATTCCGCCCCCTGGGTGTATATACAGTTATACTGTGAGTATATACAGCAAAAGGCGATTTTGGAACCATAAACTGCACAATAAACCAGAGATTTATCGAAATCTGGAAGGGTTATCCAAAATGCGACCATAACAGGATGCACCAGGTAATCACGGCGACGATAATGGCAATCAGCACCGCGGCGGATCCCATATCTTTTGCGCGTCCGGAAAGCTCATGGTATTCAGAGCCAATTCGGTCAACCACTGCTTCGATGGCGCTATTGAGGATTTCCACAATCATCACCAGCATCACGGAGCTGATAAGCAGCACGCGGGTAATTGCGTCCACATCCAGCCAGCAGGCGATGACCACCGCCAACAATACCGCTACGCCTTCCTGACGGAATGCCGCTTCGTTGATCCATGCAGCGCGTAAACCTTTCCAGGAATAGCCAGCAGCTTTGATAATTCGGGTGAATCCAGTTGTATTATTGGCCATTGAAAGAACCTTTTTACATTATGAGCGTCAATATCAGTGTACCGTTAAATCCGATGATTCGGGTTTGCGTAACGCCGCGCGAAACATGAGCGGATACCACAGAATTTCCCATGACTTTCTGCTATCCTTGCCGCGCATTTGCATTATTAACCAGAGGCTTTACATCGTTTATGTCCGGCTGGCCACGAATTTACTACAAATTACTGAATTTACCATTAAGCATCCTGGTAAAAAGCAAGTCTATTCCGGCAGATCCTGCCCCGGAACTGGGGCTGGATACCTCTCGTCCAATTATGTACGTTTTACCGTACAACTCGAAAGCAGATTTGCTGACGTTGCGCGCCCAGTGTCTGGCACATGATTTGCCTGACCCGTTAGAGCCGCTGGAAATCGACGGCACGCTACTGCCGCGCTATGTGTTCATTCACGGCGGGCCGCGTGTATTCACCTATTACACGCCGAAAGAAGAGTCTATTAAGCTTTTCCACGACTATCTCGATTTGCACCGTAGCAACCCAAATCTGGATGTGCAGATGGTGCCAGTATCGGTGATGTTTGGTCGCGCGCCGGGGCGTGAAAAAGGCGAAGTGAACCCGCCGCTGCGTATGCTTAACGGCGTACAGAAATTTTTCGCTGTACTGTGGCTCGGTCGCGACAGTTTTGTGCGTTTCTCGCCGTCAGTGTCGCTGCGCCGTATGGCGGATGAACACGGCACGGATAAAACTATCGCTCAGAAACTGGCGCGCGTGGCGCGTATGCACTTTGCCCGTCAACGTCTGGCTGCCGTAGGCCCACGTCTGCCTGCTCGTCAGGATCTGTTTAATAAGCTGCTCGCCTCCCGCGCCATTGCCAAAGCGGTAGAAGATGAAGCGCGCAGCAAAAAAATCTCCCATGAAAAAGCGCAGCAGAACGCGATTGCGCTGATGGAAGAGATTGCGGCGAATTTCTCTTACGAGATGATCCGCCTGACTGACCGCATTCTGGGCTTCACCTGGAACCGATTTTATCAGGGCATCAACGTCCATAACGCCGAGCGCGTTCGCCAGCTGGCCCACGACGGTCATGAGCTGGTGTATGTGCCTTGCCACCGCAGTCACATGGACTACCTGCTACTTTCTTACGTGCTGTACCACCAGGGGCTGGTGCCGCCGCATATCGCCGCCGGGATCAACCTGAACTTCTGGCCGGCCGGGCCGATTTTCCGCCGTCTGGGGGCGTTCTTTATTCGCCGTACTTTTAAAGGCAATAAACTTTATTCCACCGTTTTCCGTGAGTATCTCGGCGAACTGTTCAGCCGTGGTTATTCCGTCGAGTACTTCGTGGAAGGCGGTCGTTCCCGCACGGGGCGTTTGCTGGATCCGAAAACCGGTACGCTGTCGATGACCATTCAGGCGATGCTGCGTGGCGGCACGCGTCCGATTACGCTGATTCCGATCTATATCGGTTATGAGCACGTCATGGAAGTGGGTACTTACGCCAAAGAACTGCGCGGCGCGACGAAAGAGAAAGAGAGCCTGCCGCAGATGCTGCGCGGTTTAAGCAAGCTGCGTAATCTCGGTCAGGGTTACGTCAACTTCGGTGAACCAATGCCGTTGATGACCTACCTTAACCAGCACGTACCAGACTGGCGTGAATCTATCGATCCCATCGAAGCGGTGCGTCCGGCCTGGTTAACGCCGACGGTCAATAATATTGCTGCCGATCTGATGGTACGCATTAACAACGCAGGCGCGGCAAACGCCATGAACCTGTGCTGTACTGCGCTACTGGCATCACGTCAGCGCTCACTCACCCGCGAGCAGTTAACCGAGCAACTCAACTGCTACCTGGATCTGATGCGCAACGTACCTTACTCCACGGACTCTACCGTTCCTTCAGCCAGCGCCAGCGAGCTTATCGATCACGCGCTGCAAATGAACAAGTTTGAAGTCGAGAAAGACACTATCGGCGACATCATCATTCTGCCACGCGAGCAAGCGGTGCTGATGACCTACTATCGCAACAACATTGCGCATATGTTGGTGCTGCCTTCGCTGATGGCGGCAATTGTCACCCAGCATCGCCACATCTCCCGCGACGTATTGATGGAGCACGTCAATGTGCTTTACCCAATGCTGAAAGCGGAGCTGTTCCTGCGCTGGGATCGCGACGAGTTGCCGGACGTTATTGATGCGCTGGCAAATGAGATGCAACGTCAGGGGCTGATTACCCTGCAAGATGATGAGTTGCATATCAACCCGGCGCATTCTCGCACCCTACAGCTGCTGGCCGCAGGCGCGCGCGAAACGCTGCAACGTTATGCCATCACCTTCTGGTTGTTGAGTGCCAACCCGTCGATCAACCGCGGTACGCTGGAGAAAGAGAGCCGCACCGTTGCGCAACGTCTCTCCGTGCTGCACGGCATCAACGCGCCGGAGTTCTTCGACAAGGCGGTGTTCAGTTCTCTGGTGCTGACGCTGCGTGATGAAGGGTATATCAGCGATAGCGGCGATGCCGAACCAGCAGAAACGATGAAGGTTTATCAGTTGCTGGCGGAGTTGATTACATCAGACGTGCGTTTGACGATTGAGAGTGCGACGCAGGGCGAAGGGTAATCAGAGAGAATTGCCGGATGCGGCGAAAACGCCTTATCCGGCCTACCATGACCTGCAAATTCAATAAATTGCGATTCACCGGGTAGGCCTGAGAAGCGCAACGCATCAGGCAACCCAGAAGAAAGCCGGATGATCATCCGGCTTTTTTACATCATCAGAAATGCCAGTAACTCATTGCCAGTCCTAAAAACAGTACCAGACCAACATAGTTATTATTCATAAATGCTTTAAAGCAGGCTTCACGCTCGCGGTTGGCAATCAGTTTTTGTTGATAAACAAACAGCGCGCCAGCCACCACAATTGACCAGTAATATCCCCAGCCTAAGCCATTTAACTCACCGATGATCGCCATCAGTGCCAGTACGCCAATCTGCAAAATACCAATAATCAATTTATCGTATTGGCCGAACAGGATTGCCGTGGATTTAATGCCAATCTTCACATCATCATCGCGGTCAACCATCGCATACTGCGTGTCGTAAGCCACCGCCCAGAGAATATTGGCGAGGAACATTAACCAGCAACTCAATGGCACCGACTCACTCACAGCGGCAAAAGCCATTGGAATCGACCAGCCAAACGCCGCGCCCAGCACCACTTGCGGGAGATGGGTATACCGCTTCATAAACGGGTACACCCACGCCAATGCCAGAGCGGCAATCGACAACAGAATGGTCATCGTATTCAGCGTCAGAACCAGTAAAAACGAAATCAGTACCAGCACTACAAACAGCGCGCGCGCCTCTTTCTCTGTTACCGCGCCGCTGGGAAGTGGTCGGTTCGCCGTGCGCTTAACATGACCATCAAACTTGCGATCAGCATAATCATTCACCACGCAACCAGCAGCGCGCATCAGCCAGACACCCGCGACAAACACCGCCATGATCCAGAGCTGAGGAACGCCCGGTGTCGCCACCCACAACGCCCATAATGTTGGCCAGAGCAGCAGTAACGCGCCAATTGGCTTATCCGTACGCATTAAGCGATGAAACGCCAGCAGCTTATTCTGCGTCAGACTCCACTCCATATTTTTTTCCTCTTAGTACAACGGTGACGCCGGTAAAAACAGTTCTGTTAGCAACAGCGGTTTACCGCTTAATCGCAGGCGGGAACGTCGCCCCCACAGTCCGGCATCACGGCCTATCTCGATAAAATCCCGGGTTAGTGTCGATGATGTGAACAGATAGCGTCCTAACGGCGTTTTACCCAATTTTTGTAACGCTAGTTCCGGCCCGCTTAATGTTGATACAGGAACGACGGTACGACCGGCAAGCCACGGTTCACCATCGGCACATAACAAAATTTCACGTAACCAGTAACGAGACTCTTTCGGCAGCAGCGGCAGTTCTTCGGGGATTTCATTCTGCTCGACAAACCCCTCGCGGATCATCGTCACACTCACCGTTTTTCCCTGCTGTTCAAAACGTTTTGTCATGGAATCCTCCAGCAACAGCCAGTCGAGCAGTTGCGGATCCAGGGCAGGGATCTCTTTAAAATAGCGCAGCGCACGCAGTTGCGTTAACGCGGGGTGTGACATGCCGAACTCTCCGTTACATAACGTAAAGGCATTGTATCGCAGAAAAGTGTTTACGGGAGATGTAAAGCAAATTAAGTGATCTAATGCGCAACAAAAACGCAACAATCGCATGAAGTGGTAAAACGCTGTTGAACCTTACGCTTTGCCGATGCCCGTGCTGGCGAGGGCAACCATAGGGGCATCACCGCCCATGATGCTAGGAACGGTGATGTTTTCCTTTACTTAAATACCTTTATTCTTTATACGAGTAGCTCGCCAACTCGCAGTAAAAATTGGGAAAAGCGCATATTTACCATGAGATTTGGAGCTGAAAAGTGTTTCCTGAGTAAGATTAATAGGCAACATCTTATGTCTGGATTTATAGATACACGTGGAATTCCAATTGGTATCTTTTGTAGGATTCAACATATCATGTAAGCGCTGGGAGCTTACCACCATAACAGGCCCATCATCGACAGAGGAGAACAGGATAAATATATTATCGTTTCGTGTTAATTTATTAGTGTTAAAGGTTCTTAACTTTTCTTCAGTTTCTATAAATATAGGTGAAACATCATCACTACGAATCCACTCTTTATAAAGATACCAGGCATTTGCTTTGATCATATCATCCGTTGATCGTAAGGCCTGATCGATAAGTTGGATAAAAAAATTGTTATTTTTATCAACCAGCCCTTTATTCATATTAAATCTGTTAATAAAATGGATCATCTGTTGGGTATCGAAATTCACCTTACTGAATCGATGTTGACGCATAAAATTATCGAACTTGTCATCTTCCCCAGAATGTATATAACTACGTATAATTGGATCTTTTATATAAGGACAATGGCTAAATGTTTTCTTCATATTCTCAATAAAGTTTTTATTAACAATATTGAGAATTTTTAATTGCATCACCAGTTTTACTGCCAGAACGGATTTCAATATCATTGCATTATCTGGCAATGTATCAATCATTTTTATAATGTTATTGATATAACCATCGAGATCTTCATTCCCAAATATATCTGAATAATCAATAGTTAATTCCAATTGTTCTGTAATGCAATCTTAAAAATTCCCTGTCGACATTCGCACATGATCAAACATAACAGCTGTCAAATTCGATTTAATAAATGATATTTCTTTGGCAGACAGAAACTCTGCTCTGGTGAAGTGCGAAGCGTAAAGATAACAATTATCGAAGTTTGAATTTCTAATCTGACATTCGCGAAAATTACTATGACCAAGTTGACTCTGCGAGAAGTCAACTGTATCAAGAATATTTTGGCTAAAATCAACACATTCGCCACTCGTTTTGAGAAAAATCACATTGTGTAAACGTCGACATTTAAATATGACATTATCAACTGTTGCCTTAGTAAAATTGCAATTCTCAATTTCTTTACATTCGAAAGTTACATGTTGTAGATTTGATGATAAAAAAGACACCTTAGAAATAACGTCACCTTTAAAATGACAATTTGTTAAATCAAAATCAGACAGGTCGATATACCCCTGCGCATCTTTATCCATCAGAAAATTACAAGCGCATTCTATTTTTTCATTTCTGTAGAATTTTACACTTATAGTATCATTACTAATTGAGACTTCACGTAACATATTTATTGCATGATTTTTTTCGTTCCGTTGTTTTATATTTAAAAATATATCACTGATATAAATAAAGTAATCTCTGTTTAAACCTGTTACCCCATTGAAATTACGTAGTAAATCAAGATCTACTATATTATTTCCTTGCACCACATCATGTTTCATCAAAGAGTTATTGCCGCCAGAATTTGTGATATGACCTATCATAAAACCTCTGTAATACAGAAATAAAATAACCTGGAAAAGTAGCCTGAGCGTCCAGACACTACCGGCGAAAGGAAAAGAATCTCTGATAATGCATTGAAATAATGGACATTCTTAGTGAAGAAGAAGTGAAGTACTATAAAAAATCGCTCATATCCCAGGAAGGAAGCATAAAAAAAGGTGCGCCAGGAGACGCACCAGTTGTTGCAAAATCAGCACTGTGGGGCGTAATTACCCCTTGCCTTTTACACTGCTGATAAAGGTGGAACGGGCAGATGTCGATCCCAGGCGTTCAGCTTCATCAAGCAGTTTTAACGCCTTATCAACATCACCTTTCGCGACAGCGTTTTTGATCGCGGTATTAAAATAACTTTCCGTGTCGTTGAGCATCGGCTCGCTTTTCTTCACCGGCACCGGAGCAGGTGCAGCCACAGCTGGTGCCGCCGTGTTGCCTACCGTAACCGGAGCTGGAGCGGAAGAACCAAATAGCGGTCCTACCAACACGCTGGAGCTGGAGTTCGTTTTGACTTTCAGTTTCAGTAAGCCATCGCTGGTATGACGAGCAACCGGATCGGGAATATCCGGGATCGAGTTACCGACGCCTTTGGCATAGGCTTTAGCCGGGTCGAGCAGTTGGGTCGTCTGCTGGAGATCTTTTTCCGTGGTAAAGACCAGAACATAAAGTTTTTGCTGCCCCAACGCCGGTGTCAGGCGCATAACGCCTTCCAGCCGATCTGCACTCATCACGCCTAGTTCCTGGTAGGTGAAATAACTGCTGGGGAAGAAGGCTGATGGGGTCATGTTCTGATCAAGAATCAGCACGTTCGGCGCAAAAACGCTGGTTTGTTTGTTCACTTCGCTGGTCAGCGTCAGGGTCAGTTCGCCAATGTTTGCCGGGACGCTGTACGCAGCAACCGGACCACTGATGCCGGGAACGTTCAGTTGTTGGCCGCCGGTCGCCAGTTGGGTGGTCTGGGTTTTAGATTGATCGACCGGTGTCCAGGTGAGTTGTTGCAGCGCGGCAGATGGAATGGCTGGCGCGTCGCTGGTGTTTTGCGGTACGTAGTTAACATCGGCAAGGCTAATTCCAGGCGCGCTTGCCAGTAACCCTGCTGATAAACAGAGGGCGATGAGACTTTTATTCATTTTCATTGTTTTCACCTCAAAATCTGGAGCTCAGCGGTAGCCAGGCAATAGCGCGCTAAACCCGATAATCAGAGGGGCTTTCGCCCCTTTCAGATAATGACAACCTGTTTTTATGCCGGATGCGGCGTAAACGCCTTATCCGGCCCAGGTTTTGCTATTACCACCAGATTTCCATCTGGGCACCGAAGGTCCACTCGTCGCTGTCGCCACGACCGAAGCTGCCGCCGTTGAAATCAGCAGGAACGGCTTTGCCGTAGTTCGGGTTAACCTTGCTATCGCCGTTGTAGTCGTAACCCCATTTCTCATCCCACTTGGCGTAGGTTGCGAAGACACGAATAGCCGGGCGTGACCAGATGCTGTCGCCAGCCTGCCATTGTTGTGCGAGGGTAATTTTGTACTGATTGTTCTTGTCGCCGGTGCGCTGGGATTCGACGTTGTCGTAGCCGATTTCCATCACGGTGCTCATGATTGGCGTCCACTTGTACATCGGGCGAATACCAACGGTCCACCACTTGGTGCCGTTGTCGTTATCCCAGTTGATATCCTGGTACATACCCACGTACATCATGTCCCAGTTGTCGCCCATGGAGATCGCACCGTGGTCGAGGATACGCAGCATGTGACCGTTGTTGTTGATATTGTAGGCAAATTTTTCGTTATCAAACGCGACGCCAGAACCCTGCGACAGACCTTTACCCTGCGAGGTCATCGAGTCAGTAGCGTACTGAACAACAAACTTGTTAAAGCCCTTCAGGACACTCTGAGTATGTTCAGCAGTGAATAACCAGCCGTCTTTCGATGCGCCATCAACCAGACGATAGTTATCACGCAGGTTGGCACGACCGTAGTCGACACCCAGTTCTAATGTGCCGCCCGGGTTGATTTCCATCTGCGCTAAACGCACATCGAAAACGTCGTTCGCGGTTTCGTTGGTATAGTCATAAATATTGTTGCTGGCAAAAGAGGAAGAACCACCAGCTTCAGAGGAGCGGGTTGCTGCCAGAGAGAGTTTACCGAAGCCAACATCGATGTTTTCCAGACCGGCACCAGGACCAGAAATATCCCAGTAGTAGAAGTCGATCATATGAACGTCATGACGTTGGTAGAAGCGCTTACCTGCCCAGATGGTGGAACCTGGCAGCCATTCGATCAGGTTTTTTCCCTGCACGTTTGCTTCACGGAAGGCCGGATCGGTAGCTTCCCAGTCATTCTGTTGCGCGACGGAATAGGCCACGTTAGTGTCGAAATAGAAGCTCTTATCGCCCTCTTTCCACACTTCCTGACCCAATTTTAATTCAGCATAAGTTTCACATTCGTTGCCAAGACGGTATTTACTTTGAGCACCGGTAGTCTGGAAACACTGTTGTTCACCGCCGCTACCTGTCCAGCCAATACCGGAACGTGCATAGCCGTGGAAATCAACAGCCATTGCCTGAGCAGACATTACGCCCGCTGCGACGGCAACCGCCAGAGGAAGTTTGCGCAGAGTAATCATCATTCTATCTCCTGAGTCATTGCTTTTCTTTTTTCACATCACCTGTGACAGGCTTTGTGTGTTTTGTGGGGTGCTTAAACGCCCGGCTCCTTATGCAGTCGACGACATGCAGTGCCATCCTCACGGAACAGATGGCAACGCTCTGGCGGCAGGCCGATAGCGAATGTGGCACCTTCTTCTACCAACACCACGTCGTTCTGGCGGTACACCAGGTTTTGACGAATGGAAGGGATCTGGATATAGATTTGGGTTTCGTTGCCGAGTTGCTCGACGACCTGAACTTCACCCTCAAGGATGACGTCAGCGATATCACTCGGCAGTAGATGTTCCGGGCGAATACCCAGCGACATATTGGCTCCAACCTGGACATCACGGCTTTCAACAGGCAGCCAGACTTGTTGACGATTTGGCATCGGCAGCTCCACCTGCACTTGATCGATTGCGGTGGCGGTCACTTTTACCGGCAGGAAGTTCATCTTTGGCGAACCGATAAATCCGGCGACAAAACGGTCTGCCGGATAGTGGTACAGTTCCAGCGGTTTCCCAACCTGTGCCACGCGACCGGCGTCCAGCACCACGATTTTGTCGGCCAGCGTCATCGCTTCGACCTGATCGTGGGTGACGTAAATCATTGTGCGGCCCAGGCGTTTATGCAGACGGGAGATTTCGATACGCATTTGCACACGCAGTGCAGCATCGAGGTTGGAGAGCGGTTCATCGAGCAAAAATACGCTTGGCTCGGCCACCAGCGTACGGCCAATCGCCACGCGCTGACGCTGACCACCGGAGAGCGCTTTCGGTTTGCGATCCAGCAAATGCGCCAGTTGCAGCACTTCCGCCACCTGGTTGACGCGTTGGTTAATCACCTCTTTTTTTGCGCCAGCCAGTTTCAGGCCAAATGACATGTTTTCTGCTACTGACAGGTGGGGATAGAGCGCGTAAGACTGAAACACCATACCAACGCCGCGTTCTGCTGGCGGAGTGTCATTCATCCGTTTCTCACCGATGAACAGGTCGCCGCTGGTGATCGTCTCAAGCCCGGCAATCATGCGCAGTAAAGTCGATTTACCGCAGCCAGACGGTCCGACAAACACCACGAATTCACCTTCATGGATATCGAGATTGATATCTTTCGATACCACGACCTCGCCCCAGGCTTTCGTTACATTTTGCAGCTGTACGCTCGCCATGCCCTTCTCCCTTTGTAACAACCTGTCATCGACAGCAACATTCATGATGGGCTGACTATGCGTCATCAGGAGATGGCTTAAATCCTCCACCCCCTGGCTTTTTTATGGGGGAGGAGGCGGGAGGATGAGAACGCGGCTTCTGTGAACTAAACCGAGGTCATGTAAGGAATTTCGTGATGTTGCTTGCAAAAATCGTGGCGATTTTATGTGCGCATCCCCACATTACCGCCAATTCTGTAACAGAGATCACACAAAGCAACGGTGGGGCGTAGGGGCAAGGAGGATGGAAAGAGGTTGCCGTATAAAGAAACTAGAGTCCGTTTAGGTGTTTTCACGAGCACTTCACCAACAAGGACCATAGATTATGAAAATAAAAACAGGTGCACGCATCCTCGCATTATCCGCATTAACGACGATGATGTTTTCCGCCTCGGCTCTCGCCAAAATCGAAGAAGGTAAACTGGTAATCTGGATTAACGGCGATAAAGGCTATAACGGTCTCGCTGAAGTCGGTAAGAAATTCGAGAAAGATACCGGAATTAAAGTCACCGTTGAGCATCCGGATAAACTGGAAGAGAAATTCCCTCAGGTTGCGGCAACTGGCGATGGCCCTGACATTATCTTCTGGGCGCACGACCGCTTTGGTGGCTACGCTCAATCTGGCCTGTTGGCTGAAATCACCCCGGACAAAGCGTTCCAGGACAAGCTGTATCCGTTTACATGGGATGCCGTACGTTACAACGGCAAGCTGATTGCTTACCCAATCGCTGTTGAAGCGTTATCGCTGATTTATAACAAAGACCTGCTGCCGAACCCGCCAAAAACCTGGGAAGAGATCCCGGCGCTGGATAAAGAACTGAAAGCGAAAGGTAAGAGCGCGCTGATGTTCAACCTGCAAGAACCGTACTTCACCTGGCCGCTGATTGCTGCTGACGGGGGTTATGCGTTCAAGTATGAAAACGGCAAGTACGACATTAAAGACGTGGGCGTGGATAACGCTGGCGCGAAAGCGGGTCTGACCTTCCTGGTTGACCTGATTAAAAACAAACACATGAATGCAGACACCGATTACTCCATCGCAGAAGCTGCCTTTAATAAAGGCGAAACAGCGATGACCATCAACGGCCCGTGGGCATGGTCCAACATCGACACCAGCAAAGTGAATTATGGTGTAACGGTACTGCCGACCTTCAAGGGTCAACCATCTAAACCGTTCGTTGGCGTGCTGAGCACCGGTATTAACGCCGCCAGTCCGAACAAAGAGCTGGCGAAAGAGTTCCTCGAAAACTATCTGCTGACTGATGAAGGTCTGGAAGCGGTTAATAAAGACAAACCGCTGGGTGCCGTAGCGCTGAAGTCTTACGAGGAAGAGTTGGCGAAAGATCCACGTATTGCCGCCACCATGGAAAACGCCCAGAAAGGTGAAATCATGCCGAACATCCCGCAGATGTCCGCTTTCTGGTATGCCGTACGTACTGCGGTGATCAACGCCGCCAGCGGTCGTCAGACTGTCGATGAAGCCCTGAAAGACGCGCAGACTCGTATCACCAAGTAATGCTGTGAAATGCCGGATGCGGCGTGAACGCCTTGTCCGGCCTACAAAACTGAAACGCATGTAGGCCTGATAAGACGCATCAGTGTCGCATCAGGCAGTTGTTGTCGGATAAGGCGTGAAAGCCTTATCCGTCCTGGAATGAGGAAGAACCCCATGGATGTCATTAAAAAGAAACATTGGTGGCAAAGCGACGCGCTGAAATGGTCAGTGCTAGGTCTGCTCGGCCTGCTGGTGGGTTACCTTGTTGTTTTAATGTACGCACAAGGGGAATACCTGTTCGCCATTACCACGCTGATATTGAGTTCAGCGGGGCTGTATATTTTCGCCAATCGTAAAGCCTACGCCTGGCGCTATGTTTACCCGGGAATGGCTGGAATGGGATTATTCGTCCTCTTCCCTCTGGTCTGCACCATCGCCATTGCCTTCACCAACTACAGCAGCACTAACCAGCTGACTTTTGAACGTGCGCAGGAAGTGTTGTTAGATCGCTCCTGGCAAGCAGGCAAAACCTATAACTTTGGTCTTTACCCGGCGGGCGATGAGTGGCAACTGGCGCTCAGCGACGGCGAAACCGGCAAAAATTACCTCTCCGACGCGTTTAAATTTGGCGGCGAGCAAAAACTGCAACTGAAAGAAACGACCGCCCAGCCCGAAGGCGAACGCGCGAATCTGCGCGTGATTACCCAGAATCGTCAGGCGCTGAGTGACATTACCGCCATTCTGCCGGATGGCAACAAAGTGATGATGAGCTCCCTGCGCCAGTTTTCTGGCACGCAGCCGCTCTACACACTCGACGGTGACGGCACGTTGACGAATAATCAGAGTGGCGTGAAATATCGTCCGAATAACCAAATTGGCTTTTACCAGTCCATTACCGCCGACGGCAACTGGGGGGATGAAAAGCTAAGCCCCGGTTACACCGTGACCACCGGCTGGAAAAACTTTACCCGCGTCTTTACCGACGAAGGCATTCAGAAACCGTTCCTCGCCATTTTCGTCTGGACCGTGGTGTTCTCGCTGATCACTGTCTTTTTAACGGTGGCGGTCGGCATGGTTCTGGCATGTCTGGTGCAGTGGGAAGCGTTGCGCGGCAAAGCGGTCTATCGCGTCCTGCTGATTCTGCCCTACGCGGTGCCATCGTTCATTTCAATCTTGATTTTCAAAGGATTGTTTAACCAGAGCTTCGGTGAAATCAACATGATGTTGAGCGCGCTGTTTGGCGTGAAGCCCGCCTGGTTCAGCGATCCGACCACCGCTCGCACGATGCTGATTATCGTCAATACCTGGCTGGGTTATCCGTACATGATGATCCTCTGCATGGGCTTGCTGAAAGCGATTCCGGACGATTTGTATGAAGCCTCAGCAATGGATGGCGCAGGTCTGTTCCAGAACTTCTTTAAGATTACGCTGCCGCTGCTGATTAAACCGCTGACGCCGCTGATGATCGCCAGCTTCGCCTTTAACTTTAACAACTTCGTGCTGATTCAGCTGTTAACCAACGGCGGCCCGGATCGTCTTGGCACGACCACGCCAGCCGGTTATACCGACCTGCTTGTTAACTACACCTACCGTATCGCTTTTGAAGGCGGCGGGGGTCAGGACTTCGGTCTGGCGGCAGCAATTGCCACGCTGATCTTCCTGCTGGTGGGTGCGCTGGCGATAGTGAACCTGAAAGCCACGCGAATGAAGTTTGATTAAGGGAGATAACAAAAATGGCAATGGTCCAACCGAAATCGCAAAAAGCACGTTTGTTTATTACTCACCTGCTACTGCTACTTTTTATCGCGGCGATTATGTTCCCGCTGCTGATGGTCGTCGCTATCTCGCTGCGTCAGGGAAACTTCGCGACCGGTAGCCTGATCCCGGAGCAAATCTCCTGGGATCACTGGAAACTGGCGTTAGGTTTTAGCGTTGAACAGGCTGATGGTCGCATTACGCCACCGCCATTCCCGGTACTGCTGTGGCTGTGGAACTCGGTAAAGGTCGCTGGGATTTCCGCGATTGGCATTGTGGCGCTCTCCACCACCTGCGCCTACGCTTTCGCCCGTATGCGCTTTCCAGGCAAAGCGACGCTGCTGAAAGGAATGCTGATTTTCCAGATGTTCCCGGCAGTACTTTCACTGGTCGCGTTGTATGCGTTGTTTGATCGTCTGGGTGAGTACATTCCATTCATTGGCCTGAATACTCACGGCGGCGTAATTTTCGCGTATCTGGGTGGGATTGCGCTGCATGTCTGGACCATCAAAGGCTATTTCGAAACCATCGACAGTTCGCTGGAAGAAGCGGCTGCGCTGGATGGTGCGACACCGTGGCAGGCCTTCCGCCTTGTCCTGTTGCCGCTGTCAGTACCGATTCTGGCGGTGGTATTCATCCTGTCGTTTATCGCTGCCATTACTGAAGTTCCGGTCGCGTCGCTGTTACTGCGTGACGTAAACAGCTACACCCTGGCCGTGGGGATGCAGCAATACCTCAACCCGCAAAACTACCTGTGGGGTGACTTTGCCGCCGCTGCCGTGATGTCTGCATTACCGATCACCATCGTCTTCTTGCTGGCTCAACGCTGGCTGGTCAACGGCCTGACGGCAGGTGGTGTGAAAGGTTAAAGATGTTGTTCTGCCAATGTTATGCCGCTGCACCCTCAACTTACGTTATCCCAACTTGTGACTATTATTCGGCGCTCCACGGAGCGCCTTTTTTTCTTTCGTCTGCAATCTGAATCGTTCGCCGGTTAATATTCCCATCATAGAACTTATTATTTTTACGTTATTTGTTTTCCCACTTACGATAATTCTCTTTCGTGCTCTGAGTCACGGCAATAGTATTGTTTCATCAATTTTTGATAATTATCACAATTAAGATCAC
This sequence comes from Shigella flexneri 2a str. 301, assembly GCF_000006925.2. Lineage (NCBI taxonomy): Bacteria > Pseudomonadati > Pseudomonadota > Gammaproteobacteria > Enterobacterales > Enterobacteriaceae > Shigella > Shigella flexneri. Next base: position 4,347,324 of record NC_004337.2, read on the forward strand.
AGAAAAGACATTACGTAAACGCATTGTAAAAAATGATAATTGCCTTAACTGCCTGACAATTCCAACATCAATGCACTGATAAAAGATCAGAATGGTCTAAGGCAGGTCTGAATGAATACCCAGTATAATTCCAGTTATATATTTTCGATTACCTTAGTCGCTACATTAGGTGGTTTATTATTTGGCTACGACACCGCCGTTATTTCCGGTACTGTTGAGTCACTCAATACCGTCTTTGTTGCTCCACAAAACTTAAGTGAATCCGCTGCCAACTCCCTGTTAGGATTTTGCGTAGCCAGCGCTCTGATTGGTTGCATCATCGGCGGTGCCCTCGGTGGTTATTGCAGTAACCGCTTCGGCCGTCGTGATTCACTTAAGATTTCTGCTGTCCTGTTTTTTATTTCTGGTGTAGGTTCTGCCTGGCCAGAACTTGGTTTTACCTCTATAAACCCGGACAACACAGTACCTATTTATCTGGCAGGTTATGTCCCGGAATTTGTTATTTATCGTATTATTGGCGGTATTGGCGTTGGTTTAGCCTCAATGCTTTCACCAATGTATATTGCGGAACTGGCTCCAGCTCATATTCGCGGAAAACTGGTTTCATTTAACCAGTTTGCGATTATTTTCGGGCAACTTTTAGTTTACTGCGTAAACTATTTTATTGCCCGTTCCGGTGATGCCAGCTGGCTGAATACTGACGGCAGGCGTTATATGTTTGCCTCGGAATGTATCCCTGCACTGCTGTTCTTAATGCTGCTGTATACCGTGCCAGAAAGTCCTCGCTGGCTGATGTCACGCGGCAAGCAAGAACAGACGGAAAGTATCCTGCGCAAAATTATGGGCAACACGCTTGCAACTCAGGCAGTACAGGAAATTAAACACTCCCTGGATCATGGCCGCAAAACCGGTGGTCGTCTGCTGATGTTTGGCGTGGGCGTGATTGTAATCGGCGTTATGCTCTCCATCTTCCAGCAATTTGTCGGCATCAATGTGGTGCTGTACTACGCGCCGGAAGTGTTCAAAACGCTGGGGGCCAGCACGGATATCGCGCTGTTGCAGACCATTATTGTCGGAGTTATCAACCTCACCTTTACCGTACTGGCAATTATGACTGTGGATAAATTTGGTCGTAAGCCACTGCAAATTATCGGCGCACTCGGAATGGCAATCGGTATGTTTAGCCTCGGTACCGCGTTTTACACTCAGGCATCGGGTATTGTGGCGCTACTGTCGATGCTGTTCTATGTTGCCGCCTTTGCCATGTCCTGGGGTCCGGTATGCTGGGTACTGCTGTCGGAAATCTTCCCGAATGCTATTCGTGGTAAAGCGCTGGCAATCGCGGTGGCGGCCCAGTGGCTGGCGAACTACTTCGTCTCCTGGACCTTCCCGATGATGGACAAAAACTCCTGGCTGGTGGCCCATTTCCACAACGGTTTCTCCTACTGGATTTACGGTTGTATGGGCGTTCTGGCAGCACTGTTTATGTGGAAATTTGTCCCGGAAACCAAAGGTAAAACCCTTGAGGAGCTGGAAGCGCTCTGGGAACCGGAAACGAAGAAAACACAACAAACTGCTACGCTGTAATCTTCCTGTCCAGCACGCCGCGCCATTTCGGCGTGCTGTCTTTTTACTCCCGCTTCAGCCGTTTCGAATTACACAGCCACAGGGTGATCACCAGTAACAGGATCGCAGCCGAGTAGATCAACACATCCAGTGGCGATTTATGATCGACGATGATCAAGCGCACAATGGCGGTGATCCCAATATAGACAAAGTAACGTAGCGGGAAGTGAAAACCGGACTGAAAGTACTTCACAATCAGCGCGATAAATTCGAAATAGAGAAAGTAAACCACCAGTCCTTCTACCAGCTCATATTTGCTGGTTTGTTCTGGCGCGAACAGCACATCAGCCAGATGCACCGTTTCTTTGCCGAGGAAGACAACCAAAATCAGGCCGAGGCACAGCAGGCCAAGATTGAGTACGGTCTGCAAAATGGTGGAGATAAACTCCACGCGCGGACGAGAGAGTGACGTCATAGCAGTACCTCCTTCACAGTGGCGAGCTTCCTGTATAACGCAAAAATGTGACGGAGATCTATATTTTTTGTGTATGTTTTGTTCAACCTGGATTTGGAGCGCGCCTCCACCAAAGCCGGATATACCTACCCGTAGGCCGGATAAGCCGCGCCTGGCGGCGCATCCGGCAAGACAAACCGCACCAAAGCCGGTAATTCAAAAATCACCCATTCAGGTGATTCCCAGCCACCAGCAATGCGCGAAAAATCGACAATGTTCCTCTGGAACAAATGAAACGTAACCTGATAAAGGTGGTAAAAATGAAGCCTTATTTTGCTGCTTTGATGTTATCAGTCTCTGTTCTTCCTGCTTATGCTGGTCCGCTCGGTACTGCTGATAAAGCCGACCTACCGCAAAGCAATGTCTCCAGCCCAATGATGGCCCAGTCGCTCAGGCAACCAGACCTGCAACCGATATCGACGGACAGGAAGACAGAATGTTTTCGCCTTTACACACCAGATCGTAAACCGGGGGTGAACTGCGTTCCTGATGGCTCAACAGGTCATTAAGAATGAGGGTGCCAGTGAGTGCGAAAACTGGCACCTTTCCCATGACTTAGCGGAAATTTACGCTACGGTCGCTGGTCATGTCATACAACTGGAACTTACGCCCAAGTTGCTGACCACCGTCACGCGTCAGCGGCGTCCAGCCAATCGCCGCACGGCTGCGTGTCGGGCCAGACGAGAAGAGATCCAACGGTACCGAGACATACACGCCTTTGGTGAAGTCCCCTTCGCCGTACTCCTCTTTCGAAACGTTGGTGATCGTGGCATAGCCACCCACCACCACGCCGCTGTCAAAGCGTTTAGCGATCTCCAGCGTGCCGCCTTTATCCCCTGCCAGATACTGCCCGACGCTGGCTTTCACCAACACGTCCTGGGCGAAAGATGGCGTCCAGTAGGCGGTCAGATGTCCGGTTTTCACGCTGTAGTCGGTGAATTTCATCATATCTTTTGCACTACGCCAGTCGCGCTGTTTAACGTAGTTGGCATCCAGACCAAACGCCCAGTTACTGTCCAGCGGACGATACAACACTTCGGCCCCCGCACCGCCAAACATGGTTTCGAGATAACCTCCATAGACCTGACCGTAGAAGCCGTTGCCCAGATGCTGGAAGTAGTTGGCTTGCAGGTTATTCACATAGACATCGTTCTGCACATACTCGCGCACATGGGTACGAACGCGCGGTAAGTGCGAGTCCTGCGGTGGATTGGTGTAGTTAAACTTGTCGTAGTTGTTGGCAAGATTTGCAAACAGGCTGCCGGTGGTCAGTAGATGGTCCGTCAGCCACAAATCTGCCGTTCCCATCACGCCCAGCTGATACATGTAAAAGTTTTCCGGGCCACCGACCGACTGGTTCAGCACCGGATCGATATGGAAATCAAAGCGTGATTTGTCGATATACCAGCCCTGCTCGGTGGACTTCGGAACCACTGGCTCGACGCGTTTGTGCGCCAGCGTCGTTTCGTGGCCCAACGGCTCTCCGGCGAGATGATTTTTCAGGCTGGCGACATCGGTTTCCGTCGTCACTTGCGGCATGTTAAGGCGATTTTCCGTAATGCGGATCGTTTTGATCCCATCCGGCAGATCGTTCATCACGATCCGATTAGCACGGATGATCCCTTCGCGCGAATCACGATATTTCACCTGCTCGCCGGTAACATACAGCGTATCGCCTTTCGCCTGGATCTGCGGATCGGCAAGTCCGGCGTTGTATTTCAGCAACGTTAACTGATTCGCCACCACCGAATGCTGCAAAATGGCATCCTGCGGCTGCGGTTGATATTGCGGGCGGGCGTTATCGATGTAGGACGGGCGCAGATCGTTAAAGTTGGTGCGCAGCGTGACGCCAAACATAAAGGTGTTGCCACGTTCATAGCTAAGGTTAACGTCGGCCCAATCGGTAACGCGATAAATCGCCCCGACGTTAAACTTACTTTTTTGCTCCAGCTTCCCGGCAAAATCCTGCTGATAATTATTACCTTCATACTCCAGTTTCAGACGCAGCGGTTGCCAGGGCGTCTGGTATTCCACGCCGCCAAACAGTGAGGCAGGACCGTGGAACATCTGGCTACCGTCGATAGATCCCGCCTGTTTGTAGCTGTTATCGCGATAGCAATATTTATCACTGGCTGAACAGAGCGGATTTTTTACATTACCGCTGGTGCCCAGATATCCCCAGCCCAGGCCGAGCGTAAAATCGAACGGCCCCCAGGCTTTGCTGGCAACAAGATATTCCGCATCAAACAGCCCCGTACCGCCGATATCCCGCGCACCAACCGCCACTTGCGGCAGCCAGTAACTCTCTTCCCACAAACGCAGTTTGAGATCGAAGGCTTTATCTTTATACGTTTGATCGCCAGAGAACGCTTCGACGCTGCTGTACTGCCGGGTGCGCACGTCGGTGTAGCGCAGCGTTGTTTCCAGCCACGGGAAGAGTTGCACTGAAGCTGAGTAATAACGGTACTGATCGTTATCGCGATAGTTCAGACTCAACTCCCCTTCCCGTGCCATACGCGCGGTGGGAGTTTGTAATAATCCTACGCCACCGAAATCCGACTGCGACGGACCAATGGGCGCAGGATATGTTTCGCCGTAGCAAGCTGTGCTAATGCCCAGCGCCAGTAAGCTAAGCAGATGTCTTTTTTTCATTATTGGGGTATCCGCTGCGTCAGAGTCTGAAGAATGTCGGCGTTAAGGGCATCAGGCGTCTCACTCCAGACGGAATCTGCGAGGCCAACATAAATAATGCTGCCGGGCATCGGCTCTACGTGACGCTTGTTCCAGTAAGCCACCGGCGCTTTTTGCGTGCGTCCGTCCGGGTAAACGACCCACGCGTAGCTGCGATCCGCACCGCTGAGCAGGCTCTGGTCAGAGAGATAGCTCGCCACGTCGCGACCTGGAGTGAATGGCTGATTGCCAGGATGGCTGATAAGCCCGAACAACGTGACCGTGGACGGCGGTGGTCCGACCCACAGCGTGTAGTTGCCCTGCAACGGCGGGTTACCGCGTTCGGCAACGCGGACGATATCGGGATCAAGATTGATTTTTTGCCTGCCTGTCACTTTCAATGCCTGGATTTGCTGGCGTAAGGCGTTAATGGCGGCGGCATCGTCGGTGCTGGAATCTGCGCCCTGTTCTGCCAGCCGTGTCAGCAACGCCTGCTGCTGACGCAATGCTGCCGCCGTTGCCAGCTCTTCGCTAATCACCGCACCAGGCCACCAGCTGTTTGCCAGTCGAGGTTGCCCTACCAGATCGATTAAATGCTCTGCGCCCGTTAGCGTTTTGGCCTCACTGCTGCCATTGCTGAACACCTTGACGGTTCCTGCCGCGAAGACCGATGACGCTCCCACACTCAAAAGCAACGCGACAATAGTTTGTTTAATCATTGTTTTGCCGCCTTGATGAGAGTGGTTTTCACCGGGAAATAATCCGCGCCGAGATACTGTTCCGACTGGCGAATTTGCCCTTCGCTGTCGATCCAGTAGCGGTTATGCCAGCGCGCCTGGTCGGTGGAGACTTCTTCGTCCAGCACGCGAACCAGGGTTTCATCGCTGCCGACCTTGACGGTATCGGTGCCATCCCATTTGAAGACTGAGCGTGCGGTGGCGTAGCGTACCTGCTGGTACTCGGTCCAGCCCATCGTGCGCGTCCATGTTGCACCATCAACAATTTGTGCGGGTTTAATCAGCGGGTCGGCGGCAAGGTTATTCACTTCAATCAGGTTGTCGCCGCCAAGCAAAGTCTTCACCAGACGACCATGTTGTGTGACAAGAGTGGCTTGATCCTGAGTGACCCATTTTTGTTGTCCGTCTTCAGCGAAGGCCAGCACCACAAACAATTGCGGCCCGCCATTAAGCTGCATGTACTGGCTGGCGTAGGGCATATTTTGAATATCATCGTCCGTCAGCTGTACGCCTGGCGTGCCGAACAGACTGTCCCACAGTGAATTGCCCAGCTCTTTAGTCGTGGCTGAACAGGCCTGTAATAGCAGGCAGATAAGAATGAGTGCAGGTCGCTTCACGACTCTTCTCCAGAGGGGCAGAATAACCACACCGGAGTGTGGTTATGGTAAATCCCTTCATACTTCAAGCCACAGATGCAATGACTCAAATTATTTTGGGGATACATACTTTATTACTGGGTACTGGTGGTCGTGGTTGTGGTGGTCCCGGTATTAGAACCATCACCGCCACCGGTTGCCGCGAGCGCGACACCCACCGCCGAGCTTACGGTGCTGACGCTGGTCGCGGAGGAACTCCCCGCCGAAACCGACGTTGCTGCCGACTCTGCCGCTTCGCCCACCTGTACAGGTGCAGCCCACGCAGAAGTCGCCGCAAGCGCAGATATGGCAAAAATGCCATACAGAACTTTTTTCATAACAATTTCCCTTCATTGAATGAATGGAGATTTACCCAAAAACATTTCGGGCGGGATCGAGTATACACAACTAAAGCATGCGAATTACGGCGCGGGGAATTAGCGATGGAGTTTTAGGATAATTGGAATGAATATCAAATATAAGTTTCAACTTATATTTAAATAACAATAAAAATCATAAGCTTAAAATAAAAAACAAAAGTAATTAATCTGCGTATTCTCCGAAATAAACAACGATTAAAAATCTATTTTAGGATTAACCTCACGGTATGATTTCCGTTAAATCACAGACAAGGGGATTTATCTGATAAAACAATGCCGACTTATTGTCGGCATTGTTTTTAAGGTTATTTAACTCCTCATACTATGCATTAATGTCGATATTGGCATCAGGCTCCGGTTGCCGGATGCGGCGTAAACGCCTTATCCGGCCTACATATCGGCATCAGGCACGCATGATGATTAACCGCGCCACGCTTTATAGCGGTTAATCAGACCATTGGTCGAGCTATCGTGGCTGCTGATTTCTTTATCATCTTTCAGCTCTGGCAGAATACGGTTTGCCAGTTGTTTACCCAGCTCCACGCCCCACTGGTCGAAGGTGAAGATGTTCAGGATCACGCCCTGAGTAAAGATTTTGTGCTCATACAGCGCAATCAACGCACCCAGGCTGAACGGAGTGATTTCGCGCAGCAGGATGGAGTTGGTCGGGCGGTTACCTTCGAACACTTTGAACGGCACCACGTAGTCAAGCGTTGCCGGATCTTTACCCTGATCGCGATATTCCTGCTCAACCACTTCGCGGGATTTACCAAACGCCAGCGCTTCGGTCTGGGCGAAGAAGTTAGACAGCAGTTTCTGGTGGTGATCAGAGAGCGGGTTATGGGTGATAGCCGGGGCGATGAAATCGCACGGTACCATTTTGGTTCCCTGGTGGATCAGCTGGTAGAACGCGTGCTGACCGTTAGTGCCTGGTTCACCCCAGATAATCGGGCCAGTCTGGTAATCCACAACGTTACCGTTACGGTCAACATACTTACCGTTGGACTCCATATTGCCCTGCTGGAAGTACGCCGCGAAACGGTGCATATACTGGTCATACGGCAGAATCGCTTCAGTTTCCGCACCAAAGAAATTGTTGTACCAGATGCCAATCAGCGCCAGCAGGACAGGCAGGTTTTTCTCGGCAGGCGTGGTGGAGAAATGCTTGTCCATTGCGTGTGCGCCAGAAAGCAGTTCAACGAAGTTATCAAAGCCGATGGAGAGAACAATCGACAGGCCAATCGCTGACCACAAAGAGTAACGGCCGCCGACCCAGTCCCAGAACTCGAACATGTTGGCAGTATCAATACCAAACTCGCCAACGGCTTTGGCATTGGTTGAGAGCGCCGCAAAATGTTTCGCAACGTGTTTTTCATCACCTGCCGCTTTCAGGAACCAGTCACGCGCGCTATGGGCGTTGGTCATGGTTTCCTGAGTGGTGAAGGTTTTAGATGCTACCAGGAACAGCGTGGTTTCCGGGTTTACTTTTTTCAGCACTTCCGAGATGTGAGTCCCATCGACGTTAGAAACAAAGTGCATGTTCAGGTGGTTTTTGTACGGACGCAGTGCTTCGGTCACCATGTACGGGCCGAGGTCAGAACCGCCGATCCCGATGTTCACTACGTCAGTGATTGCTTTGCCGGTATAACCCTTCCACTCACCGGAGATAATCGCTTCCGAGAAGGTTTTCATCTTCTCCAGCACCGCGTTGACTTCTGGCATAACATCTTTGCCATCAACCAGAATCGGGGTATTGCTACGATTACGCAGCGCTACGTGCAGCACGGCGCGGTTTTCAGTGCGGTTGATCTTCTCGCCAGAGAACATCGACTTAATCGCGCCCGCCAGATCGCACTCTTTCGCCAGATCCTGTAATTTCGCCAGCGTCTCTTCAGTGATGCGGTTTTTGGAGTAATCCACCAGCATCTGATCGTCGAAGGTTGCGGAGAACTTAGAAAAACGATCGCCGTCTTTAGCAAAAAGATCGGCGATCGTAACGTCTTTCATTTCATCGAAGTGTTTCTGTAGTGCCTGCCAGGCAGCGGTCTGCGTTGGATTGATGTTTTTCATTAGCAATACTCTTCTGATTTTGAGAATTGTGACTTTGGAAGATTGTAGCGCCAGTCACAGAAAAATGTGATGGTTTTAGTGCCGTTAGTGTAATGTTGAGTGTAAACCCTTAGCGCAGTGAAGCATTTATTAGCTGAACTACTGACCGCCAGGAGTGGATGAAAAATCCGCATGACCCCGTCGTTGACAACCGCCCCGCTCACCCTTTATTTATAAATGTACTACCTGCGCTAGCGCAGGCCAGAAGAGGCGCGTTGCCCAAGTAACGGTGTTGGAGGAGCCAGTCCTGTGATAACACCTGAGGGGGTGCATCGCCGAGGTGATTGAACGGCTGGCCACGTTCATCATCGGCTACAGGGGCTGAATCCCCTGGGTTGTCACCAGAAGCGTTCGCAGTCGGGCGTTTCGCAAGTGGTGGAGCACTTCTGGGTGAAAATAGTAGCGAAGTATCGCTCTGCGCCCACCCGTCTTCCGCTCTTCCCTTGTGCCAAGGCTGAAAATGGATCCCCTGACACGAGGTAGTTATGTCTGAAATTGTTGTCTCCAAATTTGGCGGTACCAGCGTAGCTGATTTTGACGCCATGAACCGCAGCGCTGATATTGTGCTTTCTGATGCCAACGTGCGTTTAGTAGTCCTCTCGGCTTCTGCTGGTATCACTAATCTGCTGGTCGCTTTAGCGGAAGGGCTGGAACCTGGCGAGCGATTCGAAAAACTCGACGCTATTCGCAACATCCAGTTTGCCATTCTGGAACGTCTGCGTTACCCGAACGTTATCCGTGAAGAGATTGAACGTCTGCTGGAGAACATTACTGTTCTGGCAGAAGCGGCGGCGCTGGCAACGTCTCCGGCGCTGACAGATGAGCTGGTCAGCCACGGCGAGCTGATGTCGACCCTGCTGTTTGTCGAAATCCTGCGCGAACGCGATGTTCAGGCACAGTGGTTTGATGTACGTAAAGTGATGCGTACCAACGACCGATTTGGTCGTGCAGAGCCAGATGTAGCCGCGCTGGCGGAACTGGCCGCGCTGCAGCTGCTCCCACGCCTCAATGAAGGCTTAGTGATCACCCAGGGATTTATCGGTAGCGAAAATAAAGGTCGTACAACGACGCTTGGCCGTGGAGGCAGCGATTATACGGCAGCCTTGCTGGCGGAGGCTTTACACGCATCTCGTGTTGATATCTGGACCGACGTCCCGGGCATCTACACCACCGATCCACGCGTAGTTTCCGCAGCAAAACGCATTGATGAAATCGCGTTTGCCGAAGCGGCAGAGATGGCAACTTTTGGTGCAAAAGTACTGCATCCGGCAACGTTGCTACCCGCAGTACGCAGCGATATCCCGGTCTTTGTCGGCTCCAGCAAAGACCCACGCGCAGGTGGTACGCTGGTGTGCAATAAAACTGAAAATCCGCCGCTGTTCCGCGCGCTGGCGCTTCGTCGCAATCAGACTCTGCTCACTTTGCACAGCCTGAATATGCTGCATTCTCGCGGCTTCCTCGCGGAAGTTTTCGGCATCCTCGCGCGGCATAATATTTCGGTAGACTTAATCACCACGTCAGAAGTGAGCGTGGCATTAACCCTTGATACCACCGGTTCAACCTCCACTGGCGATACGTTGCTGACGCAATCTCTGCTGATGGAGCTTTCCGCACTGTGCCGGGTGGAGGTGGAAGAAGGTCTGGCGCTGGTCGCGTTGATTGGCAATGACCTGTCAAAAGCCTGCGGCGTTGGCAAAGAGGTATTCGGCGTACTGGAACCGTTCAACATTCGCATGATTTGTTACGGCGCATCCAGCCATAACCTGTGCTTCCTGGTGCCCGGCGAAGATGCCGAGCAGGTGGTGCAAAAACTGCATAGTAATTTGTTTGAGTAAATACTGTATGGCCTGGAAGCTATATTTCGGGCCGTATTGATTTTCTTGTCACTATGAGGTAGCCTGAGTTTAACGGACACTCCTTCCTGAAATAGAATGGCATCAGAAGGAGCTAATAATGAGCAGAAAAACCGTAAGCGCCCCGAGAAGTACGTAGCGTAAGGATTATTTTACAGACGAGAAGTTCCAGGGCAGCAGTTCATGCACTTGGTTCGACGGCCAGTCATTGAGCTTCTCGATCACTTCGCGCAACCAGTCCTCCGGCTCCACTTCGTTCTGTTTGCAGGTGACCAGCAGACTGTAGATGATCGCCGCACTTTCTCCTCCCTTGTCTGAGCCGAAAAAGAGATAATTTTTTCTTCCAACCGCCACCGATCGTAACGCGTTTTCACCGATGTTGTTGTCTATTTCCACCCAGCCGTCACGACAGAACTCGTTCAGCGCATTCCAGTGATTCAGGATATAGTCGAACGCCTTCGCCATCTCCGCATGTTTCGACAGCGTTTTCCTCTGCAACTGTATCCAGTCGTACAACGACTGCATCAACTGGACGCTTCTGGCTTTTCTGACTGCAAGCCGTTCCTCTGCCGGACTGCCACGTATCTCCGCTTCTATGTCGTATAACTCTGCTATCCGTCTGAGCGCTTCCTGAGTCATTTCTGTCGGACGGCGCACATCCTCGTCATGGATTTTTCGGCGGGCGTGGGCCAGGCACCCGGCTTCCTTCACCCGGCCCGTTTCGTACAGTACGTTATAACCTGCATAGGCATCAGCCTGCAGTACGCCCTGATACTTTGCCAGGTGGAGCTGCGGATGTTCTCCTTTGCGATCTGCCGAATACGCGAACCAGACGGCTGCCGGCAGGGATGAACCCGCATTACGATCATCCCTGACGTATACCCACAGACGACCCGTTTTCGTCTTTCCGTTCCCCGGGGCCAGTACTTTCACCGGAGTGTCATCTGCGTGCACCTTTCCTGCCTCCAGAACATAGTCATTCAGCGCTATATACAGAGGACGGAGTTTGTCTGCCATTTCTGATACCCAGCGCACCATGGTATTACGGCTCAGCTCCACGCCCTGTCGCGCGTATATTTCTGACTGGCGATATAAAGGGATATGTTCCATATATTTGCTGACCAGGATCCGTGCAAGTAACCCTGCACTGGCATAACCGCGTTCGATCGGTTTAGGAGGAAGTGGTGCCTGAACGATGACATCACACCGGCTACAGGCCAGTTTGGGACGTATGGTTTCGATAACTTTAAAGGCGGTATTAATGATATCCAGTTGCTCTGAGATTGTTTCCCCCATTTCTTTCAGAACACCTCCACAGGCCGGGCAACTGGTTTCAGCAGGCAGAAGGCGATGTGTCTCCCGGGGAAGTTCTGCCGGCAGCGGTTTTCGTGAAGATTTTCGTCCCGGGGATTCAGGCTTACTGGCGATCGGGTTTTCTGACGGGGGACTGGTGTCAGGTGAATCTGTGACTGACGATGCATCTTCCAGAAGATTTCTGGCTGTGTTCAGCCGGTTTTCCAGTTCCGACAGTCGTTTTTCTGCCTGTCGGATCTGATTTTCAAGCTTATGACGCTTTTTCTCTGAACTCTGGCCGAACAACATACGACGCAACCTGTCGAGTTGCGCTTTCAGCCGTTCAATTTCCTGCTCATAGCCCGCGACCTGACAGGCATACTGTCGAAGCCGACTCTGTTGCTTACGCAACATGGCTTTAAGCAGCTCAATATCATCGGGGAGTTCATTGTTCATTCCCTTGTTTTATCACGGGTTATATCCGGATGCCAGGCCGTTCTGTCCGTTTGGGATGTTGCCACGCGATCCCCTCCAGTAGCATGGATAACTGAGCTGGCGTCAGGTGTACTTTCCCTTCCCGGGTCACCGGCCAGACGTTTGGCGAACAGGCATAACCCGTCACGATCGGCCCACAGTATTTTCACCATTTTGCCACTGCGGCCCCGGAAGACGAAGATATGCCCGGAGAACGGGTCATCTTTCAGCGTGTTCTGCACCTTCGAAGCCAGGCCATTGAAGCCACAACGCATATCTGTGATGCCAGCGATGATCCAGATTTTCGGTACCGGTCGGCAGCGTTATCATCGGATACCCCCTTTCATTTCGCGGATTAGCGCCCGTAACAGTTCCGGAGTGAGAGGGTCAAACAGTTTTACCACACCTGATTTAAGATGCAGCTCGCACCGTGGGACGTTTCCGGGAGCCCCCTCAGGGCGCTCATCATGCTTGTTACGCCAGAAGGGATTTGTAACTGGTCTGGTCGGCTCCGGCGTATCAGTCAGTGCCACCGGGACAGGCATGCATTCCTGTATGTCATCATCGCTCAGTAAGCCGTCCTCGTACTGGCTTTTCCATTTAAACAGCAGGTTATTATTGATATCGTGTTCTCTGGCGATCCGGGCAACAACAGCCCCAGGCTGTAACGCCTGCTTAGCCAGACGGACCTTAAATTCACGGCTATAGCTGGTTCGCCGTTCTTTTCGCCATGAGCCTTCTCTGATTTGAGGCTCTGTTAATTCCTTCTTTCTGTTGGCATAAAGGATGGCGTCAAGTTGAGCGAATGAAACTGAATCGGGCAATGGCCATGCGATACCGGATGCAAGAAATCGCTGAAAAAGCGTATGTATTGTGGAATGACTGAGACCCAGACGCTGAGCGATGGCCCGGATGGTCAGTTTATCTTCAAATCTTAAACGCAGGGCATCAGGCAAATAAGAACGGAAGCAGGGAATATCTTTTGTTGTCTGGGAATTCATCGTTCGTGTCCATCAATATAGATGGGCGCGATTGTTGCCAGACAGGACAATTTTCACAAGACGTCGCTGATGGGGCGCTTACGAATCTCCAGACAACCAGTATCACTTATTTAAGTGATAGTCTTAATACTAGTTTTTAGACTAGTCATTGGAGAACAGATGATTGATGTCTTAGGGCCGGAGAAACGCAGACGGCGTACCACACAGGAAAAGATCGCAATTGTTCAGCAGAGCTTTGAACCGGGGATGACGGTCTCCCTCGTTGCCCGGCAACATGGTGTAGCAGCCAGCCAGTTATTTCTCTGGCGTAAGCAATACCAGGAAGGAAGTCTTACTGCTGTGGCCGCCGGAGAACAGGTTGTTCCTGCCTCTGAACTTGCTGCCGCCATGAAGCAGATTAAAGAACTCCAGCGCCTGCTCGGCAAGAAAACGATGGAAAATGAACTCCTCAAAGAAGCCGTTGAATATGGACGGGCAAAAAAGTGGATAGCGCACGCGCCCTTATTGCCCGGGGATGGGGAGTAAGCTTAGTCAGCCGTTGTCTCCGGGTGTCGCGTGCGCAGTTGCACGTCATTCTCAGACGAACCGATGACTGGATGGATGGCCCCCGCAGTCGTCACACTGATGATACGGATGTGCTTCTCCGTATACACCATGTTATCGGAGAGCTGCCCACGTATGGTTATCGTCGGGTATGGGCGCTGCTTCGCAGACAGGCAGAACTTGATGGTATGCCTGCGATCAATGCCAAACGTGTTTACCGGCTCATGCGCCAGAATGCGCTGTTGCTTGAGCGAAAACCTGCTGTACCGCCATCGAAACGGGCACATACAGGCAGAGTGGCCGTGAAAGAAAGCAATCAGCGATGGTGCTCTGACGGGTTCGAGTTCTGCTGTGATAACGGAGAGAGACTGCGTGTCACGTTCGCGCTGGACTGCTGTGATCGTGAGGTACTGCACTGGGCGGTGACTACCGGCGGCTTCAACAGTGAAACAGTACAGGACGTCATGCTGGGAGCGGTGGAACGCCGCTTCGGCAACGATCTTCCGTCGTCTCCAGTGGAGTGGCTGACGGATAATGGTTCATGCTACCGGGCTAATGAAACACGCCAGTTCGCCCGGATGTTGGGACTTGAACCGAAGAACACGGCGGTGCGGAGTCCGGAGAGTAACGGAATAGCAGAGAGCTTCGTGAAAACGATAAAGCGTGACTACATCAGTATCATGCCCAAACCAGACGGGTTAACGGCAGCAAAGAACCTTGCAGAGGCGTTCGAGCATTATAACGAATGGCATCCGCATAGTGCGCTGGGTTATCGCTCGCCACGGGAATATCTGCGGCAGCGGGCTTGTAATGGGTTAAGTGATAACAGATGTCTGGAAATATAGGGGCAAATCCACGGTATGACCGGAAGCGACGCTGATTCCAGTCCCCAACTGACCGCCTGCCGTAAATCACTTTAATTTCAGCAGTTGTTATTAAAGGATACCCTTTTTACGAGGGTATCCCTTCAGACTGATAACAAACGCTACATTGCCGGATGTGCTGCGCTTACCAGGCCTATATAACCCCTGCAATATATTGAATTTATTGTTTTTGTACCCCAGTCGGCATAAACGACCACTCAAGAAACTCAACAGCAACCGTTGATGTCAGCCAGACCCCGTTTTCCGCTTGCCAGAAAGGGATGCCTCGTTTCGCCATTTCCTGTGCTTTGACGGTTAAGACAACCGGCGATCCGTGTCTTGCTCCCACTTTGCGTGCCGTTGCTTCATCAGCAGAGAGATGCACGTAATGACGATCCCCTGCAATCAGCCCCTGTTTTTTTATCTCGTCAAGGAAACGGCTTGCCGTACCGTGGTAGAGAAACTGTGGCGGTGTTTTTTCGGCAAAGGAAATAGCGACCTGCGAAGTCGAATGCCCCTGAACCGCGCGGATGCACCTACCATCACTGGAATAACTAAAACGCTTTTTATCGCTGGTTGCGACCACGGTATCCAGCAATGCACGGGTTAATCGCTTGCCCGCTTTTTGGGCACAAAGTATGAGCTTATTGATATCCGCCCATCCTTCACGGTCCAGTACGATACCAATCGCCTCCGGTTTGTGTCGGAGGACAAAACTTAAAAACTTGCTCGTATCCGCCAGCTCTTTTTCGTTGTACTTTGCCATCGCGTTTTCGTCCCTGGATTTTCTGTTTTTATTTACTAATGTCATTGTCACTGGGTTTATGAATTTTCTGCAACTCAATCCTGCGCAGAACCTTTTCCACACAGCGTAATTTTTCCCCTATGCAAAAAACGCATAGCCAGAAACATACTTGCATTTTCCCCATACCCACATGGCTGATAAGGTTTTTCAGTTCCAGGAATTTTCCTGGCTCAAGCAACACACAAACACAAAAAAACAATGGGGATTGTTATGACACAACAAGGGGATGCTGTAGCCGGGGAGCTGGCGACAGAAAAAGTGGGCATTAAAGGGTATCTGGCTTTTTTTCTCACCATAATCTTTTTTCCCGGTGTTTTTTCCGGAACAGACAGCTGGTGGCGCGTTTTTGATTTTTCCGTTCTGAACGGATCGTTTGGGCAACTGCCTGGTGCGAATGGAGCCACCACCTCATTTCGCGGGGTGGGTGGCGCGGGGGCTAAAGATGGCTTTCTCTTTGCGCTGGAGCTGGCACCGTCAGTCATTCTCTCTCTGGGGATTATTTCAATTACCGATGGTCTTGGCGGATTACGCGCCGCGCAGCAGTTAATGACACCTGTGCTAAAACCGTTGTTGGGCATTCCAGGGATCTGCTCGCTGGCACTGATCGCTAACCTGCAAAACACGGATGCCGCCGCCGGTATGACCAAAGAGCTGGCGCAGGAAGGTGAAATTACCGAACGCGATAAAGTGATTTTCGCCGCATATCAAACCAGCGGTAGCGCCATCATCACCAACTACTTCTCTTCCGGCGTCGCGGTGTTTGCCTTTCTGGGCACGTCCGTAATCGTACCTTTAGCCGTCATCCTGGTGTTTAAATTTGTCGGAGCCAACATTTTGCGCGTCTGGCTTAACTTCGAAGAACGTCGCAACCCAACGCAAGGAGCGCAAGCATGACAACTCAGGTCCGCAAAAACGTCATGGATATGTTTATCGATGGCGCGCGCCGTGGCTTTACTATCGCCACGACCAACCTGCTGCCAAACGTGGTGATGGCGTTTGTCATCATTCAGGCGCTGAAAATTACCGGCCTGCTCGACTGGGTGGGGCATATCTGTGAACCCGTAATGGCGCTGTGGGGATTACCCGGTGAAGCGGCAACCGTCCTTTTAGCCGCATTAATGAGTATGGGCGGCGCAGTCGGTGTTGCCGCCAGTCTGGCAACCGCTGACGCATTAACCGGCCACGATGTCACCGTTTTACTGCCCGCAATGTATTTAATGGGCAACCCGGTGCAAAATGTCGGTCGCTGCCTGGGGACAGCCGAAGTGAATGCCAAATATTACCCGCATATCATTACGGTCTGCGTGATTAACGCATTGCTGTCGATCTGGGTTATGCAGCTTATTGTTTAACAAGGAGTTACCATGATTGATTATACCGCAGCCGGTTTTACCCTGCTGCAGGGAGCGCATTTGTATGCGCCGGAAGATCGGGGAATTTGCGATGTCCTCGTCGCTAACGGCAAAATTATCGCCGTTGCCAGCAATATCCCTTCTGACATTGTACCGAACTGCACGGTTGTCGATCTCAGCGGGCAGATCCTCTGCCCAGGTTTTATTGATCAACACGTCCATTTGATTGGCGGTGGCGGCGAAGCAGGTCCCACGACGCGCACGCCGGAAGTGGCGCTAAGTCGCCTGACGGAAGCGGGCGTCACGTCAGTGGTTGGTCTGCTGGGCACCGACTCTATCTCTCGCCACCCGGAATCCCTGCTCGCCAAGACCCGTGCGCTCAATGAAGAAGGCATCAGCGCCTGGATGCTGACCGGCGCTTATCATGTCCCTTCCCGCACTATTACGGGTTCCGTGGAAAAAGACGTGGCGATTATCGATCGTGTGATTGGCGTGAAATGCGCCATCTCTGATCACCGTTCTGCCGCACCGGACGTTTATCACCTGGCTAATATGGCGGCAGAATCCCGCGTTGGCGGTTTGCTCGGCGGTAAACCTGGCGTCACCGTGTTCCACATGGGCGACAGTAAAAAGGCGTTAAAGCCTATTTATGACCTGCTGGAAAACTGCGATGTGCCGATCAGCAAGCTGCTGCCGACCCACGTTAACCGCAACGTACCGTTGTTTGAGCAGGCGCTGGAGTTCGCGCGCAAAGGCGGCACCATCGATATCACCAGCAGCATTGACGAACCGGTCGCCCCTGCCGAAGGTATTGCCCGCGCCGTTCAGGCGGGTATTCCGCTGGCACGCGTCACCCTCAGCTCCGACGGCAACGGTAGCCAGCCGTTCTTCGATGACGAAGGGAATTTAACCCATATCGGTGTTGCAGGTTTTGAAACGTTGCTGGAAACCGTGCAGGTGCTGGTCAAAGACTATGATTTCAGTATCAGCGATGCCCTGCGCCCGCTCACCAGTAGCGTAGCCGGTTTCCTTAACATGAGCGGGAAAGGCGAAATTCTGCCAGGCAATGACGCAGACTTACTGGTCATGACGCCAGAATTGCGCATTGAGCAGGTATACGCTCGCGGCAAACTGATGGTCAAAGACGGCAAAGCCTGCGTGAAAGGAACGTTTGAAACGGCTTAAACGGTTGTCAGCCGCCCTAATGGACGTAGAATGCCCCCAAGGGCGGCTGACAGAGTAAAACGTAATGGATGACTGTGGTGCGGTTTTGCATAATATTGAAACCAAATGGCTTTATGATTTTCTGACTCTGGAAAAATGCCGCAATTTTTCCCAGGCGGCAGTCAGTCGCAACGTCTCGCAACCGGCATTCAGCCGCCGCATCCGTGCACTGGAACAGGCGATTGGCGTTGAATTGTTTAACCGCCAGGTGACGCCACTGCAACTCTCAGAACAAGGGAAAATCTTCCATTCGCAGATCCGCCATCTGTTGCAACAGTTAGAAAGCAACCTTGCAGAGCTGCGTGGCGGCAGCGATTACGCGCAACGTAAAATCAAGATAGCCGCTGCACACTCTCTTTCCCTCGGTCTGTTACCGTCCATTATCAGCCAGATGCCGCCGCTCTTTACCTGGGCAATTGAAGCCATTGATGTCGATGAAGCGGTCGATAAACTGCGTGAAGGGCAAAGTGACTGTATTTTTTCCTTTCACGACGAAGATTTGCTGGAAGCGCCGTTTGACCACATTCGCTTATTTGAATCTCAATTGTTCCCTGTCTGCGCCAGTGACGAACACGGAGAAGCACTTTTTAACCTCGCGCAGCCACACTTTCCGTTACTGAATTACAGCCGCAACTCCTACATGGTGCGATTGATTAATCGCACCCTGACGCGCCACAGTGAGTTAAGTTTCAGCACCTTTTTTGTCTCTTCGATGAGCGAGCTTTTAAAGCAGGTTGCCCTCGACGGCTGTGGGATTGCCTGGCTGCCGGAGTATGCCATCCAACAAGAAATTCGCAGCGGGCAGCTCGTTGTGCTGAATCGGGACGAACAGGTGATCCCGATTCAGGCCTACGCATACCGGATGAATACCCGCATGAATCCAGTTGCCGAACGCTTCTGGCGTGAACTGCGCGAGCTGGAGATTGTGCTTAGCTGACATTCTCAAGCGTCGCACTGCGCCAACCGCCATTATCCCAGACCAGATCAAACGTTAGCGGTTCATCGTCGTGGTACAGCATTATCTCAAGGCTGATCGCCAGAGTGTGGCAGTACGCTTCTTTCAAATTAACCTGCAACGCCGCAATCCGTGGCTCATGAAATAACAGTGCAGAACGCAGCTGACGGCAATACCAGCTCTGGAGATGTTTGTCGCTCGGGTTATGCACTTGCCACTCGGGCATGCCTGAAACAAGTAATGACGGTAATGCCGAATGAGGAGAATTAAAAAGAGTGAGGAGATCGCTGCATACCGATTTACGCAGCAATGACGTTTTATTGCCTGAAATTTCAGGTAAAACAGCCTGAAGTGATTGGCGCATCATTTTGCGCACTCCTGACGTTTAGCAACATATGCGGCTTGCCCTGAACACCGGGCACCACTGTATTGATGCTCATTTTCCATAGCCATTCCCTTTTGTTCATTACATCCATGTCAGTCTGAGACAGGCCTGAATCCTGTCAGCAAAGTATAAAACCTTACTTGCCTATGAATATCTACTGACTTTTCAGGAAAAAAGTCATGATTTGATAAAAATCATCAAACTCAAAAAAAAAACGCTAGTATATTCTGAATATTCCGAATAGTTACGTAGGGTAATGACTCCAACTTACTGATAGTGTTTTATGTTCAGATAATGCCCGATGACCTTGTCATGCAGCTCCACCGATTTTGAGAACGACAGTGACTTCCGTACCAGCCTTGCCAGATGTTGTCTCAGATTCAGATTATGTCGCTCAATGCGCTGAGTGTAACGCTTGCTGATAACGTGCAGCTTTCCCTTCAGGCGTGATTCATACAGCGGCCAGCCATCCGTCATCCATACCACGACCTCAAAGGCCGACAGCAGGCTCAGAAGACGCTCCAGTGTGGCCAGAGTGCGTTCACCGAAGACGTGCGCCACAACCGTCCTCCGTATCCTGTCATACGCGTAAAACAGCCAGCGCTGACGTGATTTAGCACCGACGTAGCCCCAATGTTCGTCCATTTCAGCGCAGACAATCACATCACTGCCCGGTTGTATGCGCGAGGTTACCGACTGCGGCCTGAGTTTTTTAAGTGACGTAAAACCGTGTTGAGGCCAACGCCCATAATGCGTGCGCTGGCGCGACATCCGACGCCATTCATGGCCATATCAATGATTTTCTGGTGCGTACCGGGCTGAGAGGCGGTGTAAGTGAACTGTAGTTGCCATGTTTTACGGCAATGAGAGCAGAGATAGCGCTGATGTCCGGCAGTGCTTTTGCCGTTACGCACCACGCCTTCAGTAGCGGAGCAGGAAGGACATCTGATGGAAATGGAAGCCACGCAAGCACCTTAAAATCACCATCATACACTAAATCAGTAAGTTGGCAGCATTACCGTTACGTAGATGAAAATACTTGTCACCGCTGCTACTTAATTCCGGTGGGAAATTATTTATTTCCGCATAATCAGCTATGTATTATTTGAAACAATTAGTTTGTAAATAATATAAATTGATAACATATCAAATACATCAAAAATACCATTCACAGGCATTATTAATATAGACCTCAATATAGCAATATCAAATTCCAATTAGTAATAAGATATGCTTTTAAATTGCATGCAAATAATTTTAAATGAGCGTTTTTTGATACTTTAGAGTGTTTCCTACCCTTTAATATCACTGTGTAGAGTTGATATCACTACAACAGAAACATGCATGTCATTTGTTTACTTCTCTTTTTACTACAGAAAAATTTATCTATTTTTCTAAACATCAGTTAAATACTCATAAAAGGTAACTATTATGTCTATGCCATTAAGCAATGCCGCTAATAACCAATTCAATACAAATAATCACTTCCTTCATCATCCAAAAGTCGACAGTGAGTTAACACGTCGATATGAATATGCACGCCTGGATACGGAAAATATCTATCTTCTGCCTCTTGCTCGTGGCAATAACCATAATTACGATGGAAAAAGCGTTGTCGAAATTAGAAAACTTAATATTGGCAAACAGTCCTGGCCATTTAATTATGTGACAGATACATGCAGAGAATTCAATGGTATTACAACAACAGGACGTATGCTCTATCGAAACTTGAAAATCACCTCAGCTTTAGACGAAATATATGGTGGTATATGTAAAAAGGCGCATGCTGCTACAGAGTTAGCAGAAGGTTTACGGCTAAATTTATTTATGAAGAGCCCTTTCGATCCTGTTGAGGACTATACAGTTCATGAAATAACATTAGGCCCTGGTTGCAATGTTCCTGGTTATGCCGGAACCACGATAGGATATATTTCAACCCTTCCAGCTTCTCAGGCAAAAAGATGGACCAATGAGCAGCCAAGAATTGATATCTATATTGATCAGATAATAACTGTCTCAGGGGTAGCAAATTCTTCCGGATTCGCCCTTGCCGCATTACTTAATGCTAATATTGAGATGGGAAATGACCCAATCATTGGTATAGAAGCCTATCCTGGTACCGCGGAGATCCATTCAAAAATGGGATATAACGTTATCCCCGGTGATGAAGATGCGCCACTCAAACGCATGACTCTGCAACCGTCATCTCTTCCAGAACTGTTTGAATTAAAAAATGGTGAATGGAATTATATTGGTAAATAGCCACTGAGAAGAATGAGTACTAATATTCAGGTTATACAGATATTTAAACAAAACCCTGCAATTTACAAAGTAATACTCATTGCGACTTCTTAATTTAAGAAAGCGCAAGGAACGTTTACCCTTGCGCTTATTATAATAAGTCAGGCGTCGACTTTATCCAGCGGCCATGAATCAAAGAGATAGCCGTCAAAATAAATATCGTCAACGTTCGAGAATTCCAGCAGACGTTGCTTAACGTTTTCCAGATGCTGCCACATTGCCAGCTTCGCCGCTCGGGCATCTTTTTTGATTAACGCGGCGAGGATCTGTTTGTGATCGCCCAACCACTCTTTGCGATACAGGCTGTCATCCAGATGGCTGTGCAACTGGATCCACATTGGATTGTTTTCCCGCCACTGCCAGGACTGACGGAATAACTCCACCAGCATGCTGTTATGCGTTGCTTCAGCAATGGCGAGATGGAACTGCATGTCACCGCTTTCGCTGCTACCCGGCGCGCTGGAAGCCAGTTCACGCTCTTCCAGTTGCAATGCCTGACGCATTTTGACGATATCTTCGCGGGTAGCCTGCAGTGCGGCAAACTCGGCGATGTTACTTTCCAGTAACTGACGCGCCTGTAACAGCTCAAAAGGACCCGCATCATTGCAGACGTTGGCATCCGGACTGTCTGTGTTGTGGCTGCCTGAGCTATCAAGCACATAGATACCGGCACCCCGGCGCACTTCCACCAGCCCTTTGATCTCCAGCATGATCAGCGCTTCACGTACCACCGTCCGCGTGACATCAAGCATTTCTGCAATTTCACGCTCCGGCGGCAGCCGTTCGCCAGGATTGTACGGCGTCTTTATGATCAGATCGTGGATCATCGCCCCGACTTCCTGGTAAGGTCTTTGCGCAGAGGTGACAGATTTCATGGTGTTGTGTCCGTTAGGTGCGGTTAATCAAATTTTTGCCGGATGCGGCGTGAACGCCTTATCCGGCCTACAACGGGCAATTTTACGGCCCCCGTTAATCTCAAACTATACCATTAGCACTGGAAGTTGGCACGTACAGGTGGGCAAAAAAACGAAAACTGGTCAACCAAATATCAGTTTGATTGACCAGTAAGTCTGTAGGGTAATCAGTTAGTTACAGCGCAGCCACACACTCGCGCGCACCGCGTTCGCACAGCTGCTGATATGCCGACGTCACCGCGCCAACAAAGTCGGCATTCTGCGGCAGATCATCGGCAAAAATACCGCTCAGGCCCAGCAGCGCTTTCACGCGGTCTGCGCCCTGATACTGCGCGTTAATCTTCTGGAACTCGGCCAGCATCGGGTCGACCACGTCAATGGCATTACCCTGCTCATCCACGCCCTGGGTGTAACCCATCCAGCCAGCCACGCCCAGCGCCAGGTGACGCCAGCTGCCGCCGTTTTGCAGGTGCAGACGCACCGGGTCCAGTAGACGCTGCGGTAACTTCTGGCTGCCGTCCATCGCAATCTGCCAGGTACGGTGACGCAGAGACGGGTTGCTGAAACGCTCGATCAGCAGCGTCGCATAGGCGTTCAGGTCCGTACCTTCCGGCATCGACAGCGTTGGCGCTTGTTCCTGCATCATCAGGGCAAAGGCCGCTTTGCGATAATCCGGGTTAGTCATGGTGTCGGCAATGGTTTCATAGCCGCCGAGGTAACCGAGGTACGCCAGGAAAGAGTGGCTGCCGTTCAGCATACGCAGCTTCATCATTTCGAACGGCACAACGTCTGCAACGAACTGTGTGCCCACTTTATCCCAGTCCGGGCGACCATTAACGAAGTTATCTTCAATCACCCACTGACGGAACGGTTCGCAGGCAATGGCGCACGGGTCGTAAACACCCAGCTGGTCAGCAATTTCCTGTAAGGTTTCTGGCGTCGCCGCCGGAACGATGCGGTCAACCATGGTGCACGGGAAGGTGACGTTCTCTTCAATCCATGCCGCTAGCTGCGGGTCACGCGCCTGAGCCAGCCCCAGTACCGCGACCTTCGCCACATGGCCGTTTTCACGCACGTTATCGCAGGACATCACCGTAAATGCTTTCAGCCCTTTTTCACGACGCAGACGCAAGGCTTCGACGATGTAACCAATCGCGGACTTCGGCGCAGTCGGGTTTTCCAGATCGTGCTTGATCAGCGGGTTATTGAGATCCAGTTGACCGCTTGCCGCATCAGCGCAGTAGCCTTTTTCCGTGACCGTTAGAGAGACAATCGCCGTTTGCGGACGCGCCATCGCGTTGAGAATACCTTCGCAGCCGTCGATTTCCGGATGCAGCGCTTCTTTCATCGAACCGATAATTTTCAGCTCGGTGCTTTCTGCGCCTTTTTCCGCTACGGTGTACAGCAGTTGCTGTTTTTTCAGGTTTTCGATCAGCATGCGGTCGTTGCCTGGCATCAGGTTAACTTCGCAGATGCCCCAGTCGCTGTCGGTGCTTTCCAGCAGATGATGGGTATACAGCGCCTGGTGCGCGCGGTGAAACGCCCCGCAACCGAGATGCACAATGCGTGATTCCAGACGAGAATGATCCCATGACGGGCGGGCAACCGGCAGATTGCTGTCAACAATAGTAGTCATCGTAAACTCCAGAATCCGTCTTCAGAGAGTGACGGCAAGGAAGAAGGAACCGGCACGGCGCGCAGCCATGCCGGTGGGTATTAACGGCTAAAGAAAGCGCGCTGGATCGCCAGTTCGACACCGCGAACTTCGGCCAGGCCTTTCAGACGACCAATTGCGGAGTAACCAGGGTTGGTTTTCTTCTTCAGGTCGTCCAGCATCTGATGACCGTGGTCCGGACGCATCGGGATCAGGTCTTCTTTGCCTTCCGCTTTACGACGGTGTTCTTCTTCAACAATCGCTTTCACCACTTCGTACATATCAACGTCACCGTTCAGGTGCGCCGCTTCGTGGAAGGTTTTCGGGTTATCTTCACGCATGGTGGAGCGCAGATGGGTGAAGTAAATACGCGGACCGAACTGCTTGATCATATCAACCAGATCGTTGTCAGCACGCACGCCGTAGGAACCGGTGCACATGGTGAAACCGTTCGCCATGCTGTTTACGGTATCAACCATCCACTGCATATCTTCAATGGTGGAAACAATGCGCGGCAAGCCGAGGATCGGGCGCGGCGGATCGTCCGGGTGAACCGCCATACGCACGCCAACTTCTTCAGCAACTGGAATAATCGCTTTCAGGAAGACGGCAAAGTTTTCGCGCAGTTTGGCTTTGTCGATATCTTTGTACAGCTCCAGGTGCTTACGGAACTGGTCGAGGGTATACCCTTCTTCCGCGCCCGGCAGACCGGCAATGATGTTACGCGTCAGACGCGCTTTGTCTTCGTCGCTCATAGTGGCGAAGCGTTCAGCTGCCTGAGCAATTTCTTCTTCGGTGTAATCCGCTTCCGCGCCTGGACGTTTCAGGATATGCATTTCGAATGCAGCGAATTCGATCTGGTCGAAGCGCAGAGCTTTGGAGCCGTCTGGCAGCACGTATTCGAGGTCAGTACGGGTCCAGTCGAGCACCGGCATGAAGTTGTAGCACACGGTGCGAATGCCACACTGCGCCAGGTTGCGCAGAGTCTGCTGATAGTTAGCGATCCACTGCTCATAGTTGCCAGTGTGGGTTTTGATATCTTCGTGAATTGGTACGCTTTCTACGACAGACCACACCAGGCCTGCGTCTTCAACGATCGCCTTGCGTTTGAGGATCTCTTCTACGGACCATACTTCGCCGTTCGGGATATGGTGCAGCGCGGTAACCACGCCAGTTGCGCCCGCCTGACGGACATCAGCTAAAGAAACCGGATCGTTTGGGCCGTACCAGCGCCAGGTCTGTTCCATGATTTTTCCTCTTTCACATAGTGGGTTCCACAGCAAAGAGACGCGGAACCTTGGAGTTGTTTAGGTATCCGGATGAACAACCAGACCGCAGCCGTGGCGTTGCATCGGATGAGATGGCGTATAAGTTCTACCTTTTGGTAAGACATGTCAACCAGAATTCTGAAATTGGTTAACCGCGTCGCAAGAATTTCACTCTCATGGTTGTTGCTGCAAATTGCAGCAAAGGGTAATCGATGGTTATTGATCAGAGGATGTGACATTCATCGCAACAATGGTTGACCAATTTACATAACATGTCGCCCAAAATAACAACGGTTCAACCAAGTAAGGTAAAACGTTATGCATGTGCTTAACATTCTCTGGGTGGTATTCGGCATTGGCCTGATGCTGATACTGAATTTGAAGTTCAAAATCAATTCAATGGTGGCTTTGTTGGTGGCGGCGCTGTCCGTCGGGATGCTGGCAGGCATGGATTTGATGTCGCTGCTGCACACCATGAAAGCGGGCTTCGGCAACACGCTGGGAGAACTGGCTATCATCGTGGTGTTCGGTGCGGTCATCGGTAAATTGATGGTCGACTCCGGCGCGGCTCACCAGATAGCACATACGCTGCTGGCGCGTCTCGGTCTGCGCTATGTACAGCTGTCGGTGATTATCATCGGCCTTATTTTCGGTCTGGCGATGTTCTATGAAGTGGCCTTTATCATGTTAGCGCCGCTGGTTATTGTTATTGCCGCCGAAGCTAAAATTCCGTTCCTGAAACTGGCGATCCCGGCAGTAGCAGCTGCCACTACCGCACATTCACTGTTCCCACCGCAGCCGGGTCCGGTGGCGCTGGTGAATGCTTATGGCGCGGATATGGGGATGGTTTATATCTATGGCGTACTGGTGACGATCCCAAGTGTAATCTGCGCAGGTCTGATCCTGCCGAAGTTCCTCGGCAATCTTGAGCGCCCAACGCCATCATTCCTGAAAGCAGATCAACCGGTAGATATGAATAATCTGCCCTCTTTCGGCGTTTCGATTCTGGTGCCGCTGATCCCGGCGATCATTATGATCTCTACCACCATCGCCAATATCTGGCTGGTAAAAGATACCCCTGCCTGGGAAGTGGTTAACTTTATTGGTTCCTCGCCGATTGCGATGTTTATTGCGATGGTGGTTGCATTCGTACTCTTTGGCACCGCGCGTGGTCATGACATGCAGTGGGTGATGAACGCTTTTGAAAGCGCGGTGAAGAGTATTGCAATGGTGATTCTGATCATCGGTGCGGGTGGCGTGCTGAAGCAGACCATCATCGACACCGGCATTGGCGACACCATCGGCATGTTGATGTCCCACGGCAATATCTCGCCCTACATTATGGCATGGCTGATCACTGTGCTAATTCGTCTGGCGACGGGTCAGGGTGTCGTTTCGGCGATGACCGCCGCCGGGATTATCAGTGCTGCAATCCTTGATCCAGCAACCGGTCAGCTGGTTGGCGTGAATCCGGCGCTGCTGGTACTGGCGACGGCTGCGGGTTCCAACACCCTCACCCACATTAATGATGCATCTTTCTGGTTGTTCAAAGGTTACTTTGACCTGTCAGTAAAAGACACGTTGAAAACCTGGGGTCTGCTGGAGCTGGTCAACTCCGTGGTTGGGCTGATTATTGTGCTGATTATTAGCATGGTAGCGTAAAAGAACACCAGAGCCTGCCAATGGCAGGCTCAGACTGATGACTAAAGTCTAAAAATGTGCCCGGACAGTCCCCTCGCCCCTCCGGGGAGAGGGTTAGGGTGAGGGGAACAGACCAGTAAAGTGCGCTTTGTTTATGCCAGATGCGACGCTGACGCGTCTTATCTGGCCTACAAAGGGCTAACGTGCAGGTTTTGTAGGTCTGATAGCGTAGCGCCTCAGGTACCAGCATTAGCAATGCGCTGTAATTTTTTTATTGATAAACAAAAGTCACGCCAATAATCGATTGCACATTCCCTGCAGTCACCTGCCCTCCGGTACGTGCGTAATTTGCCGTTAATCCCAGACTTACCGCCGAAGTTCCTACTGCTCCTAACGATACCGTGTTATTCGCTGGAATAATCGTACCGTTGCGCGTCAACTGTACGCCGACGCCCTGCGCTGGTGAAAACGACGCGGTATTGGTGAAAATCGAGTTGCCCGCATCTGCGGTTGTGCCGGAGAGGTAATACCCCAGGTTTTGGCTTTTCGCACAATAAACGGTAAGAGGAATTGGCACTGAACCAGGGTAGTCCGGCAGAGTAACGGTGACATCACGAGCAGAAACATCACAACCGCCAGTGGGCACCACCACATCATTATTGGCGTAAATATTCCACACAAACTGAAAATCATCGCTGTTATAGTTGTTGGTCTGTCGCAAAATAAGCACGGCAATTAATGAACCAGCTTTAATAGCCACCCCGCCCGCACTGCTCACAGGCGTCAAATAAAGCGCCACCGGCCACGGCTTATCCGTTCTCGAATTATAAACAACCCGCGGCGTTTCGCTGGTGGTCGGAAATGGATAGCTACTGCCACTATATTTTACGGTCCCGGAAAAATTAGATAACACGCCGCCGTAAGCCGAGCCTCGTTGCAGTGTGACATAGTCTGTAATGGTTTCCGGATAATCGTTATGGCAAAAGATTTGCGTCGAAAGATCTACGACCAGGTTTTGCCCCACATTCACGACAGGCGCAAGGTTTACATAAACATTAGCGCTGCCACCGCCAATAGGGATAGCGGTACCATTGGCGGTTTTACAGGCGAATGACCAGGCATTTACCGACCAGCCCATCAGCAGTACAGCAAACAGGGTAATAGCTCGTTTCATTACAATTATCTCTTCGGGTTCAGCTGTAGGTATAGGTGATGCTAATTACTGCCTGAATGGTTCCCTGAGTGGCTCCGCCATTTACCGTCAATGCTCTGACCTGTAACGGGAAGTGCGCTGATTGTGAGGAATCATCCACCTGAACTGTTTTGGTTGCGCCAGTATTCAATGTGTTGCCACTGTCATCCTGTAGCTCTAACTGGATGTTTTGCGCGGTCCCCTGGTTTTTATAATATCCGGTGCTGTCGGCTGCCCCGCTGAAGCTGGCAGTGACCCTCGACGTTCCCACCGGACAATTAGTCAACTCAAGCGCAACATCATGCCAGGCCGATGCCGCCCCGGCAGACATAAGACTGAAAGAATAAAGATCGCCGAGATCTACCGTGGCATTGGTGGTGGAAACCGTACACGGTTTGGCGACGACCTTACCGTTCACCGTGATGGTGACATCGGCTGCCTGTATCGTCGCACTTGCGAGCGCCAACATTGCCGCCAATACATACCCACGTTTGCACCATTTCATGAGCATCTCCAGTTACTGATATTCAAGAGTGAAGGTAGCCGTAGCATTGATATGCCCCGCAGTGACAGGCACCTGTGTCGCCATTAGCCGGGCGTAAAAATTCAGCGTATTTGGTTTACCCGGCGTCAGGGTCGTCCACGAAATCGCAGACGATGGAGCATTAAGGGGTATTTGATTTTGCTGCTCATTCAGAAGCTGTATTCCCAGTCCCGCAGCCGCTGACACCGTATTTTCAAGTGCAAGCAGGTTGGCATTGTGGCTATCTGCAACGCCGGTAAACCCAACTTTTACGGCAGAAACGGCATTACCACAGGGTGACAGCAAAATACGAAATGGAACGACAGGAGTCGTCGCGCCAATGTTGTTAAATTGCTTCGCCGCGTTTTCCATCAGATCAACAGTAAAATTGGTTGATTCAGCGGCCACACTACAGCCGTTATCTCTGACATAGCCGCGGATAGTAATCGTGCTATCCGCAGCCAAAACGCGACTTACCGCCAGCCACAAAAAAGCGCACAGAAGATAAAAAGGTTTGTTTCTCATCACGCCCCCTTAACGACATTCAGCTGATAGCTGGGTTAATAACTGCTGCTGACTCTCTGGTGGCAGTTGATAATTGGCGACACAGTGAGCATTTTCCTCTTCTCCCCATTTCACCTGAACTTTTCCCGCTAAAGGCATTCCGCTGAGGTAAACCTGACCATTATCCGCAACAATGCCGCTACTCTGGCTACTCTCTGATGTCACCATCGCCCCAAACGGCAGCGGCTTATTATTGTGAGTTAGCGTCATGAGCAGTTTTATCCCAACGCGCGCTTTAAACTCTGCTCGCACGATCGCCCCACGAGTGGGAACAACGTTAGCGACCGCGTTATCTAAATCGACGTTATCAGCCAAGGTATTGGTATCCAGCGCCACTCTATTTTCCCGATATTCAGTGGCATAAGGCAGCACGGCATAACCACGCCAGTCGGTACGCACCCCCGTCTGGTTTTCGACTTTTGCATCTTTTGCGCCAGGCGCTTTAACAAGCACCACCGTATCGTTTAACGGCTGCCCCAGCGTTACGCCATTGGCATGAGCCAATACCCCACCGCTGACTCCGTAATAGAGCTGCTTAATATCATCGCTATGGCTGTAACCGATATTGGCATTGCCGTAACCACCGCGATAATTCAGCGTGGCGTAGCCTGTACTTCCGCTATTACCATCGCCTCCCCCGGCATAGCCGGTTTGCACGCTATAACTGAGGTTGTTGTCTTCCAGCAACGTACCGTATACACCAGCCAGATTGGTCATCCGACCGTTGAGATCGTGTGACATGCTGTAGCTGGCACTGGCATGTCGCCACTGAGATTTACTGTCAGAACGCAGCCAGTGGCTGAAAGGAATATTGACGTTAAGCGCTAACATCTGATCCCGTCCTTTTTGCCAGGCGTTTTTCGTCAGGCTATAGCTGAGCGTCCAGTTGATATCTTCGAACGCAGTATTTAATCCAGCCTGGAATTGCTCATCGACATTACTCGTTCCCCAATAAGTTTGATGGCTACCACTCAAATACAGTGTTGATGTGCGCCCGAGTTGCTGAGTAACGGTGAGCTGTAATTTCCCGCGTTTGTTATAAGCGAGGTTGTAATAGTCGGTGAATTTCGGCTTAACCTGAATAACTCCATCCTGTGTTTCGATGTTGTAGCCATTCATTCGACTGTATGTTGTATCAGCGAAATTAAAATATCCGCTGGTCGAATAACGGTAACCCACTAACTGAATATTCGTGCCTGATTCATTGAGCGATTTGTTATAGAGAAAACGCACCGATTGTCCGTCATGCTGACTGTCATCGGGAAGTGTGGAATTAGCCTGCGTCATATCCACAGACAGAGCGCCCAGTGCCTCCATGTTTTTCCCGATACCGAAATTAAAAGCACGATAACGATCCGCCAGTTGCGTTCCACCATATATTGTCCAGCCAGCCGGAAGGCCGTGGAGTAATGTACTCTGGAAAAAGCGGGGTTTTTCCTGCTGCGCATTTCCACTACGGTATTCTCCTGCCGTAATGGAATAACGAGTATGCCCTTCACGTTGCAAAAGCGGGACTGACGAATAGGGTACGGTAAAAATCTGCGTGCTGCCGTCAGCCTCTTTGATCGTTACCTGCAAGTCACCACTATTACCTGCGGCATAGATATCGTTGATGGTAAAAGGCCCCGGTGGCACCGTACTATTATAAATGCCATATCCATTTTGTTTAATAGTGACCTGTGCAGTACCACGAGCAATACCGTGGATCACCGGGGCAAATCCTCTTTGGCTATCGGGTAACATATTGTCATCTGAGGCCAATTGTGCGCCGCGAAAGTTAATACCATCGAAAATATCGCCCTGGGTATAACCATCACCCAACGTCAGCCGGGAACGTAAAGGAATTATGTCTCGCTCAATCCAGGTAATGATATGCTGCCATTTATTTTTGCTACCTGATGAACTGTCGCTACTGTTATAACTCCAGGTGGTATTGTCGCGTAAACGCCACGCACCAATATTTAACCCACTCTGTAGGTTTAAATATGCATAATGGCTGTTACCCCCAATCCGATTCTGGGTAATGACTCCAACTTACTGATAGTGTTTTATGTTCAGATAATGCCCGATGACCTTGTCATGCAGCTCCACCGATTTTGAGAACGACAGTGACTTCCGTACCAGCCTTGCCAGATGTTGTCTCAGATTCAGATTATGTCGCTCAATGCGCTGAGTGTAACGCTTGCTGATAACGTGCAGCTTTCCCTTCAGGCGTGATTCATACAGCGGACAGCCATCCGTCATCCATACCACGACCTCAAAGGCCGACAGCAGGCTCAGAAGACGCTCCAGTGTGGCCAGAGTGCGTTCACCGAAGACGTGCGCCACAACCGTCCTCCGTATCCTGTCATACGCGTAAAACAGCCAGCGCTGACGTGATTTAGCACCGACGTAGCCCCAATGTTCGTCCATTTCAGCGCAGACAATCACATCACTGCCCGGTTGTATGCGCGAGGTTACCGACTGCGGCCTGAGTTTTTTAAGTGACGTAAAACCGTGTTGAGGCCAACGCCCATAATGCGTGCACTGGCGCGACATCCGACGCCATTCATGGCCATATCAATGATTTTCTGGTGCGTACCGGGCTGAGAGGCGGTGTAAGTGAACTGTAGTTGCCATGTTTTACGGCAATGAGAGCAGAGATAGCGCTGATGTCCGGCAGTGCTTTTGCCGTTACGCACCACGCCTTCAGTAGCGGAGCAGGAAGGACATCTGATGGAAATGGAAGCCACGCAAGCACCTTAAAATCACCATCATACACTAAATCAGTAAGTTGGCAGCATTACCCGATTCTGTACACTATTTCCGCTGAAATTATAATTGAGCAATCCGGCATTAATACCGGGATCCCATAACTCAGGAGGAATATAACCACGCGCGCGATTACTCATAAATGCCTGAGGGATCGTCAGGTTCAGTCGCTGCTGACCAACATCCAGATGCGCAGTAGCGTCCTGGACCATTGTGGTTAATGGCACACAGGCATCATCCGCCAGCAGATTCATACCGGCGACAGAAGCCGTATTCAGCCCCATACTGGCGAGTTGCGCGCGTGTCAGGCAGGGAACAATCCCTTGTTCACTGTCGCCCGTATTAAATGTGACATCACGCGTTGCCATATAACCATTATTCAAATAGATATCGACGCGATACGTCCCTGGCGGTAATTCTTGCCCATTTTCAAAACGCGATAAATCGGCCACAGCCTGGGGATCATCCGCTAAAAAGCGCAGATTAAAATAGAGGTCGGCAGATGACAAAGGTGCCTGTGCGGCAAAAGCACAGGCGACAACGAGTCGGACAAAAAAACCAGCCAAACGATGCTTACGAATATGCAAGCATTGTGTGTTTCGCTGGTAAAGTCTTAAATTCAGATATGACATTATTCCTCCGGTTTAAAATCACCCGGCAGTCAATTCTTTTTATTCAGGCGAAAAATTCCCCCTGCGTTATTCCATTACGCCCGTCATTTTGGGGGTAAGTGCGCCATAATCATTTATTGTTCGGTAAGTAATATTGCTTCCTGCATCAGAAGGCAATTTAACCGTGCTTTCGCCCATTGGAGGCACCAATGCATTTTCAAGAACCCGGGTTCCGGCATTCAACTCTGTTACCGTCAGGTAATAGGGTGTCGGGTTAATCAGCGTCAGAGAATTCGCGCTACGACGAAATCTTAATTTTTCTGCGGCCTGATCGGGTGGCAACGCTAATTTAGCCGGGCGATAGTACAGTTTAATGCGGCTGATAATTGCGAGCTGTAGCATATTCTCAGTCAATTTTGATTTATCCATTGACGGAATCGCTTTAACGTTCATCCAGAATAAACTTTCCCGGTCCTGTGGCAATTGGTTATTTGTTGCATCAAGAATACGTAAGGTATTCTCTTTTTTTCCCTTCATCGCAAACAGAGGAGGCGTCACGATAAAACGACCATCCTTTACACCATCGGCATTTTCCACCCATGATTGAATTAAATAGGTACTATTTTCATCATTATTTGTCACGGCAAGTTGCACTTGTTTTTGCCCTGCCGGATAAATTACGCGAGTCGCACCTAAGGCCACTCCTGCTTCAGCGCGTCCGGCAACCATCATTGCCATGAACATCAGGATACCTGCCAGCAAGCAGAATGTTATTTCCTGCGATTTCCTTACATTGACGTTTTTATTACTCACTGTCCTGTTCCTGTTATCACATTATCTACTGAACAATTACTGATAGGTTAAAGAGAACCAGGCCTGGGCATTGGCGATGCCGCCAGTAACCCGACGCCCGGTAGCACGATATTTGGCGATGAAATGTAGCGAAGTAGAGCCTGAGTAAAGCCGTTTCCAGTTTGCTGGAGGACGATTAATCGGTACGAGGTTTCCTTCATCATCAAACAACGCTACACCAATATTGGAGGCTATCCCTGGCCCCTCTCCCACGGAGAGCACATCCGGATTTTTACCATCCGCGACACCGTGAAACGCCACACCCACACGTTCACTCACCACCGTGCTACATTCCCGTAAATGAATAACAAAAGGCACCGGTGCGCTATCTTCCCCTGCCGCATGAAACCGGTTACTGCTGATTTGCCCCATATTGACCGTCATTTGTTTATCACCGGCTTCAATCCGGCAAGTTTCCGCAATAATGACGCCCTGAAATTGCATATTTCCGCCGGGCAGCGTGGTATTCCATTTATTTCCGGCCAGAGCAAACATTGGCAGCAACGACGCTAACAGAAATAATCTCTTCCTTTTCATCGTTATTTTTATCGCACAAGGGTGGGCATCCCTGCCCGTAATGACGTCCTTGAACCTGGGTAGGTTATTGATACTGAACCTTGAAGGTTGCATCCGCATTAGCTGCACCCGGGGTTGCCTCGCCGATTGCATAATAACGCGCCTGGAACGGAATGGTGTTGGTACCGTTATTCAGGGTTGTTTGTGCACTAAATGTCGCACCGTCCAGCGTCAGAGCATTGCCTGTTCTGTCTAGGATCTGCACGCCAACGTTTGTTGCACTACCTGCAGCAGAACTCTGCAGAGCCAGTACATCAGTACGCGTAGCATCAATTGCCGTACCTAAGAAGGCAACAGCGGCTTTTGTGGCAACAGTGGTATCGCAATCATTCAGCTGAATGTTAAAACCAACGGCAGAGCTGGTTGCTCCAGCCTGCTTCAGGCTAGCGGTACGAACCTGTCCCAACTGAACGGTTTGATCAACAGAGCCTGCATCAACTGCGCAAGCGGCGTTAACAACTTCCCCTTTAAAGTGAATGGTCCCACCATTTACCGTCGTAGTATCGGCCAGAGCCGCTGCGGAACTGAGGGACAGAGCCGACAGAACAACGATTGCCAGAGTTTTAATTTTCATGCTGCTTTCCTTTAAAAAAACTATTTCTAAATCGACATGGGCAGTCGTTCTGTACACTTTGTTTTGTCAACGAGTTTGACTGCCAACACTGCACAGTTTTCCCCCAAAAGATGAAACATTTGGGGCCATTTTGACTCATAGAGGAAAGCATCGCGCACAAACTTTTTCAGTTTATTTGTTGGCTTAATATTCTATTATTATCTTTATTTATAGATTTTTATATTGCATGAGGTGGTTTTTGGAGAGAAGAATGAGGAAGATGCGTCGAGCCACAGAAACGTTAGCTTTACATATAGCGGAGGTGATGTGAAATTAATTTACAAGAGAAATAATTTACATATCAAATAGTTAGATGCTTTTTGTCGTTTTTTAATATTTTTATGCTTGAGAAAAAATACGTAACTTATTTATGATATGGACAGTTTGGCCCCAATTGTCTTGTGTTTATTTGTTTTTTAACTTTATTATCAATAAGTTAAATCAAACCTCTTCTCTTTTTAATTTTTCGTTTATGAGATTATTTCTTTCCCATAATCCGGCAAAACGAGCAGCATTACTGGCGGTATAACGCACAGTATGGCGAATATTTCGATGCCCGAGATAATCCTGAATTAAACGGGTATCTGCACCACGCTCCGCCAGTTCATAACCGCAAGCATGCCTTAACATATGAGGATGAGTCTGCGTTACGGTTCCAGCTTCAATACCGGCATCGCGAATAATGCGATAGGCCTGCTGGCGAGAAAGCCGACTCCCGCGGCGAGAAATAAATATAGCGTCGGTCCGGTCAGCGCCTTTCCAGTTAGCACGTTCCTGGGTCCAGCGTTCCACGGCTTCACGCTCATCAAAACGTAACGGGTGAACGGTAGAAAATCCGTTCTTCAGTCGGCGAATATTTATTCGACCTTCATTAAGGTCAAGGTCCTGATAATGCAGATCAAGCAGTTCACTAATACGCATCCCATGCCGATATGCCAACAGAATAAGACAATAATCTCTGGCTCCCGTTGCCCCGTAACAAACCGCCTGCATCATGGCCTGAACTTCTTTACCGGTAAGATAACGACGTTTACTCACAATAGTAGTACTCCTAACTGAGATATATTTGAATGAATACCTATAGGAAACCTCAATCGGTCAAAATTAGCCCAATAGATAAAAAGATAACCACACACGAAGTTATGTGGCTATCAGTCAATTACATTAAACATCATACAAAAATAAAATATCACTGATGTGACAACATCTATTTTCATTGATTTGATTCAATATAACAATAGATTACAGAGGATTAACTTCCAGTTACTTAAAAAATAAAGAAAAAAGTGTGGAAACAGGAGAATTTAAGTGATGTGTAAACTTATGAATGATTTTGTTTATTTATTTTGAAGAACATAAATCATTAGATTTTGTATGGGTATGGTTAACTTAATGTTTATTATGATAATTAAGAATCACACTTACAATAACATCAATTAATAAATGGTTAATCATTTTTGATATATCGTAAGAATAATGTAGTTTTTAACACCATCCCTGGTATCTCAACTATCTCTATAAAACAGCATGACGCTGTCGTCCTCTGGCTCTATCCCAGATGCCGTAAAAACGCCCTGCATTGCTGGCGGTATACCAGACAGTATGACGAATATTGCGATGCCCAAGATAATCCTAGATAAGTCGCGTATCTATTCCCATATTCGCCAAAGCAAAACCACACGAATAGCGTAACATGTGCGGATGAATCTCCAGTGACAACCCGGCATTACCACCAGAAGTCGAGATAATATGGTAAAACTGTTGCCGAGAAAGCGGATTCCCCTTACGTGATAAAAATACCCACTCGCTCTCAGCATGCGGATAAGAAGTACGGATACTCAACCAGTTTTTTAAAGCCTGAACTTCTTTGTTCAATAGCGGGTGCGTTGTTGAAAAGCCTTTTTTTAATCGATGGATATATATACACTTTGCTTTAAGATCAATATCCGAAATCCTCAATCGACAAATTTCACTCGCCCGGAAACCATGAATAAAACAAAGCAAAATCAGACAATAATTACGTGTTGCATGAGGCCCGGTATTTGCTGCTTTAAGGAGTGACTCGATTTCACTATGGGTAAGGAAGTTCCTTTTTTTGTTATCAGCCTTATTCCTCATCGTTTTCCCTTATAATTACAGACGCGCACTAGCTGTGCTGGGTTAGCAATAATCCAACATTTTTATCCTGATTATGTTTATAAAAGCGAACGTTTGCTTAATAACTTACGTAAGTGGACCAGTTCTTCTGAGCGAACTTAAATGGAGTAGCGATAGTTACTTATAATAACTTTGCCATACAAACGCCATGCTCTTGCATGCTATGTACCTTTATATATTTATCAATCTGATACGAATCTAATAATAACCCTCATCATTAATGCAACTAATCTTATCTATATATCATGTGATATGTTCTGTAACAAGTAAAATCAACATAAAAAATTCAGCAAAATTTAATATTTGTTAAACTAGCCGTCTCAAATATGACATTATTAGTTAACTGCATTTGCCACAAAATGGCTATTTCATGGAACGCAGTAATTTCTTAGTGGCTATTATCATGCTAATTCTTAGATCCCTAGCGATTATTCCTGCCTGGTTCGTCAGCTTAGGCCATGAGATTGTTACATTCCTTTTTATCCTGGAGATATGGGGGAACGCAGGCGACGCTTTTTCATCTACATCCGTTGGTAAATATAGCTTTGGTCACTACGACTTAAGCCTTCCTCAATCACAGCTATTCGCCGGGCGATACGGCAAACAAACTAAGTGAAACATCATCCTGAAAACACCAACATCAACAAGCCTCTCCAGATCGACATCAGGAGTGACCAGTTACAAGCCACAAACCAAGAAACATATTTCATGATGAGAATTATGCTCAGCCTGATGGCGAGTAAACCCTTATTTTCACCACTCTCACTGAGTTAGCTTGCAAAGCTTTCTTTGTTTAGATTCTAAATAAATTATTTATAAAACATATAGTTAAAAGAAAATCTTTAGTTTTTGAAGACCACCGCAAGTGTTCGTCTGGCTTCACATGGCATCTTCTTCTTAGAAAAAGATCGACATATTTTGTGACGCGAATTGCAAATCTGGTTTTGTTGTATGGATTGCGTGATTTTTGATCTGGTATAACAGGTATAAAGATGCACCACGATAGTCAATGAGACTGGGCATCTCGTAATCTATGGCAAACATCACTTCAGTTCTTTCACATCGGGTGATGAAAATGCACTTCAGTCTGAAAGGAATATGAAAATGAGATCAACAGACACTCTATTTTATGACTCTGGGTAAAATGGGTTGAGTAAGTGATATAACTTACGAATATTCAAATCAATTAAAAATCAGAAGAGATTTTATACTCAGGTATTTAATCTGGATCTCTGTTTATTTAAATAATGTTAAAAGAGAATTTTCACAGGAGACCTTATACAAAAAATATAAAATACAGTTACCCGTTGCCAAAGACACTATAAGCCTGGCAAAAAAATATTACACAACATAAATGCTAATTGTTTATGCGGGCTTTGTATTGCTTTCTGTATCCTACAAATGAGTGAAATTTATGAAAAAGGCTAAAATACTTTCTGGCGTATTATTACTGTGCTTTTCGTCCCCATTAATTTCTCAGGCTGCGACACTGGACGTACGTGGTGGATATCGTAGTGGAAGCCACGCCTATGAGACTCGACTCAAAGTCAGTGAGGGATGGCAAAATGGATGGTGGGCAAGCATGGAAAGTAATACCTGGAATACCATTCATGATAATAAAAAGGAAAATGCCGCACTCAATGATGTTCAGGTTGAAGTTAATTACGCAATTAAACTTGATGATCAATGGACGGTGCGCCCGGGAATGTTAACGCATTTTAGCAGCAACGGCACACGCTACGGACCCTACGTAAAACTGTCCTGGGACGCGACAAAAGATCTTAATTTTGGCATTCGCTATCGTTACGACTGGAAAGCTTACCGACAACAAGACTTATCCGGTGATATGTCTCGTGATAACGTTCATCGTTGGGATGGATATGTCACTTACCATATTAATAGTGATTTCACCTTCGCATGGCAAACGACGCTATACAGCAAACAGAATGATTATCGCTATGCAAACCACAAGAAATGGGCGACGGAAAATGCCTTTGTTCTACAATACCATATGACGCCCGATATTACGCCATACATAGAATATGACTACCTTGACCGCCAGGGTGTTTACAACGGCAGAGATAATTTATCGGAAAACAGTTATCGCATTGGTGTGTCATTTAAACTGTAGTAGACAGGAGACAGTCACAATGAATAAAACTATAATGGCGCTTGCTATCATGATGGCTTCATTTGCCGCAAACGCGTCTGTATTACCGGAAACTCCTGTGCCATTTAAAAGTGGTACCGGAGCAATTGATAACGACACTGTCTACATTGGTTTAGGTAGCGCAGGTACAGCATGGTACAAGCTAGATACACAGGCCAAAGATAAAAAATGGACTGCGTTAGCTGCATTCCCTGGTGGACCGAGAGAGCAAGCAACCTCTGCATTTATTGATGGCAATCTGTATGTGTTTGGCGGCATTGGCAAAAACAGCGAGGGATTGACTCAGGTATTTAATGACGTACACAAATACAACCCCAAAACCAATAGCTGGGTTAAATTGATGTCGCACGCGCCGATGGGCATGGCGGGTCATGTGACTTTTGTACACAACGGCAAGGCTTATGTTACTGGCGGTGTTAACCAGAATATCTTCAATGGCTATTTTGAAGATCTCAACGAGGCTGGAAAAGATTCAACCGCTATAGATAAAATCAACGCCCACTATTTTGACAAAAAAGCAGAAGATTATTTCTTCAATAAGTTTCTGTTGTCTTTTGATCCCTCAACACAGCAATGGAGTTACGCTGGCGAATCGCCCTGGTACGGAACGGCTGGTGCGGCGGTTGTGAATAAAGGTGATAAAACCTGGCTTATTAATGGCGAAGCCAAACCAGGATTGCGAACGGATGCCGTATTTGAACTTGATTTCACCGGTAATAATTTAAAATGGAATAAGCTTGATCCCGTCTCATCACCAGATGGCGTCGCTGGCGGTTTTGCGGGGATAAGCAATGATTCTCTTATATTTGCTGGAGGGGCCGGATTCAAAGGTTCACGAGAAAATTACCAGAACGGTAAGAACTATGCGCATGAAGGCCTGAAAAAATCATATAGCACTGATATTCATCTTTGGCATAACGGGAAATGGGATAAATCGGGTGAATTATCGCAAGGTCGGGCCTACGGAGTATCATTGCCCTGGAATAATAGTTTATTAATTATTGGCGGTGAAACTGCAGGCGGCAAAGCGGTGACGGATTCAGTTTTAATTTCTGTGAAGGATAATAAAGTCACAGTACAAAACTAACGCTTCAGGGCCCCGGTAAAGGGGCCCTGCTATCAATTTGTCATTTGTATTACGCGAAAATTATATGAACGCAATAATATCACCCGATTATTACTATGTTCTTACCGTTGCTGGTCAGTCTAATGCCATGGCGTATGGCGAAGGACTGCCATTACCGGACAGGGAAGATGCGCCTCATTCCAGAATTAAACAATTAGCGAGATTTGCGCATACGCATCCCGGAGGCCCGCCATGTCACTTTAACGACATTATTCCACTGACTCACTGCCCACACGATGTTCAGGATATGCAGGGTTATCACCATCCTCTGGCAACGAATCATCAAACACAGTACGGCACCGTTGGCCAGGCACTGCATATTGCACGGAAATTACTGCCCTTCATTCCTGATAATGCAGGGATTCTTATCGTTCCGTGTTGCCGTGGCGGATCGGCTTTTACCGCGGGCAGCGAAGGGACATATTCAGAACGGCACGGAGCCAGCCATGATGCTTGTCGTTGGGGAACGGATACTCCGCTGTACCAGGATTTAGTCAGCAGAACGCGAGCCGCACTGGCAAAAAATCCGCAGAACAAATTCCTCGGCGTATGCTGGATGCAAGGCGAATTTGACTTAATGACCAGTGACTACGCGTCACACCCTCAACACTTTAATCATATGGTTGAAGCCTTTCGTAGGGATCTAAAACAATACCATTCTCAGCTTAATAATATTACTGACGCGCCGTGGTTTTGCGGCGATACCACCTGGTACTGGAAAGAAAATTTCCCGCATTCGTATGAAGCTATTTATGGCAATTATCAAAATAATGTTTTAGCCAATATTATTTTCGTCGACTTCCAGCAACAAGGTGAAAGAGGACTGACGAACGCGCCTGATGAAGACCCGGACGATTTAAGCACGGGATATTACGGTTCAGCGTACCGGTCACCGGAGAACTGGACGACGGCACTGCGAAGCAGTCATTTCAGCACGGCAGCCCGTCGGGGGATTATTTCTGACAGATTTGTAGAAGCAATTTTGCAGTTTTGGCGCGAAAGGTGAGCGGGGAGTTTATTCATGGGGGATGTCCTTGTTCGTTCTCAGAGTAGACAACAAAAAACAAATGAGATCAAGGTAATATCTCTTCACTTGCGGGCTCGAACAGCAGGCAATTGCCAATATAATAATCTGGCACAAGGGTGAAAAACGCGCACCGCATAAACCGTTGTTATTGCTTACAGATTAGCCGGATGCCTTAATAGACATCCGCGCCTTTTCGATTATGGCTCGGAAATCTACGAACATCTACACAGTTTACTGGAACGTTTTGGGCCACAGCGTTCGCAGCACCGTCCTGATATGCCGTTCTGGCGATTATAAGTCGACGGATTCTGGCAAATAGACGATGATGATATGCTTAATGATGTTCAAAGAAATTAGGCCATTATTATATTATTGCTTGCATTTTCTTTCATTCCTAAAAGCACCCGCCATTAATCCCAGGCGCATTATGCAGGTAATGACTCCAACTTACTGATAGTGTTTTATGTTCAGATAATGCCCGATGACCTTGTCATGCAGCTCCACCGATTTTGAGAACGACAGTGACTTCCGTACCAGCCTTGCCAGATGTTGTCTCAGATTCAGATTATGTCGCTCAATGCGCTGAGTGTAACGCTTGCTGATAACGTGCAGCTTTCCCTTCAGGCATGATTCATACAGCGGCCAGCCATCCGTCATCCATACCACGACCTCAAAGGCCGACAGCAGGCTCAGAAGACGCTCCAGTGTGGCCAGAGTGCGTTCCCCGAAGACGTGCGCCACAACCGTCCTCCGTATCCTGTCATACGCGTAAAACAGCCAGCGCTGACGTGATTTAGCACCGACGTAGCCCCAATGTTCGTCCATTTCAGCGCAGACAATCACATCACTGCCCGGTTGTATGCGCGAGGTTACCGACTGCGGCCTGAGTTTTTTAAGTGACGTAAAACCGTGTTGAGGCCAACGCCCATAATGCGTGCACTGGCGCGACATCCGACGCCATTCATGGCCATATCAATGATTTTCTGGTGCGTACCGGGCTGAGAGGCGGTGTAAGTGAACTGTAGTTGCCATGTTTTACGGCAATGAGAGCAGAGATAGCGCTGATGTCCGGCAGTGCTTTTGCCGTTACGCACCACGCCTTCAGTAGCGGAGCAGGAAGGACATCTGATGGAAATGGAAGCCACGCAAGCACCTTAAAATCACCATCATACACTAAATCAGTAAGTTGGCAGCATTACCAAGAAAACCGACAGAATCCATTTGAAAGACGCAGCGCGAATGCTGGAAGTTTCTGTAATGACTATTCGTCGCGATCTCCATCAGGAAGATGAACCTCTGCCACTGACCCTACTGGGTGGCTATATTGTAATGGTGAATAAACCCGCGCCATCCATGCCAGTAATCCATGACGTTCCAAAAAATCATCGTGATGACTTACCTATTGCAATTCTGGCTGCCGGAATGGTTAATGAAAATGATCTGATCTTCTTTGATAATGGCCAGGAGATACCACTCGTTATAAGCATGATCCCGGATGCAATCACCTTCACCGGCATCTGTTACTCACATCGCGTCTTTGTTGCGTTGAATGAAAAGCCTAATGTAACAGCAATACTTTGTGGTGGTACGTATCGTGCCAGAAGTGATGCTTTTTACGATGCCAGTAACTCTTCGCCATTAGACTCTCTCAATCCGCGAAAAATATTTATTTCCGCCAGCGGTGTGCATAATCACTTTGGCGTCAGCTGGTTTAACCCTGAAGATCTTGCCACTAAGCGTAAAGTGATGAACCGTGGACTACGGAAAATTTTGCTCGCCCGCCACGCGTTGTTCGATGAAGTGGCCTCTGCCAGCCTCGCACCGATCTCTGCATTTGACGTTCTGATTAGCGATCGTCCGTTACCGGCAGATTATGTTACGCACTGCCAGAATGGTTCTGTAAAGATCATTACACCTGATTCAGAAGACGAATGACTTACTGAAAAAACACCACAATCTTGTTAAACATCGTCGGGTTGGACTGATTACGTTGCACTTTCACCACATATTCCAGCTTATCTATTTGGCTTATCACCTACTCCAGACGCTGGTCATCCTTGACCAGTAGCCAGATATGGCTTTTGTCGCAGTCCTGAATCGGCAGGCAGAGAATGTCTTCAACGTTAAGAGCGCGACGGGCAAAAGCCCACAAAGGTGAGTCATTACACCCGGATGGTAAACAGGCACTTCCTTGTTGTAGAAGCCGTTATATTGTCCATAATGTCTGGGTTTTTAATGCATACTGGGTAACAACCGGACGAATCTTCGAATATCACTGGCGCTGCCAGCCGGTTTGAATTCATCTCACAACCCTGCATAGAGCGAATCTCCTGCCTGCACGTCACTCTGAATCGCCACGGGTTTAACAGACACCTCAGAGTCATTTAAGATGGCTTAAAGAGAGGTGCCCATGAGCGGTAAGCGTTATCCCGAAGAGTTTAAAACTGAAGCAGTCAAACAGGTTGTTGATCGCGGTTATTCTGTTGCCAGCGTTGCAACACGTCTCGATATCACCACCCACAGCCTTTATGCCTGGATAAAGAAGTACGGTCCGGATTCTTCCACTAATAAAGAACAGTCAGATGCTCAGGCCGAGATCCGCCGTCTCCAGAAAGAGCTGAAACGGGTTACCGACGAACGGGACATATTAAAAAAAGCCGCGGCGTACTTCGCAAAGCTGTCCGACTGAGGTACGCCTTTATCCGTGACAACTCCTGTTGCTGGCCTGTTCGCCTGCTCTGTCGGGTGCTGGATGTTCATCCCAGTGGTTTTTACGCCTGGCTTCAGCAGCCGCATTCACAACGCCATCAGGCAGACCTGAGACTGACAGGACAGATTAAACAGTTCTGGCTGGAATCGGGATGCGTCTATGGTTATCGCAAAATCCATCTGGATCTGCG
Source organism: Shigella flexneri 2a str. 301 (assembly GCF_000006925.2). Classification (NCBI taxonomy): domain Bacteria; kingdom Pseudomonadati; phylum Pseudomonadota; class Gammaproteobacteria; order Enterobacterales; family Enterobacteriaceae; genus Shigella; species Shigella flexneri. The sequence goes on from NC_004337.2 coordinate 4,391,523, forward strand.
TGACAGCGGGCAACAGTGCGGAGTAAACAGAGTCTGGAGACTGATGAAACGTGTCGGAATAAAGGCTCAGGTCGGATACCGAAGCCCGCGGGCACGTAAAGGCGAGGCCAGTATCGTGTCACCCAACAGGCTCCAGCGACAGTTCAATCCGGATGCTCCTGATGAGCGTTGGGTAACGGACATAACCTACATCAGGACCCACGAAGGCTGGCTGTATCTTGCCGTTGTTGTTGATCTGTTCTCACGCAAAATTATCGGCTGGTCCATGCAATCCCGGATGACAAAGGACATTGTCCTGAACGCACTGCTGATGGCTGTATGGCGGCGTAATCCCGAAAAACAGGTGCTGGTTCATTCGGATCAGGGCAGTCAGTACACAAGCCATGAGTGGCAGTCGTTCCTGAAATCACACGGCCTGGAGGGTAGCATGAGCCGTCGCGGTAACTGCCATGATAATGCGGTTGCAGAAAGTTTTTTCCAGTTGTTGAAACGTGAACGGATAAAGAAAAAGATCTACGGAACGCGGGAAGAAGCCCGCAGTGATATTTTTGATTACATCGAAATGTTTTATAACAGTAAGCGTCGGCATGGTTCTAGCGAACAGATGTCACCGACAGAATATGAAAACCAGTATTATCAACGGCTCGGAAGTGTCTAGATTATCCGTGGCGATTCATACTCCATCGTAAGCATTACACTTCGTTGCTAACTTATTGAATGCTTGCCAGTCAGAGAGATCTAGTTTGTGGATCTCAACAGTACGTCTGCCATCGCAATTATGATCTCTTCCACGATTTGACAGTAATGTAGCGCGTGCGTATTGATGAAATTTTAATTTTGCTGGTTTGTCGGTGGACGAAAAACGGGGTAAATATGCGGGGAATGAATAAATAGTTGTTGGTAATGTCATTTTATTGTTGCCTGTTTAATGTTTTTACAAATATCGCAGTTGAATGTTCAAAGAAAAAGAATTGATTTTAATAAAAATAAGTTTGTTTTCTGAAGTGGTGAAAATAGCGGATGGTGAAAGATATTAATATCAAAAATCGCTCATCACGGATATAACGATGCACCAGAGAGGGGGGAGATGACTGACAACGCGTTGGTAAGCGAGGTTCGATAACTCGGTAATGCTGCCAACTTACTGATTTAGTGTATGATGGTGATTTTAAGGTGCTTGCGTGGCTTCCATTTCCATCAGATGTCCTTCCTGCTCCGCTACTGAAGGCGTGGTGCGTAACGGCAAAAGCACTGCCGGACATCAGCGCTATCTCTGCTCTCATTGCCGTAAAACATGGCAACTACAGTTCACTTACACCGCCTCTCAGCCCGGTACGCACCAGAAAATCATTGATATGGCCATGAATGGCGTCGGATGTCGCGCCAGTGCACGCATTATGGGCGTTGGCCTCAACACGGTTTTACGTCACTTAAAAAACTCAGGCCGCAGTCGGTAACCTCGCGCATACAACCGGGCAGTGATGTGATTGTCTGCGCTGAAATGGACGAACATTGGGGCTACGTCGGTGCTAAATCACGTCAGCGCTGGCTGTTTTACGCGTATGACAGGATACGGAGGACGGCTGTGGCGCACGTCTTCGGGGAACGCACTCTGGCCACACTGGAGCGTCTTCTGAGCCTGCTGTCGGCCTTTGAGGTCGTGGTATGGATGACCGATGGCTGGCCGCTGTATGAATCACGCCTGAAGGGAAAGCTGCACGTTATCAGCAAGCGTTACACTCAGCGCATTGAGCGACATAATCTGAATCTGAGACAACATCTGGCAAGGCTGGTACGGAAGTCACTGTCGTTCTCAAAATCGGTGGAGCTGCATGACAAGGTCATCGGGCATTATCTGAACATAAAACACTATCAGTAAGTTGGAGTCATTACCCGCAATCCGCGCCCGATCCAGCAGTGTTTTAAGTTCACGCTGCTCGCGTTCAGTCATCTCTTTTTGGGTAATACGGGGGAGTGCCATGATGGTGCCCTCAGTGAGTGAAGTGGCACACTGAATTTGGCCACCTGAACAGAGGTGATATGCTCACCTCAGAACAACACAGGTGCTCCAATGAAAAAAAGAAATTTTAGCGCAGAGTTTAAACGCGAATCCGCTCAACTGGTTGTTGACCAGAAATACACGGTGGCAGATGCCGCCAAAGCTATGGATGTTGGCCTTTCCACAATGACAAGATGGGTCAAACAACTGCGTGATGAGCGTCAGGGCAAAACACCAAAAGCCTCCCCCATTACCCCGGAACAAATTGAAATCCGTGAGCTCAGGAAAAAGCTACAACGCATTGAAATGGAGAATGAAATATTAAAAAAGGCTACCGCGCTCTTGATGTCAGACTCCCTGAACAGTTCTCGATAATCGGGAAACTCAGAGCGCATTATCCTGTGGTCACACTCTGCCATGTGTTCGGGGTTCATCGCAGCAGCTACAGATACTGGAAAAACCGTCCTGAAAAACCAGACGGCAGACGGGCTGTATTACGCAGTCAGGTACTTGAGCTACATGGCATCAGCCACGGTTCGGCCGGAGCAAGAAGCATCGCCACAATGGCAACCCGGAGAGGCTACCAGATGGGACGCTGGCTTGCTGGCAGGCTCATGAAAGAGCTGGGGCTGGTCAGCTGTCAGCAGCCGACTCACCGGTATAAACGTGGTGGTCATGAACATGTTGCTATCCCTAACTACCTTGAAAGGCAGTTCGCCGTGACCGAACCAAATCAGGTGTGGTGCGGTGATGTGACCTATATCTGGACGGGTAAGCGCTGGGCGTACCTCGCCGTTGTTCTCGACCTGTTCGCAAGAAAACCAGTGGGCTGGGCCATGTCGTTCTCGCCGGACAGCAGGCTCACCATGAAAGCGCTGGAAATGGCATGGGAAACCCGTGGTAAGCCCGGCGGGGTGATGTTCCACAGCGATCAGGGCAGTCATTATACGAGCAGGCAGTTCCGGCAGTTATTGTGGCGATACCAGATCAGACAGAGTATGAGCCGGCGCGGAAACTGCTGGGATAACAGCCCAATGGAACGCTTCTTCAGGAGTCTGAAGAACGAATGGATGCCGGTGGTGGGTTACGTAAGCTTCAGCGAGGCAGCTCACGCCATAACGGACTATATCGTTGGATATTACAGCGCACTAAGACCGCACGAATATAACGGTGGGTTACCCCCAAACGAATCGGAAAATCGATACTGGAAAAACTCTAACTCGGTGGCCAGTTTTTGTTGACCACTTCAAACATCAACCTACGCTCCCCAAGATGTTCCGCCTTATGGATGTAAGCTGCTCGCACAGAGCTACGCTCCTGGTGACTCATCTGCCGCTCTACCGCATCCCTCGACCATAATCCCGACTCAATCAACGAACTACAAGCCATCGTCCTGAAGCCATGCCCACAAACCTCGACCTTCGTGTCATACCCCATTACGCGCAAAGCCTTGTTCACCGTATTCTCACTCATCGGCTTACGTGGATCGTGATCGCCCACAAAAATCAGCTCTCGATTTCCGCTCATGCTTTTGATCTTTTCCAAAATACTTAGGGCCTGCCGCGACAAAGGTACAAGGTGTGGTGTCCGCATCTTCGAGCCACGCTGAGAATGCTTGACTCCTTCCAGTTGCTCACGCTCACCTGGGATTGTCCACATAGCCGTTTCAAAATCTATTTCTGACCAGCGGGCAAAACGCAGCTCGCTCGAACGGATGAAAACCAATAAAGTGAGTTCAACCGCCAGTCGAGTTAACGGTCTGCCAGAATAGTGATCTATGCGATGAAGTAATTCAGGTATACGGTTCAGTTCAAGAGCTGCACGGTGCTGTCTTTTCGCCGTAGCAACCGCACCTGCAATCTCTTGCGCGGGGTTGTAGTCGATTAAGCCGCTCTGAACGGCAAAGCGCATAATCGCGGTAGTACGCTGCTGTAAACGGGCGGCAACTTCGAGCCGCCCGGATGACTCGACTGCTTTAATGGGTACAAGAAGATCCCGCGTCTTCAGTTCCGCAATGTTCCGCTTACCGATAGCAGTAAAGAGATTATCCTCCAGACTTTTCAAAACACGAGCGCTATGCGATGCCGACCACTTCTGATTGCTGGCGTGCCAGTCTCTGGCGACTACTTCAAACGTTATCGCCTCTTGTTCCTGTTCTACCTTAACAGCTTTCTTGTTTTCACTGGGATCGACACCATTAGCTAAAAGCTTACGAGCCTCATCCCGGCGTGCCCTGGCATCCGCCAACGACACTTCGGGGTATTTCCCCAATGCCAGCATCTTCTCTTTGCCGCCAAAGCGATAACGTAGCCGCCAGTATTTGGAGCCGTTAGGGTGAACCAGCAAAACCATGCCTTCACCGTCGGTCAGCTTATAGGCTTTTGCTTCAGGCTTAGCCGAACGAACCTTCACATCACTCAGAGCCATGATGAGTATCCTTTCAAGGGTTCTGTGTGGGTACAAACATTATCGAACCGGGAAATACCCGCAGTTGTACCCGCATCAGTAAGTTGATGTAGATTGAATCAGGTTGACTTAGGTTGAGTGAAAAAGCGAGGAAAGCCTTGCGGATACTGGATTTTAGGCACAAAAAAAGACGTCCGTTGACGTCTATTGATGTTCCGATGGTGCCGAAGGCCGGACTCGAACCGGCACGTATTTCTACGGTTGATTTTGAATCAACTGCGTCTACCGATTTCGCCACTTCGGCACTGAAGAGGTATGCGGAAAACGTTGTGGATTATACCTGTCGCACGCCACCATGCAAGCGCCAGCTTGCACCCACCTCGCTAAGTGCTGAAATTTTCAGCATTACACTCAGCGATATGTAACCTTTGTCACACTCCAGGCACCCCGCCCTGCCATGCTCTACACTTCCCAAACAACACCAGAGAAGGCCCCAAAAATGTCGATGATAAAAAGCTATGCCGCAAAAGAAGCGGGCGGCGAACTGGAAGTTTATGAGTACGATCCCGGTGAGCTGAAGCCACAAGATGTTGAAGTGCAGGTGGATTACTGCGGGATTTGTCATTCCGATCTGTCGATGATCGATAACGAATGGGGATTTTCACAATATCCGCTGGTTGCCGGGCATGAGGTGATTGGGCGCGTAGTGGCACTCGGGAGCGCCGCGCAGGATAAAGGTTTGCAGGTCGGTCAGCGTGTCGGGATTGGCTGGACGGCGCGTAGCTGTGGTCACTGCGACGCCTGTATTAGCGGTAATCAGATCAACTGCGAGCAAGGTGCGGTGCCGACAATTATGAATCGCGGTGGCTTTGCCGAGAAGTTGCGTGCGGACTGGCAATGGGTGATTCCACTGCCAGAAAATATTGATATCGAGTCCGCCGGGCCGCTGTTGTGCGGCGGTATCACGGTCTTTAAACCACTGTTGATGCACCATATCACTGCTACCAGCCGCGTTGGGGTAATTGGTATTGGCGGGCTGGGGCATATCGCTATAAAACTTCTGCACGCAATGGGATGCGAGGTGACGGCCTTTAGTTCTAATCCGGCGAAAGAGCAGGAAGTACTGGCGATGGGTGCCGATAAAGTGGTGAATAGCCGCGATCCGCAGGCACTGAAAGCCCTGTCGGGGCAGTTTGATCTCATTATCAATACTGTGAACGTCAGCCTCGACTGGCAGCCTTATTTTGAGGCGCTGACCTATGGCGGTAATTTCCATACGGTCGGTGCGGTTCTCACGCCGCTGTCTGTTCCGGCCTTTACGTTAATTGCGGGCGACCGCAGCATCTCTGGTTCTGCTACCGGCACGCCTTATGAGCTGCGAAAGCTGATGCGCTTTGCCGCCCGCAGCAAGGTTGCGCCGACAACCGAACTGTTCCCGATGTCGAAAATTAACGACGCCATTCAGCATGTACGCGATGGTAAAGCGCGCTACCGAGTAGTCCTGAAAGCCGACTTCTGATCCCTTTGCCGGGTGCTGTCGCCCGGCACTTAAATCTCTTTGGAAGGCGTCTCGCAATCTGCTGAATTTAGCGGTGAAGAGTGCACAGCCGTTGCCTATACTCCAGGCAGGAAACTGGAGGAAATCTCATGAGCGAACCCCTGTTAATTGCCCGCACGCCGGACACAGAACTGTTTTTACTGCCGGGAATGGCTAACCGTCACGGGCTGATTACTGGCGCAACGGGGACGGGTAAAACCGTTACGCTGCAAAAACTGGCAGAGTCATTGTCGGAAATCGGCGTGCCGGTGTTTATGGCTGATGTGAAAGGCGATCTGACCGGTATCGCGCAGGCAGGAACGGCGTCGGAAAAACTGCTCACAAGGCTTAAAAATATCGGCGTCAATGACTGGCAACCGCATGCCAATCCGGTGGTGGTGTGGGATATCTTTGGCGAGAAAGGCCACACGGTGCGGGCGACGGTTTCGGATCTGGGGCCGCTGTTGCTGGCGCGACTGTTGAATCTCAACGATGTGCAATCTGGCGTGCTGAATATTATCTTCCGCATTGCGGACGATCAGGGATTGTTGCTGCTCGACTTTAAAGATTTGCGGGCGATTACCCAGTACATCGGCGATAACGCCAAATCCTTCCAGAATCAGTACGGAAATATCAGTAGCGCATCGGTTGGTGCCATCCAGCGCGGATTACTGTCGCTGGAACAGCAAGGCGCAGCACACTTCTTTGGTGAGCCGATGCTGGATATCAAAGACTGGATGCGCACCGATGCCAACGGTAAAGGCGTTATCAATATCCTCAGCGCCGAGAAACTTTATCAGATGCCGAAACTGTACGCCGCCAGCCTGCTGTGGATGCTTTCAGAGTTGTATGAACAATTGCCGGAAGCGGGCGATCTGGAGAAACCAAAACTGGTGTTTTTCTTCGACGAGGCACATCTGCTGTTTAACGATGCACCGCAGGTACTGCTGGATAAGATTGAGCAGGTGATAAGGCTTATTCGCTCAAAAGGCGTGGGCGTCTGGTTCGTTTCGCAAAACCCGTCTGATATTCCGGATAATGTGTTCGGCCAGCTCGGTAATCGTGTTCAGCACGCTTTGCGGGCTTTTACGCCAAAAGATCAGAAAGCAGTGAAGACAGCGGCGCAAACCATGCGGGCCAATCCGGCATTTGATACCGAAAAGGCAATCCAGGAACTGGGGACCGGCGAGGCGTTAATCTCGTTTCTCGATGCAAAAGGAAGTCCTTCTGTGGTGGAACGGGCGATGGTGATCGCACCTTGTTCGCGAATGGGGCCGGTGACGGAAGATGAGCGTAATGGCCTGATTAATCACTCCCCGGTGTATGGCAAATATGAAGATGAGGTGGACCGCGAGTCCGCCTATGAGATGCTGCAAAAAGGCTTTCAGGCCAGTACCGAGCAGCAAAATAATCCCCCCGTGAAAGGGAAAGAGGTGGCGGTGGATGACGGTATTCTTGGTGGATTGAAGGATATTTTGTTTGGCACTACCGGACCACGCGGCGGGAAGAAAGATGGTGTGGTGCAAACAATGGCGAAAAGCGCCGCTCGCCAGGTGACGAATCAGATTGTACGCGGGATGTTGGGGAGTTTGCTGGGGGGGAGAAAAAGATAAGTCAGACGTGATCTGTGCCCCTCACCCTAACCCTCTCCCCAAAGGGGCGAGGGGACCGTTCGAACTCGTATTTGACTTTGTCAACAATAATAAAGGGAGCTTTCGCTCCCTTGTTAGATTACGATTTTCTCATTAACAGCCACAGGCTGATTAAGAAGAAGCTGGCACTTGGCAACAGTGCGCCGATGATCGGCGGGATGCCGTAAACCAACGTCAGCGGGCCGAAGATCTGGTCCAGTACGTAGAAGACAAAACCGAAGCTGATACCTGTGACCACACGCACGCCCATCGGTACGCTACGCAGTGGGCCAAAGATAAACGACAGCGCCATCAGCATCATCACCGCCACGGATAGCGGCTGGAAGATTTTGCTCCACATGTTGAGCTGATAACGTCCGGCATCCTGACCGCTCGACTTCAGATACTTCACGTAGTTGTGCAAACCACTGATGGAGAGTGCATCCGGGTCCAGCGCCACCACGCCCAGTTTGTCTGGCGTGAGGTCGGTTTTCCAGGTGCCGCTCACCGTCTGCGAACCGGTAATCTGTTTCGGATTGGTCAGATCAGATTCATCAACCTGCGACAGACGCCAGACTTTATGTTCCGGGTCAAACTTCGCGGTAGCGGCATAACGTACGGATTGCAGACGACGATTCTCGTTAAAGGCATAAATACTGATGCCACCTAACACCTCGTCACCTTTAACCCGCTCAATGTAGACGAAGTTGTTGCCATCTTTCGCCCATAAACCTTGCTGGGTAGAGAGCAACGAGCCGCCGTACATCGCCTGCGCACGGTAGTTACGCGCCATCTGTTCGCCCTGCGGCGCGACCCATTCGCCAATCGCCATCGTCAGCAAGACCAGTGGAATGGCGGTTTTCATCACCGACAGCGCTACCTGCATACGGGTAAAACCAGAAGCCTGCATCACCACCAGTTCGCTGCGCTGCGCCAGCATCCCAAGACCAAGCAACGCCCCAAGAAGAGCCGCCATCGGGAAGAAGATCTGCACATCTTTCGGCACGCTCAGCAAGGTATACATTCCTGCGCCTAACGCGTCGTAACTCCCCTGCCCGGCTTTTTTCAGCTGATCGACAAATTTGATAATGCCCGACAGCGACACCAGCATGAACAGCGTCATCATGATGGTGGTGAAAATAGTTTTACCGATATAGCGGTCAAGTACGCCAAAAGGTTGCATCACACCGCTCCTTTACGCGAAAAACTGGCGCGCAGGCGGCGGACCGGCACGGTGTCCCAAAGGTTGAGAACAATCGCCAAAGCCAGATAAATCAGGTTAACGGTCCACATCCACAGTGTCGGGTCCAGCTTACCTTTACCGCCGTTCGATTTCAGGGAGGTCTGGATCAGGAAGAAAAGTAGATACAGCAGCATGGCTGGCAGCATCGACAGTACGCGTCCCTGACGCGGGTTAACCACGCTCAACGGTACAACCATAAGTGCCATCATAAACACGGTGAATACCAACGTGATACGCCAGTTCAGTTCTGCGCGAGCACGATCGGTGTCAGTGTTCCACAATGTGCGCATGTCCATCTGGTCGGTATCGTTCGGGTCGAGCGCCACCGCCTGGTGACCAATGATCGCCTGATAATCCTGGAAATCCGTAATGCGGAAATCACGTAACAGTGCAGTGCCTTCGAAGCGCGTTCCCTGGTTGAGAGTGACGACCTGGGAGCCGTCGCGCAGCTGGGTTAAATGTCCGGAATCGGCCACCACCACAGAAGGACGTGCATTACCTTTTGGTCGAATTTGTGCGAGGAACACATCTTTGAAATCGCTGCCGTCAACGCTTTCGATGAACAGCACCGAGCTGCCATTAGTCGCTTGCTGGAATTGCCCTTGCGCCAGCGCCGCCATGCCAGGGTTCGCTTTCGCTTCTGCTAACACTTCATCCTGATGACGCGATGACCACGGTCCCGCCCACATCACGTTAACCGCCGCGACGATTGCCGTGAATACCGCAAGGATCATTGCCGCTTTCACCAGAACCGCTTTGCTCAAGCCGCAGGCATGCATTACCGTAATTTCACTTTCGGTATACAGTTTGCCCAGCGTCATCAGCAGCCCGAGGAACAGGCTTAATGGCAGGATAAGCTGCGCCATTTCCGGCACGCCCAACCCGAGAAGGGAGAGCACCAGATTCGCCGGAATATCGCCGTCAACCGCTGCGCCGAGGATCCTCACTAACTTTTGACAGAAGAAGATCAAAAGCAAGATGAAGAGTATCGCCAGCTGGCTTTTGAGCGTCTCCCGCACCAGATATCTTATGATTATCACTTTAAATACGCCCGTAAAAACTCGTCTTTTGCAGGATTTTAGCTTGTTTCATGGCTTAAACGTCATTTATTCTCTTGAGTCGTCGAAATCGTCGCTAAGATAATTATACTCAACGGATTCACCTCTCAGATTTTGTTCTGACGTGCCAATGCCGTAATAACGTTAAGATTAACACGAAGTCATCGCAACAGCGGACATGAGTTACGAAAGCTTGCAATTCTATCTGTAGCCACCGCCGTTGTCTTTAAGATTCAGGAGCGTAGTGCATGGAGTTTAGTGTAAAAAGCGGTAGCCCGGAGAAACAGCGGAGTGCCTGCATCGTCGTGGGCGTCTTCGAACCACGTCGCCTTTCTCCGATTGCAGAACAGCTCGATAAAATCAGCGATGGGTACATCAGCGCCCTGCTACGCCGGGGCGAACTGGAAGGAAAACCGGGGCAGACATTGTTGCTGCACCATGTTCCGAATGTACTTTCCGAGCGAATTCTCCTTATTGGTTGCGGCAAAGAACGTGAGCTGGATGAGCGTCAGTACAAGCAGGTTATTCAGAAAACCATTAATACGCTGAATGATACTGGCTCGATGGAAGCGGTCTGCTTTCTGACTGAACTGCACGTTAAAGGCCGTAACAACTACTGGAAAGTGCGTCAGGCTGTCGAGACAGCAAAAGAGACGCTCTACAGTTTCGATCAGTTGAAAACGAATAAGAGCGAACCGCGTCGTCCGCTGCGTAAAATGGTGTTCAACGTGCCGACCCGCCGTGAACTGACCAGCGGTGAGCGCGCGATCCAGCACGGTCAGGCGATTGCCGCCGGGATAAAAGCAGCGAAAGATCTCGGTAATATGCCGCCGAATATCTGTAACGCCGCTTATCTCGCCTCTCAGGCGCGCCAGCTGGCTGACAGCTACAGCAAGAATGTCATCACCCGCGTTATCGGCGAACAGCAGATGAAAGAGCTGGGAATGCACTCTTATCTGGCGGTCGGTCAGGGTTCACAAAACGAATCGCTGATGTCGGTGATTGAGTACAAAGGCAACGCGTCGGAAGATGCACGCCCAATCGTGCTGGTGGGTAAAGGTTTAACCTTCGACTCCGGCGGTATCTCCATCAAGCCTTCAGAAGGCATGGATGAGATGAAGTACGATATGTGCGGCGCGGCGGCAGTTTACGGCGTGATGCGTATGGTCGCGGAGCTGCAACTGCCGATTAACGTTATTGGCGTGCTGGCAGGCTGTGAAAACATGCCTGGCGGGCGTGCCTATCGTCCGGGCGATGTGTTAACCACCATGTCCGGTCAAACCGTTGAAGTGCTGAACACCGATGCCGAAGGCCGCCTGGTACTGTGCGACGTGTTAACTTACGTTGAACGTTTTGAGCCGGAAGCAGTGATTGACGTGGCGACGCTGACCGGTGCCTGCGTGATCGCGCTGGGTCATCATATTACTGGTCTGATGACGAACCATAATCCGCTGGCCCATGAACTGATTGCCGCGTCTGAACAATCCGGTGACCGCGCATGGCGCTTACCGCTGGGTGACGAGTATCAGGAACAGCTGGAGTCCAATTTTGCCGATATGGCGAACATTGGCGGTCGTCCTGGTGGGGCGATTACCGCAGGTTGCTTCCTGTCACGCTTTACCCGTAAGTATAACTGGGCGCACCTGGATATTGCAGGAACCGCCTGGCGTTCTGGTAAAGCAAAAGGCGCAACCGGTCGTCCGGTAGCGTTGCTGGCACAGTTCCTGTTAAACCGCGCTGGGTTTAACGGCGAAGAGTAAGTTTGCGTTTTACCCTCACCCTAACCCTCTCCCTAAGGGAGAGGGAACCGATCGAGCGCAATAGAAATTCATTGCTCATCTTTCAGGGTGAGGAATGCAGCAATATTTAAATCCACCACAAGAAGCCCCATATATGAAAAACGCAACGTTCTACCTTCTGGACAATGACACCACCGTCGATGGCTTAAGCGCCGTTGAGCAACTGGTGTGTGAAATTGCCGCAGAACGTTGGCGCAGCGGTAAGCGCGTACTCATCGCCTGTGAAGATGAAAAGCAGGCTTACCGGCTGGATGAAGCCCTGTGGGCGCGTCCGGCAGAAAGCTTTGTTCCGCATAATTTAGCGGGAGAAGGACCGCGCGGCAGTGCGCCGGTGGAGATCGCCTGGCCGCAAAAACGCAGCAGCAGCCCGCGCGATATATTGATTAGTCTGCGAACAAGCTTTGCAGATTTTGCCACCGCTTTCACAGAAGTGGTAGACTTCGTTCCTTATGAAGATTCTCTGAAACAACTGGCGCGCGAACGCTATAAAGCCTACCGCGTGGCTGGTTTCAACCTGAATACGGCAACCTGGAAATAATGGAAAAGACATACAACCCACAAGATATCGAACAGCCGCTTTACGAGCACTGGGAAAAGCAGGGCTACTTTAAGCCTAATGGCGATGAAAGCCAGGAAAGTTTCTGCATCATGATCCCGCCGCCGAACGTCACCGGCAGTTTGCATATGGGTCACGCCTTCCAGCAAACCATCATGGATACCATGATCCGCTATCAGCGCATGCAGGGCAAAAACACCCTGTGGCAGGTCGGTACTGACCACGCCGGGATCGCTACCCAGATGGTCGTTGAGCGCAAGATTGCCGCAGAAGAAGGTAAAACCCGTCACGACTACGGCCGCGAAGCTTTCATCGACAAAATCTGGGAATGGAAAGCGGAATCTGGCGGCACCATTACCCGTCAGATGCGCCGTCTCGGCAACTCCGTCGACTGGGAGCGTGAACGCTTCACCATGGACGAAGGCCTGTCCAATGCGGTGAAAGAAGTTTTCGTTCGTCTGTATAAAGAAGACCTGATTTACCGTGGCAAGCGCCTGGTAAACTGGGACCCGAAACTGCGTACCGCTATTTCTGACCTGGAAGTGGAAAACCGCGAATCGAAAGGTTCGATGTGGCACATCCGCTATCCGCTGGCTGACGGCGCGAAAACCGCAGACGGTAAAGATTATCTGGTGGTTGCGACCACTCGCCCGGAAACCCTGCTGGGCGATACCGGTGTAGCTGTTAACCCGGAAGATCCGCGTTACAAAGATCTGATTGGCAAATATGTCATTCTGCCGCTGGTTAACCGTCGTATTCCGATCGTTGGCGACGAACACGCCGACATGGAAAAAGGCACCGGCTGCGTGAAGATCACACCGGCGCACGACTTTAACGACTATGAAGTCGGTAAACGTCACGCCCTGCCGATGATCAACATCCTGACCTTTGACGGTGATATCCGTGAAAGCGCCCAGGTGTTCGATACCAAAGGTAACGAATCTGACGTTTATTCCAGCGAGATCCCGGCAGAGTTCCAGAAACTCGAGCGTTTTGCTGCACGTAAAGCAGTCGTTGCTGCGGTTGATGCACTCGGCCTGCTGGAAGAAATTAAACCGCACGACCTGACCGTTCCTTACGGCGACCGTGGCGGCGTGGTTATCGAACCGATGCTGACCGACCAGTGGTACGTGCGTGCCGATGTACTGGCGAAACCGGCAGTTGAAGCGGTTGAGAACGGCGACATTCAGTTCGTACCGAAGCAGTACGAAAACATGTACTTCTCCTGGATGCGCGATATTCAGGACTGGTGTATCTCTCGTCAGCTGTGGTGGGGTCACCGTATCCCGGCATGGTATGACGAAGCGGGTAATGTTTATGTTGGCCGCAACGAAGAAGAAGTGCGCAAGGAAAATAACCTCGGTGCCAACGTTGCCCTGCGTCAGGACGAAGACGTTCTCGACACCTGGTTCTCTTCTGCACTGTGGACCTTCTCTACCCTTGGCTGGCCGGAAAATACCGACGCCCTGCGTCAGTTCCACCCAACCAGCGTGATGGTATCTGGTTTCGACATCATCTTCTTCTGGATTGCCCGCATGATCATGATGACCATGCACTTCATCAAAGATGAAAATGGCAAACCGCAGGTGCCGTTCCACACTGTTTACATGACCGGTCTGATTCGTGACGACGAAGGTCAGAAGATGTCCAAATCCAAGGGTAACGTTATTGACCCGCTGGATATGGTTGACGGTATTTCGCTGCCAGAACTGCTGGAAAAACGCACCGGCAATATGATGCAGCCGCAGCTGGCGGACAAAATCCGTAAGCGCACCGAGAAACAGTTCCCGAACGGCATTGAGCCGCACGGCACCGATGCCCTGCGCTTCACCCTGGCGGCGCTGGCGTCTACCGGTCGTGACATCAACTGGGATATGAAGCGTCTGGAAGGCTACCGTAACTTCTGTAACAAGCTGTGGAACGCCAGCCGCTTTGTGCTGATGAACACAGAAGGTCAGGATTGCGGCTTCAACGGCGGCGAAATGACGCTATCGCTGGCGGACCGCTGGATTCTGGCGGAGTTCAACCAGACTATCAAAGCGTACCGCGAAGCGCTGGACAGCTTCCGCTTCGATATCGCCGCAGGCATTTTGTATGAGTTCACCTGGAACCAGTTCTGCGACTGGTATCTGGAGCTGACCAAGCCGGTAATGAACGGTGGAACAGAAGCCGAACTGCGCGGTACTCGCCATACGCTGGTGACTGTACTGGAAGGTCTGCTGCGCCTCGCGCATCCGATCATTCCGTTCATCACCGAAACCATCTGGCAGCGTGTGAAAGTACTTTGCGGTATCACTGCCGACACCATCATGCTGCAGCCGTTCCCGCAGTATGATGCATCTCAGGTTGATGAAGCCGCACTGGCCGACACCGAGTGGCTGAAACAGGCGATCGTTGCTGTACGTAACATCCGTGCAGAAATGAACATCGCGCCGGGCAAACCGCTGGAGCTGCTGCTGCGTGGTTGCAGCGCGGATGCAGAACGTCGCGTAAATGAAAACCGTGGCTTCCTGCAAACGCTGGCGCGTCTGGAAAGCATCACCGTGCTGCCTGCCGATGACAAAGGTCCGGTTTCCGTTACCAAGATCATCGACGGCGCAGAGCTGCTGATCCCGATGGCTGGCCTCATCAACAAAGAAGATGAGCTGGCGCGCCTGGCGAAAGAAGTGGCGAAGATCGAAGGTGAAATCAGCCGCATCGAGAACAAGCTGGCAAATGAAGGCTTTGTCGCCCGCGCACCGGAAGCGGTTATCGCGAAAGAGCGTGAGAAGCTGGAAGGTTATGCAGAAGCGAAAGCCAAGCTGATTGAACAGCAGGCTGTTATCGCCGCACTGTAATCAACACAGTGATGAAAACGAAGGCCGGAGCATGCTCCGGCCTTTTTTATCTCTTACAGAAATGGTAAAGAAGGCATAACTCCCCGAGAAATACTGGCTAAGAAGCCTTTATCTGGTTGTTCTTCTTTATTGATTAAAGGAAGGTCATCCAAATCGCCCAGCAAATACGTATTTTTTGCCTGCCAGTCAATCATCCATATTTTCAGCAGTGGGTAAGCCAGACCACCCGTAATCCCGGATATCACCACCAACGCACACATGCGATAAAGCATACCGTGGTACGTTAAAGTTGAGCGAAAACGAATACGCCCATCATTCAGTGACAGGTTGCTCATAAAATGATTTCGCAACGACACCGTTAAATAACTGGTGCTAACAGCAATCCCAAAATAATAAATTAACTGCGCGATTATCATTTTACGTTGCATTTCCATAAATTGCTGTAAATTCTCAATATCATCATTTGCATACCCAGAACTATCATACTCATTTAATATTTGATCGAAGATAATATAACCAGCAACAGCGAGAAAAGGTAATAAAGCTAAAAATGCGAGGATGGCATATTTTATACAATACGCAGTATCTAATTTCACCTTGAAACGATGTATACCGAAACTGGTATTGCTCCAGAGAAAACTCATTACCAGGCTATATAAAGTACCATTAAAAATACCAATGGAAACAATACCAACTATTGCCATCAGAACCACAGATATAATAACACTACTTGAACTATTGGCATGTAGCATCTTTGTCGAGATAAAGAAAACAGTCCCCATCCCAATGGCCATTAAAATCGGCAAGAAAAAGGTTACCCACCAGAACCCTTTCAAAGAGCAATTAAAACTAAATCTTACGCCGTTGAGACTGGTCATTAAGGCCTGATAACGCAGTCCTTTTGCTGCCATAAATATAAGCAAAACCAACAGTAACAAAGTCAAAACACAGCCAACAAGCGGCATATCTGCTGACACTGTCATTAAGATTGCGAAATAGAAAAAAACAAAAACAAGACAACTAACAAAAACATTCCCACCGGTAATTCCATAAGAAAATCGTTGTCCGTTAACTTCCATATTAGCATAAAGATAACGCTTACATTTCATTAATGCCCATGGTAAATAGATACCTAGCGTTATAATCGTTAACAACACATTCACCACACAAATAAGAAAATATCTCTCACCTGTACCATGAAAAACAAAAGAATGGGACGGAACATCCATTTCATTAATAACTTGAGCCATAAAAATCCCCTGAATTAAAAAATCCATTGATATAATTTATAGATACAGACAGTAAAATGTTCTGCCACGTTACAATACTCTTATCAGTAATAGGCTGGCAAAAACTTTATTGCTTTATAAGACGCTTGCGCACGTAAGAAGAGAGTGGTATTAAACAAATGTATAATTACTTTATTTTTATTGGGTTAAACTATGAATAACATTGCGCCGCAATCACCTGTAATGCGTCGCCTGACGCTGCAGGATAATCCTGCTATCGCCAGCGTCATCCGTCAGGTTTACGCAGAGTATGGTCTTACCGCCGATAAAGGCTACACCGTTGCCGATCCGAATCTCGACGAACTGTATCAAGTGTACAGCCAGCCTGGCCATGCTTATTGGGTGGTTGAATACAATGGCGAAGTGGTCGGCGGCGGCGGGATTGCGCCATTAACAGGTAGTGAAGCGGACATTTGCGAACTGCAGAAAATGTACTTTCTTCCCGCTATTCGCGGTAAAGGGCTAGCGAAAAAACTGGCCTTAATGGCGATGGAGCAGGCACGAGAGATGGGCTTCAAACGCTGCTATCTGGAAACGACCGCTTTTTTAAAGGAAGCCATTGCGCTTTATGAGCATTTGGGCTTTGAGCATATCGACTATGCGCTTGGCTGCACGGGCCATGTCGATTGTGAAGTGCGGATGCTACGCGAACTCTAAAAAAATGCCCGCTAGTATGTGCTATCGGGCATTTTAATCAATTAATTAGTGGCGAACCCCGTCATCGTCTTCATCGACAAAATCTTCATCGTCGCCATCTTCGCCGTTAGGATCTTCAAAGTAAGTGCCCCAACCGTCGTACTCAACGTCAAATTTCTCCGCCAGCGTCATCAGTTGTTCAACCTGGGCATCGATCAGATCGGCATTCAACGCGCACTCGCTGAGGATGTCGCAGCAAATCACGATATCACCATCTTCAACTTCCAGCTCTTCTGGATCGGTCACTTCGTAACCGAGTTTAAACGCTTCAACTGCCGCTTTTTCCAGAGTTTCCAGATCGTCTGCGGAAAGATGGTGTTCGATGGTGTACAGCGCGTCCGGATCGCTGCCATCTTCCAGTAATTCTTCAATAATCAAACGTGTTTCTTCACGCTGTTCTTCCAGTTGTTCCGGGTTTGCCATGGCTCATTCCTCTTAATGTCCTGCCGATACTCTTATTGTCACACACCACTGACATTGCCTCCACCTTTGTGACAAAGATTTATGCTTTAGACTTGCAAATGAATAATAATACACATAAATTGAGTTTTAATTCATTGAGGCGTTAGCCACAGGAGGGATCTATGTCCGGGTTTTATCATAAGCATTTCCTGAAATTACTCGATTTCACGCCAGCTGAACTCAACAGCCTGCTGCAGTTAGCCGCGAAGCTGAAAGCTGATAAGAAAAGCGGTAAAGAAGAAGCCAAACTCACTGGTAAAAACATCGCGCTCATCTTCGAAAAAGACTCGACTCGTACCCGATGCTCTTTCGAAGTTGCCGCATATGACCAGGGGGCTCGCGTTACTTATCTTGGCCCAAGCGGTAGTCAGATTGGTCATAAAGAGTCGATTAAAGACACTGCCCGCGTGCTTGGTCGCATGTATGACGGTATTCAGTATCGCGGCTATGGTCAGGAGATTGTCGAAACACTGGCGGAATACGCTGGCGTGCCGGTATGGAACGGCCTGACCAATGAGTTTCACCCCACGCAGTTGCTGGCGGATCTCCTCACCATGCAGGAGCATTTACCCGGTAAAGCATTCAACGAAATGACGCTGGTCTATGCAGGTGACGCACGTAACAACATGGGCAATTCGATGCTCGAAGCTGCGGCGCTTACCGGTCTGGATTTGCGTCTGGTCGCGCCACAGGCATGCTGGCCAGAAGCTGCGCTGGTTACGGAATGCCGCGCCCTGGCACAACAAAATGGCGGGAATATTACGCTGACGGAAGATGTAGCTAAAGGAGTTGAAGGTGCTGACTTTATCTATACCGATGTATGGGTGTCGATGGGTGAAGCAAAAGAAAAATGGGCTGAACGCATTGCATTACTGCGTGATTATCAGGTGAACAGCAAGATGATGCAGTTGACCGGTAACCCGGAGGTCAAATTCCTCCATTGCCTGCCCGCGTTTCATGACGACCAAACGACGCTTGGCAAAAAAATGGCGGAAGAGTTTGGCCTACATGGCGGAATGGAAGTGACTGATGAGGTCTTCGAATCTGCCGCCAGCATTGTATTTGATCAGGCGGAAAACCGCATGCATACCATCAAAGCGGTGATGGTCGCGACGCTCAGTAAATTAAATAATTAATATCTCTATAAAGATGGGTAATGCTGCCAACTTACTGATTTAGTGTATGATGGTGATTTTAAGGTGCTTGCGTGGCTTCCATTTCCATCAGATGTCCTTCCTGCTCCGCTACTGAAGGCGTGGTGCGTAACGGCAAAAGCACTGCCGGACATCAGCGCTATCTCTGCTCTCATTGCCGTAAAACATGGCAACTACAGTTCACTTACACCGCCTCTCAGCCCGGTACGCACCAGAAAATCATTGATATGGCCATGAATGGCGTCGGATGTCGCGCCAGTGCACGCATTATGGGCGTTGGCCTCAACACGGTTTTACGTCACTTAAAAAACTCAGGCCGCAGTCGGTAACCTCGCGCATACAACCGGGCAGTGATGTGATTGTCTGCGCTGAAATGGACGAACATTGGGGCTACGTCGGTGCTAAATCACGTCAGCGCTGGCTGTTTTACGCGTATGACAGGATACGGAGGACGGTTGTGGCGCACGTCTTCGGTGAACGCACTCTGGCCACACTGGAGCGTCTTCTGAGCCTGCTGTCGGCCTTTGAGGTCGTGGTATGGATGACGGATGGCTGGCCGCTGTATGAATCACGCCTGAAGGGAAAGCTGCACGTTATCAGCAAGCGTTACACTCAGCGCATTGAGCGACATAATCTGAATCTGAGACAACATCTGGCAAGGCTGGGACGGAAGTCACTGTCGTTCTCAAAATCGGTGGAGCTGCATGACAAGGCCATCGGGCATTATCTGAACATAAAACACTATCAGTAAGTTGGAGTCATTACCCTTTATTCAATGCTTTTTCTAATAAATCCGTAATCGTAGAATCAACTGAACCTTTACAACTCACCTGCGAGTTATTTAACTCCTGCGAATTATTTAACTTCTGTGAATTATTTAACTCCTGCGAATCATTTAACTCCTGTATATTATTTAACTTCTGATGATTATTTAATAGACGCGCTATTTTCTTGTTAGCTTCGCGTTGGTAACACGCCAGAACCTTGTTAGTAATCAGGTGTAATGAACTATCATCTTTTCTTTCAAAAGACTTCCCTTCATAACGATTAGTCGAACCATCAGATTGTTTAAATATAATGACTGTATGTCCTTCACGAATCCCTTTAGTAGAAGCTGAGGCAAGTGTAATTTCTATCTTCACCTTAGATAAATCCGCTCGCTCCCCTTCAGGATTATTCATGTAAAACTTCATTTTTTCATTGCCATCAGTATCTTTAGAATAAGATGAGAACTCAATATGAGCCATCATATTTCTACCCGCTTCGTTGGAGCGTTTGCTAAAATCCACATAACCCAGGGTAAATATCTTTGCCAAAAACTCCAAAAATGCTCTAGGAGAAAGAATATTGCTTCTGCTATTCTGCCCCCCGGCAATTCGGGCAAAATCATTCATTCCCACATACCAGGTATCTAAGGCTTCATTTTTTTGTTTAAAATTGTCGGCTAATGTAATGTGTTGAGAATAATTCAAATCTGATATTTTGCCCATGACGAACTCCTTGAGTTAATAAGAACGTCTAAGCATTACAAATTTTACTCACAAAAAAATATCAAAAAACGCTCTTTTCACAAACTCGCCGTAAACCTGGAGTTATTTACGGCGAAAAGTCATCACGCCATCAGCATCTTCACTACTGCTTTGCGAACCTGGGCTGGCGCGCCCACTGCGCACAGCGGTTTATGCACTTCCCCCGGATAAAACACAACAAAATCACCTTCATTTAGGATAACTGTTTTCTCATCAACGCCTTCCGGCAAAAATGCGATGTCTTTATCAGCTAACCAGTCGGTATCCGGCGCGCCTGCAGGTTGCGTGCTGAAGGTCATGCCTTCCTGACCTTTTAACACAATCTGAATGTCAAGATAGCGGGCATGGTACTCCGCACGGCGAGCTTCGTACGGCTCGGTCATATCTTCCGAGATAAGATAAAACAGACGATTGCCTTCGATATCATGCTTGCCCTTTGGCGTTTCTGCCGTAACGTGTGCTTTGATATGCTCAATCGCCTGGCGTAACTCCTGGGGTAGCCACGGCTGAAGATTATGAATATTTCCGATGATCATCTTTTCCACTCCTTAATTAAAACAATGTTTCATTTCTATCGTTATACGAAAAGATGATCAATTCCGCCAGCCTTAACGCGTGAATTATTGTCTTATCACAACTTATCGGCAGGCGCGTTCCCGCCTTTCGGATCAAGGCCAGCATCACTCCTTGAGAAGAGTTTTTATCGCTTCCCCTGCCAGGGCAGCTGTTGCACAGAGTTGTTCGATGGAGTGCCCCTCCCGTGCCTTCGCAGAAAGCCCTGACATCACGGTACTCATAAAATCAGTCACACATTGTGCGCTTTGTGGATGCCGCCTGGCGATATAGTCATAAATGGTCGTTTCTGCGGCGTGATAATATTGAATGGCAATATCACGCGCTTGTGGATCATGACTATGAATACCTTCAAGAACCATACAGCCAGCGCAGCCGCCGTTTTGGCTATATCTGCGCGCCGCTTCTTTTAATACCTCAACCAGGCACTCGCCTACCGGACGATCATCACGAAGAATATCGGCAAGCGGAATAGCTTCCGTACCGACATATTCATTGAGTACACGGCTAAATAACCCAGCCTTACTGCCAAAAGCCGCGTAGAGACTCGGGGGGTTAATACCAAGATAATCAGTAACTTCAGAGACACTTACTGCATCGAAACCTTTTTGGTGAAAAAGCACTTTTGCCGCAGAGACTGCCTGCTCAGGAGCGAAACGTCTGGGACGACCTGGAACGCGAGATTGTTTTTTAGTGACCATTACAAAACCTGTTGACAGAAAGTTAAAACAGTTTTGTAATGCATGTTACATAATAAATCAAGGAGTCCTTATGGGCGCTTTTACCGGTAAGACAGTTCTCATCCTCGGTGGCAGTCGTGGAATCGGTGCCGCTATCGTACGTCGTTTCGTCACCGATGGGGCCAATGTACGATTCACCTATGCGGGGTCGAAAGATGCCGCTGAACGTCTGGCACAAGAGACTGGAGCGACAGCAGTATTCACAGATAGTGCTGACAGAGACGCTGTTATTGATGTCGTTCGTAAGAGCGGCGCATTGGATATCCTGGTGGTAAATGCAGGTATTGGCGTCTTTGGCGATGCCCTGGAATTAAATGCCGACGATATTGATCGCCTTTTCAAAATCAATATTCATGCTCCTTATCATGCCTCTGTTGAAGCCGCCCGGCAGATGCCCGAAGGCGGGCGCATCTTAATCATCGGCTCCGTGAATGGCGATCGTATGCCTGTTGCAGGCATGGCTGCTTATGCCGCCAGTAAATCTGCCCTGCAAGGCATGGCGCGCGGGCTGGCCCGTGATTTTGGACCGCGAGGGATCACCATCAACGTCGTCCAGCCAGGACCAATTGATACCGACGTTAATCCCGCCAACGGGCCAATGCGCGATATGTTGCATAGTTTTATGGCCATCAAAAGACATGGGCAACCGGAAGAGGTCGCTGGTATGGTCGCATGGTTAGCAGGGCCAGAAGCCAGTTTTGTTACCGGCGCGATGCATACCATTGATGGCGCGTTTGGCGCATAACCGACTACGCTCAATTAAGCCCAGCCATTATCCATGATGTCTGGGTTTTGTTTACTAACGTCGTCCCCCTAAAAGCGGCTCCCGATAAATATAAATCTTCTGTTCATGTCGTAAATCTTGAGGATAACCAAATGGTAGAAAGAACCGCTGTTTTCCCTGCTGGCCGACATTCACTGTATGCTGAGCATCGTTATTCTGCGGCTATTCGTTCCGGCGATTTGCTGTTTGTTTCCGGGCAAGTAGGAAGTCGAGAGGACGGAACACCAGAACCCGATTTTCAGCAACAAGTCAGACTGGCCTTTGATAATTTGCATGCGACCCTGGCAGCTGCGGGATGCACTTTTGACGATATCATTGATGTTACGAGCTTTCATACCGATCCGGAAAAACAATCTGAAGACATCATGACGGTGAAAAATGAAATATTTAGCGCCCCACCTTATCCAAACTGGACGGCGGTGGGTGTTACCTGGCTGGCAGGCTTTGATTTTGAAATTAAAGTGATAGCGCGTATCCCTGAGCTATAAGCAATAGTGTTAGCCGTTCGTTTTCACCCTCCGCCCTATAAGTCGGATGAATGGAATAAAATGCATTTCTGATTGCGTGAAAATGAAAAAGAAAAAAGCAGGAAATGTCTGCAATTATTGATACCGAACGACACTTCCCCTCCAGAATCATAGAAAATAAAAATGCATATATTTTGACTTTTAATTCAAATAAACCGTTTGCGCTGACAAAATATTGCATCAAATGCTTGCACCGCTTCTGGCTATGAGTATAATGCCGGACAATTTGCCGGGAGGATGTATGGTTCAGTGTGTTCGACATTTTGTCTTACCGCGTCTGAAAAAAGACGCTGGCCTGCCGTTTTTCTTCCCGTTGATCACCCATTCCCAGCCCCTCAATCGAGGGGCTTTTTTTTGCCTAGGTGTCAGGAGATAAAAGATGGCTAATCCGCTATATCAGAAACATATCATTTCCATAAACGACCTTAGTCGCGATGACCTTAATCTGGTGCTGGCGACAGCGGCGAAACTGAAAGCAAACCCGCAACCAGAGCTGTTGAAGCACAAAGTCATTGCCAGCTGTTTCTTCGAAGCCTCTACCCGTACCCGCCTCTCTTTCGAAACTTCCATGCACCGCCTGGGTGCCAGCGTGGTGGGCTTCTCCGACAGCGCCAATACATCACTGGGTAAAAAAGGCGAAACGCTGGCCGATACCATTTCGGTTATCAGCACTTACGTCGATGCGATAGTGATGCGTCATCCGCAGGAAGGTGCGGCACGCCTAGCCACCGAATTTTCTGGCAATGTACCGGTACTGAATGCCGGTGATGGCTCCAACCAACATCCGACGCAAACCTTGCTGGACTTATTCACCATTCAGGAAACCCAGGGGCGTCTGGACAATCTCCACGTCGCAATGGTTGGTGACCTGAAATATGGCCGCACCGTTCACTCCCTGACCCAGGCGCTAGCGAAGTTCGACGGCAACCGTTTTTACTTTATCGCGCCGGATGCGCTGGCAATGCCGCAATACATTCTGGATATGCTCGATGAAAAAGGGATCGCCTGGAGTCTGCACAGCTCTATTGAAGAAGTGATGGCGGAAGTAGACATCCTGTACATGACCCGCGTGCAAAAAGAGCGTCTGGACCCGTCCGAGTACGCCAACGTGAAAGCGCAGTTTGTTCTTCGCGCCAGCGATCTCCACAACGCCAAAGCCAATATGAAAGTGCTGCATCCGCTGCCGCGTGTTGATGAGATTGCGACGGATGTGGATAAAACGCCTCACGCCTGGTACTTCCAGCAAGCAGGCAACGGGATTTTCGCTCGCCAGGCGTTACTGGCACTGGTTCTGAATCGCGATCTGGTACTGTAAGGGGAAATAGAGATGACACACGATAATAAATTGCAGGTTGAAGCTATTAAACGCGGCACGGTAATTGACCATATCCCCGCCCAGATCGGTTTTAAGCTGTTGAGTCTGTTCAAGTTGACCGAAACAGATCAGCGCATCACCATTGGTCTGAATTTGCCTTCTGGCGAGATGGGCCGCAAAGATCTGATCAAAATCGAAAATACCTTTTTGAGTGAAGAGCAAGTAGACCAACTGGCATTGTATGCACCGCAAGCCACGGTTAACCGTATCGACAACTATGAAGTGGTGGGTAAATCGCGCCCAAGTCTGCCAGAGCGCATCGACAATGTGCTGGTCTGCCCGAACAGCAACTGTATCAGCCATGCCGAACCGGTTTCATCCAGCTTTGCCGTGCGAAAACGCGCCAATGACATCGCGCTTAAATGCAAATACTGTGAAAAAGAGTTTTCCCATAATGTGGTGCTGGCCAATTAATTGCGGTTGGTAATAAAAGTCTGGCTCCCTATAATGAGCCAGACTTTTTACCGCTGTAATAAAGGAGAAATCATGAGCAAAACTATCGCGACGGAAAATGCACCGGCAGCTATCGGTCCTTACGTACAGGGCGTTGATCTGGGCAATATGATCATCACCTCCGGTCAGATCCCGGTAAATCCGAAAACTGGTGAAGTACCGGCAGACGTCGCTGCACAGGCACGTCAGTCGCTGGATAATGTAAAAGCAATCGTCGAAGCCGCTGGCCTGAAAGTGGGCGACATCGTTAAAACCACTGTGTTCGTGAAAGATCTGAACGACTTCGCAACCGTAAACGCCACTTACGAAGCCTTCTTCACCGAACACAACGCCACTTTCCCGGCACGTTCTTGCGTTGAAGTTGCCCGTCTGCCGAAAGACGTGAAGATTGAGATCGAAGCAATCGCTGTTCGTCGCTAATCTTGATGGAAATCCGGGCTATCATGCCCGGATTAAGTCTGATGACAAAAGCAAAATCGCCCGATGCGCTACGCTTATCAGGCCTACGTGATTCCTGCAATTTATTGAATTTGTAGGCCGGATTGGGCGTTTACGCCGCATCCGGCATGAACAAAGCTCACTTTGTCTGCAATCTGAATCCGGGCCACCATGCCCAGTTTATTCTTTACTGCCAGCCGTAACGACGGCTATAGAACCCTTTCACCAACTGGGTTAACGTCATATACCCTGCCAGAATCGCAACCAGCCACGGGAAATAGCTTAACGGCAGCGCCTGCAGCTGCAGATAACTGGCCAGCGGTGAAAACGGCAATGCGATCCCGACAATCATCACGATCACGGTCATGATCATTAACGGCCACGATGCACAGCTCTGAATAAACGGCACACGGCGGGTACGGATCATATGCACAATCAGCGTTTGCGACAGTAATCCCACCACAAACCAGCCCGACTGGAACAGCGTTTGCGTTTCCGGCGTGTTGGCATGGAATACCCACCACATCAAGCAAAACGTCAGAATATCGAAAATCGAGCTGATCGGTCCGAAGAAGACCATAAAGCGCCCCAGATCCGCCGGATTCCAACGCTGCGGCTTTTGAATTTGCTCGTCGTCGACGTTATCAAACGGGATCGCCACCTGTGACACATCGTACAGCAGGTTCTGAATAAGCAAGTGTAACGGCAACATCGGCAGGAAGGGCAAGAAAGCACTCGCCACCAGCACGCTGAACACATTACCGAAGTTAGAACTCGCCGTCAATTTGATGTATTTCAGCATGTTGGCGAAAGTGCGACGTCCCTCAATAACCCCCTCTTCCAGCACCATCAGGCTTTTTTCCAGCAGGATGATATCAGCCGCTTCACGGGCAATATCTACCGCGCCGTCCACAGAAATGCCGATATCCGCAGCGCGTAAGGCGGGCGCATCATTAATACCATCGCCCATAAAGCCAACCACATGCCCTTCGCGCTTCAGTAAAGTCACAATGCGTTCTTTATGCATCGGCGTCAGGCGGGCAAACAGCGTGGTGCGCTGTGCGAGATTTGCCAGTTCATCGTCAGATAGCGTTTCAATATCACTACCAATGACCACCTCTCCCGCATCCAGCCCCACTTCATGGCACACTTTCGCTGCAACTAACTCACTGTCGCCAGTAAGGATTTTTACGGTAATTCCACTCGCTTTTAATGCCTTCAGTGCCGGAGCGGTTGTCTCTTTTGGCGGATCAAGGAAAGCAATATATCCTTCGAGGATCAGGTCGGATTCATCCGCCCGCTGGTAATCTCCTTCACGCGCTGGCAGGTATTTCGTCGCCACCGCAACCACGCGCAGCCCCTGACGATTCAGCGTATCAGTAACCCGCTTAATCTTACGCAGCATGGTGTCATCGAGCGGTACAATCTCGCCATTGTGACGCACCTGCGAACACACATTGAGGATTTCCTGCAATGCACCTTTGCAAACCAGCTGATGGTGTTCGGTATTTTCTGCCACTACCACCGACATCCGACGACGCTCGAAATCAAACGGAATCTCATCAATTTTTTGCCAACGGCTGGCCAGCGAACGCGCTGACTCTTCATCCGTACCTTCGAGCACCGCGGTATCAAGCAGATTTTTAAGTCCGGTCTGGTAATGACTGTTCAACCACGCGCTATGCAGCACGCGTTCGCTGGTTTTACCGGAGATATCGGTATGATTCTCCAGCACAATTTTGTCCTGCGTCAGGGTGCCGGTTTTATCAGTGCACAGAATATCCATTGCGCCAAAGTTCTGAATGGCATCCAGATGTTTGACGATCACTTTCTGTTTCGACAGCTTTACTGCGCCGCGCGCCAGCGTCGAGGTAACAATCATCGGCAACATTTCCGGCGTTAAGCCTACCGCGACCGAAAGCGCAAACAGTGCCGCTTCCCACCAGTCGCCTTTGGTGTAACCGTTGATAAGCAACACCATCGGAGCCATCACCAGCATAAAGCGAATCAGCAGCATACTAACGCGGCTGATCCCTTGCTGAAAGGCATTCGGCTCGCTTTCCTGCTCACTAACACGCCCCGCCAGTTGACCAAACCAGGTGTTGGCTCCTGTAGCAATCACCATTGCTTGTGCCGTGCCGCTCACCACGGTGGTGCCCATAAAACACAGGGTGTCGCACTCCAGCGGATTGCTGTGCTCCGGCTGGCGAGTAGTAGCGGCTTTTTCCACGGGCAGAGACTCACCGGTTAACGACGCCTGAGCGACGAACAGATCCCGCGCCTGCAAGATACGTAAATCTGCCGGGATCATATCCCCCGCCGCCAGTTTTATAATATCGCCGGGCACCAGCTGGTCTATCGGGATCTCCAGCCAGCCATTTTCGCCTTTGTCGTTAATTACTCGCAGTACCGTCGCGGTATTACTGACCATCGCTTTCAGGGCATCTGCCGCTTTGGTGGAACGAGCTTCCTGAATAAAGTTCAGCAACGTAGAAATAGCGACCATTAGCGCGATAACACCTGCGGCAAATAAATCTTCCGTGGCGTAAGAAATAGCACCAAGAATGGTGAGCAAAATATTAAAGGGGTTGCGATAGCAGACCCATAAATGTACCCACCACGGCGACGGTTGTTGGGCGGGTAATTTATTATCACCATGTTGTTCGCGGGCAGATTCCACTTCCGCCTGATTTAATCCTTCCGGATGGGTGTCGAACGTTTTCCACAATTCTTCTTCGGGCATCACCGCCATTTTCAGGCAATGCGCACTTAAGGACGGCGGGACCGCCGTATTCACTGTCTGCTGCGCGCCAGGCAATGGATCGCGATGAACCAGACGGGAAGGTAAATGGCGAATGAACCGGGTAAAAATTTCTTTAAACATAAGGAGTCCCTCCGCACTGTCTGAAACAGTACAGAAATGTCTTCAGGCGTGGCGAAGCCTTACCTGAAGGTAATAAAGCTGAGCAGGGACATTAAAACGTCACGGCCTTACGCATCCGGTAACGCCGTGAAAAGACGGGCTTACCGGAAAAGTTTTAATCTCCGTCGAGGGAGAGGCGTGGGATCAGGTTCCATATAACCTCCGGTAAGTGAAAAAAGCGCCGCAAATAATAAGGAGAATCCAATAATATTCGTAGCATTTATGGCGATATAATACCTGCTGGCAACTAAACCAACGATAAACCAGACTTTACCCATTGCTGAATGCACGGGTAAAGTTAGGCTCAAATAATTAAACAACACGTTATGGGACAACAGGATGCAAAATCGGCTGACCATCAAAGACATCGCGCGCTTAAGCGGCGTGGGGAAATCTACGGTTTCCCGGGTGCTGAATAACGAAAGCGGCGTGAGTCAGCGCACGCGCGAGCGTGTTGAAGCAGTGATGAATCAGCATGGATTTTCCCCTTCCCGCTCTGCGCGCGCTATGCGTGGGCAAAGCGATAAAGTGGTCGCCATCATTGTTACCCGTCTGGATTCGTTGTCAGAAAATCTCGCCGTTCAAACCATGCTGCCAGCGTTCTATGAACAAGGTTACGATCCAATCATGATGGAAAATCAGTTTTCCCCACAATTAGTTGCCGAACATTTGGGGGTGCTGAAACGGCGTAATATCGACGGCGTAGTGCTGTTCGGTTTTACCGGCATAACCGAAGAAATGTTAGCCCACTGGCAGTCATCGCTGGTTCTGCTGGCGCGTGACGCAAAAGGCTTTGCTTCGGTCTGTTATGACGACGAAGGGGCAATCAAGATTCTGATGCAACGGCTCTATGACCAGGGGCATCGCAATATCAGTTATCTCGGCGTGCCGCATAGTGACGTGACGACCGGGAAGCGACGTCACGAAGCCTACCTGGCGTTCTGCAAAGCGCATAAACTGCATCCCGTTGCCGCTCTGCCAGGGCTTGCTATGAAGCAAGGCTATGAAAACGTAGCAAAAGTGATTACGCCTGAAACTACCGCGTTACTGTGCGCAACCGACACGCTGGCTCTTGGCGCAAGTAAATACCTGCAAGAGCAACGCATCGACACCTTGCAACTGGCGAGCGTAGGTAATACGCCGTTAATGAAATTCCTTCATCCGGAGATCGTCACCGTAGATCCTGGCTACGCCGAAGCTGGACGCCAGGCGGCCTGCCAATTGATCGCACAGGTAACCGGGCGCAGCGAACCGCAACAAATCATCATCCCCGCCACCCTGTCCTGATCGTTTCCTGAACGATAAATTGTGATCTTCGCTGCGTTTCGGGAACGTTCCCGTTTTTAAATTTTTCCGCGCAATATATTCTGCAGCCAACCAAAAATGTCATCTGCCATGGGGCTTTATGATGAGCAAAATAAACCAAACGGATATCGATCGGTTGATTGAACTGGTCGGCGGGCGCGGCAATATTGCGACGGTGAGCCACTGTATTACTCGCCTGCGCTTTGTCCTCAACCAACCGGCCAATGCCAGACCGAAAGAAATTGAGCAACTCCCCATGGTGAAAGGCTGTTTCACCAATGCCGGGCAATTTCAGGTGGTGATTGGCACCAACGTGGGTGATTACTATCAAGCACTAATAGCGTCAACCGGACAGGCGCAGGTTGATAAAGAGCAGGTAAAAAAAGCCGCCCGGCAAAATATGAAATGGCATGAGCAGTTGATCTCTCATTTCGCGGAGATCTTCTTCCCGTTGCTGCCCGCGTTGATTAGCGGCGGTTTGATCCTCGGTTTTCGCAATGTGATCGGCGATTTGCCCATGAGCAACGGTCAGACGCTGGCGCAAATGTACCCTTCCCTGCAAACGATCTACGATTTTCTGTGGTTGATCGGTGAAGCGATTTTCTTCTACCTGCCGGTCGGGATTTGCTGGTCAGCGGTGAAAAAAATGGGCGGCACGCCGATCCTTGGTATCGTGCTTGGCGTGACACTGGTTTCCCCCCAGCTGATGAACGCTTATCTGCTCGGGCAGCAGCTGCCGGAAGTGTGGGACTTTGGCATGTTCAGCATCGCCAAAGTGGGCTATCAGGCGCAGGTGATCCCGGCACTGTTAGCCGGGCTGGCGCTGGGCGTTATTGAAACTCGCCTTAAACGCATCGTACCGGATTACCTCTATCTGGTGGTGGTGCCCGTCTGTTCGCTGATCCTCGCGGTGTTCCTCGCCCATGCGCTGATTGGTCCGTTTGGTCGCATGATTGGCGATGGCGTTGCCTTTGCGGTACGTCACCTGATGACCGGCAGCTTTGCTCCGATTGGTGCGGCATTGTTTGGCTTCCTGTACGCGCCGCTGGTGATCACCGGCGTACACCAGACCACCCTTGCTATTGATTTGCAGATGATTCAAAGCATGGGTGGCACGCCAGTGTGGCCGCTGATTGCGCTGTCGAATATCGCTCAGGGCTCCGCCGTGATAGGCATTATCATTTCCAGCCGCAAGCACAATGAACGCGAGATCTCCGTGCCTGCCGCTATCTCCGCCTGGCTTGGGGTCACTGAGCCTGCAATGTACGGCATCAACCTGAAATATCGCTTCCCGATGCTGTGCGCGATGATTGGTTCTGGTCTGGCAGGATTGCTATGCGGCCTGAACGGCGTTATGGCGAATGGTATCGGCGTAGGGGGCCTGCCGGGAATTCTCTCTATTCAACCGAGCTACTGGCAGGTATTTGCGCTGGCAATGGCTATCGCCATCATCATCCCGATTGTACTCACCTCGTTTATCTATCAGCGGAAATACCGCCTGGGCACGCTGGACATTGTTTAATTTTCTTCGGGGCGCAATTGCGCCCCCTCGCATTTGCAGGAATAACGTAATGACTAATCTTCCCCACTGGTGGCAAAACGGCGTTATCTACCAGATTTATCCAAAGAGTTTTCAGGACACCACGGGTAGCGGCACCGGCGATTTACGTGGCGTTATCCAACGCCTGGACTATCTGCATAAACTGGGCGTTGATGCCATCTGGCTAACCCCCTTTTATGTCTCTCCCCAGGTCGATAACGGTTACGATGTAGCGAACTATACGGCGATTGATCCCACCTACGGCACGCTGGACGATTTTGACGAACTGGTGACGCAGGCAAAATCGCGCGGGATTCGTATCATTCTCGATATGGTGTTTAACCATACCTCTACCCAACATGCCTGGTTTCGCGAGGCGCTGAACAAAGAAAGCCCTTACCGCCAGTTTTATATCTGGCGCGATGGCGAACCAGAAACGCCACCGAACAACTGGCGTTCAAAATTTGGCGGTAGTGCGTGGCGCTGGCATGCGGAAAGCGAACAGTACTATTTGCATCTCTTTGCACCAGAACAGGCGGATCTCAACTGGGAGAATCCAGCGGTACGCGCAGAGCTGAAAAAAGTCTGTGAATTCTGGGCCGATCGTGGGGTCGACGGGTTGCGCCTGGATGTGGTGAATCTGATCTCCAAAGACCCGCGTTTCCCTGAAGACCTGGATGGCGACGGGCGTCGCTTCTACACCGACGGGCCACGAGCACACGAGTTTTTGCACGAGATGAACCGCGATGTGTTTACGCCACGCGGGTTAATGACCGTAGGTGAAATGTCCTCC
The DNA here is from genome assembly GCF_000006925.2 of Shigella flexneri 2a str. 301. NCBI lineage: Bacteria > Pseudomonadati > Pseudomonadota > Gammaproteobacteria > Enterobacterales > Enterobacteriaceae > Shigella > Shigella flexneri. The sequence goes on from NC_004337.2 coordinate 4,423,170, forward strand.
ACCAGCCTTGAGCATTGCCAGCGATACGCGGCACTGACAGGCAGTGAATTGTCGATGACCTTTAATTTTCATCACCTGAAGGTCGATTATCCCGGTGGTGAAAAATGGACGCTGGCTAAACCTGACTTTGTGGCGTTGAAAACATTGTTCCGCCACTGGCAACAAGGAATGCACAACGTGGCATGGAATGCCTTGTTCTGGTGTAACCACGATCAGCCGCGCATTGTTTCTCGCTTTGGTGATGAAGGTGAATACCGCGTGCCTGCGGCAAAAATGCTGGCGATGGTGCTGCATGGCATGCAGGGAACGCCGTATATCTACCAGGGCGAAGAGATTGGCATGACCAACCCGCATTTCACGCGCATTACTGACTATCGCGACGTGGAGAGCCTCAATATGTTTGCCGAGCTGCGCAACGATGGTCGTGATGCCGACGAGTTATTGGCAATCCTCGCCAGTAAATCCCGTGACAACAGCCGCACGCCCATGCAATGGAGCAACGGCGATAATGCCGGGTTTACGGCTGGCGAACCGTGGATTGGCCTAGGCGATAACTATCAACAAATCAACGTAGAAGCCGCGCTGGCCGATGACTCCTCTGTGTTTTACACCTACCAAAAGTTAATCGCACTGCGTAAGCAAGAAGCCATCCTGACATGGGGCAATTACCAGGATCTGCTGCCAAACAGCCCTGTATTGTGGTGCTATCGCCGTGAATGGAAGGGGCAAACCTTGCTGGTCATTGCCAACCTTAGCCGTGAGATCCAACCCTGGCAGCCAGGGCAAATGCGCGGCAACTGGCAGCTTGTGATGCATAACTACGAAGAAGCCTCACCACAACCCTGTGCCATGAATTTACGGCCTTTTGAGGCTGTCTGGTGGTTACAGAAGTAAATCTTCCCTAAGCCCCGATAATGCCGGTCATTCCGGGGTTTTGTCTGTCAGCATGTTGTTTTTGTTGATTTTTCAACCAGCAAATTCATTAAAAAATTTACATAACGCTGTAGCGCCCGTCATCCGTACGCTCTGCTTTTTACTTTGAGCTACATCAAAAAAAGTTAAAACATCCTTGATGCAAAGCACTATATATAGACTTTAAAATGCGTCCCAACCCAATATGTTGTATTAATCGACTATAATTGCTACTACAGCTCCCCACGAAAAAGGTGCGGCGTTGTGGATAAGCGGATGGCGATTGCGGAAAGCACCGGAAAACGAAACGAAAAAACCGGAAAACGCCTTTCCCAATTTCTGTGGATAACCTGTTCTTAAAAATATGGAGCGATCATGACACCGCATGTGATGAAACGAGACGGCTGCAAAGTGCCGTTTAAATCAGAGCGCATCAAAGAAGCGATTCTGCGTGCAGCTAAAGCAGCGGAAGTCGATGATGCCGATTATTGCGCCACTGTTGCCGCGGTTGTCAACGAGCAGATGCAGGGGCGCAACCAGGTGGATATCAACGAGATCCAGACCGCAGTTGAAAACCAGCTGATGTCGGGTCCATACAAACAACTGGCTCGTGCTTACATCGAGTACCGTCACGATCGCGACATTGAACGTGAAAAACGCGGTCGCCTGAACCAGGAGATCCGTGGTCTGGTCGAGCAGACCAACGCCTCGTTACTCAACGAAAACGCCAACAAAGACAGCAAGGTGATTCCAACCCAGCGCGACCTGCTGGCCGGGATCGTGGCTAAACACTATGCACGCCAGCACCTGCTGCCGCGTGACGTGGTGCAGGCACATGAGCGTGGCGATATTCACTATCACGATCTCGATTACTCGCCGTTCTTCCCGATGTTCAACTGCATGTTGATCGACCTGAAAGGCATGCTGACCCAGGGTTTTAAAATGGGGAACGCCGAGATTGAACCGCCGAAGTCGATCTCTACGGCAACCGCGGTAACTGCGCAGATTATTGCTCAGGTCGCCAGCCATATTTATGGCGGCACCACCATTAACCGTATCGATGAAGTGCTGGCGCCGTTTGTTACCGCCAGCTACAACAAACATCGCAAGACCGCAGAAGAGTGGAACATCCCGGACGCCGAAGGCTACGCTAACTCTCGTACCATCAAAGAGTGCTACGATGCCTTCCAGTCGCTGGAGTACGAAGTAAACACCCTGCACACCGCCAACGGTCAGACGCCGTTTGTAACCTTTGGTTTTGGTCTGGGCACCAGCTGGGAATCGCGCCTGATTCAGGAATCGATCCTGCGTAACCGTATCGCAGGCCTCGGTAAAAACCGTAAAACTGCGGTGTTCCCGAAACTGGTGTTTGCGATTCGCGATGGCCTGAACCATAAAAAAGGCGATCCGAACTACGACATCAAACAGCTGGCGCTGGAGTGCGCAAGCAAGCGCATGTATCCGGATATCCTGAACTACGATCAGGTAGTGAACGTCACCGGTTCGTTTAAAACCCCGATGGGCTGCCGCAGCTTCCTCGGCGTGTGGGAAAATGAAAACGGCGAGCAGATCCACGATGGTCGTAACAACCTCGGCGTGATCAGCCTGAACCTGCCGCGTATTGCTCTGGAAGCAAAAGGCGATGAAGCCACCTTCTGGAAGCTGCTGGATGAACGTCTGGTGCTGGCACGTAAGGCACTGATGACCCGTATCGCTCGTCTCGAAGGCGTGAAAGCGCGCGTCGCCCCGATCCTCTATATGGAAGGTGCTTGTGGCGTACGTCTGAATGCTGACGATGATGTTTCTGAAATCTTCAAAAACGGTCGTGCGTCTATTTCGCTGGGTTACATCGGCATCCACGAAACCATTAACGCGCTGTTCAGCGGCGAGCATGTTTACGACAACGAGAAGCTTCGCGCGAAAGGTATCGCCATTGTTGAACGTCTGCGTCAGGCAGTGGATCAGTGGAAAGAAGAAACGGGTTATGGTTTCAGTCTTTACAGCACGCCGAGTGAAAACCTGTGCGACCGCTTCTGCCGTCTCGATACTGCTGAGTTTGGCGTGGTGCCGGGCGTGACCGATAAAGGTTACTACACCAACAGTTTCCACCTTGATGTGGAGAAGAAGGTGAACCCGTACGACAAGATCGACTTTGAAGCGCCTTACCCGCCGCTGGCGAACGGTGGTTTCATTTGCTACGGCGAGTATCCAAACATTCAGCACAACCTGAAAGCGCTGGAAGATGTCTGGGATTACAGCTATCAGCATGTACCGTATTACGGCACCAATACACCGATTGATGAGTGCTACGAGTGTGGCTTTACCGGTGAGTTCGAGTGCACCAGCAAAGGCTTCACTTGCCCGAAATGTGGTAACCATGACGCCTCCCGTGTGTCGGTAACTCGCCGCGTGTGCGGATATTTAGGTAGCCCGGATGCACGTCCGTTTAACGCTGGTAAGCAGGAAGAAGTTAAGCGCCGCGTTAAACATTTGGGGAATGGGCAGATAGGTTAATCTTCACTCTGCGCTAAGCAAATGCCGGATGCGGCGTAAACGCCTTATCCGGCCTACATTTGGCAACGGCTGTAGGCCTGATAAGACGCGACAGCGTCGCATCAGGCATTGATTACCGGATGCAGCCTACACGCGGACTGATAAGCCAGGCGAAATAATGAATTATCATCAGTACTATCCTGTCGACATCGTCAACGGCCCCGGCACTCGCTGCACCCTGTTTGTCTCCGGGTGTGTTCATGAATGCCCCGGTTGCTATAACAAAAGCACATGGCGGGTAAATTCTGGTCAGCCATTTACCAAAGCAATGGAAGACAAGATCATTAAAGATCTGAATGACACTCGTATCAAACGCCAGGGGATTTCCCTCTCCGGCGGCGATCCGCTGCATCCGCAAAACGTGCCGGATATTCTGAAACTGGTAAAACGCATCCGCGCCGAGTGTCCGGGTAAAGACATCTGGGTGTGGACAGGCTATAAACTCGACGAACTCAACGCTGCGCAAATGCAGGTTGTTGATTTGATTAACGTGCTGGTCGACGGCAAATTTGTGCAGGATTTAAAAGACCCTTCCCTGATCTGGCGCGGCAGCAGCAATCAGGTGGTGCATCATTTGCGATGATAAGTTCCCTGTTACCTGAGTGCAGGCAACAGGGAAATGAGGAATTAACGATACTTCTGGTGATAGGCGTTGCGGGTCGTTTTCAGTTGCTCTGCAGCAGCCTGCGCTTCTTTTTACCTTCATTTGCCAGCTTCAGCGCGTCGTCAATCTGACCGACCAGAATGTCGAAACCGTGGCGGAAATCTTTCATTTCCGGGCTGTCCGGTGATTTATCTTCGAGCTTCGGCGGCGTTGCTTTTTGCGCATCCAGCGCTGCGGCGCGCATCTTCGTTAACGCGTCTTTGACTTGCGCCGCGTTATCCGCTTTTTCGATCACTTTTAAATTGTCGTTGAGGGTTTCCATATTGTCTTCAAGATCAGCGGCAAACGACGCAGAACTGAATACCAACGAGGAGACTGCAAGAATAGCTAACAGGCTTTTACGCATTGCTCACTTCCTTTTTTATTTACACTTCATCCTTCACACTGCCTCATCGACGGCTACGCTCATTCGCCCGGGTCACGTACTGCGAGTACGCTCCCCGGCCCTCATTCACTTTCCGTCTCGATGCAGTGCGAATGATTTTGTGTAATTTTTTAGTTTATAGCGCGGCAGGTCGCGCCAGTTTTTTACTGCCCGGCGATTTTCATCTCCGGCAACAGCACAGAACCACACTGTATATTACTGCGTGTTTCAATATCGTTACCGACGGTGACAATATTGCGCCACATATCTTTTAAATTACCTGCGATGGTGATTTCACTAACGGGATACTGAATTTCGCCATTCTCTACCCAGAAGCCCGCTGCACCACGGGAATAATCACCGGTAATGGCACTCACGCCCTGGCCCATCAGCTCCGTCACCACCAGCCCGGTGCCCATCTCTTTGAGCATTTGTTCGAAGCTTAGCCCTTGTCCGGCAATCCGCCAGTTGTGAATACCGCCCGCATGTCCGGTGCTTTTCAGCCCCAGTTTCCGCGCCGAGTAGCTGGTCAGCAGCCACTGAGTCAGGATGCCATCTTTAATAATATCGCGACGCTCGGTGCGCACACCTTCGCTGTCGAATGGCGTCGACGCCAGCCCTTTCAGCAGATGCGGATGCTCTTCAATGGTCAGCCAGTCCGGCAGAATTTGTTTACCCAGCGAATCCAGCAGAAAGGTAGATTTACGGTAAACCGAGCCACCCGCTATCGCCCCCACCAGATGGCCAAAAAGCCCGGTTGCCACTTCATTGGCAAAAATGACCGGCGCTTTCATGGTGGAGAGTTTACGCGGTGACAGGCGCGATAAAGTACGGCGAGCACAGTCGGCCCCGACCCACTCTGGCGTTTGCAGATCGCTCATCGCGCGGCCAATGGTGTAGGCGTAATCACGCTCCATATCGCCATTTTCTTCGGCAATTACACAGCTGGAGAGCGAATGACGCGTTGAGCAGTAACCCTGCAACATGCCGTGGCTGTTGCCAAAAACTTTGACACCGTAGTGGCTGTTAAAGCTGCCACCTTCGGTATTGGTGATGCGTTTGTCCGCCTGCAATGCCGCCTGTTCTGCGCGGGCCGCCAGTTCAATGGCTTCATCCGGGGAAACTTCCGCAGGGTGGAACAAGTCGAGATTCGGTGCGTCAAAGGCCAGCAGCTCTTTGTCTGCCACGCCGGCACAGGGATCTGGCGAGGTATAACGGGCAATATCCAGCGCCGCCTGTACGGTGCGGGCAATGGCCTGCGGGCTTAAATCGGTAGACGATGCGCTACCTTTACGGTTCTGGTGATAAACAGTGATCCCCAGCGCGCCATCACTATTGAATTCAACATTCTCCACTTCACCATAACGCGTGCTTACGCTAATGCCGGTGGTCTTGCTGACGGCAACTTCCGCACCGTCCGATTTGCCTGAGGCCAACTCCAGCGCAGTGGAAACTGCTTCTTCCAGAATCTTGCGCTGCGCTTCAACTTGAGAGATTACTTTCATTGCAAGTGCCATAATGTAGAGAGTTTCTCTGAAGTCTAACAGAGAACCGTTTTTCAGTGCGCATCTTAACTGGTAACATTAGCCTCTTTTTTTAAGGAGCCTGAGATGACTAAGCAGCCCGAAGACTGGCTCGACGACGTTCCCGGTGATGACATCGAAGACGAAGACGATGAAATTATCTGGGTCAGTAAAAGTGAAATTAAACGTGATGCCGAGGAGCTAAAACGCCTTGGCGCGGAAATTGTTGATCTGGGGAAAAACGCGCTGTATAAGATCCCGTTAGATGCGGATCTGCGCCCGGCTATTGAGCTCGCCCAGCGTATTAAGATGGAAGGTCGCCGCCGCCAGTTGCAGCTCATCGGTAAGATGCTGCGCCAGCGCGACGTAGAGCCTATTCGTCAGGCGCTGGATAAGCTGAAAAACCGTCACAACCAGCAGGTGGTGCTGTTCCATAAACTGGAAAACCTGCGCGATCGTCTGATCGATCAAGGTGATGACGCCATCGCTGAAGTATTGAATCTGTGGCCCGATGCCGATCGTCAGCAACTGCGTACACTGATCCGCAACGCGAAGAAAGAGAAAGAAGGGAATAAGCCGCCGAAATCCGCACGCCAGATTTTCCAGTATCTGCGCGAACTGGCGGAGAATGAAGGGTAATTTTCGTTGTTGATGTGAGTATGGTTTGCCGGATGCGGCGTAAACGCCTTATCCGGCAATGCTATATCAGGCTGAAGCCGAATTACTGCGCAGCTTCCGCCTTCTTCGCCAGACCATCCAGCAGTTTCTGATGGATCCCACCAAAACCGCCGTTGCTCATCACCAGAATATGGTCGCCTGGCTGAGCGGTTTTCACCACCATATCTGCCAGCGTATCCACATCGCCACTCCAGTGTGCAGGCTGAACGCAGGCTTCTGCCACTTCTGCCACCTGCCACGGAATATGCGCCGGTTGCAGCAGGAAGACTTCATCAGCACGACCTAATGAAGGTGCCAGATCGTCTTTGCAGATCCCCATTTTCATGGTATTCGAGCGCGGTTCCAGCACAGCAATAATGCGCGCCGTACCACCAACTTTGCCACGCAGCGCCGCCAGCGTTGCCAGAATCGCCGTCGGGTGATGGGCAAAATCGTCATATACCGTGACGCCATTCGCTTCACCACGCAACTCCAGACGGCGACGAGCATTAATAAACGAACCCAGCGCGTTAGCGGCATCTGCCGGCGCTACACCAACATGGCGAGCCGCTGCAATCGCCATCAGGCCATTGTGCATATTATGTTCGCCTACCAGCGACCATTTCACTTCGCCCACTTTTTCGCCATCCAGCAAAACTTCCCATTCGGAAGCATCGGTGGTCAGCTTTTTCGCCTGCCAGTGACCCTGCTCACCCACCAGCTCCTGCTCGCTCCAGCAGCCCATCGCCATGGTCTGTTTCAGGTTGATGTCATTTTCCGGCCAGATAATACGGCCCTGCCCCGGAACGATACGCACCAGATGGTGGAACTGTTTCTGGATCGCTTTCAGGTCGTCAAAGATATCGGCGTGATCGAACTCAAGGTTGTTGAGGATCAGCGTACGCGGGCAGTAATGGACAAATTTAGAGCGTTTGTCGAAGAAGGCGCAGTCGTACTCATCCGCTTCGATAACAAAGAAGTCGCTTTCGCCCAGACGCGCCGAAACCTCAAAGTTCCCCGGCACACCGCCGATCACAAATCCCGGTTTGTAACCACACTGTTCCAGAATCCAGGTCGCCATTCCCGCGGTGGTGGTTTTGCCGTGTGTACCGGCAACGGCCAGCACCCAGCGGTCGCGCAGCACAAAATCGTGCAGCCACTGTGGACCTGACATATAAGGGATGTTTTTTTCCAGTACCGCTTCCACACACGGATTTCCACGGGTCATGGCGTTGCCAATAATCACCAGATCCGGCTGCGGCTCGAGCTGGCTGGCATCGTAACCCTGAATCAGCTCAATGCCTTGCTTCTCAAGTAAGGTGCTCATCGGCGGATACACATTGGCGTCCGAACCCGTTACTTCATGGCCTAACTGGCGCGCCAGCATCGCCAGACCGCCCATAAATGTGCCACAAATTCCTAAAATATGAATGCGCATACGTCACTATCCTTTTTTAATCTGCCGCTCATTTTACGCATATGTCGGGCAAGTGAGAAACGCATTTCAGGATAATCCGCAATTTGCTGGCGCGATTCACCTGAGCGCAACATTGAGATTATTTGTTAAGATTGTTGCGGTCGCTTTACTCCATAAACATTGCAGGGAAAGTTTTATGAAAACGTTAGGTGAATTTATTGTCGAAAAGCAGCACGAGTTTTCTCATGCTACCGGTGAGCTCACTGCTTTGCTGTCGGCAATAAAACTGGGCGCCAAGATTATCCATCGCGATATCAACAAAGCAGGACTGGTTGATATCCTGGGTGCCAGCGGTGCTGAGAACGTGCAGGGCGAGGTTCAGCAAAAACTCGACTTGTTCGCTAATGAAAAACTGAAAGCCGCACTGAAAGCACGCGATATCGTTGCGGGGATTGCCTCTGAAGAAGAAGATGAGATTGTCGTCTTTGAAGGCTGTGAACACGCAAAATACGTGGTGCTGATGGACCCCCTGGATGGCTCGTCCAACATCGATGTTAACGTCTCTGTCGGTACCATTTTCTCCATCTACCGCCGCGTTACGCCTGTTGGCACGCCGGTAACGGAAGAAGATTTCCTCCAGCCTGGTAACAAACAGGTTGCGGCAGGTTACGTGGTATACGGCTCCTCTACCATGCTGGTTTACACCACCGGATGCGGTGTTCACGCCTTTACTTACGATCCTTCGCTGGGCGTTTTCTGCCTGTGCCAGGAACGGATGCGCTTCCCGGAGAAAGGCAAAACCTACTCCATCAACGAAGGAAACTACATTAAGTTTCCGAACGGGGTGAAGAAGTACATTAAATTCTGCCAGGAAGAAGATAAATCCACCAATCGCCCGTATACCTCGCGTTATATCGGTTCACTGGTTGCGGATTTCCACCGTAACCTGCTGAAAGGCGGTATTTATCTCTACCCAAGCACCGCCAGCCACCCGGACGGCAAACTGCGTTTGCTTTATGAGTGCAACCCGATGGCATTCCTGGCGGAACAAGCGGGCGGTAAAGCGAGCGATGGCAAAGAGCGTATTCTGGATATCATCCCGGAAACTCTGCACCAGCGCCGTTCGTTCTTTGTCGGCAACGACCATATGGTTGAAGATGTCGAACGCTTTATCCGTGAGTTCCCGGACGCGTAATCTCCTGCGCCTCTCCACACGGAGAGTAATGCCAGTCAGTTAAGCAACTGACTGGCTCTTTTTCGGGGCTGTGGGGTATTTCCAGGGCCTCTCCTTTACCACTCTCGGGAAGGCCCTTCCCCTTCTCGTCGGTAATTTCACAAGTTGTCCCATACTTGCAAGATCGCTCATCAGCTCCGGTATACGTCCCGGTGAAGCGCCCTGCAATGTCATCAGCATTCTCATCACCATTCCGCATGATTCTGAGAAACTCAGTTGATTCGGCCAGTAACCTTTCAGATGTTCCGCCATTTTAATCATCTGATATCTCACCAGATTATAAGCCAGTAAGACACCCCACAGCTCTTGCTCCACAAGCTCCGGCTTTTTACTTCTCAGCGTCAGCCTGCTCAGTTGCATCGTCTGTTTTATCTCCCTGTATCCCAGTTCGATTTCCCAGCGATTACTGTACAGATCCGCCATTTCTCCTCCGGGGAAGCGCATGGCGTCCGTCATCGACGTCAGCAGATGGCAGACTTTTCCTTTGCGCGTCACGGTCAGCAGGCGGGCTGTCACTTCATTTCCCAGTCCCGGCCACTTTTTTCGTGCCTGCGGGCTGGTTTTCAGCTTCACCAGATGATCGCCTTTACCCAGTTTTCTGAGCTCTTCATATTGCGCTCCCTTTCTGAGAGGTATCATCCAGTGGCGGTGTTCTCCCGCCAGGCTCCAGCCATTTAACAGTCCCAGTGAGTAATAACCTTTATCCATTAACGTCAGAGTGTTATCGCCGGTTTGTCCTATAAGTTGCTCAGCAAGCTCATTTTCGCTGTTCTTCATCGTGCCGAAGGCTGCAGCCGTCAGCAGATGGCTGGTCAGTTCCATCTGGCAGACCATTTTGACCTGCGGGTAGAGCGCCGGGTTCCCGGCATGTGTCTGGCGGGGGAAGGCTGCATCGTTCTCTGGTGTATCCGGTGTGCGCCAGAACACACCATCGATGGCCAGCAGGGTCAGGCCGCACCAGTGCGGATGCGGCGTGGCGTTATGCCAGAGCTGCGCTGTTTTCGTGAACATGCGGCGGACAGCCTCACTTCCCAGGCGCTGGCGGGCCTGAATAACGGCACTGGGGGCAACGAAGGGGCGATTGCCCGGCAGCATGATGTCCAGGCGATTCACAATCTGGTGAAGAGGTTCTTTACGCTCAAGCACCATGCCAACAATACACCAGACCATCATTTCGAGGGGAAGACGGCGCTTGCGTAGCGTTACAGTACCTGATTCGGCAAGGCAACGAGAGATGAGTTCGGGGGCGAGGTAATCCCCCAGAGAAGTCAGTGGGTTACGCAGAGAATCGTAACGGGATACCAGATCAAGAGCCTGTCCAATGTGCATAAAAAAATCCGGAAACAAGTGAGCGTTTCCGGATTCTTACACAGCCACTGGATCGGTCAACTGATCCTTAACTGATCGGCATTATCCACACGGAGAGGCATTTTTATCGCTGCGCAATGTTGACTCTTGTCACTGGCGAACTCTGACGATTCTCCCACAGCACCGTTAACCCACGCTGTAATGCTATAAAAATAAACAACAAAATACCGATGGCGATTTTCGTCCACTAGGAACTCAGCGTGCCGTCAAAGTTGATGTAAGTCTGGATCAGTCCCTGAATTGCCACGCCAAAAAGCGTCCCAAGCACCGTCCCGACGCCACCACTTAACAACGTACCGCCAATCACCACCGACGCGATGGCGTCCAGTTCCACACCTACGCCCGCCAGTGCATATCCGGCTTGGGTATAAATCGAGAAGACAATCCCCGCCAGTGTTGCCAGTCCGGTGGAGAGCATATAAATGCGAATAGTGGTGCTGCGAGTAGAAATCCCCATCAGGTTCGCCGACGTCGCGTTGCCGCCAATAGCGTACACCTGATTGCCAAAACGGGTACAATGCGCAAGGAAAATACCGATAACCACCACCGCCAGCATCAACAGCCCCATCGCACTAAGGCGACCGCCGCCGGGGATTTTCCACGCAAGGCTTGAGAGCGTGTCATAAATGGGATGGTTTATCGGAATCGACTCTTCCGAAACGAGATAGCTGACGCCGCGCAAAAAGAACATCCCCGCAAGCGTAATGATAAATGCCGGGATCTTCAGGGCGTCGATCAGAAGCCCCATAAATGCGCCGAAGGCACAGCCCATCACCAGCACTAGCGGAAACGCCAGCAGCGGCGAGAGGCCGAAATCGCCAACCACTTTTGCCAGAAACACGCCAGTAAAGGCGATCACCGAACCGACGGAGAGATCGATACCGCCAGAGAGGATCACAAAGGTCATGCCAACGGCGATTATCCCAAGAAAGGCGTTATCGGTCAGGATATTGCAGATCACCCTTGTGGAAGCAAAACCGGGAAACTGGGTCAGGCAGTAGAGATAGCCCAGCACAAAGACGCCGATGGTGATCATCAGCGGCAAGTTACGTTTTATCATGGCTACGTACTCCTTTAATCAGACTGATAAAGCGTTGCGACTGAACAATCAGCACACAAAGCACCACCACCGCTTTCACCACCTGGTTCATCTCCGGCGGAAAGCCCGAAAGCAAAATTCCGGTGTTCATCCCCTGAATAATCAGCGCCCCCACTACCGAGAGCAGCAGGTTAAAGCGCCCGCCCATCAGCGATCCGCCGCCAATCACCACCGCGAGAATGGCGTCCAGCTCCAGCCATAATCCGGCGTTGTTGGCATCGGCACCGCGAATATCCGCCGCCACGATAATGCCCGCAATCGCCGCACATAGCCCGCTCAACACGTAGGTGAGCATGACGATGATTCGCGTGTTTACCCCGGCATTTTTTGCCGCCCGAATGTTGATACCAACGACTTCGATAAACATCCCCAGCGCCGTTTTGCGGGTCAACAGCCAGAACAGGAGAAGCGTCAGCACCGCGATAATGACCGGCGTTGGCAGGAACAACAGCGATCCGCTGCCAAACCATGAGAGATCCGGCGAGTTAAACGTGACGATCTGCCCGGCGGTGATCAGTTGCGCCACGCCGCGCCCGGCGACCATCAGGATCAGGGTGGCGACAAACGGCTGAATTTTGAGGATCGCTACCAGTATGCCGTTCCACAATCCCGCCAGGATGCCGGTGCCCAGGGCGCTTAACAAAACAATCGGCAGGCTGAATCCCGCGACCGTCATCGCAGCCGTTGTGGCTCCGGCGATAGCCATCACCGCCCCCACAGAGAGATCGATACCACCGGTGGCGATCACCAGCGTAATACCAATCGCCAGTAACGCAACGGGAGCTGCACGGTTAAGAATGTCGATAGGGCTACCGAACAAACGCCCATCCTGAAGCACCACCTGCCAGAAATGCGGGGCTACCAGGCTATCGACCAGCAGCACCAGCAACAGTGCCGCCAGCTGCGGCATCCCCGTCGGCCAGTGAAAACGCCTTTTTGGCGGCGTAGTGTCAGGGAGAGATTGAGGCATCACACTGTTCTCCTTACGCCGCAATGGCGTTCATGATCGCCGGAACGGAAAGCTGTGCCAGCGGGATCTCCGCCACCTGTTTGCGATCGCGCATGATGATCACCCGGTCGGCATAGCCCACCAGCTCTTCCAGTTCGGAGGAGATCACCAGCAGCGCCAGACCGTCAGCACACAGCGTTTCAATCAGGCGGATGATCTCGGCGTGGGCACCAACATCAATGCCACGGGTTAGCTCATCAAGGATCAGAAATTGCGGTCGGGTCAGTAGCCAACGTGAAAGCAGCACTTTTTGCTGATTGCCACCGGAGAGAAATTCAATCGGTTGTTCAGTTGAAGGTGTGCGAATGCCAAGCTGGCGGATAAAGCGTTCGGCAATCTCTTGCTGCTCTTTGCGGGAAATGGGTCGTAGCCAGCCGCGCTGGGCCTGGAGAGCGAGGATGATATTTTCCCGCACCGAGGCGGCGGCGATGATGCCATCGGTTTTCCTGTCTTCCGGGCAGAATCCGATGCCCAGTACTGAAGCCTGATGTGGCGATCGCAGGGTTTGCGGTTTGCCTTTGATCAACGCCGTGCCGCTGTCAGCAGGTTTGATACCGAAGATCACTTCGGCGGTTTCGGTACGTCCGGATCCCAGCAAGCCAGCCAGACCGACGATCTCGCCGGGGCGCACTTCGAGATCAAACGGTGCTATCGTTCCTTTTTTGCCGTAATTTTTGAACGCGGCAACGGGTTTGTCGCTCAACAATGTTCGCCCGGCACGCTGTAGCGCGTGGGTATCCAGCTCGCGCCCCAGCATCATTTTTACCAGTTCGATCTGCGGTAGCTCGCGCGTTTCCCGACAGCCTACGAAACTGCCGTTGCGTAAGACGGTGATCCGATCGCTGACCTGATAGACCTGATCGAGAAAGTGAGTGACAAAGATCAGGCTGACGCCGCGATCGCGCAACTGACGCATCAGGCCAAATAATAGCTCCATTTCCTGGGTGTCGAGGCTGGCGGTGGGTTCATCGAGGATCAGCACTTTGGCGGAGAGATCGATAGCCCGGCAAATGGCGACGATTTGCTGCATCGCCACCGAAAAACGGTTAAGCGGTTCGCGCACGTCGAGGGAGAAACCGTAAGATGCCATCAGTTCGGTGGCGCGCTTTTCCATCTCTTTACGGCGTAGAAGGCCGAAACGTTTGGGTTCGCGACCTATGAATAGATTATCAGCAACCGACATATTGGGTAGCAGGTTGACTTCCTGATAGACGGTGCCGATACCGAGTTGTTGTGCATGGGCGGTATTTTTCGGTGAGATAGTCTGGCCTTCCAGCCAGATGGTGCCGCGATCGGCGTGGTATACACCAGTTAATGCTTTGATTAGCGTTGATTTTCCCGCCCCGTTTTCACCAAGCAGCGCCATGATTTCGCCACGGCGCAGGCTGAAATCAACGTTGTCTAACGCTTTGACGCCGGGGAAAAATTTACTTAATCCTTCGGTGCGGAGGATCTCCTGGTGTTGGTCGGTCGTCATGGTTTCCCCCGGTGTAAAGCGTGCTCCCAGTAGGCATGATAAGACGCGGTAAGCGTCGCATCAGGCTTCAGTGCACCATCGCCGGATGCGGCGCGAGCGCCTTATCCGGCCTACGAATCGGCATCAGGCATAGCAACCCTCAATACCCCATATTTTTCTTCTTCTCTAACTCTTCTTTTGCGGTATCAGGCAGGTAAAGGGTGGATTTGGTTAACGTCAGCTTTTCAGGCATGGTGCCGTCTTTTTTGTATTTCTCCAGCGCATCGAAAGCGGGTCCCGCCATGTTCGGCGTCAGTTCAACACTGGCGTTCGCTTCGCAATCCATCATCGCTTTGTAGATGTCCGGTACACCGTCAATGGAACCCGTGAGGATATCTTTGCCCGGTTTCAGGCCCGCTTCTTTAATTGCCTGAATTGCACCAATCACCATGTCGTCGTTATGGGCGTAAACCATGCAGATGTTTTTGCCGTTGTTTTCCGCTTTGATAAAGCTCTCCATGACTTCTTTGCCTTTACTGCGGGTGAAGTCACCTGACTGCGAGCGGATAATTTTGATATTTGGCGCATTCTTAATGGCTTCGGCAAAGCCTTTCTTACGGTCAATGGCGACGCTGGCCCCAACGGTGCCCTGCAGCTCCACCACGTTGCATGGTTTGCCATTCACTTCTTTTACCAGCCAGTCACCGATCAACTTACCTTCGAGGATGTTGTCGGCAGTAACGGTGGTCATATAGAGAGATTTGTCTTTCACATCGATGGAACGGTCGAGCAAGAAGACCGGGATTTCGGCATCTTTCGCCTCTTTTAATACCGGTTCCCAACCCGTCGCAACCACTGGAGCGATAAAGATCGCATCCACCCCTTATGCAACGAAGGAACGTACCGCTTTAATCTGGTTTTCCTGCTTTTGCTGACCATCGGCAATTTTCAACGTAATTCCGCGTTTTTCGGCCTCACTTTTCGCCACATTGGTTTCTGCGGCGCGCCAGCCGGATTCCGATCCGACCTGCGAAAATCCTACGGTTAATGGAGCGGCCAACGCCATAGACGACATGGCTGCCGAGACTGCAGAGACTACAAGTAAGCGTTTCCACATAGGGTTGTCCTCGTCGGGGTAATTATTATTGGTGAAAAGATGTTCGCGAAAAAACTATAGACAATTCGTTATGTAACGGATTGCGTTACATCACACTTCAAAAAAGTAAATAAAACGTTAATCACAAGTTTGTAATCGCTTTCATCTCACTATGAAAAATGCGGCTACGGTTATGGATTTTCCTGCTCTGTATACCGTCTTAAAACTGGCGAAAAAGGAAAATGAAGACGAAAACAAGCAAAGACATTCGGCGCGAGTTGGCTATAATACTTGGCACTTGTTTGCCACATATTTTTAAAGGAAACAGACATGAGCTTACTCAACGTCCCTGCGGGTAAAGATCTGCCGGAAGACATCTACGTTGTTATTGAGATCCCGGCTAACGCAGATCCGATCAAATACGAAATCGACAAAGAGAGCGGCGCACTGTTCGTTGACCGCTTCATGTCCACCGCGATGTTCTATCCGTGCAACTACGGTTACATCAACCACACCCTGTCTCTGGACGGTGACCCGGTTGACGTACTGGTCCCGACTCCGTACCCGCTGCAGCCTGGTTCTGTGATCCGTTGCCGTCCGGTTGCCGTTCTGAAAATGACCGACGAAGCCGGTGAAGATGCGAAACTGGTTGCGGTTCCGCACAGCAAGCTGAGCAAAGAATACGATCACATTAAAGACGTAAACGATCTGCCTGAACTGCTGAAAGCGCAAATCGCTCACTTCTTCGAGCACTACAAAGACCTCGAAAAAGGCAAGTGGGTGAAAGTTGAAGGTTGGGAAAACGCAGAAGCCGCTAAAGCTGAAATCGTTGCTTCCTTCGAGCGCGCAAAGAATAAATAAGTTCTTCTAGCGCAATAACCCTGAACGCCGGGCTTCGGTTAGTAAGGGTTTTTTTATGCCCGCGATAAATAAACTCTCTATTCCACCATCATTATTCTCAGCGGTTGCAAGGCTTGAACGGTAAGAACAAGCAAACCCGACCACCATTTTGCTGTTCATAGCCACTTGCTGGAAGTTAGCCGACCTCACTCATACTCACCGTTCAAAGCGTGCCCCCGTTTTACCCCTGCACATTTGTGAACGCCAGCAGAGTTTTTTATGCGATTGCAGATATGGAAAGCGGCTCGGAGAGAAAAGCAAAAGATGGAAAAGTTACAAAAAAAAATCGCGAGATACATCGCATAAAACAACGCCACCCGAAGGAGGCGTGCTTTTATTATTACTTATCCCTGTCTAACCAGTCGCCGCTTTCAATTAGCTTTAATCCATCGACGGGTCGTTGATAAACGTACATCCATGCACTCCCATACGGCGTCTGAATCAACTGGCGCGCGTATTCACCGCCCCTGGTGCGCAAGGCATCAAGTTCGGCCAGCGTGGCGTTGTCAATACGATAAACTTCACCGTGTACCGTTCCGTTCCCCGGAACTGCGCCTGGATAGTGGCCCAGGCTATACAACTGGTAGTTATCGATACTGAAATCGCCCAGTAACTGGGCATTGGTCATCCAGTGACTGTTGCCTTGTTTGTGGCGTAAACTGCCGTAGACAAATATTCGCATTGCTAAAACTCGAACTGATAGAGCAAATCCAGTGCCTGGTCTACACCAGACACGGCTTCCAGATATAGCTTAGGCATCAGGCGATAACGTAACGTGAGTGTTGCTATAGAGTCAAATATACCCACGCCGTATTTCACTTGCAGACCTGGCAATACATAGCCGCTGACCACTACCTGGGAGGAGTCGCCTACTCCCAGGGTGTCGAGCGCTAAATTGCTTACGCCAAACGTCTCGCCGATTTTACCCACAATCTGGCCACTTTGCGCAACCCCCAGACCAATCAGCATCGAGGTCATTGCCGCACTGTCGCTCTGATCGCTCTCCAGCCCTTGTCCACGTAGCAAATAAGACAATGCAGCTTGTTGCGACATCGCCGGGTCAGAGAAGATCTCCGCTTTCGGTTCGTCCGCCAGACCAGTGACGCGAACTCCGGCGATTACATCGTCTTCTGTAGCATCCGGGTTACGAATAGCTTCAATATTAAGATACGGTTGATCCGGCGGACCAGAGAACAGTAACTCACCCTTACGCACAATCAGATCCTGACCATAGGCATGGAAGCGCCCTTCAGGGATGTTGATCTGCCCGTTCAGGCCCAGCCCTTGTTTGTCCTGTACGACGTTAAGATCGCCCGTCAGCCGCGCTTTCAGGCCAAAGGCGTCAATGCGCACATTGTTGCCAACGTGGACAATCAGGTTACTGTTAATCGGAATCGACGCCGTTTTCGGCTCTTCCGGTTGCAGGTTATCGTTAAGCATCACCACATCGCTGGAGACGCCTACTGCGCTTTCCGGCAGATCGTGCACCACGATGCGCGCCCACGGGACATCCACGCGACCATCGAGGGTAAACAGGTTTGGTGTAGCCTCGAATACAACATCTGGCGATACATCCATTCGTACCATCGGCGGCACGGTGATCCGCACTTTACTGCCTTTCGCCGTTACTCGTGCCCGCCAGTTTTCAATTTGGCTCCAGTCGGCATCACCGTTCAGGTAGATTTCACCCTGCTGGGTCCGTACTGTACCGGCAAGCGTCGAGCGCATACCGTTAAAGTTGACCGCAAGCTGGCTCGGCTGCATATCAAACGGCATAAAGTTGCCGTCGATATCCACACCCGTAACCTGAAGCTGACCAAACAACTGCGGGCTTTGCACATCACCACCCAGACGCAAGTTGGCACTCACCATCCCCGCTGCTTTTTCCCCACGGGTAAAGATGGGGTTTATCATCGCAAGGTTGAAGTTACGGATATTGACGTTGCCACCAAGATTACGGCGGCCTTGCGGATCGGTCACCTGCACCTGTCCATCAAACTGGCCGTTATTGGTCAGGCGGATGGTCCAGCCCAATTCGGCACGGTTGTTACGCAATTCCGCCGTCAGATTCAGTGTCTGAAACGCCACCGGCAGCGCCGCATCGTTGACGGTTTGCGTTACCTGCACGTTACGCCCCGAAAGGGTGATACTGCCCTGCGGCAGCCCCTCTTTCGTGGTGTCCCAGGCAACATCCGCTTTACCCGTGAAGATACCGCTGGCCTGAGTGGTTTCTGGCATAAACGGTTTCAGCATGGCGAGGTCGAAGCGGTTGAGATTCACCACCGCACGCCCTTCGGCCCCCGCATCGATAGTTTGCGGCACGCACAGTTCCGCATTCGGGTTAAGCCAGCAGTGTGGCCCGATGCTGATTTTTTGCTCCTTATTGCGGTAATCCAGCGCAATATCGCGGGTCAGCGACCACGGGCCGACCGGCGTCTGGAAGCGGGTATTGCTAAGAGTTCCCTTCCAGCGTTCTTCTTTGCGATCAAAACTTCCTGCCAGATTAAGCTGCCCGGAGACAGGCTCGCCCTGAATCCGCAACTGTAGCTCGTGCTGCTTTTCGCTGCCTTTGGCATTCAGGGTGACGAGGTTGATATTTACATCCGGCTGCGAAATTTGCTCAACGCGTACGTCGAGTTTCCCGGCGATCTGATCGGTGGATTTAATGTCGCCTTCCACGCGAACCTGCGCCACGGAAAGTTCCTGCCAGCGCAGGCCGCGCGCGGTGATATCTGCCAGTAGTTGTGGCGCTTCCACCGTGCCGCGTACTTTCACCAGCCCTTTCGCTGTACCGCCAAGCCCCGGCAGCGCGTTATCCAGCCCCGGCGCGTTGATGGTGGCATCAAGATTGAGATCTTTTACCCCCAGCTCGCCTTTCACTTCGGCACTGTTTGGCCCGAGTTCCAGATGAAGCCCAGGGATCATCCACTGCATATAACTGTTGCCTTTCAGCGTGCCGTCAACGTTCACTTTGTTCTGTTTGACGTTACCGGTCAGCTTCAGTTCTGGCACCTCCATCTGCCAGGTGCCGCCGTACAGGCTACCGCGGGTTTTAATCAAGCCATTGAGTTTCGACGGCCACTCCGGGAACTCTTTGGCGGTGTTAATGCCATTAAGCGTTAGCTCACCGCGCCAACTAATGGCCTGCTGCCAGTCGAGCAACGCCTTGAGTTCAGTTTTCCCTTCCAGCGCCGCGACGGTGAGTTTGTCGAGATTGACCTGCTGTTCATTACCTTTGGCATCAAGGGTAATGGTGGCTGGCGGGATCTCCTGTCCCTTCACTGCCGTACGCATAGAGAGCGTGTAATCGGTCATTTTGCCGGTAAGTTTCAGTTTCAGATCATCCGCCTGATACTGCTTCTCACCAGTGAACGGCCAGTAAAGCTGTTTGCTGTTCACTTCCACGTTGAGTGGCAATCCGGCTTCCGCCAGTCGCGTCTGGGCGCGTAAATCCATATCCACCGGACCGGAAAGGTTAACGCCTATCTCCAGCTGTTCGCGCAGCGCGCCGCCCACTTTCAGCTTCACCTTTTCACCTTTCAACGGCTCCACGTTCAGTGTGCTGTTGAGGGTGATATCCACCGGCCAGTTGTCTGACAGCTGCGCCGTGCCGCTGGCGTTGACGATCCCCTGGTTGGAATCGATATCCAGGGCGTCCAGTTTAGTATTGCCGTCAATGCTGCTCACTTTCAGCAGCATGGTGCGCACGGTGATGTCCGTGTCGCCCGTCACGCGCAGCTGCTCGCCCTTAAACTCTTCAATGTTCAGGTTAAGCGGCAAATGCACGTCGGTCATTTCCGGCAATACCGGGCGAGAAAAGAGATCTTTCAGCGTTTCGCCGAGCGGCTTTTCCTCCGGCTGCGGATTTTCAATTTTCGGTTCGACCACTTCTTCCTGCGCCACTTCCACCACTTTCGGCAGAGCAATCAGCAGGCCTTTCAGCGACGTCGGTTTCAGGGTCAGGGTTTTCTCCTGCCAGTTCAGGCCGGAGGTGAAGTCCATCACCGACACCGTGGTGTCATCAATCTTGATGTTGACGTTGTCCAGCGCCACCCGTGTCAGGGTGATGGGATACGGCGTGGAGAGATCCAGCGGACCGCTATCTTCCTCTTCTTCAACCTGTTCAGAAGGAGGCATTTTTTTACTGTCGATGTTGACCTGAATGTCTTTCAGCGCCAGGTCATTAATACAAACGCTACTGTTCCACAGGCACTCAAGACCGACCCCCAGATGCAGATTACCCGCTTTTACCGCCACGCCTAGCTGCTCATAACGAACGTCAGACAAGGTGAGATCGCGCCAGCCGCCGGTGACCTTGCCAATATCCAGTCCTGGCACCCAGCGATCCGCCGCTTTAAATACAAGATGCAGGCCGCTGGTGGTGCCCACCAGAAACGCCACCGATCCCAGCAACAGTAAGATAACGATAACCACGCCGAGGCTGATTTTTTTCCATAAACTCATAATTCTGGCCCCAGACCGATGTAAAACTGTAACCCGTGTTCGTCTTTATCCGCGACCGGTACGGCAAAATCGAGTTTGATTGGCCCGACCGGCGATTCCCAGCGTACGCCGACCCCGGTACCGGTTTTAAAGTCGCTGCGGCGAATATCGCTTACCGCTTCGCCACTATCGACAAACACCGCGCCCCACCATTTTCCGGTCACGTTGTACTGGTATTCCAGCGATCCGGTTATCAACTTCGAGGCCCCTTTCAGGTCACCGTTGGCGTATTTCGGGGCGATAGATTTGTATTTGTAGCCGCGAATACTGCGATCGCCCCCGACGAAGAAACGCAGATCCGGCGGTACTTTGTCGAAATCACCGGTTTCAATCCAGCCCAGCGTGCCGCGTGTCACAAAGCGATGGCGATCGTACAGTGTGCGGATCCAGACGTGCTGCGCCTGGAAAACGGAGAAATCGACATCTGAACCCCAGGCCGTGTTGGAGTAGTCGATAGAGTAGCGTTGCGAGTCTCCCCAGGTTGGCATCAGGCCACCACGAGAACGCGTGCGGCTAATCATCACCCCAGGATAAAACAGCATCGTGGTGTTGGTAATTTCACCCTGGGTAAAGTGGTCGAGGCTCCAGCGCAGGTTAATGGCACGCTGCCAGCCGCTGGAGAGATCCCAGTAGCGAGAAGCCACCAGCGTAGTGGAGTCAGATTCGGTATCGTTCAGGTCAGTGCGCTTAAAACCGCCCTGCACCAAATAATATTGTTCCAGTGGATTCTTCAGCAGCGGCATTTTATAGCTGAAGTCGAGGGTCTGTTCCGGCGCGGAAATACTGGTACTGGTGGTCAAACTGTGACCGTATGAGTTCATCCACGGCTTTTTCCACGTCGCTTTCACGCGCGGTCCCACGTCCGTAGAGTAACCGACCCCGGTTTCGATGGTGTTTTCTGTTCGCGGCGAAACCACGCCCGTCAATGGTAATACTTTCGTTTCGCGCGCTTTATCAAATTGTGGAGCCACCACCACCGAGTTAAACCAGCCGGTAGCAGAAAGTCGGCGGTTCAGTTCCGCCAGATCTTTCGATTCATACTCATCGCCCTCTTTAAACGGCACCAGATTTTGCAGGTATTCATCGCGGATTTGTGATCCTTCAAAGGTCACATGCCCAAAGCGGTAACGTTCGCCACTGTTATAATCAATATCCCAGAAGGCTTTATGCAGGCCGAGCGCAATGCCCAGCTGCGCTTTGGTAAATTCGCTATCGAAATAACCTTTACGCAACGCAATACTGGTTAAGGACTTTTTGAAATTTTCATAATCGCCCTGGTTCAGTACCGTACCAATAGCCGGGCGAGTATCGAGCAATTTCAAATAGTCTTTATCGGTCCGCGCGCCGCCGCGCAATACCACATCGGTGCCGCCAATTAACACCGGCACACCTGGCGTGACTTTGGCGATCAATACCTGCCGCCCTTTCTTTGGCGGTGGACGGAGATCAAATTCAATGGTCGGCTGGTAATAACCCAGCGCTTTCAGACCTTCACGGATGGCATCATCGACGCGTGCGCGAAAGCGACGGTCTGGCGTCACTTCATCACTTTCAATCGTAGAAAGCTGCGCACGAACGTTCTTTTCCAGCTGTCCCGATAACCCCTCGACCTGTAGACGGACGTTCGCGGCGACGGCAGATCCGCTTAAGCAGAGTAAGCTTACACAGCATAACTGTCGGATATAGCGCACATTTTCTCCTGAATATCCTTTTTTCCTGCCCCTGGAACGCCGTTAAACGGCTTAACAAAAATCCAGTAATATGGATTAAAAAGCAGACTAAACCCCAAATATTTCTTATGTTTTACTTTAGACCTATTCACGGTGGTTATTGTGTGCAAATACGCCTCTTGTTACAACCTTAACCCCAATGACCGATTTTCGGGAGAGCGACACCATGAGTTTATTTGATAAAAAGCATCTGGTTTCCCCCGCCGATGCCCTGCCTGGACGTAACACCCCGATGCCCGTAGCCACGCTGCATGCGGTCAACGGTCACTCAATGACCAATGTACCTGACGGAATGGAGATTGCCATTTTTGCGATGGGTTGTTTCTGGGGTGTGGAGCGTCTGTTCTGGCAGTTACCCGGCGTTTACAGCACCGCCGCAGGCTATACCGGCGGCTATACGCCAAATCCGACTTATCGGGAAGTGTGCTCCGGTGATACGGGTCATGCCGAAGCGGTACGCATTGTTTACGATCCTTCCGTCATCAGCTATGAGCAGTTGCTACAGGTATTTTGGGAGAATCACGATCCCGCCCAGGGAATGCGTCAGGGCAATGACCACGGCACGCAGTATCGTTCAGCGATTTATCCGCTGACCCCAGAACAGGATGCCGCAGCTCGCGCCAGTCTGGAACGTTTTCAGGCGGCGATGCTTGCCGCCGATGACGATCGTCACATCACCACGGAAATCGCTAACGCCACACCGTTTTATTATGCCGAAGATGACCACCAGCAATATCTGCATAAAAACCCATATGGTTATTGTGGAATTGGCGGAATTGGCGTCTGTCTGCCGCCGGAAGCATAGCGTTACGGGTACAAATGTAGTTTGTTGATAAAGTGCTCTTTGTCTATGCCTGATGCGGCTTAAACGACTTACCAGGCCTACAAAATCGCCCAAATTCAATATATTGCAAGGACTGCGTAGGCCTGATCGGCATAGCGCATCAGGCAGTATTGCATTTATCAGCAGTCTGAATTTTAACCCTCTGGCGACTTTACAGTACCTTACGCTATACTAGCCACTGAAAATGCCGGTTCACTTTCTTCGAATCGGCTTTCAATGTGTATTTCACACAAATTAATCAACTTTCCCTTCCGAGGGTCTGGCCTGAAAGGTCGGATAAGATATGTTAAACAGTATTTTAGTCATACTCTGCTTGATCGCTGTAAGTGCGTTCTTCTCGATGTCCGAGATCTCGCTTGCCGCCTCACGCAAAATCAAACTTAAACTGCTGGCTGATGAAGGCAATATAAATGCCCAACGCGTTCTGAATATGCAGGAAAATCCCGGCATGTTCTTTACCGTGGTCCAAATCGGTCTGAACGCAGTGGCGATTCTCGGCGGTATCGTCGGTGATGCGGCATTTTCTCCAGCTTTTCACAGCCTGTTCTCCCGCTATATGTCGGCAGAGCTCTCTGAGCAACTGAGCTTTATTCTCTCTTTCTCGTTAGTGACTGGCATGTTTATCCTGTTTGCGGATTTAACCCCGAAACGCATCGGTATGATTGCGCCAGAAGCGGTGGCTTTGCGTATCATCAACCCGATGCGCTTCTGCCTGTACGTTTGCACCCCGCTGGTGTGGTTCTTCAACGGCCTGGCGAACATGATCTTCCGTATTTTCAAACTGCCAATGGTACGTAAAGATGACATCACTTCTGATGACATCTACGCGGTAGTGGAAGCCGGTGCGCTGGCGGGCGTGTTACGTAAACAGGAACACGAGCTGATTGAAAACGTCTTTGAGCTGGAATCCCGTACCGTTCCGTCTTCAATGACACCGCGTGAAAACGTGATTTGGTTTGATCTCCACGAAGATGAGCAAAGCCTGAAGAATAAGGTGGCGGAACATCCGCACTCTAAGTTCCTCGTCTGTAATGAAGATATTGACCACATCATCGGTTATGTCGATTCTAAAGACCTGCTGAACCGCGTGCTGGCTAACCAAAGCCTGGCACTGAACAGCGGCGTACAAATTCGCAACACGCTGATTGTGCCGGATACGTTAACCCTTTCAGAGGCGTTGGAAAGTTTTAAAACCGCAGGTGAAGACTTCGCGGTGATCATGAACGAGTACGCGCTGGTGGTGGGGATCATCACCCTCAACGACGTGATGACCACGCTGATGGGCGATCTGGTCGGTCAGGGGCTGGAAGAGCAGATTGTCGCCCGTGATGAGAACTCATGGCTGATTGACGGCGGCACCCCAATTGACGACGTCATGCGCGTGCTGGATATTGACGAGTTCCCGCAGTCGGGCAACTACGAAACCATCGGCGGCTTTATGATGTTTATGCTGCGTAAGATCCCGAAACGCACCGATTCGGTGAAATTCGCCGGCTACAAATTTGAAGTGGTGGATATCGATAACTACCGCATCGACCAGCTGCTGGTGACCCGGATCGACAGCAAGGCCACCGCCCTTTCGCCAAAACTGCCTGACGCTAAAGATAAAGAAGAAAGCGTCGCGTAACCCCCAGAAACATCAACGGCTCCTGAATCAGGAGCCGTCTTATTACTGCATAGCACTTTGGTTAAGCCATCTCTGTTTGCAGACGCATAACCTGACGGTTAACTTCGGACATCACTGACAAATGCAGCTTATCCTTCACTTTTGGGATAAGAATCTTACCCTTATCAAATTCAAAAGCGCCAATGTCCTTGATGTATAACCGTCCACGGAACAGGATCTTTACGTACTTCGCCACCTGAAGTGGGTTGTACCGTTGGAAAATTTTCATTGTTATCTCCTGCTGAGTATTACGCCTGTGCGGTGCCACAATCGGCCCAACTATTATGAGGCGCAAATTTTAATGCTTAGTGACTATAGACTATCCGGGCAATGTTTCCACCGCGTATAACTTTTTTTACCTAAAGGTTACAATTATTCAGAATTATCTTTTTACCGAAGCGCGGTCTTCAGTATAAGCATTCATTTTTCATATGATTTGTGCGCTTGACCGCAAACTGGCATCACACTTGCGGGAAATTCGATAAATAGCACATATGATTAAAACTCAGACCCAAGTGGTCGGATCACCTGCATATCATAAGAAGGAAACACCATGACCCTACGCAAGATTCTGGCACTCACCTGCCTGCTGTTGCCGATGATGGCTTCCGCACATCAGTTCGAAATCGGTCAGCGAGTGCCGCCGATTGGCATTACCGATCGGGGCGAGTTGGTGCTTGATAAAGATCAGTTTAGCTACAAAACCTGGAACAGCGCGCAGTTAGTGGGAAAAGTGCGAGTACTGCAACATATTGCTGGTCGCACCTCTGCAAAAGAGAAAAACGCGACGCTGATTGAAGCGATTAAATCAGCGAAGTTACCGCACGATCGTTACCAGACCACCACCATTGTTAACACCGACGACGCGATTCCGGGTTCCGGCATGTTTGTGCGCAGCAGTCTGGAGAGTAATAAAAAGCTTTATCCCTGGTCGCAGTTTATTGTCGATAGCAATGGCGTCGCGCGCGGTGCCTGGCAGCTGGATGAAGAAAGTTCCGCTGTAGTGGTGCTGGATAAAGACGGTCGCGTGCAATGGGCCAAAGACGGGGCGCTCACACCGGAAGAGGTGCAGCAAGTGATGGACCTGCTGCAAAAGTTGCTCAAATAATGGCAATAACATAAATTCTGGAAAAATAATTTTCCCCTATCGTTATCTATGGGATAGGGGAATTAAGTCTCTGAGTTCTTACACCGAACTAATACTGGTAACGCTAGTTGCTCTTTTTTAAACGCCTCAATGGTCGATTTATATTTCTCGCAAATCTTTTCTTTGGTAATATTACTATCTGCGGCCAGATTCGCACTTACTATCGCATCCACTTGTTCGGCTAATTCGACTTGTTGGCAACCTGCATTAACCAGAAAATTATAAATAAGAGAGTAATCTTCATCCTCCAAAACAACAGAGGAACCATTACGAAAACGTTCATCCCCTCCATAGATTTTAAGCGCAAAGCCCAAAGATTCTATGACTATGGCAAAATTATCATCAATTATTTTTTCGTAAATATACCATCCATCGCATTCTTTAATTCCACCGCCTGGTATTTGGAGTTCAAATTTACCCCGTTTTAATTTGCTTACTACATCCTCCAATAAGGCATAACCGAAAGATACGTCACCAAACGCCTGGCGAATATAACCTTTAATCCTTTTTGGTATGTCAGACTGTTTTTTCTGCAAAATATCACAGGCATACAATCTTCTGTTTTGTTCTAACGGAAACTCGCGGTTTTTGAAATCCATGAATGAGTTATACTCATTTATTGTTATGGGAATTTCTTCGTATTCAAACCCACTGCCTCGCAATGTTATTGTATATTCAGCACCGTTATCTTTAAGGCTGAAACTGATAAGAAAATTATCCATGGCATTAACAGTTTCATTTTTTGATGAAAGCACTTGATAACTATTTTTATCAATCTGTGTTGCGCAACGAAAGGACTCCCGCAAAGTTAACAGACTATCATAATTCGAAACCCAATCTTTTTTCTTAAATGCATGCTGAATATTATTAAAAAAATCGTTTGAATGTGTTTTTGTATGCGATGACTTTACAAATAACTCCACCGCACCAATAAAATTATTGTGTCTGATCCTGGGTAACATATGGCTACCTTATTTTATTTGGTTATTTTATGTCGCCATTAAATATCTCATTATAGAAGTAAACTATCAAAAAACGCTCATTATTAAAATGTAACTTACTAGCAATTGAATTTTTGCACTTTAAATACAATCTCTTTTTATTTATAACTTTTTAGGTTGGGATAAATCAGGATGGCAGAATCAGGAAATACACTGTTTCTGCCATCTGAATTTAGTAAATGGACACTCTGAACCCCGGATTCAGGAACGACTCGCGCGGAGTGTAATCCAGCGGTTTACCCTGCCAGTCGTGAACGTGCGCTCCGGCAGCTGCAGCCACAGCATGTCCGGCGGCGGTGTCCCAAATATTCGTTGGTCCGAAGCGCGGGTACAGCTGCGCCTGTCCTTCCGCCACCAGGCAGAATTTCAGCGAAGAGCCGATGGACGTGGTCTGATGTTCGCCAAGCTGTTGCAGATACTCTTTCAGCTCCGCATCTGCATGGGAACGGCTGATAACCACCAGCGGCGGGCGCGCATCGCGGACCTGAATCAGCTTGCGCACACCGCACTCTTCTTTCCAGGCCTTGCCTTCTGCCGCGCTGTACATTACGTTCATTACCGGCGCATACACCACACCTAAAATCGGTTTGCCATGGTCAATGAGCGCAATGTTAACGGTGAATTCGCCATTACGTTTAATAAACTCTTTAGTACCATCCAGCGGGTCTACCAGCCAGTAACGCTGCCAGTGCTGACGGACTTCCCAACCGGGAGGATCTTCTTCAGAAAGGACCGGAATATCCGGTGCCAGCGTACGTAAACCGTCCATGATAACGGTGTGAGCGGCAATATCCGCTGCCGTTACCGGAGAATTGTCCGCTTTGCTGACGACGTCCATCGGTTTCGTCCCGTCGTAGACCTGCATAATGGCATCGCCTGCATTCCGTGCAAGCTGGCATACTTGATCTAACATTTCTCCACCTCGTCTCTGTGAGCGGTGTTAACTTATTGTTTTACTTATACCCTATCGTTAATGAATGCGCCAACTGTGATAGTGTCATCATTTTCAAAGCGTAAAATTGTGGCATTCTTCACTGTTCTATAAGTAAGGCGTTTATTCTCCCTTTTCTTTCGTATTCCCGATGATAAAAGGATGTCCCTGATGATTAAGTTTAGCGCAACGCTCCTGGCCACGCTGATTGCCGCCAGTGTGAATGCAGCGACGGTCGATCTGCGTATCATGGAAACCACTGATCTGCATAGCAACATGATGGATTTCGATTATTACAAAGACACCGCCACGGAAAAATTCGGACTGGTACGTACGGCAAGCCTGATTAACGATGCCCGCAATGAAGTGAAAAACAGCGTACTGGTCGATAACGGCGATTTGATTCAGGGGAGTCCGCTGGCCGATTACATGTCGGCGAAAGGATTAAAAGCAGGTGATGTTCATCCGGTTTATAAGGCGCTGAATACGCTGGATTATACGGTCGGTACACTCGGCAATCATGAATTTAACTACGGTCTGGATTACCTGAAAAATGCGCTGGCGGGAGCGAAATTCCCTTATGTAAATGCCAACGTCATTGACGCCAGAACCAAACAGCCAATGTTTACACCGTATTTAATTAAAGATACCGAAGTGGTCGATAAAGACGGAAAAAAACAGACGCTGAAGATTGGCTATATTGGCGTCGTGCCGCCGCAAATCATGGGCTGGGATAAAGCTAATTTATCCGGAAAAGTGACGGTGAATGATATTACCGAAACCGTGCGCAAATACGTGCCTGAAATGCGCGAGAAAGGTGCCGATGTCATTGTCGTTCTGGCGCATTCCGGGCTGTCTGCCGATCCGTATAAAGTAATGGCGGAAAACTCAGTTTATTACCTCAGTGAAATTCCGGGCGTTAACGCCATTATGTTTGGCCATGCTCACGCCGTTTTCCCGGGTAAAGATTTTGCTGATATCGAAGGGGCTGATATCACCAAAGGCACGCTGAATGGTGTTCCGGCGGTAATGCCGGGCATGTGGGGCGATCATCTTGGGGTGGTCGACTTACAACTCAGTAATGACAGCGGTAAATGGCAGGTGACGCAGGCGAAAGCGGAAGCACGGCCGATTTACGACATCGCCAATAAAAAATCCCTCGCGGCGGAAGACAGCAAGCTGGTAGAAACACTCAAAGCCGATCACGATGCCACACGCCAGTTCGTCAGCAAGCCAATCGGTAAATCTGCCGACAATATGTATAGCTATCTGGCGCTGGTGCAGGACGATCCGACCGTGCAAGTCGTGAACAACGCGCAAAAAGCGTATGTCGAACATTACATTCAGGGCGATCCGGATCTGGCAAAACTGCCGGTGCTTTCAGCTGCCGCACCGTTTAAAGTTGGTGGTCGCAAAAATGACCCGGCAAGCTATGTGGAGGTGGAAAAAGGCCAGTTGACCTTCCGTAATGCCGCCGATCTTTATCTCTACCCCAATACGCTGATTGTAGTGAAAGCCAGCGGTAAAGAGGTGAAAGAGTGGCTGGAGTGCTCCGCCGGACAGTTTAACCAGATTGCTCCTAACAGCACGAAACCACAGTCACTCATCAACTGGGATGGTTTCCGCACTTATAACTTTGATGTTATTGATGGTGTGAATTATCAGATTGATGTTACCCAACCCGCCCGCTATGACGGCGAGTGCCAGATGATTAATGCCAATGCAGAGCGGATTAAGAACCTGACCTTTAATGGCAAGCCGATTGATCCGAACGCTATGTTCCTGGTTGCCACCAATAACTATCGCGCTTACGGCGGCAAATTTGCCGGTACGGGCGACAGCCATATCGCTTTTGCTTCACCGGATGAGAACCGCTCGGTGCTGGCAGCGTGGATTGCTGATGAGTCGAAACGTGCGGGGGAAATTCATCCGGCGGCAGATAACAACTGGCGTTTAGCACCGATAGCTGCCGATAAGAAACTGGATATCCGTTTCGAAACTTCCCCGTCAGATAAAGCCGCAGCGTTTATTAAAGAGAAAGGGCAGTATCCGATGAATAAAGTCGCGACCGATGATATCGGGTTTGCGATTTATCAGGTGGATTTGAGTAAGTAAAACACTTCTTTTTCGGCCTATAAATCAACCGCATCCGGCATTTATTGGCGGATGCGATGCTGCCGTATCTTATCCACCCTACAAGCCATGAACCGTAGACCGGATAAGCGCAGCGCATCCGGCAGTTATGCCGCACGTTCATCCCGCACCGCCAACACCTCGGGCAAATTCAACTCAATCCAGTCCGCCAGTGCAGCAACCTTTTCGCTCACCTGCTCGCCCAGCGGCGTGAGGCTATATTCCACATGCGGCGGCACCACCGGATACGCGATACGGTTAAGAAAACCATCCTGTTCTAACGCCTGTAACGACTGCGCAAGCATCTTTTCACTCACCCCACCGATTTTGCGCCGCAGGTCGCTAAAGCGATGAGTACCTTCGCGTAGCGCCACCAGAATCAACACCCCCCAACGGCTGGTGACGTGTTTCAACACCTCGCGCGACGGGCACTGTTCCGCAAAGAGATTACCCTCTTTCAGTTGTTGTGACAGGCTAACCTGACTCATTTCATACTTACCTTTTTGCACGTACTTACTAAAAGTAAGTTTAGGTGTTAGCGTATTTAAACACAAGACAAAACGATGGAGACTTCCCATGATCGCTATTACTGGTGCCACTGGCCAACTTGGTCACTATATTATTGAATCCTTGATGAAAACGGTTCCTGCCAGCCAAATAGTGGCTATCGTTCGTAATCCGGCAAAAGCCCAGGCCCTGGCAGCACAAGGCATTACCGTGCGTCAGGCTGACTACAGCGATGAAGCCGCACTGACATCTGCACTTCAGGGAGTGGAAAAACTACTGCTGATCTCTTCCAGCGAAGTGGGTCAACGTGCCCCGCAGCATCGTAATGTTATTAATGCCGCAAAGGCGGCTGGCGTGAAATTTATCGCTTATACCAGCCTGCTACATGCAGATACCTCCCCGCTCGGCCTCGCCGATGAGCACATCGAGACGGAGAAAATGCTGGCTGATTCTGGCATCGTTTACACCCTGCTGCGCAACGGCTGGTACAGCGAAAACTACCTCGCCAGCGCCCCGGCAGCACTGGAACACGGCGTATTTATCGGTGCGGCGGGCGATGGCAAAATCGCCTCAGCAACGCGGGCAGATTATGCGACAGCTGCGGCACGCGTGATTAGCGAAGCCGGTCACGAAGGCAAGGTTTACGAACTGGCGGGCGATAGTGCCTGGACGTTGACACAGTTAGCGGCAGAGCTGACCAAACAGAGCGGCAAACAGGTTACCTATCAAAATCTGAGCGAAGCCGATTTCGCCGCGGCACTGAAAAGCGTCGGACTGCCCGACGGACTGGCGGATATGCTGGCGGATTCTGACGTTGGCGCATCGAAAGGTGGTCTGTTTGATAACAGCAAAACGCTTAGCAAATTGATTGGCTGCCCAACGACAACGTTAGCCGAAAGCGTAAGCCATCTTTTTAATGTTAATAACTAGTTAATTAAAGTGGCATCCTCCCGCATCCTCTCTGATAATGACGGGATGCCGGGAGCAATCATGTCTGCTTCCTGAACGTTTCTTCTGACAGACCAATGGATGCCAGTAATGATTAGCGGCGTGCTGTACGCCCTGTTAGCAGGGTTGATGTGGGGGCTTATTTTTGTCGGGCCGTTGATCGTGCCGGAATACCCGGCGATGTTGCAGTCGATGGGGCGTTATCTGGCGTTAGGGTTAATTGCGCTACCCATTGCCTGGCTGCGACGCGTGCGTCTGCGTCAGTTGGCGCGTCGGGACTGGCTTACCGCCTTGATGCTCACTATGATGGGCAACCTCATTTATTACTTCTGCCTTGCCAGTGCCATTCAACGTACTGGCGCGCCTGTTTCCACGATGATTATCGGCACCCTGCCGGTGGTGATTCCTGTCTTTGCCAATCTGCTTTATAGCCAGCGCGACGGCAAACTCGCGTGGGGAAAACTCGCCCCGGCACTGATTTGTATTGGCATCGGCCTGGCGAGTGTGAATATTGCTGAGTTAAACCACGGACTCCCCGATTTTGACTGGGCACGTTATACCTCTGGCATCGTGCTAGCGTTAGTTTCCGTGGTCTGCTGGGCATGGTATGCCCTGCGCAACGCCCGCTGGCTGCGGGAAAATCCCGACAAACATCCGATGATGTGGGCGACGGCGCAGGCGCTGGTCACGCTGCCGGTTTCTCTCATCGGCTATCTCGTCGCCTGTTACTGGCTGAATATACAAACGCCGGACTTCTCCTTACCTTTTGGCCCCCGTCCGCTGGTGTTTATTAGTCTGATGGTTGCGATAGCCGTGCTTTGCTCATGGGTTGGCGCACTCTGCTGGAACGTCGCCAGCCAGCGATTACCGACAGTGATTCTCGGGCCGCTGATTGTTTTCGAAACGCTGGCAGGTTTGCTGTACACCTTTTTACTCCGCCAGCAAATGCCGCCGCTAATGACGCTGAGCGGTATCGCGCTGTTAGTGATTGGCGTGGTCATCGCGGTCAGAGCAAAACCAGAAAAACCTTTAACTGAATCTGTCTCAGAAAGTTGACATGCTGGCAGTGAGTTAAATAAGCCTCTGCTACGTAAGGGTTATAGCTTTTGCCTTAAAGGTGTATTTAAAATACATCTTATCTTATTAAGAATGAGGTATCAGCTATGGCTTATCGCGACCAACCTTTAGGTGAACTGGCGCTCTCTATCCCTCGCGCTTCGGCTCTGTTTCGTAAATATGATATGGATTACTGCTGTGGCGGTAAGCAGACGCTGGCGCGCGCGGCGGCACGTAAAGAACTGGATGTTGAGGTCATTGAAGCTGAACTGGCAAAGCTTGCTGAACAACCGATTGAGAAAGACTGGCGTAGCGCCCCGCTGGCAGAAATCATTGACCATATCATCGTGCGCTACCACGATCGTCACCGCGAGCAGCTGCCGGAGCTGATCCTGCAAGCGACTAAAGTCGAGCGCGTTCACGCCGACAAACCGAGCGTGCCAAAAGGGCTGACAAAATACCTGACCATGCTGCATGAAGAGCTTTCCAGCCACATGATGAAAGAAGAGCAGATCCTCTTCCCGATGATCAAACAAGGCATGGGCAGCCAGGCAATGGGGCCAATCAGCGTAATGGAAAGCGAGCACGATGAAGCGGGCGAACTGCTGGAAGTGATCAAACACACTACCAATAACGTCACACCGCCGCCAGAAGCCTGCACCACCTGGAAAGCGATGTATAACGGCATTAATGAACTGATTGATGACCTGATGGATCACATCAGTCTGGAAAACAATGTACTGTTCCCACGCGCCCTAGCGGGTGAGTGATCTAAAAGCTGGATGGCATTGCGCCATCCAGCATGATAATGCGGTTATTTCCGCAGTTCAGCAGCCCGCTTCTTACCAATAAACAGCCAGCCCAACCCCAGCGCGATAAACCACAGCGGGGTAACCAGCAGCGCCTGGCGAGTGTCATCTTCCAGTGTCAGCAACACGACCACGAACACAAAGAACGCCATACATACCCAGCACATCAGCTTGCCGAGCGGCATCTTGTAGATCGACTTTTCATGCAGATGAGGACGCTGTTTGCGGTACACCAGGTAAGAGCAAAGGATAATCGTCCAGACGAACATAAACAGAATCGCGGAAACGGTTGTAATCATCGTGAACGCGCCAATCACGCTAGGATTCACATACAACATCACCACGCCGCCGAGCAGACAGATACACGAGAAGGTCAACCCTTTCGCGGGTACTGCGCGCTTAGAAAGTTTAGCGAACGCTTTCGGCGCAACACCTTCCTGCGCCAGACCAAACAGCATACGGCTGGTAGAGAAGACACCGCTGTTAGCGGAAGACGCCGCAGAGGTCAGCACCACAAAGTTGATCACGCTGGCAGCCGCAGGCAAACCTACCAACACAAACAGCTCAACGAACGGGCTTTTCTCCGGGACTACCGAACTCCACGGTGTCACGGACATAATCACAATCAGCGCGAAGACGTAGAACATAATGATACGGATCGGAATGGAGTTAATCGCGCGTGGCAGTGATTTCTCCGGATCTTTGGTTTCCGCAGCTGTTGTACCTACCAGCTCAATCCCCACGAAAGCGAAAACCGCTATCTGGAATCCGGCAAAGAAGCCACTTAAACCTTTCGGGAACCAGCCGCCGTCATTCCACAAATGCGCGAATGACGCTTCCACACCGGTCGGTGACTGAAAGTGCATCGCCACCATGACCAGGCCGACGACAATCAGCGACACGATGGCGACGATTTTGATCATCGCAAACCAGAACTCCATCTCACCGAACATTTTCACGGTGGCAAGGTTGAGCGTCAGCAGCAGCACTATCACCGCCAGCGAGGCGACCCAGTCGGAGAGATCGGGGAACCAGAACTGAGCATAAGCCGTGATCGCCACCACGTCTGCCATACCGGTTACAACCCAGCAGAACCAGTAAGTCCAGCCGGTGAAATATCCCGCCCACGGCCCCAGTAAATCGGAAGCGAAGTCACTAAAAGATTTGTATTCCAGATTCGAAAGCAGCAATTCCCCCATTGCCCGCATCACGAAAAAGAGCATAAAACCAATGATCATATAAACGAAAATGATCGACGGCCCGGCAAGGCTAATCGTTTTGCCGGACCCCATAAACAACCCAGTACCAATGGCACCTCCAATGGCAATAAGCTGAACATGTCGGTTTGTGAGATTGCGCCGTAGCGACTGTTCAGCCGGAGCCTGATCATCGGCAACGACTTTTACCTGATCTACCATGTTTTTTCTTCCTGTACCTGTCTGTGTTGTTCAGGCTCTACGGCCTTTAGTCAGTCTATGATACGACGAATCTGTATCGGGACTCATCGATATTAGGTAACAATACGCGGGATGGAATACTAAGATTTAGATCTAATGTTAATTTATGTTTATAAGTGAGTGTCATATCACGGTGATAACGCGAACCAGCTCACAAAAATACACGCTTACGGGGTCTTTCAACACAAAATAGCGCCGTTTGGCAAACTGAAGGGTTTATTGCTGAATGCCTGCTCCCCTCTGGTTCGAGGGGAACAGAATGCGCTGCTTAGAGGATTTCCAGCAGTTCGACTTCAAACACCAGGGTGCTGAACGGAGGGATGGATGCACCTGCGCCGCGCTCGCCATATGCCAGTTCCTGCGGGATAGTCAGTTCCCATTTAGAACCTACCGGCATCAGAGTCAGTGCTTCAATCCAGCCAGGGATCACGCCATTAACCGGGAATTCAGCGGGTTCACCACGAGCAACGGAGCTGTCAAACACGGTGCCGTCGATCAGTTTACCGGTGTAATGAACACGAACGCGGTCGGTACGTGCCGGAATTGCGCCTTCACCCTGGTTGATCACGCGGAATTGCAGGCCAGATTCGGTGCTATTCACACCTTCTTTTTTGGCGTTTTCTTCCAGGTATTTCACGCCTTCAGCAGCCATCGCCTGGAAACGCTGACGACGAACGGCATCGGCGCGTTCGTGGATTTCACGCAGCGCGCGATGCACCACATCAACCGGCACAGCCGGATGTTTGCCTTCCAGCGCATCGGCAATACCTGCAACCAGTGCTTCTGGCAGCAGCCCTTCCAGGCCAGATTCACTCAGTTGTTGCCCTACCTGCAAACCAATGCCGTAGCTTGCTTGCGCTTCGATGGTGTCAAAAGTTGGGGTGGTCATCGTATTTCCTTTCTTAGGGTATAAAAGTAGCGGGCAGCATATCAGCCACACTTCTTTGGGTAAAACTTTGTCGCAGGAATGATGACAAATCCCGGGGAAAAAGAAACAATAGCAATATCCCGTATGAATATAATAAAGGCGGGTTTACCACGGACATCATAGCGTTAGCTTATTCATAGGCTATGATTGAGGAACAAGACGTGGAGCAGGAGGAAACCATGCCCGGGCGCTTTGAACTAAAACCAACCCTGGAGAAAGTCTGGCACGCGCCGGACAATTTTCGCTTCATGGACCCGCTGCCGCCGATGCATCGTCGGGGGATCATTATTGCCGCCATTGTATTGGTGGTCGGATTTCTGCTTCCATCTGATGATACGCCCAACGCGTCGGTGGTGACGCGTGAAGCGCAGTTAGATATTCAGTCGCAATCACAACCGCCGACAGAAGAACAGCCGCAAACTACCCAAACGCAACCATTCCAGCCAGATAGCGGAATTGATAATCAATGGCGCTCTTACCGTGTCGAACCCGGTAAAACGATGGCGCAGCTGTTCCGCGACCACGGACTGCCCGCTACCGATGTCTATGCAATGGCGCAGGTAGAAGGCGCGGGTAAGCCGCTGAGTAATTTGCAAAATGGGCAGATGGTGAAAATCCGCCAGAACGCCAGCGGCGTGGTGACGGGCTTAACCATTGATACGGGGAATAATCAACAGGTCCTGTTTACCCGCCAGCCGGATGGCAGTTTTATTCGTGCGCGGTAGATGAAGGGTCAACCAAAAGCCAGCTAAGGATTGTCTCTTTGATGACCTTACGTCTGGCTTCCAGTGCCTGGGGGGAAACCATACTGATATGATAAACTAGGCCAAGCGTATGCTGGTTGATCAAATAATATCCCCCAAGCGCAGCAATATTAATATTCACCTGCAATGGGTCGATACCTGGCTTAAAAATATTGTATTTCTTCCCTTCATCCAATAAGGATTCCATTAACTGCAAGTGAGCATGGTTAATTTCTAAGAGACGCTGTGATTTTGCATAATGCACACCTTTACTTTGATTTTCACTATGCACAATTTTTAAAAACCAAGGATTAGCAATATAATAATCCCATGTAAAATCAATAATTTTCTCAATGGCTTTTTGTGGCGGAAGATCTGAGAAATCAAGGGCCTTTTCTTTTTGTCGAATATCGTTCCAGGTATATTCCAGCACTTCGATAAATAAATTTTCTTTATTACCAAAGTGGTGATAAACCGTCTGTTTACTACACCCTGCTGCCTTTACAATATTATCTACTCTGGCCCCTTCATAACCATATTCGGCAAATTCATTAACCGCACATAGCAGCAATTTTTCCTTCAGGCTCTGTACGTTGCTGGTATCAATATACATAACGCTTCCCCACGACCTCTTCGTGGTGACTATCATAACCTGATTTGATTTCAGCTTCAGAAAAAAGGGCAAAAACTTGTACTTTCATCAGGTTATCAAATGTCCTGTGATCGCCATCGCATATCAACCAACTAGATGGTTTATCTTTTTATCCTCCAGTCGCAAGCTAATCATCACCAAGGAAACAAAATTCAAAAAAGAGAGCTATTGTATGAAATCCACTCGTCCTGTTGCCGTGATTACCGGAGCCACTCGCGGTATTGGAAAGGGCTGTGCGCAGGAGCTTGCTCGTGGCGGGTTTAACCTGCTGATTAACGATCGTCCCGATGCCGACAGCGTAGAAAAACTGCATATCACACAACAAGAATGTTTGGCGGAAGGCGTGGAAGTGATTTGCTTCCCTGCTGATGTCGGTGATCTATCTCTGCATGAGGAGATGCTCGACGCGGCGCAAAACCAGTGGGGGCGGCTGGACTGTCTGCTCAATAACGCGGGGATTTCAGTGAAAAAACGCGGTGACCTCCTCGACCTCGAACCAGACAGCTTCGATCAAAACATTGCCATTAACACCCGCGCGCCGTTCTTCCTTGCTCAGGCATTCAGTAAGCGCTTACTGGCACAGCCGAAACCGGAAGCGGAGCTGCCGCACCGCTCGATTATTTTCGTCAGTTCCATCAACGCCATCATGCTGGCGATGAATCGCGGCGAATACACCATTGCCAAAACCGCCGTTTCTGCCGCTGCTCGTCTGTTTGCTGCTCGCCTTTGTAATGAACAAATTGGCGTTTATGAAGTGCGCCCTGGTCTCATCAAAACTGATATGACTATTCCGGCAACGGCTTATTACGACGAACTGATTGCCAAAGGTCTGGTGCCGTGGGGACGTTGGGGTTATCCGGCTGATATTGCTTCCACCGTCCGCGCGATGGCGGAAGGTAAACTGATTTACACCTGTGGTCAGGCGGTCGCAATCGACGGCGGCTTAAGTATGCCGCGCTTCTGAGGCTGAATCATGAGAGATCTGTTACAACGCCCGGATTTATTCAGTATCAATACCGCGACACTGGGCTATAAAACGCCGCTACCCGCCATTATTGATGCCTGCGCCGCACGCGGTATTGGCGCAATTGCCCCCTGGCGCAGGGAGTTGCAGGGTGAAGATCTCCAGCAAATCACCCGCCAGCTTGCCGCCAGTAACATGAGCGTTTCCGGTTTGTGCCGTAGCACTTACTACACCGCGCCGACACTGGCGGAACGCAAACTGGCGATTGATGATAACCGCCGGGCGCTGGACGACGCAGCGGTGCTTAACGCCGCCTGTTATATGCAGGTGGTTGGCGGTCTGCCAACGGGCACTAAAGATCTATATGAAGCGCGAGAACAAGTGAAACAAGGGATTCGCCAGTTGCTGCCACATTCGAAAGATGTCGGCGTGCCAATTGCGCTGGAGCCACTGCACCCGATGACAGCTGCCGATCGCTCTTGCCTGTGCACGTTACGTCAGGCGCTGGACTGGTGTGATGAACTCGATCCCGATGGTGAGTTTGGCCTCGGCGTGGCGGTGGATGTTTATCACGTCTGGTGGGATCCGGATCTCGCCAGTCAGATCCTGCGTGCCGGAAAACGCATCCTCGCGTTTCATGTTTCCGACTGGTTAATGCCGACCACTGATCTGGTCAATGACCGTGGTATGCCGGGAGATGGCGTCATCAATATTCCGTCAATTCGTCGGCTGGTTGAAAACGCCGGATTTAATGGTGCTATTGAACTGGAAATATTCTCGCCTTACTGGTGGCAGAAAGATATTAACAGCACGGGTAATGACTCCAACTTACTGATAGTGTTTTATGTTCAGATAATGCCCGATGACCTTGTCATGCAGCTCCACCGATTTTGAGAACGACAGTGACTTCCGTCCCAGCCTTGCCAGATGTTGTCTCAGATTCAGATTATGTCGCTCAATGCGCTGAGTGTAACGCTTGCTGATAACGTGCAGCTTTCCCTTCAGGCGTGATTCATACAGCGGCCAGCCATCCGTCATCCATACCACGACCTCAAAGGCCGACAGCAGGCTCAGAAGACGCTCCAGTGTGGCCAGAGTGCGTTCACCGAAGACGTGCGCCACAACCGTCCTCCGTATCCTGTCATACGCGTAAAACAGCCAGCGCTGACGTGATTTAGCACCGACGTAGCCCCAATGTTCGTCCATTTCAGCGCAGACAATCACATCACTGCCCGGTTGTATGCGCGAGGTTACCGACTGCGGCCTGAGTTTTTTAAGTGACGTAAAACCGTGTTGAGGCCAACGCCCATAATGCGTGCACTGGCGCGACATCCGACGCCATTCATGGCCATATCAATGATTTTCTGGTGCGTACCGGGCTGAGAGGCGGTGTAAGTGAACTGTAGTTGCCATGTTTTACGGCAATGAGAGCAGAGATAGCGCTGATGTCCGGCAGTGCTTTTGCCGTTACGCACCACGCCTTCAGTAGCGGAGCAGGAAGGACATCTGATGGAAATGGAAGCCACGCAAGCACCTTAAAATCACCATCATACACTAAATCAGTAAGTTGGCAGCATTACCCGATGTGTCAGGTATTTGGTGTATCCAGGAGCGGTTATTACGACCGGGTACAGCATGCCCCCTCAGACAGAAAACAAAGTGATGAGCGGCTAAAACTGGAGATTAAGGTGGCACATATCCGCACTCGCGAAACATATGGAACCCGGCGGCTCCAGACGGAGCTGGCAGAGAATGGCATCATCGTTGGTCGTGACCGACTGGCACGTCTTCGTAAGGAGCTAAGGCTACGCTGTAAGCAGAAACGCAAGTTCAGAGCGACTACGAACCCGAACCACAATCTGCCAGTTGCGCCAAATCTGCTGAACCAGACGTTCGCTCCTACAGCACCAAATCAGGTCTGGGTGGCGGACCTGACGTATGTTGCCACACAGGAGGGATGGTTGTACCTCGCTGGCATCAAAGATGTTTATACGTGCGAAATTGTCGGCTACGCCATGGGAGAGCGCATGACAAAAGAGCTGACAGGTAAAGCCCTGTTTATGGCGCTCAGGAGCCAGCGCCCACCTGCCGGGCTAATCCACCACTCTGATCGAGGTTCACAGTACTGCGCATACGATTACCGGGTCATACAGGAGCAGTCTGGTCTGAAAACATCAATGTCGCGTAAAGGTAACTGTTACGACAACGCTCCGATGGAAAGCTTCTGGGGAACGCTGAAAAATGAGAGTCTGAGCCACTATCGTTTTAATAACTGGGATGAAGCCATCTCAGTAATACGGGAATACATTGAGATTTTCTACAATCGTCAGCGTCGTCACTCTCGTCTGGGGAATATCTCCCCGGCAGCCTTCAGGGAAAAATATCATCAGATGGCTGCTTAAAAAAAGAACAAATGGTAGTGTCCGCTATTGCCAGTACACCTCACAGGTCAGATGCTTTACCACCGGCAGAGTTCATCAGAGTGATGAGGATCATCAGGGCAGTCATTTTCACTGCAGCCAGCAGCAGACCTTTTTTCGGAATACCGTTGCTGTCGACTTCACCATAAACTTTCGGGAAGTTACCGTCGTTAGCGGCACGTACACCTGCCTGGCCTACCAACATCATCCAGGGGCCCAGAGAAGTCAGGCACGCAAAGGCGGTGAATGCAGAAACCAGCGGCGCAGCCCAGTTACCGAGGATAGTTGAAGCACTGATTGCAAACGGAGCACCGGAAGCCGCCATTACAGAAGACGGATACATACCGGAAAGCACCTGAGTCGCAGCGATATAAACAATACCTGCTAAACCAGTACCCAGCATGGTTGCCAGCGGAACGGTACGTTTCGGGTTTTTAACCATACCAGTACTTACTGCTGCGGATTCAACACCCACGAAGGCCCACAGGCAGAGCAGAATACTTTTAATGATCGCATGACCATCAGTGGTATCCGCAGTATTCCAGTTAGCTGCATAAGTTGCCGCATCAAACCAATGCCAGCCAACAATAGCAGTCATCACCACAGGAATAAGAACCAGCACCAGACCAATAGTGGTTAAACGGCTTACCCAGGTACCGCCGAGCATATTTACAAAGGTAAATACCCAGACGATAGCAATACAGGCGATACCCGCCGGAACAGGATCATTTAATACTGGGAAGAAGGTGGAAAGATAAGATACAGCGGTAATACCAATCGCCAGGTTACCAATCCAGTTAGCATGGTAATAAAGAACACCTGTCTGAAAACCAAATGCAGGGGAAATTTCTCCGGCATAAGCAATTGGGCCACCTTGTTGCGGGTTTTTTGTTGCCAGTCGGGCATATACATACGCCAGCGACATTGCACCAATAATAGAGATAATCCAACCCCAGATAGCAATACCACCGATACTTGCTAGGTTCGCAGGTAATAATGCAATACCGCTCCCCATCATATTACCGGCAACAACACCGGTACAGGCAAATAGCCCGATCTTCTTGGCAGAACTCATGCTCTTCTCCTAATTTCATTTTTGAATTTGGAGTCCGGGTCATGATGTATAACTATTTCCTGACCAGACCAAACTGGCGATAAGATTACTCACGAAAAAAGGATTAATCCTAAAGATTAGGTAATGCTGCCAACTTACTGATTTAGTGTATGATGGTGATTTTAAGGTGCTTGCGTGGCTTCCATTTCCATCAGATGTCCTTCCTGCTCCGCTACTGAAGGCGTGGTGCGTAACGGCAAAAGCACTGCCGGACATCAGCGCTATCTCTGCTCTCATTGCCGTAAAACATGGCAACTACAGTTCACTTACACCGCCTCTCAGCCCGGTACGCACCAGAAAATCATTGATATGGCCATGAATGGCGTCGGATGTCGCGCCAGTGCACGCATTATGGGCGTTGGCCTCAACACGGTTTTACGTCACTTAAAAAACTCAGGCCGCAGTCGGTAACCTCGCGCATACAACCGGGCAGTGATGTGATTGTCTGCGCTGAAATGGACGAACATTGGGGTTACGTCGGTGCTAAATCACGTCAGCGCTGGCTGTTTTACGCGTATGACAGGATACGGAGGACGGTTGTGGCGCACGTCTTCGGTGAACGCACTCTGGCCGCACTGGAGCGTCTTCTGAGCCTGCTGTCGGCCTTTGAGGTCGTGGTATGGATGACGGATGGCTGGCCGCTGTATGAATCACGCCTGAAGGGAAAGCTGCACGTTATCAGCAAGCGTTACACTCAGCGCATTGAGCGACATAATCTGAATCTGAGACAACATCTGGCAAGGCTGGTACGGAAGTCACTGTCGTTCTCAAAATCGGTGGAGCTGCA
This sequence comes from Shigella flexneri 2a str. 301, assembly GCF_000006925.2. Lineage (NCBI taxonomy): Bacteria > Pseudomonadati > Pseudomonadota > Gammaproteobacteria > Enterobacterales > Enterobacteriaceae > Shigella > Shigella flexneri. The sequence goes on from NC_004337.2 coordinate 4,465,762, forward strand.
TGACAAGGTCATCGGGCATTATCTGAACATAAAACACTATCAGTAAGTTGGAGTCATTACCGGATTGTTAGTCTTTGCATGAGCAAGCGGACTGACACATTTCTCTTTGTTCTCATTCAGAAAATCTCATCAGTCGGCGTTCAGACCGGTGTTGTGCTTTATGGATACGTTACGCTCCTGATGACGTCATTTGACGTTCAACAGCATCACGGGGCCGCACGACATTTCACGTCAGTTAGTGCTATAGCTCAGGAACAAATTTTCCCAAATTGGGATATGCTCGCAAATTGCTGGTGATGTGGGGAGAATCTGGTTGAGTTCGGTAGAATTGATTTGGAGGCAGAACGCTTAAATCGTGGCGTCCTGAAACGAAAAACGGACCTCCGTGGAGGTCCGTTGATATGAATTTGGTGCCCGGACTCGGAATCGAACCAAGGACACGGGGATTTTCAATCCCCTGCTCTACCGACTGAGCTATCCGGGCAACGGGGCGCATTAAACCGTAATCTGCACATCTCGTCAACCTAATTTCAGTAAAAGCGATTCAACTGCTTAAGATTGCGGCAAATCGCTTCTTTTCTGTGTTTCTGTCAGGTCAATGCACCACCCTGGCGGCAGCGGGCGAAGCGCAGGATATCTTCCGCCAGCCGATGTGCAGTGTCGACATCCGCCTGGCTACGATTCACCAGCATTCGGCTTAAACAGCCTTCCAGCACCAGTTCCATCTGCTTTGCTACCATCGCCGGATCGTCAACTTCCAGCGTGGTTAACAGTTCGTGGGTGAAATCGTAGGCAGCGCTTTTTTGCTGATCGGCCAGTTGATGAATAGGGTGGCCAGGATCGGGATAAAACGTACAGGCAGCGATAAATAGACAGCCCGGATAGCGGTTGTTTTTAACGCACTCCGATAACGCCTGATAACGTGCCAGCAGCTTTTGTTCGGCGGTTTGCGTTTCGTCCAGCATCAGCTGACGACGCCAGACATCTATCTGTTGGCTAAGATAACGCAGCGCATCGTAGAGGATTGCCTCTTTGTCTGGCCAGAAGCGGCGTAGCTCGTCCAGTGGATAATCCACACGTTCAGCAACCATCTCCAGCGTGGTGTTGGCAATCCCTTGTAATTCTAATAATTTCAGGGCTTCTCCCAGTACATCTTCACGTTGCACGCTATTTTCCTCCGTCTTTCCCACTGCAAGTGTCGTTCACGGTTGGCGATCGCGCAAATGTGCGCTGAAGGTTTCAGCATCCATAAAGCCCGTGACGCGTGCTTGTGGATGCTCCTGGCCTTGTCCGTCAAAAAAGAGAATTGTCGGTAGGCCAAGGACATTAAGATGCTTTAACAGCGCCACATCTTGTGCGTCGTTGGCCGTGACGTTGGCCTGAAGTAAGACCGTGTCTGCTAACGCTTTTTGCACCTGCGGGTCGCTGAAGGTGTATTTCTCAAACTCTTTACAGGCGACGCACCAGTCGGCATAAAGATCTAACATCACCGGTTTGCCTTTGGCTTCAACGAGCGCCTGATTTAACTCATCTACCGTTTTGATTTGTGTAAAGTTGAGATGCGTTTGAGTTTGCGCGGTATGCGTCGCACCAAATGCCCAATCCTGAAGTGGGCGCACGCTAACCAATGCCGCTGCCAGCAGGATTATTTGCACCACGCGCATCCAGCCGCGTTTAGCCTGTAGGCTGGTGATAAAGGCCCAGCCAAAGAATGCGACACCCAGCGCCGACCACAAGCGTAATCCCCATACATCACCAATCACTCGCTCCAGCAGGAAGACCGGCAGTGCGAGGATCACAAAACCAAACGCGGTTTTGACTTGTTCCATCCACGGGCCGCTTTTCGGCAGCAAGCGGTTACCAAAGACGGTAATTAGCATCAGCGGCAGGCCCATGCCCAACGCATAGAGATAAAGCGTGCCGCCGCCCAGCCACATGTTCCCGCTTTGGGCGATATACAGCAGAATCGCGCTAAGCGGTGCGGTGGTGCATGGTGAACAGATCAGTCCGGCAATCGCCCCCATAACAAACACACCGCCAGGTGAGCCGCCCTGTTGGCGATTGCTCATCAACGTGAGACGTGTTTGCAGCGAAGAGGGGAGTTGTAGAGTAAACAAGCCAAACATTGACATCGCCAGCAAGGTAAAGACGATGGCGAGGCCAATGAGCACGTATGGGTGCTGTAGCGCCGCCTGGAACTGTAACCCTGCGGCGGCAACTACCAGACCCAGCGCCGTGTAAGTCAGTGCCATCCCCTGCACATAAATAAAGGTCAGCAACAATGCTCTGGCAGTGGAGAGCCGCTGTTTACCACCCAGCACGATGCCAGAAATCAGTGGGTACATTGGCAGCACGCATGGCGTAAAGGCGATACCAATACCGATCAACAACGCCCAGAGCGCGGAAAAGGGCAATTGCGCGGTGTGCTGCTCTTGCTGCGAAACAGACACAGGCTGTGACGCTGCGTTGTTGGCGACCACTTCGCTTAACGGAACGGTTTTGGTTTCTGGCGGATAACAGAAACCGGCATCAGCACAGCCCTGGTAGGTGACAGTTAACGTCGCTCCCGCACTCGCCTGGTTGATGGTTACGGGAAGCGTCAGCCGATCGCGGTAAATCTCGCTTTTGCCGTAAAACTCATCTTCATGCCAGACGCCTTGCGGCAGCTGCTCGTCGGCAATTTTCGCGTGTTCCGGCGTAATGCGGATCTGTTTACGGTAGAGGTAGTAACCGTCTTTGATCTGCCAGGTCAGATTAAGGTCATGTTGGTTTTGCTGAAAATCAAAAGCAAAGGCTTGATCCGCGGGGACAAATTGTGAACGTCCCGGCGCGTCGAATAATCCGGCAAAAACGGAAGTGCTGCAAAGTAGCAGAATCAGCGTAAAGATGCGTTGAGCCATGAGAGGTAATCTGTGTCTCCGTGTGTAACAGGTAAAACCAGAAGTTCCGGGGTTTGATATGGATGATGAGACTTCAGGCATTCCAGCAGTGCCTGCTGGTGAGATACGGTAGTTTTTAAAATCATCTGCACTTCGTATTCTTGCTCCAGCTTACCTTCCCAGTAATAGAGAGAGGTAGCGCCGGGGATCAAGGTCGCGCAGGCCGCCAGTTTTTCCGCCAGCACTTTGGCGGCTAAATCCTGGGCTGTCGCTTCATCCGGTGCGGTACATAGCACCACGACAGACGTGGTATTCGAACTTTTTTCATCAAGCATAAACACCTCGCAAGAACAGATGGAACCGCAAGAGAGAGGTCACTATACAACGGACGGGGGAAGGATGTTAGTCGGCGGGAAAGAAAGCGGGGCGTGAACGCCCCGCGATTGATCATTACAGCATGAAGCTACCCAGCACGAAGCCGAAGCAAACGGCCAGGGCAACACCCAGAGTACCCGGGATGAAGAACGGATGGTTGAAGACGAATTTACCGATACGGGTAGTACCCGTGTCATCCATCTGTACCGCAGCAACCAGCGTCGGGTAGGTCGGCAGAATGAACAGACCAGACACCGCAGCGAAAGAAGCAACAGCGGTCAGCGGTGAAACGTTCAGTGCCAGAGCCATCGGCATCAGTGCTTTTGCGGTTGCAGCCTGAGAGTACAGCAGAGCAGAAGCAAAGAAGAAGATGACGGCCAGCAGCCACGGATGACCCTGAATCACTTCACCAGCGGTATCTTTGATCCAGTCGATGTTGTTGGAAACGAAAGTATCGCCCAGCCACGCAACACCCAGGATACAAATACAGGCGCTCATACCTGCTTTGAAGGTGCTGGAGTTGAGGATGTTGTCGGTATCGACTTTACAGATAACGGTGGTCAGAGTTGCAACGCTGAGCATGATGATCAGGATTGCGTTGGTGGTGTTCATCAGCGGTTTTTCAACCAGACCCATGCTTGGGCTGTTGATGATTGCATAGATAACCACGCCAACTACGCCCAGCAGGAACAGCCAGACGGACGTTTTTGCACCGGATTTGATTTCAATCTGCTTTTCACCGCGCAGTTCAACCAAGCCCTCTTCCAGACGCTTGCGATAAATCGGATCGTCAGAGAGTTTGGAGTTGAACAGCATAGTGACCAGGAAGGACATCACCAGAACCGCCAGCAGGGTGGACGGGATGACCACGGAGAGCAGATGGAGGTAGCTGATGCCATGACCTTCCATCACGGAAGACATGTAAACCACTGCCGCTGAGATTGGCGATGCGGTGATCGCAATCTGCGCGGATACCACTGCAGTAGAGAGCGGACGGCAAGGTTTAACGCCTTGTTCCTTCGCAACTTCAGCGATAACTGGCAGTGTCGCCAGAGAGATGTTGCCAGTACCAGCAAAGATAGTCAGGAAATAGGTCACGATCGGTGCGAGGATCGTGATGTATTTCGGGTTACGGCGCAGCAGCTTTTCTGTCTGATGAACCAGATAGTCCAGACCGCCAGCAACCTGCATGGCAGAAATAGCGGCGATAACCGCCATGATAATGGAAATGACATCGAACGGGATGTTACCGGGTTTAACGCCAATAGCGGCAAGAACCAGCACCCCCAATCCGCCTGCAAAACCAATACCTATTCCCCCCAATCTGGCGCCCAAGAAGATCGCCAGCAAAACTATGATGAGCTCTACAACTAGCATATTAGCCTTCCTTGTTTTTTAACAAGTTGATATTAGATTGTTATTTTTAAGTTACTGCTCACAAGAAAAAAGGCACGTCATCTGACGTGCCTTTTTTATTTGTACTACCCTGTACGATTACTGTTCGCTTTCATCAGTATAGCGTTTTGCTTTGTAAGCCGGGTGCATCAGATTCTGTACGGAGAAAATATCGTCAAGTTCCGCTTCAGTCAACAGACCGCGTTCCAGAACGACTTCACGTACACTCTTACCGGTTTCGGCACAGATTTTACCCACGATGTCACCGTTGTGGTGACCGATGAACGGGTTCAGGTAAGTAACGATACCGATAGAGTTGTAAACGTAACCTTCGCACACTTCTTTGTTAGCAGTGATGCCGTTAATGCATTTTTCCAGCAGGTTGTAGCAAGCGTTGGTCAGAATGTGAACGGATTCGAACATGGCCTGGCCAATGACCGGTTCCATAACGTTCAACTGCAGCTGACCTGCTTCTGCTGCCATGGTAACAGTGGTGTCGTTACCGATGACTTTGAAGCATACCTGGTTAACCACTTCCGGAACAACCGGGTTTACTTTAGCTGGCATGATGGAAGAGCCCGCCTGCAGTTCCGGCAGGTTGATCTCGTTCAGGCCGGCACGTGGACCAGAAGAGAGCAAGCGCAGGTCGTTACAGATTTTGGACATCTTCACAGCCAGGCGTTTCAGCGCGCCGTGAACCATAACATAAGCGCCGCAGTCAGAGGTCGCTTCGATCAGGTCTTCAGCCGGTACGCATGGGAAGCCAGTGACTTCAGCCAGTTTTTTCACTGCCAGCGGAGAGTACTCTTTCGGCGTGTTCAGACCAGTACCGATTGCTGTTGCGCCAAGGTTAACTTCCAGCAGCAGTTCAGCGGTACGTTGGATGTTTTTCACTTCTTCTTTCAGCAGGATGCTGAAAGCGCGGAATTCCTGACCGAGGGTCATCGGTACTGCGTCCTGCAGCTGGGTACGACCCATTTTCAGGATGTCCTGGAATTCGACAGCTTTACGTTCAAAGCCTTCACGCAGTTGGTTAATCGCATCTACCAGCTTAATCAGGGAAGAGTAAACTGCGATACGGAAACCGGTCGGGTAGGCGTCGTTAGTGGACTGACATTTGTTAACATGGTCGTTCGGGTTCAGGTACTGATATTCACCTTTCTGGTGACCCATCAGTTCCAGACCGATATTGGCCAGCACTTCGTTGGTGTTCATGTTTACGGAAGTACCTGCGCCGCCCTGGTAGACGTCTACCGGGAACTGATCCATGCATTTTCCGTTGTTCAGGACTTCATCACATGCGGCAATGATGGCATTCGCTACACTTTTAGGAATGGTTTGCAGCTCTTTGTTTGCCATAGCTGCGGCTTTTTTAACCATTACCATACCGCGAACAAATTCAGGAATATCACTGATTTTGTTGTTGCTGATATAGAAGTTTTCAATCGCTCTCAGAGTGTGAACACCATAGTAGGCATCAGCTGGAACTTCCCTGGTACCCAACAGATCTTCTTCGATACGAATGTTGTTTGACATGTGAACCTTCTTTTTCAAGCTGCCAATGATTTGCTTTAAACACACAGAATATATGTGGTTTCGAATGTTTTTCGACCGACGATTATCCCCTGCATCGACCGAATACCCGAGATCATATGCTGCTTGAGGATTTCTACCGTAATCTGGATCACTTTAAGTGTCGGTTTTTACCCCTTAATTATTAATTTGTGAAATAGATCACCGCTTTGGGATTACTACCAAAAATAGTTGCGCAAACATCTTGAAATTTTGCTAATGACCACAATATAAGCTGAAGGCGATTCGCAACCCATTCAGGTAGCCGGGTTTAACCGGCTGCTATTACAGGAGAAACCTTTGCGCTGGTTACCTTTTATTGCCATTTTCCTTTATGTCTATATTGAGATTTCAATCTTTATTCAGGTTGCCCATGTATTGGGGGTATTGCTGACCCTCGTGCTGGTTATATTCACGTCAGTTATCGGTATGTCACTGGTACGTAACCAGGGCTTTAAGAATTTCGTGCTGATGCAGCAAAAAATGGCGGCGGGTGAAAACCCTGCGGCGGAGATGATTAAAAGTGTTTCGCTGATCATTGCTGGTTTGCTGCTTTTATTACCGGGCTTTTTCACCGACTTCCTCGGTCTTCTGCTTTTATTGCCGCCGGTGCAAAAGCATCTGACAGTGAAGTTGATGCCACATTTGCGCTTTTCTCGCATGCCAGGCGGCGGTTTTAGCGCCGGGACCGGTGGCGGTAATACTTTTGATGGTGAGTATCAGCGAAAGGATGATGACCGCGACCGCCTTGATCATAAAGACGATCGCCAGGATTAATGTCGAAACGCCGGATTATGTGGTTATGCCATTTTCCGGCGTTTTTCGTTTTGGCAGAAACAGCCATAACCCCACCAGCATGATCAGCGCATAGAGACTTTTCCAGCCGACCATTGCCAGTAACAGAACGCATAACAGCCCGCCAACCACCGCCAGTAGTCGATAACGACCTTGCAATAATTTACAGCCTGCCAGCATGCATAACAGATAAATCATAATAAAGATGCCATTGGCATAAATAATAAGAGCGTCCAGATTGATCTCTAAGGCATGAATTACCAACGTGCTCACCACGCAGCAGCCAAGCACCGCATTGAGGGCATTATTCGGGATATGGCGAGAAGAGAGGCGTGCCAGGTAGTGGTCAGGATTATGTTGCGCCTGCGACCAGACCAGGCGGGCGAAGCTCTGTATATAAATGTTAAGACTGGCAAAGCAGGCCAGATAGCCAATTACGCAGGCAATCCATAACGCTCCTACACCGAACAACTGTACTACAATTTTTGGAAGCGATGCTGCCGCCGCCATTTGTTCACCATAGGCGTCGAAGTGTAAGACGACTACCGTACAGCCCCAGTAGACTAATCCTGCCAGCAGCAGACCAATCATCAAAGCACGAGGAAAATCACGCTCTGGATTTTTAAATTCCGAGGCAAGATGGGCAAATGCTTCCAGACCGACAAAACACCAGAACATCACTGATAACGCAGCAAATAACCCGGTAAGTTCGATATTTCCTGGCGCGGGGAAGGGGATACTCGCAGGTTTGATATCGCCCGCCCACCAGATAGCGACAATCAGTGCGACGATAAGTCCGGCAATAACGGTTTGTAGATTAGCACTGGAACTGGCACCGAGAGTACCGATATACCACACCAACGCCAGCGTACCGAGTTCTGCCAACAACAGTTGCCAGCTATGCCAGCCAAACATTGCTTGGCCGAATCCGGCGGCAATTTGTAGTGCGGCAGGCAAACCCACGGGAATGACCGATAAAAACAGCCAGCCGGTGACTCGCTCAAGCCGCGAACCAAACGCCATACCGACGAAGTGCGCGACGCCGCATGCGCTGGGATAGTGGCGACCCAGAATCGCAAACACAATCGCAATCGGGAACACTAAGATAATCAAAACGGGCCACGCCCACAGGCTGTTATTGCCTGCTACCAGTGCAGCTAACGCAGGAACGGCAAACACGCCAGTGCCTAATAATGACGTCGATAGCAGGCCAATGCCCTGGGCCAGCCCCAGTTCTTGTTTGAGTCCACTCATGGGTTGATATCCGATTGCGCCCAAATTTTGGGCAACTGCGTAGATTTTCGATGGTAGCACAATCAGATTCGCTTATGACGGCGATGAAGAAATTGCGATGAAATGTGAGGTGAATCAGGGTTTTCACCCGATTTTGTGCTGATCAGAATTTTTTTTCTTTTTCCCCCTTGAAGGGGCGAAGCCTCATCCCCATTTCTCTGGTCACCAGCCGGGAAACCACGTAAGCTCCGGCGTCACCCATAACAGATACGGACTTTCTCAAAGGAGAGTTATCAATGAATATTCGTCCATTGCATGATCGCGTGATCGTCAAGCGTAAAGAAGTTGAAACTAAATCTGCTGGCGGCATCGTTCTGACCGGCTCTGCAGCGGCTAAATCCACCCGCGGCGAAGTGCTGGCTGTCGGCAATGGCCGTATCCTTGAAAATGGCGAAGTGAAGCCGCTGGACGTGAAAGTTGGCGACATCGTTATTTTCAACGATGGCTACGGTGTGAAATCCGAGAAGATCGACAATGAAGAAGTGTTGATCATGTCCGAAAGCGACATTCTGGCAATTGTTGAAGCGTAATCCGCGCACGACACTGAACATACGAATTTAAGGAATAAAGATAATGGCAGCTAAAGACGTAAAATTCGGTAACGACGCTCGTGTGAAAATGCTGCGCGGCGTAAACGTACTGGCAGATGCAGTGAAAGTTACCCTCGGTCCAAAAGGCCGTAACGTAGTTCTGGATAAATCTTTCGGTGCACCGACCATCACCAAAGATGGTGTTTCCGTTGCTCGTGAAATCGAACTGGAAGACAAGTTCGAAAATATGGGTGCGCAGATGGTGAAAGAAGTTGCCTCCAAAGCGAACGACGCTGCAGGCGACGGTACCACCACTGCAACCGTACTGGCTCAGGCTATCATCACTGAAGGTCTGAAAGCTGTTGCTGCGGGCATGAACCCGATGGACCTGAAACGTGGTATCGACAAAGCGGTTACCGCTGCAGTTGAAGAACTGAAAGCGCTGTCCGTACCGTGCTCTGATTCTAAAGCGATTGCTCAGGTTGGTACCATCTCCGCTAACTCCGACGAAACCGTAGGTAAACTGATCGCTGAAGCGATGGACAAAGTCGGTAAAGAAGGCGTTATCACCGTTGAAGACGGTACCGGTCTGCAGGACGAACTGGACGTGGTTGAAGGTATGCAGTTCGACCGTGGCTACCTGTCTCCTTACTTCATCAACAAGCCGGAAACTGGCGCAGTAGAACTGGAAAGCCCGTTCATCCTGCTGGCTGACAAGAAAATCTCCAACATCCGCGAAATGCTGCCGGTTCTGGAAGCTGTTGCCAAAGCAGGCAAACCGCTGCTGATCATCGCTGAAGATGTTGAAGGCGAAGCGCTAGCAACTCTGGTTGTTAACACCATGCGTGGCATCGTGAAAGTTGCTGCGGTTAAAGCTCCGGGCTTCGGCGATCGTCGTAAAGCTATGCTGCAGGATATCGCAACCCTGACTGGCGGTACCGTAATCTCTGAAGAGATCGGTATGGAGCTGGAAAAAGCAACCCTGGAAGACCTGGGTCAGGCTAAACGTGTTGTGATCAACAAAGACACCACCACTATCATCGATGGCGTGGGTGAAGAAGCTGCAATCCAGGGCCGTGTTGCTCAGATCCGTCAGCAGATTGAAGAAGCAACTTCTGACTACGACCGTGAAAAACTGCAGGAGCGCGTAGCGAAACTGGCAGGCGGCGTTGCAGTTATCAAAGTAGGTGCTGCTACCGAAGTTGAAATGAAAGAGAAAAAAGCACGCGTTGAAGATGCCCTGCACGCGACCCGTGCTGCGGTAGAAGAAGGCGTGGTTGCTGGTGGTGGTGTTGCGCTGATCCGCGTAGCGTCTAAACTGGCTGACCTGCGTGGTCAGAACGAAGACCAGAACGTGGGTATCAAAGTTGCACTGCGTGCAATGGAAGCTCCGCTGCGTCAGATCGTCCTGAACTGCGGCGAAGAACCGTCTGTTGTTGCTAACACCGTTAAAGGCGGCGACGGCAACTACGGTTACAACGCAGCAACCGAAGAATACGGCAACATGATCGACATGGGTATCCTGGACCCAACCAAAGTAACCCGTTCTGCTCTGCAGTACGCAGCTTCTGTGGCTGGCCTGATGATCACCACCGAATGCATGGTTACCGACCTGCCGAAAAACGATGCAGCTGACTTAGGCGCTGCTGGCGGTATGGGCGGCATGGGTGGCATGGGCGGCATGATGTAATTGCCCTGCACTTCGCAGAAATAAACAAACCCCCGGGCAGAAATGTCTGGGGGTTTTTCTTTTGGTCATCTTTCTAGTATAAGATTCAGACACGGATGACGCGAGTGGCGTCCAGCTCATTGATTATGGGGAATAACATGCACGTAAAATACTTAGCAGGGATTGTCGGTGCCGCGCTACTGATGGCGGGTTGTAGCTCCAGCAACGAATTGAGTGCTGCCGGTCAGAGTGTACGCATTGTGGACGAGCAGCCAGGCGCAGAGTGCCAGCTGATTGGTACTGCGACAGGTAAGCAAAGCAACTGGCTTTCCGGGCAACACGGAGAAGAGGGCGGTTCTATGCGCGGCGCAGCAAACGATCTGCGCAACCAGGCGGCTGCAATGGGCGGTAACGTGATTTATGGCATCAGCAGCCCGTCGCAGGGAATGTTGTCCAGTTTTGTCCCGACGGATAGCCAGATTATCGGTCAGGTTTATAAGTGCCCGAACTGATGTGATCCAGAGGCTGGGTGACAAACGTATTATTGCCTGATGCGCTTCGCTTATCAGGCCTACAGCAGGCATTGCAACTGATTGAATGCTTGAGAATTTGTAGGCCGGATAAGGCGTTTACGCCGCATCCGGCATGACCAACGATCACGTTATCAGTCATTTCAGGCTGGATGGCTCCAGCCTCGCATTAGCAAAGATGAGATTATTTCGCCTGTGGTGCAGTTTTGCTGGTGGATTGTACACGTAAGTGATGCAGCGCGCGTAAGCATTGATCCTGGGTTAGCGGTTGGGCGTTATTCGCCGCTACGGTGCGAACATAGACCTGACATGGCACACCCGCGAGTTTTTTCAGTCGTGGGCTGAAATCAAGCATTCGGCGAGTGATCGCCTCTATTTCTTTACCCGGCGTTGCTTCACGCGTTTTCACCACTGCGCCGCTAAATTGTTCTTTGCCACTTTCATCTTTAAAGCGGTAAAGCACCGCCAGATAATGGTCGAACAAGTTATGTTTCCATTCCGGTTGGGAATAGGTGTCATATTCCAGATTGCCATTGTCCTGGCAGTCAACGTCGTATAACGGCAGGAAATCTAACAGTGAGGTAATACGTAATGCCAGTTCACGCATTTCCGCATTATTAATTGCATGAATGATTGCTCGCGCCAGCATTTCAATCTGCAACTCATTGACGACTAACTCACATTTGCTACCGTCATGTAGCGTTAATACGAAGGTAAGATTTTCGCCTTGATTATCGGTAAGTTCCAGCGTGTTAACCCGACGATTAATATCGGCATTTTTAAGCTCATCAACCAGAATTTCTGGGATGTTTTCTGCCATTTTCTTAATGACTTTATCGCGAGCTTGCTCATACTGAAGGCGTGCAGCAGCATCCAGTTTATGCTTTTGATGCAGACGACTTTCCAGCGCAATCAGCAGGTCGCGCAGTTCCATGACAGACATAAAGAACAACGATTCTTTATTGCGAGGTTCTTTAATTTTCAGCGCCAGTGCAATGAAATTATTACTCTTGCGAATAACACCGGTATTAACACCCTTGATGCTTATGGCCATGTAGGTTCTCCCTAACCATTTCTCAATTAAATAATTAATTTTAATTTATAAGCCAGATAAATGGGCTTGGTAGTAATAGTTGTTAAAATAACATAAATAGCCGTGCTCACTCTATATAAACAGAAAAGAAGGTAATGCTGCCAACTTACTGATTTAGTGTATGATGGTGATTTTAAGGTGCTTGCGTGGCTTCCATTTCCATCAGATGTCCTTCCTGCTCCGCTACTGAAGGCGTGGTGCGTAACGGCAAAAGCACTGCCGGACATCAGCGCTATCTCTGCTCTCATTGCCGTAAAACATGGCAACTACAGTTCACTTACACCGCCTCTCAGCCCGGTACGCACCAGAAAATCATTGATATGGCCATGAATGGCGTCGGATGTCGCGCCAGTGCACGCATTATGGGCGTTGGCCTCAACACGGTTTTACGTCACTTAAAAAACTCAGGCCGCAGTCGGTAACCTCGCGCATACAACCGGGCAGTGATGTGATTGTCTGCGCTGAAATGGACGAACATTGGGGCTACGTCGGTGCTAAATCACGTCAGCGCTGGCTGTTTTACGCGTATGACAGGATACGGAGGACGGTTGTGGCGCACGTCTTCGGTGAACGCACTCTGGCCACACTGGAGCGTCTTCTGAGCCTGCTGTCGGCCTTTGAGGTCGTGGTATGGATGACGGATGGCTGGCCGCTGTATGAATCACGCCTGAAGGGAAAGCTGCACGTTATCAGCAAGCGTTACACTCAGCGCATTGAGCGACATAATCTGAATCTGAGACAACATCTGGCAAGGCTGGGACGGAAGTCACTGTCGTTCTCAAAATCGGTGGAGCTGCATGACAAGGTCATCGGGCATTATCTGAACATAAAACACTATCAGTAAGTTGGAGTCATTACCCAAAAGAAAGGTTAATTATTGGTGTTAGCTATATAAAAAGTAACAACAGCAATGCATATGAATAATTAAAGGTTATGCAACGTGCAAAGATTAAATTTCTCAGTGGTTGCTGTACTTGCGTTTGTTGCTCTTGCCGGATGCGGCGTAAACGCCTTATCCGGCCTACAGTTCATTGCAAATCCATTCAATTTCAATGCACGATGTAGGCCTGATAAGCGTAGCGCATCAGGCAATTTTAATGTTTAACTTCCCTGTTTAATCAGTTACTGCTGGCGTAGCTGGAGATCCAGCGGCGTTTTGCTGGGTTCGCCGCCAATTTCTCGCGCCAGTTTCGGCACCAGATATCCCGACACCAATGTCAGCAACTCACGCATAATCTGCCGTGCTTCGTCATCACTCACCATAAAATGCGCCGCGCCCTGTACTTTATCTAGCACATGCAGGTAATACGGCATCACGCCGGCATCGAACAACGCATTACTCAGGTTTGCCAACGTTTGTGCGTTATCGTTCACACCACGTAACAGAACGCTCTGGTTAAGCAGGGTGACACCGACACGGCGCAATTTAGCCATCGCCTGACGGAACGTTTCATCTACCTCATTGGCATGATTGATGTGATTCACCAGCAAGATTTGCAGCGTAGAACGGGCAAAGCGTTCAACCAGCGCCTCGGTGATACGTGCCGGGATCACAATCGGCAGACGGCTGTGAATCCGCAGACGTTTGATATGCGGGATGGCTTCCAGTTGTGTGAGCAACCAGTCCAGCTCGTGCTCTTTCGCCATCAGCGGATCGCCGCCGGAGAAAATCATCTCGTCCAGTTCCGGATGCGCAGCAACATACTCAAGTGCAGTCTGCCAGTTACGCTTGTTGCCCTGATTTTCGGCATAGGGGAAGTGGCGACGGAAGCAATAGCGGCAATTTACCGCGCAGCCGCCTTTGACCAGCAAAAGCGCCCGGTTGTGGTATTTATGCAACAAACCAGGCACTACGCTGTGCTGTTCTTCCAGTGGGTCGGTGGAGAATCCGGACGCGACGACAAACTCATCTTGCGAGGTAAGTACCTGACGCAAAAGAGGATCGTCCGGATTGCCTTTCTCCATGCGATCGATAAATGAGCGGGGCACACGCAGGGCAAACAGCTTTTTGGCGCTGCGTCCGGCCAACAGTTTTTCGTCCGCGTCTATATTCAAAAGACGCAGAAGTTCATCAGGATCGGTCACAACATCGGCAAGTTGCGTTAACCAATCTTCTCTGTATGGGGTATTTAGGGTTACAATATGCGCCATTTTGTGGCTTAGCTACCAATTAACAAATTTCAGAGGGCCTTATGGCAACGTACTATAGCAACGATTTTCGTGCTGGTCTTAAAATCATGTTAGACGGCGAACCTTACGCGGTTGAAGCGAGTGAATTCGTAAAACCGGGTAAAGGCCAGGCATTTGCTCGCGTTAAACTGCGTCGTCTGCTGACCGGTACTCGCGTAGAAAAAACCTTCAAATCTACTGATTCCGCTGAAGGCGCTGATGTTGTCGATATGAACCTGACTTACCTGTACAACGACGGTGAGTTCTGGCACTTCATGAACAACGAAACTTTCGAGCAGCTGTCTGCTGATGCAAAAGCAATTGGCGACAATGCTAAATGGCTGCTGGATCAGGCAGAGTGTATCGTAACTCTGTGGAATGGTCAGCCGATCTCCGTTACTCCGCCGAACTTCGTTGAACTGGAAATCGTTGATACCGATCCGGGCCTGAAAGGTGATACCGCAGGTACTGGCGGCAAACCGGCTACCCTGTCTACTGGCGCTGTGGTTAAAGTTCCGCTGTTCGTACAAATCGGCGAAGTCATCAAAGTGGATACCCGCTCTGGTGAATACGTCTCTCGCGTGAAGTAATGCGGTTGTGGTGCGGCCTGCAGGCTGCACCATCACTTATTCAGGTCAGAGATGATGAAACGCCTTATCGTTCTTGTTTTGCTTGCCAGCACGCTGCTCACGGGCTGTAACACCGCTTGCGGTTTCGGCGAAGACATCAAACATCTCGGTAACTCCATCTCTCGCGCTGCCAGCTAATTTTTCTTCTCTTCCGAAAAATCATCAGATTTCCATCATTTTTGGCGATGTTGTCTATTATTAATTTGCTATAGGCAAACATAAATAACATTACCTAAAAGGAAGACGTTATGGTGAAGAAGACAATTGCAGCGATCTTTTCTGTTCTGGTGCTTTCAACAGTATTAACTGCCTGCAACACCACGCGTGGCGTTGGTGAAGACATTTCTGATGGCGGTAACGCGATTTCTGGCGCAGCAACGAAAGCGCAGCAATAAGCAATAACGGTACGACAGCAGTGTCGTGCCGTTTGTTTTTTCTGCGATCGTCATAAAGGTAATAGTTGAAATTCCCCTGCCACCTGGCAAAATATCCGTTCAACCATCAGCTTTGCAGGACGACCTGCAAACGCCTCTTTTCACCGGGGACGGCCCCAAATTTCCGGAGCCTGATATGTCCTGGATTATCTTAGTTATTGCTGGTCTGCTGGAAGTGGTATGGGCCGTTGGCCTGAAATATACCCACGGCTTTAGCCGTTTGACGCCGAGTGTTATTACCGTGACGGCGATGATAGTCAGTATGGCGCTACTTGCCTGGGCGATGAAATCGTTACCGGTAGGGACGGCTTATGCCGTGTGGACGGGTATTGGCGCAGTCGGCGCGGCCATCACCGGCATTGTGCTGCTCGGTGAGTCCGCTAACCCGATGCGTCTGGCGAGTCTGGCGTTAATCGTATTGGGGATTATTGGTCTGAAACTCAGCACTCACTAACTACCGGGCTGCTGTACCCAAATAAACTTACTGACATCAAACCCTTCCCGGGTCGCGACTGCCAGCATCTCCTGTTTCACTTCGTCAGAAATGGTTGGCGTGCGGGAGAGTATCCACAGGTAGTCGCGGTCCGGGCCGCAAACCAGCGCATGGCGGTATTCCCGATCGAGTGCAATAACGTTATAACCGCCATAGAAAGGACCAAAGAATGACACTTTCAGCGCAGCGCGAGTTGGTGCGCCGGTAAAGTACGCTTTCCCTTCACTCTGCTGCCACATTCCTCTGTCAGGGTTATAGCCTTTATTAATGACATTCAGGCCGCCGTCATCACGCAGGCTGTATGTTGCGGTGACTTTTTCCAGTCCACGTTCAAAACGGTGATCAAAACGGGCAATCTCATACCAGGTACCGAGATAACGTTTGGCGTCGAAATTATTCACTACGGTCACGCCACGCGGCGGCGTAGGAAAACTACAGGCAACGACCAGAAATGCAGCTGTCGCTGCGGCAACGAGAGGGAGCAGGCGCATAAATGTTTCCTTACTGGTTTTTTTCTAAGTGTAGATGACAGCAAGGAAAAGCGCAGAAAAGGTCCGAAAATTCGGACCCGATGAAATTTTACTGTAGAGCGTTGAGAATCTGACAGGCGGCGGCGACTCTCGCTGGATTGGGATAGTTTTTGTTAGCCAGCATCACGATACCCAGCTCTTTTTCTGGAATAAACGCGACATAGCTACCAAATCCGCCGGTCGCCCCCGTTTTATGTACCCATGATGCGCGTACTGCAGGAGTTGGGGGCTTAATCGCTTTTACCGGGCGTGCTGCCAGTGCAATTTTATTGTCACTGCCGTTAATGATGCTGTCAGGATTGACCGGCCAGTCCAGCATTTCCCAGCCCAGGCCCTGATACATATCGCCGGTTTGCCAGTAGCGAGATTGTGCCAGTTGTATCCCTTGTTGAAGCGTTTTCTCATTGATATCAAGGGGGGGTAAATTGCTTTGCACCCAGCGGGCCATATCTTCAATGGTCGACTTCACACCATAAGCTTCAGCATCTAACGCCCCTGGCGAAACATGCACTGCCTTACCTTCGCGATATCCCCAGGCGTAATTCTTTTCTTCTGGGGGAGGTACATTAATCCACGTATGGTTGAGTTTGAGTGGCTGGAAGACACGAGTTTGCATCGCCTGCTCAAAACTCAAACCAGACGGCTTCACAGCCAGTGCGCCGAACAAACCGATACTGGAGTTGGCATACAGACGTTGTGTTCCTGGAGCCCATGCAGGCTGCCAGTTTTGATAGAAGCGCAGCAAGTCGCTTGAGGATTTCACTTCATCCGGCACCTGCAATGGCAGGCCGCCAGCGGTGTAGGTCGCAAGATGTAATAGTGTGATCCCATTCCACTGTTTAGCGGTAAGTTCAGGCCAGTATTTTGTTGCGGGATCGCTTAACTTGATTTCCCCTCGAGCAATAGCGTCGCCACCAAGCACGCCCGTAAATGTTTTGCTGACCGAACCTAACTCAAACAACGTTTGCTGTGTGACGGGCTGCTTTTTGGCGATGTCCGCATAGCCCCAGGTAAAGTAATAAGGTTTACCCTGATAAATTACCGCCACCGCCATACCGGGGATCTTTTGTTGCTCTATAAGCGGGGTAATTGTGCGATGCACAATATCGTTGATTTGTTGAGGGGCAGCAAATGTGGAGTAAGAGGCGGTAATTAATAAGGCGCAGAGCGTCGTTTTGAACATAAGGTCTGGTTTCCATACAAAACGGCCCGCCATAGGCGGGCCGGATTTACATTGGCGATGCGTTAGATTGTAACGACACCAATCAGCGTGACAACTGTCAGGATAGCAGCCAGACCGTAGAAAACCCATTTGCCCGCAGGCACGTGGATTTTCAGATCGTGCATCGCGTGGTGCATACGGTGTAAACCACACCACAGCGGCAGAACGATCATCAGGAACAGGAATACGCGACCAATGAAGCTCTGCGCGAACGCCAGAACGCGCTCGTAGCTCAGCGCATCACCCGGAAACAGCCCCAGTGGCAGCAGAATACCCACCAGCAGGATCATCACCGGCGCAATAATTGCGCTCCACATACCACCGGCCCCGAAGAGGCCCCAGAATACCGGTTCGTCAGAACGCTTTGGATTTGGATTAATCATCTCAGGCTCCTTACCAGTACAGGGCAACAAACAGGATTACGATGGTGGCAACCACAGTTACCGCCCAGAGACTTTTGATAATTGGCTCTGGTCCCATTTTTTCGTCTTTTACAATGATATTGGCCGCTTTCGGTGCCAGTTCAAACCAGGTTTTGGTGTGCAGCAGAGCTGCCGTCAGAGTGATCAGGTTAATGATCACGATAACCGGGTTTTGTAAAAAGTCGACGAATCCCGCCCAGGCTTCCGGGCCATTTTTCAGGGCAAACAGCGCGAAAATCAGTTCAATGCTGAACCACACAGCCGGAACCGCCGTGCCTTCGCGCAGCATGTAAAAGCGATAAAACGGCAATTTTTTCCACCAGGTGGACGTCATTGGCCGTACATACGGTTTACGTTTAGTCGTCATGTTGCACTCCTTAGCGTGGTTTCAGGGTCGCGATAAGAAAGTCTTTCGAACTTTCTACTTTGCCCTGCTGAATGGCCGCAGCCGGATCGACGTGTTTCGGGCAGACTTCGGAGCAATAGCCCACGAAAGTACAGCTCCATACACCGTTCTGGCTGTTCAACTGCGCCATACGCTCCTTCTTACCGTGGTCGCGGCTATCTTCGTTATAACGATGCGCCAGCGTAATGGCAGCCGGACCGATGAACTCTGGGTTCAGGCCAAACTGCGGGCACGCGGCGTAGCACAGACCACAGTTGATGCAACCGGAGAACTGGTGATACTTTGCCATCTGCGCCGGGGTCTGGATGTTAGTACCCTGATCCGCGGTGCGGGAGTTGCCGATGATGTACGGTTTGATCGCTTCCAGACTTTCGATGAAGTGGGTCATATCGACCACCAGATCGCGTTCAATCGGGAAGTTAGCTAACGCTTCAACCTTCATACCGTCGGTGTAATCACGCAGGAAGGTTTTACATGCCAGTTTTGGCACGTTGTTAACCATCATGCCGCAGGAACCACAAATCGCCATACGGCAGGACCAGCGGTAACTCAGGTCCGGTGCCAGGTTGTCTTTGATGTAGCCCAGCGCATCCAGTAATGAGGTAGTTGCGTCATAAGGCACTTCATAGAATGCGCTATGCGGTGCGGTATCGACTTCCGGGTTATAGCGCACCACCTCAATTTTCAGGTTTTTCATCTCAGCCATTCGCCTTCTCCTTATTATTGGCTGCTTCCGCCTTATCGGCTGCATCCGCTTCGCCACCGTAAACGCGTTTAGCTGGCGGCAGCGTAGTAATCTTCACGTCGCTGTACTCCAGGCGAGTCGTGCCATCAGCATCGCGGAAGGCGAGGGTGTGTTTGAGAAAGTTGACGTCGTCACGCTCGGTGCAACCTTCGTCCAGACGCTGGTGTGCGCCGCGGGACTCTTTACGTGCCATTGCGGAGTGCGCCATACATTCAGCAACGTTCAGACCGTGGCTCAGTTCAATGGTGTAGAGCAGGTCGGTGTTGAACACGCTGGAGGTGTCGGTGATGCGCACGCGCTTGAAGCGTTCCTGCAGCTCTGCCAGCTTGTCGATGGTTTTCTGCATCAGTTCCGGCGTACGGTAGATACCGCAACCTTCTTCCATTGCCAGGCCCATTTCGTCGCGGATCTTCGCCCAGTTTTCGCCGCCATCCTGGTTAACTAGATCTTTCAGACGTTGTTCAACGCCAGCTGCCTGCGCTTCAATTGCCGCTTCGTTGCCATTACCGGCAGTTGCTGCACGCTCTGTCGCTTGTTCACCGGCCAGACGGCCGAAGACCACCAGTTCCGCCAGGGAGTTGGAGCCCAGACGGTTTGCACCGTGCAGACCAACAGAGGAACATTCACCCACGGCGAACAGACCTTTAATGCGGGTTTCACAGTTCTGATCGGTTTCGATACCGCCCATGGTGTAGTGTGCAGTCGGACGTACCGGAATCGGTTCTTTAACCGGATCGACGCCAACGTACGCTTTCGCCAGTTCGCAGATGAACGGCAGACGTTCATGCAGTTTTTTCTCGCCGAGGTGACGCAGGTCGAGATAAACCACATCACCACGCGGCGTGGAGATGGTGTTGCCTTTACGCCATTCGTGCCAGAAGGCCTGAGAAACTTTGTCGCGTGGACCCAGTTCCATATATTTGTTTTTCGGCTCGCCCAGCGGAGTTTCCGGGCCCATGCCGTAATCTTGCAGATAACGGTAGCCATTTTTGTTGACCAGAATACCGCCTTCACCACGGCAGCCTTCGGTCATCAGGATACCGGAACCTGGCAGACCGGTTGGGTGATACTGAACGAATTCCATGTCACGCAGCGGAACGCCGTGGCTTAGCGCCATACCCATACCGTCACCGGTAACGATGCCGCCGTTGGTGTTGTAACGATAAACGCGACCCGCACCGCCGGTAGCCATAACGACCGCGTTAGCACGGATCTGCACCAACGTGCCTTCCATCATGTTTATTGCTACCAGGCCGCGAACATGACCATCATCAACCAGAATATCCAGCACGAAATGTTCGTCAAAACGCTGGATCTGCGGGAATTGCAGAGAGGTCTGGAACAGCGTGTGCAGCATATGGAAGCCGGTCTTATCGGCGGCGAACCAGGTGCGCTCGATTTTCATGCCGCCGAAGCGACGTACGTTGACGCTACCATCCGGGCGACGGCTCCATGGGCATCCCCACAGTTCCAGTTGGGTCATTTCGGTTGGGCAGTGGTGGACGAAATAATCCACGACATCCTGCTCACACAACCAGTCGCCACCCGCTACTGTATCGTGAAAGTGATATTCGAAGCTGTCATGATCCTGCGCGACAGCGGCGGAGCCCCCTTCTGCAGCAACGGTATGGCTACGCATCGGGTATACTTTTGAGATTAGTGCGATTTTTGCATTTGGATTTGCCTGCGCGGCAGCAATTGCAGCACGTAATCCCGCGCCACCGGCGCCTACAATGGCAAGATCGGCTTGAAAGGTTTGCACGACATTCCTCCAGATTGTTTTTATCCCACAGCCCCGTACTTCAGGGTAAGTGCCTGAAAGTTACGGTCTGCGAACGCTATTCCACTGCTCCTTTATAGGTACAACAGTATAGTCTGATGGATAAGTCTGAAATTTGACGAGATCGATTTTTTTAGTGCGCAAGAGGGCTAAATTATCACTGAAGATGATTAATTTAATTACTAAACCATCAGATCGTGCTTTTTTTAGTCACTGCCCACCGCTGTTTGATTCCTGCGTAAAATTTGTCTCGCCGTCGCGTTGCGAGTAGACTTCGTGCCCTTGTCAAAAACTGGAGATTTAACTATGAGCGAAACGGCATCCTGGCAGCCGAGCGCATCCATTCCTAACTTATTAAAACGCGCGGCGATTATGGCGGAGATCCGTCGTTTCTTTGCCGATCGTGGAGTGCTGGAGGTGGAGACGCCTTGTATGAGCCAGGCGACGGTAACCGATATTCATTTGGTCCCGTTTGAGACACGTTTCGTTGGCCCCGGGCATTCGCAGGGGATGAATCTCTGGTTAATGACCAGCCCGGAATACCATATGAAACGCCTGCTGGTTGCTGGTTGTGGGCCGGTATTCCAGCTGTGCCGCAGCTTCCGTAATGAAGAGATGGGGCGTTATCACAACCCTGAGTTCACTATGCTGGAGTGGTATCGACCGCACTATGATATGTACCGGTTGATGAACGAGGTGGACGATCTCTTACAACAGGTGCTGGACTGCCCGGCAGCAGAAAGCCTTTCTTATCAACAAGCTTTCTTGCGTTATCTGGAAATTGACCCGCTCTCTGCCGACAAAACGCAACTGCGGGAAGTCGCAGCGAAACTGGATTTGAGCAATGTTGCTGATACCGAAGAAGACCGCGACACGTTGCTACAATTGCTGTTTACCTTTGGCGTAGAGCCAAATATTGGTAAAGAAAAACCGACCTTTGTGTACCACTTTCCAGCCAGCCAGGCATCACTGGCGCAAATCAGTACCGAAGATCATCGGGTCGCTGAACGCTTTGAGGTTTATTATAAAGGTATTGAGCTGGCGAATGGTTTCCATGAATTAACGGATGCCCGTGAGCAGCAACAACGCTTTGAACAAGATAACCGTAAGCGCGCGGCGCGCGGTTTGCCGCAGCACCCCATTGACCAGAATCTGATTGAAGCCTTGAAAGTCGGTATGCCTGACTGTTCCGGCGTGGCATTAGGTGTTGATCGTCTGGTGATGTTGGCGCTGGGCGCGGAGACACTGGCTGAAGTCATCGCCTTTAGCGTTGACCGGGCATAATTCTGAAAAATTACTGAATTAACAGCGAAGAATGGCGTGATAAGCGCCATTCTGCAGCATATGTTTTCATTTTTCCGTTAAAGGCCACAATTTAAGACTGGATATTTGATATCATCCAAGTATCAATTCTGTATTGGTTTTTACGCTGCCTGCTCAATGTTGCGCAGTGCAGTTCAGTGGGCACGTGTTATACACGCGCTGAAATGAAGGATGGTTTCATGCCTCACACGATAAAAAAGATGAGTCTGATAGGACTCATATTGATGATCTTTACTTCCGTATTTGGATTTGCCAATAGCCCATCGGCTTATTACTTAATGGGTTATAGTGCGATTCCCTTTTATATATTTTCTGCATTGTTATTCTTTATTCCATTCGCCTTAATGGTAATGACTCCAACTTACTGATAGTGTTTTATGTTCAGATAATGCCCGATGACCTTGTCATGCAGCTCCACCGATTTTGAGAACGACAGTGACTTCCGTACCAGCCTTGCCAGATGTTGTCTCAGATTCAGATTATGTCGCTCAATGCGCTGAGTGTAACGCTTGCTGATAACGTGCAGCTTTCCCTTCAGGCGTGATTCATACAGCGGCCAGCCATCCGTCATCCATACCACGACCTCAAAGGCCGACAGCAGGCTCAGAAGACGCTCCAGTGTGGCCAGAGTGCGTTCACCGAAGACGTGCGCCACAACCGTCCTCCGTATCCTGTCATACGCGTAAAACAGCCAGCGCTGACGTGATTTAGCACCGACGTAGCCCCAATGTTCGTCCATTTCAGCGCAGACAATCACATCACTGCCCGGTTGTATGCGCGAGGTTACCGACTGCGGCCTGAGTTTTTTAAGTGACGTAAAACCGTGTTGAGGCCAACGCCCATAATGCGTGCACTGGCGCGACATCCGACGCCATTCATGGCCATATCAATGATTTTCTGGTGCGTACCGGGCTGAGAGGCGGTGTAAGTGAACTGTAGTTGCCATGTTTTACGGCAATGAGAGCAGAGATAGCGCTGATGTCCGGCAGTGCTTTTGCCGTTACGCACCACGCC
Organism: Shigella flexneri 2a str. 301; assembly: GCF_000006925.2. Classification (NCBI taxonomy): domain Bacteria; kingdom Pseudomonadati; phylum Pseudomonadota; class Gammaproteobacteria; order Enterobacterales; family Enterobacteriaceae; genus Shigella; species Shigella flexneri. The sequence continues at coordinate 4,489,060 of NC_004337.2, forward strand.
TTCAGTAGCGGAGCAGGAAGGACATCTGATGGAAATGGAAGCCACGCAAGCACCTTAAAATCACCATCATACACTAAATCAGTAAGTTGGCAGCATTACCCGCCTTAATGATGGCTGAAATGGGAGCTGCTTATCGCAAAGAAGAAGGTGGTATCTATTCCTGGATGAATAATAGTGTCGGACCACGTTTTGCCTTCATTGGTACGTTTATGTGGTTTTCCTCTTATATCATCTGGATGGTGAGTACCTCCGCGAAAGTTTGGGTACCGTTCTCAACATTCCTCTATGGTAGTGACATGACCCAGCACTGGCGTATTGCCGGACTGGAGCCTACGCAGGTGGTTGGTCTGCTGGCAGTAGCATGGATGATTCTGGTCACCGTCGTTGCTTCAAAGGGGATTAATAAAATTGCCCGCATTACTGCGGTGGGCGGTATTGCAGTAATGTGTCTGAATTTAGTATTGCTGTTAGTAAGCATTACTATTTTGTTATTAAATGGTGGGCATTTCGCGCAGGATATTAATTTCCTTGCATCACCGAACCCGGGTTATCAGTCCGGTCTGGCAATGCTATCGTTTGTGGTATTTGCTATTTTTGCCTATGGCGGAATTGAAGCGGTTGGTGGTCTGGTCGATAAAACGGAAAATCCAGAAAAGAACTTTGCCAAAGGTATTGTTTTTGCCGCTATTGTTATTTCAATCGGTTATTCGCTGGCAATATTTTTATGGGGCGTCAGCACAAACTGGCAGCAGGTATTAAGTAATGGTTCCGTTAACCTTGGCAATATTACCTATGTGCTGATGAAGAGCCTCGGGGTGATGCTGGGTAACGCACTGCATTTGTCACCTGAAGCGTCATTGTCGCTGGGCGTATGGTTTGCGCGTATTACCGGACTTTCGATGTTCCTCGCTTATACCGGTGCGTTTGCTATTCACCGCTGAAAGCCATCATCCAGGGGACGCCGAAAGCGTTGTGGCCGGAACCGATGACGCGCCTGAATGCGATGGGGATGCCGTCTATCGCCATGTGGATGCAGTGCGGGTTGGTTACTGTCTTCATTCTGCTGGTTTCGTTTGGTGGCGGTACCGCATCGGCGTTCTTTAACAAGCTGACGCTGATGGCGAACGTGTCTATGACGCTTCCTTACCTGTTCCTCGCGCTGGCTTTCCCGTTTTTTAAAGCACGTCAGGATCTCGACAGACCATTTGTGATTTTCAAAACGCGTATGTCGGCAATGATTGCGACGGTGGTTGTCGTTCTGGTGGTGACATTTGCGAACGTCTTCACCATTATTCAGCCTGTGGTTGAAGCCGGAGACTGGGACAGCACATTGTGGATGATTGGCGGCCCTGTCTTCTTCTCGCTGTTAGCGATGGCGATTTACCAGAACTATTGCAGTCGCATGGCGAATAAACCTGAGTTAGCTCTCGACTGATCATATGAAATCCTGCAACTCATCGTCTCTCCGGCGATGAGTTGTCAGGAAGTAATGCGTATGGATGATACTCTCCAGGGCCGGTGATAACTGAAGATGATGTTAAGCTGCTAAATGAGCCACGTTGACATCATTTGGCAGCTTCATGCATTACAAACTTCCCGCCTGACGACCTTTGCCCGCAGACGTCAGCGTTCTCCCCGTTTGTTTACCGTTGAGGCTTTCCAGACGCATCTGGAAGGGCGGGAATGGCATATCGATACCGTGGGCGTGGAAGCCTGCCAGAATCAGCTGGTGGATCTCATGGCGTAGCGGCATACGGTGACCCATCTCAGCGGCGTAAATACGCAGCTCGAAAATCTGAATCCCCTGTTGCAGATCCACCAGGAAGACTTCCGGTGCCGGGTTGTCGATCACCAGCGAGCAGCGACGCGCTGCGGTGAGCAGGATTTCCGTCACTTCTTCACTGTTGGCATCGGCAGGGGCCGGAATCGTCAACACTACGCGCGTGACCGAGTCAGAGAGCGACCAGTTGATAAACTGCTCGGTAATAAACGCCTTGTTCGGCACGATTATCTCTTTACGGTCCCAGTCGCTGATGGTGGTGGCGCGGGTGTTAATTTTTGTCACGCTACCAGTAAGATCGCGGATCGTTACCGTATCGCCAATGCGAATCGGTTTTTCGAACAGGATGATCAGGCCAGAGATAAAGTTGGCGAAAATTTCCTGCAAACCAAAACCGAGACCAACACCGAGCGCGGCAACCAGCCACTGCAATTTCGACCACTCAATACCAATCATTGAGAAGCCGACCAGCCCGCCAATCAGCATCAGCAGATATTTTGTGATGGTGGTGATGGCGTAACCCGTACCCGGCGTTAAATCCAGGTGCTGCAAAATCGCCAGTTCCAGCAGCGCGGGCAGGTTGCGCACCAGCTGCGTGGTGATGATAAATACCAGAATGGCAATCAGCACCGCACCGAGGGTAATTGGCTCCAGACTTTCTACGCCCTGTACCGTGGAGGTGACATCCCACAGCGAAATATTTTCGAGGAAGCCGAAAGCGGAATGGATTTCTGACCACAGCACAATGACCGAAAGCAGGGCGATCAACATCAAAATTGAGCGCACCAGCCGCAAGGATTGCGCACTGATGGCATCGAGATCGACTTCGCTTTCATCGACTTCAATTGCTCCTTCCGGGCTACTGTGATGATGCGCTTCCTCTTCGCCACGCGCACGTTGCGCTAACATCTCTGCCCGGCGATGCTTCGCCCGGTCAAACGCCAGCCTGCGACGCTGGATCAGCATCCAGCGGCGGATAACGTGATAAACCACCAGTAGCAGGAACCAGATGGCAACCGAGGTTTCAAGCCTCGCTAACAGTGCCTGCGCCGTTGCCAGATAACCCACCGCCGACGCCAGAATGGCAACCAGTGGTGCGCCAATCATCATGTTCCACAGCATATGGTTGGTAATGTTGTCGCCGCTGCCTTCTTTGTTGAGATACAACGGAATACCGGCTTTTTTCAGGCTTAGGGTGACCACCGCCAGCGCACCGCAAATGAGGATAAAGCAAAGCCGTCCCAGCGAACCGGAAAATTCGCGGTCGTCGAGGTTATCGAACATCATCAGCGCCATAATCAGCCCGATGCTCATCAGGTAGTAGCGCATCCCACGGGAAACACGTTCGCGCGGCCAGCCAAAATGAGCGATAAACAAGCCGTTCGGGCGGGCAAAGGTGGCGCAAATCATCACTACCCACAGCAGCGGCACGGTGGCCGTTACACCATCGCCAATCGCGACCGCCAGCGGATAAGGCCACGCCTCGCGCAAGCCGTAACCCAGCGTCATCCACAGCACCGGTAACGGTGACGCGACGAGAATCGACCAGAAAAGAGTGCGCAACGTCAGCCAGAAGTGATCCTGAGTCACTTTGCCGACTTTCGCCGCCGAACGTTCAAGAAAACGGGTGAAATAGCGGCGCGAGTAAATACTGCAACCGACCAGAATCAACGCGCCAAACAGCGGCAAAATTGTCTCTTTGCTGGTCAGCATCATCACACTGGCTTTGCCCAACTGACTGAAGGTGTCCAGCGAAATGAGACGACGCAGATCCTGGGCGATTTCCAGCGGCCAGGCGATGGTCATCGGGCGCACGTCAGAGGCCCAGAACAGATAGCGGTGCGTTGCTTCGTTCACCTCTTTCAGCGCATCCTCCAGTTGCCTGTTGGAGACTTTCAGCTTGGTCAGTTCCAATAGTAGCGTGTCGCCACCCTGCAACAATGAGTTCAGCAACTCACGCTGAGTGCGCAGTTGTGCTTCCAGAATACGGTTTTGCTCGGCGGTCAGCGGCTGACCGTCGGCCTGATGGATTTGCCGTAGCAGCGGCTGTTTATTAAGTAAATCCTCATAACGTAACCGTTGCACACGCAACTGCGCCATTTCGGTATCAAGCTGTTGTGGTTTTGGCATTTCTGGTAGCCGTGCCACCTGCGCCCGCAGCGCTTCGCCGAGCAGGTTGGACGATCCCAGCCATTGCGACTGTTCACGCAGCGTATTCAACGCCTGCCGGACCTGTAACGTCTGGCTGGCAGCCTGACGCTGTTGCGAGGCAACGAGCTCCATCCGCTGCGCCTGTTGATTCAGCGCTGCCGATAGTTCGCGGTTAATTTTGAATTGCGCGACGATATCTTTCGGCAAATCGGCACTGTTTTCTGCCAGTAATTCGGTACTTTCCAGCGCCCGCTCCGCCTCAAGCTGACGTTGGCTATTCAACTGATTACGTAAGGCCTGCAAATACGCATCCAGTTGCTGGCTCTCTTTTTCCGCCAGCTCTGAGCGTAAGCGCGCTAATTCCTGGCGGTTATTGGCAGACAGCTGCGCCAGCTCCAGTTCATCAACGAGCGCCTTAAGACGTGCAGAGTCAGACTGCAACGCGAAATTTTGTGCCTGATTGAGCGGAGTATTGCCGGTAAGCGTTCCCAGGCGGCGCTCGATCTCATTTAACTGACGGCGGGAGTCGGTTTGCTGTTGCGGCAGTTGATTCAGCGAATCGGCAATCTCGCGGGCGCGCTCCTGCTCTTGCTGGGCCTGACGGCTTTTATCCAGCAACTGGCTGCTGACCTGGAGAATTTCCTGATTCAGCGCGTCGGTAGACATTCCCGGCGACACGCTGCGCGGCTCGTCACGAATGTTGTTTAATTGTGCGCGCAGAGTAGCGGAGAGTTTCGGATAATTATCGATAACTTGCTGATATTGTTTGATGCGCTCAAGGGAACCTTTTCGTTCCTCAAGCGCATTTAAGGCAGACTGGAGCGCCTCTACGACTTCCGGCTGTGCGGGTTTCGCCGCTTTTGCCTGCTCCAGTTCCTGAGTGATTTGTTTGCTATCGGGGGCCGTCGCGGCGTACGCCCCCCAACTGAGGCACCAGGCCATCAGAAAAGTGATAATCAGGCGCACGTCAGCGTTTCCTTTGATGGATTAGACCTGGTCTTTTTTATCGTCAACCAATGGGCTGGCGTCGTGTTCTGCTTCGATCTCTTCAGCAGGAAGTGGGGCGGGTTCAGCGTCTGGCGTAACAAAGGTTTCGGTAGATACTGCCAGCGGCTGGCCAATTTTCGTGACAGACAGGCTTTCCAGTTGCTCAACCAGATTCACTTTACCCGGTGCAAACAGGTTGATAACGGTGGAACCGAGTTTAAAGCGACCCATTTCCTGGCCTTTCAGCAGTGCCACAGAACCGTCGTTTTCCCCGGCAGGCCAGGTCCAGCGCTTGATGATACCTTCGCGCGGCGGCGTAATGGTGCCCGCCCAGACCGTCTCAATGCTGCCAACAATCGTCGCTCCGACCAGAATCTGCGCCATTGGGCCAAATTCGGTATCGAAAAGGCAAATCACGCGTTCGTTACGGGCAAACAGATTTGGCACGTTCTGAGCGGTGAGATGGTTAACGGAAAAGAGATCGCCCGGCACGTAGATCATCTCACGCAGAATACCGTTGCACGGCATGTGTACGCGATGGTAGTCACGCGGGGAGAGGTAAGTGGTCACAAACGTACCGTTGCGGAACAGGTCCGCCATCAGATAGTTGCCTGCCAGCAGGGCTTCGAGGCTGTAGTTGTGGCCTTTGGCTTGCAGGATTTTATCTTCTTCGATTTTACCCAACTGGCTGATAACGCCATCGGCAGGCATGACCAGTACATTCGGATCGGTATCGATTGGGCGTACTTCGTCACGCAGCGGACGGACAAAGAATTCGTTAAAGGTGCGGTAGCTGGCGGTGTCCGGCTTTTGCGCCTCTTTCATGTCGACCTTGTAGTATTTAACGAACAGATCGATAACCAGTTTTGTCAGCCATCCTGCCCGCTTGCTTGCGCCCCAACCCGCCAGGCGAGTAAGCCATAGTTTCGGCAGAATGTACTGTAGCGAAAGTTTAAATGAATTTAACAAGGTAGCCTCCAGGCCATTGTTTTGTCGTTCCTGATCCGGCCAACATGCCGGATCCTGAAAAAAAGGGGACGATTCTAACGACGGTTAGCTTAATTGTCAGTCATCCGTATCAGAAAAGTTTTTACGCGTTTTTACCTGCGCCATGCTTTCCAGAATACGGTGATAGTTTTCGAAACGGGTTTCCGCGATTTTCCCTTCCTCAACCGCTTCCCGGATAGCGCAGCCCGGATCGGTATCGTGTTTGCAATCGCGATATTTACACAGACCTAAATAGTCATGGAATTCGACAAAGCCCTGAGTGATTTGTTCCGGCTCCAGGTGCCAGAGGCCGAACTCACGCACACCAGGGGAATCAATCACATCACCGCCGTGCGGGAAGTGATACAGCCGAGCGGCGGTCGTGGTGTGCTGACCGAGCCCCGAGTTGTCAGAGACATCGTTGGTCAGGATCTCTTTTTGCAGCCCCAGCAACGCGTTCAGCAGGCTGGATTTACCGACGCCAGACTGCCCGGCAAAAATGCTGATGCGCCCGGTCAACGCCTCTGCCAGCGGTTTCAGCCCATCCTGAGTATGGCTGGAAACCATCAATACGCGATAACCGATGTTGCGGTAGATATCCATCTGCTCGTTGACGAACGCCATGCCTTCGTCGTCCAGCAGGTCTATCTTGTTGAGCACGATAATCGGCTCAATCTGCAAGGTTTCGCAGGCCACCAGGTAACGGTCGATAATATTGAGCGACAGCTCCGGCAAAATGGCGGAGACAATGACAATCTGGTCGATGTTGGCGGCTATGGGTTTCACGCCGTCGTAGAAATCCGGACGCGTTAACACCGAGGTGCGCTCATGCACCGCTTCCACGATCCCTTTGACATTTACGCCTTCCGCCGCCGGTTTACCCGGACGCCAGACTACGCGGTCGCCGGTTACCAGCGAACGGATGGTACGGCGAATATTGCAGCGGTGAACGTCGCCATCGGCGGATTCCACATCAGCGTGCATACCAAAGCGGCTGATGACGATACCTTCATCAGGCTCGCCAAACAGATTGTCGTCGTAGTCGGGCTTCTCCTTAGACGTTTTAAGACGACGCTGGTGATTGGCGTTCACGCGGCGCTGCTGGCCTTTGGAGAGTTTATTTTTACTCAATCGTACTGACTCCTGGTCGCCCCTGATGGGCAAAACATCTATGATACACGCAATTGTGGATCAATATAGTCACTGTGAATGGGTGGAAAATAGCATGAGTGCCAATGAAAACAACCTGATTTGGATCGATCTTGAGATGACCGGTCTGGATCCCGAGCGCGATCGCATTATTGAGATTGCCACGCTGGTGACCGATGCCAATCTGAATATTCTGGCAGAAGGGCCGACCATTGCAGTACATCAGTCCGATGAACAGCTGGCGCTGATGGATGACTGGAACGTGCGCACCCATACCGCCAGCGGGCTGGTAGAGCGCGTGAAAGCGAGCACGATGGGCGATCGGGAAGCTGAACTGGCAACGCTCGAATTCTTAAAACAGTGGGTGCCTGCGGGAAAATCGCCGATTTGCGGTAACAGCATCGGACAGGACCGTCGTTTCCTGTTTAAATACATGCCGGAGCTGGAAGTCTACTTCCACTACCGTTATCTCGATGTCAGCACCCTGAAAGAGCTGGCGCGCCGCTGGAAGCCGGAAATTCTGGATGGTTTTACCAAGCAGGGGACGCATCAGGCGATGGATGATATCCGTGAATCGGTGGCGGAGCTGGCTTACTACCGCGAGCATTTTATCAAGCTGTAAAATTTTTCCTGGTCACGTAAGCGCCGGAATCCACTTGCGACGGCGTGATTTTGACGCTAAATCGAACGTCTTGCTGATAATTTCAGCACTTGAGATAAAAACGCAAAAAAAACTTTTTTGGGGGGTTGCAGAGGGAAAGATTTCTCGTATAATGCGCCTCCCGTAACGACGCAGAAATGCGAAAATTACGAAAGCAAAATTAAGTAGTACGCGGGAATAGCTCAGTTGGTAGAGCACGACCTTGCCAAGGTCGGGGTCGCGAGTTCGAGTCTCGTTTCCCGCTCCAAAATTTGAAAAGTGCTGCAAAGCACAGACCACCCAATCGCAGTATTTCGAATTGCGACAAGGCGGCAACTGAACGAATCCTTGGGAACTTACAAAAGTATGTGACTAAGGTGAGTGAAGGCAGCCAAGGCAGTAGCGGTTCGAAAGACGAAGATTAAGCGGGAATAGCTCAGTTGGTAGAGCACGACCTTGCCAAGGTCGGGGTCGCGAGTTCGAGTCTCGTTTCCCGCTCCAAAATTTAAAAGTGCTGTAAGGCATAGACCACCCAAGCGGGAATAGCTCAGTTGGTAGAGCACGACCTTGCCAAGGTCGGGGTCGCGAGTTCGAGTCTCGTTTCCCGCTCCAAAATTTGAAAGTGCTGTAAGGCACAGACCACCCAAGCGGGAATAGCTCAGTTGGTAGAGCACGACCTTGCCAAGGTCGGGGTCGCGAGTTCGAGTCTCGTTTCCCGCTCCAAATTCTTCTCTCAATAAAATATCTACAGCGACGCGATGCGTTATTGCTGGTTTTTGTTGTCTCTGACAAACTCTTGTAAACAGAGTTATCCACAGCCTCAGGCTGTAATCTTAATTTCAAAGAAACTTCGCACGGTGAATGGTATTTTTTTAACCTATTGATAAATAAGTTAAAAATCAAGATTCCGTTTTGTCGAGTCGATCACTTGACGATTTTATTCGTCTTGAATTGCAATGCGTTTTTATTTTTATTCACAAGCTGTGGATGAATCAGGCGTCACGCGGTAACCCTTTTTCAATCACCCGAACCAGACGCTGTTTTTTCGGCAATTGCACTTCGACTATGCACGCATTTCGTCTCTCTATTTGCTGCGCAATCGCCCACGCTATGTGCTCATCGAGAAGTGGGTGCTCACCTTTACGACTTTCCAGCGCTGTCAAAATCGTTTCATCCCAAGGGGCATTGCCTAATGCCACGGCGATATTACGCAGCCAGCGCAGGTGACCTATACGGCGAATCGCCGATCCTTCCGTGACTTTTAAAAACTTCTCTTCGCTCCAGGCAAATAACTCAATGAGTTCCGGTGCGTGTAGCGGCTTACGCGGGCTGAAATCGTCTTCTGTAGTGAGTTGCGAATAGCGATTCCACGGGCAGATAAGCTGGCAGTCATCGCAACCGTAAATACGGTTTCCCATTAACGGTCGCAACTCTTCCGGGAGCGCCCCTTCAAGTTCGATGGTGAGATAAGAGATACAGCGGCGAGCATCGACGGTATATGGCTCGACGATGGCACCGGTCGGGCAAATCGTCATACAGGCCACGCATTTGCCGCATCCTTCCTCGACTGGTTGATCCACGGGCAGCGGAATATCGACCAGCAATTCGCCTAAAAAGAAGAACGAACCGGCCTCGCGATTGAGGATAAGTGAGTGCTTACCTGTCCAGCCGAGCCCAGCTTTTTCAGCTAACGGGCGCTCGAGAATAGGCGCAGAATCGACAAACGGTCTAAAATTCAGCGAAACACAATGTTGCTGAATCATCTCGCCCAGCTTTTTGAGTCGGTTGCGCAGAAGTTTGTGATAGTCACGGCCCAGCGCATAACGGCTAACATAGCCGAGTTTGGGGTTTTTCAGCGTGCTGGCAAATGCGGCGTTAGCAGGAAGGTAATTCATCCGCACGCTGATTACACGCAGCGTACCGGGTAATAACTCATGGGGGCGAGCGCGCAGCATACCGTGACGTGCCATCCAGTCCATTTCGCCGTGGTATTGTTTGTCCAGCCATGCTTGCAGTTTGGGCTCGGACTCGCTGAGATCGGTATCGGTAATACCTACCTGCTGAAAGCCCAGTTCCAGCCCCCACTGTTTAATTTTTTGCGCTAACTGATTGAGATCGAGGGGCTCTGACATGACGGACCATACAATGAAGAAAAACCCCGTAAGTATACCACACACCGTCTGGTACGCCGACGATATCCGCCGCGGAGAACGCGAGGCGGCAGATGTGCTGGGGCTCACACTCTATGAGCTGATGCTTCGCGCTGGCGAGGCCGCATTCCAGGTGTGTCGTTCGGCGTATCCTGACGCCCGCCACTGGCTGGTGCTGTGCGGTCATGGTAATAACGGCGGCGATGGCTACGTGGTCGCGCGACTGGCCAAAGCGGTCGGCATTGAGGTCACGTTGTTGGCCCAGGAGAGCGACAAACCGTTGCCGGAAGAGGCCGCGCTGGCACGCGAAGCATGGTTAAACGCGGGTGGCGAGATCCATGCTTCGAATATTGTCTGGCCCGAATCGGTAGATCTGATTGTTGATGCGCTGCTCGGTACCGGCTTGCAGCAAGCGCCCCGCGAATCCATTAGCCAGTTAATCGACCACGCTAATTCCCATCCTGCGCCGATTGTGGCGGTTGATATCCCTTCCGGCCTGCTGGCTGAAACCGGCGCTACGCCAGGCGCAGTGATCAACGCCGATCACACCATCACTTTTATTGCGCTGAAACTAGGCTTGCTCACTGGAAAAGCGCGGGATGTTACAGGACAACTGCATTTTGACTCACTGGGGCTGGATAGCTGGCTGGCAGGTCAGGAGACGAAAATTCAGCGGTTTTCGGCAGAACAACTTTCTCACTGGCTGAAACCGCGTCGCCCGACTTCGCATAAAGGCGATCACGGGCGGCTGGTGATTATCGGTGGCGATCACGGCACGGCGGGGGCTATTCGTATGACGGGGGAAGCGGCGCTACGTGCTGGTGCTGGTTTAGTCCGAGTACTGACCCGCAGTGAGAACATTGCGCCGCTGCTGACTGCACGACCAGAATTGATGGTGCATGAACTGACTATGGACTCTCTTACCGAAAGCCTGGAATGGGCCGATGTGGTGGTGATTGGTCCCGGTCTGGGCCAGCAAGAGTGGGGGAAAAAAGCCCTGCAAAAAGTTGAGAATTTTCGCAAACCGATGTTGTGGGATGCCGATGCATTGAACCTGCTGGCAATCAATCCCGATAAGCGTCACAATCGCGTGATCACGCCGCATCCTAGCGAGGCCGCACGGTTGTTAGGCTGTTCCGTCGCTGAAATTGAAAGTGACCGCTTACATTGCGCCAAACGTCTGGTACAACGTTATGGCGGCGTAGCGGTGCTGAAAGGTGCCGGAACCGTGGTCGCCGCCCATCCTGACGCTTTAGGCATTATTGATGCCGGAAATGCAGGCATGGCGAGCGGCGGCATGGGCGATGTGCTCTCTGGTATTATTGGCGCATTGCTTGGGCAAAAACTGTCGCCGTATGATGCAGCCTGTGCAGGCTGTGTCGCGCACGGTGCGGCAGCTGACGTACTGGCGGCGCGTTTTGGAACGCGCGGGATGCTGGCAACCGATCTCTTTTCCACGCTACAGCGTATTGTTAACCCGGAAGTGACTGATAAAAACCATGATGAATCGAGTAATTCCGCTCCCTGATGAGCAGGCAACATTAGACCTGGGCGAGCGGGTAGCGAAAGCCTGCGATGGCGCAACCGTAATCTATCTGTATGGCGATTTAGGCGCAGGTAAAACCACCTTTAGCCGGGGCTTTTTACAGGCTCTGGGTCATCAGGGTAATGTCAAAAGCCCCACTTATACGCTGGTCGAACCCTATACGCTCGACAACTTAATGGTCTATCACTTTGATTTGTACCGCCTTGCCGATCCCGAGGAGCTGGAGTTTATGGGGATCCGCGATTATTTTGCCAACGATGCCATCTGCCTGGTGGAGTGGCCACAACAAGGTACAGGTGTTCTTCCTGACCCGGATGTCGAAATACACATTGATTATCAGGCACAAGGCCGTGAGGCGCGCGTGAGTGCGGTTTCCTCTGCGGGTGAATTGTTGCTGGCGCGTTTAGCCGGTTAACCTTTGAAAGGTGGCGGGATGATGTATCGCATCAGAAATTGGTTGGTAGCGACGCTGCTGCTGCTGTGCACGCCGGTGGGTGCCGCGACGCTCTCTGATATTCAGGTTTCTAACGGTAATCAACAGGCGCGGATAACGTTGAGTTTTATTGGCGATCCTGATTATGCGTTTAGCCATCAAAGCAAACGCACCGTGGCGCTCGATATCAAACAAACGGGCATGATTCAGGGACTGCCGTTGTTGTTCAGCGGCAATAATCTGGTGAAGGCGATTCGCTCTGGAACGCCTAAAGATGCACAAACGCTACGGCTGGTGGTCGATCTTACCGAAAACGGTAAAACCGAAGCGGTGAAGCGGCAGAATGGCAGCAATTACACTGTCGTCTTTACGATTAACGCCGATGTGCCGCCACCGCCTCCTCCGCCGCCCGTGGTTGCGAAACGCGTTGAAACGCCTGCGGTTGTCGCACCGCGCGTCAGCGAACCGGCGCGCAATCCGTTTAAAACGGAAAGTAACCGCACTACGGGTGTTATCAGCAGTAATACGGTAACGCGTCCGGCAGCGCGCGCGACGGCTAACACTGGCGATAAAATTATCATCGCTATTGATGCCGGACACGGCGGTCAGGACCCTGGCGCTATCGGCCCCGGTGGTACGCGGGAGAAAAATGTCACCATCGCCATCGCGCGTAAATTGCGTACTTTGCTCAATGACGATCCGATGTTTAAAGGCGTTTTAACCCGTGACGGGGATTACTTTATCTCGGTGATGGGGCGCAGTGATGTGGCACATAAGCAAAACGCCAATTTCCTCGTGTCGATTCACGCTGATGCCGCACCGAACCGTAGTGCGACTGGCGCTTCCGTATGGGTGCTCTCTAACCGTCGCGCCAACAGTGAAATGGCCAGCTGGCTGGAGCAGCACGAGAAACTGTCGGAGCTGCTGGGTGGGGCGGGTGATGTGCTGGCGAACAGTCAGTCTGACCCCTATTTAAGCCAGGCGGTGCTGGATTTACAGTTCGGTCATTCCCAGCGGGTAGGGTATGATGTAGCGACCAGTATGATCAGTCAGTTGCAACGCATTGGCGAAATACATAAACGTCGACCAGAACACGCCAGCCTTGGCGTTCTGCGCTCGCCGGATATCCCATCAGTACTGGTCGAAACCGGTTTTATCAGCAACAACAGCGAAGAACGTTTGCTGGCGAGCGACGATTACCAACAACAGCTGGCAGAAGCCATTTACAAAGGCCTGCGCAATTACTTCCTTGCGCATCCGATGCAATCTGCGCCGCAGGGTGCAACGGCACAAACTGCCAGTACGGTGACGACGCCAGATCGCACGCTGCCAAACTAAGGACGATTGATGCCAATTCAGGTCTTACCGCCACAACTGGCGAACCAGATTGCCGCAGGTGAGGTGGTCGAGCGACCTGCGTCGGTAGTCAAAGAACTAGTGGAAAACAGCCTCGATGCAGGTGCGACGCGTATCGATATTGATATCGAACGCGGTGGGGCGAAACTTATCCGCATTCGTGATAACGGCTGCGGTATCAAAAAAGATGAGCTGGCGCTGGCGCTGGCTCGTCATGCCACCAGTAAAATCGCCTCTCTGGACGATCTCGAAGCCATTATCAGCCTGGGCTTTCGCGGTGAGGCGCTGGCGAGTATCAGTTCGGTTTCCCGCCTGACGCTCACTTCACGCACCGCAGAACAGCAGGAAGCCTGGCAGGCCTATGCCGAAGGACGCGACATGGACGTGACGGTTAAACCGGCAGCGCATCCGGTGGGAACGACGCTGGAGGTGCTGGATCTGTTCTACAACACCCCGGCGCGGCGCAAATTCCTGCGCACCGAGAAAACCGAATTTAGCCATATTGATGAAATCATCCGCCGCATTGCGCTGGCGCGTTTCGACGTCACGATCAACCTGTCGCATAACGGTAAAATTGTGCGTCAGTACCGCGCAGTGCCGGAAGGCGGGCAAAAAGAACGGCGCTTAGGCGCGATTTGCGGCACCGCTTTTCTCGAACAAGCGCTGGCGATTGAATGGCAACACGGCGATCTCACCCTGCGCGGCTGGGTGGCCGATCCAAATCACACTACGCCCGCACTGGCGGAAATTCAGTATTGCTACGTGAATGGTCGCATGATGCGCGATCGCCTGATCAATCATGCGATCCGCCAGGCCTGCGAAGACAAACTGGGGGCCGATCAGCAACCGGCATTTGTGTTGTATCTGGAGATCGACCCGCATCAGGTGGACGTCAACGTACACCCCGCCAAACACGAAGTGCGTTTCCATCAGTCGCGTCTGGTGCATGATTTTATCTATCAGGGCGTGCTGAGCGTGCTACAACAGCAACTGGAAACGCCGCTACCGCTGGACGATGAACCACAACCCGCACCGCGTGCCATCCCGGAAAACCGCGTGGCGGCGGGGCGCAATCACTTTGCAGAACCGGCAGCTCGTGAGCCGGTAGCTCCGCGCTACTCTCCTGCGCCCGCCTCAGGCAGTCGTCCGGCTGCCCCCTGGCCGAATGCGCAGCCAGGCTACCAGAAACAGCAAGGTGAAGTGTATCGCCAGCTTTTGCAAACGCCCGCGCCGATGCAAAAACCAAAAGCGCCGGAACCGCAGGAACCTGCACTTGCGGCGAACAGTCAGAGTTTTGGTCGGGTACTGACTATCGTCCATTCCGACTGTGCGTTGCTGGAGCGCGATGGCAACATTTCACTTTTATCCTTGCCAGTGGCAGAACGTTGGCTGCGTCAGGCACAATTGACGCCGGGTGAAGCGCCCGTTTGCGCCCAGCCGCTGCTGATTCCGTTGCGGCTAAAAGTTTCTGGCGAAGAAAAATCGGCATTAGAAAAAGCGCAGTCTGCCCTAGCGGAATTGGGTATTGATTTCCAGTCAGATGCACAGCATGTGACCATCAGGGCCGTGCCTTTACCCTTACGCCAACAAAATTTACAAATCTTGATTCCTGAACTGATAGGCTACCTGGCGAAGCAGTCCGTATTCGAACCTGGCAATATTGCGCAGTGGATTGCACGAAATCTGATGAGCGAACATGCGCAGTGGTCAATGGCACAGGCCATAACCCTGCTGGCGGACGTGGAACGGTTATGTCCGCAACTTGTGAAAACGCCGCCGGGTGGTCTGTTACAATCTGTTGATTTACATCCGGCGATAAAAGCCCTGAAAGATGAGTGATATCAGTAAGGCGAGCCTGCCTAAGGCGATTTTTTTGATGGGGCCGACGGCCTCCGGTAAAACGGCGTTAGCCATTGAGCTGCGTAAAATTTTACCAGTAGAGTTGATAAGCGTTGATTCTGTCCTTATTTACAAAGGGATGGATATCGGGACGGCGAAGCCGAACGCTGAAGAGTTACTCGCCGCGCCGCACCGATTGCTGGATATTCGCGATCCGTCGCAGGCTTACTCGGCTGCTGATTTTCGCCGCGATGCGCTGGCGGAAATGGCCGATATCACCGCGGCGGGGCGGATCCCACTGTTAGTGGGCGGTACGATGTTGTATTTCAAGGCATTGCTGGAAGGGTTGTCGCCGCTACCGTCGGCAGACCCGGAAGTGCGGGCCAGAATTGAGCAACAGGCGGCAGAGCAAGGTTGGGAGTCATTGCATCGTCAACTTCAGGAGGTAGATCCGGTTGCGGCAGCAAGGATTCATCCAAATGATCCACAAAGGCTTTCCCGGGCACTGGAAGTTTTTTTCATTTCGGGTAAAACTTTAACGGAACTGACGCAAACGTCAGGAGACGCTCTACCGTATCAGGTGCATCAGTTCGCCATCGCCCCGGCGAGCCGTGAACTGCTCCATCAACGCATTGAGCAGCGTTTTCATCAGATGTTGGCTTCAGGTTTTGAAGCAGAAGTCCGGGCGCTTTTTGCCCGAGGAGATTTGCATACGGACTTGCCTTCCATTCGTTGCGTGGGTTATCGCCAGATGTGGTCTTACCTTGAAGGCGAAATCTCATACGATGAAATGGTTTATCGAGGTGTTTGCGCCACGAGACAGTTGGCGAAGCGGCAGATAACCTGGCTGCGTGGTTGGGAAGGGGTTCACTGGCTTGACAGTGAAAAACCAGAACAGGCGCGTGACGAAGTATTACAGGTTGTTGGTGCTATCGCAGGCTGAATGTGTACAATTGAGACGTATCGTGCGCAATTTTTTCAGAATCGAAAGGTTCAAAGTACAAATAAGCATATAAGGAAAAGAGAGAATGGCTAAGGGGCAATCTTTACAAGATCCGTTCCTGAACGCACTGCGTCGGGAACGTGTTCCAGTTTCTATTTATTTGGTGAATGGTATTAAGCTGCAAGGGCAAATCGAGTCTTTTGATCAGTTCGTGATCCTGTTGAAAAACACGGTCAGCCAGATGGTTTACAAGCACGCGATTTCTACTGTTGTCCCATCTCGCCCGGTTTCTCATCACAGTAACAACGCCGGTGGCGGTACCAGCAGTAACTACCATCATGGTAGCAGCGCGCAGAATACTTCCGCGCAACAGGACAGCGAAGAAACCGAATAAGGTTTCGGGCTGTTTTTTTACACGGGGAGCCAGCGATCCTGCGTTCCCCGCTGATCTATTTAGAGGGTTATACGCTTGTTTGACCGTTATGATGCTGGTGAGCAGGCGGTACTGGTACACATCTATTTTACGCAAGACAAAGATATGGAAGACCTCCAGGAGTTTGAATCTCTGGTCTCTTCCGCCGGTGTCGAAGCATTGCAGGTGATTACCGGTAGCCGTAAAGCGCCGCACCCAAAGTATTTTGTAGGTGAAGGTAAAGCAGTTGAAATTGCGGAAGCTGTCAAAGCGATGGGTGCTTCGGTCGTTCTTTTTGACCATGCCCTGAGCCCGGCGCAAGAGCGTAACCTGGAGCGTTTGTGCGAGTGTCGTGTTATCGACCGCACCGGCCTTATTTTAGATATTTTCGCCCAACGTGCGCGTACCCATGAGGGTAAGTTGCAGGTTGAGCTGGCGCAGCTGCGCCATCTGGCTACGCGCCTGGTGCGTGGCTGGACCCACCTTGAAAGACAGAAAGGCGGGATAGGTTTGCGTGGTCCGGGTGAAACCCAGCTCGAAACCGACCGTCGTTTGTTGCGTAATCGCATCGTGCAGATACAGTCGCGCCTGGAAAGAGTTGAAAAGCAGCGTGAGCAGGGGCGGCAATCGCGTATCAAAGCCGACGTTCCTACTGTTTCGCTGGTGGGATATACCAACGCCGGTAAATCTACCCTTTTCAATCGCATCACCGAAGCGCGGGTCTACGCGGCAGACCAGTTGTTTGCCACCCTCGACCCGACGTTGCGGCGTATTGACGTTGCAGATGTCGGTGAAACCGTACTTGCAGATACCGTAGGGTTTATTCGCCACCTGCCGCACGATCTGGTGGCGGCATTTAAAGCCACGTTACAAGAGACGCGGCAAGCCACATTACTGCTGCACGTCATTGATGCGGCGGATGTGCGTGTACAAGAAAACATCGAAGCGGTGAATACGGTTCTTGAAGAGATCGACGCTCACGAGATCCCAACCCTGCTGGTGATGAACAAGATCGATATGCTGGAAGATTTCGAACCGCGTATTGATCGGGACGAAGAGAACAAACCGATCCGTGTCTGGCTTTCCGCACAGACCGGAGCGGGGATACCACAGCTTTTTCAGGCTTTGACGGAGCGGCTTTCCGGCGAGGTGGCGCAGCATACATTGCGTCTGCCACCGCAGGAAGGGCGTCTGAGGAGTCGTTTTTATCAGCTTCAGGCAATAGAAAAAGAGTGGATGGAGGAGGACGGCAGCGTAAGTCTGCAAGTTCGTATGCCGATCGTTGACTGGCGTCGCCTCTGTAAACAAGAACCGGCGTTGATCGATTACCTGATCTAACGGCGTAGCGTCTGAAGCGTGGAGTCATATCCTCTGGCGTCGAAAGACAACAGGGATCACCGCATAACAAATATGGAGCACAAACATGGCGTGGAATCAGCCCGGTAATAACGGACAAGACCGCGACCCGTGGGGAAGCAGCAAACCTGGCGGCAACTCTGAGGGAAATGGAAACAAAGGCGGTCGCGATCAAGGGCCACCTGATTTAGATGATATCTTCCGCAAACTGAGCAAAAAGCTCGGTGGTCTGGGCGGCGGTAAAGGCACCGGATCTGGCGGTGGCAGTTCATCGCAAGGCCCGCGCCCGCAGCTTGGCGGTCGTGTCGTTACCATCGCAGCGGCAGCGATTGTCATTATCTGGGCGGCCAGTGGTTTCTATACCATTAAAGAAGCCGAACGCGGCGTGGTAACACGCTTTGGTAAATTCAGCCATCTGGTTGAGCCGGGTCTGAACTGGAAACCGACGTTTATCGACGAAGTCAAACCGGTGAACGTGGAAGCCGTGCGTGAACTGGCCGCTTCTGGTGTGATGCTGACGTCGGACGAGAACGTAGTGCGCGTTGAGATGAACGTGCAGTACCGCGTCACCAATCCGGAAAAATATCTGTATAGCGTGACCAGCCCGGATGACAGCCTGCGTCAGGCTACCGACAGCGCCCTGCGTGGAGTTATCGGTAAATACACCATGGACCGCATTCTGACGGAAGGTCGTACCGTGATTCGTAGCGATACTCAGCGCGAACTGGAAGAGACGATTCGTCCGTATGACATGGGTATCACGCTGCTGGACGTCAACTTCCAGGCTGCTCGTCCGCCGGAAGAAGTAAAAGCGGCGTTTGACGATGCGATTGCCGCGCGTGAAAACGAACAGCAATACATTCGTGAAGCAGAAGCGTATTCCAACGAAGTTCAGCCGCGTGCGAACGGTCAGGCGCAACGTATCCTCGAAGAGGCGCGTGCGTACAAGGCCCAGACCATCCTGGAAGCTCAGGGTGAAGTGGCGCGCTTTGCTAAACTTCTGCCGGAATATAAAGCCGCGCCGGAAATTACTCGCGAGCGTCTGTATATCGAGACGATGGAAAAAGTGTTGGGTAACACCCGCAAAGTGCTGGTTAACGATAAAGGTGGCAACCTGATGGTTCTGCCGTTAGACCAGATGCTGAAAGGTGGTAACGCCCCTGCGGCGAAGAGCGATAACGGTGCCAGCAATCTGCTGCGTCTGCCGCCAGCCTCTTCCTCCACAACCAGTGGAGCAAGCAACACGTCGTCCACCAGTCAGGGCGATATTATGGACCAACGCCGCGCCAACGCGCAGCGTAACGACTACCAGCGTCAGGGGGAATAACGATGCGTAAGTCAGTTATCGCGATTATCATCATCGTGCTGGTAGTGCTTTACATGTCTGTCTTTGTCGTCAAAGAAGGTGAGCGCGGTATTACGCTGCGTTTTGGTAAGGTACTGCGTGACGATGACAACAAACCTTTGGTTTATGAGCCTGGTCTGCATTTCAAGATACCGTTCATTGAAACGGTGAAAATGCTCGACGCACGTATTCAGACCATGGACAACCAGGCCGACCGCTTTGTGACCAAAGAGAAGAAAGACCTGATCGTCGACTCTTACATCAAATGGCGCATCAGCGATTTCAGCCGTTACTACCTGGCAACGGGTGGTGGCGACATTTCGCAAGCGGAAGTGCTGTTGAAACGTAAGTTCTCTGACCGTCTGCGTTCTGAAATTGGTCGCCTGGACGTGAAAGATATCGTCACCGATTCCCGTGGTCGTCTGACCCTCGAAGTACGTGACGCGCTGAACTCCGGTTCTGCGGGTACAGAAGATGAAGTTACTACCCCGGCAGCAGATAACGCCATTGCCGAAGCGGCAGAGCGCGTAACGGCTGAGACGAAGGGCAAAGTTCCGGTCATCAACCCGAACAGTATGGCGGCGCTGGGTATTGAAGTTGTCGATGTGCGTATCAAGCAGATCAACCTGCCGACCGAAGTGTCTGAAGCGATCTACAACCGTATGCGCGCCGAGCGTGAAGCGGTAGCGCGTCGTCACCGTTCACAAGGTCAGGAAGAAGCGGAAAAACTGCGCGCGACTGCCGACTATGAAGTGACCAGAACGCTGGCAGAAGCTGAGCGTCAGGGCCGCATTATGCGTGGTGAAGGCGATGCCGAAGCAGCCAAACTGTTTGCTGATGCATTCAGTAAAGATCCGGACTTCTACGCATTCATCCGTAGCCTGCGTGCTTATGAGAACAGCTTCTCTGGCAATCAGGACGTGATGGTCATGAGCCCGGATAGCGATTTCTTCCGCTACATGAAGACGCCGACTTCCGCAACGCGTTAATATAACGACTGCGGTACAGGTCAATAAAGCCACCGCATCCTCAGGGATGTCGGTGGTTTTCTTTTTCTATAAGGATAATGAATGAATTCGACAATCTGGCTGGCGCTTGCCCTGGTTTTGGTACTGGAAGGTTTAGGGCCGATGCTTTACCCGAAGGCATGGAAGAAGATGATCTCTGCGATGACCAATTTGCCCGATAATATTTTACGTCGTTTTGGCGGTGGACTTGTGGTTGCGGGCGTTGTGGTCTACTACATGTTGAGGAAAACGATTGGCTGAACAAAAAACAGACTGATCGAGGTCATTTTTGAGTGCAAAAAGTGCTGTAACTCTGAAAAAGCGATGGTAGAATCCATTTTTAAGCAAACGGTGATTTTGAAAAATGGGTAACAACGTCGTCGTACTGGGCACCCAATGGGGTGACGAAGGTAAAGGTAAGATCGTCGATCTTCTGACTGAACGGGCTAAATATGTTGTACGCTACCAGGGCGGTCACAACGCAGGCCATACTCTCGTAATCAACGGTGAAAAAACCGTTCTCCATCTTATTCCATCAGGTATTCTCCGCGAGAATGTAACCAGCATCATCGGTAACGGTGTTGTGCTGTCTCCGGCCGCGCTGATGAAAGAGATGAAAGAACTGGAAGACCGTGGCATCCCCGTTCGTGAGCGTCTGCTGCTGTCTGAAGCATGTCCGCTGATCCTTGATTATCACGTTGCTCTGGATAACGCGCGTGAGAAAGCGCGTGGCGCGAAAGCGATCGGCACCACCGGTCGTGGTATCGGGCCTGCTTATGAAGATAAAGTGGCACGTCGCGGTCTGCGTGTTGGCGACCTTTTCGACAAAGAAACCTTCGCTGAAAAACTGAAAGAAGTGATGGAATATCACAACTTCCAGTTGGTTAACTACTACAAAGCTGAAGCGGTTGATTACCAGAAAGTTCTGGATGATACGATGGCTGTTGCCGACATCCTGACTTCTATGGTGGTTGACGTTTCTGACCTGCTCGACCAGGCGCGTCAGCGTGGCGATTTCGTCATGTTCGAAGGTGCGCAGGGTACGCTGCTGGATATCGACCACGGTACTTATCCGTACGTAACTTCTTCCAACACCACTGCTGGTGGCGTGGCGACCGGTTCCGGCCTGGGCCCGCGTTATGTTGATTACGTTCTGGGTATCCTCAAAGCTTACTCAACTCGTGTAGGTGCAGGTCCTTTCCCGGCCGAACTGTTTGATGAAACTGGCGAGTTCCTCTGCAAGCAGGGTAACGAATTCGGTGCAACTACGGGTCGTCGTCGTCGTACCGGCTGGCTGGACACCGTTGCCGTTCGTCGTGCGGTACAGCTGAACTCCCTGTCTGGCTTCTGCCTGACTAAACTGGACGTTCTGGATGGCCTGAAAGAGGTTAAACTCTGCGTGGCTTACCGTATGCCGGATGGTCGCGAAGTGACTACCACTCCGCTGGCAGCTGACGACTGGAAAGGTGTAGAGCCGATTTACGAAACCATGCCGGGCTGGTCTGAATCCACTTTCGGCGTGAAAGATCGTAGCGGCCTGCCGCAGGCGGCGCTGAACTACATCAAGCGTATTGAAGAGCTGACCGGTGTGCCGATCGATATCATCTCTACCGGTCCGGATCGTACTGAAACCATGATTCTGCGCGACCCGTTCGACGCGTAATTCTGGTACGCCTGGCAGATATTTTGCCTGCCGGGCTAACAGTGTGATACATTGCTGTGTCGGTTAAGCCATTACGCTATCCGACACAGTGTTAAATCCTCGCTTTTTTCCTTCCCCGAACTGAAATAAATTAGCGACACAGCTTGTGGCTGGTTTATCATCAATATAAATGTATTTTTTCCCGATTTCCCTTTTGAGGTTGATGTGCAGTTAACGAGTTTCACTGATTACGGATTACGTGCGCTGATCTACATGGCGTCATTGCCAGAAGGGCGGATGACCAGTATTTCTGAAGTGACTGACGTCTACGGCGTCTCCCGTAATCATATGGTCAAAATAATCAATCAACTTAGTCGTGCCGGCTACGTGACTGCTGTTCGTGGAAAAAATGGCGGCATTCGCCTGGGTAAACCGGCGAGTGCGATACGTATTGGTGATGTGGTGCGCGAGCTGGAGCCCTTATCGCTGGTGAATTGCAGCAGTGAGTTTTGCCACATTACACCTGCCTGTCGGTTGAAACAGGCGCTTTCTAAGGCCGTGCAAAGTTTTCTTACGGAACTGGATAACTACACGCTTGCCGATTTGGTTGAAGAGAATCAACCGCTTTATAAATTATTGCTGGTGGAGTGACGAAAATCTTCATCAGAGATGACAACGGAGGAACCGAGATGTCACAAGATCCTTTCCAGGAACGCGAAGCTGAAAAATACGCGAATCCCATCCCTAGTCGGGAATTTATCCTCGAACATTTAACCAAACGTGAAAAACCGGCCAGCCGTGATGAGCTGGCGGTAGAACTGCACATTGAAGGCGAAGAGCAGCTTGAAGGCCTGCGTCGCCGCCTGCGCGCGATGGAGCGCGATGGTCAACTGGTCTTCACTCGTCGTCAGTGCTATGCGCTGCCGGAACGCCTCGACCTGGTGAAAGGTACCGTTATTGGTCACCGTGATGGCTACGGCTTTCTGCGGGTTGAAGGGCGTAAAGATGATTTGTATCTCTCCAGCGAGCAGATGAAAACCTGCATTCATGGCGATCAGGTGCTGGCGCAGCCGCTGGGTGCTGACCGTAAAGGTCGTCGTGAAGCGCGTATTGTCCGCGTACTGGTGCCAAAAACCAGCCAGATTGTTGGTCGCTACTTTACCGAAGCGGGCGTCGGCTTTGTGGTTCCTGACGATAGCCGTCTGAGCTTCGATATCTTAATCCCGCCCGATCAGATCATGGGCGCGCGGATGGGCTTTGTGGTCGTAGTCGAACTGACTCAGCGTCCGACTCGCCGCACCAAAGCGGTGGGTAAAATCGTCGAAGTGCTGGGCGACAATATGGGCACCGGCATGGCGGTTGATATCGCTCTGCGTACCCATGAAATTCCGTATATCTGGCCGCAGGCTGTTGAGCAACAGGTTGCGGGGCTGAAAGAAGAAGTGCCGGAAGAAGCAAAAGCGGGCCGTGTCGATTTGCGCGATTTACCGCTGGTCACCATTGATGGCGAAGACGCCCGTGACTTTGACGATGCAGTTTACTGCGAGAAAAAACGCGGCGGCGGCTGGCGTTTATGGGTCGCGATTGCCGACGTCAGCTACTATGTGCGTCCGCCAACGCCGCTGGACAGAGAAGCGCGTAACCGTGGCACGTCGGTGTACTTCCCTTCGCAGGTTATCCCGATGCTGCCGGAAGTGCTCTCTAACGGCCTGTGTTCGCTCAACCCGCAGGTAGACCGCCTGTGTATGGTGTGCGAGATGACGGTTTCGTCGAAAGGCCGCCTGACGGGCTACAAATTCTACGAAGCGGTGATGAGCTCTCACGCGCGTCTGACCTACACCAAAGTCTGGCATATTCTGCAGGGCGATCAGGATCTGCGCGAGCAGTACGCCCCGCTGGTTAAGCATCTCGAAGAGTTGCATAACCTCTATAAAGTGCTGGATAAAGCCCGTGAAGAACGCGGTGGGATCTCATTTGAGAGCGAAGAAGCGAAGTTCATTTTCAACGCTGAACGCCGTATTGAACGTATCGAACAGACCCAGCGTAACGACGCGCACAAATTAATTGAAGAGTGCATGATTCTGGCGAATATCTCGGCGGCGCGTTTCGTTGAGAAAGCGAAAGAACCGGCACTGTTCCGTATTCACGACAAGCCGAGCACCGAAGCGATTACCTCTTTCCGTTCAGTGCTGGCGGAGCTGGGGCTGGAGCTGCCGGGTGGTAACAAGCCGGAACCGCGTGACTACGCGGAACTGCTGGAGTCGGTTGCCGACCGTCCTGATGCAGAAATGCTGCAAACCATGCTGCTACGCTCGATGAAACAGGCGATTTACGATCCAGAAAACCGTGGTCACTTCGGTCTGGCATTGCAGTCCTATGCGCACTTTACTTCGCCGATTCGTCGTTATCCTGACCTGACGCTGCACCGCGCCATTAAATATCTGCTGGCGAAAGAGCAGGGGCATCAGGGCAACACCACTGAAACCGGCGGCTACCATTATTCGATGGAAGAGATGTTGCAACTGGGTCAGCACTGTTCGATGGCGGAACGTCGTGCCGACGAAGCAACGCGCGATGTCGCTGACTGGCTGAAGTGTGACTTCATGCTCGACCAGGTAGGTAACGTCTTTAAAGGCGTAATTTCCAGCGTCACTGGCTTTGGCTTCTTCGTCCGTCTGGACGACTTGTTCATTGATGGTCTGGTCCATGTCTCTTCGCTGGACAATGACTACTATCGCTTTGACCAGGTAGGGCAACGCCTGATGGGGGAATCCAGCGGCCAGACTTATCGCCTGGGCGATCGCGTGGAAGTTCGCGTCGAAGCGGTTAATATGGACGAGCGCAAAATCGACTTTAGTCTGATCTCCAGTGAACGCGCACCGCGCAACGTCGGTAAAACGGCGCGCGAGAAAGCGAAAAAAGGCGATGCAGGCAAAAAAGGCGGCAAGCGTTGTCAGGTCGGTAAAAAGGTAAACTTTGAGCCAGACAGCGCCTTCCGCGGTGAGAAAAAAACGAAGCCGAAAGCGGCGAAGAAAGACGCGAGAAAAGCGAAAAAGCCATCGGCGAAAACGCAGAAAATAGCCGCAGCGACCAAAGCGAAGCGTGCGGCGAAGAAAAAAGTGGCAGAGTGATCAATACCCTCTTTAAAAGAAGAGGGTTAGATTGCTGACAAAATGCGCTTTGTTCATGCCGGATGCGGCGTGAACGCCTTATCCGGCCTACATAATCACGCAAATTCAATATATTGCAGAGATCATGTAGGCCGGATAAACGTAGTGCATCAGGCAAAACGTAAACAACGAGTACATTAATGAGCGAAATGATTTACGGCATCCACGCAGTGCAGGCCCTGCTGGAGCGCGCCCCTGAACGTTTTCAGGAAGTCTTTATTTTAAAAGGCCGTGAAGATAAACGTCTGTTACCGCTGATTCACGCCCTTGAGTCTCAGGGCGTGGTTATCCAGTTGGCAAACCGCCAATATCTCGACGAGAAAAGCGACGGTGCCGTGCATCAGGGCATTATCGCCCGCGTGAAGCCAGGACGTCAGTATCAGGAAAACGATCTGCCGGATCTGATCGCTTCGCTCGATCAACCGTTCCTGCTGATCCTCGACGGCGTAACCGATCCGCACAACCTCGGCGCGTGCCTGCGTAGTGCGGACGCCGCAGGCGTTCATGCGGTGATTGTGCCGAAAGATCGCTCCGCACAGCTCAACGCTACGGCGAAAAAAGTAGCCTGCGGCGCGGCAGAAAGCGTTCCGCTGATTCGGGTGACTAACCTTGCGCGCACCATGCGTATGTTGCAGGAAGAGAATATCTGGATCGTCGGTACGGCAGGCGAGGCGGATCATACACTCTATCAGAGCAAAATGACCGGACGCCTGGCGCTGGTGATGGGCGCGGAAGGTGAAGGTATGCGTCGCCTGACCCGTGAACATTGCGATGAGTTGATCAGCATCCCAATGGCAGGAAGTGTTTCTTCCCTGAACGTTTCGGTTGCAACCGGAATTTGCTTATTTGAAGCGGTTCGTCAGCGCAGCTAGTTCCTCTGAATTATGAAAAGCCATCCAGATTTGGATGGTTTTTTTGGTAATGCTGCCAACTTACTGATTTAGTGTATGATGGTGATTTTAAGGTGCTTGCGTGGCTTCCATTTCCATCAGATGTCCTTCCTGCTCCGCTACTGAAGGCGTGGTGCGTAACGGCAAAAGCACTGCCGGACATCAGCGCTATCTCTGCTCTCATTGCCGTAAAACATGGCAACTACAGTTCACTTACATCGCCTCTCAGCCCGGTACGCACCAGAAAATCATTGATATGGCCATGAATGGCGTCGGATGTCGCGCCAGTGCACGCATTATGGGCGTTGGCCTCAACACGGTTTTACGTCACTTAAAAAACTCAGGCCGCAGTCGGTAACCTCGCGCATACAACCGGGCAGTGATGTGATTGTCTGCGCTGAAATGGACGAACATTGGGGCTACGTCGGTGCTAAATCACGTCAGCGCTGGCTGTTTTACGCGTATGACAGGATACGGAGGACGGTTGTGGCGCACGTCTTCGGTGAACGCACTCTGGCCACACTGGAGCGTCTTCTGAGCCTGCTGTCGGCCTTTGAGGTCGTGGTATGGATGACGGATGGCTGGCCGCTGTATGAATCACGCCTGAAGGGAAAGCTGCACGTTATCAGCAAGCGTTACACTCAGCGCATTGAGCGACATAATCTGAATCTGAGACAACATCTGGCAAGGCTGGTACGGAAGTCACTGTCGTTCTCAAAATCGGTGGAGCTGCATGACAAGGTCATCGGGCATTATCTGAACATAAAACACTATCAGTAAGTTGGAGTCATTACCTACATTGTTAGGTTACGTTATCCCATTATCCAGTGCGGCAATCAATGCGGTGAGTATTCCAGACTATTTCGCCTGGGGCGGGATTGCACTGGTGATTCAGTTACTCGTTTTTGCTGGTGTCAGACTTTATATGCCCGCATTAAGCGAAAAAATTATTAATCACAATACCGCAGCAGGAATGTTTATGGGAACCGCCGCGCTGGCTGGCGGTATTTTTAACGCAGCTTGTATGACATGGTAATGGACGATCATGGCCAGAAAACGCAAATCAAGAAATAACAGTAAAATTGGTCACGGAGCGATCAGTCGCATTGGTAGACCGAATAATCCTTTTGAACCGCGTCGCAATCGCTACGCACAAAAATACTTAACGTTGGCGCTAATGGGCGGTGCCGCTTTTTTCGTATTGAAAGGTTGTAGCGATAGTAGCGATGTCGATAACGACGGCGACGGAACATTTTACGCGACAGTGCAGGATTGTATTGATGACGGTAATAATGCCGACATTTGCGCGCGTGGCTGGAACAACGCCAAAGCGGCATTTTATGCCGATGTTCCAAAGAATATGACTCAGCAGAACTGTCAGTCTAAGTACGAAAATTGCTACTACGACAATGTTGAACAGAGTTGGATCCCGGTCGTTTCTGGATTTTTGTTAAGCCGGGTTATTCGTAAAGATCGCGATGAGCCGTTCGTCTATAACAGCGGCGGATCCTCATTTGCTTCCCGCCCCGTCTGGCGCAACACTTCCGGTGATTACTCCTGGCGCTTCGGTTCTGGCAAAAAAGAGTCTTACTCTTCAGGCGGCTTTACCACCAGAAAAGCGTCGACCGTTTCGCGCGGCGGCTATGGTCGTTCTTCCAGCGCCCGTGGGCATTGGGGAGGCTAATCATGCTGAGACACAACGTTCCTGTGCGGCGGGATCTGGACCAGATCGCCGCTAACAACGGTTTCGACTTTCATATCATCGACAATGAAATCTATTGGGACGAGAGTCGGGCTTACCGTTTTACTCTGCGCCAGATTGAAGAGCAGATCGAAAAACCGACTGCGGAACTGCATCAGATGTGCCTTGAGGTGGTGGATCGCGCGGTTAAAGACGAAGAGATCCTGACGCAACTGGCGATCCCGCCGTTGTACTGGGATGTGATCGCCGAAAGCTGGCGCGCACGCGATCCTTCGCTGTATGGCCGGATGGATTTTGCCTGGTGTGGCAATGCGCCGGTGAAGCTGCTGGAGTACAACGCCGATACGCCGACCTCGTTGTATGAGTCGGCTTATTTCCAGTGGTTGTGGCTGGAGGATGCCCGGCGCAGCGGCATTATTCCGCGTGATGCCGATCAGTACAACGCCATTCAGGAACGCCTGATTTCGCGCTTTAGTGAGCTTTACAGTCGGGAACTGTTTTATTTTTGCTGCTGTCAGGACACCGATGAAGACAGGAGTACCGTGCTGTACTTGCAGGACTGCGCCCAGCAGGCAGGGCAGGAGTCGCGGTTTATCTACATTGAAGATCTCGGTTTGGGCGTCGGCGGCGTACTGACCGATCTTGATGATAATGTCATCCAGCGTGCATTTAAGCTGTATCCGCTGGAGTGGATGATGCGTGACGATAACGGTCCGCTGCTGCGCAAGCGTCGCGAGCAATGGGTGGAGCCGTTATGGAAAAGTATCTTGAGTAATAAAGGGCTAATGCCGCTGCTTTGGCGCTTCTTCCCTGGTCATCCTAACCTTCTTGCATCCTGGTTTGAGGGTGAAAAATCGCAGATTGCCGCTGGCGAAAGCTATGTGCGTAAACCGATCTACTCGCGCGAAGGCGGAAACGTCACCATTTTCGACGGTCAGAATAACGTCGTTGACCACGCTGATGGTGATTACGCCGATGAACCGATGATCTACCAGGCGTTTCAACCTCTGCCGCGATTTGGCGATAGCTACACACTCATCGGTAGCTGGATTGTCGATGATGAAGCGTGCGGAATGGGGATCCGTGAAGATAACACACTGATCACCAAAGACACCTCACGTTTCGTTCCGCATTACATTGCTGGATAAGAATGTTTTAGCAATCTCTTTCTGTCATGAATCCATGGCAGTGACCATACTAATGGTGACTGCCATTGATGGAGGGAGACACAGTGCACTGGCAAACTCACACCATTTTTAATCAACCTATACCATTAAATAACAGCAACTTATACCTGTCTGATGGCGCGCTTTGCGAAGCGGTAACGCGTGAAGGTGCTGGCTGGGATAGCGATTTTCTAGCCAGTATTGGTCAGCAGTTAGGAACGGCTGAATCCCTTGAACTGGGGCGGCTGGCGAATGTAAACCCGCCTGAACTGTTGCGCTACGATGCCCAGGGGCGGCGTCTGGACGATGTTCGTTTCCATCCCGCATGGCACCTGCTGATGCAGGCGTTATGTACCAATCGGGTGCACAATCTTGCCTGGGAAGAAGACGCTCGCTCCGGCGCATTTGTGGCGCGCGCGGCGCGTTTTATGTTACATGCGCAGGTTGAGGCTGGGTCGTTATGTCCAGTAACGATGACCTTTGCCGCCACGCCATTGTTGTTACAGATGTTACCCACGCCGTTTCAGGACTGGACCACGCCGCTGCTGAGCGATCGCTACGATTCTCACTTATTGCCAGGTGGGCAAAAACGCGGTTTGTTGATTGGCATGGGAATGACGGAAAAGCAGGGCGGTTCCGATGTCATGAGCAACACCACCCGTGCAGAGCGTTTGGAAGATGGCTCTTATCGGCTGGTGGGGCATAAATGGTTTTTCTCGGTGCCGCAAAGCGATGCGCATCTGGTGCTGGCGCAGACCGCGGGCGGTCTGTCCTGCTTTTTTGTGCCGCGCTTTTTGCCTGACGGGCAACGCAACGCGATTCGCCTCGAGCGGCTGAAAGATAAGCTGGGTAATCGCTCTAACGCCAGTTGCGAAGTGGAGTTTCAGGATGCCATTGGCTGGTTATTGGGGCAGGAAGGGGAAGGAATTCGTCTGATCCTGAAAATGGGGGGGATGACGCGTTTTGATTGCGCCCTGGGTAGCCATGCCATGATGCGCCGTGCATTTTCGCTGGCGATTTATCATGCACATCAACGCCATGTTTTTGGTAATCCATTGATCCAACAGCCCCTTATGCGTCATGTCTTAAGTCGCATGGCACTTCAGCTTGAAGGGCAAACGGCGTTGCTGTTTCGTCTTGCGCGAGCGTGGGACCGGCGTGCCGATGCCAAAGAAGCCCTGTGGGCGCGTTTATTTACGCCTGCGGCAAAATTTGTGATCTGCAAACGAGGTATGCCGTTTGTGGCCGAAGCGATGGAGGTGCTGGGCGGCATTGGTTATTGCGAGGAGAGCGAGCTGCCGCGGCTTTACCGGGAGATGCCGGTAAACAGTATTTGGGAAGGTTCCGGCGGTAATGACTCCAACTTACTGATAGTGTTTTATGTTCAGATAATGCCCGATGACCTTGTCATGCAGCTCCACCGATTTTGAGAACGACAGTGACTTCCGTCCCA
Organism: Shigella flexneri 2a str. 301; assembly: GCF_000006925.2. NCBI lineage: Bacteria > Pseudomonadati > Pseudomonadota > Gammaproteobacteria > Enterobacterales > Enterobacteriaceae > Shigella > Shigella flexneri. The sequence goes on from NC_004337.2 coordinate 4,519,164, forward strand.
GCCTTGCCAGATGTTGTCTCAGATTCAGATTATGTCGCTCAATGCGCTGAGTGTAACGCTTGCTGATAACGTGCAGCTTTCCCTTCAGGCGTGATTCATACAGCGGCCAGCCATCCGTCATCCATACCACGACCTCAAAGGCCGACAGCAGGCTCAGAAGACGCTCCAGTGTGGCCAGAGTGCGTTCACCGAAGACGTGCGGCACAACCGTCCTCCGTATCCTGTCATACGCGTAAAACAGCCAGCGCTGACGTGATTTAGCACCGACGTAGCCCCAATGTTCGTCCATTTCAGCGCAGACAATCACATCACTGCCCGGTTGTATGCGCGAGGTTACCGACTGCGGCCTGAGTTTTTTAAGTGACGTAAAACCGTGTTGAGGCCAACGCCCATAATGCGTGCACTGGCGCGACATCCGACGCCATTCATGGCCATATCAATGATTTTCTGGTGCGTACCGGGCTGAGAGGCGGTGTAAGTGAACTGTAGTTGCCATGTTTTACGGCAATGAGAGCAGAGATAGCGCTGATGTCCGGCAGTGCTTTTGCCGTTACGCACCACGCCTTCAGTAGCGGAGCAGGAAGGACATCTGATGGAAATGGAAGCCACGCAAGCACCTTAAAATCACCATCATACACTAAATCAGTAAGTTGGCAGCATTACCGGTTCCGGCAATATTATGTGCCTGGATGTGTTGCGCGTTCTCAATAAGCAAGCGGGCGTATACGACTTATTGTCGGAAGCATTTGTGGAAGTGAAAGGGCAGGATCGCTATTTTGATCGCGCGGTTCGTCGTTTACAGCAGCAGCTGCGTAAGCCAGCTGAAGAACTGGGGCGAGAGATTACTCATCAGCTATTCCTGCTGGGCTGCGGTGCGCAAATGTTGAAATATGCTTCTCCGCCAATGGCGCAGGCGTGGTGTCAGGTGATGTTAGATACGCGCGGCGGCGTACGGTTGTCAGAGCAGATCCAGAATGATTTATTGCTGCGGGCGACGGGGGGAGTGTGTGTGTAAGCGTATACGACTGATGCGACGCTGGTTTCGATTAACTAAATGAAATATGTGAAAATTGTAGGCCGGACAAGGCGCTCGCGCCGCATCCGGCATTGTTCATTTGCTGTAGATGACACTCATGCATACAGTATCGCCTGTACGCGCCAGTTATCAGGCTGCTGGTCTTCGTACATGGTAATAATGCGGTACCATGACGCACCTTGTTCATCGGCCTTTAACGCCACGATACGTTCCACGTCCTGCGGATCCCCTGAAATATTGCTAACTGAGATCTGACCTATTTCATTCAGGCCCGTCACGCAGTCAGCACTGGCGAATTCTGCAGACTGTGCCGTGGCGCTCGCAGGATAAGTCACTAATTGCAGCGAGGGTGAGGCAAGTAATTGTTTCATCGTCAGCTCCATTTTTCGTTTCCCCACATGTTGCAGGGCATTCCATCGCGGTAATAAACGCCCAAGCTTCCAGCCGGTAATTTATTGTGCACAGGTAAACGCATAGGGACGCAAAGCAATGTAAAGCTGACTATGTAAGTTGTCTGATTTATTTACGGTACAAAATGGCTTGTGAATACCACTGTCCTGTCACGATGGTTTCGTCCACCATGACGACAACGTAATAATCAGCTTTTGCAGCGACAGCTTTTGCTCTGATTTCTGCTAATGCGTCATCCGGAGAACCCCGAACCATCGTGCTTACGCTACCTATTCGCTGTAACCCTTGCGTCTGGTCGCGGCGAATCTCTTGCGGATGGTCCGTTACTGGCGGTGCTGGCTGTGGCGTACCTTGCAGTGCGCTACAGGCACTTAACATCAACACCAATAATAAACTGGCAAACCGGTAAATAACGCTATTACGTTTCCTGCTAACCATAGTGTAGTGCCTTATTAATTTAACTTTGGGGGAATGTTCCCGAATTGTTACCTGGTACGCGATTTTCGAATGAAAACGTGACGAAAGCGTAACCCACATCTCAACATTATGAACTAATACCGCCAGCAGAAACTTGTGCTAAGGATTTCTTCATGTCATACCAGACAAAAAGGAGAGACAGATGATTGAAATAGAATCACGCGAGCTGGCAGATATTCCCGTTCTTCATGCTTATCCTGTCGGGCAAAAAGATACCCCGTTACCGTGCGTAATTTTTTATCACGGCTTTACTTCATCCAGCCTGGTGTATAGCTATTTTGCCGTTGCGCTGGCGCAGGCTGGTTTGCGGGTGATCATGCCGGATGCGCCCGATCACGGTAGCCGTTTTAGTGGCGACGAAGCGCGGCGGTTAAATCAATTCTGGCAAATCTTGCTACAAAGTATGCAGGAATTCACTACTTTACGTGCGGCAATAGCCGAAGAAAACTGGCTGCTTGATGACCGTCTGGCAGTCGGTGGCGCGTCGATGGGCGCGATGACGGCACTGGGAATTACCGCTCGCCACCCCACGGTGAAATGTACCGCCAGCATGATGGGATCGGGCTATTTTACATCGCTCGCCCGTTCACTGTTTCCACCGCTGATACCTGAAACGGCAGCACAGCAGAATGAATTCAATAAAATTGTCGCGCCGCTGGCAGAGTGGGAAGCGACAAACCACCTGGAACAACTTGGGGACAGACCTCTACTGCTGTGGCATGGCCTCGACGATGACGTTGTGCCTGCCGACGAATCACTACGTTTGCAGCAGGCCTTAAGCGAGACGGGACGGGATAAACTGCTAACCTGTTCATGGCAGCCAGGCGTGCGTCACCGCATTACGCCTGAGGCGTTAGATGCTGCCGTGACATTTTTCCGCCAGCATCTTTAAACACGCAGAATGCTGACCCCTTGCGCTTCCAGTTGTTGCAGGATTTCCGGGTTAGCATTTTTGCCGGTGATCAGCATATCGATTTGATCGGCACGGCTAAAAAGCATTCCCGCGCGTTCGCCAATCTTACTGCTATCAACCAGTACCACCAGTTTCCCTACCACGCTCAGCATCTTCTGCTCTGCCATTGCTGTCAGCATATCGGTTTTATACAACCCTTCTGCGGTCAGCCCTTTTCCGCTGGTAAACATCCAGTGCCCGGCATAGAGACTGTTTTCGCTGCCCTGCGGGCTTAAAGTGATGGACTGACTTTTGTTGTACTGTCCACCCATAATGATCACGCTGTCATGTTCTTGATCGATCAGGTAATTTGCCAGCGGTAGATAATTAGTGATGATTTGCACTGGCTTGCCACACATTTCCCGCCCAAGCAGAAACGCGGTGGAGCCGCAGTTGATGACTACGCTTTCGCCCGGATTAACCAGCTGCGAGGCCGCTTTAGCAATACGTACTTTTTCATCGTGATTCTGCGCCTGATGCAGATTCATCGGCGTCCAGCGCGGGCGCTGTTGGGTAATAGCTTCTGCGCCATTGCGCACCTTTTTCAGTTTGCCGCTTTCGCCAAGTTTATTGATATCGCGTCGCGCAGTGGCAGGCGAAATTCCCAGACGCTCAACGACTTTCTCAACGGTCACAAAGCCCAATTGTGCGAGCATTTCCAGGAGGATTTGATGTCTTTGTGCTTCAGTCATGAGCTATTCCGATAAAATTTGATTTTTTTAGATGATATTTGAAATAGCCAGGAAATACTACGCCGGATAGCGCGAACTTCTCCACGCTATCCGGTATAAACGACAGATTACAGGAATGACTTGAACGGCAGATCCGGTTCAATAGTGAAGCAATCATCGAAACCGCGCGGATAGTGGTACTCGAAGTTGTCTTTATCCAGCGGCCAGGTAAATTTGCCGCCAACCTGCCAGATAAACGGCTTGAAGCCATACTTCAGACGATCTTTTTTGATCTCCCACAGCACGCGGATCTCTTGCGGATCGGCCTGGAAGTTTGACCAGATGTCGTGGTGGAACGGGATAACCACTTTCGCATTCAGGGCTTCACCCATACGCAGCATATCGGCGCTGGTCATTTTGTCGGTAATACCGCGCGGGTTCTCACCATACGATCCTAACGCCACATCGATCTGATGTTCGTTACCGTGCTTCGCATAATAGTTAGAGTAGTGGGAATCGCCACTGTGATATAGGGAACCGCCAGGGGTTTTGAACAGGTAGTTTACTGCGCGATCGTCCATGCCATCTGGCAGTACGCCAGCCGCTTTTTGATCGGCAGGCAGGGTGATCAGTGCAGTACGGTCGAAAGCGTCAAGCGCATGAATTTCAATGTCTTTCACTTTTACAACATCGCCCGGTTTGACCACGATGCAACGCTCTTTCGGTACGCCCCAGCCAATCCACAAATCAACGCAGGTTTTCGGTCCAATGAATGGTACGTCATCAGCACAGTTCTGCATCACGGCAGCAGCGACGTTAACGTCGATATGATCGTTGTGATCGTGAGTCGCCAGTACCGCGTCGATCTGGCGAATCGCAAACGGATCAAGAACAAACGGGGTGGTGCGTAGGTTTGGCTGCAGTTTTTTCACGCCAGCCATGCGCTGCATCTGGTGACCCTGTTTCATTAACGGGTTACCGTGACTTTGTTTGCCAGTGCCGCACCAGAAATCAACGCAAACGTTGGTGCCACCTTCTGATTTCAACCAGATCCCGGTGCAGCCTAGCCACCACATCGCAAATGTGCCAGGGGCGACCTGCTCTTGTTCAATTTCTTCATTCAGCCAGCTACCCCACTCCGGGAAAGTGCTCAGGATCCAGGATTCTCGGGTGATACTTTTCACTTTACTCATCGCCATTTACCTTCATGATAGTTCAATTCGAATCAACATGTGATTGGTTTTGATTAATCCTGACACTATTCCTTCAGGAAGGTAATGACCATTTTTTGACTTTTTGCCAGGGAAGTTGTTGTTGATTTTGAGTGGGGAAAGATTTAATGGAATGTGTAGTTAAATTAACTAAATGAATTTAAATAAATAATTGTTTCGTTGTGTGAATCCCACTCTATCCGTGTGGAATTATTTGCGGGTCGCGTCACATTTAATCATAAATAATCTTGTTGTGATTACTTTTGAAAATTAGAGTGAGTGCACAACATTCCGGGTGTGCGGAATACCCGGTTACCTCTTCTTCAGGAGATCGTTATGGAGATCCTCTACAACATCTTTACCGTGTTTTTTAACCAGGTCATGACCAATGCCCCGTTGTTGCTGGGTATTGTGACCTGTCTGGGCTACATCCTACTGCGCAAAAGTGTCAGCGTTATTATTAAAGGCACGATTAAAACCATAATTGGTTTCATGTTGTTGCAGGCAGGGTCCGGCATCCTCACCAGCACCTTCAAACCGGTGGTGGCGAAAATGTCCGAAGTCTACGGCATTAACGGCGCAATTTCCGATACTTACGCGTCGATGATGGCAACCATCGACCGCATGGGCGATGCCTATAGCTGGGTAGGTTACGCGGTGTTGTTAGCGCTGGCGCTGAACATCTGTTACGTGCTGCTGCGTCGCATTACCGGTATTCGTACCATCATGCTGACTGGTCATATCATGTTCCAGCAGGCGGGGCTGATTGCCGTTACGTTGTTTATTTTCGGCTACTCCATGTGGACAACCATTATCTGCACGGCGATTCTGGTTTCGCTCTACTGGGGCATTACCTCCAACATGATGTACAAGCCGACTCAGGAAGTGACGGACGGCTGCGGTTTCTCCATCGGTCACCAGCAACAGTTTGCATCATTAATTGCCTATAAAGTTGCGCCGTTCCTCGGCAAAAAAGAGGAAAGCGTTGAAGACCTCAAACTGCCAGGCTGGCTGAATATTTTCCACGACAACATCGTCTCCACGGCGATTGTCATGACCATCTTCTTTGGTGCCATTCTGCTCTCCTTCGGTATCGACACCGTGCAGGCGATGGCAGGCAAAGTGCACTGGACGGTCTATATCCTGCAAACCGGTTTTTCCTTCGCGGTGGCGATCTTCATCATCACTCAGGGTGTGCGCATGTTTGTGGCGGAACTCTCTGAAGCGTTTAACGGTATCTCCCAGCGCCTGATCCCTGGTGCGGTTCTGGCGATTGACTGTGCGGCTATTTATAGCTTCGCTCCGAACGCCGTGGTCTGGGGCTTTATGTGGGGCACCATCGGTCAGCTGATTGCGGTTGGCATCCTGGTCGCCTGCGGTTCCTCGATCCTGATTATCCCAGGCTTTATCCCGATGTTCTTCTCCAACGCCACCATCGGCGTGTTCGCTAACCACTTCGGCGGCTGGCGTGCGGCGCTGAAGATTTGTCTGGTGATGGGGATGATCGAAATCTTTGGTTGCGTCTGGGTGGTGAAACTTACCGGTATGAGTGCCTGGATGGGGATGGCGGACTGGTCGATTCTGGCACCGCCGATGATGCAGGGCTTCTTCTCCATCGGTATCGCCTTTATGGCCGTCATCATTGTAATTGCACTGGCTTATATGTTCTTCGCTGGCCGCGCACTGCGCGCAGAAGAAGATGCAGAAAAACAATTGGCAGAACAGTCTGCTTAATAAGGAGTTTTGATTATGACCGTACGTATTCTGGCTGTGTGTGGCAACGGACAAGGCAGTTCCATGATCATGAAGATGAAAGTGGACCAGTTTTTAACCCAATCAAACATTGACCACACGGTAAATAGCTGCGCGGTTGGCGAATACAAAAGCGAGTTGAGCGGCGCGGATATCATCATCGCTTCTACGCACATTGCGGGCGAAATCACCGTGACCGGCAACAAATACGTGGTTGGCGTGCGCAACATGCTCTCTCCTGCCGACTTTGGCCCGAAACTGCTGGAAGTGATCAAAGCGCATTTCCCGCAGGATGTGAAGTAAGGACGCGCCATGAAATTACATGATTCGCTGGCGGAGAATAAATCCATCCGCCTGCAGGCTGAAGCTGAGACATGGCAGGACGCAGTAAAAATCGGCGTTGACCTGCTGGTGGCGGCGGATGTTGTCGAGCCGCGTTACTACCAGGCGATTCTGGATGCGGTTGAACAGCACGGTCCGTACTTTGTGCTCGCACCAGGCCTGGCAATGCCGCACGGTCGCCCGGAAGAGGGCGTTAAGAAAACCGGTTTTGCGCTGGTGACGCTGAAAAAGCCGCTGGAGTTCAACCACGAAGATAACGACCCGGTGGATATCCTCATCACCATGGCGGCGGTCGATGCCAACACGCACCAGGAAGTGGGCATCATGCAGATCGTCAACCTGTTTGAAGATGAAGAAAATTTCGACCGTTTACGTGCCTGCCGTACCGAGCAGGAAGTACTGGATCTCATTGACCGCACCAACGCGGCAGCTTAAGAAGGAATTGAAGATGTCATTACCGATGTTGCAAGTCGCGCTGGACAACCAGACTATGGATAGCGCCTACGAAACCACTCGCCTGATTGCCGAAGAAGTCGACATTATCGAAGTGGGTACCATTCTGTGCGTGGGCGAAGGCGTGCGTGCGGTTCGCGATCTGAAAGCGCTCTACCCGCACAAAATCGTGCTGGCAGACGCCAAAATTGCCGATGCGGGCAAAATTCTTTCTCGTATGTGCTTCGAAGCCAACGCTGACTGGGTGACCGTGATTTGTTGTGCGGATATCAACACCGCCAAAGGTGCGCTGGACGTAGCAAAAGAGTTTAACGGCGACGTGCAGATCGAACTGACCGGTTACTGGACCTGGGAACAGGCGCAACAGTGGCGCGACGCAGGTATTCAGCAGGTGGTTTATCACCGCAGCCGTGACGCGCAGGCCGCTGGCGTGGCGTGGGGTGAAGCCGATATCACTGCGATCAAACGTCTTTCCGATATGGGCTTCAAAGTCACCGTCACCGGTGGCCTGGCGCTGGAAGATCTGCCGCTGTTCAAAGGCATTCCAATTCATGTGTTTATCGCCGGTCGCAGCATCCGTGATGCCGCTTCTCCGGTTGAAGCCGCGCGTCAGTTCAAACGTTCCATCGCCGAACTGTGGGGCTAAGGAGCGGATATGTTGTCCAAACAAATCCCGCTTGGCATCTATGAAAAAGCGCTCCCCGCCGGGGAGTGCTGGCTGGAACGCCTGCGACTGGCAAAAACGTTGGGCTTCGATTTTGTCGAGATGTCGGTAGATGAAACTAACGAGCGCCTGTCGCGCCTCGACTGGAGCCGCGAACAGCGTCTGGCGCTGGTGAATGCTATTGTTGAAACCGGCGTGCGTGTGCCGTCCATGTGCCTTTCTGCCCATCGTCGTTTCCCGTTGGGCAGCGAAGATGACGCGGTGCGGGCGCAGGGGCTGGAGATTATGCGTAAAGCCATCCAGTTCGCCCAGGACGTTGGCATTCGCGTGATCCAGCTGGCGGGCTATGACGTTTACTATCAGGAAGCCAATAACGAAACGCGTCGTCGTTTCCGTGACGGCCTGAAAGAGAGCGTTGAGATGGCGAGCCGCGCGCAGGTGACGCTGGCGATGGAGATCATGGATTATCCGTTGATGAACTCCATCAGCAAGGCGCTGGGTTACGCGCACTATCTCAACAACCCGTGGTTCCAGCTCTACCCGGATATCGGCAACCTGTCGGCGTGGGACAACGATGTGCAGATGGAGTTGCAGGCCGGAATCGGGCATATCGTCGCGGTGCATGTGAAAGACACCAAACCGGGCGTCTTCAAAAACGTGCCATTTGGCGAAGGTGTGGTGGATTTCGAACGTTGCTTCGAAACGCTCAAACAGAGTGGCTATTGCGGGCCGTACCTGATTGAGATGTGGAGCGAAACGGCGGAAGACCCGGCGGCAGAAGTGGTGAAAGCGTGTGATTGGGTGAAAGCGCGCATGGCCAAAGCAGGCATGGTGGAGGCGGCATAATGCAAAAGCTAAAACAGCAGGTGTTTGAAGCCAACATGGATCTGCCGCGCTATGGGCTGGTGACCTTTACTTGGGGCAACGTCAGCGCTATCGACCGCGAACGCGGGCTGGTGGTGATCAAGCCCAGCGGCGTTGCCTACGAAACCATGAAAGCAGACGATATGGTGGTGGTCGATATGAGCGGCAAGGTGGTGGAAGGGGAGTATCGCCCATCTTCCGACACTGCGACGCATCTCGAACTCTACCGTCGTTACCCGTCGCTTGGCGGCATTGTCCATACCCACTCCACTCATGCCACCGCATGGGCGCAGGCGGGGCTGGCGATCCCGGCATTAGGCACCACGCACGCTGACTACTTCTTTGGTGATATCCCGTGTACGCGTGGATTAAGCGAAGAAGAGGTGCAGGGTGAGTATGAACTGAACACTGGCAAAGTGATTATCGAAACGCTGGGCAACGCCGAGCCGCTGCATACGCCGGGAATTGTGGTGTATCAGCACGGACCGTTCGCCTGGGGGAAAGATGCCCACGACGCGGTGCATAACGCGGTAGTGATGGAAGAAGTGGCGAAAATGGCGTGGATTGCGCGCAGTATTAATCCACAACTCAATCATATCGACAGCTACCTGATGAATAAACACTTCATGCGTAAGCACGGTCCTAACGCTTATTACGGGCAGAAGTAAAACACGCGCTGCGGAAATTTCCTTCCTCGGGAGATAACTGGTCTAATTCCGCAGCCGTTTTTCAAAAAAAGCCCCCTGCGAAGGGGGCAAAGCAAACTATGGCAATGTTTCGTTGGTTATACCTGGTGCTAGCGATAAATATCCGCGCTGGCGTGCATATTGCCGTTACTCCCCGGTTCCCGCATCAGAATTACGTGGTAGTACGTTGCGCCTTGCGCATCTGTTTCTTCATTTAATGCCTGACGTGCTTCGCTTTCAGTGGCGAAATTATGATTGATATAAATCACGCCTAAGCTTTGCACATCGTCCATATTTCTGGCCTGGTGGTTATTAATTTCAATGGCTGCCCATGTATTTGCACTTAGCAAAAGCACAGCCAGAAGGGCTAAAACTCGACTGAACATAGATACCTCCTCGACGGCTGACTTTGTGTGCTCTCCTCTGTGATGATCTTCTGATTTAATTTTAATCAATGATAAAGAAGTTGATGGTGACCATTTCTGATGCAGTTGTTCAAAAAAACACTGTGACGGAATGTGATGAACTTCAAATCAGCGGTTTAGAGGTTATTTGCGAAAGGGGAGATTTATTTCTGCTCCGCCCTTGAGTTTAGCGGGGTATGCCAGTACTATAACGCGTCATTTTTCAGCCGACCTTTAACACGTTCCTTGCCTCCCCGGGATTCGGCTGACCCAGACAGGAGGCTGAATAATCCGTAAGGAGCAATTCGATGCGTCATTACGAAATCGTTTTTATGGTCCATCCTGACCAGAGCGAACAGGTTCCGGGCATGATCGAGCGCTACACTGCTGCCATCACTGGTGCAGAAGGCAAGATCCACCGTCTGGAAGACTGGGGCCGCCGTCAGCTGGCTTACCCGATCAACAAACTGCACAAAGCACACTACGTTCTGATGAACGTTGAAGCTCCGCAGGAAGTGATCGATGAGCTGGAAACTACCTTCCGCTTCAACGATGCCGTTATCCGCAGCATGGTTATGCGTACCAAGCACGCTGTTACCGAAGCATCTCCGATGGTTAAAGCGAAAGACGAGCGCCGTGAGCGTCGCGATGATTTCGCAAACGAAACCGCTGATGATGCTGAAGCTGGGGATTCTGAAGAGTAATTTCTGATGACCAACCGTCTGGTGTTGTCCGGCACCGTGTGCAGGACTCCCCTTCGAAAGGTCAGTCCATCAGGAATTCCTCACTGCCAGTTCGTGCTTGAGCATCGTTCTGTGCAGGAGGAAGCCGGCTTTCACCGGCAGGCATGGTGTCAAATGCCCGTTATTGTTAGCGGACACGAAAACCAGGCCATTACTCACAGTATAACGGTCGGCAGTCGCATAACCGTTCAGGGGTTCATTTCATGCCACAAGGCAAAGAACGGACTGAGCAAAATGGTTTTGCATGCCGAGCAGATTGAATTGATAGATTCTGGAGACTAGCCATATGGCACGTTATTTCCGTCGTCGCAAGTTCTGCCGTTTCACCGCGGAAGGCGTTCAAGAGATCGACTATAAAGATATCGCTACGCTGAAAAACTACATCACCGAAAGCGGTAAGATTGTCCCAAGCCGTATCACCGGTACCCGTGCAAAATACCAGCGTCAGCTGGCTCGCGCTATCAAACGCGCTCGCTACCTGTCCCTGCTGCCGTACACTGATCGCCATCAGTAATCGGTCACGGTCCATTAATACGACTTTGAGAGGATAAGGTAATGCAAGTTATTCTGCTTGATAAAGTAGCAAACCTGGGTAGCCTGGGTGATCAGGTAAACGTTAAAGCGGGCTATGCTCGTAACTTCCTGGTACCGCAGGGTAAAGCTGTTCCAGCTACCAAGAAAAACATTGAATTCTTCGAAGCACGTCGCGCTGAACTGGAAGCTAAACTGGCTGAAGTTCTGGCAGCTGCTAATGCTCGCGCTGAGAAAATCAATGCACTGGAAACTGTTACCATCGCGTCTAAAGCTGGCGACGAAGGTAAACTGTTCGGTTCCATCGGTACTCGCGACATCGCTGACGCTGTAACTGCAGCTGGCGTTGAAGTGGCTAAGAGCGAAGTTCGTCTGCCGAACGGCGTTCTGCGTACCACTGGCGAACACGAAGTGAGCTTCCAGGTTCACAGCGAAGTATTCGCGAAAGTGATCGTAAACGTAGTAGCTGAATAATTCGTTATTCAACGAGACGTAAAAACGCCGACCATTGGTCGGCGTTTTGCTTTCTATTTTTCGTCAGGCATTAATTTCGCAAGTAGATCCATTCACCATTCTCTTGTGTCCATAAGTCAGGATGGTTTGCTGGCGTTAGATGCATACGATCACTCCTTATGTCTCGGTCCTGCGGCACTCGCTCGAAACCTAAACCCGAGTAGATTGCGGCTGAATTTGATAAGGAACGTAGACCAATTTTCAAATCATGGGGTAAATCAGAATACGCGTTTAGCAATGCAGCAATGATGAATCCGAGGGCATTAGAAACGCCTGTAACAGTGTGAAGTTGGTCGATATAAAGATCGATTGTTGGTAGTTCAGATGAGCAGCAATTAGGCATTTGGGCAGGAAGGGTTACAACGTATCCTATCGTTTGGCCGGTATAGTCTGGAGTACTATAACCAGGTCCCAAAACAACCTCGTGTATTGTGTATTTACTGTTGGGTTCGAAGGATTCGACATCTTGCAATAAATATTTCAGTTCTGCGGTTAACCTCGCACCCGCGTAAGCTTTATTGTATTTCTGGGCGTGAATATTATCTAATGTAGCTTCATGGTTCCATCCAAAAGAATTATCACCATTCATTGTTACTGAATCGCCACGGGTTTAACAGACACCTCAGAGTCATTTAAGATGGTTTAAAGAGAGGTGCCCATGAGCGGTAAGCGTTATCCCGAAGAGTTTAAAACTGAAGCAGTCAAACAGGTTGTTGATCGCGGTTATTCTGTTGCCAGCGTTGCAACACGTCTCGATATCACCACCCACAGCCTTTATGCCTGGATAAAGAAGTACGGTCCGGATTCTTCCACTAATAAAGAACAGTCAGATGCTCAGGCCGAGATCCGCCGTCTCCAGAAAGAGCTGAAACGGGTTACCGACGAACGGGACATATTAAAAAAAGCCGCGGCGTACTTCGCAAAGCTGTCCGACTGAGGTACGCCTTTATCCGTGACAACTCCTGTTGCTGGCCTGTTCGCCTGCTCTGTCGGGTGCTGGATGTTCATCCCAGTGGTTTTTACGCCTGGCTTCAGCAGCCGCATTCACAACGCCATCAGGCAGACCTGAGACTGACAGGACAGATTAAACAGTTCTGGCTGGAATCGGGATGCGTCTATGGTTATCGCAAAATCCATCTGGATCTGCGTGACAGCGGACAACAGTGCGGAGTAAACAGAGTCTGGAGACTGATGAAACGTGTCGGAATAAAGGCTCAGGTCGGATACCGAAGCCCGCGGGCACGTAAAGGCGAGGCCAGTATCGTGTCACCCAACAGGCTCCAGCGACAGTTCAATCCGGATGCTCCTGATGAGCGTTGGGTAACGGACATAACCTACATCAGGACCCACGAAGGCTGGCTGTATCTTGCCGTTGTTGTTGATCTGTTCTCACGCAAAATTATCGGCTGGTCCATGCAATCCCGGATGACAAAGGACATTGTCCTGAACGCACTGCTGATGGCTGTATGGCGGCGTAATCCCGAAAAACAGGTGCTGGTTCATTCGGATCAGGGCAGTCAGTACACAAGCCATGAGTGGCAGTCGTTCCTGAAATCACACGGCCTGGAGGGTTGAGGTGTACTGGCAATAGCGGACACTACCATTTGTTCTTTTTTTAAGCAGCCATCTGATGATATTTTTCCCTGAAGGCTGCCGGGGAGATATTCCCCAGACGAGAGTGACGACGCTGACGATTGTAGAAAATCTCAATGTATTCCCGTATTACTGAGATGGCTTCATCCCGGTTATTAAAACGATAGTGGCTCAGGCTCTCATTTTTCAGCGTTCCCCAGAAGCTTTCCATCGGAGCGTTGTCGTAACAGTTACCTTTACGCGACATTGATGTTTTCAGACCAGTCTGCTCCTGTATGACCCGGTAATCGTATGCGCAGTACTGTGAGCCTCGATCAGAGTGGTGGATTAGCCCGGCAGGTGGGAGCTGGCTCCTGAGCGCCATAAACAGGGCTTTACCTGTCAGCTCTTTTGTCATGCGCTCTCCCATGGCGTAGCCGACAATTTCGCACGTATAAACATGTTTGATGCCAGCGAGGTACAACCATCCCTCCTGTGTGGCAACATACGTCAGGTCCTCCACCCAGACCTGATTTGGTGCTGTAGGAGCGAACGTCTGGTTCAGCAGATTTGGCGCACCTGGCAGATTGTGGTTCGGGTTCGTAGTCGCTCTGAACTTGCGTTTCTGCTTACAGCGTAGCCTCAGCTCCTTACGAAGACGTGCCAGTCGGTCACGACCAACGATGATGCCATTCTCTGCCAGCTCCGTCTGGAGCCGCCGGGTTCCATATGTTTCGCGAGTGCGGATATGTGCCACCTTAATCTCCAGTTTTAGCCGCTCATCACTTTGTTTTCTGTCTGAGGGTTCATGCTGTACCCAGTTGTAATAACCGCTCCTGGATACACCAAATACCTGACACATCGCTTCAATGGGAAATTGTTGTCGCCATTGTTCGATTAACGCGTATTTTTCAGCGACTCCTGTGCAAAATACGCTGTTGCTTTTTTTAATATATCTCGCTCAAGGCGAGCTTCATTTAACGCCTTACGCAGTTGCAGAATTTCAGATTCCAGTTCAGCCACCGTGCGGGAACCAGGAGTACCGAGCCCTTTTCTGGCGGCGGTAACCCATTGTCCTAAAGTGCCTTCAGGAAGGGATAATCGGGAAGCGCCTTCACTGATTGAAAGTTGATTTTCAAGAACCGTTCTGACAGCTTCGGCTTTGAACTCTTTAGAGTAACGTTGGGTTTTTCTGCTCATTATTAGCTCCTTCTGATGCCATTCTATTTCAGGAAGGAGTGTCCGTTAAACTCAGGCTACCTCAGTGTTATTCGATCATCTTCGCGATGAAGTTATGCGCCTGGACGCAGGGATCACGCAGGAAGTATTGAAGCTATATATTGCGTTTAAAGCGGAAACGAATTTTGTTGATGTTGTGCCGCAAAAAAGCCGACTGCGATTGTCGCTTAATATGCAGTTTCATGAACTGGTCGATCCGAAAGGTATTGCCAAAGATGTGACAAATGTTGGGCGCTGGGGTAATGGCGATGTAGAAATTGGTTTCAGCGACCTCGCACAACTTCCTTACATTATGGGATTAATTCGTCAGGCATTTGAAAAACAGATGGAGAGCGCGTTGGTATAACGCGGCGAATAATACCCGGTAGCACTGGCGCTACCGGGTCAATGTATCAGGCGACTTTCTGTTTACCTGTAATTACCCCAATAAATTCCTGTACCTGCCTTTGTTTACGCGCCGACAGCTTACACACCTTGCGTAGTGACTGCATCAGTTCGCTCTCTTCGGCGGCGGCGGGTTGGGCGGTGAGGACAATACAGCCTTCCATCACTTTGACATCTACCGCCGTGCCGGTGGCAAAACCGGCGGCTTCCAGCCACTGACCTTTCAGGGTGATGGCGGGAATACGGCTGTAATCCGGGTAACGACTCGCATAACTCACGGTTAATTGACGATTATTTGCCGGGGAGACTTCTGCTTCTAACGGTTGTGCAATAGAATGCGTGTCAGTCATGATTACTATTCTCTATAAATAGTGATTGTGATTAGCGGTGCGAGTGTGTTGGCGCACATCCGCACCGTGCTAAATACCTGGATACATCATCAGTAAATACAGGGAAAGTCCAGCTAAAAATTAATGAAAATAAGATGAAAATTAGCGTGAAATATAAATTTTGGTGATGTGAATAAAGCGGCTATTTAGCCGCTTTATTGGTTTTGTGAGGGCGAGGGAATTAGTTTATCGCTGCGTCAGTGAGTGCGTCTGCAAGATGCAGTTGGGTTTTATGATAAATCCCAATATAAGAAATAAGACCATTGCATACTGCTTCAATAGAATTTATCTTATCAAATATTGCTTGTTGTTCATTATAGGGGGGAATCGCAACAATAATATTGTAAAAACTGTCAGAATTAAGTTTTGGCATTTTTATTCTGTTCTCTGCTTTTTTGACTTGCATAAGAAATGGAATGGAAAGGATATATTTCAATAAGTAATTTGGATTAATGTAACAGTCTAATGGATACATATCAGCACTGCAAAGACCATTATACTCTGCTAAAAAAACTTTGGATAATGACGGGCGGATTTTAGAATAAACAATTTGTCCTTTATAAAAGCGACTATTTGGCCCTTTGACTCCTGATTCTTTCACTGTTCTCTTTGATATCACTCTCCCAGTGCCCTTTTCAATAATATCAGGTGCTACTTGATATAAATTTAAATAATCTTTTGGTGATACTAATTCAGATTTAATATTAACTATATTACCAATACGACACCATTCCCACCCTTCCGGAAGTTCAAACGGTTTTTCCTCATCGCTAATTGGCGGCAGTGGTTTTTGTTTTTTTATTTTCCCTTCTTTCACCAATTGAGCTTTTTCCTGCGCAATACGTTTGAGCAGTTCAGAGGCGGGTTCGTCATTCGGATCCTGCGGCACAAGTTTGCCCATTACGGCCAGTTGCAGAATGGTCTGTTTTAACGCATCCACGCTGGCTTCGGTGGTAAATAGGGTGTCGAAATGCTCGCTAATACGCGCCCAGTTTTCAGCCAGTTCCGCGGTGTTTTGGCTGTCTGTAAGCGTTCCCAACAGGGTTTCAACCAGTTGCTGATGTGCGTCCAGACTGGTCAGGGATTGCTGTTCTAGTTGGTCGCAGAGGGACATCAAAGAGCTAACTTTTTCAACTATTCGCTCTTGTTCTGCAATGGGGGGTAATGCAAATAAGCAGCTATTTAATACTTTAAAATGTCTCGCGTATCCTCTTACATCTAATTTAAATGATCGTAACTGCCAAAAAAAGAAACGCTCACAAATTAATATAGGTGATAAAATCTTCACACCGTCAGCGCCGACAACAAAATCAAAATCAATAAATTTAATATTCCTTGTGTGATCACCAAAAACTATAACTGGATTATTTAACTTTATTAACAGACATTCATTGTTGCAATAACCAGAAATAAATTCTTGGCTTTGCTCGATAACAGGATATTTTCCCTCAGGTAGTATTTCGGAGGATTTTATTTTTCTAGATGACTCAGAAATTGAGCAATAAATATCAGGGAGGTGCACCCACTCCCATCCCTCCGGCAATTCAAACGGCTTCTCTTCCTCACTAATTTCTGGCAGTGGTTTTTGCTTTTTAATTTTGCCTTGCTTCACCAGCTCTGCTTTTTCCGCCGCAATACGCTTCAGCAGGTCCGACGCCGGTTCATCATTCGGATCCTGCGGCACCAGTTTACCGCGCACCGCCAGTTCCAGAATCAGCTCACGCAATTTCTTAATACCATACAAATCAATCTTACCGGAGCTGCCGCGCCCGGCGGTGGAACGGGTTTGCAACGCCGAGGTCCAGGTTTCCATATGATCAACGATCAGCTTTTCCACACTCATTAGTTAACCTCCTTGCCAGACAGCGCAGCGCCAAGAATATCGCGCAGTTGATTACGCAGCGTCTGGATCTCCGCCTGCTGTTTTGCATACTGCGCTAACAGTTCGTCCGGATCATGGCTGACGGTTTCCGCCTGATGTGGGTTTTTAATATCCAGATTGAAGTTGCGCGCAATCACGTCATCAATGCTGACTTTCCACGCTTGCTCATTCTCGACGCGGCTGGCAAAACCATCGGCCTCGTTACCCCACCAGTCGATCTCCGCCTGAAACTCTTCAAACTTCATCGGCTTGGTTTTGCTGTAGTTTTTCACGCCCGCCGGATACTGATGTTCATAGAACCAAATCTCTTTGGTTGGCTGACCTTTGGTAAAGAACAACAGGTTGGTTTTAATGCCGGTATAGGGATTAAACACACCATTCGGTAAACGCACGATGGTATGCAGGTTGCACTCTTCGGTAAGTAGCTTTTTGATTTTGGTTTTAACACCTTCGCCAAATAGTGTGCCATCCGGCAATACCACCGCCGCACGACCGTTTTTCGCCAGTACTTCCACAATCAGTTGCAGAAACAGATCCGCCGTTTCGCGGGTTTGCATCTCTGCCGGAAAGTTCTTCTCAATACCGTCTTCTTCCGTGCCACCAAACGGCGGGTTGGTAACAATGACATCCAGTTGCTCATCCCAGGAGGAAAGCGGTTTATTCAGGGTGTTGTCGTGACGAATTTGTACCGGTACTTCAATGCCGTGCAGCAGCATATTGGTGGTCGCCAGCAGGTGCGGAAGCTGTTTTTTCTCAACACCGTGGATCTGTTGTTGCAGTGTCTGATGATCGGCGACGCTCTTCACGTATTTGTTCTTTACATGATCGAACGCGCAGGCAAGAAAACCGCCCGTACCGCAGGCCGGGTCCATAATGGATT
Organism: Shigella flexneri 2a str. 301; assembly: GCF_000006925.2. NCBI lineage: Bacteria > Pseudomonadati > Pseudomonadota > Gammaproteobacteria > Enterobacterales > Enterobacteriaceae > Shigella > Shigella flexneri. The sequence continues at coordinate 4,537,220 of NC_004337.2, forward strand.
CGCCGAGTTTCGGATCAACGCGATCCACCATAAAGCGAGTGACGGCGCGTGGAGTATAGAATTCGCCCGCATTGCCCGCAGATTGCAGATCTTTAAGGATCTGTTCGTAAATATCACCAAACAGATGGCGTTCGCTGGCGCTGGTAAAGTCAATTTCGTTCAGCTTGTTGATCACCTGGCGCAGTAGCGTACCGTTTTTCATATAGTTATAGGCATCGCTGAACGCCTGCTTCACCACGTAGCCGCGTGGGTTTTTATCGATAGGCGCAGTGAGGTTTTTCAACGCCGGAAACAGATCATCATTAACGAATTCCAGCAGGGAATCACCGGTAATGCCCTGCGCGTTGGCGGCCCAACTGCGCCACAAATAACGCTGTGGGATCGGATATTGATAGTTATCCTGCTCCAGTTCCAGCGCCTCTTCCTGGGCATCGAAGATTTTCAAAAACAGCAGCCAGGAGAGCTGACCGAGACGCTGCGCATCGCCGTCCACACCGGCATCTTTGCGCATAATATCTTGTAATGATTTGATTACTGAGCTGATAGACATGTTGTATTCCATGAAAAACAAGGCCTTCTGCAACATGATGGTTGCAGAAGGCGCAAAAGAGAGTTGTTAAGCAGAGCGGGGCGGTAATTGGTAGATTTCGTTTTCCAGCTCGCTGAGCGCCTGATTATACCCGTTACGGTCGCCAAATCCGGTTTTAATAATCTCCGGTAAGGTGCCCATGCTGTCGAATGGTTTAAGTTTCAGCACCTGAATACTTTCGATCTCCTGTACGCCCGCATCGGCGTATTTATCCAGCAGATTATCGAGCACGGCTTGCGCTGCTTCAGAGTATTTTGTGAAGTAGTTCCGCTTGTGCACGTTCTCGGCGCGCTCTTTGCGGGTTAACGGCGGCTGACCATACACTACGTGGCAAAGCATGTCGAACGGGTCGAGATCTTTACCGACTTCTTCTGCCAGTACTTCCCAGATGATCCCCTGTTGCTCCAGCTCGTGAATGATCGCTTCTTTGCGATCGGCGTCCTGCCACTTGCGGGTAAAGTCATCCAGCGAGGCATATTCTTTGAGCAGTGTTTTGCGGGTGTAATCTTTAAAGGATTCGGTAACCAGTTTACCGTCGGCGTCGTAATACTGAACGCGCTGTGCAATAACGCCCACCGCTACACCGTTGACGTGAAACTTGCGGATTTTCTTCTCGTCTTCTTCCGGAAATGGGCCGACATCATCGGTATCGGTAACCTGGTATGGTGGCGCAGGCGGTTCATCAACGCCTGTTACCTGTTCGTCGTCATGTTCGCTGATTTCTTCGAGTTTCTCTTCAAAATCAGATTCTGGATCGGCGATATCCTCTGGTGTGGTATCCATGACTTTTTCGGGAATGCCATCGAAACGCTCATCGGCAAACAGTTCGGTGGCTTTTTTAAAGTCGAGGATGGTAAACCAGAGTTTGCCGTAACGTTCGTCGATGCGTGTACCACGACCGATAATTTGCTTGAATTTGGTCATCGACTGGATGTTCTGGTCTAGTACTACCAGTTTGCAGGTTTTAGCATCCACACCAGTGGTCATCAGCTCTGAAGTGGTCGCGATAACCGGGTACGGTTTTTTCGGGTTGATGAAGTTATCCAACTGAGCTTTGCCAATTTCATCATCGCCGGTGATTTTCATGACGTATTTGTCGTTCTTTTTCACCTGCTGCGGGTTGAGATTAACCAGGGCGCGGCGCATACGTTCTGCATGATCGATGTCGTTACAGAAGACGATGGTTTTATCCATCGGATTGGTGCGCTTGAGGTAGTCGGTAATGGTTCTGGCAACCAGTTCTGTGCGTTCGTCGATCACCATCGTGCGATCGAAATCTTTCTGGTTATAGATACGATCGTCAATCACTTCGCCGTTTAAGTCAGTTTGCCCTTTGGTTGGGCGCCAGCCTTGCAGGTCGACATCAATATCAACACGGACAACTTTATAAGGAGCGAGGAAGCCGTCTTCGATCCCTTCTTTTAGTGAGTAGACGTAAACCGGATCGCCGAAGTAATCCGTGCTGGAGACTTCATGCGTCTCTTTTGGCGTGGCGGTTAAGCCAATTTGGGTGGCGGAACTGAAATAATCAAGGATCTCTCGCCAGGCGCTGTCTTCGGATGCGCTGCCGCGATGGCATTCGTCGATCACGATCAGATCGAAGAAATCTGGTGCGACTTGTTTAAACGCTTTTTGGTCTTCCTCCGGGCCAGTTATAGCCTGATAGAGCGCGAGGTGAATTTCATAAGCGGGATCAATGGTGCGTCCGCTGACTTTGGTCATTGCCGTACCAAATGGCTGGAAATCATTATTTTTGGTTTGGTCGACCAGAATGTTGCGATCGGCAAGGAACAAAATGCGTTTTTTATTTTTTGATTTCCACAGGCGCCAGATGATCTGGAATGCGGTATAGGTTTTCCCTGTTCCGGTCGCCATGACCAGCAGAACGCGGTTTTGCCCGTTGGAGACGGCTTCAATGGTTTTGTTGATTGCCTGAAGTTGATAATAACGAGGCGATTTGCCGCTGCCATCGTCGTAATAGTCCTGAGTAATCACCGGAAGCTGAGCTTGTGTGTATCCTTTCCAGAGGCAGAATTTTTGCCAGAGTTCAGCGGGGGAGGGGAAGTCATCCAGCGTTATTTGCTTTTCAAGGCATTCACCTTCGGCTGCGGTGGCATCGCGGAAGATAAAGCCATCACCGTTGGTGGCAAAAACAAAAGGAACGTCCAGCAGGCGCGCATATTCAATGCCCTGTTGCATCCCTTTGCCAATTTCATGTTTGTTGGCTTTTGCTTCAATCACGGCTAAGGGAATGCCTGGCTTGTGGTACAGCACGATGTCAGCAGATTTTACCGTTCTGCGTGCCGCAACTTTACCACGTACGATGACTTTACCGTCCCGGAGTTTGACCTCCTGTCTGATTTGCGTTGTGTTGTCCCAGCCTGCATTGAGAATGGCTGGCATAACGCATTTGGTAATGATGTCTGCTTCCGTCAGGTTACTTAGGTTCAGTTCCGCCATGGGGGGTTCTCGCTTTTATCAGGACGATTCTGATTGTACATAAAATCAATAGCCTGGCTATGATTTAGGGCGGTGTTTCAACGTAAAGTACGTAGCAGAGATCACATTGATATCTCTGTTATATCTTGCTTGAATTAATCTGGGCATATCAGAGACAGATAAACAGAAGTTACAGGAACCATATCAACTCTAACAAAATATATAAAAATCTTATAGTTGCGTTTCTTTCGAACAAGAAAGAGGTAATGCTGCCAACTTACTGATTTAGTGTATGATGGTGATTTTAAGGTGCTTGCGTGGCTTCCATTTCCATCAGATGTCCTTCCTGCTCCGCTACTGAAGGCGTGGTGCGTAACGGCAAAAGCACTGCCGGACATCAGCGCTATCTCTGCTCTCATTGCCGTAAAACATGGCAACTACAGTTCACTTACACCGCCTCTCAGCCCGGTACGCACCAGAAAATCATTGATATGGCCATGAATGGCGTCGGATGTCGCGCCAGTGCACGCATTATGGGCGTTGGCCTCAACACGGTTTTACGTCACTTAAAAAACTCAGGCCGCAGTCGGTAACCTCGCGCATACAACCGGGCAGTGATGTGATTGTCTGCGCTGAAATGGACGAACATTGGGGCTACGTCGGTGCTAAATCACGTCAGCGCTGGCTGTTTTACGCGTATGACAGGATACGGAGGACGGTTGTGGCGCACGTCTTCGGTGAACGCACTCTGGCCACACTGGAGCGTCTTCTGAGCCTGCTGTCGGCCTTTGAGGTCGTGGTATGGATGACGGATGGCTGGCCGCTGTATGAATCACGCCTGAAGGGAAAGCTGCACGTTATCAGCAAGCGTTACACTCAGCGCATTGAGCGACATAATCTGAATCTGAGACAACATCTGGCAAGGCTGGGACGGAAGTCACTGTCGTTCTCAAAATCGGTGGAGCTGCATGACAAGGCCATCGGGCATTATCTGAACATAAAACACTATCAGTAAGTTGGAGTCATTACCGGCATAGGCTGTAGCCTCGCTGACCACTGGTGGCATACGGGCAACCAGTTTATTGAGGTACGGCACCGGAATGTTGATCACCCACTCATACAGCGCACCACCCGATGCGAACAGGGCTTTAAACGGCGGGATGCTCCACAGTGTTACGGTAGCGGTCAGGAACAGGAACGGTGTCCAGGCACGTAACACCTGACCCGCGGTGTAACCGGTGTGGGCCAGCGTCATATCAACCTGTGACGCCCCCAAGTCACCGAAGCGGAATACGCGAACTGGTTGCCAGCGTTTGAGGAACAGCGTCAGGCAGAGCAGTGATACCAGCGAAGAGATAATGTCCGGCAGCTCCGGCCCAATGAAGTTAGAGCTAAGGTACTGAGCGATGGCAAACGAGCCGCCTGCAACCACGACCGCAGGCCACGTCTCTTTGATACCGCGCCAGCCGTCCATAATCGCCATGATCCAGAACAGCACGATAATGGTCATAAACGGTAGCTGACGCCCCACCATCTGGCCAATCTCAAAGCTGTCGATGCCTGTTACTTGTCCGGCAACCAGGATTGGAATGCCCATCGCGCCAAATGCCACTGGCGCGGTGTTAACAATCAGGCACAGTCCGGCGGCGTACAGCGGTTTAAAACCCAGGCCGACCAGCAATGCGGCGGTAATTGCTACCGGTGCGCCAAAGCCTGCGGCTCCTTCAAGGAAAGCGCCGAAACAGAAACCGACGATCAGCATTTGCAGACGCTGGTCAGGGGTTATCGAAAGAATAGACGAGCGAATGATGTCAAACTGCCCGGTTTTCACCGAGATCTTATAGACGAACACTGCTGCACTTACTTCCTCAATCCCGCAAACGCCGCCCGAATCTCTTCCTCCGGCAACTGAATCCCGATAAACACCATTGTGCTATGCGGTTTTTCATCGCCCCACGGCCTGTCCCAGTCGGCGCTGTAGAGGCGCTGGACGCCCTGGAACAGCAGGCGGTTAGGTTCGCCGTCAATCCACAGCATCCCTTTGTAACGCAGCAGTTTATCCGCCGATTCCAGCAGCAGGTTTTCCATCACGCGGGAAACTTCGCTGATATCTACCGGGTAATCCAGTTCCACCACAATTGACGAAATATCGTTTTGTTTATCCGCGATAAAGTGGAAACGCGGTTTGGTGCTGACGACGTTCTCTTCCAGCATAAAACCGTTGGTGTTGAACAGCAGGCCCAGGTCGATGTCGCCGTGGGTGACGGTGTAGACCGGTGCGCGGGCGTTGATGCGCGCCAGGCGTTCACGCAGTTTCTCTGCTTCGCCTGCGACGTCGGTTTTAGTCAGCAGAATACGGTCGGCGTAGCCCACCTGGGACTGGGCGATGGTGAACTGGTTCATCTGCTCATCGGCATGTACCGCATCCACCAGCGCAATCACGCCGTCCAGCAGGTAGAGCTGGCATAAAATCTCATGGGAGAAAAAGGTCTGAATAATCGGGCCGGGATCGGCCATGCCGGTGCATTCAATCACCAGACGATCGAACTGAATATTGCCCTTGTCGAGATTATCCAGCAGGTCGAGTAGTGCGTCCTCCAGCTCGTTGGAGCGCGAACAGCAGATGCAGCCGTTGGTCAGCGTTTTGATCTGCGTGGCGCGGTCGCCAATCAGTTGGTCATCAACGGAGACTTCGCCGAATTCGTTTTCAATCACGGCAATCTTGTAGCCGTGTTGTTCGTTAAGAATATGGCGCAGCAGGGTAGTTTTGCCCGCGCCTAAAAAACCGGTGAGTAGGGTAACTGCAATCGGGTTCATGCTCTCTCCATTAACAACAGCGCATACCGCCTTTACCATCGCCGCCGTAGCGCGCGTTCTGGCGTTCGCGGAAGAATTCTTCATAGCTCATGTACGGCTTGTCGGGATGGTTGGTCTTCATATGCTCGACGTAGTTGTCGTAGTCTGGAATACCAATCAACATCTTCGCCGCCTGGCCGAGATATTTTTTTGCCTGTCCTAAGTTACCAAACATAGTTCACTCTGATAAGAACAAAGCCCCGCCGAAGCGGGGCTAAACACGGTTAGTGGTGCGAAGAGATCTTCACGCCGCCTTCCGGGATTGGAACGTACGGTGTTTCTTTGTCAGTACGTTTGTCGCTGTTACGCACCGCAAGCCAGGTTTTGAAACCGTAGAAGATGATGCTGTACACCACAATCAGGAACAGAATACTCAGGCCTGCGTTGGTGTAGTTGTTCACAACGATGTGGTTCATGTTGGCAATCTGCTGCGCCGTCAGGTCAGTACCGTTAGCAATCTTCTCTTTGTACTGGCTTGCCATGTAGAAGAAGCCTTCCATCTGCGGGTTGGTGCTGAACAGTTTCAGACCCAGCGCCCAGGTGGTGCAGATAAGCAGCCATACAGCCGGAACAACAGTTACCCAGATGTATTGGGTGCGCTTCATCTTAATCAGCACAACGGTGCCCAGTACCAGCGCTACGGCTGCCAGCATCTGGTTGGAGATACCGAACAGCGGCCACAGGCTCTTAACGCCGCCCAGCGGATCGACCACGCCCTGATACAGCAGGTAGCCCCACAGACCCACACAGCCCGCAGTACCGATGATACCGGCAACCAGAGAGTCGGTTTTTTTCAGGAACGGGATGAAGTTACCCAGCAGGTCTTGCAGCATAAAGCGGCCAGAACGGGTACCCGCATCCAGCGCGGTCAGGATGAACAGGGCTTCGAACAGAATACCGAAGTGATACCAGAAGCCCATGTCAGCCATCGGCAGCACTTTGTGGAACACGTGAGCGATACCTACCGCCAGCGTCGGCGCACCACCTGCACGGTTCAGGACAGAAGGCTCACCAATGTCTTTCGCGGTTTGCAGGATCTGCTCTGGCGAAATCACGAAGCCCCAGGAGCTGACGGTCGCTGCCGCGTGTGCGGTAACGTCTTTCAGCTGCGCCATGATGATCGGCGCGTTCTCGCCACCCATTTCATGCAGGTTAGGCATGGTGATGCCAAGGCCAGCAGGCGGGGTGTTCATCGCGAAGTAAAGACCCGGTTCGATGATGGACGCTGCAACCAGCGCCATAATCGCCACGAAGGACTCCATCAGCATTGCGCCGTAGCCAATGAAACGCGCGTCGGTTTCGTTAGCCAGCAGTTTCGGCGTCGTACCGGAAGAGATCAGCGCGTGGAAGCCAGATACCGCACCACAGGCGATGGTGATGAACAGGAACGGGAACAGAGCGCCTTTCCACAGCGGGCCAGTACCGTCAATGTACTGGGTCATCGCAGGCATTTTCAGTTCCGGGTTCAGCACCACGATACCCAGCGCCAGGCCGACGATAACGCCGATTTTCAGGAAGGTTGCCAGATAGTCGCGCGGTGCGAGGATCAGCCACACCGGCAGCAGTGCGGAAACAAACGCATAGCCAATCAGCGCGAAGGTAATGGTGGTGTCTTTAAAGGTCAGTGCCGGACCCCAGTACGGATCGTGAGCAATCACGCCACCGAAGTAGATAGAGGCAACCAGCAGCACGATACCAATAACAGAGACTTCACCCACACGCCCCGGACGGATAAAGCGCATGTAGATACCCATAAACAGCGCAATCGGTACGGTTGAGCAAACGGTGAAGACACCCCACGGACTTTCGGCCAGGGCTTTAACCACAATCAGCGCCAGAACGGCGAGGATGATGATCATGATTAAGAAACAGCCAAACAGCGCGATAGTCCCCGGTACTGGCCCCATCTCTTCTTTGATCATCTCACCGAGAGATGCGCCGTTACGGCGAGAGGAGATAAACAGCACCATAAAGTCCTGTACCGCACCGGCCAGCACTACCCCCGCCAGCAGCCACAGCGTGCCAGGCAGGTAGCCCATCTGCGCGGCGAGAACCGGTCCCACCAGCGGACCAGCACCGGCGATAGCGGCGAAGTGGTGACCAAACAACACGTAACGGTTGGTCGGAACGTAGTTCAGACCGTCGTTGTTAATAACCGCAGGCGTCGCGCGCGTGGGGTCGAGTTTCATCACCTTCTGGGCGATGTACAGACTGTAGTAGCGATACGCCACCAGATACACCGACACAGAGGCGACCACGATCCACAGGGCGCTGACGTGCTCCCCCCGACGTAATGCAACTACCGCGAGGCAGAATGCACCGATGATTCCGAGAATCACCCAGGGTATGTGCTTGAATAGTTTTTTCGTATCCATAGTAAAACCTGGCATTTTACTCGTCGTCTTTTGGCTTACAGGTGCGGCAGCTGCGTTCGTTCACCTCTGACACTTACTTTTGTAAGCTCCCGGGGATTCACTCACTTGCTGCCTTCCTGCAAACCAAAATCCATAGAGTAATTTGTTAATCATAGGCCGAAGCCGTTCTAGGTTTGCGTTGCGTTTGAGGAGGTAAATTGACCGCTATCCTGCAGTGATGTTGCCAGAGATACGTGCGCGTAAAGTAAGGTAAATAACTGAGTGGTTATTTTAGGGATGTAAGCGGTCAGGAATGGCGGTGAGCGGTTGGGCAAGAATTATTCATCGGGTAGATATGTGATTGAGATCACAATAAAAATGCCCCTTCGACGAATGCGTGAAGGGGCTGGAGCTTAAATCGCAGCTTCCATTTCCAGCATCACCGGATGGAAACGGCGTTTAAAGTAAATAAGTCCGTGACCTTCTGCACTGAGGATGATGTTTTTAATCTCCACCAGATACACCAGATGTGTGCCAATCGCCTGCACATCGCGGATCTCTCCTTCAAGACTGGCCAGCGAACCTTTTAGCACCGGCTGCGCCAGCGGACCTTTTTGCCAGCATGAGAGGCTAAAACGCTCTTCCATCGCCATGCCTGTCATGCCCGCGAAGTGGCGCGCCATCAGTTCCTGCTCATGGTTGAGGACGTTGACGCACAACTTGCCGTTGCCCTGAAAAACCGGGTTCATCGCACTGTTGGCGTTAATGCACACCATCAGCGACGGTGGTGTATCCGTGACCGAGCAGACAGCCGTTGCCGTAATCCCGCATTGTCCGGCGTCGCCCTCGGTGGTGATAATATTTACCGCTGCCGACAGGCTGGCCATCGCGTCATGAAAGCGCAGGCGTTGTTCATCTAATTGCATCTTAACCTCCTGCTGCGTTATTTCAGCAGCTTATCCAGCATGTTGATATCGTCGTTGTTGTGCAGGTGCGGCACAGTCCAGCCGTTCTGGTCGTATTCCGACAGGCAGCGATCAACCATCGCCATCATCTTGTCCATATTGCCGGAGCTTTGTGCCTGGCGCAGACATTGCAGGCGAATCTCATCCTGGCTACCGGAGTAGTTGATTTCATACAGCTCGTGACGACCACCAAATTCGCTGCCAATGGCGTCCCACATCAGTTTGAGGATCTTGATGCGCTGGACGTGATCCATACCGTTCGAACCGCGCACATACTTCGCCAGATACTGGTCGATCTGCGGATTGTTCAGGTCACGGGCACTGGAAGGGAGGTAGATCAGGCCACTGGTAACGTTGCGTTCTATAATGTTTTTGATCTTCGCGTAGGCCATTGGTGCCAGTACGCGATAGGTTTGCAGTGCGGCATGATCCGGTAAATAAGCCCCGTTGACCCACGGCGTCGCTTCTGAACACATCGAGTCACTCAATGCCCAGAAGGTGTTGCGCCACGCCACCACTTCACCGAGATCGGCCTGCACACCACGGAACTCCAGGGTGCCGGTACATTCGAGTGATTTTTTCAGCAGTGCCGTAATGAAGTCGAGTTTCACTGCCAGGCGCACACAGGCTTGCAGCGGATACATACGGGCGAAACCGCCTTCCATCGTCCAGCGACGGCAGCGATCAAAATCGCGGTAGATCAGCACGTTTTCCCATGGGATCAGTACGTTATCCATCACCAGAATCGCATCGTTCTCATCGAAGCGGCTGGAGAGCGGGTAGTCGTATGGCGAGCCGGTAGCACCCGCGACCATCTCATAAGAGGCGCGGGAGATTAATTTCACGCCATCGGCATCCATTGGCGCAACGAACATCAGTGCGAAGTCCGGGTTTTCGCCCATCACTTGTGCCGAGCCGAAGCCAATCATGTTGTAGTGAGTCAGCGCCGAGTTGGTGGCAACCACTTTCGCACCGCTGACGATAATCCCGGCGTCAGTCTCTTTTTCCAGCTTGATGTAAACGTCTTTCACTTTATCGGTCGGCAAATGACGATCGGTGGGTTAACAATCGCGTGGTTAAAGTAGAGGCCAGTTTCCTGAATACGGGTATACCAGTTACGGGCGTTCTGCTCGAACTGACCGTAAAAGCCCGGATTCGCGCCCAGTGCGCAACCGAAAGCGGCTTTGTAGTCTGGGGTACGGCCCATCCAGCCATAGCTCAGGCGTGACCATTCAGCGATGGCGTCGCGTTGCTGGCGCAGGTCGTCGGCACTTTTCGCCACGCGGAAGAATTTATGGGTATAGCCGCCGCTGCCGGTGTCGGTGTTCCAACACAGAGAGTCCTGCATCTCCGGTTTGTGCAGCGCGTCGTACAGTTGGGCAACAGACGCTGCCGCATTACGAAATGCCGGATGAGTGGTGACGTCTTTCACTCGCTCGCCATAGATATAGATCTCGCGACCATCCTGCAGGCTTTTCAGATACTCTTCCCCGGTGAAAGGACGTTGGGTACTGGCGCGGAAATCTTCTGGTTTCATGTCGACCTCTACAGTATTAATCGGAATACGATTGTTAATTTTGTGTGTTGTTTTTGTTATTTAATTGAAGCGTTGAACGCGGTTGTCGGGAAGAGACGTTTCAGGCGAACGTTGGTACTTTTCGACAGCAAGGTGGAGTTAAATAGTAAACTGCGATCGTGATCAACTTACAGTAAGGCAAATCATAATATTCCCCGCTAACAAGGGCTAACGGGGACGGAATTTTTTATGGGGCGAATGGAATGGTAATCGTCATATTTTCATGACCAACGACGATAGGACCTGAATAGTTTTCTGTGCTTCTTGCTTCCATGTTTCATCCGGAACGGTGATTGGTACCAGGTGGCTAAGGATGAGTTTTTTCACTTTTGCTTCATTGGCAATTTTGCCTACATCCTCAATAGTCGTATGGTGAGAAGCAATGGCTTTTGCCAGTGTTTTACCATTGCCAATACTGTCTGCCAGCTTAGCGACGGAGGGCTCATGTACGGCCTCATGCACAAGTATATCAGCGCCTTCTGAGAAAGTTGCCAGTGGGGGAAAGTACGAGGTATCTCCTGAGAAGACAATTCGCTTGCCTTGTGTGTCGAAGCGATAAGCAAAAGCCTCACCGTCAGGGAAAGGAGAATGAGGGACCTTTAATGCAGTCACGGTCACGGTATCATCTTTATAAACTACGCCTTCACCAACATCTTGAGCTGTAACGAGTTTGCGAGGATCGGGTTTTCCTTCTTCTTCCATACGCAGTGTGATGTCCCGATCGAAGACCTGCCAACTGGCAGCGGTCATGGCTCGGGTGCCTGGCGGACCGAATACATGAATAGTTTTGTCCTGCAGACCGCTAGCCCATGCATTCATTAAGACTGATGGATAGTCCAGAATATGATCACTGTGTAAATGGGTGAGTAAAATATTATCAATCTGGCGCAGTGGAATATTATTTTTTACCAGTTGTAAGCTGGCCCCGTAACCAGCATCAATTAACCAGGTTTTATTGCCAATAATAAGTGCCGTTGCCATCGGTAAACGGTCAGCTTTTAATAAAGAAGGGCCACCTTTCGTTCCAAGTAGTACAATTTTCATTTATTGCGGTTCGGAGGCGTAGGTGAATGCCACTGGCGCAATCAGGCACGCCACAAATAGTGAGCGTAAAGATATTTTCATGTCGAGTCTCTCAGGTTGATAAATGGTCAGCGACCACGGAATTGTGTTGGTGAGCAACCCATCATTCGGTTGAAAAAACGGGCGAAATAGGCGGGATCTTTGTAGCCAAGATCAAGGGCTATCTGGTTGATGCTTTGCTCGCTATAGAGCAGAAGCCGTCTGGCTTCCCGGCTCACTCGTTCGAAAATCAATCTCTTCGGCGATTGATTGGCAAAACGTCGGCACAGCTCGGTAAGCCGTGATTCACTCATACCGAGCATTGTTGCATATTCAGGGACCATTAAATGTTGGCGATAATTTTCGTCAATCAGCCGATTAAACTTCTGGAATAAACACATCTCGCCGCGCACGCTGCATGTTGAAATATCATTTGGTGGTGCTTCACGCAGTAGGATTGTAAAAATACTTTGCGCCAGTGATTGCAATAGAATTTCCCGTCCTTGCTTATTTTGTTGAAACTCCAGGGATATTATCGGCCAATAATGATTTAATGCCGCCAGTGTATGTTCCATTCCCTCCAGTGACAGACAGATACCTTGTAGCATTGCGGCATCTCCACTACCAGGCCAGAGCTTTTCTACCAGGGGCCAAATTAACTCCTGACGTACGGTCAGAACATGCCCATCGCTATCAGGATCAGTAAAGAAAGTATGTGGCACCGATGGTGGTGTTAGTACAAAAAGCGGTGCGCGCACAGAATAGAAGTGCTCATCCAGTTGTAAAGTAATGCGTCCAGTGACCAGATAATGGAGTTGAAAATATCTATCGTGCCAGTGAGGGCGCATATCGCGTCCAAAGAAATTCGCTAACCGGGCAAATGTTTCATAATGCACATCTTCACCAGCGTAGCGGGCATCATATTCCCGGACCAAATCAATATTTTCATAACCATGTTCAAAGATAGCTTCACTGGACATCATGACTCCTTATTGCGGTTTTGGTGCGATAAGTTCAGATGAAAGAGAGTGTTCCCGACTCCCCATAGGGATTCGGGTCATGACTAACGCGCCCAGTACCAGCAATCCTGCTACAAACCACAAACCTGAGCTAAAACTGCCGGTTGCATCTTTCAAAATACCGATAAGTAATGGACTGACTGCTGAACCTACATTGCCGACAGCATTGATGACAGCCATCGCAACGGCACGCGATTGCAAGCTTATAACTTGATCCGGTGTTGTCCAAAAGATAGTCATCGCGGTAAATGATCCCATTGAGGCCATAATGATGCTGCTCAGTTGAATGAGGCTGTGATCTGTCGCAGAAGCGAGTAACCATCCGGCAGCGGCAAACAGGTAGGGAAGAATCGTATGCTTTTTGCGTTCTTTAAGACGGTCGGAACGACGACTCCACCAGATCATGCCAAAAATTGTGCAGAATTGGGGGATGGCCGCCAGCAAACCAATCATGATGTTGCTACTGCCAGTATTGAAACTCTGTAGGATTTGCGGCGTCCAGATATTAATCGCACTCAGAGTATTAGTCAGGCAAAAATAAGCAAGTGTATATAGCATGATGGCTGGGGTCAGGACTTCACGTAAGGTTGAGCGTGGAACAGATGCATGGGCAAATGCACTCTCTTGTTCACGGAGAATCATCGTTTTTAAAGCCTGTTTTTCGTTTTCATCAAGCCAGGTCGCCTGGTCTGGTGTGTCGTTGAGATAAAACCAGGTGACGACACCAAGAATGACCGATGGCAGACCTTCCAGCAAAAAGAGCCATTGCCAGCCTTTTAGATTCCACAGTCCATCCAAGGCCAGAATGTAGCCTGAAAGGATCAATCCCAGCATCATAGTGACTGGCATCGCTATCATAAATAAGGCATTGGCTCTGGCCCGATGATATGCCGGGAACCACCAGGTCAGATAAACCAAAATACCAGGTAAAAAACCCGCCTCAGCAATACCAACCAGCATACGCAGTAGATAGAGTGTTTCGGGGCTTGTTGCAAACATTGTGCAGGTGGAAGCAATTCCCCAGACCACCATGATCCCAGCGATCCATCGACGAGCGCCAATTTTCGCTAACATCATATTACTGGGGATCCCGCACATGGCGTACGTGACATAAAAGAGTGTTGCGGCGAGGCCAAACATTGTGGACGTCAGGCCAAGATCCTTGCCCATTGTCAGTCCGGCAAATCCTATATTGATGCGATCAAGAAACGAAAAAACAAACAGAATAAAAAGAAAAATGATTAGGCGACGAAATAATTTATTAATGACACGATGTTCAATTTCAACAGTTTTATTATCTTTATATTGCAGGGTAGAGGTCGTCATGATGCGCTCCACATCGTACGTTTAGTAGACAGAGTTGTTGTTTTGCTTCGCCATCGAAATAGAAGAACTATTACCAAACCGTGCTGCCAGCGCTTCGGCGGCGCGGGCGAGCAGGGTGGTGTCAACGCCGACGGCGACAAACAGCGCGCCCAGTTCCAGATAGCGTTTTGCCAGTTGCTCATTGGCGATCAGGATCCCCGGCGCTTTGCCCGCTTCGCGGATCTGCACGATCGCCTGCTCAATGGCGGCCTGTACTTCCGGGTGCTGCGGATTACCGGCATAACCCATATCGGCGCTCAGATCCGCCGGGCCGATAAACACGCCGTCGACCCCTTCCACGTCCAGAATCTGCGGTAAGTTCTTCATTGCCTCACGCGTTTCGATCTGCACCAGCACGCACATTTGATCGTTGGCTTTTTGCAGGTAATCAGGAATGCGATTCCAGCGCGAGGCGCGAGCCAGCGCACTGCCCACACCGCGAATACCGGCGGGGGGATAACGGGTGGCGCGTACCGCTTTACGGGCTTCGTCGGCGTTTTGTACCATCGGCACCAGTAAGGTTTGTGTGCCTACGTCCAGCAGTTGTTTGATTTGCACCGGATCGTTCCACGATGGGCGTACCACTGGCTGGCTGGGGTAGGGCGCAATCGCCTGTAGTTGGGTGAGCACGGTTTGCACGTTATTCGGCGCGTGCTCACCGTCGATCAATAACCAGTCGAATCCTGGTCCGGCCAGTAACTCCGCGCTGTAGCTGCTGCTCAGCCCCAGCCATAATCCAATCTGCGGACGGCCTGCTTTCAGCGCCGCTTTAAAACTGTTTTCCATCGTTCTCTCCTTAAACAAAGCGGCAGCTAATGGAGCCCATGTTGCCGTAATCGACGTGGAAGGTGTCGCCCTTACGCGCCGGAACCGGGAGGGTGAACGAACCACCGAGAATGATTTGCCCGGTTTCCAGTTGTACGTCATACGGTGCGAGTTTGTTCGCCAGCCAGGCCACGCCGTTTGCCGGATGATTCAGCACACCAGCGGCGACGCCGGTTTCTTCAATCACGCCATTGCGATACATCAGGGCGGAGATCCAACGCAGATCCAGTTCGTCTGGTTTGATCGGACGACCTCCGAGGATCACTCCGGCGTTGGCGGCGTTATCGGAAATGGTGTCGAATACTTTGCGCGGGCGCTGGGTTTCCGGATCGATGTTGTGGCAGCGAGCGTCGATCAGCTCCAGCGCCGGGATCACATAGTCCGTGGCGTTGTAAACGTCGAACAGCGTGCAGTTTGGCCCACGCAGCGGTTTTGCCAGCACAAAAGCCAGCTCCACTTCAATGCGCGGCACGATAAAGCGATCGGTCGGGATATCGCTGCCATCGTGGAAGAACATGTCGTCCAGCAGTGCACCGTAATCCGGTTCGCTGATCTGCGAGCTTGCCTGCATCGCTTTCGAGGTCAGACCGATTTTGTGGCCTTTCAGCGTGCGACTTTCGGCGATTTTCAGGCGAACCCATTCGCGCTGCACGGCGTAGGCGTCTTCGATGGTGATCTCCGGGTAATCCAGCGAGATCGCGCGGATCTGTTCGCGCTGTTTTTCTGCCTGATCCAGACGCTGGGCGATCAGGGTGTGGGTGTGTTTATCGAACATAGCGATATCCTGTGGCATTGCCGGATGCGGCAGCGCCTTATCATCCGGCCTGGAAGCTGGTGCAAATTTATTTAAACAACGCGTGTACGTTGTTCTGTTTGAAATTCAACGTCGGGTGCAGCTCTGCAATCTCAAATGAAAGCGCTAGGTAACGGCTCTCCATCAGTGAGGCGAAGTGCGTTTTAATCAGATCAAACAGCATTTCGCCCACTTCCTGACGGCTTTCCAGACTGCGTCCGCTGCCGATTTTTAGCGTCATATGCACAAAGGCGTAATCGTGCTTGCCATCAGCCATTTGCCAGGTATCGATCCAGTGCGCCCGGCTACGTATTCCCCCAAGCGGAAAAATCCCCGTTGCCGCCAGTGCAGTGTTAACACTGGCAAACAGCTCAGGTAAGCGGGCTTCTTCACGAATATTTTCAGTACATTCCACGATAAAGTGCGGCATAAAACGTCCTTACGCGGGCAGCGGGAAAACAGCGTTAACCTGACCGGTGCCAGAGCTTGGGAACAGCTCGGTAATAAACTCCACCTTGCCGTCGTATTTATCCCAGCCGAGCATCCCCAGCAGCATCACCGTGTCGTGCATATTGCCTTCGCCGTAGCAGTAGTCGGCGTACTCCGGCAGCATATTGCAAAACTCTTTGAACTGGCCTTCGCGCCACAGCTTCACCACACGCTCGTCCATCTGGCGGTCGAACTCGCGGGTGTAGCTGTTCATCCCTTCTTCCGCACGCTGATCGTCAATAAAGCGGTGCGATAACGAACCGCTGGCAAGGACCGCCACGGTGCCGTCGTACTGTTCGATCGCTTTCAGAATCGCTTCGCCCAGCTTGCGGCTGTCGGCAAAATCGTGAACCGTGCAGAAAGCCGAAATGGAGACCACTTTGAAGTGCTTGTCTTCATTCATGTAGCGCATCGGTACCAGCGTGCCGTATTCCAGTTTCAGGCTGGGAATATTGTGCGCTTTTGCCCGCACGCCGAGCTTTAAGGCTTCCTCGGCAATTAGCTGCCCCAACTCCGGGTTGCCCTCGTAGTTGTAGGTCATGTCGCGAATAAAATGCGGCAGCTCGTTGCTGGTGTAGACGCCTTCAAAATGGTCTGCACAGTTGATGTGATAAGCACTGTTGACCAGCCAGTGAGTATCGAAAACGATAATGGTATCGACGCCCATTTCCCGGCAACGCTTGCTGATCTCTTTATGCCCGTCGATCGCACCCTGGCGACAACCGTGGTTTTTTCCTGGTAGTTCAGAGAGATACATCGACGGTACGTGCGTGATCTTGGCGGCTAACGCTAACTTACCCATATCAGACTCCCCATTTCGGAATTGGATGGTCGCCCATGGAAATGCAGACGTTCTTCATTTCCGCGAACACTTCGAAGCTGTACTCACCGCCTTCACGCCCGGTGCCGGAGGCTTTTACGCCGCCAAATGGCTGGCGCAGGTCGCGCACGTTCTGGGTGTTGACGAACACCATGCCTGCTTCAATGCCACGCGCCAGGCGTAACACTTTGCTGACATCCTGTGTCCAGATGTACGACGCGAGGCCGTACTCCACGTCGTTTGCCAGGCGTAAGCCTTCGGCTTCGTCTTTAAACGGCAGCAGGCAGGCGACCGGCCCGAAAATCTCTTCCTGGGCAACGCGCATACGGTTATCTACGTCCGCCAGCACCGTTGGGCGCAGGAAGTTGCCGCCTTTCAGGTGCGCAGGCAGGTCGGACGGTTTATCCGGGCCGCCCGCCAACAGGGTTGCGCCTTCTTCAATGCCGAGACGGATATAGCCGGAGACTTTTTCCCAGTGTTGCTGACTGATAAGCGCCCTAACCTGGGTATTCGGATCGTTCGGATCGCCCACGCGCAGACGGTTGGCGCGTTCGGCAAAGCGTTTAACGAATTCTGGATAGATGCTCTGCTGAATAAAGATGCGCGAACCGGCGGTGCAGCGTTCGCCGTTGATTGAGAAGATGGTGAACAGGGCGGCGTCCAGCGCACGCTCAATATCGGCATCTTCAAAAATCAGCACCGGTGATTTACCGCCCAGCTCCATGGAGTATTTTTTCAGCCCGGCGTTTTTCATGATGTTGCGCCCGGTGGCGGTACCGCCGGTGAACGACACGGCACGCACGTCATGATGACGGACCAGCGCATCGCCTGCGGTTGCGCCGTAGCCCTGTACCACGTTTAGCACGCCCGCCGGAATACCAGCTTCCAGCGCCAGCTCACCCAGGCGGTCGGCGGTCAGCGGGGAGAGTTCCGACATCTTCAGCACCGCGGTATTGCCCAGCGCCAGACACGGCGCGACCTTCCAGGTGGCGGTCATAAACGGCACGTTCCACGGCGACGCCAGCGCACAAACGCCTACCGGTTGCACCAGCGTGTAGTTGAGCATCTTGTCGTCAACCGGATAGGTCTTGCCGTTCATCTGCTGGCAGACTTCCGCGAAAAATTCAAAGTTGTGAGAAGCGCGTGGGATCAACACATTTTTGGTCTGATGGATCGGCAGGCCCGTGTCCGCGGTTTCCATCGCGGCGATCTCAGGCACGTTCTGGTCGATCAGATCGCCCAGACGGCGCATCAGGCGCGCACGCTCTTTCATCGGCAGATCAGCCCATTTCGGGAACGCCTCTTTCGCTGCCGCTACCGCCTGATTGATCTCCGCTTCACCGCCAGAGGCCACATCCGCCAGCACTTCACCCGTTGCCGGATTGGTAGTCTGGAAGTAGTCGTTACCTGCAACATTTTTGCCGTTGATCCAATGATTTACTTTTTTCATTTCGCTGTTTCCTCACTCACAATTCGGTTCACCAGGCGGCCCACGCCTTCTACTTCCACCACTACTTCATCGCCAGGCACCACGTCAGATAAGCCTTTTGGTGTGCCGGTGGCGATCATGTCGCCCGGATTCAGGGTCATAAATTCGCTTAAGTAGGCGATCAGGAAGGGCACGCTGAAGATCAGATCGGCGGTGGTGCCTTGCTGGCGTAACTCGCCGTTGACGAAGGTGCGAAGGGTCAGATTATGCGGGTCCGGGATCGCCTCTTTCGGCACGATGGTTGAAAGCATCGGCGTCAGTCCGTCGCGGCTTTTGACCCGCAGGTTAGGGCGGTAGTAGTTTTCCAGATAGTCGCGAATGGCGTAGTCGTTACACACGGTGTAGCCCGCGACATAATCCATGGCATCGGCTTCGCTGACGTTACGCGCCTGCTTGCCAATAACTACCACCAGCTCCGCTTCGTAGTGCATGTATTCAATATTGTTCGGGCGCACGGAGGTCTGGTTGTCGCCAGTGAGGGTATTCGGCGCTTTCAGGAACACCAGCGGCTCTTCCGGTGGCTTAAATTCCAGTTCGCTGGCGTGGTCGGCGTAGTTCAGGCCGAGGGCAAACAGCGTACCGTGCGGGTGTGGCAGCGTTGGGAAGCTCTTGCGCGTGGTCACTTCACGTTCGTCCACTACCGGATTTTCCAGCGGCGGGAAACCTTCTGCGAGAACACGCACGCGATCGCTTGGCTGTATTTCCACGCGCGCCTGTGGCGTGCCGAGCAGAATAGCATCGCCTGGATTCAGCGTGGCAAATTCGCTCAGGGCGCTCAGCAGCTGTGCGGCGTTACGTTGTAAATCGGCGGTATTCCAGTGATCGGCAGGACGCCCGTTGATCTCGGTATAGATAGTCAGATTATCGACATTGCTGAGAGCCACGGTTTCGCCAATGGGGCAGAATCCATCACGACATTTTGCTTTGATTGCCGGACGGTAAAAGCTCTCTTCCGGCAGGCTGACGTCGTTATCCAGCGCATATCCGGCGATGTACTCTGCCGCATCTTCTTCACGTACTTTCGTCGCCGTTTTCCCCACAATCAGCGCAACAGTCGCACCGCTCAGTACTTTTTCACCCTGTGGAAAGGGAATCGGTTCACCGCAACCAATCACCGTATTGCGCGGTTTAATAAACCAGACCGCAGTTTTAGGCGGGGCTTTGTAGGGAGATTGCTGGAACGCTTCCTGCCAGGCATCAAGTTGGCTGCGATGGTTCAACGCTACGGCGAAGATAGTGCCTTTCATTACCACTCCTCGGATTCGATCATCTTAATCATTAATATGTTAATGATTACTTTTATTCCCGATTGCGTAGTTTGGCAAAAGTAAGTGATATAAATGTGATCTAATTAACAAACTATTTACATTTAAAGATAATAAAATATTAAATATCAGTAAGTTAATAAAATATCATCAATTTTGATAAAATGAAGAATTGCGGGGGCAGCTCAGTCCCGGTAACGTGATGATTAATTGTTTCTATATTAATGATTTTGAATTTTTCAGGGGAAAGATAATGCACGACTCACTAACCATTGCGTTGCTCCAGGCGCGAGAAGCGGCGATGAGTTATTTTCGCCCAATCGTTAAACGGCATAATTTGACTGAGCAACAGTGGCGCATCGTGCGTATTCTGGCGGAAAGCCCATCAATGGATTTTCACGATCTGGCGTATCGCGCCTGCATTTTGCGCCCAAGCCTGACCGGGATCCTCACGCGGATGGAACGCGACGGTTTAGTGTTGCGATTAAAGCCGATCAATGATCAGCGGAAGCTCTATATCTCGCTGACCAAAGAGGGGCAGGCGCTGTATAACCGCGCTCAGACACAGATTGAAGAAGCCTATCGGCAGATTGAAGCTCAGTTTACTGCCGAGAAAATGCAACAGTTAACCCATCTGTTAGAGGAATTTATTGCTCTGGGCAATTCCCGACAAGAAGACATCCCGGGCGATAATGAATAACTTTTTAGTATCTGATAACCAGCGCCTGGTTTTTCCATGGATGGCGGGTTACACCTTTTCATAAAGTTTTTGCTTTCCAGGCCGAAAATCTTGCATCGGTCCACAGGAAAGAGAAACCATGTTAAAACGTATCAAGATCGTGACCAGCTTACTGCTGGTTTTGGCCGTTTTTGGCCTTTTACAACTGACATCAGGCGGTCTGTTTTTTAATGCCTTAAAGAATGACAAAGAAAATTTCACTGTTTTACAAACCATTCGCCAGCAGCAACCCACGCTGAATGGCAGCTGGGTCGCGTTGTTGCAGACGCGTAACACCCTCAACCGCGCGGGTATCCGCTACATGATGGATCAGAATAATATTGGTAGCGGTTCAACCGTTGCTGAGCTGATGCAGAGTGCCAGTATTTCGCTGAAACAGGCGGAAAAAAACTGGGCGGATTACGAAGCGTTGCCGCGTGACCCGCGTCAGAGCACCGCCGCAGCGGCAGAGATCAAACGTAATTACGATATTTATCACAATGCGCTGGCGGAGCTGATCCAACTGTTAGGTGCAGGCAAAATCAACGAGTTCTTTGATCAGCCGACCCAGGGATATCAGGACGGTTTCGAGAAGCAGTATGTGGCTTACATGGAGCAAAACGATCGGCTCTATGATATCGCCGTCAGCGATAACAATGCCTCCTACAGCCAGGCGATGTGGATTCTGGTGGGCGTGATGATCGTCGTACTGGCGGTCATCTTCGCCGTCTGGTTCGGTATTAAAGCCTCGCTGGTAGCGCCAATGAATCGCCTGATTGACAGCATTCGTCATATTGCAGGCGGCGATCTGGTGAAACCGATTGAGGTGGATGGCTCTAATGAGATGGGGCAACTGGCAGAGAGTTTGCGCCATATGCAGGGAGAGCTGATGCGTACCGTCGGTGATGTGCGCAACGGGGCCAATGCCATCTATAGCGGTGCCAGCGAAATCGCTACCGGCAATAATGATCTCTCTTCGCGCACCGAGCAACAGGCCGCTTCGCTGGAAGAGACGGCAGCCAGCATGGAGCAACTGACCGCAACGGTGAAACAGAACGCCGAGAATGCGCGCCAGGCCAGCCATCTGGCATTAAGTGCTTCTGAAACGGCGCAACGCGGCGGCAAAGTGGTAGATAACGTGGTGCAGACTATGCGCGATATCTCCACCAGTTCGCAGAAAATCGCCGATATTATCAGCGTAATTGACGGCATTACCTTCCAGACCAATATTCTGGCTTTGAACGCGGCGGTTGAAGCAGCGCGTGCGGGTGAGCAAGGACGTGGTTTTGCGGTGGTTGCGGGAGAAGTGCGTAATCTGGCCCAGCGTAGCGCCCAGGCGGTTCGTGAAATTAAAAGCCTGATTGAAGACTCGGTGGGGAAAGTGGATGTTGGCTCTACGCTGGTCGAAAGCGCCGGGGAAACAATGGCGGAGATTGTCAGTGCTGTGACCCGCGTGACGGACATTATGGGCGAAATAGCTTCTGCTTCTGATGAGCAGAGCCGTGGTATCGATCAGGTTGGCTTAGCGGTTGCTGAGATGGACCGGGTAACTCAACAGAACGCCGCGCTGGTGGAAGAATCTGCCGCTGCCGCCGCCGCGCTGGAAGAGCAGGCCAGTCGCCTGACCGAAGCTGTGGCAGTGTTCCGGATTCAGCAACAGCAGCAACAGCAGCGTGAAACATCGGCTGTGGTAAAAACCGTGACGCCAGCTACGCCGCGTAAAATGGCAGTGGCAGATAGCGGGGAGAACTGGGAAACGTTTTAATCGCCATAAAAATGCCCGATAAGCAAAATGTTATCGGGCATAGGGAGTTTAATCTTTACGCGGGTCGTTGATCGGCTGGCGAACCAGGAAGATGTACGCCAGTGCTCCCGCTGCGGTGACGCAACCGCAAATGATTAGTGCCAGACGGAATGAGTGGGTTGTATCAACAATAAAACCAGTAATGATCGGCGCGAAAGAGGCGCAGATGAAGCTGGCAAAGTTCTGGATACTGCCCACCGACGCAGTCATGCGAGAAGCAACTGCGACGTGGATCAAGCCCCAGCAGGATGTTCCGGCAAAGTGAATACAGAACAGTGCCATGCCAATCAGCAGAACCGCCATCATGGATGTTGTCGCTTGTGGTACTATCAGCGTAAAGGCGGCAGAACAGAACATCCCGGTAATAATGCAGATCTTACGGCTTTTAATCGGAGCCATTCCCCCTTTGACCAGCCAGTCAGTAACGTAACCGTTGACCAGCATCCCGGCAGCCCCAAACAGGAAAGGGATAGCCGCCATCAACCCTGTGCTTTTTAAATCCAGGTTATAGGCTGTTTGCAGGTAACCAGGAAGCCAGGCCAGATACAGCCACGCAGTGTAGTTGATGCCACTGAATCCGAGCATCATTCCCCACATTGTGCGGTTACGGAACAGGCTGCGCCATTCGGCAAAATTGAGCGGATCTCGGCGGGCATTGACGCTACCTGCATTGAGATAAGCTTGTTCAACGGCAGTCAGTTCTACGTGCTCGCGGTTGCGATAGAGCATATACCAGCCGATGGCGAGAAAAATCCCCAGTACACCAATGGTAATAAACATCCCGCGCCAGCCCATCACCAGCATCATTGCCGCCAGAATCGGTGGGCTTACAGCAACGCCAATGGTAGAAGCTGCGTTGAAGAAGCCCATCGGGCGTCCGCGCTCTTTGATGTTGAACCAGTCGTTAATGACTTTTACACCGCATGGGTTCATCGGCGCTTCACCAATCCCCATACCGATACGCACCAACACGAACTGCGTAAAGCTGTGCACCATGCCAGACATGGCCTGGAACAGTGACCAGAAGAACATCCCCAGTCCCAGCATCAGGCGTGGGCCTTTACGATCCAATAGTGGGCCGCAAGGAAGTTGCGCAATGCCGTAAGCGAGTGAAAACACGGAGAGCAAAGCGCCGATTTCGGTGGCACTTAATCCCAATTCTTCACGAATCGTTAAATTTGCTACCGACAGCGAACTGCGGTCGAGATAATTGATTACCGCCGCAAAAAATAATAACAACATGGCGGTGGTTTGAATGCGTTTAATTCGGGTACTGCGTTGAACTAATCCATCTGGTGGCACGGGAATATCTGCCGACGAAGATGGAGTAAATGAAGAACGCGGATCGAGGGTGATATTTTCTTTTTCCACGCCGGACTCCTGTATTTATAATTTTAATTGTTTACGTAATTGTGCATTACGCAAGGTTGACATTAACGGCAGGTTAAAGTTTTAGGACTTTACTACCGCTCACAAAAACATTTTTAGTCGACTGATTGTGAGCATAGGTAAGCGGGAATTTCCCGGTATTTATCTTTTGATAAAACCGTGCACCCGCTAATAGTTTGCTGTTTTTAATCCGTACTTAATGAGCATAACGCGTGTTCTCATTAATGGATCGAATCATTGATTGTTTAGCTGAATTCAAATGGTTACGGAGCGCAAGGGTGGCATCAAGGTCACTGCGGCAAATCAGAGCGCTGAGAATGGTCATATGTTCATCGACGGCAATGATATTGCGCTGTTTAAGATCGCTTTCGTCCCATTGATAGTGAAAATGAAAGATGACTGAGATGATCTCAAGCGATTGATCAAAAAAGATATTGTCGGCAGCTGAAAGCAGTAAGGAGTGAAAATCTCTGTCAAGTTGCGAGAACATGCGAAAGCTATTGCCGATGTTGTCACGCAGTAGCCGATGACGTTCTAGCATGGTTTTCGCCTGCAGCCAGCGGGGATCATGATCAGGCAGGTTGAGAAAGTGCTGAAGTGAATGTGTTTCGAGCATTTCGCGTAGCTCAAACAGCTGCTCGGCGTAGGATTGATCGAATTGCTTCATGCTCCACTGGCCGCGCTTTTCGCTTTGAATAAGATTATAACGGCCGAATTTTAAAAGATATTCTCTTACAACCACCGGGCTGACACCCGCGGCCCGAGCCAGTTGCAGTTCAGAAAAAGTTTCCCTAGGGCGTAACTGACGCTGGTTTATCATCGTGAAAAAAGCCTGCTCAAACACTTTGTTTTGTTCACTCATTGAAGCGGTAGTACAGGCGAAACCGTCATCATGGTCAGGTTTACGCGCAATAACATAGTCGTTTCCAACCTGCGTTAAGACGCCGCATTCGCGTAATTGGCTGAGAATATGACGCACTGTAGTGCGGCTGATGTTGTACATTTCCGCCAGCGCACTTTGCGATGGAAGTGGGGAAGGGATATGACCCCGCGCCATATCATCAATGACCTGGTTAATCACATTGTGGCGTAAATTTTGTGAACGACTCATATTTTCCTCCTTGTGAGTCCATTAAAACCCGATTTAAAACATTTTTATGCGTGTGTTTTCACAAAACAGATTTTCCGTTCCGCTGCCATTTTTCATTTTCATTGATATCTAAGGCAACAAAAAATGGATAGCCGAATCATGTCTACGATGAATGTTTTAATTTGCCAGCAGCCGAAAGAATTAGTCTGGAAACAACGCGAGATACCTATTCCGGGTGACAATGAAGCATTAATAAAAATTAAGTCTGTCGGGATTTGCGGTACCGATATTCATGCCTAGGGTGGAAATCAACCATTTTTTAGTTATCCACGGGTTTTAGGCCATGAAATATGTGGGGAGATTGTTGGGC
This sequence comes from Shigella flexneri 2a str. 301, assembly GCF_000006925.2. Lineage (NCBI taxonomy): Bacteria > Pseudomonadati > Pseudomonadota > Gammaproteobacteria > Enterobacterales > Enterobacteriaceae > Shigella > Shigella flexneri. Next base: position 4,562,497 of record NC_004337.2, read on the forward strand.
TGGGTAAAAATATTGCTGATCTTAAAAATGGTCAGCAAGTTGCTGTGATCCCTTATGTTGCCTGTCAGCAATGCCCGGCGTGTAAAAGCGGGCGTACCAACTGCTGTGAAAAAATTTCAGTCATTGGCGTGCATCAGGATGGCGGTTTTAGTGAGTATTTGAGCGTGCCGGTGGCGAACATTTTGCCCGCAGACGGTATTGACCCGCAGGCGGCCGCATTGATTGAACCTTTCGCTATTAGCGCTCATGCGGTGCGTCGCGCAGCCATTGCTCCCGGCGAGCAGGTGCTGGTGGTCGGGGCGGGGCCAATCGGTCTGGGCGCGGCGGCAATCGCTAAAGCCGATGGCGCACAGGTGGTGGTGGCGGATACCAGTCCGGCGCGCCGTGAACATGTGGCAACGCGTCTGGAGTTGCCCGTGCTGGACCCGTCAGCCGAAGATTTTGACGCGCAGCTGCGGGCGCAGTTTGGTGGTTCGCTGGCGCAGAAAGTGATCGACGCGACAGGTAATCAACATGCGATGAATAATACCGTGAATCTGATTCGTCACGGCGGCACGGTGGTATTTGTCGGTCTGTTTAAAGGTGAGTTGCAGTTCTCCGATCCGGAATTCCATAAAAAAGAAACGACGATGATGGGCAGCCGCAACGCCACGCCGGAAGATTTCGCTAAAGTCGGTCGACTGATGGCGGAAGGGAAAATCACTGCCGACATGATGTTAACCCATCGCTATCCGTTCGCCACGCTGGCAGAAACCTACGAGCGCGATGTGATTAACAATCGTGAGTTGATTAAGGGTGTAATTACTTTCTGATAAGGCGAGATTATTAAAGTTGCCATGCAGCGTCCGGGGAAGTGTTGGGCGCTGTTTTTTTTGTTTCTTAATAATGTGTTGTAAGCCGGAGAAGGCGTGTAGGTCGCACCCTATGCGACCTACACATCAGTCAGGAATTACCCTTCACGTTCTACCACTTTAATTTCCACCATGCCGATCCCGAGCTTACGCGGCGAGTGTCCGAGGATATTCCCTTCGTTGGTTGAGACAGGTTCCGGCGGCACAATTACCAGTGTGTCGGCATCGGTTGGGTTATCGAAATGCAGTGTGGTGGTGGTCACTTCATTGCCCAGCACAAGAGTTTGTTCTTCATTGCCTACGCGTACCGGAATAGGACGGCTGGCGTTATTGCCGTATGCTTTGGCGGTAATCACCAGGTCAAATTTCTTCGGCAGCGGATGCTTGTACTCGATTTTTACTTCATCGCCCAGCTGCGCGTTGGACCAGCGGCCCCACGACTCCGGACGGGAAATCCCGCTAAACTGTTTCACCTCTTCTGGCGCACCGGCGACGTTAAAGATGAAACTGTCGGCTTTGTAGCGAATATCGTTATCAACAATCTTCAGCGTATCGACATTGCCTTTGTAACGCGCCATGTCGATGACCGTATCTTTAAATGCCGTCTTGCTCTTCCATGTTGTTTTGTCAACATGCTGAACAATTTGCTGACCGCCAAGCTGCCCCTGCGAGACACACCAGTCGGTGGAAAGTGCCAGTTCCGGAGCCCAGAGTTGTGCCATCTTGTAGCAACTGTCAACCCAGACGAAATTGTCGCGTGGAGCGAAATCGGCCAGCTGGAAACGCAGCGGTGCTGAGTATTCGCTTTCCGGCAGCGGTTCCACGCGTTTGTCTGAAACCCGCAACAGCAGCGGCAAACGGAAATGGCTACCCGAGAAGGCAATCATGTTTTTCTGCTGGTCGATGGTGAACTCTTTCATCTCTTTAGGGAATTTCCACAGGCGGATGATATCTGGCTTCCACGCCAATGTTTTCTCTTTGATATTGAGGAAGATTTCCGACATCGACTGCCCGGATAAACTGCTACGACCAAGTCCGAGATAGTTATCGCCACCGAGAATGTCCAGCACCGTCGCGCCGTTATCCATCGTGTTACGCTTCACTGCCAGCGTCTTTTGCTGCGGCTTGTCGCCACGAATGACAAAAAACAGGTTATTGCGATCCTGCTTATTGAGGTATTTCCACGCCGTGTTGTTCATCGCTAAATGGTCAGAAGAGACGACGATGACAGTATCTTTAAACCACGGTGACGCTTTGATTTTGTTGATAAACGTCGCGATATTCTCCTGGCTGCAACTTACCGCGCTGAATGACTGATTCGGCTTACCGTCAAAATCATATTTTTTGCGGTTACAGGTGCGCGAGATAAAACCATCCGGGTGATGGGTATCGACTGTCAGGGTAAACAGTGAGAATCGCTGACCTGAGCGGGAAAGCTCTTCAAACTTTTTCCACGCTTCATCGAGAACGGTATCGTCGTAGAATCCCCAGTCGTTGCGATAGTGCGGGTCGGCTACCACGCTTTTCAGCTCTTCTGAGCCGTATAAGTGGTCGAAGCCGTGCGATTTCAGGAACACATCTTTACCGGCAAAACGCAGATTTGCGCCCTGCACGAAATAGTTCTGATAACCCGAGTTTTTCAGGATATCGCCCAGACAGATGTTCTGCGGGAAGAAGCTGGAGACAGAGGCGGAGGCGTTGCCTTCAAAGGGGGCGAACAGCGGTATGCCGCACTGAGAAGCCACCATGCCCGCAATCGTGTAATCCGTTCCTGGCAGCTGCTGCGTGTGGCTGAAATCCAGGCCTTCATTTTTCAACGCGCCCAGTTCAGGCGTGAGATCCGGGAAAGCTTCGTTATCAAAATAGGTCCGCTCGAGACTTTCGCCGTAGATATAAACCAGGTTGAGTTTCGGGTCAGGGATAGTTTTCGACGGCTCTTTATAATAAGCCGCAAAGTCCGGGTCGCCATCGCGTGACTGGGATTTCACCAGTTCCGTTATCTGACGAAATGCCGGGCTGGCGTCCACCGAACCCAGCGCCAGTAAGAGCGCCAGCAGGCTGTAACCAAAATGGTGCGGATGATGACGACGACGGCGCAGGATCCAGCCCAGCGCACCGAACACCGCCGTCAGCCCCAGCACAATGCCGATACCCGGCAGGATGTATTTGCTGACGCCAGCACCGGTCAGGCTGTTGGTTAAGGTATAGAGAACCGCGTCGTTAATACCATCGCCAGTAAAATAGTCGCTGGCAAACAGGGTGATATTTAAAACGACAAATAGCCCCAGCACCGTTAACGTGGCTGCAAACCACCAGGTGTTACGTCCCGCTTTCCATGCGTAAATCAGCACAGAGGCGAGAAAAAGGGCGAAAGAGAGTAGTTCTGACAATGGGCGATCCTCACTAAACCGGGCCGTTTAGCCAACGTTTAAGCTTTTTGAGAAGCACAATGTAATGGCGTCGCCATATTGCTGCAATTCTAGTGTCAAAAAAATGCGATGTTGTTAGGAATTAGTTTATAAACAGACTTTTTTGATCGCGGTCGCTTCCCGTGTAACAGGGGGAAAACCGTCCAGGAGCAGGGAAAAGGGCAGGAGAGAGCCGCGTCAGCCGGGTAACAGCTAAAACGCGGCGTTTCGCGGTTCAGGAAATGAAGTTCAGCCCCTGCTTTAACACCAGATCGCAGGCTTTGGTTTTCACCTTTTCTGCCAGCGGAGTCGTTCCGATGTTATCCAGATTGAGTTGCTGACCATCTTTTGTTTTCAGCAAACCCTGAATACCGTCCAGATAGTTGGTGTCTTCTTTTTGCTCTTCACTGTTCAGGCCCAGCTTTTCCAGCACCTGGTTCTTGATGTTTTCGGCATCGGTTACCGAAGCCAGCTTTTGCTTCGCGCAGTATTGCAGAATGCCTGCGGCATTGTTCATGTTATCTGCGCTTAAGGCTTGGTTTCCGCTGCTAAGCAAGTTAGTTAATGACGCGAGCGACCAACCGCCTTCCTGTGTCGTGCTGTTTTGGTTGCCAAGTTCGCTGGCGGCGCTGGAGAGCGCATCTTTCCAGGACGCAGCATGCACCCCGGTGGAAATTAATGCGCTGGCGGCAATGGCACAGCACAGAAGATGTTTAATAGTTTTCATCATCATTACTCAAGGTGGAATTGTGTCGCAGTATACCGCCAGAAACGGGGATTAATACTCTTTACCCGTTACCCGGCTACGGTAGCTATCCCAGTTGAAGATCACCCATAAACTGTTACCCAGGCGCATACGGTCCATCACGCGTTCGCCCAGCAACTTGGTCATCTCTTCCATATTACTGTTGGTCAGCATCCCGGTTGGGCGTTTGGAAGAAGAGCGGCGATCGACGATCTGGTTGATGATCACTTTTTCGTATTTCGATTCGGTCTGCACGCCGATCTCATCGATCACCAGCAGATCAACGTTGCTCAGATCGTTAAGCAGTTGTTCTTCGCTGGTACCGCTATTCCTGAAGGTATCTTTCATCGCCGACATAATATCGGCCACGGTGATGATCAATACGGATTTACCGCGTAGCAGCAGCTCGTTGCAGATTGCCGCCGCCAGATGGTTTTTGCCGGTTCCTGGCTTACCAGAAAAGATGAAGCTGGCGATGTTGCCGTCAAACTCTTCGACATACTGGCGCGCTTTGCTTAACGCATTCATCTGCCCTTCACACTCAACGCGATAGTTCTCAAAGGAGCAGTTCTGATGCAGTGGACGAATACCGGAGCGGTTAAAGGTGCGCTGCATTTTCATCGCCCGATTTTCACGTTCGAGAGCGGCGGAGCGGATCGCCCCTTGTTCTTTCTGCCAGGCCAGTAGCTCTTCACCCGTTTTGAATGCAGGTTTGATATGGGCAGGCATCATTTTTTGCAGGCGTTGCATCAGGTCGCCAACGTTTTTCATCGTTACCCTCTGAATCCTGGTGGAATTTGGCTGTCAGGTTCACTGACCGTATTCACATCTCGTTTCGGCAGTCCGCCGTTGCTGGCACGACCGATTTGCAGGCTGCGCGCCAGTTTTTGTTGCCACTGCACATGGTGAAAGACTTTACCTTCCGCCTGCCAGTAGGCAATGAATGAGGCCAGTTCTTCGGTGGTCACCGGCTCTCTTAGCGCCACGCCCCATAGCGCCGCCAGGCGGATAAAATCGGCATCGGGTTGCCAGTCCGGATACATGGCGAATTTCCCCATGGGTACAGCAACGGGAGCGGCTTGCGGTTCCTGATAGAGTTGATCGTCCAGAGCGACATCGCTTCCCGGACGCGCTAGCTTTTCTTCCAGCGCCAGCAGTTCAGCCAGGCGTGCAGGCGTGACGGCATAAAACGCCGGGGCATTGTTAGCAAATACGGCAACCACACCGCCTTCAGCTTTTGCCAGAACGGTTTGGTGATCGTGTACCAGGGCGTCAATACCAACGACGTCCGGGGTCAAAACTCTGGAAGACATACTGTTTCTCAAATATGGAACGATGAACGAGAAGGGAGATAACTTTTATAGTAACACACGGAGGAGAGGAGGCTGTCTCTCATCCGTGTGCTTAAGCGAGGCAATTTTATACGCGAGGGCGCTTGCGGTACAACCATAATCTAGGAATGGAAAGACCGATGGATAACGCACCAACAATCGATGAAGCTGTAAGAAAGTTGGTTAACAGGGTAATCATCAACGGTTCGCTGTAACCTAACTGGCTGATTTTTACCGACGAAATCATTGCGGTATAAGCCGATATGCCCGGGAACATAGGGATAACGGCCGCCACGGTAAACACTTTCGGATGCGCCAGATACCAGCGCGACCATTGAATACCAATGGTACCGACCAGCATAGAAGCCATAAAGGTTGACCACTCAATATTCAACCCGCTGGTCATCAAGATCATTCGGGAACCATGACCTATCGAGCCAAGCAGCGCACACCAGCGTAACGCCCGCACGGGAACGTTGAACACCATCGCAAAGCCGACCGCAGGAATGGCGGCGAGGATCATATCCTGCGCCAACGCTAACAGAAATTCGATCACACCCATCCGCGTAGCCCCCAAATCGTCAGTGCCATCACTACGCCGACGCAGGTAGCCAGTGTCAGCAGACTGGCGATCGCCCAGCGTGCCAGTCCGGTATTGATGTGGCCTTTAAACATATCGGCGACGGCATTAATCAACGGAAAGCCCGGCACTAGCAGCAGAACGCTGGCGGCCATCGCAATGGTGGGGGTATTGCTGAAAGTGGGGAGTTGCAAAAGCAATCCGGAAATGGTGGTGGCGGCGAAAGCGGTAAGGCAAAAGTTGATCTGTGGATGAAGATGACGTTGTGCCAGCAGCTGGCGGATATACATCGCGGTCGTACTGGCAAAGAAGGTGATGACGGCACCATCCCAGCCACCGTTATTGAGTTTACAGAAACAGGCGCAAGAAAGGCCAACCATTAAGGCTACCAGCCATCTTGGGTAACGTAATGGTTGAATTTGGCTAAATCGTTTCTCTACGCCTTTGTAATCCAGCAGATGATGCTCCGCAAGAATCACAATGTGCTGGACTTCAGTCACCACATGCATATTAATGCCGCGATCGTGATTTTTACGTGTCGATGTCAGGCATTGCCCATCTTTAATAGTTGTCAGCACTATGGCGTTCGAAGAGATAGAACTTTCGACGCTGTCCATTCCCAGCGCCCGACCCAGTCGTGAGGAAAGCTCATCAACCAACGCGCTTTCCGCACCATGTTGCAAAAGAAATAATCCACACTGGATACAAAGCCGCGTTACGGCTCGCTGTTGCTCAGTTTGCATAACTCGCCCTTTGTCATAGACGTGCTGCGTATTGTTCAGATAATGAGAATCCATTTGTATCATGAAGCACGGTTGTTTTGCGGTAGGTTAAGATCAAAATTGCGCTGATTAATCCTGGTTATTGGGACAAGCTCGGTGATAAAAAGCGAATTATCTCTCGCCGCAAACAAACTATCACATGAATATTATCACTATAATGAATTTATTGTTTAGCCTTTACGGGTCAGGATAATAGATAGCTGGGCGCGTTTTTTAGTGTTAACAAGTTAAAATCATCAGATTTTATTGAATAAATATTGATTGTGTGATTCCCGCATTCTGCGGGAAGAGATATCATTTAATTATAAATTAAATGAATGAGATTTCTGTTTTTCATTAAGTATTTCTAACAACTTAATGTAGATATTTTAAATGTCTCCAGGCTATTTCACCAGGTTATCATTTGATGCTAACCTTCTGACACATGCAGTGGAGTTGTTGTGCAGCAGGAGTATGCTGATATGAAAGTGAATGCTAAGGATAATTTATTCGCTTAATCTATTAATTTGCTGGAAACATTTAAGGAATGGGTAATGCTGCCAACTTACTGATTTAGTGTATGATGGTGATTTTAAGGTGCTTGCGTGGCTTCCATTTCCATCAGATGTCCTTCCTGCTCCGCTACTGAAGGCGTGGTGCGTAACGGCAAAAGCACTGCCGGACATCAGCGCTATCTCTGCTCTCATTGCCGTAAAACATGGCAACTACAGTTCACTTACACCGCCTCTCAGCCCGGTAAGCACCAGAAAATCATTGATATGGCCATGAATGGCGTCGGATGTCGCGCCAGTGCACGCATTATGGGCGTTGGCCTCAACACGGTTTTACGTCACTTAAAAAACTCAGGCCGCAGTCGGTAACCTCGCGCATACAACCGGGCAGTGATGTGATTGTCTGCGCTGAAATGGACGAACATTGGGGCTACGTCGGTGCTAAATCACGTCAGCGCTGGCTGTTTTACGCGTATGACAGGATACGGAGGACGGTTGTGGCGCACGTCTTCGGTGAACGCACTCTGGCCACACTGGAGCGTCTTCTGAGCCTGCTGTCGGCCTTTGAGGTCGTGGTATGGATGACGGATGGCTGGCCGCTGTATGAATCACGCCTGAAGGGAAAGCTGCACGTTATCAGCAAGCGTTACACTCAGCGCATTGAGCGACATAATCTGAATCTGAGACAACATCTGGCAAGGCTGGTACGGAAGTCACTGTCGTTCTCAAAATCGGTGGAGCTGCATGACAAGGTCATCGGGCATTATCTGAACATAAAACACTATCAGTAAGTTGGAGTCATTACCCGGATTAGTCATTGCTGATTTAGCCGGTGAAAGTGAAGATCCACGTTCTGTTTGTGAACATTATTATTCTTTAATCTCACAATATCGGGAAATTCACTGGGTTTTCATGGTGTCACGCTCCTGGTATTCCCAGGCTGTAGAACTGCTCATGTGCCCTACGGCGACGTTATTGTCTGATGTTGAACCCATTGAGAATCTGGTCAAGACCGTACGTTCCGGCAATACGCACGCAGAGCGTATCAGCGCCATGCTGACCTCTCCGGCAATGACTGAAACTCATGATTTTAGCTATCGCTCCGTCATTCTCACTCTTTCAGAGCGCAAGGTACTGCGGCTATTAGGTAAAGGATGGGGCATCAACCAGATAGCTTCATTGCTTAAGAAAAGTAATAAAACTATCAGCGCCCAAAAAAACAGTGCGATGCGTCGACTGGCAATTCACAGCAACGCTGAAATGTATGCATGGATAAATAGCGCGCAGGGTGCAAGAGAACTTAACTTGCCTTCTGTTTATGGAGATGCCGCAGAATGGAACACAGCCGAATTAAGAAGAGAAATGTCGCACTCATAGAAAAATGCGTCATGAGTAGTATCGGTATTGAGAGTTTATTCAGAAAGTTTGCGGGCAACCCTTATAAGCTCCATACCTATACCAGTCAGGAGTCATTTCAGGATGCCATGTCGCGGATCTCGTTTGCGGCGGTCATTTTTTCTTTTTCTGCCATGAGAAGTGAGCGCAGAGAGGGATTATCTTGCCTGACTGAGCTGGCGATTAAGTTTCCGCGTACCCGGCGTTTAGTTATTGTGGATGATGATATTGAAGCTCGGCTGATTGGTTCATTGTCGCCATCACCGCTGGACGGTGTATTAAGTAAAGCGTCAACGCTGGAGATTTTTCATCAGGAACTCTTTTTGTCATTAAATGGTGTACGTCAGGCGACCGACCGACTGAACAATCAGTGGTACATTAACCAAAGCCGGACGTTAAGCCCGACGGAGAGAGAAATATTGCGCTTTATGTCGCGTGGCTACTCAATGACACAAATTGCCGAGCAGCTTAAACGTAATATCAAAACGATCCGAGCGCATAAATTTAATGTGATGTCGAAACTGGGCGTCAGTTCTGATGCAGGGTTGTTGGAGGCCGCAGATATTCTGTTATGTATGCGGCATTGCGAAGCAAGTAATGTGTTGCATCCCTATTAATCCGCATGATGCCGGGTTTACTTCCCCGGCAGTGCTTTCATTTCAGCGTACAATAGCCACATTGCTGCACATCCGGTAAGCGATAACGCTGGCAGCAAGTGCGGCGCACCAGCAGGCCGTCGCGCAGTACCACGGTACGCCAGAGTGGATTATCTTCACCGTTCGTGAGCGTTTTCTCAAAAAAGAGGGCATGGCGCAGCGATTCAACAGTAGCCTCGCCGAGCAGTTGCTTCATCTCAGTGAGATACCAGTTGATCAAATAACCGGTATTACTCCAGATAAGTTTGCCGTTGATCTCTCCGGTCGCTTCTAGTGCTTGCACAACCGGAACCAGCGCCTGGCTGATTAACGTTTCCATTCGCTGCTGCGGCGAATGTGGTGTTGCGTTTTTATCTTCACACACATCGACCCAGAAACAGGCGACGCGTCCGGTTTCGTGAAACTCAGCATGGAAATGTTCCGGCGACACATCTAATGCTTTTTCCTGCGTCAGTAGCGCCAGCATTAATGGTGGCACCATCAGGCCGATATACCATTGTGCCCATAGTGAGATCAGCGGTTTGTTCTCGCGGATCATCGTTGGTTGGTTGCGATAGATATGATCGGAATAGACCGCCAGTAGAGAACTTAGCGCATTCGGTGATGACCATTGCGCCAGCGTCATGGCGTTAAGCGGAGCGGGTTCATCCAGGCGGATAAACTCCAGCAAATGTTCACGATGTTTGGCGATCATCGCCCGTACGGCTTGTGCAAGCCCAGCATCCTGCGGCTGGAGATGCGTTCGCCAGATGACATCTTCATAGAGCGGTGCGGAACGATAGGCCATAATCGTGATAGTAATCTAAATGATAATGATTGCTAATCCTAGCGATAGGTTTACTCGATAGCAAGGGATTTCTCTGGCTTGCAAATGATAAAAATTATCATATGATATTGGTTTTCATTATCAATGAAAGAGATGAAACCATGTTGCAACGTACGCTGGGCAGTGGCTGGGGAGTGTTGCTGCCGGGATTGCTGATTGCAGGGCTGATGTATGCGGATTTATCGCCGGATCAGTGGCGGATTGTCATTCTGATGGGATTAGTATTGACGCCGGTGATGCTGTATCACAAACAGTTGCGGCATTACATTTTGCTACCATCGTGCCTGGCGCTTATTGCTGGCATCATGCTGATGATAATGAATTTGAATCAGGGATGACAAAACAGGGAAGAAACAAGAAAGGAAGTAAAGATAATTGGTGCGAGGGGGGGGACTTGAACCCCCACGTCCGTAAGGACACTAACACCTGAAGCTAGCGCGTCTACCAATTCCGCCACCTTCGCACAGTCATCTTACTTTTTTTGATATCGCCATAATTTGGTGCTTAGTGGGGGGGACTGGATCCCCCACCTCTTTATGAACACTAACACCTGAGGCTAGCGCGTCTACCAATTCCGCCACCTTCGCCCAGTGCGAGCAATATCAACGTGATTTTTGGTGCGAGGGGGGGGACTTGAACCCCCACGTCCGTAAGGACACTAACACCTGAAGCTAGCGCGTCTACCAATTCCGCCACCTTCGCATACCATCAATTCTTAAAAAGAATTGCTACCACGGAGGCGCATTCTAGTGGTTTTCAGCTTTTCGTCAATAGTTAATTATCGCCTGATGTGTAATTGCTGGAAAAATGTCCATCAGGAAACTAGCGTGCAGGTTTGGTAGGCATGCGGGGGCAGATGCCAGATGCGACGCTGGCGCGTCTTATCTGGCCTACGAAGGGCTAACGTGCAGGTTTTGTAGGTCGGATAAGGCGTTCACGCCGCATCCGACACGGTATGCGGCGACAGATATCAGATACTCAACCTTTCTTCGCCTGGCGGGTCATAATGGCGCGATATACCTTGAAGCGCCCGGTTTGCGCGATAACTTCATGGAAGCCAAATGTCTCATCCAGCACGTCCGGGTAAGGCAGGAAGGCGTTCGCTACAATTCGCAGCTCGCCGCCGCTATTAAGATGACGCACCGCGCCACGAATCAGCGTTTGCGCCGCATCCAGGCTGGTTTGCATCCCATCGTGGAACGGCGGGTTGGAGATGATCATATCAAAACAACCTTTCACCTCGGAAAAGACGTTGCTGGCAAAGACTTCACCTTCAACACCGTTGGCTGCAAGTGTTGCGCGGCTGGCTTCTACCGCCGGGGCAGAGACATCGCACAAGGTGAGACGAATTTTCGGCGAATGGCGCGCAAAGGCAACTGAAAGTACACCCGCGCCACAGCCGACATCCAGCACTTTACCTTTCGTGTGCGGAGTTAACGTCGAGAGCAGCAACTGGCTACCGACATCCAGACCGTCGCGGCTAAACACGCCAGGCAGCGTTTTGACCGTCAGGCCATCGACGCTGTATTCGCCCCAGAATTTATCCGCATCAAATACTGGCTGTTTTTCCAGACGACCAAAATAGAGGCCACAGCGACGAGCGCTGTCGACTTTATTCAACGGCGCATAATCTGCCAGCATCTGCTCAGCGCTGCGCACGCCGCTGCGGTTCTCGCCAACGACAAAAATATCTGTCCCCACTGGCAGCAGAGAAAGTAAATTCATCAACTGGAACTGGGCTTCCGGTTTGTTCTTCGGCCAGTAGTAAATCAGCGTATCGCAATCTGCGACATCATTCGCCGTGGCGACCAGACTAAAACGGGCGTTATCCCCCATCTGGCAGCTTAACACCTGCCAATGGTGGAATTGCTGGGTATGAGCACGGCTGGCCGCGGTATCTAAACGCGCGGGCAGGTCATCCTGTAAGTCTCCGGCAAACAGAATACGGCTTTGTTCGAAATCATCACTGTGACGCAGCAAGACTTCACTTGCCGGGGTAAATGCAGACATGGAATGCTCCTCAATTGATACTGGCGGCGATTATAGCCATATGTTGGCGCGGTATCGACGAATTTGCTATATTTGCGCCCCTGACAACAGGAGCGATTCGCTATGACATCCCGACGAGACTGGCAGTTACAGCAACTGGGCATTACCCAGTGGTCGCTGCGTCGCCCTGGCGCGTTGCAGGGGGAGATTGCCATTGCGAGCCCGGCACACGTCCGTCTGGTGATGGTGGCAAACGATCTTCCCGCCCTGACTGATCCTTTAGTGAGCGATGTTCTGCGCGCATTAACCGTCAGCCCCGATCAAGTGCTGCAACTGACGCCAGAAAAAATCGCGATGCTGCCGCAAGGCAGTCGCTGCAACAGCTGGCGGTTGGGTACTGACGAACCGCTATCATTGGAAGGCGCTCAGGTGGCATCACCGGCGCTCACCGAATTACGGGCAAACCCAACGGCACGCGCCGCGTTATGGCAACAAATTTGCACATATGAACACGATTTCTTCCCTCGAAACGACTGATTTACCAGCGGCTTACCACATTGAACAACGCGCCCACGCCTTTCCGTGGAGTGAAAAAACCTTTGCCAGCAACCAGGGCGAGCGTTATCTCAACTTTCAGTTAACGCAAAACGGCAAAATGGCGGCGTTTGCGATTACGCAAGTGGTGCTGGATGAAGCTACATTGTTCAATATTGCGGTCGATCCCGACTATCAGCGTCAGGGGCTGGGTAGGGCGCTGCTGGAACATCTGATCGACGAACTGGAAAAACGCGGCGTGGCGACACTATGGCTGGAAGTCCGTGCCTCAAATGCTGCCGCCATTGCCCTGTACGAAAGTTTAGGCTTTAACGAGGCGACGATTCGCCGCAATTACTACCCCACCACGGACGGTCGCGAAGACGCCATCATCATGGCGTTGCCAATCAGTATGTAAGACAAGGTGGAATAATGAAGTGGGACTGGATTTTCTTTGATGCCGATGAAACGCTGTTTACCTTTGACTCATTCACCGGCCTGCAGCGGATGTTTCTTGATTACAGCGTCACCTTTACCGCTGAAGATTTTCAGGACTATCAGGCCGTTAACAAGCCACTGTGGGTGGATTATCAAAACGGCGCGATCACTTCATTACAGCTTCAGCACGGGCGTTTCGAGAGCTGGGCCGAACGGCTGAAAGTTGAAGCAGGCTTGCTTAACGATGCCTTTATTAATGCGATGGCGGAAATCTGTACGCCGTTGCCGGGCGCGGTTTCTCTGCTTAACGCCATTCGTAGCAACGCTAAAATCGGCATCATCACCAACGGTTTTAGCGCCTTGCAGCAAGTGCGTCTGGAACGGACGGGCCTGCGTGATTACTTCGATTTGCTGGTGATTTCCGAAGAAGTTGGCGTTGCCAAACCGAATAAGAAAATTTTCGATTATGCGCTGGAACAGGCGGGCAATCCTGACCGTTCACGCGTGCTGATGGTTGGCGACACTGCCGAGTCCGATATTCTCGGTGGCATCAACGCCGGGCTTGCGACCTGCTGGCTGAATGCGCACAATCGCGAGCAACCAGAAGGCATCGCGCCCACCTGGACCGTTTCTTCGTTGCACGAACTGGAGCAGCTCCTGTGTAAACACTGATTGCCTCCCCCCCGTTGATGGGTAAAATAGCCGCAATTTTTCGTTTTCAACAAGCGCGGCGCGATGCCGCTTACTCAAGAAGAAAGAATTATGACGTTGTCTCCTTATTTGAAAGAGGTGGCGAAGCGCCGCACTTTTGCCATTATTTCTCACCCGGACGCCGGTAAAACTACCATCACCGAGAAGGTGCTGCTGTTCGGACAGGCCATTCAGACCGCCGGTACAGTAAAAGGCCGTGGTTCCAACCAGCACGCTAAGTCGGACTGGATGGAGATGGAAAAGCAGCGTGGGATCTCCATTACTACGTCTGTGATGCAGTTTCCGTATCACGATTGCCTGGTTAACCTGCTCGACACCCCGGGGCACGAAGACTTCTCGGAAGATACCTATCGTACCCTGACGGCGGTGGACTGCTGCCTGATGGTTATCGACGCCGCAAAAGGTGTTGAAGATCGTACCCGTAAGCTGATGGAAGTTACCCGTCTGCGCGACACGCCGATCCTCACCTTTATGAACAAACTTGACCGTGATATCCGCGACCCGATGGAACTGCTCGATGAAGTTGAGAACGAGCTGAAAATTGGCTGCGCACCGATCACTTGGCCAATTGGCTGCGGCAAGCTGTTTAAAGGCGTTTACCACCTTTATAAAGATGAAACCTATCTCTATCAGAGCGGTAAAGGGCACACCATTCAGGAAGTCCGCATTGTTAAAGGGCTGAATAACCCGGATCTCGATGCTGCGGTTGGTGAAGATCTGGCACAGCAGCTGCGTGACGAACTGGAACTGGTTAAAGGCGCGTCTAACGAGTTCGACAAAGAGCTGTTCCTTGCGGGCGAAATCACTCCGGTATTCTTCGGTACTGCGCTGGGTAACTTCGGCGTTGATCATATGCTGAATGGCCTGGTGGAGTGGGCGCCTGCGCCGATGCCGCGTCAGACCGATACCCGTACCGTAGAAGCGAGCGAAGATAAATTTACCGGCTTCGTATTTAAAATTCAGGCCAACATGGATCCGAAACACCGCGACCGCGTGGCGTTTATGCGTGTGGTGTCCGGTAAATATGAAAAAGGCATGAAACTGCGCCAGGTGCGCACTGCGAAAGATGTGGTGATCTCCGACGCGCTGACCTTTATGGCGGGTGACCGTTCGCACGTTGAAGAAGCGTATCCGGGCGATATCCTCGGCCTGCACAACCACGGCACCATTCAGATCGGCGACACCTTTACCCAGGGTGAGATGATGAAGTTCACCGGTATTCCGAACTTCGCACCAGAACTGTTCCGTCGTATCCGCCTGAAAGATCCGCTGAAGCAAAAACAGCTGCTCAAAGGGCTGGTACAGCTTTCCGAAGAGGGCGCGGTGCAGGTGTTCCGTCCAATCTCCAACAACGATCTGATCGTTGGTGCGGTTGGTGTGCTGCAGTTTGATGTGGTGGTAGCGCGCCTGAAGAGCGAATACAACGTTGAAGCAGTGTATGAGTCAGTCAACGTTGCCACTGCCCGCTGGGTAGAATGTGCAGACGCGAAGAAATTCGAAGAGTTCAAGCGTAAGAACGAAAGCCAACTGGCGCTTGATGGCGGCGATAACCTCGCTTACATCGCTACCAGCATGGTCAACCTGCGCCTGGCACAGGAACGTTATCCGGACGTTCAGTTCCACCAGACCCGCGAGCATTAATTCTTGCCTCCAGGGCGCGGTAGCCGCTGCGCCCTGTCAATTTCCCTTCCTTATTAGCCGCTTACGGAATGTTCTTAAAACATTCACTTTTGCTTATGTTTTCGCTGATATCCCGAGCGGTTTCAAAATTGTGATCTATATTTAACAAAGTGATGACATTTCTGATGGCGTTAAATACCGTTCAATGCGTAGATATTAGTATCTAAAGCCGTCGATTGTCATTCTACCGATATTAATAACTGATTCAGAGGCTGTAATGGTCGTTATTCATCACCCATCGCTTTTGTGATGGCGACCATTGACTTCTGTAGAGGGTGAAGTCTCTCCCTATTCAGCAATGCAACCTCGTGTTGCTAGGCTCAAATTACGAGCAAACATACAGGAATAAATCGATGACTATGACAAGACTGAAGATTTCGAAAACTCTGCTGGCTGTAATGTTGACCTCTGCCGTCGCGACCGGCTCTGCCTACGCGGAAAACAACGCGCAGACTACCAATGAAAGCGCAGGGCAAAAAGTCGATAGCTCTATGAATAAAGTCGGTAATTTCATGGATGACAGCGCCATCACCGCGAAAGTGAAGGCGGCGCTGGTGGATCATGACAACATCAAGAGCACCGATATCTCTGTCAAAACCGATCAAAAAGTCGTGACCCTGAGCGGTTTCGTTGAAAGTCAGGCCCAGGCCGAAGAGGCAGTGAAAGTGGCGAAAGGCGTTGAAGGCGTGACCTCTGTCAGCGACAAACTGCACGTTCGCGACGCTAAAGAAGGCTCGGTGAAGGGCTACGCGGGTGACACCGCCACCACCAGTGAAATCAAAGCCAAACTGCTGGCGGACGATATCGTCCCTTCACGTAAAGTGAAAGTTGAAACCACCGATGGCGTGGTTCAGCTCTCCGGTACCGTAGATTCTCAGGCACAAAGTGACCGTGCTGAAAGTATCGCCAAAGCGGTAGATGGTGTGAAAAGCGTTAAAAATGATCTGAAAACTAAGTAATTCGTCCTCCCGAACTTTGTCGGGAGGCGCGATGTGCACCACACTAAAAATATCGCATTGAGTGATTTTCACGCTCATATCAAGCGGTGACATTAACTATGGTAAAGGAGACGCTTATGTTTCGTTGGGGCATCATATTTCTGGTTATCGCGTTAATCGCCGCCGCACTTGGGTTTGGTGGTCTGGCCGGTACCGCTGCAGGCGCAGCTAAAATTGTCTTTGTCGTCGGGATTATTCTGTTCCTAGTGAGTTTGTTCATGGGCCGAAAACGACCCTAGATTTCAGACCATTAAGAAAATTTTATCCAAAGCCAGTCCAGCGGACTGGCTTTTGCGGTTTTAGCGAATAATAAATTGCGTTACTTTGTCTTTCTTTCACAACAAAAACAGGAAGGCAGAAGTGGGGCAGCGAATACCTGTAACGCTTGGTAATATTGCGCCGTTGTCGCTAAGGCCGTTCCAGCCTGGACGAATAGCTCTGGTGTGCGAAGGCGGCGGACAGCGTGGAATTTTCACGGCTGGCGTGCTGGATGAGTTTATGCGCGCGCAGTTTAATCCTTTCGATCTTTATCTCGGCACATCTGCCGGGGCGCAGAACCTCTCGGCGTTTATCTGCAATCAGCCCGGTTACGCGCGCAAAGTCATCATGCGCTATACCACAAAACGCGAATTTTTCGATCCATTGCGCTTTGTCCGTGGAGGAAATCTTATCGATCTCGACTGGCTGGTGGAGGCCACCGCAAGCCAGATGCCGTTGCAAATGGATACCGCCGCGCGGTTGTTTGACAGCGGCAAATCGTTTTATATGTGCGCCTGTCGTCAGGATGACTACGCGCCGAATTACTTTTTACCAACCAAACAAAACTGGCTGGATGTGATTCGCGCCTCCAGTGCGATACCTGGCTTTTATCGTAGCGGAGTGTCGCTGGAAGGCATTAACTACCTGGATGGCGGGATCAGTGATGCGATTCCGGTTAAAGAGGCGGCAAGGCAGGGCGCTAAAACGTTGGTCGTCATCCGCACTGTGCCGTCACAAATGTACTACACGCCGCAGTGGTTCAAACGCATGGAACGCTGGCTGGGTGACAGTAGCCTGCAGCCTCTGGTCAATCTGGTGCAGCATCATGAAACCAGCTATCGTGACATTCAGCAATTTATTGAGAAACCACCGGGCAAGCTGCGGATATCCGAAATTTATCCGCCGAAGCCATTACATAGTATCGCGCTTGGCAGTCGGATTCCGGCGCTGCGTGAAGACTATAAACTTGGGCGTTTATGCGGTCGTTATTTCCTCGCCACGGTTGGCAAGCTATTAACTGAAAAAGCGCCGCTTACCCGCCATCTGGTGCCAGTGGTGACGCCGGAATCGATTGTCATTCCGCCTGCGCCAGTCGCCAACGATACGCTGGTTGCCGAAGTGAGCGACGCTCCGCAGGCGAACGACCCGACATTTAACAATGAGGATCTGGCTTGATTTGCCGTTTTATCGACACTCACTGCCATTTTGATTTCCCGCCTTTTATTGGCGATGAAGAGGCCAGCCTGCAACGCGCGGCACAAGCGGGCGTAGGCAAGATCATTGTTCCGGCGACAGAGGCGGAAAATTTTGCCCGTGTGCAGGCGTTAGCGGAAAATTATCAACCGCTGTATGCCGTATTGGGCTTGCATCCTGGTATGTTGGAAAAACATAGCGATGTGTCTCTTGAGCAGCTACAGCAGGCGCTGGAAAGGCGTCCGGCGAAGGTGGTGGCGGTGGGGGAGATCGGTCTGGATCTCTTCGGCGACGATCCGCAATTTGAGAGGCAGCAGTGGTTACTCGACGAACAACTGAAACTGGCGAAACGCTACGATCTGCCGGTGATCCTGCATTCACGGCGCACGCACGACAAACTGGCGATGCATCTTAAACGCCACGATTTGCCGCGTGCTGGTGTTGTCCACGGATTTTCTGGCAGCCAGCAACAGGCTGAACGGTTTGTACAGCTGGGCTACAAAATCGGCGTAGGCGGTACTATCACCTATCCACGCGCCAGTAAAACCCGCGATGTCATCGCAAAATTACCGCTGGCATCGTTGTTGCTGGAAACCGATGCGCCGGATATGCCGCTCAACGGTTTTCAGGGGCAGCCTAACCGCCCGGAACAGGCTGCCCGTGTGTTTGCCGTGCTTTGCGAGTTACGCCCGGAACCCGCGGATGAGATTGCCGAAGTGTTGCTTAATAACACGTATGCGGTGTTTAACGTTCGTGGGTAGTTTGCCCTTCGTAGGCAGCATCCGGCAGTCGGCGCATAATGCCTGATGCGACGCTTAACGCGTCTTATCATGCCTACAGGTTTGTGCCGAACCGTAGGCCGGATAAGGCGTTCACGCCGCATCCGGCAGTTGGCGCACAATGCCTGATGCGACGCTTGACGCGTCTTATCAGGCCTACAAGTCTGTGCTGAACCGTAGGCCGTATCCGGCATGTCACAAATAGAGCGCCGGAAATATCAACCGGCTCACCCCGCGCACCTTTAATGCATCAGCCAACGGCTCAACGTCTTCCGGCGTGGCGCTCGCCCAGCTTTGCGCCTCGCCATACACGCCGTGGGCATGAAACGCGTTCAGGCGAACCGGAACATCACCAAGTCCCTTGATAAACGCCGCCAGTTCTTCGATGTGTTGCAAATAATCCACCTGGCCTGGGATCATCAGCAAACGCAGTTCCGCCAGCTTGCCGCGCTCTGCCAGCAAATAGATGCTGCGCTTAATCTGTTGATTATCGCGTCCGGTTAATTGTTGATGACATTCGCTACCCCATGCTTTGAGATCGAGCATTGCGCCGTCACACACCGGGAGTAATTTTTCCCAGCCGGTTTCGCTCAACATACCGTTACTGTCCACCAGACAGGTGAGATGGCGCAGTTGCGGATCGTTTTTGATAGCAGTAAACAGCGCCACTACAAACGGCAGTTGGGTCGTGGCTTCGCCGCCGCTTACCGTTATCCCTTCAATAAACAGCACCGCTTTGCGCACATGGCTAAGCACTTCGTCCACGCTCATGGATTGCGCCATTGGTGTGGCATGTTGCGGACACATCTTCAGGCAGGTATCACATTGCTCGCAGACCACAGCGTTCCACACCACTTTGCCGTCAACAATCTGCAACGCCTGATGCGGACACTGTGGCACGCACTCCCCACAGTCATTGCAACGTCCCATCGTCCACGGATTGTGACAGTTTTTGCAGCGCAGATTGCAGCCCTGCAAAAACAGAGCCAGACGACTGCCTGGCCCGTCAACGCAGGAGAAGGGGATAATCTTACTGACTAAAGCGCATCTGCTGTTCATGGCTTATCACGCGCGGCTGGCGTTCCAGAATACGAGTGTTGCGTGCGGCTTCTTCGCCCAGCCAGGTGGTGTTGGTGCGTGAACCTTCGGCGCGATATTTTTCTAAATCCGACAAACGCACCATATAACCGGTAACGCGAACCAGATCGTTACCGCTGACATTGGCGGTAAATTCACGCATTCCGGCTTTAAAGGCACCGAGGCAAAGCTGTACCAGTGCCTGCGGGTTACGTTTGATGGTTTCGTCGAGCGTCAGAATGTCGCTGATGCCGGAATAATAATAAGCATGATGCGGGGCGACAGTTTGCAGATGGGTGATCGGATCTGGCTCATCGCCATACGGCAAACGCGCGCCCGGCGTGGTGCCGATATCGGAACTGATCCCCGACTGTGCGTGTAACATGGCGCGTTTTTGCCAGCCATATTTCACGGGGGTATTGGCGACAAACTCCGCCAGTTGCGCGCTGATGCGATAACCCACTTCATTTGCGGCGGCTTCTTTACCGTAGCGCGCGGCAATCCCTTCTTTCTCACACAGCAAGTTAACCGCTTCCGCCAGCCCATACATGCCAAACATTGGCACAAAACGTTCAGGGTTAATCAGCCCTTCTTTCACCAGGAAGCTATTCTCAAAGAAGTGTGATTGTTGATAGAGGAATTCACACCGCGCATCGATGATGGCGATCTGCTGCTGGCAGTAGTGCGGTAGAGTGCGCGTAAAGAAGTCATCCAGCGATTCGCTGCGCTCGGCAATGGCTTTCAGGTTAAGGCGTACCAGCGTGCTGCCACCACCCGCCAGCGGCAGTGAGTTGTAACAGCTCACAATCCCGTAGCCCCCTTTTGTGAAAATTTTATCATGCACCGGACCGTTGGCGATGTGCGGTTTGCTACATTCACAGATGTTCTTCGCCACTTCCAGCAGCAGGTCATCAGGGGTGATTTCAGGATCGTAGATAAAGGTCAGGTTCGGTGAAACCTGCGCGTCTGCACGTAAGATCGCGCGGGTAATGGGCGAATCAGACGGGCCGATATTGGCGTGCATAAAGGCATCTGGCAGGGTTCTGTCGAGGTAACGCCAGAAACGTTTTATTCGAACATCGATCTCGTTTTGTGTTAGAATTCTAACATACGGTTGCAACAACGCATCCAGTTGCCCCAGGTAGACCGGCATCGATGTGACCGACGGTACGTGGTGGTAAAGAATGGTCAGCAGAGAGAGTGCGTCATCAAGATCTTTCGCGCCTTCCAGCTCCAGCCATTCGGAACCGTTCGCCAGAAAACGAGCGTAATCGGGTAAGACATAGCGCGGTTTGTACGGCGCATGACCTTCAAACATATCGCAGATTACACCTTCATCCAGCGCGCGGCGGGCTTCGGCAGGAAGCTGTGGGTAAGGCAGATTGTTTTCTGCTTCCAGTGCCAGAAAATGGCGCTTCTGCTCCGGGCTAAGCACTGGGCTGGTGACAATTTGCTGGCAACGTTGTTGCAGTGCATTTTCATGAGAAGTGGGCATCTTCTTTTCCTTTTATGCCGAAGGTGATGCGCCATTGTAAGAAGTTTCGTGATGTTCACTTTGATCCTGATGCGTTTGCCACCACTGACGCATTCATTTGAAAGTGAATTATTTGAACCAGATCGCATTACAGTGATGCAAACTTGTAAGTAGATTTCCTTAATTGTGATGTGTATCGAAGTGTGTTGCGGAGTAGATGTTAGAATACTAACAAACTCGCAAGGTGAATTTTATTGGCGACAAGCCAGGAGAATGAAATGACTGATCTGAAAGCAAGCAGCCTGCGTGCACTGAAATTGATGGACCTGACCACCCTGAATGACGACGACACCGACGAGAAAGTAATTGCTCTGTGTCATCAGGCCAAAACTCCGGTCGGCAATACCGCCGCTATCTGTATCTATCCTCGTTTTATCCCGATTGCTCGCAAAACTCTGAAAGAGCAGGGCACCCCGGAAATCCGTATCGCTACGGTAACCAACTTCCCACACGGTAACGACGACATCGAAATCGCGCTGGCAGAAACCCGTGCGGCAATCGCCTACGGTGCTGATGAAGTTGACGTGGTGTTCCCGTACCGCGCGCTGATGGCGGGTGACGAGCAGGTTGGTTTTGACCTGGTGAAAGCCTGTAAAGAGGCTTGCGCGGCAGCGAATGTACTGCTGAAAGTGATCATCGAAACCGGCGAACTGAAAGACGAAGCGCTGATCCGTAAAGCGTCTGAAATCTCCATCAAAGCGGGTGCGGACTTCATCAAAACCTCTACCGGTAAAGTGGCTGTGAACGCGACGCCGGAAAGCGCTCGCATCATGATGGAAGTGATCCGTGATATGGGCGTAGAAAAAACCGTTGGTTTCAAACCGGCGGGCGGCGTGCGTACTGCGGAAGATGCGCAGAAATATCTCGCCATCGCAGATGAACTGTTCGGTGCTGACTGGGCTGATGCGCGTCACTACCGCTTTGGTGCTTCCAGCCTGCTGGCAAGCCTGCTGAAAGCGCTGGGCCACGGCGACGGTAAGAGCGCCAGCAGCTACTAAGTAAGATGCTTTACGCCTGATGCGCTGCGCTTATCAGGCCTACGAGACGTATCTACCCGTAGGCCGGATAAGGCGTAGACGCATCCGGCAAAAGCCGCCTCATACTCTTTTCCTCGGGAGGTTACCTTGTTTCTCGCACAAGAAATTATTCGTAAAAAACGTGATGGTCATGCGCTGAGCGATGAAGAAATTCGTTTCTTTATCAACGGTATTCGCGACAACACTATTTCCGAAGGGCAGATTGCCGCCCTCGCGATGACCATTTTCTTCCACGATATGACAATGCCTGAGCGTGTCTCGCTGACCATGGCGATGCGAGATTCAGGAACCGTTCTCGACTGGAAAAGCCTGCATCTGAATGGCCCGATTGTTGATAAACACTCGACCGGCGGCGTCGGCGATGTCACTTCGCTGATGTTGGGGCCGATGGTCGCAGCCTGCGGCGGCTATATTCCGATGATCTCCGGTCGCGGCCTCGGTCATACTGGCGGTACGCTCGACAAACTGGAATCCATCCCTGGCTTCGACATTTTCCCGGATGACAACCGTTTCCGCGAAATTATTAAAGACGTCGGCGTGGCGATTATCGGTCAGACCAGTTCACTGGCTCCGGCTGATAAACGTTTCTACGCGACCCGTGATATTACCGCAACCGTGGACTCCATCCCGCTGATCACTGCCTCGATCCTGGCGAAGAAACTGGCGGAAGGTCTGGACGCGCTGGTGATGGACGTGAAAGTGGGTAGCGGCGCGTTTATGCCGACCTACGAACTCTCTGAAGCCCTTGCCGAAGCGATTGTTGGCGTGGCTAACGGCGCTGGCGTGCGCACCACCGCGCTGCTCACCGACATGAATCAGGTACTGGCCTCCAGTGCAGGTAACGCGGTTGAAGTTCGTGAAGCGGTGCAGTTCCTGACGGGTGAGTATCGTAACCCGCGTCTGTTTGATGTCACGATGGCGCTGTGCGTGGAGATGTTGATCTCCGGCAAACTGGCGAAAGATGACGCCGAAGCGCGCGCGAAATTGCAGGCGGTGCTGGACAACGGTAAAGCGGCAGAAGTCTTTGGTCGTATGGTAGCGGCACAAAAAGGCCCGACCGACTTCGTTGAGAACTACGCGAAGTATCTGCCGACAGCGATGCTGACGAAAGCAGTCTATGCTGATACCGAAGGTTTTGTCAGTGAAATGGATACCCGCGCGCTGGGGATGGCAGTAGTTGCAATGGGCGGCGGTCGTCGTCAGGCATCTGACACCATCGATTACAGCGTCGGCTTTACTGATATGGCGCGTCTGGGCGACCAGGTAGACGGTCAGCGTCCGCTGGCGGTTATCCTCGCGAAAGACGAAAACAGCTGGCAGGAAGCGGCGAAAGCGGTGAAAGCGGCAATTAAACTTGCCGATAACGCACCGGAAAGCACACCAACTGTCTATCGCCGTATCAGCGAATAACGGTATACTGATCTGATCATTTAAATTTGAAGCACTGAGTACGGAGAACATATGAAACGTGCATTTATTATGGTGCTGGACTCATTCGGCATCGGCGCTACAGAAGATGCAGAACGCTTTGGTGACGTCGGGGCTGACACCCTGGGTCATATCGCAGAAGCTTGTGCCAAAGGCGAAGCTGATAATGGTCGTAAAGGGCCGCTCAATCTGCCAAATCTGACCCGTCTGGGGCTGGCGAAAGCACACGAAGGTTCTACCGGTTTCATTCCGGCGGGAATGGACGGCAACGCTGAAGTTATCGGCGCGTACGCATGGGCGCACGAAATGTCATCCGGTAAAGATACCCCGTCTGGTCACTGGGAAATCGCCGGTGTCCCGGTTCTGTTTGAGTGGGGATATTTCTCCGATCACGAAAACAGCTTCCCGCAAGAGCTGCTGGATAAACTGGTCGAACGCGCTAATCTGCCGGGTTACCTCGGTAACTGCCACTCTTCCGGTACGGTCATTCTGGATCAACTGGGCGAAGAGCACATGAAAACCGGCAAGCCGATTTTCTATACCTCCGCTGACTCCGTGTTCCAGATTGCCTGCCATGAAGAAACTTTCGGTCTGGATAAACTCTACGAACTGTGCGAAATCGCCCGTGAAGAGCTGACCAACGGCGGCTACAATATCGGTCGTGTTATCGCTCGTCCGTTTATCGGTGACAAAGCTGGTAACTTCCAGCGTACCGGTAACCGTCACGACTTGGCTGTTGAGCCGCCAGCACCGACCGTGCTGCAGAAACTGGTTGATGAAAAACACGGCCAGGTGGTTTCTGTCGGTAAAATTGCAGACATCTACGCCAACTGCGGTATCACCAAAAAAGTGAAAGCGACTGGCTTGGACGCGCTGTTTGACGCCACCATCAAAGAGATGAAAGAAGCGGGTGATAACACCATCGTCTTCACCAACTTCGTTGACTTCGACTCTTCCTGGGGCCACCGCCGCGACGTCGCCGGTTATGCTGCGGGTCTGGAACTGTTCGACCGCCGTCTGCCGGAGCTGATGTCTCTGCTGCGCGATGACGACATCCTGATCCTCACCGCTGACCACGGTTGCGATCCGACCTGGACCGGTACTGACCACACGCGTGAACACATTCCGGTACTGGTATATGGCCCGAAAGTAAAACCGGGCTCACTGGGTCACCGTGAAACCTTCGCGGATATCGGCCAGACTCTGGCAAAATATTTTGGTACTTCTGATATGGAATATGGCAAAGCCATGTTCTGATGGATTTGGGCGGAGCGTTGACTCCGCCTTTGTTATGTCACAAAAAGGATAAAACAATGGCTACCCCACACATTAATGCAGAAATGGGCGATTTCGCTGACGTAGTTTTGATGCCAGGCGACCCGCTGCGTGCGAAGTATATTGCTGAAACTTTCCTTGAAGATGCCCGTGAAGTGAACAACGTTCGCGGTATGCTGGGCTTCACTGGTACTTACAAAGGCCGCAAAATTTCCGTAATGGGTCACGGTATGGGTATCCCGTCCTGCTCCATCTACACCAAAGAACTGATCACCGATTTCGGCGTGAAGAAAATTATCCGCGTTGGTTCCTGTGGCGCAGTTCTGCCGCACGTAAAACTGCGCGACGTCGTTATCGGTATGGGGGCCTGCACCGATTCCAAAGTTAACCGCATCCGTTTTAAAGACCATGACTTTGCCGCTATCGCTGACTTTGACATGGTGCGTAACGCAGTAGATGCAGCTAAAGCACTGGGCGTTGATGCTCGCGTGGGTAACCTGTTCTCCGCTGACCTGTTCTACTCTCCGGACGGCGAAATGTTCGACGTGATGGAAAAATACGGCATCCTCGGCGTGGAAATGGAAGCGGCTGGTATCTACGGCGTGGCTGCAGAGTTTGGCGCGAAAGCCCTGACCATCTGCACCGTGTCTGACCACATCCGCACTCACGAGCAGACCACTGCCGCTGAGCGTCAGACCACCTTCAACGACATGATCAAAATCGCACTGGAATCCGTTCTGCTGGGCGATAAAGAGTAATTGTGTTTCGCTGAAAGGCGATTGTCGTGTTAAGCCGGAGTGGGGGACTGCTCCGGCTTTTTAGTATCTATTCATCAATAGCAACTGATTTATAGATTTACTATTATTTTTCATATGGATAGAAAATAAAAAACATTCAAGTATCTATTCACGAATCTATTCATTTATGTTCAGCCGTCATCCAGGAAGGGCATATCAGCAACTCTGGTGGACAACCATAAATTTCTGCCATTTTGCTTTTGATGTTTGAGCTAAGCCGTTCCGTCTTTTCGATCTGTTTTAGAGAATTAATCGAGATACCTAACATTTTACTTACTTCAGCAAGCGATAATTTATGCCTGATACGCACGGCGGCTAGCCAGGAAATACGCTGGCTGAACATTAAATTGATAATCTCCCGTTCCTGGTTTTCCAGATCGATCATATTTCCTTCCTTGGATATTTTAATCAGCGAGTTACCTTACCGCCCCCGCTATCCACGTCGACAACTCCCGTAGCTCTTTTTCCTGGTCCGGGAAGTCAACCAACAGCGCTTCGCACTCTTGTTGCAGCATATCCGCGCGGTACAGGCAGCCTTGCAGTCGCCCGGCGAGGGCTTCCAGCGGCGCGGGGTTGAGGCTGTCGGTAAATACCTGGGCGCGGGTGATATGGCCTTTTTCAACGTCGAAATGCAGTTCCACGCCGCCCCAGCTAAAGCGTTCATCCAGCAGATGCGAGAATGCCGGAGCCTGACCGAAGTTCCACTCTCAGCTACTCTGACGGGCAAAGGTTTCGGCGAAGTTTGGCAAGTCTGGCGTTTTGTCCGGGGAGATGATTTCCGCTTCCACGTGCTCGCCATAATGGGCGAAAAAGGCCTCGGTTATGGCCTCGCAAACCTGCTCATGGTGAGCCCCGGCAGCAGCTCGGTGAGGTTGGTCACGCGGGAACGCACTGAAGTAATGCCTTTCGCCGCCAGTTTCTTTTTATCCGGATTGAGATAGTTTGCCAGGCGGCTGAGGTCGGCATTGAGTAGCAAGGTGCCGTGGTGGAAGCCGCGATCTTTGGTTTCGCGATAGGCCGAGCCTGAGACTTTGCGGTCGCCTTCGACGGTTTTCACCACCAGATCGTTACGTCCGGACGCTTCGGCGCTGACGCCGAGCGCGTTCAGCGCATTGAGCACAATCGACGTGGAGATAGTTTTATCGTACTCCGGCTTGCCAGCCATAAAGGTAAAGCAGGTATTGCCGAGATCGTGGAACACCGCGCCGCCACCGCCACTGCGCCGCGCCAGGCGGACGTTATCTTCTTCCATCCGCCGGGTATTACACTCTTTCCACGGGTTCTGCGCGCGACCAATTACTACCGTGTCGGCATTGCGCCAGAGAAACAGAACGCGCTGCGTGGCGGGCATTTGGCGAAAAATACACTCTTCCACCGCCAGGTTAAACCACGGGTCGTAAGAGTCAGAGATGAGCAGGCGTAATGTGGACATAACGATTTCCTTTCTTGTAGTAATGGGTCACTCTTTTTTCTCGCTTTCTTCCTCTTCCGGCACCGGTTTGCTGGCGGTTAACAGGAAGGGCGATTGCTGCCAGCGGGTGCGTTTACCCTGTAGCAGCGTGCGGGTCAGCACTACGCCGATTGCCAGTGAGAGCAGCAACATCAGGCGTAAAATGTTAGTGGTGTTATCCACCTGTTGGGCTTCGGTGGCGAGCGTATGGGTGTCGAGTGTCAGGCGCAGATAGCCGAGCGGTCCGTTTTTACCCGCAATTGGCTCGACAATCTGCTGGTTAAAATAGCCGCCTGCTTTTTTACCGTCGAGCGCCAGCCGATCGCGCACTTCGACGCTTTCGCCAGAACGTGCGATAAGATCGCCTTGTTCGTCATACACACCCGCGTCGAGGATACGGCTTTCATCTGTTAACTGATCGAGGATCGCCTGAATGCGTTTTTCATCCGGTGAGTCGGTACGCATCAGCGGTGCAACGTTCAGCGTCACCTGACGCGCCAGGGTGCGGGCCAGTTCTTCCAGCTGTGGATTACGCTGTCGCTGGTGGTTTTGACTAAACCATGACGCCCCCTGCATCAGTGCCACTAACAAGGCAAGACAGAACAGGACAATCACTGCCCGATGTAGCCGGAATTTCAGTTTTGTGCGAGCCATCTTCCACCCTTTGAAAATTTGAGACTTAATGTTGCCAGAAGCAATGGATACAAGGTAGCCTCATGCGTTATTTTCCCTGCTTCGAACGATTTTACAGGAGCCTTAATGCCTAACATTACCTGGTGCGACCTGCCTGAAGATGTCTCTTTATGGCCGGGTCTGCCTCTTTCATTAAGTGGTGATGAAGTGATGCCACTGGATTACCACGCAGGTCGTAGCGGCTGGCTGCTGTATGGTCGTGGGCTGGATAAACAGCGTCTGACCCAATACCAGAGCAAACTGGGTGCGGCGATGGTGATTGTTGCCGCCTGGTGCGTGGAAGATTATCAGGTGATTCGTCTGGCAGGTTCACTCACCGCACGGGCTACACGCCTGGCCCACGAAGCGCAGCTGGATGTCGCCCCGCTGGGGAAAATCCCGCACCTGCGCACGCCGGGTTTGCTGGTGATGGACATGGATTCCACCGCCATCCAGATTGAATGTATTGATGAAATTGCCAAGCTGGCCGGAACGGGCGAGATGGTGGCGGAGGTAACCGAACGGGCGATGCGCGGCGAACTCGATTTTACCGCCAGCCTGCGCAGCCGCGTGGCGACGCTGAAAGGCGCTGACGCCAATATTCTGCAACAGGTGCGTGAAAATCTGCCGCTGATGCCAGGCTTAACGCAGCTGGTGCTCAAGCTGGAAACGCTGGGCTGGAAAGTGGCGATTGCCTCCGGCGGCTTTACTTTCTTTGCTGAATACCTGCGCGACAAGCTGCGCCTGACAGCCGTGGTAGCCAATGAACTGGAGATCATGGACGGTAAATTTACCGGCAATGTGATCGGCGACATCGTAGACGCGCAGTACAAAGCGAAAACTCTGACTCGCCTCGCGCAGGAGTATGAAATCCCGCTGGCGCAGACCGTGGCGATTGGCGATGGAGCTAATGACCTGCCGATGATCAAAGCAGCAGGGCTGGGGATTGCCTACCATGCCAAGCCAAAAGTGAATGAAAAGGCGGAAGTCACCATCCGTCACGCTGACCTGATGGGGGTATTCTGCATCCTCTCTGGCAGCCTGAATCAGAAGTAATTGCCTGCCCGTCATCCTGCGGGCGGCACAGCATTAACGAGGTACACCGTGGCAAAAGCTCCAAAACGCGCCTTTGTTTGTAATGAATGCGGGGCCGATTATCCGCGCTGGCAGGGGCAGTGCAGTGCCTGTCATGCCTGGAACACCATCACCGAGGTGCGTCTTGCTGCGTCGCCAACGGTGGCGCGTAACGAGCGTCTCAGCGGCTATGCCGGTAGCGCCGGGGTGGCAAAAGTCCAGAAACTCTCCGATATCAGCCTTGAAGAGCTGCCGCGTTTTTCCACCGGATTTAAAGAGTTCGACCGCGTACTAGGAGGCGGCGTGGTGCCAGGAAGTGCCATTCTGATTGGCGGTAACCCTGGTGCGGGGAAATCCACGCTGTTGCTGCAAACGCTGTGCAAACTGGCCCAGCAGATGAAAACGCTGTATGTCACCGGCGAAGAGTCGCTGCAACAGGTGGCAATGCGCGCTCATCGCCTTGGCCTGCCGACTGACAATCTCAATATGTTGTCGGAAACCAGCATCGAGCAGATCTGCCTGATTGCCGAAGAAGAGCAACCGAAGCTGATGGTAATTGACTCGATCCAGGTGATGCATATGGCGGATGTACAATCATCGCCTGGTAGCGTGGCGCAGGTGCGTGAAACGGCGGCTTATCTGACGCGTTTCGCCAAAACGCGCGGTGTGGCGATTGTCATGGTTGGACACGTAACCAAAGATGGTTCGCTGGCTGGCCCGAAAGTGCTGGAACACTGTATCGACTGTTCGGTGCTTCTGGATGGCGATGCCGACTCCCGTTTTCGCACCTTACGCAGCCATAAAAACCGCTTCGGCGCGGTGAATGAGCTGGGCGTCTTCGCGATGACCGAACAGGGGCTGCGTGAAGTCAGCAACCCTTCGGCAATTTTCTTAAGTCGCGGAGATGAAGTGACCTCCGGCAGCTCCGTGATGGTGGTGTGGGAAGGAACGCGTCCGTTGCTGGTGGAGATTCAGGCGCTGGTCGATCACTCGATAATGGCGAATCCGCGCCGCGTGGCAGTGGGGCTGGAACAAAACCGTCTGGCAATCCTGCTGGCTGTCTTGCACCGTCACGGTGGTCTGCAAATGGCCGATCAGGATGTGTTTGTGAACGTGGTCGGCGGCGTGAAGGTAACCGAAACCAGCGCCGACTTAGCGTTACTGCTGGCGATGGTTTCCAGCCTGCGTGACAGACCGCTGCCACAGGATCTGGTGGTGTTTGGTGAAGTCGGGCTGGCAGGGGAGATCCGCCCGGTGCCCAGTGGCCAGGAGCGGATTTCTGAAGCGGCGAAACACGGTTTTCGCCGGGCGATTGTTCCGGCGGCTAACGTACCGAAAAAAGCGCCGGAAGGGATGCAGATTTTTGGCGTTAAAAAACTCTCCGACGCGCTTAGCGTGTTCGACGACTTATAATGAGAGATACGGAGGGAGATATGTCGTCATTTGATTACCTGAAAACTGCCATCAAGCAACAGGGCTGCACGCTACAGCAGGTAGCTGATGCCAGCGGTATGACCAAAGGGTATTTAAGCCAGTTACTGAATGCCAAAATTAAAAGCCCCAGCGCGCAAAAGCTGGAGGCATTGCACCGTTTTTTGGGGCTTGAATTTCCCCGGCAGAAGAAAACCATTGGTGTCGTATTCGGTAAGTTCTACCCGCTGCATACCGGACATATCTACCTTATCCAGCGCGCCTGTAGCCAGGTTGACGAGCTGCATATCATTATGGGTTTTGACGATACCCGCGACCGCGCGTTGTTTGAAGACAGCGCCATGTCGCAGCAGCCCACGGTGCCGGATCGTCTGCGC
Source organism: Shigella flexneri 2a str. 301 (assembly GCF_000006925.2). Classification (NCBI taxonomy): domain Bacteria; kingdom Pseudomonadati; phylum Pseudomonadota; class Gammaproteobacteria; order Enterobacterales; family Enterobacteriaceae; genus Shigella; species Shigella flexneri. The sequence continues at coordinate 4,593,295 of NC_004337.2, forward strand.
TGGCTATTGCAAACCTTTAAATATCAGAAAAATATCCGTATTCATGCTTTCAACGAAGAGGGCATGGAGCCGTATCCGCATGGCTGGGATGTGTGGAGCAACGGCATCAAAAAGTTTATGGCTGAAAAGGGGATCCAGCCGGACCTGATCTACACCTCGGAAGAAGCCGATGCGCCACAGTATATGGAACATCTGGGGATCGAGACGGTGCTGGTCGATCCGAAACGTACCTTTATGAGTATCAGCGGTGCGCAGATCCGCGAAAACCCGTTCCGCTACTGGGAATATATTCCTACCGAAGTGAAGCCGTTTTTTGTGCGTACCGTGGCGATCCTTGGCGGCGAGTCGAGCGGTAAATCCACCTTGGTAAACAAACTTGCCAATATCTTCAACACCACCAGTGCGTGGGAATATGGCCGCGATTATGTCTTTTCACACCTCGGCGGTGATGAGATCGCATTGCAGTATTCCGACTACGATAAAATCGCGTTGGGTCACGCACAATACATTGATTTTGCAGTGAAATACGCCAATAAAGTGGCGTTTATTGACACCGATTTTGTCACTACCCAGGCGTTCTGCAAAAAGTACGAAGGGCGTGAGCATCCGTTCGTGCAGGCGCTGATTGATGAATACCGTTTCGATCTGGTGATCCTGCTGGAGAACAACACGCCGTGGGTGGCGGATGGTTTACGCAGCCTCGGCAGTTCGGTGGATCGCAAAGAGTTCCAGAACTTGCTGGTGGAGATGCTGGAAGAGAACAATATCGAATTCGTGCGGGTTGAAGAGGACGATTACGACAGCCGTTTCCTGCGCTGCGTGGAGCTGGTGCGGGAGATGATGGGGGAGCAAGGATAACCGTGACGAAACTGCTCAAAGGCGAGGTATAAAATGAGTTTTTTTGATGAGTTGAAAACCTCTCTGGAAGAGGCTGTCGAGATTAAACAAGGTTTGAAAAAACCTGCACGGGTGACCCGCCACGAAATTGAGGATGCTAAGGCTGTTGTAGACCGGAAAAGGTGTTCACGCCGCATCCGGCATTCGGTGCTCAATGCCTGATGCGACGCTTACCGCGTCTTATCAGGCCTACAGTTTTACAACGTATTGAAATTGCTGGTTTTGTAGGCCGGATAAGGCGTTCGCGCCGCATCCGGCATTTTACGCATTACTTCGCAATACGCTTGTACTTGATACGCTTCGGCTCCAGCGCGTCTGCGCCCAGCGTGCGTTTTTTGTACTCTTCGTACTCAGTAAAGTTACCTTCGAAGAACTCAACTTTACCTTCATCCTGGTAGTCCAGGATGTGCGTGGCGATACGGTCGAGGAACCAACGGTCGTGCGAGATAACCATCGCACAGCCCGGGAACTCCAGCAGGGCGTTTTCCAGCGCGCGCAGGGTTTCGATATCCAGGTCGTTGGTTGGTTCGTCGAGCAGCAGCATGTTGCCGCCAACCTGCAGCAGCTTCGCCAGATGCAGACGACCGCGCTCACCACCGGAAAGTTCGCCAACACGTTTACCCTGATCAACCCCTTTAAAGTTAAAGCGGCCAACGTAGGCGCGGCTTGGCATCTCGGTGTTGCCGATCTTCATAATATCCAGCCCGCCGGAAACTTCTTCCCAAACGGTTTTGCTGTTATCCATTGAGTCACGGAACTGATCAACCGATGCCAGTTTCACCGTTTCACCCAAAGTGATGGTGCCGCTGTCCGGCTGTTCCTGACCGGAGATCATACGGAACAGGGTCGATTTACCCGCGCCGTTCGGACCGATGATCCCGACGATCGCCCCTTTCGGGATCGAGAAGCTCAGGTCATCAATCAGCAGGCGATCGCCGTAGGATTTACGCAGGTTGCTGACTTCCAGCACTTTATCGCCCAGACGCGGTCCAGGTGGAATAAACAGTTCGTTGGTTTCGTTACGTTTCTGGTATTCGGTGCTGTTCAGCTCTTCAAAGCGTGCCAGACGTGCTTTACCTTTCGACTGGCGGCCTTTAGTTCCCTGACGTACCCACTCCAGCTCTTTCTCGATCGACTTACGACGCGCCGCTTCTTGTGAAGCTTCCTGCGCCAGACGCTGATCTTTCTGCTCCAGCCAGGAGGAGTAGTTACCTTCCCACGGAATTCCTTCACCGCGGTCCAGTTCGAGGATCCAGCCTGCAACGTTATCGAGGAAGTAACGGTCGTGAGTAATCGCCACCACGGTGCCTTCGAAGTCGTGCAGGAAGCGTTCCAGCCACGCCACGGATTCGGCATCCAGGTGGTTGGTCGGTTCGTCGAGCAGCAGCATGTCTGGTTTTTCCAGCAGCAGGCGGCACAACGCCACGCGACGACGCTCACCACCGGAGAGGTTAGCGATTTTCGCGTCCCAATCTGGCAGACGCAGCGCATCCGCCGCACGCTCCAGCTGTACGTTCAGGTTATGACCGTCGTGAGCCTGAATGATCTCTTCCAGACGGCCTTGTTCAGCGGCCAGCTTGTCAAAATCGGCATCCGGATCGGCGTACAGCGCATACACTTCATCCAGGCGTTTCAGGGCGTTAACCACTTCTGAAACCGCTTCTTCAATGGACTCACGCACGGTGTGTTCCGGGTTCAGCTGCGGTTCCTGCGGCAGATAACCAATCTTGATGTCTGGCTGCGGACGCGCTTCACCTTCGATGTCTTTATCAATGCCCGCCATAATGCGCAGCAGGGTGGACTTACCCGCGCCGTTCAGACCCAGGACACCAATTTTTGCCCCAGGGAAGAAACTCAGAGAGATGTTTTTCAAAATATGACGTTTCGGCGGAACAACTTTGCCGACACGATGCATGGTATAAACGAATTGAGCCACGTTGGACTTCGCCTCTATGTTTATCGTGATGATGAGTTTTCAAAGGCGAAGTGTAGCCTGTTTCCCCGCCTAATCCCAGTTGGTCGATCACCTTCGCAGTAAAAGTAAAAAAGTGTCCGTAACGTGGCGTAAACGGCAATGACTGGTTAGCATAAATCTATTACGCGGCATGACGCTGCATTGATGTATTTACACTTAGAGGATGCGCTTGTGGAAAAAGCCAAACAAGTTACCTGGCGGCTGTTGGCTGCCGGTGTCTGTCTGCTGACGGTCAGCAGCGTGGCGCGAGCCGACTCACTGGATGAGCAGCGTAGCCGTTACGCGCAAATCAAGCAGGCCTGGGATAATCGACAGATGGATGTGGTCGAACAAATGATGCCTGGACTGAAGGATTATCCGCTTTATCCCTACCTGGAATACCGCCAGATCACCGATGACCTGATGAATCAACCGGCGGTGACGGTCACTAACTTTGTTCGCGCTAACCCCACGCTTCCTCCCGCTCGCACGCTGCAATCTCGTTTCGTCAATGAACTGGCGCGGCGTGAAGACTGGCGTGGCTTGTTAGCCTTTAGCCCGGAAAAGCCCGGAACTACCGAAGCGCAATGTAATTACTACTATGCGAAATGGAACACCGGGCAGAGTGAAGAAGCCTGGCAAGGGGCGAAAGAGCTGTGGCTAACCGGCAAGAGCCAGCCTAACGCCTGTGACAAGTTATTTAGCGTCTGGCGTGCGTCAGGTAAACAAGATCCGCTGGCGTATTTAGAGCGTATCCGTCTGGCGATGAAAGCGGGTAACACAGGCCTGGTAACAGTGCTGGCAGGGCAGATGCCTGCCGATTACCAGACTATCGCCTCGGCAATCATTTCACTGGCGAACAACCCTAATACGGTACTGACCTTCGCGCGTACAACCGGCGCGACCGATTTTACCCGTCAAATGGCGGCGGTGGCGTTTGCCAGTGTGGCGCGGCAGGATGCCGAAAATGCACGGCTGATGATCCCGTCGCTTGCCCAGGCGCAGCAGCTTAATGAAGATCAGATTCAGGAGCTGCGCGATATCGTCGCCTGGCGTTTGATGGGCAATGATGTCACCGATGAGCAGGCGAAATGGCGCGATGACGCCATTATGCGCTCGCAATCCACGTCGTTGATTGAACGCCGTGTGCGAATGGCGCTTGGCACCGGCGATCGTCGCGGCCTGAATACCTGGCTGGCGCGTCTGCCGATGGAAGCAAAAGAGAAAGATGAATGGCGTTACTGGCAGGCGGATTTATTGCTGGAACGCGGACGTGAAGCTGAAGCGAAAGAGATTTTGCATCAACTCATACAACAGCGTGGTTTCTACCCGATGGTTGCAGCACAACGCATCGGTGAAGAGTATGAGCTGAAGATTGATAAAGCGCCGCAGAATGTTGACAGCACCCTGACTCAGGGGCCGGAGATGGCGCGCGTGCGCGAGTTGATGTACTGGAATCTCGATAATACCGCGCGTAGCGAGTGGGCCAATCTGGTGAAGAGCAAGTCAAAAACAGAGCAGGCTCAACTGGCTCGGTATGCTTTCAATAACCAATGGTGGGATCTTAGCGTTCAGGCAACGATCGCCGGGAAGCTTTGGGATCATCTGGAAGAGCGATTCCCGCTGGCTTACAACGATCTTTTCAAACGTTACACCAGTGGGAAAGAGATCCCGCAAAGCTATGCGATGGCGATTGCCCGTCAGGAGAGCGCCTGGAATCCGAAAGTGAAATCACCGGTAGGGGCCAGCGGCCTGATGCAGATTATGCCTGGTACAGCGACCCATACGGTGAAGATGTTCTCTATTCCTGGTTATAGCAGCCCTGGGCAATTGCTGGATCCGGAAACGAACATCAACATTGGCACCAGTTACCTGCAATATGTTTATCAGCAGTTTGGCAATAACCGTATTTTCTCCTCAGCAGCTTATAACGCCGGACCTGGACGGGTGCGAACCTGGCTTGGCAACAGCGCCGGGCGTATCGACGCTGTGGCATTTGTCGAGAGTATTCCGTTCTCCGAGACGCGCGGTTATGTGAAGAACGTGCTGGCTTATGATGCTTACTACCGCTATTTCATGGGGGATAAACCGACGTTGATGAGCGCCACGGAATGGGGACGTCGTTACTGATCCGCACGTTTATGATATGCTATCGTACTCTTTAGCGAGTACAACCGGGGGAGTCATTTTGCTTCCCCCGCTAACAATGGCGACATATTATGGCCCAACAATCACCCTATTCAGCAGCGATGGCAGAACAGCGTCACCAGGAGTGGTTACGTTTTGTCGACCTGCTTAAGAATGCCTACCAAAACGATCTCCATTTACCGTTGTTAAACCTGATGCTGACGCCAGATGAGCGCGAAGCGTTGGGGACTCGCGTGCGTATTGTCGAAGAGCTGTTGCGTGGCGAAATGAGTCAGCGTGAGTTAAAAAATGAACTCGGCGCGGGCATCGCGACGATTACGCGTGGATCTAACAGCCTGAAAGCCGCGCCCGTGGAGCTGCGTCAGTGGCTGGAAGAGGTGTTGCTGAAAAGCGATTGATTTTGTAGGCCTGATAAGACGCGGCAGCGTCGCATCAGGCATCGTGCACCGAATGTCGGATGCGGCGTGAACGCCTTATCCGTCCTACAATGCCTGATACACGGCATTGTGAAACGGACTCAGCGCCAGGATCACCGCCTGGTGATAGACGCTGGCGCGAGTGAGTTTCCCGGCGGTAAACACGCCGATCGCCCCTTCCTTACGACCAATCTCATCAATACCGGTATAACGCGACTCACGGGACCAAGCGCCTCGCCTTCACGAACTTTTTCCAGAATCACCGCAGGTAACGGCAAAGTTGCCGAACGCGCCTCGCCGCGCTGGCTGGCGTTTTCAATCACCACCCAACTGAAAGTGCTGTCGCCATCAATGCCAGCTTCAATCGCCACCCAAAAATCAGCCTCTGGAAGTAAACGGCGGGCATTTGCTACCCGATTTCGTGCGCCAGCGCGCGTTTCCTCACTGCCAAAGGGTTGTTCCGGTACACCGCTCTCGACGGCAACGGATGCAATATGGCAGGATCCTTCGCCGAAGATCTCGTGAAATGCCTGCAGAATGGCCTGAATTTTAGCGGGATTGGTGGTCGCACAGACAACTTGGTGCATAATCAGCATTACTCAGAAAATTAACGTTACAGCAGTATACGGAAAAAAAGCATGTTACAGGTATACCTAGTCCGCCACGGTGAAACGCAGTGGAACGCCGAGCGACGTATTCAGGGCCAGTCTGACAGCCCGCTGACCGCCAAAGGTGAGCAACAGGCGATGCAGGTGGCAACCCGTGCCAAAGAGCTTGGCATTACGCATATTATCAGTAGCGATTTAGGACGCACCCGGCGTACGGCGGAAATCATCGCCCAGGCCTGCGGCTGTGACATCATCTTTGATTCTCGCCTGCGTGAATTAAACATGGGTGTGCTGGAAAAAAGACATATCGATTCTCTGACCGAAGAAGAAGAGAACTGGCGTCGGCAGCTGGTCAATGGCACCGTTGACGGGCGTATTCCTGAAGGCGAGTCAATGCAGGAGCTCAGCGATCGCGTCAATGCGGCACTGGAATCTTGCCGGGACTTACCGCAGGGAAGCCGACCGCTGCTGGTGAGCCATGGTATTGCACTGGGATGTCTGGTGAGTACGATTCTCGGATTACCAGCATGGGCAGAGCGCCGCTTACGTCTGCGTAACTGTTCTATTTCGCGCGTGGATTATCAGGAAAGCCTGTGGCTGGCGTCTGGCTGGGTCGTTGAAACCGCAGGGGACATCTCGCATCTGGACGCCCCTGCATTAGATGAGCTGCAGCGTTAACGGCGGATAGGAATCAGCAGTTCACAGCGCAGATTAATTGGGCGATCTCCCGCTTTGGCGTCTTCTGCCGGGTAGTATCGCTCAATATCCTGACCTTTACGGCGCGTCAGATTGAGCATTGGCATGCACGTTCCGTATACCGTCAGGATAAACTCCTGCACGCCGGTTCCCAGACCTTCATAGGTAAACATCACATATTCGCCGCCCTGCAGCATCACCGGATGCCCCGTCAGTACATAGCCATCTGCCTGATCCTGGGCTAACGCGGTGGTATAGAATACCTCTTGTTCGTCGTCTTTATCCTGACTCGGACGCGTTTCATTCAGGCCGTAGAGCACCGGCGGAATGGTCGGCGCGTTGCCGAGAAAATCGTGCCAGAACTGATAACGCATTTCATGGCGGAAATCAGAGATTTGCTCCAGCGAACAGGAGTAGCTCTGGGTAACACCAATCAGCGGCGTATCTTCCAGGGTGACAAATTTGTGCTCTGGCATTGTGAATTCACCCAGACGTAGCGGCGGGCGAATACCAAAGGCGCTCCATTCAGGAGAACGGCGGTAAAGTGCAGGAGTCTGGGCAAACTGCTTCTTGAATGCGCGGGTAAATGTCTGTTGAGAGTCGAAGCGGTATTGCAGCGCGATGTCCAGAATCGGACGCGCAGTCAGGCGTAGTGCGACCGCCGATTTCGACAAACGACGAGCACGAATATACGCGCCAATAGCATGGCCAGTGACATCTTTAAACATTCTCTGTAAGTGCCACTTGGAATAACCTGCTTTCGCCGCTACATTGTCGAGCGACAGGGGCTGATCCAGATGACCTTCCAGCCAGATTAAAAGGTCGCGAATAATGCCGGCCTGATCCATAAAATATCCTCATCCTTTCAACAACGAGCACCTGACATCAGGTAATTGGATAATAGCATTTTTTGCTGTTTTAGCATTCAGTGTTTTTTTCTTAGTAGAGTATGTTTTAGGGCTTGACGGAAATAAAAGAATTGAGATTTTGTTCTTAATCAATATGTTATTTACCGTGACGAACTAATTGCTCGTGTAATAGATAAAAATGGTAACAATATGAAATACAAGCATTTGATCCTGTCTTTAAGCCTGATAATGCTGGGGCCATTGGCTCATGCAGAAGAGATTGGTTCGGTCGACACCGTATTTAAAATGATCGGCCCGGATCACAAAATTGTTGTGGAAGCCTTTGACGATCCCGATGTGAAAAATGTCACCTGTTATGTGAGCCGGGCGAAAACCGGTGGTATTAAAGGGGGATTGGGCCTGGCAGAAGATACCTCCGATGCGGCCATTTCTTGTCAGCAAGTCGGGCCGATTGAACTGTCGGATCGTATTAAAAACGGCAAAGCTCAGGGCGAGGTAGTATTCAAAAAACGCACGTCCCTGGTCTTTAAGTCGTTACAGGTCGTGCGCTTTTATGACGCCAAACGCAACGCGCTCGCTTATCTGGCTTACTCCGACAAAGTTGTAGAAGGTTCGCCGAAAAACGCGATTAGCGCGGTTCCTGTCATGCCGTGGCGGCAATAACAGAGGCGATTTATGCAACGGGAAACGGTCTGGTTAGTGGAAGATGAGCAAGGGATAGCCGACACGCTGGTCTACATGTTGCAGCAGGAAGGTTTTGCCGTCGAGGTCTTTGAGCGAGGTTTGCCGGTGCTGGATAAAGCTCGCCAGCAGGTTCCCGACGTCATGATTCTCGACGTTGGTTTGCCTGATATCAGTGGCTTTGAATTGTGCCGCCAGTTACTGGCGCTCCATCCGGCGTTACCTGTACTGTTCCTGACGGCCCGAAGTGAAGAGGTCGATCGCCTGCTTGGGCTGGAAATTGGCGCTGACGACTATGTGGCTAAACCGTTTTCACCCCGCGAAGTGTGCGCCAGGGTGCGCACCTTACTGCGTCGGGTGAAGAAGTTCTCGACGCCGTCTCCCGTCATCCGTATTGGTCATTTTGAATTGAATGAACCCGCGGCGCAGATCAGCTGGTTTGACACGCCATTAACGCTGACGCGGTATGAGTTTTTATTGCTGAAGACGTTACTCAAGTCGCCAGGCCGCGTCTGGTCCCGCCAGCAACTAATGGATAGCGTGTGGGAAGATGCGCAGGACACCTACGATCGCACCGTCGATATCCACATTAAAACGCTGCGTGCCAAGCTGCGCGCCATCAACCCCGATCTTTCACCGATTAATACTCATCGCGGCATGGGATATAGCCTGAGGGGCTTGTAATGCGTATCGGCATGCGGTTGCTGCTGGGCTATTTTTTACTGGTGGCGGTGGCGGCCTGGTTCGTACTGGCTATTTTTGTCAAAGAAGTTAAACCGGGCGTGCGAAGAGCAACGGAGGGGACGTTGATCGACACGGCAACGTTACTTGCGGAGCTGGCGCGTCCCGATTTGCTCTCTGGGGACCCAACGCATGGGCAACTGGCGCAGGCGTTTAATCAGCTACAACATCGCCCGTTTCGCGCCAATATTGGTGGCATTAACAAAGTGCGCAATGAATATCATGTCTATATGACCGATGCGCATGGCAAAGTATTGTTCGATTCGGCAAATAAAGCCGTTGGACAGGATTATTCGCGCTGGAATGACGTCTGGCTAACGTTGCGTGGTCAGTATGGTGCGCGCAGCACGTTGCAAAATCCTGCCGATCCCGAAAGTTCGGTGATGTATGTTGCCGCGCCGATTATGGGCGGCTCGCGGCTTATTGGCGTTTTGAGCGTAGGCAAACCGAACGCGGCGATGGCTCCGGTCATTAAACGCAGCGAGCGGCGAATTTTATGGGCCAGCGCCATTTTGTTGGGGATTGCACTGGTGATTGGCGCAGGCATGGTTTGGTGGATCAACCGCTCCATTGCCCGGCTCACTCGCTATGCTGATTCCGTCACTGACAATAAGCCCGTTCCTCTTCCCGATCTCGGTAGTAGCGAGCTGCGTAAACTCGCGCAGGCGCTGGAAAGTATGCGCGTGAAGCTGGAAGGGAAAAACTATATTGAGCAGTATGTTTATGCGTTAACCCATGAGCTAAAAAGCCCACTGGCGGCGATTCGTGGCGCGGCGGAAATTTTACGCGAAGGTCCGCCGCCTGAAGTAGTGGCTCGTTTTACTGACAACATTCTGACACAAAATGCGCGAATGCAGGCGCTGGTGGAAACGTTACTACGCCAGGCAAGACTGGAGAATCGTCAGGAAGTCGTTCTGACTGCTGTTGATGTGGCGGCATTATTTCGCCGCGTCAGCGAAGCGCGCACCGTGCAGTTGGCAGAAAAAAACATCACTTTGCATGTTATGCCCACCGAGGTTAATGTTGCTGCTGAACCGGCGTTACTGGATCAGGCGCTGGGGAATTTACTGGATAACGCCATCGATTTTACTCCCGAGAGCGGTTGCATAACGCTAAGCGCCGAAGTGGATCAGGAACACGTCACGCTTAAGGTGCTGGATACCGGTAGTGGTATTCCTGACTACGCGCTGTCACGTATTTTTGAACGCTTTTACTCTTTGCCGCGTGCAAATGGGCAAAAAAGCAGCGGTCTGGGGTTGGCGTTCGTCAGTGAGGTCGCCCGTTTGTTTAACGGCGAAGTCACGCTGCGCAACGTGCAGGAAGGTGGCGTGCTGGCCTCGCTACGACTTCACCGTCACTTCACATAGCTTCAAATTCTTCCCACATAGCCTTCGTATCCTGCTGCCATTGCAAAGGAGAAGACTATGTTGAAATCCCCCCTGTTCTGGAAAATGACCACCTTGTTTGGTGCAGTATTGCTGTTGTTGATTCCGATAATGCTGATTCGGCAAGTGATTGTCGAACGTGCCGATTACCGTAGCGATGTGGAAGATGCGATTCGCCAAAGTACCAGCGGGCCGCAAAAACTCGTTGGGCCGCTTATCGCTATTCCTGTGACCGAGCTTTATACGGTGCAGGAAGAGGATAAAACCGTGGAGCGGAAACGAAGTTTTATCCATTTTTGGTTACCTGAGTCATTGATGGTTGATGGCAATCAGAACGTGGAAGAACGCAAGATAGGGATTTATACCGGTCAGGTCTGGCACAGTGATTTAACGCTAAAAGCCGATTTCGATGTTTCGCGTCTTAGCGAGCTCAACGCGCCAAATATCATCTTAGGCAAGCCCTTTATTGTGATTAGCGTCGGGGATGCGCGTGGTATTGGTGTGGTGAAAGCGCCTGAAGTTAACGGAACGGCACTGACCATTGAACCCGGTACCGGGTTAGAGCAAGGCGGGCAGGGCGTGCATATCCCTTTACCCGAAGGGGACTGGCGGAAGCAGAACCTGCAGCTGAATATGGCACTGAATTTAAGCGGTACCGGCGATCTTTCTGTGGTGCCTGCCGGGCGTAATAGCGAAATGACCTTAACCAGCAACTGGCCGCATCCCAGTTTTTTAGGTGATTTTCTACCAGCCAAACGGGAAGCTAGCGAGTCAGGTTTTCAGGCGCAATGGCAAAGCAGCTGGTTTGCTAATAATCTCGGTGAGCGTTTTGCTTCAGGCAATGATACCGGCTGGGAAAACTTCCCCGCGTTTAGCGTCGCAGTGACGACGCCAGCCGATCAATACCAATTAACGGACCGGGCGACTAAGTACGCCATTCTGCTGATTGCACTGACTTTTATGGCGTTCTTTGTTTTTGAAACGCTCACCGCGCAACGTTTACACCCAATGCAATATTTGCTGGTGGGGCTTTCATTGGTGATGTTTTATTTGCTCTTGCTGGCGCTTTCTGAACATATCGGTTTTACCGTGGCATGGATAATCGCCAGTCTGATTGGGGCGTTAATGAACGGTATTTATTTGCAGGCGGTATTGAAAGGCTGGCGCAATAGCATGTTGTTTACCCTCGCGCTGTTGTTGCTGGATGGAGTGATGTGGGGACTGCTCAACTCTGCCGATAGCGCGCTGTTGTTGGGAACCAGTGTGCTGGTGGTGGCGCTGGCCGGCATGATGTTTGTGACTCGTAATATAGACTGGTATGCGTTTTCACTGCCGAAAATGAAAGCCAGTAAAGAAGTTACAACGGACGATGAATTACGTATCTGGAAATAAGGTTGAAAAATAAAAACGGCGCTAAAAAGCGCCGTTTTTTTGACGGTGGTAAAGCCGATTAATCTTCCAGATCACCGCAGAAGCGATAACCTTCACCGTGAATGGTGGCGATGATTTCCGGCGTATCCGGCGTAGATTCGAAATGTTTACGAATACGGCGGATCGTCACGTCTACAGTACGGTCGTGCGGTTTCAGCTCACGGCCGGTCATTTTCTTCAGCAGTTCAGCACGAGACTGAATTTTGCCTGGGTTTTCACAGAAGTGAAGCATGGCGCGGAACTCGCTGCGCGGCAGCTTGTACTGCTCGCCATCAGGGCCGATCAACGAACGGCTGTTGATGTCCAGTTCCCAACCATTGAACTTGTAGCTTTCAACGCTACGACGTTCTTCGCTGACAGTACCCAGATTCATGGTACGGGACAGCAGGTTGCGTGCACGAATCGTCAGTTCACGCGGGTTGAACGGTTTGGTGATGTAGTCATCTGCACCGATTTCGAGGCCGAGAATTTTATCGACTTCGTTGTCACGGCCAGTCAGGAACATCAACGCAACATTCGCCTGCTCGCGCAGTTCACGCGCTAACAGAAGACCGTTCTTACCCGGCAGATTGATATCCATGATCACCAGGTTGATGTCATATTCAGAGAGGATCTGATGCATTTCCGCGCCATCTGTCGCTTCGAAAACATCATAGCCTTCCGCTTCGAAAATACTTTTCAACGTGTTGCGTGTTACCAACTCGTCTTCAACGATAAGAATGTGCGGGGTCTGCATGTTTGCTACCTAAATTGCCAACTAAATCGAAACAGGAAGTACAAAAGTCCCTGACCTGCCTGATGCATGCTGCAAATTAACATGATCGGCGTAACATGACTAAAGTACGTAATTGCGTTCTTGATGCACTTTCCATCAACGTCAACAACATCATTAGCTTGGTCGTGGGTACTTTCCCTCAGGACCCGACAGTGTCAAAAACGGCTGTCATCCTAACCATTTTAACAGCAACATAACAGGCTAAGAGGGGCCGGACACCCAATAAAACTACGCTTCGTTGACATATATCAAGTTCAATTGTAGCACGTTAACAGTTTGATGAAATCATCGTATCTAAATGCTAGCTTTCGTCACATTATTTTAATAATCCAACTAGTTGCATCATACAACTAATAAACGTGGTGAATCCAATTGTCGAGATTTATTTTTTATAAAATTATCCTAAGTAAACAGAAGGATATGTAGCATTTTTTAACAATTAAACCGTTAGTGCAGTCAGAAAATAGTTTAGCCTTTTTTAAGCTAAGTAAAGGGCTTTTTCTGCGGCTTACGTTAAGAATTTGTAAATTCGCACCGCGTAATAAGTTGACAGTGATCACCCTGTTCGCGGTTATTTGGTCAAGAAGAGTGGCAATATGCGTATAACGATTATCCTGGTCGCACCCGCCAGAGCAGAAAATATTGGGGCAGCGGCGCGGGCAATGAAAACGATGGGTTTTAGCGAACTGCGGATTGTCGATAGTCAGGCACACCTGGAGCCAGCCACCCGCTGGGTCGCACATGGATCTGGTGATATTATTGATAATATTAAAGTTTTCCCGACACTGGCTGAATCGTTACACGATGTCGATTTCACTGTCGCCACCACTGCGCGTAGTCGGGCGAAATATCATTACTACGCCACGCCAGTAGAACTGGTGCCGCTGTTAGAGGAAAAATCTTCATGGATGAGCCATGCCGCGCTGGTGTTTGGTCGCGAAGATTCCGGGCTGACTAACGAAGAGTTAGCGTTGGCTGACGTGCTTACTGGTGTGCCGATGGTGGCGGATTATCCTTCGCTCAATCTGGGGCAGGCGGTGATGGTCTATTGCTATCAATTAGCAACATTAATACAACAACCGGCGAAAAGTGACACAACGGCAGACCAACATCAACTGCAAGCTTTACGCGAACGAGTCATGGCATTGCTGACGACTCTGGCAGTGGCAGATGACATAAAACTGGTCGACTGGTTACAGCAACGCCTGGGGCTTTTAGAGCAACGAGACACGGCAATGTTGCACCGTTTGCTGCATGATATTGAAAAAAATATCACCAAATAAAAAACGCCTTAGTAAGTATTTTTC
>NC_004851.1:0-221618 GCF_000006925.2 Shigella flexneri 2a str. 301
ATGCTGATGAAAATACCTAAATAATCAGCCAGCACTCTATCTTTCCAAATCCACAGCATAGCAAAGAGAGCAAAAGAGCCTGTAAATTCAGAAATTAAGGAAACGCCTCTTGGTGTACATAATCTATCTTATGTTAAATGAAATCTAATTTCTTGATTATATGCTGGATCGTTCGTGGGTGGCTTTGCCCCTATATTTCCAGACACCTGTTATCATTGGCCCGCTGCCGCAGATATTCCCGTGGCGAGCGATAATCCAGCGCACTATGCGGATGCCATTCGTTATAATGCTCGAATGCCTCTGCAAGGTTCTTTGCTGCCGTTAACCCGTCAGGTTTGGGCATGATACTGATGTAGTCACACTTTATTGTTTTCACGAAGCTCTTTGCTATTCTGTTACTCTCCGGACTCCGCACCGCCGTGTTCTTCGGTTCAACAAAGTCCCAACATCCGGGTGAACTGGCGTGTTTCATTAGCTCGGTAGCATGAACCATTATCCGTCAGTCACTTCACTGGAGACGCCGGAAGCTCGTTGCCGAAGCGGTGTTCCACCGCTCCCAGCATGTCGCCAACGGGAGAGCATCTACGGTCTGATTGAACTGTTTATTCAAATTGTCCACCGTCTGTCAGTACGCTCTGAACGTCGGCTGGTTAAAACACTGCTCGCTGATTTTCAGAGGGTTCACGGTAAAACAGCACTTTTATTCCGGATTGCGGAAGCGGCTCTGAATAATCCGGATGGGCTGGTTAAAGAGGTTGTGTACCATCTGCATATTGTTGAACCAGATCGCAGCGGTAAGAGAAGTTCATCATACTTGGCGCAGTTACGCGATGTTTCTGCTAGAGGTGATGCCGTAAAGAACGGCAGAACATTACCGGAACAAGATAGCGGTCTACCTGCACTGGTATCAGACCCGGGGCTTCCCCGGATGATCTCCACGGTACTTTAGGTACTGTGTCTATATTATGTAGGTAGGATCAATTAACTTTGTAGTTGAAATTCTTTCATTGAAATAATGAATAAAAAAGACAAACCGCATTAAACAATGCCAGAATATAATTGCATTTTTGTTCCGTTTTTTTAAATCATAGTATACAAAGAAGCTTGCATACTATATGAAAATATAACACCCTTTACTATGATGTTTATAAAACAATATATGGAGTCATGTAGGTATGAATTTAGATGGTGTTAGACCATACTGTAGAATAGTCAATAAAAAGAATGAAAGCATATCAGATATTGCATTTGCACATATAATAAAAAGGGTAAAAAATTCATCATGTACTCACCCAAAAGCAGCATTGGTTTTTTTAGGAGAGAAAGGTTTTTGTGATAGCAATGATGTTCTATCTATTATGGGACAACAAATACCAAGAGTATTTAAGAACAAGATGTTATATGATTATGTTTTTAAAAATGAAAAAAGTAAAAATGATTTTCTAAAAATGGCTGAATCATGGCTACCACAGAGTGAACCAATAGTAATAAATAATGATGATGACGCATTGAATGCTGCTGCTTATTTTTCTGTAAAAAAAGCGAAAATAAAAACAGTAAACGATACTGATTTTAAAGAGTATAATAAGGTTTATATTCTTGGGCACGGTAGTCCTGGTTCTCATCAATTAGGCCTTGGTTCGGAACTTATTGATGTACAAACAATCATTTCAAGAATGAAAGACTGTGGTATTCTAAATGTGAAAGATATCCGTTTTACTTCATGCGGCTCCGCTGATAAAGTGGCTCCTAAAAATTTTAACAATGCCCCTGCTGAAAGTCTTTCTTGTATCCTTAACTCTCTGCCTTTTTTTAAGGAAAAAGAATCTTTGCTAGAGCAGATAAAAAAACACCTTGAAAACGATGAGTCATTGAGTGATGGTCTAAAAATATCCGGCTATCATGGATATGGAGTTCACTATGGTCAAGAGCTTTTTCCCTACTCACATTATCGTTCAACTTCAATTCCTGCTGATCCGGAGCATACAGTAAAAAGAAGCTCTCAGAAAAAGACTTTTATTATTAATAAAGAACTGGATTAGTATAAAATTTTTAACCTATAGTTAATTGTTTGCATTTAAGATGAAGTTATTTTATCTTTAGTAGAAAAGTGCTTCCCTATGAGGGAAAATCACAAATCATCATAATACAGAGACAAAACGATACGAAAAAATAGATAAAAAACATCATTCTTTTACCACATTATTTTCCGTGAATATGAAAAATAATGTTATTACTTTAATATAAGACTATTTTTTGTTTTTCCATCACTCTGTTCAAATTTTTCCGCATGACTTGTGTTTTTTGTAATACAGCTCGTTTTTTACAGCTGACCAAAATCATCAATTAATTATGCTAAGGAAATAAATTATGAAAACCAAAAACTTTCTTCTTTTTTGTATTGCTACAAATATGATTTTTATCCCCTCAGCAAATGCTCTGAAGGCAGAAGGTTTTCTCACTCAACAAACTTCACCAGACAGTTTGTCAATACTTCCGCCGCCTCCGGCAGAGAATTCAGTAGTATTTCAGGCTGACAAAGCTCATTATGAATTCGGCCGCTCGCTCCGGGATGCTAATCGTGTACGTCTCGCTAGCGAAGATGCATACTACGAGAATTTTGGTCTTGCATTTTCAGATGCTTATGGCATGGATATTTCAAGGGAAAATACCCCAATCTTATATCAGTTGTTAACACAAGTACTACAGGATAGCCATGATTACGCCGTGCGTAACGCCAAAGAATATTATAAAAGAGTTCGTCCATTCGTTATTTATAAAGACGCAACCTGTACACCTGATAAAGATGAGAAAATGGCTATCACTGGCTCTTATCCCTCTGGTCATGCATCCTTTGGTTGGGCAGTAGCACTGATACTTGCGGAGATTAATCCTCAACGTAAAGCGGAAATACTTCGACGTGGATATGAGTTTGGAGAAAGTCGGGTCATCTGCGGTGCGCATTGGCAAAGCGATGTAGAGGCTGGGCGTTTAATGGGAGCATCGGTTGTTGCAGTACTTCATAATACACCTGAATTTACCAAAAGCCTTAGCGAAGCCAAAAAAGAGTTTGAAGAATTAAATACTCCTACCAATGAACTGACCCCATAAAGCTGGACAGCCTGTATCAGGCTATGGAGGGCCCATAGACAAATCTACCCTATATGAGCATAGGAGGAGTCTATGGGCACACCACGTTTTACCCCTGAATTTAAGGGATTACTGGAAAGGCTGGGACATATCCCTCCGGCAGAAGCAGAAAAAGCTTATTATGCTGCCATCGGAAACGATGATCTGGCAACCTGAGTTCACAGATAAAACATTCTCTAGGAAACTCGGGGCGGTTCCGTTCACCACATGCAATGTGGTGTTGCAGGGGAACGGTCTGCACCATCCCCTATGTCGATCAATATAACAGAAATGACAACTTCAGATTCAGGGCACAACCTAAATATATTTTAGGTCACCTCTCAAATCGTTTGCCTGATACCGCTCCATTTTTTAATAAAAAAATCAATCATTTTTGAATCTTTGCTTTTCATTGCATTGTCAAGCATAGTGTCCCCACTATTTGCTTTTTGAAATTTTTTGTTTACATCAACCAATCCATTATTGATAAAATATTCTAGCACTTTATAGTTGGCACCATCTTTACTAAGTAAGTATTCAACATCATACAGATTACAATATCTATTGTTTTTCATTTTCTCCATCTCTGCGACATCTTGTTTTGTAAAATTAAATTTAGATAGTAAATAAAGTGCTATATCAGCTTTTTTATTGCCTAAAGAATAAGCAAGGGCCTGATGAGCCATTTTTTTATCAGTCACTTTATTGTTAATCTCTTCATAATTAGATGCTTTAATCGCATCCTCCAAAGATATGTCTCTGAGTTTTATTTTTTTGAAGTTATCTGTACTTAGCATTCTTGGTATATGATACTCAAGCTGAAACACAAAGTTTATAATTCTATCCAGACTAACAGGATCAATATTTTTGTTATAACAAAACTCTCTGAATCCTTGATCTTTACTCTTTCTTATAAAATCAATAAGATGCAACCCAATTCCAAGCCTCATATCTTTAGTGTTAAATATTGGAACATCAGTTTTCCCCTGATTACCATGCACATACCTGCTAACTTCATCCACAACCTCTTTAAAGTTATCTAAGAAAAATGATTGGTGCTCATGGTAAAAAACAGGTGGAATAGCATTATCAAAGTGATCGGTTAATGTCATATATCCATATGGAGAGTCATGATCAATGATATACGCATTGGCGCCAAAATCTACAGTATGATGTGTTTTATTTAGTGGGAGTTTTTCTTGATGATTGGAAATTTCGACCCCAAAAAAAACAAAATCGTGGTTAGAGATTTCTTTAATATCCTCAGAGTATGTATTCTTATGTGTTTGTATATTTTCAGACTGAATTTTATCAAAGGATTTAATATTAAGAATAATATTTGACAGATTAGAGTTACTTTGATGTCTGAAGTTAAAATTAGAATTAATAATAATAGAAAGTAAGTGACGTTCGTCTGAAGAAAGAGGATGAACTTTTTGTATTATCTCAGAGATATAGTGCCTGGACACCTTATCGAGATGCTCAAGTGACCGAAATGATGACCGTGCTCCAGATGGCGCTTCAAGAGAAAGATTTAGTGATTTGAAACTGGTCCCTTGAGAAAACATTTTGCTATAACTTTGCGCTGCTATAGACTTCCTTAAAAAGTTTTTCACAGTATTAGCACAGTGATCTAAATGTTTTTCACTTATGCCAGAAGAAGATGAGTTTGTTACGCGTAATATATTTTTTGTAATGCTTTTGTTGCTTTATTCGGATTCGTTTTTCCATCAACAAGATCAATATTATTCTGAACATTAATATGATTTACTGCTTCAGGTATTTTCATAAAATATTCCCCATTATGTGCGTTTTTATCTATGGTTATTTAGAATATATTATCTAACTTAATATTTCCTTGTGTGTATTATAACGAAATGAACATATTTTAATATGTTGTACAATTTTTACTCTGAAATCCCCTGAAATTAATCACACCTCCTTTACTGAAAGGAATTATTGCAACGGTATTATTTGTTTTTGTATATATATCTTGCGCCTTGTTATGTAGTTAATCCTCAGAATATGATAGATAAAATAGAGACACAGAGCAGAGCGTGTTCTAACATCATGATAACATAAAATAATTAGTAACAATAAATGAAAGAATCATGGGAGCTCAACAAAAAGAGAGCTAAATAGCTGTGTGGAATAGTAGATCACTTTGGCGGTATAATGGCAGATGGTCTGCATACTTTCCGGTAACAACATGGGCCAGAAGCCCCGCTCCGGCATAACTGCGTGCAATGGGTTTTGAAGGCACCGGTGCCTGCACGATATGGTCGCACCGGCGACAGGCCAGTTTAGGGCGTTGTTTTTCGATAACCTTAAAGGCGCTGCTGATAAGCTCCAGCTGCTCTGACACATCACATCCCAGTGGACTGAGTTCACCACCACAGGCCGGACAGCATTCCTCTTCCGGCCGGATGACCCGGGGGGCACGGGGAAGTGAGGCTGGTAACGGTTTACGGGCTGAAGACTGGCGCAGGGAAGATGGCAGTACCGGGTCATATTGCTCACCCAGTGTTTCCGCCATTTCCTCCTGAAGTGCGCTGATTCGCTCCTGTGCTTCCTGTATCCACCGTTCGGTTTTTGCGCGAAGTTTTTCTGAGCTTTTACCGAACTGCATACGCTGCAGTTTCGCGACCAGCGCCTTCAGTCGGTTGATTTCGGAAGGCCTGGACAACTGAATCTGCGACCCAGACCTGATTAGGTGCTGTGGGCGTAAAGTTCTGATTCAGCAGATTCGGCGTAACCGGCAGATTGTGGTCAGAGTTTGTGGTCGCCCTGAACTTGCGTTTCTGCTTACAGTGCAGCCTCAGCTCCTTACGAAGACCTGCCAGTCTGTCACGACCGACGATAATTCCGTTATCTGCCAGCTCCGTCTGGAGCCGCCGGGTTCCATATGTTTCGCGAGTGCGGATATACACCAGGTGAGGTGTACTGGCAATAGCGGACACTACCATTTGTTCTTTTTTTAAGCAGCCATCTGATGATATTTTTCCCTGAAGGCTGCCGGGGAGATATTCCCCAGACGAGAGTGACGACGCTGACGATTGTAGAAAATCTCAATGTATTCCCGTATTACTGAGATGGCTTCATCCCGGTTATTAAAACGATAGTGGCTCAGACTCTCATTTTTCAGCGTTCCCCAGAAGCTTTCCATCGGAGCGTTGTCGTAACAGTTACCTTTACGCGACATTGATGTTTTCAGACCAGACTGCTCCTGTATGACCCGGTAATCGTATGCGCAGTACTGTGAACCTCGATCAGAGTGGTGGATTAGCCCGGCAGGTGGGCGCTGGCTCCTGAGCGCCATAAACAGGGCTTTACCTGTCAGCTCTTTTGTCATGCGCTCTCCCATGGCGTAGCCGACAATTTCGCACGTATAAACATCTTTGATGCCAGCGAGGTACAACCATCCCTCCTGTGTGGCAACATACGTCAGGTCCGCCACCCAGACCTGATTTGGTGCTGTAGGAGCGAACGTCTGGTTCAGCAGATTTGGCGCAACTGGCAGATTGTGGTTCGGGTTCGTAGTTGCTCTGAACTTGCGTTTCTGCTTACAGCGTAGCCTCAGCTCCTTACGAAGACGTGCCAGTCGGTCACGACCAACGATGATGCCATTCTCTGCCAGCTCCGTCTGGAGCCGCCGGGTTCCATATGTTTCGCGAGTGCGGATATGTGCCACCTTAATCTCCAGTTTTAGCCGCTCATCACTTTGTTTTCTGTCTGAGGGTTCATGCTGTACCCAGTTGTAATAACCGCTCCTGGATACACCAAATACCTGACACATCGCTTCAATGGGAAATTGTTGTCGCCATTGTTCGATTAACGCGTATTTTTCAGCGACTCCTGTGCAAAATACGCTGTTGTTTTTTTTAATATATCTCGCTCAAGGCGAGCTTCATTTAACGCCTTACGCAGTTGCAGAATTTCAGATTCCAGTTCAGCCACCGTGCGGGAACCAGGAGTACCGAGCCCTTTTCTGGCGGCGGTAACCCATTGTCCTAAAGTGCCTTCAGGAAGAGATAATCGGGAAGCGCCTTCACTGATCGAAAGTTGATTTTCAAGAACCGTTCTGACAGCTTCGGCTTTGAACTATTTAGAGTAACGTTGGGTTTTTCTGCTCATTATTAGCTCCTTCTGATGCCATTCTATTTCAGGAAGGAGTGTCCGTTAAACTCAGGCTACCTCAGGTTGCCAATTGAGGTGGTTGCCTGAAAGTTGGCAGTTACCCGGTCACTACACCTTGTTGGAGTGAACATATCAAAAACAGGTAATTACACAATTTAAATTACAGTCTCATAAAAAATGATTAAATCTATTTATTATTTCAATAAACGTTTTTTTCATCTTCTTTGAAAATTGTTCTGCTATAGTATCCGGTTCCAGATTGTTCTCTTTTATTATTCTACAATACTCTAATATTGTTTCTTTGTCTCTATTTACTACAGATACAAATACACCAGGAATACCATCTTTATTAGTTGCGGACAGCATTTCGACCAATCGTCTTGTGGTAAAACTATAGTTTTTTAGAATATTACAAAAGGCACGTATTGTTTCGGTATGGCCATTATAAAATGCCATAAAAAGTCCTGATGTACCGTTGGGATTTTTTATCCATAATAATTCATCTATATATTCCTGGTGAGGGGGGAGTATTTTTAGTATATCTCCATACGCCATAATGGCCTTTGTGTGCCCATTTTGAAGTGCCATAAACAACCCATGCTTTACTTTCAATAATTCTTTAATTTGTTCACTACTAAGCATTTTCTTATTAAGCAGACTTCCGAACATACGAATACTATCTGCATGTCCATTCTGCAATGCAAAAAATAACCCAGGTAAATCATGGCTGTCTTTCGCAGCTAATAGATATAATCTCTTATCGGAAGTTAACGGGGTTTTAAAGACTATTTCCCCATAGGCTTTTATTGTGTCTACATGTCCGTTCATAAAAGACATGCATAAACCCGGCACATTGTTTGCCCCTACCGCAGCAAGCAATGTAAGTATTGTTTCTTGACTAAGATTGCACATATTTAATATCTTACCATATACTTGAATAATGTCTGAATATCCGTTTTGAAGTGCTATATAAAATGCAGGAGTACCATCAGAGCTTCTCGTGGCCAGAAGGTTCACCAGTTTAGATTGAGAAATTTCACCATTTTTGTATTTTTCCATCAGTATAAATAATACTTCTGTCAGATTCTTTGTTATCGCATGATATATAACTCTGGAATTGATCAATTCATCTGGTAAAAGTTTCACTGTGTTTGTTAGAGGGGAATTATGCCTATCTTCAAATATTACCTGCCCGGGTTGCTCCAGACCATAAATTTTCCAATAAAAATCATCAAAAAAATCCTTAGCGGATAATTGACTCAGTTCGAAATGGCTATCACAAGTAAATACAGTACGTTTATGAGTAACAGTTCGATTAGGATCGAAAAACTGAACAACCCATTTTTCACTTTCTTGTACGCGCTTTATTTTCAACCCTAACGCCATTTGGTGGTTTAATGTGCATGCTGATAATGTTCTGACAAAGTCTCCATTTTTTTTCATGTTATAAAAAAAATTAGTAATAACTGTTCCCCACTTTTTATTTTCCACAAAATAAATATAAGCTGGTGATTTTGAAAAATCTTCCGTTTTTTCCAAACATACATTTTTTGCAATAGCATCAGGGGTGCTAAGAAGCTGATAGTTTACCTTCCCATTTGTTTCCATAAAATTCATTTCCCAATAGGAAGCTAGGTGACGGCAAACTATTTGTCTTCCATATATATCTTTTGCCACTCCATTTATATTTACCTCCACATTTCTCTTTTCTGAAAAATAAGGTGCTGTTTTATTCTTAAACTGAATTAGTTCACTGGAGTTTGAGACCCTCATAATAGAACTTGTTATTGTTCTATTATCTCTGTTAACAGACATATCTGTTGATAACGAATTTTTTGTTGAAAATATACTAGATGAAAATGTTTTATTTAACGGCATAGAAGACAACCATAGAGATGTTATAATACTATTAGATTGCAGTTACTAATAGTAAAAGCCTCCTTACAAGGAGGTAGCTTATTCAGAATGCTCCTATAAGATAGCGAGCTCGTCAACGATACAGATGATCTGATTATATTGTGCAAAAGGAGAACAGGAAAATAGGCACTGGAAAAGATGAAGGCCTGATGGGAGCATTAACTAATGCAAAATCCGACAGGTTAATATCCCGAAAAGCAATCAAACGACTCAAACAGGAGATGCACGCTGAAATGGTGGACAACTGTTCGGATTTCAGATGAGTAGCTCAGCAGTTTATGAGCCGAATGCTCTGTCACGGGCAGGAATCAGGCTGCATACGCAGTGCCAAATCTAATCGTAGTTATTCTAACCAGTTTTCAAGCTACAAGGTGGTGTAGCTGGCATCTTCTCTACTCTATCATCAAACGATAAAATGGTTCCTCTCGTAACATTTGCTCTTGCCTTTCACTTCCATCTCGATCGCTTCGTAGTTCATTACGATAGCTGACATATTTCCAGTCTTCAGGTCTAACATCTGACGCCGGATACTCCCCGGGAGCGATTTTGCTTCTTAATAGATTAGACTCGAGACACATTATAAATTGTCGTATTTTATGAAGTAATAAAGCACTATATTGCGAGCATTCCTGATCTGATTTTACATATAGCGTAAACTGAGCTCCTATCCCCACACGAGATTGCTGAGAAACTCGATTCATATCAGTTATCTTCCATTTATCTATAGGACTGTCCTCTGAAAATAATAAACCAGACAAAATTTGGAATGCCAGAGGAACTTGCTCCCTAGCTATACTAATATGAAACTTGTCCCCAACAAAATCCCCCTTACTCTGAGGATTTTCACGACATGCATGAATAAACACATCTCCACTATGGTTCACAATCTGGAATCCTTGGTACATGACAGAAAAAGATTGACATATATCAGAGTAAGTTGGCACGTTCGATGCTACTTTGAAATAGTACGCTGGGTATTGCCGTATTTGGTTGTACAATATATTGAAGTTATTTTTCAATCTTTCATTCGCAGAAAGCATCTGCGGTATTTCAGACCTCACAACATTCAAAGAATCTAAATTTAGTTTTAGACAGGGCTTTTTTATGGGCATAGAAAACGTCCTCTATAAAATAGATATATTATCTTATATTGATTGTTTATCATCTTTTATAAAACGATACATTATATGTAATGTATGTAAGCGTAAGGGTCCTCTCCGAACATGGTGGGAAGGCTTAGAACGCCATATTCAGTTTCCCATAGTGGAACATCACTCCCAGCTTAAAGCGCTCCCGGTTGCGGTAGCCCTTGGCTTTTATTCTCAGCAGCCTGATCTTGCTGTTCAGTGCTTCCGCATTTCCGTTTGATACGCCATGGCGCATGGCGTTCAGGATACCGTACAACCTTTTCCCTATCGTTTTAGCCACATTCTTCATCATGGGGACGTCACTGTTGGCCGCAGCCATCTCTGCCAGTCGTTGCGTCTTTCCTCGCTCCATGGTCTGCTCCAGATATCCTTTGCCAGTTCTTTCAGCGCCCAGCACAGGCTCGTCAGCTTCATCTGCGCACGCAGCCATATCAGCTTTTCCTGCCTGGATTCGGTCATCCATTTATCGCTGTGCTGCCACAGGAAGCGAGTTCCCTTTGCCTGACGACGACTTTCAACAGGAAGATGCGGATGTTCATTCTGGCGGGTTTTATCCACCACCTCACCCGGTTGTTTCGCCACATGAAAGCGATCGAAGGCTATTTTCTCAACCGCATTGGGTAAGTGGATGCGCGCTGCTCTTAGTTTGCTGAGCCAGTTTAGCATTGCCTTCTACATGACCGATGCCTGAGCCGGTATACCGAACTTTATTGTCCTCAACCAGTCATGTTATAAGCAAGAAATGCACTCAGCGGATAGAGCGACATAATCTGAACCTGCGGACACATCTTAAGCGGCTTACCCGCAAAACCATATGCTTCTCAAAGTCTGATGATATGCACTACAAGATCATCGGCTGGTATCTGACAATCAACCACCACCACTAAATCTGCGTCACGACCTGCAACTGAGTCTGGTTGAACAGGCTGAGGCCCTGCTGAAGCAACGCGAACCTCTCGACTCTTGTTGGATTTTACCAAATAGTTTTTCTAAAATTAAACACATTTATATAAGTTCTTTGCTGAACAAAACGCAGCCCGCCATCCTTTTTCATTCATAAATTCAGCAATGGCAGATAAAACTTTTTCATCAAGCATATAAAAAATAATGCCAGTAGACTCAATATGCCTCATACAAATAAGGCCGCACATATCCGTAATATATTTGTCAATGCTGCTACCATTTGCATGGTAATATGTCATGCTATTATCTGATGATTTTACATATGCAGTATGACATATTTTTCCTTCACGATTAACAAAACTGACAAAACCACTTTCACCAGGAGTAATATATAAAGATGAATTTAACGTGCGCTCACTAATATTCATTAATTGTTGAAATTCAATGGAATAGTTTTCAGTTAATGTATCTATTATCTTGGCTTTGTCTTTCTTTGTTATCTCATTGTCTTTTTCGGCAAGAAAAATTGCCACTTTATGACATGCATTCAGCTCGTTAATTTTACCTGATAAAACTGCTTTTTTTACCACATCGTTGAACTCATCGATAGTGTGTTTTTTATTATATATATCATGAAAAATATAGCCTAAAGACTTAAACGAGACTTTCATTTTATATTCTCCTTAAATATTAACAGGATATATATATCACATTTTCCTCTATATTTTCAGAAACCAGCTATCATTTTCCCCATTACTGGTACGTCGCTTCAGATATTTCCGCAGCAAGCGATAACCCTGCGCACTATGAGGATGCCATTCATTATAATGTTTGAACACCTTCGCGAGACTACTTTACTGCTGTTAACACGTCAGGTTCGAACATAACACTGATTTAATCATATTTCATCGTTTTGACGAAGTTTTCTGCCATTCCATTTTGCACCGCCGTGTGTTTGGGGGCAAGGCCGACCATCTGTGTTTCATTCGCCAGATATAAGTGATGAGATGGCATTCTCCCTCCTTCACGGCAGAAGCATTTTGACCGTTTAGGGGATGCGGACGATTTTCATGCCTGCTAAGATACTTTCGTTACTGATGCTGTCCGTTTTCCACCATTTCATCATCACTGATTGGCGTTGTGTTTTTGGTCAGCACTCCAGCTTTACGTTTCTCTTTTAACCGGTAACTCTCTCCTTTGATATTCAGCGTGTAGCAGCCGATCTAGGATCGCTGTTGCCAGCACGTGATCTCCGAACATTTCTCCCCAGTCTGCGACCCCTTTGTTTGACGTCAGTATGATGCTCGCTTTTTCATATCGACAGTTCATCGATAGGAATTTAAATCCCCAAAAGATTAAAAAAGCACCGAAGAATGCGCGTTTATTCAACACAACCTGATCATCAAGTAATCGGTATAGACACTTAATATTGCTTACATTGATTGATTCAATGTATCTCTGATGGTTTTTTGCTCCGTTCCCCTCAACATGGACGCAACTTCCCCTCTGCGACTCTCAGCCGCACCACCGTATTCGAGCCAGCGGCTCATGCATCATAACCTGCTCTGCCAGACGGTAACCCCTCTTCAGCCCCGTAAACCGCATCTGACCTCCGCGCAGCTCGCACTTCAGCGGGTCAACCTTCAGTCACTGCTGATACATCCCTCTCCTTGTGATTTGCCTCGCCGTTTTTCTCACTGTCTCCGTTATGGCGTACACCACATCTTCCAGTAATCGCCGCTTCACCGGACTCAGGACCCCGTATCACCATCCGGAACCCCTTATCCGCCACATGCCAAGAGAACCTTTCCATAAACTCGTCGCCACTCATCACAAGGTTTTCTTCTCGTTTTGTCCGGTGGCTGTTGTAACGCAGGCCAATTTCATCCTGACCGGCATAATGTTCCAGGCGGCTCATCTGCACCGGCTGCTTCTCCAGCCAGTTAAGCCATCGGTTTCCCTGCTGAAAAATATCGGCAAAACGGGGAAGCATCAGAAAGGCGGAATAACGCCATCCGGCCAGTGAACCGTACCGCATTCAGGGCAATACATGCCGTCGGCGTTGATACCGGCAGGAATTGTCGCAAATTCCCGCTCCATGCAGCGGGCAATTTCCGGATACCCTTCGTCATCAACACGTACAAACCAGAAGACCAGTTTTTTGTTTCCGGCATCCACAAAGAACGGAATATTCAGGTCTGCGCAACACTCAACGGCATCGTCAAAATTATCAAAGCGCAGAACCTCAGCTTCTTCGTAACCGGCTCATTTAAACCGTCTGGTCTGTTTCCTCCGGCTCCACAAAAATAATGTCCATCATTTTGAAGTGGACACTATCGTATGGAATACCGGACCTGGATCACTGAAGCTTTACGCCTTCATTTCGAAGAACATTTACCACGGGTTGTAGCCGGACGTCGCCTGGGCGTACCAAAATCAACTGTCTGTGGTATGTTCGTGCGCTTCCGCAACGCTGGCCTTTCATGGCCTCTGCCCGCAGGTATGTCGGAGCAGGAACTTGATGCCCTTCTTTACGGAAGTGCCTCCACAGTACCTGTCGTACTTACTGAAAGCACCGTTATGCCCAAACTCCCGGTGGTAAAAAAACGTCCCCGGCGGCCTTAATGCCAGTCAGTTAAGCAACTGACTGGCTCTTTTTCGGGGCTGTGGGGTATTTCCAGGGCCTCTCCTTTACCACTCTCGGGAAGGCCCTTCCCCTTCTCGTCGGTAATTTCACAAGTTGTCCCATACTTGCAAGATCGCGCATCAGCTCCGGTATACGTCCCGGTGAAGCGCCCTGCAATGTCATCAGCATTCTCATCACCATTCCGCATGATTCTGAGAAACTCAGTTGATTCGGGCAGTAACCTTTCAGATGTTCCGCCATTTTAATCATCTGATATCTCACCAGATTATAAGCCAGTAAGACACCCCACAGCTCTTGCTTCACAAGCTCCGGCTTTTTACTTCTCAGCGTCAGCCTGCTCAGTTGCATCGTCTGTTTTATCTCCCTGTATCCCAGTTCGATTTCCCAGCGATGACTGTACAGATCCGCCATTTCTCCTCCGGGGAAGCGCATGGCGTCCGTCATCGACGTCAGCAGATGGCAGACTTTTCCTTTGCGCGTCACGGTCAGCAGGCGGGCTGTCACTTCATTTCCCAGTCCCGGCCACTTTTTTCGTGCCTGCGGGCTGGTTTTCAGCTTCACCAGATGATCGCCTTTACCCAGTTTTCTGAGCTCTTCATATTGCGCTCCCTTTCTGAGAGGTATCATCCAGTGGCGGTGTTCTCCCGCCAGGCTCCAGCCATTTAACAGTCCCAGTGAGTAATAACCTTTATCCATTAACGTCAGAGTGTTATCGCCGGTTTGTCCTATAAGTTGCTCAGCAAGCTCATTTTCGCTGTTCTTCATCGTGCCGAAGGCTGCAGCCGTCAGCAGATGGCTGGTCAGTTCCATCTGGCAGACCATTTTGACCTGCGGGTAGAGCGCCGGGTTCCCGGCATGTGTCTGGCGGGGGAAGGCTGCATCGTTCTCTGGTGTATCCGGTGTGCGCCAGAACACACCATCGATGGCCAGCAGGGTCAGGCCGCACCAGTGCGGATGCGGCGTGGCGTTATGCCAGAGCTGCGCTGTTTTCGTGAACACGCGGCGGACAGCCTCACTTCCCAGGCGCTGGCGGGCCTGAATAACGGCACTGGGGGCAACGAAGGGGCGATTGCCCGGCAGCATGATGTCCAGGCGATTCACAATCTGGTGAAGAGGTTCTTTACGCTCAAGCGCCATGCCAACAATACACCAGACCATCATTTCGAGGGGAAGACGGCGCTTGCGTAGCGTTACAGTACCTGATTCGGCAAGGCAACGAGAGATGAGTTCGGGGTCGAGGTAATCCCCCAGAGAAGTCAGTGGGTTACGCAGAGAATCGTAACGGGATCCCAGATCAAGAGCCTGTCCAATGTGCATAAAAGAATCCGGCAACTGAGTGAGCGTTTCCGGATTCTTACACAGCCACTGGATCGGTCAACTGATCCTTAACTGATCGGCATTACACCGGCGGCCTAATTTTCCTTATGAATTTAAAATCGCTTTAGTGGAGCAGTCACTGCAGCCCGGAGCCTGTGTGGCGCAGATCGCCCGTGAAAACGGAATCAACGATAACCTGCTCTTCAACTGGCGCCATCAATACCGGAAAGGTGGCCTGCTGCCTTCCGGAAAAAATATGCCTGCACTGCTTCCCGTGACGTTAACGCCGGAGCCGGATAATAAAATCCCGGCTCCGGCACAGGAACCAGAGCAGATAAATACACCGTCCGACAGTCTGTGCTGTGAGCTGGTTCTGCCGGCCGGAACTCTCAGGCTTAAAGGTAAACTGACGCCGGCGTTATTACAGATACTTATCCGCGAAATAAAAGGGAGCAGCCACTGATGATATCTTTCCCTGCAGGTTCGCGTATCTGGCTGGTTGCAGGTATCACCGATATGCGAAATGGCTTTAACGGCCTGGTCTCAAAAGTTCAGAACGTCCTGAAGGATGACCCGTTCTCCGGGCATCTGTTCATCTTCCGCGGACGCCGGGGTGACCAGATAAAAGTGTTGTGGGCTGACAGTGACGGACTGTGCCTCTTTACCAGACGCCTGGAGCGGGGCCGCTTCGTCTGGCCGGTCACCCGTGACGGCAAGGTGCACCTTACTCCGGCCCAGTTATCCATGCTTCTTGAGGGCATCGACTGGAAACACCCGAAACGAACGGAACGCGCTGGCATCCGCATATAACCCGTTGTAAAGTGAGGATATGGACACCTCACTTGCTCATGAGAATGCCCGCCTGCGGGCACTGTTGCAGACGCAACAGGACACCATCCGCCAGATGGCGAAATACAACCGCCTGCTCTCACAGCGGGTGGCGGCTTATGCTTCCGAAATCAACCGGCTGAAGGCGCTGGTTGCGAAACTGCAGCGCATGCAGTTCGGTAAAAGCTCAGAAAAACTTCGCGCAAAAACCGAACGGCAGATACTGGAAGCACAGGAGCGAATCAGCGCACTTCAGGAAGAAATGGCGGAAACGCTGGGTGAGCAATATGACCCGGTACTGCCATCTCCCCTGCGCCAGTCTTCAGCCCGTAAACCGTTACCTGCCTCACTTCCCCGTGAAACCCGGGTCATCCGTCCGGAAGAGGAATGCTGCCCGGCCTGTGGTGGCGAACTCAGTTCTCTGGGATGTGATGTGTCAGAGCAGCTGGAGCTTATCAGCAGCGCCTTTAAGGTTATCGAAACACAACGTCCGAAACTGGCCTGTTGCCGGTGTGACCATATCGTGCAGGCACCGGTGCCTTCAAAACCCATTGCACGCAGTTATGCCGGAGCGGGGCTTCTGGCCCATGTTGTTGCTGGAAAATATGCAGACTATCTGCCGTTATACCGCCAGTCAGAAATATACCGTCGTCAGGGCGTGGAGCTGAGCCGTGCCACACTGGGGCGCTGGACAGGTGCTGTTGCTGAACTGCTGGAACCGCTGTATGACATCCTGCGCCAGTATGTGCTGATGCCCGGTAAAGTCCATGCCGATGATATCCCCGTTCCGGTCCAGGAGCCGGGCAGCGGTAAAACAAGGACTGCCCGGCTGTGGGTCTACGTTCGTGATGACCGTAACGCCGGTTCGGAAATGCCTCCGGCGGTCTGGTTCGCGTACTCACCGGACCGGAAAGGTATCCATCCACAGAATCATCTGGCCGGTTACAGCGGAGTGCTTCAGGCCGATGCTTACGGTGGTTACCGGGCGTTGTACGAATCCGGCAGAATAACGGAAGCCGCATGTATGGCTCATGTCCGGAGAAAAATCCACGATGTGCATGCAAGAGTGCCAACCGACATCACCACGGAAGCCCTGCAGCGTATCGGTGAACTGTATGCCATCGAGGCAGAAGTCCGGGGATGTTCAGCAGAACAGCGTCTGGCGGCAAGAAAAGCCAGAGCCGCGCCACTGATGCAGTCACTGTATGACTGGATACAGCAACAGATGAAAATTCATTCGCTGAAAATGGAATGTCTCCACGGAGAACACTATTATCCATCGGGAAATAGTGCGGGCAACAGTGTTTAGTTATATCGAGTGCGATTACAATCGCTGGCGACGGCACCGTTGGTGTGGTGGTCTCAGTCCGGAACAATTTGAAAACCAGAGCCTCACTTACGACTGTGTCCATATTATGTGGGTAGGATCAATAAAGACGTTTTATATGTGTCTGCTTGCAGCCAGAAAATTTATACCCTGCAGGTATCATAAACATGCTTGACAACTTAATTAGGGCCCCCTCTTCCTTTTATGGTGTAATTGTTTGATTGAATACTTCCGGGGATTTCAGTATGAAATGAAGTATATTTAATATACTTTACAAAAAGTTTGTATTAGTGGAATAAGAACAATAGTTTATCCAAACTGCCAAGCCCCTTTATTATAAGTAAGATCTGGCACTGGAATATTCTCAAAAGGACTAACATCATCACCACGACCTTCAACCAACCATAAAAAACAATACTATTTTAGGTGATGTATTAAATTAGTAGAATATTTATTCTTCTATAAAAGCACTACCCCAAGAGGTTAATCAGGTCATCCATGATTATTTATCATATACTAACTATGTGGGATTTCAACGTGAAAACTTATTTTCACTATAATCTTCAGGATTCGAAGATCATAGGAGCCTGTACATAAGTTTGTATAATTCTCTGATGTTGAACTATTTAATTTGATATCAAATGAAGGTGAATTTATGAATGAAAAACAGTTGACATCTAATAAGTTGCGGGCTTTAGCTAATGAACTAGCCAAAAGTCTCAAAAATCCTGAAGATCTCAGTCAGTTTGATTGGATGCTGAAAATGAAACCGTACTCAATGCTAATATGACTCATCATCTTGGGTGCGAGAAAAATCAGCTTAGATCTGGCAGCAATTCCCGCAATGGTTGCTTAACGAAGATTATCACTACTGGAGATGAACCTCTGGAAATCCGTACTCTGCGTGATCGTAATGGCACTTTCGAACCGCAACAGCTGAAGAAAAACCAGCCCTAGATTACTAAATTTGTCGGGCGATGGATTAACTGGTTCAGGCTGTCTGGTGCTGAAGGCCTGAAGTCACTGCTGTCAGTGATGTGGCCGGCTCTTCATGAGACAATAACCCGTAATCATCAGTGCCGTTCAATATGGCCACTGTTGAAAAAAGTTCGTCACTTTATGGAGACGGTTAGCCCACTTCCCGGAGAAAAACATAGTCTGGACAAAGTGTAGCGGTATTAGGCTCACATATTTAGATGTAGATAAGCCGGAGCTGGCAGTTAAATCTAGGCAGCATCACAGAAATGGACAACGCCCCTTAAGGACTGGCGTATGGCAATGAGCTGCTTTATTATCAAGTTTGGTGATCGCCTTGACGGTCACTTCTGAGTGAAGGCGCTTGCACAGAATGGTAAACGGACTCGATTATTGAATCTTAGGGATAAGATATATCTACGATATGTCAATATACGAAATCGAAAGAATTTATTGGTGAATATAGCCATTCAATGTGGCAATGGTTTTTTTAGATTAGCAATAGACTAATATCTATTACATTACAAAAATAGGTTATTGTTTTTTTTTAGCAAAAAGGATGAACAAAAATGTCAATAAATAACTATGGATTACATCCAGCAAACAACAAAAATATGCACTTAATAATAGGCAGCAATACTGCTAATGAAAATAAAGGAATGAAAAATAATATCATTAACGTGACAAATACCGCTATATCCCACGCCATCAATGAAGAAAAATCAGGGGGGGGATATAGTGGTGTTTCTTTCAGAAAATTGGCCAAAATACAGAACATATCCATTCCGACAAAGAATAATAAGGAGTATAACCGCCATAATTTGTTTTCATTGATTTGGCATGGAAATGCCGATGCAGCGCGTAAATACGGTGAATCGCTGTTGGCAGCCGAAATACCCAAAGAGGAAAAACTAGAAGTTCTTGCAGCACGAAATAATGCTGGGGAATCTGCTTTGTTCATAGCTCTTCAAGAAGGTCATTCCGCTGCGATTCAAGCTTATGGAGATTTTATTAAAACTTTTGATTTATCACCAAAAGAAACGATTAAACTATTGGATGTAAGAGATAATGAGGGGTTACCAGGATTATTTCTGGCCGCAGGGAAAGGGAATATCGAGGCTATGATGGCATATATAAATATATGCCATCATAGTGGGATAAAACTTACAGAAATAGCAGACAGACTTAACAATAATGAACAAGACATGTTTAATATTATTTCTGACAAAATACAAGAGTTGTTTTAAGTGTGCTAAATAGCTGCAAAGAATTGCACTTAGAAGGATCTCTCCCCGAATTGTGTGATCTGCTTAATTTCTAAAAAGAAACAAACAGTTAACTAGACTGAGCGATACTACCCATAGAACCAGTTTCCCATGACGAACGACACTGGACGCAAAAACAATCATAAAAAACACAATAAATGTAATGAACACATCCCACCCTATTAAGTAAAGTGCACTGTGATAGAGGAAGGGAAATACAGGAAGGTGTGGAGCCTTGCAGATTTCTGGCATCATAGTGCCCAATACGGAATGCATAAAGCCCTCTCAGACTGGAGACTCCACAAATGAAATATACAGTGTTTAATTATATCAAGTGCGATTACAATCGCTGACGACGGCACAGTTGGTGTGGAGGTCTCAGTCCTGAACAATTTGAAAACCAGAACCTCACTTAAGCCTGTGTTCATATTACGTGGGTAGGATCATACTTTTATAGAAGCTGTCAGCGGCTACGTCCCAGCCAAATCACTTCATGCTCCAGCGCCAGAGAGGCAAGGTTGGGTTTGCTCAGCTGCCGGTTGATTTTGTTGCGATTGAACCGGACAGCGTCCAGGGCGTCGGCAAAAGAGCGAATCTCACCAATCGTTGTTTCATTATCCGCATTAACGATAGCTTCAAGAAACGCCAAGGTTTTATCGAATTTATCAGCAACAGTGGCTCCGGGCATACCGTGACCGTTTATACAAAACGGCGTTTTCAGCGTGGAGTTTTCATGAATAGCCTCAACACGAATGTCGTGAAGCCAGTGATGTATCGGCTACGATCCTCAGCTGATGCCAGACCATAGGACTGACACTACGAACAGCAATTTTAATGACGTAAATCTTCATAACTACAACTAACAGGGCATCATTATGAATGATGCCGGTTATTTTACCGCTGTTGGTCCCTTCATTTAGGGACTGCCCCAAGTTTTTTCATACTCTCTTTCTCAGAGAGTTTAGTCTCTGGGATTCCAGACGGTCCATCATTGAGCCAAGGGAGTAAAGAACTCAAAGCATTTACAGAATTGTTTGAATCAGCTAAAATAATGACAATGTTACTATTTTACATGACAAGGTGATTATAATGCTTGGAACATCTTTTAATAATTTTGGAATCAGTTTATCTCACAAAAGATATTTTTCAGGAAAGGTGGATGAGATTATCCGCTGTACAATGGGGAAAAGGATAGTAAAAATATCATCAACCAAAATAAATACTAGTATTTTGAGCTCTGTTTCAGAACAAATCGGTGAAAATATTACAGATTGGAAAAATGATGAAAAAAAAGTCTACGTATCCCGGGTGGTAAACCAATGTATTGATAAGTTTTGTGCAGAACACAGCCGAAAAATCGGCGATAATCTCCGTAAACAGATATTTAAACAGGTTGAGAAAGATTATCGCATTTCTCTAGACATCAATGCTGCACAAAGTTCCATAAATCATCTTGTATCAGGAAGCAGTTATTTCAAAAAGAAAATGGACGAACTTTGTGAAGGGATGAATAGAAGCGTTAAAAATGATACAACAAGCAATGTTGCAAATCTTATTTCCGATCAGTTTTTTGAGAAAAATGTGCAATATATTGATCTAAAGAAATTACGTGGGAATATGAGTGACTATATTACAAATTTAGAATCGCCTTTCTGATGACAGAACATCCCGAGTAAAGAAACTAAGAAAAGTAAATACCCAGGAATTGCCTGAGCGGTGCTATATTTCTCCTCGCAAGTAAGTCCTAATATATTGAATTGTTGTATAGCCAGTTTTTGTATTTTCCTAGCTCATGGATGTGGGATCCCTCTCCCCTTTCTCTGCTCAAAGGTAAGCGGCTCGTCAGAATCATATTGATATTTACTGAGAAGTCAGATCAACTTTCCAAGGCAACAGATCGCGTACCCGGTTTGCCGGTCAGTCCTGGATATGTTCAATAACGTAACGCAGCCATTTTTCTGGCTCCACATTGTTCAGACGGCATGTGCCGATCAGCGAGAACAACACCGCTGCATGTTCGTCACCGCTGTCGGAACCTGCGAGTCGAGTCAGCCGGAGAGAGTTTCACTCTCCGGCTGCTTACGGAACCGTACGTGACACTCTCGCGTCATACGGCTCTTGATCACTCATTCGATGCACGTAGTAAATACCAGTGAGCAAATTGATCTTACCCAGCAATACGGTCAGTTACCGCGCACATGGCCTGCCTGTGTCAGAAAATCTGCTGGAGCAGGATTTTTACGCCAGTGGTCCGAACCAGAAGTGGGCGGGAGACATCACGTACTTACGTACAGATGAAGGCTGGCTGTATCTGGCTGTGGTCATTGACCTGTGGTCACGTGCCGTTATTGGCTGGTCCATGTCACCACGCCTGACGGCGCAACTGGCCTGCGATGCCCTGCAGATGGCGCTGTGGCGGCGTA
Organism: Shigella flexneri 2a str. 301; assembly: GCF_000006925.2. Classification (NCBI taxonomy): domain Bacteria; kingdom Pseudomonadati; phylum Pseudomonadota; class Gammaproteobacteria; order Enterobacterales; family Enterobacteriaceae; genus Shigella; species Shigella flexneri. The sequence continues at coordinate 22,017 of NC_004851.1, forward strand.
AGAGACCCCGGAACGTTATCGTTCACTCGGACCGAGGAAGTCAGTACTGTTCAGCAGATTATCAGGCGCTGCTGAAGTGGCATAATCTGCGTGGCAGTATGAGCGCAAAGGGCTGCTGCTACGATAATGCCTGCGTGGAAAGCTTCTTTCATTCGCTGAAAGTGGAATGTCTCCACGGAGAACACTTTATCAGCCGGGAAATAATGAGGGCAACAGTGTTTAATTATATCGAATGTGATTACAATCGCTGGCGACGGCACAGTTGGTGTGGCGGCCTCAGTCCGGAACAATTTGAAAACCAGAACCTCGCTTAGGCCTGTGTCCATATTACGTGGGTAGGATCACTTACGCCCTGTGGTTGAAACGTGAGCATATTGTTTTCAGATGCTGTTGTCTTGCTTCAGAGTGATCTGTCCTCCGGATTTACGCAAAGTTATCCACAGGCACTGTGCATTTAAAAAACTTATCTTTTCTTCTTGATTTTAAAAACTCAGATCGTCATATCATTATGATAAACATAATAAAAAACTCTAAACATGAGAAGGTTTTTAACGTAAGGTGAGAGGATTTTTAAGTGTATCCATAGATTAAAAATGACAATGCCTCCAATTAGTTGAATTAGGGGTTATAATACCCGCTTTTAGGTTCTTTCATGGTCACAGTTAACTTTCATTGCCCCCGTTGCCAGTCCGTTCAGGTTTACCGTCACGGGCAGAACCCAAAAGGACATGATCGATTCCGTTGCCGTGACTGTCACCGGGTGTTTCAGCTCACTTACTGTTACGAGGCCCGTAAACCGGGAGTTAAAAACCAAATCACTGAAATGGCTTTCAACGGTGCCGGAGTTCGCGATACTGGCCGTACGCTGAAAATCGGCATCAATACCGTCATACGGACATTAAAAAGCTCCCGCCCCGGCGGATAACATCTGCGCCAGTCGCTCACGCTGATGTTGCCCTTATCTGTGAACTTGATGGGCAGTGGAGCTTCGTTGGCAGCAAGGCGCAACAACACTGTCACGAACGGTGCAATAGTGATCCACACCCAACGCCTGAAATCAGATCCAGGGGGTAATCTGCTCTCCTGATTCAGGAGAGCTTATGGTCACTTTTGAGACAGTTATGGAAATTAAAATCCTGCACAAGCAGGGAATGAGTAGCCGGGCGATTGCCAGAGAACTGGGGCTCTCCCGCAATACCGTTAAACGTTATTTGCAGGCAAAATCTGAGCCGCCAAAATATACGCCGCGACCTGCTGTTGCTTCACTCCTGGATGAATACCGGGATTATATTCGTCAACGCATCGCCGATGCTCATCCTTACAAAATCCCGGCAACGGTAATCGCTCGCGAGATCAGAGACCAGGGATATCGTGGCGGAATGACCATTCTCAGGGCATTCATTCGTTCTCTCTCGGTTCCTCAGGAGCAGGAGCCTGCCGTTCGGTTCGAAACTGAACCCGGACGACAGATGCAGGTTGACTGGGGCACTATGCGTAATGGTCGCTCACCGCTTCACGTGTTCGTTGCTGTTCCCGGATACAGCCGAATGTTGTACATCGAATTCACTGACAATATGCGTTATGACACGCTGGAGACCTGCCATCGTAATGCGTTCCGCTTCTTTGGTGGTGTGTCGCGCGAAGTGTTGTATGACAATATGAAAACTGTGGTTCTGCAACGTGACGCATATCAGACCGGTCAGCACCGGTTCCATCCTTCGCTGTGGCAGTTCGGCAAGGAGATGGGCTTCTCTCCCCGACTGTGTCGCCCCTTCAGGCTGAGGGATCCCCACAAAATTACTGCTAATAAACCAGCACCATATTTCGGTAGGTTCTGGACAGATGGTTTAGAACTGTGCTCAGTACTGTTCGTCTTAAAATAAGTGGCGAGTGTCGAAGAACATTCTTCGCTAACGTCAGATATGAGATAACCCGCCGGGATTTAATGCTGTTAGCCTGATATTTCAGGTGTAACCCTTTATTTTCAGCGTGATAACCGAGTAACCACATTACGATAGTGCTCAACGTTGCCAGCAGACTCAGAACCAGAATTCTTCCTGTTGAACGACTTTTGCTGGCCCGAAGACCAAATCCGAAGCGCCCGTTCTTTTCATCACGAAAGTTTTGCTCTATCTGCATTCGCCGACTGTATAACTTGATGATTTCTCGCGCTCTGAAGTCATTTGTACTGCTGAAGATCAACCAGGCTTCTTTTGCTGATTTGCTCTGTTCTTTGTCTGTTTTGTTTAAACCACTCTGACCTTTCGAACGTTTCTTTTTTCGCCCTTTTGCCGATTTCTTATAGGTGTAAAAATGCCCCCGGATGCTTTTTTTCCTTTCTTTAACCAGCCTTCCAGCCCCCATATATTCCGGTGTTTTACATTCAGGGCTATCCGACACTTTTAACCATCTTTCAGGCGCGTTATCGAGGCAATACTGAACGTTATTTCTGATCCGACCAATAAAATCCCAGCCCAGAGAAGTAATATGGTGAAACCATGCGCTCTGAAATCCAGCATCCGTGACAATAATAACCCTGGCATCGGGGGGCAGGGATTGAGCAAGGGAATCAAGGAAATCATGTTGTATCAATGGATTATTTTGTTTTTCAGAAGGAACAACCTTACTCAATAACGGAATGGAACGCCCGTCACACAGAAGGCTGGCACGAAGAACATGATGCTCCTGGGAGGGATAGCCACTCCAGTCTACGGCTATTACACATAAAGATAACTGCCGTGTCAGCATTGAAGTGATATTCCTGAAAATCATTGGAATATCGCGATGGAGCGCCTCATTACCCATGAGGCGATCAATACGTTTGATCTTATTCTTAACTTGTGCATTACCCGGCAAAAAACGTCCGATACTGGTCTGCGTCAGAGATGCTCCGTTGATTAACGCCATTGTGGCATCCATCAGGGCATTTTGTCGGTACTGATGAAATGGTGCTAAGGCATCCCGGAAGAAATTCTGACATACTTTATGAACAGGCATAGCAGTGATCTCATTGAATTGTTGGCACAAATCAGTAGATCACATAATGCTATGTTTGTCTCGTTTTCTGGGGATTCCTCAGCCCTTCAGGGCACAGACTAAAGGTAAGGTGGAACGGATGGTGCAGTACACCCGTAACAGTTTTTACATCCCACTAATGACTCGCCTGCGCCCGATGGGGAGCACTGTCGATGTTGAAACAGCCAACCGCCACGGTCTGCGCTGGCTGCACGATGTCGCTAACCAACGAAAGCATGAAACAATCCAGGCCCGTCCCTGTGATCGCTGGCTCGAAGAGCAGCAGTCCATGCTGGCACTGCCTCCGGAGAAAAAAGAGTATGACGTGCATCCTGGTGAAAATCTGGTGAGCTTCGACAACCCCCCCCAGCATCATCCACTCTCCATCTACGACTCATTCTGCAGAGGAGTGGCGTGATGATGGAACTGCAACATCAACGACTGATGGCGCTCGCCGGGCAGTTGCAACTGGAAAGCCTTATAAGCGCAGCGCCTGCGCTGTCACAACAGGCAGTAGACCAGGAATGGAGTTATATGGACTTCCTGGAGCATCTGCTTCATGAAGAAAAACTGGCACGTCATCAACGTAAACAGGCGATGTATACCCGAATGGCAGCCTTCCCGGCGGTGAAAACGTTCGAAGAGTATGACTTCACATTCGCCACCGGAGCACCGCAGAAGCAACTCCAGTCGTTACGCTCACTCAGCTTCATAGAACGTAATGAAAATATCGTATTACTGGGGCCATCAGGTGTGGGGAAAACCCATCTGGCAATAGCGATGGGCTATGAAGCAGTCCGTGTAGGTATCAAAGTTCGCTTCACAACAGCAGCAGATCTGTTACTTCAGTTATCTACGGCACAACGTCAGGGCCGTTATAAAACGACGCTTCAGCGTGGAGTAATGGCCCCCCGCCTGCTCATCATTGATGAAATAGGCTATCTGCCGTTCAGTCAGGAAGAAGCAAAACTGTTCTTCCAGGTCATCGCTAAACGTTACGAAAAGAGCGCAATGATCCTGACATCCAATCTACCGTTCGGGCAGTGGGATCAAACGTTCGCCGGTGATGCAGCACTGACCTCAGCGATGCTGGGCCGTATCTTACACCACTCACATGTCGTTCAAATCAAAGGAGAAAGCTATCGACTCAGACAGAAACGAAAGGCCGGGGTTATAGCAGAAGCTAATCCTGAGTAAAACGGTGGATCAATATTGGGCCGTTGGTGGAGATATAAGTGGATCACTTTTCATCCGTCGTTGACACAACACTGGCTCTGGTATGCGTACAACACTAAAACTGGCGGTGTGTTGGCTTACACTTTCGGGCCACGGAATGATGAGACCTGTCGGGAACTGTTAGCCCTGTTGACTCCGTTCTGTATCGGCATGGTGACCAGCGATGACTGGGGCAGCTACGCCAGAGAAGTGCCGAAGGAGAAACACCTGACCGGCAAAATCTTCACGCAACGTATTGCACGTAACAACCGGACCCTCCGCACCCGCATCAAGCGGCTGGCACGTAAAACAATCTGCTTCTCGCGTTCCGTGGAAATCCACGAAAAAGTCATCGGCTCCTTCATTGAAAAGCACATGTTCTACTGATTGGAAGCACTACCCCCGCCTGTTGCGACAGTCACGTCATCGCCGTCCGTTACCGGAACATGTTTCCCGCGAAATACACCATCTGGAGCCTGAAGAAAGCTGTTGTCCGGAGTGTGGTGGTGAACTGGATTATTCGGGGGAAATCAGCGTCTTTCTCCCGGAAAGGCATACTATCTTACAGTAATATTCATTCCGATGATTAATAAATCAGCAATGCGCGCATTTTTAATATAAGCATGTACAATATGTACTTGCATGCATTACCCTGCTAATGCAGTTTTTTTTGTAATAAGTTAAAATCCTACATAGCACGGAGGGGGAATGACTAGTTTTGAGCAGTTAAGTAAGGTTGCGCAGCGTGCAGATAAAATGTTGCTCGCCCTAACAAAACAGATTCAGGAGCAAAAGCAGGAGTTTCAGGCTGATGTTTTTTATCAAGTCTATTCAAAGTCTGCTGTAGCTAAGCTTCCAAAATTAACGCGCGCAAGCGTGGATGGTGCAGTCGGTGAGATGGAGGCTCAGGGCTATCAGTTTGAAAAACGCCCAGCAGGAACCGCGACAAAATATGCATTAACCATCCAGAACATTATCGATATCTATGCACATCGTGGCATTCCTAAATATCGCGATCGTTATAGTGAGGCATATTCCATATTCATCGGTAGTCTAAAAGGCGGTGTGTCTAAAACCGTGAGTAGTGTTTCCGTAGCTCACGCCCTGCGTGCTCATCCTCACCTGCTGTCAGAAGATTTACGTATTCTGCTCCTTGATTTAGATCCCCAGTCATCAGCCACTATGTTTCTGAACTACTTGCATGCGGTGGGGCTGGTTGATACAACCGCACCGCAGGCTATGTTGCAGAACGTGAGTCGTGAGGAATTACTGGAAGATTTTATCGTTCCGTCAGTTATCCCTGGCGTTTATGTTATGCCGGCTTCTATTGACGACGCCTTTATTGCATCAAACTGGGATACTCTGTGCGAGGAGCATCTATTAGGACAAAACAAACACGCGATATTGCGTGAGAATATTATTGATAAGCTGAAGCATGATTTCGACTTCATCCTTATTGATACAGGCCCGCATCTGGACGCATTTTTGAAAAATGCCATTGCTGCCGCAGATATCATGTTTACACCGGTGCCGCCAGCACAAGTTGATTTCCATTCCACGCTTAAATATTTGGCTCGTTTACCTGAACTTGTACAGATTATTGAACAGGATGGATGTTCATGCCGTTTGCAGGCAAATATTGGCTTCATGTCGAAACTGGCGAATAAGTCAGATCATAAATACTGCCATAGCCTGACAAAAGAGATTTTCGGTGGTGACATGCTTGATGTTTCAATGCCACGTCTTGATGGTTTTGAGAGAAGCGGCGAGTCGTTTGATACCGTGATATCTGCGAATCCTGTTACTTATGTTGGCAGTGGTGAAGCTTTGAAAAATGCACGTATGGCAGCAGAAGATTTCGCTAAAGCAGTTTTTGATCGTATTGAATTTATAAGGGCCAACTACTGATGGAAAACAGAAAGCACCGACCGACTATTGGCCGTACGCTGAATACAAATATCCTGAATAATACTGAAGAAATATCGGCTCCAGTTCATGTATTTACCCTCAATACTGGCCGAAAGGCAAAATTTACTGAGATCAAGGTTGATCATGACAAAGTGGATACTCAAACTTTTGTGGTCGAAGAGGTGAATGGCCGCGAACAGACAGCCCTGACGCCGGACTCACTAAAAGACATCACCAGAACTATACGTTTACAACAATTCTATCCATGTATTGGGATTCGGACTGGCGATCTTATTGAGATTTTGGATGGTTCCCGTCGTCGGGCAGCAGCTTTGCTATGCAAGGTTGGATTACGTGTACTTGTAACGGATGATGAGCTTACTGTTTCTGAAGCTCAGCATCTGGCGAAAGATTTGCAGACGTCACTTGAACATAATATTCGTGAAATTGGGTTGCGTTTAGTACGTCTCAAAGAGGCCGGTATGAACCAGAAGCAAATTGCGGAAAGAGAGGGATTGTCGGCAGCTAAGGTGACTCGTGCCCTCCAAGCAGCGTCCGTACCTAAAGATTTTGTGTCTCTTTTTCCTGTTCAGTCTGAGCTGACATACGCCGATTACAGGCAACTGGCTGAATTAAGTGAACGACTGAGGCTGGGTGATATATCTATTGATGAAGTTGTGAAGAATATCTCGCCGAGTATTGAGCTTATTACTGCTGATGACAATCTTTCTGAAGACGAGGTTAAAAACAGTATTATGCGGCTTATAACCAAGGAAATGTCTTCATTGCTTGATTCAGGAGTAAAGGATAAAGCGGTTGTAACTTTGTTATGGAAATTTGATAGTAAAGATAAATTTGCTCGAAAACGAGTAAAGGGACGTACGTTCTCATATGAATTCGGCAGATTACCGTTGGAAGTTCAGGATAAGTTAGATCGTATGATTGCTCTTGTACTAAAAGATAATCTGAATTCGCTGTGAAAATTCAAGTTTTTCGCCAGCAACTCGCCAGTTTTTAATTGGCTGTTTTAAAAGAAATTTTGCTTTTATTAGCGTTTTTTTTGAACAGTATTTCACGGTGAAATCGCCTGTTTCACCGTATCTTCTTTGCTTGAAAAAGATAGTTTCTCTTAGCCGTTTAACAGTAACCGATGAGATAGTCTTCCCCCTCTTTCACGGCAGCCTTCAATTGCGCCATGATGGATAAACTTTAACAACAAAAGTAAGCGGGATACCATGTCTGAACAGAAAATCACCGGCATTGATCTGGCTAAAACGAACTTTTATCTTTTCAGTATCAATGCTCATGGCAAACCCGCAGGAAAGACCAAACTTTCTCGCAATCAACTGCTTAACTGGCTGGTGCAACAGCCTAAAATGACTGTTGCGATGGAGGCTGGCGGGGCATCTCATTACTGGGCCCGGGAAATCAGGAAACTCGACCATGATGTAATATTGCTTCCGGCACAACATGTTAAAGCTTATCAGCGGTGCCAGAAAAATGATTATAACGACGCACAGGCAATAGCTGAGGCCTGCCAACATGGAACTATACGACCCGTACCAATAAAAACTCTGGAGCAACAGGACGTCCAGACTTTTTTGAATATGCGTCGGTTGGTTTCAATGGAAAGGACACAACTGATAAATCACATTCGTGGACTTCTTGCTGAATACGGCATTGTGTTCAGTAAAGGCGCAGCAGAATTACGCCAAAAGTAAGCGGCTCGTCAGAACCGTATTGATATTTACTGAGAGCTCAGATCAACTTTCCAGGGCAACAGATCACGTACCCGGTTTGCCGGCCAGTCCTGGATATGCTCAATGACGTAACGCAGCCATTTTTCTGGTTCCACATTGTTCAGACGGCATGTGCCGATCAGCGAGTACAACACCGCCGCATGTTCGTCATCGCTGTCGGAACCCGCGAGTCGAGTCAGCCGGAGAGAATTTCACTCCCCGGCTGCTCACGGAACCGTACGTGACACTCTCGCGTCATACGGCTCTTGATCACTCATTTGATGCACGTAGTAAATACCAGTGAACAAATAGCTTCGGATACTCCTTCCTTACCAGCGTCAGCTTTCGCTGAGCCTTCCGGTTCGAAAGTCTGTATTTAGACTGCATCCACTTGAGCAGACGTGACTGCATTGCACTCCACAGTCGATAGTTGAAATTTCTGGACCAGAACTTTCCGTAGTACTCGATCCAGCCTCTCACTATCGCATTGTAGCGCCTCGCAAAATCCAGCAAACTCTCAGCTGTTGAGCGATGTATACGCCACTTCTTGATTGTTTCTGTTATTTTGCGCATTGCTGCATTTGACGCACCCGGCATGCATTTTCGGTACCGTTCGCCTTTGAAATTCTTCAGCGTACGCACTTTGAAGTCATATCCGAGAAAGGTGAAACTCGTTGCGACGTTTCTCCTTTTAAACGTGTCAATGTAGGCGATATTCGTTTTCCCTGCATTCAGGACCAGCCCGACTTCCGAGAAGCGCTCCGATAACCTGTTCTTTAGCCTTGTTGCATCACTCATTCGTGAACAATGTACTACAATATCGTCAGCGTACCTCTCAAACGGTACCCCCCGATATTCTCTTTCCATCCACAAATCAAATGCATAGTGAAGGAACAAGTTAGCAAGTAGCGGACTAATGACCCCGCCCTGCGGAGTGCCTCGTGTTCGGGTTATTAATTCTCCATTTTCACAACTCTGCATTGGCGCTTCCATCCAGCGTCGACAGTACAGGATGACCCATTTAGGCATCCCGTGGTGTTCCAGAGCTTTGAGCACCAGATCATATATCACATCGTTGAAACACGCGTTTATGTCCACTTACAGTATCCAGGTATAACGCCAGCACCGGATGGCACATTGTTTCAGAGCGTCATGAGCTGATTTGCCTGGTCGGTAACCATATGAATCAGCATGGAAAATCGGGTCAAGCTTTTCTTCCATGAAAAGTTTTATCGCTCCCTGAGCAATTCGATCGGATACTGTTGGGATCCCCAGAATGCGTTCCTTGCCATTCGACTTCGGGATCCGTTTTTCCAGCACTGGTGGCGGAAACCATGTTCCCGAACATAGCCGGTTCCAGATCTTGTATAGATTGCCATCACGTTGCTGGTCGAACATTTTCAAAGTCTGCCCGTCGCATCCGGGGGGCTCCCTTGTTGCGACGCACATCCAGATATGATGCCCAGACCAGTGCTTTTGGTATTTCAAATGATTTTCGTTGCATCAGTTACGTCATCCCCTTTTGGGTTGTGTCTTCTGCAATGAATGTGATCCCCATCCCTTCGCTCCAGACCCATTACAGATCTTTCATCACTACTACGAATGGGTCCGCCCCTGTTTCCCGATACGTGCCGGAAACAGGTTCTCACGTTCCCTGAGATGGTCTGGCCCGGGATCCTGCTGCCTTCACACCGGATGCCGCGCAGTCAGTAAGCAGGTGTCTTCTGCGCTTATCAGGGGACGGCTGTACGGCCCCATTTTGGCATCATCTAAGATTTCGATGCTTCATCGGACAGTTTACTTTCGTTCAGCTTCCCGAACCCACGTGACAGTAGATCTCTGCCTTTTCCCGGAGTCGCTCACCACCTCATTCCTTAGAATGAAGCAGCACCGGGTCGTTTGGTCTGTGCTCCTGTAAACCCTGACCGGAGGGCCCACCTCTACCCACCTCAGAGCATGGATAACTTATGCTGCAATTTCCGAACCGGCGTTACGGTCATCACGAACGTAGACCCACAGCCGGGCAGTCCTTGTTTTACCGCTGCCCGGCTCCTGGACCGGAACGGGGATATCATCGGCATGGACTTTACCGGGCATCAGCACATACTGGCGCAGGATGTCATACAGCGGTTCCAGCAGTTCAGCAACTGAACCGCCCCGGGTTTCCTGGAGAGTGTTTTATCTGTGAACTCAGGCTGCCAGATCATCGTTTCCGATGGAAGCATAATAAGCTTTTTCTGCTTCTGCCGGAGGAGTATGGCCCAGCCTTTCCAGCAATCGTCGATTGTTATACCAGTCCACCCACGTGAGTGTGGCCAGTTCCACTTCTGCACGGTTTTTCCAGCTCTTACGGTGTATTACCTCCGCTTTGTAAAGACCATTGATGCTCTCCGCCATCGCGTTGTCATACGAGTCGCCTGTACTTCCTGTTGATGCCAGTAATCCGGCTTCCTTAAGCCGCTGTGTGTAGGCCAGCGATACATACTGAGAACCTTTATCACTGTGATGGACCGTGCCGGACGGTCGACGGGCCCATAACGCCTGCTCCAGTGCATCCAGCACGAATGTCGTTTCCATGGACGATGAGACCCGCCACCCCACGATGCATCCGGCAAACACATCAATGATGAACGCCACATAGACGAAGCCCTGCCATGTGCTGACGTAAGTAAAATCAGCCACCCACAGCTGGTCAGGTCGTTCTGCCACGAACTGATGGTTTACGCGGTCGCCTGCGGCAACGGCTTTCCGGCTGATGGTCGTACGGACCTTTTTACCCCGGAGAACACCGGCAAGTCCCATAACCGCCATGAGACGTGCCACAGTGCATCTGGCCACTCTGATACCTTCCCGTAACAACTGACGCCAGACTTTACACCGTATACCTTGTGATTTTCATCGTATACGCGCTGTATCTCTTTCTTCAGCCAGTCATCGCGCTGCGCACGGGCACTGCGTTTATCCGGATGATGTCGCTGTTGCTGACAGTGGTAATACGTTGACGGGGCAATATGCAGTTCACTGCATACCGGTCCGACCCCGTACTGCTCACGCAGCTTATCCAGCAGTGGCATTATTTTTTCCAGAGGCGGTCGAACTCCGCCTTTGCAAAATAAGCGGAAGCCAGGCGAAGGATATTGTTACTGCGGCGCAGTTCACGATTTTCACGTTCCGGCTCTTTCAGACGCTGACGTTCAGCGGTGGTGAGCCCTCCATCACCGCCCCCGGTATCCCGCTCATGCTGGCGAACCCAGACACGCAGAGTCTCCGGCGTACAGCCAATCTTTGGAGCAATGGAACAAATTGTCGCCCATTGTGAGTCATATTCGCCCTGACTTTCCAGAACCATACGGACTGCCCGTTGACGGACTTCGGGGGAAAAACGAGTATTTTTAGTCATCCTGTTTACCTCTTTCTCAGGAAGTTTAGTCTCCAGGATTCCCGGGGCGGTTCATTAAGCTTTTTGAATGCCTGATCGAGCATATTCTCGACCATGTTCATCACTGGTCTTTCCGAAAGGCTGTAAGAAATAACTTCGTTGTTGAAGAGATCTATTACTGGAGACAAATACAGCTTGCGCCCATTGACTGCAAATTCAGTAAAATCGGTAACCCACTTCTCGTTTGGCCGCGTAGCCTTGAAATCTCGTTGGAGAACATAGGGGGCGGTTTGCCCTACCTCTCCTCTGTAAGAGCGGTATCGCTTGACCTTAATCGCTGCCTTAAGTGAGAGGATTCCCATCAGGCGCTGAACCACGGCAGCCTGACGGCTGCAAATTGAAAACCGCCCCTGTTCGTCCTGTTGTTGCCGCACGCTCCGCAGAATATGTATGCTCTGAGGACCTGTTTTATTAAGGACTCATCCTCTTATGTTGACCCGCAAAAGTATAGATACCGTTCTGCTCTCTGTTGGTGCTGAGAAGCTCTCACAACGTGAATGGGACTGGATGAAGATGCTCAAACCCATGGACCCACCACCTGCGATGGTCGCGGCCTCCATCCTGGAGCGCCGTGGCGACACAGCAGCCCTTACCCGGCTACAGGATACCGGGGGTTAATCCGTCCTCATGTTGTCCGCTTTTACTCCCCGCCCGCTGAAACGTCTGTTCACGGCCAACCAGTGCTGGACATCCTTCCTGGATGCGGGCGGTCTGCGCGATATCGAGGTTGAGGCTGTCACAAAAATGCTGGCCTGCGGCACGCGGATACTGGGCGTGAAGGAATACATCTGCGATAAACCTGAGTGCCCCCACGTCAGATACGTCACTAACTCATGCGGCAGCCGTGCCTGCCCGTCCTGCGGAAAAAAGGCCACAGACCTGTGGATAGCGACACAGCTGAATCGTCTTCCTGACTGCGACTGGGTACACCTGGTCTTCACCCTGCCGGACACGCAGTGGCCGGTGTTCGAAAGCAACCGGTGGCTGCTGAATGACGTGTGCCGTCTGGCGGTGGAGAATCTGCTGTATGCCGCCCGGAAACGGGGGCAGGAACCCGGTATCTTCTGCGCCATCCACACGTATGGCCGTCGTCTCAACTGGCATCCGCATGTACATGTGTCTGTAACCTGTGGAGGTCTGAATAAGCATGGTCAGTGGAAAAAGCTGAGCTTCCTGAAAGACGCGATGCGTTCGCGGTGGATGTGGAATATGCGGCAACGGCTTCTGAAAGCGTGGTCAGAGGGGCTGGCGATGCCGGAGTCGTTGTCACATATCACGACGGAATCACAGAGGAGAAGCCTGGTGCTGAAAGCCGGAGGAAAATACTGGCATGTGTACATGTCGAAAAAAACGGCCGGCGGGAGGAATACGGCGCGCTACCTGGGTCGTTATCTGAAGAAGCCGCCGATAGCGGCCTCCCGGCTGGCACATTACAACGGAGGGGCGAGCCTGAGCTTCCGTTACCTGGACCACAAAACGGGAGAAACGGCGACGGAAACGCTGACACAGCGTGAGCTGGTCGCGAGGCTGAAACAGCACATCCCGGAGAAGTTTTTTAAGATGGTGAGGTACTTCGGGTTCCTTGCCAACCGGGTGTGTGGAGAGAAGCTGCCGCAGGTGTACCGTGCTCTGGGGATGGATAAACCGGAACCAGTGGCGAAAGTGTGCTATGCACAAATGGTGAAACAGTTCCTGAGTCGTGACCCGTTCGAATGCGTGCTGTGTGGCGGCCGGATGGTATACCGCCGGGCCATCGCGGGACTGAATGTGGAGGGGCTGAAGAAAAACGCGCGGGATATCAGTCTGCTGAGGTATATGCCGGCCTGACACAGGCTAAGTGTGCCCGGGAATCGGTGCAAGTATAAAAAACAGCCTGTTGCGGTATAAGAATCGACCATGCAGAGAGAGAAAACACCGGAGTGGAGGGAAAAGCAGAAAAGCTCACGTGGCATAAGGCGCGGACAGGGGTATCGCTTAGTTTTTCAATTTCCTATACGTGAACAGCTTTATGGTTAATCTGTTTCCCTTCTCGATGAAGAGACAGCGTTACCCTACGGTATCCGTATCGGCCTCTATTCTCATGATAAATCTCACCAATACGCTTTTTAACGTCCGCATACTTGTCAGGCTTGCTGAGAGCCTTTAGATGGTAATAAAACGTACTGCGCGGTATCTCCGCAGCCCTGAGAAGCTCATCAAGAGGATAAAACTGCCTTAGCTCGTTGAGTACTTTCACTTTTTCGTGGGATGAGCTAAGGCTTTCAGCTTTTTTAGATACACAAGCCGCGTTTCAAGAAATCGAACTTGCCTTTCAAGATCCTCAATGCGTCGGTCTTTTGACAGCTCCAATGCTGATGCCGCTTTTTCTGGATCAACTGATATTGCAATGTTTCTTTTGGTGCCAATCTTGAGCGCGCGTAAACCAGCTTCTCCGCGCTCTTCATAAACCTTCAGCCACCTGGCTACAGAACCACTACCAGCAAGCATAAAGTGAGCAGCAGCCTGATTAAGGGACATGTGCTGCTCAATCACAGCTTTCACGACCTTAATACGCAACTCTGGATCAGCACTAACACCTTTAGGTTTGGGAATTAAGCCTTTTTCTCCATGTTTTTCATAGAGGGCAACCCATGTCCTGACCTGGGTTCGGGGGACACCAAAACGTGCCGAGATGATCCTGTAACCATCATCAGTAGTGAAGTAGTGATTCACGACTTCAAGGCGCTTTTCAAAAGGGTATTTTGGCTTTGACATATCAGGGGCTATTCCATTTCATCGTCCAACAAAATGGGTGCAGTACATAAGCGCAGCGCCTGCGCTGTCACAACAGGCAGTAGACCAGGAATGGAGTTATATGGACTTCCTGGAGCATCTGCTTCATGAAGAAAAACTGGCACGTCATCAACGTAAACAGGCGATGTATACCCGAATGGCAGCCTTCCCGGCGGTGAAAACGTTCGAAGAGTATGACTTCACATTCGCCACCGGAGCACCGCAGAAGCAACTCCAGTCGTTACGCTCACTCAGCTTCATAGAACGTAATGAAAATATCGTATTACTGGGGCCATCAGGTGTGGGGAAAACCCATCTGGCAATAGCGATGGGCTATGAAGCATTTAAAATTTTTTATGATATAAGTAAAATTTCTTTGGAGTTATACCATAATATTCATTAAATTTCCTTATAAAATAAGATGGGCTTGATATTCCGATAAGTCTTGATACATCATTAATATAGCTTTGACTATTCAATAAAAGCTTTGCTGCATGATGCATGCGAATATCAAGAAGGATTTGTTGAAATGTTAATTTTTCACTCTCCAATCGTTTTCTAACAGCTATTTCTGATAAATTCAAGTTATTTGAAATATCAGAAAGACGCCATCTCTTCTCGATGTTTTTTTCAACAATCTTCCTTATCTGATCAGAAAAACTAAGAGAAGAAGCTATCGATATCGAAGTATATAAAGCTTCCTCATCAGAAACAGCTGATAAAAGGCAAGCTAAACTATAGATCTTTCTTTTGCCGAAAGGCATCTCTTTTATAGATTTGAACAAATCGATAGAAACCTCCTCCTCAGAGAGGAGGAATATTTTTTTGTTTAACCCCCTTTTCTCCTCAGAATAGGAGTGTTGAAATGAATAAATTGGTTCCATTATTCTAATAATGCTTAATAATAAATTTCTGTCAAGGCTTATAATCTCAAATGGATTAATGCTATCAGATTTTTTTATGGAGACGTTTATTTGTATATTTCGCTCTATAAAAGCAATTTGCCCTTCATCGATAGTCAAAGTTTCATTGCCTGAGCTAACCGTCATTGAACACCTTTTTGCATATAAAATAATATAGTTATGCAAGCGAACCTTTATATCTATTTTGTTTTTATGTCCCATATCCATCATAAATTCAACAGAATATACCAAACTATATTTAGTGTTTACAGAGTAACTAAGAAATTTCTGTAACAGTGATTGTATACAAAATCTTTCCGTTATTAAGATAGATTAAGTAATTTTTCCTATATTTAACTTTATTTACATTTTTTGAAGAAAGAGCTTATGCAGCTTCTATTTCTCTGTGCAACAAGCTAAGTATTTGCACTGAAAGGGACTATAACCATATTATGGTTTCACTTTTCTTAGGCAATATCTGTGTAAATGTTCGGAAAGGAGTGGAGCTTCGCAAAACTCCAGCATCATAATATCCTATACGGAACGCATAAAGCCCCTTCAGACTGGAGGCTCCACAAATCCGGTTGGTGTTGATATTGGTAAGCGTTAACCGAATGCCGCATTGACGATTCTCCCGATGACAGCGTTACGTTCCATATTGCGATCGTGAAGCCATAGACTGGGCAGCAGGCACGGGAGATTATGACAAAGCAACGGTGCAGGATGTCATGTCAGGAGCGATATGGCGATAAAGGACCGGAACGGCCAATCCAGTGGCCGATAACGGTTCGGCTTATACGGCTCATGAAACACGGCAGTTCGCCAGAGAGTTGAATCTGGAGCCCTGCACGACGGCAGTCAGTAGCCCTCAGAGTAATGGAATAGCAGAACGGTTCATGAAAACGATGAAGGAAGACTGCATCGCGTTCATGCCGAAACCAAGAACGGCATTGCATAACCTTGCAGTGGCGATCGAGCATTACAATGAAAACCATCCGCATAGTGCGTTGGGTTATCTCTCACCAAGGGAATATCGACGTCAGCGGGTAATGTCAACTTAAGATACAACGACTGTCTGAATATCGTGGGTCAAGGACAGTTCAATGACGTAACGCAGCCATTTTTCTGGCTCCACATCTCATCGCTTACGAAAAAAGTATCGTTTTTTTACAGTAAACTTCATTTAGCCGACTATAATGTAAAAAATAAATTCTTTACTAAAATATAACATAAGGAAGCAATATGCTTACACAAACTATATTCCCTTGCCTTCCACAAAAACAAGAAAATATCATCCTTGAAGTATCAAATCCTGTATTATTATCTTCTACTGTTACTACAGATGGATATACTGTTTTCAATAAAAAAGCAGCTATATACGAATTACAAATACCTGCTGCCAACCGGACGAAAACGTTGAAATTCACTGCTACAGAAATGCAATGGTTGACAAAGATAAATGAAGCCGGAATTGATGAAAAACAAAGCCAACGGTATTCTGATTTCTGAAGTTAATTTCAGACTCGTTTAAGCTCCATTTTCAAAAGAATATATCAGGGTTTGTTACTAATAATTTCTGGAAACAGAAAAAGTAGAGCAGTAATTCTATTTCAGAGAGGAGTAACTCCATCTATCCTCGATACGGTAATGCTGCCAACTTATTGATTTAGTGTATGATGGTGATTTTAAGGTGCTTGCGTGGCTTCCATTTCCATCAGATGTCCTTCCTGCTCCGCTACTGAAGGCGTGGTGCGTAACGGCAAAAGCACTGCCGGACATCAGCGCAATCTCTGCTCTCATTGCCGTAAAACATGGCAACTACAGTTCACTTACACCGCCTCTCAGCCCGGTACGCACCAGAAAATCATTGATATGGCCATGAATGGCGTCGGATGTCGCGCCAGTGCACGCATTATGGGCATTGGCCTCAACACGGTTTTACGTCACTTAAAAAACTCAGGCCGCAGTCGGTAACCTCGCGCATACAACCGGGCAGTGATGTGATTGTCTGCGCTGAAATGGACGAACATTGGGGCTACGTCGGTGCTAAATCACGTCAGCGCTGGCTGTTTTACGCGTATGACAGGATACGGAGGACGGTTGTGGCGCACGTCTTCGGTGAACGCACTCTGGCCACACTGGAGCGTCTTCTGAGCCTGCTGTCGGCCTTTGAGGTCGTGGTATGGATGACGGATGGCTGTCCGCTGTATGAATCACGCCTGAAGGGAAAGCTGCACGTTATCAGCAAGCGTTACACTCAGCGCATTGAGCGACATAATCTGAATCTGAGACAACATCTGGCAAGGCTGGGACGGAAGTCACTGTCGTTCTCAAAATCGGTGGAGCTGCATGACAAGGTCATCGGGCATTATCTGAACATAAAACACTATCAGTAAGTTGGAGTCATTACCCCTCGATACATACTGAACGTTATCGTGATATATTTATCATGCTTTCTTCACCATTATTCGAGTGCAGGGACGCAATGACCTTAAATACCTTTTAGTAGAATATATTGCTGACCCACAAATATCAGGATAGTATTGACAAGTCATAGATGGAGAAATATATGACTGAATTACCATTCTCTGGAATAACAGCAGACTCCTTCCCATAGACGGCTTAGGGGGGTGTCCCTATTAAGTTGTCAAGCATGTTATGACCCCTGCGGGGTATAAAAAGTCCCGTCGCGCATCATGGCGAACAGAACGTCGCAGCGTCGTCTCGCCAGGGCGATAAGCGCCTGATTGTGTCGTTTTCCCTGACTCATTTTGCGGGTGTAGTAAGCCCTGGAGAGCGGATCCCTGAGCGCGGTGAAGGCCGACAGGAACAACGCCCGTTTGAGAGCTTTATTACCCCGTCGCGAGGGATGCTCACCGCGTATTGACGAGCCGGATCGCCGAGTTACCGGCGCAAGGCCAGCATAAGCAGCGAGATGTGCGGCAGAGGCGAAGGCGCGGCAGGCGACCTCGGTGAGGAGTCTGGCTGCGGTCCTGACACCGACTCCGGGCATACTGGTCAGGACCGGGTAAAGAGGGTGAGCAAGAACTCGCTGTTCTACCTCAAGCGCCACCTCGTCTCTTTGCTTACGCAGCGTGATGAGCTGGAGTGCCAGACGTGGCAGTACTACGGCAGCGGCATTCGTGCCGGGAACGACGACCGTTTGTTCGGCCAGTGCCTGAACTATGTCTGCTGCAACGCGTTTACCCCATACGAGGCGCACGTTTGCAGACCTGGGCTGCCAGCTCCTTCTCACCCAGCGAAGCGAGTTTTTCTGGTGAGGGATATCGCTGGAGAAGATCGAGTACCGCCGGGTGCTCAAGTCTCGGACCGAGAACGCGCTCCGGTGCCGGATGTATCTGGGTCAGAAGGCCGAGGATACGGTTGCTGGCCTGCGTTGTCTGTGCGGCAAGATCATCATCGAAGCCGCAGAGCATGGAGAGTTCGGCGATTTGCTCGTCAGCCAGTTTCAGCGTGCGTAGCGCGTGAGGCAGGGTACGGGCAGCTTCGGCAATGATGGCAGCGTCACGAGCATCAGTTTTAGCTTCACCGGCGTGTAAGTCGGCTATGCGGCGCATGGCCAGTCCAGGGAGGTATCCGACAAGGACTCCTTCTGAGCGGGCAACGGCGACAGGTAACGCACCGATGGTAGCTGGCTGATCAACAACCAGCAGTATCTGACCATGTTGTTTCAGGTCAGATATTAGCGACCTGAGTTTGTTTTCGTCGTTGGGTAATGCTTTATCGAACAGGCGTTTACCTGAACGATTAATGGCAACAGCGTGATGCGTATCTTTACCGACATCAACGCCGATAAAGACCTGGACGGATTCGTAATCGCTGGATTCGGTCATTCTGTCTCCCTTGTATATGGGTTAACCAGATAACCACGGGGAGCAGGTACCGGCATCCACGTTACAGACGGTCCCGGCAAAAGTGCCTGACCTGACCCCTATTAGCGGTTACCAGCGCCCCACCAGACCCGGTGACATCACCCCCCGGATCATGGACGACTGGGGGCAGTAATCATGCCGGGTCTGGCTGGCTAACACCCCATTATAAGGGGTACGAATAAAGTAACGGGGGAAAGCAATACCTGGAGAAAGAGTACAAAGCAAACTGTATTAAACTTAATAAGTTATATTGTATTTCACTAGAGTTCTTATCGTTGATAAGAAATTCTGGTTATAATGATTAAATCAACGAATATACAGGTAATCGGTTCTGGTATTATGCATCAAATAAACAACATACACTCGTTAACTCTATTTTCTTTGCCTGTGAGTTTGAGTCCATCTTGTAATGAATATTATTTAAAAGTCTGGAGTGAATGGGAAAGGAACGGTACCCCAGGCGAGCAACGCAATATCGCCTTCAATAGGCTGAAAATATGTTTACAAAATCAAGAGGCAGAATTAAATTTATCTGAGTTAGATTTAAAAACATTACCAGATTTACCGCCTCAGATAACAACACTGGAAATAAGAAAAAACCTATTAACACATCTCCCTGATTTACCACCAATGCTTAAGGTAATACATGCTCAATTTAATCAACTGGAAAGCTTACCTGCCTTACCCGAGACGTTAGAAGAGCTTAATGCGGGTGATAACAAGATAAAAGAATTACCATTTCTTCCTGAAAATCTAACTCATTTACGGGTTCATAATAACCGATTGCATATTCTGCCACTATTGCCACCGGAACTAAAATTACTGGTAGTTTCTGGAAACAGATTAGACAGCATTCCCCCCTTTCCAGATAAGCTTGAAGGGCTGGCTCTGGCTAATAATTTTATAGAACAACTACCGGAATTACCTTTTAGTATGAACAGGGCTGTGCTAATGAATAATAATCTGACAACACTTCCGGAAAGTGTCCTGAGATTAGCTCAGAATGCCTTCGTAAATGTTGCAGGTAATCCATTGTCTGGCCATACCATGCGTACACTACAACAAATAACCACCGGACCAGATTATTCTGGTCCTCAAATATTTTTCTCTATGGGAAATTCTGCCACAATTTCCGCTCCAGAACACTCCCTGGCTGATGCCGTGACAGCATGGTTCCCGGAAAACAAACAATCTGATGTATCACAGATATGGCATGCTTTTGAACATGAAGAGCATGCCAACACCTTTTCCGCGTTCCTTGACCGCCTTTCCGATACCGTCTCTGCACGCAATACCTCCGGATTCCGTGAACAGGTCGCTGCATGGCTGGAAAAACTCAGTGCCTCTGCGG
The DNA here is from genome assembly GCF_000006925.2 of Shigella flexneri 2a str. 301. Lineage (NCBI taxonomy): Bacteria > Pseudomonadati > Pseudomonadota > Gammaproteobacteria > Enterobacterales > Enterobacteriaceae > Shigella > Shigella flexneri. The sequence continues at coordinate 42,251 of NC_004851.1, forward strand.
AGCTTCGACAGCAGTCTTTCGCTGTTGCTGCTGATGCCACTGAGAGCTGTGAGGACCGTGTCGCGCTCACATGGAACAATCTCCGGAAAACCCTCCTGGTCCATCAGGCATCAGAAGGCCTTTTCGATAATGATACCGGCGCTCTGCTCTCCCTGGGCAGGGAAATGTTCCGCCTCGAAATTCTGGAGGACATTGCCCGGGATAAAGTCAGAACTCTCCATTTTGTGGATGAGATAGAAGTCTACCTGGCCTTCCAGACCATGCTCGCAGAGAAACTTCAGCTCTCTACTGCCGTGAAGGAAATGCGTTTCTATGGCGTGTCGGGAGTGACAGCAAATGACCTCCGCACTGCCGAAGCCATGGTCAGAAGCCGTGAAGAGAATGAATTTACGGACTGGTTCTCCCTCTGGGGACCATGGCATGCTGTACTGAAGCGTACGGAAGCTGACCGCTGGGCGCAGGCAGAAGAGCAGAAGTATGAGATGCTGGAGAATGAGTACTCTCAGAGGGTGGCTGACCGGCTGAAAGCATCAGGTCTGAGCGGTGATGCGGATGCGGAGAGGGAAGCCGGTGCACAGGTGATGCGTGAGACTGAACAGCAGATTTACCGTCAGTTGACTGACGAGGTACTGGCCTGAACCGCCCCGGGAATCCTGGAGACTAAACTTCCTGAGAAAGAGGTAAACAGGATGACTAAAAATACTCGTTTTTCCCCCGAAGTCCGTCAACGGGCAGTCCGTATGGTTCTGGAAAGTCAGGGAGAATATGACTCACAATGGGCGACAATTTGTTCCATTGCCCCAAAGATTGGCTGTACGCCGGAGACTCTGCGTGTCTGGGTTCGCCAGCATGAGCGGGATACCGGGGGCGGTGATGGAGGGCTCACCACCGCTGAACGTCAGCGTCTGAAAGAGCCGGAGCGTGAAAATCGTGAACTGCGCCGCAGTAACGATATCCTTCGCCAGGCTTCCGCTTATTTTGCGAAGGCGGAGTTCGACCGCCTCTGGAAAAAATGATGCCACTGCTGGATAAGCTGCGTGAGCAGTACGGGGGCGGACCGCTATGCAGCGAACTGCATATTGCCCCGTCAACGTATTACCACTGTCAGCAACAGCGACATCATCCGGATAAACGCAGTGCCCGTGCGCAGCGCGATGACTGGCTGAAGAAAGAGATACAGCGCGTATACGATGAAAATCACAAGGTATACGGTGTAAAGTCTGGCGTCAGTTGTTACGGGAAGGTATCAGAGTGGCCAGATGCACTGTGGCACGTCTCATGGCGGTTATGGGACTTGCCGGTGTTCTCCGGGGTAAAAAGGTCCGTACGACCATCAGCCGGAAAGCCGTTGCCGCAGGCGACCGCGTAAACCGTCAGTTCGTGGCAGAACGACCTGACCAGCTGTGGGTGGCTGATTTTACTTACGTCAGCACATGGCGGGGCTTCGTCTATGTGGCGTTCATCATTGATGTGTTTGCCGGATGCATCGTGGGGTGGCGGGTCTCATCGTCCATGGGCCTGACATTCGTGCTGGATGCACTGGAGCAGGCGTTATGGGCCCGTCGACCGTCCGGCACGGTCCATCACAGTGATAAAGGTTCTCAGTATGTATCGCTGGCCTACACACAGCGGCTTAAGGAAGCCGGATTACTGGCATCAACAGGAAGTACAGGCGACTCGTATGACAACGCGATGGCGGAGAGCATCAATGGTCTTTACAAAGCGGAGGTAATACACCGTAAGAGCTGGAAAAACCGTGCAGAAGTGGAACTGGCCACACTAACGTGGGTGGACTGGTATAACAATCGACGATTGCAGGAAAGGCTGGGCCACATCCCTCCGGCAGAAGCAGAAAAAGCTTATTATGCTTCCATCGGAAACGATGATCTGGCAGCCTGAGTTCACAGATAAAACACTCTCCAGGAAACCCGGGGCGGTTCAACCGACGATAATTCCGTTATCTGCCAGCTCCGTCTGGAGCCGCCGGGTTCCATATGTTTCGCGAGTGCGGATATGTGCCACCTTAATCTCCAGTTTTAGCCGCTCATCACTTTGTTTTCTGTCTGAGGGGGCATGCTGTACCCGGTCGTAATAACCGCTCCTGGATACACCAGGTACCCGACACATCGCTTCAACAGGGAATTGTTGTCGCCATTGTTCGACTAACGCGTATTTTTCAGCGACTCCTGTGCAAAATACGCTGTTGCTTTTTTTAATATATCTCGCTCAAGTCGTGCTTCATTTAAAGCCTTACGCAGTTGCATAACTTCAGATTCCAGCTCAGCCACTGTGCGGGAGCCTGGTGTATTGAGCCCTTTTCTTGCGGCGGTAACCCATTGTCCTAAAGTGCCTTCAGGAACAGATAATCGGGAAGCTCCTTCACTGATCGAAAGCTGATTTTCAGGAACCGTTTTGACGGCTTCGGCTTTAAACTCCGTAGAGTAACGTTGGGTTTTTCTGCTCATTATTGGCTCCTTCTGATGCCATTCTATTTCAGGAAGGAGTGTCCGTTAAACTCAGGCTACCTCAGACTCAGACTTTATAAAACAAGGTATTAGGTGCCACAACTGACTGAACAAAACCAAAACGCTCATAAAATGCTCTGGCGTCATCATCAATTGCATGTACCATAACAGCCTTAATGCCAACCTGATCAGCCAGATTGACAACCCGGTGAATGGCATCACTTAGTAGCCATTTACCGAAACCATGCCCCTGGGTACAAACATCAACAGCCAGACGCCCTAACAGAACAACAGGGACAGGATTGGGCATGTTATGCCGCAAACTGCGACCAAGCTCGGCATGAGTGACGGAACCAGTAGCTAATGAGTAGTATCCCACAATACGTAAAGTATCCTCCAAGCAAATAACGAACGTGCGAGAAGCATTGAGCATCTGGTTTTTCATAGCCCGACCACGTAACCAGTTACTTAGCACCTCATTTCCACAGTCAAATGGCTGAAGTATATGCTCATCCGTCAACAATGCTGGCGCGGTGACATTTATTTCCATTCAGGCTTTACCGCCATCAGACGTTCACGCCCTTCTGCATTCTGCACAGGAGCTTCCAGTTGCGTAATAAACGAATCATAACGTTCGTTATCCAGCACAAATAAACGTTGATCCAGGATAATGTTTTTAGCTTCCTGGTACGCCAGTTCCATGATGAAATCGGTACGGTTCTTATTGACCAAGCTCGCAGCATAATCAATAACGGCTCGTTCCTCATCAGTTGCCCGGATGTTAATCTGATGTTCTCGCGGTGTTTTACGGACGCTTGCAGCTGTAGACATAAAAACCTCCATTGGTAACAATTTGCTATGCAATTAATGTTATCGCAAATGGTAACAGAACGCTATACAGAATCACTTACGGGAAAAGCGATCCCCTGATAAAAACAATGGCAGAGACCTGAACATTGTGACGATGATCTGTGTCGGCGCACAAATCATGTCTGATTACGGCCGTTTAATGTGATTTTGATAATGAAATGCCTGAACCACGGCAGCCTGGCGGCTGCAAATCGGGGTGTGGCAGAATATGAGCTTTCAGAGTAACCATCCAGAATGAGTTCCCATGTCACACAACCTGGAGCACCAGAAAGTCCACACCAGAATGGTGAAAGAGGTTCTGAAAGCCGTCGCCAGAGCCAATAATCACCCTTATAAGTCCGTATTTGCAGACTTTATCACCGGTCATCCCTCCTGCACGGTCTGTTTCTGGGAAACCTTCCACAAAATGTACCCGGATTCACCGTACGAATACGTCACGTTCTGCCATACCTGCCGTCGTTTTGATTTATACGAAACAGAAGCGGAGATGAAGGCGGATGACCCGAAGTGGTGGTGATTTTCAGCCCCGACCGCTGAAACGCCTGTTCACAACCAACCAGTGCTGGACATCCTTCCTGGATGCGGGCGGTCTGCGCGATATCGAGGTTGAGGCTGTCACAAAAATGCTGGCCTGCGGCACGCGGATACTGGGCGTGAAGGAATACATCTGCGATAAACCTGAGTGCCCCCACGTCAGATACGTCACTAACTCATGCGGCAGCCGTGCCTGCCCGTCCTGCGGAAAAAAGGCCACAGACCTGTGGATAGCGACACAGCTGAATCGTCTTCCTGACTGCGACTGGGTACACCTGGTCTTCACCCTGCCGGACACGCAGTGGCCGGTGTTCGAAAGCAACCGGTGGCTGCTGAATGACGTGTGCCGTCTGGCGGTGGAGAATCTGCTGTATGCCGCCCGGAAACGGGGGCAGGAACCCGGTATCTTCTGCGCCATCCACACGTATGGCCGTCGTCTCAACTGGCATCCGCATGTACATGTGTCTGTAACCTGTGGAGGTCTGAATAAGCATGGTCAGTGGAAAAAGCTGAGCTTCCTGAAAGACGCGATGCGTTCGCGGTGGATGTGGAATATGCGGCAACGGCTTCTGAAAGCGTGGTCAGAGGGGCTGGCGATGCCGGAGTCGTTGTCACATATCACGACGGAATCACAGAGGAGAAGCCTGGTGCTGAAAGCCGGAGGAAAATACTGGCATGTGTACATGTCGAAAAAAACGGCCGGCGGGAGGAATACGGCGCGCTACCTGGGTCGTTATCTGAAGAAGCCGCCGATAGCGGCCTCCCGGCTGGCACATTACAACGGAGGGGCGAGCCTGAGCTTCCGTTACCTGGACCACAAAACGGGAGAAACGGCGACGGAAACGCTGACACAGCGTGAGCTGGTCGCGAGGCTGAAACAGCACATCCCGGAGAAGTTTTTTAAGATGGTGAGGTACTTCGGGTTCCTTGCCAACCGGGTGTGTGGAGAGAAGCTGCCGCAGGTGTACCGTGCTCTGGGGATGGATAAACCGGAACCAGTGGCGAAAGTGTGCTATGCACAAATGGTGAAACAGTTCCTGAGTCGTGACCCGTTCGAATGCGTGCTGTGTGGCGGCCGGATGGTATACCGCCGGGCCATCGCGGGACTGAATGTGGAGGGGCTGAAGAAAAACGCGCGGGATATCAGTCTGCTGAGGTATATGCCGGCCTGACACAGGCTAAGTGTGCCCGGGAATCGGTGCAAGTATAAAAAACAGCCTGTTGCGGTATAAGAATCGACCATGCAGAGAGAGAAAACACCGGAGTGGAGGGAAAAGCAGAAAAGCTCACGTGGCATAAGGCGCGGACAGGGGTATCGCTTAGTTTTTCAATTTCCTATACGTGAACGGTGCTTTGGGCGGCTGAAAGAATATCGCCGCATCGCCACGCGTTACGACAAAACGGCGAGAAATTACCTGGCGATGGTGAAACTGGGCTGCATCCGACTCTTTTATCAACGCTTACGTAATTAAGGGACACAGCCTAGTCTCCAGGATTCCCGGGGCGTTCACCACATGCAATGTGTTGTTGCAGGGGAACGGTCTGCACCATCCCCTATATCGATCAATATAACAAAAATGACAACGTCAGATTCAGGGCACAACCTAAATATATTTTAGGTCACCTCCCAAATCGTTTGCCTGATACCGCTCCATTTTTTAATAAAAAATCAATTGTTTTTGAATCTTTGCTTTTCATTGCATTGTCAAGCATAGTGTCCCCACTATTTGCTTTTTGAAATCTTTTGTTTACATCAACCAATCCATTACTAATAAAATATTCTAGCACTTTATAGTTGGCACTATCTTCACTAAGTAAATACTCAACATCATACAGCTCACAATACATATTGTTGTTCATTTTCTCCATCTCTGCGATATCTTGTTTTGTAAAATTAAATTTAGATAGTAAATAAAGTGCCATATCAGATTTTGCATTGCCTAGAGAATAAGCAAGAGCTTGATGAGCCATTTTTTTATCAGTCACCTTATTGTTAATTTCTTCATAATTGGATGCTTTAATGGCATCCTCCAAAGATATATCTCTGAGTCTTATCTTTTTGAAGTTATCTGTGCTTAGCATTCTTGGTATATGATACTCAAGCTGAAACACAAAGTTTATAATTCTATCCAGACTAACAGGATCAATGTTTTTATTATAACAAAACTCTCGGAATCTTTGATCTTTACTCTTTCTTATAAAATCAATAAGATGCAACCCAATTCCAAGCCTCATATCTTTAGTATTAAATATTGGCACATCAGTTTTTCCCTGATTACCATGCACATACCTGCTAACTTCATCCACAACCTCTTTAAAGTTATCTAAGAAAAATGATTGGTGCTCATGGTAAAAAACAGGTGGAATAGCATTATCAAAGTGGTCGGTTAATGTCATATATCCATATGGAGAGTCATGATCAATGATATACGCATTAGCACCAAAATCCACAGTATGATGTGTTTTATTTAGTGGGAGTGTTTCTTGATGATTGGAAATTTCAACCCCAAAAAAAACAAAATCGTGGTTAGCTATTTCTTCAATATCCTCAGAGAATGTGTTTTTATATGTTTGTATATTCTCAGACTTAATTTTATCAAAGGACTTAATATTAAGAGTATTATTTGACAGGTTAGCGTTACTTTGATGTCTGAAGTTAAAATCAGAATTAATAATAATAGAGAGCAAGTGACGTTCATCCGAAGAAAGAGGATGAGTTTTTTGTATTATTTCAGAAAGATAGTGTCTGGACACCTTATCGAGGTGCTCAAGTGACCGAAATGATGACCGTGCTCCAGATGGCGCTTCAATAGAAAGATTTAATGATTTGAAACTGGTCCCTTGAGAGAACATTTTACTATAACTTTGCGCTGCTATAGACTTCCTTAAAAAGCTTTTCACAGTATCAGCACAGTGATCTAAATGTTTTTCACTTATGCCAGAAGAGGATGAGTTTGTTACGCATGATATGTTTTTTTGTAATGCTTTTGTATCTTTGTTCGGATTTATTTTTCCATCAACAAGATCAATATTGTTCTGAACATTAATATGATTTACTGCTTCAGGTATTTTCATAAAACATCCCCCATTATGTGCGTTTTTATCTGCAGTTATTTAGAATAATATTATCTAACTTAATATTTTCTTGTATGTATTATAACGAACATATTTTAATATGTTGTACGATTTTCACTCTGAAATCCCCTGAGTTTAATCACACTTCCTTTACTGAAAGGAATTATTGCAACAGTATTATTTGTTTTTGGATATATATCTTGCGCCTTGTTATGTAGTTAATGCTCAGAATATGATAGATAAAATAGAGACGCAAAACAGGGCATGCTCATAACATGATGATAACATAAAAAATTAGTAACAATAAATGAAAGAATCATGGGCGCTCAACAAAAAGAGGGTAATGCTGCCAACTTACTGATTTAGTGTATGATGGTGATTTTAAGGTGCTTGCGTAGCTTCCATTTCCATCAGATGTCCTTCCTGCTCCGCTACTGAAGGCGTGGTGCGTAACGGCAAAAGCACTGCCGGACATCAGCGCAATCTCTGCTCTCATTGCCGTAAAACATGGCAACTACAGTTCACTTACACCGCCTCTCAGCCCGGTACGCACCAGAAAATCATTGATATGGCCATGAATGGCGTCGGATGTCGCGCCAGTGCACGCATTATGGGCGTTGGCCTCAACACGGTTTTACGTCACTTAAAAAACTCAGGCCGCAGTCGGTAACCTCGCGCATACAACCGGGCAGTGATGTGATTGTCTGCGCTGAAATGGACGAACATTGGGGCTACGTCGGTGCTAAATCACGTCAGCGCTGGCTGTTTTACGCGTATGACAGGATACGGAGGACGGTTGTGGCGCACGTCTTCGGTGAACGCACTCTGGCCACACTGGAGCGTCTTCTGAGCCTGCTGTCGGCCTTTGAGGTCGTGGTATGGATGACGGATGGCTGTCCGCTGTATGAATCACGCCTGAAGGGAAAGCTGCACGTTATCAGCAAGCGTTACACTCAGCGCATTGAGCGACATAATCTGAATCTGAGACAACATCTGGCAAGGCTGGTACGGAAGTCACTGAACCGCCCCGGGAATCCTGGAGACTAAACTTCCTGAGAAAGAGGTAAACAGGATGACTAAAAATACTCGTTTTTCCCCCGAAGTCCGTCAACGGGCAGTCCGTATGGTTCTGGAAAGTCAGGGCGAATATGACTCACAATGGGCGACAATTTGTTCCATTGCTCCAAAGATTGGCTGTACGCCGGAGACTCTGCGTGTCTGGGTTCGCCAGCATGAGCGGGATACCGGGGGCGGTGATGGAGGGCTCACCACCGCTGAACGTCAGCGTCTGAAAGAGCCGGAACGTGAAAATCGTGAACTGCGCCGCAGTAACAATATCCTTCGCCTGGCTTCCGCTTATTTTGCAAAGGCGGAGTTCGACCGCCTCTGGAAAAAATAATGCCACTGCTGGATAAGCTGCGTGAGCAGTACGGGGTCGGACCGGTATGCAGTGAACTGCATATTGCCCCGTCAACGTATTACCACTGTCAGCAACAGCGACATCATCCGGATAAACGCAGTGCCCGTGCGCAGCGCGATGACTGGCTGAAGAAAGAGATACAGCGCGTATACGATGAAAATCACAAGGTATACGGTGTAAAGTCTGGCGTCAGTTGTTACGGGAAGGTATCAGAGTGGCCAGATGCACTGTGGCACGTCTCATGGTGGTTATGGGACTTGCCGGTGTTCTCCGGGGTAAAAAGGTCCGTACGACCATCAGCCGGAAAGCCGTTGCCGCAGGCGACCGCGTAAACCGTCAGTTCGTGGCAGAACGACCTGACCAGCTGTGGGTGGCTGATTTTACTTACGTCAGCACATGGCAGGGCTTCGTCTATGTGGCGTTCATCATTGATGTGTTTGCCGGATGCATCGTGGGGTGGCGGGTCTCATCGTCCATGGAAACGACATTCGTGCTGGATGCACTGGAGCAGGCGTTATGGGCCCGTCGACCGTCCGGCACGGTCCATCACAGTGATAAAGGTTCTCAGTATGTATCGCTGGCCTACACACAGCGGCTTAAGGAAGCCGGATTACTGGCATCAACAGGAAGTACAGGCGACTCGTATGACAACGCGATGGCGGAGAGCATCAATGGTCTTTACAAAGCGGAGGTAATACACCGTAAGAGCTGGAAAAACCGTGCAGAAGTGGAACTGGCCACACTAACGTGGGTGGACTGGTATAACAATCGACGATTGCTGGAAAGGCTGGGCCACATCCCTCCGGCAGAAGCAGAAAAAGCTTATTATGCTTCCATCGGAAACGATGATCTGGCAGCCTGAGTTCACAGATAAAACACTCTCCAGGAAACCCGGGGCGGTTCATGCCGTCAGGCAGCAGCGAAGCAAAGCGTTACTGACGTCGCTGAATGAATGGATGGTGGAGAAGAATGGTACGCTGTCGAAAAAATCCAGACTGGGCGAAGCGTTCAGCTATGTACTGAATCAGTGGGATGCCCTCTGTTATTACAGTGATGACGGTCTGGCGGAGGCGGACAATAACACAGCAGAAAGAGCGCTTCGTACCGTCTGTCTCGGGAAAAAGAATTACATGTTCTTCGGCAGCGATCATGGAGGCGATCGCGGAGCTCTGCTGTACGGACTAATCGGGAGCTGTCGGTTGAACGGTATCGATCCAGAAGCGTATCTGCGCCATATCCTGAGCGTACTGCCGGAATGGCCTTCCAACCGAGTTGACGAACTGCTGCCATGGAACGTAGTTCTCACCGATAAATAAGCGTCAATACGGCCTTCCGTTGACGCTTACAGAACTCCTGTGGCGCGAGAGTGAAAAACTGCGTCGTTATAAAAAGGAGGCCCGGTTGCCAGTTGCCAAAACGCTAAGCGAATACGACTTCATTCAGTTGCCGGAACTGAATGGAGCTCAGTTCCAGCAACTCTGTGAAACGACAGACTGGGTTGATGCTGGAGAAAACGTTCTGCTGTTCGGGGCCAGCGGGTTGGGGAAAAGCCATCTGGCGGCAGCGATCGTGGATGGCGTAGTAGGCCAGGGCTACCGGGCCCGGTTCTACAGCGCAGGAGAGCTGTTGCAGGAACTACGTAAAGCCAGAGCTCAGTTGAAACTGAATGAGCTGCTACTGAAACTGGATCGCTACCGGGTGATAGTGGTGGATGATCTTGGCTATGTCAAACGCGACAGCGCCGAAACGGGTGTGCTGTTCGAGTTAATAGCGCATCGCTATGAACGTGGGAGCCTGGTGATAACCAGTAACCATCCGTTCAGCATGTGGGGCAGCATCTTCGTGGATGAGACTATGGCGGTGGCGGCAGCAGACCGACTGATCCATCACGGATATATGTTCGAACTGAAAGGGGAAAGCTACAGGAAAAAGACAGCGAAGGCAGTAACAAGCGTGACTTGATGTCGCACTGAAGGGGCGGCCAGTATAGTTGGCGCCAGTCGGCAAAACTAGTTGACGTCTAATACCTGGACGGTCACTTCTGAGAAAAGGCATTTACACAGAATCTTAAACAGGCTCACGGAGTTCTTTCAGAAAAAGGCCTGCCGAATGGCAGACCTATCCCATTCGTCAGAAAACATAACGGAAGTTGGCGTTTATCGCATTATCCACATTATATTTCCCGAACGCTGATTTCTCCAGCTCCAGTCCCAAACGCATATTATCCTTAATTTCCGCATTCATCCCTACCGTCATCAGCATCCTGCTATCTTTTTCACCTTCGAAACGTTTCTCTCCGGAAGCATCCTGCAGAACCGTTTCTCCGTTCGCCAGCAGGTCGAACTGATAACCCAGCCCGGCTCGAGCTGTGATTTTCCAGTCGTCTCCGGAGAAGGCTCTTCCCACGTCAACACCAGTACGGCCAATCAGTGGGTTATAATCCTTGTCTTTCATGCTCAGAGCCATTCCCCGGTCTTCCCAGCTAAAAGCTTTTCCTGATACAGAACCGTAAACCAGCTCTATCTGTGGCTCCACCCAGGACTCTTTCGTCAGGTGGTAACGATAACCAACTTCAGCACCGGCATACCAGGAATGAGAGCTGTAGTCTTTTGTTCCCAGTGAGGCAAAATTCGCCGTGTGCTGATTATCATGATGGAGATATTTACCAATCAGGTCAAAATAAGCTCCGGAATTAAAGAGTGCAGAGGCATACAGACCGCCACCCACGGATTTGTTTTTTCCACTGAATGCGTGGCTGCTTGCATTGCTGTCCGTATAGGTCAGCAATGCCCCCGTAAATAAATCCACACCGTCCAGCTCATGCTTTCTGTCGACACCAATCTGAACGTGAGTGTAGTTATCGCTGTAGTCACCATCTGCCGAACCGGTACCATTCATTATGCGTGCCCAGACACCGGCATCCCCCTGAGTATCCCGCAGGTCACCCATACGTTTGTTCAGGTTATTGACCTCTGTAAGGAAGGACTTATAACCTGATGCCATAAAGTCTTTTGCGGCTTTCGAGGCTCCGGCATCAGCGGTAGTCTGATATCCTGTCAGCACCCATTTTGTGGCATCATCCGTTTTTTCCGTGCTGATTACTGGCGTAACGTTACTGAAACCAATCTGCTGCGTACCGGCAGTGAACGTTTTCTCATCACTCCCTTTCGGTGCGGTAATTAACGTCACGCTCATTTCACTGGCTGGTTTGTTTAAAAAGTCAACCAGGACGCTATTATTACTGCCTGACAGTTTGTCTGTGACATTCAACTGGTCAGCCCGGCTGTTGTTGGTATGCATCAGGAACGTGGTATTATCTGCAGAAAGCTCTTTTACTTGTAAAGTGGCAAAGTGTTTCCCGTCCCCCAGTTCAATTCGCGAGCCCTTAGCCTTCAGTGCACCGGCCTCTGATTTTCCGTCAGAGTACCACAGAGCATTGATCATATTTACCGTACTCTGTGCCCCCGTAATACTGCCTCTCAGAACAGCGTTATATCCCTTCATTAAGGAGCTGAATAACGGAGAGTCCGTCTTCCCTGCATCAGCATCACTGTCTCCCAGATTAATGGTTGCCGCAGTGGTTCCTGCATGAATATCCGAACTCAGATAGCCCATATTTTTAACAGAAAAGCTGGCGTTATCTTCGAGGTTAATCCCTTCTGTTGTAGAAATTACGGGTGAGTAATACCCCTGTTTCTGCGCAGAAGGCATCCCCGTCAGGGTCAGAGAAGCATTTTCTTTTACATCCACAGCCCCGGTGCTGAAAATACCGCTCTGAGCCGTAAGTTTTGCTCCTTTTCCGAGGGTCAGGCTGCTGTTGACAAAGCTGCCAACACGGTCAAAAACAGCATTCTGAGAGGTCACACTCACGGTGCTATCATAAGCCTCAATACCACCGGTGAATCTCTCCATGATTTGCAGGGATGATTTATTTTCCAGCGTAACATTTCCGCTGTAATCACTCTGGTCACCAACTGTGGTTGCAGTGGCACTCCCTTCAACAGAGAAGACCGCATTACCGGTTCCGTCACTCCTGTCAGTAAAGACACGGCTACTTCCCAGAATGACTGTACTTCCATTGGTGGCGTTAATATCTCCCTGCATCTTGCCGTTTCTGGACAGATGGAATGTTGCCGCATCGAGTTTCAGTTTTTCCAGCGTAAACTGACGGGTTTCCCAGTCGCTCTGGCTGGAAGAAGTCGTCGTTCCAGCATGAATAACTGGATGACCCTGGAATATCAGCGTGCCGGACTTCTTGGTTATCGAACCTTCTGGCAGGTTAACTGAACCATCAAGAGCCAGTACATCCTTACCTGAGAGCTGCGGAATATTCACATCCATATTGCCGTTTAGTTGGCCGTGATACATATAAGGCTGGCTGCTGGCCTCAATTTTTTGTTGCTTCACAGTATCAATGGCTTTATTACGATCTTTTCCGACATTCTGCCAGACACTGCTGTTGTTCAGATCGGAGAAGAACGGGGAATATGAACTCGCTTTCAGGATGAAATATTGCTTGGTAGAACTGTCATAATATAGGTCTCCCGGCGCTCCTCTCCCCCCAAAAATACTGACAGTATTAACCGGTACATTGATGTCACTGGCTTTTAATGTCTGAAGGTCGAGTGTTACCGTTGATTTTTTCTCACTGTTATTGGTAATGATGGCCCCGTAGTCAGCCGCCTGAAGACGGGTAAAGGTCAGATTATTACCATTCAGTTCCAGACGTCCTCCACGGTATCCCCACGAAATATTATCCGGATTAACTTGCTGTGAGTCAGAAAGCACAACTGTCGGACGACCGCTGGCAATACCAACAGAGCTGAAAGCCTGTACCTTTCCGTCAGCATCCGCCTGCTGGTTGAGAATAACGGTACCGTCCCCCACCTTGAGTCCGCCTGCATTCACACCGGTCCCGTTTACTGTCAGGGTACCTTCGCCAGTTTTATGCAGGTTATCACCGGCAACTCCGTTCACCTGCCACAGAACGTGGGTTCCTTTATCGGTGATAATCCCGCCCCCCATCCATGTCTGGCCGTTCAGGGCGGACACCCTGTAATCGCCGGCAAACTGCAGATACCCAGCTCCCTGATTAACGGAATTCTGCAGAACGACCTCGCCATTATTGCCGGTGAACAGGAGGTTTTTTCCTGCGTTCAGATCATTTCCTTTCTTTCCATGCATATCCCAAGTCGTGTTTCCCTGAGTCAGTGTGCCGGTGCCATTAGCCGCATCATATTTCCACTGCAGTACTCCTTCACCAGAGGTGTAGGCTATAGTTTTGTCAAAATCATTTTGCGGTTGCTGACCAAGGAAATCCTGAGTGGTGACGACCCAGTTATTTCCATAGTTAGTTCCTGAGGAAAGCACGCCAATCAGTACCCATTTTTTTTGCAGGGAATCATAAGCAAACAGGGGGGAGCCGCTGTCCCCCATATTCAGATAATTAGCCAGAGGTCCATTCGCGGGATTAAAAATGTCACCGGTCTGAGCTGTAATCATCTGTCCGTTGTTATAGGAGTTCAGCGCGCTGACGGTTCCCCCAACAAGAAATCCGCCATTGGTATACACTTGGGTGCGATTACCATTTTTGTCTTTGACGTACTGCATCCCCCCCCCAAGGCGATAGAATTCAGTAAAGCGTCCGCCGGCCTGATAGGCACCGCTCACAGCCCCGATGTCAGACACTTCTGCCGGCGCCACCTCTGTCACCAGTTTACTCAGGCGGCGGGTTTTAATATCAAGACCGCTATTATTATTTGTACCAACCGCAGTATAGGTGTTTTTGGCGTATCCGAAGCTCATCGTGTCAGAACCGCTGACATGTTTGGCGGTAACCACATACTGAGGGGAGTAAAGTGTATGGTCTCCCGGAGGCAGGCTACCGGTAGTAATAGTGGCACTACTGAAATCAGCCATCGGGGCTTTATCAAGTTTACCGACCAGATTGCCCTGCTTGTCGTAAATGGAAATATTCGTGGTCCCCGGCGTAAACTGACCTTTATTCTCGGCAAAGTCGCGGAATATCTGATAAGGGATCTCTGCACTGACCGTTGCTGACAGAGCTGGCCATGCCGAGGAAAGTGATAAAGCTGCAACAGACGTAAGAATAACCCGACGTGAAAGTCTGCGATGGCTTTTGCAGGTAACCCTGCGGGCCAGTTCGGAGACAGCAATCAGGCTTTTGGTTATATGGCAATACTTAAGATAATATATTTTGTTCATATAGAAACATCAACCTAATTTTGACAAAGATTAATTACATAGGATGTAGATGGAGCAGTCCGAGATTCTACTAATATCAATTATTAAGCATCTGTTTTTTAGTTGGTGTAATATAATTTTTATTAAGGTAAGCGGAAAAACAACCAAAAAAAACGCAAGATGTTATTTTTTTATCATTTTGAGCCAGTTTGGCTGGGGGGATACTCTTCTCTTAAGCTTCTTGCTCAACTTTAAAAATAGTTATGCCAGTTCGGTATCGATAAGGGGCAGTTTGGATATCGAGAACCACGGCAGCCTGACGGCTGCAAATTGAAAACTGCCCCTGTTCGTCCTGGTGTTGCCGCACGCTCCGCAGAATATGTATGCTCTGAGGACCTGTTTTATTAAGGACTCATCCTCTTATGTTGACCCGCAAAAGTATAGATACCGTTCTGCTCTCTGTTGGTGCTGAGAAGCTCTCACAACGTGAATGGGACTGGATGAAGATGCTCAAACCCATGGACCCACCACCTGCGATGGTCGCGGCCTCCATCCTGGAGCGCCGTGGCGACACAGCAGCCCTTACCCGGCTACAGGATACCGGGGGTTAATCCGTCCTCATGTTGTCCGCTTTTACTCCCCGCCCGCTGAAACGTCTGTTCACGGCCAACCAGTGCTGGACATCCTTCCTGGATGCGGGCGGTCTGCGCGATATCGAGGTTGAGGCTGTCACAAAAATGCTGGCCTGCGGCACGCGGATACTGGGCGTGAAGGAATACATCTGCGATAAACCTGAGTGCCCCCACGTCAGATACGTCACTAACTCATGCGGCAGCCGTGCCTGCCCGTCCTGCGGAAAAAAGGCCACAGACCTGTGGATAGCGACACAGCTGAATCGTCTTCCTGACTGCGACTGGGTACACCTGGTCTTCACCCTGCCGGACACGCAGTGGCCGGTGTTCGAAAGCAACCGGTGGCTGCTGAATGACGTGTGCCGTCTGGCGGTGGAGAATCTGCTGTATGCCGCCCGGAAACGGGGGCAGGAACCCGGTATCTTCTGCGCCATCCACACGTATGGCCGTCGTCTCAACTGGCATCCGCATGTACATGTGTCTGTAACCTGTGGAGGTCTGAATAAGCATGGTCAGTGGAAAAAGCTGAGCTTCCTGAAAGACGCGATGCGTTCGCGGTGGATGTGGAATATGCGGCAACGGCTTCTGAAAGCGTGGTCAGAGGGGCTGGCGATGCCGGAGTCGTTGTCACATATCACGACGGAATCACAGAGGAGAAGCCTGGTGCTGAAAGCCGGAGGAAAATACTGGCATGTGTACATGTCGAAAAAAACGGCCGGCGGGAGGAATACGGCGCGCTACCTGGGTCGTTATCTGAAGAAGCCGCCGATAGCGGCCTCCCGGCTGGCACATTACAACGGAGGGGCGAGCCTGAGCTTCCGTTACCTGGACCACAAAACGGGAGAAACGGCGACGGAAACGCTGACACAGCGTGAGCTGGTCGCGAGGCTGAATCAGCACATCCCGGAGAAGTTTTTTAAGATGGTGAGGTACTTCGGGTTCCTTGCCAACCGGGTGTGTGGAGAGAAGCTGCCGCAGGTGTACCGTGCTCTGGGGATGGATAAACCGGAACCAGTGGCGAAAGTGTGCTATGCACAAATGGTGAAACAGTTCCTGAGTCGTGACCCGTTCGAATGCGTGCTGTGTGGCGGCCGGATGGTATACCGCCGGGCCATCGCGGGACTGAATGTGGAGGGGCTGAAGAAAAACGCGCGGGATATCAGTCTGCTGAGGTATATGCCGGCCTGACACAGGCTAAGTGTGCCCGGGAATCGGTGCAAGTATAAAAAACAGCCTGTTGCGGTATAAGAATCGACCATGCAGAGAGAGAAAACACCGGAGTGGAGGGAAAAGCAGAAAAGCTCACGTGGCATAAGGCGTGGACAGCGGTATCGTCTGGTTTTTCAATTTCCTATACGTGAACTATGGCTCGCTACGACCTTCCCGATTAGGCATGGACCATCATCAAGCCTCTGTTACCTCCTGAACCCGCCACACCACGGGCCGGACGCCCATGGGCTGAGCACCGTAAAATCATCAATGGCATGTTCTGGGTGTTATGTTCCAGTGCACCATGGCGCGATTTACCCGAACGATATGGGGCATGGAAAACTGTTTATAACCGCTTTAACCGATGGTCAAAGTCAGGCGTGATTAATATTATTTTCAACAGGTTGCTTTCGCTACTTGATGCAAACGGCTTTATTGACTGGTCTGCCACCGCGCTGGATGGCAGTAATATCCGGGCGCTGAAATGTGCCGCCGGTGCTCAAAAAAACATCCCGATATCGACGGAGATAATGGGCCGGGTCGCTCTCGCGGCGGTTTTGGCACCAAAATCCATCTGGCAACAGACGGAAGTGGCCTCCCGTTAAATATCGTGCTAAGCCCCGGACAAGCTCATGAAAGCCAGTTCGCGCAACGACTTCTGGACGGGATTGGCGTTCAGCGTCAGAACGGCAGCATGAAACGCCGTGGACATGCGGTACTGGCTGATAAAGCGTATTCAGGGCGCGCATTGCGCAACGAGCTGAAAAATAACGGTATAAAGGCAGTAATCCCCCGAAAGTCAAATGAGAAAATGGCATCGGATGGACGTGCACAGCTTGATCGTGATGCGTACTGCAACCGTAATGTCGTTGAACGGTGCTTTGGGCGGCTGAAAGAATATCGCCGCATCGCCACGCGTTACGACAAAACGGCGAGAAATTACCTGGCGATGGTGAAACTGGGCTGCATCCGACTCTTTTATCAACGCTTACGTAATTAAGGGACACAGCCTAAATAGCTGCGCGGAATAGTAGATCCCTTTGAGGGAACTTAGCCCGGATTGTGCGATCTGATCAATCGCCAAATCAAAACAAATCACCAACCGGACTGAGCAATGCCGATCATAGCACCAATTTCCCGTGACGAACGACGCCTGATGCAGAAAGCCATCCATAAAACACACGATAAAAATTATGCCCGCAGACTGACTGCCATGCTGATGCTGCACCGGGGCGACCGTGTCAGCGACGTTGCCAGAACGCTCTGCTGCGCCCGCTCCTCTGTTGGACGCTGGATTAACTGGTTCACGCAGTCGGGTGTTGAGGGACTGAAATCATTACCTGCCGGGCGTGCCCGTCGCTGGCCGTTTGAGCATATCTGCACACTGTTACGTGAGCTGGTAAAACATTCTCCCGGCGACTTTGGCTACCAGCGTTCACGCTGGAGTACAGAACTGCTGGCAATAAAAATCAATGAGATAACCGGTTGCCAGTTAAATGCCGGAACCGTTCGCCGCTGGTTGCCGTCTGTGGGGATTGTGTGGCGAAGGGCTGCGCCAACTCTGCGTATCCGTGACCCGCATAAAGATGAAAAGATGGCAGCAATCCATAAAGCACTGGACGAATGCAGCGCAGAGCATCCGGTCTTTTATGAAGATGAAGTGGATATCCATCTTCATCCCAAAATCGGTGCGGACTGGCAACTGCGCGGACAGCAAAAACGGGTGGTCACGCCGGGACAGAATGAAAAATATTATCTGGCCGGAGCGCTGCACAGCGGGACAGGTAAAGTCAGCTATGTGGGCGGCAACAGCAAAAGTTCGGCGCTGTTCATCAGCCTGCTGAAGCGGCTTAAAGCGACATACCGTCGTGCGAAAACCATCACGCTGATCGTGGACAACTACATTATCCACAAAAGCCGGGAAACACAGAGCTGGCTGAAGGAGAACCCGAAGTTCAGGGGCATTTATCAGCCGGTTTACTCGCCATGGGTGAATCATGTTGAACGGCTATGGCAGGCACTTCACGACACAATAACGCGTAATCATCAGTGCCGCTCAATGTGGCAACTGTTGAAAAAAGTTCGCCATTTTATGGAAACCGTCAGCCCATTCCCCGGAGGCAAACATGGGCTGGCAAAAGTGTAGCGGTATTAAGCGCAGCTATTTAGATTATTGCCGCATTTTCTCCACCACGATCAGAGCCGAAAAAAGATAATTTTTTTCCAACTGCCACCCGGCGTAATGCGTTTTCACCAATGTTACCCCACCTATTGCGGCAAAAGGTAATGTCTTCAATCGATAGAAGTTTCTGGTAATCTACTGGTATTTGAGGTTTTCCATGACTACCGTTACTGTTCATTGTCCGCGCTGTAATTCCGATGAAGTTTATCGACATGGCCGTAGTTGTTCCCGGCATGAGCGTTTCCGTTGTCGCTCATGTAAACGTGTTTTCCAGCTCACTTACTCTTATGAAGCCAGAAAACTCGGCGTTAAGGAGCAGATCGTTGAAATGGCACATAACGGCGCAGGGGGCCGTGATACCGCCAGGACACTGAAAATCGGCATCAATACCGTCATACGGACATTAAAAAGCTCTCGCCCCGGCGGATAACATCTGCGCCAGTCGCTCACGCTGATGTTGCCCTTATCTGTGAACTTGATGAGCAGTGGCGCTTCGTTGGCAGCAAGGCGCAACAACACTGGCCCTGGTATGCGTACAACACTAAAACTGGCGGTGTGTTGGCTTACACTTGCGGGCCACGGAATGATGAGACCTGTCGGGAACTGTTAGCCCTGTTGACTCCGTTCTGTATCGGCATGGTGACCAGCGATGACTGGGGCAGCTACGCCAGAGAAGTGCCGGAGGAGAAACACCTGACCGGCAAAATCTTCACGCAACGTATGAACGTAACAACCTGACCCTCCGCCCCCGCATCAAGCGGCTGGCACGTAAAACAATCTGCTTCTCGCGTTCCGTGGAAATCCACGAAAAAGTCATCGGTTCCTTCATTGAAAAGCACATATTCTAATGATTGGAAGTACTACCCGGCAAAACTCATTCAGTGCATTCCAGTGATTCAGGATATAGTTGAACGCCTTTACCATTTCAGCATGGTTTGACAAAGTTTTCCTCTGGAGCTTTATCCAGTCATACAAGGACTTCATTCGCGGCACACATTTCTCCTGCCTGACCGCAAGCCGTTTTTCTGCCGGCCTCCCTCGTATTAAATGTGTATCGTTTTTTTACAGTAATTTTAATTTGTCATTCTATAATAGGAATAAATGAGCTTGACTAAAATATGATGTAAAACAAATATACTTACTCGGCTTACATTTCCTTGCTCACTGGAATGTTGAATTCAGTGTTATTATTGACTGCAGCCACAATAAAAAAAGAATTCCATAGAAAACCTCCATAAATAAATTACAACTAACTTCTGTTATGTGTAAAATGGAAACTATTAAAACTTAATATCGGAAATGGTAAGTGAAATTTGTATAAATATACAATTTTAAATATTTATTCTCACAAATATAAGGTTGACCTAGCATTATGTTCTCTGTAAATAATACACACTCATCAGTTTCTTGCTCCCCCTCTATTAACTCAAACTCAACCAGTAATGAACATTATCTGAGAATCCTGACTGAATGGGAAAAGAACTCTTCTCCCGGGGAAGAGCGAGGCATTGCTTTTAACAGACTCTCCCAGTGCTTTCAGAATCAAGAAGCAGTATTAAATTTATCAGACCTAAATTTGACGTCTCTTCCCGAATTACCAAAGCATATTTCTGCTTTGATTGTAGAAAATAATAAATTAACATCATTGCCAAAGCTGCCTGCATTTCTTAAAGAACTTAATGCTGATAATAACAGGCTTTCTGTGATACCAGAACTTCCTGAGTCATTAACAACTTTAAGTGTTCGTTCTAATCAACTGGAAAACCTTCCTGTTTTGCCAAACCATTTAACATCATTATTTGTTGAAAATAACAGGCTATATAACTTACCGGCTCTTCCCGAAAAATTGAAATTTTTACATGTTTATTATAACAGGCTGACAACATTACCCGACTTACCGGATAAACTGGAAATTCTCTGTGCTCAGCGCAATAATCTGGTTACTTTTCCTCAATTTTCTGATAGAAACAATATCAGACAAAAGGAATATTATTTTCATTTTAATCAGATAACCACTCTTCCGGAGAGTTTTTCACAATTAGATTCAAGTTACAGGATTAATATTTCAGGGAATCCATTGTCGACTCGCGTTCTGCAATCCCTGCAAAGATTAACCTCTTCGCCGGACTACCACGGCCCACAGATTTACTTCTCCATGAGTGACGGACAACAGAATACACTCCATCGCCCCCTGGCTGATGCCGTGACAGCATGGTTCCCGGAAAACAAACAATCTGATGTATCACAGATATGGCATGCTTTTGAACATGAAGAGCATGCCAACACCTTTTCCGCGTTCCTTGACCGCCTTTCCGATACCGTCTCTGCACGCAATACCTCCGGATTCCGTGAACAGGTCGCTGCATGGCTGGAAAAACTCAGTGCCTCTGCGGAGCTTCGACAGCAGTCTTTCGCTGTTGCTGCTGATGCCACTGAGAGCTGTGAGGACCGTGTCGCGCTCACATGGAACAATCTCCGGAAAACCCTCCTGGTCCATCAGGCATCAGAAGGCCTTTTCGATAATGATACCGGCGCTCTGCTCTCCCTGGGCAGGGAAATGTTCCGCCTCGAAATTCTGGAGGACATTGCCCGGGATAAAGTCAGAACTCTCCATTTTGTGGATGAGATAGAAGTCTACCTGGCCTTCCAGACCATGCTCGCAGAGAAACTTCAGCTCTCTACTGCCGTGAAGGAAATGCGTTTCTATGGCGTGTCGGGAGTGACAGCAAATGACCTCCGCACTGCCGAAGCCATGGTCAGAAGCCGTGAAGAGAATGAATTTACGGACTGGTTCTCCCTCTGGGGACCATGGCATGCTGTACTGAAGCGTACGGAAGCTGACCGCTGGGCGCAGGCAGAAGAGCAGAAGTATGAGATGCTGGAGAATGAGTACTCTCAGAGGGTGGCTGACCGGCTGAAAGCATCAGGTCTGAGCGGTGATGCGGATGCGGAGAGGGAAGCCGGTGCACAGGTGATGCGTGAGACTGAACAGCAGATTTACCGTCAGTTGACTGACGAGGTACTGGCCCTGCGATTGTCTGAAAACGGCTCACGACTGCACCATTCATAATCACGTCGCATAAGCATAAACCGCAGACCGGATTGACTCCGGAAAAACTGTGACCCGATTACGGACCTTAACAACAACCCGTAAATCCTCGCTCAATACCGGCAGGGATTTACGGCGTGCAACTGACTTTTTTGAGGGGATAACCAACCAGATCGTTTGCTATGGGAATATCGAGACAGTAATGAGTTAAATGATAAAAATTGTTTGAAAATATAGGGGATAAAGATCAATCCAAACTGGATGAAAGTAGAACTGGTCACATTAACATGGGTAGACTGATATAACAATCGACGGTTACTGGAAAGACAGGAACATATTCCTCCAGCCGGAATGAAAACGCCGATAAAGCTCTAGGATTGTTTTTTTAAAGACTTTCTCGTTTTATTTGCATTAATAGACCAAGATATGAATAGTGAGGGGTTAATAAATGAAACCGATCAACAATCATTCTTTTTTTCGTTCCCTTTGTGGCTTATCATGTATATCTCGTTTATCGGTAGAAGAACAGTGTACCAGAGATTACCACCGCATCTGGGATGACTGGGCTAGGGAAGGAACAACAACAGAAAATCGCATCCAGGCGGTTCGATTATTGAAAATATGTCTGGATACCCGGGAGCCTGTTCTCAATTTAAGCTTACTGAAACTACGTTCTTTACCACCACTCCCTTTGCATATACGTGAACTTAATATTTCCAACAATGAGTTAATCTCCCTACCTGAAAATTCTCCGCTTTTGACAGAACTTCATGTAAATGGTAACAACTTGAATATACTCCCGACACTTCCATCTCAACTGATTAAGCTTAATATTTCATTCAATCGAAATTTGTCATGTCTGCCATCATTACCACCATATTTACAATCACTCTCGGCACGTTTTAATAGTCTGGAGACGTTACCAGAGCTTCCATCAACGCTAACAATATTACGTATTGAAGGTAATCGCCTTACTGTCTTGCCTGAATTGCCTCATAGACTACAAGAACTCTTTGTTTCCGGCAACAGACTACAGGAACTACCAGAATTTCCTCAGAGCTTAAAATATTTGAAGGTAGGTGAAAATCAACTACGCAGATTATCCAGATTACCGCAAGAACTATTGGCACTGGATGTTTCCAACAACCTACTAACTTCATTACCCGAAAATATAATCACATTGCCCATTTGTACGAATGTTAACATTTCAGGGAATCCATTGTCGACTCACGTTCTGCAATCCCTGCAAAGATTAACCTCTTCGCCGGACTACCACGGCCCGCAGATTTACTTCTCCATGAGTGACGGACAACAGAATACACTCCATCGCCCCCTGGCTGATGCCGTGACAGCATGGTTCCCGGAAAACAAACAATCTGATGTATCACAGATATGGCATGCTTTTGAACATGAAGAGCATGCCAACACCTTTTCCGCGTTCCTTGACCGCCTTTCCGATACCGTCTCTGCACGCAATACCTCCGGATTCCGTGAACAGGTCGCTGCATGGCTGGAAAAACTCAGTGCCTCTGCGGAGCTTCGACAGCAGTCTTTCGCTGTTGCTGCTGATGCCACTGAGAGCTGTGAGGACCGTGTCGCGCTCACATGGAACAATCTCCGGAAAACCCTCCTGGTCCATCAGGCATCAGAAGGCCTTTTCGATAATGATACCGGCGCTCTGCTCTCCCTGGGCAGGGAAATGTTCCGCCTCGAAATTCTGGAGGACATTGCCCGGGATAAAGTCAGAACTCTCCATTTTGTGGATGAGATAGAAGTCTACCTGGCCTTCCAGACCATGCTCGCAGAGAAACTTCAGCTCTCTACTGCCGTGAAGGAAATGCGTTTCTATGGCGTGTCGGGAGTGACAGCAAATGACCTCCGCACTGCCGAAGCCATGGTCAGAAGCCGTGAAGAGAATGAATTTACGGACTGGTTCTCCCTCTGGGGACCATGGCATGCTGTACTGAAGCGTACGGAAGCTGACCGCTGGGCGCAGGCAGAAGAGCAGAAGTATGAGATGCTGGAGAATGAGTACTCTCAGAGGGTGGCTGACCGGCTGAAAGCATCAGGTCTGAGCGGTGATGCGGATGCGGAGAGGGAAGCCGGTGCACAGGTGATGCGTGAGACTGAACAGCAGATTTACCGTCAGTTGACTGACGAGGTACTGGCCTGAACCGCCCCGGGAATCCTGGAGACTAAACTTCCTGAGAAAGAGGTAAACAGGATGACTAAAAATACTCGTTTTTCCCCCGAAGTCCGTCAACGGGCAGTCCGTATGGTTCTGGAAAGTCAGGGCGAATATGACTCACAATGGGCGACAATTTGTTCCATTGCTCCAAAGATTGGCTGTACGCCGGAGACTCTGCGTGTCTGGGGTCGCCAGCATGAGCGGGATACCGGGGGCGGTGATGGAGGGCTCATCACCGCTGAACGTCAGCGTCTGAAAGAGCCGGAACGTGAAAATCGTGAACTGCGCCGCAGTAACAATATCCTTCGCCTGGCTTCCGCTTATTTTGCAAAGGCGGAGTTCGACCGCCTCTGGAAAAAATAATGCCACTGCTGGATAAGCTGCGTGAGCAGTACGGGGTCGGACCGGTATGCAGCGAACTGCATATTGCCCCGTCAACGTATTACCACTGTCAGCAACAGCGACATCATCCGGATAAACGCAGTGCCCGTGCGCAGCGCGATGACTGGCTGAAGAAAGAGATACAGCGCGTATACGATGAAAATCACAAGGTATACGGTGTAAAGTCTGGCGTCAGTTGTTACGGGAAGGTATCAGAGTGGCCAGATGCACTGTGGCACGTCTCATGGCGGTTATGGGACTTGCCGGTGTTCTCCGGGGTAAAAAGGTCCGTACGACCATCAGCCGGAAAGCCGTTGCCGCAGGCGACCGCGTAAACCGTCAGTTCGTGGCAGAACGACCTGACCAGCTGTGGGTGGCTGATTTTACTTACGTCAGCACATGGCGGGGCTTCGTCTATGTGGCGTTCATCATTGATGTGTTTGCCGGATACATCGTGGGGTGGCGGGTCTCATCGTCCATGGAAACGACATTCGTGCTGGATGCACTGGAGCAGGCGTTATGGGCCCGTCGACCGTCCGGCACGGTCCATCACAGTGATAAAGGTTCTCAGTATGTATCGCTGGCCTACACACAGCGGCTTAAGGAAGCCGGATTACTGGCATCAACAGGAAGTACAGGCGACTCGTATGACAACGCGATGGCGGAGAGCATCAATGGTCTTTACAAAGCGGAGGTAATACACCGTAAGAGCTGGAAAAACCGTGCAGAAGTGGAACTGGCCACACTCACGTGGGTGGACTGGTATAACAATCGACGATTGCTGGAAAGGCTGGGCCATACTCCTCCGGCAGAAGCAGAAAAGCTTATTATGCTTCCATCGGAAACGATGATCTGGCAGCCTGAGTTCACAGATAAAACACTCTCCAGGAAACCCGGGGCGGTTCAGTGAACCTCGATCGGTGTGGTGGATTAGCCCGGCAGGTGGGCGCTGGCTCCTGAGCGCCATAAACAGGGCTTTACCCGTCAACTCTTTCGTCATGCGCTCTCCCATGGCGTAACCGACAATTTCGCACGTATAAACATCTTTGACGCCAGCGAGATACAGCCATCCTTCCCGGGTGGCAACATACGTTATATCTGCGACCCAGACCTGATTAGGGGGGTTGGGGAGCAATGGAACAGTAAACGCCGTTAAGAAGTCAATTTAAATAGCCAAAAATTAACTAGCCAATTTACATTGCAGGTTGTAATTTTTAACCACCTTTTTTACGATAGCCAAATTACCTATACCCATCCCGGCCCTGCCAAGCCATACCCGCTATCGGCGATGAAAATGCTTTTGTGCGCGGTCGGAGTGGTCCCGACGAGGGTTTTACCCGAAGTCGGGGCGTATCTCCGCGTTAGCGGGCCGTGAGGGCCGCTTACGAGCGTGTATGAGAGACGTACAGTGGTTTTGTCCGCTCACACCAGTACATACAGGTACGGAAATAAAACCAGTCGAAATGCCGGTAACGACGATTACTCCTGTCTCTGATGCCGGTGGACTACAAGATTTTATTTACTGGCGTCCTGATGCGGACAGGGCTGGTATGGAACCTGTTTATGTGATACTTAATGATCCTCTGGATTCCGGGCGATTTACGCGTAAACAACTAAATAAAAATATCTTAAACATGCAAGTAATTTTGGTATTCTCGATACAAGAATAAATAGTAGTAACTACTATAGCTGCAAATAATGTTAAAAACATTTCTATGATCATCTTTACATTTTTCATGATTGACAATTGTTTTTGGTTAAAAAAAGACAACTAATGAGTGTGATAATGCAATACTTTGAGTGATTATATAATGATAAGTAAACAGGTTTGCGACAATTGGTTATCAGTATTACAGAAGGATTAAATATGTCATTATTCACAGAACCTAAGGAAATTGAAAGATTACCCTCTGAAGAGATTGAACGATTATATCCCGTCCTGCGATACAGGGTCTTTATCAGCATTTTCCTCGGATATATGGGGTATTATTTTGTCCGAAACACCACCAGTGTGTTATCCGGTGTGCTGCACATGTCTGCAACCGAGATCGGCATTATCTCCTGTGCCGGTTTTTTATCCTATGGTATATCAAAGTTTGTTTCCGGACTTATTTCTGACAGAAGTAATTCAAAAGTATTTTTGTCTCTTGGTTTATTCCTGTCCGGACTGGTAAATTTTCTGATAGGATATATTCCCGGGATCATCACATCCGTTACGTTATTTTCAACAATGTATTTACTTAACGGCTGGATCCAAGGTATGGGATATCCTCCTGGTGCCAAAACACTGGTGTTCTGGTATGAACATCGGGAAAGGATCACCTGGGCCACACTGTGGAATTTATCGCACAATGTCGGGGGAGCTCTGGCCCCCGTTCTGATTGGTTTCAGTTTTGGTTTTTTCGGCGACAGTGCTCTGGATCATGCCCGGGCCGCATTTATCTTCCCAGGAGTACTGTGTATGGCAATGAGTGTGCTGATTTACTTTATTCAGGTGGACAGACCTGTATCAGTGGGGCTTCCTCCCATTGAAGAATGGAAAGGTAACGTCGTTTCACACCCGGCTAAAGGCCGTGAACAAGGTCCGAGACTCTCCATTCCTGATATCATCAGAAAACATATCATCCGAAATAATAAACTCATTTACTGCTGTATCTATGGTTCGTTTGTTTATATTCTGAGATACGGTATTGTTTCCTGGGCTCCTAAGTTTTTAAGTGACAGTCTGGATGTCGGTGGTAAGGATATGGGAAAACTGGCATCAATGGGGGGGGGTTCTGTTTTTGAAATCGGTGGTGTGGCTGGTATGCTTCTTGCCGGATACCTGTCTGTCAGACTGTTCAGAAACTCAAAACCATTAACAAATACTTTATTTCTGGCACTTACCATTATTTTATTAATCGCGTACTGGTACGTGCCATCAGGCAATGAATATCTCTGGCTAAACTATACAATCCTTATTCTGTTGGGGCTGGCAGTGTATGGTCCGGTGATGTTTATTGGTCTTTATTCAATGGAGCTTGTTCCTAAAGAAGCTGCCGGAGCCGCATCAGGGCTGTCAGGCACATTTTCCTATATCTTCGGCTCAATTGTTGCGACACTGGGAATGGGACTTGTTGTCGATTATCTGGGATGGGGGGCCACATTTATCGTACTGATACTGTCTGCTGTTTTTGCCATCATTTTCACACTGATGAGTCGTGAACGCTCACTGGAGTTCGAAAAAGAGTAATTTTCTCAGGAAAAACATAAAATTACTGACTAAATATTTATTTTTTGAATCGCAGGGCATTCCGGATAAGGTTGATATCGTGTCACGGCTGAAGACCTATGGATACAGTATTTCTGGTGTGGAGACGGATGACGGATATAAGGCGCTTGTCCGCGCTTTTCAGCTTCATTTCCGGCAGAAAAATTATGACGGCATAATGGATGCTGAAACCGCTGCCATCCTGTATGCATTGCTGGAGAAGTATTTCCCGGGTAAATAAGGAGTGAGTCGTCAGAGCTGCGATATATCTCCTTCCTCCATGGGCTGTCTCTTATACACAAATCCCCACCCGGGGATTTGTGATGTCAGATGTCCCCAGTAAGACTATGTTTTCATTGCGCTCTATGAAGCTGAGTGCTGATGAATCCCCTAATGATTTTTATCAAAATCATTAAGTTAAGGTAGATACACATCTTGTCATATGATCAAATGGTTTCGCCAAAAATCAATAATCAGACAACAAAATGTGCGAACTCGATATTTTACACGACTCTCTTTACCAATTCTGCCCCGAATTACACTTAAAACGACTCAACAGCTTAACGTTGGCTTGCCACGCCTTACTTGACTGTAAAACTCTCACTCTTACCGAACTTGGCCGTAACCTGCCAACCAAAGCGAGAACAAAACATAACATCAAACGAATCGACCGATTGTTAGGTAATCGTCACCTCCACAAAGAGCGACTCGCTGTATACCGTTGGCATGCTAGCTTTATCTGTTCGGGCAATACGATGCCCATTGTACTTGTTGACTGGTCTGATATCCGTGAGCAAAAACGGCTTATGGTATTGCGAGCTTCAGTCGCACTACACGGTCGTTCTGTTACTCTTTATGAGAAAGCGTTCCCGCTTTCAGAGCAATGTTCAAAGAAAGCTCATGACCAATTTCTAGCCGACCTTGCGAGCATTCTACCGAGTAACACCACACCGCTCATTGTCAGTGATGCTGGCTTTAAAGTGCCATGGTATAAATCCGTTGAGAAGCTGGGTTGGTACTGGTTAAGTCGAGTAAGAGGAAAAGTACAATATGCAGACCTAGGAGCGGAAAACTGGAAACCTATCAGCAGCTTACATGATATGTCATCTAGTCACTCAAAGACTTTAGGCTATAAGAGGCTGACTAAAAGCAATCCAATCTCATGCCAAATTCTATTGTATAAATCTCGCTCTAAAGGCCGAAAAAATCAGCGCTCGACACGGACTCATTGTCACCACCCGTCACCTAAAATCTACTCAGCGTCGGCAAAGGAGCCATGGATTCTAGCAACTAACTTACCTGTTGAAATTCGAACACCCAAACAACTTGTTAATATCTATTCGAAGCGAATGCAGATTGAAGAAACCTTCCGAGACTTGAAAAGTCCTGCCTACGGACTAGGCCTACGCCATAGCCGAACGAGCAGCTCAGAGCGTTTTGATATCATGCTGCTAATCGCCCTGATGCTTCAACTAACATGTTGGCTTGCGGGCGTTCATGCTCAGAAACAAGGTTGGGACAAGCACTTCCAGGCTAACACAGTCAGAAATCGAAACGTACTCTCAACAGTTCGCTTAGGCATGGAAGTTTTGCGGCATTCTGGCTACACAATAACAAGGGAAGACTCACTCGTGGCTGCAACCCTGCTTACTCAAAATCTATTCACACATGGTTACGTTTTGGGGAAATTATGAGGGGATCTCTCAGAGCTGAGTGAGCGTAACGACTGGAGCTGCTTCTGCGGTGCTCCGGTGGCGAACGTGAAGTCATACTCTTCGAACATTTTCACCGCCGGGAAGGCTGCCATTCGGGTATACATCGCCTGTTTACGTTGATGACGTGCCAGTTTTTCTTCATGAAGCATGATGCTCCAAGTAAACGTTCACCGAACACCGTATTGACGATTATCCTGATGGTAGCACCACCTTCCATGGCAGGAGGTCGTCAACTCGGTTGGAAGGCCATTCCGGCAGTACGCTCAGAATATGGCGCAGATACGCTTCCGGATCGATACCGTTCAGACGGCAGGTGCCGATCAGCCCGTACAGCAGTGCACCACGCTCGCCGCCGTGATCGCTACCGAAGAACACGTAATTTTTCTTTCCGAGACAGACTGCACGAAGCGCTCTTTCCGCTGTGTTATTGTCCGCCTCCGCCAGACCGTCATCACTGTAATAACAGAGGGCGTCCCACTGATTCAGTACATAGCTGAATGCTTCGCCCAGTCTGGATTTTTTCGACAGCGTGCCATTCTTCTCCACCATCCATTCATGCAGCGACGTCAGTAACGCTTTGCTTCGCTGCTGCCTGACTGCAAGACACTCTGACTCTGGTAATCCCCGTATTTCATCCTCGATGGCGTACAGTTCACTGATTCGCTTCAGGGCTTCTTCTGCCGTCGCACGCAAGTAATCCGGGGCCCGCTATGCCGCGCTCTATCGGGCGGGACGGGGCTGGCGCTTTGAACCGCCCCGGGTTTCCTGGAGAGTGTTTTATCTGTGAACTCAGGCTGCCAGATCATCGTTTCCGATGGAAGCATAATAAGCTTTTCTGCTTCTGCCGGAGGAGTATGGCCCAGCCTTTCCAGCAATCGTCGATTGTTATACCAGTCCACCCACGTGAGTGTGGCCAGTTCCACTTCTGCACGGTTTTTCCAGCTCTTACGGTGTATTACCTCCGCTTTGTAAAGACCATTGATGCTCTCCGCCATCGCGTTGTCATACGAGTCGCCTGTACTTCCTGTTGATGCCAGTAATCCGGCTTCCTTAAGCCGCTGTGTGTAGGCCAGCGATACATACTGAGAACCTTTATCACTGTGATGGACCGTGCCGGACGGTCGACGGGCCCATAACGCCTGCTCCAGTGCATCCAGCACGAATGTCGTTTCCATGGACGATGAGACCCGCCACCCCACGATGTATCCGGCAAACACATCAATGATGAACGCCACATAGACGAAGCCCTGCCATGTGCTGACGTAAGTAAAATCAGCCACCCACAGCTGGTCAGGTCGTTCTGCCACGAACTGACGGTTTACGCGGTCGCCTGCGGCAACGGCTTTCCGGCTGATGGTCGTACGGACCTTTTTACCCCGGAGAACACCGGCAAGTCCCATAACCGCCATGAGACGTGCCACAGTGCATCTGGCCACTCTGATACCTTCCCGTAACAACTGACGCCAGACTTTACACCGTATACCTTGTGATTTTCATCGTATACGCGCTGTATCTCTTTCTTCAGCCAGTCATCGCGCTGCGCACGGGCACTGCGTTTATCCGGATGATGTCGCTGTTGCTGACAGTGGTAATACGTTGACGGGGCAATATGCAGTTCGCTGCATAGCGGTCCGACCCCGTACTGCTCACGCAGCTTATCCAGCAGTGGCATCATTTTTTCCAGAGGCGGTCGAACTCCGCCTTCGCAAAATAAGCGGAAGCCTGGCGAAGGATATCGTTACTGCGGCGCAGTTCACGATTTTCACGCTCCGGCTCTTTCAGACGCTGACGTTCAGCGGTGGTGAGCCCTCCATCACCGCCCCCGGTATCCCGCTCATGCTGGCGACCCCAGACACGCAGAGTCTCCGGCGTACAGCCAATCTTTGGAGCAATGGAACAAATTGTCGCCCATTGTGAGTCATATTCGCCCTGACTTTCCAGAACCATACGGACTGCCCGTTGACGGACTTCGGGAGAAAAACGAGTATTTTTAGTCATCCTGTTTACCTCTTTCTCAGGAAGTTTAGTCTCCAGGATTCCCGGGGCGGTTCACCCGATTATCTGTTCCTGAAGGCACTTTAGGACAATGGGTTACCGCCGCAAGAAAAGGACTCAATACACCAGGCTCCCGCACATGTCACGAACGGTGCAATAGTGATCCACACCCAACGCCTGAAATCAGATCTAGGGGGTAATTAAGCGCAGCGCCTGCGCTGTCACAACAGGCAGTAGACCAGGAATGGAGTTATATGGACTTCCTGGAGCATCTGCTTCATGAAGAAAAACTGGCACGTCATCAACGTAAACAGGCGATGTATACCCGAATGGCAGCCTTCCCGGCGGTGAAAACGTTCGAAGAGTATGACTTCACATTCGCCACCGGAGCACCGCAGAAGCAACTCCAGTCGTTACGCTCACTCAGCTTCATAGAACGTAATGAAAATATCGTATTACTGGGGCCATCAGGTGTGGGGAAAACCCATCTGGCAATAGCGATGGGCTATGAAGCAGTCCGTGTAGGTATCAAAGTTCGCTTCACAACAGCAGCAGATCTGTTACTTCAGTTATCTACGGCACAACGTCAGGGCCGTTATAAAACGACGCTTCAGCGTGGAGTAATGGCCCCCCGCCTGCTCATCATTGATGAAATAGGCTATCTGCCGTTCAGTCAGGAAGAAGCAAAACTGTTCTTCCAGGTCATCGCTAAACGTTACGAAAAGAGCGCAATGATCCTGACATCCAATCTACCGTTCGGGCAGTGGGATCAAACGTTCGCCGGTGATGCAGCACTGACCTCAGCGATGCTGGGCCGTATCTTACACCACTCACATGTCGTTCAAATCAAAGGAGAAAGCTATCGACTCAGACAGAAACGAAAGGCCGGGGTTATAGCAGAAGCTAATCCTGAGTAAAACGGTGGATCAATATTGGGCCGTTGGTGGAGATATAAGTGGATCACTTTTCATCCGTCGTTGACATCTGTCAGTAATGAATCGCTGCTACCCGACAGCACGGAAGTAAGCTGCCGGGCGGGGACGGAAGTGTGAGGTATTTCAGGGGCAGACACCCGACATCCCAGAAACCGTCGGTCCCGTCCGGGGCCGGCACCCAGGTTCACGTATAGGAAATTGAAAAACCAGACGATACCGCTGTCCACGCCTTATGCCACGTGAGCTTTTCTGCTTTTCCCTCCACTCCGGTGTTTTCTCTCTCTGCATGGTCGATTCTTATACCGCAACAGGCTGTTTTTTATACTTGCACCGATTCCCGGGCACACTTAGCCTGTGTCAGGCCGGCATATACCTCAGCAGACTGATATCCCGCGCGTTTTTCTTCAGCCCCTCCACATTCAGTCCCGCGATGGCCCGGCGGTATACCATCCGGCCGCCACACAGCACGCATTCGAACGGGTCACGACTCAGGAACTGTTTCACCATTTGTGCATAGCACACTTTCGCCACTGGTTCCGGTTTATCCATCCCCAGAGCACGGTACACCTGCGGCAGCTTCTCTCCACACACCCGGTTGGCAAGGAACCCGAAGTACCTCACCATCTTAAAAAACTTCTCCGGGATGTGCTGTTTCAGCCTCGCGACCAGCTCACGCTGTGTCCTGAGAGATCCCCTCATAATTTCCCCAAAACGTAACCATGTGTGAATAGATTTTGAGTAAGCAGGGTTGCAGCCACGAGTGAGTCTTCCCTTGTTATTGTGTAGCCAGAATGCCGCAAAACTTCCATGCCTAAGCGAACTGTTGAGAGTACGTTTCGATTTCTGACTGTGTTAGCCTGGAAGTGCTTGTCCCAACCTTGTTTCTGAGCATGAACGCCCGCAAGCCAACATGTTAGTTGAAGCATCAGGGCGATTAGCAGCATGATATCAAAACGCTCTGAGCTGCTCGTTCGGCTATGGCGTAGGCCTAGTCCGTAGGCAGGACTTTTCAAGTCTCGGAAGGTTTCTTCAATCTGCATTCGCTTCGAATAGATATTAACAAGTTGTTTGGGTGTTCGAATTTCAACAGGTAAGTTAGTTGCTAGAATCCATGGCTCCTTTGCCGACGCTGAGTAGATTTTAGGTGACGGGTGGTGACAATGAGTCCGTGTCGAGCGCTGATTTTTTCGGCCTTTAGAGCGAGATTTATACAATAGAATTTGGCATGAGATTGGATTGCTTTTAGTCAGCCTCTTATAGCCTAAAGTCTTTGAGTGACTAGATGACATATCATGTAAGTTGCTGATAGGTTTCCAGTTTTCCGCTCCTAGGTCTGCATATTGTACTTTTCCTCTTACTCGACTTAACCAGTACCAACCCAGCTTCTCAACGGATTTATACCATGGCACTTTAAAGCCAGCATCACTGACAATGAGCGGTGTGGTGTTACTCGGTAGAATGCTCGCAAGGTCGGCTAGAAATTGGTCATGAGCTTTCTTTGAACATTGCTCTGAAAGCGGGAACGCTTTCTCATAAAGAGTAACAGAACGACCGTGTAGTGCGACTGAAGCTCGCAATACCATAAGCCGTTTTTGCTCACGGATATCAGACCAGTCAACAAGTACAATGGGCATCGTATTGCCCGAACAGATAAAGCTAGCATGCCAACGGTATACAGCGAGTCGCTCTTTGTGGAGGTGACGATTACCTAACAATCGGTCGATTCGTTTGATGTTATGTTTTGTTCTCGCTTTGGTTGGCAGGTTACGGCCAAGTTCGGTAAGAGTGAGAGTTTTACAGTCAAGTAAGGCGTGGCAAGCCAACGTTAAGCTGTTGAGTCGTTTTAAGTGTAATTCGGGGCAGAATTGGTAAAGAGAGTCGTGTAAAATATCGAGTTCGCACATTTTGTTGTCTGATTATTGATTTTTGGCGAAACCATTTGATCATATGACAAGATGTGTATCTACCTTAACTTAATGATTTTGATAAAAATCATTAGGGGATTCATCAGGCTGTGTCAGCGTTTCCGTCGCCGTTTCTCCCGTTTTGTGGTCCAGGTAACGGAAGCTCAGGCTCGCCCCTCCGTTGTAATGTGCCAGCCGGGAGGCCGCTATCGGCGGCTTCTTCAGATAACGACCCAGGTAGCGCGCCGTATTCCTCCCGCCGGCCGTTTTTTTCGACATGTACACATGCCAGTATTTTCCTCCGGCTTTCAGCACCAGGCTTCTCCTCTGTGATTCCGTCGTGATATGTGACAACGACTCCGGCATCGCCAGCCCCTCTGACCACGCTTTCAGAAGCCGTTGCCGCATATTCCACATCCACCGCGAACGCATCGCGTCTTTCAGGAAGCTCAGCTTTTTCCACTGACCATGCTTATTCAGACCTCCACAGGTTACAGACACATGTACATGCGGATGCCAGTTGAGACGACGGCCATACGTGTGGATGGCGCAGAAGATACCGGGTTCCTGCCCCCGTTTCCGGGCGGCATACAGCAGATTCTCCACCGCCAGACGGCACACGTCATTCAGCAGCCACCGGTTGCTTTCGAACACCGGCCACTGCGTGTCCGGCAGGGTGAAGACCAGGTGTACCCAGTCGCAGTCAGGAAGACGATTCAGCTGTGTCGCTATCCACAGGTCTGTGGCCTTTTTTCCGCAGGACGGGCAGGCACGGCTGCCGCATGAGTTAGTGACGTATCTGACGTGGGGGCACTCAGGTTTATCGCAGATGTATTCCTTCACGCCCAGTATCCGCGTGCCGCAGGCCAGCATTTTTGTGACAGCCTCAACCTCGATATCGCGCAGACCGCCCGCATCCAGGAAGGATGTCCAGCACTGGTTGGTTGTGAACAGGCGTTTCAGCGGTCGGGGCTGAAAATCACCACCACTTCGGGTCATCCGCCTTCATCTCCGCTTCTGTTTCGTATAAATCAAAACGACGGCAGGTATGGCAGAACGTGACGTATTCGTACGGTGAATCCGGGTACATTTTGTGGAAGGTTTCCCAGAAACAGACCGTGCAGGAGGGATGACCGGTGATAAAGTCTGCAAATACGGACTTATAAGGGTGATTATTGGCTCTGGCGACGGCTTTCAGAACCTCTTTCACCATTCTGGTGTGGACTTTCTGGTGCTCCAGGTTGTGTGACATGGGAACTCATTCTGGATGGTTACTCTGAAAGCTCATATTCTGCCACACCCCGATTTGCAGCCGCCAGGCTGCCGTGGTTCACAGATAAAACACTCTCCAGGAAACCCGGGGCGGTTCACTGCGTGTCTGGGTTCGCCAGCATGAGCGGGATACCGGGGGCGGTTCACACGAACATACCACAGACAGTTGATTTTGGTACGCCCAGGCGACGTCCGGCCACAACCCGTGGTAAATGTTCTTCGAAATGAAGGCGTAAAGCTTCAGTGATCCAGGTCCGGTATTCCATACGATAGTGTCCACTTCAAAATGATGGACATTATTTTTGTGGAACCGGAGGTAACAGACCAGACGGTTTAAATGAGCCGGTTACCTCAAATTCAGTGTATCACCACGAGATAATATTCAGCTTTTTATATTCTTCATAATTTCTAGAAAATCACTTCCATTTTTTTTGTCCAAGTGTTCTGCTATTTCTTCAGGTGTAATATTTTCATTTTTTATTATTCCCATATAAGTTTTTATTGCCTCAAAATTCCTATTTTGAAAAGCTATAATTAATCCAGATACCCCATTTGGGCCTTCTGCTGCCAGTAATTTTGATGCCTGATGTGGAGTAAGGTCTGCAGTGTGAAGTATTTTCCCATAAGCAATAATTGTTTCTACACATCCATTATGCAAGGCTACAAACAATCCAGATAAACCATTAGAATCTTTCGCTTCTAACAGCTCTGCTTTTTTATCCAAGTTAAGTTTTGCCTCATTCAAGATATCACCATAAGCTAAGATTGCATCAGCCTGTCCATTATTCAATGCTAACAGAAGTCCGGGAACATTGTCATATCTCCTTGAGGCCAGCAAATTTACAATATCCTCTGAGTTGAGGAGAGGGGGGCTAAGAATGAGCTCACCGTATGCGCGTATAGCATCTGCATGTCCATTTTGAAGAGCAAACATTAGTCCGGGTATCTGTCTGTGTACTTCATCATAATAATAAGCGGTCAGCAAATTTTTCAGCTTATTGTATTCGATATTTATTGCTCTCTTCTTGAGAAGCCTTCCGTATGTTTTGATAGTTTCTGCATGCCCATTTTGAAGTGCTTGGGATAAACCCGATATTCGTCCTCCCATTCCTTCCGCAGTTAGTAGTTCTACCGTTTTATCAAGGTTAAGTCCAGAAGTTTCCAAGAGTTCTCCGTATGCTAAGATTGTATCTGAATGCCCATTTTGTAAAGCTAAAAGCAATCCTGACAAACCATCGTCATTTTTGGCTGCCAAAAGTAATTCTAACGTATTGTCTGAAAGGTCAGATAGTTGTACGACTCTTGTTACTTTTTGGATTAGCTCAGTCAATCCCATACGCATCGCGTGATAAATAACTTTGGGGTGAAGTAAATTATCAGGCCATCTGATTATGGAGGACATGCTTGTTGGAGTATGTCTGTCCACAAATATAGACATACCGTCGGATATAAGACCATAACATTTCTGATGTTTTTCATCAAGAAAATTATCTACAGTCAGTTTTTTTATTTTAGCTAAGTTAAATTTGTTAAACTCTGCTCGTAAATGAGTTGCTGTATGGTTGGGATCATAAAGCTGAATGACAAAATCCCCCCCATTTTTAGTTTCTTTAATCTTCAAGCCTAATGCCATATTGTGATTTGATGTACTTATTTCTAGTGCTCTGCTTTTTTCGGAATGAAAAATCATTTCATTGAAAATATAAAAAATAATATCTCCCCATGAACCGTTTTCAACAAAATAAATAATAGCAGGCACATTAATAGCCTTTTCTTCTTCACTCACTGAAACATAATTTTTAATTTCATCCGGAAAAGCAAAGTGATGATAATCCACGTGACCACTACTTTTGTTAAACTGTGCTATCCAGTAGGAAGCTAAATGTCGACAGACAATAAGTCTTCCAGAGTGATCGGTAACTTGGCAATTTAGATTTAATAAAAAACTCCTCTTGTCAGAAAAATATGGCAATTGTTTTGAGTGCAATAGAGACTGGATTGTCTCAACAGAGACGTTGTCTTTATTTATCATATTTTGCAAACATATTTTCCTTGATGGGATTAAATTTACTGATGGCATATGTATATATTCCTTTCATTGATGGGTTGTGACGCAGACTTAGTGTTGTTGTACTCTTTGCCCTTTGGATGATTGATGGCAAAGATTGATGTGGTTTGTCACCGTTACTCTGAAACTCAGGGGGGTATCCGGAACGGCCATTCCAGTTCAGGGGGGCTGCTCTATCGCTGTAAGCAGTGCCTGAAGACCTTCCAGTTCGACTACCGCTACAACGGGGCGAAACCCATCAAACTTTCCAACTATTATCACATTGAGCCATACTGACAATAAACAATATATCGATATTTTGTGCAAATACTGCCTTTTGCTAAACGATATTCAATTTTGATTAAATATATTTATTGTCAGATGTTGCACCATATTTCAATAATAGTTTTATCATTTCTGCATTCTCATATTTTATTGCGTTATCCAACATACAATCCCCACTATTAGTTTTTTTGAACTTTGTGTTTACATCAACCAATCCCTTATTGATAAAATACTCAAGTACTTTACAGCTTGAATTATGAGCGCTAAGTAGATACTCAATATCATACAACTCATGCTTTATGGAAATAACATCTTGTCTAGTTATCTCAAAATTAGATAATATATATAAGGCGACATCCTCTTTTTGATTAGTAATCGAAAGAAAAAGAGCCTGGAGAGCAATTTTTTTGTTAGTGACCTGCTTGTTAATTTCTTCGTAATTAGATGCTGTAACAGCCTCCTCTAAGGATATTTCTCTAATCTTAACTTTTTTGAAGTTTTCTGTACTTACCATCCTAGGTATATGGTACTCTGGCTGAAAAACAAAGTTTATGATTCTATCCAGATCCACAGGGGCAAGATTTTTTCCATAGCAAAACTCCTTGAAGCTTTGGTCTTCACTTTTTCTAATAAAGTCAATCAGGTATAATCCGAGCCCTAACTTCATATCTTTAGTATTGAATATTGGTACATCTATAATTCCTTTACTTCCATGTACGTATCGACTAACTTCTTTATTAACCTCTGAAAATTTATCTAAAAATGATTGGTGCTCATGGTAAAAAACAGGTGGAATAGCATTATCAAAGTGATCGGTTAATGTCATATATCCATATGGAGAGTCATGATCAATGATATACGCATTTGCACCAAAATCAACAGTGTGATGTTTTGTATTCAGGGGGTGTTTTTTCTGATGGTTAGAGATTTCAACGCCAAAAAACACAAAGTCATGATTAGCTATTTTTTTTATATCATCAGCGTATGTGTTTCGTTTTGTGCATATTCCTTCAGACTGAATTTTATTGAATGACTTAATGTTTAAAATTTTATCAGACAAATCAGAATTACTTTGATGTCTGAAGATTAAATCAGAATTAATAATTAGCGAAAGCAAATTGAGTTCCTCTGCAGAAAGAGGATGAAGTTTTTCCCTTATTTCAGATATATAATGCTTCGATAATCTGTCAAGGTGCTCAATAGCCTTAAATGAGGCTTTAGCGTCTGATGGTGCATCAATTGCTATATTTAAAGATTTAAAGTTAGAGCCTTGAGAGAACATTCTACTATAACTCTGTGCTGCTATAGTTTTCCTAAAGAAACTTTTAATAATATTTGCACTATCTTTTAAATTTTTTTCATCTGGCATAGTTTGTTGTGCAGCGTTTCGCACTGATGTCACTTTTGGAAACAATGTATGTAATCTGTTATCCATAGAATCTATATTGCATTGGGTATTTGCTGAGTTCAGTGTTTCTGATATATTCATAAAATGAACCTTATATGAAAACAGTTTTAATTAATATCTTTCCCTACAAGATATAGCAGGGTATGAATTACAATTTTTGAGTATATATACAATATACTGCATGTAATTAGATAAGAGTATTATATACTTTTGATGTTATGTGATGCCAGATATTTCAAAATATCTAAAATCCGATGCTTAAGAACTCAAGTTAATCTTTTTTGTGAAATTATTTTCATAATTTAATAACTATATCAATTTTATTGAACAGCAATGAATTTTACTATAAAAAAACGATACTTTCTCTGATTCCTCTTATGGAGTGCTTCCAGTTAGTGGAATGTGTATTCTGCAATGAAATCCTCGATGATTTTTTCATGAAGCTCAACTAAGTGTGAAAAACTGATGTTTTTTAATAGAGGTTAGTTTGGCCATATATAATTATTGTACTTTTGCAGTTTTTTTGTTACTTCCCTTATGAGTTCAAAATCGCCTTAATGGAGCAGTCACTGCAACCCAGAGCCTGTGTGGCGTAGATCGCCCGTGAAAATGGAATCTGCCGTTCGGTTTTTGCGCGAAGTTTTTCTGAGCTTTTACCGAACTGCATACGCTGCAGTTTCGCAACCAGCGCCTTCAGTCGGTTGATTTCGGAAGCATAAGCCGCCATCCGCTGTGAGAGCAGGCGGTTGTATTCAGCCATCTGGTGGATAGTGTCCTGTTGCGTCTGCAACAGTGCCCGCAGGCGGGCGTTCTCATGAGCAAGTGAGGTGTCCATTTCCTCACTTTACAACGGGTTATATGCGGATTCCAGCACGTTCCGTTCGTTTTGGATGTTTGTCGGGTAAGGACAGTTCATTGCTGGACTGCCCTCCCCTAAGAACGGTGCATACCGGTTTCCCGGTACACCGCTCAAGCCTTTATAAGCCCTTTTTGAGAGAGCCGGCTTCACAACTGTGTAACTGTCGATGGCAATTTGGATGTAACAAGACAAGGTTAGATAATTCTTCACCGCCCCCATAACTTTCTTCACCTTATGGTGTACGTTCCAGCCAGTTTCATGGGTAATGCGCTGCCGGCATATCGGACACAAAGAGCCTTGTGACTCGAGTAGGCAGCCTGACGGCTG
Organism: Shigella flexneri 2a str. 301; assembly: GCF_000006925.2. Classification (NCBI taxonomy): domain Bacteria; kingdom Pseudomonadati; phylum Pseudomonadota; class Gammaproteobacteria; order Enterobacterales; family Enterobacteriaceae; genus Shigella; species Shigella flexneri. The sequence goes on from NC_004851.1 coordinate 82,457, forward strand.
CGGTTTGTCATGGTCTGCAATTACCGTTATAAAAACAGGCAATGTCATTGTCTTTCAGGTGGTTATATGGCCCGTTCAGCTAAATCCCGTAAACGTAAACCCGCCTCTCAAAGAAGCAAACTTCCCCGCTATGTCGTGAAGCTTCACGAAGATGATTTTTTTGACGAAGAAGACGCAGAAGTTCTGCGCTTTGATTGAACCGCCCCGGGAATCCTGGAGACTAGGCTGTGTCCCTTAATTACGTAAGCGTTGATAAAAGAGTCGGATGCAGCCCAGTTTCACCATCGCCAGGTAATTTCTCGCCGTTTTGTCGTAACGCGTGGCGATGCGGCGATATTCTTTCAGCCGCCCAAAGCACCGTTCAACGACATTACGGTTGCAGTACGCATCACGATCAAGCTGTGCACGTCCATCCGATGCCATTTTCTCATTTGACTTTCGGGGGATTACTGCCTTTATACCGTTATTTTTCAGCTCGTTGCGCAATGCGCGCCCTGAATACGCTTTATCAGCCAGTACCGCATGTCCACGGCGTTTCATGCTGCCGTTCTGACGCTGAACGCCAATCCCGTCCAGAAGTCGTTGCGCGAACTGGCTTTCATGAGCTTGTCCGGGGCTTAGCACGATATTTAACGGGAGGCCACTTCCGTCTGTTGCCAGATGGATTTTGGTGCCAAAACCGCCGCGAGAGCGACCCGGCCCATTATCTCCGTCGATATCGGGATGTTTTTTTGAGCACCGGCGGCACATTTCAGCGCCCGGATATTACTGCCATCCAGCGCGGTGGCAGACCAGTCAATAAAGCCGTTTGCATCAAGTAGCGAAAGCAACCTGTTGAAAATAATATTAATCACGCCTGACTTTGACCATCGGTTAAAGCGGTTATAAACAGTTTTCCATGCCCCATATCGTTCGGGTAAATCGCGCCATGGTGCACTGGAACATAACACCCAGAACATGCCATTGATGATTTTACGGTGCTCAGCCCATGGGCGTCCGGCCCGTGGTGTGGCGGGTTCAGGAGGTAACAGGGGCTTGATGATTCGAGCATTTTCTGCCCGCAGTGCCGATAATTCATCGCTGTCAGATTTGTGAACCATGCCCTGCTGTAAATCTCCGCATAGATTATGTCTGTTTGATCTCAGTATCGTAAAAAAGCGGCTCTGCAAGTCCTCCTAATTGGTGACATTACCGACCATTTTTCTTCCTTATGTTTTGAGGGTATGTCTTTAAATATTTAAAGAAGACTTTAGAAAAATACGATGGTGAACTGTAACCTAACTCAGATGATATGACAGAAATGGGAGTATTTGTCCTTCGTAATTTCCTGATAGCTTCTGTAAGCTTTATTTTATGTACAAATGTACTTATAGAACCGACCTCTTTGTACATTCTTCTTTTTAAAGAAGATTCACTCATTAAAACCGCACTGGCCAACTCGGAATTACTCCAGTTACGGGAGTAATTTGCCATCACAATTCTGGCGATTTTTTCAGACACAGAAACAAATGATGGTGCATGAAGAATAAGCCCAACATTTTTGTTTTTTTTCAGAATACATGAAAGCAAATAAGAACTCCGAACTTTATCGTAAATGGCATCTGTCTCCGTCTTTTTATTATCAGTGCACTGATGAGCACACTGAGATATTAACCAGGACATTGCATAGGGTTCATCTCCCCCCCGTTACTTTATTCGTACCCCTTATAATGGGGTGTTAGCCAGCCAGACCCGGCATGATTACTGCCCCCAGTCGTCCATGATCCGGGGGGTGATGTCACCGGGTCTGGTGGGGCGCTGGTAACCGCTAATAGGGGTCAGGTCAGGCACTTTTGCCGGGACCGTCTGTAACGTGGATGCCGGTACCTGCTCCCCGTGGTTATCTGGTTAACCCATATACAAGGGAGACAGAATGACCGAATCCAGCGATTACGAATCCGTCCAGGTCTTTATCGGCGTTGATGTCGGTAAAGATACGCATCACGCTGTTGCCATTAATCGTTCAGGTAAACGCCTGTTCGATAAAGCATTACCCAACGACGAAAACAAACTCAGGTCGCTAATATCTGACCTGAAACAACATGGTCAGATACTGCTGGTTGTTGATCAGCCAGCTACCATCGGTGCGTTACCTGTCGCCGTTGCCCGCTCAGAAGGAGTCCTTGTCGGATACCTCCCTGGACTGGCCATGCGCCGCATAGCCGACTTACACGCCGGTGAAGCTAAAACTGATGCTCGTGACGCTGCCATCATTGCCGAAGCTGCCCGTACCCTGCCTCACGCGCTACGCACGCTGAAACTGGCTGACGAGCAAATCGCCGAACTCTCCATGCTCTGCGGCTTCGATGATGATCTTGCCGCACAGACAACGCAGGCCAGCAACCGTATCCTCGGCCTTCTGACCCAGATACATCCGGCACCGGAGCGCGTTCTCGGTCCGAGACTTGAGCACCCGGCGGTACTCGATCTTCTCCAGCGATATCCCTCACCAGAAAAACTCGCTTCGCTGGGTGAGAAGAAGCTGGCAGCCCAGCTCTGCAAACTTGCGCCTCGTCTGGGTAAACGCCTTGCAGCAGACATAGCTCAGGCACTGGCCGAACAAACCGTCGTCGTTCCCGGCACGAATGCCGCTGCCGTAGTACTGCCACGTCTGGCACTCCAGCTCATCACGCTGCGTAAGCAAAGAGACGAGGTGGCGCTTGAGGTAGAACAGCGAGTTCTTGCTCACCCTCTTTACCCGGTCCTGACCAGTATGCCCGGAGTCGGTGTCAGGACCGCAGCCAGACTCCTCACCGAGGTCGCCTGCCGCGCCTTCGCCTCTGCCGCACATCTCGCTGCTTATGCTGGCCTTGCGCCGGTAACTCGGCGATCCGGCTCGTCAATACGCGGTGAGCATCCCTCGCGACGGGGTAATAAAGCTCTCAAACGGGCGTTGTTCCTGTCGGCCTTCGCCGCGCTCAGGGATCCGCTCTCCAGGGCTTACTACACCCGCAAAATGAGTCAGGGAAAACGACACAATCAGGTGCTTATCGCCCTGGCGAGACGACGCTGCGACGTTCTGTTCGCCATGATGCGCGACGGGACTTTTTATACCCCGCAGGGGTCATAACATGCTTGACAACTTAATAGGCCCCCCACTAGAAAAATCAATCAAAACATAATCGGGAGATATAAGCTGAGCTTTGGAAATTTTTTTTAATCGTTCAATGTCATGATCAAATAAAACGTTATGTTCACTTATTTCCTCTGACGTAAATCGCACAACACAAATATCTCTTCTTTGAAGAACAGATATATCCCTGTCAAATAAAAGAGAAAAAGGAACTAATTTATTAATAAATATACCATTGTATTTTGATACATAAATAACAGTATTTTGGACAGATATGTGGAATGGTTCGCCTGATGTATAGATAAAGTAGAAAAACGGCAGAGGGATTTCAATGTATTTAAATATTTTCGCGTGCGTCCCTGAGTAAGGGACTACAGGAGGTTTATTATTAATAAATATCTGTTTTTTCATATCAAAGCTTGATTTTTACTTATACATCTTTAGAATCAATCAGATTTTGTAAATCTGCGCCATCATCACACCTGATGGTATGAGAAAAGCCGCTCATCTTATCCCGTTATCAAAGCCTAAGACCTATGGTGTCCAGTCACCTGACAAGCACATCCTCCATAGTTTTCGGTATCATTTTTTCTACCCAAAGTATCAACTTTCAGAAATACCGCCCATATTTAACAACATCAACGAACCGTCCAAGCCGAGCTGAAATCCTCTTCCTGAAACAACTCTGTCAGCCCGCTAATCTGTTTCAGCCTCAGCACTTCATCCTGGTCCATTCCCAGCTCTGTACCAATACGTTCATTCGTCCAGCCCAGACGTGAAAGATCCCTGACAATATCAGACATTAAAGTGATCTGGTGTTTCCCCCTGGCCCGGTTATGTCGAATGGTCGCGGCATACGTGCGGCCTGTCCCTTTCTCTCCGGATTAATGCAGGCTACAGGCAACCAGCCCCTCAGGCGTTTTCCTGCATCTGCTTCCCGCCCCAGTAACTGACGATGAAAACCATCCACCACCAGATAATGATTCTTCTCCTCTGACACCACCACCGGTTGTGTGAAACCATCTTTCTCCAGAGACTGTTTCAGTAGTTTTTTCTCACCTAGTGCCATGACATTAGGGTTGTAATCGTTGGCCACCACCTCATCCGCTTTCACCCACAACACACAGTCCACAGGCTCCTGTGCAAAAGGACTGACCTCATGAAGCACTCTGCGCAGATGATTCAGAGCCTGTATGCTCTCTTTTTCAGTTCGTACCTGACTGAAATACTGACGAATCATGTTGCCAAGTATCTCCGGTGTCACAGAGTCCCCCATTCCTTCCTCCTTTCCTTCATACGCTGCAGGTAACGTTCATAGTGCCGGGGTTTGTTCGGACTGAAGGAGAGAGTCCGGCACCAGAAATCATTCTTTATGAGTGTCTTACAGATACGTCGCCAGGACGGGTGAGGTGTACTGGCAATAGCGGACATGGATTTGCCCCTATATTTCCAGACATCTGTTATCACTTAACCCATTACAAGCCCGCTGCCGCAGATATTCCCGTGGCGAGCGATAACCCAGCGCACTATGCGGATGCCATTCGTTATAATGCTCGAACGCCTCTGCAAGGTTCTTTGCTGCCGTTAACCCGTCTGGTTTGGGCATGATACTGATGTAGTCACGCTTTATCGTTTTCACGAAGCTCTCTGCTATTCCGTTACTCTCCGGACTCCGCACCGCCGTGTTCTTCGGTTCAAGTCCCAACATCCGGGCGAACTGGCGTGTTTCATTAGCCCGGTAGCATGAACCATTATCCGTCAGCCACTCCACTGGAGACGACGGAAGATCGTTGCCGAAGCGGCGTTCCACCGCTCCCAGCATGACGTCCTGTACTGTTTCACTGTTGAAGCCGCCGGTAGTCCCCGCCCAGTGCAGTGCCTCACGATCACAGCAGTCCAGCGCGAACGTGACACGCAGTCTCTCTCCGTTATCACAGCAGAACTCGAACCCGTCAGAGCACCATCGCTGATTGCTTTCTTTCACGGCCACTCTGCCTGTATGTGCCCGTTTCGATGGCGGTACAGCAGGTTTTCGCTCAAGCAACAGCGCATTCTGGCGCATGAGCCGGTAAACACGTTTGGCATTGATCGCAGGCATACCATCAAGTTCTGCCTGTCTGCGAAGCAGCGCCCATACCCGACGATAACCATACGTGGGCAGCTCTCCGATAACATGGTGTATACGGAGAAGCACATCCGTATCATCAGTGTGACGACTGCGGCGGCCATCCATCCAGTCATCGGTTCGTCTGAGAATGACGTGCAACTGCGCACGCGACACCCGGAGACAACGGCTGACTAAGCTTACTCCCCATCCCCGGGCAATAAGGGCGCGTGCGCTATCCACTTTTTTGCCCGTCCATATTCAACGGCTTCTTTGAGGAGTTCATTTTCCATCGTTTTCTTGCCGAGCAGGCGCTGGAGTTCTTTAATCTGCTTCATGGCGGCAGCAAGTTCAGAGGCAGGAACAACCTGTTCTCCGGCGGCCACAGCAGTAAGACTTCCTTCCTGGTATTGCTTACGCCAGAGAAATAACTGGCTGGCTGCTACACCATGTTGCCGGGCAACGAGGGAGACCGTCATCCCCGGTTCAAAGCTCTGCTGAACAATTGCGATCTTTTCCTGTGTGGTACGCCGTCTGCGTTTCTCCGGCCCTAAGACATCAATAATCTGTTCTCCAATGACTAGTCTAAAAACTAGTATTAAGACTATCACTTAAATAAGTGATACTGGTTGTCTGGAGATTCAGGGGGCCAGTCTAGGACACTACCATTTGTTCTTTTTTTAAGCAGCCATCTGATGATATTTTTCCCTGAAGGCTGCCGGGGAGATATTCCCCAGACGAGAGTGACGACGCTGACGATTGTAGAAAATCTCAATGTATTCCCGTATTACTGAGATGGCTTCATCCCGGTTATTAAAACGATAGTGGCTCAGGCTCTCATTTTTCAGCGTTCCCCAGAAGCTTTCCATCGGAGCGTTGTCGTAACAGTTACCTTTACGCGACATTGATGTTTTCAGACCAGACTGCTCCTGTATGACCCGGTAATCGTATGCGCAGTACTGTGAACCTCGATCAGAGTGGTGGATTAGCCCGGCAGGTGGGCGCTGGCTCCTGAGCGCCATAAACAGGGCTTTACCTGTCAGCTCTTTTGTCATGCGCTCTCCCATGGCGTAGCCGACAATTTCGCACGTATAAACATCTTTGATGCCAGCGAGGTACAACCATCCCTCCTGTGTGGCAACATACGTCAGGTCCGCCACCCAGACCTGATTTGGTGCTGTAGGAGCGAACGTCTGGTTCAGCAGATTTGGCGCAACTGGCAGATTGTGGTTCGGGTTCGTAGTCGCTCTGAACTTGCGTTTCTGCTTACAGCGTAGCCTTAGCTCCTTACGAAGACGTGCCAGTCGGTCACGACCAACGATGATGCCATTCTCTGCCAGCTCCGTCTGGAGCCGCCGGGTTCCATATGTTTCGCGAGTGCGGATATGTGCCACCTTAATCTCCAGTTTTAGCCGCTCATCACTTTGTTTTCTGTCTGAGGGTTCATGCTGTACCCAGTTGTAATAACCGCTCCTGGATACACCAAATACCTGACACATCGCTTCAATGGGAAATTGTTGTCGCCATTGTTCGATTAACGCGTATTTTTCAGCGACTCCTGTGCAAAATACGCTGTTGCTTTTTTTAATATATCGCGCTCAAGGCGAGCTTCATTTAACGCCTTACGCAGTTGCAGAATTTCAGATTCCAGTTCAGCCACCGTGCGGGAACCAGGAGTACCGAGCCCTTTTCTGGCGGCGGTAACCCATTGTCCTAAAGTGCCTTCAGGAAGAGATAATCGGGAAGCGCCTTCACTGATCGAAAGTTGATTTTCAAGAACCGTTCTGACAGCTTCGGCTTTGAACTCTTTAGAGTAACGTTGGGTTTTTCTGCTCATTATTAGCTCCTTCTGATGCCATTCTATTTCAGGAAGGAGTGTCCGTTAAACTCAGGCTACCTCAGTCTTCGGGCCAGCAAAAGTCGTTCAACAGGAAGAATTCTGGTTCTGAGTCTGCTGGCAACGTTGAGCACTATCGTAATGTGGTTACTCGGTTATCACGCTGAAAATAAAGGGTTACACCTGAAATATCAGGCTAACAGCATTAAATCCCGGCGGGTTATCTCATATCTGACGTTAGCGAAGAATGTTCTTCGACACTCGCCACTTATTTTAAGACGAACAGTACTGAGCACAGTTCTAAACCATCTGTCCAGAACCTACCGAAATATGGTGCTGGTTTATTAGCAGTAATTTTGTGGGGATCCCTCAGCCCTTATAGGGGGCATTCTGAAAAGCCACCTCCTCAGGAGGTGGTCTTTTACTGTGCACAGAAAAATCCGGAAACGAGTGAGCGTTTCCGGATTCTTACACAGCCACTGGATCGGTCAACTGATCCTTAACTGATCGGCATTACTCCCTATTGAGGGAGTTTAAGAAACAATGTTTGCACCTGAGTTTTTGATGGCTTAAAACCATGATGAATATAAAATTGTTTTGCGTTTTCCGTAAGCGCATGAACCATAATTGCACGCACACCGATATTTTCGGCAACCCTGTAACAACGACGAACTGCATCATGAAGTAAATCCGCGCCAAGCCCTTTTCCTCGAAATGACACATCTACAGCCAGGCGTGCAAGTATAATTACAGGAATGGGGTCTGGCATATTGCGCCGAAGGTTACCTGTAGCTTCTGTATGATTGACACTACCAGTGGCCAGTGAGTAAAAACCGACTATTTGTTGCGTACCTTTTCTGCATACAACAAAAGTCCGGGTGGCTCCGATTGCCTGATTTTTTAGCTCCTTCTGCTTTAACCAGTCATCAAGTACAGCTTCACTGCTGACAAATTCAGCGACCTGATGAAATGAGGATAAAGGTTCTGGTGCAGTTACACATCCCATTGAGGTTTCCTTGCCAGCAATTTTTCGATGGCAGGATCATCTGCAACCGGAGCATCAAGCATTTCAATGAACTCTTCATATTGCCTGTCATTAAAATTAAACACCCGCCGGTCGAGAATAACATCTTCAGCAGCTTTACAGGCCATTTCCAGAATGAAATCTGTACGCGACTTATGAAGAATTTCTGCAGCAGCATCAATGAGTATCCGCTGTGATTCTCTTGCTCTGAGATTGAGCTGAACACCTGATTTCATAAAGCCTCCGTATATCATTTGCTTTACAACAATAGCATATTGACAATATATAGCAAATGATATACACAAAGTAACAGATTACAGATGCCGCGTCAGCGGCATTTACCTCTGTGGACGTAACCGCACTCAAAGGGGATATCGGGTGGCGCAGGGGCACCGCCCCCCTACGCTCCCACGGAGCCGTACGTGACACTCTCGCGTCATACGGCTCTTGTCGTTGAACCATTCAAGTATCGTAAGCTAAGCACCAGTGTGCAAACAGCGTCGGGCAGTCGTGACGAATTCGCAGTAACCACTCGAATGCACGCACCAGACTACCTCGCGCTCGCTTGTGTTTGCGGGCAATCCACTTGGCCAAGTGCAGGTCAACCTGCGCCATTACCGGGTATAGCTTCGATTGGTAACCTCAAACGCCTCGACTGACTGCCCATCGACACCTGCCGCACCTCGATTAGCTTTGACCCGCTGGTATGCTTTCCAAACCGCATACTTAGAGACCTCGAACGGCTTTGGCTGACTCATGGGCTCCTCCCGGCTATCCGGTTGACCGATAAACCAGCCCCAACGACTGACCCCCTTCGCTCCATGCCCATTACAGGCACTTCCTCACTACTACGAAGCCATCTGCCCCTGTGTCTCGCATCGGTACTCAGGCGCTTGCAGTGCCTCTGCTCCGCGCCGCTCCCTTAGCATCGAGACGACAGGTTCCCACGTTCCGTACGAGAGCCTGTGTTGCGTTCATGCTGCCTATATGCCGGATGCCGCCCAGCCAGTACCAGATATCTGCTGGACTCGTCATGCGCTGCGTAGATAGCACATTTTCGACATCGCCTAGAGGTTCCTTTCGACACTTCATCGACAGTTCACTTTCGTTCATCTCCGCAACACCTACCTGACACATGTTCTGCGCCTTTTAACCTTGACGCTCACCACCACCGCTCTTAACGGCAGCAGCTCAAGGCGGTTTGAAGGCTGCGTCTGGACGCCGCCCCTCATCTCTCATACAGCATTGCATCCAACATCACGCCACTGGATGCATTCGTGGCACACCTACGCCGGAAACGCCGAAATTCCCGGCCTGTGATTTTTAGTGGTCCTTCGGTACTTCAGTAACTCCATCAGCTATCCCCTGAGCAAGTCGTTCCATCCATTTCGCAAATCGAAAATACCCGGGGTATTGCAGACAAATATAATCCATCTGAACTTTTGAGGTGCTGTCCATCACCCGTTTAAAGTAACCGGCTCATTTAAACCGTCTGGTCTGTTACCTCCGGTTCCACAAAAATAATGTCCATCATTTTGAAGGTAAGCGCCCCGAGAAGTACGTAGCGTAAGGATTATTTTACAGACGAGAAGTTCCAGGGCAGCAGTTCATGCACTTGGTTCGACGGCCAGTCATTGAGCTTCTCGATCACTTCGCGCAACCAGTCCTCCGGCTCCACTTCGTTCTGTTTGCAGGTGACCAGCAGACTGTAGATGATCGCCGCACTTTCTCCTCCCTTGTCTGAGCCGAAAAAGAGATAATTTTTTCTTCCAACCGCCACCGATCGTAACGCGTTTTCACCGATGTTGTTGTCTATTTCCACCCGGCCGTCACGACAGAACTCGTTCAGCGCATTCCAGTGATTCAGGATATAGTCGAACGCCTTCGCCATCTCCGCATGTTTCGACAGCGTTTTCCTCTGCAACTGTATCCAGTCGTACAACGACTGCATCAACTGGACGCTTCTGGCTTTTCTGACTGCAAGCCGTTCCTCTGCCGGACTGCCACGTATCTCCGCTTCTATGTCGTATAACTCTGCTATCCGTCTGAGCGCTTCCTGAGTCATTTCTGTCGGACGGCGCACATCCTCGTCATGGATTTTTCGGCGGGCGTGGGCCAGGCACCCGGCTTCCTTCACCCGGCCCGTTTCGTACAGTACGTTATAACCTGCATAGGCATCAGCGGGCAGTACGCCCTGATACTTTGCCAGGTGGAGCTGCGGATGTTCTCCTTTGCGATCTGCCGAATACGCGAACCAGACGGCTGCCGGCAGGGATGAACCCGCATTACGATCATCCCTGACGTATACCCACAGACGACCCGTTTTCGTCTTTCCGTTCCCCGGGGCCAGTACTTTCACCGGAGTGTCATCTGCGTGCACCTTTCCTGCCTCCAGAACATAGTCATTCAGCGCTATATACAGAGGACGGAGTTTGTCTGCCATTTCTGATACCCAGCGCACCATGGTATTACGGCTCAGCTCCACGCCCTGTCGCGCGTATATTTCTGACTGGCGATATAAAGGGATATGTTCCATATATTTGCTGACCAGGATCCGTGCAAGTAACCCTGCACTGGCATAACCGCGTTCGATCGGTTTAGGAGGAAGTGGTGCCTGAACGATGACATCACACCGGCTACAGGCCAGTTTGGGACGTATGGTTTCGATAACTTTAAAGGCGGTATTAATGATATCCAGTTGCTCTGAGATTGTTTCCCCCATTTCTTTCAGAACACCTCCACAGGCCGGGCAACTGGTTTCAGCAGGCAGAAGGCGATGTGTCTCCCGGGGAAGTTCTGCCGGCAGCGGTTTTCGTGAAGATTTTCGTCCCGGGAATTCAGGCTTACTGGCGATCGGGTTTTCTGACGGGGGACTGGTGTCAGGTGAATCTGTGACTGACGATGCATCTTCCAGAAGATTTCTGGCTGTGTTCAGCCGGTTTTCCAGTTCCGACAGTCGTTTTTCTGCCTGTCGGATCTGATTTTCAAGCTTATGACGCTTTTTCTCTGAACTCTGGCCGAACAACATACGACGCAACCTGTCGAGTTGCGCTTTCAGCCGTTCAATTTCCTGCTCATAGCCCGCGACCTGACAGGCATACTGTCGAAGCCGACTCTGTTGCTTACGCAACATGGCTTTAAGCAGCTCAATATCATCGGGGAGTTCATTGTTCATTCCCTTGTTTTATCACGGGTTATATCCGGATGCCAGGCCGTTCTGTCCGTTTGGGATGTTGCCACGCGATCCCCTCCAGTAGCATGGATAACTGAGCTGGCGTCAGGTGCACTTTCCCTTCCCGGGTCACCGGCCAGACGTTTGGCGAACAGGCATAACCCGTCACGATCGGCCCACAGTATTTTCACCATTTTGCCACTGCGGCCCCGGAAGACGAAGATATGCCCGGAGAACGGGTCATCTTTCAGCGTGTTCTGCACCTTCGAAGCCAGGCCATTGAAGCCACAACGCATATCTGTGATGCCAGCGATGATCCAGATTTTGGTACCGGTCGGCAGCGTTATCATCGGATACCCCCTTTCATTTCGCGGATTAGCGCCCGTAACAGTTCCGGAGTGAGAGGGTCAAACAGTTTTACCACACCTGATTTAAGATGCAGCTCGCACCGTGGGACGTTTCCGGGAGCCCCCTCAGGGCGCTCATCATGCTTGTTACGCCAGAAGGGATTTGTAACTGGTCTGGTCGGCTCCGGCGTATCAGTCAGTGCCACCGGGACAGGCATGCATTCCTGTATGTCATCATCGCTCAGTAAGCCGTCCTCGTACTGGCTTTTCCATTTAACCAGCAGGTTATTATTGATATCGTGTTCTCTGGCGATCCGGGCAACAACAGCCCCAGGCTGTAATGCCTGCTTAGCCAGACGGACCTTAAATTCACGGCTATAGCTGGTTCGCCGTTCTTTTCGCCATGAGCCTTCTCTGATTTGAGGCTCTGTTAATTCCTTCTTTCTGTTGGCATAAAGGATGGCGTCAAGTTGAGCGAATGAAACTGAATCGGGCAATGGCCATGCGATACCGGATGCAAGAAATCGCTGAAAAAGCGTATGTATTGTGGAATGACTGAGACCCAGACGCTGAGCGATGGCCCGGATGGTCAGTTTATCTTCAAATCTTAAACGCAGGGCATCAGGCAAATAAGAACGGAAGCAGGGAATATCTTTTGTTGTCTGGGAATTCATCGTTCGTGTCCATCAATATAGATGGGCGCGATTGTTGCCAGACAGGACAATTTTCACAAGACGTCGCTGATGGGGCGCTTACATTAATCCCGTACTCTCTGGCCAGTTGGGCCACGCAGGCCCCTAGCTGGTAAGATTTTTCAATAAGATCAAGCTTAAACTCCATAGAGTCATAGAGTAAGAGGCACGAATCCTGCGGGGGCGAAGAGAATCTGACATTGATAGAGTCCATTAACGTTATAAGAGGACTCTATCATCGCCAATCATCAGACATTGAAATAGACGACACTGAGATGACGCTTACAATTCTTTTGGTTTCTGTAATAAGTAATCTGACATCCCCCGTGCCCAGAAGAGGAGAGGGATATCAAGCCCAAGGGTTAATAATTGATACTACGGTTAAAATTGCCTTCAGTAAAGGAAGTGTGATTAAACTCAGGGGATTTCAGAGTGAAAATCGTACAACATATTAAAATATGTTCGTTATAATACATACAAGAAAATATTAAGTTAGATAATATTATTCTAAATAACTGCAGATAAAAACGCACATAATGGGGGATGTTTTATGAAAATACCTGAAGCAGTAAATCATATTAATGTTCAGAACAATATTGATCTTGTTGATGGAAAAATAAATCCGAACAAAGATACAAAAGCATTACAAAAAAACATATCATGCGTAACAAACTCATCCTCTTCTGGCATAAGTGAAAAACATTTAGATCACTGTGCTGATACTGTGAAAAGCTTTTTAAGGAAGTCTATAGCAGCGCAAAGTTATAGTAAAATGTTCTCTCAAGGGACCAGTTTCAAATCATTAAATCTTTCTATTGAAGCGCCATCTGGAGCACGGTCATCATTTCGGTCACTTGAGCACCTCGATAAGGTGTCCAGACACTATCTTTCTGAAATAATACAAAAAACTCATCCTCTTTCTTCGGATGAACGTCACTTGCTCTCTATTATTATTAATTCTGATTTTAACTTCAGACATCAAAGTAACGCTAACCTGTCAAATAATACTCTTAATATTAAGTCCTTTGATAAAATTAAGTCTGAGAATATACAAACATATAAAAACACATTCTCTGAGGATATTGAAGAAATAGCTAACCACGATTTTGTTTTTTTTGGGGTTGAAATTTCCAATCATCAAGAAACACTCCCACTAAATAAAACACATCATACTGTGGATTTTGGTGCTAATGCGTATATCATTGATCATGACTCTCCATATGGATATATGACATTAACCGACCACTTTGATAATGCTATTCCACCTGTTTTTTACCATGAGCACCAATCATTTTTCTTAGATAACTTTAAAGAGGTTGTGGATGAAGTTAGCAGGTATGTGCATGGTAATCAGGGAAAAACTGATGTGCCAATATTTAATACTAAAGATATGAGGCTTGGAATTGGGTTGCATCTTATTGATTTTATAAGAAAGAGTAAAGATCAAAGATTCCGAGAGTTTTGTTATAATAAAAACATTGATCCTGTTAGTCTGGATAGAATTATAAACTTTGTGTTTCAGCTTGAGTATCATATACCAAGAATGCTAAGTACAGATAACTTCAAAAAAATAAAACTCAGAGACATATCTTTGGAGGATGCGATTAAAGCATCTAATTATGAAGAGATTAACAATAAAGTGACTGATAAAAAAATGGCTCATCAGGCCCTTGCTTATTCTTTAGGCAATAAAAAAGCTGATATAGCACTTTATTTACTATCTAAATTTAATTTTACAAAACAAGATGTCGCAGAGATGGAGAAAATGAAAAACAATAGATATTGTAATCTGTATGATGTTGAATACTTACTTAGTAAAGATGGTGCCAACTATAAAGTGCTAGAATATTTTATCAATAATGGATTGGTTGATGTAAACAAAAAATTTCAAAAAGTAAATAGTGGGGACACTATGCTTGACAATGCAATGAAAAGCAAAGATTCAAAAATGATTGATTTTTTATTAAAAAATGGAGCAATATTAGGCAAACGATTTGAGATATGACCTAAAAGCTCGGCCAAATAATAATGTCGTCGATTATCGAAGTCATCATGAGTGATTCTGTCCCCACAGTGCAGCATCAGCATGACAGTGAATTGTCTGGCGTGGTCCATTTAATGAGATGGAGATGGTCCCTCTTTCCTAAATAGCTGTGCCTAATACCGCTACACTTTTGCCAGCCCATGTTTGCCTCCGGGGAATGGGCTGACGGTTCCTTCAAAATCCATTGCACGCAGTTATGTCGGAGCGGGAACTTGACTCCTGTCTTTACGGGAGTGAGGTAGCCTGAGTTTAACGGACACTCCTTCCTGAAATAGAATGGCATCAGAAGGAGCCAATAATGAGCAGAAAAACCCAACGTTACTCTACGGAGTTTAAAGCCGAAGCCGTCAAAACGGTTCCTGAAAATCAGCTTTCGATCAGTGAAGGCGCTTCCCGATTATCTGTTCCTGAAGGCACTTTAGGACAATGGGTTACCGCCGCAAGAAAAGGGCTCAATACACCAGGCTCCCGCACAGTGGCTGAGCTGGAATCTGAAGTTATGCAACTGCGTAAGGCTTTAAATGAAGCACGACTTGAGCGAGATATATTAAAAAAAGCAACAGCGTATTTTGCACAGGAGTCGCTGAAAAATACGCGTTAGTCGAACAATGGCGACAACAATTCCCTGTTGAAGCGATGTGTCGGGTACCTGGTGTATATCCGCACTCGCGAAACATATGGAACCCGGCGGCTCCAGACGGAGCTGGCAGATAACGGAATTATCGTCGGTCGTGACAGACTGGCACGTCTTCGTAAGGAGCTGAGGCTGCACTGTAAGCAGAAACGCAAGTTCAGGGCGACCACAAACTCTGACCACAATCTGCCGGTTACGCCGAATCTGCTGAATCAGAACTTTACGCCCACAGCACCTAATCAGGTCTGGGTCGCAGATATAACGTATGTTGCCACCCGGGAAGGATGGCTGTATCTCGCCGGCGTCAAAGATGTTTATACGTGCGAAATTGTCGGTTACGCCATGGGAGAGCGCATGATGAAAGAGTTGACGGGTAAAGCCCTGTTTATGGCGCTCAGGAGCCAGCGCCTACCTGCCGGGCTAATCCACCACACCGATCGAGGTTCACAGTACTGCGCATACGATTACAGGGTCATACAGGAGCAGTCTGGTCTGAAAACATCAATGTCGCGTAAAGGTAACTGTTACGACAACGCTCCGATGGAAAGCTTCTGGGGAACGCTGAAAAATGAAAGCCTGAGCCACTATCGTTTTAAGAGCCGGGATGAGGCCATCTCAGTAATACGGGAATACATTGAGATTTTCTACAATCGTCAGCGTCGTCACTCTCGTCTGGGGAATATCTCCCCGGCAGCCTTCAGGGAAAAATATCATCAGATGGCTGCTTAAAAAAAGAACAAATGGTAGTGTCCGCTATTGCCAGTACACCTCAGTTCTGGGCCTTGCCCGTAGCAGTTATTTTTATCACCGGGCTGCACTGAAAGCCGGTGATAAATACGCCACGATACGTAAGATGCTGACAGATATCTTTAACAGTAATTACCAGTGTTATGGCTATCGTCGCCTGCATGCGATGCTCAGGCATGAGGGGGGGCGGCTATCAGAAAAGGTTGTACGCAGACTTATGGTGGAGGAACAGCTTGTCGTCAGTCGTAACCGTCGTCGTCGCTACAGCTCATATTGCGGAGAAATCGGACCGGCTCCGGATAACCTTATCGCCAGAGATTTTAAGGCGGAGCAACCTAATCAGAAATAGCTGACAGATATCACGGAGTTCCAGCTCCCTGCAGGTAAAGTCTGGCTGTCACCAGTGGTGGACTGCTTCGATGGAAAAGTTGTGAGCTGGTCTCTCAGTACACGCCCTGATGCTGAACTGGTCAACACTATGCTGGATAGCGCTGTCGAAACGTTAAATGCTGGCGAACGACCGGTGATACACAGTGACAGAGGTGGGCATTATCGCTGGCCAGGCTGGCTGGAAAGAGTGAATGCAGCAGGTCTTATTCGCTCAATGTCCCGTAAAGGATGTTCACCTGATAATGCTGCATGCGAAGGCTTTTTCGGCAGACTGAAAACGGAAATGTATTATGGGCGTAAATGGTCGGGCATCACGCCAGAAAAGTTCATGCAGCAAGTGGATGCTTACATCAGATGGTATAACGAGCGGCGTATAAAATTATCGCTGGGTGCCGTCAGCCCCAAAATGTACCGCCAACAATGCGGGCTGGAATGATAAAGCAGTCCAGGAAATCGTCCGCATCCCCCCTTCACCATTTGGATTGTCCGCTCCACCCAACATGTTGTTTCCTTAAGGTTCCTACACCACAAAGGAAACTCTCATGCTGCGCAGTGGATGGCTGACGTTGCCGACAGGCGGGAACTTCGCCAGTTCAGGCAGACACCGGAACAGCGCTTCACGCAGGAACAGGAGCATCTGCAGCCGCTGCTGGGTACGGACTTCGATATCCGTCATGTCTCCTGGGATGGCTATATCGAGGTTGGCGGGAACCGTTACAGTGTGCCGGAAAGCCTGTGTGGTCAGCTGGTATCAATACGGATCTCGCTGGATGATGAACTGCGGATCTACAGTAATGAGCAACAGGTAGCATCGCACCGTCTCTGTTCGGCTGCATACGGCTGGCAGACCGTGCCGGAGCATCACGCTCCACTCTGGCAGCAGGCTTCGGAGCGCATGGCCGAATGGCTGGGGGAGATACAGAAACGGGTAATCACTGTCTGTGACCGGGAAGCGGATATCTGGCATTACCTGTATTATAAAGTCAGCCACGGACAGCGTGGTGCGTGCTGCACAGAATCGCCGGCTGGAAGAGGCACCCGGCAAGCTCTTCGAACTGCCGGAAGTCCTGGCAACCGCAGGAAGCCACACGCTGAATGTGATGCAAAAAGGCGGGCGGGCAGCCCGTCAGGCCCGGATGTTCATCAGTTACAGCGAAGTCAGCATAAAAAATCCCGACAACAGCGGCCAGGCGCTCCCGCTCACGTATGTCTGTTGCCGGGAGCAGGCAGAGGACGGTGCCTGCTGGCATCTGCTGACGTCAGGAAAAGCGGCGAGTGCCGCCGATGCACGACGTATTGTCAGCCATTACGAGCGACGCTGGCTGACAGAGGAATACCACAAGGCGTGGAAAAGTGGTGGTACATGGAATCGCTGCGAATGCAGACCCGGGATAACCTTGAGCGCATGGTGGTTATCCTGGCGTTTATAGCGGTACGGGTGCTGGGCCTGCGGCAGGGAGGTGTCAGTGAAGAAACACAAAATGACAGCTGTGAGAAAATACTGACGCCGACAGAGTGGAAACTACTGTGGGTTAAGCTGGAAGGAAAGCCGCTTCCGGTGCAGGCACCGACCCTGAAATGGGCCTGGGGCGATGGCATGACAGCAAACGCACAGGTCGTCCCGGTTGGGGCGTCATGTGGGATGGCTGGTCAGACTTCAGGATATGGTTGAGGGTTACCTGGTGATGAAGTCTCTTGATCAGGAGCTCTGATCAAGAGACAGCAGCTTAGGGGGGTGCCCCTATTAAGTTGTCAAGCATGTTATGACCCCTGCGGGGTATAAAAAGTCCCGTCGCGCATCATGGCGAACAGAACGTCGCAGCGTCGTCTCGCCAGGGCGATAAGCGCCTGATTGTGTCGTTTTCCCTGACTCATTTTGCGGGTGTAGTAAGCCCTGGAGAGCGGATCCCTGAGCGCGGTGAAGGCCGACAGGAACAACGCCCGTTTGAGAGCTTTATTACCCCGTCGCGAGGGATGCTCACCGCGTATTGACGAGCCGGATCGCCGAGTTACCGGCGCAAGGCCAGCATAAGCAGCGAGATGTGCGGCAGAGGCGAAGGCGCGGCAGGCGACCTCGGTGAGGAGTCTGGCTGCGGTCCTGACACCGACTCCGGGCATACTGGTCAGGACCGGGTAAAGAGGGTGAGCAAGAACTCGCTGTTCTACCTCAAGCGCCACCTCGTCTCTTTGCTTACGCAGCGTGATGAGCTGGAGTGCCAGACGTGGCAGTACTACGGCAGCGGCATTCGTGCCGGGAACGACGACGGTTTGTTCGGCCAGTGCCTGAGCTATGTCTGCTGCAAGGCGTTTACCCAGACGAGGCGCAAGTTTGCAGAGCTGGGCTGCCAGCTTCTTCTCACCCAGCGAAGCGAGTTTTTCTGGTGAGGGATATCGCTGGAGAAGATCGAGTACCGCCGGGTGCTCAAGTCTCGGACCGAGAACGCGCTCCGGTGCCGGATGTATCTGGGTCAGAAGGCCGCGGATACGGTTGCTGGCCTGCGTTGTCTGTGCGGCAAGATCATCATCGAAGCCGCAGAGCATGGAGAGTTCGGCGATTTGCTCGTCAGCCAGTTTCAGCGTGCGTAGCGCGTGAGGCAGGGTACGGGCAGCTTCGGCAATGATGGCAGCGTTACGAGCATCAGTTTTAGCTTCACCGGCGTGTAAGTCGGCTATGCGGCGCATGGCCAGTCCAGGGAGGTATCCGACAAGGACTCCTTCTGAGCGGGCAACGGCGACAGGTAACGCACCGATGGTAGCTGGCTGATCAACAACCAGCAGTATCTGACCATGTTGTTTCAGGTCAGATATTAGCGACCTGAGTTTGTTTTCGTCGTTGGGTAATGCTTTATCGAACAGGCGTTTACCTGAACGATTAATGGCAACAGCGTGATGCGTATCTTTACCGACATCAACGCCGATAAAGACCAGGACGGATTCGTAATCGCTGGATTCGGTCATTCTGTCTCCCTTGTATATGGGTTAACCAGATAACCACGGAGAGCAGGTACCGGCATCCACGTTACAGACGGTCCCGGCAAAAGTGCCTGACCTGACCCCTATTAGCGGTTACCAGCGCCCCACCAGACCCGGTGACATCACCCCCCGGATCATGGACGACTGGGGGCAGTAATCATGCCGGGTCTGGCTGGCTAACACCCCATTATAAGGGGTACGAATAAAGTAACGGGGTTGTCGAAGCTCACCAGATTTTCACCAGGATGCACGTCATACTCTTTTTTCTCCGGAGGCAGTGCCAGCATGGACTGCTGCTCTTCGAGCCAGCGATCACAGGGACGGGCCTGGATTGTTTCATGCTTTCGTTGGTTAGCGACATCGTGCAGCCAGCGCAGACCGTGGCGGTTGGCTGTTTCAACATCGACAGTGCTCCCCATCGGGCGCAGGCGAGTCATTAGTGGGATGTAAAAACTGTTACGGGTGTACTGCACCATCCGTTCCACCTTACCTTTAGTCTGTGCCCTGAAGGGGCGACACAGTCGGGGAGAGAAGCCCATCTCCTTGCCGAACTGCCACAGCGAAGGATGGAACCGGTGCTGACCGGTCTGATATGCGTCACGTTGCAGAACCACAGTTTTCATATTGTCATACAACACTTCGCGCGGCACACCACCAAAGAAGCGGAACGCATTACGATGGCAGGTCTCCAGCGTGTCATAACGCATATTGTCAGTGAATTCGATGTACAACATTCGGCTGTATCCGGGAACAGCAACGAACACGTGAAGCGGTGAGCGACCATTACGCATAGTGCCCCAGTCAACCTGCATCTGTCGTCCGGGTTCAGTTTCGAACCGAACGGCAGGCTCCTGCTCCTGAGGAACCGAGAGAGAACGAATGAATGCCCTGAGAATGGTCATTCCGCCACGATATCCCTGGTCTCTGATCTCGCGAGCGATTACCGTTGCCGGGATTTTGTAAGGATGAGCATCGGCGATGCGTTGACGAATATAATCCCGGTATTCATCCAGGAGTGAAGCAACAGCAGGTCGCGGCGTATATTTTGGCGGCTCAGATTTTGCCTGCAAATAACGTTTAACGGTATTGCGGGAGAGCCCCAGTTCTCTGGCAATCGTCCGGCTACTCATTCCCTGCTTGTGCAGGATTTTAATTTCCATAACTGTCTCAAAAGTGACCATAAGCTCTCCTGAATCAGGAGAGCAGATTACCCCCTGGATCTGATTTCAGGCGTTGGGTGTGGATCACTATTGCACCGTTCGTGACACTTGTTGACTACCTGTGCGGCATCTGGTATCAAGGTGGCGTGAAGCCGGTTCAGGTTCTCATGCGGAACGTTGGAACCTATATCCCCCCGATACCAAAGGCGAAATGTAAGTGACAAAATGCAATGAACACGTTCTCCGTTAACTGAGGAGCATGGTGATAAATAAAGGTAAATGCAGAAGGTGTAGAGTCTCGCAGATTTCTGACATCATAGAGCCTAACATTAGATGCATAACGCTACAGATTGTAGAATCTCTACAGGTGAAATATACACTGGTTGGCGTTTATGTCGCAAAACATGTCATTCAGGTTCATCTCACCAATAAGGATATGAGTGAAGTGGAGGATAAGTGAGTCTGCTGTCAGAGTTTTCTGGTGTATGTCAGTAACTGCGAACCATGTCTGCTTGATATGGGAGCTTATGGAGGCTCTCTGTACAAGGTTAGGGAGCTAACAAAGCAGGGATAAAAAGTCCGCCTGATGCAGGCACGGTTCGTTAAATCTTTTGCCATTGGTAACAAAATGGTGCGATGAATGTTCAGGCTATCTTTATCTTGATGGTGGTTCAGCTGTTTGGTAAAGAAATCGCTGTAACAATAGAAGAACTGCAGGCAGTACTGGTCCCACATCGTTTGCTCAGTCAACTGGTGAAGTTCCGTAGCGCGTAAATTAATGCTTTGCATGAAACGTTACTGGAGTGGATGAAAGAATACCTGCATATATCATTACTGCGTTGGATTACCAGTACAACAGATTGAATGAACTGGACATGTTGATAGACGGCATTGAAAAGCAGCTTATAAGCATAGTGCGGCAGAGTTAATTGGAGAGCACTTCGCCTTCTGAGTATTAAGTAAGCATGGTGGTACCTGCGGATACTATCTATTCACTGTGCTCGGTCGGCAGCCTTACTGACCAAGGAGTTGGGGGAGTTGATAACAAAGTTGAAAAAACAGCTCTCAACCAAGGTGGTTATTGTAACAATAGCAAATAAGCTGGTGTGACCTGTATCACAATAACCGATTATGGACGTAAATACGACAAAAATATGTCAGTATCAGGCGGTATTAATTGCTGATGCTGATGGACATTAACTCTTAATAAAAGGGTGGATGCTGAAAGGTTGTTATGGTGACGGACGTGATGACGACGGAAAAGAGTATGAGGTTTTGGATTTAAAGTTCGTTCGGGGAATAAGGACCCGGTCAGCTAATTCTCATAGTAGTTCGCATTGCTGGATGCAATACTGTGCTGCAATTACTCGTCGATGTCGGAACAACGGAAGCCTTGCAAACGGGGATGTATTCATACAGGTGTTATGTTATATGGGGTTTTATTGCAGGGGGCTATACCAAGAGAATATATGATATCTCATCAGACTGATGTGAGGGTAAATGAGAATAGAGTAAACGAACAAGGTTGTTTTTTGGCGAGGAAGCAGATGTATGACAATTCTTGTGGAGCTGCCAGTTTACTCTGTGCTGCAAAGGAATTAGGGGTTGATAAAATACCACAATACAAAGGGTCTATGTCCGAAATGACAAGGAAGAGTTCTCTTGATTTGGATAATCGTTGTGAGCGGGATTTATACTTAATAACTAGTGGTAATTATAATCCGAGAATACACAAAGATAATATCGCGGATGCCGGTTATTCTATGCCTGATAAGATAGTCATGGCTACGAGGCTTCTTGGATTGAATGCTTATGTCGTTGAAGAAAGTAACATTTTTTCGCAAGTAATTAGTTTTATTTATCCCGATGCAAGGGACTTATTAATTGGCATGGGATGTAATATAGTACATCAACGAGATGTGTTATCTTCTAACCAAAGAGTTTTGGAAGCTGTTGCTGTATCCTTTATTGGAGTTCCTGTCGGCCTCCACTGGGTGTTGTGTAGACCTGATGGAAGCTATATGGATCCAGCTGTAGGAGAAAATTATTCTTGTTTTTCAACTATGGAATTAGGTGCAAGAAGAAGTAATTCTAACTTTATAGGATATACTAAAATAGGTATTTCCATAGTTATAACTAATGAGGCTTTGTAAATTGTCGTTTTTTATCTGTGAAGGAGCTTGAATATTTTGGGGTGGGGGGCATAACAAATGATATTACTGAGTACAAATTTAGCTATATTGGGCGGATTAGTTGTGTGGGAAGACGAAATGTTTCTCTTGAAATAAGTGAGCTCCCTCAAGGAATGATTGTGTGCTTAAATATTTAAGTGCTGGTAAGTTTGAGAAGGCTGACATATTTTGCAGAGCAAACAGTGATTGACTTGGATGATATTTTTATTTTAGTCACTCGTTGTAATTGGAGTATGCTTTATTTTATTTGAAAATAGATGTATTTTATACCCGCAATTTAAACTGTAAGCCCTATGAGGGGTATGGATATTATAAGTTACTCTTTGACCAAGCATAACTTTTGGGGTTAGAAAAATAAATCTCTTGTTAATAATTAATATGATTTTAAAATCAAACTTGTTTATAATTATAAAATAATGTAAGTCGGTCATTTTATGGGAAGATTAGGAGAATAAAACAGTAATTATATTTGAGAAATCTGCTAATATATTCTTAAAGCTTTTTTGATACTGTGAACGAAGTCTGTTAATGGTGGATTTTTTGTTTATCACCATGTAAAAAAAATTGAGTAGTAAAAGCGTTGACTGCTAATCCTCGCTGTTTTTATTGAAACGATTAAAAATACGCTGAATATTTTCGGCCAGTCACTCATATTCACATAAAATTTTGACCATCATGCCGCATCCCTTAGTTGCACAATTCATTTTCAATGATATGAATATTACTAATTTCACCAGATAATTTTCTCGTGGTCAGCAGGGTATGAGTTTTCACCGTAATTTTAAGGAAACACAGTGCGTGGGGATTGAATAACAGATAGCCGACGGAATTACCCCACCGGCTGAAAGTCAAGTTCAACGAAGATTTTTATTATCTGAATTGGGCAGTTTACATCAGTGTTCGATGTTTATGAAGACGATAGATGGCGAGAAATTATATCCCGAATAGCTTCATCTATTTCTCTCTGAACTGTTTTGTTTATTTTAGATAATGTAAATATTAGAGTTCTGTTTGTTTTATTCTCTTTTCTTTTTATGTAAGTCCGTTTGTCTTTAGAAATAAATAACGAGTCAACTTTTAGCGAAGGGTTTTGCTTTCTGTTTTTGCTTTTCTTTATGATGTTTAAAATTTCTTTTTTATATATGTCCGGGGGCAAATTTGTATCAAGGTCTTTTATTTCTTCCTTTAATATTGGTAGTGTAGAACTAAGAGATTCATTAGCCTTTTCAAGTCCTTTATAATAATTGAATAATATCTTGTAGTCATTAAAGTTAAGTTCTGACGCGATTGGAAATAGAGATATTATTTCCTGTGGAACGCTTGCTGCCTGAAAGGCACGAGTGACTTTCGCGCGAGACAGATTCTCTTTTTTGGCTATGTCTTTATAGGACATCCCTGATACTTTCAGAAAATTAAGACCAATACCAAGTTCTCGGATGCTATGCTCTTTTGCTGTTTGTATATCGTTTGCTAGTTTTCTGGCATCAAGAGTAGATATATATTCTTTTGAATATAGAACTTCAAGATCTGCTCCTGCATATATTGCAGATGCTCTTCTACGAGTGCCATCCAGAATTTCAATTCTACCATCAATCTCCCTTCCTATTACAGGGAAGAATTGTTGTAGCTTTATAGTTTTTATGATATCGGCTAATGATTCTTCTGTTAGGGATTCTTGATCGCGTACATTCGTTTTTTGGTTGACGAAGGTTAAATCTTGGATCCTTTTATGAGGAATCTTGGCTTTGATAAAGGAAACTTTATTACCAGAATGGAGTGTAAACTCTTTCTTTTGGCCTTCCTTTATACTTAACAAGTCGTTGCACAAATCCACCATATCACACCCTGTTTATTCATATTGATTTATATTGACAAAAGTTAAATGCAGTGTGAGCAAGATTGTATGTAACTGTTGATGATAGTCAACGGTAGTCTTAAAAATTACTATTTTAATAGCTGGATTGATGCAATTTATCTTTATTGGATAAAAGAATAATATTCTTGTGGAGCTCTGATGTGAGAGCTCCATAGATGAAAAAATGCTTATCAATTACTATATTGATTTTGTACTATTTTTGACTACAGAAATAAGATCTCCAATAGTAATAATGTGTTCTAATGTAGATTCATCTATACGTAGATTGAACTCAAAACTAATCATATCCAGCATTTCAATCAGAGAAAGAGAATCGGCAGAAAGATCTTCAATAAATTTAGTTTCTTCAGATAGTTTGCTGTACGCTATACCATAGCAAAAGGCCACTATTGATAATATTTTTTCTTTTATCATATTTTAATCCTTATTGATATTCTTTAATACTTTTGATAGGGAAGTGGTTACATCTTTTGCTGCTTTATATATATTATTGTTTTCAGCTGTAATATCATTGTTATTTTTTAAATCAGATATATCATCTGTAAGTAATTCTGCAGAGGTATCGTCAATTTTTGACAATACCTTGCTGAGGGCGCTAGATACTTCTTTTGCCTTTTCATAGATCGCATGATTTTTATCAATTGTATCTGCGTTGGTTTCTGTTACGTAGTTTCTTATATTTGCATCTGTAACTTTTAATTTGTTGTTTATTCTATGTTCTGTTGTGGATTTTGTAATGTCCTTTGATTTTTCCTGTAACTCTCGTTCTTGTGTTCCTGATTTAGTTCCAATGAGAGATATAAGATTACTTAGGGAGTTTGTTACTTTTTTTGAAGCTTCAAATATCGTTTCCCGTGTTAAATATGTGTCTCCATTTCTTGATAAAAAATCAGTCTGAAGTACTTTTGAATCAGTGTTTGAGTTGAATTTATTGATTTGCGAAGCTACTCTATGAGAAAGAGAAGCGCTACTTTTAGTTGTATCTGATGAGTTATC
Organism: Shigella flexneri 2a str. 301; assembly: GCF_000006925.2. Taxonomy (NCBI): domain Bacteria; kingdom Pseudomonadati; phylum Pseudomonadota; class Gammaproteobacteria; order Enterobacterales; family Enterobacteriaceae; genus Shigella; species Shigella flexneri. The sequence goes on from NC_004851.1 coordinate 107,757, forward strand.
ATTACTGCTTGTCACTCCTTCCGGGTGGAGAGGGGGGGTGGTTGAAGAGTTCTGTATGTTCAGAGGCCTGTGTCCCCGAGAAAGAGAGTTATTTGCAGATCTTTCTTGACTACTCGTAGTTAACAGGTCTGAACCTATTCCATCCGAATTATCTGGAGTATGGTTGAAAGCCTTTTCTAAAGCTGAATTATTTGCAAATGTCTGGACAGTATCTGATATAGAGTGTGGTAGAACGGAAGTTACTTTTTGAACTAGTGCTCTTTGTGGATTTAGTAATGAGTTTCCGTTACGGGATAATAGATCGTTTGTCTGAGAAGTAGGAGACTGTGCATCATTTTCTGGGTTCTCGTGATAGCTATTGTCATATACTCTGTTGTCAAAAACTCTATTATCGTAAGTTCTATTATCATTATTTATATGATAGTGAATTACAGGTTGGGATGTTTTCTCATTGGCTCCGGGGGTTGGTCCGCCATCTGGCATATCTTCGGGAGGTGTAGGGAGGCCATCTTGGATAGGATGCGAATCTTTTATATCTTCTAAAATATCATTAAGGACTTTTCTCAACAGCTCAGGAAACACGGCTACTGTATTTAAGTCTCTTGACAGTTTACCTATACCAAATCCTTTACTATCAATAGTATTTTTACGTTGATTGCGCAAACTATCAAAGGCAAGTTTTGCCTGTGCGTCAACTAAATCATCTAGTTTGAGAGATGAAACAGTTTCATTACTTAACTTTAATTCAGCAAGAATATTATTCTTGATAAATGATGATACTTCAGTATTGAGGAGTTTTTGTCCCAATGATAAAGCTTCACCAGATGTGTGTTGTTGTGCTAATAGTGCAAGTCTGTGCTCAATGTTTTGTCGTAATTGATGGAGTTTCTTATTCTTTGCCGACCATGGTCCAAAGGCAGAATCTTGGGATAATTTATCTTTTATAATTAGTTCCGAATACTGTGCGACAATTTTTTGAAGTCCCTTTTCGTTTTCAAAATTAAGACCATTTTGATGTACTAAGGAGTACAAAACATTTGAAAATTCGAGAATCTCGCTTTTGGCATACGCATTCATTGAGTTGGAATAAATGCTTCTTAACACATCTTCTTTCCCTGAGGAAGAAAATAAAAAATCAAGACATTTCTGATTAAAAGACGTTGCAAAGTTTTCTTTTTCAGACACTGATGCTGGTGTTTTTAGAGAAGTTTGCGAACTATGGATATCGGATATTTTGCTTTTTAACTCGCTGTATTCTGTTGATGATGGTGAAGTTGCCTTATATAAGAATGTTGGCGCTTGAGTATTATTTACATTATGCATGGCGCACCTCAGAAATGGAGAAAAAGTTTATCTGTATCTGTACATGAGCTTATTGTACTACTCAAAACCTTTACTAAATTATCAAAAATACTATTGGCATTACTGTATTTTTGAACTAAAGTTTGAAGATTATTTTTCATTGTTTCATCTTCGGCAGAGAATCCGGCATTCCATGCCTGATATTTTGCATTATCTAGCACAACCTCGCCATTTCCACCTAGATTATCTAAGCTTTTTAACATATTGTCTATTGGGGTCATGTTTATACTGACAACATATCCCCCGTTTTTTTGAGATACCTTGCCGATTGTTCCACCTAATTCTGTAAGCCATTTATTTGCTTGTTCCTGACTAACAGTATTATTTGCTGGATATAGCGGTTTATCTTTATATTTTTCCTTGAGTTCTTCCAATGCCTTTTTAAGCGAGTTGACTTGTAATTTCACGGAGTTTCCGTCGTTACCTCCGGGAGAGATCCAGCCGGCAAGACTGGAAAGAACAGCGCTAAAATCTTGATACATTTGAGTATATGAACTAACGGCATGTTCATATACTTTCAGATACTGTTCATTAATATCATTGATGGAGTTTGCAATTTTAGCCCACAGTTCTCTATGAGATATCATTTGATCTCCATCAAGCTCGGCTTCTTTCGGAGCTGAATGTAATAATTCTCTTGCGTCTTTATTAATTGGATATTCGTGCCTGGAAAGAATATCCAATAGTTGAGCGGATTTATTTACATCCATGCTAATCTGAGATGAATGTAATGCTATTTCTTCTAGCGATGTTTTAGTCAACGTTTTTTGTGAAAGCTCTTTCTTTAATGCCTGATTTGTTGTTCTGATATTATGAAGGGTGTCGTTGAGCATAGTAAGGGAACTTACAGGATGAGAACTGGTCGTTGTTTTTATATCAGAATTAACTGTTTCGGTTGATGAACCGTTGGTATTGTTTGGACTGAATGATGAGGTGGAAATACTATTAGTCAGAGTTGTTATATTCATGGTTATTTCCTTACAGGAAGAGCCATATATTATTATGGCTCTTGGATATATTAAGCTCGAATGTTACCAGCAATCTGACTGGCTGTCGAATTCTTTGATTGGTTGATGCTGTCAATTATATTCAATAATTTTTGTATTAATTGATTTGTCGCTTGGGATGCTTCTTTAGATACTTGGGATGCTTCCTCTGCTTGTTTACTGCTGGCCTGACTGATTAGTTGTTCTTCTTCTTCAAGAGCAGATGCATAACGCCCTCCTGATGTGGATATATTACCAGCAACGGCTGATGTTTCCATTGTTGCACGGCCAATGTTTTGTTTTTGCTGCGCAGAAAGGGTATTGAGCTCGTAAGTTCTTCTCTGGGTGTCAATTTTATCCTGCAAAGAAATATCGGGAGAACTAAGAGAAGTTTTATGTTCAGTTGACAGGGATATATTATCTGGCGCCAGTTTATTTTTACCTAAAAATTTTGTGCTAGAGTTAGTTTGTGGTGAGGTGATATTTGTATCTATTTGTTTATTTAACCCTAATTTAGAACCTGCAAGCTCTTTTTCAAGAGATTGAGCAGTGGCAAGGTTCTTTCTTAAGGCTCCTTTTTGGTCGCTAATCCCTGAATGCGTTTTTTTGGCACCGATACCCGTTATACCTACTTGTGTGACTGCTCCAGTAATGCTTGATGATAGGGCTGCCAGGCCTTGCCGAACAATGTTCTCTGCAGCTGATTTTGTAGCATCGAACGCAATCAATGACAATTGAGAGCCCAATTTAGTTTCTGCAGTGCGGAGAGCAGAAAGTAGAACGGCTACACTAATAATTAAAGAAACAGCATTAGAAGAAAGACTGGAAATATCCAGAGTGTTCTCTGGAGTAAGGGTGTGACTCATCTCTGAACGATCTTTCATCTTTTTGTCAGTAAGGCGAGCAATGATTTCTGAATCATGCTGAACCTGCTCTGATAACTTTAAAAGTTGATCATCATTTAATGTGGTTGTTAATACGGGATTTTTACCGACATTAAGTGGAATATGCGCTGCAATCTGCTGATAATTTTGTGATTTTTGTGTTTCGGAAGAACTTTGAGTTTGTTTTGTGGATATATCTGTATATAAAATCTGGGTTGGTTTTGTGTTTTGAATTTCCATAACATTCTCCTTATTTGTATCAAGCAGTAGTTTGTTGCAAAATTGCTTTTGCAACATCAGTTCTATTAGCCTGAGAGTTGGACATTGAGGCTAATAGATCTGCAATTACTTCCTGCAATTGGCCGAATTTTTCTATTGCTTCACTGATATATTTTGACAGTTGTTCAACTTGATATTTCGATAATGTCAGGTCTGCTAGATTTGTCGACGCGCTGTTCTGGAAAACAGCAGAAGCGACACTTCCTCCCGCTTGTGTGGCAGAGTTAACACTTTCTCCTAATAAAACTGCTTGGTTTAAATGGGTGGAAATAATTTGTTTGGATATTACTTCATCACCCGCTGCACCAAGAAATTTATTTAATCTGGCAACAGCATTAGTGATTAAATCGTCCAGTTGAGAAGAAAAATTCTTGAGAAACTTTGGTATAAGGTCTGTGAGGGTTTTACCTATTATTTTGCCAATATTTTCTGCAAGTTTTGCTGCTGCCTGTTTACCAACAGTGGCTACGAGAACGACTGCTGCAACTAGGACAAGAGCGCCTGCGATTGCCCCCAGAATAGAGCCAATCATTTTGGCTTTTTTCGAGTCGACGCCCAAGCCTTCGAGCATTTTTGTAAATGCATCTGAAAGGAGTTTGATTAAGGGTTCAATGACTGCTTTCATGATCGGATTCAGGGCTTGTTCCATGAAGGAATTGCCGGTCGCTGCTTGTACTATAGCATCCGTAACCATAAGAGCTAAACCAACAGCTGCCAGTGCTAGAGAGGCTCCTCCAGAAAAAGCTGCTGCAACAACACTAACGATAGTTAAAAGTGCCCCAAGTATTTTCCCAACACAACCCATTACTCTGTTGAGTTCTTCTGCTTTACGTACTTCAGCAGCATACTCATCAGATTTTCTCTCCATTTCAGTTTTTCTTGATTCTTGGAGAGACTGGAATAGAGCCAGATCATTTTTTAAAGATTCTTCATTATTTTTTCCAACTAGTTGAATAAAGGTTGCCATCAATTGAGTAACACTGGCAAGTCCGGTTAATGATTTCTGCTGGGTTGATAGCTGTTCAGCAGATGCTGTGTTTGAAAATGCAGAAAAAGAGTCTATTTCTTTTTCGAGTTGCATTGATTTATCTGTAAGTTTGCTATGAATTGACAGGGTTTTCTGCTCAATCAATGTCCTGTCTTTAACTGCTGCGTCTTTTTTGATAGTGAGTTGTATTTCTTCCCGGCTTAATTTTTTCTTTTCTGGTGACTCTGGGTCGAGTTCGGATAATCTTGTTTGAATTTGGTTAATTTTATTTTCTAGGTCTTTTATTTTAGAATCTGCGTTTTTTAGTTTATTAATTTGTTTTTCATAGTCTCTGGTTAGTCCTTCAGTTTCAGATAGAAGAGTGTTAATTTTATCGGAGAATTCTAGGTTTTTTTGCTGTCTTGCCTGTTGCTGGGACTTCCAAGCAGTAATTTTATTTGTTAATGCAGTTAAAGATTTTTCACCGAGTATTTGAATAAGGTTTCCAATTAAAAGCGTTAGTTGGGAACTTGCATTTAATGACTTTGGTGCTTTAAGTTCAGGGATTAATATATTTGAAGTTGAGTGTGCATTAGTTGTATTAATATTTTGGTTAGCAGTAAGATCAGCAATTGTAAGAGAAAATAATTTGTTAGCTGCATCATTTGCAGCTTGGATAGTATTGTCTCCAAGCTCAGTGGAAGCCAATATTTTGGCAAGAGGAAAACCAGTGGTTGTGGTGCTTACATTATGCATAATAATTACTCCTTGATATCCTGAATTGCGTCCAAGTATGATTGTGCTTTTATTTTTAATTTTTCATCATTGCTGTGTTGAATTACGAGTTCGAAGCACTCTTTAGCTTTTAAGGGGGCTTTCAACCGAAGCTGGCATTGTCCAGTATGGAATACTGGTGTATAGTCATTTTTTCCTAATGCAAAAGCGACAGCATAAAGGTCTGCTGCTTGTTGGAACTGTTCTTTTATCTGATAAATAGCTGCGAGTCCCATAATGTAGTCTACATTGTAAAAGTCGTATATACATAAAAACCTGAAGAAAACTTCAGCTTCCTCTATTCTTCCTTTGTTGTAAAAGTCATAAGCATATGAATAAATGTCATCCATCATATCATCAGGAATTGCATTAATATCTTTCAGTGTAGCGCCAGAGTTAATTGCATCAATTACTGCAGTAGAGATGCTTTCATTTTCGGTGATATTTAAAGACATAAGGTCTCCTTTTTGTCTGCTTTACTTTAATAAGTATAAGATTTAATATAAAAGATTTAATTTGTATTGCTTTGACGGTATACAGCCTTTAGAACCTCTGCGCTTATTTCTATTTGTAAAACTTTTGTTGATTCATTAAATATTTTATCGTAGACGGAACTGGATACTAGATTTGTAAGATCCTTCATTTGTGTGTTAAACAAATCCATGTCACTGCTATAGCGTTTTAAAATCTTTGCTCTGAGGCCAGATGAGGCAATCTCGTTTAGTGCTGTATGACTGATAGATGTTTGTGCTGATTTTTCATCAAGTTTTATATCCGGGAATTTTTTTTCAATAGCTGCAAATATGTTTCTTTTGTTATCTGAGGTCAAAACAACTCCATTGTGTATGGCCATCTCATCTATACTTCTGTTTATCATTGAAGAGACATAAGTGGTTCGCTCTTGGCTCATCCAACAAAATAGTTGATTCCCCGAATTACTATCTTTTATTTTGTCTATGACGCTGTCCCTGATTTTATTTATATTCACCGGGCATCCAAAATTCTTCTGAGGAAAGCGTTGTTTTAAGTTAAAAACAGATAATATTTTCTTTACAAGCTTATTGCGACTTAACGAATCAAATGATGGGCGAGGAATCGCGAATTCAACCTGTGGAAGTATTTTGTTTAGAATTTGCATGATACCCCCTATATGTTAGTTCACTTCTGAAGTGATGTTTGCAATGGTTAGTTTAATACAAAATAAAAATTCATACAAAGATTCAATGAGTTCATCAGGTGAAAGATATTTTTTGTAGTGTTTCTTGGTCAAAACACATTGATGAGTATCAGGGAGAAGACAGATAGAAGAACCATAATCTCTACTCAAAGAGTAGTTAAGGATGAGTATGTGTTCTGGATTAATAATATTTTCTGTAAAAAGTTCATGTTCATTAAGAAGTCCGGTCAAAAAGATGTATTCATCATTATCTGTTATACAAACAGGTATTTGTTCTTCGAGCAATATAAAGGCTTGATTTTTATCGTTAAAATCAAGCTTTGCACCTGTTATTTCATAAAGTTTATCATATAGTTTGCGACACATTTCTATGGCCTTCTATATATTAGAATGAGAGTTATTCAATAAAAGCTTATTGATCTGTAATAAGTCGTGAATGTAAAGTTTGGTTCCAAGATCTGGCGATTTAAGAGAATTGTAATAATCAATAATTTTTATTGATTTTTCGATGATTTCTTCTTTTTTATCTGTTGCTTCGGTTTTTAATTCGTTTAATACACGAGTCATATTGCTGGGTGCTGATTTTACTAAGTATGAGTGGCAAGCGTTGATGACCGCATCAAAGTCTTCTGAAGATACATTTTCAGTAGGATGTTTGTAAAGTGAAATTGATAAAGGCTTGAATGTTTTTGGTGTGTGGATAAGGTTAATTTTATTGAAACTTTTAAGATAGCTGCGTCGTAATTGAGTCAATCTGGAAAGATCAAAATCAGATTCAATATACTTCATTATTTCGTTATAAGACTGATTGAGACTTTCAATGCGTTGCCTAACTTTATTTGCATACGCGTATACATCGTTAGGTGTAGCAACCAATTTAACGTCAGGGAGTGGAAAGTATATTTCAGAATTTCCTGCTTTAAGAACATTAAGTGCCATACCAGCACAGTTTTCAGATTTACTGATTAATTTATAATTTGCCAATTGTCTGAAAGCATCTGCTTTCTTTTTGCATATAAATTTTGACATGTTTGTTTCATCAAGGCCAAAAAGGTTATGGCTGATTTTACCATCCTTTGTTTTATTATCACCTGATAATGGAATGTATACTTTATCAGCACTGACCCCCCAATAACCATAGGGGTCTTTTTTTTGATTAGCTCTGGGAAAAAATATTTTTTTGTTGTTATTTTGATCTTGTTTTGAATTTAATAAGTTTCTAACCTCTTGGCCTGCATCAAGTCTTTCGGCTGTTTGGTCTGAAATCATATTTAGTTTGTCTTGCTTATAGGTATCGACACTGTAACCTGAGCGTTTTTCAAAAAGGTAGTTTATTTCTGTATCTTTTGTAACATTCCCGCCGGGATACCAGCTGAGATAGGTATGAGTTGGTTCCTGTAGTAAATTGTTTTTTATACTGATACTAGTATGCCCTAAATGGGTTATGCCTCTATTTCCCCAGCAACGAAAAACTAAATGTCTTTCAAGATTTTTGGCTGTACCGATGCCATGAAAACGCTCTGCGGTATTCAACATTAATTTGATGTCTCTACCTGTGAAAGAGTGTTGAATTGAGTTTTTAGCTGCTTCATAGGCGGCAAACGCACTTTCTGCAGATTTTTCGCTAGCTAATGTATTGAGGAAAAGCAATAAGGATTTTTGATTCTCTAGTCGATAATTTTTTAGTTGTTCATTTAATATCTGTGAATTTATCTTTGCATTAATAGTGCTTAATGTTCTGAAAAAGAGATCCTTTAGGTTGAATTTCTGTGCTATCAATATAGGTCCATGCTCTGTATCTTCAACGCGTATAGGCCCTTTTGTATTGCTTGCGTCAATGAAATTGCTAATTTTGAGGATCATACTTTATTAACTCTCCATTACTTGGTGATTGTGGGGATGTAAAATGTATTTGGTATATAATATATTCAATTAATAAATTTAGAAACTTGAGCCTGTTAACATAATCAAATTTTCTTTTGCTGTACATAATATGTACCTCGTGAGCATATGTAGTGCTCGTTTCATCATGAAATCCCACAAGATAAAGTGCCTGATGTATCAGGCTCGGAGTGTTATAGAAAAAGAGAGAACCCTGTTGAATAAGTATCTTTTTTGTTGTAAAACGAGGTACAAAACTGCAATCAATGCCCCATTTATGACTGAGGATAATTAAATGCACATAACTAATTTGGGATTGCATCAGGTTTCATTTCAAAGCGGAGATTCCTATAAAGGCGCAGAAGAAACCGGAAAGCACAAAGGTGTAAGCGTGATTTCATATCAAAGAGTTAAAAATGGAGAAAGAAATAAGGGGATCGAAGCGCTTAATCGATTATATTTACAGAACCAAACAAGCTTAACAGGAAAAAGCCTTTTGTTTGCGCGTGACAGAGCTGAAGTTTTTTGCGAGGCAATAAAGTTGGCAGGTGGTGATACGTCAAAAATTAAAGCCATGATGGAACGATTAGATACCTATAAACTTGGTGAAGTTAATAAAAGACATATTAATGAGCTTAATAAAGTAATAAGTGAAGAGATAAGAGCACAGCTAGGCATTAAAAATAAAAAGGAATTGCAAACGAAAATAAAACAAATATTTACTGATTATTTAAATAATAAGAATTGGGGACCGGTCGACAAGAATATTAGTCATCATGGGAAAAATTATGGTTTTCAATTAACTCCTGCCTCTCATATGAAGATAGGGAATAAAAATATATTTGTCAAAGAGTATAATGGAAAAGGAATTTGTTGTGCTTCTACGAGAGAGAGTGATCATATCGCGAATATGTGGCTTTCAAAAGTGGTGGATGATGAGGGGAAGGAAATTTTTTCGGGTATCAGACATGGAGTTATATCAGCCTATGGATTGAAAAAAAACTCATCTGAAAGAGCTGTTGCTGCTCGTAATAAAGCTGAGGAGTTAGTAAGCGCAGCATTATATAGCAGACCAGAGTTATTATCACAGGCTTTGTCTGGTAAAACAGTAGATTTAAAGATTGTTTCGACTTCTCTTCTGACGCCGACCAGTTTAACCGGGGGAGAGGAGAGTATGTTAAAAGATCAGGTGAACGCATTAAAAGGGTTAAACTCTAAAAGGGGGGAGCCAACGAAATTATTAATTCGGAATAGTGATGGTCTTCTGAAAGAAGTAAGCGTTAATCTAAAAGTGGTGACATTTAACTTTGGTGTAAATGAATTAGCGCTAAAAATGGGCTTAGGCTGGAGGAATGTTGACAAGCTTAATGATGAATCAATATGTTCTTTGTTGGGGGATAATTTCCTCAAAAATGGTGTGATTGGAGGTTGGGCTGCAGAAGCAATAGAAAAAAATCCACCATGTAAGAATGATGTGATATATCTGGCTAACCAGATAAAAGAGATTGTAACCAAAAAGTTACAAAAAAATGATAATGGAGAGCCGTATAAATTGTCACAAAGAATGACTCTATTGGCTTATACTATAGGTGCTGTGCCTTGCTGGAATTGTAAGAGTGGGAAGGACAGAACAGGTATGCAGGATGCTGAAATTAAAAGAGAAATAATAAGAAAACATGAAACAGGTCAGTTTTCTCAATTAAATAGTAAATTATCCTCAGAAGAGAAAAGATTATTTTCTACTATTCTAATGAATAGTGGTAATATGGAAATCCAAGAGATGAATACTGGTGTGCCCGGAAATAAAGTCATGAAAAAATTGCCGCTATCTTCGTTAGAGCTATCTTATTCTGAAAGAATAGGGGACCCAAAAATATGGAATATGGTGAAAGGGTATTCGTCATTTGTATAAGAGGAATATATGGAAGATTTAGCAGATGTTATTTGCCGAGCCTTGGGTATCCCTTTAATTGATATCGATGATCAAGCAATCATGCTTGATGATGATGTGCTAATATATATTGAAAAAGAAGGAGATTCAATAAATTTATTATGCCCTTTTTGTGCATTGCCTGAAAATATAAATGATCTTATATATGCGTTGAGCCTAAATTACTCAGAAAAGATATGCTTAGCTACTGATGATGAAGGCGGAAATCTAATTGCGCGATTAGATCTTACCGGGATAAATGAATTCGAGGATGTATATGTTAATACAGAATATTATATTTCGCGTGTGCGTTGGCTGAAGGATGAATTTGCGCGAAGAATGAAGGGGTATTAATGTCCCGTTTCGTATTTATTTTGCTGTGTTTTATCCCATATTTAGGGAGAGCTGATTGTTGGGATAAGGCTGGTGAAAGGTACAATATTCCATCAAGTTTGTTAAAAGCGATTGCGGAAAAAGAATCCGGATTTAATAAATCTGCAGTCAATGTTAATAACAATGGAAGTAAAGATTATGGTATAATGCAAATAAATGACTTTCATTCTAAAAGACTTAGAGAAATGGGATATTCTGAGGAAATGCTAATTAGTCATCCATGTCTTTCTGTACATTATGCAGCAAAGTTATTAAATGAGTTTATGATGATGTATGGAAGAGGGTGGGAGGCTGTTGGAGCCTATAATGCAGGAACGTCTCCGAAAAAGAAAAAAGAAAGATTAAAGTACGCAGAGGATATCTATAGACGCTATTTGCGGATAGCAGCAGAGAGCAAGCAGAATAATCGAAGGATATAAGAGGATTTATGTCTGAGGCAAAGAACTCAAATCTTGCACCATTCAGGTTATTAGTGAAACTCACAAACGGTGTCGGGGATGAGTTTCCGTTATATTATGGGAATAACTTAATTGTTCTCGGACGGACGATAGAAACACTTGAGTTTGGAAACGACAATTTCCCAGAAAATATTATTCCTGTAACAGATAGTAAATCGGATGGTATAATTTATTTGACCATAAGCAAAGATAATATCTGTCAATTTAGTGATGAAAAAGGTGAGCAAATTGATATCAATTCACAATTTAATTCATTTGAATATGACGGGATTTCTTTTCACCTTAAAAATATGAGGGAGGATAAATCGAGAGGCCATATACTAAACGGAATGTATAAGAACCACTCGGTGTTTTTTTTCTTTGCTGTTATTGTTGTGTTAATTATAATTTTTTCCCTCTCTTTAAAGAAAGATGAAGTAAAAGAAATTGCTGAAATTATAGATGATAAGAGATATGGAATAGTCAACACTGGACAGTGCAATTATATTCTTGCCGAAACACAAAATGATGCGGTATGGGCGTCTGTAGCCTTAAATAAAACCGGATTTACCAAATGCAGATATATTCTGGTGTCAAACAAAGAAATAAATAGAATTCAACAATATATCAATCAACGATTCCCATTTATCAATTTGTATGTGTTGAATTTAGTGAGTGATAAAGCGGAATTACTGGTGTTTTTAAGTAAAGAAAGAAATAGTTCAAAAGATACCGAACTTGATAAATTGAAAAATGCTCTGATTGTTGAATTTCCGTATATCAAAAATATTAAATTCAACTATCTTAGCGATCATAATGCAAGGGGGGATGCTAAAGGTATTTTCACAAAGGTAAATGTCCAGTATAAAGAGATTTGTGAAAATAATAAAGTTACATATTCTGTCAGAGAAGAACTGACAGATGAAAAGCTTGAGCTCATTAATAGACTGATTTCTGAACATAAAAATATATATGGAGATCAGTATATTGAGTTTTCTGTACTTTTGATAGATGATGATTTTAAAGGTAAATCATATCTTAACAGCAAAGACAGTTATGTAATGTTGAATGATAAACACTGGTTTTTTTTAGATAAAAATAAGTGAGGATAAAATGAGTGTTACAGTACCGAATGATGATTGGACATTGAGTTCATTATCTGAAACTTTTGATGATGGAACTCAAACATTACAAGGTGAACTAACATTGGCACTAGATAAATTAGCTAAAAATCCTTCGAATCCACAGTTGCTGGCTGAATACCAAAGTAAATTATCTGAATATACATTATATAGGAACGCGCAATCCAATACAGTGAAAGTGATTAAGGATGTTGATGCTGCAATTATTCAAAACTTCAGATAATAGGGAGCATTCATGAATTACATTTATCCAGTCAATCAGGTTGATATTATCAAAGCCAGTGATTTTCAATCTCAAGAGATATCAAGTCTGGAAGACGTCGTGTCGGCTAAATATAGTGATATTAAGATGGATACAGATATTCAAGTATCACAAATAATGGAGATGGTAAGCAATCCAGAATCATTAAACCCAGAATCTTTGGCCAAGTTACAGACGACGCTCTCAAATTATTCAATAGGAGTATCATTAGCTGGCACGTTAGCAAGAAAAACAGTTTCGGCTGTTGAAACTTTATTAAAGTCTTAATTTATATGATTAGGTATAAAGGTTTTATTTTATTCTTGTTGCTGATGTTGATTGGATGTGAGCAACGTGAAGAGTTAATTTCTAATTTATCTCAAAGACAGGCAAATGAAATAATATCTGTGCTAGAACGCCATAATATTACTGCTAGAAAAGTTGATGGAGGTAAACAGGGGATCTCGGTACAAGTCGAAAAGGGGACATTTGCATCGGCAGTTGATTTGATGCGCATGTACGATTTGCCAAATCCGGAGAGAGTTGATATCTCACAAATGTTTCCTACAGATTCATTAGTGTCTTCTCCAAGAGCTGAAAAGGCCCGTTTATATAGTGCTATTGAGCAACGGCTGGAACAGTCTTTAGTTTCTATTGGTGGTGTTATTTCGGCAAAAATACATGTTAGCTATGATCTTGAAGAAAAAAATATATCTTCAAAACCGATGCATATATCAGTAATCGCTATATATGACTCACCGAAAGAGTCTGAACTATTAGTTAGTAATATTAAGCGATTTTTGAAAAACACCTTTTCTGATGTTAAGTATGAAAATATATCTGTCATATTAACTCCGAAAGAAGAATATGTTTATACAAATGTACAACCTGTTAAGGAAGTTAAATCGGAATTTTTAACAAATGAAGTAATATATTTATTTCTCGGGATGGCTGTACTAGTTGTCATTCTTTTGGTATGGGCATTCAAAACAGGGTGGTTCAAGAGAAACAAAATATGATAAGAATGGATGGAATTTATAAAAAATATCTTTCAATAATTTTTGATCCAGCGTTCTATATAAATAGAAATCGGTTGAATTTGCCTTCTGAACTGTTAGAAAATGGCGTAATCAGAAGTGAGATTAATAATCTCATAATTAATAAATATGATCTAAATTGCGATATTGAACCTTTAAGCGGGGTAACCGCTATGTTTGTTGCCAACTGGAATTTACTTCCAGCTGTTGCTTATTTTATCGGTAGTCAAGAGTCTCGGTTAATTAATCATAGTGAGATGGTTATTAGTTATTATGGGGGCAAAATCAGTAAGCAAGGGGAGGCCGCTATTCGAAGTGGTTTTTGGCATCTTATTGCGTGGAAGGAAAATATATCTGTTGGTATATATGAAAGAATAAACTTATTATTTAATCCAATTGCTTTGGAGGGAAATTATACGCCTGTAGAAAGAAATTTGTCCCGATTAAATGAAGGTATGCAATATGCAAAAAGGCACTTTACCGGTATCCAGACATCATGCCTATGATGGTGTTGTTATAAAGAGAATTGAAAAGGAATTATGTAAAACCATAAAAGATAGAGACACTGAGAGTAAGAAGAAAGCAATTTGTGTTATAAAGGAGGCTACGAAAAAAGCTGAATCACTGCGTATAGATGCTGTATGTGATGGTTATCAAATTGGTATACAGACTGCTTTTGAGCATATTATTGACTATATTTGTGAATGGAAGTTAAAGCAAAATGAAAATAGAAGAAATATTGAGGACTATATAACTAGTTTGCTTTCAGAAAATTTACATGATGAGAGGATCATTAGCACTTTATTGGAGCAGTGGCTTAGTTCGTTGCGTAATACAGTAACAGAATTAAAAGTGGTTTTGCCCAAGTGTAATTTAGCACTGAGGAAAAAGTTAGAACTTGATCTCCATAAATATCGCTCAGATGTCAAGATTATTTTAAAATATTCTGAAGGGAATAATTATATATTCTGTAGTGGTAATCAAGTAGTGGAGTTTAGTCCTCAGGATGTAATATCAGGTGTTAAAATAGAACTTGCGGAAAAATTAACAAAAAATGATAAAAAATATTTCAAAGAGTTAGCACATAAGAAACTGAGACAAATTGCAGAAGACTTGTTAAAAGAGAATCCTGTTAATGATTAATCAAATAAATGCAAGCAATGCTCTGCAGCAAAGATTAAATAGTGAAGAAGTTGTTAATTTAAATGAGAGATTATCATCTTCGCAATCATTTGATGAGGATATAATCTATGAAATAATGCAATATTTCTCACAGAGTGAATTAAATTCCATAGATAATGATGAACTGCACAATAAGATTGAACAATTATTCAATTCACGTTTTCCTTATCTTACAGCTGCACAAAAAAGTTCACTTCTTAATAAACTCATAGATGCAAATCAATATGTCGATTTGCATGAGGGATTTTATGCATCATTGTCCATATATAACAATATTGATTTCTATATTAAGACTACAACCTTCGATTCATTAATTAGTGTCTTTGAAGCAGGGAGAGAGGCAGATGATTCGACATGGTAGTAATAAGTTGAAAATATTTATTTTAAGTATATTGCTATTAACACTGAGTGGGTGTGCTTTAAAGTCATCATCTAATTCTGAAAAAGAATGGCATATTGTTCCTGTAAGTAAGGATTATTTTTCTATTCCAAATGATTTATTATGGTCGTTTAATACAACCAATAAAAGTATAAATGTTTACTCTAAATGTATTAGTGGTAAGGCGGTTTATAGTTTTAATGCAGGTAAATTCATGGGCAACTTTAATGTTAAGGAAGTAGATGGGTGCTTCATGGATGCACAAAAGATAGCTATAGATAAACTATTTTCTATGCTGAAAGACGGGGTTGTTTTAAAAGGTAATAAGATAAATGATACCATCCTTATAGAGAAGGATGGGGAAGTTAAATTAAAATTAATTCGAGGGATATAATTGTATTGTGAGTAAATATAAAGGTCTAAATACAAGTAATATGTTTTACATTTACTCTAGTGGACATGAACCAGTTAACGTTGAGCTTGTAAAAGATAAAGAACGTAACATAATTGAGCTGGCTCCAGCATGGAAGGGTTTTTTTTTGTCCGAAATCAAAATATAAAATTCAGTGATAATGTGAACTATCATTATCGCTTTAACATTAATAGTTGTGCAAAATTTCTTGCTTTTTGGGACTATTTCAGTGGTGCTCTAGTAGAGCATAGCCATGCTGAAAAATGTATTCATTTCTATCATGAGAATGATCTTCGGGATAGTTGTAATACCGAATCGATGCTTGATAAGTTAATGTTAAGATTCATCTTTTCATCTGACCAGAATGTAAGTAATGCACTGGCTATGATACGAATGACTGAGTCATATCATTTGGTTCTTTATCTTCTGAGAACTATTGAGAAAGAAAAGGAGGTAAGAATAAAGAGTCTGACAGAGCATTATGGTGTGTCGGAGGCTTATTTTAGATCTTTATGTAGAAAAGCTTTAGGGGCAAAAGTCAAAGAACAACTGAACACTTGGCGGTTAGTAAATGGTTTATTAGATGTATTTTTGCACAATCAAACAATCACTTCAGCTGCCATGAATAATGGGTATGCATCAACATCCCATTTTTCAAATGAGATAAAAACACGACTAGGCTTTTCTGCAAGAGAATTATCGAATATTACTTTTTTAGTGAAAAAAATAAATGAAAAAATTTAATATTAAATCTTTGACTCTCTTGATTGTATTGTTACCATTGATAGTTAATGCTAATAATATTGACTCTCATTTATTAGAACAAAATGACATAGCGAAATATGTTGCTCAAAGTGATACGGTAGGATCTTTTTTTGAACGTTTTTCTGCGTTATTAAATTATCCTATTGTTGTTAGCAAACAAGCTGCAAAAAAGAGAATATCTGGGGAGTTTGATTTATCTAATCCAGAAGAAATGCTTGAAAAGCTGACATTACTTGTGGGACTCATATGGTATAAAGATGGAAATGCATTATACATATATGACTCTGGAGAATTAATAAGCAAAGTTATTTTGCTGGAGAATATATCACTTAATTATCTTATTCAGTATCTGAAGGATGCTAACCTTTATGATCACAGATATCCTATAAGAGGAAACATTAGTGATAAAACATTCTATATATCTGGTCCTCCGGCATTGGTTGAACTGGTAGCTAATACAGCAACTTTGCTTGATAAGCAGGTTTCTTCTATTGGGACAGATAAAGTTAATTTTGGGGTTATAAAATTAAAAAATACATTTGTTAGTGACAGAACTTATAATATGAGAGGGGAGGATATTGTCATCCCAGGGGTGGCTACTGTTGTAGAACGTTTATTAAATAATGGTAAGGCTCTGAGTAACAGACAAGCCCAAAATGATCCGATGCCACCCTTTAATATTACACAGAAAGTATCTGAGGATAGTAATGACTTTTCATTTAGTTCAGTTACCAATAGTTCTATATTAGAGGATGTATCACTTATTGCATATCCAGAAACCAATTCTATATTAGTCAAAGGTAATGATCAGCAAATACAGATTATTCGCGATATTATCACTCAGTTAGATATAGCCAAACGACATATAGAATTATCATTATGGATAATCGATATTGATAAATCTGAATTAAATAACCTTGGTGTTAATTGGCAAGGAACGGCTTCATTTGGTGATTCGTTTGGTGCGTCATTTAATATGAGCTCATCAGCATCGATAAGCACTTTGGACGGCAATAAGTTTATTGCTTCAGTTATGGCATTAAATCAGAAAAAGAAAGCAAATGTAGTTTCAAGGCCGGTGATTTTGACACAAGAGAATATTCCGGCTATATTTGATAATAACAGGACTTTTTATGTGTCATTAGTTGGTGAGCGCAATTCTTCGTTGGAGCATGTTACGTATGGAACATTGATAAATGTTATACCTCGCTTTTCATCTCGGGGACAAATTGAGATGTCTTTAACGATAGAGGATGGAACAGGAAATAGTCAGTCAAATTACAATTATAATAATGAAAATACATCTGTCCTTCCAGAAGTTGGAAGGACCAAAATCAGTACAATAGCGAGAGTTCCACAAGGCAAAAGTTTGTTGATAGGTGGTTATACGCATGAAACGAACTCTAACGAAATAATATCTATTCCTTTTCTCTCCTCTATTCCTGTAATCGGTAATGTGTTCAAGTATAAAACAAGTAATATCAGTAATATTGTAAGGGTTTTTCTGATTCAACCCCGTGAGATAAAGGAGTCAAGTTATTATAATACTGCAGAATATAAAAGCCTCATATCTGAAAGAGAAATACAAAAGACTACACAAATAATCCCATCTGAAACTACTTTGCTGGAAGACGAAAAATCATTGGTTTCATACTTAAATTACTAACTATAAAGTAGGTGATGTATGCTTGATGTTAAAAATACAGGAGTTTTTAGCTCTGCATTCATTGATAAGTTGAATGCAATGACAAATTCAGATGATGGAGATGAGACTGCTGATGCAGAGCTTGATTCTGGCTTGGCTAATAGCAAGTATATTGACTCATCTGATGAGATGGCTTCCGCTCTTTCGTCATTTATAAACAGAAGAGACCTTGAGAAACTGAAAGGAACAAATAGTGATAGTCAGGAACGTATTTTAGATGGGGAAGAAGATGAAATTAATCACAAGATTTTTGATTTAAAGAGAACGTTAAAAGATAACCTTCCTCTAGATCGGGATTTTATAGACAGACTAAAGAGATATTTTAAAGATCCAAGTGATCAAGTCTTAGCATTAAGGGAACTTTTGAATGAAAAAGATCTTACTGCTGAACAAGTCGAATTATTAACTAAAATTATTAATGAGATAATATCAGGTAGTGAAAAAAGTGTTAATGCTGGAATAAATTCAGCTATACAGGCTAAATTATTTGGCAACAAAATGAAACTTGAACCACAGCTTTTGCGTGCATGTTATCGTGGTTTTATCATGGGGAACATATCAACAACAGATCAGTATATAGAATGGCTTGGTAATTTTGGTTTTAATCACAGACATACAATTGTGAATTTTGTAGAGCAGTCACTGATTGTAGACATGGATTCTGAGAAACCGAGCTGTAATGCTTATGAGTTTGGTTTTGTGTTATCTAAATTAATTGCAATTAAGATGATTAGAACTTCAGACGTAATTTTTATGAAGAAACTGGAATCCTCAAGCTTGCTAAAAGATGGCAGTTTAAGTGCAGAGCAGCTATTGCTAACTTTATTATATATTTTTCAATATCCAAGTGAAAGTGAGCAAATTCTTACTTCTGTTATAGAAGTATCACGAGCCAGTCATGAGGATTCTGTAGTGTATCAAACATATCTATCTTCTGTTAATGAAAGTCCTCATGATATATTTAAAAGTGAAAGTGAAAGAGAAATTGCGATCAATATTCTACGAGAGCTTGTCACAAGTGCATACAAGAAAGAGCTTTCTAGATAACAGGAGATAAAAGTGATCCAGTCTTTTCTTAAGCAAGTAAGTACTAAGCCTGAATTAATTATATTAGTGCTTATGGTTATGATCATTGCTATGTTGATCATACCATTACCTACATACCTTGTTGATTTTTTAATAGGGCTTAATATTGTACTTGCTATTCTCGTTTTTATGGGATCATTTTATATTGAAAGAATATTGAGTTTTTCTACATTCCCTTCGGTTTTGTTGATAACGACATTATTTCGTCTCGCTTTATCAATAAGTACTAGTCGACTAATTTTAGTTGATGCGGATGCGGGTAAAATTATTACTACATTTGGCCAGTTTGTCATTGGTGATAGTCTGGCTGTAGGTTTTGTTATTTTTTCAATAGTAACTGTTGTGCAGTTCATTGTTATAACAAAAGGATCTGAAAGGGTTGCGGAGGTAGCTGCTCGCTTTTCTCTTGACGGTATGCCGGGGAAACAAATGAGCATTGATGCGGATTTAAAGGCTGGAATTATTGATGCCGCAGGAGCTAAAGAAAGACGCAGTATTCTGGAACGTGAGAGTCAATTGTATGGTTCATTTGATGGAGCAATGAAGTTCATTAAAGGTGATGCAATTGCTGGCATCATTATTATTTTTGTCAATTTAATAGGAGGTATTTCTGTTGGTATGAGTCAACATGGAATGTCCCTATCTGGTGCATTATCTACTTATACCATACTAACTATTGGTGACGGATTGGTCTCTCAGATTCCTGCTCTGTTAATTTCTATAAGTGCAGGATTTATCGTTACAAGAGTTAATGGTGATAGCGATAATATGGGACGTAACATAATGTCCCAGATATTTGGGAATCCTTTTGTTCTCATTGTTACATCAGCTCTTGCCTTGGCGATAGGGATGTTGCCAGGTTTTCCGTTTTTTGTTTTTTTCCTGATAGCAGTTACTTTGACGGCTTTATTCTATTATAAAAAGGTCGTAGAAAAAGAAAAAAGTCTGTCTGAGTCTGATTCTAGTGGCTATACTGGTACATTTGATATTGATAATAGCCATGACTCATCTTTGGCAATGATAGAAAATCTGGATGCTATTAGTTCAGAAACCGTTCCTTTAATTTTATTATTTGCCGAAAATAAGATAAATGCAAATGATATGGAAGGTCTTATTGAAAGGATAAGAAGTCAGTTCTTTATTGATTATGGTGTCAGGCTTCCAACTATTTTATATAGAACAAGCAATGAGCTTAAGGTCGATGATATTGTTTTGTTAATAAATGAGGTGCGTGCCGATAGTTTTAATATATACTTTGACAAAGTGTGTATTACAGATGAAAATGGAGATATAGATGCTCTAGGTATTCCTGTTGTTTCAACTTCATATAATGAACGTGTTATTTCTTGGGTAGACGTTTCATATACAGAAAATCTAACTAATATTGATGCTAAAATTAAAAGTGCTCAAGATGAATTTTATCACCAGTTGTCACAAGCTTTATTAAACAACATAAATGAGATTTTTGGTATACAAGAAACAAAAAATATGTTAGATCAGTTTGAAAATCGGTATCCTGATCTATTAAAGGAAGTCTTCCGACATGTGACTATACAGAGAATTTCTGAGGTATTACAAAGATTGCTTGGAGAAAATATTTCTGTTCGCAATTTAAAACTTATTATGGAGTCTTTGGCGCTTTGGGCTCCCAGAGAAAAAGATGTCATAACATTAGTTGAACATGTCCGTGCATCACTTTCTAGGTATATTTGTAGTAAAATAGCTGTTTCTGGTGAGATTAAAGTTGTGATGCTTTCCGGATATATTGAGGATGCAATAAGAAAAGGGATAAGGCAAACCTCTGGTGGCTCTTTCTTGAATATGGATATAGAGGTTTCGGATGAGGTAATGGAAACTTTAGCACATGCTTTGAGAGAATTGAGAAATGCAAAAAAAAATTTCGTTCTTTTGGTATCAGTAGATATACGTAGGTTTGTTAAAAGACTTATAGATAACAGATTTAAGAGTATACTCGTTATATCGTATGCTGAGATTGATGAAGCATATACCATTAATGTATTAAAGACTATTTAGTGAGGTTTAAATATGAGTAACATTAATTTAGTTCAATTAGTTAGAGATAGTCTTTTCACGATTGGTTGTCCTCCATCAATTATTACAGATTTAGACAGCCATTCAGCGATTACCATTTCTTTGGATAGTATGCCTGCTATTAATATAGCTCTTGTCAATGAGCAGGTTATGTTATGGGCTAATTTTGATGCACCAAGTGATGTAAAACTTCAGTCATCTGCTTATAACATATTAAATTTAATGTTAATGAACTTTAGTTATAGCATTAATGAGCTGGTAGAGCTTCATCGTTCTGATGAGTACTTACAGTTAAGAGTTGTTATTAAAGATGACTACGTTCACGATGGGATTGTTTTTGCAGAGATTCTGCATGAGTTTTATCAGAGGATGGAAATCTTAAATGGGGTCTTATAATCAATGAGCTATACAAAATTGCTCACTCAATTATCTTTTCCTAATAGAATCTCGGGGCCAATCTTGGAAACAAGTCTTAGCGATGTTTCGATTGGTGAGATTTGTAACATTCAGGCTGGAATTGAAAGTAATGAAATTGTTGCAAGAGCTCAGGTTGTAGGATTTCATGATGAAAAAACAATATTAAGCTTGATTGGAAATTCTCGTGGACTTTCACGGCAAACGTTGATTAAGCCCACTGCCCAGTTTCTTCATACGCAAGTCGGCCGTGGATTATTGGGAGCAGTAGTCAATCCTTTAGGGGAGGTTACTGATAAGTTTGCTGTTACAGATAACAGTGAAATTCTTTATCGACCTGTAGATAATGCTCCTCCGCTATATAGTGAAAGGGCTGCAATTGAGAAGCCTTTTTTAACAGGTATTAAGGTTATTGATTCTTTACTCACGTGTGGTGAAGGACAGCGAATGGGGATTTTTGCGTCAGCTGGTTGTGGCAAAACTTTTCTCATGAATATGCTCATTGAACATAGTGGTGCTGATATATATGTTATTGGGTTAATTGGTGAGCGAGGTCGAGAGGTTACTGAAACGGTTGATTATTTGAAAAACTCTGAGAAAAAAAGCAGGTGTGTTTTAGTATATGCAACTTCGGATTACTCTTCGGTTGATCGTTGTAATGCTGCATATATAGCCACTGCTATAGCCGAATTTTTTAGGACTGAAGGACATAAAGTAGCGCTTTTTATTGATTCATTAACAAGGTATGCCAGAGCATTACGTGATGTGGCCTTAGCCGCTGGAGAATCACCTGCCAGAAGAGGCTATCCGGTTTCGGTTTTTGATAGCTTACCCAGACTTCTTGAAAGGCCAGGAAAGTTAAAGGCAGGTGGCTCTATTACTGCATTTTACACTGTTCTTTTGGAGGATGATGATTTTGCTGATCCATTAGCTGAAGAGGTAAGATCCATTTTAGATGGACATATATATTTGAGCAGAAATCTAGCCCAAAAAGGACAATTTCCTGCAATTGATTCCTTAAAAAGTATAAGCAGGGTATTTACACAGGTTGTTGATGAAAAACATCGTATTATGGCCGCTGCATTTCGGGAGCTACTTTCTGAAATAGAAGAGCTAAGGACAATTATTGACTTTGGTGAATACAAACCGGGGGAGAATGCCTCTCAGGATAAAATCTACAACAAAATATCTGTTGTTGAGAGTTTTCTGAAGCAAGATTATCGACTCGGTTTTACTTATGAGCAGACAATGGAGCTTATTGGTGAAACAATTAGATAAGGTTTTAAAAATCAAAGATAAATATCAACGGTCTGTTAAATTAATTGAAGCACACATATTAACACTAAAAAAAAAACTCTTTGTATCGAGATGTGGAGGCATTAGATAAAAGGATTATATACTTCCTGCAACTGGAGAATGACTTAGAACCTGTAGGCGCTCAGAGTGTTAGTCAGCTTTTCAATACAAGACGTAAGATCGCTATAGTAAAAAAGCATATTATCCAATATCAGTCTGAACGAATTCTTCTAAAGGGAAGAATTGAAGAAATTCAAAAAGATATTGATGAGGCAAATGCTTCTAAAAGAAAACTGCTTCATAAAGAGAGTAAAATATGTAAACGGATTGGCTTGATTAAAAGAAATAACTTTGCCAAACAGTTGATACTTGATGAGTTATCACAAGAGGATATGAAGTATGGCATTAGATAATATAAACCTAAATTTTAGTAGTGACAAACAGATAGAAAAATGTGAGAAACTATCTTCAATAGATAATATTGATAGTCTCGTTTTGAAGAAGAAGAGGAAGGTTGAAATTCCTGAGTACTCTTTAATTGCATCTAACTATTTTACTATTGATAAGCACTTTGAACATAAGCATGATAAAGGAGAAATTTATAGTGGCATTAAAAATGCGTTCGAACTTAGAAACGAACGAGCGACATATTCTGATATTCCAGAATCAATGGCCATTAAAGAAAATATTTTGATACCAGATCAAGATATCAAAGCAAGGGAAAAAATAAATATCGGCGATATGAGGGGGATCTTTTCATATAATAAGAGTGGAAATGCAGACAAGAACTTCGAAAGAAGTCATACTTCTTCTGTAAACCCTGATAATCTGCTAGAATCTGATAATAGAAATGGTCAAATTGGTTTAAAAAATCATAGCTTGTCTATTGATAAGAATATTGCTGACATCATTTCTTTACTAAATGGAAGTGTTGCTAAATCATTTGAGCTGCCTGTAATGAATAAAAATACTGCAGACATAACCCCATCCATGTCATTGCAAGAAAAATCAATAGTTGAAAATGATAAAAATGTTTTTCAAAAAAATAGTGAAATGACTTACCACTTTAAACAGTGGGGGGCTGGACATTCTGTTAGTATTTCAGTGGAGTCTGGTTCTTTTGTTCTAAAACCGTCAGATCAATTTGTAGGAAATAAACTTGACTTAATTTTGAAACAAGATGCTGAGGGTAATTACAGATTTGATAGCAGTCAACATAATAAGGGGAATAAAAATAATAGTACAGGATATAATGAACAGAGTGAAGAAGAATGCTAAGAATTAAACATTTTGACGCTAACGAATAAATACAGATTTTATATGCAAAGCAACTCTGCGAGCGTTTTTCGATTCAGACATTCAAAAATAAATTTACAGGCAGTGAAAGTTTAGTCACTCTTACTTCCGTGTGTGGGGATTGGGTAATTCGTATTGATACATTATCTTTTTTGAAAAAAAAATACGAGGTATTTTCAGGATTTTCTACACAAGAATCTTTACTGCATTTATCAAAATGTGTCTTTATAGAGTCGTCATCTGTATTTTCGATTCCAGAACTGTCTGATAAGATTACTTTCCGGATCACGAATGAAATCCAGTATGCAACTACTGGGAGTCATTTATGCTGTTTTTCCTCTTCTTTAGGTATTATTTATTTTGACAAGATGCCGGTATTACGTAATCAAGTTTCTCTTGACTCATTGCATCATCTTTTAGAGTTTTGCTTAGGTTCATCTAATGTAAGGCTGGCTACTTTAAAAAGAATTCGCACTGGTGATATAATCATAGTTCAGAAACTTTATAATTTATTATTGTGTAATCAAGTTATTATTGGGGATTATATTGTGAATGATAATAATGAGGCAAAAATTAATCTGTCAGAAAGTAATGGTGAGTCAGAACACACAGAAGTTTCTTTGGCATTATTCAATTATGATGATATCAATGTAAAAGTGGACTTTATTCTTTTAGAAAAAAATATGACAATCAATGAACTAAAAATGTATGTAGAAAACGAATTATTCAAGTTTCCCGATGACATAGTTAAACATGTAAATATTAAAGTAAATGGTTCTTTGGTTGGGCATGGGGAACTTGTTTCTATTGAGGATGGTTATGGTATCGAGATTAGTTCTTGGATGGTAAAGGAGTAATCTCATGCTGAGTGACATGTCCCTCATCGCTACACTTTCTTTTTTTACGCTATTACCATTTTTAGTTGCTGCTGGTACCTGTTATATAAAGTTTTCTATTGTTTTTGTAATGGTACGAAATGCACTTGGTTTGCAGCAGGTTCCATCAAATATGACTCTCAATGGTATTGCATTGATTATGGCTTTGTTCGTGATGAAACCCATTATTGAAGCTGGTTATGAAAATTATCTAAATGGCCCTCAAAAATTTGATACAATATCTGATATTGTCCGTTTTTCTGATTCTGGCTTGATGGAATATAAGCAATACTTGAAAAAGCATACAGATCTTGAGTTAGCACGTTTTTTCCAAAGGTCTGAAGAAGAAAATGCTGATTTAAAGAGTGCAGAGAATAATGATTATTCATTGTTTTCCCTCTTGCCTGCATATGCGCTAAGTGAAATCAAAGATGCGTTCAAAATAGGTTTTTATTTATATTTGCCATTTGTTGTTGTTGATCTTGTTATTTCAAGCATTTTACTTGCACTTGGTATGATGATGATGAGTCCAATCACAATATCAGTACCAATAAAACTTGTATTATTTGTTGCGCTTGATGGGTGGGGTATCCTGTCTAAGGCCTTGATTGAACAATATATCAATATTCCTGCTTAGATGATGGAGGTAATGTGTCTGATATAGTTTATATGGGTAATAAGGCTCTTTATTTAATCCTTATCTTTTCCTTATGGCCAGTAGGTATAGCTACGGTTATTGGATTATCTATTGGTTTGTTACAGACAGTGACTCAACTCCAAGAGCAGACACTTCCTTTTGGTATAAAGCTTATAGGTGTCTCAATATCTTTGCTACTTCTTTCTGGATGGTATGGTGAGGTTTTATTGTCTTTTTGTCATGAAATAATGTTTTTAATTAAGAGTGGGGTTTGATGGACATTTCAAGCTGGTTCGAAAGTATTCATGTGTTTTTAATACTCCTGAACGGCGTTTTTTTTAGATTGGCTCCATTATTTTTCTTTCTTCCATTTTTAAATAACGGTATAATTTCTCCATCTATTAGAATACCTGTGATTTTTCTTGTTGCATCAGGATTAATTACTTCTGGTAAGGTAGACATAGGTTCTTCTGTTTTTGAACATGTTTATTTCCTTATGTTCAAGGAAATAATTGTTGGCCTCCTTCTCTCTTTTTGCTTGTCTCTTCCCTTTTGGATATTTCATGCTGTTGGTAGCATTATTGACAACCAGCGTGGGGCAACGCTTAGTAGTTCAATTGATCCTGCCAATGGTGTTGATACGTCTGAGTTGGCAAAATTTTTCAATCTTTTTTCTGCAGTTGTATTTCTATACAGTGGTGGTATGGTCTTTATTTTAGAATCCATACAATTGTCTTATAATATATGCCCGTTATTTTCTCAATGTTCTTTCCGTGTCTCAAATATCTTAACATTTCTGACTTTATTGGCAAGTCAGGCTGTTATTTTAGCCAGTCCTGTTATGATAGTATTGTTACTATCAGAAGTATTACTTGGTGTATTATCGAGATTTGCTCCGCAGATGAATGCTTTTTCCGTATCATTAACTATTAAAAGTTTACTTGCAATATTTATTATTTTCATCTGTTCTTCTACTATTTACTTTTCTAAAGTTCAATTTTTCCTCGGTGAACATAAATTTTTCACAAATCTATTTGTTAGATAAAATATTATGGCAAATAAAACAGAAAAGCCGACACCTAAAAAACTAAAGGATGCCGCAAAAAAAGGACAGTCATTTAAATTTAAGGATTTAACGACTGTTGTTATTATTCTGGTAGGGACATTTACTATAATATCATTCTTTTCCTTAAGTGATGTAATGCTCTTATACAGATATGTAATAATTAATGACTTCGAAATTAATGAGGGTAAATACTTTTTTGCAGTGGTTATTGTCTTTTTTAAGATAATTGGCTTCCCACTTTTTTTCTGTGTTCTTTCGGCTGTGTTGCCAACATTGGTTCAAACAAAGTTTGTTCTTGCGACTAAAGCTATCAAGATTGATTTTTCAGTATTAAACCCTGTTAAAGGGTTAAAAAAAATATTTAGTATAAAGACAATAAAAGAATTTTTCAAAAGCATTCTGCTTCTTATTATTCTAGCATTAACAACCTATTTCTTTTGGATTAATGACCGAAAAATAATTTTTTCTCAGGTGTTTTCTAGTGTTGATGGCTTATATCTTATTTGGGGGAGGCTGTTTAAGGATATAATATTATTTTTCTTGGCATTTTCTATTCTTGTTATTATTCTTGACTTTGTGATTGAGTTCATTTTATACATGAAAGATATGATGATGGATAAACAGGAGATAAAAAGAGAATATATAGAGCAAGAGGGACACTTTGAGACAAAGTCGAGAAGGCGTGAGTTGCATATCGAGATTCTTTCAGAGCAGACTAAATCTGATATACGTAATTCAAAATTAGTGGTAATGAACCCGACTCATATTGCAATTGGTATTTATTTTAATCCAGAAATAGCGCCTGCACCTTTTATTTCTCTCATTGAAACTAACCAGTGTGCCTTGGCTGTCAGAAAATATGCAAATGAAGTTGGTATACCGACTGTGCGTGATGTGAAATTAGCTAGAAAACTATATAAAACACATACAAAATATAGTTTTGTTGATTTTGAACACTTGGATGAAGTCCTACGTCTTATTGTTTGGCTTGAGCAGGTTGAAAACACTCATTAATAAGTAAAGGAGATGTGTTATATGGGAGTTAATTTCTGTAATAAAATAGGTATTGATCAGTCTGAATTTGAAATAGAATCTTCCATCATTAACTCCATTGCTAATGAGGTATTGAACCCAATATCTTTCCTTAGCAATAAGGATATAATAAATGTTTTACTCAGAAAGATTTCATCTGAATGTGACCTGGTTAGAAAAGACATTTATCGTTGTGCTCTGGAGTTGGTCGTTGAAAAAACACCTGATGATTTATAATCATTCATAATAACTCTTTTGCTGATATAAATATTTTTGTTGAAGATATTTATGTAGTCACAGGATCAATTGTAGAAAATTGTTATGTTTTTGTTAGGAACTGCACTAAATAATATATGATAAGACAGCAAAAACGACTGACCATAATCCTTCTTTTATTAGGAGTTGATAAGAGAGACTATTCATCCTGTAATGTTAAAACTCTGTTATATAGTATTCGCGATTATGCAAAGTCTGTAAATGATCATGAGATACTAACCGAGAGTAATCGTTTATTATCTCATTGCATTTCAGATAGTAACGGAGCTTTCTTTAAAAGTAGTAAATACGTTCCCCTTAAGTACTTACGTAAAAGGAGAATAGCACGAAAGATACCAAATGATTAGCACTTTGCTAGTAAGCTTGCTGGTAAACTATATTGACCGTTGGGTTTGTTTTGAGACTGTAATTTAAATTGTGTAATTGCCTGTTTTTGATATGTTTACTCCAACAACGGAGACAGGTAAATTATGGACGAAAAGAAGCTTAAAGCCCTTGCGGCTGAACTGGCTAAAGGCCTCAAAACTGAGGCCGACCTCAATCAGTTTTCCCGTATGCTGACGAAATATCCCGGCTCTTAAAACGATAGTGGCTCAGGCTTTCATTTTTCAGCGTTCCCCAGAAGATTTCCATCGGAGCGTTGTCGTAACAGTTACCTTTACGCGACATTGATGTTTTCAGACCAGACTGCTCCTGTATGACCCGGTAATCGTATGCGCAGTACTGTGAACCTCGAGCGGAGTGGTGGATTAGCCCGGCAGGTGGGTGCTGGCTCCTGAGCGCCATAAACAGGGCTTTACCCGTCAACTCTTTCGTCATGCGCTCTCCCATGGCGTAACCGACAATTTCGCACGTATAAACATCTTTGACGCCAGCGAGATACAGCCATCCTTCCCGGGTGGCAACATACGTTATATCTGCGACCCAGACCTGATTAGGTGCTGTGGGCGTAAAGTTCTGATTCAGCAGATTCGGCGTAACCGGCAGATTGTGGTCAGAGCTTGTGGTCGCCCTGAACTTGCGTTTCTGCTTACAGTGCAGCCTCAGCTCCTTACGAAGACGTGCCAGTCTGTCACGACCGACGATAATTCCGTTATCTGCCAGCTCCGTCTGGAGCCGCCGGGTTCCATATGTTTCGCGAGTGCGGATATGTGCCACCTTAATCTCCAGTTTTAGCCGCTCATCACTTTGTTTTCTGTCTGAGGGGGCATGCTGTACCCGGTCGTAATAACCGCTCCTGGATACACCAGGTACCCGACACATCGCTTCAACAGGGAATTGTTGTCGCCATTGTTCGACTAACGCGTATTTTTCAGCGACTCCTGTGCAAAATACGCTGTTGCTTTTTTTAATATATCTCGCTCAAGTCGTGCTTCATTTAAAGCCTTACGCAGTTGCATAACTTCAGATTCCAGCTCAGCCACTGTGCGGGAGCCTGGTGTATTGAGCCCTTTTCTTGCGGCGGTAACCCATTGTCCTAAAGTGCCTTCAGGAACAGATAATCGGGAAGCGCCTTCACTGATCGAAAGCTGATTTTCAGGAACCGTTTTGACGGCTTCGGCTTTAAACTCCGTAGAGTAACGTTGGGTTTTTCTGCTCATTATTGGCTCCTTCTGATGCCATTCTATTTCAGGAAGGAGTGTCCGTTAAACTCAGGCTACCTCAAACTGTTACGACAACGCTCCGATGGAAAGCTTCTGGGGAACGCTGAAAAATGAAAGCCTGAGCCACTATCGTTTTAAGAGCCGGGATGAGGCCATCTCAGTAATACGGGAATACATTGAGATTTTCTACAATCGTCAGCGTCGTCACTCTCGTCTGGGGAATATCTCCCCGGCAGCCTTCAGGATAAAATATTATCAGATGACTGCTTAGAAAAAGAACAAATGGTGGTGTCCGCTATTGCCAGTACACCTCAGGCCATGTGCGCGGTAACTGACCGGGCTGAACCACGGCAGCCTGACGGCTGCAAATTGAAAACTGCCCCTGTTCGTCCTGGTGTTGCCGCACGCTCCGCAGAATATGTATGCTCTGAGGACCTGTTTTATTAAGGACTCATCCTCTTATGTTGACCCGCAAAAGTATAGATACCGTTCTGCTCTCTGTTGGTGCTGAGAAGCTCTCACAACGTGAATGGGACTGGATGAAGATGCTCAAACCCATGGACCCACCACCTGCGATGGTCGCGGCCTCCATCCTGGAGCGCCGTGGCGACACAGCAGCCCTTACCCGGCTACAGGATACCGGGGGTTAATCCGTCCTCATGTTGTCCGCTTTTACTCCCCGCCCGCTGAAACGTCTGTTCACGGCCAACCAGTGCTGGACATCCTTCCTGGATGCGGGCGGTCTGCGCGATATCGAGGTTGAGGCTGTCACAAAAATGCTGGCCTGCGGCACGCGGATACTGGGCGTGAAGCATATACATCTGCGATAAACCTGAGTGCCCCCACGTCAGATACGTCACTAACTCATGCGGCAGCCGTGCCTGCCCGTCCTGCGGAAAAAAGGCCACAGACCTGTGGATAGCGACACAGCTGAATCGTCTTCCTGACTGCGACTGGGTACACCTGGTCTTCACCCTGCCGGACACGCAGTGGCCGGTGTTCGAAAGCAACCGGTGGCTGCTGAATGACGTGTGCCGTCTGGCGGTGGAGAATCTGCTGTATGCCGCCCGGAAACGGGGGCAGGAACCCGGTATCTTCTGCGCCATCCACACGTATGGCCGTCGTCTCAACTGGCATCCGCATGTACATGTGTCTGTAACCTGTGGAGGTCTGAATAAGCATGGTCAGTGGAAAAAGCTGAGCTTCCTGAAAGACGCGATACGTTCGCGGTGGATGTGGAATATGCGGCAACGGCTTCTGAAAGCGTGGTCAGAGGGGCTGGCGATGCCGGAGTCGTTGTCACATATCACGACGGAATCACAGAGGAGAAGCCTGGTGCTGAAAGCCGGAGGAAAATACTGGCATGTGTACATGTCGAAAAAAACGGCCGGCGGGAGGAATACGGCGCGCTACCTGGGTCGTTATCTGAAGAAGCCGCCGATAGCGGCCTCCCGGCTGGCACATTACAACGGAGGGGGAGCCTGAGCTTCCGTTACCTGGACCACAAAACGGGAGAAACGGCGACGGAAACGCTGACACAGCGTGAGCTGGTCGCGAGGCTGAAACAGCACATCCCGGAGAAGTTTTTTAAGATGGTGAGGTACTTCGGGTTCCTTGCCAACCGGGTGTGTGGAGAGAAGCTGCCGCAGGTGTACCGTGCTCTGGGGATGGATAAACCGGAACCAGTGGCGAAAGTGTGCTATGCACAAATGGTGAAACAGTTCCTGAGTCGTGACCCGTTCGAATGCGTGCTGTGTGGCGGCCGGATGGTATACCGCCGGGCCATCGCGGGACTGAATGTGGAGGGGCTGAAGAAAAACGCGCGGGATATCAGTCTGCTGAGGTATATGCCGGCCTGACACAGGCTAAGTGTGCCCGGGAATCGGTGCAAGTATAAAAAACAGCCTGTTGCGGTATAAGAATCGACCATGCAGAGAGAGAAAACACCGGAGTGGAGGGAAAAGCAGAAAAGCTCACGTGGCATAAGGCGTGGACAGCGGTATCGTCTGGTTTTTCAATTTCCTATACGTGAACTTCCGGGAGGCCTTTGCCCTCAGCCCCTGACGGCGCAGGCTTGCCGCCACGGTTTTTACGTTAAAGTGGTAACCCTGAGCACGCAGTTCATCCGTCAGGCGTGGTGCACCGTAACGCTGTTTTGACCGGGTAAAGGCCGCCGCGAGGACAACGCTGTCGCAGTGCTGACGGAACTGCTGACGAGGGCTTATTCCTGTCCGACGCTGACACCACGTATACCAGCCGCTGCGCAAAGTATGTCGCGGCCTTTTGGAGGATAGCCAGTTCCTCTGCCTGCTCCGCCAGTTGCCGCTTCAGGCGGGCAGTTCACTTTCACGCTCAGACGAGGTCATCTGTTGCTGCAGTTTGCTGCGCCACGCATAGAGCTGAGATTCATACAGGCTGAGTTCACGGGCTGCGGCAGCAACACCGATGCGTTCAGCAAGCTTCAGGGCTTCACTGCAAAATTCAGGCGAATTCTGTTTACGTGTTTTTTTGCTGGTTGATACTGTTTTTGTCATGTGAGTCACCTCTGACTGAGAGTTTACTCACTTAGCCGCGTGTCTACTATTGCTGGGTAAGATCACATCTCATCGCTTACAGCCACTACAGGACGTTTCCGTATCCTGTGAATTATCATCCCACGTGGACTGCATATATTTTTAATACACACAACCCCTCTTCCAGCCACATGCAGTGTCGAGGTGGTCCCGCAGATTCCGTATACCCGACACCCTGCACGGGTTCCGAGTATCTGTACTCCCGGTGGTTTATCAGAGTAATAGTAGTCACTGTTACATTCGACCCAGCTCTTTCCCCCGGGGGGATGCGGGACCACTCGGAAATACACCCCATATGGTCCGTGCACATTAATCTCCGCATAGCAATGTTCTGTTGAATTACGTGGCATAGCCAGTAAAGTCTCTTTTGCAGCAGCGGGTACCGCATACCACATACACATTAGTGCAACTATCAGCGCAGTATTCATTTTCATTGTCACTTTCCGTTACTGGTGCTGTCCGTCACAGCACCTCATGTCCTGCGGACAGGGCAAGCTGACCGGCCATAACAACTTTCAGTTCCATCAGGGAAGTGGAAGCTAGACGCCGGACAATCAAATCCCGCCGGCGGTACACCTTCTTCGCAGCAGAGTTGTTCAGTCAACATGAAAGTGACAGACAGTGTCACCACGATGCAGCATCAGTATGACGGTGAATCGCCGGTCGTAGTTTTTGTTCTTTGTTTTATAGGGAGCTTTCTGCATCAGGCATCGTTCATCACGGGGTATTGGTGCAATGCTCGGCATCACTCAGTCCGGCTGGTGATTTGTGATGTTTGGCAATTTATCTGATTACATAATCCGGACTGAGTCCCCCCTGAGTGTTTTACTGTTCCGAGCACTTATTTAGTAACTTTCTTGCATAGTTGTTTCTGGCTTTAATTGTGCTGCCCTAAGGTTTGTTTCTCAGTATGACAGCTCAATACATATACTTCGAACGCATTATATATTCATTTAATTCACTTTGTGGGAGAGGATTATTACTTTCTGACATAAACATCATTGATTTCATAAAATCCCGACTGTTCTGTATTAAATATTAAGAATCTGTTACTGTCATCTTTAAATGAACTAGATAAAACGAGCCGTGAATCATAACGAGCAAGAACATAATACCAACTATTATTATAACAAAGCATCTGATATTCTTTTTTTAATTGAGGTTTATACCAGCCAACAAGAAAGGAAAAAAACCAAAAATAAACCAAAAAACCAGCCATAATTAACTTAATGCGGTGTTCTCTAACAAAAGGGATATCTGAAAAACATGATACAGAAAAGATCCGTCCATATATACGAATTATTATTGAAATAACCAATGAACTAATAATGAATGAAAGTGATAATGGAAGTATGAAATATTGTTTGAGAATTAAAAGTTCGAATATTACAGGGAAAAACAGTAGGGTAATAGCAAAAAATAGTCTAAAAAAACTCAAGTCTTGTATTTTACTTCTTTTCTTTATAAGAAGAAAAAATAAAATACCAATCCCCCAACCGGTAAAAAGTATACCCATTACTATGATAGCATAGAGTAAACTTCTGGCAACATCATCCAAACCTG
Organism: Shigella flexneri 2a str. 301; assembly: GCF_000006925.2. NCBI lineage: Bacteria > Pseudomonadati > Pseudomonadota > Gammaproteobacteria > Enterobacterales > Enterobacteriaceae > Shigella > Shigella flexneri. Next base: position 141,460 of record NC_004851.1, read on the forward strand.
CACCAACAACCCACCATGGAAATCCATAGTAAAAAGAGGTTCCCCAGCCATAAGAATAAGCACTGACCCACCCTACACATCCCATATAGGCGATGAATAATGAAGAATTTCTAAGCAATGAATTGTCATTCATAAGAAACTAACTGATAATGTAAAAAATATTCGAGATAAAAGTTGATCTTTTAATTTTCATGCTAGGAAATTAACAATAATATCATTGTTAATGCATATTTATCATATCAAAATACTCTGCAGAATGCTACTATCAAAACCAGACAAGTGAACAAAACTTGGTCAACATTTAGTAACGCTAGTTGGTAATGTCTTCAATCGATAGAAGTTTCTGGTAATCTACTGGTATTCAAACAGTTAGGGCTCATACAGCTTGCTGGACCTTCCCCATAACCGCCCGAACGTGAAGGTCTGATGTGTTGCAAGAGAGCCGGATGCGGGAAATCTGCAAGTCCGGTTCGATGAGAGGGACGTTGTTTTTACTTGTTGTTGATGAAGACTTTCATTATTGAACAGAATGATAATATTGTCTAAACAAAACATTAAATCTCATAATTCTTTGTAGAAAACGCTTTTCTTGAAATTAAAAATAAGTAGAATCAGCAGTCTCATTATAATAACAGACAATGTCATGCTCTCGCCCGTTCCGGTAATAAACGGAGCGGGCTATCTTTTTGGAATATTTATGGCCCACAATCCAGTTTTCATAAATACGATTCATTCCATTCTTCGTTTTTTCTGAGCATTGCGTTCATAATGGTCAGCAACTTACGCATACAGGCAACCAGTGCCACTTTTTTGGCGTTTCCGGCTGCAAGTAGGCGCATGTAAAACGCCTTTATCACCAGATTAAACCGGGGGGGGCCTCAAGCGCCGCCATGTACAGAGCTGTTCTTCCCCAGCACAATCACCGAAAATGGTTCGTCGACCGCGCAGAGTTCCCGAGTCCCGGTTTACCTGAGCAACACCGACAAGTGCGCTGATTTCACGTCTCGAGAGGCTGCTCGATTCAGGCATTTCCGCCAGCAATGCTGCGGCAGTCATGGCTCTAACACCTCAGACGTTCAGTAAGCTCTTTAAAGTAACTCTGAATGTGCCTGTTCATATCTGGGTCTTCCCCGATCATGGTGGGAAGGCTTAGAACGCTATATTCAGTTTCCCATAGTGGAACATCACTCCCAGCTTAAAGCGCTCCCGGTTGCGGTAGCCCTTGGCTTTTATTCTCAGCAGCCTGATCTTGCTGTTCAGTGCTTCCGCATTTCCGTTTGATACGCCATGGCGCATGGCGTTCAGGATACCGTACAACCTTTTCCCTATCGTTTTAGCCACATTCTTCATCATGGGGACGTCACTGTTGGCCGCAGCCATCTCTGCCAGTCGTTGCGTCTTTCCTCGCTCCATGGTCTGCTCCAGATATCCTTTGCCAGTTCTTTCAGCGCCCAGCACAGGCTCGTCAGCTTCATCTGTGCACGCAGCCATATCAGCTTTTCCTGCCTGGATTCGGTCATCCATTTATCGCTGTGCTGCCACAGGAAGCGAGTTCCCTTTGCCTGACGACGACTTTCAACAGGAAGATGCGGATGTTCATTCTGAACCGCCCCGGGAATCCTGGAGACTAAACTTCCTGAGAAAGAGGTAAACAGGATGACTAAAAATACTCGTTTTTCCCCCGAAGTCCGTCAACGGGCAGTCCGTATGGTTCTGGAAAGTCAGGGCGAATATGACTCACAATGGGCGACAATTTGTTCCATTGCTCCAAAGATTGGCTGTACGCCGGAGACTCTGCGTGTCTGGGGTCGCCAGCATGAGCGGGATACCGGGGGCGGTGATGGAGGGCTCACCACCGCTGAACGTCAGCGTCTGAAAGAGCCGGAACGTGAAAATCGTGAACTGCGCCGCAGTAACAATATCCTTCGCCTGGCTTCCGCTTATTTTGCAAAGGCGGAGTTCGACCGCCTCTGGAAAAAATAATGCCACTGCTGGATAAGCTGCGTGAGCAGTACGGGGTCGGACCGGTATGCAGTGAACTGCATATTGCCCCGTCAACGTATTACCACTGTCAGCAACAGCGACATCATCCGGATAAACGCAGTGCCCGTGCGCAGCGCGATGACTGGCTGAAGAAAGAGATACAGCGCGTATACGATGAAAATCACAAGGTATACGGTGTAAAGTCTGGCGTCAGTTGTTACGGGAAGGTATCAGAGTGGCCAGATGCACTGTGGCACGTCTCATGGCGGTTATGGGACTTGCCGGTGTTCTCCGGGGTAAAAAGGTCCGTACGACCATCAGCCGGAAAGCCGTTGCCGCAGGCGACCGCGTAAACCGTCAGTTCGTGGCAGAACGACCTGACCAGCTGTGGGTGGCTGATTTTACTTACGTCAGCACATGGCGGGGCTTCGTCTATGTGGCGTTCATCATTGATGTGTTTGCCGGATACATCGTGGGGTGGCGGGTCTCATCGTCCATGGAAACGACATTCGTGCTGGATGCACTGGAGCAGGCGTTATGGGCCCGTCGACCGTCCGGCACGGTCCATCACAGTGATAAAGGTTCTCAGTATGTATCGCTGGCCTTGCACACAGCGGCTTAAGGAAGCCGGATTACTGGCATCAACAGGAAGTACAGGCGACTCGTATGACAACGCGATGGCGGAGAGCATCAATGGTCTTTACAAAGCGGAGGTAATACACCGTAAGAGCTGGAAAAACCGTGCAGAAGTGGAACTGGCCACACTAACGTGGGTGGACTGGTATAACAATCGACGATTGCAGGAAAGGCTGGGCCACATCCCTCCGGCAGAAGCAGAAAAAGCTTATTATGCTTCCATCGGAAACGATGATCTGGCAGCCTGAGTTCACAGATAAAACACTCTCCAGGAAAACCGGGGCGGTTCATTCTGGCGGGTTTTATCCACCACCTCACCCGGTTGTTTCGCCACATGAAAGCGATCGAAGGCTATTTTCTCAACCGCATTGGGTAAGTGGATGCGCGCTGCTCTTATATAGCCTGCATTCATGTCCATCGATAGGAATTTAAATCCCCAAAAGATTAAAAAAGCACCGAAGAATGCGCGTTTATTCAACACAACCTGATCATCAAGTAATCGGTATAGACACTTAATATTGCTTACATTGATTGATTCAATGTATCTCTGATGGTTTTTTGCTCCGTTCCCCTCAACATGGACGCAACTTCCCCTCTGCGACTCTCAGCCGCCCCACCGTATTCGAGCCAGCTGCTCATGCATCATAACCTGCTCTGCCAGACGGTAACCCCTCTTCAGCCCCGTAAACCGCATCTGACCTCCGCGCAGCTCGCACTTCAGCGGGTCAACCTTCAGTCACTGCTGATACATCCCTCTCCTTGTGATTTGCCTCGCCGTTTTTCTCACTGTCTCCGTTATGGCGTACACCACATCTTCCAGTAATCGCCGCTTCACCGGACTCAGGACCCCGTATCACCATCCGGAACCCCTTATCCGCCACATGCCAGGAGAACCTTTCCATAAACTCGTCGCCACTCATCACAAGGTTTTCTTCTCGTTTTGTCCGGTGGCTGTTGTAACGCAGGCCAATTTCATCCTGACCGGCATAATGTTCCAGGCGGCTCATCTGCACCGGCTGCTTCTCCAGCCAGTTAAGCCATCGGTTTCCCTGCTGAAAAATATCGGCAAAACGGGGAAGCATCAGAAAGGCGGAATAACGCCATCCGGCCAGTGAACCGTACCGCATTCAGGGCAATACATGCCGTCGGCGTTGATACCGGCAGGAATTGTCGCAAATTCCCGCTCCGTGCAGCGGGCAATTTCCGGATACCCTTCGTCATCAACACGTACAAACCAGAAGACCAGTTTTTTGTTTCCGGCATCCACAAAGAACGGAATATTCAGGTCTGCGCAACACTCAACGGCATCGTCAAAATTATCAAAGCGCAGAACCTCAGCTTCTTCTTCGTCAAAAAAATCATCTTCGTGAAGTTTTACGACATAGCGGAGGAGTTTGCTTCTTTGAGGTGCAGGTTTTCGTTTGCGTGGTTTAGCTGAACGGGCCATATAACTACCTGAAAGACAATGATATTGTCTGTTTTTATAACGGTAATCACAGGCCATGACAAGCCGCAGCCGTCAGGCCGCCTACTCGGGGCGGTTTAGAACGCTTATTTAGTACCAGATCTTACTTATAATAAAGGGGCTTGGCAGTTTGGATAAACTATTGTCCTTATTCCACTAATACAAACTTTTTGTAAAGTATATTAAATATACTTCATTTCATACTGAAATCCCCGGAAGTATTCAATCAAACAATTACACCATAAAAGGAAGAGGGGGCCCCAATTAAGTTGTCAAGCATGTTTACTGCGCAATCGCTTGGTGCTCCGTCCCTGTACCCCGCATTGGTACTCTGGCGCTCATGGGGCTTCCACTTGCGCTTCTCCCTTCACATCGGGGTGACAGGTCCACGTTCCCCACAAGAGCCTGAATCGACTTCACGCCGCTTTTATGCCGGATGCCGCGCAGGCAGTAAACATATCCCACAGGAACGACTCCACCATTGTTTTGACATCATCTATATGCTTTCGACACATCATCAGCGGTTCACTTTCGTTCGTCTCTTCGAACCATACCTGATCGGCTCACGTCCGACCTTTTCCCATCTCGCTCACCACCACATCTCTTAAATGCAGCAGCAGTGGATGGTTTGGTGCCTGCGCCTGCACGCCGACACCAAGGGGCCTTCCCTCATCTCTTGTGCTGCATGGCTGCACAGGGACTCACGTCCCCAGGACGCGCCTTCGTGGCACACAGTCATCGGCATAGCAACAGTAAGCAACGGCAGGTTTCCATTGCCAGTTTTCTTTGACAGCAGTACTTCGGCCTCGCTGGATACTGTGATTCCAGTACCAGCGATCCTTTCTGGCTTTTCCACTCAGGTAGCGTTTATTCAGATACTGGTCGAACTCATTCAGTATGATGTTCGACAGCAACGGCGAGATCACACCGCCCTGTGGCATACTTTCACTGACCGCCCGGAAGAGACCAACATCAACACGGCGTTTTCCACAGCAGTCTCATAAAACGTGTATCACTGATCCTGCGGCAGACGGCTTTCATCAGCAGCCGGTGATGTACTGTGTCGAAGTAGCTGGACAGGTCACCTTCAATAACCCGGCGCCCCGTGTTTCCCCGCAGTCGGTGAGCTGTAATAGTACGTGATGTCTCCCGCCCACTTCTGGTTCGGGCCACTGGCGTAAAAATCCTGCGTCAGCAGATTTTCTGATACAGGCAGGCCGTGTGCACGGTAACTGATCGGGCTGAACTTCTGGGAGGCTTTTGCGCTCAGTTCCTGACGGCGCAGACTGGCTGCCACGGTTTTTACGTTAAAGTGGTAACCAGAGCACACAGTTCATCCGTCAGGCGTGGGGCACCGTAACGCTGGACTGGGTAAAAGCCTTGCGGACAACGCTGTCGCAGTGCTGACGGAACTGCGGACGTGTGTTTATCCTTGTCCGCCGCTGACACCACGTATACCAGCCGCTGCGGGCCACCCGGAGTACGCGGCACATTGCCTTGATGACGGTTTACGCGGTCGCCTGCGGCAACGGCTTTCCGGCTGACGGTAGTGTGGACCTTTTTACCCCGGAGAACACCGGCAAGCCCCATAACCGCCATGAGACGTGCCACAGTGCATCTGGCCACTCTGATACCTTCCCGTAACAACTGATGCCAGACTTTACGCACAGCGTATACCTGATGATTCTCATCGTATACGCGCAGTATCTCTTTCTTCAGCCAGTCATCGCGCTGCGCACGGGCACTGCGTTTATCATGATGATGTCGCTGTTGCTGACAGTGGTAATACGTTGATGGGGCAATATGCAGTTCACTGCATACCGGTCCGACCCCGTACTGCTCACGCAGCTTATCCAGCAGTGGCATTATTTTTTCCAGAGGCGGTCGAACTCCGCCTTTGCAAAATAAGCGGAAGCCAGGCGAAGGATATTGTTACTGCGGCGCAGTTCACGATTTTCACGTTCCGGCTCTTTCAGACGCTGACGTTCAGCGGTGGTGAGCCCACCTCACCGCCCCCGGTATCCCGCTCATGCTGGCGTACCCAGACACGCAGAGTTTCCAGTATACAGCCAATCTTTGGGGCAATGGAACAAATCGCTGCCCATTGTGAGTCATATTCGCCCTGACTTTCCAGAACCATACGAACTGCCCGTTGACGGACTTCAGGGGAAAAACGTGTATTTTTAGTCATCCTGTTTACCTCTTTCTCAGGGAGTTTAGTCTCCAGGATTTCCGGGGCGGTTCATAATGATATAAAAAGGATGGGCTGAGATTCTATTGGTCCCCATCCTTTTAGCTTTGGTTTAATAGTTTATAGAGCTGTTCTGAAGAACGTTTTTTTACAGTCTGGCAGCCAATATAATATTGGCTTAAACATCAGGAGATATGATGGCAAATGATACTTGACGACTTTCTGGAGGGATAGCATTGCGAAGCCCTTCACTGCTTGGAAGTGTTCCAGCATGAACGAGATAGCTTGTTTCTATTTTATTAATACCAACACCATTACATGTTATGTGCGATGGTAATATTGATGAGCTAACTTCGTAAGCCCTCCCCCCAGAGGCAGAGATTGCAGTGTCGTTTTTAGGGACAACTGCGTTGATTTTTATAATATGTCCACAATTGTTAATAACTCGTTGTTCAGGCATGAAATTAAGCCTGTTTTCTATGTTTTCGGACATAATTTGGGCATATATGTGTTCCACAGAGGAAGACGTGATGTGAAGAGATTGCCAGAATGCAGATGTTAGTGCAGATATAAATGCAGGGTCTTGAAAGAGTGAAGTAAACAAAAGTTTTTCTGTTTGAAAACATAGGTCTTGTTGGGGGAAGTTTGAATTGATTATTTTATTTACTTGGTTGTAACTTAGCATTTGAAGCTCTTTTTTGCTATCAATGAATTCATTAATTCCTAACTCATTAATTAGATCTGCAATTAATTTTAGTGGTATTTCAATATTGTTGAAATATATTTTTGTACTATTGCTGTCAGATGCTCGAATATCTCTGTAAATATCATGCCAAACACTATTAAAATCAGTGTCTTTAACGTGGAAGTAATCATCGTTTGGTATTATCGATGTACAGCAATTAATGGCTGTTTCAATAACTTCTGGTGCAGGCTTGTGAGTTTTAAAATTCCCTGATACCGGAGCTGTAATAGTATGTACTTTTCCTAAGTTGAATTGTTTGGGGGGGAGTGAACTTAACAAGTTATTATATTCTTTTGATGAAAGTTGAGTGGATTGTATTTTATCTCCATCAAGATAAAAAACCGAACATATGCCTTTGTTAAGGCATAGCCGTATTGAAATGCCATCTATGTTTGCGTGGGCAAACTCTCCGTCCATTTTATCTTGTGATAGTGATGGTGAGAAACTATCCATTAGTTTTTTTTCGCTATGTTTTTCGGCTAGAGTTTCGTGTGGAGAATATATGCCGAAAGTTATTATTTTCAGTAAAATGTCACAAAAACTCAATTTATTCCAACTTACTTCTGTAGTTGATTTGACAGTTGACATCCATGATGAGTCATTTCTTTCATGGTTAGTTATGTTTGATGTCTGCATTTGATTTCTCCTGATGTATTTTCCTATTAATGCCAATATATATTAATATAATTAAATTGGGAACATAATAAAATGGAATGTTATTCTTCTCTTTAAGAAAACGATACATTTCCACTAAAAACAATTATGCAGTTATTGCATTGGAGAGTCTGGTAGGAAAGTTGTGATATGAATACATTCATGTTATTGGCTTTGGGGATTAACATCAAGGGGCAGATAGAACCATTGGGTGTATAGAAAAACAAAGTGGTTAAACTTTGGGCAAGCGTACAGAAAGAACTGAAAAGTTGCGGTCTGAAGCAGACTATCATAGTAAAATTATTAATTTATTATCGAACATATAGCTTTCCCCCTCTTTTTTTCAAAGCAAGACACAGGTAAATTTCTCCCGTTGCATTGATATATAACACAGCTCTCATGTTTTGGTTGAGGCTTTGTTTAATATGTTTTTGCATATATCGTCCCTTTATTCCGGATAAAACGGAATCTTTTCAGGGGTTTATCAACCACTTACTGATAATATAGTGCATGAATCAAATTCACAAATTTTTTTGTAATATGACCCAATGTTCACAGGGGGGGGCCGGAGAATTACCTACGGTAAAGGAAAAAACATGCAAATTGTCTTTTTCTCCTTTTGTTGTTGGTGCATCCCTGTTGCTCGGGGGGCCAATAGCTTTTGCTACTCCTCTTTCGGGTACTCAAGAACTTCATTTTTCAGAGGACAATTATGAAAAATTATTAACACCTGTTGATGGACTTTCTCCCTTGGGAGCTGGTGAAGATGGAATGGATGCGTGGTATATAACTTCTTCCAACCCCTCTCATGCATCTAGAACTAAGCTACGGATTAACTCTGATATTATGATTAGCGCAGGTCATGGTGGTGCTGGTGATAATAATGATGGTAATAGTTGTGGCGGTAATGGTGGTGACTCTATTACCGGATCTGACTTGTCTATAATCAATCAAGGCATGATTCTTGGTGGTAGCGGCGGTAGCGGTGCTGACCATAACGGTGATGGTGGTGAGGCTGTTACAGGAGACAATCTGTTTATAATAAATGGAGAAATTATTTCAGGTGGACATGGTGGCGATAGTTATAGTGATAGTGATGGGGGGAATGGAGGTGATGCCGTCACAGGAGTCAATTTACCCATAATCAACAAAGGGACTATTTCCGGTGGTAATGGAGGTAACAATTATGGTGAGGGTGATGGCGGTAATGGAGGTGATGCCATCACAGGAAGCAGCCTCTCTGTAATCAATAAGGGCACGTTCGCTGGAGGCAACGGAGGTGCTGCTTACGGTTATGGTTATGATGGCTACGGTGGTAATGCTATCACAGGAGATAACCTGTCTGTAATCAACAATGGAGCTATTTTAGGCGGTAATGGTGGACATTGGGGGGATGCTATAAATGGTAGCAATATGACCATTGCTAATAGCGGATATATAATTTCAGGTAAAGAAGATGATGGAACACAAAATGTAGCAGGTAATGCTATCCACATCACTGGTGGAAACAATTCATTAATACTCCATGAAGGTTCTGTCATTACTGGTGATGTACAGGTTAACAATTCATCCATTCTGAAAATTATCAACAATGATTACACTGGGACCACACCAACTATTGAAGGTGATTTATGTGCTGGTGATTGTACAACTGTTTCACTATCAGGTAACAAATTCACTGTTTCAGGTGACGTTTCTTTTGGTGAGAACAGTTCTTTAAATTTAGCTGGAATCAGTAGTCTGGAAGCTTCTGGAAATATGTCATTTGGCAACAATGTAAAAGTGGAGGCTATTATAAATAACTGGGCGCAGAAGGACTATAAACTGCTAAGTGCAGATAAAGGGATAACAGGTTTCAGTGTTTCTAATATATCTATCATCAATCCGTTACTCACTACTGGTGCTATTGACTATACAAAAAGCTATATCAGTGACCAGAATAAATTGATCTACGGTTTGAGCTGGAATGATACAGATGGCGACAGTCATGGAGAGTTCAATCTGAAAGAAAACGCTGAACTTACTGTTAGTACTATTCTGGCAGATAATCTCAGCCATCATAATATAAATAGCTGGGACGGAAAATCCCTAACAAAATCAGGGGAGGGAACTCTCATTTTGGCGGAAAAAAATACCTACTCTGGTTTCACCAACATCAATGCAGGCATTCTAAAAATGGGGACAGTTGAAGCTATGACACGTACCGCTGGTGTTATTGTTAATAAAGGTGCTACCTTGAATTTTTCAGGCATGAACCAAACTGTTAACACTTTATTAAATAGTGGGACTGTGCTAATCAATAATATTAATGCCCCTTTTTTGCCTGACCCCGTCATTGTCACAGGTAACATGACTCTGGAGAAAAACGGTCATGTTATTCTCAATAATAGTTCGTCAAATGTCGGTCAGACCTATGTTCAGAAAGGTAATTGGCATGGAAAGGGCGGAATATTATCTTTGGGCGCGGTTCTCGGCAATGACAACAGTAAAACTGACCGGCTGGAAATTGCAGGCCATGCGTCTGGTATTACCTATGTTGCAGTGACAAATGAGGGAGGCTCTGGAGATAAAACTCTTGAAGGTGTTCAAATTATTTCGACAGATTCTTCTGATAAGAATGCTTTTATTCAGAAAGGCCGTATTGTTGCTGGTAGTTATGACTATCGCCTGAAACAGGGCACTGTATCTGGACTGAATACCAATAAGTGGTATCTAACTAGTCAGATGGATAATCAAGAATCAAAACAGATGAGCAATCAAGAGTCTACTCAAATGAGTAGTCGCCGAGCTAGTTCACAGCTTGTATCTTCACTTAATTTGGGTGAAGGTAGTATTCACACATGGCGCCCTGAAGCTGGCAGTTATATTGCTAACCTGATAGCAATGAACACGATGTTTAGTCCTTCTCTCTATGACCGACACGGTAGCACTATTGTTGATCCTACTACAGGTCAGCTCAGCGAAACCACCATGTGGATTCGTACTGTTGGTGGACATAATGAGCATAATTTAGCTGATAGACAATTAAAAACCACAGCTAACAGGATGGTTTATCAGATTGGTGGAGATATTTTGAAGACAAACTTCACTGATCATGATGGCTTGCATGTGGGTATTATGGGAGCTTATGGATATCAGGATAGCAAAACTCATAATAAGTATACTAGTTATAGTTCACGAGGAACTGTGAGCGGTTATACTGCCGGTTTGTACAGTTCTTGGTTTCAGGATGAAAAAGAACGAACAGGTCTATATATGGATGCTTGGTTGCAGTACAGTTGGTTTAATAATACAGTCAAAGGAGATGGGTTAACTGGTGAGAAATATTCCAGCAAAGGAATAACAGGAGCTTTGGAAGCTGGCTATATCTACCCAACCATACGCTGGACTGCTCATAATAATATTGACAACGCATTGTATCTCAATCCACAAGTCCAGATAACTAGGCATGGGGTAAAAGCAAACGACTATATTGAACACAATGGCACTATGGTCACATCCTCTGGGGGCAATAATATTCAAGCAAAATTGGGATTGCGTACATCCTTAATTAGTCAGAGTTGTATCGATAAGGAGACTCTTCGTAAGTTCGAACCATTTTTGGAAGTGAATTGGAAATGGAGCTCAAAGCAATATGGTGTAATTATGAATGGCATGTCAAATCACCAGATAGGCAACCGTAATGTGATTGAACTCAAAACTGGTGTGGGGGGGCGTCTTGCAGATAACCTAAGCATCTGGGGAAACGTATCTCAGCAATTGGGTAATAACAGTTACAGAGACACCCAAGGTATTTTGGGTGTGAAATATACCTTCTGATAATAAAAATGCAGGGCGTGTTGATGTCCTGCATTTCTCTGGGACCCACCGTGTAAAAGCTCGGTGGGTTTTTGTGCACATGATGGTATGCCTGCGATCAATGCCAAACGTGTTTACCAGATCATGCGCCAGAATGCGCTGTTGCTTGGCGTTACACAGGAATTGCATTAGAAAGCGATGAACGAATGCTACCGCCAAATATTCGTGGTTATGCGCCTCAGATTACTGGTATTGCAGAAACTAATGCACGTGTTGTTGTATCTCAACAAGGTCGAGTAATATATGACTCTACTGTACCAGCTGGAACTTTTTCTATTCAGGACTTGAGTAGTTCTGTACGAGGAATATTGGATGTTGAAATTTTTGAGCAAAATGGTAAAAGAAAACATTTCCAAGTAGAAATGTGCAGGTGTGCCTTTCTTATCCAGACTTGGTCAGAGTAGGTATAAATTAGTAACAGGTCTACCTAAAACAAATAATAAAGCAACTGGTGATGCATTTTTTTCGGTGAAGATCCTACGGGGTCCTGAGCCCGGTGAAGTGGCGAGGCAAATCACATGGGGAAGCGTACAGCCTGAACTGAACCGCCCCGGGAATCCTGGAGACTAAACTTCCTGAGAAAGAGGTAAACAGGATGACTAAAAATACTCGTTTTTCCCCCGAAGTCCGTCAACGGGCAGTCCGTATGGTTCTGGAAAGTCAGGGCGAATATGACTCACAATGGGCGACAATTTGTTCCATTGCTCCAAAGATTGGCTGTACGCCGGAGACTCTGCGTGTCTGGGTTCGCCAGCATGAGCGGGATACCGGGGGCGGTGATGGAGGGCTCACCACCGCTGAACGTCAGCGTCTGAAAGAGCCGGAGCGTGAAAATCGTGAACTGCGCCGCAGTAACGATATCCTTCGCCAGGCTTCCGCTTATTTTGCGAAGGCGGAGTTCGACCGCCTCTGGAAAAAATGATGCCACTGCTGGATAAGCTGCGTGAGCAGTACGGGGTCGGACCGCTATGCAGCGAACTGCATATTGCCCCGTCAACGTATTACCACTGTCAGCAACAGCGACATCATCCGGATAAACGCAGTGCCCGTGCGCAGCGCGATGACTGGCTGAAGAAAGAGATACAGCGCGTATACGATGAAAATCACAAGGTATACGGTGTAAAGTCTGGCGTCAGTTGTTACGGGAAGGTATCAGAGTGGCCAGATGCACTGTGGCACGTCTCATGGCGGTTATGGGACTTGCCGGTGTTCTCCGGGGTAAAAAGGTCCGTACGACCATCAGCCGGAAAGCCGTTGCCGCAGGCGACCGCGTAAACCGTCAGTTCGTGGCAGAACGACCTGACCAGCTGTGGGTGGCTGATTTTACTTACGTCAGCACATGGCGGGGCTTCGTCTATGTGGCGTTCATCATTGATGTGTTTGCCGGATACATCGTGGGGTGGCGGGTCTCATCGTCCATGGAAACGACATTCGTGCTGGATGCACTGGAGCAGGCGTTATGGGCCCGTCGACCGTCCGGCACGGTCCATCACAGTGATAAAGGTTCTCAGTATGTATCGCTGGTCTACACACAGCGGCTTAAGGAAGCCGGATTACTGGCATCAACAGGAAGTACAGGCGACTCGTATGACAACGCGATGGCGGAGAGCATCAATGGTCTTTACAAAGCGGAGGTAATACACCGTAAGAGCTGGAAAAACCGTGCAGAAGTGGAACTGGCCACACTAACGTGGGTGGACTGGTATAACAATCGACGATTGCTGGAAAGGCTGGGCCACATCCCTCCGGCAGAAGCAGAAAAAGCTTATTATGCTTCCATCGGAAACGATGATCTGGCAGCCTGAGTTCACAGATAAAACACTCTCCAGGAAAACCGGGGCGGTTCACGTCAGTATCAGACCATATTAATTGCTGAAACTGATAAACATCAAACCTTATAGAAGGGTGAATGCTGAAAGGGGGCTATGGTGATCGACGTGATGACAACGACAGGTAAGACCGTGACCTGATAAACCTGAATTGTGTCCTAGACATAAAGTCCGTGAAGGGAATAAGGCTCAGGTCAGCGAATCTTATAGTGGCCCGCAGCTCTGACTGCAATAAGGCCGGATACAGAGCAGCAACTACTCGTCGATGTCAGAACAACGGAAGCCTTGCAAACGGGGATGCGTTCATACAGGAACAATGATACCGTTAAAAAAAAACATTACGCTAATAATGTTCACCCTGTCATTACTGACAGGAAATCCTGCTATAGCGTATGAAACAGATAAAGTATATAAAATAACCGTTCTGCATACAAATGACCACCATGGACACTTTTGGCGTAACAATCATGGTGAGTACGGGTTATCCTCCCAAAAAACTCTGGTGGACAATATCCGGCAGAAAGTAATAAATAATGGCGGAAGTGTTCTATTATTATCTGGTGGTGATATTAACACCGGTGTACCTGAATCAGACCTTCAGAAGGCTGAACCCGATATTCGTGGAATGAATCTAATTGGTTATGATGCAATGGCCGTCGGTAATCATGAATTTGATAATCCTCTAAATATATTACGTCAGCAGGAAAAATGGGCCACATTTCCTTTCCTTTCTGCTAACATATATCAAAAAAGTACAGGGAGGCGTTTATTCAGTCCATGGAAAATTTTCATCCGTCAGAATTTGAAAATTGCAGTCATTGGCTTGACGACAGATGATACTGCGAAAACAGGAAATTCTGAATATTTTACTGATATTGAGTTCCGTCAACCTGCTGCTGAGGCGAGGAGTGTCATTGATGAACTTAATCAGCAGGAAAAGCCAGATATTATTATTGCGGCAACACATATGGGTCACTATGACAATGGCGAGTCAGGTTCGAATGCTCCTGGTGATGTTGAAATGGCTCGCAGTTTGCCGACTGGCTCATTAGCAATGATTGTGGGAGGACATTCACAAGCTCCTGTCTGCATGGCCAGCGATAATAAAAAACAGTGGAATTATATTCCGGGGACAACCTGTGTACCAGATAAACAAAATGGCATCTGGATTGTACAAGCGCATGAGTGGGGAAAATATGTCGGTCAGGCTGATTTTGAATTCTGTAACGGTACAATGAAACTGGTTAATTATCAGTTACACCCAGTTAATCTCAAAATGAGAATTACCAGAGAAGATGGAAAAACGGAATTTTCTTTTTACACCCCCGAAATTACTGAAGATCCACAGATGTTATCCTTACTGACACCATTCCAGAATAAAGGCAAAGCACAACTGGATGTGAAGGTTGGGGTTGTGAACGGACGTCTGGAAGGGGACAGAAGTAAAGTTCGTTTTGTTCAGACCAGTATGGGCCATCTGATTCTGAGCGCTCTGACAGAACGTATTGACGCAGATTTTGCTGTTGTCAGTGGTGGGGAAATTCGAGATTCCATAGAGAGTGGTAACATCACATACAAAGATATACTGAAAGTTCAGCCATTTGGTAATACGGTAGTAAGTATTGATTTGACGGGGAAAGAAGTAGCTGACTACCTAGCTACAGTGGCACAGATGAAACCGGATTCCGGAGCCTACCCACAATTTTTGAATACCAGCTTTGTAGTCAAAAAAGGAAAAATCGAAATGCTAAAAATAAAAGGTAAATCGGTTGACCTTAACAAAAAATATCGTATGACAACATTTAGCTTTAATGCTACTGGTGGGGATGGCTATCCACGTATTGATAATAGACCCGGATACATAAATACCGGATTTATTGATGCTGAAGTACTTATCGAATATATCCGGAAACATTCACCGCTGGATGCTGCTTCATATGAACCAAAAGGTGAAGTCAGTTGGCAGTGATAACGTAATTGACGATCATCACGTGTTTTTTGCTGACAGTCGCTGTGACTTTGTGAAAGTAGTCTCTGCGTATGTTTGCGATATGGGAATGCAGTTGCTGTATTTTGTGTTTCTGCTTCTGCCAGTTGTTGCTGAATTTAACCTTGCGGCTTAACTGATGTTGGAGCGCTGCCAGCTTCTTCGTCAATTTCGCTGATTAAAGTTTATTCATTATGGCATGATCTGCGTAAGCGGCTCGTCAGAACCATATTGATATTTACTAAGAGCTCAGATCAACTTTCCAGGGCAACAGATCGCGTACCCGGTTTGCCGGTCAGTCCTGGATATGCTCAATGACGTAACGCAGCCATTTTTCTGGCTCCACATTGTTCAGACGGCATGTGCCGATCAGCGAGTACAACACCGCCGCATGTTCGCCACCGCTATCGGAACCCCGCCGGAGAGAGTTTCACTCTCCGGCTGCTCACGGAACCGTACGTGACACTCTCGCGTCATACGGCTCTTGATCACTCATTCGATGCACGTAGTAAATACCAGTGGGCAAATAGCTTCGGATACTGTTTCCTTACCAGCGCCAGCTTTCGCTGAGCCTTCCGGTTCGAAAGTCTGTATTTAGACTGCATCCACTTAAGCAAACGTGACTGCATTGCACTCCACAGTCGATAGCTGAAGTTTCTGGACCAGAACTTTCCATAGTACTCAATCCAGCCTCTCACTATCGCATTGTAGCGCCTCGCAAAATCCAGCAAACTCTCAGCTGTTGAGCGATGTATACGCCACTTCTTGATTGTTTCTGTTATTTTGCACATTGCTGCATTTGATGCACCCGGCATACATTTTCTGTACAATTCGCCTTTGAAATTCTTCAGAGTACGCACTTTGAAGTCATATCCGAGAGTGGCATACAACATCATCGGCGTACCTTTCGAAGGGAACGCCGGGAAACTGACGTTGCATCCACATATCAAAGGCATAGTGCAGGAACAGATTTGAGAGCAGGGGGGAGATTACGCCGCCCTGCGGCGTTCCTCGACCCCGTGCCAGCATTGCTCCATCCGGCATTTGCACCGGTGCCTTCAGCCTGCGCTCAATGTACATCACCACCCAGCGTGCCTGAGTATGATGCTGCACTGTCTTCAGTAGCAGGTCATGATCGATATCATCAAAGAAGCCTTTAATATCGACTTCCACCACCCAGTCAAACTTCCAGCAGCGTTTCCTCGCCTGCGCAATCGCCTGGTGTGCGGATTTACCCGGTCGATAACCATACGAGTCTGCATGGAACAGGGGTTCCAGTACCGGCTCGAGTATCTGCTTAACGACCATCTGGGCGATCCGGTCCGACACGGCCGGAATACCGAGCGGACGTACACCACCGTCAGCTTTGGGAATGTCCACACGCCTTACCGCCTGCGGCATATAACTGCCGGAAGCCATTCTGTTCCACAGTTTGTAGAGATTGTCTGTAACATTCTCGTCAAACCCGGCCAGTGTCTGCCCGTCAATGCCTGCCGCCCCACGGTTGGCTTTTACTCGTTTATAAGCTTCCCATACCTGTCGTTTACTTACAGGAAATGGCTTTGCCGATTTTACAGCAGTCCTCCCATCGGCATTGTCGCCCGTGGTTGCCGCCGCACCATCAGCACAATGGGGCAAGCCCTTTGCTCCGGACCCATTACGGTCCTTCACCGCTACTACGGTTTACTCCGTCCCTGTACCATTTTTCAGCGTTCCCCAGAAGCTTTCCATCGGAGCGTTGTCGTAACAGTTACCTTTACGCGACATTGATGTTTTCAGACCAAACTGCTCCTGTATGACCCGGTAATCGTATGCGCAGTACTGTGAACCTCGATCAGAGTGGTGGATTAGCCCGGCAGGTGGGCGCTGGCTCCTGAGCACCATAAACAGGGCTTTACCCGTAAATATTGGCTCCTTCTGATGCCATTCTATTTCAGGAAGGAGTGTCCGTTAAACTCAGGCTACCTCAAAAAGTTATCGGTGCGTTTATCGAAAAACATATGTTCTACTAATTGGAGTCATTGTCTGTAAAAGCAACTCAAAAATACAAGTTGCTTATTCCCCTTGTTGGTAAGAACTTAATTCTAACTGTTTGTTCTGGGTGTTTTAAACGTCCTCCTTTTTATGCTTGTTCATAACGGATATTTAATAGGTAACCTTTGTTTTAGCATCTTCTGATTTATTTAAATTATGTGATAGCACACACAATTTTATTATCCAGTACTTTATGCTCTTAATAAAATAATTATAAATATGTATCCTCTATAAGGAGATGTTATATGAAAAGACAGCTTTTTACTCTTAGTATTGTCGGGGTATTTTCTTTAAATACCTTTGCATCATTCCCTCCGGGAAATGATGTGACAACAAAACCTGACCTTTACTACCTGACAAACGATAATGCTATTGACAGTCTGGCATTATTACCGCCTCCACCACAAATCGGAAGTATTGCCTTCCTGAATGACCAGGCCATGTATGAAAAGGGGCGTTTATTGCGAAATACTGAAAGAGGGAAGCTGGCAGCTGAGGATGCCAATCTCAGTAGTGGTGGCGTGGCAAATGTATTTTCTGCTGCTTTTGGTTCTCCGATAACGGCTAAAGATTCACCAGAATTGCATAAATTACTGACAAATATGATTGAGGATGCCGGAGACCTGGCAACGCGTTCAGCAAAAGAATATTATATGCGTATTCGACCTTTTGCTTTTTATGGTGTTTCTACGTGTAATACAAAAGAACAGGATACATTATCCAGAAATGGCTCTTATCCATCAGGTCATACATCGATTGGTTGGGCAACAGCACTTGTATTGTCCGAAATAAATCCGGCACGCCAGGATACCATTCTGAAACGGGGTTATGAACTGGGGGACAGCAGGGTTATTTGCGGTTATCACTGGCAAAGTGATGTTGACGCAGCACGTATTGTTGGCTCTGCTATTGTAGCAACACTGCACTCAAATCCTGTGTTCCAGGCACAATTACAAAAAGCGAAAGATGAATTCGCTAACAATCAGAAAAAATAATGCTTTTAGCCAGTACGCCTTATAACCCCGACCTTCAGGGCTAATGCCAGTCAGTTAAGCAACTGACTGGCTCTTTTTCAGGGCTGTGGGGTATTTCCAGGGCCTCTCCTTTACCACTCTCGGAAAGGCCCTTTCCCTTCTTGTCGGTAATTTCACTAGGCTGTGTCCCTTAATTACGTAAGCGTTGATAAAAGAGTCGGATGCAGCCCAGTTTCACTATCGCCAGGTAATTTCTCGCCGTTTTGTCGTAACGCGTGGCGATGCGGCGATATTCTTTCAGCCGCCCAAAGCACCGTTCAACGACATTACGATTGCAGTACGCATCACGATCAAGCTGTGCACGTCCATCCGATGCCATTTTCTCATTTGACTTTCGGGGGATTACTGCCTTTATACCGTTATTTTTCAGCTCGTTGCGCAATGCGCGCCCTGAATACGCTTTATCAGCCAGTACCGCATGTCCACGGCGTTTCATGCTGCCGTTCTGACGCTGAACGCCAATCCCGTCCAGAAGTCGTTGCGCGAACTGGCTTTCATGAGCTTGTCCGGGGCTTAGCACGATATTTAACGGGAGGCCACTTCCGTCTGTTGCCAGATGGATTTTGGTGCCAAAACCGCCGCGAGAGCGACCCGGCCCATTATCTCCGTCGATATCGGGATGTTTTTTTGAGCACCGGCGGCACATTTCAGCGCCCGGATATTACTGCCATCCAGCGCGGTGGCAGACCAGTCAATAAAGCCGTTTGCATCAAGTAGCGAAAGCAACCTGTTGAAAATAATATTAATCACGCCTGACTTTGACCATCGGTTAAAGCGGTTATAAACAGTTTTCCATGCCCCATATCGTTCGGGTAAATCGCGCCATGGTGCACTGGAACATAACACCCAGAACATGCCATTGATGATTTTACGGTGCTCAGCCCATGGGCGTCCGGCCCGTGGTGTGGCGGGTTCAGGAGGTAACAGGGGCTTGATGATGGTCCATGCCTCATCGGGAAGGTCGTAGCGAGCCATAGTTCAATATGTTGTGTAAACAGACAGTTACTATAACTCAGATGATTAAGGGACACAGCCTAGTTCAGCATCCCGGTTATCTGAAAGAAGACCTATTTTCTCTTTTGCACAACAGTACAGTGCGTCGAGGCGGCGGTAATACTCCATTAGCTTTGCTTTTCCAATCCCATCCTGCTGTTCAGTCCACACCTGTAGATTGGAAATCACTGCAAGAGCTTCAGCTAACATGTCTGTACTTTCACGTAATAAATCATGCGGCGTTTTTACAATTGAGGTGATCACAAATGGCAGTTTCTTTTGTTCAGTAATATACTGATAAAAAGCTGCAATAGCCTGAGTTTGACTGATATTCATCAGCTTCAGCACTTCATCTGCTTGGTTCTTTATATCATCATCAATACGTGCGTTAATGGTCGCCATCGTCATCTCTCTGTTATTGTCACACACTGACAATAATGCATATTTGCATTACAAGCAACGAGATAATGCAAAATTATTGCATTCCTGTCTGTTGCATTTTTTATGATAATCTGAATATTCGTAAAAATCTGATTTTTTAGTATGTATAAAAGAAGAGCAGGTAATTGACTGAACCTGCTCTTCTTTTATTATTTTTTTAACATAGAAAGATTGCGTCTGGTTTGTTCTTCGAAATCATCTTTTGAAGTGATGCTCTCTGATTTGTTTTCTGAAGATGCCTCTATGATGTTTTTTAACACACTTATATCAATTGATGTGGATGTGTATCCTGTTGTTTGTTCTATAAGTTTCACCAGATTTTCTGCAGTGATTTTCTCACTGAAAAAAACGCTGATTAGCGTTAACAGTCGGGGGGCAACAGAATAAAGAGCTGCTCCGCAAATAAGGGATTGTCTGTAGAAATCTCCCCGCATTTGTACTGGGAGAGAGTCTATTGTTTGTTGTGTCAGGTTGTCCTGCGGATAAAGTGCCGGGTGCAGGTATGCCACAACTTTCTTTCTTTTTTTTGGATCACTGCTTTCCATTACGCATGCACCATTGCTTTCACCAATGCAAACTGAGGTTCATCCACCTTGTTCACTTTCAGATTCGGGAAATATTGCTTTATGTGAGGGTAAATAAGCTCGGCTCCTCCGCCAGTGAGATAGATTCGGTTCATTCCTGAGAATGTTGAAATTTCCTGCCTGATGCTTTCTGCCAGAGATTTCACTTCTCTGTCTATTACATGAGAAATGTTTTTTATTTCAGCTACATCATTTATTAATGTCTGGAGATATTCATTATCGTGTCTGTTTTTTATTAACTCATCAGCAATAAAATAATTACATGGTGTGGAGGCTTTCGTCAGCGCATTCATGACGGTATGAGTGATGCGGGATGTCCCGATTTCTGAATAGCCACGGATTTCAGAAATGCCTTCAAATGCACCGAGAATTAAACCACAATCCAGAGTGGTTCCTCCAAGATCGATAATCAGGCTGCGTTCAAGTTTGTTTACTTTATCTTTTTTTAGTGATTCAAATGCAGCTGGCAAAGATTCAGGCATTACATTAACTTTTTTAATTTTAAATGTTTCCCCTTTATTCAGAGATATCTCACGGAGAACATTTGCCTTTTTTCTTTCTATTCTTTCTTCATTTGGTTGATTGTCATTATCAAAGAATTCGGTCACAGGTAATGTTACTGTCAGTTCTACATCCTGTGGCTGAAGGCCGGATGTCAGCAGTGCATGATGTATGGCAAGCAGATTGGTGGTGCTGTATTGATAACTGACATGTGTTGTACCTATGACAGCAGTGCTTCCCAAATCATAGGTGTATTTTTTTTCATCCACGACGTAATTGTAAACTTTGCCGGCATTAAACAGTCCCGGGTTCCAGCCTTCTTTAAAGCTGTTTCCTGACAGACTGGTTCTTACCTCGCCATCTTCAAGCCAGGCCAGTTTTACGTTAGTTGAACCATCATCGCATGATACTTTTAGCATTCTTTTTGCCTCGTTTTGAGTTTGTGTTTATCTCAAATTGAGCATCCTTTATGTCGGTGCATCTTTTTGAGTTTTTTATTGTTTCTTATTGTGACTCATTTTGAGTCTATGTCAAACGGTGTTGCTCTTTTAGAGTCTCTTTATGTTCTTGTTGTGGTTCATTTTGAGTTCTTATTGGTTTCTCATTTTGCGCCACGAACTGAGACGGATACTATTTAACCAGGCCGTGCCGGCACGTTAACCGGGCTGCATCCGATGCAAGTGTGTCGCTGTCGCCGGCCTCCTCACCCGGTCACGTTTCGTCATTCCTCCTCCACGCGCTGCGGCTTCGGGGCCGCACCTGCATTCGTATGCGGTCGCCCGGTTACAGGTGCGGCACGGCCTGATGGAGGCCGCATGTGAGAGGAGAATTCCCATGCCAAACTGGTGCTCGAATCGTATGTATTTTCCTGGTGAGCCGGCACAGATCGCTGAGATTAAACGACTGGCCAGCGGTGCAGTCACACCGCTTTATCGCCGCGCCACAAATGAAGGTATTCAGCTGTTTCTGGCCGGAAGTGCCGGACTTCTGCAGATCACTGAAAATATCCGCTCTGAACAGTGCCCCGGAGTGACGGCTGCCGGACGTGGTGCTGTATCGACGGAAAATATCGCGTTCACCCGCTGGCTGACACACCTGCAGAACGGTGTGTTGCTGGATGAACAAAACTGCCTGATGCTGCATGAACTCTGGTTACAGAGCGGTACTGGCCAGCGTCGTTGGGAAGGATTACCGGATGATGCCAGGGAAACCATCACTGTGCATTTCACCGCAAAAAGAGGTGACTGGTGTGACATATGGGGTAACGAGGATGTATCGGTGTGGTGGAACCGTCTGTGTGACAACGTAGTGCCGGAAAAAACCATGCCGTTTGACCTGCTGACGGTTCTGCCGACCCGCCTGGATGTTGAAGTGAACGGCTTTAATGGTGGTGTTCTGAACGGTGTTCCTTCTGCATATCACTGGTATACGGAACGGTATGGCGTGAAGTGGCCTTGTGGATATGACCTGAATATCAGCAGTCAGGGAGAAAACTTCATTCAGGTGGATTTCGACACTCCGTGGTGTCAGCCGGAAAGCGACGTTATTGCAGAATTAAGCCGCCGTTTCAGCTGCACGCTGGAGCACTGGTATGCCGAACAGGGCTGTGATTTCTGTGGCTGGCAGTTGTATGAGCGTGGAGAGCTCGTCAATGTGCTGTGGGGGGAACTTGAATGGTCTTCCCCGACAGATGACGATGAGCAGCCGGAAGTCACCGGACCTGCGTGGATAGTCGACAATGTGGCGCATTATGGCGGATGAAGTATGACGGAGACGGGCGGGCAACCGCCCGTTTCTTTTCCGACAAAGGATGTCGCCGTGCTCCTCTTTTTACTGCGCCGGCTGACGCGGCGCGGCATAAACGCTGCCTGTGGTCAGTGTCCCGCGTCCGGCGGGCACGGGACGGGCGCTTTTACCGCTCCCGGCTGGTGTCGGTGACAGTGTACGCCAGCCCGTCGCCCTTTTCTGATGAACGCCCTTCAAGCCGCTTTCGCGGCATAACCTTGCTGTCAAAAAGACGACGGCTGCGGTATTCCACGGTCGGCCTGACCCGTTACCGGAAGCGATGAACAGCCCACAGGCAGCGGGGAACGGGCACCACAGGGGTGCCCTCTGTAAGAGAAGGATCTGTTATGTCCCGTTTTGTCCTCGGTAACTGCATCGATGT
The DNA here is from genome assembly GCF_000006925.2 of Shigella flexneri 2a str. 301. NCBI lineage: Bacteria > Pseudomonadati > Pseudomonadota > Gammaproteobacteria > Enterobacterales > Enterobacteriaceae > Shigella > Shigella flexneri. The sequence goes on from NC_004851.1 coordinate 164,562, forward strand.
TATGGCCCGTATTCCTGATAACGCCATTGATTTCATCCTCACCGATCCGCCATATCTCGTCGGTTTTCGTGACCGTCAGGGGCGTACCATTGCTGGTGATAAAACTGATGAATGGCTGCAACCGGCCTGTAATGAAATGTACCGCGTACTCAAAAAAGACGCGCTGATGGTGAGCTTCTATGGCTGGAACCGCGTCGATCGCTTTATGTCTGCCTGGAAAAATGCGGGATTCAGCGTTGTTGGTCACCTGGTCTTCACCAAAAACTACACATCGAAGGCCGCATATGTGGGCTATCGCCACGAATGCGCCTACATCCTGGCAAAAGGCCGTCCACGTCTGCCACAAAACCCGCTGCCGGACGTGTTGGGCTGGAAATATTCGGGCAACCGCCATCACCCGACGGAAAAGCCCGTTACCAGCCTGCAACCGCTGATTGAGAGCTTCACACACCCGAATGCGATAGTGCTGGACCCGTTTGCAGGCAGCGGTTCAACCTGCGTCGCCGCCCTCCAGTCCGGACGCCGGTATATCGGTATCGAGCTGCTTGAGCAGTATCACCGTGCCGGACAGCAACGACTGGCTGCCGTACAGCGGGCCATGCAGCAGGGGGCCGCGAATGATGACTGGTTTATGCCGGAGGCTGCGTAAATGAACTATGCCGGACACGAAAAACTTCGCGCCGAAGTGGCGGAGGTGGCCAATGCCATGTGCGACCTGCGTACAACCATGAATGAGATGGAGCGGCGGTACAGCTTTAATGCTGACACCCTGCCGGAACGTCTGGTGCGTCAGACGTTGTTTCGCGCAAACCGCCTCTTGATGGAGGCATATACCGAAATTCTGGAACTGGATTCCTGCTTCAAAGATTGAGGGGAGAGAGTATGTACGGAACATGCGAAACGCTATGCCGGGCGCTGGCAGCAAAGTATTCGGGAGACACGCCGCTGATGCTGGTTATCTGGTCCCCGGAAGAGATTCAGGCCCTCGCTGACGGAATGGATATTTCCCTGTCCGATCATGAAATCAGGACCGTCCTGGCGCACCTGGAGGACATCCCGGAAGACTAGCGGATTGAGTCCGGTATTTCTTCCGCCGCGGCGATGGAGATTATCAGCAACGTGCGCGAAAACCGCCAGGTGACCGTCCCTGCTGAACTGCTGGAGACCCTGACTCAGATCGCTGAACAGGCACTGTGGAAACGTGAATGGGCTGCCCGGGATCACGGTTTCCCCCTCCCGGAATACGTTACCCGCCGACAGGCGATGGTTGATCAGGCCCGCAGCCTGCTGAAAAACAACACACACGAAAACGACTGATGTTATCGCCGCCTGTGGGCGGCGATACAGGGAGTTCATGAATTATGAATGAAACGCTGAATGCTCTGATTTGTCGTCACGCCCGTAACCTGCTGCTGGCGCAGGGCTGGCCGGAAGAGACGGATGTTGACCAATGTAACCCGAACTATCCGGGCTGGATCAGCATTTACGTGCGGCTGGATGCGCCCCGGCTGGCGACGTTACTCGTTAACCGCCACGATGGCGTGCTGCCGCCGCACCTGGCCTCCGCCATTCAGAAACTGACCGGAACCGGAGCGGAACTTGTTCTGTCCGGCAGTCAGTGGCAGTCGCTGCCGGTACTTCCGGCGGACGGAACGCAGGTGTCTTTCCCGTATGCCGGTGAATGGCTGACCGAAGACGAAATCAGGGCAGTTCTTGATGCGGTGCGCGATGCAGTATGCAGTGTCAGTTGCCGGGGGGCAGAAGATGCGCGGCGTATCCGGGCGGCGCTGACCACAAGCGGTCAGACGTTGCTGACCCGCCAGACGCGCCGCTTTCGCCTGGTCGTGAAGGAAAGCGATCACCCCTGCTGGCTCGATGAAGACGATGAAAACCTGCCCGTGGTGCTCGATGCCATCCTGAACCGGGGCGCACGTTTTTCGGCGGTGGAAATGTATCTGGTCAGCGATTGTATTGAGCATATCCTGTCCAGTGGGCTGGCCTGCGATGTGCTGCGTATACCGGATGAACCGCCCCGCCGGTGGTTTGACCGTGGTGTTCTGCGGGAAGTTGTCCGGGAAGCCCGGGCCGAAATCCGCAGCATGGCGGATGCCCTGGCAAAAATCCGGAAATGATGACGATGGCGGGGAAAATCTATGGTCACCCCCGTTTTTGCAACACTGATTTTTGATTAATGGTGGGCTTGCTTAAATCTATCCGGCGTCTCTGTGGGCAAGGGATGCCCGCGCCTCGATGAGTTCCGCACCTGATAATCCTAAAAATCCCCTCGGCTTCAGTGAGCCATTTTCCCCTGTTAGGTTTTTAATCAGGTCGATTTGCCGTTCATGTCATCAATAATCAATCTTCGCAAAACCAGACGGTAACTTGTATCTTATTGTTTGCAATAAGCTAATTGAGTTTTGTCAGCATCTATATATCAGGCCTGATATTCTTTTTGCTGAGTAGTGATTGCCTAGGCAATTCGGGCCAGTTTATTTGCCAGAGCGCAGGCAACCACATTCGAATGCTTCTTGTTGAGTTGCTCCCGAACCCACTCAGCAAGTTTTCCATGCTGGCGTTCAAGCTGCATCATGAATGAGCGGGCACACTGAACCAGTAACCGGCGTAAATTTTTATCACCTCGCTTACTGATACCCAACAGAGTCGATTTTCCTCCAGTGCTATACTGCCGGGGAACGAGCCCTGTGGAAGCCGCAAAATCTCTGCTGCATGAAAACTGTTTCCCGTCACCAAGTTGCGACGATAGTAAGCTGGCAGTAATCGGCCCAACACCAGGAATTGTCATAATGCGCTGAGCGGTATCATCAGCGTTGATTGACTGACTTAATTCTGATTCCAGCTCTGCTATTTGCTCAACAAGGTAAAGGTAGTGGGTATGCAACCTCACCAAAAGGCGGCTCAGATATTCGGGGATTTCGTGTTCAGCCAATACGAGAGACAACCGTTTTATTACGGCATCCCCTGTCGGCAGGCTGATTCCAAATTCCAGCAGGAAACCGTGGATCTGGTTGGTTGTTTTCACCTTATCTCTGATGAGCGATTCTCTGACCCGGTGTAATGCCCTTATTGCTTGCTGGGTCTCAGTTCTTGGCTGGACAAAACGCATTGATGGTCGTGAAGCCGCTTCACATATGGCTTCTGCATCAACGTAAGCGCCCCGAGAAGTACGTAGCGTAAGGATTATTTTACAGACGAGAAGTTCCAGGGCAGCAGTTCATGCACTTGGTTCGACGGCCAGTCATTGAGCTTCTCGATCACTTCGCGCAACCAGTCCTCCGGCTCCACTTCGTTCTGTTTGCAGGTGACCAGCAGACTGTAGATGATCGCCGCACTTTCTCCTCCCTTGTCTGAGCCGAAAAAGAGATAATTTTTTCTTCCAACCGCCACCGATCGTAACGCGTTTTCACCGATGTTGTTGTCTATTTCCACCCAGCCGTCACGACAGAACTCGTTCAGCGCATTCCAGTGATTCAGGATATAGTCGAACGCCTTCGCCATCTCCGCATGTTTCGACAGCGTTTTCCTCTGCAACTGTATCCAGTCGTACAACGACTGCATCAACTGGACGCTTCTGGCTTTTCTGACTGCAAGCCGTTCCTCTGCCGGACTGCCACGTATCTCCGCTTCTATGTCGTATAACTCTGCTATCCGTCTGAGCGCTTCCTGAGTCATTTCTGTCGGACGGCGCACATCCTCGTCATGGGTTTTTCGGCGGGCGTGGGCCAGGCACCCGGCTTCCTTCACCCGGCCCGTTTCGTACAGTACGTTATAACCTGCATAGGCATCAGCCTGCAGTACGCCCTGATACTTTGCCAGGTGGAGCTGCGGATGTTCTCCTTTGCGATCTGCCGAATACGCGAACCAGACGGCTGCCGGCAGGGATGAACCCGCATTACGATCATCCCTGACGTATACCCACAGACGACCCGTTTTCGTCTTTCCGTTCCCCGGGGCCAGTACTTTCACCGGAGTGTCATCTGCGTGCACCTTTCCTGCCTCCAGAACATAGTCATTCAGCGCTATATACAGAGGACGGAGTTTGTCTGCCATTTCTGATACCCAGCGCACCATGGTATTACGGCTCAGCTCCACGCCCTGTCGCGCGTATATTTCTGACTGGCGATATAAAGGGATATGTTCCATATATTTGCTGACCAGGATCCGTGCAAGTAACCCTGCACTGGCATAACCGCGTTCGATCGGTTTAGGAGGAAGTGGTGCCTGAACGATGACATCACACCGGCTACAGGCCAGTTTGGGACGTATGGTTTCGATAACTTTAAAGGCGGTATTAATGATATCCAGTTGCTCTGAGATTGTTTCCCCCATTTCTTTCAGAACACCTCCACAGGCCGGGCAACTGGTTTCAGCAGGCAGAAGGCGATGTGTCTCCCGGGGAAGTTCTGCCGGCAGCGGTTTTCGTGAAGATTCTCGTCCCGGGGATTCAGGCTTACTGGCGATCGGGTTTTCTGACGGGGGACTGGTGTCAGGTGAATCTGTGACTGACGATGCATCTTCCAGAAGATTTCTGGCTGTGTTCAGCCGGTTTTCCAGTTCCGACAGTCGTTTTTCTGCCTGTCGGATCTGATTTTCAAGCTTATGACGCTTTTTCTCTGAACTCTGGCCGAACAACATACGACGCAACCTGTCGAGTTGCGCTTTCAGCCGTTCAATTTCCTGCTCATAGCCCGCGACCTGACAGGCATACTGTCGAAGCCGACTCTGTTGCTTACGCAACATGGCTTTAAGCAGCTCAATATCATCGGGGAGTTCATTGTTCATTCCCTTGTTTTATCACGGGTTATATCCGGATGCCAGGCCGTTCTGTCCGTTTGGGATGTTGCCACGCGATCCCCTCCAGTAGCATGGATAACTGAGCTGGCGTCAGGTGCACTTTCCCTTCCCGGGTCACCGGCCAGACGTTTGGCGAACAGGCATAACCCGTCACGATCGGCCCACAGTATTTTCACCATTTTGCCACTGCGGCCCCGGAAGACGAAGATATGCCCGGAGAACGGGTCATCTTTCAGCGTGTTCTGCACCTTCGAAGCCAGGCCATTGAAGCCACAACGCATATCTGTGATGCCAGCGATGATCCAGATTTTGGTACCGGTCGGCAGCGTTATCATCGGATACCCCCTTTCATTTCGCGGATTAGCGCCCGTAACAGTTCCGGAGTGAGAGGGTCAAACAGTTTTACCACACCTGATTTAAGATGCAGCTCGCACCGTGGGACGTTTCCGGGAGCCCCCTCAGGGCGCTCATCATGCTTGTTACGCCAGAAGGGATTTGTAACTGGTCTGGTCGGCTCCGGCGTATCAGTCAGTGCCACCGGGACAGGCATGCATTCCTGTATGTCATCATCGCTCAGTAAGCCGTCCTCGTACTGGCTTTTCCATTTAACCAGCAGGTTATTATTGATATCGTGTTCTCTGGCGATCCGGGCAACAACAGCCCCAGGCTGTAATGCCTGCTTAGCCAGACGGACCTTAAATTCACGGCTATAGCTGGTTCGCCGTTCTTTTCGCCATGAGCCTTCTCTGATTTGAGGCTCTGTTAATTCCTTCTTTCTGTTGGCATAAAGGATGGCGTCAAGTTGAGCGAATGAAACTGAATCGGGCAATGGCCATGCGATACCGGATGCAAGAAATCGCTGAAAAAGCGTATGTATTGTGGAATGACTGAGACCCAGACGCTGAGCGATGGCCCGGATGGTCAGTTTATCTTCAAATCTTAAACGCAGGGCATCAGGCAAATAAGAACGGAAGCAGGGAATATCTTTTGTTGTCTGGGAATTCATCGTTCGTGTCCATCAATATAGATGGGCGCGATTGTTGCCAGACAGGACAATTTTCACAAGACGTCGCTGATGGGGCGCTTACCGTTTTCACGAAGCTCTCTGCTATTCCGTTACTCTCCGGACTCCGCACCGCCGTGTTCTTCGGTTCAAGTCCCAACATCCGGGCGAACTGGCGTGTTTCATTAGCCCGGTAGCATGAACCATTATCCGTCAGCCACTCCACTGGAGACGACGGAAGATCGTTGCCGAAGCGGCGTTCCACCGCTCCCAGCATGACGTCCTGTACTGTTTCACTGTTGAAGCCGCCGGTAGTCACCGCCCAGTGCAGTGCCTCACGATCACAGCAGTCCAGCGCGAACGTGACACGCAGTCTCTCTCCGTTATCACAGCAGAACTCGAACCCGTCAGAGCACCATCGCTGATTGCTTTCTTTCACGGCCACTCTGCCTGTATGTGCCCGTTTCGATGGCGGTACAGCAGGTTTTCGCTCAAGCAACAGCGCGTTCTGGCGCATGAGCCGGTAAACACGTTTGGCATTGATCGCAGGCATACCATCAAGTTCTGCCTGTCTGCGAAGCAGCGCCCATACCCGACGATAACCATACGTGGGCAGCTCTCCGATAACATGGTGTATACCGAGAAGCACATCCGTATCATCAGTGTGACTACTGCGGGGGCCATCCATCCAGTCATCGGTTCGTCTGAGAATGACGTGCAACTGCGCACGCGACACCCGGAGCAACGGCTGACTAAGCTTACTCCCCATCCCCGGGCAATAAGGGCGCGTGCGCTATCCACTTTTTTGCCCGTCCATATTCAACGGCTTCTTTGAGGAGTTCATTTTCCATCGTTTTCTTGCCGAGCAGGCGCTGGAGTTCTTTAATCTGCTTCATGGCGGCAGCAAGTTCAGAGGCAGGAACAACCTGTTCTCCGGCGGCCACAGCAGTAAGACTTCCTTCCTGGTATTGCTTACGCCAGAGAAATAGCTGGCTGGCTGCTACACCATGTTGCCGGGCAACGAGGGAGACCGTCATCCCCGGTTCAAAGCTCTGCTGAACAATTGCGATCTTTTCCTGTGTGGTACGCCGTCTGCGTTTCTCCGGCCCTAAGACATCAATCATCTGTTCTCCAATGACTAGTCTAAAAACTAGTATTAAGACTATCACTTAAATAAGTGATACTGGTTGTCTGGAGATTCAGGGGGCCAGTCTACCCAGCAAGCGCTGTAACTCTTTTATTTGTTTTATAGCGGCAGCCAGTTCTGAGGCAGGAACGACATCCTCTCCGGCAGCAACAGCAGTGAGACTTCCTTCCAGATATTATTTTTTCCACTTAAGCAACAGGCTGGGCTGAATACCATGCAAACGCGCCACATGGGACACCGTCATGCCAGGCTCCATTGTCTGCTGAATAATGGCAATTTTTTCCTGAGGAGTTTTACGTTTACGAAGCTCCAGCCCCAGCAAAGTTCCAGTCATCTCAAAATTAGAACTAGTGTTAGACATATATCCAAGCCTATCTCTTATTTTAAGATACATCCACTGTCTGGCGTTTCAAGGGGCCGGCTCAAATCTATGTACAGGCTCTCAGCATCAGCAAAGCCTCTTACTTTTCCAACTACTACTGTTAGCATAGTGATCAAATTCCTGATCAGATACATGAATTACCTGAACCGAACTATTTTCATCTACAAATGCATCTGGCGATTTTTCTACAGGATCATAAAGATTAAATCCCTTTCCTGTTTGAACATCCAAAAACATAATTTTTTCACCATCGTTAAATCCAGCTATCCAATGAGTGGCCTGTTCAATAGAAATCATTACTACACTTCCTTTTGAAGTATTTTGTAAAATATTTTCTGCAATACGCTCACGAAATTTACTATAAGTTTCATTAGGATGTGACACTATGCCTTCACTATCAATTTGCTCTAAATGCCTATGAAAAAATCCGGTCATATACTCTGATATTTCATTAGGTACGGGAGCCTCTCTTACTCCATACCCTAACATAGCCATACAAGCATGAAGCGCACACCCTGAACAGTTACCATCCCCACCAGACGGATTTATCATTTTCTGTAAAGTCGCTGCCAATTCAGAATCTTTATCCATATCACCAAGACTTTTAGAGTTTAAAGATTCCAGCAATTTTTTAACATTTACATTTCCCTCCTCTGTATGTGCCTCATATCCAGCAGTTCCCTGTAACGACACCCCATTAATCATATTGTATCCTGACAGTATATATACTCACTATATTTTCTTCATAACAAATATCCCTCTGATATGACAACAAAAAACGGAGCCGGATTCCTGTTTTTGTGAACTGCAGCTATTCGTGTCTAAAAAGTGATCCACTTACCACCAACGGCCTAATATATACAGAACGGAGTAAACAGGACTAACAGTTCCCGACAGGTCTCATCATTCCGTGGCCCGAAAGTGTAAGCCAACACACCGCCAGTTTTAGTGTTGTACGAATACCAGAGCCAGTGTTGTTGCAGCCTTGCTGCCAACGAAGCGCCACTGCTCATCAAGTTCACAGATAAGGGCAACATCAGCGTGAGCGACTGGCGCAGATGTTATCCGCCGGGGCGGGAGCTTTTTAATGTCCGTATGACGGTATTGATGCCGATTTTCAGTGTCCTGGCGGTATCACGGCCCCCTGCGCCGTTATGTGCCATTTCAACGATCTGCTCCTTAACGCCGGGTTTTCTGGCTTCATAAGAGTAAGTGAGCTGGAAAACACGTTTACATGAGCGACAACGGAAACGCTCATGCCGGGAACAACTACGGCCATGTCGATAAACTTCATCGGAATGACAGCGCGGACAATGAACAGTAACGGTAGCCATGGAAAACCTTAAATACCAGTAGATTACCAGAAACTTCTGTCGATTGAAGACATCACCCGAAGTTTGAATTCATTCGAATACTTTTTACGAGGTTCTTTTCGCCAGTCCTGTAATTCGTAAGCGCCCCATCAGCGACGTCTTGTGAAAATTGTCCTGTCTGGCAACAATCGCGCCCATCTATATTGATGGACACGAACGATGAATTCCCAGACAACAAAAGATATTCCCTGCTTCCGTTCTTATTTGCCTGATGCCCTGCGTTTAAGATTTGAAGATAAACTGACCATCCGGGCCATCGCTCAGCGTCTGGGTCTCAGTCATTCCACAATACATACGCTTTTTCAGCGATTTCTTGCATCCGGTATCGCATGGCCATTGCCCGATTCAGTTTCATTCGCTCAACTTGACGCCATCCTTTATGCCAACAGAAAGAAGGAATTAACAGAGCCTCAAATCAGAGAAGGCTCATGGCGAAAAGAACGGCGAACCAGCTATAGCCGTGAATTTAAGGTCCGTCTGGCTAAGCAGGCGTTACAGCCTGGGGCTGTTGTTGCCCGGATCGCCAGAGAACACGATATCAATGATAACCTGCTGTTTAAATGGAAAAGCCAGTACGAGGACGGCTTACTGAGCGATGATGACATACAGGAATGCATGCCTGTCCCGGTGGCACTGACTGATACGCCGGAGCCGACCAGACCAGTTACAAATCCCTTCTGGCGTAACAAGCATGATGAGCGCCCTGAGGGGGCTCCCGGAAACGTCCCACGGTGCGAGCTGCATCTTAAATCAGGTGTGGTAAAACTGTTTGACCCTCTCACTCCGGAACTGTTACGGGCGCTAATCCGCGAAATGAAAGGGGGTATCCGATGATAACGCTGCCGACCGGTACCAAAATCTGGATCATCGCTGGCATCACAGATATGCGTTGTGGCTTCAATGGCCTGGCTTCGAAGGTGCAGAACACGCTGAAAGATGACCCGTTCTCCGGGCATATCTTCGTCTTCCGGGGCCGCAGTGGCAAAATGGTGAAAATACTGTGGGCCGATCGTGACGGGTTATGCCTGTTCGCCAAACGCCTGGAACGGGGCCGCTTCGTCTGGCCGGTGACCCGGGAAGGGAAAGTGCACCTGACGCCGGCTCAGTTATCCATGCTACTGGAGGGGATCGCGTGGCCACATCCCAAACGGACAGAACGGCCTGGTATCCGGATATAACCCGTGATAAAACAAGGGAATGAACAATGAACTCCCCGATGATATTGAGCTGCTTAAAGCCATGTTGCGTAAGCAACAGAGTCGGCTTCGACAGTATGCCTGTCAGGTCGCGGGCTATGAGCAGGAAATTGAACGGCTGAAAGCGCAACTCGACAGGTTGCGTCGTATGTTGTTCGGCCAGAGTTCAGAGAAAAAGCGTCATAAGCTTGAAAATCAGATCCGACAGGCAGAAAAACGACTGTCGGAACTGGAAAACCGGCTGAACACAGCCAGAAATCTTCTGGAAGATGCATCGTCAGTCACAGATTCACCTGACACCAGTCCCCCGTCAGAAAACCCGATCGCCAGTAAGCCTGAATTCCCGGGACGAAAATCTTCACGAAAACCGCTGCCGGCAGAACTTCCCCGGGAGACACATCGCCTTCTGCCTGCTGAAACCAGTTGCCCGGCCTGTGGAGGTGTTCTGAAAGAAATGGGGGAAACAATCTCAGAGCAACTGGATATCATTAATACCGCCTTTAAAGTTATCGAAACCATACGTCCCAAACTGGCCTGTAGCCGGTGTGATGTCATCGTTCAGGCACCACTTCCCCCTAAACCGATCGAACGCGGTTATGCCAGTGCAGGGTTACTTGCACGGATCCTGGTCAGCAAATATATGGAACATATCCCTTTATATCGCCAGTCAGAAATATACGCGCGACAGGGCGTGGAGCTGAGCCGTAATACCATGGTGCGCTGGGTATCAGAAATGGCAGACAAACTCCGTCCTCTGTATATAGCGCTGAATGACTATGTTCTGGAGGCAGGAAAGGTGCACGCAGATGACACTCCGGTGAAAGTACTGGCCCCGGGGAACGGAAAGACGAAAACGGGTCGTCTGTGGGTATACGTCAGGGATGATCGTAATGCGGGTTCATCCCTGCCGGCAGCCGTCTGGTTCGCGTATTCGGCAGATCGCAAAGGAGAACATCCGCAGCTCCACCTGGCAAAGTATCAGGGCGTACTGCAGGCTGATGCCTATGCAGGTTATAACGTACTGTACGAAACGGGCCGGGTGAAGGAAGCCGGGTGCCTGGCCCACGCCCGCCGAAAAATCCATGACGAGGATGTGCGCCGTCCGACAGAAATGACTCAGGAAGCGCTCAGACGGATAGCAGAGTTATACGACATAGAAGCGGAGATACGTGGCAGTCCGGCAGAGGAACGGCTTGCAGTCAGAAAAGCCAGAAGCGTCCAGTTGATGCAGTCGTTGTACGACTGGATACAGTTGCAGAGGAAAACGCTGTCGAAACATGCGGAGATGGCGAAGGCGTTCGACTATATCCTGAATCACTGGAATGCGCTGAACGAGTTCTGTCGTGACGGCTGGGTGGAAATAGACAACAACATCGGTGAAAACGCGTTACGATCGGTGGCGGTTGGAAGAAAAAATTATCTCTTTTTCGGCTCAGACAAGGGAGGAGAAAGTGCGGCGATCATCTACAGTCTGCTGGTCACCTGCAAACAGAACGAAGTGGAGCCGGAGGACTGGTTGCGCGAAGTGATCGAGAAGCTCAATGACTGGCCGTCGAACCAAGTGCATGAACTGCTGCCCTGGAACTTCTCGTCTGTAAAATAATCCTTACGCTACGTACTTCTCGGGGCGCTTACCATACGGTGGTCGGTTTACGCTTACCGCAGGACAGGTGGTAACTGAAAAATAGTTTGCTGAGGCGACTGGAAACAGAAGGGCAAGATCGATTCCGACAGCAGTGATGGTCAGCTACCTCATCGATAACTTTGCAACAGTGCCCTTCTTGAAGCATCATGCTTCATGAAGAAAAACTGGCACGTCATCAACGTAAACAGGCGATGTATACCCGAATGGCAGCCTTCCCGGCGGTGAAAACGTTCGAAGAGTATGACTTCACGTTCGCCACCGGAGCACCGCAGAAGCAGCTCCAGTCGTTACGCTCACTCAGCTTCATAGAGCGCAATGAAAACATAGTTTTACAGGGGACATCTGACATCACAAATCCCCGGGTGGGGATTTGTGTATAAGAGACAGCCCATGGAGGAAGGGGATATATCGCAGCTCTGACGACTCACTCCTTATTTACCCGGGAAATACTTCTCCAGCAATGCATACAGGATGGCAGCGGTTTCAGCATCCATTATGCCGTCATAATTTTTCTGCCGGAAATGAAGCTGAAAAGCGCGGACAAGCGCCTTATATCCGTCATCCGTCTCCACACCAGAAATACTGTATCCATAGGTCTTCAGCCGTGACACGATATCAACCTTATCCGGAATGCCCTGCGATTCAAAAAATAAATATTTAGTCAGTAATTTTATGTTTTTCCTGAAAAAATTACTCTTTTTCGAACTCCAGTGAGCGTTCACGACTCATCAGTGTGAAAATGATGGCAAAAACAGCAGACAGTATCAGTACGATAAATGTGGCCCCCCATCCCAGATAATCGACAACAAGTCCCATTCCCAGTGTCGCAACAATTGAGCCGAAGATATAGGAAAATGTGCCTGACAGCCCTAACAGAATAAGTTTACGCGTAAATCGCCCGGAATCCAGAAGAGCATTAAGTATCACATAAACAGGTTCCATACCAGTCCTGACCGCATCAGGACGCCAGTAAATAAAATCTCGTAGTCCACCGGCATCAGAGACAAGAGTAATCGTCGTTACCGGTATTTCGACTGGTTTGTACTGGTGTGAGCGGACAAAACTACTGTACGTCTCTCATACACGCTCGTAAGCGGCCCTCACGGCCCGCTAACGCGGAGATACGCCCCGACTGCGGGTAAACCCTTGTCGGGACCACTCCGACCGCGCACAGAGGCATTTTCATCGCTGACAGGCCGCATGGCCTCGCAGAGCCGGAGGGGGACTGGTGATATTCGGACGACCGTACCGGCTTGCGCCGGGCTTCGGCGGTTTTACACCTGTGCTACATGTAACCACCGTATGCCGCCTTATATGCGCTGACTCGCATTATTTGCCTTGTTCCGTCTGAAAGTAATCACTATGATTAAATATGATTAACAACTAATCGGGTATGCAAATGAAAAACAATACCGCACAAGCAACAAAAGTAATTACCGCGCATGTGCCATTACCTATGGCTGATAAAGTCGACCAGATGGCCGCCAGACTGGAACGCTCCCGGGGCTGGGTTATCAAACAGGCGCTTTCTGCATGGCTTGCCCAAGAGGAGGAGCGTAATCGCCTGACGCTGGAAGCCCTGGACGATGTGACATCCGGACAGGTTATCGACCATCAGGCTGTACAGTCCTGGGCGGACAGCCTCAGTACTGACCATCTGTTACCGGTGCCACGCTGATGGAACTGAAGTGGACCAGTAAGGCACTTTCTGATTTGGCGCGGTTATATGATTTTCTGGTGCTGGCCAGTAAACCTGCTGCCGCCAGAACGGTGCAGTCCCTGACACAGGCGCCGGTCATTCTGTTAACTCATCCACGTATGGGAGAACAGTTGTTTCAGTTTGAACCCAGGGAGGTCAGACGGATTTTTACTGGCGAGTACGAAATCCGTTACGAACTTACTGGCCAGACTATTTATGTATTGCGCCTGTGGCACACACGAGAGAACAGGTAGATTGGGTGTGGAGGCAACTTTAACATAGCCTGCAGGTATTAATTCTGGAGCATTGTTATCAGGCCAGATATTTTGCATTCCATTAAATAATCTTGTAGGAGATAAAATAAATTACGATGAAATAACGAAAATTACCGCTCGTGACTGGCGGCAATATCGCGCTCCGGGCTGGCAAATAACCCATCAGAAACGTTATTGCCAGACATTGCGGGTAATGACTCCAACTTACTGATAGTGTTTTATGTTCAGATAATGCCCGATGACCTTGTCATGCAGCTCCACCGATTTTGAGAACGACAGTGACTTCCGTACCAGCCTTGCCAGATGTTGTCTCAGATTCAGATTATGTCGCTCAATGCGCTGAGTGTAACGCTTGCTGATAACGTGCAGCTTTCCCTTCAGGCGTGATTCATACAGCGGCCAGCCATCCGTCATCCATACCACGACCTCAAAGGCCGACAGCAGGCTCAGAAGACGCTCCAGTGTGGCCAGAGTGCGTTCACCGAAGACGTGCGCCACAACCGTCCTCCGTATCCTGTCATACGCGTAAAACAGCCAGCGCTGACGTGATTTAGCACCGACGTAGCCCCAATGTTCGTCCATTTCAGCGCAGACAATCACATCACTGCCCGGTTGTATGCGCGAGGTTACCGACTGCGGCCTGAGTTTTTTAAGTGACGTAAAACCGTGTTGAGGCCAACGCCCATAATGCGTGCGCTGGCGCGACATCCGACGCCATTCATGGCCATATCAATGATTTTCTGGTGCGTATCGGGCTGAGAGGCGGTGTAAGTGAACTGTAGTTGCCATGTTTTACGGCAATGAGAGCAGAGATAGCGCTGATGTCCGGCAGTGCTTTTGCCGTTACGCACCACGCCTTCAGTAGCGGAGCAGGAAGGACATCTGATGGAAATGGAAGCCACGCAAGCACCTTAAAATCACCATCATACACTAAATCAGTAAGTTGGCAGCATTACCCTGCCCCTGTATCGCCAGCAGCACATTTTCTCCCGAATGGGTGTGGAGCTCCCCGTCAGTACAATGGCGGATATGGTCGGTGTTGCCGGAGCTGCACTGGCCCCGCTGGCGAAACTGCTACGCCATGAGCTTCTGACACGGGATGTTATTCATGCAGATGAAACGTCCCTGAGGCTCCTTGATACCCGGAAAGGCGGTAAATCCTGCTCCGGCTGGCTGTGTGCTTACGTCAGCGGTGAAAGAAGCGGTCCGCCGGTCGTCTGTTTTGACTCGCAGACCGGACGGGCCCTCAGATACCCTGAGACCTGGCTGCAGTGCTGGTGTGGCAGTACGCTGGTGAGTGACGGATACAGCGTGTACAAATCTCTGGCGGATAATCACCCCGGCATCACATCAGCCTGTTGCTGGAGTCACGCAGGGCGCGGCTTCGCAAATCTGTATAAGGCCAGCAGGGAGCCCCGTGCAGGCGTGGAGCTGAGAAAAATCGCGGGTCTTTACCGCATTGAGAAACTCATCCGTGAGCGCCCTGTGGAAAAAATACGGCAGTGGCGATAACGGTACTCCCGGCCGATAGTGAATGACCTGTTTGCCTGGCTTGAAGAGCAGGAGCCGTGCTGTCCGCCCGACGGGCCATTAAATAAGGCGATTAACTATATTCTGAACCGGCGCGATGAACTGAGCTGCTTCCTGGGTGACGGAGCTGTGCCCCTGGACAACAATATCTGCGAGCGTGCCATTCGCCCGGTTGTTATGGGACGGAAAGCGTGGCTGTTCGCCGGTTCACTGATGGCCGGAAACCGGGCGGCACAGATAATGAGCCTTCTGGAAACAGCAAAACGTAATGGTCTGGAGCCACATGCCTGGCTGACGGACGTCCTGACGCGTCTGCCGGAATGGCCGGAGGAGCGACTGGCAGAGTTGCTGCCTCTTGAGGGATTTACCTTCACCGGGTGAGTGATACCTGCCGTCAGGTGTTCGTGAACCGGGCTATAACCTGCAGTCGGTTGTTGAACGCCTGACAACAGGAAATCAGCCAGGCCAGCAACCACGCGGACTGACAGAGAATCAGAACCTGAATCAGCCTGAAATCATACCCGGGGCAGTACTTCATCACCAGTCACCAATACCCGTGTCAGTACTTCGCGGCCTGACGCGATCACCCGACTCAGTACTTCTGAGCCCGCCTCCGGTACCATTCTCTGTGGGCCCGTACACAACAACAGAAAAGGGTGCCCGGCCCGGGGCGCAACCGTATTACACTTCCGGAAAATCGTTATACGCAGAAAAATCGGATCACGCTGTGCCTGCTTTCATGTAATTTACTTACGGTGTTATAAGTATGCTAATTATAGTATAAAAAAATCGCAGCAGAAAAAATTGTATTAAAAACTTATAGCGAATTAATGGTGTACTTTTTATGGATATTGATGGTTTGTACCATTAATATATACTCATATACATATCATAAGTATGTTTTTGAGGGCTTATCATGAAGCAGCGTATTACTGTCACTATAGACAGTGACAGCTATCAGTTACTTAAATCCGCAAACGTGAATATCTCAGGCCTGGTAAATACGGCCATGCAAAAAGAGGCCCGCCGTCTGCGTGCGGAACGCTGGCAGGCTGAAAATCAGCAGGGGATGGCTGAGATCGCCCGTTTTATTGAAATGAACGGCTCTTTTGCCGATGAGAACAGGGACTGGTGAAATGCAGTTTAAGGTTTACGCCTATAAAAGAGAGAGTCGTTATCGTCTGTTTGTGGATGTACAGAGTGACATTATTGACACGCCCGGACGACGGATGGTGATCCCCCTGGCCAGTGCCCGCCTGCTGTCAGATAAAGTCTCCCGTGAGCTTTACCCGGTGGTGCATGTCGGGGATGAAAGCTGGCGCATGATGACCACTGATATGGCCAGTGTGCCGATCTTCGTTATCGGGGAAGAAGTGGCTGATCTCAGCCACCGCGAAAATGACATCAAAAACGCCATTAACCTGATGTTCTGGGGAATATAAATGTCAGGCTAGGGTCAAAAATCGTGGCGTTGACAAAATGGCTGCGTTACGTCATTGAGCATATCCAGGACTGGCCGGCAAACCGGGTACGCGATCTGTTGCCTTGGAAAGTTGATCTGACCTCTCAGTAAATATCAATACGGTTCTGACGAGCCGCTTACCGTTCAAATATGAAGTACGATGTTTAACTAACCGAAAAACAAGAACAATACGGTGCAAACAGGCCATTCACGGTTAACTGAAACAGTATCGTTTTTTTACAGCCAATTTTGTTTATCCTTATTATAATAAAAAAGTGCTGAAGTTCATTTCATGGAATGAACTTCATAAAAACTCCTACTTATTTCTTTTAACAAAGCCATTTGTCCACCGGCTTTAACTGGATGCCCATCATGTTACCGATAAATAATAACTTTTCATTGCCCCAAAATTCTTTTTATAACACTATTTCCGGTACATATGCTGATTACTTTTCAGCATGGGATAAATGGGAAAAACAAGCGCTCCCCGGTGAAGAGCGTGATGAGGCTGTCTCCCGACTTAAAGAATGTCTTATCAATAATTCCGATGAACTTCGACTGGACCGTTTAAATCTGTCCTCGCTACCTGACAACTTACCAGCTCAGATAACGCTGCTCAATGTATCATATAATCAATTAACTAACCTACCTGAACTGCCTGTTACGCTAAAAAAATTATATTCCGCCAGCAATAAATTATCAGAATTGCCCGTGCTACCTCCTGCGCTGGAGTCACTTCAGGTACAACACAATGAGCTGGAAAACCTGCCAGCTTTACCCGATTCGTTATTGACTATGAATATCAGCTATAACGAAATAGTCTCCTTACCATCGCTCCCACAGGCTCTTAAAAATCTCAGAGCGACCCGTAATTTCCTCACTGAGCTACCAGCATTTTCTGAGGGAAATAATCCCGTTGTCAGAGAGTATTTTTTTGATAGAAATCAGATAAGTCATATCCCGGAAAGCATTCTTAATCTGAGGAATGAATGTTCAATACATATTAGTGATAACCCATTATCATCCCATGCTCTGCCAGCCCTGCAAAGATTAACCTCTTCGCCGGACTACCACGGCCCACGGATTTACTTCTCCATGAGTGACGGACAACAGAATACACTCCATCGCCCCCTGGCTGATGCCGTGACAGCATGGTTCCCGGAAAACAAACAATCTGATGTATCACAGATATGGCATGCTTTTGAACATGAAGAGCATGCCAACACCTTTTCCGCGTTCCTTGACCGCCTTTCCGATACCGTCTCTGCACGCAATACCTCCGGATTCCGTGAACAGGTCGCTGCATGGCTGGAAAAACTCAGTGCCTCTGCGGAGCTTCGACAGCAGTCTTTCGCTGTTGCTGCTGATGCCACTGAGAGCTGTGAGGACCGTGTCGCGCTCACATGGAACAATCTCCGGAAAACCCTCCTGGTCCATCAGGCATCAGAAGGCCTTTTCGATAATGATACCGGCGCTCTGCTCTCCCTGGGCAGGGAAATGTTCCGCCTCGAAATTCTGGAGGATATTGCCCGGGATAAAGTCAGAACTCTCCATTTTGTGGATGAGATAGAAGTCTACCTGGCCTTCCAGACCATGCTCGCAGAGAAACTTCAGCTCTCCACTGCCGTGAAGGAAATGCGTTTCTATGGCGTGTCGGGAGTGACAGCAAATGACCTCCGCACTGCCGAAGCCATGGTCAGAAGCCGTGAAGAGAATGAATTTACGGACTGGTTCTCCCTCTGGGGACCATGGCATGCTGTACTGAAGCGTACGGAAGCTGACCGCTGGGCGCAGGCAGAAGAGCAGAAATATGAGATGCTGGAGAATGAGTACCCTCAGAGGGTGGCTGACCGGCTGAAAGCATCAGGTCTGAGCGGTGATGCGGATGCGGAGAGGGAAGCCGGTGCACAGGTGATGCGTGAGACTGAACAGCAGATTTACCGTCAGCTGACTGACGAGGTACTGGCCCTGCGATTGCCTGAAAACGGCTCACAACTGCACCATTCATAATCACATCGCATAAAACTGTCAGCGCCAGTGATAGGACAGGTGAAACCTGTCAATACGTACCGGCTTACGCCGGGCTTCGGCGGTTTTACTCCTCTGCCATATGCAACAACGGAGTGCCGCCTTACATGCCGCTGGCGCGGCATATCCTGGTGACGATATCTGAACAGTTATATACTGTGTATATACGTGGTAATGACGAGGTGGCAAATGGCACAGGTTAATATGAGTGTAAGAATCGACGCAGAACTGAAGGATGCTTTTATGGCCGCTGCAAAAAGCATGGACCGTAATGGCTCTCAGTTAATCCGGGATTTTATGCGCCAGACCGTTGAACGGCAGCACAATTCTTGGTTCCGTGACTAGGTTGCGGCAGGCCGTCAGCAACTCGAATGCGGTGATGTGCTTCCCCATGACATGGTCGAATCCTCTGCTGCTGCATGGCGGGATGAAATGAGCAGGAAGATTGCTGATAAATGATGGAGATGTTCTGGACCATGCTGGCCATCCAGGACAGGAAGCGCATTCGTAGTACATTGCGGAGCAGAACCTGATGGCCGCCATTGAACCGGACGAACG
This sequence comes from Shigella flexneri 2a str. 301, assembly GCF_000006925.2. Taxonomy (NCBI): domain Bacteria; kingdom Pseudomonadati; phylum Pseudomonadota; class Gammaproteobacteria; order Enterobacterales; family Enterobacteriaceae; genus Shigella; species Shigella flexneri. The sequence goes on from NC_004851.1 coordinate 183,672, forward strand.
GATTGGTTATTCAGCCAGCAGCCTGGCAGGGCAGCCGTATAAAGGCCGCAACGGTCGTGTGGAAGGAACATCTGGACCACACAAGGTAGCGTGTAACGTTATTTTGTGTGAAAATCTCTTGTGATTTTTAAATATCGTAACAAAGGTATGACATGAAAATAACATCTACCATTATTCAAACACCTTTTCCATTTGAGAATAATAATTCTCATGCTGGCATAGTAACGGAGCCCATTCTCGGTAAGTTAATAGGTCAGGGGTCGACAGCAGAAATCTTTGAAGATGTGAATGATTCATCTGCTTTGTATAAAAAGTATGATCTTATTGGCAACCAGTACAATGAGATTCTGGAAATGGCTTGGCAAGAATCTGAGCTTTTTAATGCTTTTTATGGCGATGAAGCATCCGTTGTTATACAGTATGGCGGAGATGTGTACCTCCGAATGCTGCGCGTGCCTGGGACTCCCCTTAGTGACATTGATACAGCTGATATCCCTGATAATATAGAGAGCCTTTATCTACAGTTGATATGTAAATTGAATGAGTTGAGTATAATCCATTACGATCTTAATACAGGTAATATGCTGTATGATAAAGAAAGTGAAAGTTTATTCCCAATAGATTTTCGCAATATTTATGCTGAATATTACGCTGCAACCAAAAAAGATAAAGAGATTATCGACCGACGATTACAAATGCGTACAAATGATTTTTATTCGTTATTAAACAGGAAATATTTATAGACGTATTTGTTGATGCTATAAGCCAGAGGCTCTTCTATGAGAATATGGGGACCATTCCCTCGCGATATTAACGTAATATCTTAATTGTATGCACCGCCAGAATGCGTTCAGTGCGATCACGGCAGCAGACAGGTAAAAATAGCAACAAACCACCCGAAAAACCGCCGCGATCGCGTATGATAAATTTTAACCACATGCATACCTGTGCAACAAGGCGAATCACGCACGGATTTCCAGCCAGAGACACCTGAAACGTAACCGGCTCATTTAAACCGTCTGGTCTGTTACCTCCGGTTCCACAAAAATAATGTCCATCATTTTGAAGTGGACACTATCGTATGGAATACCGGACCTGAATCACTGAAGCTTTACGCCTTCATTTCGAAGAACATTTACCACGGGTTGTGGCCGGATGTCGCCTGGGCGTACCAAAATCAACTGTCTGTGGTATGTTCGTGCGCTTCCGCAACGCTGGCCTTTCATGGCCTCTGCCCGCAGGTATGTCGGAGCAGGAACTTGATGCCCTTCTTTACGGAAGTGCCTCCACAGTACCTGTCGTACTTACTGAAAGCACCGTTATGCCCAAACTCCCGGTGGTAAAAAAACGTCCCCGGCGGCCTAATGCCGATCAGTTAAGGATCAGTTGACCGATCCAGTGGCTGTGTAAGAATCCGGAAACGCTCACTTGTTTCCGGATTTTTTTATGCACATTGGACAGGCTCTTGATCTGGTATCCCGTTACGATTCTCTGCGTAACCCACTGACTTCTCTGGGGGATTACCTCGACCCCGAACTCATCTCTCGTTGCCTTGCCGAATCAGGTACTGTAACGCTACGCAAGCGCCGTCTTCCCCTCGAAATGATGGTCTGGTGTATTGTTGGCATGGCGCTTGAGCGTAAAGAACCTCTTCACCAGATTGTGAATCGCCTGGACATCATGCTGCCGGGCAATCGCCCCTTCGTTGCCCCAGTGCCGTTATTCAGGCCCGCCAGCGCCTGGGAAGTGAGGCTGTCCGCCGCGTGTTCACGAAAACAGCGCAGCTCTGGCATAACGCCACGCCGCATCCGCACTGGTGCGGCCTGACCCTGCTGGCCATCGATGGTGTGTTCTGGCGCACACCGGATACACCAGAGAACGATGCAGCCTTCCCCCGCCAGACACATGCCGGGAACCCGGCGCTCTACCCGCAGGTCAAAATGGTCTGCCAGATGGAACTGACCAGCCATCTGCTGACGGCTGCAGCCTTCGGCACGATGAAGAACAGCGAAAATGAGCTTGCTGAGCAACTTATAGAACAAACCGGCGATAACACTCTGACGTTAATGGATAAAGGTTATTACTCACTGGGACTGTTAAATGGCTGGAGCCTGGCGGGAGAACACCGCCACTGGATGATACCTCTCAGAAAGGGAGCGCAATATGAAGAGCTCAGAAAACTGGGTAAAGGCGATCATCTGGTGAAGCTGAAAACCAGCCCGCAGGCACGAAAAAAGTGGCCGGGACTGGGAAATGAAGTGACAGCCCGCCTGCTGACCGTGACGCGCAAAGGAAAAGTCTGCCATCTGCTGACGTCGATGACGGACGCCATGCGCTTCCCCGGAGGAGAAATGGCGGATCTGTACAGTAATCGCTGGGAAATCGAACTGGGATACAGGGAGATAAAACAGACGATGCAACTGAGCAGGCTGACGCTGAGAAGTAAAAAGCCGGAGCTTGTGGAGCAAGAGCTGTGGGGTGTCTTACTGGCTTATAATCTGGTGAGATATCAGATGATTAAAATGGCGGAACATCTGAAAGGTTACTGGCCGAATCAACTGAGTTTCTCAGAATCATGCGGAATGGTGATGAGAATGCTGATGACATTGCAGGGCGCTTCACCGGGACGTATACCGGAGCTGATGCGCGATCTTGCAAGTATGGGACAACTTGTGAAATTACCGACGAGAAGGGGAAGTGAACCGCCCCGGGAATCCTGGAGACTAAACTTCCTGAGAAAGAGGTAAACAGGATGACTAAAAATACTCGTTTTTCCCCCGAAGTCCGTCAACGGGCAGTCCGTATGGTTCTGGAAAGTCAGGGCGAATATGACTCACAATGGGCGACAATTTGTTCCATTGCTCCAAAGATTGGCTGTACGCCGGAGACTCTGCGTGTCTGGGGTCTTCGCCAGCATGAGCGGGATACCGGGGGCGGTGATGGAGGGCTCACCACCGCTGAACGTCAGCGTCTGAAAGAGCCGGAGCGTGAAAATCGTGAACTGCGCCGCAGTAACGATATCCTTCGCCAGGCTTCCGCTTATTTTGCGAAGGCGGAGTTCGACCGCCTCTGGAAAAAATGATGCCACTGCTGGATAAGCTGCGTGAGCAGTACGGGGTCGGACCGCTATGCAGCGAACTGCATATTGCCCCGTCAACGTATTACCACTGTCAGCAACAGCGACATCATCCGGATAAACGCAGTGCCCGTGCGCAGCGCGATGACTGGCTGAAGAAAGAGATACAGCGCGTATACGATGAAAATCACAAGGTATACGGTGTAAAGTCTGGCGTCAGTTGTTACGGGAAGGTATCAGAGTGGCCAGATGCACTGTGGCACGTCTCATGGCGGTTATGGGACTTGCCGGTGTTCTCCGGGGTAAAAAGGTCCGTATGACCATCAGCCGGAAAGCCGTTGCCGCAGGCGACCGCGTAAACCGTCAGTTCGTGGCAGAACGACCTGACCAGCTGTGGGTGGCTGATTTTACTTACGTCAGCACATGGCAGGGCTTCGTCTATGTGGCGTTCATCATTGATGTGTTTGCCGGATACATCGTGGGGTGGCGGGTCTCATCGTCCATGGAAACGACATTCGTGCTGGATGCACTGGAGCAGGCGTTATGGGCCCGTCGACCGTCCGGCACGGTCCATCACAGTGATAAAGGTTCTCAGTATGTATCGCTGGCCTACACACAGCGGCTTAAGGAAGCCGGATTACTGGCATCAACAGGAAGTACAGGCGACTCGTATGACAACGCGATGGCGGAGAGCATCAATGGTCTTTACAAAGCGGAGGTAATACACCGTAAGAGCTGGAAAAACCGTGCAGAAGTGGAACTGGCCACACTCACGTGGGTGGACTGGTATAATAATCGACGATTGCTGGAAAGGCTGGGCCACATCCCTCCGGCAGAAGCAGAAAAAGCTTATTATGCTTCCATCGGAAACGATGATCTGGCAGCCTGAGTTCACAGATAAAACACTCTCCAGGAAACCCGGGGCGGTTCAAAGGGCCTTCCCGAGAGTGGTAAAGGAGAGGCCCTGGAAATACCCCACAGCCCCGAAAAAGAGCCAGTCAGTTGCTTAACTGACTGGCATTAAGGCCGCCGGGGACGTTTTTTTACCACCGGGAGTTTGGGCATAACGGTGCTTTCAGTAAGTACGACAGGTACTGTGGAGGCACTTCCGTAAAGAAGGGCATCAAGCTCCTGCTCCGACATACCTGCAGGCAAAGGCCATGAAAGCCCTGATTTCCGGAAGCGAGCGAACAGTCCACAAACTGTTGAACGTGGTGTCAGCGGCGGACAGGGATAAGCCCTCGTCAGCAGTTCCGTCAGCACTGCGACAGCGTTCTTTACCCGGTCAAAACAGCGTTGCGGTGCACCACGCCTGACGGATGAACTGCGTGCTCAGGGTTACCACTTTAACGTAAAAACCGTGGCGGCAAGCCTGCGCCGTCAGGGGCTGAGGGCAAAGGCCTCCCGGAAGTTCAGCCCGGTCAGTTACCGCGCACATGGCCTGCCCGTGTCAGAAAATCTGCTGGAGCAGGATTTTTACGCCAGTGGTCCGAACCAGAAGTGGGCGGGAGACATCACGTACTTACGTACAGATGAAGTTCGGTTACATCCTGTCAGCACGGAACCTCACGCTTTTTGAGCGGCACGACGGATCCCCCCCACCCAGTATCCGACAGACTTTTCACTGCGTTCGTAAAAACCCTTCTTCCCTCCCAGCATATCCACTAATTCCGGTGACATATCCTGCAGATAAGTCTGCAAATCATGCCCCAGATCTTCCGGTGACTGCAACTCATAAACCGCGCGCCACACATCACCCTTCCTTATTTTAAGCCCCGGGTTAAGAATATACTGTCCGTGGTTCAGCCTCAGAAAAAGCTTTTTTCCATAAGGATTTTTGCTGTTAACTTCATGTTGAGAGAGCTGGCTGCTGATATAACTCCTTCGTTTGCGGCGTTCCGGCAGCAACGCTTCAGGAAGATGAACCACACACTCTGCCAGTCGTGCCGCACTGAAGGCTTCCGAAAAAAACAGAGCACTTCCCAGATGCGTGTGGAACAGCGCCTGCATCAGGATCACCAGAAACATTGCCATCTGCCGGTTGTCCAGTTTGATGAGGCGTCCTTCCACCTGCAGTGACAGACTTTCAGGTTTCAGCAGGGTATACAACTGCGCACTTTTCTGTTGCGCATAACGGGGCGTACTGACCGCCGCTGACAGAACTTGATGATAAGCCGCCAGCCCGTCATTACCGGTCAGCAAGGGATCTGCACCACGCTCCAGCAGTAACTGAACCAGTGCAATATTACCTGCCCGGGCTGCTGACATCAGCGGAGTAAGATTAAACGGCGAACGGTGATCAACACCATAACGTTCAATATCCCGCAACACGGCAACCGGGTTATTCATTGAGTATGGCCGGAAATACTTCAGCTCCAGTAACTGCAGAGTCTTCGTTCTGGGCTGCCTTGTGGGCTTAAAATCTTCCCGGTACAGTGCATTATACAGCGGGAACAGGGAATAAATCAGACTGTACTCCAGCGCCTGCAGTTGTATGGTTTTATCGGCTGTACCTGCGAGGATATGCTGTTTCCACTGTCGTGCATCCTCTGCGGTGATAATCTGCCATGGCATCTCAGATGTCTGCAGGATCCGGCTACGGATGGTGTCCGCCTGCTCCTGCTTCCCCTGTTTTTCAAGCAGATGTGCGGTTTTCTGCCACTCATCACGGCTGGAAATCTCTTCCTGCAGATTCAGAGGCTCTTCCTGATGCGTGAGCGCAAGCAGACTCCACAGAGGATGCTCCACCTGCTGTTCAACAAGATACACATTGTGTTTAGCACGGGTGAGCGCAACATACAGCGCGTTGGTAAAAAATTTATAGATTTCCGCTGAACGATCCTGCCTGTCCCGCGGACGGGAATAACGGGCCTCGCCCTCAAGATCAGCCGGTGTAAGACCCTCGCAAATATCATCAAATGCCTGCCGGGCAGCGCTTACTATATTGTAAAGGATCACCGTTTCGTATTCCAGCCCCTTAACCTCCTGAACCGAAAAGACCAGCGGCGTACTGAACCAGCATCGCGCCTGTGCTTTCTGTTCCGGATGCATCACAATGACCGCTACACGATTCGAAAGTGAGGTTTTGGCATTCAGTTCCTGCTTTGTCTCTTCCCTATCGTCCAGCAACCGGATGGTCCCTTCTGCCTGACCGCAGCTTCTGACAAAATGGTGACTTTCCCGATCAATAGCACTAAAGCGGACCTGTTTGAGTCTCAGCAACCGGTTAGCCAGTGCAGTGACGTGGTGCCCGTTACGGTAATTCGCCTGCAGGATATTAACGGTTGTGTCGTTTCCCTGTTGCTGCCGGAAAAAGAGACTTTTGAGCGAACTCCATGAGAAAAAGCTCGGATGAACTATCTGATTGGCATCACCACAGAGTAAAAACTGACCGGGATGACGTAGCGTTTTCAGTACCAGTTGCAGTTGAACAGGCGTCATATCCTGAACTTCATCAACAAAAATGACATCATAACGGGGAGTTGCCAACGAAAGATACTGATGACTGAGCAGATTACTGTCATACTGATGCGACTGTTTCAGCCATGCGATATAACGTTCAAACAGGACATAGACCGTCGGGCGGTCCTCCATGCCATAGAGCGACTGCCGTATCCCCAGTGACAGATACGCCTCCCGGGACAGCGGCCCATTCCCGGAGGCAACCGCACCGATCACGCCCCTGAACTCCTCATACAGGGTATGGGCAGCCCCCAGTGCGGCGATAGCCCTGTTGCGGGGCAGCCAGTCGCTGAACGCACTGAAAGTCACCTCCCTGCCTTCCGGAATGCGCAGAGTTTCCAGAAATTCCGTCAGCGAAAGAAAGTCAATATTCTGTACCTCACTCCCTTCCCCTGAAGCGTCATAGAGAGTACGCGCTTTTTCCACCAGAAATGAGGAAAGGCTGAGATACAGTATATCACCAGCAGCCTGCTTCATTTTTTCCAGTACCAGCGCCGTCTTACCACTTCCCGCCGAGCCAACAATCACCAGCGGTAGCGGGTGTTCGTACAGTGCCTGCTGATCATCATCAAAGGACAGCATTTTATCCAGGCGGTGGAAACGCCCATGAGACGGATTGATATACGTCAGCGCTTCAGTCGCGATATCAACAGGATCCGGCACTGGTTGTTGTTGTAAGCGCCCTTCATCAATCACCACGTTTCTGCGAAGAAAACGTGAAGTGTTATAGGCATGATTGCGAATATATTCCAGAACAAGGCAGATAGTTTCACCGTGGTAGCGATACAGCGAAAACAGTAATCGGTCCCGGATACTGAGCCGGGCGCGGTAAAGATTGGTGTCAATTTTACGAACATCAGCCTGAACAAAGTTATCGGTGGCAATAGCCTGTGCAAATTTTTTATAACCCGGGATCGTGTCAGGATTCAGAGTATGATAAAGACAGATTTTCATGGCTGCCGGTTTCCGTCGTGCAAAAAACATGCTGATTTTACGAAGGAATGCCTTACTGAACAACCTTGCCCGGAATACCCCCCGAAATCAGATGGAACAATCAGAAAAATGCTCTGCAGTTATGGAATAAAGAAGGTGGGGTGGTACGCCGGGAGGGCGATCCGCTGGAAATGGCGCAGTAGCTGCAGGCCTGTCATGATGCAGGAATAGAAGTTCGTGTACAGGTTAATGAAAGCGTCACCCCGTAAATAAACTCTGCGCTGAAATTCCTTTTTTTCATTGGAGTACCTGTGTTGTTCTGAGGTGAACATATCACCTCTGTTCAGGTAGCCAAATTCAGTGTGCCACCTCAAGGTTCTTAGTGAGTCGTTTTTAAAAGATATGATAATATATCATTGTTTATGAATTGTTGATGTTTAATTTAGTAAATTATATCAAATATGCCATGGGTTTGCTATGTTATTCATCCAGTATCTGGAAATAAAATGCACCAGCTTTATTGGGTTTTCCTTTTGTCTCTGCTTGCTAGGTGCCAGAAACTTTAAATGTTAAACGAAGGGGGCATTTTGTTCAAAGCCAATCATGTTCCGGTATTAATGTATCATCATGTCAGTCATTGCCCCGGACTGGTTACACTTTCTCCCGTGACATTCCGGAAGCAAATAAAATGGTTGGCTGAAAACAACTGGAAAACACTGTCATCAGATGAACTGGAGTTTTTTTATCGGGGCGGAAAACTCCCCCGGAAAAGCGTTATGTTGACATTTGATGATGGATACCTTGACAACTGGTTTCAGGTATATCCTTTATTAAAAGAGTTTAATCTCAAAGCACATATTTTTTTAATTACCGGTTTTATTGGGAATGGTCCGGTTCGTCACTCTCCTGGAAAGGAATATTCTCATCGCGATTGCGAACATCAAATAGCGACAGGGAATGCTGATAATGTTATGCTTCGCTGGTCTGAAGTAAACGAAATGTTGCAATCTGGTCTGGTCGAATTTCATGTTCATACGCATACTCATACACGCTGGGATAAAAAGTTCAGTTCACGAGAAGAACAGTGTAAACATCTTCGGCAGGACTTGTTGAGCGGGAGAGAATATTTGAAAGAAATGACAGGAAAATGCAGTAAACATTTGTGTTGGCCGGAAGGTTATTATAACAAGGATTATATTCAGGTCGCTGAAGAACTTGGATTCTATTATTTATATACAACAGAAAGAAGAATGAATGCTCCTGCTAAAGGAACTACACGGATAGGAAGAATAAGCACCAAAGAACGGGAAAGTTGCGCATGGCTGAAAAGACGACTTTTTTATTATACAACCCCGTTTTTTTCATCGTTGCTGGCCTTTCATAAGGGGCCAAGATTACCGGATGATTAATAATGAATATACTATTTACGGAATCATCACCGAATATAGGTGGTCAGGAATTACAGGCTGTTGCTCAAATGAAGGCCCTGAAGAAAATGGGGCATTCAGTTCTGCTTGTCTGCAGGGAAAACAGCAAAATTGCTTTTGAAGCCAGTAAATTGGGGATTGATATCACATTCGCGTTATTTCGAAACAGTCTTCACATCCCTACTGCATGGAGATTACTCGGAATAGTTCATGGTTTTCAGCCCAATGCAATCGTTTGTCACAGTGGGCATGATAGCAATATTGTTGGTTTAGTACGGTTATTCACTAGGAAACATCCATTCAGAATTATCAGGCAAAAGACATATTTGACACGAAAAACAAAAGTTTTTTCAATAAATCATTTTTGCGATGAGGTGATTGTTCCCGGAACAAGTATGAAGACACATCTGGAGCAGGAAGGATGTCGAACCCGGGTTACTGTTGTGCCTCCAGGCTTTGATTTCCAGAAATTATACGTTGATTCCCGAAACAGTTTGCCTCCAAATGTTCTTTCTTGGCTGGCGTCCCGAAGGGGATGCCCCGTTATTGCTCAGGTAGGAATGTTGCGCCCGGAAAAAGGGCACGAATTTATGTTGAATTTACTGTTCCATTTAAAAATGAATGGACGACAGTTCTGTTGGTTGATTGTGGGGTCTGGTTCGCCTGAACTGCGGGAGCATTTACAGTATCAGATTGACAGTATGGGCATGCATGATGATGTTTTTATTGCTGACAATGTTTTTCCTGCCGCCCCCGTATATCGGGTTGCCAGTCTGGTGGTTCTGCCTTCAGAAAACGAATCGTTTGGTATGGTACTGGCAGAAGCATCGGCATTTTCTGTGCCTGTACTGGCCAGTCAGATTGGTGGAATCCCTGATGTTATTCAGAATAACCAGACCGGGACATTGTTACCAGCAGGTAATAAGCACGCATGGATGTGCGCCCTGAATGATTTTTTTAATGACCCTGGGCGTTTTTATCAGATGGCTCGCCAGGCAAAACAGGATATAGAAGAGCGGTTTGATATTAATAAAACTGCGTTAAAAATACTCACATTAGCGAAGCACAAGTAACAATATGTTTTCTGTAAGTAACTTATCATTTATCGGTTTCCTTAAAAGGATTGTTTTTTCCTCAGATTCACTCCCGGGGAAGTGGGAACACAGAAAATTCCGGTTCATGTACATTTTGCGATGTGCTATAAATCCGGTTGCCAGTATTCGATATTATTACGAACTGCGTTCCTTGCAGTGCATTGAGGATATTCTGGCAATACAACCCACGTTGCCAGCAAGAATTCATCGACCTTATTTGCATAAAGGGGGGCGAGCCTGGTCCCGGGGGCAATATATTCTTGAGCATTATCGCTTTGTGCAAAATTTGCCAGAAAAATATTCTGAATTTTTGTTTCCACAAAAATCGGTATCATTAGTCCAATTCATCGGGAAAGATGGAGAGGATTTTGATATCCAGTGTTCTCCCAGTGGTTTTGACCGGGAAGGAGAGTTGATGTTGTCATTGTTTTTCAATAAAATAGTGATTGCCCGGTTAACATTTTCAGTCATTCTGACTCAAAATGGACACACCGCTTTTATTGGCGGATTACAGGGAGCCCCCAAAAATACCGGACCTGATATTATTCGGTGCGCAACCCGGGCCTGTTATGGGCTTTTCCCAAAACGGATTATTTTTGAAGCATTTTGTGCGTTGATGAAAGCTTGTAATGTCTCTGAGTGTCTGGCAGTCAGTGAGCACAGTCATGTTTTCCGGCAATTGAGATACTGGTATCAGAAACGCAAAACCTTTGTTGCTGTCTACAGTGATTTCTGGGAGTCTGTAGCAGGGAAAACCTGTGGTGACTGGTACAAATTACCAACACAGGTGGTTCGAAAGCCGCTAAGCAATATAGCTAGTAAAAAACGCTCTGAGTATCGAAAACGATACGCTTTGCTGGATTATATCCATGAAACTGCTATCCGCTCTTTGGATGCATATCCTGTAAACTCAGAACATTATGACTTAAATTAAGGTTAGATGTATTCTCTGAATAAAATATTAATGATGATTATGGTAGGGGCATTCGCACTAAATAATGAAAAAATACAAATCCGAGTTTATTCCTGAATTTAAGAAAAATTATCTTTCCCCTGTTTACTGGTTTACATGGTTCGTTTTGGGAATGATTGCAGGTATTTCAATGTTTCCCCCTTCATTCAGAGATCCTGTCTTGGCCAAAATAGGGCGTTGGGTGGGCAGATTGAGCAGAAAAGCTCGTCGCAGGGCGACGATTAATTTATCGCTTTGTTTCCCGGAAAAGAGTGATACAGAACGGGAAATAATTGTCGACAATATGTTTGCCACAGCATTGCAATCCATAGTGATGATGGCAGAACTGGCAATTCGTGGTCCGGAAAAGTTCCAGAAACGAGTGTTCTGGAAAGGCCTCGAAATTCTTGAGGAAATTCGGCACAATAACAGAAATGTGATTTTTCTGGTTCCCCATGGCTGGAGCGTGGATATTCCTGCAATGTTGCTGGCAGCTCAGGGGGAAAAAATGGCCGCCATGTTTCATCAGCAACGAAATCCAGTGATTGATTATGTCTGGAATTCTGTACGGCGTAAATTCGGGGGGCGCTTACATTCCCGGGAGGATGGGATAAAACCATTTATTCAGTCAGTACGCCAGGGATACTGGGGGTATTACCTTCCAGATCAGGATCATGGTCCTGAATACAGTGAATTTGCTGATTTTTTTGCGACCTATAAAGCGACATTACCAATTATTGGACGTCTGATGAACATCAGTCAGGCTATGATTATACCGCTTTTCCCGGTTTATGATGAAAAAAAACATTTCCTGACTATTGAAGTTCGGCCACCAATGGATGCATGCATTGCCAGCGCGGACAATAAAATGATTGCCCGACAAATGAACAAAACAGTGGAAATTTTGGTGGGGTCACATCCGGAACAGTATATCTGGGTTTTAAAATTGTTAAAAACGCGCAAATCAAACGAAGCGGACCCGTACCCTTGAAATTATAAAGTACAGGTATTTCCACTAGTTGTTTCTTACAGGTTACCAATCGAAACACATCCCCCTTCCGTGTGTTGCCCGTTTGGCACGGAGGACTGTGTAGATGCAGTTCGTTAAATTTAATTTATGCCTAAATAGCTGCGCTTAATACCGCTACACTTTTGCCAGCCCATGTTTGCCTCCGGGGAATGGGCTGACGGTTTCCATAAAATGGCGAACTTTTTTCAACAGTTGCCACATTGAGCGGCACTGATGATTACGCGTTATTGTGTCGTGAAGTGCCTGCCATAGCCGTTCAACATGATTCACCCATGGCGAGTAAACCGGCTGATAAATGCCCCTGAACTTCGGGTTCTCCTTCAGCCAGCTCTGTGTTTCCCGGCTTTTGTGGATAATGTAGTTGTCCACGATCAGCGTGATGGTTTTCGCACGACGGTATGTCGCTTTAAGCCGCTTCAGCAGGCTGATGAACAGCGCCGAACTTTTGCTGTTGCCGCCCACATAGCTGACTTTACCTGTCCCGCTGTGCAGCGCTCCGGCCAGATAATATTTTTCATTCTGTCCCGGCGTGACCACCCGTTTTTGCTGTCCGCGCAGTTGCCAGTCCGCACCGATTTTGGGATGAAGATGGATATCCACTTCATCTTCATAAAAGACCGGATGCTCTGCGCTGCATTCGTCCAGTGCTTTATGGATTGCTGCCATCTTTTCATCTTTATGCGGGTCACGGATACGCAGAGTTGGCGCAGCCCTTCGCCACACAATCCCCACAGACGGCAACCAGCGGCGAACGGTTCCGGCATTTAACTGGCAACCGGTTATCTCATTGATTTTTATTGCCAGCAGTTCTGTACTCCAGCGTGAACGCTGGTAGCCAAAGTCGCCGGGAGAATGTTTTACCAGCTCACGTAACAGTGTGCAGATATGCTCAAACGGCCAGCGACGGGCACGCCCGGCAGGTAATGATTTCAGTCCCTCAACACCCGACTGCGTGAACCAGTTAATCCAGCGTCCAACAGAGGAGCGGGCGCAGCAGAGCGTTCTGGCAACGTCGCTGACACGGTCGCCCCGGTGCAGCTGAGGTGTACTGGCAATAGCGGACACTACCATTTGTTCTTTTTTTAAGCAGCCATCTGATGATATTTTTCCCTGAAGGCTGCCGGGGAGATATTCCCCAGACGAGAGTGACGACGCTGACGATTGTAGAAAATCTCAATGTATTCCCGTATTACTGAGATGGCTTCATCCCGGTTATTAAAACGATAGTGGCTCAGGCTCTCATTTTTCAGCGTTCCCCAGAAGCTTTCCATCGGAGCGTTGTCGTAACAGTTACCTTTACGCGACATTGATGTTTTCAGACCAGACTGCTCCTGTATGACCCGGTAATCGTATGCGCAGTACTGTGAACCTCGATCAGAGTGGTGGATTAGCCCGGCAGGTGGGCGCTGGCTCCTGAGCGCCATAAACAGGGCTTTACCTGTCAGCTCTTTTGTCATGCGCTCTCCCATGGCGTAGCCGACAATTTCGCACGTATAAACATCTTTGATGCCAGCGAGGTACAACTATCCCTCCTGTGTGGCAACATACGTCAGGTCCGCCACCCAGACCTGATTTGGTGCTGTAGGAGCGAACGTCTGGTTCAGCAGATTTGGCGCAACTGGCAGATTGTGGTTCGGGTTCGTAGTCGCTCTGAACTTGCGTTTCTGCTTACAGCGTAGCCTTAGCTCCTTACGAAGACGTGCCAGTCGGTCACGACCAACGATGATGCCATTCTCTGCCAGCTCCGTCTGGAGCCGCCGGGTTCCATATGTTTCGCGAGTGCGGATATGTGCCACCTTAATCTCCAGTTTTAGCCGCTCATCACTTTGTTTTCTGTCTGAGGGTTCATGCTGTACCCAGTTGTAATAACCGCTCCTGGATACACCAAATACCTGACACATCGCTTCAATGGGAAATTGTTGTCGCCATTGTTCGATTAACGCGTATTTTTCAGCGACTCCTGTGCAAAATACGCTGTTGCTTTTTTTAATATATCTCGCTCAAGGCGAGCTTCATTTAACGCCTTACGCAGTTGCAGAATTTCAGATTCCAGTTCAGCCAGCGTGCGGGAACCAGGAGTACCGAGCCCTTTTCTGGCGGCGGTAACCCATTGTCCTAAAGTGCCTTCAGGAAGGAATAATCGGGAAGCGTCTTCACTGATCGAAAGTTGATTTTCAAGAACCGTTCTGACAGCTTCGGCTTTGAACTCTTTAGAGTAACGTTGGGTTTTTCTGCTCATTATTAGCTCCTTCTGATGCCATTCTATTTCAGGAAGGAGTGTCCGTTAAACTCAGGCTACCTCAGATCAGTGAATCCGGTGAAGTGGTGGATATGGCCGCTTATGAGGCATGGCAGCAGGAAAATCATCCGGACACCTGGCAGCAGATGCAGCGTCGTGAAGAGGTGAACATCAATGTGCACCGGGAACGCGGGGAGGATGTTGAGCCGGGAGATGATTTCTGATGAACAGGTCAGCTCCAGTCTTCAGTTCTCAGGCCGCCCACACGTTCAAATTCCCGGGTGTTATTAGTCACAATAATCAGCCCCCGACTGCGGGCATGACCTGCGATCATTTGATCAAATGGCCCGACAGGGCGTCCCTGACGGGCAAGTTCTGCTCTTATCTGGCCGGTGTGTGTGGCTGCAGCAGCGTCGTAATCCAGAACATCAATGCGGGAAACAAATCCCTCGATCACAGCGAGATTACGTTCAGGCATCTGGCTTTTTTCTGCACCATATATCAGCTCCATCAGGGTGACCGAACTGATACACATTTTCCCCTGGTTCAGGTTAAAACGCTCCCTGACGCTGGCGGGTTTGTTCTTTATCGTAAAAATGCAGATGTTGGTATCGAGCATAAACTTCAGCATCAGAATGACTCCCTTTCTTGCATGCCGGGCTGTTCCCTGTTATCCATAAAATCGGTGCTGACGCTGTGTCCGTCGAACCATTCGTCCCATGTCTCTCCGGCTGGCGTAATGATTCTGGTTCGTCCGACAGCAATCACTTCAACGCGTTTTACGTTTTCCGGCAATGCAACCGCTTTTGGCAGTCTGACCGCCTGGCTGCGGTTGCTGAGAAATACGGTGGTTTCCATTATTTGCCTCCTTATGTGGATATGTCTTGTGTATATCTATTGTGGGATTGATACCGGGATATGTCAAAGGGATATACGTTTATGATGAGTATCGCGCAGGTCAGATCGGCCGGAAGTGCCGGTAATTATTATACCGACAAGGATAATTACTATGTGCTGGGCAGCATGGGAGAACGCTGGGCCGGCCAGGGGGCTGAACAACTGGGGCTGCAGGGCAGTGTCGATAAGGATGTCTTTACCCGCCTTCTGGAGGGCAGGCTGCCGGACGGGGCGGATTTAAGCCGCATGCAGGATGGCAGTAACAGGCATCGTCCCGGCTACGACCTGACCTTCTCCGCTCCCAAAAGTATCTCCATGATGGCCATGCTCGGGGGGGACAAACGTCTTATTGAAGCACATAACCAGGCCGTGGATTTTGCTGTCCGTCAGGTGGAGGCCAGTGCCTCCACCTGACGGACGGACAGTCAGAAACGGTGCTGACCGGTAATCTGGTGATGGCACTGTTTAACCACGACACCAGTCGCGATCAGGAACCACAGTTACACACGCATGCGGTGGTGACTAATGTTACGCAGTATAACGGCGAATGGAAGACACTGAGCAGTGACAAAGTGGGGAAAACGGGGTTCATTGAGAATGTGTACGCTAATCAGATTGCCTTTGGCAGGCTCTACCGGGAAAAACTGAAAGAGCAGGTTGAGGCGCTGGGCTATGAAACTGAAGTGGTCGGTAAGCACGGTATGTGGGAAATGCCGGGTGTACCGGTGGAGGCCTTTTCCGGACGCTCACAGACTATCCGGGAGGCCGTCGGGGAAGACGCCTCGCTGAAATCCCGGGATGTGGCGGCGCTGGATACGCGTAAATCCAAACAGCACGTCGATCCTGAAGTCAGAATGGCCGAGTGGATGCAGACGCTGAAGGAAACCGGGTTCGACATCCGGGCATATCGTGACGCAGCGGAACAACGGGCATATACCCGCACGCAGACACCCGGACCCGCTTCACAGGACGGGCCGGATGTGCAGCAGGCGGTGACACAGGCCATTGCCGGATTAAGTGAACGCAAAGTGCAGTTTATGTATACGGACCTGCTGGCCAGGACGGTCGGCATACTGCCGCCGGAAAATGGTGTGATTGAACGGGCACGCGCCGGTATCGATGAGGCCATCAGCCGTGAGCAGCTTATCCCCCTCGATCGTGAGAAGGGGCTGTTCACGTTCGGGATTCATATGCTCGATGAGCTGTCAGTCCGGGCACTCAGTCGTGACATCATGAAACAGAACCGGGTGACCGTACATCTGGAGAAAAGTGTCCCCCGGACGGCCGGTTACAGCGATGCCGTCAGTGTTCTGGCACAGGACCGTCCGTCGCTGGCCATTGTGTCCGGGCAGGGCGGTGCAGCCGGGCAGCGTGAGCGGGTGGCTGAACTGGTCATGATGGCCCGGGAGCAGGGGCGGGAGGTGCAGATTATCGCTGCTGACCGTCGCTCGCAGATGAACCTGAAGCAGGATGAACGGCTGTCCGGTGAACTGATAACCGGACGTCGTCAGTTGCTGGAAGGAATGGCCTTCACGCCGGGCAGTACCGTTATCGTCGACCAGGGCGAAAAACTCTCCCTGAAAGAGACGTTAACCCTGCTGGATGGTGCCGCACGTCATAACGTACAGGTCCTGATAACCGACAGCGGGCAGCGAACCGGTACAGGCAGTGCACTGATGGCCATGAAGGATGCCGGGGTGAACACATATCGCTGGCAGGGGGGAGAACAGCGACCGGCCACCATCATCAGTGAACCGGACCGTAATGTCGGCTGGCCGGAGATTTTGCGGCCAGCGTGAAAGCCGGAGAAGAGAGCGTGGCACAGGTCAGCGGAGTACGGGAACAGGCCATACTGACACAGGCCATTCGCAGTGAGCTGAAAACACAGGGCGTGCTCGGACACCCGGAGGTAACCATGACCGCCCTGTCACCGGTCTGGCTGGACAGCCGGAGCCGTTATCTGCGGGATATGTACCGCCCGGGAATGGTGATGGAGCAGTGGAACCCGGAGACACGCAGTCATGACCGCTATGTGACAGAACGTGTGACGGCGCAGAGTCACAGCCTGACCCTGCGGAATGCGCAGGGCGAAACGCAGGTGGTGCGTATTTCTTCCCTGGACAGCAGCTGGTCGCTGTTCCGGCCGGAAAAAATGCCGGTGGCAGACGGTGAGCGTCTGAGGGTGACAGGGAAAATTCCCGGACTCCGCGTCTCCGGCGGTGACCGCCTGCAGGTGGCATCCGTCAGTGAAGATGCGATGACGGTTGTTGTGCCGGGACGGGCTGAACCGGCCACCCTGCCTGTGAGCGATTCACCGTTCACGGCACTGAAGCTGGAGAACGGCTGGGTGGAAACGCCCGGGCATTCCGTCAGCGACAGTGCGACGGTTTTTGCCTCCGTCACACAGATGGCAATGGACAATGCCACCCTGAATGGTCTGGCCCGCAGTGGTCGTGATGTCCGGCTGTATTCCTCACTGGATGAAACCCGTACTGCGGAAAAACTTGCCCGCCATCCCTCCTTTACGGTGGTTTCTGAGCAGATAAAGGCGCGTGCCGGTGAGACATTGCTGGAAACCGCTATCAGTCTGCAGAAAGCCGGGCTTCACACGCCGGCACAGCAGGCCATTCATCTGGCCCTTCCTGTGCTGGAAAGTAAAAACCTGGCCTTCAGCATGGTGGACCTGCTGACAGAGGCGAAGTCGTTTGCTGCAGAAGGAACCGGTTTTGCTGACCTGGGAGGGGAAATCAATGCGCAGATAAAACGGGGTGATTTACTGTATGTGGATGTGGCAAAAGGCTATGGCACAGGCCTGCTGGTTTCCCGTGCGTCGTATGAGGCAGAAAAGAGCATTCTTCGCCATATTCTCGAAGGTAAGGAGGCGGTCACGCCGCTGATGGAGAGAGTACCTGGCGAACTCATGGAGAAACTGACATCAGGACAGCGCGCCGCCACCCGTATGATACTGGAAACGTCTGACCGTTTCACGGTGGTGCAGGGCTATGCCGGTGTGGGTAAGACCACACAGTTCCGGGCGGTGATGTCAGCCGTGAACATGCTGCCGGAGAGTGAACGTCCCCGTGTCGTGGGGCTGGGGCCCACACACCGTGCGGTCGGGGAGATGCGCAGCGCCGGCGTGGATGCACAGACACTGGCGTCCTTTCTGCATGACACGCAGCTGCAGCAGCGCAGCGGAGAAACTCCGGATTTCAGCAACACGCTGTTCCTTCTCGATGAGAGCTCTATGGTGGGCAATACCGACATGGCACGGGCATACGCCCTGATTGCGGCCGGTGGCGGTCGGGCTGTGGCCAGCGGTGACACGGACCAGCTGCAGGCCATCGCGCCCGGTCAGCCTTTCCGTCTCCAGCAGACGCGCAGTGCTGCCGATGTGGTCATCATGAAGGAGATTGTGCGTCAGACGCCGGAACTGCGGGAGGCGGTATACAGCCTGATTAACCGGGATGTGGAAAGGGCGCTGTCCGGGCTTGAGCGTGTGAAACCGTCTCAGGTGCCACGTCTGGAGGGCGCATGGGCACCGGAGCACTCCGTGACGGAGTTCAGTCACAGCCAGGAAGCGAAACTGGCAGAAGCGCAGCAGAAGGCGATGCTGAAAGGCGAGGCTTTTCCGGATGTCCCCATGACACTGTATGAAGCCATTGTCCGCGACTATACCGGCAGGACACCGGAAGCACGGGAGCAGACGCTGATTGTCACGCACCTGAATGAGGACCGGCGCGTACTGAACAGCATGATTCATGATGCACGGGAAAAGGCCGGAGAACTGGGGAAGGTGCAGGTCATGGTGCCTGTCCTGAACACAGCGAATATACGCGACGGGGAGCTGCGTCGTCTCTCCACCTGGGAGAATAACCCGGATGCCCTTGCCCTGGTGGATAATGTGTATCACCGGATTGCCGGTATCAGTAAGGATGACGGGCTGATAACCCTGCAGGATGCGGAAGGTAACACGCGGCTGATTTCGCCCCGGGAGGCGGTGGCTGAAGGCGTCACGCTGTACACCCCGGACACCATCCGGGTGGGGACCGGTGACAGGATACGCTTCACGAAGAGTGACCGGGAGCGCGGTTATGTGGCCAACAGCGTCTGGACGGTGACAGCGGTTTCCGGTGACAGTGTCACACTTTCTGACGGTCAGCAGACCCGTGTGATTCGCCCCGGTCAGGAGCGGGCAGAGCAACATATTGACCTGGCCTATGCCATCACCGCCCACGGTGCACAGGGGGCGAGTGAAACCTTTGCCATCGCGCTTGAAGGCACGGAAGGTAACCGGAAACTGATGGCCGGCTTTGAGTCAGCCTACGTGGCCCTGTCGCGTATGAAGCAGCATGTGCAGGTGTACACCGATAACCGTCAGGGCTGGACGGATGCCATCAACAATGCCGTACAGAAAGGAACTGCCCACGATGTGTTTGAGCCGAAACCGGACCGGGAGGTCATGAATGCAGAGCGGCTGTTCAGTACGGCGCGGGAGCTGCGGGACGTGGCGGCAGGCCGTGCCGTTCTCCGTCAGGCGGGGCTGGCCGGGGGAGACAGTCCTGCACGGTTTATTGCTCCGGGACGTAAATATCCGCAACCGTATGTGGCACTGCCGGCGTTTGACCGTAACGGCAAGTCCGCCGGTATCTGGCTGAACCCGCTGACCACGGATGACGGAAACGGGCTGCGGGGATTCAGCGGTGAAGGTCGGGTAAAAGGCAGCGGGGATGCGCAGTTCGTGGCCCTGCAGGGCAGCCGTAACGGAGAAAGCCTGCTGGCTGATAATATGCAGGATGGCGTCCGGATTGCCCGTGATAATCCTGACAGTGGTGTGGTGGTAAGAATCGCCGGTGAAGGCCGTCCGTGGAATCCCGGTGCCATCACCGGTGGCCGCGTGTGGGGGGATATCCCGGACAACAGCGTCCAGCCAGGAGCCGGAAATGGTGAACCGGTCACGGCAGAGGTACTGGCACAGCGGCAGGCTGAAGAGGCCATCCGCCGTGAAACGGAACGTCGCGCAGATGAAATTGTCCGTAAAATGGCAGAGAACAAACCTGACCTGCCGGACGGCAAAACAGAGCAGGCTGTCAGGGAAATTGCCGGGCAGGAGCGTGACCGGGCTGCCATAACTGAACGGGAAGCCGCGCTGCCGGAGAGTGTACTGCGTGAACCACAACGGGTGCGGGAAGCGGTCCGGGAAGTTGCCCGGGAAAATTTGCTGCAGGAGCGTCTGCAGCAGATGGAGCGGGATATGGTTCGTGACCTGCAGAAAGAGAAAACCCCGGGCGGAGACTGATACAGGAAGACAAACACTGATGACAACGGATAACACGAACACGACACGTAACGATTCACTGGCTGCACGGACCGATACCTGGTTGCAGTCATTTCTGGTCTGGTCACCCGGACAGCGGGATATCATCAAAACGGTGGCACTGGTGCTGATGGTACTGGACCACATCAATCTGATATTCCAGCTGAAGCAGGAATGGATGTTTCTGGCCGGGCGAGGAGCCTTTCCGCTTTTTGCCCTGGTGTGGGGGCTGAATCTGTCCCGTCATGCGCATATCCGGCAACCGGCCATTAACCGGCTGTGGGGATGGGGAATTATTGCCCAGTTCGCATATTATCTGGCAGGCTTTCCTTGGTATGAGGGGAATATCCTGTTTGCCTTTGCAGTGGCGGCACAGGTGCTGACGTGGTGTACCACGCGCAGTGGGTGGCGTACAGCAGCGGCCATACTCCTGATGGCCCTGTGGGGGCCTTTGTCCGGCACCAGTTACGGTATTGCCGGGTTGCTGATGCTGGCAGTCAGCAACCGGCTGTACCGGGCGGAAGACAGAGCGGAACGTCTGGCGCTGGTCGCCTGCCTGCTGGCTGTTATTCCGGCGCTTAACCTTGCCACCAGTGATGCAGCGGCGGTGGCCGGTCTTGTGATGACGGTGCTGACCGTTGGTCTGGTGTTGTGTGCCGGAAAATCATTACCCCGTTTCTGGCCCGGAGACTTTTTCCCGACGTTCTATGCCTGTCATCTGGCTGTGCTGGGCGTTCTGGCGCTGTGACGGGTGTGGTATCTTTGGCCGCAAGAGGATGATTCGTCAGAGGCAGAACACAGCATGACAGAGCAGAAGCGACCGGTACTGACACTGAAGCGGAAGACAGAGGGAACAGCGCCTGTCCGCAGCCGGAAAACCATCATCAATGTCACCACGCCACCAAAGTGGAAGGTGAAAAAGCAGAAGCTGGCCGAGAAAGCGGCCCGTGAAGCAGAGCTGGCGGCAAAAAAAGCGCAGGCCAGACAGGCGCTGTCCATTTATCTGAACCTGCCCACGCTGGATGAGGCTGTGAATACCCTGAAGCCCTGGTGGCCGGGATTATTTGACGGTGACACGCCCCGGCTTCTGGCCTGCGGTATCCGGGACGTGTTACTGGAAGACGTGGCGCAGCGGAATATCCCGCTCTCGCATAAAAAACTGCGCAGGGCGCTGAAGGCCATCACCCGTTCAGAAAGCTATCTGTGTGCCATGAAAGCCGGTGCCTGCCGGTATGACACGGAAGGGTATGTGACGGAGCATATTTCTCAGGAGGAGGAAGCGTATGCGGGAGCGCGTCTGGCGAAAATTCGTCGCCAGAACCGGATAAAGGCAGAACTTCAGGCCGTGCTTGATGAGAAATAAAAAAAGCCTCCCCCAGAGAGAGGAGGCAGGGAAATAAGGCTTAAAAGGAAATAACTTCCGCTTCCGAAAGGAAGCCAGTCCACTGAATTATTTATCACAATAATACTGACAACTAAAGGGGGACAAGAAAATGAATGGATTCAGAAACAGTTCACGGAACGGCCAGGTCTGGCGTTACCAGCGTGCCGGCGGGCGGGCCGTTATTCTGGAAGTCAGTGGACGCTGGATGGAAGCGGCAGAAGCATGGCGACGGGCTGCCTGTGTTGCGCCTAGGACAGACTGGCAGCAGTTTGCCCGGAAAAGGGCTGAACACTGCCACCGGCGCTGCCGGGGAAGGGTGTAACGAAAAAAGCAGCCTTCATTACTCTAGGAGTCAGAAGGCTGAAAGGAGTTTATGAGATTTGCTTCTTAATATCCGGTCGGGCAGTATGACCGGACAGTTCTGAGTAGCACAGAGTCTTTTCCGCATTAAGTCGATTTTTTATATTTTGTGATTAGTTTCACAAAATAAGGTGTTATTCAATGTGTGCTGCACTATTCAGGGGGGCTGAAATACAGGTGGCATTTATCTGATATGGAGAATAACATGAGGAAATATATTCCACTGGCATTATTTATCTTTTCATGGCCGGTATTGTCTGCAGATATTCATGGACGGGTTGTTCGTGTACTGGACGGTGATACCATCGAGGTCATGGACTCACTGAAGGCGGTGCGGATCAGGCTGGTAAATATTGATGCACCGGAAAAGAAACAGGATTATGGCCGGTGGTCAACAGACATGATGAAATCACTGGTCGCAGGAAAAACGGTTACCGTCACATATTGAGGTGTACTGGCAATAGCGGACACTACCATTTGTTCTTTTTTTAAGCAGCCATCTGATGATATTTTTCCCTGAAGGCTGCCGGGGAGATATTCCCCAGACGAGAGTGACGACGCTGACGATTGTAGAAAATCTCAATGTATTCCCGTATTACTGAGATGGCTTCATCCCGGTTATTAAAACGATAGTGGCTCAGGCTCTCATTTTTCAGCGTTCCCCAGAAGCTTTCCATCGGAGCGTTGTCGTAACAGTTACCTTTACGCGACATTGATGTTTTCAGACCAGACTGCTCCTGTATGACCCGGTAATCGTATGCGCAGTACTGTGAACCTCGATCAGAGTGGTGGATTAGCCCGGCAGGTGGGCGCTGGCTCCTGAGCGCCATAAACAGGGCTTTACCTGTCAGCTCTTTTGTCATGCGCTCTCCCATGGCGTAGCCGACAATTTCGCACGTATAAACATCTTTGATGCCAGCGAGGTACAACCATCCCTCCTGTGTGGCAACATACGTCAGGTCCGCCACCCAGACCTGATTTGGTGCTGTAGGAGCGAACGTCTGGTTCAGCAGATTTGGCGCAACTGGCAGATTGTGGTTCGGGTTCGTAGTCGCTCTGAACTTGCGTTTCTGCTTACAGCGTAGCCTCAGCTCCTTACGAAGACATGCCAGTCGGTCACGACCAACGATGATGCCATTCTCTGCCAGCTCCGTCTGGAGCCGCCGGGTTCCATATGTTTCGCGAGTGCGGATATGTGCCACCTTAATCTCCAGTTTTAGCCGCTCATCACTTTGTTTTCTGTCTGAGGGTTCATGCTGTACCCAGTTGTAATAACCGCTCCTGGATACACCAAATACCTGACACATCGCTTCAATGGGAAATTGTTGTCGCCATTGTTCGATTAACGCGTATTTTTCAGCGACTCCTGTGCAAAATACGCTGTTGCTTTTTTTAATATATCGCGCTCAAGGCGAGCTTCATTTAACGCCTTACGCAGTTGCAGAATTTCAGATTCCAGTTCAGCCACCGTGCGGGAACCAGGAGTACCGAGCCCTTTTCTGGCGGCGGTAACCCATTGTCCTAAAGTGCCTTCAGGAAGAGATAATCGGGAAGCGCCTTCACTGATCGAAAGTTGATTTTCAAGAACCGTTCTGACAGCTTCGGCTTTGAACTCTTTAGAGTAACGTTGGGTTTTTCTGCTCATTATTAGCTCCTTCTGATGCCATTCTATTTCAGGAAGGAGTGTCCGTTAAACTCAGGCTACCTCATATTTTCAGCGAGATCGTTATGGTCGTATTCTCGGGCAGGTTTATGCACCAGACGGAATGAATATTAATCAGTTTATGGTCCGGGCCGGGGCTGCCTGGGTATATGAGCAGTACAACACAGATCCCGTGCTACCTGTCCTTCAGAACGAAGCCAGACAACAAAAACGTGGGCTCTGGTCAGATGCTGATCCGGTTCCCCCCTGGATATGGAGGCACCGTAAATAAAGCGATGGCAATCCTATCATTCATCTGTTCTCAGCGGGAATAAAAATGGCAAAAACAAAACAGGAATGGCTGTATCAGTTACGGCGATGTTCATCAGTCAATACGCTGGAAAAAATTATTCATAAAAACAGAGACAGTTTATCAAACAGTGAACGTGAATCATTTAATTCAGCAGCAGACCACCGGCTAGCGGAATTAATCACCGGAAAGTTATATGACAGGATACCAAAAGAGATATGGAAATATGTAAGGTAATAATTCAGCAATAATTAATTGCCAGGAGCAGATAAATAATGAAGTTGATTATTTTTATTCTCATTGTTCTGATTATTGCAGCGCTACTTATCCGGATTATCCTCAGAAGTGTAAATCAGCATTCTCCTTTGCTGATGCAATTGCATGCGGCAGGTATACGGACTGGTGATGCAGAGCGAATACTGTCCAGCGGTGAATACTGGCAACGTCAGAAGACGCTGCTGACAGAAAGGGAAGTCAGTTTTATGAAAGGACTGTTCAGAATTGTGGATATGAAGCGGTGGTATCTGTGTCCGCAGGTACGGGTAGCGGATATCGTCCAGCTGAACGGGAATATCCGGCCACGATCACGCCAGTGGTGGCAGTTATTCAGGATGGTGTCTCAGTGGCATGTTGATGTGGTTATCGTTGAGCTGCGTTCGTTCAGTATTGTTGCAGCAGTAGAGCTGGATGATGCCAGCCATTTACGACCGGAACGCAGACGCCGGGATATTCTTCTGGAAGAGGTTCTGAGGCAGGCTGGTATTCCGTTGCTCAGAAGCCACGATGCCAGAAAACTGCTGCAGATGACCGGAGAATGGCTGAATACAACAGGGGCTGATCAGCAGTCACCGGAACATCGTAGCTGACGCCTTCGCGTTGCTCAGTTGTCCAACCCCGGAAACGGGAAAAAGCAAGTTTTCCTCGCTCCCGGCGTTTCCATAACTGAAAACCATACTATTTCACAGTTTAAATCACATTAAACGACAGTAATCCCCGTTGATTTGTGCGCCAACACAGATCTTCGCCACAATTCTCAAGTCGCTGATTTCAAAAAACTGTAGTATCCTCTGCGAAACGATCCCTGTTTGAGTATTGAGGAGGCGAGATGTCGCAGACAGAAAATGCAGTGACTTCCTCATTGAGTCAAAAGCGGTTTGTGCGCAGAGGTAAGCCTATGACTGACTCTGAGAAACAAATGGCCGCTGTTGCAAGAAAACGTCTTACACACAAAGAGATAAAAGTTTTTGTCAAAAATCCTCTGAAAGATCTCATGGTTGAGTACTGCGAGAGAGAGGGGATAACACAGGCTCAGTTCGTTGAGAAAATCATCAAAGATGAACTGCAGAGACTGGATATACTAAAGTAAAGACTTTACTTTGTGGCGTAGCATGCTAGATTACTGATCGTTTAAGGAATTTTATGGCTGGCCACGCCATAAGGTGGCAGGGAACTGGTTCTGATGTGGATGTACAGGAGCCAGAAAAGCAAAAACCCCGATAATCTTCTTTAACTTTGGCGAGTCAGAAAGATTACCGGGGCCCACTTAAACCGTATAGCCAACAATCAAGCTATGCGGGGAGTATAGTTATATGCCCGGAAAAGTTCAAGACTTCTTTCTGTGCTCGCTCCTTCTGCGCATTGTAAGTGCAGGATGGTGTGACTGATCTTCAACAAACTTATTACCGCCAGGTAAAGAACCCGAATCCGGTGTTCACACCCCGTGAAGGTGCCCGGACGCTTCCGTTCTGCGGGAAACTGATGGAAAAGGCGGTGGGCTTCACCTCCCGTTTTGATTTCGCCATTCATGTGGCACATGCCCGTTCGCTTGGTCTGCGTCGGCGCATGCCACCGGTACTACGTCGCCGGGCCATTGATGCGCTGCTGCAGGGGCTGTGTTTTCACTATGACCCACTGGCCAACCGCGTCCAGTGTTCCATCACCACGCTGGCCATTGAGTGCGGACTGGCGACGGAGTCTGCTGCCGGAAAACTCTCCATCACCCGGGCCACCCGGGCCCTGACGTTCCTTGCAGAGCTGGGACTGATTACCTACCAGACGGAATATGACCCGCTTATCGGGTGCTACATTCCGACCGATATCACGTTCACATCTGCACTGTTTGCTGCCCTCGATGTATCAGAGGAGGCAGTGGCCGCCGCGCGCCGCAGTCGTGTGGAATGGGAAAACAGACAGCGCAAAAAGCAGGGGCTGGATACCCTGGGTATGGATGAACTGATGGCGAAAGCCTGGCGTTTTGTTCGTGAGCGTTTCCGCAGTTACCAGACAGAGCTTAAGTCCCGTGGAATGAAGCGTGCCCGTGCGCGTCGTGATGCGGACAGGCAGCGTCAGGATATTGTCACCCTGGTGAAACGGCAACTGACGCGTGAAATCTCGGAAGGGCGCTTCACTGCCAGTCGTGAGGCGGTAAAACGTGAAGTGGAGCGTCGTGTGAAGGAGCGCATGATTCTGTCACGTAACCGTAATTACAGCCGGCTGGCCACAGCTTCCCCCTGAAAGTGACCTCCTCAGAATAATCCGGCACGCGCCGGAGGCATTCGCACGCCTGAAGCCCGCCAGTGCACAAAAAATCAGCGCTACATACAAAAAACAACCTCATCATCCACCTTCAGGTGCATCCGGTCCCCCCTGTTTTTGATACAAAACACGCCTCACAGACGGGGAATTTTGCTTATCCACATTAAACTGCAAGGGACTTCACCATAAGGTTACAACCGTTCACGTCATAAAGCGCCAGACGTCAACCCTACAGGGTGCAATGTATCTTTTAAACACCTGTTTATATCTCCTTTAAACTACTTAATTACATTCATTTAAAAAGAAAACCTGTTCACTGCCTGTCCTGTGGACAGACAAATATGCACCTCCCACCGCAAGCGGCGGGCCCCCAACCGAAGCCGGTTTAGTTACAACATGCAAACATAAACCCCTAAAAAACCCAAGTCCAACGCAAAACTGAAACCACAACGCCCCCCTCATAACTGAAAAGCGCCGCCGCCCCCGCCCAAAGGGCGGGAACAGAGTCGCTTTTAATTATGAATGTTGTAACTACATCATCATCGCTGTCAGTCTTCTGGCTGGACGTATCGAATACACGCTCGTAAGCGGCCCTCACGGCCCGCTAACGCGGAGATACGCCCCGACTTCGGGTAAAACCCTCGTCGGGACCACTCCGACCGCGCACAGAAGCTCTATCATGGCTGAAAACGGGTATGGCTTGGCAGGGCTGGGGATGGGTAAGGTGAAATCTGTCAATCAGTACCGGCTGACGCCGGGCTTCGGCGGTTTTACTCCGGTATCACATGTAACCACAGCGTGCCGCCTTCCATGCCGCTGGCGCGGCATCAGAATAATACAAGCAGCATTTAATGCATTTGCAAAAGTGTGAGTAATATTAAGTGGTCGTTTCAGGGATATCGTTAAGACTTGAGCGATAGGAATTAAAACCCCAAAAAGATTAAAAAAACACCACAAAACGGATGTTTCTTCAACACCACTTTTGCTCCATATGAACGGAACCGACGATTAAACTGGATGGCTCTGATTGATTCAGGGTATGAATGGCGGTTTTTTGCTCCGTTTCCCTCAAAATGGACGCAACTTCCCCTCTGCGGCTCTCAGCCGCACCACCGCATCCGGGCCAGCGGCTCATGCATCAGGACCTGCTCTGCCAGACGGTAGCCCCGCTTCAGCCCCGTAAAACGCATCTGACTCCCGCACAGCACGCATTCGAACGGGTCACGACTCAGGAACTGTTTCACCATTTGTGCATAGCACACTTTCGCCACTGGTTCCGGTTTATCCATCCCCAGAGCACGGTACACCTGCGGCAGCTTCTCTCCACACACCCGGTTGGCAAGGAACCCGAAGTACCTCACCATCTTAAAAAACTTCTCCGGGATGTGCTGTTTCAGCCTCGCGACCAGCTCACGCTGTGTCAGCGTTTCCGTCGCCGTTTCTCCCGTTTTGTGGTCCAGGTAACGGAAGCTCAGGCTCGCCCCTCCGTTGTAATGTGCCAGCCGGGAGGCCGCTATCGGCGGCTTCTTCAGATAACGACCCAGGTAGCGCGCCGTATTCCTCCCGCCGGCCGTTTTTTTCGACATGTACACATGCCAGTATTTTCCTCCGGCTTTCAGCACCAGGCTTCTCCTCTGTGATTCCGTCGTGATATGTGACAACGACTCCGGCATCGCCAGCCCCTCTGACCACGCTTTCAGAAGCCGTTGCCGCATATTCCACATCCACCGCGAACGCATCGCGTCTTTCAGGAAGCTCAGCTTTTTCCACTGACCATGCTTATTCAGACCTCCACAGGTTACAGACACATGTACATGCGGATGCCAGTTGAGACGACGGCCATACGTGTGGATGGCGCAGAAGATACCGGGTTCCTGCCCCCGTTTCCGGGCGGCATACAGCAGATTCTCCACCGCCAGACGGCACACGTCATTCAGCAGCCACCGGTTGCTTTCGAACACCGGCCACTGCGTGTCCGGCAGGGTGAAGACCAGGTGTACCCAGTCGCAGTCAGGAAGACGATTCAGCTGTGTCGCTATCCACAGGTCTGTGGCCTTTTTTCCGCAGGACGGGCAGGCACGGCTGCCGCATGAGTTAGTGACGTATCTGACGTGGGGGCACTCAGGTTTATCGCAGATGTATTCCTTCACGCCCAGTATCCGCGTGCCGCAGGCCAGCATTTTTGTGACAGCCTCAACCTCGATATCGCGCAGACCGCCCGCATCCAGGAAGGATGTCCAGCACTGGTTGGTTGTGAACAGGCGTTTCAGCGGTCGGGGAGTAAAAGCGGACAACATGAGGACGGATTAACCCCCGGTATCCTGTAGCCGGGTAAGGGCTGCTGTGTCGCCACGGCGCTCCAGGATGGAGGCCGCGACCATCGCAGGTGGTGGGTCCATGGGTTTGAGCATCTTCATCCAGTCCCATTCACGTTGTGAGAGCTTCTCAGCACCAACAGAGAGCAGAACGGTATCTATACTTTTGCGGGTCAACATAAGAGGATGAGTCCTTAATAAAACAGGTCCTCAGAGCATACATATTCTGCGGAGCGTGCGGCAACACCAGGACGAACAGGGGCAGTTTTCAATTTGCAGCCGTCAGGCTGCCGTGGTTCACTCCAACAACGGAGACAGGTAAATTATGGACGAAAAGAAGCTTAAAGCCCTTGCGGCTGAACTGGCTAAAGGCCTCAAAACCGAGGCCGACCTCAATCAGTTTTCCCGTATGCAGACGAAATTAACTGTCGAAACGGTGCTTAATGCGGAACTAACTGACCATCTCGGGCATGAAAAAAGCTACATCCGGTAGTAAACATTATCAGTGGGTTATGCGATATGATTTGAGCCGTTTTCAGACAATCGCAGGGCCAGTACCTCGTCAGTCAACTGACGGTAAATCTGCTGTTCAGTCTCACGCATCACCTGTGCACCGGCTTCCCTCTCCGCATCCGCATCACCGCTCAGACCTGATGCTTTCAGCCGGTCAGCCACCCTCTGAGAGTACTCATTCTCCAGCATCTCATACTTCTGCTCTTCTGCCTGCGCCCAGCGGTCAGCTTCCGTACGCTTCAGTACAGCATGCCATGGTCCCCAGAGGGAGAACCAGTCCGTAAATTCATTCTCTTCACGGCTTCTGACCATGGCTTCGGCAGTGCGGAGGTCATTTGCTGTCACTCCCGACACGCCATAGAAACGCATTTCCTTCACGGCAGTAGAGAGCTGAAGTTTCTCTGCGAGCATGGTCTGGAAGGCCAGGTAGACTTCTATCTCATCCACAAAATGGAGAGTTCTGACTTTATCCCGGGCAATGTCCTCCAGAATTTCGAGGCGGAACATTTCCCTGCCCAGGGAGAGCAGAGCGCCGGTATCATTATCGAAAAGGCCTTCTGATGCCTGATGGACCAGGAGGGTTTTCCGGAGATTGTTCCATGTGAGCGCGACACGGTCCTCACAGCTCTCAGTGGCATCAGCAGCAACAGCGAAAGACTGCTGTCGAAGCTCCGCAGAGGCACTGAGTTTTTCCAGCCATGCAGCGACCTGTTCACGGAATCCGGAGGTATTGCGTGCAGAGACGGTATCGGAAAGGCGGTCAAGGAACGCGGAAAAGGTGTTGGCATGCTCTTCATGTTCAAAAGCATGCCATATCTGTGATACATCAGATTGTTTGTTTTCCGGGAACCATGCTGTCACGGCATCAGCCAGGGAGTGTTCTGGAGCGGAAATTGTGGCAGAATTTCCCATAGAGAAAAATATTTGAGGACCAGAATAATCTGGTCCGGTGGTTATTTGTTGTAGTGTACGCATGGTATGGCCAGACAATGGATTACCTGCAACATTTACGAAGGCATTCTGAGCTAATCTCAGGACACTTTCCGGAAGTGTTGTCAGATTATTATTCATTAGCACAGCCCTGTTCATACTAAAAGGTAATTCCGGTAGTTGTTCTATAAAATTATTAGCCAGAGCCAGCCCTTCAAGCTTATCTGGAAAGGGGGGAATGCTGTCTAATCTGTTTCCAGAAACTACCAGTAATTTTAGTTCCGGTGGCAATAGTGGCAGAATATGCAATCGGTTATTATGAACCCGTAAATGAGTTAGATTTTCAGGAAGAAATGGTAATTCTTTTATCTTGTTATCACCCGCATTAAGCTCTTCTAACGTCTCGGGTAAGGCAGGTAAGCTTTCCAGTTGATTAAATTGAGCATGTATTACCTTAAGCATTGGTGGTAAATCAGGGAGATGTGTTAATAGGTTTTTTCTTATTTCCAGTGTTGTTATCTGAGGCGGTAAATCTGGTAATGTTTTTAAATCTAACTCAGATAAATTTAATTCTGCCTCTTGATTTTGTAAACATATTTTCAGCCTATTGAAGGCGATATTGCGTTGCTCGCCTGGGGTACCGTTCTTTTCCCATTCGCTCCAGGTTTTTAAATAAAATTCATTACAAGATGGAGTCAGTTCCATAGGTAAAGATAATGGAGTTAACGAGTATACATTGTTTATTTGATGCATAATGCCAGAACCGATTGCCTGTATATTGGTTGATTTAATCATTATAACTAGAATTCTTATCAACGATAAGAATTCTAGTTAAATAGAATATGGCTTATTAATTTTAAAACAGTTTGCTTTGTACCCTTTCTCCGGGTATTGCTTTCCCCCTAAGCCGTCTATGGGAAGGAGTCTGCTGTTATTCCTGAGAATGGTAATTCAGCCATAAAAAGGTATTTAAGGTCATTGCGTCTCTCCCTATACTCGAATAATGGTGAAGAAAGCATGATGAATATATCACGATAACGTTCAGTACGTATCGAGGATAGATGGAGTTACTCCTCTCTGAAATAGAATTACTGCTCTATTTTTTTCTGTTTTCAGAAGTTATTAGTAACAAACCCTGATATATTTTTTTGAAAATGGAGCTTAAACGAGTCTGAAATTAACTTCAGAAATCAGAATACCGTTGGCTTTGTTTTTCATCAATTCCGGCTTCATTTATCTTTGTCAACCATTGCATTTCTGTAGCAGTGAATTTCAACGTTTTCGTCCGGCTGGCAGCAGGTATTTGTAATTCGTATATAGCTGCTTTTTTATTGAAAACAGTATATCCATCTGTAGTAACAGTAGAAGATAATAATACAGGATTTGATACTTCAAGGATGATATTTTCTTGTTTTTGTGGAAGACAAGGGAATATAGTTTGTGTAAGCATATTACTTCCTTATGTTATATTTTGGTAAAAAATTTATTTTTTTACATTATAGTCGGCTAAATGAAGTTTACTGTAAAAAAACGATACTTTTTCGGGTGGCGCTTCCAATCAGTAGAATATGTGTTTTTCAATGAAGGAGCCGATGACTTTTCGTGGATTTCCACGGAACGCGAGAAGCAGATTGTTTTACGTGCCAGCCGCTTGATGCGGGTGCGGAGGGTCAGGTTGTTACGTTCAAGATATAGCATGTGCTGGATGAAGATCCCTTTTCTGGTCACCTGTTTATCTTTCGTGGCCGACGGGGTGACACTGTTAAAATGTAATGAACGCATCCCACACAATTAAACACGGAGTAGTATGATGGTTAAAAGGGTGAAACTGGCAGGTGTGGAGCCTCGCAGCTTTCCGGCATCATACTGCCCAATACGGGATGCATAAAGCGTCCTCAGACTGGAGACTCCACAAATGAAATATACACCGGTTGGCGTTGATATGGCAAAACATGTCATTCAGATTCACTTCATCAATGAGCACATGTCAGCGCCAGTGATATAAGACGGTAATGGGGATGCGGACGATTTCCTGGACTCTCAGAAGATGAAACATGTTTACTGAAGAACAAAAAATTCGCGCTATTGAGCTTTATTTCAAATATGGTAAGAAGCTTGAGGTGTACTGGCAATAGCGGACACCACCATTTGTTCTTTTTCTAAGCAGTCATCTGATAATATTTTATCCTGAAGGCTGCCGGGGAGATATTCCCCAGACGAGAGTTGAGGTAGCCTGAGTTTAACGGACACTCCTTCCTGAAATAGAATGGCATCAGAAGGAGCCAATAATGAGCAGAAAAACCCAACGTTACTCTACGGAGTTTAAAGCCGAAGCCGTCAAAACGGTTCCTGAAAATCAGCTTTCGATCAGTGAAGGCGCTTCCCGATTATCTGTTCCTGAAGGCACTTTAGGACAATGGGTTACCGCCGCAAGAAAAGGGCTCAATACACCAGGCTCCCGCACAGTGGCTGAGCTGGAATCTGAAGTTATGCAACTGCGTAAGGCTTTAAATGAAGCACGACTTGAGCGAGATATATTAAAAAAAGCAACAGCGTATTTTGCACGCAATCCGCGCCCGATCCAGCAGTGTTTTAAGTTCACGCTGCTCGCGTTCAGTCATCTCTTTTTGGGTAATACGGGGGAGTGCCATGATGGTGCCCTCAGTGAGTGAAGTGGCACACTGAATTTGGCCACCTGAACAGAGGTGATATGCTCACCTCAGAACAACACAGGTGCTCCAATGAAAAAAAGAAATTTTAGCGCAGAGTTTAAACGCGAATCCGCTCAACTGGTTGTTGACCAGAAATACACGGTGGCAGATGCCGCCAAAGCTATGGATGTTGGCCTTTCCACAATGACAAGATGGGTCAAACAACTGCGTGATGAGCGTCAGGGCAAAACACCAAAAGCCTCCCCCATTACCCCGGAACAAATTGAAATCCGTGAGCTCAGGAAAAAGCTACAACGCATTGAAATGGAGAATGAAATATTAAAAAAGGCTACCGCGCTCTTGATGTCAGACTCCCTGAACAGTTCTCGATAATCGGGAAACTCAGAGCGCATTATCCTGTGGTCACACTCTGCCATGTGTTCGGGGTTCATCGCAGCAGCTACAGATACTGGAAAAACCGTCCTGAAAAACCAGACGGCAGACGGGCTGTATTACGCAGTCAGGTACTTGAGCTACATGGCATCAGCCACGGTTCGGCCGGAGCAAGAAGCATCGCCACAATGGCAACCCGGAGAGGCTACCAGATGGGACGCTGGCTTGCTGGCAGGCTCATGAAAGAGCTGGGGCTGGTCAGCTGTCAGCAGCCGACTCACCGGTATAAACGTGGTGGTCATGAACATGTTGCTATCCCTAACTACCTTGAAAGGCAGTTCGCCGTGACCGAGCCAAATCAGGTGTGGTGCGGTGATGTGACCTATATCTGGACGGGTAAGCGCTGGGCGTACCTCGCCGTTGTTCTCGACCTGTTCGCAAGAAAACCAGTGGGCTGGGCCATGTCGTTCTCGCCGGACAGCAGGCTCACCATGAAAGCGCTGGAAATGGCATGGGAAACCCGTGGTAAGCCCGGCGGGGTGATGTTCCACAGCGATCAGGGCAGTCATTATACGAGCAGGCAGTTCCGGCAGTTATTGTGGCGATACCAGATCAGACAGAGTATGAGCCGGCGCGGAAACTGCTGGGATAACAGCCCAATGGAACGCTTCTTCAGGAGTCTGAAGAACGAATGGATGCCGGTGGTGGGTTACGTAAGCTTCAGCGAGGCAGCTCACGCCATAACGGACTATATCGTTGGATATTACAGCGCACTAAGACCGCACGAATATAACGGTGGGTTACCCCCAAACGAATCGGAAAATCGATACTGGAAAAACTCTAACTCGGTGGCCAGTTTTTGTTGACCACTTCATACAATTAATATACATTAAGTAACAGGCATTCGAGCCTTGATTTGAGAAAGCCTGTCATTCATTTGTTTTATGTAGCTATCTATTTCCTCTGATGCATAACTAAAAAGTTCTCCCATTTCACGAGCAATAATAATCTCAGATTTAATAGACTTTAATCTCTGGCGACTCATCTCTTAACACTTGCATAATCTCTCTTTTTATATCATATAGTTCTATAAACCGATTTGCCCGTAGTTCTCCTTGGGAAGAATCATTTCTGAATACAACAATTATATACAAAAAATCACTATTTTCTTTAGAGAAGATCTTACAACTAATCTCTGGGAGCTCACATAATGCATGTAAGTCAGGATGGTACAAACTATCCACAGAAAATTGCCCCATAGGACGTTTTCCAGATATAACTGTCAACCAGCTTCCTTCCGGTGTACTGGCTTCGGCTCTGGAAATAGGCTGAAAATCTTCCGGACATGGAGAATACATTGTCTTCATATAATTAAGTCGTCTGGATTTCTCATTAATAAACTCCTCTATTTTTAATTGTGCCATACTTCTGGTTATACCAGAGATATACTTCTTGTCATATATGTTTGGTGATTCATTAAAGTAACCATGTTCAACTCTAGGATAAATATTTCTCACTATATATTCAGTATTTGCAGTATTTATTGGAAATACGTTCTTAATATTCTTGATGGGACTAATCATTTTAATCTCTATACTCAAATATAAACATTACCATGAACAATATAATTGTTCCTAAGTGGAATGTCTCCACGGAGAACACTTTATCTATCGGGAAATAGTGCGGGCAACAGTGTTTAATTATATCGAGTGCAATTACAATCGCTGGCGACGGCACCGTTGGTGTGGCGGCCTCAGTCCGGAACAATTTGAAAACCAGAACCTCGCTTAGGCCTGTGTCCATATTACGTGGGTAGGCTCACAGAGCCTCACTTACGACTGCGTCCATATTATGTGGGTAGGATCAATAAAGACGTTTTATATGTGTCTGCTTGCAGCCAGAAAATTTATACCCTGCAGGTATCATAAACATGCTTGATAACTTAATTGGGGCTCCCTCTTCCTTTTATGGTGTAATTGTTTGATTGAATACTTCCGGGGATTTCAGTATGAAATGAAGTATATTTAATATACTTTACAAAAAGTTTGTATTAGTGGAATAAGGACAATAGCTTATCCAAACTGCCAAGCCTCTTTATTATAAGTAAGATCTGGCACTGGAATATTCTCAAAAGGACTAACATCATCACCACGACCTTCAACCAACCATTTTATTGCATTTAAATCCCAGAATAGTTCAGTAGTGGTCAATTTGGGAAACGCACAATATTGTACGGTTACGTTATCGCAATAGAGTGAACTCTCGCCCTATACGGCGTTTTCAAGGATTAGTCCTTAATCGGACAACCACATTAAAGCATAATAAATAATTAAGCTTTAATAATATACTATAGATACAGTTCTATTATAAAAAATACTATTTTAGGTGATGCATTAAATTAGTAGAATATTTATTCTTTTATAAAAGCACCAATGAATTGTCCAAGTAAACATGAGATAAAATGTGTAGAGGATAACTGAGTTTGGTCACTTTAACTGTATTAGTCGCAGTCTGACTCTCGACTTTAAAAGGATGGGAATTACCTGTACTGATAGTGAGAAAGCTTTCCATTGAAATAAGTCAAATAAAAGTTGATGGCTTCAGTGCTAAAGTGAGGTGCCCGCTAGCCGTATTCACTCGAATCGGAATTCAATGTATTGCTTCTGCCATTTCCATAATATTTCACGGGAAAAACAAAATCTGAAAAACTATACTTAAGTGTTGTATTGAGTCAGTTGAGATACAAATACATATTTATCAGCACACGTTACGTCAAATACAGGAGGTTGTCATGTTGGTACTGAAAGGCACGTTGGCTATTGCAGCCGTGATGACAATTTATTGTCTTATCGTTGTTCTTATGGAACGCTTTTCTGATTGATTTCATATTGGCGAGAGAACAAGAAGGTGAGTAGAATTGTCGCGGAATCCTGAAACTATCAGCCTCAGGTATGAACACCAAAAGGTAGGTAGAGAAATCTATGGCCCCCGTTACTTTATTCGCACAATGAGGTATTTTTTTATTTTTACAAAAGTTCAATAAATATTATAATAAAAGATATGTTCTTGGTAACATAAACAAATATTTAATTAAAATAATGCTTGGCATTGACGTTTATCTTATAAAGTAAGAAGATCATGGACATTTCAACCAAAAAAGTAGAGTTCTCGATGAAATTAAAATTCTTTGTACTTGCACTTTGTGTACCTGCGATCTTTACTACACATGCTACCACTAACTATCCACTTTTCATACCGGACAACATCAGTACGGATATTAGTCTAGGATCTCTGAGTGGCAAAACAAAAGAACGCGTTTATCATCCCAAGGAAGGGGGGAGAAAAATTAGTCAACTGGACTGGAAATACAGTAATGCGACTATTGTTAGAGGTGGCATCGATTGGAAGCTAATTCCAAAAGTGTCTTTCGGAGTTTCCGGTTGGACTACTTTAGGTAACCAGAAAGCAAGCATGGTTGATAAAGACTGGAACAATTCCAATACCCCTCAGGTATGGACCGACCAGAGCTGGCATCCCAATACGCATCTCCGTGATGCTAACGAATTCGAGCTGAATCTTAAAGGTTGGTTATTAAATAATTTGGATTATCGACTTGGACTAATAGCAGGTTACCAAGAGAGTCGTTACAGTTTTAATGCAATGGGAGGGAGTTATATTTATAGTGAAAACGGGGGGAGCAGGAATAAAAAAGGGGCACATCCTAGTGGTGAAAGAACAATAGGTTACAAACAGCTCTTCAAAATACCTTATATTGGATTAACTGCTAATTACCGCCATGAGAATTTTGAGTTTGGAGCAGAACTGAAATATAGTGGTTGGGTTCTTTCATCTGATACAGATAAACACTATCAGACTGAGACAATTTTTAAAGATGAAATAAAAAACCAAAATTACTGCTCTGTTGCTGCGAATATTGGATACTATGTCACCCCCAGTGCAAAATTTTATATAGAAGGCTCCAGAAATTACATTTCTAATAAAAAAGGTGATACATCTCTTTATGAGCAAAGTACCAATATATCTGGCACCATTAAAAATAGTGCAAGTATTGAATATATTGGTTTTCTCACTTCCGCAGGTATAAAGTATATTTTTTGAATTGGTTCACCGAGTTGATTACGTTTTCATGGCTAAAAATTGCCGCCCATTGTGAGTCATATTCGCCCTGACT
Source organism: Shigella flexneri 2a str. 301 (assembly GCF_000006925.2). Lineage (NCBI taxonomy): Bacteria > Pseudomonadati > Pseudomonadota > Gammaproteobacteria > Enterobacterales > Enterobacteriaceae > Shigella > Shigella flexneri. The sequence continues at coordinate 221,321 of NC_004851.1, forward strand.
TTCCAGAACCATACGAACTGCCCGTTGACGGACTTCGGGGGAAAAACGTGTATTTTTAGTCATTCTGTTTACCTCTTTCTCAGGGCGTTTAGTCTCCAGGATTTCCGGGGCGGTTCAAAAAACTCTTCGTTGATTACTGTGGACTTACTGTTGGCATTACCGACCCTGAGACCGGAGAAATAAGAACCGCTTAGATCATCGTGGCTGTTCTCGGGGTATCAAGTTACACATGGGCAGAGGCTACCCAAGGTCTACTATTATCGCCTGAAAGCGCTGATGGAACAGTGCTATCAGGGAC